>RHLH01000001.1 GCA_003712165.1 Phycisphaera sp.
TCCCCCCCGAGCCGGTTGTGATCAGCTACCCCAACGGCCTGCCGACCGAGCTCGACGAGGGCGTCACCACAGACTTCCTCGTCAACATCGACCCGGGCACGTTCACGCTCGACACCGACGAGCTCTTCATCCTCCACGCGACAAACTTCAGCGTCCCGCTCTTCAGAGCAGACCTCGTCCCGCAGGGCGGGAACAACTACACCGCGACACTCCCGGCCGGAGCGTGCGACGACGAGATATTCTTCAACATCCACGTCAACACAACCACCGGGCCCGAGATCATCGACCCGGCAGACCCGAACAACCCGTTCTCGGCCACCGTCGTCTGCGACACCAACGACTGCCTCGCCGACGTCAACGGCGACGGCGCCGTCACCCCCACAGACTTCACCGCGTGGGTCAACGCATTCAACAACAACCTCCCCGAATGCGACCAGAACGGGGACAACGCATGCACACCGACAGACTTCACCGCATGGGTAAACAACTTCAACGCTGGATGCCCATGATCTGATACTGGTTCGATCTCTGCCGAGCCCCCCGAGGGGGGCTCGGCTTATTTACGCGAAGAGGAGCTTCACAATGAAGAACGCGTTCACAAAGGGCACGCTCGTACTCGCAGCAGGACTCGCCGTTGCCGGTACAGCCCCGGCCCAGCAGGTCTTTACCACTCAGGCACAGGGCACCGGTCCCGAGGGATCGCTCAACGGCATGCAGGCCTTACGCCAACTGGACACGAGACTCGCTGACATCGCTAAGAACCACAACATGACCGAGGCAGACCTGGCAACCCTGCTCCGCACCGATCTCTCCACATACGTCACACCCGACGGCAGGGTATTCAACGTCTGCCCGCTCGCGGATGAACATCAGCAGGACCCATCCGGGCCCGATCTCGCGCTGCTCGGCGGCGATATCCCGCTCGACGACTTCCTCAGCCTCGAGTCAGTCCCCGGTGCCGACAAAACCATCTACCTCGACTTCGACGGCCACCTCTCTGTCAACGACGGATGGGGCCACAACATCAACTTCCCCGCCTGGGACCGCTCGGGCAACACGGGCGTCTTCACCGACTCCGAGAAGCAGGAGATCATCGATACCTGGCTCGAGGTCGCTGAGGACTTCGTCCAGTTCAATATCAACGTCACTACACAGGACCCGGGCCTGGCCGCCCTCACCAAATCGAACGGCTCCGACTCGACCTACGGCATCCGCGTGGTCATGACGCAGGCCACCAGTGGTTTCGGCAACGGCATCGGCGGCGTCGCGTTCCTCAACACGTTCGACGCCAGCGGCGACACACCCTGCTTCGGTTTCAACAAGGGCCTCAATGCCGGCCCGCAGACCGCGAGCCACGAAGCCGGTCACACCTTCGGCCTCCAGCACGACGGACTCGACGGCTCCACCTACCACCCGGGCTCGTCGGGCGGCTCACCAACCTGGGGACCCATCATGGGTGCCCCCTTCGGTAGGCAACTCGTCCAGTTCAGCAACGGTGACTACCCCGGCTTCACCTCAACACAGAACGACTTCGGCGTCATCACGAACGGCGCCAACGACGTCGACTACTTCCCCGATGACCACTCCGACTCGCTCACAGGCGGCACACCGCTCCTCCCGGACACGCCGGTTACAGGCGTCATCAGCACGCGCACCGATACCGACGCGTTCAGCTTTACCGCATTCGGAGGCGACGTCACGATCAACGTCAACGCACCAGACGTCGGCGAGAACATCGACCTCAAGTTCCAACTCTACAGAGACACCCCGTTCACACTCGTTGATGACTTCAGCCCCACCGGCACCTACAACGCGAGCAAGACGTACAACGCCCTGCCCGCGGGCAACTACACCGTCGTCGTCGATGGCACCTACGAAACCAAAACCAACGGGCCCGTCTCAGACTACGGGTCAACCGGCTCGTACACCATCGACATGAGCCAGTCCGTGCTGCTCCTCAACATCTCTCTCCTCACCACACCCCCCACACTCATCGCGCCGGACACCACCACGCCAATCTCCGTTCTCATCGAAGAGAACGACGACACGCTCGTCGGCACTCCAACCCTCAGCTACCAGCGCGCCGGCGACGGCAGCCCGACCACCATCAACCTCACCGGAGGCGCCGGAGGCGTCTATTCCGGAGCACTCCCAGGCTTCGACTGCGGCGACGACCCCACCTACTGGGTCTCCGCTGAAGGCGCTACCGCGGGCGTGGTCAGCGATCCGTCCAGCGGTGGATTCAACGCGCTGATTGGCACCGGCGTCTCTGTTATCGACGATTCTGAGACAGACCTCGGCTGGACCGTCACCGGTTCCGCAACCGAGGGTCAGTGGACACGAGGTGTGCCGCAGAACAACGACCGATCCGATCCGCCCGCCGACTTCGACGGCTCGGGCCAAGCTTGGCAGACAGGACTCGAACCCGGCGACACCAACTCCGATATCGACGGAGGCGACACCGTTATGACGTCACCCGCGTTCGACTTCTCAGAGGGCGGCACCGTCAGCTACGCCTACTGGATGAACGACGAGACCAACACCATCGGCGCCGAAGACTACTTCCGCGTCGAGGTCTCGACCAACAACGGCGCCTCCTGGACCGTTGCCCGTTCCTACTCGCCTGCTTCATCGTGGCGCACCGACACCATCGACATCGGTGCTGAGTTCGGTAACACCAGCGAACTTCGCATCCGATTCGCCGCAGCCGACAACGACCCGGGTGACGTCCTCGAGTGTGCTGTCGACGCTATCGATTTCGAGAGCTTCGGGTGCGAGCAGACCAACGACTGCCTCGCAGACGTCAACGGCGACGGCGCCGTCACGCCCACCGACTTCACCGCGTGGGTCAACGCCTTCAACAACAATCTCCCAGAATGTGATCAGAACGGCGACGGCATGTGCACGCCGACCGACTTTACAGCTTGGGTCAACAACTTCAACGCCGGCTGCCCGTAAGCCGCACCATTGATTCACACCCGGGCGCTCCTAACAGGGCGCCCGGGCCTTGTCAGATTCTTGTGTTGATTAATGAAGAGGAGTACCTGAGTATGCACACCGCCAAGAAAGCGGCGATCGTTCTCGCTGTCGGTCTTGCCACCGGCATCGCGAACGCTGAGCCCGACACGACACCAGTGTCCCCCGATTCAATCTGCTGCAACAGCATGCACGACCAGATGGTCCGCATGATCGAGGCACAGACTTTCTTCGCTCTCCCCGAGTCGCACCGCGAGCGCATCCTCAAGCGCTGCGAACTCGAGGGCATCGAACTATCGTTCATGACCGGCGGAGAAGCCGAGGAAACCAACCCGAACATCATTGAGCGGAGCGTGCCACTCTCAGAAGAGGAATACGCCGAAGCGTACGAAGCTGTGAAGGACGTCGTCGATGAGGGCGATTTCAAGAGCTTCAAGCCCATCCACCAGCGCATGCTGGGCGGCTTCGCCCGCCTCATCGAAGAGAACGCAAACGACGGCGTCCCCGTCATGCCCTGCTTCGCGCCGGGCACCGACCAAGCGCTCATCAACGCCTTCGAAGACGTTATGTTCGGCGTGGACCAGGATCTCGGCCGCTTCCAGCAGACCACACGCTGGGGCGGCACCGCGCTCAACCCGGGCGGCGCCGCTCAGGGCGACCCGACCATTCTCACGTACTCATTCCCGGACGACGGCACCACGATCCCAAATGGTGTCGGCGAAGGCCAGGGGCCCAACGGACTCAACGCTTTCATGGACGGCATCTACGGCAACCGCGCGACGTGGCGCGCGCTCTACGATCAGATCTTCGCCCGCTGGGGCGAGCTCTCGGGCAACACCTATATCCTCGAGACCAACGATGACAACTCGACGTTCTTCAACAACCCGGGTGTCGCGGGCGTCCGGGGCGATCTCCGCATGGGCGGCAAGCCCATCGACGGCAACTCGGGCATCCTCGCATACAACTTCTTCCCGCAGAACGGCGACATGGTCGTCGACTCACCCGATTCGTTCTACAACAACACCACTGGACAATCGCTGCGCCTCCGCAATGTTCTTGCCCACGAGCACGGCCACGGAATGGGACAACTCCACGTCTGCCCAACAAGCCAGACCAAGCTCATGGAGCCGTTCATCTCCGTTGCGTACGACGGCCCCCAGTTCGACGACACGCTCAACGCGCAGCGCCACTACGGCGACCCGCAAGAGCCCAACGACAACATCGGCGAAGCAACGGACCTCGGCAGCTTCAACATCGGCCAATCGATCCAACTCGGCTCCACAGGCGCTAACAACTCGGGCCTGACCGACGTCCTCTCGATCGACGACAACTCCGACAGCGACTACTTCCTGCTCAACCTCAATTCAAACGGCTCGATCACCGCGACCGTCACGCCCCGCGGCTTCACCTATCTCGACGGCCCACAGGTCGGCAACTGCGACTCCGGCAGCAACTACAACGCACTCAACCAGAAGGACCTCGGCATCCAGGTCCTCGATTCGGCGGGCACTGTCATCCAGTCTGTGAACGACAATGGCCTCGGCCAAGCCGAGACCGTTGTCGCAAACGCGTCGAGCGGAGCCGCGTACGTCCGCGTCTTCGGCGGCAACGAGAACACCATCCAGTCCTACACACTCAACATCAGCGTGGACCAAGGCGTCCAGCTGCCGCTCAGCATCGAATTCATCGGCACCCCGCCGTCGCTCATCGAACCGGATCAGACCACGCTCATCACCGCACTACTCGAACTCAACGACGATTCGCTCATCGGTTCACCAGAGCTCGTCTTCCAGCGCGCAGGCGACGCCAGCCCGACTACCGTCAGCCTTACTGGCGGCGCGGGCGGAGTCTACACCGGCAACCTGCCCGCCTTCGACTGCGGTGATGACCCCACATACTTCGTCCAGGCCGAAGGCACCATCGCCGGCGTGGTCACCGATCCTGACGGCGCGCCGATCCAAGCGGCCATCGGTACAGGAACTTCCGTCGTCGACAACTCTGAGACCGACATCGGGTGGACCGTCACCGGTTCCGCGACCGAGGGCCAGTGGACCCGCGGCTTCCCGCAAGGCAACGACAGAAGCGACCCCGCAGTCGACGCCGACGGCTCAGGCCAGGCATGGCTCACCGGCATCGAAGCCGGCGACCCGAACTCCGACGTCGACGGAGGCGACACCATCATGACATCTCCCGCGTTCGACTTCTCGTCCGGCGGCACCATCTCATACTCCTACTGGATGAACGACGAGACCAACACCATCGGCGCAGAGGACTACTTCAGAGTTGAGATATCAACCAACAACGGCGGCAGCTGGTCAATCGCACGCACATACACCACCGCAACGGTCTGGCGCTCCGATACCATTGACGTCGGGTCTGAATTTGGCAACTCAAACGCCGTTCGCATCCGCTTCGCGGCCGCCGACAACGACCCGGGCGACGTCCTCGAGTGTGGTGTTGACGCCGTCGAGTTCGAAAGCTTCGAGTGCGAGCAGACCAACGACTGCCTCGCAGACGTCAACGGTGACGGCGCAGTGACCCCCACGGACTTTACCGCGTGGGTCAACGCATTCAACAACAACCTGCCGGAGTGCGACCAGAACGGTGACGGCATGTGCACACCCACCGACTTTACGGCATGGGTCAACAACTTCAACGCAGGCTGCCCGTAATCCGAGAACACAAGCAACCGCTTGTTGATACAAAAGAAGCCGCGACGGTCATGACGATCGTCGCGGCTTCTTTCTTTACCTACTTTCACCCATCACACGGACGGGCGCTGTTCTTTATTCGTAGTAGAAATTATCTTCGACCGGGCAAGTCGCAATGTTAATCGCGAAGAGATCGCCCTTGCCCGACTTGTCGCCAGCAGAGACAATCTTGTCGATTGCATCAATGTGCGTGTTGATATCTGCGATCTGCTTCTTGGTCAGACGTGTCCGACCACCCAACACGAACGTGTCGCGAGAACGGCCCTTAGTCTTTGCTTCGCCAGCGGCGAGATGGTCGGTCACTTCCCGGTTTGCGCGACGAAGAACCGCAGCAGCGTAGCGTGCGCCTGCACGCACACTCTGCTTGTTCTTCGGGTCGTACGAAATATCCGAGTCGGACACGCCGGCCTTGTAGATCACCGCATGACGCTTGCCCGAACGCTTCGAGCCAATTGGCTCGATCACTCCGCTCCTCGCCATCTGCTCGATGTGAGCGTAGAGCGATGTTTGCGAACGGCCCATGCCCTTGGCTATCTCGGACACCGTGTGCGGCCCGTGACCCTTCAGGTAAGACCAAATCTCACGACGGACCGGCGACGCGACGACCCTGTGGACATCCGCCTTCCCGGCGCCTGCCTTTCTTTTTACTTTCTTTGCCATACATAACCCCTTCTGTTGGCAGCCCATTATCCACAACTACTTATGGACAAAGGCGATAATAGGCCTCAAAAACCTGTTGTTCGAAGATTCACATGCTAGAGAAGCCACAACCAAGGGCTGCACACGACAAAAAAGCACATCTCGGCTTTCTTCCCAACCCCGACAAAACCAGATTCTCTCGTACGCGTACACCCTTTCGTGGCGCTCAATTCACAGAGAGCATCTTCGCGGATTATCTTTGAATCGCCCGACATCCGCTTCGGGCTCTGGGAGTGCCCGCCCGAGAGCCGGCTCTGGTCTATTGAAAACACCATTGGGCCGGCACCCGTCATCGCGCTGCCCTGGACTGCGGTCGTCATCGACAGGAACAATAAATCTCGGTCGCTCATGGACCCGAATTCCGTCGCCTACTACAGCCCAAACGAATTATACAAAAGACAACTCGCCTCAAACAAAGGAGACCTGTGTGGGTTTATCTCGCCGTCTCTACCGTTGCTCGCCACCATTCTTGGGGAAGCAGGACTTGACGTAACCAACGACGCGCCGCCCTTCAAGGTTGGCCCGGCGGTCTCTTGGGCAACCGCTGCGCACCACAAACTTGCAAAGTCAATCACCGACAACACCCCACCGCCAGACCTGGTCATCGAGTCTGTGCTGATGGAGATCGCCAGAGAGACAATCCTCAAGGCCGCGTCAGAATCTCGACGCAAGCCACGCCAATACAGGAGCATCTCAACCTCGCGCGCCCATGCGGATATCGCACGCAGGACGAAGGAAGTCATGGCCCGGTCCGTGTCAGACACCGACGCCGAACAGATTCGGCTCGAAGACATCTCCAAGCAGGTCCACGTCTCCACCTATCACCTCTGCCGGGTCTTCAAGCAGCAGACCGGAGAATCGATCGCACAACATCACTTGAGACTCAGACTCAGGGCCGCGGCGGGCCGCCTGGCGTGGTCTGATCACACCATCACCTCAATCGCGCACGACTTCGGGTTTGCAAACCACGCACACTTCACCACCGCCTGGAAATCCGAGTTCGGCTACCCCCCAAGCGCTCTCAGAAGAACCAGCCACTGCTTCTACGACCGAGCAAGAAACTGAAAGACGCAAACACCACTCACATGTAGCTTCTGGGCTTCATGGGGACCGCCGCCCATACCAGGAGCAACATCATGTCAGTACGTACCCGCCTTCCCACCAAACACGCCGCATGCCTGTGCGCACTGTTCGCTGCCACTTCCGGACAGGCTCAGTTCCTCGAGCCCGGATCCAAGGCTTTGCACGAGTTCACGGGCGTCGGCGGGTTTGGATGGGCCGCCTCCGAGCTCCGTGACATCACAGGCGACGGGGCCATGGAATCGATGATCAGCGCCGTCAACGCGTCAGGGGGCACCATCTCCCTTTTCAACAGCGCTACCGGCGACCTCCTCCACGAGTTCAAGGGCACAGACTTCGGCGTCGCAGGCCTGGGGTACGCACTCGCAGACGCTGGCTTCGTCGATGGCGACAACATCCCAGATATCGTGGGCGGCGCCCGATCCACAGGCGCCGTGCTCGTCTTCAGCGGCAACGACTACTCCCTCATCCACCAAGTCAACCAGATCAATCCGGGCGAAGCGCTCGGACACGCCGTCGCGGGAGTGGGCGACATCAACAACGACGGTGTTGACGACGTCATCGCCGGAGCACCGCTCTACGACCCGCCCTCTGGGAACAACACGGGTCGCGTCTATGTCATCTCCGGCGCCGACGCCTCGATCATCGAAACTCTCGACGGTGAAGACGCAGGTGACCAGTTCGGCACCGCCGTCTCGGGCATAGGCGACATCACAGGCGACGGCGTGTGCGACTTCGCCGTGGGCGCACAGAACGCAGGCGCTGCCGCCAAGGGAGGCGTGTTCGTCTACAACGGCGCCACACGCGAGCTGCTGTTCCCGCGCATCGACGCCGAGTCCACGGGCAGCAACCTCGGCCAATTCTTCGTCGGGCCCGCGGGCGACGCAAACGCCGACGGCACGCCGGATATCTATGCAGGTGACTTCGGTGATTCTGCGCTCGGGGGCAGCACAGGCCGCTGCTATGTCATCTCCGGCGCCACCGGGCAGGTCCTCTTTACCCGCACCGGCACCACCTTCTTGCAGGGCCTCGGCTGCGGCAGGCTCGCCGGCGACATCAACAACGACGGACACGACGACATCGTCGTAGGAAGCTACATCTCCCGCGACGCAGCAAACAACGCGGGCAAGATCGATGTCTTCTCCGGCGCCGACGGGTCGATCCTTAGAACTGTCACCAACACCGTCGCCGGGTACCAGTTCGGGTTCGACGCCGTCGGAATCGGCGACGTCAACGGCGACGACCTCATCGACTTCCTCGTCGCCGCGGGGGGCCAGAACCGAGCGTTCATCGTCAGGGGCGAACTCCACTGCCTCGCCGACGTGAACCAGAACGGCGCAGCCGAGCCCACAGATTTCACCGCCTGGGTCACCGCCTTCAACGCCGGTGATCGCAAGGCGGACCAGAACCGCGACGAAACCGTCACACCCGCCGATTTCACCGCTTGGATCGACAATTACAACGCCGGCTGCCCATAGTTTCAGCAAATAGGCAATCTGCAGGGAACCAATCGACAACCTCTGTATCCTAAGGGTACGGAGGTTGTCTCATATGTACACCACACTGCTCGCCCTCGTGCTCGCCGCGACACAACCCGCGTACACCCCTTACCAGCCCGAGCTGTCCATCTCTCAGATCGAGGAACTCGACAAGGAAGGAGCGCTGCTCGACCCCGCGAGTTTCCAGAAGCCCGCGATCGACTGCCCCGACATCCTCGAACGCGTGGCCCGCACTCAGATCGGGTACCTCGAACGCGAATCGCACCGCTACCTCGTGCTGCCCAACGGTGACGCTATCAACGCTTACCGCGCAACTGCGCTCAGAGACACCGAGGACCGGATGAGAGAACTCAGCTCGGTGTCGAGCCAGAGACTCGATCACGCGTACGAAGAGCTCGCGCCCCGAGGCGAACTTGCTGTGAGATACAAAGACGGCTCCATCAGCTACTTCCAGGAAGATATCGGCTCCGCAGAAGAAGGCGACATCGTCTACGAGTTCTCCAACCTCCCGCCCCTGTACGAGCTCCCGATTTCCCCGCAGACCGGCACGCTCGCGTGCTTCCCTATCCTCGGCTCCCGCGAAGAGTCTCCCGAAGTGCTCGACTTCGAAGTCACCGACCAGACCGACCACTGGCTCATCGGATACGTCACCCAAGACAACTCCACGATCTCACAGCGCATCGCCGTCCACCGCAGGGGAGCGAAGCTGAACCTGAACAGGCTCGACCGATCGTGTGTGCTCTGGCCTCTCGAGAGAACCGCAGAGAGCCGGCGCGAGTACTTTGACCGCGCCCCGCTCCCGCTCTACATCGCGCTCGATATCGAGAACATCCGCGCCACACCCCGCGAACTCGCGTGCGCCGCCGAGCAAGGACGCGTCACGCTCCGGAACCACATCCCCACATCAGAGCGGACCCGAAACGTCTCTAGAATCTCTGAATCAATGGAGGGCGTGCCGTTCACCACCCAGACCAGCCGGCGCAGCCCCTGGCTGCAGACCATCTCCTGGCGCAGCTCACCCGTCACGCTCCGCATCACCGATTACGACACACACCAGAAGAAGCTTGCCGAGAGACTCTCTCGCACGACCGCCAACAATCGCGACCAACAGGAAGCGCCAGAAGCCCGGCACAAGCTCAGGCTCGCCGACGGCAGAGTTCTTACCGGTATATTGGGCACCACTCCCATTGAAGACGACATCAAATTCACGGTTGTCGTTGGAAACATCCAGCAAGAAATGACCTTCAACCGCCGCGATGTCCTGGCAATCGAGATGCTCGAATAAAACCAACGGCCGCACCGGACCTACCCTTGGTCCATGAACACCATCTATGAGTATCTGTTCCAGTACTACGGCACCGACTGGCTCGCCGTCATCTGTATGTGCACCTACCTCTGGCGTGTCGGCAACAAAAAACGAGACGCATTCGTCTGGGGCGCACTCAGCAGCGCCTTCTTCGTCGCGCTCAACATCATGATCGGCTCGCCGCCCGGCATCATCTTCAATGCCATCTTCATCCCGCTCTACGTCCGCGCGTTCGTCAAGTGGGCGACCCACAGCCCAGAGCAGCAGCAACCCGCGTAAAAACAAATCGGCCCCCGCAGAACGCGAGGGCCGAGGGTGAAATACAAAAACCCGATAGGCGCCTTACACGACCTGAAGCACTTCCATCGCGGCCTGCTTAATATGCTGCGCCGTCAGCCCGCACATCTCGAGCAACTCATCGGGCGTGCGTGCGCTCTTTGGGATATCACGAACGTGCAGCTGCTCAAGCTGGAACGCATCGCCAGCACGCACCATCGCGTCGGCGACCGCCGAACCCATCGACCCGCCGTAGTTGTCCTCAACGCTGATCACGTACCCGTTGTTCTGCGAGAGGATGTCCATCAGCTTGTCCTCATCGAACGGCAACGAGTACATATCAACAAGCGTCGCGCTCACACCCGCCTCGTCGAGCAGGTCTACCGCGCGGTTCGCCTCGTGCACCATGTAGCCCGATGCGCAGATCGCGATGTCCCGGCCCTCGGTCAGCACCTCCATGCCGCCCAGGTTGAACGCCGTGTCATCCGAATAGATGAACTCGGTGTCCGGGCGAACCGTCCGCATGTAGCACGCGCCCTCGTACTCGGCCATCGCCTGCGTCAGCGCATAAGCCGCGTACGCATCCGAAGGCTGGAGCACGTAGCACGCCGGGTTGCCCTGCTGGTTCTTCGCCGTCGCAAACGAGCGGAACCACGCGACGTCAGGAAGCGACATCTGGCTCGGGCCGTCGGCAGCGAGCGTCACGCCTGAGTGTGAGCCAACGAATTTCACGTTGGCGCCGGAGTAGATCGCCATCTCGATCTGGTCGTACGCGCGAGTCAGGAACTTACTGAAGCTCGACACGAACGGGATCTTCCCGGCGCTGGCCATGCCCGCAGCCATAGACACCATGTTCTGCTCGGCGATCTTGCACTCAACAAACCGATCCGCAAGATCAGAGTCCTTGGCAAACATCTCGGCGAACGTCGAGTTCTTCACATCCGCGTCGAGCACAACAACCTGTTTGCCCGCATGCCCAAGGGCACGAAGCGCTACGCCGTACGCCTTGCGGGTCGCGAGCTTGCCGGTGTGCAGCAGGCTCTCCATATCGTACTGGCGCATCGACTCGGTAAACCCGGGCAGATCCTCAAGCTCGCCCGGGCCCGCCGGCGCCTGCGCCGGGGGCTGGATCTCGAACCCGTCGGTCGAGCTCAGCGAACTCGTCAGCTCGAGGCGCTTCTCGTCGATCTCGGCCAGCGCCCTGTCGAGCGCATCGCCGGTCGGGGGCTTGCCGTGCCAGCCGCCGCCCTGGATCGACGGTGCGCCCCAACCCTTGACCGTCTTGGCGACGATCGCCATCGGTGCGCCGTTGCCTGTCGAACGCTCAGCGAACGCGTCGAGTGCCTTGATGATCTGCTCCGGCGCGTGGCCGTCGATCGTCGTGACGTCGAACCCGTACGCCGTCAGCTTCTCGGCAAGCTTCTCGGGCGACTGCTGGTGGCTCACCCGGTCGGCCTGCCCGAACTCGTTGCAGTTGAAGATCGGGAGCACGTTCGTCAGGCCGCGCTCAACGATCGTGTCCATCGCCTCAGCGATCTGGCCCTCGCGGGCCTCACCATCGCCGATGATGCAATACACACGCTTATCGATCTCGTCCATCCGCGCCGCTTCCGCAACGCCCGCTGCGATAGAGAGCCCCTGGCCCAGCGAACCGGTCGCCGCGTCGAAGAACGGGAAGCCCTCCTGCGGGTTCGGGTGACCGTCCAGGGGCGAGCTGCCCTCGCGGAGCGTCATCGCGTCGTCAACCGTCAGCTTCCGCTGCTCACCGTTCTGGTTCACAACCACCCCAAGCTTGCAGGCCGCGGCGTACACGATCGGGACCGCGTGCCCCTCGCTCAGCACAAGCCTGTCGCTCGTCGGGTAATCCGGGTAGTCCGGGCTCCACCGCATCGACTTGAACATCAGCACCGTGACGATCTGGCCGAGGCTCAGAGCCGTCGTCGGGTGGCCGCTCCCCGCTGCCGCACACATCTCAAGTGACATCCGGTCGAGTTCAATCGCCTGCGCATGAACCGCTGCTTCAAGTGACATCGCCGAACCTTCCTCTCTAATAACCGAGCCGCGGCACCATCCGCCCACCCGGGTTCACCCTGCACCAAAAGCCAACCGCACCCCTCGTCCCGGCCCCGCCAGGAGCCCCACGAGAGGTGCTACAGCCAAAGCCGTCAACAGTGATGAAATCGACCACGCCCCGCCGCGAATTGCCAACCACAACAAGCCTGGCCCGCGGCTCCACCGGAGTATCACGCCCAGCCCAGCCCCGGGCAAGCCGGAGACCCCCAACCCACACCATTTCCCCAGCAAATTCCGGGCTCACACCCAAATCTTCCCGCACACACCATCAAGGGGTACACTTCCCCCAGAACCACGACGGGTTCCGATGGGCCCGCCGCTGTATCTCTTTCCGGGGAAAGATCCTATGAAAGTCGTTTGCGATCGGAACGCGCTCTTTGAAGCCGTCAGCGTCGTCTCGGGCGTCGTCAATACACGCTCCCCAAAGCCACAGCTCGCGTGCATCAAGCTCACAGCCGAAGGCGACTCCGGAGCCGGGTCTCTCCTGCTCGAAGCAACCGACGGCGAGGCCTCCGTCCGCATCTCAACCATGTCTGTCCAGGTCGAAGAAGCAGGCGACACCCTTGTCCCAGCCGACAAGCTCCGACAGATCGTCGGGGCCGAGGACAACGAGCCAACCCTCACCATCGAAACCGACGGCGACACCTGCCACATCAAGGGCGCCGACGCCCATTTCACCGTCTACGGCTACCCGGCCAAGGAATTCCCCGAACTCCCCTCCTTCGCCGACATCGCCTCAGGCAAAACGGGACCCAAGCCCAAGGACGTCTTCACCGCCCAATCGGGTGTCATCTCAAGCCTCATCAACAAGTCCATCTTTGCCGCCGCACGCGAAAACACCCGCTACGCCATCAACGGCGTCCTCATGAAGCGCGACGGCAAGAAGCTCGAGATGGTCGCCACCGACGGCCGCCGACTCGCACTCTGCAGAGGCTCCGTCCCAGGCGGCAACAACGACGGCCCCCCCGCAAGCTGCATCATCCCCTCCAAGGCACTCAACCTCATCCAGAAGCTCGCCGACGACCCCGAAGAATCGATCACCATCGCCGTCACCGAGACCCAGGCCGTCTTCGCGATCGGAGGCTCCGAGTCCGACGGCGAGGGCGCCCGCGCCACGCTCGCAACGAGCCTCGTCGAGGGCACCTTCCCCCCCTACGAAGACGTCATCCCGAGCGACCAGGACAAGAAGGCCACCTTCGACAAGTCCGTCCTAGGCTCTGCCGTCAAGCGAGCCGCCCTGCTCACCAACGAAGAGTCCCGCGGCGTCCGCATGAGCTTCAACGGCAGCTCCAAGCAGCTCGAACTCGCAAGCCGCGCACCAGAGGTCGGCGAAGCAACCATCAACGTCGACATGCCCAGCTACGACGGCGACGACGTCGAGATCGGCTTCAACCCCCAGTTCATCGCCGAAGCCCTCCGCGTCGTCCCCGAGCAGGACATCATCATCGAGCTCAAGTCCACCAACAAACCGGGCCTGCTCAAAGCGGGAAGCGACTTCCTCTACGTCGTGATGCCTGTCAATCTGCAGTGACGCAACCGACCGCCTCAAGAAGCCAAGGCCTTCGCAAACAATCCGAACCGCCAGCCCTCTCAATCCGTCATACTAAACGACGTGATCAAGACGCTGCGCACACCCACGGTCTTCGTGTTGCTCACCATCGTGCTGGGTGGGTGGTTGTTAAGTCACAAGGTGAACTCAATCTTCTACGCTTGGAGATTCGATGACCAATACTGGGCGAATCGCCACGTGCACCGGCCTTTCTACCATTTGATCAATGGAAGAAACCCACTCAGGAGCACTAGCGGCTTGCGCATTCACAGTGACGGTCTTGCCCCACATAAAATAGCAATCAGAGATGCTTCTGGACTCCGAGTTGTGGACACGTCTCTGCTTCAAAGCCCTGGCTTTGTTGAGTCTGTAGAGGCAGCCGGCTTTCTGGATTTTCACGCGCGAATCGACGAATTCGGACTGCTCGCTTCTATGCTAATTAAACAGACATACTCACAGCGAGTGCTCCCCTACAGCGATGTCCCGATGCTCACAGTCGAGGAAGCCTGTCACGCATTCAACACGCAGAATCCACCGAACAACAGCGGCTTATACGACCCAATCCCAAAGGTGCAGTGGACTCCCTGGTATCCAGCGATCATCCACGACTTCCTCTTCCTCCTCACACTCATCGCCTACCTCATCTCCCTCACCGCAATCCCCCGCTGGACAATCTGGAAGCGCCTCACACCTGCTCAGCGCCGGCGAGCCAAAAGCCAATGCCCCGCGTGCGCCTACGAACTCAAGGGCCTGAGCACAACAACCTGCCCCGAATGCGGCAACACAATCAACTAGCTGAACGTATCTTGTTGGTGTGATGCGCCTGCTTTTCCATCCGATTTTGCGATGGTTGATTCCGCCGGCGGCCATTCTCTTTATTGTCATCGGAACAATCAATACTGACCGCCCTCGTCGCGGCTTGATCATGTCAGTTGCCGCGCCGGTTGTTAGGGCCAACCCAAGGATGTACGACTGGTTCGGCAGCGAACACATTCTCTTTTATGTCGACGTGGACCAAACTTTGCAAGCAGCAAAAATTGAAAGCGGATTCGCTAGCTCAGCTCTTAACTGGAACACCGTGGTCGCGGTGTTCACGATGCATAACGGCCGCGAACGTCGATTCGGCTTGTTCTACTCGCCGATCGTGATGAAGTCGTATGGAACAAAGCTGCAATGGGTCTCCAAGGGCGAGTATGCGGCCGAAGACCTAGAGAACACAATCTCGAAGTACAGGCAAGTATGGACATCACCCGAAACCGCTACCGCTCACGAGGCCACCCTTTTCAATCGTTCTGAACTGGACCTCACTTCGGTAATCACATCAAATCCAGCAATTACCTCGAAACCAAATAAGGTGCTAATCATTGATCCGATACACTTGCTCGGAGAGCTGTGGTTTCTTCTGTTACTCCCTAGGTGGCTCTTCACACTCATCTATGCCCGCAAACTCTGGCCAAAGCACGACAGCTCTCGCTGCCCAGCCTGCAACTACCCCACACTGAACCTCCCCACGTCAACCTGCCCCGAATGCGGCACCGCCCTACCCTCCCCTCGTGAACCCTGAATCCCAATCCATCCCCTCTATCCGCTCCGCTCTCACCTCGGGCGAAACAACCGCCGAGGCCCTGACGCGCGAAACCCTCGACCGCATCGAAGCCAACGACTGCAACATCAACGCCTTCATCAGCCTCTGCGCCGACCGCGCCCTGGACAGAGCCCGCCAGATCGACAAGCGCATCGCCGCGGGTGAACCCCCCGAGGCGATCGGCCCCCTCGCGGGCGTGCCCGTGGCGCTCAAGGACAACATCTGCACCGACTTCGGCGCCACCACCTGCGCCTCGAAGTACCTCGAACAGTTCGAATCCCCCTACAGCGCAACCGCAACACAGCGGCTCGAAGAAGCCGGCGCGGTCATCGTGGGCAAGGCCAACCTCGACGAATTCGCCATGGGCTCGACTGGGGAGTTCTCCGCCAGCACGCCGACACACAACCCGTGGGACACCTCCCGCGTCCCGGGCGGCTCGTCGTCGGGGTCCGCCGCCGCCGTCAGCGCAGGGTTCGTCCCCGTCGCGCTGGGCTCCGACACCGGGGGCTCTGTCAGGCTCCCCGCCTCTATGTGCGGCATCGTCGGGTTCAAACCAACCTACGGCCGGATCTCTCGCTCAGGACTCGTCGCCTACGCGTCAAGCCTCGATCAGATCGGCACGCTCTCAAGATCCGTTGCCGACACCGCAGCGGTCTACCAGTCCATCGCGGGCCCCGACACTAACGACTCGACCTGCATCGATCTGCCTACGGGCGATGTGCTCGCCGACCTCGACAAGCCGCTCGAAGGCCTCAAGATCGCCGTCCCCGACCAGGCCCGCTCCGATGTCATCGACCCCGCAACCCGCCTCGTGTTCGGCATGTCATGCAAGGTCCTCGCGGACATGGGCGCAGAACTCATCGACGTCGATCTCGCGCACGCCGAACTCGCGATCGCCGCGTACTACACCATCGCAACCGCTGAAGCCTCGTCAAACCTCGCCCGGTACGACGGCGTCCGCTACGGCTACCGCGCCCAGTTCGCCGACACCGACAACCTCGAAACCCTCTACACCAAATCGCGCACCGAAGCACTGGGCCCCGAAGTCCAGCGCCGCATCATGCTGGGCACACACGTCCTCCGCGCCGGTTATGCAGACGAGCTCTACATCAACGCGCAGCGTGTCCGAAGACTCGTCAAATCAGACTACGACGCCATCTTCAAAGTCATCGGGGCGCATGCTGTCGCAACACCCACCGCCCTCGGACCCGCGTGGCGCATCGGTGAGAAACAAGACGACCCGACCGAGGTCTACCAGCAGGACATCATGACCGTCGGCGCCAATCTCGCAGGTCTCCCCGCGATCTCGGTCCCGGCGGGCTTCGTCCCCGCGGGCGATCACTCGCTCCCGGTCGGCATCCAGTTCGTCGGAGATGCGCTCAGCGAATCGGTCCTGCTCCGCGTCGCGCACCAATTCGAACAGAACGCCGGCATGTCAGGAAGAGTCGCGCCGATCACCGGCTGAATGACTCCGATTCCTTCGCATCCCGGCCGGGCTTGGCCTCCACGTGAGAAGCACGAACCTGCCTGCCGCCCGTGTGTCCAACCGCCACAACTTTGCGTTGGCGCTCAGCCGCGCCCCCAACCCGCTTCCGTACGCTCCGGTCCCACGCCCACGCCCAGACCGTCATCGCGGGAAAAACCAAGAGCACAAAGATCCCAACCAGAGCAGCCGTCGGCGTCAGACCGGACCCCGTCGTTCCGAACGCCGCGTAAACGAGCGCCAGGGCAGCAACCGTGCTGAGCACCGCCAGAATCGCGAACACGACCCGCCGAGCCTTGAGCAACAACATCAGCCTCGGGTCCACTGCTACGAATCCGCCTCTCTGCTTCAAAACAAGCCACTGCTTCGGGTGCGACTCTAGCCCGTTGAACCCGGGGCTTTCCCTATCAACAGGACGACTTCATCACCCACATAGTTGACCCAAAATGGCAGCAAATACCCTGTTGTGGGGTGGTTGGCGAGCCCCTGCCTTGATTGTGCCTCACCCTCTGCGCGGCTATCGTCCGCACCTGACACGTGTTGTTCAAAATCGCCAACCCGACCAGCCGCCCCGCGACCGTGCCGTGCCTCGCCCTGGCCCTCGTCGCGGGCCTCGCCGCACCCGGAACGCACGCGCAAAACGATGAACTCATCCCCGCCGTCGGCATCCCGGCCCAGCCCGAGGGGCCTTACGACGGCAGGTTTGTCAATTCGGTCAGATTCCTCGTCGCTGAGCCCGGGCAAACCGAGTTCTATCCCGCCGACGGCGCCACTTTCCAACTCGTCACCAACCAAGTCCGTACCGGCAAGGGCTCCCGCGAGTACTCCGAGCGCATCGTCGCCGACGACATCGTCAGGCTCAACAGGCTCGGCCGATTCCAGAGCGTCGAGCATCTCATCGCCGAACGAGAGGACGGCACACTCGACATCACCTTCAGACTCCAGCGCCAGCCCATCATCGAAGACGTCCAGGTCACAGGCAACCGGCGCATCCGAACCGCCCTTATCGCCGACGTGATCGACTTCCTCGCCGGCACGCCGGTAGATCAGTTCGAGCTCGACCGTGCCGCCCGCGCGATCGAAGATATGTACCGCGAGAAAGGCTTCCACCTCGCGCGCGTCGACGTCAACCTCGACGAACTCCTCGAAACAGGCATCGTCCTCTTCGAGGTCCGCGAAGGACTCCGCACCAAAATCACCGACATCCGGTTCGACGGCAACGACTCGTTCAGCAACAGCGAACTCAAGCGGCAGATCACAACCTCAACCGCTGGGCTCATCTTCAACCGCGGCCCGCTCGACAACACCGTGCTCCGCGCCGACGAACGGGCACTCGCGCGCTACTACAAAGACAGGGGCTACCTCGACGCACGCGTCGGAAGCCTTGTCCAGACAAGCCCCGACAGCCGCGAAGCCATCGTCACCTTCTACATCCAGGAAGGACCGCTCTACACACTCAGAAGCGTCGTCGCGCGCTACGCGGACGAAGCGCCAACCGGGCCCGTCATCGCTGCAGATCAGATCATCGGGCTCATCGACATGAAACCCGGCGACACATACAGCGCCGTCAAGGTCGAGGCAGCGGTCGAAATAGTCGAATCCGCCTACGGCCAAATGGGCTACACCGACGCGCGCGTCCAGCGACAGGAAACACGCGACACAAACCGACCCGTCGTCGACCTCGTACTCGGCATCTCACAGGGCCAGCGGTTCCGGCTCGGCCTCGTCGACATCAAGGGCAACTCGACCACCAGGCACGAAGAGATCCGAAAGAACGTGCAGGTCCGCCCCGATCGGCCGCTCGACGAGCCTGCTGTCCAAAGAACCCAGCGGATCCTGACCGGGTCGGGCCTCTTCGATATCCGCAACAAGCCGCCGAGAACCGCGATCCTGCGCCCAGACCCAGCGCAGCCCACACACCGCGACCTGCTCATCGAAGTCAACGAACACAACACCGGCTCCTTCGGCTTCGGCGCCGCGATCAACTCCGACTCGGGCCTCGCGGGCCGGCTCAGCTTCACGCAGCGCAACTTCGACATCACCGACACGCCCGACTCCGTCGGCGACTTCTTCTCAGGAAAGAGCTTCCGAGGCGGAGGCCAGACCTTCTCCATCGAAGCCAGCCCGGGCACCGAGGTCGGCGCGTACGCGATCTCCCTGCGAGACAACTCGATCAACGACTCACCCATCGGGGGCAGCGCCAGCGCCAGCATCCGCACACGCCGTTTCAATGAGTACGACGAGGACCGCGCCGGAATCAACGGGGCTGTCACAAGGCTCTTCGGTGAACGGTGGAGAGGCTCGCTCGACACAAGATACCAATCTGTCGACGTATCCGATATCGACGAAGACGGCACCACAGACCTCTTCGCGGTCGAAGGCACCAGCCACATCTCCGGCGTCGGGTTCGGCCTCCGCAGAAACACAGTCCCACTCCAGGAACGCTTCAGGCCGACCCGCGGTTCGATCATCGATCTGGGCGTCGAACAGGTTGGCGCTTTCGGAGGTGATTTCGACTTCACAAAGATCAACGCCGAACACACCGCGTTCCTCTCGCTCGCCGAGGATTACCTCAACCGGAAGACCGTACTCAGACTCACCACGCGAGCAAACTACATCCCACAAGGCATGGGTGAAACACCCATCTATGAACGCTTCTACCTGGGTGGCAAAAGCATGCGAGGTTTCGACTTTAGAACCGTCAGCCCGCGAGGCGTCCGCAACGATAACGGCCAGCCCAGCGAAGACCCCATCGGCGGCACGTGGAGCTTCTACTGGGGCGCCGAACTCCAACAGCCTCTCCTCGAAGAGAGCCTCGCCCTCGCCTTCTTCCTGGATACGGGCACCGTCGCCGAGAGGTTTACGTTCGACGACTACCGCGTCAGCGCAGGCGTCGGGTTCAGGCTCTACATCCCGCAGCTCAGCCCCGCACCGCTCGCCTTTGACTTCGGCTTCCCCATCGTCAAAGAGGACACCGACGAAAGACGCCTCTTCACTTTCGACGTCGACCTCCCCTACTGAAGACCGCAGGCTGAAACACAGCCCATCAGCCCCGGTACAATCCAACACAGCGGGAACGCTCGACTCACCAATCAGCAACGGAGTGCGCACATGACATCCAACACCAAAACGCTCGCAGCGGCAGTTAGCCTGCTCATCATCGCCTCGCTCGCAGCGGCTCTCGGCGCGGGCATCGCCTCGAGCAGGCTCGCGCCCACAACCGTCGCCGTCCTCGATATCGATCGGCTCTCAGCTGAGATGGACGAGTTCAAGGTGCCGTCCGAAGAGTTCCAGGCCAAGCAGAACACGCGCCGGGAAGATCTTCGGGCCATCCAGGCGCGTATCACGAGCATCGCCGAGGAACTCGAGCTCATACCAGACGACGACCAGGACGCACGCATCAACAAACTCACCGACCAGGTCAGACTTGATAGCGAATTCAAAGCCCTTCAGCAAATGTACCAGCAGGCTTCCGACCTCGAGCAGGCACAGCTCTTTAAGCGCATGTTCGACCGCATCGAAGCCGGCGCCGAACAAATCGCCCAGCGTGACGGCATCGACATCGTCCTCGTCGATGACCGCGTCTTCGTACTCTCGGAAACCAACCGCGCCGCCCAGTCCGCCGCGCTCGAGAGCAAGAAAATCCTCTTCGCCAACGACACCGTTGATATCACCGATGAACTCCTGACCATGCTCAACAACGAGTTCAACGCGGGCAAGTAATGACCAACACTGACGAGCTCTCAATCACATCGGGCGACCTCGCCGCTCTCCTCGGGGGCGACCTCACGGGCCCTACAGATACCCGCCTCACCGGCATCGAGTCGCTCGAGAACGCGGGCCCGGGCGACCTGAGCTTCGTCCGCACGAGCGCGTACACGAACGCCGCGGAGAAATCCGAAGCCGGCGCGCTGCTCGTTGCAAACGAAATCGAACTGCCCGATCTCGAAGGCAAAGCCGTCATCAAGGTCGACGACCCCGATCAATCGCTCGTCGGTCTGCTCAAAGCACTCCGCAAGCAGCGCTTCGGGGAACCCGAGACAGGCATCCACCCCACAGCCGTCATCCACGAATCCGCGGACCTACACGAGTCCGTCACCGTGGGACCCGGCGCTGTGATCGAGAAGAACGTCACGATCGGCGAAAAAACCCGCATCGACGCCGGCGCGGTCATCAGCCTCGGCACAACCATCGGCGCCCGTTGCAGAGTCGGCGCCAACACAGTCATCGGCGGTGAGGGCTTCGGCTATATATCTAACAAAGAAACCGGAGTGCACACCCGGCTCCCCCACGTCGGCACCGTCGTTATCGAAGACGACGTCGAGATCGGCGCCAACACAGGGATCGACCGAGCCAAGTTCGGCGTCACCCGCATAGGACAAGGATCAAAGATCGACAACCTCGTCCAGGTCGGGCACAACGTCATCGTCGGCAAGCACTGTGTCATCTGCGGCCTCGTCGGCGTGGGAGGCTCGGCAATCATCGAAGACAACGTCATCATCGGCGGACAAACCGGGATCGCCGACAACATCACCGTCGGCAAGGGCGCACAACTCGCAGCCCGAGGCGGCATCCTGGGCGATGTCCCACCCGGCGCGATCTATGTCGGCAGCCCCGCCAAAGAACGAGGCCAAGCCTTCCGCGAGTTCGCCGCTCTCACCAGACTCGCCAACCAGTCCCGCAAGAAGAAGTCATGAACCGGCGCACCGTCGCACGAACCGTCTCGATTAACGGTCTCGGTCTATTCACCGGCGCCGAATCCTCCGCCGTCATCACACCTGCATCCGAGGGCGAGGGAATCGCCTTCGAGCACAAAAGCACTCGAATCCCCACACATATCGCTCATTTATCAATTTCTCCAATCGATGCCTTCAAGCATCTCCCCGCACGCCATACCTGCCTTGCGATCAACAACGCGCTCGCCACCACGACCGAGCACCTCCTCGCCGCACTCGCCGCACTCGGCATCACCGACGCAACCATCACGCTGGCTGACCCGGGCGAAGTCCCAATCGACGATGGCTCCGCACTCTCCTTCGTCCGCGAGATCACAAACGCGGGAACTACCGAACTCGAAGGTGCGGCTAAGCCGATCACAATCACCGAAACAATCTCGGTCTCACAAGGCGATGCCTCGATCACAATCGAACCCGCGCAGTCAGCCTCGTACACGTACATCTATGAGCCGGGAAGCAACTCGCCGCTTGAGCGCCAGGCCGCGACTTGGGACGGCAGCCCCGACGACTTCATCACCAACATCGCACCCGCCCGCACGTTCTCCTTCGAGCACGAAGCCGAGCAGATGCAATCGCTCGGTCTCTTCACCGCCTTCACGCCCAGAGACCTGCTCGTCTTAGACGAACGCGGCGTACCAATCGACAACCAACTCCGCTTCGACAACGAGCCAGCGCGGCACAAGCTTCTCGATTTGATCGGAGACCTCGCGCTCGCTGGCGCGCCACTGATCGGAAAGGTCACAGCAACGAAATCAGGACACGCGCTCAACCATGAAATGGCGCGCAAGCTCGCTGAAATCTCAAGCTAACGACCCGCGATCAACTCACCAATCGAAGCCCTCACCCCGGCGAGCAACGCCGCGGCAGCCCCGCCCTCTTCGTGGCCGCGATCAAACTCGATCGTGAGAATCGGGATTCCGAGATCCTCGCCCACGTACGAGCCGATCGAGCCGGGCGTGGGATACCCCATATCCGCCTGCAGTCGCCAGTTTCGCGATCTATCGGCGATATCCGCCGCCGTCGCGAACGCCTCCGCATACGACAACGCCGGGCCGTCGTAGTTCACGAAGGGCCCCGAATGGATCGAGTGCAGCACGATCACAAGCTCAGGCTCGATCTCCTGGATCAACGCAAAGCAGTGCGCCGTCTCGATCTCAGATAACGGCTCCTCGCCGTGCCGAAACCCCGGGCTGAAGTTCGACGCGGGCCAATTTCTGTTCAGGTCCACACCTCGCGAGTTGTACCTCGAGAGCTTCACAGAGCCGTCCGGGTTCATGTCCTCAACAACGACCGCGCGTACCGCAAGCTCTTCTGCGCGCATCTCCTTTATCAGCGCGAGCGCCGGCGCAAGGCCCTCGGGTTCCGAGCCGTGAATCCCACCGATGATCAGCACCGTCGGCCCGTTGTCACCGATGTATTGCGTGACTATCCCCCGCCCCTCGTACGTCAGCGCGAGATTGTCCCGCTCCACCTCGACAGGCTTTGTTTCAACCGGCATGTGCTCCGCAGACACCGGCGCTATCGAGGCACACCCGACCATAAGTGAGCCAGCGACACACACCGCGCACAGACCGATTCGCTTACTCATCGATCCCAAGATCCGCCTTGGTGAACAGCCTCTCCATCCGATATCCCGCCTGTGCCATGTTCTCTGAAGCGCCCTCTTGCCGATCGATCACCACGATCGCCGCGAGCACCTTTGCACCCTGCTCTTCGAGGGTCTTGCACGCCTCGATCGTCTGGCCGGCGGTGGTCGCCACATCTTCGACGATGATCACCCGTTCGCCCGCCTCGAGCTTGCCCTCGAGCTGCTTCGCCGTGCCGTAGTCCTTCTTCTGGTTCCGGATGAACACACAGGGCTTGCCGGTCGCAAGGCTCGTCGCCGACACCAGCGGGATCCCGCCGAGTTCCGCGCCCGCGAGCCGATCCGCCGTCTTACCCGTCTCCGCCTCGACCCGCTCGATCGCTTGTCTGAACAGCTCAGCGATCGGGCCCAGAACCTCGGGCCGGGTCGAAAACAGGTACTTGTCGAGGTAATACGAGCTCGTCCGCCCCGAACGCAGCGTGAACGTCCCCCTCAGGAGAGACAGCTCAGCAATCTGGCGCGCGATCTCGGCTCGATCCGTCGTGGATGCACTCATGGTCCGAGAGTAGGTCCAAGCCCCGCGCCAACGCAACCAAGACCGCCCGGCGGTTCTATCATCCCTAAACGACAACCCTCACACGAGTCACGAACCGGAGAGTCACATGCACCGCCTCGCTACACCGCTCATCATCGCCCTCGCCGCAACCGCGGGTACCACCTCCGCGCAGCTCACGCTGCCCCCTACCGCGCCCAAGCCCGAACGCCCAGAGTACATCCCGCCCTCAGAGCGCGTCCAGCAGCCACCAGAAGCACCAACCAACCAGTTCAACCCCACCTCGGTCGAGTACACATCGATCTACACCGTCAACGACGACGGCACCATCACTGGCCCCACCAAACACTTCGAGATCGCTGCACTCAAGAACAACCCACTCATCGACGAAGAGCTCTGGGAGTTCCTGGATGTCATCCTCGAAGAGCGCAGCGAAGAGATGGAAGTCGTCGCGCACAAGTACCCGCGTCAGTGCATCGATGCCATCACAACACTCATCCCAAAATTCGACGTCGAAGACGAGGCCACCCGCACCTCGCTGGCAAACGTGACCTCATCGCTCACACAGCCCACCGGCCTGATCTCATGGGTACAAACCCAAGGCGTGCTCACCGACGAAATGGTACAGATGTCTCAGTTCATCGCAAACGACTACACCCAGACCATGATGATGAACATCAAAAACAACGCTCCCAAAGACCTCACCGAACTCGAGGTCATCAGCCTCCAGGCGCGATTCCTCGTTCGCGGCGGCATCGACGAGCCTCTCCGGGGCTTCGGCAGGCTCGCGCGTTTCGTCATCGAGAACAACCCGGGCCTGGTCGAGAACGCAGACGAAATCCTCGCGCTTCAGGGCAACGAATTCATCGACGACGCGGCCAAGGCGCTCTCACCTATCGAAGACCAGAAGCTCCAGCAACTCTTCCTCGAGGCGCACAACAACAACTGATCGTCCTGCGTCAGTCCTGAGGCTTCAGCAACGGGAACAGGATCACGTCCCGGATCGTCTGGCTGTTGGTCAGAAGCATCACCAGCCGGTCGATACCGAGCCCCATACCGCCCGCCGGGGGCATGCCCACGCGCAGCGCCTCGACAAAGTCCTCGTCCAGATTCCTGAACGTGGACTCCTCGTCGTCGATGCCCACAAGCTGCTCTTGGAACCGATGGAGCTGGATATCCGGGTCGTTGAGCTCTGTGTAGTGAGGCCCGACCTCCATCCCAGCAACGAAAAGGTCCGCGCGCTCGGCGATCGTCGGATCGTCCTTCTTGGGACGTGTCAGCGGGCTGAGCGACGCCGGGTAATCCATGACCCACGTCGGCGTTTCCGGGTCGAGCGACTTCTCGGCAACCTCCTCGAAGAGCTCGTTCACGACCCAGACATCATCAAGCTCCGTGCCGTCCTCGGCACTGGTCTTGATGTGCCGCTTCTGCGCTTCCTCGCGCGCACGCGCGACATCCGTCACCGGGAACCCGAGCGACTTCTCGAACAGCGCCGCGTACGTGACCCGCTCGAAAGGCTTCGCGTAATCGATCGTCAGCTCACCAAACGGCAGCACAAGGTTGTCCCTGTCACCAGACACAACACCCGCGGCCTCGCGCACGATCGCCTCGGTCAACTCCATCACCGAGTGGTAGTCACCGAACGCCTCGTATGCCTCGATCGCCGTGAACTCCGGGTTGTGCTGCTTGTCCACGCCCTCGTTGCGGAAGTTCCGGTTGATCTCGTACACCTTCCGCATGCCGCCCACGAGCAGCCTCTTCAGATACAACTCCGGCGCGATGCGCATCGAGAGCGAGATATCGAGCGCGTTCATGTGCGTCACGAAAGGCCTCGCCGCGGCCCCGCCCGCCTGCGTCTGCAACATCGGCGTCTCGACCTCGAGAAAGCCCAGATCGTCCATCAGCCTTCGAACCGCGGAGATGATCCGAGAGCGCAGCTTGAACACGCGCATCGAGTCCGGGTTCGCCCACAGATCCACGTAACGCTTGCGGTACCTCGTCTCGACATCCTGCAGACCCGCCCACTTCTCGGGCGGTGGGGTCAGACTCTTCGACGCCGGCACAACATGCGACGCCCAGACCGTCACCTCTCCCGTCCGCGTCTTCGTCAGTGGCCCCTCGGCGATCACGATGTCCGCGTTGTCCAATAGCTTCGCAGCGGCGAAACCGGCCTCGTCACAGTCGCGCTTGCTCACAGCGATCTGAAGATCGCCAGACTCGTCACGCAGGTTCAGCCAGATCAATTTCCCGTTGTCCCGGCTCAGCATCACCCGGCCGGCGACTCGCACAACGGGACGCCTGTCCTCGAAGCCCTCCTCCTTCCCATTGGCCTTGTGATCCTCGTCTGCTGACGCGTCGTAAACAGCCGCGGCCTGGGCGAGACTGAGAAGCCCGCTCTGGCCCGAGCCGTAGGGATCAAGCCCCGCGACACGCAGCGCATCGCGGTTCTCGCGACGCTGCTGGATCAGCGGGTGGATGTCATTGGGTTCCGGGGTTTCATTGTCGGCGCTCATGCGCCAACTCTATCCGCCAAACACAGGCTGGCCTGAATGGGATGGATACTCAGAGATCAGCCCGCGATGCTGTTGCGGCTATCTTGCCCTAGCGTCTGGACAACCGCAGGATCATCATCCCCAGGAGTCATGTCACGCCGGATAGCGTCGATGTCCTGCTCGATATCGCAGATCTTCACGCGTCGGAACTCCTCGATCACAGACGCTGCCGCCCGGCCGAGCGCCATATGCAGAGGCTTGAAGCCGTCTCCAAGCCGCTCGAGTTGCGCCTCGGACTGAGGCTCCCGGATCGGGCCAACCGCCAAAATCACGTCTAGCGCCGATATCTGCTCGGGATCGGCGCTCAGGGTGTACCCGCCGCCGATGCCCCGGCGTCCGGTGACCAACTCCGTCGATGCAAGCTGCTGCATGATTTTCGCAAGGTAAGGAGGGGGCACATCTGCCTGCTCCGCAAGTTCTGTCGCCGGGATCGTCTGCCCCTTGCGTGCTGCAAGTGCACTGATCGCTCGTAGCGCGTATTCCGCAGTCTGGGTCAGCATGGAAGTTGCCCCTTTTCACAAAGTGCAAGGCCAACACGGCCCACCAGCTCTGTGTTCGAACAACAACTGCGGCCTAGATGTTCCCATCTGCCGAAAATCCGACACACAAGTTCAATTATCGGGACCAAGGCCCGCAGATTCCGGGGACTATCCGATCAAACGATCGACCTCTTTCAGGTTCTCCGGGTCCTCATCGGCGACCTCGACAACCTCCACCAGACGCCTGATCACGTCATCAGACGTCACCTGGTCCGCCTCGGCGTTGAAGTTTGTCAACACCCTGTGGCGCAGCACGGGCAACGCAGCCGCCCGCACGTGCTCGATGTCCGCATGCGTCTGGCCCGCCAGGATCGCCTTCGCCTTGGCCGAGAGGATCAGGTTCTCGCTCGCCCGAGGACCAGCGCCCCAGCCGACGTAGTCCTGAACGACCTGCGGCCTGTTGTCCGCCTCGCCTGGCTTTGGCTTTCTCGTCGCTCGCACGAGACGGAGCGCGTACCGAATCACATGGTCAGCAACCGGCGCGTGGCGGATCAGCTGCTGCATTGTCCCGATCTCGTCCGCGCCGATGACCGGATTGATCACGACCTCGGCCTTGGAGGAACTCCGACGAACGATCTCAAGCTCTTCCTGCTCCGTCGGGTACCCGATCTTGATCTGGTACATGAACCGGTCCAGCTGCGCCTCCGGGAGCGAGTATGTCCCCTCCTGCTCGATCGGGTTCTGAGTCGCAAGCACGAAGAACGGGCTCGGCAGCAGGTGGATCTGACCACCCGCGGTCACCTGCCCCTCCTGCATCGCCTCAAGCAGCGCCGCCTGCGTCTTGGGAGGCGTGCGGTTGATCTCGTCTGCAAGAACAACGTTCGCGAAGATCGGGCCGTGGATGAACATCAGCGACCGCTGACCCGTCGTCTTGTCTTCCTGGAACACCTCGGTCCCGGTGATGTCGCTGGGCATCAGATCGGGCGTGAACTGAATCCTGCTAAAATCCAGGCTCAGCGCCCGTGAGATCGTCGAGATCAGGAGCGTCTTGGCAAGCCCGGGCACACCCACCACCAGCGCGTGGCCCCGGCTGAAAATGCACTCGAGCATCTGCTCGACCACTTCCTCCTGACCAACCACGATCTTGCCGATCTCGGCGCGAAGCTTCGTGTGGGCTTCGCTGATGCGTGTCAGGTCGTCGGGCTTGATATCGCTCATCTCTGCTGCTCCGTCAGGCGATGCTCACAAGAGCCCTCTCCCTCGGGCCCTTCTGCACTGTATAGCTCATACGCCAACCACCTGCATCGGCTGCCCGAATCCGAGGCTCTGCACAGTTTTCTGTATGCGCAATACAAACCGGACCCAGAGAGCGCCAAAGCACTCTATGGGTCCGGTCTTCTGGCGATTACCCGCTGTGTGCAAATACACACCCACGAGGATCACCGGCATCTGGCCAGGGGCGCTGGCAGCGGGGAGTCACGAAGCCCGCCGGCCCGATGCTTCAACTTGTCCGGTCTTACTAGGAAACGGGCTCGCACCCTTTCCGTTACTCACTCGCTTTTTTCAAGCTTTCTCATGAGCATGTCGAGCTTCCGCTCAAGCTCGTTTACACGACGCTCAAGCTCCCGGTTGCGGTCGCGCAGCTCATCCCGCTCAGTTCGCAGCTCAAAGAACTGGTTGTCCAGCTCATCCCGGCGATCCACCCGCTCACGCTCACGCTGAGCAGCCTCACGCTCGATCAGGAACGCCCGGCCCTCGGGATGCATACGGATCAGCTTCTGGTTGTCGCCCAACTCGTCGAGTTTCAACTCAAGCTTCAGCAGACGCTCCAGATCATTGTCAATATTGAGATCCAGAGTGATGCCGTGCTCCATGAGCTTCTCGGCGTCCTCGATGGTGAGGCTGTGCGCTAGCCCGTGATCACGGAGCTTCTCGATCTCAGCGATATTGAGCTCGTGGATGTGCCGCTGCTCGTTGTGCAGGTGCTCCATGTGCTCGTGGAACCGCTCGATCTCGTGCGCGTGGCGTTCTTGCATGTCGCGCTGCTGCTGCTGAGCATGCTCGCGGTAGAGCTGCGCATGCTCACGGATCTGCTCGGCGGCTCTGGCAATGTCCTGCTGCTGAAGCTCGAGCTCCTGGAGCCTGCCGTCGCGGATGGTCAGCGCCCTGATCTTCGCCTCTGCAGCCTGGTCGCGTGCGATCTCGAGCGCCCGCTCGATCTCCTCGCGGACCTCGGGTGAAAGCTCGGCGTGCCCCTCGGGGAACTCAAAGTCGAAATCGGCGAACGGTTCGAACCCCTCGCCTTCGGGGAAGATAAATTCCTCGTCGTCGCCCCAGAACTCGAACTGGCCCTCCGGCGCATCGGGCCTCGCAACGAAACCTCGAAGCACGTTCCCGCCGAGCGCGATCCTGTCGTACTCAGCGAGCTTGACGCGGAGCTTCTTCTTCAGGATGTCGCCGTCGTCGTCCTCGCGGAGCACAATGACCTCGAGCTTGTCGCCCGGCTCTTTCTCTTCGAGCACCTCAACGAGCACGCTGCGCTCATCGATGAACTCGCCGCCGGCCTCGATGATGATGTCGCCCGACTTGATGCCGGCCTTCGAGGCCGGGAGCCCCTTGCGGACCTCGATCACGTAGATGCCCTCGCCCTCATCGAGATCGAACTTCTGGCGGAGCTTGTCGTTCACCTCGTCGTGGGTGATCCCGACCATGACCCTGGGAGGACCATCGCCGCCCCACGTGACCTTGCCGTCGTCGTAGAAGATGTTGCCCGGGACGTCAGGGACATCCACCCACTGAATCGGCGCGGGCGAGTCAACCTTGAACCTGTTCTGGCCCGGGAACACCGTCCTGCTGTTGGTCACCGCGAGAGGCGTCCTAACTCCAAACCCGGCCGACATCGTCGGGATATCGACAACAATCGGGTCGCCGTCGCGGTGGATGACCACAAAGCCGCCCTCTTGATCAAGTTCGCAGAGCTCGGGATCGACCTTCTCGCCATCGACCACAACTTTGTACAGCTTGCCGTCCTCGATCTTGATCTCATACGCACCATCGTCGTTCGTCACAATCACGGTGGTCGTGGATTTCGTCTTGGGTTCTGTCTTCGTCGCGAACTGAGCCGAGGCGGCTGTCGCGAGGCCCGCGGCGCCGATCAGCGCAACGGCCAGTTTCGTCTGAAGTGTGTGTCGCATCGACATTCTCCTGTGTGTTCAATCACCGCGCGCCGCGGCGCACTCGTTCTGGTGTGTGTCTTTCCTTACCAGCTCTGCGGCTGGCGCGCGGGCTTCGGGAGCGCCGCGGGAACAATCTGCGATTTACCCGACTCGGTCTGCACCTCGCGGAACACGTTGTGCACCGTCGTGCGCTCGATAATCGGGCGGATATAGAGCACCTCGTAACCCGACCCGTCCGCCAGGGGCTGCTTCTCAAGCACGATGCCCGAGGGAAGCTCGCCGATCACGGTGCCCGACTCCTTGCCGAGGTCCAGGTACTGCTGAAGCGCATCGCTCGCGTTGGTCGCGACTGCGCCGCCAAGGTTCCCAGTCATTGTGCCAGAGTTCGCATCACCAACGATCAGCGGATCACCGGGCCTCAGCCCGATCGACCACGCGACCGCGACCAACGCCGCGACCGCCCAGCCGCCCCACACGCCGACGAAACGCATCCGACCCGCGGGCGTCACCTTCGGGTGAAGGTGCGAAGGGAACTCGACCCGGCTTGCGATATCGCCAGCCTCTTCCACGTACTCGATCGTCTCGCGACGGAGTTCCTGCAACTCCGCGATCTCGGCGAAGACCGTCTGGTCGTCGCCCGCCAGCTCGCGGATCTCTTCCCAATCCTGGCTCGTTGCCTCGCCGTCGACCACCCGCCCGATCAGGACGTCGCGCCGATCGGTCGGCTCTGGGCGCACCTGGTCGTTCATGATTCACTCCTCGCGACAGCTTCTACCATCGCCGCTCTTTCTTTCGCCGGCTTCTGCGCCAGCTCTCTCAGCATCCGTCGGCCCCTGGCGATCCGTGTCTCGACGGTCGTCTCAGGCAAACCCGTCACGTCGCTGATCTGCTTATGACTCATCCCGCGTGCGCACCTCAACAGCACGCACTCGCGGTAGTTCTCGGGCAGCTGATCGATCAACAGCCCGAGCTTCCTCGCTCGCGCCTGCCGCTCCTTGCACTCACGCGTCGTCAGATCGCTCACGCTCTCGCTGGCAACGTCGGGCCTGACCAGCCTGAGCAGCCCGCGACGACGCGTCTGCTTCCGGCCCGTCGCACGAGCCGTGTTAACCGCGATCATCCGAAGCCAAGGCTTCAGTGCCGAGGGGTCATCGAGCTGGCTGATCTTCTGTACCACCGAAAGTGCGACCTCCTGAAGCAGATCCTCGAGATCCGTCTGCCTTGGTTTGTGCGCAAGCAGGACCGCGGCGATCCACCTCCGGTGAGCCACCCAGATCTGCTCCGCGGCAGCTGCGTCTCCCGCCGCTGCCCGGCGTACAAGATCCGACTCCTCCACGCCAACCCTCCGGTTCAATCGGCCTGCTTCACACACCCGGATGCGCCACCCGGCACGCCCCGTCACACCTCAGGCATAACCTGTTGCAGGTTCTGACGGTTCTACCGCCAGATCGCCCCCAGATGGCACCAAACAGCACCGAATAACCACAGAACGACCCACCAAACCCCCAAGAGAACACCCATCAGATCCCCGCTCGACCAATTCGGCCTGCTCGACGAGGCAACCATGCCCCTCGGCGACCACCTCGATGAGCTCCGCAAACGGCTCATGGTCGCCATCCTGGGCCTAATCCCCTTCCTCATCTTCTCAATCATCGTCGGCCGATCCGTCCTGGCCTTCCTCACGGTCCCGGTCCGGCACGCCCTGATCGAGGCGGGCCTCCAGCCAAGGCTGCAGGCCACAAGCCCCGTCGAGGTCTTCGCCAGCTACATGAAGGTCGTCCTGCTGATGACCATCCTGCTGGGCAGCTGGTGGATTCTCATCCAGCTCTGGCGTTTCATCAGCCCGGGCCTCTACAAGCAGGAACGACGGTTCGTCTACCTGCTCGTGCCAATGAGTTTCGTGCTCACCACGCTGGGCACCATCTTCATGTACTACGTGATGCTCCCCGTGGTCCTCGCCTTCTTTATCAACTTCGGATCCACACTCGGCGTCGGCGACATCACCACAACACCGACCATCGCCGACGTCCCCGCCGAGGTTGTCCAGAGCCTGCCCACAATCCCCGTGCTCGACGGCGACCCGCCCAACCCGCAGGTGGGTCAGAAGTGGTTCAACTCGCGTCTCATGCAGGAACGCATCTGCATCGCGCTAGACAGCACTGGCGCACCCCAAATCGTTGGCTCGTTCTACGAAAGCACAAGCGGTGTCAGCCAAGACTACCGGCTCACCGAGTACATCAAACTCGTGCTGACCTTCGCGATCGGGTTCGCGGTCGGTTTCCAGATGCCCGTCGTTGTCCTGCTGCTCGGCTGGGCAGGGATCATCGACCGCAAGTCGATGGCCGGCTACCGCAAGTACATCCTGATGGGCTGCTGCGTCCTGGGCGCGTTCCTCACGCCCGCGGACCCGGTGTCGATGTTCCTGCTCGCCGGTCCGCTCTACCTGCTGTTCGAGCTGGGCCTTGTGCTGCTGATCGTCATGCCAGCCGACGCCGTCGCCCGAGGGTTCAGGCGCAGCAAACCGGACGACTCCGAGTGACCGACCAACCGCAACCAACCGACACCGATCTGGCCGACACCGATCTGGCGATGATGCGCCGCGCGCTCGAGCTCGCACGCGAGGCCGAGGCCGTCGGCGAGGTCCCCGTCGGCGCGGTGGTCTGGGAGACCAAAACCGGGGCGATCCTGGGTGAGGGCCGCAACCGCCGTGAAGAGGACCGATCCCCGACCGCCCACGCCGAGCTGATCGCCATCCAGGCCGCGTGCGAGGCCGAGGGCGACTGGCGGCTCAACCACTGCTCACTCGCCGTCACGCTCGAACCCTGCCCCATGTGTGCGGGTCTGATCGTCAATGCCCGGATCGGCAGGGTGCTCTACGGCGCCGACGACCCCAAGGCCGGCGCGTGCCGGAGCCTCTTCGAACTCACGACCGATCCCCGCCTCAACCACCGCGTGAAGCTCATCCCCGGCGTGCTGGGCGAGGAAGCGGGCCAGCTGCTGACCGAGTTCTTCCGAGCCCGCCGGCGTAACTCGTGAGTGGACCACACTTTGGCCACCCTGATAACGATCCGTTTCGGATTGTGAAGTTAGGGGTACCTGAATCCGGGTATTTCAGTGCCGATCTCGAATTCTCCCCTGGTCGTTCACACCGCAGATTGAGATTTGATCTCAGAGCGAGACAACCGAAGGCGTGTCTTTCTTACTCAGAGATGTATAGATATCAATCATCTCAGTAATAAGCCGTGTCGCTTTGTGGAGAACCGAGTAGGACTGTGGACAACACGCACGAGCAGCAGGGTTTACAAGAGCTTGCGAATCCATTGGAATCTGTCGGCTGAGTGTTAATCGCGCTCGCATCACACCAGCGCACTGTCGGTCAGAGGCCCGGCGCGACCCGGCTGGCTGTCAGAAACGTCAGTCCAGCCGAGCGCCAGCGACGGCATACGCACCACTTATCCACAACTCTGTGTCGATTGCTACAACAGCGACCACCAGCTAGTTTGATCGTGTTTTGATCATGTTGTGTACGCATCTGGTCAGCCTCGTGTCCCCGCTTTGAGGACTTGTCTCGCCCGGGCCCGGACCGAGGCCGCCGGGTCATTCTCTCGGGCGTCCTCAAGCATGTCTATCGCCTGGTCGTGGTATCTGGGGTGTGCCCGGGCCAGATCTGCGTAGCCGCTGAGTGCCCACGCGCGGACGAACTTCTGCTCGATCGTCAGGCACGCCGAGAGCCACCGCTCGATCCGTCTCGCGTGCCCGCTCGGCACGGGCACCGCGGGCATGCACTGGAGTAGGTGCAGCTTCGCGCCCCACTCAGTGAGACCCGGAGCCAGCGCGTACCACCTGTCTGTCTGGTCCGCGTTCATGCTCGCGCCGGCTTCGATGTGGTGCTTGACGAGCCACGTCGCGCCGACCTCGCACTCCGGCTCGCCCGAGAGCGCGATAAGCCTGCCGAGAAAGCCACGCGAGTTCGCGTGCGCCTCGTAGGTATCTGTGATCCCGGCGGCGGACTTGCCGTCCCAATTCAGGATGTCATCGCGCAGCGCCACCGATTGCTTATACAACACACCCGCCAATGCGTTCAAGCTGTCATGAAATGAGCATTACTGTCCGGAACGGAGCTTCGACTCGAGCGACTCGAGCGCCTGGGCGATCTCGGACTCGAGCCCCTGGCGGTCGCCGATCGTGCGGATCGCGTGCAGCACGGTCGTGTGGTCACGCCCGCCGAAGTAGCCGCCGATCTCTTCGAGTGAATGTCTCGTGTGCTCGCGCGCCAGGTACATGCAGATTTGCCTGGGCAGCGCGATCGTGCGCGTCCGCTTGCGCGACTGAAGATCCGCGAGCCTTACCCCGAAGTAGTCCGTCACGTGCGCAACGATCTGCTCGATCGTCACGGGCTTGAACGCCTGCGTCGGATCCTCGCCCAGCGCGAGCCTTGCCAGTTCGAGCGTCACCGGGTTGTTGTCCACCGCGGCGTAGAGCTGGATCGTCGTGAGCGCCCCCTCGAGCTCACGCACGTTCGTCTCGATACGCGTCGCAACAAGCTCAGCCACGCTCTCGGGGATCTCGAGCCCGCGCATCCGCGCCTTCTCTTTGACGATTTCCAATCGCGTCTCGAAGCCGGGCTTGGCGATGTGCGTCACGAGCCCCCACTTGAACCGGCTGACCAGTCTTTCCTCGAGATCTGGGATCTGCTCCGGCGGCAGATCGGAACTCAGGATGATCTGCTTGTCCTGCTGGTACAGGCTGTTGAACGTGTGGAAGAACTCTTCCTGCGTCCGGTCCCGCTTGGCCAGGAACTGGATGTCGTCGATCACCAGCACGTCGAGATCACGGAACTGGTTGCGGAACTCAGCCATCCGGCCCGCGGCGACGTCCTCCATGAACCTCGTCATGAAGTGCTCGCACGACGTGAAGAAGATCCTTGCGTCCGGGTTGTTCGCGCGGATGCGAAGGCAGATCGCCTGCAGGAGGTGCGTCTTGCCGAGCCCGACATCGCCGTGCACGAAGTACGGGTTGTACGCCTTGCCCGGGTTCTCGGCGACAGCGCACGCCGCGGCGTGCGCGAGCCTGTTGTCGGGCCCGACGACGTAGTGCTGGAACGTGTAATCGGGGCTCAAAGGCAGCGTGCCGTCGCCGTTGACGAGCTTCGACTGGCGCGCCGGGTGCTCGACGGGTCTGCGGCTCTGCTCCTCCTCGGTGCCGGGCCTCTCGACCTCATCACCCGCAGCGACGAAGCGCGAGGTTACAAGCCTGCTCGTCACGGTGCGCAGCGCATCGTCGAACGCGTCCGAGCACGTGCGCTCCAGGTAGTCCCTGTACGTGGGCGAGGGCGCAACGATGGTGACCACACCGCCCTCGAGACCGCTCGGTTCGAGCGTGTTGAACCAATGCCGACAGATCGTCGGATGAGTCTTTCTCAGGAGTACAAGCGCATCGTCCCAGATCGCCATATCTGGTGTCGCCATCGAAACCTCTTCGAATCGGCGCTCCGCCCGTGTGAAACACAAAGGCTCGGCAAACACCGGGCAATGCCGGCGTGGACGTCTTCAAATAAGCCCAGAATTCGGTATACAACAAAGACCGACTGAGCAACTCTTTACCACCAAGGGCCCGTCACTCACCACAGACGGAGCCGCAAAGCAAAAATACCTGTAGCTCTTGTGTGTGTCAACAAATCCGCCGTGAATTCCCGTGCCTCAAACGTGCGGCTTTCGTTCAACCGCCCCGCTCGGCTTCCTCGGCCTGCTGCTCATAACGCTCTTTGCACGCGCGGTGGTCCATCAGCACATGCACCCTGCTGCGCACATCATCAGAGAGCGCCTCGTCCAGACGTTTGCGTACATATGTCATGTGCGTTCGCCGCGAGATATGCGTCAGGATCAACGCCTCCGCCTCAAGCACACCCGCCCACTCGGCGATGTCGTCGATGTGCAGGTGCATGCCGATCTTCGCGCGCGCTTTGTGGTCGGGTTCGAAGAACGTGCACTCGCTGACCACTACCTGAGCCCTGCGCACATCGTCACGCACAAGATGTGGGCCGGGCAGGGTGTCACCCGTGTACGCGATCAGGGGAACCTCGAGCGTCATCGTGATCTCCTGACCACGGTCCTTAAGCTCGCGCAGTTTTTCCTGTGGCAAACCGACCAGTTCGGGCTTGAGCTTGGAACGCTTCTCAACAATCACCCACCCGAAGCTGGGCGATGTGTGCTCCGTCGCAAAGCCGCGCAGGAACATGTTGTTCTTGACCTCGAGTTCTTCGTTCTCGTCGAGCTCGACCAGCTTATAAGGAGTTTTCTGGCGCTCGAGGTCGTTGTAGCCCTTCATCATGTTGCGCACATCGTCGGCGATGCGTTTGTCGCACACGATCGTGCCCTCGCCCATGCCCTGGAACTGGCGCTGGCTCGCGTAGTACGCCAACCCGCCGATGTGGTCCATGTGGCCGTGACTCAGCGCGACGAACTTGCTCGCGAGCGCACACCTGAGCGGCGCGCCCATGTCGAAACACACATCCAGCTCGGGCACCATGATCGTCGTGGACTCGCCCGCGACGGACGTGCCCTGGATCCGGTAAGGCGGGCAGTACAGAAAACCGATCTGGCCCTCTCGGGGCGGCGGCTTGGGGATCATCGCCAATGCTCCTGAACCCGGCTCTCACCGGGCGGGTGCTCGTGTTCGCACCCACTGTAGCGATCACCAAGACCGAGGAACGCCCGCCGAGCATCAAGAATTCACCGGGCTCGTTTCCCCCAGCGCCTAAGCTCGACTGCGATGACCGAAGAAGACCAGAATCCACAAGAGAACAAGCCCGCTGCCGAGCAGGAGCAGGAAGTCCGGTTCTCAGACTTCGGCAGAGCCGGGCCCGCCGCCGCCGTCGCGGCATTCCTGCCTGCGATCGGGGGATTCACGCTCATCGGGTTCACGCCCAAAATCGCGCCGGCCCTTGCTGACCTCGGCGCACTCGGGCTCGTCATCTACATCCTCGTCTTCGCGATCACCAGCGGCCTAGCCATCCTGCCCACCTTCGCGCAAGCCGCTCTCGGCGGGTATGCCTTCGGGCTGGCACTCGGTCTCCCCGGCGCACTCATGGGGTTCCTGGGCGGCTCGCTCATCGGCTACTTCGTCGCACGCTTCATCACGGGCGATGACGCCATGAAAGGTGTCCAAAAACACCCCAAGTGGAACGTCGTTATCCGCTCGTTCTTCCCGGACAGGTTCGACGACGGCGGCTCCGGCCCCGAGCACCCGGGCTTTCTGCGCACGCTCGGGTTCATCACGCTCATTCGCTTCCCGCCGAACTCGCCCTTTGCGCTCACGAACATCGTCCTCGCGTCCGTCAAGGTCGACATCGTCCCCTACGCGATGGGTACGCTCATCGGGATGCTGCCCAGGACCGCCGCCGTCTGCTACATGGGTTATCTCGTCGAGGGAGAGCTGACCAGCGGCGACGCGCTCAAGAGCGCCCGCCCGGGCTGGTTCGTATGGGTGGGTATCGGGATCACCGTCGCGGTCTTGCTCGTCCTCGCCAGACTGGGCGATCTGGCAATCAAGAAAGCCATCGCCAGCGGCGAGCTGCCCGAGCCGGCAGAAGAAACAGAACCTCGCGATCAGGAATCCGAGTAATCCGCCCAGGGGCCGCATTCGTGCAGCCGCCCATAAGCCCGGTGGTAGAGCAACAATGAACTCACAAAGCCCCCGAAGGTGTGACAGTCATAAGCGGGGCCCAGAGGGGAAAGAAGAATGAACACGAAATCGATTCTCACCGCAGCCGCCGGCCTCGCGATCGGCTTCACCGTCGGCGCCGCATCGGGCACGCCCGCCAGCTCAAATGGTGAGCCCGTCGCAATGAAGGGCCCCGAGGATGTCCAGGTCATCCCGCGCGGCGTCTTGTTCGGCAACCCCGAGAAAGCCTCGTTCCGCGCAAGCCCCGACGGCAAGCACGTCAGCTGGCTCGCACCAAGAGAAGGCGTCCTCAACGTCTTCGTCGCACCCATCGACAACCTCGACGACGCGGTCGCTGTCACCAACGACGACTACCGCGGCATCCGTCAGTACTTCTGGGCCGAGAACAGCTCGCACATCATCTACATGCAGGACAAGGGCGGCGACGAGAACTTCCACGCCTACTCGGTCAACCTCGAAACCGACGAACGCATCGAGCTCACCCCCTACGACGGCGCTCGCGCACAGATCCAGCAGACCAGCAAGAACTTCCCAAACCACATCCTCGTCGGCGTCAACAACCGCGACCCGCAGCTCTTCGACATCCACAAGGTTGACGTCACCACCGGCGACTCCGAGCTCGTGCTGGAGAACGAGGGCTACATCGGGTTCAACACCGACGACAACTTCGCTGTTCGCTTCGCTGCCCGCTACGAGGGCGACGGGTCGGTCAGCTACTTCGAGGTCGAAAGCGACACCATCTCGCAGGAGCCCTATCTCAACGTTCCGAACGAAGACGCGCTGACCACGCAGATCGTCGGCTTCAACACCGCGGGCGACACGCTCTACATCATCGACAGCAGGACGGGCAACACCGCTGCCCTGTTCGCGAGGGACATGGAGACCGGTCAGACCGACCTGCTCTTCGAGCACGGCAAAGCAGATGTCTCGGGCGCTCTCTCCGACCCCGCGACGGGCGACGTGCAGGCCGTTGCCGCCAACTACATGCGCACCGAATGGGAGATTCTCGACGAGTCCATCAAAGACGACATCGAATACCTCCGCACTGTGCAGGACGGCGAGGTCAGCATCACAAGCCGCGTCGCCGACGATTCCGTCTGGACGCTTGCCTATGTCCGCGACGACGGACCCGTCGAGTACTGGATATACGACCGCGAAGCGAAGAAGGCCGAGTACGTCTTCAGCAACCGCCCCGCGCTCGAAGACCTGCCTCTGGCGAAGATGCACCCGACCGTGATCGAGAGCCGCGACGGGCTCAACCTCGTTAGCTACCTCACGCTCCCCGCGTGGAGCGACACCGACGGCGACGCGCGACCCGACGAAGCGCTCCCCATGGTTCTCCTCGTGCACGGCGGGCCCTGGGCTCGCGACCAGTGGGGGTACAGCAGCTACCACCAGTGGCTCAGCAACCGCGGCTACGCCGTCCTCTCCGTCAACTTCCGCGGATCGACGGGCTTCGGCAAAGACTTCATCAACGCCGGCAACTTCGAGTGGGCCGGCAAGATGCACGACGACCTACTCGACGCCGTCGATTGGGCCGTCGAAGAGGGTGTCGCGATCGAAGACCGTGTCGCGATCATGGGCGGCAGCTACGGGGGGTACTCAACGCTCGTCGGGCTCACCTTCACGCCCGAAGAGTTCGCCTGCGGCGTTGACATCGTCGGGCCCAGCTCGCTTGTCACGCTCCTCAACTCCATCCCGCCCTACTGGAAGCCCGCGATGGAACTCTTCAACCGCCGTGTCGGCGACCTCTCGACAGAAGAGGGCCGGCAACTGCTCGAGTCGCGCAGCCCGCTCAACTTCATCGACAACATCCAACGCCCGCTGCTGATCGCCCAGGGCGCTAACGACCCGCGCGTGAAGCAGGCCGAGTCCGACCAGATCGTCGAAGCCATGGTCGCCAAGAACATCCCGGTCAGCTACATCCTCTTCCCCGACGAGGGCCACGGCTTCGCCCGCCCCGAGAACTCGACCGCGTTTAACGCCGCGGCAGAGGCCTTCCTCGCCGAGCACATCGGGGGCCGATACGAGCCGATCGACGACGACTTTAAGGATTCGACAATTCAGATCCCGACTGGCGCGGATGGGATCCCCGGGGCAAAGGATGCCCTCGGAGAAGAGTGACTTCATCGCAACCAACGGTCATGGGATGAGGTGAGAGACAGACCAAGACCGACCCGGCTCGCACACCGCGGGCCGGGTCTTTTTCTTACCTACAGTGCATCATGCCCGACAAGCTCTCAGTCGATGAAGTCCGCAAGATTGCCTCGCTCGCCAAGCTCGACCCGAGCGATGAGCAGGTCGAGTCGCTGCGCACCGAACTCGCGTCGATGCTGGAACTCTCGTCGAAGCTGAAGGACGCCGATCTCGAGGGCGTCGAGCCGATGACCAGCCCGGTGGAGGGCATCAACAGGCTCGCCGACGATGTGCCTGGCGAGACGTTCAGCGCAGAACAGGTCGAGAAGCTCGCGCCCGACTCGCAGGACGGCTCAATCCGTGTACCAAAGGTGCTCGGCGAAGGCGGCGCGTAAGACCATCTGCCCGTCTCTCAGATTGCGCTGACGAGCCAGAGAATCAGCACGAAGATCGTGCAGTTGTGCATCGCGTGCGCGGTCATGCACCCCACGATGTTGCCGCGCCATTCGCGCAGGAACGCGAACGCTGCGCCGAGCGTGATGATTGGAACGAGCATCAGCACGTCGTACTGATGGAGCACACCAAAGAGTGCCGCGCTGAAGAGCGCGCTGAATATGAACATGAACCGGCTCCGGAAGTGGCGGAACAGCGCCCCGCGCATGATCGCCTCTTCCACGAGCGGAGCCCAGACACACATGAGCGAACCCAGCACGATCAGCGTGACGGCGTCGGTCCTCTCGATCATGTCGATGATCGGGTTCGAGACCGGTGCCTCGACCACAGGGGCGGCATCACCGCTCATCGAACCCATAAGCAGTGCGCGGAGGATCAGCAGCAGGAACGACAGCAGCGCCGCAGCGAAGTACAGCGGCACGCACGCCAGGTACGTGACAATGCCGAGACCGATCTCCTTCATCACGCCTTCCGGCGCCTCAAAGCCCATGTCCGACTTCCAGCGCGCAAACGAGACACCCCGGACCATCGGCCAGAAGATCGAGAGCGCCACGAGCCACTGGATGCCGAGGATGACAGCTTCGGGAACCTTGCCCATAAGCAGCATCGACATCAGCTGTGTGAAAAGGAATGCCGCGACAAAGACCGCGAACGTTTCCAGATACACACTCCCGCCGACGCCTGGGGGCGCAAACCGCAACCTGAACTTGCCCGCCGCGAGCAGGACGATGCCCACGACCAGCAGCACAAACCCGCCGAGCAGCACGATCACGACAAGGGCGCCAAAGCCGACGAGCCCGAACATGAGCCCCATGCCGCCCGCGATGAGTTCGGCTCGTTCCGGGTCGTCGTTGTCCTTGCCGTAGGTCAGCGCGAGCCTGCCGTGCCAGCCGTGGTGTTCGACGATCCTGTCTCTGACCTCGGGGGGCAACTCGTTGCCGGCGTAGATGTCTTGGAACGCCTCGATGTCATCGAAGACCGCCTCGGCGTATTCCTCGTCGAGTTGGTCCATCACACCGAGCGTGTACGAGTAGGTGTTGTCGAGCCGCTCCCGAGCAACCTCCGGTCCCGAGAGTTCCGCCGCGACAACCGCAGCGCGCATCATCTCGTGCGGCGAGAGCGCGGCGTCATCCAGGTTCTCCATGTATCCCGCACTCTCGAGCGCCGTCGCTCCTTGGTTCGGATCTAGATCCATCATCGTGTGGTGGAACTTCACAGTGAACCTTGAGAGCAGCCCAAACGTGTCGGCCTTGCCCGAAGGAACGATCTGTTGAGCCTCAGCCTCGGCTTGCGCAGCCGTCAGAATCACCGAGCGCTGCTGGAGAAAGACCACCACCACCAGAACCGGGACCAGAATCGCCAGCGTCAGCAGGCCCGCGCTGCGGGAGCCCGGGTCGGGCTCGCGATGAGGCCTGGCCGCGAGTTTGTCTTGGTCGGCGTCGGAATGCCGTTCCAGCGGCTCCGGCATCTGGTCCGGCACCTGGTAGGGATCGTTGCTCTGGTACGGATCGTCGGTGGGCATGTCGGGCTCCGTTTGGTCAATCTAACCATCGGGCCCCTGGCGTGTGGCAATTGACACTCGAAACAGGCGCGCTAGGCTTTGTGCCCGCATGTCCCGGATGGTGGTCCGGTCTGTGCGGGCCTTGGATGTCAAAAACCTGGGAGAGGCCCAAAGCCCTTCCCCCGCCCCGCCCGGTAGGCGGCGAGCCAAGCGACCTTCAGGCGATGCGCGTCGATTTGCCGCGTTGACCCCGGAGATCATCAAGAGGAGCGGCCCAATGCGGACCGAACACGCAGCATCAGCCCGTCGGCGCGAGACGTTTGTCGCCAAGGCAGGGCAGGTCGAGCGCCAGTGGAAGATCGTCGATGCCGAGGGCGTCCCGCTCGGGCGTCTGGCCGCCGACATCGCCGTTGTGCTCATGGGCAAGCACCGCCCCGAGTACACCCCCCACGTCGACACGGGTGACAACGTCGTTGTCATCAACGCATCGAAAGTCGGGCTCACAGGCACCAAGGCCGACAACAAGCTCAAGTACCACTACACGGGCTACCCGGGCGGCCTCAAGGCCGAGACGTTCGGCAAGGTCCGCGACCGCAAGCCGGAGGCGCTCATCGAGGACGCCGTCCGCCGGATGCTCCCCAAGAACCGCCTGGGCCGCGTCATGCTCAAGAAGCTCAAGGTCTTCCCCGGCACCGAGCACCCGTACGAATCACAGCAGCCAGAGACGATGAAGGTCTGACCCAAGGGTCCACACCACACGCAAGCGAGAACACATGACCGACGAAAGCACAAACACGAACGATCAGGCAACCGCCTCGGGCGGCCTGAACCTTTCCGAGTCCATGCCCGGCGCCGAGCTGGGCGAGGTCCTCCTGGGTGGTCAGTCCGACCACGTCCAGGAGAGGCGCCTCCGCGAGGCCAAGCCCGCCGACAAGCACGGCTGGTGGTGGGCCGTGGGACGACGTAAAAACGCCGTCGCCCGCGTCCGCATGAAGCTCGCCTCCGAAGGATCCGGTTCCGTCAAGATCCAGAAGACCCAGAAGAAGTTTAAGACCGTTGAAGAGTACTTCAGCGAGACTCAGGACCGCGCCGACTGCCTCGCACCGCTCAAGGTCACGGGCACCGAGGGCACGATGGAAATCGTCGTCCGCGCCCACGGCGGCGGCCACACCGGTCAGGCCCAGGCCATCCGCCTCGGCATCGCCCGCGCCCTCCGCGACTACGACCCCACGCTCGAAGACAAGCTCCGCGAGCACGGCTTCCTGACCGTGGACGACCGCCGCGTCGAACGCAAGAAGTACGGCCAGCCCGGCGCCCGCAAGCGCTTCCAGTTCTCGAAGCGATAAGCGGATCCGGACCCTGCTCAGACTCTGGTCTGGAAACAGGGGACAAACCGTCCGGGATGCGCAACGCCGCGCCCGGCACACATCGATCTCTCGCCGGGCGCCCGTTTGTGACGGGCGTTCGGTCGTTTTGGGACCAGGCCCAGCCGATCCCGCGTGCAGACCGCGCGCATTGATGTACACTCAACTGGCTGCGGGAGCCCGACTGACTGATGCGTACACCACTGGAGATCATGGATGGACAGCGATCGTCGCGCCGCGCGGGATCGGATGACGCCGGCGGCCCGCAGGCTCGAACTCCTACGCGCCAGAAGGACAAGCCAAGGCAGGGACACATCACTCGCCCCGAGCATGGCGGGCCTGCGCAGACACCTGGAGAAACAGGCAAGCCAGACCGACCCGCTCCGACAGACGTTCGACAGCCTCGTGCCGACCGAGCTGGCAAGCAGGTGCAAGATCAGGCTCGACAAGGGCGTCCTGAGGGTGGGCGTCGCGGACAGCTCGATCCGCTACGCACTCGACCGTTTGCTGCGCGCGGGCGTCCGGGATCAGATCATCAGACAATCACAGATCCCGATCAGGGACATCAAACTCGAAGCCAGGACTTCGCGGCCTCGGCGGGCTGGAGGCCGGGCTTCGACGACCCGCAGCACGAACGACAGATCATCCTGACGCTCGAATCGACGCACGCCATCTGCCCGCGCTGCTCGTTCGACCTCATCGGTCAAGAACGCCCGGACTGCCCCGAGTGCGCCTGGGTCATCGACCCTGCCAGGCTCATCTTCCCTGACGCGCCGCCAAAGCCCGGATACCGGCCGCTGCTCGCCGGCGCGATATCGCTGCAATGGCTTGCCATGGTTCTCGCGTGCATCGCGATCCCGTCATCACTCGCGCTCGGCACGCTCCTGCTCGTGACCACGTTCTTTGTGCAGATCGTGACCTGCTGGCGCTACCTTGTTGTTGCAGACAACCCCCGCGCGTGGCAGAGCCTCGATGCGATCAAGCGGCGCCCCCACTGGCAAGCCGCGTTCGGCTCGCTCGCGTTCGGGGCCGCGGCCTCGGTCGGCGCGTTCCTGTTGTGGATGTTGAGCTAGACCGGCTACGTTCCATTTTACAACTGAACCCAGCCGTCCCTGATCACAAGTTCCGAATCATTGACACACAGATCAATCGCGCGGCGCGCGAGCAGCCTTGTCGAATCAATCGTCGGCAAGCGCGAGTTCTCGTCGTTCAGGACAAGCGGAATCTCGGTGCACCCGAGAATGACGCACTCGGCGCCGCGATCCTTGAGCTTCTCGGTGATACGAATGAAGTCAGACACGATCGAATCGGTGACCCTGCCGTGGCACAGGTCGTCGAAGATCGCCGAGTGGATCACCTCCCGGTCGCCGCGCTCGGGGACGATCAGTTCCGTGCCCGATTGCCTGAGCGCCCTCTCGTAGACGGGGCCAGTCATGGTCCACTCGGTGCCTGTCAGCCCGACCCGCTTGAAACCCCGGTTTCTGATCTCGTCGCACACGACGTCGGCGATGTGCAACCCCGGGATCGGCAGCGTGTCCGCGGTGGTTTCGAGCACGATGTGGGCCGTGTTGTCCGGGCAGATGTAGAACTCAGCGCCACCCTCGGCTGCGACTCGCACGCCCGAGGCGAGGTGCTCCGCGACCGCGTCCATGTCACCGGATTCCCAGCCGGGCATGCTGAGCGCCATCGGGATCGCACTCATGACGATTTCGGGGTGCATGTACGGGCCGAGCAGATCACTCCCGTGTCGGCAGGCGGTGATGAAGCAGAGCGATGCGCCCTCGGCGCTGTGCGCGACGATGCCAAGCTTCTTCATGCAGGGCTCCACGAATTCATAACTACAACACCCACGCCAGCACAAACACAATCAGCACCAACACCCCAACGATCGTCCAGAGCGAAGCGCCTTCCTTCGCGTCCCCGATCCACTCGCCGCAGGTCGGGCACCTGGCGGTGTCGTCATATATCTCGGAGCCGCAGGACGGGCACCGGCGCATCGCCCGGTCGAGCCTGCGAAGATCCTCGCCCGAGGGCCCCTCGGGGTGCAGTTCATCATCGACCGAGCCCAGGTACTCGTCCTCGTACGGCTCGTCGCGGTAGGCCATGCCCTAAAGATAGCAGAACGCTGCTGAGGCGCCCCCAGGCGGGCTTTGGTGTGTAGGCTTGTGCCATGAAGAACCTCCGACGCACCATCGGCGCCGCCTTCCTTCTCACCATTGCAGGCTGCAGCCAGCCCAGATCGGGCGGCTCTTCCTTCTACACCGACAACCCGAACCCGGGCACCGAAGGCTTCGTCCCTCTCTTCACGCCGCTCTCGACGGGCACCAAGCCCGTCCCCGAGCGTGTCGCCGCGTTCGACGGCTTCCAGACTGTGGGCATCGCCATCACGCCCGACGGCAGGCTCTTCCTCTCGAGCCCGCGCTGGCACGGCAACCACGGCGCCAGCGTCGTCGAGGTCCGCACGGGTACCTTCAACCCGCCCATCGCCTATCCAACCGAGGCCTGGAACAGCTGGCGCCCCGGCGTCCGCCCCGAGCGAGCGTGGGTCTGCGTCCAAGCGCTCTACAACGACGATCAGGGCCGACTCTGGGTCCTCGACCCGGGCGCGCCGAACTTCGAGAACCCGGTCCCGAACGCAGCCAAGCTCATCCGCTTCGACCCGGACCGCGATCGCGTGACCGCCTCGTTTATCTTCAACAACTCGATCGCCCCCGACGGCTCGTACCTGAACGACGTCCGCATCGACACCGATGACGGCTTCGCGTTCATCACGGACTCGGGCCTCGGCGCAATCGTCGCGGTTGATCTCACAACAGGCAACGCCGGCCGATTCCTCGAAGGGCACATATCAACCAAAGCCGACACCTCGCTCGAACTCATCATCGGGGGCGAGCGATGGGTCGACGAGAACGGGTACACCCCGGCGGTTCACTCCGACGGCATCGCGCTCTCGCCCGAGGGCGACTACATCTATTACCAGGCGCTCGCGGGCAGAACGCTCTACCGCATCCCGACCGCGCCCATGAAAGCCGCGCTCAGGCCCGAGGGCGACTGGCCCGCGCAGTACCAGGGCCTGACGCTCGTCGACGACTTGGGTGAATTCGTCGAAGAACTGGGCGAGACGTTCGTTACCGATGCGATGGCTATGGACGACAACGGCGTCCTCTACTTCACCGCGCTCGAACGCGACGCGATCACCGCGAGGCTCCCCTCGGGCGAACTCACGCAGGTCACCGCCGACGCGCGGATCAGCTGGCCCGACAGCCTCGCGATCCACGGCGGCCGCCTCTACTTCACAAACGCTCGCATCCACGAGACCGGCTTCGGAAGACCCGAAGGCCCCTTTGCGCAGGGCCCCTACGGCGTCTTCCGCGTGCCGCTGATCGATCCCAACTAAACCACATCACCACCAAACTGCTATCCACAGGTCCTCAGTGGCAGCCTTTATCAGCCCAAGACTGATTGAACGCCGATTTGCCCTAGGCGATGATTGGTCTTGATCGCCAATTGTGATACCTTCGTATGTGTGTGGGTATTCAGGGGTTCTCGATGAAACTCGCGTTGACTGTATCTATTGCTCTGTCGCTACAAGCAGCCGCCCAGCCGGGTGTTGGCTATCACATCGGCAATAGTCTCACGTGGGACTGTCAACCAGAGATGATCGAACTGTTGATCGCCGAGCAGAATGAATCGTTGTCAACAGGTTTTCATATCAACTGCAACCACTCACTCGACCAGATCGTCGGAGACCCATCCCAGACTTGTGTTATCCCTGTTCCAGAGTTTGGAACATTTCAGAACGCGCTCACGCAGGTTGATCTCGACTACATCACTGTGCAGCCGTACTGGACCGAGACATCCACACTCAGCACAGATCAGGTTGTTATCCAGTACTTTGATTCGCTGCTCTCAGCGAACCCTGAGAACGAAGACACCGTTCTGTATCTGTACCAAGCTTGGGGCGCCCGCTGGTTCATGAGAGACGGCCACTGGTACGACCCAATCGATACCACCGGAACAATTCCCACGACCCCCGAGAACCACTATTTCGAGATGCTGTTTCAGAGCATCGATCAGTCGCTAGATCGTCCTGTCCGCCTGATTCCTGCAGCTCAGGTCCTGTTAGAGATTCAGGATAGAATCCTGAACGACGAACTCCCCGGTGTCATCTCGCTCATCCCGTTCTACCGCGACGATATCCACATGAGTGAAGAACTCGGGCGGTTCACCGCAGCGATCACCGTCGCGACTGTCCTCTACGACAGACCACCATTCGGAATGTTCTCAGAATGGATACAGGAAAGAGGCGACGGCGGGTACAGTATCGATGTATACCGCCAGATCGAGTACGCCGTGTGGGACGTCGTTTCCTCGGAACCCCGCTCGGGTGTGAATCCGTGCCTCGCCGACACAAACAGAGACGGCATGCTCACCCCTCAGGATTTCACGGCCTGGCTCGCCGCGTACAACACCGGGTCATCAATCGCCGATCAGAATCGCGACGGCAGAATCTCGCCGCGCGACTACACCGTTTGGATCGATTCATTCAACAACGGCTGCCCCTGAACACCGAAATCGCCTCGCTCAAAAAAGGGCGAGGGGGCGGTCGCAAACACACTGCTGTGCCCACGGCCGCCCCCGGGCGGGGGCAAGAGGTTGCTCGCAGCAATGGTCCTGCTGCGACCACAACATGCCATTGACCCCACACCCGGGCCATCATCACCACCACATTCGTGGATGATCCCGCACACCCAGACCGAACAGACCTTACAAACCGCACAGAGTGACGCCGCAACACGAACCAAGAGGCCCCCCCCGGTGTGTGGTACACTGCGCCGACGCGGGTTCTCCGCGATCTGAGGCCAGTCATGATCGAAGGCTCACACTCAATCAAGCGTCTCCTCGCCGCGATGGCGCAGCTCGACGCATCCGACCTGCACATCAAGGTGGGTCTGCCGCCGATTTATCGCGTCGGGGGCCACCTCAAGAAGGTGAATACAGACCCGCTGACGGAAGACGAGGCCGATCACCTGCTCGACCCATTGCTCGACGAAGCACAGCGCGAGCGTTTCAACGCCAACGGCGCGCTCGATTTCGCGGCACACCTCGACGCGGGCGACCGGTTCCGCGTGAACATGTTCCTCGCGGGCGGGCACGTCCACGCCGCGATCAGACGAGTCAAGGCGGAGATCCCGACCTACGCATCGCTCCACCTCCCACCGATCTACTCAAGGATCGTCGAGCAAACCGCCGAGGGCCTCGTCATCGTCTGCGGCGTCACGGGCTCGGGTAAGTCAACAACCCTCGCCGCGATGATCGACCACGTCAACACCATCCGCGATGTCAACATCATCACGATCGAGGATCCCGTCGAGTTCCGCTTCACACCCAAGAAAGCCATTGTCTCTCAGCGCGAGATGGGCATCGACGTGCACAACTTCGCCGACGCGATGCGATCTGCGGTCCGGCAAGACCCGGACGTGATATTCATCGGTGAGATGCGCGACAAGCCGACCATGCTCACCGCGATCCAGGCCGCCGAGACGGGACACCTCGTCTTCGCGACCCTGCACACCGCGGACACGATGCAGGCGTTCGGCCGAATCCTCGAGTTCTTCCCGCCCGAGGAGCGACAATTCATCCGAATGAGCCTCTCGAACTCGCTCCGGGCCATCTGCGCCCAGCGCCTCCTTCCCGCGCTCGAAGACTTCGAGACCTCAACAGTCCCCGCCACAGAAGTCCTGCTCATGAACCCGTCCGTACGCGAAGCGATCCGCGAGGGGCACGACGAAGACCTCCCCGCGATCCTCAACGGCTCAAAGGACGAGGGCATGCGCTCGTTCACCGATTCGCTCGTCGAACTCGTCGAGAGCGAAGCCACCAACAAATCCACCGCGATGGACTACGCGCCGAACCGCGAAGCACTCGAGAGCCGACTCAAGGGCGTCGAAGTCAAGGCTTCTGGGATGGTTGGACGGATTCGGAACCGGGGATAGTTCTATTTCTGTCACCGTATCGCTATCCACGAAATTGTGTCTAACCAAGAAAGGGTGTATAGCCCCCTAATATAGCTCGGCGATATCCACATTTTTACCACATTAGCATTTTACAAAGCAACATGATCTGATTAAGCCACTAAATTGACTTAGTGGGAAGTTGTGATTATTCACATATTACATGTTTGTCCGCATGTCTTGTGTTGAGTGGTTGTGCGGTGCATTGGTATGACCACGAGACAGGAACAGAACACATCTGGGGGTTTGGTCATCTTGCGGTCAAGGTGACCGAGCCAGACAAACATGATGTCCGAGGCGTTGTACGAGAAAGCACGATGCTCGGCATCGGAGTAGGCAGGCACGAGTCGGGCGGGTACGCGGCCCTCGGGTATCACTCAGACAGACGCATGACGATCAAGAACAACACAAACTTGTGGATTGGCTGGGTGGGGGATTCACTCTTTCGAACAAGAGTTGGCGCGCTGCCGCCGTGGTGGGAGGGTGTTGAAGACGAGGGGGCATCGCCAACCGATTGGGGCGCAGAGCCAATCGACAACGAAAGCAACGGAGGAACAGGAAAATGAAGGTCACGTGGGGTGTTGTTGGGGCCGCGTCATGTGCGGCTGTTCTTGGAGGGTGTGGGATTGGATACACTAAAATGGCGATGGCAACACGTACAAACGTTGGCATCAACGTCGAAACTACGCCTACTCCTACGGCAGAGGTCTCAATCTCACGGAACGAAATTGTGGTTGCGCCAACTTTTGAAGCAGGTCGGGCGCCTTCTGCGCTTGCAGGGTTCTCAACGAAAGCAGGGACAGGCTTATTTAGGCCATCTATCGGATCTGCATTTGCTGTAGGTGACGCATCCTTTGCTCTTACCGATCTTGACAATAAAGAAGAATCGTACGATGCATCAATGGAGAATGTACGGTTTCTGAATCCAGAGGACGAGAAAAAACTTGTGCCTGATATGCAGCGTATTTGTCCACTTGTATTCGGAACGGATACAAGCACGGGCCTTAAACTCTCGTGGACAGGTACTGCAGGTCAATATCCAGACAGGTTCCACTTTGGCTACAACCGTAAGGAAGCGGCGCTTGCTCCTCTGACGGCTCAACAAACCAAGAAAGCTACTGATAGTGAGTGGGCTGAGTACACAATTGATGCACCCTCTCTAATCGCAACTGTTTCTGTTGGAATCTCGGCAGGAGCAGGTCCGAGCCAAACAAATTTTGACAAGGTTCAATTCTTTGCGACTGGTGAAGCCGCAACAAGGCTAGGCCGCATGGACCAAGTCCGCAGCTCGGTTTTCGATATAGTTGCGCCAGGGAAAGAAATAGGAACCATCCGAAAATATTCTCCTGCACCTTGTCTTGAAGATTTTCGTGCCTGGCGAACGCAAGCACCAGGTAATGACATTGCGTTCAGAAACTGGCTTCGAAATGACATGCAATATAACGGCAGGGTGGTTGATGTGCTGTATTTTCCAGGCGATGGAAGTGATTCAGACAGCGTTGAAACACGACGAATTCAGAATGCAATGTGTCAGCAGTATGAGCAAGATAGGTTTGGAGTAGGTGCTCCAGCGCCCACAGATGACGACACTCCCGCGCCCGCAGACGACGACACTCCCGCGCCCGCAGACGACGACACTCCCACGCCCGCAGACGACGACACTCCCGCGCCCGCAGACGACGACACTCCCACGCCCGCAGACGACGACGCTCCCACGCCCGCAGACGACGACGCTCCCGCGCCCGCAGATGATGGAGATTGAGATGGCTAAGGCACTGGCTCTTGTTTAACAACGATTCAAATTTAGATGTACTCAGAGCATAAACAGGAGGGCAATAAACATGCCTTGTGATGGACCGTTTACTGATAGAAGATCGGATATCCCCGAATCAGAATTGTGCAATGTGATATGCGAGTTGATAAAGGATGACTTGCATCAATTGGAATCATTATGTGTCGAACGGCAAGATAATAGAAAATATACTATTCATTTCCGAACTTCCCGTCGGCCTAGGTAATAATATGTGCCGGCTCCGGCGTCTCGTCCGTGATCTTCTGCTTCGACACCGATTCCTCGCTGCCGTCTGGTGATTTGCACGTAAACAGCCACATCTCCTCCTGCACGATCGCCTGCAGGTGCACGGGCCTGCCCCAGATCATGCAAAGGTTCTGCAGCACGCCCATCGCGCGGGAAATATCCACCTCGAGCCCGTTCCACTTGTTCGCCAGGAACAGCTCGCCCCGGTTCATGTAGTTTGCGTCGACGACGTACATCATGGGCTGGCCCATGTTCGTCATCCGGTACAGCATCGTCTGCTTCACACGCTCGAAGTCCCGGCTGACGATCTTCGTCTCGCCCGTCTTCGGGTCCACGCCCGTCTGGTACATCCGGTGCTTCTCAACGAACTCGGGCGTCAGGAACTCGTCGATGAAGCTCACGTCGTTGTAGATCTTGCGGATCTCGAACATCTTCTGCCGGCCGTTCATGCTGTGGTCGTCAAACGCCTTCTTGGCGCCCATGTTGTCGAGCGACTCCCAGTGGCTGCCGTGCTGGCCCTTGTCCCAGCGGCTCTCGATGTCCTTCCAGAGCTCCAGCCCGATCTTGTACGGGTTGAACCCGCCGGGCGGCATGTGGATCACGCCCGCGTGCTGGTCGCAGTAGTGGATGATCTCCTTCGCCTCGACGAAGTGGTGCGTCATCAAGTGGCTGTGCCAGTACGTCGCCCAGCCCTCGTTCATCACCTTCGTCTGCGCCTGCGGCGCGAAGTAGTAGCTCTCGTCGCGGATGATGCCCAGGATGTCCGACTGCCAGTCCTCGAGCGGCGCGTGGCGCAGCAAGAACGCCAGCACATCCCGCGTCGGCTCCCCCGGCACGCGCCCCCTCGCCTTCTCTTGCCGCTCCTTGTGCGCCTTCTTCTGCGCCTCAAGCTCATCCGCCGGGTTGATGAACGGATCCATGTAGTCCTTGGCGGGCAGCCTGTCGGGCTCAAACGGCTCGCCGCCGGCAGAACCAGAATCACGATCGATGAACACCGAGTGCGGATCGATCAGGTGCTCGATCGAGAGGCACGCGTCGATGAACCGCTCGACCCGGTCCTGCCCCCGGCGGTCGATGTGCCGACGCACACGCATCGCGTGGTTGGCGACCGAGTCCATCATCTTCCGGTCCGTCTTGCTGAACCAGAAGTTGTGCTTGAAGAAGTCCGCGTGGCCGTACACGTGCGCCATCACGAGCTTCTGATCGATCTCGGCGTTGGATTCCTGCAGGTACGCGTAGCACGGGTCGTTGTTGATGACCATCTCGTAGATGCGCCCCAGCCCGTACGCGTCGCGCTTGGACATCCTGTCGTACTCGGCCCCCCACCGCCAGTGCGGGTACCGGATCGGGAACCCGCCGTAGCTGGCGATCTGGTTCATCGTGTCGAAGTCGAGGACCTCGAAGACGACCTCGTAGAAGTCGAGCCCGTACTCGATCGCCTTGGTCTTGATCGCGACCATGTGGTCGAGAAGCTCAGGCGAGAGATCGGTCGAAACCCGCGATGAGGGGGCTGGGAGCATGGTTCACCTCGTGCTACAGCCGTTATCGGCTATCTGCACTGGTGTCTATACGTTCAAATGACCTTCCCGGATCACCCGTAGACACTTAGAAGCTACTTGATCAACCGTGATAGCAACTCGTATACCATGTATAGCACACCCGCTACAACGACTGGGTTAAACAACAGAACCCACCTAAGATCCTGAATCATCAATCGCTGTGCATACAAGTACAAGAAGCACGCTAACGCGACGGAGAGCGCCGCGTTTAGCCCCAGAAATAGCGAACCCGCAGTTGCCCCCGGGGACGCTAGAAGCTCAAGAAACTCGATGAGTGCCGCGAACGATGCAACAACAACCGAGAGAATGGTGACGACCTGAACGTGTACGTCGTTGCCGCTGCTCGTGGGGGGCTCTACAAGCTCGCTGACATATAGCGGTCTGCCGCATTCAGGACATGAATTGTCCTTGAGCTTTCGAAGCGGATAACCACAGTTTGGGCAACCAGCCTCATAAACATCCAGAAACCGCTCGAGATTCGTTGCCTCTGGCGACCCCACCATCGGCCTCGGCATCCGGTTCTGCTCCTGAAAAGCGCCGTGAATCCATATAACTTCGTTGATCTCAAGCGCCTTTGCACAGGCGGGGCACACCGCAGCCATGCAACCACGCAGATTCCGATAGCAAGCAGGACACGGCGCATCGTGCTCCGCGAGATACTCCAGAAGCTGTTGGTTGTTCTGGCTCATAAGAATGTGTAGTACACCATCGATAGAGACCACAAAGCAACAATGATGAAAACGATCGAACTCAGCGGGTTGAAAAGCAACGCCCAGAGCGGTCGGCGAGAGATCGCCCTGTGAAAGGGCCCCATGAACAAATACGCCTGCATCCCGAACAAGAGCAGAGCCATCAGCGAGAAGACAACGACGCCAAATGGGGCCGACCCAAAGATAGGGTACAACACCAATAGCGCTGCAAACAGAATCGGGATGACCGAGAAGATCATCACGAAATCCGCAAACCTCGCGGGCTTGAATTCCTCGCCGCCCGGCGGCACATCAAGCTCAAGCAGCCCGAGTTCTCTGTTGCACTCGGGGCAGCAATCGGCCTGAAGCCCCCGCAACTGATAGCCGCAGTCCGGACACTCCGCGTCGTGACTCTGCAGATACCGGCGCAGCGCCTCGGGCCCCGCATCCTCCGGAGGAGGCATCGGAGGTCCCTTCGCGTTGCCGTGTATCAGATGCAGTGAACGCAGTTCGCCCAGAAACAGTTGCCTTCTGCAGACCGGACAGGCGGGGCCGACCTGCCCACGCAGATTCTTCATGCACCCAGGACACGGCGCGTCTCGGTCGGCGAGAAACGAGATGAGTGCCGGCTTGTCGTCCATACCGAATGCTCTATACGTGTGACAAGCCTGTTGGTTTGGGCGAAGTCTGACTCATCAAATTTCAGCCCCGATCGACCACAGCGAGAACACGATTACCAAAACGCACGGCACGATCATCCACCACCAGCACGCCGCCGCGATGAACTGCCAGCGGACCTTGCTCTGCTGGAGCATCCTCAGCTTGTACACGAACGCGAGCACGATGAGCACCGGGTGCACAACCAGGCCCGAGGCCAGCACCATCAACATCCAGTTGAACCCGCGGCCGCCCGTCGCGTTCGATGCCGACAGCACAAGGAACACAACAGTCGCAAGCCCAAGTCCCACGACCGAGAGGCGAAAGAGCCCCTCCTGCGAAGAGGTGTGCCTGTAGTCTACATCATGCGCGAGGCACACCGCCTGCCGGTTGATCGCCAGAAGCGACCCGCACTCGGGGCAGTACATACTCCGCCCGCCCCGCAGGTTGTAGTTGCACCGGGGGCACCGCATGTCCCGGTCTTTGAGAATCAGCGGGATGAGCTCTTCGTCGTTCAAACCAAGAGCTTATTCGATTGTGCGAGATAGATTGTTCGCCGACTGACTTATCGCCTGCGAGGCAGAGCAAGCAGCCCGCCAAGCCCCGCGATCACCGCAACACCCGGTGCCGGCACCAGCGAGTACACCGCGCCCGTCGCCGGGACGCCCAGGTACATCTCGCCCGTCGGCGCGAACCCGATGTGCGCATCGGACCAGCCTGGCACACTCTGATCGACCCCGTCAAAGAGCCCGGTCGCGAGCACGAGCGAGCTGCCGTCGTTATAGAGCCGGATGAGTGCGCCCCGGTCGCTGTCGATGGCGTACGCGCCGCGTTCCCACTCGAGCGTGCCGTTGCCGAACGCGAGTTCGGTCAGGCTGGCGCTCTGCGTCTGCGAGAGGGTCGTTGAGGTGAGTGAGCCGCTCGCGTCAAGCCCGCTGACCCTGCCGTTGTCGTCGACGACAACACGCGTAGCGAAGCTGCTCGTCACAGCGAGCGTCGAGTAAGAGCCGTGCGTGCTGAGGCGCTGGATTCTGCTCAGGCCGTAGTCCGCGAAATAGAGCGCGCCGTCACCGCCGACGACGATATCCTCTGGGTTGTTCATGTCCGGGCCCGTGAGCGCGAATCTGTACGAGTCGCCCGACGGGCTGATCGAGTACAGCCCCTGGTTGCTCCCAACAAGCACGGAGCCCGCGGGGCCGAAGGAGCCGTCGATGTCCCACGCGACCGCGTCCGGGTCCGGGACCGCTGCGCCGAACGCGCTGACCGTCCCGTCAGGCTGCATGACCCGGATCTGCTGCGCGCTGCCCGCGCCGGGGCCTGTTGTGCCGAAGGCGACCTCGCCGGTCACCGGATTCACCGACATCCGGCCCATGTTCTCAACAGTCGCGAGCCGCTCGATCGTCAGATAATCCGAGACCGGTTCAGCGCAGGCGAGCCCGGCGGTGAACACAACAGTCGCAGCGGCGGCTAGGGTCGTTCTCATGTCTTGGCCTTTCTCCGGTTGTTCAGGACGCAAAGCGCCCGCAACCACAAGCTGCGCCAGAACCCCTCCAGCACCCACCCGATCGAGTGGCCAACCCTGTCCGCGCGCATACCTAATCGCTACAACCCGCACAACCAGGCCCCGATAAGCCCGCAGCCGGCACAGACCAACCTGCTGCGCGATCGCCTCAGCAGAAATCGCGTGCACCGACCCGTGTTGTTTGTGAACGTCACCCCTGCGAGTAGGGGGAATGAACAATGTTGCCGACACCCAGTGCCATCTCAATCGCAGACGACCGCAGAGACGCGGGGCGTATCCAGTGCCAGGAATTGCGTTCCAATGTGGGAGAGATCGTCGACGCTTCCTCCACTGGGCTGCGCATCAAGGGCAAGCTGCCGAGCGGCTCAAGGCCTATGTCCACGGTCATGATCAACGTCTCAAGCGACGACCAAGTCTTGTCGCTGAATTGTGAGATCCGCTGGATCAAGAAACAGGCATTCCGAGGTACCACGTTCGGTGTCGCGTTCCTGGACATTTCAGAAGATCAGCGCCGCCAGCTGTGGCAGATGATCCGCACCGGGAACGTCGTCACCAACTGCTCCAGGATGATCAACGCGGCCTAATTCACACCCGGGCGTAACATCCGGGCCCGGTTTCCGTACGAACTCACCAGAGAACACCCGCAAAGCCCGCCACTCACAGGCGGGCTGTTGGTATGCTCTGAGAGGAGTCATGGGGAACACCGCACACAAACTACCGAGACGCGCCTTCACGCTCATCGAGCTGCTCGCGGTCATCTCCATCATCGCCCTGCTCATCGGCATCCTCCTGCCCGCGCTAGGCAGCGCCCGCAAGCGAGCACAGAACGTCAAGTGCCTCGCTAACCTCAAGGGCATCGGTATCGGCATCCAGCTCTACTACAACGACTTCGAGCTCCTGCCCGACGTCCTGCCCCTGACCGACCCCGACGGCAACACAAACGACCCCGCGCTGCTCGGCGTCCTCGCCGATTACATGGACGTGCCCGCGCCCCGCCGAGAGATTCCGGGAGACGACACATCCTTCTGGATCGTCGATGACCCGTGGAAGTGTCCCTCCGACAAAGAGAGCGACGACGGAGCCTCCGGGTTCCGCCCTGTCAACGAGGTCTTCGGCACCAGCTACGAGTACGTCGCCGGCAAGCTCATCTTCGCCTCCGAGCTATTCGAACTCTTCCCCGGCGCCGACCGGTCGATCATCCAGAAAGCGATCACCGTCGGACTCGAAAGTCGCGACTGGCCTCTGCTCGTCGACGCCGACCGCTGGCACGGCACAGAAGACGGCAGAAACGCCCTCTATTTCCCCTCCATGCGCGCCGACGTCAATGTCGACCCGACACAAAAAGAGTTCGAAGCATTCCTCGAACAGATCACGCCCAACAGGCCGACACTGCCATGACCGAGCGAGGCCCAATCACGCACGAGTTCGAGCCGCTCGTCTACGACTCCGCCGAAGAAGACGGGCTCAACACCGCCCCAAAGAAACGAGCCAGAAAGGAACGCGCACCGCGCAGATCCGTCCGGCAGCGATGGAGAGACTTCGTTGCCGCGCGCACCGACACACCCGAGAGAGCCAGAAAGTTCAAGCGCAACTCGATCATCGCGGGATCGATCGCACTGCTCGCCGCGGGCTTCGGCGCGTACATGATGCTCCGCCCCTACCCACAGCCCGACTACGAAGACGACCCACTCGACGAGATATTCAACTACACACTCTTCCAGAACGAGTTCAACAACCTCCCCGTCGAAGAACGCGTCAGGCTCGTCGGCTCACTCGTCAAACGCGTCGAGAGCATGGGCGGGTCCGACGGCACGCTCCTCGCCGCCTTCGCAGCGGGCATCTCCGGCGCCGCCCGCGACCAGCTCGAAGAGAACGCTTCGCAGCTCATGCTCGACTTCATGGACCACTTCGCAAAGGACTACGACACCACGGGCGACCCGGCTGCTCAGGAAGACAACATCCGCCAGCTCATCGTCGACATGACCAGGCTCGCCGAGGAATTCGACGGCAGGCCCACCGGCAAGTCCGACGAACAGATCATGGAAGAAGCATTCGCGCAAGCCGAACGCGACCAGCGCGTCTTCCGCGACCCAAACAGAGGCCCATCCCTCGCCGGCGTCTCGCGGTTCACCAACATGATGGAAAACCGCGTCGGCGCCCGAGGCACCCCCCACCAGCGCGCACGCATCACACGCATGATGCGTGACATGACCCGCTACCTCCGCAACGAAGACCTCGCCACGGGCGAACCCAAAGGCGGCGGCTAAACACTCAACCCAATCGAAACCGGGCAAGCTCGCCCGCGGAGTACCGGCCCCGCGCCTCGGCCCACTCGTAGCCAAGAAACTCAAAGCCGCACTTCTCAAGCACACGCACCGACCCCGCGTTGCTCTTCGAGCACGTCGCATACAGAGGCCTTGTTTCCACCTCGTCCACCAGCAGCACGAGCGCCGCCGATGCGATCCCGCGCCCCCAGTGCTCTCTGCCGATCCAGTACCCGACGGTGTCCAACTCGTTTACCCGGAAGCAGAGCGCAAGCCCCGCGACCTCGCCGTCGGCGACGATCGACCGCGTCACGATCGAAGGGTCGGCAAGCGTCTCCTGCCAGTATCGCTCGAACTCGTCGGCATCACGCGGATTCACGCCAGACATCCGCACCGAGTCCGCATCCATCTGGCGCTCGTAGATCAGCGGCAGGTCGTCCTCTGTAACCGGACGCAGTATGACAGAATCAGGCTTCTTCATCGCTCGCCTACGAGCCGAAACTTCGCCTCCTCGCTGGCCGGAAACCGCTCTGTTGCCTCCGCCCACTCGTAGCCCAGCAGCTCGAACCCGCATTTCTCGAGCACGCGCACCGATGCGACGTTGCTGCTCGATGCGCGGGCGTAGAGCGGCCGCGTCTGTACTTCGTCCAGCAGGAGCGAAAGTGCGCGCGTCGCGACCCCACGCCCCCACCACTCCTTCTTGATCCAGTACCCGACCGAATCGAGCCCATGGAGCTTGAAGCACCCGATGTTCCCGGCGAGCTCGCCGTCCACGATGATCACGCGCGCCGTGACCGTCGGGTCAAGCAGAACATCTCGCCAGTGATTGTCGAACGTCGCCCGGTCTCGCGGGTTCGCGACTGCCATCCGGTTCGCGTCCGGGTCCAGCTGATATTCATATATCGCCGGCAGATCTTCGGGTTGGACAGGCCGCAACTCGATACGCACGCAGATACCCCTATTCCGTCTGGTTGCGCGTCACACACAGCGCGATCACCGTGCCATCGCGCACGCGGAGGTCCGTCAGCCGAACAACACGCCCATCGCTCAGATCGACCTCCGCGAGTTCGAAGAGCGGCAGCTGGCCGGTCAGCTTCTCAAACAGCGCCTCTGCCTGCGCCGTCCCCCGCAACTGTTCCGGGATATAGCTCGCCGCCGATGTGTCAGCACCGCGCAGCACCCAGCTCGCCGGGAGCGTGAGCTTGCCCATCGAAACAGTTTTCGCCTTCATCCAGAGCGACCCGTCGTCGCGTAATTCGGGCACGATCGCGCAGCTGTAGATCCGCGATCCTGTTTCCGTGAGTGCGCGCACGCCGATGCGCACCGTGCCGCTGTCGAAAACGATCTGAATCTGTGTGACAGACTCGGGCCAGGGCATCCCGCCGCTGATCTTGCTGAACCAATCGGGCAGACCGATGTTGAGCCACGCGTTGGCGGCCTCGTCGGTCATCATCACGGGCCACTCAACCGATCCACCGATCAGCGTTCCCCTGTCTGCCGTGATGTGCGTGAGTGTGCCGTTCTGGACCTGGTTTGAGAGATCGATGTTCCGCTGCGATGCCTTATCGACATCAACCCACCAGCTGGGCGCCGCGCGCGCGAGCGAGACACTGATCGCCGCCCCGATACTCACAACACCGAGCACGACAACCATCACCGATGCGAGAATCGCGCGCTTTCGCCGCATGAACCGCGCAAGCCTCCGCCGCTCCTTCGGGTCCGACAGGTGTGTCAGCGAACGCCAGACCGACCACCTCGGCTTGTCTTCAAGCTCCGGTGCTTCGAGTGTGTGCGCATCAGCTTCGTCAGCCGGCGACTCCACCCCGCTCTCGTCGGGCTTGGCGCTCGGCTTGAACTCAGTCCAAGTCGCCGATGACTCGGCATCGACCGGCCCCTTGGACCTGGGCTCGGGCAGCGCATCGAGAGACTGCGAGTCAGAGGCGTCGGGCGTCGGACTCGTCGGGGCGTCTGGCACAAGAGCATCGTCCGCGATCGCCGGGCGGGTTTCAAGCTCGCCTGACGCCCGGATGTATCCGACAGCCCAGAATCACGCGAATCAGTCACACCCGCTGTTGAACGCGTTGATCCACGCCGTGAAGTCCGTCGGCGACACCTCGCCGTCGCGGTTCACGTCGCCGGCACAAAAGTCGCTCGGTACGAGCAGAAACGCACGGTCTTGACCATCCTTTTCGCCGTTGCCCACGATCCAGCCAAGCTCGTTGATGTCGGTTGCCGCTGTGAGGTGCCAGCCCATGTCGGAGCCATCAACAATCAAATCCGAAAGTCGAAGCGTGCCCCTCTCGGCAGACCACACGAACGCGGCTCGCTTCGCCTGCTTGTCGTACGCCTGACCGTTCGCGTCGAGTAGCACAACGTCGGCGTCCCCGACAACGGTCTTCGCGTCGTTCAGTGCCGCGGGGCGGATCGGGAGGTGGTCGGTGATATCGAGGTCGTAGTAGTACCAATTGCACCCCGTGTCTGGGTCGTCACAGTTGATCGCCTGGAGGTATCGGATTGCCCCCCCGAGCTCATGCACAAACGGCTTGCCAGGCGCGCCCGATGAACCAGAGTACTCAACAGACAGATACGCTTTGGTATCGGTCACGTCGAACACCTCGACATAGTCACCCAGCCCGCCGTACCCGCGCAGCCCGGTGCGAGGATCAAAGAAGTGCGCATCCGCGCCGCCGCCGTCGGTCCCGCCCACGACAACAAGACCAGAGTCAGTCATGTGGGGCGTTATGAAACTCTCGGTATCGTTACCACTGTGAAGCGTCGTTTCCATGCCTCCCGGCGTGCGCGCCCACCGCACCGCGACAAACATGCCGTACTCGGGATCTTTCGGATCTTGCCAGAACCCTGCGCCGGCCACCTCGCCCCGCGCACTGATAGAGTCGCCGACTAAATAGACGTTCGTGTTTGCCGGGCTCGGCAGCGAGAGATGAACGCCGTCGTGCGCGAGAACAATCTTCTGCGCCGTCTGCGCCTGGTCCCAGACAGTGACGAGTGCCGAGCCTTCATCGTTGATGTCAATGCCGCGGCTAGTCGTCCACGGCGCTAGGGTGAACGCGGTTGGTGAACCGGCCGCATCCCAGTACACGGCCGTCGCATTTGCGCCATCGTCGCTCGTTCCGACAACCATCCCGGTGTTGTTCAGCGCCGAAGCGCTACTCATTATCGCACCACTCAGCCCGGGCAATTCAACCAGCGTGTACGCATCCGCCACACCCTGCCCCATGGCCCCCGCTGCCGACAGACCCGCAAGAACGACAAGCAAACGACTCCGCATTGTGCCAACTCCAATCCCGACGCGAACGCAGCGCGTATTCGGAAGGCCCGAATGGCCTCACAATTCAGCATAGATACGACGGGTAAGCGCCACAAGATCGCAGGCGTGACGAAGGCAGAATGAGAACAGCCCGAGCGTCCGGTTTTGAGTTATGCGAGTAACTCACCAGGACCATCAGGTGAGCACCCCGTGCCCCGCCCCGCTACCCTTCCAGCAACCATGAGCACACGAATCGATCTCGCTGATATCACCAAGACCTTCGGCAAGGGCTCCTCCAAAGCCACCGCCGTGGACCACGTCTCCGCGGTCATCGAGCCGGGCGAACTCTTCTTCCTGCTCGGCCCGTCGGGCTGCGGCAAAACGACACTCCTCCGCATGATCGCGGGCTTCATCGAGCCCACCTCAGGCAAGATCGCCTTCAACAACAAGGAAGTCACCAATACCCCCCCCAACAAGCGGAACACGGGCATGGTCTTCCAGAGCTACGCCCTCTGGCCCCATATGACCGTCGAGCAGAACGTGGCGTTCGGGCTCAACGTCCGCAAGACTCCCGCCGCTGCCAAGAACCGGGCCGTCAAGGAAGCGCTCGAAGCGGTCCAGATGCTCGAGTACGCCAAGCGAAAGCCCAACCAGCTCTCGGGCGGCCAGCAGCAACGCGTCGCGCTCGCCCGCGCGCTCGTCATCAGGCCCGATGTGCTCCTGCTCGATGAGCCGCTGTCGAACCTTGATGCTAAACTCAGAACAGATCTAAGAAGTGAAATTAGAAAAATATGCAAAAGTGCTGGTTTGACAACAGTTTACGTCACGCACGATCAGAAGGAGGCGCTCTCGATGGCGGACCGGATCGCCATCATGAAGAAGGGGGTGATCCAGCAGGTCGGCACGCCGCAAGACCTCTACCGCCACCCCATCAGCCAGTTTGTCGCCGGCTTCCTGGGCGAGACCAACTTTGTCGAGGCCAAGGTGCTCGGCAAGGACAGCTCGGATCGGCTCTCGCTCGAAACCCCCGCTGGGAAGTTTCTCGCCTCGCTCCGTGATGATGGGTCGTCCTTCTCCGCGGGTCAGCGCGTGACCTGCTCGATCCGGCCCGAGTCCGTCAAACTCGTCGAGCCGGGCTCGCCCGACTCGCTGCCCGGCAAAAGACTCGAGTCTGTGTACCTCGGCGAGATCGCCCAGCACCAGATCAGACTCGGCGAGCAGACGATGGGACAGGTGCTCTCGGTCAGCGAACTCAACCCGACAGCGGAGCACCTGAGCAGATCAACGACACAGGTCGGCATGCGGGTTGACCCCGCCGACGTCGTCGTTCTTCCTCACGGCAAGTAAACGGGGGAGATCAGGCCGCCTCGGCTGCCGCGGGGCTCGCCGGTAGGATCATCGAGAAGCACGCACCGTGGCCAGGCGATGACGAGACCTCGAGCCTGCCCCCCACCGATTCCACCAGCTGACGGCAGATCGCCAGCCCAAGACCCCTGCCCCCCTGGCGACGGGAATCGGGCGTGCGGACGAACGGCTCAAAGAGACGGTCGCGGAGCGACGGGTCGATCCCTGGGCCGTCGTCGATCACTGCGAGGCGAATCGCCCCGGTGTTCCACGTGGAACAGGACGACGACTCGGCCTCGATTCGGATCCTGCCAGCGGGGGATTTCGACGATTCGATCGCCTTCGCTGCGTTGCTGAGCAGGTTTACGAACACCTGCACAAGCGAGACGTTCGAGATTGAGGCACACAGGCCGGCCTCGATCTTGAGCTCGATCGTGATGTTGTGGTGGGACTCTTCGGTCCCGAAAGAGCGGACAGCCTCACGGGCGGCATCCAGAATGTCGGTCGTGTGCTGCTTTGAGATCGGTTGACCCTCGGTCATCTCGATCACGGCCTCGGCGATCTCTGTTGTTCGGTCGATTCCCACGATGATCCTTTCGAGCGCTTTCTTGGCGAGCTCGGGATCCTCCGGCTTGGCGAGTGCCATCTGTGCGACGGCCTTGCCCGGTGTCAGGACGTTGCACACCTCGTGGGCCAGCAAAGCCGCGGCGAGGTCCGTATTCGAGCGGGCGCGCATCGTCTCCAGCTCGGTGTCGAGCTGGGCCACGCGGGCGGCGAGCGACTCGACCAGGCCTTCGAGTTTCTCCGGCGTCGGCTTATCGTGCTGGAACTCCGTCACGCCGCGTCCATCGGGCGGCGGGGGGCGTGAGTTGGGTCGAGTCCGTAAAAAAGTGCGAAAATGCCGACGAACACGCGAGATTCTCGGCAACGGGTCTGCTGAGCCCTTCAGTCGTCCTGGCGATCGCTGATGAATTCGATGCCCTGGGCTGCCGAATCCCCCCCGCCGACGAGCCAGGCCTTGATGGATCTCGGCCTCAGGTCGGCGTCCACGATCGCGGCGTGCTCGAGCCACTCAAACCCGATGTCGTCCTCTTTGCTCTCGATGGTCTCGCTGAGCTCACTGGAGTGTTCCACGTGGAACACCACGTTGATCTCGTGACCCCCCTGCCCGAAGAGCACCTCGGCGACGGCTTCGCAATCACCGACTTCGACGGCCAAACCTGTCTCTTCCTCGAACTCGCGGGCCAGCGCCTCGGCGGCTGTCTCGCCCAACTCCACGTGGCCGCCCGGCAGGTACGTGTAGCCCTTGGCCAGGTTCCTGCACACGAGGATGGCGGAACCTCGGGCAAGCACGCCTCGGGCGATGATTTCTGGTGCTTTGTGGTCTGATTGTGCGCTCATGTGTGGGCCTGTCCTTGGCTGATCCCGGATCGCTTGTCGGCGGAACGACGGCTGGCGTAAACTAGGGGAGCCAGGAATCATTGGCAAGGAGGCCGACGGATGAGCACCGACGCGACAAGTGGCAAAGCAAAGAGACGAAGGCTGGGCAAGGGTCTCAGCGGCATGATCGGCGGGCCTGTTCAGGTCGAACAGACCCAGACGGATGCACAGCCGGCCCAGAACCAGCCTGTCGCCGCCCCAACGCCCCAGCCGAGCACCCCGGATCAGCCAACACCCAAAGCCGAGCCCAAGACACCAGAAGGCCCCGCAACCATGCTGGCGGTATCTGGTGTAATACCTAACAGAAACCAACCAAGAAAATCGTTCGAGCAGGGCTCGCTCCAGAGTCTGGCGGCGTCGATCAAGGCCGACGGCCTGATGCAGCCGATCGTGGTCAGGCCCGCAAGCAGCGGGGGATCCACGGGCGGGCGGTACGAGCTCATCGCCGGCGAACGGCGGTGGAGGGCGGCCAAGATCGCGGGCCTCACGCACATCCCCGCGATTGTCCGCGAGGAGACGGACAAGAGCTCGGCGCAGCTGGCGCTCATCGAGAACATCCACCGCGAGGACCTGAACGCGGTCGAACGAGCCGAGGCGCTGGCGGAGCTGGCGACGAGGTTCGAGATGACCCACGGCGAGATCGCCGACCGCCTCGGCATGGACCGCTCGAGCGTGGCGAACCTCATCAGGCTCTGTGATCTCGAAGAGGAGATCCGCACGCTCATCGCGGCGGGGGAGCTGGGCCAGGGGCACGGCAAAGCATTGCTTTCAGTTCCAGAAGGAAACCAGAGGATCAAGCTCGCGGCCAAGGCGGCGCGTGAGGAATGGTCGGTCAGGCAGATGGAAGCCGAGGCGAAGAAACTCGGCAAGCCTCAGGACGCTGCCGCGGCTGCAGAGCCCGCCAGGAGGTCGGCGGTGCACGCGGATCTCGAGAAGAAGCTGAGCGACCACCTCGGCACGAAGGTGAGCATCAAGACGAACAAGGCCGGCACTAAGGGCAGGCTTGTGATCGATTTCTACGGGATCGATCACTTCGACGGGCTTGTGCGCTCGCTCGGGGTTGATGCGGACCGGGTGTAAGCCGGTCGGGAGCACGGATGCGTAATCGCAACATTGTGTTTCAATCCCCGACAGAGGGGCTCTTGCTGTCGGGGACGTATATAGACCCTTGCGATGCGCGGCCTGGGTGAAACTCCGCAGGGGCTCACCGCCCTTTGATAACAGGTATAGCGATGCAGGATTTCGCATCCTTCGTGAATTGGCGAGGAGTGGCGGTCTATGAGAAAACCGGAGGCGGTTGCCTCCGGTTTCGTTCGTGCTGATATGTGTAACGGATTTACCAGGCGCTGGGCTCAGGAGTCAGCCGGGTCGGGCGGTCCATGTACCAGGCGTATCGCCAGTCGCGGTAGAGCATGCGCTTGGATTCGTCTCTGATGAGTGCGTTGAGGTTCTTGGCGTCGTCGGGGCGCTCGCTCATGGTGATGAGATCGGGTGTTGGATCGTTGCGGAACTCGCTGAGCCGGTTGCGTTCACTGGAGCAGCCCGTGAGGAAAGCGGCGGCACCTGCGATGGCGACGGCGAATGCGATGGTCTGGCGGGCGCGCTTGTTTGCGGTGAACATATGTGTGACTCCTGCTGCGCGGCTTTGGCCGCCGGTTCTTGGCGCAGCATAGCGTGCGTGCACGCGCCTGGCTGCGCATCTGGACTGGGTTGGTCCTGTTTCGATGCCGAGGCACGGCCCTGATCATCCTTGGGGCGGATCGTGCTTGGTCTCGGCTTTCGGCTCGGCCAGGGCCCATTCCCACCTGGGTCCGAGGCCGGTGTTTGGTTGTTTGTACCCGATTGGGTGGTCGGCGTCAAACCGGACGTTGTGAATCGAACAAGTTGGTGTGAATCCGTTCGAGGGAAGTTGGATTCTCAAGGGCTGGCTGTATGCTCGACCGAGATGAGAGAGGGAGCCCGCCGCATCTGGAATGGAGGACGGGCGAAGTGAGTTCTGTACGCGTCGGATCGAAATGTTGAGCCGGGGCTTTGGCTCAGCCGGGAGCATGTCAGGCGTACATGTCCAAACCTTTCCGACCCTACGGGAGCCGTTGAATGCGGCCGGTCGAAGGCCAAGCCTCCGTTGAGTGGAAGGCCGGGCACCGGACGAGCGGCACCCACCTACGAGTAGGGTTTGGGCATCCCTGGCCGCACCGGTTGAGCCGAGTCCCCGGCTCGCGATCTTTTTCCAATCCCTTCAACGTCCAGCTTTTATCGACCGATCGTGGTGGGTATGACACTCTCCGGACTGGTCTCTGACACTGGTGCACGCGGCGATTACCTGATCGCGCGGAAGGTCCTCGACGCGATGGAGAGCGAGGGGGCGGCTGCGGTGCAGATGATCAAGGACGCTGCCGAGGTGGGCAAGCACAGCAGGGGTGCTGTGAGCCCCGTGGCTGCTGTGAGCGAGCCCGGGCGGAACCTCGACATCACCGCCTGATCCGGGTATTGATCTCACAAAACGACCGATAACCACAACCGACAGTCGCTGTCGATCTGGCAGCAATTCGTGGTTGTGCGCTGGTCGGTGCAGTTGAGAATCGCGTTCTGGGGCTTCTGGGGGCGATTCGGTGTGCGGCGCGCGTGTTGCACCTCTGATGACGGTCTTGCTCCGAGGTGAGTAGGGCTGGATCGGAGGTACGACGTGACACCAGACCGCATGACAACGCTCGCGCAGCAGGCTCTCGCCTCGGCTCAGCAGAAGGCGATGACGGGTCAGCACCCGGAGGTGATGGGGCTGCACGTGCTCAGCGCGCTGCTCGAGGACAAGTCGGGGACGGCTCGTTCGATCCTCGAGCGGGCGGGGGTGAGCGCGGACCAGATCGAGAAGATCACCGAGAGCGAGATATCGCGGCTGCCGACCACGAGCAGCGGGGCGGGCTCGGGCGGCCGGGCGATCATGGAGATCCTGGGCAAGGCCGACGCGATCAGCAAGGAGATGAACGACTCGTACATCACGGGCGAGCATCTGCTCATCGCGCTCGCGGAGGTGAAGGGGCCAGCGCAGGAGGTGCTGGATCTGAACGCGGCGACGCCGAAGGTGTTGCGCGAGGCCGTGAAGCAGATCCGCGAGGCGTCGGGTGTCACGAACATCAACGACCAGAGCGCGGAGGGGAGTTTCGAGGCGCTCAAGAAGTACGGCATCGATCTGACCGAGCGCGCTCAGCAGGGCAAGCTGGACCCGGTGATCGGTCGGGATGACGAGATACGTCGATGCATGCAGGTGCTCTCGCGCCGAACGAAGAACAACCCGGTTCTGATTGGCGAGCCCGGTGTCGGCAAGACGGCGATCGCGGAGGGGCTTGCGCTGCGGATCGTCAACGGCGATTGCCCGGACGGGATGAAGGACAAGCGGATCATCGCACTCGATGTCGGCCAGCTGCTTGCGGGCGCGAAGTTCCGGGGTGAGTTCGAGGAACGGCTCAAGGCTGTGCTCCGAGAGGTCGAGGCGTCGGCGGGCCAGGTGATCCTGTTTATCGATGAGTTGCACACGATCATCGGGGCGGGTGCCGCCGAGGGCGCGGTGAGCGCGGGGAATCTTCTGAAGCCGGCGCTTGCAAGAGGCGAGCTGCGGTGCATCGGCGCGACGACTCTCGACGAATACAGGAAGCACATCGAGAAGGACGCGGCGTTTGAGCGCCGGTTCCAGCAGGTGTACGTGGACCAGCCAACGGTTGAAGAAACGGTTGCGATTCTGCGGGGATTGAAAGAAAGGTACGAGGCGCACCACGGGGTGCGGATTCAGGACAGCGCGATCCTCGCTGCGGCTCAGCTCTCGAACCGATACATCGCTGACAGGTTCCTGCCCGACAAGGCGATCGACCTTGTGGACGAGGCGTCGAGCAGGCTTCGGATCGAGAACGACTCGATGCCGACGGCGATGGACGAGATCCGCCGAAAGATCATGCAGCTCGAGATGGAACGCGAGGCGCTGCGGATCGAGGAGGGCGAGAAGGACATCAGCGAGGCGAACAAGAAAGAGCTCGACCGGATCGAGCGAGAGCTGACAGAACTCAACGAAGAGAACGCGGCGATCACCGCGAAGTGGGACATCGAGAAGAAGGATCTTGATGCGGTCAAGAACGTAAAGGAGCAGATCGATGCCAAACGGGTCGAACTGGAACAGGCACAGCGGCGCGGCGACCTCGAGACGGCGGCACGCGTGCAATACGGCGAGATGCGTGAACTTGAGACGCGGCTCTCCCAGGCGGAAGCCAGGCTCGACGAGCGGTCGGCGTCGGGTGATGCGCTAGTTAAGGAAGAGGTCGACGCGGAGCAGATCGCTGACATCGTGTCGCGGTGGACGGGGATCCCTGTCTCGCGTCTTGTTGAATCGGAGCGGGAGAAGCTGGTCCGGATGGAGGACCACCTGCGCGAGCGCGTGGTGGGACAGGACGAGTCCCTGCGTGCGGTCGCCGACGCGGTGCGGCGAAGCAGAGCCGGGCTCGGCGACCCCGACCGGCCCATCGGCAGCTTCCTGTTCCTCGGGCCCACTGGTGTGGGCAAGACCGAGACGTGCAAAGCGCTGGCGCAGTTCCTGTTTGATACGGAAGAGGCGATGGTGCGCATCGACATGTCGGAGTTCATGGAGAAGCACTCTGTGTCTCGTCTGATCGGTGCGCCCCCCGGGTACGTCGGTTACGAGGAGGGCGGCGTGCTGACCGAGGCGGTTCGGCGCAGGCCCTACTCGGTGCTCCTGCTCGATGAGATCGAGAAGGCTCACCCGGACGTGTTTAATGTGCTGCTGCAGCTGCTCGATGATGGTCGCCTGACGGACGGCCAGGGGCGCACAGTTGACTTCAAGAACACGATCGTCGTCATGACGAGCAACATCGGCAGCCAGAAAATCCAGGAGATGACCGAGGCGGGCGCCGAGGACTGGGAGATCGAGGCTGCGGTGCGCGACCTCGTGCGGCGCGGCCCGGGCGCGGACATCGCGAGCAAGCAGACGGGCGATCTTGAAGAGATGCGGGCGCGCGTGAACCTCGACGTGCATCAGGGCTTCATGCGTCCCGAGCTTCTCAACCGGATCGACGAGACGGTTGTGTTCCACAGGCTCGGCCGCGATGTGCTCGCCAGGATCGTGGACATCCAGCTTCAGCACCTGCGCGAGCGGATGGCCGACCGTGAGATGACGCTCACGGTGACCGACGCGGCGAAGGCCCTGATCGGCGAGCAGGGCTGGGACCCGGCGTTCGGCGCCAGGCCTCTGAAGCGCACGATCCAGCAGCGGATCGAGAACCCGCTTGCGAGCAAGATCCTCGCAGGCGAGTTTGGCGCGGGGGATTCGGTCGTTGTTGATGCCGAGGGGCAGAGTGTGGTGTTCAAGAAGAGCGGTGCCTGAGAGAAACGGGCGGACGCTTTCATCTAAAAGCACTGTTTCGCGGCTTTGTTTTCGTTTACTCGACTAGGCTGCGCCCGACCTGCCACTCCACTTCGAGCACGCGTCGATGAGTGTGTTTGCGACGATTGGCTTGGTGAGGTACTGCTCGAAGCCCGCGTCGCTGCATTGTTCGCGGTGCTTGTTCGACGTGCTCGCGGTGAGCGCGAGAGTCGGGATGTCTTTGCCGAGTTCTTTGAGTCTTCGGGTGGCGGTGATGCCGTCGAGGTCCTCGAGCCCGATGTCAACGAGCGCGAGTGAGATGGTGTTGCCGAGGTCTGAGACGATCTGCATGTACTCGTTGCCGGAGGTGACGGTGATGACATTTGCGCCGGCGGCTTGGAGGTGCTTCTCGAAGAGTCGCTGAATCTCCAGCGTGTCTTCGGCGAGCAGGACCGTCATCCCCGCGAGCGGGGCGTTGTCGTGACCGTCGTGTTGAGTTAGTTCAACAGACGCGGCGAACGGTTTGGCGGGGATTGAGACGGTGAATGTTGTGCCGAAGCCTAAGTCGCTCTTGACATTGATCGATCCTCCGAGCTGGGTGCACAGCCTTTTGCAGATCGAGAGGCCAAGACCCACGGACCCGGCGTTTGGATCGTCGGACTGGTATCCGGGTTCGAACACCTTGGGCAGGTCGCGTTCGTGGATACCGGAGCCGGTGTCGGCGACCGAGAGCTCTATGGAATCGCCCTCGGCGCTCTGGTTGAGGCGTGCGGCAACGTGGACGCCCCCGTTCTCGGTATGCCGGATGGCGTTGCTCAGGAGGTTTACGAGTATCTGCCTGATGTGCAACGGGTCGGATGTGACGTAGGGGGGGATTGATTCGTCGATGCTCGAGGTGAGCAGCAGTCCCTTAGCCTCGGCGGGGGACGAAGTGATCGCAATCGATTGTTTGATGATCTTTGTGATGCTGCAGCGGATCTCTTCGGACTTAGAGATGGGCTTGTTTTGGTCTTGCGCGTCGAAGAACGAGTCAACGAGGTGGAGAAGGTGTTTGCAGTTCTGATTGATGGTCTGCACGAGTTCGGTGTGTTCGCTGCCCTTTGAGCCGATGTCGGACATCATCTCCGCGTTGCCGATGATCGAGGTAAGCGGTGTCCTGATCTCGTGCGTCATCTGCTCCATCATCGCGGTGTTGGAGTTTGCCTCGGCGGCGAGTATTCGCTGCTTCAAGACGAGTGCGCTGCTTTTGTGATCGATACTCCTCATGACGCGTCTCATGATCCAGATCATGAACAGGCCCGCGGTGACGGTGGGCAGCGCGATAAGCGCGGGTGTTGCTTTGTCGCGGGTCTGTCTGGTCGATGCTGCCTCGTTGTACGCGGCGTTCTGACGCTCCGTGTAGAGGTTCTTGTACTTCGTGCCGGCGAATAAGAGCTTCTCTTGCAGTTCCGCGGCTCGCTCTTTTGTGTAGAGTTCCGAGGAGTTACATACAAGGCCTGCCTCGAGCGCGATGTCTCGGATCAGGCCGTGCGCTTTGTTGAGGTCATCAAACTCCTTGCCCTCTACCGAGACATGATCGATCTTGGGGTGTTTCTGTTGCCAGGGGCAAACTCCGGTTTTTGTAGGGAATTCTCCTTCTTCGTGTGTGATCATGTCCGTCACACCAATGCCGAACAAGATCGTTTCCTGGCTCAGTGCGAGCTGGGCCTGAAGGGCTTGTGTGAGCTGTTCTTTGCGTTCGACGTCCTCTGACATCTGATTGATCATGTGGAGCGCAAAGGCGGATGTTGCTGCTGTTGCGACAAATGCTAGCAGAAGGTGTCGCTGGTTGTCCTTGAGGACCTTGGTGGCGACCGTGTGGTTCGACCCCTTGGTTGTGGAACGAAACATAACCCTCATTGTACAGATTCAAGGCTGTTGTCAACAGTAACCATGTGTATTTCTGCTTCTTGTGTCAACGAACAACTCGGTATGTCGTTGAGAAACCACGACTAACGGGGTGAAAGTTGTTCGCTTTGGTTTTTCTCGGCGATCCAGTGAGAGCGCGTGATTGCAGACGAGTGCGCACTCATCGTGTGAGTAGCCATACATTCGAGATGCACATGCGTCGCGGGTGCGAACCGGAGATCAGTCGATCGGTTCCATGATCTCCGCCAGCACGTCGGGCTTGGACTCGTCGCGGACGAGCGTCATGTAGCGGGGGCCGCCTTCGTAGGCGATGGTTGTGTTGTTGATCCGGTCGCCCGAGACGGTCATGAGTTCGATGGAGCCGGAGGCAGCGGATGTTTCCATGAGGTCTGCGAATCGCTGGCGGCTCCAGGTGTGCCCCTCGATGCCCATGATGCGCATGCGCGGGGCGAGGCCTGCTTTGTCGGCGGGTGAGCCGAGGATGACGGTGCGGACGGTGCCGTCGCTTGAGAGGCTCATGCCCAGCGAGTCGCGCGCGTCGAGCGGGTCGATGCGCGCGTTGTTGGGTCCGGTGGGAGGCTCGTTGGTGTACTGGATCGAGTAACCGAGCTCGACCGTGCCCGTCAGGGGTTTGCCCCCGACGTTGTCGACGCGTTCTTCGATGAACGCCTCCCAGTCGTAGTCGACCACGTCGTTCAGGTGCGCGATGACGTCTTCGCGCGTGTAGGGATTGGGTTCGTCGGTGGGCTGTTCCGCGAGGAAGAAGGCGTGGCAGAAGTCTTCGATGGACTTTGCGCCGTCGGTCTCGTTGCGGATGATGGCGTCGGCCTCCATCCAGATGAGGGCGCCCTCGAAGTAGTAGTCCTGGCCTCGGCGCATGCTGCCCCAGTTGTTGCTCCCGGCTCGGAGCGTGTGGCTCGCCGAGCACGTGTCGGCGAGCGGGCGCCACTCCCGGCCTTGGGTGAGGCGCGCGCCGCGGTACCGGCGGAGCAGGTCCCAGCGGTACGTCTCGAGGTCGTCGAGGCCCGCGCGGACCTCGAGGAGTTCGCCGAGGTATTGCGTGAGTCCTTCGTAGACCCAGAGGAGTTCGGTGCCCTTGGGTGTGTGGAAATCGCTGGTGGCCATGCCTTCGGGCCTGCGGTACTTGCCGCACCATGCGTGGACGTACTCGTGGGGGACGAGCATCTGGTCCCAGCCGGTGAGGTTGTCGAGTTCGTCGAGCGTGTTGAGCGGGATGATGTTCATCGTGGTGCGCAGGTGCTCGAGCCCGTTGCGGGGCAGCGCGTTTGTCGTGGCGAGCAGGATGTCCATCGACGGGAAGGGGTAGCTGCCGAACATCCGGTCGGCTTGCGTAACCATCTTGGAGTACGCGTCGACGACATCGGGGTGGATGTCGGCCTGCGACTTCATCTCGCTGAAGACGTGCAGACGGTGGGGCGGCGCATCAATGCCTTCTTCGTTGAGCGAGTACATGTTGTAGTAGCGGCCCAGCATGATGGGTGTGTCGACGAGTCTGCGGACGGAGACGGGCTGGTAGCTGTAGCTCGCGACGGTGTCCGCCTCTTCGTCGATATCGAGCGCACAGGCTGCTTGCCAGTCTTCGGGGACGGTGAGCTGCGTTTCGATCATCCACTCGCCGTCGCGTGCGCCCTCGGGGTAGACGAGGACGGTGTTTGGGCTGATGAGCCCGATGGCATCGGCGCCCCACGAGTCGAGTCCGTGGGAGTTCGATGTGGACTGGTTGGTGATGTATCGGAACTCGATGTTGATCTCGGTCGCCGACTGCGGTGTGTGCACGATGAATCGGTAGACCTCGCCCGGCGTGCGCGACCATCTAAGGTTGTTGCCGTCCTGATCGGTGACAGCGAAGCCGGCGATGTTGTGGACCGGGCCTCCGGGGGCGTGCGATCCCGGGACCCACTTGGGGTACCAGAGCGGCAGGTCTGTGCCGCGCTGGGACGAGTCGAGCGGGATGGTCTGTGTCGAGGTGAGCAGAAGTCTTGGCAGATCGGTCGCGTTGATGTGGAGCGTGGAGTCGGCTCGGTTCTGGGCGCACGCGGTGAGCGAGCAGAGAGAGAAGGCGAGCGCGAGGATGGGTGTGAATGATCGCATCGGGGGTTTCCTTTGGAATGAGAGGGTCAGGATAGCAGAAGAACAGGCTCGTTCGGAGCCGGGCCCGGGCGACATCTATGCTTGTGGGCTATGGCGACCATCTTTCTCAACGGCGAGTTTCTGGAGGCGGCTGACGCGCGGGTGTCGGCGTTCGACGCGGGGCTGACGCATGGCGTGGGCCTCTTCGAGACCATGGCCGCGACGGTCGGCGGGGACGGCGGGGCCGAGATCGTGCGGGTGTACGACCACCTCGATCGGCTCGCGGCTTCGGCGAAGGCGCTGCGTTTGTCTGACGATCTGCGGAAGCCCGCGCTCGCGGAAGCGATCAGGCGGACGGCGGAGAAGTGCGGCCTGGCGCGCCAGCGCATCAGGCTCACGCTGACGGGCGGCGACCTCAACCCGGTATCGGCGGCGCGCACCGGTGCGCAGCCTCACGACCCGACGGTCATGGTCGTTGCGCAGCCAGCGACTGAGTACCCGGACGAGATGTTCGAGCAGGGCGTTGTCGCGGGCATCGCGGACCTCAAGGCCAACCCGTTTGACCCGACGGCTTCGCACAAGACGCTCAACTACTGGGCGAGGCTCAGCGCGCTGCAGTCGGCGTCGATGAAAGGCGCCGCCGAGGCGCTGGTGTTCCAGGTGACAAACCACCTCTGCGGCGGGTGCGTCTCGAACGCGATCATCGTCAAGGACGGGGCGCTCTACACGCCGATCGTGCGGGGCGAGGAAACAGAGGGGGGCTTGCCGAGCCCCGTGCTGCCAGGGATCACCCGCGCCGAGGTGCTCGACGAGGCGCGCCGGCAGGGGCTCGAGACGACGAGCAAGATGCTGACGATCGACGATGTGCTGGATGCCGATGAGCTGATGCTGACGAACTCGAGCTGGGGGATCCTGCCGATCGTGCGCGTCGAGGCGGAAGAGATCGGCGGGGGCACGGTCGGTGAGATCACCCAGAAGCTGCGAGAGAAGCTGGTGATCGCGTGACGTTTAGTCGTCAGATTGCTTGAGCGCTTCGACAATCTTGTCTGTGATATCAGTGCCCTTCACACCCGGTCCGGCTTCGACGACTTTGCTGATGCCGTGTTCGTTGGCGACGTCGCGGATCTCGTTCTGCACAGCGAGGAGCGTTGTGTAAAGAGGTTCGTCCCCTGCGAGTTGGCGGTCCAGGACCTCCTGCCACGCGGGTCCCTCGGCTTCGATGCGGTCGGCAAATGCGTCATCGCCCGCTTCGCGTGCGGCGTCTCTAGCGGTTTCGAGTGTGCTGTAGTGTTCTTTGAGGTGGACCGACTTGCCGTAGGCGACGAGAAGGTCAGTCCTGCGGATGGTCCCCGTGGGCCCGCCGGCGTGTTCGGGCAGGAGCATGAGCGTGTCGCCCGCGCCTGAGACGGGCTTGTTCGACCCCGACGAGAGGTTGCATCCCGGGACGACGAGCAGGGCTGCCGAGGCGGCGGCGACGGGGAGCAGGTGGGACATGGTCTTGGCTGACGATCGGCTGATTCGCATTTCGGATCTCCTTGGCGAGTGCCATTCTGTAAATAGTGATTGCTAACATATCTGGCAATACACGACTCGGGATTTCACGATCCGAAGGACTTCTTTTGGAAATTTAATCCCTGAACTGGGCGGAATCAGCCCAGCATTGCGAGCTGGGCTGAGGTGCCCAGAGCCTCGATCGTGAGGTTCAGGGTGATCGCTGCGAGGCAGAGCAGGCTGGTGCGCCAGGCGCAGCAATCGTTCAAGAGCATCCGCCCCGCAACGACAGCCGGGGCGATGATGGCCAGCGGGAAAGTCCAGGCGCCCAGGGCGAAGGTCGCGAAGCCCAGGTGTGCCCAAGCGGTGCCGAGCCCCGCGAGTGTGAGGGCGAGCGCCGGGGCGGTCATGCCCAGTGCTCGCTTGGCGTGTCGGCTTCGGTCAGTCACCGGTTGGATTCCTGCTGTCGAGGTTGCGCGGGGGCGGCGGCGTGGCGTTTGGTTCCGGGTTGTTGCGTGCGTTGCCCTCGTAGATAAAGTCGGGGTCGAACCGCTTGCCGCACTCTGGGCAGGTTCTGATCCAGGGTGTGGTGATCAGCGCGGAGAGGTCGTGGCCGCACTGTTGGCAGGGCATGATGGGCTTGGGCGCTGGCACGAAGGAGTTTATGGCTGCCGGCTGGTGTGGGATCAATCGCGATCGATGACGCGGACATTCTCGCGGCCGTCGGTGCGGACGGGGCCGACGTGGGCGTTCGGTCTGCCGAGTCCCCGGAAGAAGCGCCGGACGCGGAGATAGATGTAGAACCCGATTGCGAAGAGGATGATGAGCGCGATGATTGGGACGATCAGAACGAGCAGCGCGAGGAAGATGATGAGCGAGAGCAGCGTGTGCAGGGCGGCTTCGAACGGGCCGCGGGGCTTATCGCGGTACTCGCGGAGGCGGACGCGGTATGCGGCTGCCCGGTTGGCGTAGTTCTGGAAGCGGTCATCCATGCACAACTCTATGGGGTTCGGGGGCCAGACTTTGCTCCTAGCGATTGGGGATGACTTGTCGGTTGTGGTGGGAAGTCGCGTGGGCAGTGCGGGCGGCGTAGTCTCAAGGGTTCGGCCTCGCGGGGGGCTTGGAGCATGAACGAGAGCCACTTATATTGGGTGTCATGGACGAGAAGCCACTAGATACGGGTGTTGGCGGAGATGTGGAGGGTTCGTCCAATAAGCCCTTTGTTCACCTGCATTTGCATTCGGAATATTCGCTGCTCGACGGCGGAAACCGGCTGGATAAGTTGGTGAAACGCACCGCCAAGCTGGGCATGAACGCCCTGGCGGTGACGGACCACGGCAACATGCACGCGGCGGTGAGCTTCTATAAGAAGGCCCGTGCCGAGGGCATCAAGCCCATTCTTGGAGTCGAGGCGTATGTCGCGCCAAAGAGCAGGCTCGACAAGACGTACACGGGCGTGTCCGACGGCGGGTATCACCTGGTGCTGCTCGCTGAGAACGAGACGGGCTGGAACAACCTGCTGTACCTGTGCTCGGAGGCGTACCTGACGGGGTTCTACTTCAAGCCCCGGATGGACCGTGAACTGCTCGAACAGCACAACTCGGGCCTGATCGCGATCAACGGTCACCTTGGCTCGGAGATGGGCGAGCACCTGCTGAGCTACGAGAGCTCGGGTGGTGTTGGTCGGGGTGACAAGTCGCACTATGAGAAGGCGGTCGAGAGCGCGCAGTGGCACTCCAAGGTGTTCGCCGACGAGGGGACCGGGCCCAGGTTCTTTGTCGAGCTTCAGCACCACATCCCGGAGCAGATCTCGATCAACCCGCATCTGATCCGGATCGCGCGGGATTTTGAGCTGCCGATCGTGTGCGACAACGACAGCCACTTCCTGATGGCCGAGGATCACGACGCGCACGACACACTGATCTGCATCTCCACGGGCAAGAGCAAGTTCGACGAGACGCGGATGCGCTACACACCCGAGTTGTTCGTCAAGAGCCCGGAGCAGATGTGGGAGATCTTCGGCGGGCCCGAGTACAACAACAGCGATTACGGCAAGGCGGGCGAAGAAGCACTGCTCAACACGCAGCGGATCGCGGACCGGTGCAACGTCGAGTTGCCCGAGGACGCGAACCACGCGCCGGTTGTGGTGGTGAAGGCGCCGCCCAAGAAAGAGCTGCCCAAGGTCACGGACAAGGAGTTCGAGGGCGACCTGACGGCGTGGTACAAGGCGTACTGCTCGCATTTCGAGCTTGAACCGGCGAACGACCCGGACCAGGACCAGGCGTCGCTGACCGTAGAGTGTGACAAGACGCTCAGGCTGTTGTGCGAGGCGGGGATGGTCTGGCGCTACGGGCCGGAGATCGTCAAGCATCGGCACGACGTGGTTGAGGGCGCTGGCGACGAGCCTGAGCTCGAGGGCGACGAGCTAGATGGCTGGCGCAAGTGGGCGAGACTCAACCGCGAGCTGAAGATTCTCTCTGACAAGCTGATCAGCGCGTACTTCCTGATCGTGTGGGACTTCGTCAACTGGGGCCGCCAGCGTGGCATTCCTTCGATCGCGCGTGGTTCGGGAGTTGGCACGATGACCGGCTTTGTGCTCGGTCTGTCGAACGCGTGCCCGGTGCATTACGGGCTGTTGTTCGAGCGGTTCACCGACCCGGACCGGTCGGAGTACCCCGATATCGATATCGACCTGTGCCAGGACGGCCGGGGCGACGTGATCAACTACGTCCGCGAGAAGTACGGGCACGTCGCGCAGATCATCACGTTTGGGACGCTCAAGGCGCGTGCCGCGGTGCGAGATGTTGGGCGCGTGCTTGAGTATCCGCTGACCGACACGGACAAGCTGGCCAAGCTGATCCCGGAAGAGCTCGGGATCACGCTGGACAAGGCGCTCAAGGCGGAGCCCGATCTCAAGAAGCTGTATGACACGGATGATGTTGCCAAGCGTGTGATCGACAACGCGCGGGTGCTCGAGGGTCAGGCGCGGCATAGCAGTGTGCACGCGGCGGGTGTGATCGTCGCGACGAGGCCTCTGCATGAGGTTGTGCCTTTGTATCGGCAGTCGGGCGGCGGTGAGAACGAGATCGTTACGCAGTGGGACGGGCCGACGTGCGAGTCGATGGGCCTGCTCAAGATGGACTTTCTTGGCCTGCGCACACTGAGCGTGATCGAGCGGGCCAAGCAGCTCATCGAGAACTCGCTCACGAGGGAGCAGGTCTACGCCGCGGTCGGGCGCGAGATCGGTGACGGCGGCGCCAACCCGATGGACCTCGAGAGGCTCGGGTACAAGGACCAGCGCATCTTCAGCCTGTTCCAGCGGGGCGATACAACGGGTGTGTTCCAGTTTGAATCGGGCGGGATGCGCAGGTTGCTGATGGAAATGAAGCCCGACCGGCTCGAGGATCTTATCGCGGCCAACGCGCTGTTCAGGCCCGGGCCCATGGACCTGATCCCCGACTACAACATGCGTAAGCACGGCAAGCAGGCCGTGCCCAGGGTGCACCCGATCGTTGATCGGTTCACCGCCGAGACGTACGGCGTGATGGTGTACCAGGAACAGGTCATGCAGATCGTGCACGAGCTGGGCGGCATCCCGCTTCGCTCGGCGTACTCGCTGATTAAGGCGATCAGCAAGAAGAAAGAGAAAATCATCGGCGCGAACAGGCCTCTGTTCGTCAAGGGCGCGGGCGAGAAAGGACTCGGGGCGGCGAAGGCCGACGAGTTGTTTGAGCTGATCCTGAAATTCGCGGGCTATGGCTTCAACAAGTCGCACTCGACGGGCTACGCGATCGTGGCGTACCAGACCGCGTACCTGAAGACATTCTTCCCCGCGCACTACATGGCGGCGTTCCTGAGCTTTGAGAGCCAGGCGCAGAAGGTCAGCGACTGGATCCCGTACCTCGAGGATTGCAAGCGGACGAAGTTCATCGATCCGAACTCTGGCGGGGTGATCAAGACGGGAGTCGAGGTCAGGCCCCCGAACGTGAACCTTTCTGAGGCGGACTTTGCGGTTGTCTATGAGGAAGGCGACGAGCGCACGCCTGCGGGGGGGCATGTCCGGTTCGGGATGAAGGCGATCAAGGGCGCGGGAGTCAAGGCGATCAACGCGATCATCGCCGAGCGGGATAAGGAAGGTGGTTATGAATCGCTTTTCGAGTTCTGCGAGCGCGTGCCGCCGGGTACGGTGAACAAGGCGACGATCGAGTCGCTGATCAAGAGCGGCGCGTTCGACGAGGTGCATTCGCGCGACGAGCGCGCGAGCATGGTCGCGACGATCGAGCAGGCGGTCAGCGCTGGGCAGAAGCTCGCAGCGGACAGGGCGGCGGGTCAGGGCGCGCTGTTTGGTGCGCCGGAACCTGACGAGTCGAGCGCGACGCAGGCTGTGGTGCCGCTGGTGAAGGCCGAGGCGTGGAGCGAGGCGGAGACGCTGCGCCAAGAGAAAGACACGCTCGGTTTTTACGTTTCGAGTCACCCGCTGGAGCAGTGGAAGGACTGGTCGGGTGTGTTCGCGAAGCTGCGGATGGCTGACCTTGCCGGGGTGCCGCAGGACAAGCGTGTGATTGTTGCGGCTCTTGCGCAGAGTGTTCGGACGATCGTTGTGCGCAACGGCCGGAGCGCGGGCCAGAAGATGGCGATCGTGACGCTCGAGGACTTGACGGGCACGGCGGACTCGGTGATGTTCGCCGACTGCTACGCGAAGTACGGGCATCTGTTCGAGGACGACGGGCCCAAGTTCGTGCTCGGGCGCATGGACCACAGCCGGGGCAACCCACAGATCATCGTGGACAAGATGGTGCCGATCGAGGGGTTGCCTCTTGAGAAAGGCAGGCTGCACCTGTCGGTGCGGACCGCGAAGTTCAACGGGTCGGGCAAGTCGACGGTCGAGAACCTGCAGAGACTTCTCGCGGGCAGGGCGATCGCGCCGGGCGGCGGCAAGCTCAAGGGCGAGGTTGTGCCGGTGCTTCTCGACTTCGAGACCGAGGGCAAGCAGATCACGGTTGCGCCGGACCCGGCGCTTCGGGTTGAGCTTGCGCCAGAGTTTGTCAAAGAAGCCGCGGGCCTGCTCGGCGAGGGTGTTGCAACGCTGGTTGGCGGGAAGTCGATCGACCCCGAAGACTCACGGGGTGGGCGGGGTCGTGGTCGACGCGGGTAGCTTCTTGACGCGCTTTCTGACTTTGAGCCAGAACGCGAGCGTTACGAGGAAGTGGGCCACAAACAGGGCGAGTACCGAGAGTATGTAGATATCTTGCCACTCACCTCCAGTCAGGCCGAGAGGCTTGGCTCTGAAGTTTCTGTCTGCGTATTCGAATGCGTACGCGCTCCAGAACACCGGACACATCACGACGAAAGCGGCCGTGACGATGATGAGCAAAGGTGTGTGCAGGCCGTGAACACCCATGTGCCTGGTAACGTTGTTGGCGATACCGGCGGTTCCGACAATAAGCATGACCAGGATACCTGGGAAAGCGCTGTAGGCGAGAGCCAATGATGTGAGATTGTTAAAGAAGACGAGCACAGGCACGACGAAGAGAAACGACAAGACCAATCCGATGATAGATGCCCACACGAGTTTGGAGTATCCGCTCGTGCTTGATGGGTCGTTGTGCTTTGGGAGAGGTGTCGCAATCTGAAGAATCCCGAGAGCGAATGAGAGCGTAATACAAAAGAAAGATACAAAGAGAATGATGCGTAACACTATTCCAGCGTCATTAAATAGTGTTCTCAGGAAAAACACCGCAAGCAGTCCAAACGCCAGAACTACGTAGCCATTGAGTAGTTTTCTCATTCCTCTGCAGATGACGAGATATGGTTCATGCTTCTGCGATATCGACCGGTAGTGTTTGACTGTGACAGAGCATTCTTGGGCGCACTCTGGGCACACGCCCGTTTCCTGCAGGCCCGCGAGGTCGTAGCCGCAGCTCGTGCAGAGAGTGCCGGGTTGGATTGGTGCGGCTTTCATCTGAATCTGTTGATGTCGTTGATGGTCTCGCTGCGGTCCTTGGCGGTTGGCAGCGGCCTGGGTACGCCGACGAATGCGCCGGGCACGGAGTTGACCTTGGTAGGGATAGTCTCGCTTCGCATGAGTGCGGCGTTGAGCCCGCTGGTAACTCTGCAGACCATGTAGCAATGCAATACAACAGCCGCGAAGCAGCCGATGGTGAACCCCATGCCGACGATTGCGCCGCCTGTGGGCGAAGGTGTACTAGTGATCGTCCCTATCAATGGCAGAAGCAGGAAGCCAGCGATCGCGCCGAGCACGATAAGCGTTGTGGTGATGCGCCTGCACGACTTTATTAGCTTGATTGATCCCAGCCTTTGCGCAATATGCAGCGTGTAGCAGCTTGAGGAGAGCACGAGCGTGACGGCGCTTCCGAAGTAGAGAATCAAGAGCACAATAGATGCGAGTTCTTCGCTCACATAAGCGAAGGCAAGGAAAACGACCGCCGGCAGGCAGAATGCACCGGGGATATAGAAGAAAAAATTGGTGTACGCCCACGCCCTTGTTAGTCGGCGCGTGCGTTCACTTGATGCGTGCAGGCCCAGGTGCGGGTCGATCGTTGTGGCAATGTGTGCGCCAACGAGCAGCATGATCCCGCTTGTGAGGGTGAGCAGCAGGATAACGAGTGAGATGAACCCGACACCGTCGAACGGTGATGAGTTTGTGCCTGTCGCTCGGGACAGCATCATGAGTGCGGGGGAGCCAAAGAACCCAAACAGCACCGCGAGGATGAACAGGAGATACCCGGTTCTTATGTTGTGGTATCCGCGGCGGAGTGCCTTGATGTATCCGGAGCCCGAGCGGTAGAGGGATTGCTTGATGCGTGATTCTGTGCAGGCGAGGCCGCATTCGGGGCAGTTGTCGGTGTGTTTGAGGTTGACGAGGTGGTAGCCGCAGGAGGCGCAGAAGCAGAAATCGTCCAGTTTCTCGATCTTGTGCTCGTTGGGGTCGGGTCTTTTCTTGCCGCACTCGGGGCAGACGCAGCCTTCTTGCAAACCCGCGAGGTCGTAGCCGCAGTTCGTGCAGAGGGTTCCGGGTTGAAGTGGGATGTAATGCTGAGAGCTCATTGTGAATGCTGTTGAAAGCTGGGCAGATCAGTAACTCGTTGCTTAGCGATCTTCATCGACTTGGCGAATCTGCTGACAAGGCGGAGGTAGGCGAGGAGCATGAGCAGGCCGCTGAGGAGGGTGACGATGATGCCCAGTGCGCCGAACGCGGCTATCGACGATGAGCTTGCCTGCGTGCTCAATGCGCCTGCAGCTGCGACGATCATGCCAAGGAACGAGATGCCCATAATTGGCACTAGAACTGTGAAGACGATCCGAACCGCACTTGCTGTCTTGGCGAGCTTGCCGTCAGGGATTCGCACGGCGAGCTTCTTGATATAGGCACAGGCAGCGAAGATAAAGATGGGTATACAGACGAGGTTGGCCAGGCTCGCGAGGGTGCTGACGAACGGGATGATGTTGCAGACCCAGAGGCAGAAGACGGCGATAGCCATTCCTCGGGTGAGCCCGCGAGCCGAGCTTGTGGGCGCGAGGTGTAAGTAGTTTGGGTCAGGGGTTGTTGCTCGGATCCAGCCTATGAGCCAGACGATACCCGAGGCGAGAAATAGAGCGACATACACGAGAAGACCAAGAGCCATGCCGACCATCGGTCCGTTTCCGCCCGCGAGCACACCGAGCTGGCCCATAAATAAGACCGCCCCGACCATCGCGATGATCGCGAAGACGATGAGGTAGGCGGCTATGAGAATGAGCGAGGCGCCGCTCGCGAGTCTGTTCACGTAGGCGGGCCCGGCGTGGTAGACAGAGAACTCGATGATGGCTTCTCTGCAGGGTGTGCCGCACTCGGGGCAGTTGTCTCCGGCTTTGAGGCCGACGAGGCAGTAGCCGCATGTCGGGCAGATGGTTTGTGGTCCGAGTGGTTTGTCTGGGTATGTGTAGTTTGTGCGTCTGCCGCACTCTGGGCAGTTCTCGGTTTCAAGGAGTCCATTGAGCGAATATGAGCAGTGGGGGCAGGTGGGGGTGGTGAATTCAGCGGTGCTCATTCCTTTGAGCGTACTTGAAAACGAATATTGTGTCAGCCCTGCCAGCGCGTCTCGAGCGAGTGCTGGACATCGAGCAGGTCGAGGACCTTGCCGACGGTGAAGTCGATGATGTCGCCAACGGTCTGCGGGTGCAGGTAGAAGCCGGGGTTGGTTGGGCAGATGGTGGCGCCGGCGAGCGTGAGTGTTCGCATGTTCTCGATGTCGATGAGGTTCAGCGGCGACTCGCGGTGGCAGATAATGAGCTTGCGCCGCTCTTTGAGCGTGACCATCGCGGCTCGGGTCAGCAGGTTTGAGCCCGCGCCGGTGGCGATTGCGCCCAGGCTTGTTGAGCTGCAGGGGATGACGACCATGCCGTCGTGGAGGAAGCTGCCCGAGGCGATGACGGCTCCGACGTCCTTGTTGGGGTGGCAGATGAGCTTGTAGGCGTAGGACCCGTCGCGTTCGATGAGCTCAGGGAGGATGCTCTCGGGGGTGATCTTCTTGATGCCGGCCTCTTCGAAGAGGAGGCGCTGGCCGTACTCCGAGACAACGAGGTGGACCTCGGCCCCGGTCTGGAGGATGAGCTCGAGTGTTCGGAGGGCGTACGCGGCGCCGCTGGCGCCGGAGATGCCTACCACGAAACGTTTGGGTTGCTCACTCACGGTTCATGGTAGGGTTCGCTCGCAAACGGGGTGTGGATGCGTGTCGGCAAGTGGGGCGGCGGGGCATCAGGTGGCGTAGAGTGGGTGGACTCCGCGAGGAGCGCGGCGGGAGATACGGAATTCGGTGGGAGCGACCGGTATGAAGCGAACGAACGGACTTATTCGGAACGGCAGAAGGGCGATCCTGGCAGCGGGAGCGGCGAGCGTGCTGGCGGCTGCGCCGGGGTGCCTGAATTACAGCAACTACCCGCCCGAGCCCGGGACCACGTGGATCAACGCGAGGGACACGGCCTCGATCCGTGAGCCGATGGCCAAGGCTTTTAAGCACGTGATCGAGCAGGACATCGCCGACCAGACAAACCTGAACCTGCCCGCGGACGGCCCGCTCGTGGCGATCAACGTGCCTGGTGGGATCGCGCCGGAGAGCTACCGCTGGATCGCCGCAAACGCCGGCGGCAGGGCGGCACCGTTGTCTGAGGGCGATTCGACCGCGGGCTTACCGATCTACCACATCGGTCAGGTCCGCATCCGCGGGCGCGATGTGCGTGTGGATGTGCTCAGGCCCATCACCGGCCTCGAGCAGAACGTGTCGAACCCGGTGTACGTCGGTGTCGAGGTATGGATGGAGGGCTCGACGGGCACGAGACGGATTGAGCGCACGCGCTGGCGTGAGGTCGGCACGCTCGACGCGCCCGAGCTCTACACGATCGAGAGCATCGAGGAGGCTTACACGGCGCGCACCGAGCCCGAGCCCGAGGCCGACGCGCCCGCCGAGAACGCTGAAGAGGCTCCTGTTGAAGATTCGGGTGAGAATGGGGGCTGATGGCGCACGCGGTTGATCACAGCAGACACCTGATCGAGCTTGCGAGTGTTGATCGCGAGCGGATTGTTGGTTTGCTGAAGCTCGCCCGTTCGTACGACGATGGCGCCGGTATGCCGCGGCTTGACGCGGCTTTACGCTCGAAGCTTTCGGGCAAAAACGTGTGCAATCTGTTCTTCGAAGACTCGACGCGCACGCGTGTGAGTTTCTCGCTCGCGGCGGGCAATCTCGGCGCGACGGTGACGGATCTCACGGGAGCCGGTTCGAGTGTTGCCAAGGGCGAATCGCTGATCGACACCGCGGTGACGGTTGAGGCCGCGGGCGGTCACGCGCTGATCGTTCGCAGCGGCGCGCCTGGCGTCGCACAGAACATCGCGCAGCATGTCGGCGTGCCCGTGATCAACGCGGGCGACGGGATGCACGAGCACCCGACGCAGGGTCTGCTCGATGTGTACGCGATGGCAGCCGCGCTCGGCGGCGGGCGCGAGGAGTCGTTTGATCTCTCGGGCCTGACGGTCGGGATCGTGGGCGACATCGCAAGCTCACGTGTGGCGCGATCGGACATCGCTGCGATGACCAAGCTGGGCGCGAAGGTGGTGTGTGTCGGGCCAGCGCAGATGGCGCCCGGGTCGCTGGAGGTGCTCGGATGCGAGGTGACGAGCGATCTGGACGGCGTGATCGGTGAGTTCGACGCGGTGCAGATGCTCAGGATCCAGTTCGAGCGGCACAGCTCTGGGGGCAAGAAGTCGGGCAACCCGCCTGGCGTTGGGTCGGTGCGCGAGTACCGGTCGCTGTACGCGCTTTCTGAGGGCAGGGTCGAGCGGATGAAGGCGGGGGCGATCGTGATGCACCCGGGGCCTATGAACCGCGGTCTGGAGATAGACGGCGCGGTTGCCGACGGCCCCAGATCGGTGATCAGGAAGCAGGTATCTGCCGGGACCCTGGTCAGAATGGCGGTGCTTGCGGAGCTTCTCGGGGCCGACTGATTCCGCGTTCTTGTGAAACAGGACAAAATCGGCTCGGATCGTCGATCCAGATTGGATATGCTGTCGTATAGACAGGTGGTCCGGCGCGTTCTGTGCCGGCAGGTGGCAGCAGATACGGGGAAGCGATGCGGCAGCTCGTGGAATCCAGAAGCGTGGTTGGCGTGTTGATCGCGCTGTACGTCTGCGCGAGCCTGGCTGCCATCCCAGTGCCGAGACCCGTCGCGAGCTTCATGGCTGATATGGGCATCTCGCTCGCGAGCGCGCCTGATGAATCGGGCTGCTCGTGCGGCACAGCTTCCACGTGCTCGACCGGCGATTCATGCTGCTGTGCTCCCAAGGCGCTGACGAGCGACGAGCCAGTAACGATGGCCGAGGGCGAGGGTCAGGGCTTCGAGTTGATGGCGATCAGCTGCACACCCGAACTGAAGTGGTTCCTTGCTGCGGTCCCCCCTGTGTTCTCGGCGGACAAGAGCGGCATGATCAATCTCGACACGCTCAGGGGCGAAGAGCTCGTGGCGTATGTGGATGAGATGCACTCGCTGAACAAGCTTGATATCGCTTCGCCGCCTCCGCGAATGAACGCCTGATCTCCGCGATTTATTGTTCTTTCGATCGGAAGATAGGTGTCCAGGCCGAGTGGTTTGCGTTTTTACGTGAACAGTCGGCATCGGAGGCGAAGGCGTGGCACGCACGAGGCGAGCCCCAGGTTTCACGTTGATTGAGCTCTTGGTGGTCATCGCGATCATCGCGCTGCTCATCGGGATACTACTGCCGGCACTCGGCGCGGCGCGAACGCGCGCTCGCGGCGTGCTGGCGATGTCCAAGCTGCGCGATCTCGGGATGGCCAGCGCGTTCTACTCGGACGTGAACAAGGGCCGGATCCAGAACACCTCGCACTCGGCGGGGTTCAGCTGGTTCGAGAACGGGTTCCCGTGGAACTTTGCTTTGTACGAGTATTTCGCAGACGCTCCGTTTGATCCGCTCGACCCGCCCGACGAGGGCGCCTGGCTGGGCGTCGTCAACGAGCACTACCGCTCACCGCTGGACCGCAGGGTTCAGGAGGAAGGCGAGCGGTCGGTGACCTCTCTTCCGGTCAACAGCTTCGGTCAGAGTGTGTACTTCGAGCTTCAGTGGCGCGAGTTTGACTCCGCGCGGGGCGGCGAAGAGGGCAGGCCTTACAGGTACAGGCGGTCGATCATCAGGCCGAGTGAGACGATCATGTTCGCCTCGCTCGCGCAGGATGCAGACGAGCCTGATCACCACATGGCACACTTCTGGAAGAACAACAATGCCGCGAGCGAATCCGTAGCCATCGACCGGTTCGAGCCGGGCGAGGGGTATGTGTTTGTGGACGGCCACGCGGAGGTCGAATCGTTCGACGACACCTTCGACCCCGAGCGCAAGCGGGACCTCTGGGATCCCAAGGGCTGGTAAGCCCGGGTGCTGCTCGTACAAAGATTGTTGTTTCTGATTCATGAGCTATGAGCCGGGCTTCTGTGTGCCCGGAGAGAAGAGATGTAGATATGTTCAAGACTGCCTGTGTTGTTTCTGTTGTTGCGATCGCCGGTTCGGCTCAGTCGCAGGTCTGGCCTCAGTTCGAGGGTGCGATGAAGCACGTGCTGATCACATTCGACGGCACGAATGTCGGTGTTGAGATTGATCACCTGGTCAACCCGGAGCCCACGCCGCTTCCAATGGTGAACTATGGCGATGCGCACACCTCGCCCGCCGACGTGCTGGACGGGATGTACATATCGAGCCAGTACGGCTTCCTGGCCGACGGACTGATTTCCCTGCCGCAGGACGCGGCAATCTGGGTTGAGATGACCGGTGCGACACCGGGTCTCGAGATCTATGAGGGCGGGAGGCGCATGATGCGCGCGAGCCACACCTACGCGCCGATCTTTGGTACTGATGGCTCGGACGCTGCGTGGCAGTGGGACGGCAACATGCACCACCCGTGGGTCGCAGCGCCGGCGCTGGGTGATTACGAAGCGATCTTCGAGGTATACATCGGCGATGCAGTCACCGGCGCGAGGCTCTCGGGCTACGTGTCCGACGAGGTAACGCTTGACTGGGTTGCGATTCCTTCGCCCGCCTCGGCGAGCCTGCTCGGCCTCGCGGGTGCCGCCGCGTTGCGCCGTCGCCGCTGATCGTGAGATTCCTTTTTCGCTGCCCGCTCGGCCGGTGAGAACCGGCCGGGCGGATTCAAGAAGCTTGATTTACTGACAGGAGAACGCACGATGATGCGGCAACTGATCTTGGCAACGACTGTTTCGATGTTCGCGGGCGTGAGTGCCGCGCAGGCTCCAAACCTCGGCGGGGCGATGCTCCACATCCTGATCGAGCAGGACGGCGACGGCCTCGTGCTCGAGTACGAGACCCCGGTGTCTGGCCCTATCGAGCTGTTCCTCTATCCGGGCGAGATGTACAACGGCGCCGCGTCCGTGCTCGACGAGACGTACTACAGCGGGCGTTACGGCTGGCTGGCCAACGGGTTCTTCAACCTGCCCGCGGGTTCGGGTGTGTTCGTTGAGAACCTCGGCACGACAGCGGGGCTCGGTGTGTACGACGCGTTCAGCTACGCGCCGATCCTCGGCACCGATGGGTCGAGCGATATCTGGCAGTGGTCGGGCCAGATGACGCACAACTGGTACTCGGCGACCGAGCCCGGTGTGTACAGCGCTTCGTACCGCGTGTACGTTGGCAACGCGACGACGCAGGAGCCTCTTGCCGGGTGGGAGCCCGCCGAGATCATGCTCGAGTGGTTCGTGCCGTTCGACTGTGTCGCAGACGTGAACGGCGACGGGATGCTCTCGCCCACAGACTTTACGGCGTGGATCAACGCTTACAACAACGGCGATCCCCAATGCGACCAGAACGGCGACGGCGCGTGCACGCCGACCGACTTCACAGCGTGGATTGCCAATTACAACGCGGGGTGCTGAGCAGGGATAGATGAGAAGGGGCGGCCGATCATTCTGGCTCTCGTTGCTGCTGGCGCTGTGGTACGCGCTGGCGGCGCTGCCTGCGCTGCCCGTGAACTGGGCTGGCGGCGACCAGAACGACGTGGGTCACAACCCGGCGTGCAAGTGTGTGTCGTGCGCGGGCGGTGATGCGTGCTGCTGTGTGCCGGTCGAGGAAGAAGAAGACGACGAGAGCGACGGGCCCAACTGGGCGTCCGTTGATTGCTCAGTCTTTGCGGGCTGGCTTCTTGCGAAGAAGGCGCCCGCGGTGGTAGCGGAGCTCGGCCAGCTCGGCGGGTTCCGGTGCCACGGTGCGAGCCCGGGAATTGGGTACACGAGCCTAGAGGGGAGAGAGATCGGTGTACCCGAGCCCCCGCCGCGATTGATCTGAAGAACCAGACTGCTGAACGGCTTTCTTCGGAGATATCGCGGTCGGCATGCGCGCGTGCGCGTGCCGACACGGAGGCACTGCTATGGCGCGCTCGCTGCACGCCGGCTTCACACTCATCGAACTCCTCGTGGTCATCGCGATCATTGCTTTGCTGATCGGGATTCTGCTCCCGGCGCTCGGCAAGGCGCGTGCGTCAGCGCGTTCGCTGCGCTGTCTGGCCAACGAGCGTTCGATGGGGCAGTCCGTGACGCTCTACCAGAACGACTGGGACGGGCACTTCCCGCTCTCGAGCCACTCGACCGGCACGCTGCTGGACTCGTGGCTCGATGTGCTGGAGGACGGTTACGGGCTTGACCCTGCGGTGAAGCGTTGCCCTGAGGACGAGGACTTCGAGCGGAGACCCTTTAGTTATGTCACCAACGATCACTTCGAGGCGCTGACTCCGGGGATTGATTTCGACCCGTTCACGGGTCAGACACTCCCGGGCGGTCGTCGGCGAGCTATCACGAGGGTTCACCAGGTGTTGTACCCGTCGGAGACCGCGTACGCGGTCGAGTGGGCGGGCTCGGGCGACATCGACCATCTCCACTCGGTGGGATGGGAAGCCGCGGAAGAGATTTCGCAGCAGGTCGCGGTGACTCGTCACGGCATTTCCTCGAACTTCATCTTTGCAGACGGGCACGCAGCATCCCTGACGTGGGAGGGTGTGCAAGACAGATTCAACGCGGGCCGACCTTTGTTCAACCCCGTAGGAGGGGAGTAGGCCCGGTTCCATCTCATTCATTTGTATGAGAAAGAGATCATATCATGAAAATTGCAACAATCGCTTCGGTTTCGCTTCTGGCCGGCACTGCTTCGGCTCAGCACCACCACCTATCGATCAACACCGACGGCACAACGACCATCATCGAGGCGGGTTATCTCGCCAGTGAGACCGACTGGAGCATCGATACCAATGGGTATGTGAATTTCCAGGGCTCGATCAACGTCTATCACACGCATGACAACCACGGCGGGTACTCCTTCGGGAACACCACGACGATCACGAGCGACTTCTTCGCAGCCACGGGCAACCTCGATGGGGGCGACTTCTACTACGAACTCGTGAGCCTCACGCCGGTGAACGGCGGGAGCGCTACCAACGCGATCTGGGGCTTTGCTGAACACGGCGGCGGCCCCGGCTTCGACATCGAGGGCTCGCTCGACGGCGCGACGCGTATCGAGCGCTCGTTCGGCATCGGTGTCGGCAACCACCCGCACGGGCAGGTCACTGGCATCAACGGCACGGGCATCTACGACCTGGCGATCGTTGCTTGGGATGCCAACGGCGTGTACGCGGACTCCGCTCCCGTCACGCTCCGGATCAACGCGGTCCCGGCTCCGGCCTCGGCTGCGCTGTTCGGTGTTGCTGGTCTTGCGGCTGCTCGCCGCAGGCGATAACTGACCAACCCCCGCGCTTGGCTCGCGAAAGCGGGCCTGGCGCTTTGTTGTGAGTATGAAACTCTTGCGCTGGAGAGCGAACGATGCACAGAATGATGACAATGGCTTGTGTTGGTGTTGTGATGGCCGGCTCCGTGTCGGCGCAGGATCACTTTCACATGACGGTGGACACGGTCCCGACGCCGGGCTTGTCGCAGACGGTGATCAAGGCGGGTTACCTGGGGAACGAGTCGCTGTACTCGATCGAGAACGGCAGGCTTATGTTCGACGGTGAGATCGCGGTCGTGAACCTCGAGAACCAGATATCGGGCGGCGCGTTCGATGGTTACTTCGGTGGGAACGGCATCGTGCTGACGAGCGACTTCTTCTTCTCGACCGGGCGGTTGAGCGGGGGCGATTTCAACTATGAGATCGCAGAGGTGGCCACGCTCGTAGGGCCAGATGCGCGTGTGGTCTGGGTCCACGCGGCAGGGCCGGGTGTGTTCACGCTGCAGGCCGACAGCGAAGCTGCTTCGCAGGCCGACCGGAGTTACAACGTTGGGATCGGGGGCCATCAGCACGCGCAGCTCGCGTTCATCGAGCACGAGGGGCTGTACGACATCGCGTTCGTCGGCTGGGATTCGAACGGGATCTACCTGCAGTCCGAGACGGTGACCGTTCGCTTCCAAGCGGGGGAGCCGAACCTCTGCGTGGCTGATGTGAACGGCGACGGGACGCTCTCGCCCACAGACTTTACGGCGTGGATCAACGCGTACAACAACGGCGACCCCGAGTGCGATCAAAACGACGACGGCGCGTGCACGCCGGCCGACTTCACGGCATGGATCGCGAATTACAATGCAGGATGCTGAACTGCATCGTTGTATCTGGATAACAGTGTCTGTATGTTGGCACGATGAAGAGAAGCAGAAACGCTGTTATTGGTGGCGGCGCCGTTGTTCTGTGTGTGTTCGCTTCGGCGGGTCAGCCGGTTTATACGGATGTGACCGGGCCGTCGGGGACAGAGGACATCAGTTACGGGCGCGGGTCCGCGATGTATGACCTTGATCAGGATGGTCTGCTCGACATCATCACCGGAAACGCTGCGGGGCCGAACAAGGTTTTCCGCCAGCTTCCGGATCACACGTTCATCGTCATGAATGAACCTTGGGGTTTCGGCTCGCACGAGGACATGACGTGGGGAACGATTGTCAGTGATTTCGACAACGACGGCGACCCGGACGTGCTGTTTGTTAACGGGTCCGCGGGCGGCTTCGATCAGGTCGATCCTTGCCGGCTCTTCCGCAACGATTTGAAAGAGTTGGGCACGTTTACAGAAGTCGGTGCCAAGGCGGGTGATCTGGCTGTAGCAAGCGAGAATTTCGGGGGCACATCGTTCGATTTCGACAACGATGGTGACCTTGACATATTCCTCTCAAGCAAGTACCCAGAACAGCCTTCCAGGCTTCTCCGAAATGAAGGCGGGCTGCAGTTCAGCGATGTCGGGTTAGCCGCGGGAATTGTGCACTCGAGTTCGTTCAGGCATTGCAGTATCGGGGATATCGATGGCGACGGATGGCTTGATATCGCTGTCGGCGCGCTCGATGGGCCTAATCGGCTCTACCGGAATAAAGGAGACGGGACATTCGTGGACATCGCTCCACAGTTGGGTGTCGATTCGCCCAATCAGAACTTCGGGCTCGCGCTGGAAGATTTCAATAACGATGGGCATACCGATGTGTACATCCCGAAGTGGCAGCAAACGCCCAGTGGGCCCAGTGAGTTGTTTCTCAACATGGGCGACGGAACGCTGCAGGATGTGTCTGTTGCCAGCGGGATGACGGGCCAGACAGACATGGGTCACAACACGGTTGATATCAACCTGGATGGATACACGGATATTTTCGTCGGAACGGGCGCGCCACGGTTTGCGGACCACGATCTATTGCTGCTGGTCACCCCAGACGAGAACACGGGTCTGCGTGTGACGGACTACTCGGGCGAGTCGGGGATTCATGCGCTTGGCGGATCGAGGTGTCACGGGATTGTCTTTGGTGATTACGACAGAGACGGCGATCTCGATATCTATCTTAATAACGGCGGCCCGGGGCGCTACCCGGCAACAATCGAGAACAACCATTTGCTCAGGAACGATGGGCCGCCCGTGCCCTGGACAGCGATCACGCTAGAGGGGACCGAATCGAACCGCGACGGGATAGGTGCCAAGTGTGTCGCCACGACCTCAGACGGGAGAGAGATCCACAGGATGCACCGCTCTGGTAATGGGTTCTGCAATACCAACCCCGCGGAGGTTTGGTTCGGGCCTGGTGAGGAGAACACAATCACCAGGATCGATATCACCTGGCCCTCCGGTCTTAGGCAGTCTGTAGCTGATCCAGTGATGGGGACAATCACGAGAGTTGTCGAGCGGAGTTGTGACCCGGATGTGAACGAAGACGGGAAACTCACGCCCGCGGATTTCACGGCGTGGATCAACGCGTACAACACAAACGACGCAAAGTGCGACCAGAACCGTGACGGAGTATGTTCACCGACCGACTTCACAGCCTGGGTCGCCAAGTACAACGCGGGGTGCTGATTGGCTAGCCGACAAGGGTGTAGTTTATGAGAACACCCCGCGCCTGGGGGGATGGCGCGGGGCGTCTGTGTGGAGCGGGCTCGGTTTGAAGTGATTAGTTGCCGACCTTCTCCCAGTGCTGCTGGGCCTTTTCAACGAGTTCTTTATCGCTGCCCTTGCCCCAGAGTTCGTGAGCGTTGATGTCGTCGTTGTTCAGGTAGAGGTAGAGTTTGTCGTCGATGACGCGGAACTTGGTGGGGTCGATTGGGAACTTATCCTCGACAGTCATCCCGAATGCGCACCAGCCGCCGCACTGAGGCTCGTATCTGCTCGGGTTGCTGTTGAACTTGTCGAGTTGCTTCTGCGAGGTGAGGTGGTAGGTGACACCATTGTGTGTAGCGGCGAACCTGGGGTCGCCCAGTTCTGGTTTACCCTTTGTGAAGTACGACACAGGGCTGTAGCCCTCTAGCCCGACGCCGCTGGAGGGGACGTTCCGTCCACCGGTGTAGGCCTTGCTCGATGAGGATGATTTGGCAGACCAGTAGTTGTTGGCCTTCTCACGGACTTCGTTCTTGTCGGCGTCGAGCCAGAGTTGTTTGGCGTTGACCTCGTCGTTCTTCAGGAAGAGGTGAGTCTTGCCCTCGATCACGAGGAAGCTCGTCGGGTCGGGGATGAAGATGGAGTCGACAGAGCAACCGAAGGCGCAGTTGCCGCCGTACGCGGGGATGAAGCGGTCGGGGTTCTTGATGAACGCCTGCCTTTGCCGGTCGTTGGTGAAGAAGTAGGTGATGCCCTCGTGCTCGGCGGCGTAAGCGGGTGAGCCCGGCTCGGCGCGGTTGTTGGTGATGTAGGAGACGGGGCTGTAGCCAGAGATGCCAACCCGGATGGTGTGCACTCTGTGCGCGGGTTCGGCGCTCGTTTCTACAAGCTGTCGTGATTCGAGCGAGGTTGTGGTGTGAGCCAGGGCTTGTGGGGCCAGGGCGATGCAGGTCGAGATCAGAAGCGGTGCGAACGTGTTCATTGTGTTTCCTTTCGTGTGTTGCGGTGTTTCTGTGATCGATTAGCTGTGGAACGTCAGTCCGAAACTCTGGCAGAGTTTCGTGATGTGCTCCTCGTGCTCGCGGTCCGCGGCGAGCTCACGGCTGAGCGCGAGGAAGAAGTTGTCGAGGTTGCCGGGCAGGAGCACGGCGAGCAGCCTCGAGGGCGAATTGCCTATGTTGACGTAGCCGTGCGGGATGTCCTTTGGGAGCAGTGCGCACGTTCCGGGCGTTGCGGTCATGGTTGTGTCTCCGAGGGTGACTTCGATCTCTCCCTCGAGCAGGTAGACGAGTTCGTCCTCGTCGCTGTGTGTGTGGAGGCCGACGCCTTCGCCCGGTTTTGAGACGAACTCGACGACACTGAATGCGCCGTTGGTGTCATCGCTCCGGATCTTGCGAACGAGTTGCGACCCTCCGATGTTGAGACGTGTTTCGTCGTTCGGGGTTGTGACCACCGGGGCCTGAGTGGACATGGGATAACTCCTGCGGCTTGACCGCGTTGTGTGATTGGTGTGAACGGATTGGCGGCCGGGCGTTCGTGCGTCGGCAGCAGCATCACAGCGCACAAGGGGGCGCGTCTTTGGTTGTGGGTTTATGAATCAGGGGTTGTGTTTGCGCGTGGGCGCAGTGTCCCTGCGAAGCGGCGCAGCTCGTTAGAAGACGGCCAGCCCGGTCCCGTTGAGCGAGGCTTGCAGGGGATCCCTGCGGTCGCAACGGGGAGACGCTTCAGGCATACGGGGGGGTGCCATGCCACCCAGAACCCGTGCCCGGGTGGTTCTTATTCCGATGCCCATATCAAAAACTGAGAATCGTGCGGCGGATCAGCCCCGGGCCGTAGCTTCGGCGAGTGCCTGAATGCACGATGAAACGCCCATTCAGAGTCTCTAGGCCCGTTGTTATAAGACCTAGAAGCCGGTTTCACCTATAGAGCGAAACGAGCAGACGCGGAACCCGTAGAAAGCACATATAGTTAGTATTTACTAATAATCAATCGGTGTGCATCGGGGTTTGGCTATGGCAGAGCGTGTGCGAGTGGTTGACGCGGGTCCCCGTCGGCCTGTGCCTGCGAGGGGATCGAGGTTCACGGTCTGGCTCGCGTCGGTGTTGTGCAGGCGGGGGGTGACACCGAACGCGGTGTCCGTATCGAGCGCGGTGTTCGCCGTGTTCGGCGGGGTGGCACTTGTGCTGCACCACGGTGCGGGACCTGTTGTTGGTGTTGCGTTGCTCGCGGCTGCGGTGGTGTGCATCGGTTTGCGCAGCCTGGCGAACCTGATTGACGGGATGATCGCGGTTGAGGGCGGCAAGGCCACGTCTTCTGGCGCGATCTACAACGAGTTTCCTGATCGGCTCTCTGACATCGCGTTCTTCCTCGGCGCGGGATACGCGACAGCGGGGACAACGGGCAGTGTGGAGCTTGGGTGGACAGCGGCGCTGCTGGCGGTGCTGGCTGCGTACACGCGTGCGCTCGGGGCTGCATCGGGTGCGCCGCACGACTTTGGCGGACCCATGGCCAAGCCCCACCGGATGGTGCTGCTTGCGCTCGGGTGCGTGGCGCTCGCGGTGGAACAGTTGACCACGAGCACGCGCTACTCGCTTGTTGTGGCGCTTGCGGCTGTATGTCTGGGGTCCGCGGTTACGATCGCGGGACGATTGTCGCGGGCTGTGCGTGCGCTGGAGGTACAGCCATGATCCGCGATATCTTCGCCGGTGTTATTCGGATCATCACGGGCTGCCGATCACGGCACGCGGGGCCCTGCGACTCGACCGGGCCCAGGGTGTACTTTGCGAACCACACGAGCAATCTCGATGCGGTTGTGGTGTGGTCATCGCTGCCCCGGGAATGCAGGCGTGATTGCCGGATCGTCGCGGCCAAGGACTACTGGGGCAGGACGGCGGTTCGTCGGTGGCTGGCGTGCAAGGTGTTCCGCGCTGTACTCATCGATCGCAAGGGCGTCACGAAGTCGAACTACCCGCTGCGAGACATCACGGCGTGCCTCGACGATGGCTGTTCTGTCATCATCTTTCCCGAGGGCACCCGGGGGGATGGAGATGGCGCGGCGCCGTTTCGCGCGGGGCTCTGGCACATCGCACGGGACAGGCCCGGTGTGGAGATCGTGCCTGTCTGGATCGAGAATCTGAACAGGGTGCTGCCCAAGGGCGAGGTGCTGCCCGTGCCGATCGCGGTCGCGGTGACTGTTGGGGAGCCCGTTGTTCGCGGCGCTGATGAGCCAAAGCAGCCTTACCTCGAGCGATGCCGGGACGCGATGCTCGGCCTGCGTGGAGAGCCGTCATGATCGACGACAACATGCTCATCCTGCTTGGGATCGTGGCGGGGCTGCTCGTTCTGGGTTCGCTCATCGCGGAGGTCGGTGTGCGCGTTGCGCGCACGGAGGGCGGCATCGATGTCGCGAAGAACCTGAAGGACCGGATGCGGAGCTGGTGGCTGATGGCCACGGTATTCGCGGTCTCGGTTCTGGTGGGCGGCGTGATGACGGTTGTGTTGTTCGGGGTGAGTTCGTTCCTGGCGCTGCGCGAGTTCATCACGCTGACGCCGACACGTCGCGGCGACCACCGGGCGTTGTTCTGGGCGTTTTTCGTGATTATCCCGGTGCAGTACCTGCTGATTGTGCAGGAGCGGTACAGCGCGTTTCTGGTGTTTATCCCCGTGTACGCGTTCCTGTTGATCCCGGCGCGGATGGCGGCGGCGGGGCAGACCGAGGGCTTTCTCGGCCGGATGAGCCGAATCCAGTGGGGGCTGATGACGTGCGTGTACTTTATCGGTCACGTGCCGGCGCTCTTGGCGCTGGACATCGTCGGCTACACGGGCACGAACGCGACGCTGCTGTTTTTCTTTATTCTGATTGTGCAGATCAACGACGTGTCACAGTTCGTCGTGGGCAAGCTCATCGGGAAGAGAGCGATCGCGCCGCTGGTGAGCCCGAACAAGACGGTCGCGGGCATGGTCGGCGGGCTGACGATCTCTGCTGGGGTAGGCGCATCGCTCGCGTGGATCACGCCCTTCGGGGTGATCGATGCGGCGGCGATCGCGCTCTGCGTCGCGTTCATGGGGTTCATGGGCGATCTGACGATGTCGGCGGTGAAAAGGGATATCGGTGTCAAGGATTACTCTCAAGCGATCCCGGGGCACGGGGGTGTGCTGGATCGGCTCGATTCGCTGACGTTCGCGGCCCCGGCCTTCTTTCACATCGTGAGGTACTTCTACACGGGGCAGGTCTAGGGGCCGGTTGGCTTCATTTCGCTTCGTGGGAGAGCCCGCTGGCTGTAGACTGCGGTCGGAGGGTCCCGGCCATGGATTGTCTGAAGCTCGTGGCGCTGTGCGGCGTGGGTGTCTCTGGATTCGCGGGTGCGCAGGGCGCCGAGGTCGTTGTGTTCGGCGATTCCTGGGCGAACAGGCTCTCATCACCTTTGCGTCAGACGCTGATCGACGAGGGTGCTTCGGACTACGCGGTGCTGAACGAGGGCGTCGAGGGCGCGCGAGCGGATGAGTTGGCTTCGTCGGATCCTTCGATCGGTTTGCCGTACATCGAGAGCGTGCTGCTTGCGAACCCGGATGCGGAGCTTGTGCACCTGTCGATCGGCGGGAACGATCTGTTCGACGGGATTCTGTTCATCAATAACGACGCGATTGTGAACTCGCTCCTGAATCGGGTCGTGGGTGACACGGAGACCATCGTTCAGCGGGTCCTGAGCGTGCGCCCGGATGTGGAGGTATACCACTCGGGGTACGACTTCCTGCAGCCGATCTTGTTCTTCGATCCCGCGCGGGTGAACGAGGTCATGCTCGATCTCGACAGCAGGCTTTTGGCGCTGGCGGACACGATCCCCGGGTACACCTACGAGGGGTACTACGGGTTTGCGCAGATCACGTACGGCATCCCGGATCTGGGCATCCCGCCCGGTGACCCTTCGCTGCCCAGGATCGACCTGCCCAGCCCGGACTTTACGTTTGTCGACGAGATCCACTACACGCCTGCGGTGTACGAGGTTTTCGCGGACGAGCTCTTTGTGCGTTTCTATGAGCAGCGCGTTACTGACCCGTGTGTCGCGGACGTGAACGGCGACGGGATTCTGAGCCCCGCGGACTTCACGGCGTGGATCGACGCGTACAACGGGGGAGATGCGGGCTGCGACCAGAACGCTGACGGCTCATGCACGCCAGCCGACTTCACAGCGTGGATCACCAACTACAACAACGGTTGCTAGGTCTGGGATGCTGGCTCATGGGAAACCGGCTCTCGGGTGATTGAGCCCGGGGTGCGGGGGAGGGGGCTACCCTCTGCCATGCTTACCGGGGAAGTTGAGAGTGCGGGGTTGCTGCTGATCATCAGCGGGCCGAGCGGGGTGGGGAAGACGACCATCACGCGTGCGGTCGAGCGCGCGATCAAGGGCAGTGTATTCAGCGTGAGTGTGACGACCCGGCCCAAAACGGTCGCGGACGTCGAAGGCGTGGATTACAGGTTTATCTCGGGCGATGAGTTCGACAGGATGATCGAGCATGACGAACTGCTCGAGCACGCGGATGTCTTCGGGAAGAAGTACGGCACCCCCCGTGCCTGGGTGGAAGAACATCTGGGCGAGGGCAGGCTTGTCATTCTTGAGATCGATGTCGAGGGCGCGAGGCAGGTCAAGAAGAAGAAGCCCGCCGCGTTTGCGATCTTCATCGAACCTCCCAGTGAGGATGTGCTGCTGGACAGGCTCCGGGCGCGCAACCGTGAAGACGAGGATTCGATCCAGCGCCGGTTCGCCGAGGCGAAGCGGGAGATCGCGGAAGCCAAATCCGGGGGGTTCTACGACGCGTTCATCGTGAACAACAACCTCGAGCGTGCGATCGAAGAGACCCTCGGGCTCATTCATGAGCGCCGTTCGGGGTAAGCGGCAAGAGCTGCGCGTGTCTTCTTTCCAAGGCCGGTCACTATTGAACAAGACTGTGTGGGTCCGATGGTCCCGCTTGGCGAGTGCGCGTAGTGCGCGTGCGCCGACTGGAGCGGTGTATGTTGAAGTTTGCGTTGACGATTGCTGTGGCGGGTGTTCTGTCCTCCGGTTGGGCCGATGCCCAGGACGAGCCCAGGCGCGGGATTCTGAGCGACTCTGGAGGTGACACGAACATCTTTGGGTACAGCGCTGAGCCGATCGAGAGGCCGTTCGATCCGGATCGCCCCCGGTTCCGCTCAAGCAAGGGCGTTGTTCCGGTGGGGCGGTTTGCGCTCCAGGCGGGCACGACGTACACGTTCGATGACGAGGACGGCACCGAGGTCAACACGCTGGCGGGCCCAGAGGTCTTGCTGCGGACCGGCATCTTGCCCAGGCTTGAGGGCCGGGTCGGCTGGGACGGCTACCAGGAGGTTGAAGTCGAGACCAGCGGGTTCACAGATCGCACGTCGGGTGTGACCGATATGTTTGTCGGTGCAAAGTTTGATGTGGTGAGCGAGAACAACGGCCCGGTGCCGGCGCTTGTTGTGGTCGGAGAGGTGTCGTTGCCTGTGGGTGACGATGACTTCACGTCGGACCGGGCTGATCCGTCAGCGGAAATTGCTTTCGATTACGACAACCTGCACGATATTTTCGGTGTTTCGGGTGGTGTGCGGCTCGCATCGCTTGAGAATCAGACGACTGACGATGATTACCTGCAGACCGCGGTGAGCGTGAGCTTTGATCAGGAATGGAACGAAGAGGTCGAGACGTTCCTTGAGTACTTCGCATTCTTCAACGATGACGACGATATCGATGACGCCCACTTCCTCCAGACGGGCGGCATCATCACGATCGTGCCCAACGTGACGCTCGACGCGAAAGTCGGCCTCGGGCTGACCACCGAATCATCAGACTTCTTCGCAGGTGCCGGTGCGACGGTGAGCTTCTGATCACAGACCGAGACCGCAAGCAGACATGACCGTGTCGCAAAGGCCGAGGCTCCGGGGTTGATCTCCCGGGGCCTCGGCTGTGTGTGGACGAGGTTCGCGGTTGGGCGCTCCTCGGCTATGGGTGTTGAGTCAACCAGATCACTCGCAGCCGTTGTTGTAGTTGTTGACCCAGGCAGTGAAATCCGTCGGCGTGACGTTGAGGTCGTTGTTCTGATCGGCGATGAAGTCGCCCCGGTTGTATGCGGCGATCCACGCGGAGAGGTCGCCCGCTTCGAGGGTGCCGTTGCGGTTTGTGTCTGCTTTGCAGATGTTGCCAGGGCGGACGAAAATGGCGCTTGCTGGTACTGGTAGGGTCCACGTGTCGACCAACTCGAGTGAGTCGGCGTCGAAGGCATGGACAGCGCCGGGAGCTTGGGTGAAGAGGTTCAGGTTGCCCGTGGAACCGGCGTCGATGGTATCGGTTGTGACGTAGTAGCTGTCATCGCCTATGCCCTCCCAGTCGATGATCTTTGCTTGGCCTGTGTTGTCAGCGGCGATGAGTGCATCGGATCTCACGCCCAGCGTTTTCACGGCCGAGTTCATCTGACCGAACGCGGTCCACTCGGATTCGGACTCGTTCTTGCTGTGGATGGAGCCGTCGGTACCGCCGACGTAGATGGTGCCGTCGAAGACGACGACGGAGGTTGCCGACGCGGGGGTTTCGAATGTTTCGATGGTTGCGCCAGTGTCGAGCGCGGCGCGGATGAGTTCACCCTCCTGGCTGACGACGAGCAACTCGTCGCCGTTGATCGCCATGTCGAGCATGCCCGAGGCGACCCAGACGGCGTCCACGGTGTTGCTGGTTTGTCCGTCGATGGTCCAGACGGTGCCGAACGAATCACCGATGAGCAGGTCGCTCCCGAGCGGCTGGATACTGACGATCGGTCCGAAGCAGAAACAGGCGAAGTAGGTGAACTCGCCGGTGTCGGAGTCGGCGACGTAGACCGTGCCCTGGGGGCTGCCGACGAAGACCTGGTCGTCCGCGTGGGCTGTGAATGCTGCTGCCGACACGAGCGCGGCACAGGTTGCTGTCATCTTTCGCATGGCGTATCTCCTGCCACGAGGTGTTCTGCTATCCGCCCCCCTCTGGGTATGGTCACATCATCAGACCTAGACGACAGTTCACAACCCGTCTAAACAGAGGGGGAATTGGGTGCGTTTTGGGGGTAGTCTGATTGGATGGGTGGATATCAGCTCCAGAAATCGCGAACCAGAGCCTCCAGGCGGGATCTGCGGCGGGTCTATGAGATTGTCGAGGAGTGCCGATCGCTTGGTGATGACGCCATCCTGTGGCGCGAGCGCGCTCTGGAGCTGCTTATCGGTCTGCTGCCTGCGAAGGTGGCCATCGGGAATGAGATCGCTGATCTGCGGGATCTTGCGGAGAAGGGGTGGGAGGGTGTGCCGCCCGGCGCACCGGCAAGAGCGAAGAAGGTGGATCCGATCCGTATTGGGTTCGCGAGCAATCGCGAGCGCAGGGCGTGGGAGTCGTATGCGGAGGAGACACCCGTTCGCCGCACGCCGGAGTTCATGACGCTGCTCAAAGCTCGCGCACCGAGTGTGACACGGAGTCGGCGACAGATATGGGACGACGCGAGTTGGTACCGATCGCACGCGTACAACGAGCGGCACAAGCTCGCGGGGATCGACGACTACATCATCTCGATCTGCCGAATCCCGGGGACGCGTCGTTCGAGTTCGATCTGGATGCACCGTGCGACAGGCGACGAGCCCTTCGGCAGGCGGGAGTGGTACCTGCTCGACCTCACGCACCGCGAGCTTGCGCGCCATATCGGCGGGCCGATCGCGTCGTCACTCCAGCCAACACCCGCGACTCTCACGAAACGTCAGAAGCAGACTCTTGAGCTTCTGCTCGCGGGGCTGACAGAGAAGCAAGCCGCGGCGAGCATGGGGATCACGACACCCACGGTGCACGAGTACGTGCAGGCGATTTACAGGCACTTCGGAGTGCACTCACGGAGCGAGCTTTCGGCGCACTTTATCCGCAGGTATCGCGGTGCGATGAACGATGTTCGGGTGGGTGAAGACGAGTAGTGCCTAGTCGCAGCCCGCGTTGTAGTTCGCGATCCATGCGGTGAAATCGGTCGGTGTGCACGCGCCGTCGTTGTTCTGGTCGCACTCGGGGAGGTTGTTGTTGAATGCGTTGATCCACGCGGTGAAGTCTGCTGGAGTCAGCGCGCCGTCGTTGTTCGTGTCGGCGGGGCAGTCGGTGCACTGGTTGATGCGCACGACGCTGATCCCGGACGCGCCCATCGCGATGAGCGCGTAGTCGTTGTGGATACTGATCGAGTTGGCGTTGCCCGGCAGGTTGAGCGATTCAATAAGAGCGGGGCTTGCTGGGTTGGATACGTCGATCGCGGTGATGCCGCTGAATGCGTCCGCGATGTACGCGGTGTCGCTCAAGACGGCGACGTCGCCCGGCCTGCCGTCCGTGCCAAGTGTGCCGAGGTGTGCGGGCGCAGCGGGCGTGGTTACATCGACGAGAATCAGCCCCATCGAGTTGTCGGCGAGGTACGCGACCGAGCCGGAGATCATGAGGTCGAGCGTGTAGAAGGGAGTGTCGTACGAAGAGATGAGCGAGGGAGAGGTCGGATCGGAGATGTCAACGATCGTCATACCCCTGATGTCGTCGGCTATGTATGCGATATCACCGGCAACCTCCAGCGCTACCGCGTGGCCGGGCGTGTCGAGCGAGCCGACTTGAGATGGTTGTGACGGGTCGGAGATATCGAACACGACGAAGCCGCTAAATCCGACAGTAACAAACGCGTGGTCTCCGGCGACGACGACGTCGGTGGCGCCGGACGGTGTAGGGGCGGATCCGATTGGTGATGTTGCCGCGGGATTGCTTATGTCGACAATCTGTAGACCGCCTTGTGTGTCGGCGATGAACGCGGTGTCTTGAACGACGCTGACGCCCAGCGCAAAGCTCGGCGTGTCGTGGGTGCCGAGCAGCAGGGGCGAAACCGGGTCGGATATGTCGAGGATGTGCAGCCCTGCGTCTCTGCTCGGGACGTAGCACCTGTCGCCCACGATCTCGATGTTGTCTGCAAATCCGCTGAGCGGGACCGTTGCGGTGTGTATGAGATGCTTGCAATCCTGGCTGAAGCTTACCGGAGTTGCGAGCACGCATACCGACGAGAGAAGCAATCGGGCCGAGCTTTGAGCTGCGCGGATAGCCATGTCAGCATCCCGTGTTGAAGTTATCGATCCATGCGGTGAAATCGGTGGGTGTGCAGCTGCCGTCGCCGTTCTGATCGCACTCGGGGAGGTTGTTGTTGAAGGCGTTGATCCATGCGGTGAAATCGGCTGGCGTGAGCGTCCCGTCGCCGTTGGTGTCGGCGGGGCAGTCTGCCGATTCGGGTGCCCAGACGATGAGATCGCCCTCGGGGCGAGGGACGCCCGTGTCGTAGATCGGTCCGATCTGCGAGAGATCGCCGTTGGCATCGACGCGGAAGACGATGACACCCCTCGCGCCTCCCGACTCGAGCGTGTCGTCGGTGACAAACAGCAGGTCCGCGTAGGCGGTCATGTCGCCGATAGAGCCCTGGCCCCCCACATCGAAGAACGCGCTCGTTGGTGTGAGTGCGCCCTTGTCGATCGCGAATCCGCGAACGGTTGCGTCTGTCCCGTGACCGACGAAGAGATAGTCGCCCGCGGGCATGACAGCGATGTTGCTCGGGCTGTTGCCCGAGCTGACGTAGGGCGACCCGGGCAACGCGTTCAGCGGCGTCGCGTTGGCGGTTTCGTTGACCGAGAAACCGGTGATCTTCTCGCGGTTGCTGGATATGCCGCCCGCAGAGTAGAGGTACGCGTTGTCGGCGCTCAGTGTGACATCGAGCGGGTAGCTTCCCTGAGCAGTCGAGCCAGAGGCGGTCATGTTGCCAGCGTTGTCGTATTCGTATCGGAAGATCGTGTTGGCGAACGAGTCCTGTGTGAACAGCAGCGATCGCGATCGGTCGTTGGCGAAGTTGGTCGCGAACCCGCCCGTGGCCTCCGAGTCGGCCAGTGTGAGTGTAGGGCCCGCGAAGTCGACGTCGTACGCGTTGATGACTGAGTTGGAGATATCTGAGTTCAGGATCGCGATCGTGTCGTTGTCGAGCCAGGTCATCGCCAGGGGTGACTGCGGGATGATCGCCGACCCGATGAGCGTGAGCGTTGAGTCGGCGTTGATGCTGTAGAAGTACGCCTCGTCGGTTGTGGACGACCCGTCGTCGGAGCCTGCAGGGTTGCCGACGGCAAGCACCGACCCATCGGGCGAGACCGCGAGTGAATCTGACCATACACCGGAGGGCTCGTTGTCAGCGAGCGTGAGCGTGCCGTCGGGGTTGATGATGTACGTCGCGACGGTTGCGCCGAGCGAGTAGTAGTGCGCGACAAAGAGCGTCGGCTCGTCGGGCTGCGCCGATGCCGAGAGTGAGAACGTTGCGGCGAGAGCGAGTGCGGCTGTTTTGCGCATAAGACGGGTTCCTCCACTTCTGTGAAGGTACCAGCGGGGGTCGCTTCACACAAGAATCAGCTCAGCAACCAGCGTTGAAATTGGCAATCCATGCGGTGAAATCGGTTGGCGTGCAGGCGCCGTCGCCGTTCTGATCGCACTCGGGGAGGTTGTTGTTGAAGGCGTTGATCCATGCGGTGAAGTCGGCTGGCGTGAGCATCCCGTCGCCGTTGGTGTCGGCGGGGCATGGGCAGTGTTTGTTGAACATGTTGTTTCGGATTGTGATGTGCTCGCCGTGTATATCCGCAGGGGTGTTGCCGCAGAAGCTTGTGTAGCCAACATATGGAAGCGGCTGAATATCCTGAACCACGAAACACAGCGCGGCGCTCTCCGGTGCGTCTGCCGACGTGTTATGCCTAAACTCGCACGACACAACGTTTCCCGGAACGTCCAGAAACTGACCGTTCCTGATGTACACGGCACCGGCCGTGCTGTCGGATGAGTTGTTCTCGAAAAGGCTCGACTCGATATGACAGCTGCCGGCGTTGCCCGCCTGATACCAGATTGCACCGGCAAGGCCGCCTGCGGAGTTTCCCTCAAACGACGAGTTGGTGACCAGGAGTTCTAATGATGGGGAGGCCGCATCGATCGCGCCTCCGTTGAGAGCCGCGCTGTTGTCGCGGAACTCACAGTTGTGAACTTTCACGTATGAATCGTCGACATGGATTGCGCCACCGCCGGCGTCGGTCGAATTCTCTATGAACTTGCAGTCTTCGAATGGATAAACCCCCAGCGTGAGAGTGAGCGCGCTGCCTTGGCACCGGATGAAGTTGCATCGTGTGAACGAGACGAAACCGAGGCTGTGTTCAACCCCTACAGAACTGACGACACAATCTGTCAGTGAGTCGCCCCTGGCGGTGCCGTTCCCTATCCAGCCCCCAGTGAGGTGTAGGTTCGACATGTGCATCTGTTCGTAGCTCCGCACGAGTCCTTTGATAGTGGTATCGCTTGGCGAGGCACCTAACCCAATGACAGTGACATCGACGAAGACATCAAACCCGTCGTACTCGCCGGGAAGTACGTGGATCTCATCTCCATCCGAAGCGGCGAATGCAGCCGCCTGGATGGTCTTGTAATGCGTTGGAACGATATGGACATCAGCGTTGGCGGGGGATGTAAACAGAGCGTATACCAGAACGAGTGCGCTGATTCGTAGCTGTTTCTCCATCACTCAGTAAGGATATGAAGAATACGTCTTTCGCACAATCACCGGCCTGGGGATGCTGATGAGTTCGTTTGGTGTTCGTATAGCAAAGGCGATTACCCAATGATTGAAATTCAGCATCCGGCGTTGAAATTGGCAATCCATGCGGTGAAATCGGTGGGTGTGCAGCTGCCGTCGCCGTTCTGGTCGCACTCGGGGAGGTTGTTGTTGAAGGCGTTGATCCAGGCGGTGAAGTCGGCTGGCGTGAGCATCCCGTCGCCGTTGGTGTCGGCAACGCAATCGTTTGGTGTGGTGCCTTGGAACTCGGCTGCGCCGATATCGACTACAGGCGGGAGACCCCCGCTGTCGCCTGTGTCTGGCGTACCGGTGTCGTCGGCGAACCGGCTTACCCCATAGACATCTGCAGAAACGGATGCGCCGACATAGAGGTTGTTCCCCGCGTCGATAGCTGGTGAGCCGGGCATGAGCCTGAGGTTGTCGTCGGGGGTGCCCGCGTTGTTGTCGGCGCCGTCGTCGTCGACGAAGAGCGGGTTCGTGCTTGTGTTGTTTGCCCCCGTCGGTGCAGGAGAGCCTGTTCCGAGGCTTTGTATGATGCATCGGTTTGCCGTGGCGGTTGCCTGGGGCGGGAACCAGATTGAGTCGTCCTGGTTGAGTGTGACGCCGGCGAGGTTGCCCCACAGGATGCTGTTGCGGGTGTGCACGGTTCCGTCGCCGATCATGAGCCCGGCGCATGGGCCCGAGACCGATGTGTTCCCCGAGACCGAACAGTTGATGACATAGGCGGTGTTGCTTGAGTTGAACATGACGGCGCCGCTGGACGTGTCGCCCGAATTGCCCGAGAAAGCGGAGTTCTCGATAGTGAGCGTGTTACCAGCATCGTCGGTGAACTCGGTCGTGACCGCGCCTGCTCGAGCGTCGCCGTGGTTGCCGTAGAACTGGCAGGACGTGATCTGGTGCGTGCCTTCGAGGATGTACTGGATGCCGCCTGTGAGAGTGCCGGTGTTGTTCGTGAACGTGGTGTCAGAGATGAAGCTTTGTGACGCACCTGTGTCGAGTGCCATGAAAATGGCTCCGTAGACTGTCCCAGTATTGCCCGTGAATTCACTGTCGTCGACGGAGAAGACGCCGTTGCCGGTGAACACAACGCAGGTTCCGCCTGCGTTGGAATCGAATTTGCAGCCCTGTACCGTGACCTGTGTGTCGGCGTGGATGGCTACGCCGTTGCTGCCGGAGTTGCTTTCGAAGTCGCAGCCGCTGATGGTCGCGAAGCTCGCGGAATTACCCGAGAGATATACAGCCCCGCCGCGTGATTGCGCGTGGTTCTGGACGAACTGGATGTTACGGATTGTTGGCGAGGAATTCGGCGCATAGATTCCCCCGCCGCGACCGGTCGATCCCGATCCGGACCCGTCGGCGTTTCCTTTGGTGATCCGGAATCCGTCGATGACTGTTGCGGGGTCTGCGTTGCTCATCGAGACGACGTGGTAGCTCACACCTGCGCCGTTGAGAACGGTGAGCGGCGAGAGAGGGTTTCCGCGCTGTGCAAGTGTTGATTCATTGCCTTGGAATCCGCCGTACATTTTAACGCCCGAGGGGAGCGTGAATGTTGCAGCCTGGCCCGAGGGGGTGTCGGGCACGTATGAGCCTCCGACGATCCAGAGCTCGTCGCCCGCGCTGGCAGCCGCGAGCGCGTCTGTGAGTGAATCAAACGCGCGTGTCCAGCTTGAACCGTCACCGCCCGGGTTCGCCGAGGGATCAACTCGGAGGATGTCGGCTTGCGCCGAAGTGGTAAGAACAAGCGAGGCGGCTAGATATCCGATTCGGCAATTCAATGTGATACCTCCACAGGGTGCGCGGATAGATCGCGCGAGATTGAGCCTGCACAGTATCACGGGTTTTGGGCTCCTCCTCAACCACGAAAGTGAAACCTGAGAGTAATTGGGTTGGAAATCTGGGTAGTTTGTGCCCCTCTCGGCTAACACCCAGCGTTGTAGTTCGCGATCCACGCCGTGAAGTCGGTGGGTGTGCAGGCACCATCGTTGTTCTGATCGCACTCGGGGAGGTTGTTGTTGAAGGCGTTGATCCACGCGGTGAAGTCGGCTGGCGTGAGCATCCCGTCGCCGTTGGTGTCGGCGGGGCAGTCGGGTGGCTGGATGCCGTTCAGGACGAAGTTGTCCATCGCGACACTCCATGGTCCTGCACCGACTCCCGCGACAGGGTTTGCGATCAACGATACGGTCCCTGATGAGAATGGAGTGGATCCGCTGGTATTGAACGAGAGGACCTCGCTTGTGTTGTTCCGGTTGGTCACGGTCATGGAGTACTGATCGAAGGACCAACTGATCTCGAGGCGAATCGCGGATACATCGAACGGGATGGTTGGTGCGGCGAGCGTGACGTTGCTGTTTGTCGGTTCGTGGAAGTAGAAGACAAAGGCCTGCGGCCCGCCGGGGTTGTCGCTGATGACCGCGAAGAAGAGCCCGGTGTCGGACGCCGGGTCCCCCCTGACTTCGAAACCCGCTACAACCGGTCTTCCGGCGGTGTTGATGTCGATGTCGATCTCTGCGCTGCCGTTCGCGAAGTCGGCAGGGGCCGCCATGGTCGCGTCGTGCGTCGCGAGCCCAGCAGCGATATCACCTCCGGAGATCACGAGTTGTTGAGACTGGATACCAACGCTCGCACTTCCGATGAGCTGCGTGGTCCATCCGTCGAGTACGCCATCATTGAAGTCGTCCGTGATCTGCGCAGTTACAGTTGTGGCGCACAAGATCGAGAGGCACGCGGTCGTGATGCTCTTGGTCAATCTCATGGCTTATCTCCAGAGAGGATCGTCGTTCAACACCCCGTGTTGAAATTATCAATCCATGCGGTGAAATCGGTTGGCGTGCAGCTGCCGTCGCCGTTCTGGTCGCACTCGGGGAGGTTGTTGTTGAAGGCATTGATCCATGCGGTGAAGTCGGTGGGTGTGAGCATGCCGTCGTTGTTGACGTCGGGTGTGCAGGGGGCGGGGTCTGGCATCCAGAGCGCGAGCCCGGAGTTCCCTCCGATGATCGAGTAACGGAACGCGATCTCTCCCGCGTTATTGAAGCCCGTGCCCTCTTCGCCGGTGATGCTGTCGACCTGGAACCAGAGTCTGCTCACGGTATTTCCAAAGAGCGTGTCGCCCGTGCGCACCGGCACAGTGAGCCCGCTGTCCGGGTGGTAGAGGCAGATCGCGTCATCGCCCGACAGGCTGTCGCTGATGTCTGTGAGGAAGGCGACCTGGCCGCTGTCGTTGAGTGCCAGCCAGCCGGGGCCAGCGTTGCCGGGGATGGGTGAACCACCGGTGGGTGCGCCGGTCAGGCGCATCGTTCCGTCTCCTCTTGGGAGATTCTGGCCAGAAAGAGCGATCGGATCGATGCCAGATCCGTCGGCGTAGTACACGCCGACCTGTGATGTGCCGAACGCGACAACACCGCTGTCGTTCAACGCGAAATGACCTGAGATTGACTGTACATCGCTGACCGTTGCTCCGCCGCCGGTAACCGGGCCTCCCTCTTGGGCGACCAGCGTGATCGGACCGGGGGGCGGCGGCGCGAGCCAGAGCGCCGAGTTTGTGAATGAGTCGATGCCGGAGCCTGAAATAGTGGTGTGGAACGCTGTTTCACGAGCGTTGTTGATTCGGTACTTTCCGTATGAGTTTGTAAAGCTGCCAATCGTGGCTCCAGTGATGCCGGGGGTAGGATCGCCTGCCGTGAGCACAGTTGTATTTGTTCCGTTCTCTTGCATGACGAACGGCGTGTCGGCATCGCCATCGACGCGGCGGAAGTACGCGAACGCGAGCACGCCCTGGTCATTGATGACAAAGTCGCTCGGGGAGCGTTGCTCGTTGCCTGCGCCTTCGTTCCGGGGCTCGTGGGCGAGGTCTATGGTGCCATCGCTCCACAGGAAGAGCCCGGGCGTATCGGTTCGGGGCAGCGAGGCGTCGTCGATCTGGTGGAGCACGCCCACGTCTCCGGCTTGGTTCAAACGCGAGACCAAGAGACCATTCCTGTCGAACACACCGTTGCCGTCTGGGAGCGGTTGGTCCCCGTAGCAGATCGTCTGCGGGTTGCTGCCGGGGGTAGACAACCCAATGCCGGTCACAACGCCCTGATTCAGCGGCCCTGTATCGAGCTGGCCAGTGAACAGGATGGCGCCGTCATCCGTGAGGTTCAGCGGCTTCCCCGAGAAGCTCTGCCACGACTCGCCCGACGGGCCAATGGAGGTACCGCTGAGCTCACGGATCTGAATGGTGCCGTCGTTCCACAGCGCGAGCCCTTGGTACGCGGTTTGGCCGTTCATGGATCTGAACGCGAACGCAACGTCACCCGAGTTGTTCAGGATGCCGTCGAAGACCTGCAGCACCGTCCCCGCGTCGCCCGGCAGTGTGTCGCCCTCGGCGACGATCTGCACGAACGAGCCGTTCGGCTGCGAGAGAGCCATGGGGGCACAAGACAGCGCAAGGGCCTTCACGAGTGTTCGGGGTTGCACCATAACTCTCACGATACAGATTGCCTGTATCTGGAGCAATGAGCGGGTTCAGATTGATCGGGCGGGCATGCAATGAGAAGCACCGTCCGATTCATTTGTACTCGCGATCAGCAGCCTGCGTTGAAGTTGGCGATCCAGGCTGTGAAGTCGGTCGGCGTGCAGGCGGCATCGCCGTTCTGGTCGCACTCGGGGAGGTTGTTGTTGTACGCATTTATCCAGGCTGTGAAGTCGGTGGGGGTGACGAATCCGTCGCCGTTGACGTCGGCGCGGCATGTGCCGGGCGGGTTGCACATGCCGTCGGGCACGCCGTCGTTGTTGGCATCGCAGATTGTTTCTGCGCCGAGCCAGAGTCCATCGCCGAGTTGGGCGCACTCGTCCTCGGTCAACTGGATGCAGGTCCCGTCGACCACGATGCAGCAGGCGCCCAGCGGCGGCGGGCATGTGCCGTCGCAGACGCTGCCGGCGCCTCGGAACGTGCCGCCGAGGGCTGCGGCTTCTGCTTCGGTGACCCCGTCAACGCACGACCCGTCCGGGAGGCAGGCCGCGCCGATCGGGACCAGCGCCGATTCGTAGACGGTCGCAATCCCGAGCGTGCCGGCGTTTCTGCCTGGTGACGCGACGATCAGGTCGTCCAATCCGTCGTTGTTCACATCGCCCGCTCCGCTGACGGACTGGCCGAGGTTGAACTGCAAGGCGTTTGTAACCGAGATCAGCTCCTCGCCCGTCGCGCCGGAGAAGACGCTCGCCGATCCGCGTGAGCCCATCGGGGACCCCACGATGACGTCGTCGAAGCCGTCACCGTTGGCGTCGCCGGCACCGCTCACCGAGAAGCCGAACTCTTCATCGCCGCTGGGGCTTGTGAGAACAAACAGCACGGCGCCCGTCGCGCCCGAGTAGACGCGCGCTGTTCCTTCAATCTGACTATTTCCCGTGAACCCCAGGATAAAGTCACCGGTTCCATCGTTGTTGACATCACCTGCATCGCTCACCGAGGACATCGCTCCCAATCCGGGGCCGCCGGGGATCGTGTAGAGAACAGCACCGGTGGCTCCGGAGTACACGCGTGTCCGACCTTCGGTCTCATTGTTGACCTCTTCGTTCGGAGCAACGATGGCAAAGTCATCAAAGCCGTCATTGTTGACGTCGCCCACGCCGCCCAAGGAATCGCCGAACGCATCGAATGCGTTGACACCGAAGAAGCTATAAAGCTCTTGGCCCGTAGCACCGGAAAAAACGTACGCGCGTCCGCTTGCGACTCCGTTTGTGTCGTCGCTGAATGCACCAATGATCACATCGTCGAACCCGTCGTTGTTGACATCACCGGCGCCGCTGACGGCTGCGCCGAAGAAATCGCCGAATGGATTGTTTGGATCGTCGCCCGAGAATGTGTGGATCACGCTGCCCGTTGCCCCTGAATACACGCTGGGAGTTCCAGAAGCGGGGAAGCCTGTGTTGTCGAGCGCTCCGATGATGAAGTCATCGAATCCATCGTTGTTGACATCGCCCGCGCCGCTGACCGAATCACCGAACGCTGTCCCCGCTGGCTCTGCGTATGTGTAGAGCGGGCTTCCAGTCGCACCGGAAATGATGGCAACCACGTCATTGCCGTTGCCGTCATCACCCATCCGGATGATGACATCGCCGGTCCCATCATTGTTAACGTCACCTGCATCACTCACAAACGTCGACGAGACATTCAGAGCGCCCGATGAAGGAACGTCATACAGCGGGAATGCTCGATACGCAACCTGAGCCGCTGTTGAGGGGGCGGCAACGAGCAAGGCCACAACGATCGCACCGAGCGGAGAGGGGATAACCATGCCGGCAGCGTACCGGATAGGCACTGATAACACGAGAAGAATCTGTTCGTACTCGTGTTATGAAATCGTTAGCTTCGGCTTCGTCCGCCCCTGTTTGAGGCCCGCCAGCGCGATCTGGCTCTCAAGGTTGTTCGCAAGCATTTCGAGTGCGCGTGGGAGTGCATCGCCGCCTGCTGTCGAGGGTTCGAAGTTGGCGCTCGCGTTGCCCGAGTCTGAGTTCTCACGGAGCGCCATGTTGATCGGGACAGCCCCGAGGAACGGGAGCCCGAGGCGTTGAGCCATGCGCTCGGCGCCGCCTCTGCCGAAGATGTCGTAGTCCTTGCCGTCGTCGCCGATGAAGTAGCTCATGTTCTCGACGACACCCAGCACATCGACACCGAGCTGCTGGAACATGCGCGCAGCGCGCACGGCGTCGTCCTGCGCGACCTTCTGAGGTGTGCACACGATCACGGCGCCCGAGAGCTGCAGCGACTGCGCCATCGTGAGCGGGATGTCACCCGTGCCGGGTGGCAGGTCGATGATGAGGTAGTCGAGTTCGCCCCATGAAGTTTGTCCGGATAGCTGCTTAAACGCTCCGTGCGCCATCGGGCCGCGCCAGATGAGCGGCTTCTCGGGATCGACCATCTTCCCGATAGTGACCGCCTTGATGCCGTGCACGTGGAAGGGTTCGATCATGCGTTCACGGACGATCATCTCGTGCGCGCTGAGACCGAGCATGGTCGGTAGCGATGGGCCGTAGATGTCGCCGTCCATGAGCCCGACCGAGTGGCCCTTGCGCGCAAGCGCGACAGCAAGGTTTACGGAGATTGTCGACTTCCCGACCCCTCCCTTGCCCGCGCCGACGGCGATGATCTTGTCAACGCCGGGAATCCCGCCCGCGCCGTCCTGGGGCTTTGGCTGAGCCTCGGGTGTGGTTGGTTTCTTGGGAGTGCTCGCCTCACCCGAGGACTGGAGCTTCGCGTTCTGATCCTCGTTTGTCTTGGGACCAGTGTTCGACGTGTGCAGCACCGAGCCCGCCTCGTCGACGATCTCGACGATCAGGCTCGTCAGGACGACGCCCTGCTCACCCGCGGCGCCGCGGATCGCGCCGTGCGTACGGCGAGCAGCGGCATCGAGGGTCTCGGCTTCTGTGACTCCCGGGAAGTGGAGCTTCACCGACGCGAACGTCTCGCACGCGGCGGTCCATTCCAGATTCCGCACGAGCGGTGCGCCCGTCGGGCCCTCCGCAGCTGAGAGGGCGGCTTTGATGAAGTCCTTGTTGAGCGAGGCCATTGGGTATTCCTTCTGTACAGGCTGTGCCTGATTGGATGCTAGGTGCCGTGCAATCCGGGGCCAAAGCGTGCGTTAGACCCGTTGGCGGACCCGATGGTCCGAGGTGGATTAGGAGCGAAGTTATGCCCGATATGCGTCCCCTAAGGCGTCTCACGCTTGCCCTCTCGTTCGTGCTCGCAGCCTGTGCAGCTGTTGGGCAGGACGCGGAAGACAAGCCCTTCCTCTCTGGCCCCGAGGTCGAGGACACCCGGCCTGGCCTGGTTGAGGACAGTTTCGGCTCGACCGCTATGGGCAAAGAGCGACTGGGCGCGATGGCAGCGATCCCATCCCAGGATCTGCGCAAGATCATCGGTTCGATGCGAGGCGACGAAGCCGATTCCGCGATCCGGCTGAGTCAAGAGCAGTACCTGATCGTGCGGGACCTGACGCGCGAATTCGAGACCGAGCGCCGGGCGTGGATGCGCGAGCACCGCGAGGAGCTCAGCGGCCTCTACTCCGCTGCGGGCATGCCCATGCCGACGGAGCGCTCGGACCGGCTCCGCTCGGGCGGTTTGGATGAGCAGGCCCGCCGGAGGCCTGCGCCAGAGGGCGAAGAAAGGAACATGATGGAGCCTGTCAGCCCGGAGGGTGCACGCCGAGCACCCGGCGCACAGCGGCAGGCGCGGGGCGAGGGACCCGAGGCTTCGCAGGAGCGCACACCTCCCACGCCCGAGCAGGAAGCTGCGAGACAGAAACTGCGTGAATTCATGCAGAAGGGTCCGAACACGGGTGACCTGCAGCGTCAGATCTACGCGGAGCTGACCGGCGAGCAGCAGGCTTACATCGATTCGGAGGTGCTCCGACTCGCAGAGGAACGCGCCGATGCGCGTGAACAACGCAAGATCGACGAGCGGCTCAAGGACCGACGCGAGAAGCAAGGCGAGGCCGGCGCTGAGGACAGGAGGGCAAGAGCGCTCAACGCGATCGATTGGGACGCGGTGCTCCCGAGCGACGGCACCGTCCGTCTCGATGCACTCCCGGAGCGGTTCAGGCAGAGACTTGAGAACGTCGAACCCGCTCAACAGAGGCAGCTTCTTGAGCGTCTGCGGGATCGCCAGAAAGGCTGAACCCTCCTCTGGCTCACCCAGACGGGGCATGGGGGCGAAAAAAATCACTGAACACCACCTGTAGTGGTGGGATTTAGATTCAGATATGTGTAGGTCTCTTTATGAAAACCGGCTTATAGAGCCGGTTTTTGCATAGTGAAGAGTGATTCTCGCCGCAAGGGGTTCCGTTGAAAAAATGTGGAATCTCTTTCGAAACACACAAAAGGTTAGGTATGTGCAAGGCGAATTCGGTCTTTATTGCACTGTTTTGACTGTTAAGTTGGGCGATTTTGAAGCTTTGATGTGCCCGATAGCGAACAGGCTGGCCGATAATCCGTACAATTCTCTGATCTCTCTCTCCTCCAGCGGGGCGCCGATTGACGTTGGCGCCCTGCTTTGTTTTTGCGCCGAGCGAGCGAATCGCGGGGTCGGCTCGACCCGCTTTCACGGTCTACCGACGCTACGCTGAGGCCTTGTGTGGGGCTGTCCGCTCTGCTGGGGAGTGTGCGTGATGTCGGGTTCGGTTGTTCTCGTGACGGGTGCGGCTGGGTTTATTGGCTCGCACGTCGCCCAGGCACTGCTCGCGCGGGGCGATTCGGTCGTCGGTGTAGACAACCTCGATCCCTTCTACGACAGGTCGATCAAGGAGCGCAACCTCGGTGATCTCCAGGCTGAAGTTGGGGACAGCGGCTTCGAATTTCACGAAATCGATATCTGCGATACCGTCGCATTCGATGCGCTCGTGGCCGGGACCAAACCGAATGGGATTGTGCACCTTGCAGCGAAGGCTGGCGTTCGGCCGAGCATCGAGGACCCGACCGGGTACGCCCGAGTGAACGTGATGGGCTCATCCAGTGTCCAGAACGCTGCGGCCGAGCATGGCGTGGAGCGGCTCGTTATTGCGTCGTCGAGTTCGGTCTACGGCAACAACGATCGGGTTCCCTTCTCAGAGGACGACATCGTCGACGCGCCCATCAGCCCGTACGCCGCGACGAAGAAGGCCTGCGAGTTGATCGGGCATACGCACTGGCATCTCACTCAGATGCCAACCGCGATGCTGCGCTTCTTTACGGTGTTCGGCCCCAGGCAGCGGCCTGACCTCGCGATCAGCAAGTTCATGCGCGCGATCCACGAGGGCCAGCCCATCACGATGTTCGGTGACGGCTCGACGAGCAGGGACTACACGTTTGTCGATGACATCGTCGTCGGTGTGCTGGCTGCCTATGACCGGATCGACAATTTCGGATACCGCATCTGGAACCTGGGCGGGGATCACCCGATCAGGCTCGATGAGTTGATCACAAAGATCGGGTGCGTGGTTGGCAGGGAACCCGTGATCGAGCACCACCCGATGCAGCCTGGCGATGTCGAGCGCACGTGGGCGGACATCACGAGATCAGAACGAGATATCGGGTACGCCCCGACCACAAGCATCGAGCAGGGGCTCGAGCATCAATGGGCGTGGCTCAGGGATCACCTGTAGCACCTCGAGCAGTGGCTGATTGAGGTTTGAGCTGCAGGTGCTCGGGCACTGTTGTGCGCCAAGTTTCGGCGGCGACGGCGCGAGCCGGGTTTGGCAGGCTGTACGACGAGAGTATCACGGGGACAAAGCCCAGCCTTGCCAGATGCTCGGCGTCGCGCTGCTCGCGGGCGGCGTCGATCCGCGAGCGGTCCACGCGCTGGATTTCTGAGTACCGGAAGAGCGCCCAGTTCTCGTGGCCGGGCAGCAGGAAGTCTGCGAGGTAGTTTGGTGTGCGCAGCTTATGGAAATCAACCTCGCGCCTCGCATCCTTTGGTGACTGGTACGCGGTGATGAACCCGGGTATCTCTGCGTGGATGATGTCGCAGCACATCGGCTCGGCGATGAACCTGAGCTCGGGGAAAATCCGTTTGATTGCGCCGAGGAGCCGGGTCTGCTCCCAGACAGGGATGTGCGCATGATTGAAATTGTCGAGGCCGACAGCGGTAGCGCCGGCGTTTCGCGCTAGCTCAAGTTGCTCCGAGATGCTGCGCAGGTGTTCGCGGTTGGAGAGGTCGATGCTTTCGAGTGTGGTCGGGTTCCAGCGGTCAGCAAACTGAGAGCTGCGCCCCCACCAGAGGCCGAGTTCTTTGCCAGCGTTCTTTACTGTGTTGAATTGCCTGTATGTTGTGCGCAGGAGCGGCAGGTCGTTCCATCCGCTTGTGAACTGTGTGGGGTAGTTGAGCTTTCGGTCGGTGTTGTACAGGCCGCTTGGCGCCCAGAGCATGACGCGGTCGAAGCCGTCGGGCTTGGCGAGGATTCGTGCGAGTTGTCCGAAACCCGCGATGTCGGGGCGCGAGGTTTTGTCTCCAAAGAAGCCACGGGGGTTGCGAGAAGAGATGGCGCCGCCGTTGGCTGCTTCTCTGGCGCGGACCGGTTTGGGGTTGCGTTCGTAATCAACGCCGCCGTACCGGTTGTGAAAGTAGTCGCGGTAGGGGAGTAGTGTTTCCAGCCAGTCCTGAGGTGCGGTTGGGTCTGCAGTTGGCCTGGATGAACGTTCCATGACGCGCACGGCGACTGTGTACGTCCGGCTTTCACCCGGCTCGAGAATGGCTTCGTGAACCAATCGGGCGTACTGGTTGACGCCCTTGGCGTTTGAGAGGTCGAAGGCGATGAACCATCCCCTTGCATCCTGTGGGCCCTTGAACACACCGCCCGGGTTTGCCAGTCGTATACCCACGTCGTGCTTGTACTCATCGATTGGGTAGAGCAGGCTGGCACCCACAGCGTGCTTGCCATCCATGATGGCGCAAACGGGGGAGTAAGCGTCGGTCGGGTAGCGCCAGATCTGGCCGGTGTATTTGTCCCACGTAGTGTACTTGAGCTGAGAGCCTCGTTTCAGGCTGAGATAGTGCACATGCTCATTGAGGGTGATCGCACCGACGACGAGTCTGCCGAGCGGCTTTGGCGTGTCCGTGTTGTTTGTAAACGTGTAAACGATGTTGTAGCTGAGTTCGTCGATGTGATCGACATCGATGCTGGGCCTGAGCACCCGTGAATCGTCTAGCGGGACGTGCATTGCCATCGTGCGTGGCTGGATGACTGTGCTGTTGTTATGGGTGATTGTGGGACCGTGGAGCGACGTGTCCTTGGTCGAGAGCTGCCCTTGTGCGCAGCAGCAGAGAGCACAAAGTCCGATCGACAGGAACCGAAAGAGTTCGCGTGGCATGGCGGATTGTATGCGAACGGGTGTACGCTCTCGTCGTGCCCGAACGCTTGGACAAGAAGGCGGCGAATCGCCGGTCGGCTGTGCTGGGCACGGCGTGTTGGGTCACGGCGTCGCTTGGTGTGCTTTTTGCGATGAATACGTGGTTGCCTGTTCTGTTTGCGGGGGCGGCAGCGGAGGGCGAGCTCGGGCGGTGGTTCTGGGCATTCGATCTGCTTGCATCACTTTCGGCGCAGGGCGCGTACGCGATACTGGTCCTGTGTTTGCTCGCTGTGTGCCTGCGGAGGTTTGCTTGCGGTGTTGTCTTTGCTCTTTCATTAGCGGCACTGGTTGCGCTGCCACTGAGTGAGCAGAGGCTGATTTGGGCAGGAAGCGGCTCTGTAGAAGTCCGGGTGCTCGTGTACAACTCGCACACATACTCCGATCATGTTGACGAGAAGCATGCGCTGTTGACCGAATCTGACGTAGACATCGCGGTTGTGCTTGAGACCTCAACTGGCATGATGAATTCGCTCATAAAGGGCGAGGGGTTCCGCAAGTCACATCCGCATGGGTGGTTGCCGAACTCAAAGTGGTCTGGTTGCCCGGCGGTGATGAGTCGGCACCCGGTCGAGCCAGGAGGGAGTGTGCTGTCAGACCGCCTCCGGGCTGTGCGGCGCGATCTTTGGGATCACATATGTCGGCTGGAGATCGTGCATGCGCCCGGCGGGTCGTTTGCGTTGATCCAGGCGCACGCGCGGAGCCCGAGGAGCGCGAGCCGGTGGTCGGCTGGGCTGGATCAGCTGCTTGAGTTTGCTGATATCGTCCGGCGTGTGGAGGAATTGACCGGGTTGCCGGTTGTTGTGGCAGGGGATTTCAACAGCCCGCCTACGGGCGTGCGCGCCAGGGCGTTTGCGATCCGCTCAGGGTTGAGACGTGCCAAACCGGCGACGAAGCTGGGCGGCTCGTTCCCTTCGTCTGCACCGGCGTTTTCGGGGCTTGCGATTGATGGCGTATACGCATCGCCGGGTGTGCGGGTCACATCGTGGGAAGTCGTGGGGAGCGCAGGCTCGGATCACAGGGGCGTGGTAGTTGGCCTCGACTTGGGTGGGGCCGAGGGTCAGTCTTCTTCTTTGCCGTAGTTTGCGTAGGCAGGGTCATACAGGCCATCGTACGGATAGTGTTGTTCGTCGTGATCTTCGAGTGCGTATTCGTCTTCGGCGATGAAGTCGTCGTCCGTGATATATCCGATTGCTTTGAGCAGTCTCGCGATTACGATGAGAATAATCAGCGCACCCAGGACGCCGACAGTAAAGCTGAATGCGAAGTTGGGTACCTCGCCGCGAGGAAGCCCCAGCAGGTTTCCCATGGACGACCCTATGGGGAGTGCAACGAAAGGCTGGTACGGCGCTCGCGCGACGATCGCGTCGAAGTATCTTATAAACAGTCCGAGTACCGCGCCGTAGAGAATGAGAACGATAAACCCGCCCTCAGAACCGGCGTGTCCGAGTATGCCTGGTCCGATGGTAAAGCCGCTCGGCCTGCCCGTGATTCCTGCGTCTCGCCAGGCGATGGCGCCGAGTGCGTCCGGCTTGTCGGGATAGATCGCTCTAGGGATGGGAAGCTGGAAGTAGTACTTGATGGAATGGAGATGTCGGTATTCGAGCGTTTCCGGGTAGATCTCCATGAGGTACATTGACCATGCGGCGCATTGCTGCCCGGCCATCAGGTCCTTGAAGCCTGCGATCGTGTTGCCTCTTGCCAGTTTTTGGAGTTCACTCGTGACGCTGTGAGCCTGGTTGTTTTCTTGTCCACGAGTGGCCGTGAAGTTCGCGATGAGAACGACCGGGATGATGCTGAAACAGCCCGCGTAGACGATTACCCGCAGGGGTGGCATGTATCGCCACATGGCGTAGTAGGTTCCCCAGACGAGGCATCCGCCGATAGCGACGAGGGGTCGTCGGCCGAATTCACCGAAGATTCCGATGATGATGGCCATAAAGAGCACCGCGAACATGAGGGCTGCGGCTGCCGGGTTGAGTGGCCGTTTGACCCATATCCAAGCGCCGAGCCCTGCGGCAACGGCGGCGAGGGATGTGCCGATCTGAGTTGAGATAACCGAAACGTACGGCACAAGCACCATGAACCGCATGAGAACAGCAACGCCGAGCAATGAGAGTGCGAAAACCCAGAGCACGGGTTCGCGTACCTGGCCCTTGATGATGGGTGTCCATCGCGCAAGGCGCTTGGATGCGAATCCCCACTGGTAGAAGATGAGGAAAACGGCTTCGAAGATGATGAGCCACAGCAGGTAGCGGAGCGAGGTATCGCTCTGACTCATGAGCGTGATCTGTGACTCATAGCTGAAGGGGTCTTTCAGGGTGATAATGCCGCTGGTGACCTGATAGATGGTGAACCCGAAGAGGTAGAAGTTTCGTATGGTGAATAGATCGCCGGTGCCGCGGAGGTAGGGCACGAGAACGATCGCCGCGTTCACGACGACGATGAGCCATAACCCAAACACCACCAGATCGACCACGGGAACTCCTTGGCCGCGATTGTCGCGGCGGGTGTATCGGATGATACGAAGCGGGGCGCTGGGTGTTCAATGCACCTCACCGTGGTCAATCGGCTAGGCTTGCGATGGTCATGAGCGGATCTGATAACCACATCAGACTTCTGATGCAGCAGCCGGCGTTACCCGCGTTTCGGGTGCCGTTTTTCCGTGCTTTGGCGTCGAGGAGGGGCATCGATTTCTGTTTGCTCTACGCGGACGGGGACGTTCCGACTGTACCTCCTGACGGCTTCGTTGCTGTCTGCCGGCCGCTCAAGCGATGGATGGGGCGTGTTATCTGGGACAGTGCTCATCTCAAGCGGATTAGGCCGGTTGAGGAGAGGGATGCCTGGGACGTCCACATCCTGACATGGAACACGCGGTACATGTCGCTGATTCCTGCGATCCGTCGCGCCAAGCGGTGCCGATCGGGTGTGATCTGCTGGGGCCACGGCTACTCAAAGAGCGAGGGCGCTATGCGGTCCTGGTTCCGGTTCAAGACGGCACGCATGGCGGATGCGATCGTGTTGTATTCAAGATCGGTTGCCGAGTCGTACATCGAGCGGGGCATACCCGCCGAGCGTGTTTTCGTGGCGCTCAACAGTCTCGACCCTCGCCCGATTCAGGAAGCGCGCGAGAAAGCGCTCGCGGACACCGAGGTGCAGGAGGCATTCAGAAAGGAGCACGGACTTTCGGGGCCAGTGCTGCTCTATGTCTCGCGTGTGTATAAAGAAAACCGAGTCGACAGGCTGATGCAGTCGACGAGGGATCTCGCGGCCGAGTTCCCGGATATCAAGACGGTCGTGATCGGCCTCGGTCCAGGGCTCGATGACGTGAAAGCGGAAGCTGCTCGTCTTGGGATTGAGGACAACGTCATCTTCACCGGGGCGGTGTACGGCGAGGAGAACATCGCCCCGTGGTTCCTGGCGGCGGACGCGTTCTGCTACCCGGAGAATATTGGGCTGAGCATCCTGCACGCGATGAACCACGCTTTGCCGGTCGTGACCAGCGACAAAATCGAGAGCCAGAACCCGGAGATCGAGGCGCTCCGCGATCGAGAGAACGGTCTTCTCTATCGGCACGGCGATACGGACGACATGACCGCAAAGTTGCGCGAGCTGATCATCGACAAGGAACTTAGCGCGGAGTTGGCTGCCGAGGCGCACCGGACGGCGACCGAGGATTACAGCACGGACCGCATGGCCGATGGGATGGAAGGGGCGATCCGGTTTGTGTACGAGCAATCGCTTCAGCGCCGGCGTGCTTCGCGATAGAGAGACTCGTAGCCGCCAAGCACGACACGCGGGTCGAGCGCCGTTAGCACCCAATCTCGACCTTTGGTGCCCATCGATTTCAGCGCGCTCCGATCAGCGAGCAATTCTGTTATCGCTTCCTCGAATGCCTCGGCGGTTTGCTCGACGATAAGGGACGAGCCGGAGGATTCGAGTTCGGGCCAGATATCGACGTGCTTGGTGGTGATCGTGGGTGTTGCGGAGGCGAGGGCCTCGACGAGCACAAAGCCGAAGTTCTCCTGGCTCGTCGGGAGTGCAAAGATGTCTGCCGCTTGAAAGAGGCTGACTTTCTCTTCACCCTTGACCATCCCGAGCAGCCTCACGGAGTCGCCCAGTTTGAGTGTTCCAATCTGTGCTTGCAGTGATTGCTCGTACTCGCTGTCTCCCGTGCCGGCGATCAGGAACTGGGCGTCGGTTCCTCGGTCCCTCAGTCGTTTGGCGGCATCGATGAGGTGGTGCACGCCCTTCTTAACATGGATTCTGCTGAGGAAAAGCACTGCGGGTTTGTTTGGATCAATGTCGAATTTCTCTCTCGCGATATCCGGGCCGGGGAGCTGTTTGTAGGGCTCGAGATCGAAGAGCAGCGGGATGACTACGCCTTTGCCCTTGGGGTACCACTTCTGAGATTGATCGAGTTCAGCCTGGGCGGTGCAGTGGACTGCGTGAGCGTCTTGAAGAAACTTGCGGGCAGTGAGGGCGAGATAGAGGCGTTTCTTGAGTGTGCGCTGCGCCATCGACCAGTCATCGAGCATGCCGTGGATGCTGACGACATAGGGTACGCCAAGGCCCTTGCAGAGCTTGGCAACCGAGGCGTTGGCGGTCTCCCAGGGCGTGTGCATGTGTACGATGTCAGACGCGCCGACAGCGCGTTTGAGAAGTCCTTCTGACCGCTTGCTGAGTTTGCCGAGCTTGCCCGGAGGTTCGATTTCGACAACTCGCGGGACGCCCAACTTTCCGTTGCGCCAATCTTCCGGGACATCGGTTTTGTCCCACGTGACGATCACGACATCGTGCCCGGCCTGCGCGAGCGCGAGCGTCATGTCGAGGACGGCACGTACGACGCCGCCTAGTTCGAGGCGAATGGGCCCCGTGAAGTGTGTGACTTTGAGGGGCTCGCTCATTTGGCGTTGCTCTCAGTCGTTTCGAACGGACTTCGCTCGGCGATGGCCTTGGCGGGGTTTCCGCCGTAGATCGTCCAGGGCTCAAGATCCTTGAATGCGCACCCGCGTGCGCCGAGAATGGCGCCAGCTCCGACGGTGATACCTGGCCCTACAAATGCGTCGGCGGCAATCCAGGCGTCGTCTTCGATCGTGATCGGCGGGCGTGTCAGCGGGAGATCGGGTCGTGTGTGGTCGTGCGAGCCGGCGCACACGTGCGCGAACTGGCTGATGCTGACCCGGTTCCCGATCGTGACGGGTCCGAGGCAGTAGAGCTTGACGCCGTCACCCGCGCTGGACTCGTTGCCCATGGCGAGGTTCCACGGGCACTCGATGGTGACGGTGCGTCTGATACGCACGATAGGGTCGAGCTTGGCGCCGAATCGCATGAGCAGGAAGCGCCGCCAGCCGTACCAGTTGTGAAACGAGCTGCGGAATAGAGTGCTCTGAACGATTGCCCAGAGGATGCGTCCGACTTTCTCTTTGGTTGAGTACGGGCTGACGCTTCGGTCTTCGGCGCGTGGCGACTCGGTGTTCACTTTGCACTCCCTGCGCGTCGTTCGCGTTCTTCGATCTGCAACTCCATGATTTTGAGTCCGATGAGCATCTCGTACGCGGAGATGAAGAGGCAGAATCGAAATCCGGTAACGCCGTCGAGAATACCGAGCTTGAGGAAGTACATCCAGAGGAATCGGAAGATCCACTTGCAGGGGAGTTTGGGGTAGAAGTGGTGCTTGATCCAGCGGCGGCGTTGGAGGTTGTTGCCGAATAGCTTTGCGTCGAGGTGCTCACTTTGCTCGGATGCGCCGGTGATGACGCTGTGTATTTCTCTGGCTTCAAGAGTCGAGTAATGGTTGTGCTTGGCCATGTAGACCTCGAGCCCTCGCCGGTCGTTGTGCTCCATGTGGCCTTTGAGGTAGCCTTCTTCGCCTTCAACGATCATGTGCTCATGGACCTCGCGTTCTTCATAGCGGGCCTTGCCGCGCTTGAAGAAACGGAGGTTCCATGAGGGGTAGTAGCCGCAGTGTCGGATGCGTTTGCCGAGGAAGATGAAGTAGCGATTGATGTAGAACCCGGACTCTTTGACAACGTCTGGGTTCTTCGCCGCGATGTCGAGCAGCTCATCTCGGAGTTCTGGCAGCACGATTTCGTCGGCGTCGACGATGAAAATCCAGTCGCTCTCAAACGGCAGGTTGTCGAGCGCCCAGTTCTTCTGCTTTGCGTAGCCGAGCCACGGCTGGATTACGGTGTTGACCTTGCCCGGGTGTTTCTGGTTGTATTCCTCGGCGATCTCGCGGGTGAGGTCGGTGGATTGGGAATCAACAACGTGCACGCGGTCTGCCCAGGGCAGCAGGGCTTCGAGTGTGTGTGGAAGATTGATCTCCTCATCCTTGGTGAGGATGAGGAATTCGATATTGGAGCGTGAAGTGTCGGGGCTGCTCAACGCTCACCCCCTCGCTTGCTCTGGATAGATTCACGGATCCTGCGCACTCGGGGAATAATTGCGTACACGGGGGCGGAGCGTTTGGCATGCTTGGTCAGGCGGCTGCGGTACGAGTCGAGCAGCTCGCTCATCGGGCGGCCTCTTGCGCTGGCGACACGTTCGACGCGCTCGGCGAAGAGTTCCTGTGCGACGTCGTAGAGCTTCGCGTCGAGCCGGTTGAACTGGCGCATGCATTCGAGCGCGCTTTCTTCGACGCCCTCGAGCTTGGCTCGTTTCTTTGTGACGTTGCTTTTGCTGTACAGGAGTTCGCCCCAGCCGAGCTCGTGTGCGAGGACGATCATGCCCTCGTCGAATCTGTTCTGAACCATGAGGTGGTCGATGTCGTTGCGGAGTCGGCGGATGGCTTTGTCGAGCATGGCCTGGTCGCAGTCTTCGCGCGGTCGGGCGTCGATCACGCCGTGCTCACCCGTGAGGTAGCGGACTTGAGCGTTGTCGGTGTGCCAGACGCGTCCGACGGGATCTGGTCGCTCTATGAACTGGCGGAGCGTGTCATTCGGGTCGCGCTCACCGGTCTGGGCGAGATAGTGGTAGATGCTTAGTGCGCGATCGATGGGCTCGCGGATGACGGTGAGGTACGCGTGCGGTGAGGGCAGTCTCTCGTGCATCCCAAAGCCTGCGTGTGCTTCGAAGAAACGGGCCCGCTTGGCGGTCGCGGGGTTGTTATTGATGAGATCGTAGCGTTTGTCCCAAGGATGTACATTGTACTTGCCGAGCACGTCGGTGTGGTGGAGCCAATTGAGTGGATTGAGGCCGAGCATCTTGAGCTTGATAGCACGGCTGAGCGAGGTGCCCGCGTTCTTCGGGATGTGAAGGTGGATCAGCAGCGGAGGTCTCATGCGTGAGCCCCTGCAGTGACAATCTCGATGACTTTATCGAACGCGGCGTGTGTGGCCTTGTCGTTGTAGGCCTCGTCGAAGGCGGAGCGTGCCGCGGTCTGCATAGTACTGAAACGCTGCCTGTCGCTTGCGAGTTCGCGCACTGCTTTGGCCAGGCCCTCGGCGTCGCCGATTTTAAGCGTGAGGCCGCAGTTGAAGCGTTCGATCGCGTCGTCGACATTGCTGGTCTTCGGGCCGACGTAGAGGATGGGCAGGCGCATCGCAAGGTTGGAGTGGAGTTTCGATGGGCTCATGACGCCGAGCATGTTGTCTCGCAGTGTGATGAGTGAGCAGGACACGGATGACATGACCGAGGGTGTCTCAGCCTTTGGGACATAGCCCTGGACGATGACGTTGTCGAGGCCTCGGCGTTTGGCTTCCTCTGCGGTGGTGTCTTTTCGTTTGCCACCCCCGATGAAGAGGAATGCGATATTGTCGTTGTCTTTGAGTTGTTCCGCCGCGTCGAGCACGGTTTCGAATTCGTGGCCGACGCCCATGTTGCCCAAATAGAGAATGACAAACTTCCCCGCGAGATTGTGCCGGTCGATGCCTTCCCATGGTTCGTGCTCGGCGTCAACGGGAAAGAAGTCGGCGTCTTCCCAGTTGGGGATGATGGTTGTAGGGAGTGACCTGCGCCTATCGCGATTCGCCGGGTCGTAGCGGTCCATGAGCAGGTCGACCATTGCGGTGTCGAGGCCGACCATGTGGTCGAGTCGTTTGAACATGCCCCGGTTGACGAGTTGTAGGAGTTTGCTTATGAAGCCGTCGGTCTTGATCATCCCGGCGCGTTCGGGTGCTTCGGGGTAGCAGTCCATGTTCCAGAGGATGACCTTGGTTTTACTGTGCAGCATCTTGTGCAGCACGGCAGTCCAGCCGACGAACGGGGGCGTGGTCAGCGTGATAATCACGTCCTGCTTGCGCATGAAAAGCGCGGTGAAGAAGGTGCCGAGGTAGAAGAAAAAATAATCGGCGAGTCGCTTGGCGATGCTGGCTTTGCCGAACTGGGGCGTCCAGATGCGGCGCACGTTGACGGTCGAAGTGCGGTCGGCAGCACCGTCTTTTTTCTCGGCGTCCTTTGAGTACCCACCCCGGCTTGTGATGACGGCGACATCGTGGCCCTTGCTTGCAAAGTGCTCAGCGAGCGACGCCGTGAGGTGCGCGGTCGGTGAGATGTCCGGCGTGTAAAACTGGTTGATGATCGTCAGTCGCACGCGTCGGCATCTCCGTCATGTTTGTTTGCAACAAGTGCGCCGGTTTAGCTCTTGGCGAGGTTGCTGACGACTTCGATCATCTCGTCAACGATCCGGTCGAGGCTGTAGGTCAGGTCCCAGTCGGGGTAGTGCTCCTTGAGCTTGCGCAGGTCGGAGTAGTAGCAGATGTGGTCGCCGATGCGGTTGGTGTCGGAGTAGGTGAGATTGGGTTTCTTGCCCGTGCGTTCTTCGATCATGCTGACGCATTCGGTGAGACTCGCGGCGTTGCCCTTGCCTCCGCCGAGGTTGTAGACCTCGCCCGGGCGTGGGTTCTGCGCAAAGTTCCAGAACGCGTTGATGACGTCGTGGCAGTGGATCTGGTCGCGGACCTGCTTGCCTTTGTAGCCGAAGATTGTGTAGGGGCCTTCTTCGAGAGCGACCTTGACGAGGTAGTTGAGGAAGCCGTGGAGTTCCACGCCTGCGTGTTGCGGTCCGGTGAGGCAGCCGCCGCGGAAGATGCCGGTCTTGAGTTCGATGCCGTCGTACTTGCCGTACTCCTGCGCGAGGATGTCGCCCGCGGCTTTAGAGGCGCCAAAGAGCGAGTGCTTGCACTGGTCGATGGACATGGTCTCGGCGATGCCGTGCTCGTACTCGGCGTCGGCGTAGTCCCAGCGTGTCTCTTTCTCGACGAGGTTGAGGTGGTTTGGTGCGTCGCCGTAGACCTTGTTGGTCGAGACGTGGATGAAGACTGCTTCAGGGCAGACGCGGCGTGTTGCCTCGAGCAGGTTGAGCGTGCCGACGGCGTTGACGTCGAAGTCTTCGAAGGGCATCGCAGCAGCGAGGTCGTGGCTGGGCTGCGCCGCGGCGTGGATGATGAGCTCGGGGTTGAGTTTCTTGAAGATCTCCTCGACACCCTTGCGGTCGCGGATGTCCTGGTTGTAGCTGGTGAAGTTTTTGCACTGCGCTTCGAGTCGCGCGAGGTTGTCGAGCGTGTCGCCCTTGGGGCCGAAGAAGGTCGCCCGCATGTTGTTGTCGATGCCGGAGACTTCGAAGCCCATGTTGTCGAAGAAGGTGACGGCTTCGGAGCCGATCAGGCCGCTGCTTCCGGTGACGAGTACACGCATCCCGCTTCTCCTGTGGTCGGGTGTCCGGTGGGTTATCCGGACCTTGTCTGGGGTCAGGTCATGGCCCGGGCAAGCCTTCCTTCGGCGGATGAACCCGGACCGGTGAGTCTATGGAGCAAGGGCTAGCCGACAGGTATACAACGGGGCATTTTTTGGCCTCGTTCTGGGGGTTTGCGTGCCGGTGGGCGGCTTATCTGGGGCGTGATTCGCTCTCGACCCATTGATCGACGAACACGTTGACTTGGTAGGCCAGTGACGCGAGCGACTCGCCGCGCTCGTTGAGGGAGTACTCCACGCGCGGCGGGACTTCCGCGAAGGCCTTGCGATCGATCAGCCCGAATTGCTCGAGCTTTCGGAGCCTCTCGCTCAGAACCTTTGAGGTCAGGCCTGGCAGGGCGCGCTGGATATCGCTCGGGCGGGCGGGGCCTCTCGTGAGATGGTCGAGCACCGCGAGTGTCCACTTGCACCGGATCACGTCGGTCACCCTGTGATAGGCCTCGGCTCGATCGGGCGGGGTCGTCATGGCTCATTCTTGGCCCCAAGCGATGGGCGTGCGATATGTGCGTTACGCACAAAGCGGTAGGTGTGGGGAAGAGGCGGAATCGTGCGCTGATGCTGGGTCTTTGTGCTTCCACGAAAGGAGGGCAGACACATGCTCAGAGCACTGTTCACGGTTTCGCTCGCTGGCGTCGTCTCGTGCGGCACGCAGCACGGCACGCACGACACACAAGGAGAGCTTGTCTTATCAAGCCGGACCCAGCCGGAGGAGATCCCCGGATACACGCTCGGCGGGCCAGAGGTGGCGCCGGCGCCGATCACGCTTGAGGAACTGGGGCTGATCAAGAAGTCGTTGCTGTTCACGGCTGAGGACGAGAAGTACCTGCGGATATCACGCGGCGTGCTGGAGCCCCATGTCGAGGAACTCGTCGGCGTGTGGTACGGGTTTGTCGGCGCGAACCCGCACCTGCTGGCGTCGTTCTCGAGCGATGCTGGTGAGGTAGATAGCGCGTACCTTGAGCGCGTGCGCGCACGGTTCGAGCGCTGGGTGCTCGACACGGCCTCGGCGGAGTACGACCAGGACTGGCTCGATTATCAGTTCGAGATCGGTCGCAGGCATCACCGGGTGGGCAAGAACGAGACAGATAACGCGAGGGCCGAGGATCACGTGAAGTTCCGGTATATCCAGGCGTTGACGATCCCCGTGACCACGACGCTGCGTCCGTTCCTTGAGAAGGGCGGTCACAGCACGGAGGAGGTCGAGAAGATGCACGCGGCGTGGGTCAAGAGCGTGACTCTTCAGGCGATCCTGTGGAGTTACCCGTACGTCAAGGATGGTGATTTTTAGTTTGTCATAATGCTCCGTTGAGCTTGTAAGAGAAAGGAATTGTGATGAAGAAGGCAGTGTTCTACCACGCGGGTTGCCCGGTGTGTATCGAGGCGGAGCAGTCGGTCGCCAGGGCGATCGGCGGCGGGGGGTACGAGGTCGAGTATGTCCACCTGGGTGAGTCGAGGGACAGGATCGCTGAGGCTGAGAGCGCTGGTGTGCAATCGGTGCCCGCTATCGTGATGGAGGGCCAGCCGTTCCATATCAACTTCGGCGCGTCGATGAGTGACGTCAAGGGTTAGCCTGAAGCCCCCGCTCGGCCGACGCTGGGCGGGGGTGTTGTGTCGCAGAAGGTTGTGTTGAACTGCTGAAGCGTTGAGCTGACGCGGTATGGACGGCGCGCTTCATTTATTCATAGTCAAATGTGGAACCCTTTCCCATTGCGTGCATATATTGACGCGATGACATCGATTACCAGGAAAGCCAGGGTCTGCATGTGCGTGATGCATCTTAAAGATGTAGCGGGCGGCGACTCTGCGTGGGGTGATCGGGCTTAGAGAAAGAGCCAGTCATCTAGCTTGATGAGGAGCCGTCACAGGAGTGACGGCTTTTTTTGTGTCCAAACGGCGATACTGGCCGTGGCGCGGCCGGTGTGCGCAGGCTTTGTGATGGAGTCAGAAGGAACGTGAGATGAGACTTTTACGTGTAGATGGTGGGCCGTTCGTGTTGGCAACGCAGGAAGAGGGCGAGGTGCTCAAGCCCGAGATCATGGGTTGGGTGACCGAGCCCTGCTCGGTCGTGACGCTTCACCGGTGCGCGATGCCCATCAAACACGAACCCACCTCGATTGCGTTGAGGATATCGGGCCGGGTCACGGGGGGTGTGAATCTCACGCACGCGGGGTTCGGCGGCGCGGGCGATGAAGACGTCTCGCCCGGCGTTGAGCTGCCCGTGGACTTTGAGGGCGAGCTCACGATCGACGAGGCAAGCGGCGTCGCGTCGTTCTCGGTCATCGCCCAGCCCGAGGGCGAAAAGGACGAGCCGCCCTTTGGGATCGTGCTGGAGGACGTGATCATGGGCGTCACGGTGACCGCCGAGGAGATCGTGATCGCGGATGTGTTCGACGAAGTGAGTTTCTCGCTCGTCATTAATCGGCGGACGGGGACCGGGCGGTTCTCGTATCAGGAGACGGTTGATGTTGGGCTGCGCACTGTGACGCGGATCGCGGAGGGGTTGATCGTGTCATCGGCGGAGGAGTTTGGGGAGGTTAGTGGGAGGACCTTGCTCGCCGCGGGGCTCTTTGCGAGTCGGCGACGGCACGCAACGACGAGCTGTGGGAAGAGAGAGAGCGAGTGAGCGTTGGTTCCCTGCCCCCGCCGATTGGGAGACTGGTCGGCGGGGTTTTGATTACATCCGGGCTTCAGGATCGTTTCTGTGCGTACGGAACCACTCGATTGTCCGCGACAGCCCTTCTTCGAAGCCGACTTCTGCCTGCCAGCAGAGCAGGTCTTTGGCTCGGGTGGTGTCGAGGCATCGGCGGGGCTGGCCGTCGGGCTTGGTGCTGTCCCAGCGGATTTTGCTCTGCAGATCCGACGCGGAGGGCGCGAAGCCTGTCAGCCTCGCGATGAGCTCGACGAGGTCTTTGATCTTGACCTCGAAGCTCGCACCGAGGTTGATCGGGATCGGCTCGTTCATGGTTTCCGCGGCACGGACGATGCCCTCTGCTGCGTCGTCGACATAGAGGAACTCGCGGCTCGCGCTGCCGGTTCCCCAGACATCGATCGAGTCGGCGTCCGCGTCGACGGCTTCGACGCACTTGCGGATGAGCGCGGGGATGACGTGGGATGAGTGCAGGTTGAAGTTGTCGTTCGGGCCGTAGAGGTTGACGGGCAGGACGTACGCGGAGCGGAGGCTGTATTGCATCCGGTACGCGTCGAGCATGGTCATCGCGGCTTTCTTGGCGACGCCGTAGGGGGCGTTGGTTTCCTCGGGGTAGCCCTCCCAGAGGTTCTCTTCGGTGAAGGGCACGGGTGTGTCCTTGGGGTAGGCGCAGATCGTTCCGACCTGGACGAACTTTTCGAGGTTGTTGATGCGCGCCTGCTCGATGAGGTGCATGGCCATCGACATGTTGGCGAAGAAGTAGCGTCCCGGGTTGTCGCGGTTGGCGCCGATGCCCCCGACTTCGGCGGCGAGGTGCAGGACGATGTCGGGTTTGGCGTCGTCGAAAAGACGCTTGCAGGCGTCCTCGGTTGTGAGGTCGTAGTCGGCGCTGCGCGGCACGATGATGTCTGAGGCACCGCGCCGCTGGAGCTTGCTGACGACAACGCTGCCCAGGAAGCCCGAGCCCCCGGTGACAACGACCCGTTTGCCGGCGAGGTCGGTTCGCGACGTATCGGCTTGCTGCGTGCGGAGGTGGGGCGGCGTGAAGTCGTGGCTCATGGCGAAGCGTAGCTGGGGCGTGATCGTGCCGGCGGCCAATGAAATCGTGGCGATTTGGTATTCTTTCCGCTATGAAAGCTCGAATCTCATCGGTCGTGCTGGTTCTCTGTCTGGCCATGGTTGCTCCCGCTTGTGCAGCGGCGGCCCCGGGGTTGCAGCCTCGTGAAACAAGGCCCGGGCGGTTCGCAGAAGGGCGTCTCGTGGTGGGCTTTGAGTACGCGATCCTCAACAACGAGCCGCTGGTTGCTGGGCTTGCAGACGCATTCGCGGAGCTCGGCCTGCCCGGGATGAAGCATTATGTAGAGGCGGTCGAGTGGGGGAATATGCAGCGCGGCCCGGGCGCGCCGATCGACTTTACGAAGATGGACTGGTTCGTGCGCGAGTACCAGCGCGCTGGCTTTACAGAGCTGACTGTGTCACTCAAGCCCCATTGCAGGTGGGCGGCATCCGAGAAGACGGGGTTGAAGATCATCGACCCCACACCGAAGCCGGAGTATCGGGAGCATTTCAAGCGGTGGGTGAGCGCGGTCGTGGAGCGGTACGACGCGGACGGCGAGAACGACATGCCAGGCTTGCGCTGGCCGGTGCGGTATTACGAGATCGGGAATGAGTTCTCGAGCTACGAACCCGAGCCGGTGGATCGGTATCTGATCACGCTCGCGCTCGCGTACGAAGCGGCACACTCGGCGTACGACGGTGCGCTCGTTGGCCACGCGGCATTCCTGACGACTCCCGTCAACCTCGACGTTGATGACCCGTCGGAGTATGACACCGTATGGGCAACGACAGAGCGTCACGATACGCACCACGGCCTGGAGGACATGCGAGTCATACTTGATCATCCGGAGCTGTTCGATATCTTGAATCTCCACAATCTGGGTGATCCCTACGAGATCGAAGACCAGATGAGATGGCTCGCGTATGAGACTGGGAGAAGGGGGTACACGAAACCCACCATCATCAGCGATACGCTCTGTACTTCATACATTGGTTGGGGCACGGCAACGAACCCGAGATCTCCAAGGCGTGGCGTTCTCGCCCGTCCCGCGACGGAGGAAGACCGCGATCGGCTAGCCGCGTACTTTAGAAAGCTGATCGCCAAAGACCGTGAAACACTCGAATGGACTCGGGGCTTCGTCGCTGCGGATCATGTCCAGCGCACGGTGATCGCCGCGGAGCAGGGTGTTCGCGTGATCAATCTTGCCTTTATCGCGGACATTCCCTGGCTCAAAACAGGGTTCTTCGGCGCAGGGGCCGGCATATCACCCTGGGGTGGCGCGCTGCGTGTGACGAACAGAGGGCGTGTGCAAGAAACGTATCCGTTGTATCACGCGATCGGGCAGCTCATGGATCGTCTCGATGGGTACACGACTGTCGAACGGGTTGTGTACCCAGACGATGAAATGGTTCGCGTGTACCGGGTTGAGAAGCCGGGCGGTAGGTTGTATGTCGCTTGGTTGAACCCCGGGCGTGCGATTCTGCCCGAGGACGATGTCCCGGTTGCAATAGTGCACTTTCAGATCGGTGCACCGACCGCAGTCGTTGAGACAGTCATCACAGGCATTGGGCAGACCGAACCCGTACAGCAAACCAAGCGCACCGTTGACGGAGCGCTTGAGCTGGAGATCGGTTTCACACCTGTGTACGTGATGGCTACGCGATAGTGCTCAGCACCCCGCGTTGAAGTTTGCGATCCATGCGGTGAAGTCGGTGGGTGTGCATGCGCCGTCGCCGTTCTGGTCGCATTCGGGGAGGTTGTTGTTGAAGGCGTTGATCCATGCGGTGAAGTCGGTGGGTGTGACGGCGCCGTCGCCGTTGACGTCGGGGAGGCAGGGTTCGGGCGCGACGACATCGATCCGGCCTGTCATATCGAGGTGTCCGGTGACTCGGCAGGTGTAGTAGTAGGTGCCGACGTCGTTTGTCTGGGGTGTCCACTCGATGAAGTCGGTTGTCGGCGCTGGATCGGCGGTGAAGTCGGCGATCGGGGTGAGTGTTGCCGCGTCGATCACCGCGCCGTCGGCGGTGGTGCGCGAGTAGGACCCGTCGGTGCCCGAGATGGGCAGCGTGTCATCGCAGATCACGAACGGGTGGAAACTGGTTGTGCGCATGAAGGTGTAGGTCTGCCCCGCGGTCAGGATCAGGGTTGGGTCGTTGATCTCGGAGAATGTGCCAGAGTCGTCGGTCCAGCTGAAGACGAAGCTCGAGGCGCCGTCGTTGTTCAGGCTGAAGGCGACGCCCTCGTCGACGGCGTAGATGCTCGGCCCCTTCTGGGTGGTGTCGGCGGCGGCGGTTCCTGTGATCAGGGCGGTTGCTGCGATGCGGGTGATGGTGTTCATCTCGGGGTCTCCTCGTTGGGGTGGGTTCTCTCGTGGACGAAGACCATGGTGTGGCCAGACTGCGAAAATCAAACCCCTCTAAATAGCTGGGTTCGGGTGCGGGCGCGGGTGCTTACCTATCCTCACCCTGATCAATCAGCACAGACGCGGGGCCAATTGGAATCGGTCCCGACACGAGACCAAAGCGGGCACAATGACTGAATCCAACGGCAAGAAGGCGCTCATCACGGGCATTACTGGGCAGGACGGCAGCTACCTCGCAGAGCTCTTGCTTGAGAAGGGCTACGAGGTCCACGGCATCAACCGCCGGGCTTCTTCATTTAATACAGAACGCATCGACCACATCTATCAGGATCCGCACCTAGCGGGCACGAGGCTTTTCCTGCACTACGGCGATCTCTGCGACGCGAACGTGCTGGCCAAGCTGATGGACCAAGTCCGGCCCGATGAGGTGTACAACCTCGGGGCGCAGAGCCACGTGCGGGTGTCGTTCGATATGCCGATTTACACGGCGGAAACCGTTGCGATGGGATCGCTCAAGCTGCTCGAGGCGATCCGCGATTACCGGGACAAGTCGAAGCACGAGGTCAGGTACTACCAGGCGTCGAGCTCGGAGATGTACGGCAAGGTCGTCGAGACTCCCCAGACCGAGACGACGCCGTTCTACCCGAGGTCGCCTTACGCGTGCGCGAAACTTATGGCGCACTGGGCGACGGTCAATTACCGTGAGAGCTACGGGCTGCACGCGTCGTGCGGCATCCTGTTCAACCACGAGAGCCCCCGCCGGGGCGAGACGTTCGTGACGCGGAAGATCACACGCGCGGTTGGCCGGATCAAGATGGGGCTCCAGGAGAAGGTGTACCTCGGGAACCTGGATGCCAAGCGGGACTGGGGCTTTGCGGGCGATTACGTCGAGATGATGTGGCGGATGCTCCAGCAGGACGATGCGGACGATTACGTCGTGGCCACGGGCCGAACAATCAGCGTCCGAGAATTCGCTGATCTGGCGTTCAAGTCGGCGGGTCTGAACTTCGAAGATCATGTGGCGTACGACGAGCGGTACCTGCGGCCCGCGGAGGTCGATCTCTTGCTGGGCGATCCGGGCAAGGCCAAGCGTCAGCTGGGCTGGGAGCCCAGGACATCGGTTGAGGAGCTGGCACAGATGATGGTCGATCACGATGTCGAGCTCGCGGCCCGCGAGAAGACCCTGATCGACGCGGGGCACCAGCTGCCGACTTTCACGGGGCATGATCAGTAAGAAGGTGTGAGGTCTTGCCGTGGGTTGGAAAGAGCAAGTGCCCGACTGGGCGATCAGGAACAAGTATCTGCGTCGATTCTGGCAGATGATGCGTGTCGCGCAGGGGCACAAGTTCTCCCGACAGCACACGTTCTATGACGACGACATCTTTCTGGTGAGTTATCCCAAATCGGGCAACACCTGGACAAGATTCCTCGTTGCCAATCTCATGAACCCGAATGAGGATGTGTCCTTCACGAACATCGAACGGCTCGTGCCTGAGATATATCTCAATTACGACGCACGGCTGCTAGGGCTCCCGAGACCGAGGGTGTTTAAATCGCACGATCCGTACGACCCGAGGTACAGACGCGCGGTGTGCATAGTCCGTGATCCGCGCGATGTCGCGGTATCGTATTTCACATATGCAAAAAAAATTAGAAAGCTAGATCCGGATACAGGCTTCGATGAGTACATGGAGCGTTTCATGGTTGGCACGATCGATGCGTTCGGGTCGTGGGGCGAGAATGTGGGTAGCTGGCTCGGGGCTCGGCGAAACACGGACGGATTTTTTGTGGTTCGCTACGAAGACCTCCTCACCGACGGGATTACTCAACTGGTTCGCCTCGCATCGTTCCTCGGTATAGAAGCGACAGACGAGCTTGTGACGAGGGCCATCGAGCAGAGTTCGATCGACCGCATGCGCTCGCTTGAGAAGAGCCAGCAGTCGGAATGGAAGATGACGAAGCATTCCGACACTTCGGTTTCGTTCTTCCGGTCGGGTCGATCTGGTGGTTGGAAGGAAGATATTCCTGAGAAGTGGGCAGACGAGATATGGTCTGCTTGGGGAGACACAATGGAAGAGCTCGGATACGGCCGCGAGAGTCTCGGGGCGGGTGAGCCTGGGTAGCGGTATGCCGAGTCCAGACACTCCACGCTTGGGTCATTCGATCGCGCACGGCGCGACGGTAATGGCCGGCGTGACGCTTGTGACCAAGCTCGTTGCCACGCTCGGGCAGCTTGTCATCGCGGCGTTTGTGCTCGAGGGGGAGTACGGGATATGGGGTCTTGCGATCTCGCTCGCTGACACATTCGGTTTCGTGCAGAAACTTGGTCTTCGGGAGGTCTTGGCCTACCGGCAGAAACAGGTCGACGAGTGGATCAACTCGGCGCTCTGGGCCGCCGGCGCGGGCGGTTTGATGACGCTGCTCATCGTGCTTGCTGTCGCGCCATTCACGCCCACGCTTTACGACACAAGTCCGGGGCTGGTCGCGGCGTTTATCGTGCTCGGTTTCGGCGCCACGATGCAGGGGTACATCGAAGTCTTCAAAACGAGGCTCGCGCTCGATTTCAGGTTCGGTTATATCGCCAAGGTATCGGTCACAGAAGGTGTGGTCAGGATCTGTTTCCAGATGCTCCTGTCGATTCTGGGTATGGGGGCGCTGGGTCTGGTGCTGGTGCGTGCGGTCACGTATGTGGGAGAGGCGCTTCTGTACGGCATCGCGGTGCGTCCGAAGATAAAGCGCACACCCCAGCTCTCGTTGTGGAAGAAAGCGCTGCCCGACTCATCGTTGATTTTCACGACACGCATGGCCGAAGTGGGAATCCGCAGAGGCGATGTCTTGCTGCTTGGTCTATTTGCCCCGGACGCGGTGGTAGGTGTCTACTTCTTCGCGTTTGGTCTGTCCACTCAGATCGTGATGCTCTTGGCGCAAGGCCTGATCGGAGTGCTCTCGGCGGGCCTCAGCAAGCTACAGGATGACGTGGAACGGCTGCGCCGTGCATTTTTCTCTGTGGTCAGGCAGATTTCATTTGTAGGTGTTCCGCTGCTAGTTGTGCAGGCGGCGACTTGCGCGCAGCTGCTTCGGTTGCTGTATGTCGATAAATGGGAAGCGGCGATCGTGCCTCTGCAGATACTGAGTGTTCAGGCCTGTTTCATCATTGCAGGCTGGAATACGGCCGCGGTCTTTACCGCGCGGGGTTTGTTCCGGCGACAGGCCGTGATCAAGGTCTCTGGGGGTGTGCTGTTTCTTGCGGTCATGGTCTGGTCTGCATCTACCGAGAGCCCGGTGGTGGTTGCGTTGGCGGCGTTGGTGTTCCGCATGGTTTTCGTCCCGCTGCAGATTGCGTTTGCAACGAGCGGCGGGTGGAAGGCGGTATCCGAGACCATCCTCGCGGTGCTCCGGCCGTTCAACGTGGCCGGCGGGGCGGCGATCGCGGCTCTGTTGCTGACGGAGGCGGCCGCCCCTCTGATTGAGAGCGTTTCCTCCCTCGCTGATTCGCAGGCGTTCAGGCTCGAACAGATTCTCGAGCTCGTTTTGATTGCGTCAGTAACGATGCTGCTTTATTGGGTAGGGGCAAAGACACTGCTCAAATCCACGTACGAAGAGTTTTCAGCTCGGATCAAGCCGGTGTTACCCGCCAGGGTGCTCAAGTTGGTGCCGTCGTGGGTCTTCTGACTGGTTTGCCGGCGCGAATCGCCGATAAGAACCGTATGGGAGAACAGACCCTGGCATGACGTGGCAGGCTTGGACAACCATCGCTGTGATCATCTCGATGATCCTCGTGCTGGCGCGGGGCCGGTTCGGTCCCGATGTCGTGGTTGTCGGGGCGGTGTCGCTGCTGGTGTTTCTGGGTGTGCTGACGCCTGGCGAGGCGCTGGCGGGTATGGCCAACCAGGGGATGGCGACCATCGCGGTGTTGTACGTCGTGGTGTGCGGGCTGACCGAGACGGGTGCTGTCCGATGGATCGGGTCGGTGCTGCTCGGCAACCCGAAGTCGCAGACGCGCGCGATGATCAGGCTCATGCTCCCGGTGACCGCGCTCTCGGGCTTTGTGAACAACACACCCGTCGTCGCGATGATGATCCCCGCAATCGGCGACTTCTGCAGAAGGCAGCAGTGGAAGGTCTCCAAGTTCATGATCCCGCTCAGCTACGCGGCAATCCTGGGCGGCACGTGCACGCTCATCGGGACGAGCACCAACCTCGTCGTCCACGGCGAGTGGATCGCATCGGGGCGCAACGCGATGGGGCTCTTCGAGATCGCGCTCGTCGGTCTTCCGGTCGCGCTCGCGGGGCTTGTTTACCTTCTGACGGTCGGCAGGAAGCTGCTGCCCGAGCGGGGTTCGATATTTAACGCAAAGTCAGACGCCCGCGCGTACACGGTAGAGATGATCGTTACACCCGAAGGCAACGTCGACGGCAAGACGATCGAGCAGGCCGGGCTGCGCCACCTGCCCGGGCTCTACCTCGCAGAGATCGAACGCGAGGGGTCGATCCTTGCGGCGGTCAGCCCGAACGAGAAGTTGCAGGGCGAAGACAGGCTCGTCTTCGTCGGGCAGGTGGACTCGGTCGTCGATCTCCAGAAGATCCGAGGCATCGAGCCCGCGACTGATCAGGTCGTCAAGCTCCACGAGCCGAGGCCCAACCGCGTGCTGGTCGAGGCGGTGATTTCCAACAGCCACCCGCTGCTCGGGCAGACCGTGCGCGAGGGCAAGTTCAGGACGAGGTACAACGCGGTCATTATCGCGGTGAGCCGGAACGGCGAGCAGATCCGTAAGAAGATCGGCGACATCATCATCCGCCAGGGCGACACGCTCCTGCTCGAGGCGCCGCGTTCGTTTGTGACTCAGATGCGCGACTCGCGCGACTACTACCTCGTGAGCGAGGTCGCGAACTTTGCGCCGGTGCGGCACGAGAAGGCGATCATGGCGATCGGGATCGTCGTGCTCATGGTTGCGCTTGCGACGATCCAGCCGACGCTGCCGATCCCGATGGTCGCGGGCGGGTACGTGAAGGTCGGGATGCTGCACGCGGCGGTGCTGGCCGCGGGGCTCATGCTCGTGCTGCGCTGCTGCTATGGCTGGCAGGCGCGCAAGAGTGTTGACTGGACTGTGCTCGTCACGATCGCCGGGTCACTTGGGCTCGGTCATGCGCTGGCGGTCTCGGGTGCGGCGCAGCAGATCGCCGACGGCATGACGAGTCTCGCGGGCTCGAGCCCTTGGATGACGCTGGTGCTTGTGTACCTGATGACGATGGTGCTGACGGAACTGGTCACGAACAACGCCGCGGCGGTGCTGATGTTCTTCGTCGCCGAGTCCGCGTCGGCGAAACTGGGTGTGGACTTCAAGCCCTTTGCGATCACCATCATGATGGCCGCCAGCGCGAGCTTCTCGACACCCCTTGGGTACCAGACGAATCTTATGGTGATGGCACCGGGCGGGTACAAGTTCATGGACTACACACGGGTGGGCGCGCCGCTCAACCTGCTTTCGATGGCGATCACGGTCGGTTTGACTCCTCTTGTCTTCGGGTTTGAGCTCCCGGCTCATCCATAGACGCGCCACGCTAAGCTCTGGGCCATGGAATGGCTCACCACGCAGGCTGTCATCGCGCTGTTCATGCTCACGCTGCTCGAGATCGTGCTGGGCATCGATAACGTCGTCTTCATCAGCATCCTGACCGGCAAGCTGCCAGAGAAGCAGCGCCGCAAGGCGACGCTCATCGGGCTGGGTGCGGCGCTTGGGATGCGGATTGTGCTGCTGATCTGCATCAAGTGGATCATGGGGCTGACGGCCACAGTGTTCGAACTTTTCGATCGCGGCATCTCATGGAAGGACATGATCCTGATCGGGGGCGGGGCGTTCCTGATCGCCAAGGCGGTGCACGAGATACACGTCAATGTCGAGGGTCTTCACAAGGTCGGAAGCGCCAAGGCCGCGACATTCTCTGGTGTGATCATGCAGATCGTGCTGCTCGATCTGATCTTCTCGCTCGACTCGGTGATCACCGCAGTCGGCATGGCGGACGATCTGTGGGTCATGATCACTGCTGTCGTGATCGCGATCGGGGTCATGATGGTCTTCGCGACACCGATCAGCGAGTTCGTGCAGCGCCATCCGGCGATGAAGATCCTCGCGCTCGCGTTCCTTGTTCTGATCGGTGTGGCGCTGACGATCGAAGGATTCGGATCGGATGTCGTCATCGGCCCCGACGGCGAGGAGCACGGCGGGGGCCACGGGTTCAAGGGCTACATCTACGCCGCGATGGGCTTCGCGCTCATCGTTGAGCTGTTGCAGCTTCGGATGTCGAAGAACCGCGAGAAGCACGACCGGCTCAAGCTCGATATCGAGATCAACCAGCAGGACGCAGCCGAGAGCAAGGGCTGATGCTCGATCAGATGCAGCCTCTTCTGGCGCCCTCAAGAAAGGCGGTGTAGTCGGTCTGGGTGACCGCGCCGTCGCCGTTCTGATCGGCTGATATGTCGCCGGCTTTGTATGCGTTGAGCCAGAGCTCGAAGTCGGTCGCGTTGGTGATGCCGTCGTTGTTCATGTCGGCGCGGCAGGGCTCGATGGTGAGCATCCAGCAGGTCGCGGTCGCTTCACGGGGTGCGGTCATGCCTCCGATGATCGCCCAGCCTTCGCCCAGTCGGACGAGGTTCCGGTGGTCCATCGTCGCGGGTCTTGGAGGTGCGGCGCGAAGTAAAGCCCAGCGATCCTGCGGCGCGTTGTACGCAAGGATTTGGTTGTGCGGCTGCGCGGGGGAGCCGTTGTACCCGACGCCGTTGAGGTTGTACGGGTTGTCTGTGCCGCCGGCGATCAGGATCGAACCAGCGGGTGTGGAGCCGAGCGACCCTGCGCCGCGGTAGGTCGGCTTGCCCGGGTGCTCGGCTCTGCGTGTCCACGTGATGAGTGTCGGGTCGTTCGCGTCGATCTCGCCCGTGTACACCTCGTCGCTGATGGTGAAGGAGCCGTTGCTGATTGAGCCGCCAGAGTAGAGGAGTGTGCTGCCCGAGATCCCGCCCGCGTGTCCGAACAGTCCGTCGAACGGTCCGGGGATGGGCGTGCACTGCGCCCAGAGATCGGTCTGCGTGTCGTAGAGCTGGACGTTGGTGACGTTGTCGTTGACTGGCCCGTGCCAGCCGGAGATGAGATAGATGTAGCGGTCCATGTATACCGCGGGGACGGTGTCATCGACCTCGGTCGGGACATCGGCCAGCTGTGTGTACGTGTCGGTGTCGGGCTCGTAGCGGAAGAGCCTCTTCTCGGTGATCTCGTTGCGCGCGGGCGAGTAGCCCCCGATGAGGTACACTTCGCCCGCGACGGTGACCGCGCTGGCAGCGACCTTTGCGCGACGCCTGCTGTCCTCCGGGGCGTCGGCGATCTGTTCCCACTGCCCCCCGGGCCAGTCGAGCTTGTACGAATTGAGCGTCGCGTCGGCGAGCGTGGTCGCGGGCGGACGCATGCCCATGAATGAGTAGATGGTCCAGGTCCCGTCGCCGTGATCAACGCTGGTCACGGCGTTGTTGCTGATGGGGGTCGGCAGCTCGGGCAGTGCCGTCCAGCGTGCGTCCTGCGCACAGGCGGGAGCGATGACCGAGATCGAGACAAGCGCTGTAAGGAAGCGTCGCATGCGTTCATCATACAACGCCACGCCCGATGACAGAACGGGTGTGTTGTGGGTGTGGCTAGCTCATCTTTGAGCAGGCCGCTAGGCGGGTTTGATGCCGAGCGCGTCGATCGCGCCGATCACGAGACCATGCATTTTGGGTGGTGCGCAGACGATGCCCTTGTTCTTCTCGAGTCCTCGGCCCTGCGAGAAGTCGAGCGCGTTCCCGAAGATGTCTGTCACGAAGCAGCCCGCCTCGGTCGCGACGAGTGCGCCCGCGGCGTGGTCCCAGATGCGTTCGACGTAGCCCGCGCGTGTCGGCATCCGCAGGTACGCGTCGGCCTGCCCTCGCGCGGTGACCGCGTACTTGCACTGGCTATCGAGCCTCGCGGGTTCGCCCGTGGTGTGCGAGCTGTTCTGCTCGATGTGCTCGAGGATTCGGTCCGTATCGCTCACGTTGGAGTGCGCCTTTTCGACTGAGGCGCAGACGCTGATGGCGCTGCCCTTGTCTACATCGTTCCGGCGGATGCGTGTCGGCGATGTGTTGCCCGCGATCTCATAGACGCCGTCGCCCTTGATCGCTTCGTACACGCAGCCCTGCGCGTCCGCTTCGTCGAGAGGCTTGCCGAAGTCGGCCGGGAGGTTCGGGCAGCCCATCGCGCCGACGACGGGCTCGCCGTTCTCGACGTATGCGAGCGCGATGGCGTACTGCTGGCCCCGGAGGAAGCCCTTGGTGCCGTCGATCGGGTCGAGCGTCCAGAACCCTGCGTGGTGCGTGTCGCCCGCGCCGATGTCTATGAGCCTGAGCACATCGTCGGTGCTCTTGCTCTCGAGCGCGTCGTTCACCGCGGCGACGACCGCATCGAGGTGTGCCGCGTGCTCGGGCTCGCGTAGAAACTTAGAGTCCTCCTCGCCGACAAGCACAACCTCGCCCAGGGCATCGGTTAGCACGCTTGCGACCACAGCTTGGCTGGCGAAGTCGGCGACGGTCACCGGGCTCTTGTCGTCCTTGGTGATCTCTCGCACGGAATCAAGCGCCTGCTGGACTTCTCGGCACACCCCGGAGGCGAGTGTCACGGCATCACGGGCGGCTTCGAGCATCTTCGCGTAGTCGGCCATCGGTTCTGGCTCCTTCCGACGGAGGGTAGCGCGTGTGTAGGCGGATCGGGAAAGAAAGCGGGCCGGAAGGTTTCCCCTCCGGCCCGTGTGGTGCTGCGTTCGTCCCGGGCTACGGCGTCATGCCGGGACGGATTATGTGAGCGGATCAGAGACCCGGGCAGCCGTTGTTGAAGTTGTTGATCCACGCGGTGAAGTCGGCGGGTGTGCAGCTGCCGTCGCCGTTCTGGTCACAGCCGACTCCGTTGGTGTTGTAGGCGTTGATCCACGCGGTGAAGTCGTTGGCGAGGATCTGGCCGTCGTTGTTGACGTCGGCGAGGCAGTCGATGATGGTGAATGTTGCCTCGTCGGCATCCCAGTTATTGCTGAGCACCAGCTCGTTGGCGACAGCCGGGACGTAGATGCCCGAGTAGTAGTTGCCAGCGGGCAGTGAAGCAGGAACCTGGAACGACCAGCTGTAGTTAACGGAGCCGCCCGGGCTCTGGCCGGCGACGGTGGTGTCGGCATTGGTGAGCGTGTCACCCGAGGAGATGATGTTGTTGGTGGAGACACGGATCTGTAAGGGGATCGTTCCCAGTGTAGCGCCGGTGCCAACGTTGGAGATGGTGAAGTCGGGAACCGAGACAATCTGGCCGTGGTAGTAGGAGCCGTTGTTGGCGTTGTAGTTGGTCGCAGCGATGTCGGGTCGGCCCTGAACCTGGATGGGGTTCGTGTTGAGCCAGTAGTTCGAGGAGACAGAGTTATCCGTGTCATCGCTCGCGCTGATGATGATGCCGATGTGCCAAGGACCCTCGGTGAGGCTCGCCGGGATGGTGACCGACTCAGCCGGGGTGGTGAATGACTGTCCGCCAGAGAGGCCCGAGTAGACGAAGCTGCCGATCTCAGGGTCGCCGGTGGAGAGGATGGTGTTGCTCGAAGCGCGGACGCTCATCGTGATGGCATTGGAAGGATCGCCGCCCAGGTTCTCGATGATTGCCTGAACCTGGATGTTGGCGCCATGGAAGAACGTGCCAGCGGAGTTCTGGAACGCGGTGATAGCGGGGTCGGCGACGCCGTTGACGGTGATCTCCCAGGCGTCCTGACCAGAGGAGTCGTTGTTGCCGAAGCTGTCGTCGGTGTGGTCGAGCAGGAGACCGATCCAGCGGGTGCCGGAGGGCGTGCTCTTGGGGATGGTCACGGTGCGGGTTGGTGCGAAGACCGAGCCGGTGGTGCCGTAGTTGTGGCTGAAGGAGCCTGAGGCGATCGAGGTATCAGCGGTGCTGATGAAGTCGTTGGTGGAGAGGCGGTAGGTGTAGCTGGCCGAGCCGTTGTATGCAGCCTGCGACCAGTTGCCGACGATCGCGTTGACGGTCATGGAGTTGCCGGCGGTCACGGTGGTGGCGCCGTTGGTCGCGCGGGTCCACATGGCCCAGAGGTCGTGTGTCGCGGGCTTGGCTGCCTGGATGAAGGTGTCGCGGACGTACTCGAACGCGCCCTGCCAGAAGTTTGCGTGGCGGGTGTAGGTCTGGCGGTCAGAGGTCGAGGCGACCCCGTAGGCGATGCGCCCGCCGCTGCCGTTGATCCAATAGTTGCTGGAGCCCGACATGCCGCCGTAGCCGGCGCTGTTGTACTGAGCGCGGTTGGACGATGGGCATGAGTCGAAGTCCCCAAAGCGGTAGTACATGAAGTTGCCGTTCCAACCGTAGGCGGCCTCGGCGGGGTAGCTCGCGTTGTGGTGCGTCGGGGTGGTGAAGAAGCTGCAGGATGAGTTGTATCCGTACCCGAAATTACCGGTGATGAAGCCGATCGGGCGATCGAGCCGGAGGTAGCACTGGTCGACGTTGAAGTCGCCGTTCTGTGTCCAGCCGGTCCACGAGACGAAATTGGAGGCCTTGCCGAAGCCAAAGGGCCAGTCCTGCTCGTCGGTGTAGGGGAGGCCGCCGTTGCTGCCGTCGTCGTTCTCGTATCCTGGGAAGACCCAGACTTCGTCGGCCCAGTTGCCCCCGTTGCCTTCGTGGATGCAGTGTCCCGCGGTGAGTACGGTGCGGCGGTCGATCAGCGTGCCCGAGCAGACGAAGTAGCTGTTGCCGAATCGCATCAGGAGCTTGCAGTTGTTGTTCCAAGGGAAGTTCTGCGGGTTGTTCTCGATGCTGAGCGCGCTCATGTTCTCAAGAGGGCCGTGGATGTCGCCGTTCGAGGACTCCCCGAGGCCAGGAAGCGGGAGGACGGCGCCATCGGCAATGACCTGAGCGTTCTCGCCGAGCGGAGCACCGATCGTCTCCAAGCCCGAGCGTGGGTCGAAGATGACCGGGCGCTCAGCGGTGAGATCGGTCTCGTAGGGAATGACACCCGAATCGTCGGGCATGGGCATGGCCTGGGCATTGTTCGCCTCGGCGGGTGGTGCGCGGAAGAAGTCGTCTGCCTGCGCCGGCTCATCGCCGGGACCGACCTCAAGCGGCTGTGCGGAGAGCCCACAAGCTACACCGGCACATGCGATCAGACCAAAGGTCTTCTTCAGATAGAAATTCATGTATATCACTCCAAATCGGCGCGCAAATACCGCGCCTGATCTCAACTCGCCCGCGACCGAGAATTCGACGCGGGCCCTATGCACACACTTGTGCACGTCCAAAAGAACTCGACCTCGAGTTGCACACTTCTAATCCGCAGGACGGATGCGGATCACGACACGAGGTCCAGACATACTAAAGTTGAGGGGTTCCACTGAGCAAGGTTTAGCGGTTTAAGTTAGTATGAGATGGGTATACAATCTTCATAATGCATAGCCCGTTCGGGGTGATCTTGGATCAGTCCGTTGTTGGCACACCAAAAACCCAAAAGTATAAACCCCGAGTCGCGCGCGGCAACTCGGGGCTTGTTTTGCAGACCCTAAATCTGTACATATAGATAGTTACATGTTTAGCAGCCCGCGTTGTAGTTGTTGATCCATGCCGTGAAATCGGTCGGCGTGCATGCGCCGTCGTTGTTCTGGTCACATTCGGGTGCGTTGCTGTTAAACGCATTGATCCACGCTGTGAAATCGGTTGGGCTGAGCATCCCGTCCCCGTTGACGTCTGCGACGCAGTCATCGCCGCAATCGCCCGGCACGATGATCTCTATCGCGTCAACGCCTGCCTCGATCACGTTTTGTGGATCGTTGTCATCGGCGATGAACCTCAGGCGGAGGTTGGAGGACGCTGCGAAGTCCACACCCTCAAGCAGTTCGTCGGCGCGCCACGAGCCCGAGGCCGTGGTGACCGTTCGGACCGTGTTGAACGCTCCGCCGTCGACAGAGACCTGGACCCTGAACGAGTCGTTGTTGATCTCGCCCCCGGAGGTGTCGTTGTACCAGTACCGGTAGCCGACGCGCGAACCGGCGGGGGCATCGAGCGACGGGCCGGTCAGGATGGTCTCGCCCCCGTCGACGTCGGAGTTGCCCGCGACGTTGTCGGTGAGCCAGCACTGCCCGGAGCCGTCGGCGTCGGCTGCCGGGTCACCCCGGTCACCGAAGTCAGGGACACCCCGTTCCCACTGGCCATCACTGGCGTTGCCGGAAACGCTCCAGCCCGGGTCGGTCTCGCCGTTGTCGGTGTAGGCAACGACGTCCGAGGTCACGTCTGCGAGAATCGGTGCGTTGGCGCCGTTGACGGGGAAGTTGACGGTGGTGCCCGTGCTGGTCATGGCTTGCAGGTAGAACTCAACAGTCGTGTTGCACGCACCGGCGTCGAGCGTCGCGGTGTACATGTCGTTGCCAATTGGCGAAGCGCTCAGCTCGGTGAATGAGCCCGAGTTACCCTGTCGCGCGAACACCTTGACGTTGTTGCCCGAGCCCGTGTTGAGCGCGTCGAGCACGCTGAACACGATCTGCCTGCTCTCGTCGGCTCCGAAGTCGTCGTAGTACGACGAGTCGATCACGAACCGGAGCGGCTGTGTGCGGACCTCTGCCATCACAAGGTACGATTGGTAGATTTCTTGCGCGGTTGGGAGGATCAGCGAGGCCGGTGGCGAGAACCCGTTGAGTCCGGCGCCCGCGCCGGGCCTTGCTTCGATGGTAAAGCCGAATGTGCCGAGCCCGGAGGTTGTCCAGTCGGCGAACGTGCCAGCGGCTTCGTACAGGTCGAGCCCGCGCTGGGGGGTGTAGAACGCTCCGTTTGTCTCGAGGATGGCGTCGGACATCTCCTGCGCGACCGCTGCCAGTTCGGCTTCATTCGGGACCGATTGCGCGAACGTGCCTGGTGAGTGAAGTACGAGCTGCGAGTAGCTGTGTGTATCGACGTGTGCCCGAAGGTCGTCGAGACCGGAGAGGAAGGCGACCATGACCTGCGTTTCAGGCTCGGACGCGGGGCTCGGGCCGTGGTATGTGTCGTTGTTGGGATCGTTCGATGCGCCGTTGCCGCCCCAGTCGACGTCGAAGTTCCGGTTAAGGTCGACGCCGAAGCTGCCGCCTCCGTTGTTGCGGCGGTTTTTGCGCCAGTAGCGTTCGGTGGACCACGCGTAGACATACCCGTCGGCGTTAAAGATCGGTGTGATGTACCAGTCAACGGTGTCCATCAGGTTGCGCACGCGAGGGTTGGAGTCGTAGCTGCGGATGAGGTTCTCCATCAGGTATGCGGTCGCGGGGGGGGTGATCCACTCGCGTGCGTGGATCATCGAGTTGATGGCGACCTGCGGCCTGTCCGATGCGTCGCCCGGGCCTGTGACGTTTACCGTCAATATGTCCCTGCCTTGGAGCGTCTGTCCGATCGCAGAAAGCGATGCGAGATCGGGGCGCTCGTTGACGAGCTGGTTCATGAACGTGACGTGGTCGGCGAACGGGTAGTAGTTGTCGTACTCGACGGCGTCACCCCCGCGCGGGCGGGCGGCTTGCCTGGCCGCGATCTCGGCCTGCTCGCGTTCGACATCCGTCTGGAGGTCCTCGACGATCACCTCGACCTCGATGCCCTCGGCGCGGAGCAGCGCAACATTCTCTGCGCTCATCTGAAGGTCTACCGGCCCCCGGCCGACGCGCTCGGACCAGACACTCTCTGTGAGCTCGAGTGCACGAGCAAGCTCGTCGCCGGTTTTGTGTGTGACACGAACAACCTGTTGGTCGTCATACCTGACCACAGGTAGATCCTTGGCGGTCTGCCCGAGAGCCGTGCCCGCGGCCATAATGAGAGCGATGGCCATCGTCGGTGTCGATCGTTTCACACTGAGCTCCTCTTCGATTTGACGTTGCCGTGGCGTGAAAGACGCACGGACACACTGATCCCCTGCCCGTCGTACGCGGGTTGCATAGATGTACGCTGACACATATCTCCCGGTTCCGCAACCGAACAGGGTGCAACCGAAACGGAACTCGATGTCCGAGAACAGGCCTGCTCTGGGTTGGAACCAATCAAGGGGTCCATGCGCAGCTGAGTATGGACGATTGGTCTTGGCGCAGCTCGCCCATCTTGTCAGGATGGGTGTGACCGCCGCGCCTTGGTGCGTGGATTCTGTTTGGGATGAGGAGCTTTCGTATGTTGAGCGTGCGACGTCTGTCCGTAGCGGCTCTGTCGCTGGTCGCCGGTTCCGCGTTTGGCCAGGCCCACGAGGCGCTGGTGCTCGTGAACCCGAACAGCGCCGAGAGTCTTCATGTCGCGAACTACTACGCGGACGCGCGGGGCGTGCCGCACAGCGGGCTCGCGTACTTCGACCCGAGCGCATCCAACTTTGCCAATTTCACGGCGACTCGGGTCCCGGCGCTTCTCGGCTCGATCGCGAACCACCGGAACGTGGACAGCATCGATTATGTGATCCTGACATCGGATAACCCGTACCGTATCAGCGCGTCTGGGTATGTCAGCGACGGCTGCGTCGCCGTGTCACTGTTCAGTCTGACGGGTTGCTACACGCTTGCGCGCTTCGATGATGTTGTGCTGGGCGGGACAACCTCGCTGCTCTCAAACGGGTACTTCGATACCGACGGTGAGGCCCGCGCATTCGACAACGCGCTCTCGTACCACAACGGAGAACCCGGCATCGGCACGCCTGCGAGCAGGCCGCTCATCGGCGCTGCGCTCGGTCACACGGGTACTGCCGGTACTGACAAGGCAACTGTGCTCTCGATGATTGATACGGCCGTCGCTGCGGACGGCACATTCCCGACGGGCACATTCCACTTTCTGCAGACAAATGACGCCGCCCGTTCAGGCCCGAGGCACGGGTTCTACACGAGCGCTGTGAACGAGCTCACCGCCTCCGGCGCAGACGCAGTCAAGACGATCGGGCCTGTGCTGCCCTCAGGTGGCGCGGTCGTCGCGGGTGCGATGACGGGCGCGGCGAACCCGGCCATCGCTGGCGGCGATTTCACGTTCGCGCCCGGCGCGTTCGCGGATCACCTGACGAGCTTTTCAGCGACCTTCGACAATGCAGCTCAGACCAAGATGACGCGCTGGATCGAGAAGGGCGCGGTCTGCACATTCGGCACGGTGCAGGAGCCCTGCAACTACCCCGACAAATTCCCCAAGGCGTTCATCCACAACATGTACTACGACGGGCTGACGATCGGCGAGGCGTGCCTGCGATCGCTCGAGGCGGTCCCGTTCCAGGGCATGATGCTTGGCGACCCTCTCTGCAGGCCCTACGCGCACATCCCGGATGTCGATCCTGGCGACCTGCCGATCACGACTGTCTCGGGCAACTTCTCGTTCACGCCGACCGCGACGACCACGCATCCCTCTGCGAGTATCGCGTCGTTCGAGGTCTACATCGACGGCATCCTCCGCGCATCAGATACCGCGGGCAACCCGCTTCTTGTGCGCACGACGTTCCTCGACGACGGCTGGCACGAGATTCGGATCGTGGCATACGACAACACGCTCGTTGCGACGCAGGGAGAGTGGGTGGGTGATCTGTACACCAATAATAACGGTAAGATCATCGGCGTGACCGCGCCTTCGCCGAGCATCGACCGCGCAGGTCTGATCCAGTTGAACACCGATGCGAACGATCCAAATGTCACCGAGGTGCGGTTGCTGCATAACGATCGTGTAGTGGCCGCCGTTCCTGGCAATTTGGGAATCCAGACACGCGGCGAGATTGTTGGTGCTGGGCCGGTGCGCGTGCGCGTCGAGATGGACTTCGCCGACGGCACCACGGCACGATCCCAACCCTTTATGGTCGAAGTGTCCGATGCCAATATTCCGTCGGGTGGTGGGGCACCGACAGCATTTGATTTCACGAAGACCGTCAAGCCGGGGCAGGCGTACGTGCTCGAGTTGCCGGCGATGCACAACACCGCTGTCGATGAACCGAGTTTCTCGATTACTTCTGGGCCCGTGCAGGGTAGCGTGCTGGGCGGGAGCGGCAGGTTCCGTATCGTGCAAGCTGATGCTGCCGCGAGCGGGACCGATCAGATATCGTTCAGCGTGACCTCCGATGGTCAGACCGACACCGCGACGGCGACCATCGTTTACTTTGACCCTGACGCTCAGCCATGTCTTGCTGACACCAACTTTGATGGCTTGCTGAACTTCCAAGACTTCACGTTCTGGATCTTCGCGTACAACTCGAATCTCGTGGGTATCGGTGATATCAACCAGGACGGCATGCTCACGCCGGCCGATTTCACGGCATGGATCGCGGCGTACAACCTCGGGTGTGATTTCTAACTCGCTTGGAACCCGATCTGTGAATGTGCATCTGATTGAGCATGCGCACTGTGTACACCGTTTTCTTGATCCTGGGTGCGGCCATTGCAGATTCGGTGATCGTGGCCTGCGGTCACTGGTCGCGGGGGCGATCGTTGTGAACGAGCCACGTACATGGCACCTAGAGCGACTAGGGGCTCTTGCAAGCAAACAAGGAGGCAACGACAGGCTTGCACGCTATCTCACTGATTTATTGACCAATAATACGGACAGGGAGATTCGGATTGTTCCCTAATGGGCACTTCCAGCCCGGTGTGAAATAATCTGTCTGGCTCGTTGGTCAGGTACACTGACAAAGCCGCGGACGGTTAGCGTGCGGGCCAATTCTGGAGTGAACAGATGCTGAACCAACTGACCAAAGTGTCGATCGTTGCCTTCGGGCTTGGCGCGGGTGCCGCATTCGCGGAGCCCGAGGTTTTCTCCGACGCGGGTTTCAAGGCGGACCAGGAAGCTGCTGTCGCGAGCGGGAAGGTGCAGATCGCATACTTCACCGCGACGTGGTGCCCGCCTTGCAAGAAAATGAAGGCCGAGACATGGGTTGACGAGGAGATTGAGAGCTGGGCCGATTCGTACGCGGTGATCACGCCCGTTGACGTTGACCGCTACGGCTCGCTCGCCGCCCAGTACCGGGCGCGAAGCATCCCGACCATCGTGTTCATCGTGGGCGACAAGGAAGTCGCAAGGACCGTTGGGTACCAGTCGCCCAGCCGGTTCATCGACTGGCTTGAGGACACACGCACCGAGTTCGCCGCGGATCTGACCCCCGCGGGCATGAAGAGCGGCGGCGACAGCACCGAGGCTGAAGATGCCCCGGCACCGGCCAGAGTTGAGATGAGCGCCGGCGAGGTCATGCGTGAGTACAACGTGCAGGTCAAGAAGGACCAGTCGAGCTTCGGCATGACCGGCAGCGTGCTCTTGCCTCGCATAGAAGAACTCACCGAATCGAGCAGCCAGTTCAAGGCCGAGATCGTCGAGCGTGTGACCAAGCTTCAGCAGTCGCTTGAGTCGAACCAGCTGAACCCAACAACGCTGCGTGAGTACCTCCAGCTCGCACCGATCGCGGGGATGACCGATCAGGCCGTCGCGTGGATCGAGGCTCAGCTGGCAACTCCCGCGGGTCAGTCAATCCTGTCGAAGAACCGCATGCTGGTTCAGAACCTGCTGACTGACGCGGGCCGGTACGATCTGGCCAGCGAGTTTATCGGCGAGCCTGTTCAGCAGGCGAGGAAAATGATCTCCGCCGCCTCGCGCAGCTCGGTGACTCAGCTTCGTGATCTCGAAGGCGCCGCGCTGAACGAGTTCAAAGCTGGCCAAGCTGCGCTGCTCGATCGGAGCCTGGCTGACCTGATCGCGATCGCGCAGGCTTCGGGCGACGACGCCAAGGCAAAGGTCATCGCCAAGCTGTTCGGCGAGGACACCTCTTCGGCCCAAGAAGCGGTGAACGCCGCCGCCGAGCGAGCGGGTGTCGAGCCTCTCACCATCGAGTAATTTCTCAATATCACGAAGCCTTTGCTATACTCCGGGAAACACCCGGAGTTTATTCATGCGCACGCTTCGACTTGGATTCGTGATCGTACTTCTGTTGCTGGCGGCGAGGTCTTTCGCAGAGCCCGAAGTGTTTTCCGACGCTGGGTTTGAGGCTGACAAGGCCTTTGCAGTTGAGAACAACAAGCTGCATGTGATCTATTTTACAGCGATTTGGTGTCCGCCTTGTCAGAAAATGAAGAAGACGACGTGGGTGGATAAATCGCTCGTGAGCTGGCTCGGTGAGCACGCTGTCGTGAGTTCTGTTGACGTCGATGACGAGCGTGAGCTTGCTGAGAAGTACGCGATTAGCGCGATGCCCACGATCATCGTGACTAATGAAGGAGAAGAGGTTGGGCGAACGGTTGGTTACCAGGGGGCGGCTAATTTCCGAGATTGGTTGATTAAAGCTCAGTCAGGTGAACTGCCGCCTCATGTGCAGCAGACTCCGGAGGAAATCTATAACGAGGCATTCGAATCCGCTCGCGAAACCGGCAGGCAGATACGCGAGTTTCAGGATCGGCTAGAAAGCGCTAGAGAAACAATGAACCGGGGCTCAGATTCGTATCAACGAGCAACGGAACAATATTTGACGATCATTGAAGAACTTGTAGAGCACGGTTATGTGGAACTATTTGACGAGTACAGAACAAGTGTATGGCTCTTGGTTGACGAATATCCCCCCGCGCGTAAGTCATTTGCTGCCGCGCGCGATCAGATTGAATCAGATCTTAGAGCAGGTCAGGTAAATTGGGATAAGCTCTCGGGATGGGCTGTACTCAACTACATTCTAGATGATCAAAATCGAACTCTAAACTGGCTTGAGCGCCGGGTTGCAGCAGGGTCAGGTGTGCCGTCATCTCGTCTTATCTACGATATTGCACACGAAGCAGCGATTAACGCGCGGCGATTTGATCTGTTGAAAGAAATTGCTGATCCACTTTATGAAAGCCTTACAGCCGATGCAGAGTTCGAGCACCTAACATCGGTCTTTCAAGCTACGGGACGTCTAAACGAACTTGATGAGCAGGATAGCAAACAAATTCTAGAGAATATGCTAGAGCTGCGTCGTTACACCTTGGCAGAGCAACACGCAATTGCGCTTGGGATTGGCGATATTGATGCGGCAGCTCGTATACGAGAAATGCTACTGAATAAAGATGACACGGAAGAAGCTCGCAGACTCCTAACTGAATATGCACAGGGGATGGGAGTTGATGCTGGGGAGGAAGCCGATTGATTCGGTTTAGGCCTTGCTTGCCGTGATCGCCACCAGCTCTTCGTTCGTCCCGAACCGCTTGAGTGCCGCGAGCAGCTGCTCGACCTGGTTCTCGGGCTTCATGTTCAGGAGTCTTCTGCGCAGGGCGGTGACGGTCTTCTCTTCCTGATCTTCGAGCAGCAGGTCGTCCTTGCGGGTGCCGCTGGCGGCGAGGTTGATCGCCGGGAAGAGCCTTTTCTCCGCGATCTTCCGGTCGAGGATAAGCTCCATGTTGCCGGTGCCCTTGAACTCTTCGAAGATGAGCTGATCGCCCTGGCTGCCCGTGTCAACGAGGCAGGTGGCGATGATCGTCAGGCTGCCCGCTTCTTCGGTGTTTCGCGCAGAACCGAAGAGTTGCTTGGGGACTTCGAGCGCTTTTGAGTCGATGCCGCCCGACATGGTTCGGCCGCTGGAGGCGTGCTTCTTGCTCCGGTTGAACGCGCGACCGAGCCTTGTAAGCGAATCGAGCAGGACGACGACGTGCTCGCCGTTGGCGGCTTTCTGTCGGCACTCGTTGATGGTGTCGATCGAGATCTTGACGTGCTGCTCGACGTCGTGATCGTTGGACGAGCCCTTGACCTCGCACCGGCTCATCTCGCCCTCTTCGCTCTCGCGTTCAAGGGTCCTGCGGAAATCGGTGACCTCTTCGGGGCGCTCGTCAACGAGCAGCACGGTGAGGCTGACGTCCGGGTGGTTGTGCAGCATCGCGTGTGCGATGTCTTTGAGTAGTGTCGTTTTGCCTGCTTTGGGAGGGCTGACGATGAGGCCGCGCTGGCCTCTGCCGATGGGGCAGAACAGGTCGATGAGTCTGCACGCTGGCGGGCAGCCACGGTATTCAAGCGAGAGTCTGGGCTGCGGATCGACAGCGGTCAGCTCTTCGAGCACCGGGCCTGTCGGCTCTGGTGCCTGCTGCTGGCCGTTGCTGGACTGGCCGTTGTTCTGGGCGTTGGGGTTGCCCCCGCCCTTGCCCCGGCGGCGTCTTCTTCTGCGACGTTTCTTCGGCGAGCTCGTGTCCAACACGATTCCCCTCTGAGCGGCTGTGGAGCCTGGCGCGCGGAACCCGTCTCGGGATCACGTACAACGCACCATGGACGAGGCGCTTGCCTTGTCCGAGCCGCGATCTGGATGTCATCTGCCGCAACACTGGCCGGGTCGCCGACGCCCTGTGCGCCGTTTCCGATCGAGCCAGTTCTGCTTGAGCCACACCGCTTGTTGGTGTGAGAGTTTGGTGGGAATCTAGCTTGCCGTTCCCACATGCTCTGGCGGAGAGCCCCGCCCCTGCCCAACAGTATCGGCCATATCCATGCCCCGAGTCAAGCCTCGGGCTACGATCGCACACAACCCTGACAAACCCGTGCTCAGGGCGGTTGAGGTGGTGCTGGGCCCGGCTGGGTCTCGCTCAGGACGACGGATGGAACGGATTTCTGGCATCGGCGTATCACCCGGCATCGTTGTCGGCCGGGTCTTTGTGCTCGACGACGAGCGCAGGCGGATTCCGCGCCGTTCCATCAAGCCAAATGAAGTCGAGAAGCACCTCAAGAGGCTCTCAAGCGCGATCGAAGTGTCCGCCAAGGATCTCGAGCAGGTCCGCGAGCAGGCCGAGCGCGACATCGGCAAGGAAGCCGCGAAGATCTTCGGCTTTCACGTCGGGATGCTCCGCGACACCGTGCTGACCGGTTCGATCGAGAAGCTGATCCGCGATGAGCTCGTGACCGCCGAGCACGCGGTCGACCGGGTCTTCAACGATTTCGCCGAGCGCTTCAGCGCGATGCCCAACTCCGCATTCACGACGAAGGTCAACGACATCACAGACCTCTCCTCGCGCGTGCTCACGCATCTCGTCGGCGAGCACGGCACGAGCCTCGCCGAGATCGAAGAGGGCGCGATCGTTGTCGCCAACGAGTTGACGCCGAGCCAGACCGTCGGGTTCGACCGCGAGAAAGTTATCGCGGTCGCAACCGATTTCGGGGGCAAAACGAGCCACACCTCGATCGTCGCAAGGGCACTCTCGATACCCGCAGTCGTGGGTCTGCGCAGCCTGAGTGAGAAGCTCTGCGACGGCGATATCGTGATCGTCGACGGCGGCCGGGGCGTCGTCATCATCGACCCCGACGACGACACCATCGAGCACTACCTCTCAGAGGAAGTCGTCCGCGGCCAGCAGCAGATGACCCTCCGCGAGATGGCCTCGCTCGAACCCGTCACAACCGACGGCGTCCGGATCGAGGTCCTCGGCAACATCGAGTTTGCGCAGGAAGTCGAGCACGTGCTCGAATTCGGCGGCGAGGGCGTCGGGCTCTACCGGACCGAGTTCCTCTATCTTGCAAGCGAGCGCGAGCCCACGGAACAAGAGCATTACGAGGCGTACAAGGCGTGCGTCGACGAGCTCAAGGGCAAGCCCCTGACGATCCGCACAATGGACCTTGGTGCCGACAAGTACACCCAGGCCCAGGCGCGCAACCCGGAGCGCAACCCCGCGCTCGGGCTCCGCTCGATCAGGTACTGCCTCAAGAACCTGCCCCTGTTCAAACGTCAGCTCCGCGCGATCCTCCGCGCGTCCGCCGACGGCCCGATGAAGCTCATGCTCCCGCTCGTCACGAGCGTCGAGGAGGTGCGCCAAGCCAAGCACCTGATCCGCGATGTGATGGAAGACCTCGCCGATGAGGGGCTCGCATTCGATGAGAGCCTGCCCATCGGGATCATGGTCGAGGTGCCTTCCGCGGCTCTCATGGCGCCTGCGCTGGCGCGAGAGGTGGACTTCTTCAGCGTGGGCACCAACGACCTCGTCCAGTACACCCTCGCGGTCGATCGGACGAACGAGAACGTGGCGGATCTGTTCTCGCCCGCTCACCCGGCGGTTCTGAAGCTGGTTCGGGATGTGGTCCGGGCCGGGCGGAGGCGTGAGGTCCCGGTTAGTTGCTGCGGCGAGGCGGCCGGGGATATCGAATTCGCGGCTTTGCTGCTGGGGCTCGGGGTGCGTACCCTTAGTGTGAGCCCGGGAAATGTCCCCGGAATCAAGCGTCTCGTGCGGTCGATTTCGATCGATCGCTGCGAAAGACTCGCCAAAAAGGCGATCTCTTTCGATTCAGACACTCAAGTGTCGATGTATGTCAGGGACAGGGTCCGAAAGATCCTCCCCGAAGCGTACGACAACGTCGGCTCACGCTAGGGCAAGCCCTACTCGGAGAGCCGTTTGACAGAACGAACCCCACCAGGCGTCCCGCCCGGTCCCAGGCGCGAGTCACACACGACGAAACGTGTGCGTTGACCCCCGGCACCGGACGGCGCTGGACACAGGCCAAGAGGCCTGCATCACAAACGAGGCGAGCGGTGATATCACCCGCTTTGAATCCAGAACGATGCAACACGGACGGACCGGCGAGCGCACTCTGCGCGCCGACCGACGTGGTTTCTCTCTCGGCTCTTCGTCTACGCGTGCACGCCGCAGCACGGAACACAACAAATGCCCAAGCAGCAGATGCTGATCAGCTACCACCCCGGCGAAGAGTGCCGGGTCGCGATTCTTGAGAACGGCGTCCTCGAGGATTACCACGCCGAGCGACCGGCGACAGCCAACCGCGTCAACAACCTCTACCTCGGCAAGGTCACAAACATCGAGAGCAGCCTGCAGGCCGCCTTCGTCGACTTCGGCGGGCCGGAGTCCGCGTTCGTCCACACGTCGGACATCCACCCGCAATTCTTTCCCAAGGAAGACTCGGACACAACCGAGAAGATCGGGAAGAAGACCGCGCGCCGTGATAGGCCACCGATCCAGCAGTGCCTGAAGAAGGGCCAGCAGGTCATCGTCCAGATCCTGAAAGACGGCGTGGGCACCAAGGGCCCCGCCGCGACGACGTACCTGTCCATCCCGGGCAAGTACCTCGTGATGATGCCGCAGATGGACAACGTGGGCGTCAGCAGAAAGATGGAAGACGAGGACATGCGCCGCAAGATGCGCGACATCCTCGACTCGATCGACCTGCCCGAGGGCTTCGGGTTTATCCTCCGGACCGCGGGCTTTGGGCGCACGAAGACCGAACTCAAGCGCGACCTCGCGTACCTGATGCGTCTCTGGAAGAACATCGAGAAGCGCAAGAAGGCGACGAAGAAGCCCGCGCTGCTGTACGCCGAGAGCGACCTGCTCGTCCGGGCGCTGCGTGATCTGCTGACGAGCGACATCGACGAGGTCATCATCGACCACGAGCAGGGTCTCGCCAGAGCGGCGAACTTCCTGAAGGTCGTCGCGCCGAGGTCGGGCACGAAGCTCTTGCACTACAACCAGAAGACACCCATTTTCCATGCGTACGGCATCGAGGAACAGCACCGGCTCATGATCGCACGCGAAGTCCCGCTCAAGTCGGGCGGCAGGCTCGTCATCGACGAGACCGAGGCGCTCGTCGCGATCGACGTCAACAGCGGCAAGAGCCGGAAGGCCAAGGACGCCGAGACCAACGCGTACCAGACGAACCTCGAAGCGGTTGACGAGATATGCCGACAGCTCAAGCTCCGCGAGCTCGGCGGTCTGGTCATCAACGACCTGATCGACATGAACCAGGCCAAGCACCGCAAGGCGATCGAGCAGCGGTTCAAGGAGAGGCTCAAGAACGATCGCGCCAAAAGCACGGTCCTCCCGATCAGCCCGTTCGGCATCCTCGAGATGACGCGCCAACGCATGCGCCCGAGCTCGCAGGGCATCCACTACCAGGAACTGCCGGCAAACTACGGCCGGGGCTGGGTGCGAAAGCCCGAGTCGGTCGCGGCGGAAGCACTGCGTGAGCTGCAGCTGATCCTGAGCTACGACAAGGTGCAGAAGGCCGAGCTGATCGTGCCTGGCCGGGTCGCGGGTGAGCTCCTGAGCAACCGGCGCAAGTCGATCACGCGGATGGAGTTGATCACGGGCAAGAGCGTGATCGTGCGCGTGAGCGATTCGCTCGGCACGGACCGCTTCACGGTCTACGCCTACGACGACGCGGGAAACGACGTCGACACCTCCAAGCTTCCAAAGCCCAAGGCGCCAAAGAGCCTGCCCGAGTGGACCGACGACTCGGACGAGAAGGCGTGGGACGAGGTCAGCGAGGAGAAGGAGATCCTGCAGGCAATCGAGGAGCACGCGGAGCCTCACCCGCTGGAGATGGAGATGGCAGCCGAGGGCGAGCTGCTCTCCGAAAAAGAAGAGAACGAAGACGAGTCCGAGAGCGAATCGACCGGCAAAAAGAAGCGTCGCAGGCGCCGTAGGGGTGGCAGGGGACGCCGAAAGAAATCTGGCGATGCGCAGCAGGACGGTGAGGCTGGCACCGACTCGGGTGACTCGGATGACAGCGCCGAGCCCAAGGCCGAGACGGATGCCGACGACAAGCTGTCTGAGGACGATGATGCCGCTTTGGATTCGTCTGAATCGCAGGACGAGGACAAGCCCCGCAAGAAGCGCCGCAGGCGTCGCCGTCGCAAGTCGTCCGGTTCGGGTGAAGCAGAAGCAGATGTGAAGGACGAGGCCGAAGCGGGTGAGGATCAGCCCGAGCAGGCCGATGAGTCCGAGGCTGAGGAGTCGGAAACGGACGATGCACCGCCGACGAAGAAGCGTCGGCGGAGAAGGTCGAGCAAACCCAAGGCCGAGGTCTCGGGCGAGGAACCCGGCAGCTCTGGCGATGCGGACGAGCCCATGTCTGAGGGCACGAAGAAGAAAGCCAAGAAGAAGTCCACGCGCAAGCGTTCTTCGAAGAAGAAGCCGGCTGCAAAGAAAGAGAATCCACCCAGCGAGGTTGTCGAAGCCAAGTCTGACGCACCCGCTGCGAAGAAGCCGAGGCTGCTCTATTCGGGCAGCAGGCGGAAGCTCAAGCCAAGCGAGAAGGCCGCGATCGGCGACGAATAAACCATGTCAGACCCCAAGCGCATCCTGATCCTCGGTTCCACCGGCTCGATCGGCACGCAGACGCTAAATGTCATCGAGCACCTCCACCGGGAAGGCTCGGAACACAGCTTCGAGATCGTTGGCCTCGCAGCCGGGCGCGGGAGCGATGCGCTTCGTGAACAGGTGTTGCGCACGGGTGCGAGATTCGTCGCGACCGCCGAGCCCTGCGTGATTGAAGAGTGCGAGCAGCACTTCGCGGGCGATGATGCCGCGGCAGAGCTCGTGCGTCACGCGCATCAGAGTGTGGGTGTCGATCTAGTCGTTGGAGCGATCGTGGGATCCGCGGGGATCGGCGCCACACTCGAAGCACTCAGGCTTGGTATCGACGTTGCGCTGGCCAACAAGGAAACACTCGTCGCCGCGGGCGAGATCGTGGTGCAGGAAGCGCAGCGCACAGGCGCACGCCTCTTGCCCGTGGACAGCGAGCACTCCGCATTGTGGCAGTGCCTGCAGGGGCAGACCGGCACGAAGCCCCCGATGGAGCTTCCCAGTTCTGTCACGAAGATGACGCTCACCGCGAGCGGGGGCGCTCTGCGGGGCAAGACCGCCGACGAGGTTCGGAGCGCAACCCCGGCTATGGCGCTGGCGCACCCGAACTGGACGATGGGGCCCAAGGTTACCGTTGACTGCGCATCGCTCATGAACAAGGGGCTCGAGCTCATCGAGGCGCATTGGCTTTTCGGCATCGACGCGGACCGGCTCGGTGTCCTCGTGCACCCGACTTCAACCGTTCACTCGTTTGTCGAGTACGCCGACGGCTCGGTCGTCGCGCAGCTTGGCGCGCCGGATATGAAAGCCCCGATCCAGTACGCGATGGTCTACCCCGACAGGCCCGCGGGTATCGCGCCGAAACTCGATATCGCAAAGCTCGGCACGCTCGAGTTCTACGAACCCGATGCAAAGACGTTCCCAGCGCTCGGGCTGGCGTTCGACGTGATCCGCAAGGGCGGCACATCGGGCGCGATCCTGAACGCGGCGAACGAGGAAGCCGTCGCTGCGTTTCTCGCACCTGAGAACGAAGACGGTTCTCTCGTCCCGTTCGGGCTCGTCACCGATCTCGTTGCGCAGGCGATGGACGCTGTGGAGTCCAGGCCCATCGAGAGCCTCGCCTGCGTTGAACGCGCCAGCGAAGAGGCGCGAGCGTTCGTGCGTGACCAGCTCTCGGCGCGGGCCTGACACCAGCAGAGCTTGCATATCAAAAAGGAAAAGCCGGGCCCCGAAGGACCCGGCTGAGATGAATCGTGTTGTCACGAACTGATTAGATGTCGTCGGTGTTGTAGATGTACACGGCCTCGAGCGCCCGGCCGATGCGTGAGCTGGCCGAGGTCAGGTGTGCGCGTGTGTAGTCGTCGAGCTTGCCGTTGTGCTTAAGTGTGTCATCGATCTGCGTCTTGAGGTTGGTCAGGTGCTCGGTTGAGAGCGAGCGGACCGGGGCCGCGGCGGCGCCGGACATCGTGCCCGGACGCGTGAAGTCGATGAGCCTGTCGATGAGGCCGAGCTGCAGGTTGCGCCTGAAGCTGGAGATCATCGGCTGACGCTCGGTGAACGTCTGACGCGGTGCCTCGGCGATCTCGGTGAAGGCCTCCTCGACGACCGCATTCATGACCTCGGGCAGCGTGATGGTGTCCTCGTCGGACGACACGCGGAACTCGTTGTCGTACACGTTCTTGAGCGTGGTGGGGTTCATGATCATGGTGAGCGAGGCGCCCATGATGCCGTTGACCCGGTCGTGGATCGGGAACGCGGGGTCGGCGAAGTAGTTGCCCCAGCGGTCCGACCAGTTGTCGGCCGAGAGGTGCGTGATGACCTCGGGGCTGAGGCCGAACGCCTCGTCGCGGAAACCGTTCTCAAGGACGTACTTGAGCGCGGCGCGCTGCTTGTCGGCCTCGACAACCACGAGCGGCGGGCGGCCGTTCGGGTCGCCCTTCTTGTCGCGGTGCACGTACGCGCCGCCGATCCAGTTGGCCATGATCGAGACGCCCGACATCTGCTGGTTGAGCGTGATGTTGTACCCACGCGTCGCGCGGCTCCAGCTGTCGCCCTCGTCCACGAACTTGTCCATCAGACGCTCGCGGTACAGATCGATCAGACGCTTCTGGTTCTCGCAGTAATCAAGGGGCCAGGCGGCGAAGTCGTACCGGCGCGCGAGCGGGTCGATGCCCCACGTGTCGTAGTCGGTCGCGTAGGGGATGTCCTTCTCGGCCGCGAGCTTGATGGTTTCTTCGGGCTTGTCGCCGTAGCCGTACTCGATGACCCAGTAGTCGTAATCGCCCAGCGCGACCATCGCGTAATCGCCCTGAACATCGCCCGAGTCCATGTTGATGTTGATCGGGTTGTAGTCCATGACGGAAGCGGTGAACGCCCTGCCCTTGACCTCTTCTGAGTTGATCTCAGCCATCGTGTATTGGCTGGACGCCTTGAAGTTGTGACGCAGGCCGAGCGTGTGTCCGACTTCGTGCGCGACGAGGTCGGCGAGCATCGGGCCGATGAACCAGTCGGGCATGCCGTCGAGCATGTCGGAGTTCTCGTCCTCTGCTTCGTCACCCAGCATCTCGCGTGCGACCTCGAGATGCATGCCCATCATGGCAACGTCGAGGCCCTTGCCGCGCGAGGCGAGGCACATGCCGTTGAACTCGGACTGTGCGCCGAGCTGGCCGTCGTACTCGTTGTCGCCGTAGATGGTGTTGTCGACCATCGCGGCGGGGTGCCCGCCGTAGCGCTGCACACCGCGCTGGGCGATCTCGGCCTTGACGAACTCGCGCTGCGCCGGGTCGGCGAGCAGGACCCGCGGGTCGTAGTCGGGCCGGTCGGCGAGCCAGGCCATGGTCTCGGGGCTCATGCCCTCCATCGCAGCGTCGGGGAGGAGGTCGTTGAACTGATAGTTGAAGTAGCGGATCCAGCCGTCGGTCAGCACGACGTCGGCATCGAGAATCTCACCCGTCTCGGGGTGCGCCCGGCTCGGCCCGATCGCGGTGCCGATGTCGTTGCTCAGCCAGCGGATGAAGTTGTAACGAACGTCCTCGGGGTCTTTGTCCATGTGGGCGCCGGTCGCGGCGTCCTGCTGGTAGACCTCGATCGCGTTGAGGATGCCGACCTTCTCGAACGCTTCGTTCCAGTACTCAACGCCTTCGCGCACGAATCGGCGGTACCGCACGGGCACGGTGTGATCGATGTAGTAGACCACGGGCTGCTTGGGCGGGCTGAGCTTCAGGTTGGGGTCTCGTTTCTCGAGGTTCCAGCGGTTGATGTAGCGGACGATCTTGTCTTCGTCCTGGAACTTGCCGAGGTCGCGGTAGGTCGTGGTGAAGTAGCCGAGTCTCTGGTCGGCCTCGCGGGGCTTGTAGCCCTTGCTGCCCTGGACAGCACTGATGGAGTAATGGAACTCCTTGAGCGTGCCGCCAGCGACGGGCATCTCGATCGCGATCTCGATGTTCTTGGGGAAGGCCTTGGCGCTGTTGACCTTGAGTAGGCGTGTGTTGGCTCCGCGAGCGGAGGAACCGAAGAAGGTCTGCGCGTTCCCGGCGAGCAGCGCGTCGAGGTCGATCACGGGCTGGCCGTTCGGGCCGATGCACTGGATGGGCATGTCGAGGATGACGCGGTCGGTGAAGATGCGCTCCACGGAATCCTTTGATTCCTGATCGCCCGTCGAGCGGGTGTTGATCTCGGGCGCCATCAGCGCGACGCGCTTGTCGTAGCGCTTCCAATACGTGTACATGTTGCTGCCCTGGAGGCCGGCGTAGGTCTCACCCGCGCCGACGGTGACAGCGAACCACTGCTTGGTGTTCTGGAAGTTCCGGGGGAGCTCGGCGAGCATCTGCCCGTCCTTCTCGCGCGTCCAGACGGTGTAGAAGCTTTGCGAGCCGTCGGCAGTGGAGACGACCTTCTCAAAGCCATCGGCGACCTCTTCGAACTTGGGGAAGTCAGGCTTCTTCTCTTTGGGCTGTGCGATTGCCAGTCCCGCGACACACATCATCGCCGAGGCCGAGATCAGGCCTCTGCGGATTGCTTTCATATCTGCCATAACAGAGCGCTCCTTCTGTAAACCACTGACTGCGCCGCGCGTCGGCGTGCACACCGATCGGGCGGGCGATGAGATTCTGCTGCACTCAATCTCGGCGAAGTGCCGGGTGAGCCGCCATTGAACGGGACACCGGCCAAGCGGCTGGTGTCAGACACCCGGGCCGATCGCGTCGAGTTTCTCGGCGACGAGCAGCCCAAGTGAGAGCAGAACGAACACAACCCCCGCAACCTGGACGCCGCGATCGCGGACTGCAAGCTCCGTAGGGTCGTCGTATTTGCCCTGCTCCAGCAGCACGATACAGCGAAGCAGGCCGAACGTTGCTGGGAGAATGGTTAGCCAGAGAAGATTGAAGCCCCACGGACTCGCACCGGATGCGACGGTCCCGATAGCCGGGCCGTAGATGTCCTGCTGCTGCTCCACGTACCCCGCGTATGTCACGAGCGTGCCGACGGCGGTCATGACTACCGCCATCCTGAGGAGGTCGTCGGTGTAAACGGAATGAACCCCCCTGATTTGGGTTGCATCTGCCGCATTCTCTTCCATCGTCCTCCGCTCGGCGAGCCGTTTGCCCAGCGCGAGGAACATCGCGAGGAAGAAGGTGGAGTTCAGGAGCCAGGTACTGGGTGCAACTCCTGCCGCGGCACAGCCGGCCATCACCCGAAGCACAAAGCCAGTGGACAGGCTGATCACGTCCAGGATCACGACTCGTTTCATAAACCCTGAATAGGCAAGGACATTGAGCGTGTAGAGAGCGGTCAGCCCGAGCACCCACCAGCGCCGTGAGTCATCGACGAGGAAGCACGCTCCTACGGCGGCCACCATGAGCACGGCCGCGAATAAGCGGGCCGGACCCAGAGCGATCTTGCCGCTGGCGATCGGTCGGCGCCGCTTTCGAGGATGAAGAGCGTCTGCATGGCGATCGGCGATGTCGTTGACGACGTAGCACCCGCTGGACGCGAACCCGAAGGCGAGAAAGGCTCCGAGCACGGAAACCCACGAATCCAGCAGGGCAAGGCCGTAGATCGGGCCGATGAGTACGAACACACCCTTGCCCCACTGGGCGGGGCGTGCAAGGCGGATGAAGTCCGCGGGGCTTGCTTGCGAGGTCGGCTTGGCCTGATCTGGCATGGGCATATGTTAGAGCGGCGCGGCGGCTGCGCCTCGGAGTCACGACAGCTACTTTGAGCGAACCAGATTCAAAGCTGAAACACGCCAGGACCCATCCGCTGCTCGCGGGCGGCGTGGTTCTCATTGTCATGTGGGTGCTCCAGCTCATTGTCGTGCTCGGACCGGGCATCAGCGGCCCCGTTGCGAACGACGAGCAGGAGTTCCATCTGCCGACCATCCGCCTGTTCGCAGAGCAGATGCCTTCGCCCGATCTGTCTTCGTACAACGTCGCGACCACCCCCGGGTATCACCTGCTGCTCGCTGTCGCGGTCAATATGGGCGCCGAGTCCGACATGGCACTCCGGCTCATCGGAGGCCAGTTCGCGGTTCTGCTCGCCGCGCTCATCACGTGCTGGGTCGGCAAGCGGATCGAGTGGCCCTTCGCTGCAGTGCTCGCGCTGCCGGCGTTTGTTTCTATCTATACGTTCTCGCCCATGGTGCTCGCGCTGCCGGAGGCCGCCGCCTGGCTAGGCGTGCTGGCGATGCTGGTCATCGGTTTGCGCCGCGTCGTGCGCCGAGAGTGGTTCGTCGTTGCCGGGTTTGTACTCGTGGGTCTTGTGTGTATCAGGCAGATCCATATCTGGGCGGCCGTGCCGATCTGGCTTTCTGCATGGCTCGGCTCGCAGCAGGAGCGTGAGCCCGACCGGCTCGTTCCGAGGCCCAAAGAACTCGAGCTTAACGATCGGCTGCCTCTGTCGGTGTTCGCGTTTCTGTGCACATTGCCGGCGTTCGGCGTTCTCGCCTGGTTCTTCTGGCTCTGGGAAGGCCCCGTTCCGCCCGGCTTTCAGACGAGCGAGGCGGCTTCGCAGATCACCGGTGCCGCGGTTCATAGCGGGGGCAATCTCGCGAGCCCGGCGATGGTGCTCGCGCTGTTCGGTTTGTTTGCGCCCTTCTTTGTTGTTGGGCTGATCCCGGTGATCAAGCGCAGGTTGGCTGAGAAGCCTTCGGTGGTCTGGACTGTGATTGTCTCTGGCGTGCTCGCGTTCCTCATCTCGATCGTGCCCGAGACGAGTTTCGACGTGAGCGAGGGAAGGTGGACAGGGCTCTGGAACCTCATCGAGAAGATGCCAACGGTCGGCGAGCGGTCGCCCTTCATTATCGGTCTCTCAGTGATCGGCGGCATCCAACTCGCCTGTTTGCTGCTTGTGATCCGCTCGCGAGACAGGCTCATCATCGCGGGCACGCTTCTGGCGTTCACGGTTGCTCAAGCTGCGAATTTCCAGTCGTGGACCAGGTACCTGCTCCCGATGGTGCTGTTCACGCTCGTGATGCTGACGACCCTGGCCATTCAAATCTTGCCGGCTCGGCGTTTCTGGCACGTCCTCGGACCAACCGTGCTCGCGATCGCGTTCAGCTACGGCACGGTTATGAGACTCATTGAGTCGTAATTTGGGCTGTCGGCCCACGAGCCGATGTCCGGGAAAGTCGCGAACTTCGGGTTCCGGGCGGGAGAATGGTTGCCAAGTCGTGATCTGGGCGCATTCTGCATGCGAGAGAATCTCAGATTTCCCTTGTCTGCATGCATCCGTTGCGGTTGTATGTGCGGAGGGCATCCTGGGGAGCACGCTGTAAGTCTTTGTGGATAAGCAGTTTGCAGGGCGAATGAAGCGGTGGGAGAAAGAGGAGTCGTTATGGCTTGTGCGCGATTTGTGTGCGCTTTGGCCTGTGCTAGCCTTGCACCTTCAGTTTTTGCTGAACCAATCGAAGCTACGTTCGAGAACCTTGTTCACGGCGAGATCGTTAACGGTCAGTTTGCTGATGTCGGAATGAGTATCGAGGCGGTGAATTTCCAGCTCGCCGGTGCGATGCCCATCGCGTTTGATACGCAATTCATTAATACTGCCGACCCGGACCTGCAGGGCCCGCCCTGGAGTCACGGCAATCTGGCGCCGAACACCATCCTCGGCAACGTCATCATCGTGCCTGAGAACATGGTTGACGCGAACAACGACGGCATCGTTGACGACCCCGACGACGAGGGTGCCCGTCCCGCTGGCGAACTCATATTCAACTTCGATCAGGTCATGACCGGCTTCGGATTCGATGTCCTCGACATTGAGGGTGTCACCCAGGAAACGACCACCGTTGAGTTCTTCCTGTTTGGCAAGTCTGTCGGCTCGGTTGCGTTTACCGATTTCACCGATCCGCAGAGCGTGTTCTACGATGAGACGATCGTGTTCGGCAACAACTCGGCCAACCGTGTTTCGCCCATCATGATTGGTGACGTTTCTGAAGGTCTTGCCGATGGGTACACGAGCGTCACGATCCACATGGGTGGTTCCAGCGCGTTTGACAACATTGTGACCATCCCCGCGCCGGCATCGGCTGCACTGCTTGGTCTGGGTGGTCTCGCCGCGGCGCGTCGCAGGCGGTAAGCCGCACTCCACTCGATACAAAACACGCACCGGGCGGCCTGTTTGAGGCCGCCCGGTGTTGTTGTACAGCGGTGGTTGTGGAACCGCGTTACTCGCAGCCGTTGTTGTAGTTGCTGATCCAGGCCGTGAAATCGGTTGGGGTGCACGCCCCGTCGCCGTTCTGGTCGCAGCCGGGCAGGTTGTTGTTGAAGGCGTTGATCCAGGCGGTGAAGTCGGCCGGGGAGACCATGCCGTCACCGTTGACGTCGGGGAGGCACTCTCCGGTCTCGCCCACGCGTTCGATGGCACCCATGTCCACGATGAACTGCCCGCCCGTGCCTGTGTCGGGCGTGTTGGTGTCGTCGGCGAAGCGTGCGTTGCCGAGGAAGTCAAACTCGAATTCCGCTGGCACGAGCGAGTTGTCGCCCGCGTCTACACCTGGTGACATCTCGGCGAGCGTGAAGTCGCCGCTGGCGGCACCAACGAACACGGGCGGGTCGGTGATCACACTGAGCCCGCCGATCGCCGGTCCGGTTGAGAGTGTGTCGAACCCGCTGAATGCGTTCGAGGTGATGTCGATGATGCCCGTGTCGGTCGAGATCGCTGCGCGCTTGGTGCCGGGCCCGGCGAAGGTGAAGATGTTGTTGTGCGTGAAGGCGGAGAAACCGGATGGTGCGAACCCGGTGGTGGTCAGCGCGTCGGCGAACCCGTTGGGCCCGGCTGAGCCGGTGGAGCCAGCCGAGCCTGTGCTTCCGTTGCTTCCGTTGCTGCCGTCGTCGCCGAAGAGCCCTGCTTCGCCTCCCGATCCACCCGAGCCGCGCGAGCCGCCCGAACCGCCCGAGCCTCGTTGACCGGCTTGTGCAGCGGTCGCGTCGTATACGGTGTTGTTGGTGATCAGGGGCTCGGTGCCCGGGTTGACGATCTGGAAGACGCGGAGCGGACCTGTGGCGCCGCCCGTGCCGCCCCGGCCTCCGTTTCCGCCGTTGCCGCCTCTGCCGCCGTTGCCCCCGTCGCCGAACGCACCTCCGTCGCCTCCGTCGCCTCCGTTGCCGCCCCGGCCTCCGTTGCCGCCTCTACCGCCGGGCCCGCCGATTCCGCCGGAGAGGCTGTCGATGATGTTCTGCACGACCATGACGTCGTTGACGGTGTCGGCGAACAGGACGTAGGTCGCTCCGCCTGATCCACCGGTCCCGCCTCTTCCGCCGGTTCTGCCGTTGCCGCCGCTGCTGCCGTTGCCGCCATTACCATCCGAGCCGTCGGATCCGTTTCCGCCGTTGGACCCGTTTCCGCCTCGTCCGCCGGCACCGCCAAAGCCGCCCTGAAGACCGACAAACGCGGTGTTGGTGAGGTCGAGTGAGTCGATGTCTCTCACGTCGATCGCGGTGACGCTCCGGCCGCTGCCGCCTGTGCTTCCGTTGCTGTTGGTGCCTCCGTTGCCGCCCGTGCCGCCGTTGAGTGCGGTGATCGGTCCGATGATGCTCTGGTCAACATCTAGGGAGCCGCCGATGCGGGAGATCACGCCGTAGCGCGTGCCGTTGTACGTCACGGGGAAGTTTGCGCCGTCGAAGATCTCGACACCGGTCAGCGAGACGTCCGCGTTGTCGGATTCGATGCCGACGACCCTGAAGTCCATGATCGAGGCATAGTTGATATCAGCCGAGGAACCGGAGAGGAAGCGCAGGCCTTCCCACGAGCCGTTGATGGGGAAGAACGTGACGGGCTCGGTCGGGGTGCCGTTGACGGTCATGGTCGCGCCGTCCTCGAGGAAGATCCGAAAGCCGGTGTCGACGACGACCTGAGCGCCGGCGCCGATGGTGAGGGTGCCCGTGTAGGTCGTGTTGTCGTTGATGATCAGCGTGCCGCCCGGAGGGATGACGACGTCGCCCGGGACCGTGGTCTGGCCCAGGGCGTTCGTGACGGCGAGTGCTGCGAGCAGCGAGGCTGCGGTGTTTCGTTTCGTGTGCATGGTGTGCTCCTTTTCTTGATAGAGATGCCCAGACAGACGCGACGTGGGGCTGGCCCGCGCCTCACACAAACAAGAAAAGACCGGGCGGTCCTCTCGGAGCCGCCCGGCCTCACGCATCCCTGCTGAGGGGTCTCAGGTTGTGGTTGTCCTGATCAGTTGCAGCCCTGGTTGTAGTTGTTGATCCAGGCGGTGAAATCGGTCGGGCTGAGCATGCCGTCGAAGTTCTGGTCGGCTGGGCAGTCGGGGACGCCCGAGTCGCTGTTGAACTCGAACGCGCCCATGTCGATGACAGCGCCGATGATGGCCTCGCCCGAATCCGCCGTATCGGGGTCGTCCTGTCCCCGGTCGTTGCCGGCGAGGTCCGAAAGCGGGCCTCCGATGTAGCGGTCGCTGCTGCCGGCATCGATGCAGGGTGAGCCGGGCATGAGTGAGTAGTCGCCGTTGGAGGCATCGACGAACATCGGGTTGCCGTCAATATTGCCTGTGCCTGGCCCAGTGAACCCACCCTCGACGAGCGAGTAGTTCACCTCGTCGTTGTCGCCCGTGCCGTTGATAGCGATCTGCGAGTTGGTCGGCAGATTGCCGAAGAAGACGCAGCTGTTCGCGAAGACGATCGCGTCTGTGTTGAGCCTCCGAAGAGCTCCACCCAGCGCATCGGCGTCGTTCCCGTTGAACGTGGAGTTGTAGACACGCACCTCACCGTCTGTAGCAGACGAGATCGCTCCCCCGGTGATCGCGGTGTTGTTGATGAAGAGCGAGTTGTAGATGTTGGCGATGCCAGAGGCGTTGACCATGACTGCTCCGGCTCCCGACGCGGAGTCGTTGCCGGGTCGGCGGGCAGAGTTGCCGTCGAAGATGCTGTTGTAGATGTTGGCTCTCGCTGATGAACCGACAATCTGGACCGCGCCGCCGTTGGATGCCTCGTTCGCGACAAATCGGCAGTCCACGATATCGCCAGCGGTGTTGTTGAAACGGATGCCTCCGCCTGAGCCGGCACATAGGTTGCGTTCGAAATCACAGTCTTCGACATAGGCATAATCCACGGCGTTGACGTAGAGACCGCCTGTATCTTGTGTAGCGGTGCCCACCGATATGTTGTCGAGAAAGTCGGTGTTGGTGACGGTTACTTCATCGGATTGTGTGATATACACCGCGGCACCGGTGATCGTGCACGTGTTCTCGCTGAACGCGCAGTCAGAGATGGCCACCGAAGCTCCCGAGCCTGCGTGGTCGATGGCGCCACCGTTGCCATTCAGGGCGTCGTTGTCGGCGAATGTGCTTCCGGCGATCGAGACCAGCTGTCCTGATGTACCGAAAGAGCGAATCGCTCCGGCGTAGAGCGTTGCTTGATTCCCGGTGAAGGTGGAGCTCTCGATGGTGAGGTCGCCGTCCCCTGCGTAAATCGCGCCGCCGACATTGGCGGTGTTGTCGATGAAATCGCAACCGATCACATTCAGTGCATCGCCATCGAGCATGTTGATCGCGCCGCCGTTGTTGCCTGAGCCGAGATTCTGACCATTCTGGATGGTCAGGTTCTCGAAAGTCACCGATCCGCTTGAGATGTTGACCGTAAAGGCTGAGCCGGTGCCGAAGGCGTCGATGACGACGTTATCCCCGGCGGCTTCGCGGATCGTGATATCGGGTGTCGTGACCGTGAAGGTATCCGCGTATGCGATCGTGTCGCGGAGCACGATCGTGTCGCCCGCCGCGATCCCGCTGACGGCGGGGTTGAGCGCCAGCGCCAGTGTCGGCACATCGTCCGGAACGGTGATTGTCGTCTGTGCCAGGCATGAGCCTGCAGACAGTGCCAATGCTATTGCAGTCATTTTGCGTGTCATGGTGATTGCCTCGTGTCTGATGCGCGTGCTGGGGCGGTCCACCGGCCCCATGCCCGAAGACGCGACAGATCAGCCCTTGGCGCATCACGGGCGCATGAAAAACCGGCCGACCTAAGAGGCCGGCCGGGGGATGAGGCGGATCAAGCCTGTGCGAGTGGCTGAGCGATCAGCAGCCGGCGTTAAAGTTTGCGATCCAGGCCGTGAAATCGGTGGGTGTGCAGAGCGTGTCGCCGTTCTGGTCGCACTCGGGCAGGTTGTTGTTGAACGCGTTGATCCACGCGGTGAAGTCGGTCGGGGTGAGCATGCCGTCGCCGTTGACGTCGGCGACGCAGTCGTCGCCCTCCTCGCCCGTGTAGATGAGCCCGTCGGCAGGGGGCGAGGGCATAACGATGACCGAGCGGTCGTCGCTCGCCGAGAGCATGGCTGGGATGAACCCGATGTCGTCTGTCTGGACGATCGAGTTCGTGTTGAGATCGATATGTTCGATCTGTCCGCTGTTGCTGGTCTCGAAGATGCCTGCGCCAACGGTCGTGGTGCTCGTGCCGCTGGCGGCGTAGAGCGTGGCGCCGTCGCTGGAGAGTGTCATGCCCGTGATGCGGTCGGTCGTCGGGATTGTTGTGGTCTGCGTTCCCGAAACGAGATTGACAACACCGATGTTGGTATCGAACCAGTTGGAGACGTAGAGGGTGTTGCCGTCGTCGGAGACGATCATATCGTAGGGCTGGTCGCCGACACTGATGGCCGAATCGAATATCCAGACGCCGTCGATGATCTCGTTGAATACTTCGATGGTGTCCTCGTTCTTGATCGCGATGTAGAGATTCGACCCGTCAGGGCTGAAAGTTGCTCGGGTCGGGAAGTCACCCGTTGCAATATCAAACATGAACGCCCAGTTCGTCGCATCGATGAATGAGACCTCGTCGGTGAACGAGCCGCAGACCGCGAGAGTGGACCCGTCAGGCGAGAGCTTCATGTCGGAGGTCTGGCTGTAGGTGTAGCCGACACCGCCCATGTTGCCCGTGAGTATCTTGGCGCCCTCGACAGCGAGGGTGTTGAGGTTGATGCGCCAGACGCCGTCACCGCTGGAGACGACGCAAATGTACGCGTAGTTGCCGTCGGGCGAGATTTCGACCTGCGAGCCGCGTGTGCTGATCGGGATGTTTGTGCTTGTCGCGGCCGCGGTGTCGATGACGGTCACGAAGGATGAGTCCAGGTTCGCAACGACCGCCTTGGAGCCGTCGGGAGTGATCTCGACCTCGGCCGGCCTCATCCCGGTTGGCGCGTAGCCCGTGATGTTGCCGCTGCCGTCAAAGATGGTGGCCGTATCGCTGAAGATGTTGATGCCTATGGCGACGCTGCCATCGGCGCTGACGGCGCTGGTCCGGCACTTGTCACCCTCGGGCGGCGGGCCAGATACGGTGAAGCTCTCGAGCCCTCCAAGTGCGCCGTTGGTCGAGACAACGACGAGGTCCTCGCCGAACGTCGTCGAGCACATCGCGGCCTGCGGGCCCGCGGGGTTCACATCACCGATCGTGCAGGAGACCGCGTTGTTCGTATCTATCACGAGGCTCTGGGTCGCGAAGCTGAGCAGGCTGCCCCGGAACCCGACCGCGAGCGCGTACATGCCGTCGGCGGTCGTGTGCATCTGATTCACGCTCGCGGTGTTCTGCGAACTCCCGAACGCGCCGGTCGTGAGATTGGCAAACTTCGTGGCGTTCTGGATGGCGACCGCGGCGAGCGTGCCGTCGTTGTTGACGGCGATCGGGCCCCACAGGTTGTCCGGTGTGCTAAACGTGTTCGCCACGCTCTTGGTCGCGACATCGATGACCGTGAGTGTCTGGTTCGACGAGGTGTGCGTGACCGCGGCTGTCGAGTTGTCAGCGCTCACGCCCACGCCCCGCGGGTTGTTGGCGGAAGGAACGCTCGTGATTGTGCCGGTGGTTACGTCGATCAGGTCGATCGTCGCGTCGAAGAATCCCGGAAAGAGAACCGTCGAGTTGTCGATGAACGGGTGCTCGTTGAACTGGACCTGGAATGCGCCGGACTCGGGCGAGAACGAAAGGCTGGTCACAAAGCCCGGCGTGTTGACCGTTCGCTCAACGGTGTTCGTTGTGAGCGAGACGACGCTGAGCGTGCTGTCGAAGGCGTTGCCGACCGCGGCGTACGCGCTGTCGCCCGAGATGTGTACCCGGCCCGGACCATCGCCAACCGGGATGATCGTGGATTCGGTCATGGTCGCCAGATCAACGATCGTTGCAGAGTCGTCGGCCAGGTTCGCGCAGACAGCGACCGATCCGTCTGGGGCGATGTCCATGTCGATCGGTTGGTGGGTCAGGTTGATCGCGCCGATGAAGTCCAGTGTGTTCGCGTCGAACCGGACGATTGTTTTGCTCGCAGCGTGCGCGATCAGCACCTCGCTCCCGTCGGGCAGGTACTTGACCGACGCCGGCTGGTCGCCCTCGGGGTCGCTGCCCGTCGAGAGCAGCTGCGCCGGGTCGAGGGGCAGTGCCGAGAAACCGGTGTGTTCGCCCATCAGGCTCACGAGTGCCGTCGCGGGCATATCCGCGCTGACGATCGAGACGTCCCCGTCTTCCGAGATCAGCAGTTGGTCCCGGATTTCGATCTGATCCGTGTCACCAAAGAAAACCTGCTGCGCATCGGCGGCGCCAGCAGAGAACAGCGTGCCCGATACTGCAAGCAGCAGACGAGTCGATCGTACAGACATCAAGATTCCTCCACGAAAATGCACAGGTCTGGCACGGCCAAAAATGAAACGTGCTCCACCCTCCGGCACCGAGCGTACCAGAAAGAAGAGCACGATTGTGCATTGATTTGAGCACCTTCACCTATGTGAAGGCCTGTGTTCGGTCGTGCGGGAGGTTGTCAGCAGCCCGCGTTGAAGTTGTTGACCCATGCGGTGAAGTCGGCGGGGGTGCAGGACCCGTCGCCGTTCTGGTCGCACTCGGGCGCGTTGTTGTTGTACGCGTTGACCCATGCGGTGAAGTCGGCAGGGGTGACCGCGCCGTCGCCGTTGACGTCCGCGAGGCAGTCGTTTGGCGTGTTGACCGTGAGGGTCGCGACGGCTGAGTTCTCGCCAGACTGGTTGCAGGGCCCGCTGACGAAGCAGTAGTACTCGCCCGCGTCGCCGGCATCGACGCTGGTCAGGTTCAGCGTCGGGTTCTCTTCGAAGACGAGCAGCCCGCTCGGGCCGAACCACTGGTAGCTGTCCGCGCCGGACGCGGTCACGGTGAAGCTCACGTTGTCGCCCTCGTCAACGGTCTGGGATTGCGGATCCTGATCGATCGCGAACGCGTCGTCGACCGTGAGCACGGCGGTGTCCGTGGTCTCGGTGCTGCAGGGCTCGATGATGGTCAGGACGTACGAGCCCGCGTCGGAGGCGTCGATGTTGTTGAGCTGGAGCACGTTCGAGGTCGCCCCGGCAATGAGGTTCCCGTTCTTGCGCCACTCGAAGGTGAGCGAGCCGAGGTCGCCGCTGATACCGGTGCTGAGGGTGATGTTGTCGCCCGGGCAGGCGGTCTGCGAGTCGGGCTGGTTGAAGATGGTGTAGTCGATGCAACCCAGCGAGTCGCGGAAGTTGGAGACACTGAACTTGGTTTCCTCGTGGCAGCGTCCGTTGTCCTCGGAGTTATTTACGCCGGTGGCTGTTCCAATGTAATTGACGCCTGGGTTCGAGAAGTGCCGCACGCGCGTGTCGCCGCCCTGGGAGTAGGCCATGATCGAGCGGTAGCGGCCGCCGTTCGTGCTCGTCCAGCGGTGCCCGTACGCGTAACTGAACGTGGAACCGCCCGCGTTGTCGCGGTCATGCGCACAGCCCATGTTGTGGCCGATCTCGTGCGGGAAGCTGAGGTTGCCGACGGCGCAGCCCGTGTCGGTCACGGTGAACCCGAGGGATTCGTTGAATGGGGCGAGGTAGCCAACGCCGCAGGCGTTGAAGTCGTTGACGAGCAGGGCGACGAGGTCCGCGGCGTACGTGTCACGCAGGGCGTGCACGTTGTCCATGAATCCGTCGCTTGTGCCCTGCAGACGCGTGATATCGGTGCTCGCGCTGCCTGACTCGTTGTAGTTGACTTCCTCTGTGTGGACGAGGTTGAGCTCAAGAGGCGAGATCTGCGAGTTGTCGTACGCCTCGTTGGTTACATCGATGCTGTTCTGCGCGAGCGCGAGGATCTGGTTGGTTCCGCCCCAGCCCTGACGTGCTTCTGCTGTGTAGACGATCATGACATCGATAACGGACCCGTCGTCGAGTTCGGGCGTGATGCCCGGGATCGTGACGCCGCTGCCACCGGGTGTGGTGCCCGTGTTGCGGGCGATCTGCCGTGACATCGCGACGCGCTGGTTCTGCTGCATGATCCGCTGCGCCACGCCGTGGGCCTCGAGCTGGTCGTTGCCGCAGCCTTTGAACTTGGACATGTCGAACTTGATGAGGTTGTAGATGTCGTTGCCGTTGGCGTCGTTCTGTCCCGAGTCGCGGAGCTCGAAGGTCCCCAGTTCACCCGCGCTGATGGCGCCGTGGAACGCGTCCTTGTACTGCACAAAGCTGAACCAGCCGTACTCGATCCCCTCGATCGTGCCCGACCAGCCTGTCGAGACATCTGAGTGGTTGCGCGTCTTGGTCACGAGCCCGCGGACGAACTGGTTCCCGCCCAGCGGGAACAGCACGCTGTCGTTGTTGAACGCCTCGCCCGTGATGACGACCGGGTACGCGTACTCGGCCTCCTCCGGCAGGTTGACGATCGGCGCATTCACGATGCTGTGCGCGTACATCTCGGGCTGAGACGACTGCAGAGCACCCTGAGCGGCCGCTGGCTGACAGAGCGAGCAAGCCGCGACGAGAGCCGCGGCCGCGAAACAAGACTTCTTCATCTGTATGACCTCCCCTTCGGGCTGCAACGGCAACGCACCGACAGAATCTGCGCCACACCGGCAGCCGGACCACCATACGGGAAAATCCAGGTCTGGTTCCAGAGTTATCGGGTCAAAACCCCGGTCAATCAGGGGCATCCCGCGTTGAAGTTTGCGATCCACGCCGTGAAATCGATGGGCGTGCACGCCCCGTCAGCATTCTGATCGCATTCGGCCAGACCCTGATTGAAGGCGTTGATCCAGGCGGTGAAGTCGACCGGAGAGAGCACACTGTCGTATGTGACATCTGCAACACACGGATTCGAATTAATCGTTGCACCAGCCTCACGAACGAAGAGCCGCCCCTCGTGTGTGTAGGCAATGCCGAAGCTCCCGATGCCAAGATTGCCTACGAGCGATGCGATTAAAACTCTGTTTCCCGTGTTTCCCGCAGCGCCGCCCAGTCCAGGGCTCGCCGGTGTTCCCACGACCGTGATGTCGGGTGTCCAGCCGGTCGGCGCCTGAATCTCACGGTCGTTCTCAAAGGCACTCAGATCCAGATCGATCGTGATCGGGACAACGGGTGCGGGCTCTGCCGATCTATCCCCGATCGTGATAAACGAATCGAACGGCACATCGAGTGCGGTGAACAACGACTCGGGTAGAGGCAAGTGCGTGCCAATCCCCGCAGACGCCGCGGTGTCTGCAAACACCGGGTTGCCGCCCTGCGTCACTGTTGCGTGAGTGACACCAACAAGCTCCGCGTCCGCGTCGGGTAGCTGTACGAGTATGTCGTAACCCGTGCTCCCGTCGGGCTGTAGTGCTGGCTCGACATTCAGTGTCATGTACGGCGCGCTCTCGGGCAGGCTCGTTGAGATTGTGTTCGAACCGGCACACGAAGCGAAGTTCGCGGCGAAGAAGGCCAGATCGATGCCATCGGTATCACCGTCGTTGTCGAAGTCGCCCTGGCTTGGACCACCGTCGGCGACATGCTGGAGCATAATTGTGTAGGAGATGACATTGACGCAGCCGCAGCCGTTCATGTCGAGCATCGAGCAGTCCTGGGCTCCAACACTCGAAGCGAGCATGACGAGTGCGGCGGGGGTCAGTTTGCACAACATTGCCAATCTCCTTTTCCCAGTGCTTGTCCTGGCACAGAGGCATCATGAGCCCCAAGGAAGATCAGCTCTAGAACCACTTGTGCGCGCCTATTCAAATCGCTTTGTGCCGGAAGTACACTGATGCTGGAGGCACCATGCGAACCGGTGCAAAGACACACCAAGTGAACCTCGACCCACCTGGGACGAGAACGCTGTGGGCCGACCGCGCAGGCGATTGGCTCGTAGCACTGGCCGAGTATCCGCCCGGCGAGGGACTCGGCTGGCACAGCCACGAGTTCGCCTCGTTTCACCTCACCCTCGCAGGCACGAGCGACGAAGACTACTGGAAGCTCAACAGGGGCAAGCTCGCTGGCACCGCTCAGTACTACGGCCAGGGCGTCGAGCATCGCACACGTTTCGGTCCTGAGGGAGCCCTCGTGCTGCATGCCATCAGACCAGGAGGCGAGGTTGTTCGCGTTGATCCGCTCGCCGAGCCAGATCCCAAGCCCATGCTCCGCATTATGCGCGAGGTTTTGAAGGGCGATGAATCATCGCTCGCTTCCATCGAGAGTTGGTGTCTTGAGATGGAAAGTTCAATCGCAGGAAAGACAACTCCCGAAACGGCTTGGCCAGATTGGCTTCTCCGAGTGCGCCAGCGACTGTTCGACGACCCCGCCGAGGGACTCACCGTACGCGACATCGCGCGTGATGAGAACCTGAACCCGTCGCACCTGGCCCGCTCGTTTCGTCAGAGACTGGGGGTCACGGTGGGTGAGTATCTTCGCATCCGCAGACTCCAGATCGCAGCAGACACGCTCCTGACGACGGACAAGCCCATTGCCAGTATCGCGATAGAGGCTGGTTTCTGCGACCAGAGCCACTTCGGTCGAGAGTTCGCGGCCCGTTACGGCTCGACCCCTGCAGCTGTGCGCAAGGAGTTGAAGTCTGGACTCAAGTACCTCATCCTGTCCTGATTACGAACACCCCGCGTTGAAGTTGGCGATCCACGCCGTGAAGTCGGTGGGTGTGCAGGAGCCGTCAGCATTCTGATCGCATTCGGGGAGGTCGTTGTTGAAGGCGTTGATCCAGGCGGTGAAGTCGGCTGGGGTGAGGACGCCGTCGTTGTTGGTATCGGCTGGGCATGCTGGCTTGAGTATCACACGATCGCTCAGGTATTCAACCTCGTAGCTCGCGCCGCCCGCGAGTGTGACCGTATCAAACGTGCCCGTTACACCTCCCGGGGCTTCGATGATATCGATGGATTCGCCAGTGCTTAGGCCTCCGAAGCCGTTGATATTCTCGATGTGCAGCGAGCCAGCGCATTCAAACGTTGTGCCCACTCGTCCGATGATTCGATCGAATTCGGAGTTAGCGAGTGTATCTGCAGTTCCCCCAACCTGGATTTCAAGAGTAGCAGTTGCTTGGCACTCGATGCCCCCATCAACCATGTAGAGACGAGCCGTGTCAACATTCGTGTTCTCGTAATCCGATCCTGGTGCGATTGTGCCCTGATTGATAATGTTCCCGTGCAGTCCGCCTCGCCCTTCGATACGATGACCTGGCGCGTTGGTGAGGATGTCGGTAGCAAGGTTCTCGTAGCTGATCTGTGCGACGAGATCACTGCTATTGAACGAATTCACGACGAGCCGGCCTGAGCCTGTGAGGGTGACCGGCCCAGTTCTGTGCAGCCGCGTCGTGATTGCGAACTGGGGCACATCTGTATGTACGACGATCTCGCCGTTGTTGGTGACGGTGCCCCGGATCTCCAGCTCCCGTCCTATGCGAACTCCTACGCGCCCGGTGGTTGTGACGCTGTCGAGGATCGGGCGCAAGGTGTCGTTGCCCTCGAAGACGCCGTCACCCTCGGTGCCAACGGTCCCGCCGATGATGGTCGGCCCGTTGTCGAGGCTGACGAAGCCGCCGCCGTCACCTCCGACGATGCGGCCGGTTGCGGTCTGGTTGATCGTGATGGCGTCGATGCGCAGCCTCGAGGCGTTGACCGCCTCTATGGTGCCCGAGTTCGTCTTGTCGAGATCTCGGAGCCTGAACATCCAGAAGGCGCCCTTGTCGGCCGAGATGGTCCCGAGATTGTTGATCGCGTTGGTGATGTCGCCGTTGCCCCGGATCGTGTGGTCCGCCGCGTTGGTGAGCACGTCTGTCGGGCTGTCGTAGCCGATGTTGGCGAATCCGAGCCCATTGTTGAAGGTGTCGAGCACGATCTCGCCGCTGCCGCTCCAGGTGGCGCTGTCCCCGAGACGGAGTTCTGTCGCGCTGCCCGTTGCGGGGAACTGCACAACGCCCGTATTGGTCGTGTTGCCGAACGTCGTAACGACGCCCGCGTTTTCGATCTCGATGAGACCATCGATGCTGACAGTGTTGAATGTCGAACCATCCTGAGCGACGACAGCTCCACCGCCGGTGCCGCCGGCAGTTCCACCTGAAACGGTTGTCCCGGCGCCGAGAAAGACATCGCTGTTGGTGCCGATGCTGCGGACCTCGCCCGAACCGGTCTGGTTGATCGCGATGCCGGTCATCCGCAGATTGCCCCCGTTCTCGGCGAGCAAGCTCCCGCTGTTGGGCAGCGTCGGGTAGAACAGGTGCAAGTCGAAGGCGGCGTTGTCTGCGGAGATCGTGCCCTGATTGTCGAGCTCGACATGGACCTCGCCGTTGCCGCGGATGGCGTGGCTGGGGTCGCTGGTCAGCACGTCGCCGGGATTGACGCCAACGATCTTCGCGCGGCCCGAGATGTTCTGGACGGCTTCAAGCCGGAGTTCACCTCCGGTAGTGCTGGACCATGTCGAATCGCCGTCGATCCGGAGGGTGTGCCCATCGAAACCGCCTGCTCCACCGGTAAGGCGCAGCTCGCCGTCGTTAACGATGTCCCCGGTTGCCGTGATTGGGAACGTGCCTTCGTTGAGAACGATCAGTCCATCGATAGTGAGCGTGTCGAGCGTTGTGTCTGGGTGTTTCACCCTGACCAGCCCACCGTTCTGCCCGCCGATGCGTCCCCCGGAGATCAGCTTTGATCCCGTGTGCGACATGAGATGAACCTCTGCATTGCCGGATCCTCCCGCGTTGGCTCGGATCACGCCTGTCGCGGTCTGCATCACTGTCGGTGAGTGCAGTTCGAGTGCAATGAGACTGTTGCCATTCTCATTCAGGATGGTGCCGCTGTTGATGAGATCACCAAAGACCGCCCCTTGGCCTTGGATGGTGTGTCCCGCGCCGTGCGTCAGAACCGCTCCACCTGTTTGGCTGATAAATGCCAATGCCCGGTTCGTGCCGAGCGCCTGCAGGCTGATCGTGCCCGAACCCGTGATCGCAGGAGCAGCACCGCTGAAGGTAAGCCCTGTGCCGCTAGTCGTGACGGTGTTCGAGATAGTGATCTGGCCGTTATTCTCCACCGTTCCGGCGATGTCGAGTGGCAGTTGTACGGGTTGCCCGATGGGGTGATTTTGCTCCCCGTTGATAAAGAGCATTCCGCCGGTGTCGATGAATAGTTCTTCCGGCGCGGGGGGTGCCGGGGGTGAGGGCACGCACGCGATGTCCCGCCCGTCGTCGAACCAGATGAACTGGGCAGCGGGGCCGGAGTTGATCTCCACCCGGTGACCGGGGCCGGCCCATGAACCGACGAGCCAGTTGTCCCCGTCGCCCCAGTCGTCCTGGGTGTAGCCGTTGCCTGTGCAGTGCGGGGTCTGGTCCCAGGTCCAGAGTGTCTGCCCTGAAGCAGCCGAAGCCGACGATAGCGCAAGACCGGCAGCGAGTACGAGTTGAGAGGTGCAAGCCACGATTCTACTCCTTCCTTCAGTTCCACGACGTCAGCCCAGCAAATCACCAGGTAACCGCTATAAGAAAGAGCGAGAATCGGGGCCGAATGGGGCCAAGTCCGGGTAGAAAGGGTGATCCCGGTTGGTTCAAAAAAAAAAACGCCCTTTCAGGGCGTTGTAGTTTCTGTTTTGGGCTTCTAGCGAATTGTTACTCAACAATCCCCTTCGCCTTCAGCAGCTCGACACACTCGGCGACGCAGTCGTCGATCGACTTCTCGGCGCACTTGAGCACGAGCTCGGCGTTCTCGGGTGCTTCGTAGGGATCATCGATGCCCGTGAAGCCCTTGATCTCGCCAGCGCGGGCCTTCTTGTACAGACCCTTGGGGTCGCGCTTCTCGCACTCCTCGATTGGTGTGTCGGCGAAGACCTCGAAGAACGCGATGCCCGCTTCCTCGTGGAGCTGACGGCACATGTCACGGTCGCTCTTGTAGGGGCTGATGAAGCTCGTGATCGCGATGCTGCCGTTGTCGGCGAAGAGCTTGGCGACCTCGCCGATCCGGCGGATGTTCTCGGCGCGGTCCTCGGCGGAGAAGCCCAGGTTCTTGTTCAGGCCCATGCGGATATTGTCGCCGTCCATGCGGTAGGCGTTGACGCCCTGCTGCACGAGGACCTGCTCGAGGGCGCTGGCGACGGTGGACTTGCCCGAGGCGGAAAGCCCGGTGAACCACAGCGTGCAGCCCTTGCAGCCGAGCGCGTTCCAACGCTCGTCGCGGGTCAGGTTGCCTTCGTGCCAGTGAACATTCGTCGCCTTGACCTCGGTCATCGCTCGCATCTCCTTGGGGTGAGGCCAAGCATAGGCAGCGAGCCCACGGGCTTACAGCAGAAGAGGCGTCGGAAACGCGTCGTATACAGAGAGTTAGAGCCCCTTTGCCCAAAGACCTAACCCAGCACGAGCATGCCCCCCGAGCGGATCGCTCGGGATTGGCGCAGGCGGTCTCGGCATACGTCCTGTGGGGCTTCTTCGTCGTCTACTTCAAAGCCGTCGACCATGTCTCAGCGATGGAAATCCTGGCGCACCGGATCATCTGGGCAGTCCCGTTCTGCGCGCTGCTGCTTGTGCTGATCAAGAGGATGGGCAACTTCACATCACTGCTCCGCTCGCCCAGGGCATGGAGGGCGATGTCGCTCTCTGCGGTCCTTGTCAGCATCAACTGGCTCGCCTTCGTCTGGGCGGTCGCCAACGACCGGGTCATCGAGGCGAGCCTCGGCTACTTCATCAACCCGCTGCTCTCGGTTGTCCTCGGGATGGTCTTCCTGGGTGAACGTCTCCGCCGCGCGCAGTGGGCGGCGGTCACGCTCGCGTTCCTTGGTGTGAGCTACATGACGGTCATGGAGGGCGCCCCGTTCGTCGCGTTCACCGTTGCCGTGACGTTCGCTTTCTACGGCCTCGTCCGCAAGGCCGCGCACCCTGGCCCGCTGGCGGGTCTCATGTTCGAGACAACACTCCTTATCCCGTTCGCGTTCGGGTACCTGGTGTATCTGCAGCTGAGTGCAGCACACGAACTCGTGTTCGTTGAAGAAGGTCTCACTACCTCGCTGCTGCTTTTCGCCGCGGGCGCGATCACGTGCACACCGCTCTTGCTCTTTGCGATGGGTGCCAAGAAGCTGCCCCTGGCAACGATGGGGTTCCTGCAGTTCATCACACCCACGCTGCAGTTCGTGATGGGCCTTCTTTACGGCGAGCCCTTCTCGGTCACCCGCGCGATCAGTTTCGCACTCATTTGGCTGGGTGTGGGGCTGTTTATCACTGATTCTGTTCGCCGGGGTCGCTCTGAGGCTCGTTCTCGTAGGGCCACGTGAAGCGGGATCGCCAAAGATTGATGTTCTGCTCGACCACGTAGTGCTGGCCGCACTCGGGGCAGATGCCGGCAGGTGGGCCATGCGTGAGTTCGTACGTGCACTTGACGCACGCCTTGCCGTCGCACTCGATGATGTGCTGCTTGAGTCCTCGCTGAAGCACCGCCATGTAGATGATCCACCCGATCAGCGGGATGTAATAGCCGCCGGAGATCAGAATGATTTCAAACAGCGTTTGGTTGATGAAGAAGCTGAACGCTACGAGCCCGATCGTCGAGGCGATAAGTAAGACGAGCGAGAGCGTGAGCTCGAACTTTTTGTGCCGCCTGATGAAGCTGAGCGAGTTCATGGATTCAGCGTATCAGCTTCAGTACCCAGCTTGATACGGAAGTCCTTCTCCCAGCCTACGACGGTGCTGCCGATCTCGTACTCCTCGCCGCACTCGGGGCAGATGCCTTCTTCAGGGAGTCCTTCGAGTGCGAACAAGCAGTTGCCGCACACACGCCCCTTGTGCGTCACGACTCTGCGCCTCACGGGCACAACCCAGACGAGCTGGAGCAGGCCCATGAGGCCGAACAGCCCGGTCAGCCCGAGCCACTGCGCGAGCGACCATCTCTTGGTCAGGAACGCCGCGGTAAGCACCGCCGCGGTAATGAGCAGAGGCACCGCGACGCACACAACCGTGATCCAGATCGTGCGACGTATATGCCTCCGGGTCCAGGCGTGCGCGGACTGCATCCGAGGAGACTAACAAAAAGCCGCGTGCACACGCACGCGGCTTTCGTGATTCAAGCTGTGAGATCGATCAGGCCTTCGTCGCCCACTCGATCAGGATGTCAGCGACCTCCGGACGGGTGAACTCGCCGGGCGGGCGCTCACCCTGGCCCAGCATCTCGCGGACCTTCGTGCCCGAGAGGAAGATCTGGTCGCCCTCGAGCTTCGGGAACGTCTTGCCCGAGACCATACCCTGAGCCTTCTTGCTGAACGCGGCGTGCTCGAACTTGAGCGGCTCGATGCCCAGGTTGTCATTGTCGAGATTGTCGAAGATGTCCTGCGCGTCGTACGTGCCGTAGTAGCTGCCGACACCGGCGTGATCGCGGCCCACGATGAAGTGCGTCACGCCGTAGTTCTTGCGGACCAGTGCGTGCAGGATTGCCTCGCGTGGGCCCGCGTAGCGCATCGCTGCGGGCATGACCGTCAGGCAGGTGCGCTCGTCGACGAAGTAGTCCTTGATGAGCTGCTGGTAGCACTGCATCCGGACGTCGGCGGGGATGTCTCCTGGCTTGGTCTCACCCACGAGCGGGTGGATGAGCAGGCCGTCGGTGATTTCCTGTGCACACTTGCAGAGGTACTCGTGAGCGCGGTGGATCGGGTTGCGGGTCTGGAACGCGCTGACGGTGCTCCAGCCTCGCTTTTCGAACTCGGCGCGGGTCTCGGCCGGGGTCAGGCGGTAATCAAGGAATGCCTCGGGGCCGTCGGGGTCGACGCAGACCGTCACGACCTCGATCGGGCCGGCCAGGCACGTGTCGCCCTCTGCCTTGACAGCCTCGGCGCCCGGGTGCTGACCGTCGTCGTCGCCCGCGTTGTTGAAGAAGATCGTGGCTTCCTTCGCGCGATCGTGGTCGTAGATCTCCTCGACGGTCATGATCGCCTGCAACGCACCGTTCGGGGCGTAGAGCGCCACGCGCGAGCCCTTCTCGGGGACGCTGGCGGCATCGACCGAGAGCGTGATCGGGATGGGCCAGATGTTGCCGTCGGCGAGCTTCATGTTCTCGATGACTGAGTTGAAGTCCTTCTCGCCCATAAACCCGGTCAGCGGGCTGAACGCGCCGATGCCGATCATCTCGACATCGCAGGACTGCTTGGCAGAAAGGTCGATCCGCGGGAGGCTGGCGGCCTCGTGGACGAGCTCGTGCTGACGGCTGCCCTCTGCGACGCGGTTGACGAGCGTGCCGCCGTGCGGCTTGATGAGTCCTGACATCTGATTCTTCCCTCCGGGATCGGCGTATTCTGAAAATGTTCAGTATGGTCGGGCGTTACCCACGCGCCCTCTGCAAGCGTAGGCAGACTCGCGCTCAAAGTGGCGTTGCGCTGTCTCTCAAGAGCATACGTGAGACACACATTCATTGGTTATTGGATGCTCAAGGGGGGGCGCCCCGACGTGCCGACCCACGACGCAGACATTTGCACACCAACCGATTTCACCGCCTGGATCACCAACTACAACGCCGGCTGCTGACACCCATTGGCCCAAGAAAACCCGTCCCAGAGCCCCGAAACACGCCTTCACGAACAATGAACGCCAGAGCCCGGCTTTGCCCCTTGATCCCCGGGCCCCAATCACTACGCTGGTGGCTGAGAAGGGATAGGGAGGGACAAGAGAGCCAAGCCATGCCGCCTTCATAAGCGGCACGGGCAAGCTTGAGGGGTGGGCGGAGCTCGCGACGGATTGCCATCGTGCCCGCGCAACAACGCTCGACAGCCGCCCCGGCCCCCATCCCCTTTCTCATCTCATCACAAAAGAGTTCAGTCCGCCCGGACGCTGTCCATGCCCTCTTCGGGAGCAGGCTCAAGACGCAGCAGCGCCGTCGCCTCGGCGACAACTCCGAGATCTGAATCAGTGATCTCGACAACGATCGGTACCGGGTCCGATCCGAGCGGCGCAGTCACCACAAGCCAGATGTGCACGCGCCCGCTCGCAGAAGGCGGCAGGTCACCGACGATCGCCCGACCGATCCGCACACTCGCGGTCTCGGGCTTGGGCGTGCGAAGCCGAGCGATCCCGCCGACGAGGGGCGAATCACCGAAGTTGCGCACGTTGCACACAAGGTGCACGTCATCGCCGGGTCGAAACGCGTTCGGGTATGTGTCGTCGATCTCCCTGCCGTGACGATCAGGGACGATCTCAAGCGTCGTCTCGAGCGCGGGCAGCGGCAACGGATCGATCGTGACCCCGACCGAGTCGGGCGTGTCGAACTCCGCGCCGTGCGCCTCGGTCGGGATCACGCCGAACTCCGCAGCGCTGACACGCGTCCGCCTCGGCACCGCGAGCCTGTTCTCGAGCTCGAGCGTCTCGCCCGGCTCGAGCCTGCCGAAGTCAAAGACGAGCGACCCGAGCCCGCTCTCGGCTTCGGGTTCGAGCGTCGTCCGCACGCGGTAGACGGGTCTGGTTCCGGTCGATCGAGCCGTGGCGTACACGGAGGCGAATCCGCCCGCGCGGATCGGTTGCGGCTCGACGCGGTACTCGATCTCGACCTCACCCCCGGGCCCGGCGATCCCAGTCTCGTTGCGGCTCGCAATCAGCGCCGCCTCGAACATCCGATCGATCGAAGCCTGATCGAGGAGCACCGAGTCCAGCTCGTGGATCTCGCCCTCCATGAGCGCATCAACCCTCACTGGCCCGGGCCTGATCCGCCGAAACTCGGCGGGCGACTCTGCGATCCGGAAGCAGAGCGCACCCTGATCGCTCGGCGTTGCGTACACCGCCCTGGGCAGACTCGGGCCAGTCAGCCTGAGCTGTGCACCGCCCATCAAGCCATCTCCAGCAAGAGCCGCGTTGCCGCGATCGAGCTGGACACACAAACCGCCCGCCTCGCCCGACCACACGCTGCTGATCAGGTTGGGCACCGGGTTCCTGATAGGCTTGGGCGATGAGCCACAACCCGTGACCAGAACCGCGGCGAGCGACACAACAACGACACGCGCCGCGCGGCACTCTCTCGTTCGCCGACTCATTCGCTCTCTACTCCGGTCCACACGAGCCTGAGCCCGACGCGTTCATCGGGCCGCTCGCGCTGCACAAGCTCGTGCCTCGCCGCGGCGCGAAGCGCCGAGGGTGTCGAGAGGTACGACCCGCCCCGCGTCATCACGACGTCCTCGCCGTGGCCCGCCTTCTCCGCGATCACAAGCTCGGCGACATTGCCGATCATGTCGACAATCCCCCAAGGGTTCTCGGCAAGCTGACCAGGCGTTTTGGGCAGACCGCCCGAATCAAGCACCGACCAGCCCCGGTCGTATACCTCTTCCCGATCGGCTCTGCACGCGTATTCCCACTGTTCTTCCGTCGGTACGCTGAACGTCCCACCGAAGCGGTCGCTCATCAGCTCAGCGATCGTGCGCGCCTCGTCGAGCGTGATCCGAACCGCGGGCAAGCCTGGGTTGTTGGGGACGGGGCCGCCTCGGATCGCAGCGAGTTGTCCACGCGTCAGCTCGGTCTGGGCGATCCAGAAGCCCTGCTCGATGCGCACCTGTCTCTGGTCCTCGCCGAAGCGCCTGCCGTCCTCGTCGTCGGGCGAGCCCATGACAAAAACGCCCGGTTCGACGTACCGCAGAGGCATCGCCTCGTTCTCGGAGATCGTGATGAGCGAGCCGCGGGCGCTGCTGAGTTCTCGCCTCAGCATCTCGATCATCGAAGGCTTAGCAACAGACTCGATCCCCACGATCGCTTCGCCCGCGTCGCGGAACCGCCTCGCCTCGATCATCCCGCGGATTTCAGAGAGCGCCCCGCCCGCGCGTGCCGCCGCAGAAACAAACCCGAGCCTTGCGCGATCAAACCCGTCGGCCGCATCCGCGTACGACTTCTCGATGAGCAGCGCTTCTGCACTTGCAAGAGCGCCCGCCGCTTCCTCGAACACTGCCGGGGCCAGCCCCGGCGCACCGACCTGCTCGGCGTGCCTTCTCGCGTTGAGCGCATCGCGTTTGGCCATCGCAGCCGCTCGCGAGATTTCTCGCTCGCGTTCCTTTGCCGCGTCGTACACGGGCGAATTGATGTCCGACGAGCGACCATCGCGGTTGGCCGGTGCCGCTCTTTCTTCCGGGATCGAAGGCCTTTCTCTGTCCGATGCGCCACCGTCGGCAATGAGTGGGTTGCGCTGCGCAGGCAGCGCTCGGGATTCGCTTTCTTCCCCGGCCGCGTCGTCCGTGTTTGCAGATGCGCTCTCCACTCGTTCATCGGAGAGCCCCGGCACAACAGGCGATGCGCCGAAGAAACCGTTCTGCCATGCGAAGTACCCGCCGGCGCCGCCGACCGCGAGTACGACAACCGCAGCTCCGGTCGCCGTGATCAGCTGCTTGCGGATCCTCGCACGCGAGGCGACCCGCACCATCTCTTTAGCGCGCTCGTCGCCTGGGCTGAGCTGCGCGATGCGCTTCCACGAATCAACCGAAGCGGACACATGCCCCGCCGACACGAGTTGGTCGGCGATACCCGTCAGCCTCGTCAGCTCCGCGAGCGTCTCGCGCTTGGGTCCGAGTTTCTGTGATTGGTGATCAGCCGGGAAGCGGCGCAGCAGCTTGGTGAGCGCATCGAGCGCGCCCGCGTAGTCGTACCGCTGCTCGCACGCCCGAAACGTTTCGGTGAGCTCGTTTCGCTCGGCTTTCAGCTGATCGGCACGCCGCAGGAGCACCATCGCCTCGGCGGACTCGCCGTTCTTCTCGAGAGCAGACTCGCCTGCCTCGCGCATCGCGTCGAACGAGCCCGAGAGTTCTGCCTTCCGGCCGCGACCAAGGGCATCAAACTCGTCTTCTTGCGGCGCAGACAGATCGAGTTCCGTCGCGCGGAGTTCGCGCAGGAACGAGTCGATCGTTGGCTGGCCAGTGGTCACACCAGTGCCGAGCGACGCGCGTACCGCGGGCTGGATCGCCTCTGGAAGCTTGCGCACCTCGACCGACCCCGTCGACACACCGGTCAGCAGCTGGCAGAGCGTGCGGACCAAACTCTTGACGTCTTGGCGCCGTGCACGCGCGACCTCGCTCGGCTCGACCTCGCCCACGCTGAAGTCGCACAGCATCGGACGCATGCCCTCGGTAAAGAGGATATTCGAGCCGCGGATCGAGCCGTGGTACAGACCCCGCTCGTGCGCAAAGGACACGGCCTGTCCGATCGTTTCGACGATCTTCGCCGCCTGCCTCAGACTCATCGCGCCCTGCGAGGCGACCAGCCTCGCCGCGTCGAGCCCGTCGATGTACTCCGAGATCACGTAAGGCCCGGCAGGGTCCTCACCGAGATCGAACACGCGCACGATGTGGTCGTGCCGAAGCCCCGCCACGATCTCAGCCGCAGCCATCGCGCGCTCGGCGGCCTGCTTGAGCGTTGGCGTGTCCATCCGGAACCGCTTGAGCGCGACCGTTGCCTCGGTCAGCCGATCACGCGCAAGGTACACCTTGCCACGCCGGCCAGCGCCCACGAACTCGGTGATCTCGTACCGGCGACCGACGAGCGTCCCGATCGGATCGACCACGCGCGGCTTGTGCTCGATCTGCGAGCCCTCGGCGCGCTTGGCTGCATCGGATCGCGACTCGGTCTGAGCGCTCTCGCCCGGCTGCTCCGGCCTGCTCGGGTCTCGATCTGGTTGGCCTGTCTCGACTGCCACGAGGGGAAGCGTACGCCTCCATCCTGTCCGATCACATTCGGACCTGTCCCCGATATCGGGGTTGTGCTAGGGAATATCGGCCAATGCGGGCGACAGGACTTGAACCTGCACAGCCTTGCGGCCACGGGAACCTAAATCCCGCGCGTCTGCCAATTCCGCCACGCCCGCGCATCTGCCCTCCGGGTGGTCCCAGCCGGGCTTCTCGCCCGATGGTAGGGAAAGCCGGATCGCCGCGTTCCGTATGATGGTACAGAAGCTCTAGGTTGTAGTATGCCAACCGGCGGCGGCAACCCTCTCGCGAGGAAGGATCGGACCCATGTCGATCAGAAGTTCCCTGGCACTCAATGTCGCCCCTCTGGGCCTGCGCGTGGCGCTCGGGCTCACCTTTATCTGGGCCGGCATCGGCAAAATCGCCCACTCTACGGCCATCACAGACCCCAGAGACCAGGCGATCCTCGCCGATTGGGGTCAGATCGACGCGACCCCGGAGGCGCTCACACCTCCCCAGGACGAGGACCCCCAGATCGACCCAGGCCAGGGCGATTCAGAACAATCAGATCCGATTGAGACCGATCCGGGTCTCAGTGATCCTGAGACGGACCCCGCAGCAGACACAGACGACACCGAGCAGACCCAAGAGCCCCCCGCCGACGATGCTGCGCCCTCTGAAGACGCAGGCGACGATCAACCCCCGGCGGTGGAAGACGACCCCGTTGTCGAGGACGACGGGTCCACCGAAGAAGACGAGACCGCTGGCGAAGATACTCCTGAACCCGACGAAGACCCGGGCATCTTGCCCGTCTCGTACGTGCAGTCGGCTGACGAAGTCGAGGTCAAACGAGTCCTCGGCCTCGCGCTCATGATTCATCACGCAGCGAACCCGGGCGTGGACGACGAGGGCCGAGCCAAGATGCCACTCTGGCCCCAGGCGCTGGCCAAGGGCTCGCTTCCCGTCGTGATCGCGTGGATCGCGGCGATCCTCGAGCTCGTCTGCGGAGCCGCGCTGCTCACAGGTTTCTTTACACGCATGGCGACCCTGCCCATCATCGGGACGATGCTCACCGCGATGTGGCTCACGCAGATCGGACCCGCGCTGCAAGCAGGCGGCGCGTATCTCGGATTCCTCCCGAACGGTGTCTTCGAGATCGGGCCAGGCGGTTACGCCTACACGCAACTGCTGTGGCAGTTCGCGTTGGCCTGCTCAGGCGTTGCGCTGCTGCTGATCGGGCCCGGGTGCTTCTCAATCGACAGACTCATCTTCGGTGCGCCCTCGATGGTGCGTGAAGAAGAGGCGAGACAGGTCGAGTTTGTGCCCATGGGTGACTGATCGCTGCGCGCCCCGGCGATCGCTGGGATACACTGCCTTCGTGCATGAACACCAGACACTTTTGAGCGCTCTGGCTGGCAAGCTCGTCGTCTTTGAAGGACCCGACGGCTCCGGCAAAACGACCCAGTTCAGCCGCTTCAGCGAGCTCTGCGCCAAGGGCGGGCTGGGCGTGACCGAGGTCCGCGAGCCCGGCGGCACCGGGATCGGCGAAGCGATCCGCAACCTCCTCCTCGCGCACGACCACGGCGATATGACCCTCCGCTGCGAGATGCTGCTCTACATGGCAAGCCGGGCCCAGCTCGTCGAACAAACCATCCGGCCCGCGCTCGCGCAAAACCACCTCGTGCTCGCCGACCGGTACGTCACCTCGACCATCGCCTATCAGGGCGCCGGCGGCGGGTTGCCCGAGGACGAGATTCTCGACGTGGCGCGCGCTGCGACGGGCGGGCTTGAGCCCGACATGGTCGTCATCTTCGATGTCGATGAGTCCACAGCGTCGTGCAGGCGCAGCGCCGAGCCCGACCGGATCGAGGCGAGGCCCGGCGACTTCCGAGACCGCGTGCGCAGGGGCTATCTCGAGCAAGCCAAGCGCTGGCCCGACAACCACCTCGTGATCGACGCGATGTGCGACGCCGACGGCGTGTTCGATCGGCTTATCAGCGGGCTCACCGAGCGCTTCTGCCCCAAAGCCCGCAAGACCGGCTCGTGATGGACCCCGCGATCACCCGGCTGCTGCTGATCGCGGGCGCCTACCTCGTCGGCGCGATCCCGTTCGGACTCCTGATCGCAAAGTCCAAGGGCGTTGACATCCGCAAGCACGGCTCGGGCAACATCGGCGCCACCAACGTCGGGCGCGTCCTGGGTAAGAAGTTCTTTGTCATCTGCTTCATCCTCGACATGCTCAAGGGGCTTACGCCGACTATCGCGTTTGGGCTTGCGTCGGGCATCATCGGATCTGATGAATCTGTCAGCCCCGCCGACTACTGGTGGTGGCTCGGCGCGATGGTTGCGCCCGTCCTCGGTCACATGTTCAGCCCGTTCATCGGATTCAAGGGCGGCAAGGGCGTCGCGACCGGGCTGGGTTCGTTGCTAGCGGTCGTTCCCGTTATGACGATCGCCGCGGGCGTGGCGCTCGCGGTCTTCCTGACCACACTCAAGGTATCCAGGTACGTCGGGCTCTCCAGCAGCCTCGCGTCTCTGAGCCTGCCCATCACGACCGCGGTGCTGGTGTACGGGGTTGCCGGCGGGTTCGCCAGCGCCTGGCCAACGGTCCTCGCCTCGGCTGCCCTTGCAGTCATCGTGATCGTCAAACACCGCAGCAATCTCGGCAGGACCCTCAAAGGGACGGAACCCAAGGCCGGCTCCCCCAAGCGGCCCTCTGAAATCGTGGGAACTCCTATGAACGACCGATAACCAGGTTACAAGGCGCACTCTTTGCGTTTTGTGCTCTGGAGTAGGTGCGATTCCGACCTGATCTCGGACGTTGGAGATCAATCCCTCTTCACGTTGGACCGATGAGCCTCATGACTCCGAAACATGGGCATGATCTGGCCCGATGGAGTTGTGAGGAGGTTCTCAGTGAACCGATTTCGTTTGAGGGGTACATGGGAAGATGATCCGGCACCGATCCCGTTCCCGCGGGATGTTGCAGGTCGTGACGCCGGCGCGGGCTCAACCGCGACGCGCGCCAGCCAGGTCCCGGAGACCCAGCTATCCGAGCGCACCCGCGAACTGATCGACAACGTGGACGAGGAGATCGACCGTCTCCAACTCCGCTTCGATGAGTTCCGCCACCTGCTCGAGGCCGAGGAATTCGAAGACGACGGCCCGACCGCCGCCTGATTCTCGTACCCGCTCGCTCTAAATAAAGAAACCGCAACCACACGCAGGGTGCGTTCGCACCTGTGCGTGTTTACGTGCGCACAACGAGCAATGTCTGGTCGTCCGGCTGCTTCGAGAGGCCGGCGAACTGGCGGATGCGCCAGAAGATGCCCTCGATGATCTCGTCCGCCGACGCCTCGGGGTTGTCCGCGAGCGTCTCGATGAGCGCGTTCTGGAGTCTTCGCTTGCCGAAGCGTGCTTCTTCGAAGTTCTGCGCGTCGGTCATGCCGTCGGTGTAGCACATGAGCACGTCGCCCCGATGCAGGTCGAAGTGCCCGCGCTGGTAGCGCTGCGAGGGGTCCACACCGATGACCATCCCGCCGGTCGAGAGCTCGACGAGGTCCGTCGAGTTGGGCGCTCTGTGTTCTGGCACCGAGAGGATCATGGGCGGTTCGTGCCCTGCGCCGCAGTAGGTCAGGTGCAGTGTCTGCGGGTCGATGACGCCGTACCAGAGTGTCACGAATTCGCTCGCGAGCGTGTCTCTGCACAGCGCTTTGTTGGTTCTGCTCACGATCTCGTCGATGTCGTAGACGTCCTGCGCGTAGGCCCTGACGGACGAGCGGACAGACGCCATGAGCAGAGCCGCGGGCATGCCCTTGCCCACGACGTCCCCGATCACGATGCCGAGGTTCTTGCTCGCGGGTGTGCCGACCTGGAACGCGTCGTAGAAGTCGCCGCCCAGTTCGAGCGACGGCGCGTACCGGCCCGCGATGTCCAGCTGCTCGAAGTTGGGCATCTTGGTCGGGAGCATCCGGAGCTGGATCTCGCTCGCGAGCTTGAGCTGTCGGCCCAGTCGTCTGTCCCGCGCCTGCATCGCGAGCAGTCTGGCCTGCTCGACGGAGACCGCCGCCTGCTGCGCGATGGACATCACGAGCCGCTGCTCCGAGCTGTCGAAGAGTCGCGGTTTTTTGTCGTAGAGGCGGATCGCTCCGATGGGTCTGTTCTGGAAGATCAAAGCCGCGGTGACGAACCCGGTGATGTTCTCCTGCTCCAGGCGTTCGGGTGCGATCACCCTCTCGTCGTCCAGCAGGTTTTCGATCGCGACGATCTCGCCGCGGATCGCGCTGCGGTCGAACTCGCGGTTCTCAGACAGCGGCGTCGGGTCGGCGAGCCAATCTTCCGAGAGGTTCCTGCTCGCGATGAGCTCGATGCCGTGCTCGTCGCTGGCGTGCTGTGACTCGTCATCGAAGAGCACGATCGACCCGGCGTCAAGGTCGAGGACATCCATCGCCGAGTCGAGCGCGATGGTCAGGACTTCCTGCACATCGCTCGCCCGAGCAAGATGCTCGCTCAGCCTATAGAGCACCTCGAGCTCACGCACACGGTGCTTCAGCTCGTACTCGTTCTCACACACCTCGGACACGGTCGACGCGAGGTGACGCACGCTCGACAGCAGCTTCGCCGGGGCGTTCTCGCTCACACGGAACTCGCCGAGCCTGATGTTCTCGATCTCGATCGGGACAATGTGCGACCTTGCGGTGTCGCTAGGCTTCGCAGCGATCGCGTAAGGCGTGTCACCGTCTGACGGGAGGATTTGGCACCCGGTGGGGTCGTGGAGCGAGACGTGGGCCTGCGCGAGCTCGCCCAGGTCAATGCAGAATCTCGGCAAGGAGCCGTCGGTCAGGAAGTGGACAATCGAGGGCTGCTCAGCGGTCATCGAGTCTCGTCACGGGCGGTCATTCGCCTTGATCGTCATCCCCATCAGACGCGGGCTCGTCGTCGAGCCACATCACGCGGAGGAGTGTTGAAAGGCGATCAACGCCGCCGTCTTGGTCAAGCCTATCCAGCCCCTGGGCGATGATCGCGTCATCCTGTAGATGGTACCCGACGTACGCCAAGAGGAGCGCCGACTGACGAGCGATCAGCCCGTCACCCTCTGCGAGATCCTTGAGCCTGACCGAGACCTCAAGGAGTCTCTCCTCGGGCGGGATGAGCCCGTCCGCGTAGCGCGCGGTGATCATCGTTGGGTTCTGGGTGAGTGTTTCGCGCAGGTTCGTGCCAGCCGCGATGTACAGACCCGCGCCGATCTGCGAGTGGATGCGCGAGATCGAGGCGGTCGGATCGCCCTGGCGGATCGAGAGCGCCATGGAGAAACGTTCTTCTGCGCGGAAGTAGTTGCCCGATCTCATCGAGTCTCGGCCCTGGGTCATGTGCAGCGCGTAGAAGTCGCGCGTGGTCGGGTTCACGTTCTCGACGAGCTTGTCGATCATGATCTCGTTGTCACGCAGTGCCTGGATGACGTCGGCATCGACGTTGAGCGCCTCGAGATCACGGAACAGCTTCTCCTCTGGGGTGAGGTCTTCGTCATCGATCGCGGGATCGACGCCCTCGCCCTCTTCGCCCGTGCTCGGGTCTGCTTCCTCGGGCGTCAGAACGGACTGCGCCCGGAGACCCTCGATGTAGTTCTTGATGAGTTCGTTCTGCTCTCGGATGCGCTGCGTGAACTCGCTTTCAGATGGCTGCTCGCCCTGCTCGCCGGACTTGTAGCCGGGGCGGAGCTGTTCGATGATCTGCTCGTAGCCCGTGGTCAGCCTGAGGCCCTCTGATGCCGAGGTGTCCAGGGTCTGCGCCTCGACCCGGCCCTGCGTGTTGGCTGTTGAGTCGGCGCGCTGCGCTGCAGACTCGGGCGAAACGAGCGGCGTCTCTTCTTGCCCAAGAATTTTCAGCCCTTCCAGGGGCGACGCGGTGACATCGAAGAACTGCCCTTGGCCCGCGTTGATCGAGCCGACGTAGCTCGTCGAGAGCGACTTGTCGGTCACGTAACCCGATGCCGAGCGGAGACGCCAGAGCCCCGTTCCCGATGCCTCGGCTTCCCTCTCTGCCTCAATCAGCGGATCAACACGTGTGATCGGCGCTGCCGAGTTGTTGACACCTGTCTGGAGCGACGCCTGGTTCTGGCCCGGCGTAAACGTCGGCATGAACTGGTCGCGGCTGACGGCGAGCGAGCCGGCGATCGAGGTGGGGGGCCTTGAACCCGTGGTCAGGGCGAATTGGTACTGGAGCGAATCGGTACCCCTGAGCCCGAGCCCCGAGATGCCAGAGTAGAGCGAGTCTCTTCGGTAACTGAAGAGTGTGTCGGAGCCCAACTCGCCCCGGAAGTCCCGGTCAGCGATGTATCCGACGTTGCCACGGAAGCTGACGCCGCCCGGGGCGTTGCCCGTGACGATGGCGTTGCGGAGCGCAAACGACTGCTGGAGGTCGTTGTTCGAGGGGGCGTTGTACCCGCCCGAGCCCTGCTGGTTGGACTTGTCGTTTTTGCGACCATCTCCGAGTGCGTTCTGAGACGCCGCGGCGCCGGCGAGCGTGAACATCAGAGCGAGTGCGATGTGGCGTTGCATGGTCGTGCCTCCGGCGGCGGATCGGGGCTCCGCCTGCTCCTCATATGGTACGGTCCGAGCCCTCGTATCGGTCGTTTTCTCTCGAAATGAGCACCCAAACGGCAAAGGCCGGCACACTCTGCGCCGGCCTTTGCTCGGGGGGACTGTCATTCTGTGAGATCAGGCCGTGTCGGCGAGTTCTCGCATCTGGGTGGGGCAGTCGAGGGTCTCGCGGATGGGGCCGCAGTCCTCGATCCGCTCGATAACGAGGTAGTAGTTCAGGCCCTCTTTGCTCCAGATGAAGATGTTGGGGCTCTTGGGTGCGTCGGGAGTGACGACGTAGGTCACGCTATCGGCTAGCCCGAGTCTACCTCTGTCTTTCTGGATAAAGAGCGAGATGAAATCGTCGTACTCGGGGAGGCGGAACCTCAGGTGCATGCTGGGTCCACCGCTGGGGACGCCGCACTTTCCGCCCCGGACGAACTCGATCTCTGTGGCGCCGTCCGCGATGAGATCGGCAAGCGAGAGCTCGGTCCCCACGACATTGCTCGTAAACGTGGGCAGCGCTTCCGGGTTCTTGATGGTGAACTTCCTCTGTGTGTGCAGGTTCTCCGTGAAGCAGCGTGAGTGTTCGCGTGCAACAAACGTAGCTGCAGCCGTGCGTTCTGTGAGGAATGTGCCTGCGGCTTGCGGGCCGAATGGATTCATCGGCGCGAACTGCTGAAACACAATCGCAGCACTGGCAAAGAGCAGGAACGCGGCAGCGGCTGCCATCGTGAACTTGCCCCTCGTGCCCGACCAGTAATCGGGCGAACGAGTCTCAGCCGCGAGCGATTCCGGGATGCTCTCTTCTGGATGGTCACCGAGTTCGACAGCTGACATCGCAGATGCGATCCGATCGCGCAGCTCCGCCGGAGCGGCCTCGCCAGAATCGGTGCTCATCGTCCTTGCCAAAGCCTGACGGAGTTGACGCTCGGCGTCGAGCCTGGCAACGTCCTCGGGATTGGTTTCGAGGTGGGCCTCGAGGCGGCGCTCGTCGTGAGCGCTCAGTTCATCGTCGGCGCCGGCGCGCAGCAGGGCAGCCAGATCAAGGCGTTCTTCAGATGGCCTCGGGGTGTCTGTCATACCTTGCGTTACCTCGTGTGCTCTGTCTCGCAGGACCCGAACTCGGCCCATCTGTTTGTCCAACCCAGCCAACCGGTCTCTTGTTCCTCAAACTGCATGAAAAAACGCCGTAACTCCGGGCCTCGTCATCTGTTATTCAGACGCGTCGTTCATGCCCCTGATGCCCAGTTCTTCCATCGCTCCGGGGTCCTCCGCCAGAGCATCGGCAACCATCTTCCGGGCTCGGTGAAGCCTGCTCATGACCGTCCCTATCGGAACATCCAGGACCTCGGCGATCTCGCGGTACTTGAACCCCTGAACCCCCCACATGATCAGGACCTGCCTGTACTCCTCCTTGAGCGAATCGACGGCCTTGTGGAGCCGATCGTCGACGTGCTCCCAGTCGAAGCTCGCGCCGTCCCACGCGGGAGGGGGCTCGTCGGGCAGGGGCTCGCTGGCGGCGTCAGTGTGGAACTCGCCGACGGCCGTGGGAGCCCGGTTTTCTCGCTTGATTGTCGTGTAGAAGGTGTTGTGAGCGATGGTGAAGAGCCAGGCGCGCATCCCGCCACCCTTGGCCTCGAACCCGTTGCGGGCCGCGGATTTCAGAGCACGGATGTAGACATCCTGAACGAGATCCTCCGCCTTCTCGCGGTTCCTCGTCAGATGTATCGCCATCCGGAAGACGGCGTCGAGATGTTCGAGCGCCTCGGCCTCGAACTGCTCGCGGTTCATGCTCGGCTCCTGTTCACCGCTCGGGACGCCCCGGGGTGATGCTCTGCTTCGAACGTAAGGGTAGCTCCCAATAACTCGCCGGAGCCGAACAACCCAGAACCGAGCCCGAAGCGGGCACCACCGGCACCTACACTCAGAACGATGAGCACCTATTACGTCACCACACCGATCTATTACGTTAACGACAGGCCCCACATCGGGCACTGCTACACGACCCTCCTTGCCGATGTCGCGGCTCGCTTCCAGAGACTCCGCCTGGGCTCGCCGGGCGATGTCTTCTTCCTTACCGGTACGGACGAGCACGCCGAGAAGGTCGTTCAGTCCGCCTTAGACAACGACATGAGCCCGATCCAGTGGGCCGACCGCAACGCGGAGGAGTTCCTCAAGGCATTCGGGGCGATGGGCTTCACCAACGACGACTTCGTGCGCACGACGGAGGATCGTCACAAGATAAAGGCATCCGCATATATCCAGCAGCTTGTCGACTCGGGCGACATCGAACTCGGTGATTACGAGGGCTGGTGGGACGCCTCGCAGGAGGAGTACGTCCCCGAGAACACGGCTCGCGAGCATGGCTACAAGTCGCCCGTGACGGGCCGAGAGCTCGAGAAGCGCACGGAGCAGAACTATTTCTTCAGGCTCGACAAGTACGAGAGCTGGCTCAAGGAACAGATCGAGTCTGGCGCGATCCGTGTGCTGCCCGGTGCGCGCAAGAACGAGGTTCTGGGCCGAATCCGTCAGGGGCTGCAGAAGGTGCCAGTCTCTCGGAAGATCAAAGAGGGCGACACGGACTGGGGCATCCGCATGCCCAACGACCCGGAGCACCGGATCTATGTGTGGATCGAGGCGCTGTGCAACTACCTGACCACCGTTGACACCGACGAGCGCGAGCGGTTCTGGCCCGCCGACGCCCACGTGATGGCCAAGGACATCCTCTGGTTCCACGCGGTGATCTGGCCAGCGATGCTCAAGGCGCTCGATAGGCCCGCGCCCAAGACGGTGTACGCGCACGCGTACTGGATCCGCGAAGGCCGGAAGATGTCAAAGAGCCTCGGTAACTTCATCGAGATCGAGCTCCTCGAGGCGTACTGCAAGAAGTACTCGACCGACGCGGTGCGCTGGTACCTGCTCACACAGGGGCCGCTTGGTGCCAACGACGCGGACTTTGCGCACGAGCATTTCGTAGATGTGTACAACGCGGATCTGGCCAACAGCGTGGGCAACTCGATGAGCCGGGTCGGGAACATGATCGACAAATACCTTGGCGGCGAGCTGACGATGCTCTGCAACGGCGAGTTCGGATTCCCCGGGGGCTCGGCGCTGCAGACGGCGCGCACGGCGCTGGCCAACGCGGGCAAGCCGGTCGACGACCCAGACAGGACGTTCCACTTCCCAGAGATCACCAAGGCAGCGGTCCTGCGCGCGATCGCGGCGGCGGACGCGTTCGAGGTCGACGAGATGGCGCGCCAGGGGCTTGCGGTCGTGCGGGCGGTTGACGAGTTCATCAGCTACGCGGCGCCCTTTACGCTCGCCAAGCAGTTCGACGAGCTCGAGGACGGGCCGCACGCGCTGGCGACCATTCTCTATAGCTGCGCCGAGTCGCTCAGGATCGCGAGTCTGCTGCTGGCGCCCGCGATGCCGACCAAGATGGGCGAGCTGTGGGAACGCTGGGGCTGTGCGCCAAAGGCGGGTGTTCCGCTCGCGGAGCTCGCCGAGTTCGGCGGTGCTCACAAGCTCGAGAGGGGGCAGAAGATCACGAAGGGTGAGGCGCTCTTTATGCGCGCAGACGCAAAGGAGGAGCCGCCCTCAGCGGGTAAGGGCTTGTAACCAATCACGAAGGAGTGTGTGATGGTCGCGGTGAATCTCAGGCTGAGCGAATCGGGCGGCGAGCCCGAGAAGGGTGTGACCCAGGACCAGATATCTGAGCTGGTTGACACGTTTTATGAGCAGGTCCGCGGCGATGACCTGATCGGGCCCATCTTCGACGAGCACGTCCGCGACTGGGACCACCACCTTGAGAAGATGAAGCGATTCTGGTCGTCGGCTGTCCTTCGGACGGGCACGTACTCGGGGCGACCGATGGAGGCGCACAGGCGCCTGCCCGGGCTCGAGCGCCGGCACTTCGATCGATGGCAGTCGATCTTTACGAGAGTGACCGACGACGTGGTGCCTGATACGGCCCACGTGTTCCAGGATCTGGGACGCCGGATGGGCGCCTCGATGATCATGCGGCTCCTGATCGACGAGGACGGGTGAGTGCTCGACTGCGACCTGATCATCTTTGATTGTGACGGCGTGCTCGTTGATACGGAGCCCGTGACGAACCGGTTGCTCGCCGAGTGCCTGACCGAGATCGGCTGGTCTGTGACGACCGAGGAATCGATCGAGCGTTTCAAGGGTCGCGACCTGAATGTGATCCGCGCGGAGGCGGAGGCTGTCGTCGGGTACGAGCTTCCTGATTTCCTGCCGACGTACCGCGCGCGGATGTTCGAGACGTTCGAGCGCGAGTCGGTGGATGTGATCGAAGGCGCGATGGAGCTGCTCAATGTGCTTGATGAGACTGGGTCTCATCTGCGTTGTGTTGCATCGAACGGGCCGCAGAACAAGATGGTCGCATCGCTGACGAGCGCGGGTTTGATCGGGCGTTTCGATCACGAGGGCGAGCCCAGGATCTACAGCGCGTACGACATCGAGGTCTGGAAGCCCGAGCCCGATCTTTTCCTGCACGCGGCTCGTGAAATGGGCGTGGCGCCCGAGTCTTGCGTGGTGATCGAGGACTCGTCCAGCGGCGTCGAGGCGGCGCTCCGCGCGGGCATGCGTGTCGTGGGGCTCGCGGGTTTGACACCGGCCCATAAGCTGTCGGAGGCGACGCACATCATCGGGAGCATGCACGAGTTATTGGCTGCTCTGGATGTCTGAAAAGAAGCGGTCCCTGGCTGCCGATATAGTGTCGGTGCACCCGGCGCGTGACGCGCGGGTGTGATTGGAGCTTTCGTATGTCACACTACATCGGCGAAACCTGCGTCGGAACCAAGGACACCGCGTGCGTCGAGGTCTGCCCCGTCGACTGCATCCACCCGACCAAGGACGAGGACGACTTCGAGGAGCACGATCAGCTCTACATCGACCCGGACACGTGTATCGACTGCGGCCTGTGCGTCGACGAGTGCCCCGTCAAGGCGATCTACCCGGAAGAAGATCTGCCGGAAGAGTGGAACAAGTACATCCAGATCAACATCGACTACTACGCGAACAAGTAAGGCCGACGTACGGCGCTGGCTGCATTGATTGAGCAAAACCTCTCCCAGTCGGGAGAGGTTTTGTTATGCGCGTTCTCATTGTGGAGTGGCCCGTTTAGTCACGCCGCCTTCTTGCGCTTGTGCGTGATGCCCTCACGGGTGCGGACGTTGGCGGGCGTGTCTGGCTTCTCGCTCCAGTCGTCGGCGCCGGGGAGGTTGAGTTCGCTTGCGAGTGTCTTGCGGTAGCCCAGCAGGCGGACGACTTCGAGGACATCGGTCCAGTTCGGGTAGTGCTTGTTGTTGGCTGCCTTGAAGGTCTCGATCGCTTTGAGGAAGAGGAACTGCTCGGCGTTCATCTCGCCTTCCTCGGCGGCCTTGACGAAGTCGGTGAGGCGTCGGCCCGGGCCGCGTCTGCGTTCGAGGCCTGAGGCGCGTGTGTCCACGACGCTCTTGCGGCGGTCGGGGCCTGTGTATCGCTGCTCGGTTTCGGCGAGCCTGGGTTCGTTGGGTTCGTTCTTGGATGCGTCCGGGGTGCTCTCGCCCATGGCGAGCAACTCGTCGAGTTCGCTGGCGTAGTCGTCATCGAGCTGGTCGTCAGTGTCGGCTTGCTCGCCCGACTCGAGGCGCTCGATGGCCTCCTCGTCGAGGTGTTCGTCGAAGCTGTCGAAGTTGTTCTGCGCGTTGCGGTTGCCCATCTGCCAGCTCTCCCTACGGAGCCTGCTGGCGAGGATCGCCGAAAAGGCTCACGGATCAGAGGTCGTCGTCATCCTCATCATCGTCGTAGTCTTCGTTGGCGCTCGGCTCGTCGTCGAAATCGTCGTCGTAGTCCTCGTCGTAGTCCTCATCGTCGTCGTAGAAGTCGACGCCGTCCTCGTCGTCATCATCGTCATAGTCGCCCATGACGGGCTGAGGCCCGAGAACATCCTTCTGCTCCTGTTCCGGGTCGAGAACGAGCAGGTCCGTGTCGCTATCGGTCTGTGGGTTCATGAGCAGCATGGTCAAGGTCTCCGCGGGGGCGTCCTTATATCGGGTGGACGTGCAACGGCGGTAGGGTAACGCGATCTGGGGCGTCGTCAACGTGTTTCTGTGATGTGGTGGCTCACGCCCGGGGGCGTGGCGCGCCGACGGTACAATCGGCGTGCCAGACTCACTACCGACAACCCCGGCAAAGCAGGTTCCCAGCAGGGACGAGATACCCTGGAACACGCGCGCGTGCCGACCGCTGGCGGGCGTGGCTGCTTTGGCGCTGCCGGGGCTTGGCCACGCGGTGCTCGGGCTGCCCAGGCGGGGCGTGATGATCGCGGTGGGTGTCCTCGGGTTGATCGCGCTCGGTGTCCTGGTCGGCGGGCTCGACGCGGTGGACTCGCGCGACGACCGGTGGTGGTTCTACGCCCAGGCGCCGGCGGGGCCGATCGTGTTCGTGATCGATTGGGTTCACCAGTCGCTCAGGGAAGCCGGCGGGGTCGTGCAGGGGCTCGGGCGGATGAACGAGCTGGGGATGCTCTGTGTGGCGCTGGCGGGGATGATGAATTTTGTCGCTGTGATCGACGCGGCGTTTCCACCGATGCGAAGAAGGTCTGAGGGAGCGAAGCTGTGATGCCCCTGCTCGCTCAGTGGCGCGTCTTCATGGAGCCCATGCCCGCGCACGGGTACGAGTGGCTCCTGCTCGCCCCGATGGTGGTGCTGTTGTCGCTTGCGTACAAGGCGGTGCGCTGCGAGAACATGGAGCGGTACTGGAAGTCGTCGGCGATCATGTCGTTGGTGGTGATCGGCGTGCTCGTGATTTTGACATTCGTGGGGTGGGGGCTCGTCGAGCTGATGGCGATGCTTCCCGCGAGCGCCTGAAGAACTAACGCGGCGTGTAGCGTGAGGCGCTGGCCTTGTGCGGGTTGTCGAGATTGATGACCATGTAGCGCAGCGCGTCGGCGGCGTGGTCTGGGCCGTCTTTCACCGGGTCCATCGATACTGGGTTGTCGGGCGGGTAGTGGTACTGCTGGAGCGCCTCGATCAGGTGTGTGCAGCGGTTGTGGATGAAGAGCGTTGGGTCGCCCGAGGCGGGTTTGAGTCGGGAACTGACGAGCGCGATGCCTTCTGCGATGCGTGATGGGCGTGCCTTGATCGTGAGGCCGTGCTGGGTGAGGACCGCGATGTCGCTCTTGCCTGTCTGCCCGGAGCGTTGTCGTCCCGCTGGATCGACGCCGACCCAAACCGGGAATTGGTCGCTGTCGGCGAGCGCTCTTGCGTGCGAGGCGAGGACGATCTCCTTCTCGACGCGTTCACGGATGACGGTGATGACCCCGGTGATCGAGACGCTCGCCCACAGGATGACGGTCGGCGCTCGGAAGCCGAAGTCCATGCCGGCGATGAGTGTTGTGCCGGCGCTCTCGGGGTTGGTACTTACAACGTGGAGCTTTGGGTCGAAGTCCGGGTAGACGCAATCGGATCTTCTGGGTTCGAGGCAGAGCATCTCGGCGTTCCAGACGGGGAGCGAGACGCGTCGCTTCATCGAGAGTGCATCTCCGACTGCGATATGGCCAGGCTCTCTGCGCTGCTTCGCGCTGCCGCCACACTCGGGGAGCAGCGGGCAGTTGTCGTCGCTCTCGTTTGTGCACTCGTGCGCGTCGGTGCAATGCTCGAGCACATCGACAACGCCCCATTTAAAGACTGCGCGTGAGTGGTCTTCCGCGTCTTTGACCAGTCTCGACATCATGCCGAAGGGCTGGTGCATGGTTGAGAGGCACTCGATCGAGCCCGGGACATGGATGCAGCCGCACCGGGCGGACCTGGTGACGAGTTGGGCGGCTTCCCAGATCTTCGGGTCGAAGAGATCGACCTCGTCGCATCGGAGTTTCTGAACGCGCGTTCCTCTGACGGAGGCCTGGCTGGCGGCGAGCAGTTCGACACGCGAGCCTGTTGTCAGGCGAAGGCGTTTGTCGGTCATTCGGCCTTCGACCAGCGGAGCGAAAGGGTCGCGCGCGAAGAGGTTACGCAGGTGTTCGTGCATGCGTGAGGCCTGCTCGAGGCTGCCTGCGAGGATACGGATCTCGATGCCGGGCTTGAACGCGAGATCGAGCGCGGTGGCGAGTGCGCCGAGGAATGTCTTGCCCCCGCCCCGGTTGGCCCAGACGAGCGCATCGCGCGGCTTGTTCTGTTCGAAGAACGCGTGGCAGAGGTAGTCGAACGGGGCGCTGTTGCCGTCGATGATCGGTGAGCGCGGGATGGTGATGGACAGCGTGTCGACGAGCCACGCGTGCAACTCGTTGGGTGTTTCTGGTACGGAATCGAACAAACGGATGCTCCCTGCGGGGGAGTCGTGTCGGCGTGCTGGGTTGGGTCGGATCAGTGGGTTTCGTGTGTGTACGCGTGGATCGGTGCGATGAGCCTCGCGGCGGCGTCGCGTGCGATGCCCTCGATCGGGCCGTCGGTGAGTCTGCGCGTCGAGGCGCTGGCTCTGGCCCAATGGCGAAGCTGTGTCTCGAGCGAACTTCTCAGCCCAGGCGAGGTGAGCAGATCGATCGGGGCTTTGGCGTGTTCTTCGAGCAGGTCGCGGAGGCGTCTGTCTCGGTGGTGCTCGGGGATAATGACCGCTCGCATGCCCGCGCGTTCGAGGAACGGGGAGATCGCGCCCATCGCGGCGACGGCTTCGGTGTATCTCGTGTCTGGTCGGTCGATGTACGACCGGACCAATCTCTTGGCGATGCCGAGGCCCCGGAACCGCTGGTCGATGATGACGCGGCTGATCGTGCGCAGCTCTTCGTTGATGCGTTTGGCTCTGTCGGGTTTGGTGCCCTGGTCGAACACACCGGGCCAGGCGATGCTCCGCCATGCGGCGTTGAGTGTGGGTCTGCTCGTGACGAGCACGCCTGCGAGTTCACCAGAGCGCTGGCACGTTGCACAGATGATGCGTTCGAGTGTCGCGGGCGACTTCGTGCGGTAATGGAGCCTGGCGAGCGAGTGGTACGCCTCTTTGGTTCCCTCGCCGAGCGTGATGTTGGAGAGAGTTGGGAAGCCCGATTCGTTGAAACGAGTCTCGATGGTTGTTGGTGTGAGAGTTGTGTTGTTTAGCCGCATGCTGATTCTCGTGTCAGAAGTTCTGGGGTGCCTTCGATCGGTGTGTAGAGGAGGACGTCGGGCGCGAGTAGCTCGATCAGGTCGTCGTGGGCGGCGGCGGCGATGAGCCTGATCGGTTCTTCGATGTGTCTTCTCAGGCAGGAGCCGAGGCTCGCTGCGGTTGTTCTGTCGAGCGGGGAAGCGAACTCGTCGGCGATGATGGTGCAGGGCTTGCCGAGTTGTGCTGCATGGTGCAGGGCCAGCGCGAGCGAGAGCCTTGCCTGTTGCCCGACTGAGAGGCGGTTTGCGGGCGTGACGAGTTGGTGTGCATCGGCGAGGCCAGAGGCGGCGAGGGTTCTGCACGCGTCGTTGAGCGAGCAGTTGAAGAGATCGATTGGTGGGCGTTCTTCGATCGAGAGGTCTGTGAGCGGTGTGATAGGTCTTTGGCAGATGTGCGAGAGTTGGTTGACGACGAGCGACTTGCCCGAGCCGTTGGGCCCGGTGATGAGCGCGACCTTGCCGGGTTTGAGTGCGCGGTCGAGTTCGATCGCAGCGGCTCGTGCGTGAGCGATGAGCGATTCGTACCGGTCGTGTTGGGCGTGGTCGTGCAGGGGGAGGCCGAAGCGGGCGCGGATGCGTGTTTGGTTCTCGGAGTGTGCGTGTCGTGTGTTCATGATACGGACTCCGCGGATTCGAACATGGCATCGATCGCTTCGCGGTGCTTGCGGATGATGTAGGGGCTGAGCTTGAGCTTCTCAGAAGCTTCTCTCATGGAGAGGCCCTCGATGATGCACGCCGAGGCGACGCGTTGGCGTGTGGGCCTCCAGGCGGCTTTGTTCTCTGTGACGTACTTGAAGCGAGGGTCGAGCAGCCGTTTGGTAATGCTTTTGACGCGTCTGGCGAGCTTTCGGGGCTCCTCGCCTCTTGTTTGGGCGAGCCTGTTTATGGGAGTGCCATCAACGAACACCTGCTGAATGAGCGTCCGTTCTTTGGGGGGCAGGTGGTCAGCGTGCTTGGCTACGGCTCGGACGAGATTGCTCGTGCGTGACCTTCTCATGTCACAGGCTGCCCTGAGATCGATTGCCTCGAAGCTCTTGCTGCTTTGCATGGTGTCCAAACCTCCAATTTGGGTCACTTGCGTCGATCTTGACTCAACTTTGTGTTCTTTATATATTGAACATGATGAGATATGTTCGCCAATTATAGAACCATTTGCAAGGTATATGTATGGTAATACCAGACATCAGCGCACAAAGCAATGAACTGGGCTCGATTGGTCGTACCAGAGAGCGTGGTGAGCGTGAGGGCTTTGCGATTTCCTGGGATGGCAGAAACAGTCTGGGTGCTGTGTTGCGTGACCGTCGGAGTCGGCTTGGCTTGACGTTGAGTCAGGTCGCCGAGCGGGTGGGTTGCGCCAAGAGCTACCTGAGTCAAATCGAAACGGGTGTGCGGGAGAAGCCGCCGAGCATGGAGCTGATCGGTCGGCTTGAGGCGGCGTTGGGTCTTGATGCGGGTCAGCTTGTTGAGATTGCCAACTGGGAGACGACGCCTGCGTCGGTTCGCGAGCGTGTGGCGACCTCTCGGCAGGCTGCGCGTCGGCTGCGCGAGCTCCTGGCTTCGACGGGTTCGCGGAAGGATGCGCTCGACCGGGCGTTCGGATCGGGAGAACTCCGGAGGCTGGTCGATCGGCTGGACCCGATGTCGCCCGGCGCGGACAAGGGTCTTGACGTCGTGCAGCTCATGCCGCTGCCCAGAGAAGTGCCCGTGATCAACAAGGTGACCGCGGGGTATCCGACTGAGTTCACTGACCTTGGTTACCCGGCGCGTGTGGCGGACGAGTACTTGAAGGTGCCGGACATCGACGATGCCGACGCGTTCGGTGCGCGGGTGGTGGGCGATTCGATGGAGCCCGAGTACCGCGAGGGTGATGTGGTTGTCTTCAGTCCAAGATCGCCGGTGACATCGGGGACGGACTGCTTTGTGCGGCTCGAGCCCGATCAGGAGTCGACGTTCAAGCGGGTGTACTTCGAGAAGGACGAGTCGGGGGCGGAGCTGATCAGGCTCCAGCCTCTCAACAGCAGGTACCCGCCGATGGTTGTGCCCCGCGAGAAGGTGGCCGGGCTTTATTCGGGTGTGTCTGTGGTGCGGTCGCTCTTGGGTCTTGGGGGTCGGTCGGCGGAATGAGGCTTGCGCTGCAAGAAGGGTGTGCGTCGGTGCTTGCGGGGTGATATGCTGTCCGTGGAAGCAGGGCCTTATTGGCGTCGGCGGCACGTGCCGGCAGCCCAGCGGGCGTTCGGAGACGGACGGCGGCCCAGTCCGACACACGAAGATGGATCGAACGCAGATCGGCCCAGGGACGGTGCCGGGGAGCCTACGCGATGGCGAAGATGTTTTACTCGCTCGAAGAAGCGGCCGAGAAGCTTGGGATCAGCGCCGACGATGTAAAGGCAAAGATCGAGAGTGGCGAGCTTTCGGAATTCCGCTCGGGTGACGAGCTCGTCGTCAAGCGCGAACAGGTCGACATGCTCTCCGGTGACACGGGTGACGACGACGGCTCCGCGATCGATCTCGCGTCGATCGGCTCGGAAGAGATCGGGTTGAGCGATTCCGTTCTCGAAGACGACGGCCCGATCATCGACACCGGTCACGACAGCCTTGTCATCGGTCTTGAAGACAGCACCGAGGGTGAGATCGGTCTTGCCGACTCGAGCGAGCCGATCGGTCTCGCCGACAGCTCGGACGGCTCGATCGGGCTGAGCGATTCGGTGACTTCTGAAACTCAGATGGGTAGTTCAGCAGGCGCGACGCCGTACGACTCGGCGCCGGGTCTTAGCTCTGCTGGTCTCGGTGAGTCGGGCACAGGCGGTTCGGCGCTCGGTGGCTCGGGTGTTATCGATCTCGCGAGCGAGGCTTCGGGTTCGAACATGGAACTCGAGAGCCCCAAGGACCAGACCGGCATCAGCATTTTCGACGACGGCCTTGAGGACGTGGACTCGTCCGAGGCGACGCTCGTGACCGACGCGACCGCGTTCGATGCGGACGCTTCGAGCTCTGGCTCGGGCCTTCTTGACCTGACCCGCGAGGGCGACGACACCTCGCTGGGTGTCGACCTGCTCGACGACGGCGGGGGCTACGGCGGCGGTGAAGAAGAAGGCGCTGGCGTCGGCGCTGAAGAGGGCGGCGCGCTCTTTGAGAGCACCTCCTCGGGCGGCGACGGCGACCTCGCTCAGGCGGCACCAATGATGGCGTTCCAGGAGGCGTACGACGGCGCGGGCTCGGGCCTCGTCGGTGGCGCGGCTCTGGGCATCGTTGTCACGATGCTCTTCGTTGGTGCGATCGCGGTGCTGGCCATGATGAACCAGTCTGGCCGGATCATCATCGAGCAGCTCGGCGGCACGATGAACGTCGGTGTCGGCGAACTCCCGATCGCGGTGCTCGCCGCGGCCGGCGTCACGCTGCTCGGCGCGATCATCGGCTGGGTGCTGGGCAAGCGCGGCTGAGCCTGGATTCGGCATTCTTACCGGGGCACTGAGCTACCAGCTGAAGTACATGAACCGTTCTGAAACTGCTTCCTGCCTTATGGGTAGGAAGCTTTCATGCGCACCCAGTTCATTTCGGTTGTCCTCATGATGCTGACGTCGGTTGTTGCGAACGCGGATACTCAGGGCGTGTTGCGTGCTGCCGAACTTGTCGGCGAGCACGACGAGAGTGCTGACACCGAGCTGGACAAACGCATCTGGGTGATCTCGCAGGCGGAGAATGGTGATATCTGGTTCGGGAGCAACGGCGGCGGCGCGTACAGATACGACGGCGACAGTCTCACTCGGTATGGACGTGATGACGGGTTAGCGGGTCGCCAGGTGCGAGACATCAAGAGCGTCCCGGGTGGGGACGTGTTGGTTTCGACCAATAGCGGGGTCTTTCTGTTCGACGGCGAGAGCTTCTCGCGTGTCGAAGAGAAGCACGCGCGAACCCCAGACGACGGCTGGCGGCTGAGCGATGATGATGTGTGGGTTGTGTACAAGCCGGGCGAGCACGGGCCGAGCCGATACGACGGCGAAGTGCTACACGTGCTCAATCTCCCTGAGAGTCCATACAACGAGATGTTTGCTGATGATCGCGACAACCCGCCGTTCCCTGTCGATGGGATCTACAGCATTTACAAAGACAGTCGCGGGCATGTCTGGTTCGGCACCGCGGTCGGGGGTTTGTGCAGATATGACGGCGAGTCTCTTCACTGGATGTACGAGGAGCGCCTGACGACAACCCCTTCGGGCGGGAGCTTCGGCATTAGATCGATCTACGAAGATGTGCGAGGTGATTTCTGGATATGTAACACTCGGCACCGCTACAGGTTCTCGGCTGAGCCGGCGATTCGAGATGGGGAGCCGGTACTCGCGTACGAACGCAAGCCGGGGTTGCCTGATTCTCAGACCGATTCGGATACCAACTTCACGTACTTCCACGGTGTGGCAGAGGACGAGCAGGGTGCGATTTGGATGGTATGCGGGGACGAGGGGTTGCTTGTGCACTCAGATGAATCGACGAAGCGCTACGGCTTTGGCTCGGGCGTGTACGCGGTTGGTATGCTGTGTGACTCGGAGGGCAGGATCTGGGTCGGCTCGCTTGAGAGCGGCGTGTTTGTCTTCGACGGTGACGGGTTCGAGCGGTTCACCGGCAGTTGAGTGATTGTTGATCAGCAGAAGTGCGTGTTGTCTAACTACTTAGAGTCGGCGCTGGGTATCTGCCGCCGGTGATGTCGAGCTGGGTGAGTAGGCCAGACCTCGCGTAGATCAGCCTGCCTTGGTTGTGTTCACGCTTGATCGTTGCGCTCAGGACGAGTATTTGGGCGTCGGCCAGCTCGATGTGCGTGAATGGGTCGGCATCTACGAACGTCATGCGCGGGGCACCGAGTTCGATGGTGTGGGTCTTGCCCGATGCCGGGTCGTGCAGCTCGGCGCGGGCTTTGGATTCGCTTTCGATGCTGATGCGCAGCTCGATCGGTTTGGCGGAGGTGGTGCTGAAGCCGAGGTCGGGCTGGGCTTTGAGCACGGCGTTTCGCGCGATGGGCCAGCTGATCGTGCACGCGCGCAGGGCGGGCGTCGTCGCTTTCGTCTGGCTCGGTTGGTTCGTGTGAACGGTGCTCATCGGTCTGGTTTGTAAGCGGATTTACTTATCAAATTTGGTCAGCAGCTTGGCGGCGAGCTCGAGGCCCGAGCCTGACGGGCTGACGAAGCGGTGGCTGAGTTTCTCCATGGTCTGCATGAAGCTGAGCATCTCTTCGAGTCGTTTCTGGTGCGCGAGCAGTTCCTTCTGCTGATCGCCCGAGGCCTCGTCGGGCGCGGGCGAGGCGTCGCGGATCTCAAAGAGCGTGGCGAGGAGTGGTTCGACCTCGCGCTTCATGCGTTCGCGGACGATGGAGCGGAACATGGACCAGACGTCCTGGTCGGCTTCGAAGTACTCCTTCCGGTCGCCGCGTTTGTGGGTTCTGCTGATGATGCCCCAGTCGAGGAGTGCGCGGATGGACATGGAGGCGTTGCCTCGCGAGATCTGGAGTCGGTCCATGATCTCGTCGGTGTTCATGGGTTTGCCGGTGATGTACAGCAGGGCGTGGGCTTCTGCCATGGTTCGGCTGATGCCCCAGGCGCCGGCCATCTGGCCCCAGGAGGCGACGAAGCGGTCCTGCGCTTCGGTGATTTTCTTGTGCTGGGTGTCCCGGCTAGCCATTGGTGCATTATGGGGTAGCCGGGGTGGGGTGTCGAGTGGTTCTTTCAGAAATTATTGAAATCAATACCGCGTACAACGTTTCCCTGAACCGTATCTGGCTCAATAATGGCCCTTGGAGCAGATAGGAACACATCGCCAGAGGGTCCTGCTGACCGGCTCTTCGGGCTGGCTCGGAAGGCATCTCGCTCACCGATTCAAAGCTAGGGGCGATTCTGTCATCGGTCTGGATGTTTCGTCAGGGGTTCACACGGATGTGGTGGGGTCCATCGCTGATCCACGATTCGTTGAAGGGGTGTTCAGCGAATACGGAATAGAAGCGGTTGTACACGCGGCGACGCTTCATAAGCCGGATATCGCGAGACACTCGGCTTCGAGGTTCGTTGAGGTGAATGTGCGTGGCACTCTGAACCTTCTTGAGGCAGCGGTTAGAGCTGGGCACGAGAAATTCGTGTTCACTTCAACGACTTCGCTCATGATCTCGGCTTCCATCCGTGCCGAACGGGGCGATAGGGCGGTATGGCTCGACCGTGATACAGCACCACTAGAGCCTCGGAACATCTACGGCGTAACCAAACTCGCAGCCGAGAACTTGTGTCGGATGGTGCATCTTGAACAAGGGCTCTCGTGCGTCGTTTTGCGGACAGCGAGGTTCTTTCCAGAGGGTGATGATTTGGCTCATCGCCACTCGACAAGCGGAGAGAACACGAAAACAAATGAGTTTCTGCATCGTCGGCTTACTGTGGCTGATGCAGCGGATGCGCATCTTCGAGCATTCGACAATGCTACAGATATCGGCTTTGGAGTGTATGTTGTTTCGTCGCCACCGCCGTTTTCACGGGATGATTTGTACGAGCTCAAGCAAGACGCGGCATCGGTGATCTCGCGATATTTCCCGGATGCGTCGGAGTTGTACGCTCGTCGAGGCTGGGTATTGCCAACAACGATCGGCCGGGTGTACGACCCGTCACACGCAGAGTTGGAACTCGGTTTTCGGTGCAGGACTGACTTTGCTGCTGTTTTGGATTGCCTGCGCCGTGATGCGCCGCTCCCATTCGCGCACGACACTTCTTATTTTACGGGTACTCCCGCAGACGCATTTGATCGCGAACTCAACTGGTAATTTAGAAGAAGATATCAGCGAGTCCGGCGAGCCCGAGGAGGACGCTGGCGATGCCGTTGAGGGTGAAGAAGGCCATGTCGAGACCCGCTTTGCCCCGCTGGGCGAGGACAGCGTGCTCGGCGACGAGCAGGCCCGCGACGGGGGCGAGCCCGGCGAAGAGGAAGACGTAGGTCAGCCTTGGTTCGGTGTGCCATGCGAAGGCGAGCGAGACGAACGCGGCGAGGTGCATGGCGCGGCTGACCCAGATCGCGTTGCTCCAGCCGAGCTTGGCGGGGACGGAGTGCAGGCCCACGGACTGGTCGTACTCGAGGTCCTGCAGCGCGTAGATGATGTCGAACCCTGCGACCCAGAGCAGCACGAACCCGGCGATGCACCAGACAGCGGGTGTTTGTGTGAGGTAGGCGGGGTCGATCGCGATGACCGCGGCGACGGGGCTCAGCGCGAGCGCGGCGCCGAGGAAGACGTGGCACAGCGCGGTGAAGCGTTTGGTGTAGCTGTAGAGCGCGATGAAACCGAGCACTGGGATGCAGAGGTAGGTGGGCCATGGGTTGCCGAGCAGGGGCCAGAAGAGCGATGCGAGGATGCAGAAACCGAGTGCGGAGGCGATCGCGATGAGCCAGCCGTCGCGGTAGGCGAGGCGGCCGCTGGCGATGGCGCGCTTTGCGGTGCGCGGGTTGTCGGCGTCGAGCTTGTGGTCGGCGAGTCGGTTGATGAGCATCGCCCAAGTCCGGGCGGCGACCATGCACGCGACGATCAGCACGAGCTGGAGAGTGAGCGTGCCGACGGACGCGGAGAAATCCGCGGCGAGCGCGGCGCCGAGGATTGCAAACGGGAGCGCGAAAACGGAGTGTGCGAGCTTGATGTCGCTTGCTGCGATGGAGAGGCGGGATGGCGCTTGCTGTGCGCTGCTGGGCATGCGGCAGCGTAGGTTCTTGTTTGAGAAGAGGGCGGGCGGCGGGACGCCGCCCCCACCAAAGGCTTAGAGATCGCAGCCTTCGTTGTACGCGGCGATCCACGCGGTGAAGTCTGCGGGTTCGAGTGTGCCGTTGCTGTTCATGTCGGCTTTGATGTCGCCCTTGGTGTAGTTGGCGATCCATGCGTCGAGGTCGAGGGGTGTGAGGAGGAAGTCGCCGTCCTGGTCGGCGGGGCAGGAGATCTCGGTGCCCATGAATCGGAGCGCGAGGCGGCTCAGTGTGTGTGTGTCCTGAGCGGCGGCGTCGGCGATGGAGACGGTCCATGTGCCGGCGGAGCGTTCGTCCCAGTGGCGGACGGAGTAGAAGGTGTGGTCCATGTCGTCGGCTGAGTAGTTCCGGTTGACGTGGAGCAGCGACTCGGTTCCATCGGGGCTGGTGAGCGTGATGATGAGGTCGCCGATGTACGTGCCGGTGGCGACGACGTCGAGCGCGACGTGCTCGATGATGATGTTGTTGGTGACTTCAAAGTCGAACTGGATACCGGTAAGATCGTTATCGGGGATCGCGGCGTTGGGTTCGGTGAAACCGGCGTCGAGTTCGGTGAGTGGTGCGACCGGTTGCCAGCTCTTAGCGGCCTGGATCATGAGCGCGGCGTCGAGCTGGCCGAACCCGTAGTTGTGGTTGATGTCGTGCCCCGCGCCGTTGGTTGTCCAGTCGTTGTCTTCGGTATCGACGGGCTTTGCGGTATCAACGACGAGGTGCTGCGCATCGCGCCATGTGAGGTTGGGGTTGGCTTCGAGGCAGAGAGCGAGCGCGCCCGCGGCGAGCGGGCATGCGGAGCTTGTGCCCCCGAAGTTGGAGGTGTATGGGGCGGCGCTGGAATTGCTGGTGGTGAAGATGTTGCGTCCGTTGCCGTCCGAGTAGGTGACTGCGAAGAGCGACGAGCCCCGCTCGGAGTAGCTGGAGCGCAGGGCGTTGTTGCCGATGGCTCCGATGGAGATGGTGTAGGGGCTCGCGGCGAACGGGTCGTACTCGACGCGGTCGTTGGTGCCCCCGTTGCCGGCGGCCCAGGCGTGGATGACGCCCTTGCCGTCGCGTCCGGTCACGACCGAGTCTTTGAGCGCGTCGTACTCGAGCTGTGCGATGTCCCAGAGGTTGCCCGTGTCGTTGGGTCCCCATGAGTTGTTCTTGATGTGGTTCAGGTCGTTGCGGTGCTCGAACGCCGCGGCGTTGACGGCGGGGTCGCCTTGTGGGCTGTAGTAGAGCTGGCTGTGCGTTGAGCCGAAGGCGAGTCCCGCGGCGCCTTCTTCGTTGTTCCCGATGGCGCAGGCGACCCCGGCGACCGCGGTGCCGTGGAACGAGGACGAGCCGAGCTGGCCCGCTTCGGCATTGCGCTGCGCGGAGAGGTCCGGGTGGAATCCCCACACGCCCTGGTCGATGATGCCGATGTTGACGCCCGCGCCGGTGTAGCCAAGGTTCCAGGCGGCTTCGGCGTTGATGTCGTTGCCGACTTGGTCCGTGTTGAGCAGGTGCCAGGCGAGACTGAAGAACTCGTCGTTGAGCGGTGTGCGGGGGCTAAAGCTCTGGCGCGCCTCGACGGTTGCGGATGAGACCGCTGCGTTGTCGGCGAGTTGGTCCGCGAGTCTGGTCGCTGCGCGGACGCTCGGGGTGTCGACGATCGTGTACCCGGCGGGCGCGTCTGTGACGACGAATCCCTGGGTGCGGAGGATCGCGATTGTGGCGTCGTCGGCCTTCACAATGACGCGGCTCGTGAGCGTGACGATCTCGGGTTCGGTCGCCGGCTTGCCAGGTGCAAGATCGAGGACGCGCGCGGGGCTGGACTTTGCGAACGGCGATTCGACGTGCAGCGATCGGACGCCCAGCGAGGAGCGGATGCGGTCGAACTGCTCGGGCTGGGGGACGGCTCGGAGATCGACCTGAGCAGTAGCAGAGCCCGCGAGGGCGGCGATTGTGAGGCAAAGGGCTCGGCGTCGCGGGTGCATCGTCGGGTCTCCGGGTGTGACGCGCTCGGAGCGAGGACACCGATCGCGGGGACAGTCTTCTGTACGCTTGAGTGTGCGCCAGTGTTGCTAGGCTGACCAGCGGAATCGGTTCGGGCGGCTGCCAGGGAGTTCAAGATGGAGAAAATGTCGGATCTCGAACGCCTGGAGCGGCTGATCGGATCGGATCGTCCCTTGATCACCGTGCAGACTTTCGAGGAGGCCTACGCCCTCGATCTCGTCCGAGAAGCGGCGATGAAGGAGGGCGGCCTGCTCGTGTGGACCGTGCTCAGCGGGGTGTACGACGGGCTCGTCGCGGGCGAGGAACCCGTCAGGGACACGACCAACCCCGCGGCGGCGCTGTACCACCTGGGCTATCAGAACTCGGCGCCGATCATGTGCATCATCGACATGGCTGCCCACCTCGATGACCCGGCGGTCATGCGCGGGCTTCGGGATCTGGTCGCGGGCGCCGAGGCGCGGGGCGAGTGTGTGGTGATGATCGATCACGCGGCGAAGCTGCCGGGCGTGGTCGAGGCGCACGCGACACAGCTTGAACTCTCGCTTCCAGATGAGCAGGAGCTGGAAGCGATCCTGCGCGACACGGTCAAGACGCTGCACGTGAAAGCGCCGTTTGATATTGACCTGTCGAAGCAGCAGCTGGCGCAGCTGGTGTCGAACCTGCGCGGTCTGACACGCAGGCAGGCGGGGCAGGTGATCACCGAGATCGTTCGCGGCGACGCGACGCTCGACAACGATGACATCGACCGGGCGATGAGGCTCAAGCAGACTTTTGTGCAATCGGGTGGCATGCTCGAGTTCACGCGGGCTCCGACGAGCATGGACGACATAGGCGGGATGGACAGGCTCAAGTCGTGGCTCGCGGCGCGTGAGCGCGCACTCGACGACGAGATGGACCGCCCGAGGGGCGTGTTGCTGCTGGGTGTGCAGGGCGCGGGCAAGAGCCTGTGCGCCAAGGCGATCGCGACTGCTTGGCGGAGGCCTCTGCTTCGGATGGACGTCGGGTCGCTGTACGACAAGTTCATCGGCGAGAGCGAACGCAGGCTGCGCGAGACGCTGCACCAGGCGGAGCTGATGGCGCCGATCGTCCTGTGGATCGACGAGATCGAGAAGGCGTTCGCGTCCAGCGCGAGCCAGGCGACCGACGGCGGGCTGAGCAGGCGCATGTTCGGTGCGCTGCTGACGTGGATGCAGGAGCACAAGGAACCCGTGTTCGTCGTGGCGACGGCGAACGACATCGAGGCGCTGCCCCCGGAGCTCTTGCGCAAGGGCCGATTCGACGAAATCTTCTTCGTCGATCTCCCGGGCGCGAAGGCGAGGGAGTCGATCTTTCGTATTCACATCGGACGTCGCGGCATGGACGACGATGACTTTGATCTGACCAAGCTCGTGGGCGTGAGCGACGGGTACAGCGGCTCGGAGATCGAGCAGGCGGTGGTCTCGGCGAAGCACGAGGCGCGTGCGCGCGGCAGGCGTGTTGACACGGAGGCCATCGAGAGGGCGCTGGCGGGCTCGCCCCCGCTCAGTGTGACGATGGCCGAGCGGATCGATGAGCTGCGCGCCTGGTCACAGGGGCGTTGCGTGCCCGCGGAGTGAGGTCTTAGCCGTTCTTGGAAACTTGCTCGTTGTTTACGGGCAGTTGACACGGATGACGCCGTCGGAGTCGGCGAAGTCGATCTCGGAGTTTGAGCTGCGCCCGATGCCGGGCGGCTGGGGGCAGTCGGCGCCGCCTGCGACGTTGAAGCGGTAGGTGTCGTCGTCGTATTCGGAGTCGAAGGCGACGTCAGGGGTGTTGATGGCTCTTGCGGACTTGAGCGCGCCGTCGACTGGGCGGAGGCGCCACTGTCCGGCGTTGAAGCTGGCGGGAGCGATAGCGCGGACGACGATGGTGCGCGAGCCGCTGGCGTTCTCGGTTGGTGCGTCAACAAGGAACTCGCCCGAGCGGTCAACCCAGACCTGAGCCCCCTCGGCGAGGTGCTCGACGATCATCTGCTGCGCTCCGCCCGTGGAGAAGACGGGCCCGAAGAACCGCGGGGCAACGGCGGTGAGCAGTTGATCGCCCTCAAGCGTGATGGTTTCGTTGTGGTTGGGGAACGATTCGGTCTGGTGGAAGTTGAACGGGGCGATCGCGACGGCACCGCCTCCGAAGTCCGCGAAGGGTGTCGTGTAGTGCTTGGTTGGATCGGTCACGATGATGGGGTTCTGTGTACCGATCTGAACCGAAGCCGAGCTTGTGAAGGCCTCTGGATGCCCGTTGCCGATGATGATCAAGCCTTCGAGTGATTTCTCAGAGCGGACGATGATCTGCGTAGCGGGGAGACCCGTATTGGTGGAGGGCAGACTCCCAATGACAATGGATGCGTCCTGCGCAATGGTGCCCGTGATATCAACCTCTGGCCCGAGCGAGTTTTCATTGCGAACAACATTTGTGAATATGATGTCGCCCAGCACATCACCCGCGATTGAGACGCTGCACGGCGCCTGATTCCAGCCTCCGAAGCTGGTGAGTGAGCGTACGCGGAAGCTCCCTGAAAAATCACCCGTGCGTGTTTCGAGGAGCGCAATGAATCCCGGGTCTGCCGGGTCGTTCTCTAGATCGATGTTCGCGTGGATCTCGTTAGCCGTGATCGCGCGGACGGCGCCTGAGGTGATGATGTCGGGGAGCGAGTCGGGTCTGCCGATGTTGTTGCCCGCGACGACTCGGTCGATAGCGAATGCTCCGAATGGAGCGACGGCGTGGATGGCAGGTCGGCCTTGGCTCCCGATGCTGCCCGCGACATCGATGGACGCGATTCTCCCCGCGCGGGCGCTGATGTGGCCGTTGAGATCGCCTTGAACGGTGACGGCTCCGATATTGCCTCGGTAAGCGGCGACCGAGCCCTTGGGGGTGACATCGCCGGCGATGGCGATCGATCCGACGTTTGGCGCGGTTGCTGACAAATCACCCCAGTGGACGATCGGGGCGTCGAGATCACCCGTGAGATCGAGGCGCACGACGCGGTGGGTGTCTATGCCCGGACCGGAGATCGAGTGGGCGTTGATCTGGACCTTGGTTTGCTCGTTGGCGCGGATGCCCGCAAGGGTTCGGCACGCGATCTGGCCCAGGGGCGATGCGGTGCTGATCGTGCGGCTCGTGGTGTTGGCGACGAGGAGTGTCGGTGCGAGGCCCGGCTCGGCGTTCAGCGTGATGACCCCGATGTCGGTGCTGGTCGGGTCATCGGTGAAGACTCGGATGGTCTGGCTGGAGGCGAGTTCGATGGTGAGATCGGAGCCCGAGGGCAGACCCGCCTCGCCCGCGTTCTGGCTCGGGAAACCCGGGAGGGCGGCCCAGCCGTCGCCTGGGTTGGAGCTCGAGTAGAACTCGGCGTAAATGCCCTGAGCGTTTGAGGTTGCGGTCAGGGTGAGGGGTGCTGCGGCCAGCGCCAGGAGGATGGTCGGGGTCTTCATGCCTGTCTCCGGTTTTTGGCAGCGTGCGCCAATACCCGGGGAAGTCCTTGTGAGTGGGGCCTTGAGGTCGAGAAGCGGGTCGGCCTGTATGGGTCGTACGGGTCCGGGGGGCTGGGCAAATGCGTATTCGGACGCTTCCTGTAAAGGTGTGTGAGGACGGCTCGATCCGTTGACAGCAGACCGCTCGGGGCTAGGATCGGTCCTGCCCGGCAGGTGGGTCGGGCGGAGTCGCCGCTGTAGCTCAGTGGTAGAGCGCACCCTTGGTAAGGGTGAGGTCGTGAGTTCAACTCTCACCAGCGGCTTTGTCCGCATGGCTGGCGAGACCTGAGGGGTGTCGGCAGCTATGCTTCTTGACCGGCTTTTGTGGGTCGGGTGGAGACCCCAGGAGTCTGCCCGAGCGGGCTTTGCCGGTCGGAAAACAAGTTTGTAGCAAGGGCTTTCGGGTCTCTGCGCAGCTGGCTGTGTGGGGTTCCGGAGCCGGGTCTGGGCTTGGTGGTCCGGATCAGAGAAGGAATATCGTTCGCAGCGGCGGGCACTTCAACGGTTGAAGGTCCGGTCTGCTCCGGATTTGGAGGTTCAGGGCTATGGCCAAGGGTGTATTCGAGCGCACCAAGCCGCACGTGAACGTCGGCACAATCGGTCACATCGACCACGGCAAGAGCACGCTTACCGCTGCTCTGGTTGCACGCGCAGCAGCAAAGGGTCTCAGCGAAGCCAAGAGCTACGCGGACATCACCAAGGGCGGTACCGTCCGTGACTCCAACAAGACGGTGACCATTCACTCGTCGCACGTTGAGTACGAGACCGAGGGCCGTCACTACGCCCACGTCGACTGCCCGGGCCACGCCGACTTCGTGAAGAACATGATCACGGGTGCGGCACAGATGGACGGCGCGATCCTCGTGGTTGCCGCCGACTCGGGTCCCATGCCCCAGACCCGCGAGCACGTGCTTCTCGCCCGTCAGGTGGGTGTGCCCTACATCGTCGTGTTCATGAACAAGGTCGACCTTGTTGACGACCCCGAGCTTGCCGACCTCGTTGAGATGGAAATCCGCGAGCTGCTCGACAAGTACGAGTTCCCCGGCGACGACACCCCGATCATCCGGGGCCAGTCGAAGGCCGCTCTTGAGAACCCGGGCGACGATGACATCTGCAAGCCGCTCGACGAGCTCTTTGATGCTCTCGACAGCTACATCCCCGAGCCCGCTCGTGAGGACGACAAGCCTTACCTGGTGGCCGTCGAGGATGTGTTCTCGATCAAGGGCCGTGGTACCGTTGCGACGGGCCGCATCGAGCGTGGTGTGGTCAAGGTTGGCGACGAAGCCGAGATCGTCGGTCTCATGCGTGAGAACGTGAAGACGACCGTTACGGGCGTCGAGATGTTCCAGAAGACGCTTGATGAGGGTCGCGCCGGCGACAACGTGGGCATCCTGCTCCGCGGTGTTGAGAAGGACGGCATCTCGCGCGGGCAGGTCATCTGCAAGCCCGGCTCGATCAAGCCTCACACCAAGTTCAAGGGCCAGGTCTACGTTCTGACCAAGGACGAGGGCGGCCGTCACACGCCGTTCTTCTCGAACTACCGCCCGCAGTTCTTCTTCCGCACCACCGACGTGACGGGCTCGATCAAGCTGCTTGGCGGCGCCGAGATGTGCATGCCTGGCGACAACATCGAGGTCGAGGTCGACCTGGGTGACAAGCCCGTGGCGATCGAGGAAGGCCTCCGCTTCGCTGTCCGTGAGGGCGGCCGGACCATCGGTTCGGGCACGGTGACCGGCATCATCGAGTAAGAAGTTTCTTGCTCTTGTAATGAGATTCACCGGTCCGCTCGTGAAAGCGGGCGGACCGGCTTTCAAATGACGGGTTGGTTGCGGAGGCGGTGGGTTCTCCGGCCACGAAAGCGTCGAAACGGGGTGCCCCGATGGCGAAGAAGAAAGCAGCGGCCCGCGAGAGCGTGTGGCTCCAGTGCACCGAGTGCAACGACCTGAACTACCGCACGTCGGTGAACGTGAAGGGCGGCCTGCCGGAGAAGATGAAAGAGGGGATCAAGAAGTATTCCCCGCGTCTCCGCAAGCACACGCTGCACAAGATCAAGCGGAAGTAACCGATCGTCCCGCGTCCCGATCGCGGCGCGTACGGAATTCGGAACGCCAGTAGCTCAATTAGGTAGAGCAGCGGATTCCAAATCCGCAGGTTAGGGGTTCGATTCCTCTCTGGCGTGCTTTTGAAGCCCACAGGGGCGCAGTCACACGAGGCGACGATGAACATCGGCATCAGAAAGCCGGGGCAGGGATACTGGGTGCGGGTGCTGACGGCGATTTTTGCCGGGGCGCTGGTGCTCTCGGCCGCGCTGTGGGCATGGACCCAGGCGACGGCGTACAGGCCGCCCACCCCAACGTGGACGCTTGAACTCGCAGCTGTTGAGGGCGAACTCGTTTCGGGTGTCCAGATCGATGTCTACGAGCCGCCCAGCGAGGTCGGTCAGGGCCCGGTGCTCGTGGGCACCGCGACGGCTGACAGCTTCACCGCTGGTGACGCCAGGACTGGGCGTGCGGTGGTCTCGAACATCCGCCTGCAGGAAGGCAAGAGCCTCGTCACCGCGAGCAGGATCGTGGTCGAGGACATCGTCGGGCAGGGTGCACCGTTCGCTGCGGAGATTCAGCAGAGCGGCGCGTTCGGCAACCAGGCGTTCGATGTGATCTACGTCCAGGCATCGGTCGCGGGCGTGATCTTGCTGATCGGGGCGGTGCTCGTGTACTACTTCGTCGGGATGAACCGACGATCTGTGGACTTCCTGATCGCGACCGACGGCGAAATGAAGAAGGTCAACTGGTCCACCCGCAAAGAGGTGCAGGGCTCGACGATCGTGGTCGTCATTGCTTCGTTCCTGCTCGCGTTTGCGATCTTCGTTGTTGACTACGGCTTCGGCGCGTTCTTCAAGCTCATCGGCGTGCTCCAGGGATGAGCGGACCTGCGCCGTCCACACACGATGTGGAGCGGAGCAACTAAGACTTGGAAAGGCACGGTGCAGCTATGGCTGATCATGACATGCCCCAGAACGAAACACCGGTAGAGGATCAGCCCACGGGCGATGTTGTTGCCGACACTGGCAGTAACGAAGAGTCCGCCGAGCAAGCACCGGCTGCTCCGAGTGAGCCGGCTCTTGACGGCAAGCCCAACGAGAAAGCCGACCTGATCGCTGACGATGAGCCTGTGCGTCACGACGGCATGGACTGGTTCGTGCTTCGTGTCGCGTCGAACAAGGAAAGCTCGGTCCGCGAGACGCTGCTCCGCAAGGTGCAGATTGAGGGCATGAGCCATCTGGTCAACCGCATCCTTGTGCCGATGGAGAAGACCAAGACCATCAAGGGCGGCAAGCAGCGGATCACGCAGACCAAGCTCTACCCGGGCTACGTGTTCGTCGAGATGCGCCTCGAAGAGGACGGCCGAATCCCGCAGGATGTGTTCTTCCTGATCAAGGAGACGACCGGTGTCGGCGACTTTGTCGGGACCGCTGGTCGTCCGACTCCTCTGCAGCAGCACGAGATCGAGAAGATGCTGCAAGACAGCCGCAAGCCCGAGGACGAGCCGACCATCAAGCTCACCTTCGAGAAGGGCGAGGCGGTCACGATCAAGGAGGGCCCGTTCGAGGGCTACGAGGGCACCGTGGACGAGTTGCTGCCCGAGAAGGGTCTGGTTCGTGTGCTGGTCACGATCTTTGGTAGGCAGGCACCGGTCGAGCTCGAGGAGTGGCAGATCATCAAGACCGAGGACGCCTGATCACTCTGGCGGAACCGTGAATAGAAATGAAGCGCCGGTGGCTCGTGCAAGGGCCGCCGGTGTTTTTTTTGGTGACACCTCATCGTTCTGTGGGCATAGGCTGATGAAGCGGCGGCGCTGTTGAGATGGAGCGATGCAGTGAGCGAACCGGGGCAGAGTAAACCGACATCGGCATCGCTCACAGAGCGCCAGCGTGAGGATCAGGCTGAGCGCGTCGCGATCATCGAGAACGGTGGCGGTAAACGCCGCCGACGCGGCCGTAAGCGGGTTGTATTCGGCTCTGTCTCGCTCGTGCTGCTGCTTGTGCTTGTGCTGCTGCCTCAGATCGCGGGGACGTTTGGCAAGGGGATTATCGAGTCGAAGGCGTCCGAGGCGCTTGGTGCAGATGTCAGGATCGAGAGGCTCGGGCTTTCGTGGTTGGGTTCGCAGAAGGTCAGCAGCCTGCGCCTTGTCGACGGCTCTCTCCGAGAGGCGGCGGATGTTGATGTGCGTGTCGAGCGTTCGCTTGTGGGTTTGGTGACCAACTGGAAGGATCTCGGGAGGATCGTCGTCAGTGGTTCCGTGACACTCGACCGCACCGAGGGGCCGCTGGCCGATCTCATGCAGGACGAGGCGGATCCGGCGGAGCCAAGCAGTGGGGCGGCTCGGTTGCCGAATGGATTGAAGGCCGAGCTTGTGTTTGATGGGCTTGATGTTCGCTACATCGACGGCGACGGACGGGACGTCCGCGCGAGCGCACTCGCTGGAACTGCGGCTTTCGCGGTCGGCGGCGCGATCACGGTTGACCTCGATGCGAAGGTCTCGGACGCGGGCAGCGTTGAGAGCGATCTCACGATCGATGCGGAGGTGCGAGGCCTGACCGATGCCGCGGGCGTGATCACACCAAAGAGCGCTACCGCGAGCGGCACGATCCGCGTCAAGGGTGCGAGCTCGCCGATCGCGTGGCTAACTGAACAGGAGCTCGGGATCGACTCGACCGAGTTTGTGGTTGAGGTTGAGGGCACATCGGATCGGGGCTTGCTGCGTGTGATGCACGAGTCCGAGGATGTGAATCTGGACCTAGCCGCGACGTACAAGATTGCGGATGGTGCGTATCGCGTCGAGGTTGAGCGCGGTGGCTCGGCTGGGTTCAGCGACGCCGTGCTGGGCGCGATCTTGCCCGAGTACGGCGAGCTGGCCGGGACGGTTGTTGTTCTTGAATCGGGTGAGGAGGTATCGCTCGCGGCATTGCCCGGTGTACGCGTGAGTGTTTCCGAGCTAGGGATAGATGTTCCTCTTGATGGCGCGCTAGATCTGAATACGCTTGTCGCGCGAATCACAGTTGAGACGGATGAGCTTGTCGGCGGGCTCGGGGCTCGGGATTGGCTGGTTGAGCCGACGACACTCGAGTTCTCGACGCGAGGTGTAGAGCGGGGGGTGGTCGCACAGGCCGTGACTTCGGCGCAGATCGCGGGCGACCCGGCGGGCATCTTTGTGCTGAACGCAGAAGCAGCTGATTTATTTGGTGAATCTGGCGAGCTGCCGACGGGTGTGGACGAGATTCTGGAGCGGCTGATCACAGGCCTCGACGGTGTCGTCGAGATCAACAACGTGGAGACAGTGCTCGCGGAACCGATCTTCGGACCCGCAGTCCGCAAAGCGGGGTTTGTGCTCGAGGAGGATCTGGGCGAGACCGTCGATATGGAGTTCTCGCTCGCAGGCTCAGAACAAAAGTCTGCGAGGTTCTGGCTGACTTCGGACAACCTGCGCGCGAGCGCCGGGTTTGTGCTTGAGGATGGTGTGCTCCGCTCTGACGATGTGCGCATCAAGGCAGTATCGCTCGCGCCGCTGATGACTCGCCAGATCGATGCCGGGAACGCGTGGTTCGATGACGGCGGTGAAGCGGAGCTCTGGGTTCGTGATCTCGTTGTTGATCTGAACCGTCTCGATCGCGATGAAGGTGTCGATTTGCGGGCGGTCTCGGGTGTGGTCGAGTTCCGTCTGACAGAGATGGCCGGCGAGATCATCGACCTGGGTGAGACAAAGCCACTTTCGTCAACGCCTGCTGCTGTGACGGTTGATCTCTCTGATGTCGGGAGCGGGGCATCGATTGCGGCTGGTGTGGCGGTCCGGGTTGGTGACAGGCCTGCGGGTGATCTGAACCTGTCGGTGCGCGTACGCGACTTGGTGGATGAGCGGGGGATGCTCGCTGAGGGGTTGCCCACGCTCGACGGCGAGATCACAGTTCGAGATGTCATGACCAGCATGCTGCAGCCGCTCGTTGAGGATGCGGGGCTTGCGCTCGGCCAGGATATTGGGCCGAGCCTGACACTGATTGCGCAGGCGAGTGTGGATGCCGAGGACGTTGTGCGTCTTGAGGGATCGGCCAAGGCTGAACGACTCGACGGGTCTGCAGACTTTGAGATTCGAGACCGTGTGTTGCGAAGTGTTGACGACGGGCTCAGAGTTGAACTGAGGAACGCCGGTGAGGTTATCGCGAGGCTCCTCGGTGATGGTGTCAGTGCGCCGCGGGGCGGCGGGGTACGGCTGGATTCGGATGATCTGGTCATTGCGAGCGGAGCGGATGGGATCGACTGGTCGCGATCTCGCGTCTCTGCTTCGGTCGGTGTGATCGGGGTGACGCTCATTGACCCATCAAACCTGCAGTACAATTTTGAGCGGCTTGATATCGACACGACTTTTGGTGCGCAGAGTGACGGTGTGCTGTCACTCAACGGTGTGATCCAGCGCGGCGGCGAGCCTGTGCTTATGGCGGGGCAGCTGACGCTGCACGAGTTGATCAATGAGTCGAGCATCTCTGGGGACACGATCAGGCTCGGAGGCCAGATCGATGTCACAGGGTTCCCGATAGCCGCAGCGACAGATGTGGTGGATATGGGCGGCAGCGATGCACAGACGATCGCGGCCGAGCTCGTCGGCCGATTGATAGATGCATCACTGGTTGCAGATGAAACCACGGGTGAAATCGATCTTGAGATCAGAGGCGATCGGCTCACGGGGAGTGTGGAAACAACACTTGTCGGTGGTGACCTGCGCATCGAGTCTGGCCGATTCCGATCGGTCGTCTCCGAAGAGGTGATCGAGCAGATCAGTATCCGTGCGGCTCAGGCGGCCGGGAGCACAGAGCCCAGCGGGTTGCAGTTCACTGAACCCGCGATCGCGGAGCTGACATTCGGGTCTTTCGGTGTGCTCTCGGGTTGGTCGTTTGACCCAAGCGGGACAGCGGATATTGGTTTCTCCGCGTCGGGGCAGGTCACCGGTTTTGATCTTCGGCGGGGTGATGAGGTTGTGCAGTCGGGATCGCTCGGGCTCGGGTCGTTGACAATCGAGGGGCGTGTTCCGGTGGGCGGAGTCCTTGGTGATGAAATCGCTGAGGCATCGATCGCGGTCTCGGGTGAGTTGGTCTCAGGCGAGTCGTTGCTTGGGAGGGTTGTCGGTGGGTTAGACGTTTCATTCGACGCGGGTATGCCGAGCGGGCCTGTTCGCGGCGATCTCGTGGTCGAGAAGATCGACAGCGGGCTTGTTGATGAGGTGCTGTTGCTCGACGGGTTTGTCGCGGGGATGACCGGAGCGAGCGCGGGCGCAGAAATTTCCTTCGCTGGGACGCTGAACGACGCGATGCTTGTTGGTTTCGATGGCACTGTCGCGTTCAGCAGCCCACGCCTTTCTACGAAAGAGCCCGCGAACGTAGTGCTCGATGAGACCTCAATCAGGCTTGTTGAGCCAGTCCGGATCGATTGGCAGGTTGAGACGGATATCGCGACGCACCGGATATTCATGCAGCCTGTCGGCGCAGAGCGGGTGCTGGCCGCGGAGGCGGTGGACACGGTCATCACGATCAGTGAATTCGTGCTGGCGCGGAGCGATGGGCCACTCCGGCCAGGCTTGTTCAACATCGATGCGAGCTACGAGGCGCCCACGTTTACGGCACACGTTGTGCATGAAGAGGGACGAGCAGAGTCAGGTATTGATCACACATACATCGATAACCGGTTCACGATCGCGGGTGACGCCGAGTTGCTTCGGATCTCGGGGGTTGCCAATCCAGCAGACGGCAGATCTGAGCCGGTGGTGTTGGATGTCACGCTTCAGAATTTCGCGAGTGAGACCGGCGAGATCAGCTGGGCTAACGCAGAGATCGACTTCGACCTGAGTGTGAAAGAGGCACCGACTGCTTTGTACGATGCGCTGCTGCGACAAGGTGGGATGATGGCCGAGGTTCTTGGTCCGGAAATGACTATCCAGATCAACGGCGAAACACTCACGCAAGACTCCGGTGTGTTGATGCTCGATCTCGACGCGACCCGAGCCAGCGGCGACCTCATCGGCAGGATGTTCGAGGGCCGATTCATCGCGACCGAACCGGCGCAGCTTGTCGTAGATGTTGTGCGGCCAGAGCTTGGCTCGTATTTGTCAATGGCAATCCCGGTGATCGGCACGATCTCGAAAGCCCCTGAGGACGGGCCTGCGACGCTGACACTGCAAACGCTCGAAGTACCGATGGTGCGAGAGAGCGCAACAAGCAGGCTTCAGGGTCTCTCACTTGAGGCGGTGATCGATCTGGGTCTGGCGCGGTTCGAGACGAGCTCGTTGTTCGTCGGTGTGGTGAAGGCTGCGCAGCAACGGACTGAGGGCGGGCTCGGGCGACGGATGGAGCCCATCGAGATCACGGTCAACAGCGGCAACGTGACCTATCCGCGCACGAAGGTTCCCATAGGTGAGTTCACTATCGAGTCTGAGGGCCGGTACAACCTGGTTACGGGCGATATGGACATCGTGACGTATATCCCGTTTGCGGCGCTGTCCGAGGAAGCGCTCGGCAAACTCAAGACTGGTCTGACCTCTGCACTTGGCCGTTTCGTGCCCGTGTTTGAATCGGCGACGATGGTGCCCTGGCGCACGAAGGGGTTGCCCGGCGAGCGCAAGACGCAGCCTGATGTCGAGTTGCTGCTTGAGAATGTTGGCACACAGCTGAACCCGCTTCGCATCTTGCGGGACGAGATCGGGATTCCCGAGTTTCGGTTCCAGGAGAACAGGCGACGCGCGAACGACGAAGACGAGAGTGAAGGCGGCTGATCAGTTCTCTTCGAGGATCAATCGGCGCTGCTGCCAGAGGTCTTCGAGGCGTTGGCTCGTCTTGGACTTGGGTGGATCGGGTAGGCGTGAACCGCAGGCGGTGAGCAGGTCGATCATGCCCTGGGCATCATCAAGAGAGACGTATTCTCGTCCGGGCTTTGGGTTCTCGATGGTGCCGGCCTGGGCCTCGTCGAGGTTTGCCATGTTGTGGTAGTTACCCAGCGGCAGGCAGACACAAGTGGCGTCGAGTCCCGCGTGACAGAACACCGTCGCTTCGCACGCACCCCCGGCCATGAGCTTGCGCTGCCACTTCCACTTGGGCATGTCGGCCTGCTTCTGCGACGCCTTGGGCGTGGCTGGCCCGCCCGCGATGTCCTCGGCGATCCGCGCGATGTCATCAGTCAGCCTCGGGCTGAAGATGGTCAGCCGGTCGCCGACACGGACGATCGGCCCGCCGCCTATGGGCGCTTCAGGGAATGCTCTGCTGTTCTCGAGCGCGATGACTTTGGCATCGTTCGGGATCGTGTTGTGCCGGACCGCGGCCAGGGCACCGATGAAGCCGACTTCTTCGGCGCGCGTAAAGAGCAGGCGGACATCGGCCTTGTGCTTGCCCTCTGCTCGCTCGGCGCGGATGTTGTCGAACGCGATCATCATGCACGCGGCGGCGGCGAGGTCATCGCAGGCGACCGTGTGGATTTGGCCGTCCTTGATCTCCGGCTTTGGCAGCAGCCATCGCGCGATGTCCTGCGTTGTGACCGATTCGCAGGGCTCGTCGAGTTCACAGATGTAGTGCTTGTACGGGCTCTCGGTGGTTGGTTCTGTTTTCTCGATGAGCGTGCCCGGGTGTGAGCTGTCGTCATGGATGATGACTTCGACACGTGCGTCGTTGAAGTAGTCGTCCATGACGCCGCCCCGGAAGGCGAGTTCGAGTGTTGCGGGTGCGATGATGCGCTCGACGACGAAGGCCGGGTGATCGAGGTGAGCCGTGAAGTAGATGGGCGCGGCATTGCCGGAAGGCTCCTTGAAGCTGACGGTCAGGTTGCCCGAGGGGTCGGCATCCATCCTGATGTCGTCGCGGTCGCTCAGCCAGTCGTTGATGAAAGAAACAACGCGACCCTCACGGCCTGCGGCTGTGGGGATCGCGGTGAGTTCGAGTAGGAGTTGTTCGTGCTCTTTTGTCATCCGGGCATGGTATGGCCCGCGTGTCGTCACCGGCTGGGCACGGGGTTGTCGCACTCGATGATGACGGGGTGGATCATCCGGCTCTGGCCCAGGAAGTTCATGGCTTGCCAGTCGTTCTGGTCGCGCAGGACGTCGCAGGTGTTGTCGTCGCAGGAGCCAGTGCTGCCGCACGAGGTGGTGTTGAGGTTCGAGCAGTTGATGTTTCTGCTGACAGTGCCCCCGTTGATTGAGCCGCTCTCGTTCCAGTCGATGGGCACGCCGCAGATGCCGTCGGCTTCGACGAGCGCGTTTTCGTTGAGATCGGGATTGAACCCGCGTGAGTAGTCGAGGACGCCGTCGCCGAACCCGTCGCAGTTGGTGTCGATGCCCGGGAATTGGTTGTTGTAGTTCATGACGGAGTTGTAGTTGGGTTTGCGGTTTCGGCTCTCGAACCCGCCGTGATGGAGCCCGAAGTTGTGCCCGATCTCATGCATGAGCGTGTTCGCGTTTGCCTCGTCCCAGTCCCAGAATTGGTAGAGGGTGACGAAGAAAGCGTCGGAGTTGAGATAGGCGACGCCTGAAGACCCGTTTGTCGGGCTGTTGTACCGGTGCGTGAAGACGCCGTGGTGGAAATAGCCTCGTCGGCTCTCGTCCATGTAGTCGAGCAGCCAGTTGTACCCGAAGTCGAGGTACTCGGGGTTCGTGCCGTCGAGGATCTCCGTGCCCCCGTTGAAGAGCCCGCCCTGGCCGTAGTCGATGATGAAGTCGACGCCGTCGATTCCGTCGGGGTTTGAGAGCGGCGCGTTTGCGAACGCGGTCTGGACTCTGCTGACCATGCCGGGTCTCGGGCGGTGCGAGTGGAACGAGGTGTCGTGGTTGTCTTCGGTCCAGTCGATCTCGACGAAGACTGTTTTGTGGTTCGGGTTGGCGCCCATGCCCGGGAGGTTGACGCCAGTGGTTGTGCCGTAGATCTCGTCCCCGTCGAAGAGGTTGTCACCGTCGGAGTCTGGGTTGTTGGGATTGGTACCCGTCGCGAAGAGTCTGTAGTACTGCCCCGTGTTGTTCTCGTAGATGTCGGGGACGCGGTCGTTGTCGCCGTCGTTTAGGTTGCAGCCGGTGTTGTAGTTGTTGATCCACGCGGTAAAGTCGGTAGGCGTGATGGCGCCGTCGCCGTTCTGATCGGCGATGTCGGTGTCGCCCGCGTTGTACGCGGCAACCCACGCTGTGAAGTCGGTGGGTGAGACCTGCCCGTCGACGTTGGTGTCGGCGGGGCATGGGTGGCTCTGGGCGGCGGCGGCGGTCGCAAGACCGGCAGCGAGAACGATAGCGGCGAGATGTTTCAAGTGAGACTCCCGGTTTGAATGTTCCCCACGACTTCTCTTCGTGCACTCACGCTATCGGTTCGCTGGGTGCGTACGCAAGTCCCCAACCCGTATTTCACGCATAGCTCGCGAATAACAGCGGGGACGGCGTAGATTGTTCGGGGTTTGTAGATTGTCCGCGATTATCGCCTGCCCGACTTGATCCTGCCGCCAAGTGACTTGGGCGGACGCTTCGCGGGGACGATGCCCCCAGGGAATTTGTCCTCGGAGGCCTGCTCCTTGGGCGGCGCTTCGGTGTTGTTGTACCGGCTGCGCTGCATCGCGGCCTCGAGCTGGCGCTCGCGTGCGAGCTGTTGTTCTTTGTAGTCCTCGGGCACGGGCCCGGGCTCGAAGTCTGGGTACTCCTGCATCGGGATCTCGGAGTTGATGTGGTTCTCGATCGCGGTCAGCAGCGGGCCCTGCTCGGGTGTGACGAAGGACCACGCGATGCCGCCCGCGCCGGCGCGCGCGGTGCGCCCGATGCGGTGGACGTAGAGCTCGATGTCCTCGGGGAGGTCGTAGTTGATGACGTGCGAGATGTTCTCGACGTCGATGCCGCGCGCCGCGAGGTCGGAGGCGATGAGGACGCTGAGCTTGCCGCCCCGGAGTTTCTCCATAACCTTGTTGCGCTTGCCCTGCCCGAGGTCGGCATGGATCGCGTGCGCTTCGATGCCTTCTCTCATGAGCATGCGTGCGAGGTCATCGACGACGCGCTTGAGCCTGCAGAAGATGAGCGTGAGCGTGGGTTCCTCGTGCGTAAGGAGGTGCTTAAGGAGCTTCTTCTTGTCCCAGGGCTGGACGCTGAGGTAGTACTGCTTGACGAGGCTCGCGGTGAGCGAGCCCGCGCTGGTGACGATCTTCTCGGGGTTGGTCATGTAGCTGCGCGCGAGCTTCTCGATCTCGTCAGAGAGCGTCGCGGAGACGAAGACGGTCTGCCGCTTCTTCGGGCAGAGGCCCAGGATGTGCTTGATGTCCTGGCGGAAGCCCACGTCGAGCATCCGGTCGACCTCGTCGAGGATGACGTACTTGAAATTCTTGAACGAGAGGTAGCCTCGGCGCTGCATATCCATGATGCGGCCGGGCGTGCCGACGATGATCTCGGCGCCTTTGTTGAGTTTGTCGGCCTGTGTCGTGATCTTCTGTCCGCCGTAAACAGGGATGGAACGGATGTGGGTCTTGAATCCCAGCTCTTCGAGTTCCTTGTGGATCTGGATCGCAAGCTCGCGCGTCGGCGCCAGGACAAGTGCCTGGAAGTCATCGCCTGGTGTGACCTCGGCCAGCAGCGGGAGGCCGAAGGCAGCGGTCTTGCCTGTGCCCGTCTTGGCCTGCCCGATCACGTCCTTGCCGGCGATGATCGGCGGGATGATCTGCGCCTGGATGTGTGTGGGATGTGTGAACTTGAGTTCATCGAGTTGGTCGAGTATTTCCCGGGGGAGACCAAGATCGCTGAAGGACTGATCCTGATCGAAGATGTCGGCGTTGGATGTGTCGCGCTTGCTGCGCACGCGGGTGACGGTTGCGTCCTCGGCGGTGGACTCGGGCCTGCCGTCACGGCTGGTGCGGTCGCCGTCGTCGCCTCGGCCTGATCGGCGCCCGCGTCGCTTCTTGCGAGGGCGGTCCTCGCCTGAGCCCGACTCTGCGGAGGCAAGGTCCTTGCTCCGTCGTCGTTTGGAGGCACCGTCAGCATCGGAATCTGACGCGGTGGGTTCGGTCGTCTGGGTTTCGCCCTCGGGCTTGCGCTTGCCGCGCCGGCGCCGGCGACGCTTCTTTTTGGTCGGCTCGCCGGTGTCGCTTGTGGGCTGGCTGGAATCCTGGGGCTGGCTCTCTTGAGCTTCGGAGGGGGTCTCTTCGGGCATTGTGTATCCAAGTGCTTGTTGAGGCACGCTTTAAAGGAATCGTCGGCCCGGGCTTTCGTCATCCCTCCCGGCCCGTCATGACATCTGGCCAATAGTAGCGCGGCGGGCTCAGCTGGGATTGCTGGGGCCCTTTGAGAGCCGAAAGAGAGCCTTGTGCTTGAGCTTCGCCGCCTTCGCAGTGGCGAACGCTGCCCTGAAGCCGTCGGCTCCGTCGAGGAACGCCTGCCGCAAAATAAGCTGTTTGAGCAGGGCCGCGGCAGGGCTCGTCAGGAGCTTGAAGCGGCTCGGTTTCCGCCCCTCGGCGAGCATGGAGCGCGCCATGGTTTCGGCGTGGCGGTGCTGCTTCTCGAGGAACTCGGGCCAGGTGCTGATCGAGTCGTGGCGGAGGTCTCCATTGAGCCTGCTGATGGGCTCGCCGGGGTCGATCGGGGCGAGGTGGTCGTGCGGGTCGAGGCCCTGCCAGTGGTAATGGCCTCCTTTGACGAGGCGCAGGCGGTGTTCGGGCTGCCAGGCGTGGTCGAGCGCTTTGCCGTGGATGAAGACCTTGCGGTTGACCTCGAACCCTGTGTGCTCGCCCGGGCTTTCGAGGGCGGCCTTGATGCCTTCGATGAGTTCGGGCAGGAGCGACTCATCAGAGTCGAGTGCGAGGATCCAGTCGCCTTCGCAGCTGTCGAGGGCGAGCTGTTTGGTTTTGACGTAGCCGAGCCAATCGGACTCGATGATGCGTGCATCGGCCTCGCGGAGCATGTCGAGGGTGGCGTCGGTCGAGCCCGAGTCGACAGCGACGATCTCGTCGGCGAGGTCACTGACAGAGTCCAGCGTCCTGCCGATGGTGGAGGCGGAGTCCTTGCAGACGATGGCGACCGAGAGACGCATGGGAGGATGGTACCGACCGAGCGGGTGGGGGATTGGCTAGGCTCATCCCGTGGGACGCGACGCGAGGATCTGGTTTCTGGGCGAAGGCGAGGATCGGTCGTCGTGGGAGCGTGCGCTGGCGGGCGGCGGCTGGGTCGATGGGGAATGCCTGAAGCTTGACGACCGGGGCCGAGGCGTGTGGCGGGCGGAATTGCTCGGGCGGAGTTGTGTCGTGAAGGCGAGGCCCTTGCCGGGTGTTCTGGATCGGCTCAAGCAGAGGCTCGGTGCGACCGATCTGGCGCGGGCGTGCCTCGGGGCGGCTCTTCTGGAGGCCAAGGGCTTCCGCACGCCGAGGGTGCATGTGATGGGGCTCTCAAGGCTCGACTCGGGTTGGCACGAGGTGCTCTTTACTGAATGTGCCCTGGGCGTGCCGTTGCTTTCGCAATGGATTCAAGCGGACGATGCTGAACGTCGTGGGCTGGCCCGACGAGCCGGGCGGGTATTGGGCGAGATGTGCGCCGCGGGTGTGTTCAACCGGGACTGCAAGCCCTCGAATCTGATCGTGGATGGCGACGGGATTGTGTTTGTTGATGTGGGCGGCGTGCGCGCGACGAACGGCGATACGGTGCTGGAGCTTGCGCGGATGATCTCAATGCTCGGTTTCGAGCCGACGGGTGTTGGTTCTCGGCCGGCTTTCTGGGAGGTCGTGGTCGGTATTCGGTCGGCGCTGCGCACAGCAGGGGTGGCAAGTGAGGCGCGAGGACGATTGATCGCGCATCTTCGCAGGTTGGTCGCGGAGCACGGCGACCCGACGCCGAGGGACAACCCGGTAGCGCCGAAAGCGGACTTGCGCTAAGCTACCTGTTATGGCGCGCCAAGAGGCACAGCACGATCCATTCGACGCGTTCGGGCCCGTGAGCCCTGATCGGCCCGCGTCGAAGACGTGGGTGGCGCGGCACTCCCCGACGTTTTTCCCTGGTCCCATCAAGAAAGAGGATCACCCTGAGAGATGGGGCTGGCCCGGGTGGCTCGATCGCGATGACGTCGCGTGGCTCTCGATGTTGAAGAAGCTGTACGCGATGCCGATCACGTTCCCGGCGGCGATGAGCCCCGAGGCGGGTTTGCTTTTGTTCTCGCTTGTTCGCAACATCAGACCGCGAACGGTTGTCGAGGTCGGCTCGTTTCTGGGTGTGAGCACGATCTGGATCGCGGCAGCGCTTGAAGAGATCGGTGATGACCCGATCGCCTCGGGTGATCCCGAAGGGCGTGAGGGCGCGCTGGTTGCGATTGATGACTTTGCGCCGGTGATGGAAACGCAGTGGCGCAAGGCGTCGCTCGATGGTGACCGCCAGCCGATCGTGCAGGGGCATGTCGATGAGGCGGGGCTGGCGCACCGTGTGCATTTAGAGAAAGGGATCAGCTGGGAGGTGCTCCCAAGAATCCGTGAGCAGCTGCGCTCAACTGGCGGTGTGCAGCTGGCGCTCCTGGATGGTGATCACGGCGCCGAGGGGTTGCGCAAGGATCTGATCGAGCTTGAGCCCGTGCTCGTGACCGGCGGGTACGTTGTCGTGCACGACACAATCCCGGAGCGCTGCGGCGGGCATGTCGGCGGGCGTCATTTGCTCGAGCACATCAACTCGTTCGCGGCCGGGCTCTATGAATCGGTCGAGATTTACTTGTCGCCCGTGAATTACGGGCTCGCGCTATTCCGGAGGATGGGGTAAGGACGTATGGCGAAGAAGGCTGGCACACTGAAGCCCACGCACGAGAGAAAGGGCGCGATGCGCTCGGAAGCGGGCAAGGCCTCGGGGGTGCGTGTGTACGTGGGCGATTGCAGGGAAGTGTTGCCTCAGATCCCACAGGTGAAGCGGGGCGAGGTGGATCTGGTGTTCGCGGATCCGCCCTTCAACTGGTCGCGTGCGTACGACGAGTGGCACGACAAGATGCCGAGGAACGACTACCTGGACTTCACGTACGAGTGGCTCGATCTGTGCATCGGTGCGCTGCGTGATCATGGATCGATCTGGGTGAACATCCCGGACGACACGGCCGCCGAGATCGTGATGCACCTGAAGATGCGAGGGCTCACGATGGTCAACTGGTGTGTGTGGCACTACCGGTTCGGTCAGAACACGAAGTCTCGGTTCATCAACTCGAAAGTACACGCGTTGTACTTTGCGAAGGATCCGAAGAACCGGCGCTGGAACGCGGAAGAGGTGCTTGAGACTTCTGACCGGGCTTCGACGTACTTTGATCCGCGCACGATGGACAAGCGGGACGGGATGCCCGCGGGCAAGCGCCTGCCGATGGATGTCTGGTACGGGCAGTACTGGGGGCGGATACAGGGCAACAACAAGGAGCGGATGCCCGATCACGACAACCAACTGCCCGAGGTGTACCTTGAGCGCGTGATCCGTTCGACGAGCAATGAGGGCGATCTCGTGCTCGACCCGTTCTTCGGATCGGGGACGACGGGCGTGATGGCGCACGCGCTCGGGCGCGGGTTCATCGGGACGGAGTTCTCGGCGGCCAACGCGAAGCGCGCGTTCGAGCGCACGAAGAATGGGCCTGTCAGGCTCGGTGCAATTGAGGACGCGGTGACGGCGATCCATGAGCCGAGGCGGCGTCGGCCCAAGAACTACTCCGCGGCATCGAAAAAGTAAGAGCGCCCTGCTGCGGACTTATGAAGCCATGAACGCCTCGATCTCGTCCGCGGAGCGCGGTAGATCAATGGATAGGTTGATATATCCGTCTTCTGTAATGAGGATGTCGTCTTCGGTGCGGACGCCGATGTTCTCGTCGGCGACGTAGACGCCCGGCTCGATGGTGATGATCTGACCCGGTTCGAGCGGCTTGTGGTCGAGGCCAACGTCGTGGACGTCGAGCCCGAGGAAGTGGCCCAGGCTGTGGTAGTACTCGTCGCTGTACCCGGCTTTGTCGATGATGTCGCGAGCCTTGTCGTTGAGCTCGACCCAGGTGACGCCCGGCTTGCACATCTCCACGGTGGCGTTCCACGCGTCCTGCACGATGTTGTGGATATCTTTCTGTCTCGGGGAGAACTTGCCGGAGATGGGGTAGGTGCGGGTGATGTCCGCGGCGTACATCTGCAGTTCGGCGCCAACATCGCAGAGGACCATCTCACCGTCGTTCATGGTTCTCGTGTTCTGCGTGTAGTGCAGGACCCAGTTGTTCGGGCCGGAGCCGATGATGGGTTCGTACGCGAATCGCCTGGAGCCGTGCTTGTGCGCGGTCTGCTCGAAGACGCTAAGAAGCTCCGCTTCGCTCATGCCCGGCCTGAGTGCGCGCATCGCGGCTTTGTGCGCGTCGATGGTTGCGTCGATGGCCTTCTGCATGACGGCGACCTCTGCTTCGTCGTGGATCGAACGCATGCGCGGGAGGATATCGCTCGCGTCTCGGATGGTGACATTGAGGATGCGCGACTGGATGTCGCGGAGGAACTTCAGTTCCTTGGAGACCGGCCGGTTGTACGCGGCGAAGTTGCCCAGGTAGACGAGCTCGCGGGTGTTCGCCGAGAGGATGGCTCGGTTGAGCAGGGCGGGCATGTTCGCCGATCGCGACACCATGGCGATGCCTGTGCCCAGTTCGACGGCGCGGCCCAGGACCGGGCGGATGCCGTGCCAGCGGTTGTCCTCGACTTCGAGCGTGCGGAGGAAGAGTTGTTCCTTGAACCTCGGGTGTTCCGGCGCGAGGACGAGCGCAGCGCCGGCTTCGTGCTCGAGCCCGGTGAGGTAGTAGAAGTTCGAGTCCTGGCGCTGAGTGGTGGAGATGGAGTCTGCGGAGAAGATGACGGCGATGCCCGAGCCCATCTGTTCCATGAGCTTGCGTCTGCGTTCGCGGTAGACCTCGGGGCCGATGTCACCTGTTGGGGTAGGGATGCCTTGGTCGTTTCCGGGCTTTGGGGCTTTGATGTTGGGCGTTTCTTGAGGGATGCGGGCTTCTGGCATTGGTTTGGTCCTTTGGGAACGTGTGTAGGGAGATAGTAGTGTGTGCGCAAAGAAATCGCCGCGGGTTTGAGGCCCGCAGCGATTGTGTTGGTGGGATGTGTGCTGGCTTTACGAGGCCTTTGCCTGCGGCTGGGTGTCCTCGGCAGGGGGAGTAGGGCTGGGGAAGCTGTCCGAGTGGTTGTCCATCGGGGGGTGCCCTTCGTCCTGCTGTGCCTCTGCTTCGGTCATGGGCTTGCACGTCATGAGGATGGAGAGGCCCGCGATGGTGGCGACGAGCGACGCCGAGAGGATGCCAAGCTTCGCGGCGTCGAGATGGAGTGCGTCTCCCTTAAAGGCAAGGTTTGCGATAAAGAGTGCCATGGTGAAACCGATGCCCGCGAGGCAGCCTGCACCGATGATGTGTCTCCAGGTGGTCATGGGTGGCAGGGCTGCGATACCGATCTTGCAAGCGAGCCAGCAGAAGAGCACGACGCCGATTGGCTTGCCGATGCTGAGTCCGAAGAAGACACCAAGCGTGACGGGGTCGGAGACCATGGATCCCATATCGCCCGACATTTTGAGGCCCGCGTTGGCAAGCGCGAAGATCGGAATGATCCAGAAGGCGCACCAGGGTCCGAGTGCGTGCTCCATGCGGTGCAGCGGCGGGAGGATCTGGTTTGTGTTGGTTTTGAGTGCGAACGCAGCGGCGCGCTGTTCTGAGGATTCGCGTGGGGTTGAGCCGTCGTCGCCTGCCTTCTCGAAGTGGTCGAGTGCCTTGCGTGAAGCCTTGAGGAAGCGTTCTCGCTTCACACGGGCACTGGCGGGGACGGTCGCTGCGAGAAGGACACCCGCGATGGTTGCGTGGATGCCGCTGGAGAGGACGAAGACCCAGAGCGCGATGCCCGGGACGATGTAGAAGAGCGGGTGGCGGAAGCGGAGCGCGTTGAGCACGAAGAGGAAGCCGACGGTGCCAGCGGAGAGGAAGAGGAAGTTGGTCTTGAGTTCTTCGGTGTAGAAGATGGCGATGACGAGGAGTGCACCGAGGTCATCGACGATCGCGAGGCTCGTCAGGAAGACTTTGAGCGAGAGCGGTGCGCGAGAGCCCAGGAGGGTGAGGATGCCGAGGGCGAAGGCGATGTCGGTCGCCATGGGCACGCCCCAGCCCTTCATGGTGTTGACGACTTCGCCGTCGGGACCGGTGACGGTCATGGCTGAGTTGATGCCGAAGTAGATAAGCGCGGGGATCACCATGCCGCCGATCGCTGCTGCGATCGGGAGCGTGGCGCGTTTGACAGATCTGAGCTCACCTACAAGGAGTTCACGCTTGATTTCGAGACCGACATAGAGGAAGAAGATCGCCATGAGGGCGTCGTTAATGAAGTAGGCGAGGTTATGGATATGGGGGAGATGCCAGTTGCCGATCTCCAGATGGACTCCCATGTCCTTAAAGATGTACGCGTAGGCGTCGTACCAGGCGCTGTTGGCCCAGACGAGAGCGATCACGGTCATGACGATGAGGGTGATACCGCCGGCTGCGGCGAGCCTGCCGAAGCGTTGGAAGCCTCTTAGGAGCCGTTCGCCCGGCTCAAGCGGGAGACCTTCTGCAGCGGTTGGGATCTTGTGTGTGTCCATGGATTGGATTCCGTGATTCTGGCCTTGTGAATGCTCCCGACATGTTGGGCACCCGTTCGATGCAGGTCTATCGGTGGTTTTTGGAATCGGGGATAGTTGTGTCGAAAATCGAAGCGCCGGTTCTGCGGTTGGCCTCTTTTTGAGCTCGGAATTCTGTGTTGATTGGGATGGGTTGCCCCCGTTACCGGGTGGGAGTTGAGGGTGTTGAGTGCCTCAGACGACTTTGAGCACGACGAGAGTGATGTCGTCGGTTTGGGGTGTGCCCTCGCGGAACTGGACGACGTCATCGAGGATGGCCTGGGCGATCTGATCAGAGTTGTCCCTGGCGTGCGACTTCATGAGTTCGCGGAGCCGGTCCTTGCCGTACATGTCGCCCGATCCGTTGCGGGCTTCCCAGATGCCGTCGGTTCCGATGAGCAGGACACCTCCTGCGGCAGGGAGCTTTGCCGAGGACTCGTTGAACTGCCACTCTGCCTCGATGCCGAGCGGGATGTCCTGGCCTGTGTACTCGCTGAACGAGTCGTCGCTTGGGTTGTAGATGATCGCGGCGTCGTGCCCTGCGCTGACCCAAGCTGCGGTTCCGGCGGGCGGGTCGATGAGGAGGTAGTACAGCGTCATGAAGTGGCCCGGCCTCGTGTCGCGGGCGAGGTTGCGGTTGACGCGGCTTAGGACGTCTGCGATCTCGTCGGAGTCAGATGCTCTGCTTCTAAGGAGTGCGCGCGCGGTGGTCATGAGGAGTGCGGCCGCGATGCCGTGACCTGTGACATCGCCCACGACGATGGCGTGCTTGTTTGGATCGATCTGTTCGAGTTCGAAGAAGTCGAAGTAGTCACCGCCCGTTTCGTCGCAGTAGATGCTCCGTGCTGCGATATCGACGCCCTGGATGGTGGGTGGTGCGCTTGGGAGCAGGTTCTGCTGGACCTCCATCGCGAGCATGAGCGACTCGCGGACGGCGAGTCTGTCGCGGAGTTTGGGGATCATCTCGTTGAACGTGCGGGCGAGCGTTTCGATCTCGTCTCCGGTGTTGATGTCGGCGGTTGCGTCGAGGTCTCCCTCGGAGATTGCAGTCGCGGTGTTGGTCAGGTTCATGATTGGCCTGGTGACCGATCTTGCGCCGAAGAACGAAACCGCGACGGCGATCCCGAGGATCGTGGCGCCGATGGCTGCGTTGCTCGAGAGCGTGTCTGTGAAGACGTCGGCGACCTCGTCTTGCACGTTGTTCGCGATCGCGTCAATGGTTTCGCGCGCGATTGCGACGATGACGTAGGAGTCTTGGTTGATCAGGCGTTGGTATGAAAGGATCCAGACTCTGCCGTCCAGGACGTAGTCGAGCGAGCCGTGGCTTTCGGCGCGCATGAGATTGATGAGTGCATCTGTTTGCGCCTGGTGGTCGGCCTTGAGATACTCGAGCTGGATCGGGGCGTTGTTCTTGCCGCCTTGCTGGGCGTATTCGGACTTGGCGTGGATGAGCACGCCCTTGTTGTCGAGCGTGGCGAGCATGATGTTGACGGCGCCCGCCATGTCCTCCGGGAGGTCGATTTCATCGAGCATATCGAGCATAAGCATGTCCGCGGCGACGACACCAATGACTGTGCCGTCGGGTCTGTACGCTGCGGCGGCGCACGTCATCCGGACCTGGCCGGTTGGTGCGTCGATAATCGGTCCGATCCAGCGGAGCCCGGTCTCGCTGCCGATCGCGGCTTCGAACCACGGGCGTTGTCTCGGGTCGTAGTCCTCTGGGTAGCCGCCCTTGCCCGGGTACGAGATGTGCGTTCCCGAGTCTTCGAGGCTCGCGTAGACGCTGAGGAGCCAGGGCTTCTCGCTCGGCGATGCGCTCCCCGCGATGAGCTCCGGTGTGAGCGCGGCGAGCATCCTGATGTCCTTGTTGATGGAGTCGTCATCGCCCTCGCCCCTGACGAACACGGGGTGCTGGCGGCTGATGGGGAAGAGCCTCTGTGACCCGTCGTCGAGTTGAACGAACTGCCGCGGGTCGGTGACCATGTTCTCTGGTCTTGTTTCGGGGTTGTCGTAGTCGGTCGAGAAGTAGACGGCATCTGGCGTGGGCAGCGAATCGGTCTCGATTTCATCGATGAGGTAGATCTGCTCGAGAGTGTCAGCTGTTCGGCGGACGGTTGATTCGATCAGGATCCTGTCACGGTCGAATGTCGTGGCGTAGAGGTCGACGTAGCGTGTGCGCGCGATCTCGACGATCTGCTCGACAGACTGTCGAGTGTCCGATGCGACATCGACGCTGCAGGATTCGAGGTTCGCTCTGGTGAGCAGGCCTGTCATGATGAGCGGGCCGATCGAGAGCAGGATCAGGATGATGAACAGCTTTGTTCTGAGGCGCATGGACTGAAGCCTTTCTGATGGAGCAACATCCTATCGCCAATGGAAAGAGGGCCCGGCCTGGGTCGAGGCTCGGGCCCGATGAAGGGGGGTGGGTTGCGGTTCGTTGTTAGTTGATCGTCTTGAGCGCGGCGATCACATCCGCTGGTTCGGCGCGGAGCTTGTAGTCAGCGGTCACCTCGGCGAAGCGGATGACGCTGTTGGTGTCGATGATGTAGGTCGCGGTGAGCGGGAGTGTGTGTGAGTTGTCGCCGTTGACTTGTTCGAGCATCGGACCGAAGCGCTCGGCGAGGGTTGGGTCGATCTCGTAGCGGAGCCCGAACTCATCGGCGACGGTGTTCTGCTCGTCGGAGAGCACGGCAAACTCGAGCTCGTTCTTCTCGGTGGTGCTCAGTGTGTTGTCTGGTTTCTCGGGGGAGATAGCAACGAGCTGTGCGCCGTAGGACTCGAACGTCTCGATGTTGTTCTGGTAGGCGCGGAGCTGGATGTTGCAGTAGGGGCACCAGCCGCCTCGGTAGAAGGTAAGGATGACGGGTCCTTCGGCGAGCAGCGAGTTGAGTGTTATTGTTTCTCCTGTTGCGTTTGGGAGTTCGAAGTTGGGCGCTACGTCGCCAACCTTGAGTGTTTTGTCGAGGGCGCCGGATTTCTCAAGGCTTTCGATGGCTTGCGTGTAGAGATCGATGGTTGATTGGTCTGCTCTCTTGGCGAAGCCCTCGGACATCTCCTTCAGCTGGGCTTCGAGCGGTCTGTCGGTCTCGGCTTGCTTCATTTCTGGTTGGCTCTTCTGGCTGGTCTGGGCAGCAGCGGCGGGCACGGCGCAGACAAGCGCGCCCAAGGCGGCGAGTTGTGCGAGCTCGACTGTTCGCTGGCGGAGGGTCTCAATGCGGGAGGTGTGCTTGTCGGAGGGCATAATGAGGTTCCTGTCTCAGGTTTGGGGCGTGCTTATAGCGGGGCCCGAGAGAAACCCGGTCCGAGTCTGTCTTATTCCTGGGGTGTGGGGGGAGTGGTCGTTTTTGCAGAGAGCGCGGCTATCAGAACGGCGACGGCCGCTGCTGCGAGCAGCGGGGGGCGGAAAGAGCCTCCCGAGAGTTGCTCGCCGATCGCGATCAGGTAGGGCCCGAGCGCGGTCCCGGCGACCATGAGGGTGGTCATGAAGCCTCGGATAGAGCCGTGGTGCTTCCTTCCGAAGTAGCGTGCGATGGTCGGACCCGAGGTGGAGATGGCGATGCCCTGCGCGGCTCCGAATACAGCCATCGATGCGATGACGGCGATCTCGGATTGTGCGAGCGCCATGATAACGATCGAGAGTGCGGTAAGCAGTCCCGAGATCGGCAAGAGAATCCCAGGGTGGACGCGGTCGGCGATCGGGCCCGAGACCACGATGGAGATGAAGAGGACGATGGACCACCACGTGGCTGACAGCGCACCGGCTCTGACGAAGCCCTCGACGCCAGCACCCTCGAGGATGGGCTGGATATGGAACAGCATCGCGGTGCCGACGAGCCCCGAGAGGATGCCCGGCAGCGACACGCACCAGAAGGCGAGCGTGGAGCGGGCCTGCTTGAGTGTGAAAGCGACTTGGGCTTCGGGGGCGACCTTCGCTTCGTGGATGTCGTGCCAACGGTCGTGGTACTCAGGCGGTTCGTTGTCAAGGTGCTGACCGATGTCCTCGGGCCTGTTCCGAAAGAGGGTCGCGACGAGCGGCAGGATGAGCACGGCGACGGTGATGCCGAGGATGGCGTAGGCGGAGCGCCATGTCGTCGCGCTGATGAGCCAGACCACGACCAGCGGTGACGCGGCGCCGGCGAGGCTCATCCCGGCGTGTTTAATCGATTCGACGGTTGCCAGCCGCCTCTCGAACCAGAGCGCGAGGAGGTGGGAGCCGAGCATGCCCAGTGCGCCCTGTCCGAGGAACCTGATCATGAAGAACCCGAGCGTGAGGGCTGCGATGTTGTGCGCGCTGGCCACGGTGAGGCACGCGAGGGTGAACCCCGCGACGACGATCGCGGTGGTGACCCGTGGGCCGAGGTTGTCGGAGACCTTGCCGACGTAGGTGAGCGGGAGCGAGGCGGTCAGCGTTCCGATGAGGTACGCGAGGCTGAGCGATTGCTTGGTGAGCCCGAGGTCGGTACGGAACGCGGTGTTGAACTGGCTGACGACGACGGTTTGCCCGGGAAGGGTGCAGATGGTCATGAGCGTGGCGACCGGGAGCATGAGCCAGCCGAAGTAGAAGCTAGACTCGGGCTTCAGCGGCGGTTCGGTGCTGATTTGCGCTGGTTTCTGTAAGCTCACGTGCGAGCGTAGGTCCTAAAGCGCCCTGATTTTGTCGCGGTGCAACCTGAAGACACAGATGAATTAGAACGGGTCACGTGGAGAGCGGAGCGGACAAAGGGGGGCGTGTTGGCTGGCTCATCCAGGTAACGCCGGATGAAGATAAGCCGGCGCTGTTATCTGGTCTTTTCTTTTTCTTTGTGCTCTTTGCAGTGATGATGCTCAGGCCCGTGCGAGAGGCGATGGGTGTCGAGCGGGGTATGGACGAGCTGCGGGGGCTGTTCGTGCTGACGGCGCTCGTGTCGCTCGTGGTGGCGATCCTGTTCGGTGGGCTCGTTTCGCGGATGGATCGGCGCCGGTTCTTGCCGATCGGGTTTCGCGTTGTGATGCTGTGCCTTGTCGGCTTCGCGGTGGCGCGCGGTGTGATGGGCGATGAGATCAAGCAGCACGCGGGCCGGGTGTTCTATGTCTGGTTCAGCGTGTTCAATATGTTCGTGACGAGCATCTTCTGGGCGTACATGGCTGACATCTGGAGACTCGATCAGGCGAAGAGGCTCTATCCAGTGATCGGTGTGGGCGGCACGCTCGGTGCGCTCGCGGGCGCGAGTGTGCCCTGGACACTCGGCGAGCGGCTCGAGGGCTTCGGGCCCGCGTGGATGAGCGGGCCAGTATGGCTGATGCTCTTCTCGATCTTGCTGTTCGAGCTAGCTGTCCGAGTGATGATTGTGCTCGACAAGTGGATGGCGCAGGGCACGAGCGACAAGCCTCGGCGCACGCCCCACGCTGTGGGCGGCAATCTGATCGATGGTCTTGTTGCGGTCTCGAAGTCGCCTTACCTGCTGCTGATCGCGATGTACGTCGGGATGGTTGCTGTGAGCTCGACCATCGTGTATTTCACGGGTGTTGAACTCGTGGTGGACAGGGAAGAGGAGCTTTCGAGCAGGATCAAGCTTTTTGCGCAGCTCGATGTGTGGAAGCAGGTTGCCACGCTCTGCTTCCAGTTGTTCGTGACGAGCAGGCTGATCAAGTTGATTGGTGTTGGCGGGACGCTCTGTGTACTTCCTGTACTCACCGTTGCTGGGTTTACGGCGGTTTGGCTGGTGGGCTCTGGGTCTGATGTTTTGGTCTGGGGGACCTTCGCGATCTTCCAGGGCTTCCACTCGGCGAGCCGGTACGCGTTCGTGAGGCCCGCGCGAGAGACGCTTTTCTCGGTGCTCAGTGAGAGCGAGAAGTACAAGGCGAAGACGGTCGTGGACATGTTTGTGTACCGCGCGGGCGATGTCGCCGGCGTGGGGACCGAGGCAGGGCTCAAGGCGCTCGGCGTGGCATCGGTCGGCGCGATCGCGGTCTCGACGATGCCCATGGCGGCGTGCTGGGTGGCTCTGGCGCTCGGATTGGGTGTGTTGCAGAAACGCAGGGCGGGTTCGTCGGTAGTAGAGATGAAGCAGCGGGCCAACGACTCGACAAGGGGATGACGCATGACAGGCAGGAGCACGCGTAGGGCGTTTTTGGGCCAGGCCGCGGGGACAGCCGCGGCGGCGGCGGTGATGGGTCTTTCGCCCTCGGCGATGGCTCAGATGAGGGGCAGGATGGCGCAGCCGGCGGACAAGAAGCTGAAGCTGCTGATGCTGGGCGGGACGGGGTTCCTCGGGCCGCACGTCGTCTGGCGGGCGCAGGAGCGTGGTCACGAGGTGACGCTCTTTAACCGGGGGCAGACGGGTCCGGACATGTTCCCGGAACTTGAGCATCTACAGGGCGATCGGTACTCGGACCTGGCGTCTCTTGAGAGCGCGGTCGCCGAGGGCCGGAAGTGGCACAGCGCGATTGATACGTTCGCGTACGTGCCGAGCGTTGTGACGGACATGATCAAGGTGATTTCGGGTTCGGTGGATCACTACGCGTTGGTCTCGACGGTATCTGTGTATGCCAGCAGCGACGAGGCCGGGGCGGACGAGTCTGCGCAGCTTGCCGAGGTGACGGACGAGGTCGCGGCGGGCATCAAGACGCACCGCGAGGTTGGCGTTCATTACGGCGCAATGAAAGCGCGATGCGAGCAGGCCGCGGACGCGGGGATGCCTGGCAAGGTGGCGAACATCAGGCCCGGTCTCATCGTTGGGCCTCGCGACACGACGGGGCGGTTTACGTACTGGCCCGTGCGCGCGTCAGAGGGCGGGACGATGATCGGTCCGGGGTCGCCTGACGATCCGACGCAGATCATCGATGTGCGCGACCTTGCGGACTTCATCGTGCTGAGCATCGAGAAGAATCTGACCGGTGAGTACAACGCGATCAGCCCGGCTGGGCACTACACGATGGGCGATCTGCTGAACGCGAGCGTGAAGGTCGCCGACGCGGGAACGGAGATCGAGTGGATCGACGCCGACTTCCTGACCGGGCGTGGTATTCAGCCCTGGCAGCAGCTGCCCTGCTGGGTGCCGACAACGCTTGAGGGGTACGCCGGATTCGGGATGACGGACTGCTCGAAGGCGACGAAGGCGGGTATGACGATCCGCTCGATCGATGAGACTGTTCGGGCGACGCTGGAGTATTACAAGACGCGCGGGCCCGAGCTCGCAGAGGAGCGGGGCGAGGAGTTCTACGCGCAGTGGAAGCAGCGCGTTAGGGGCGGACTCGACCCTGAGATCGAGAGGCAGACGCTCGAGTCGTGGCGTACACGCGCGGGTTGAATCCCGTTCTTCCATCGCGGAACTGCGCATGGCGGGCCCGTTTTGGGGTCGGCTCTTTGTATGATCGCAGCGGGAGACTGGATTCATGCAGAGAGCTTGCTGCCTTGTCGGGTTGGCCCTGTCGTGTCTGACTGTCGGTGGTTGCGTGCAGCTCGAGCGCCTCAATCCCGACTTTCCGGCGACACACGAGGAGATTCTCTCGGATCGCCAGCGGATGCGCGACAACCCGGTGGGGCTTGAGCGTCCGGTGTTGGTGCTGAGCGGGTACCGCTCACCATCTCTCGTTGCGAGCAGGCTGAAGCGCACGATTCGTCGGCACACCGGGGCTGATTCCGGTGAGATCGCGACGCTCGCGTACGTGTGGTCCGGGTCCGTCGAGGAACCCGCGAGGCGCGCTGTGGCCAGGGTTGAAGATCGGTTTCCTTCGGATGATTCGAAGTGGACGAGCGAGGTGGATGTCGTCGCGGTTTCGATGGGCGGGCTCGTGGCGCGTCTGGCTGCGAGCGACCCCGAGCTGCGCGGCGAGCCGGGCGGGAAGAGGCTCCGTATCGGGACGCTGTACACGCTCGCCACACCCCATCGCGGTGCGAAGCTCGCGGAGGACATACATCTGGACAGCGCAACGCGCGCGATGATCCCGGGGTCGGACTTTCTCAGGGTGATGGACGAGTCGTTCGCGTCTAGGGGCTATGAGGTCGTGCCGTACGCGGTGCTGAACGACTCGTGGGTCGGCGCGACGAAGGCGGCGCCGGTTGGTCAAGATCCAATCTGGACGGCGGGCCGGGTGTTTCTGAGCCATCACATGGTGTCGCTCGACAGCAGAATCCAGACGGATCTGCTCCGAAGGCTGCGCGGTGAAAAACCGATCGGGCAGCCGGGTACGCCACCGAGTGATTAATGAGCCGGCGTTATCGTCCACTCGGGATACGAATCAAGCAATGAGTTCGGTTTTGTCGATGCTTTCGTCATTATGGAGACGGTGCCATGCCGATGACTCAAGGCGATATCAAAGCGTACTACGAAGAGCACTGGAGGAGTGTCGAGACATCGGCTCAGGAATCGATGGCTTACGCGAACCCTGTAGAAGTTGCGGTTTGCGAGCCTATCTTTGAGCAGTTCTTTGAGGACTGCGGGATCGCGCGGGGCTGCCGGGTCATGGACATTGGTTGCGGCTCGGGGCGATGGATCCGGTTTCTTCATCGCGTCCTCTGTCCGAAACAACTTGTCGGTGTCGACTATGCCTCCTCTTCGATTGGGTTGATGCAAGAGACAGATCTCGCTTCTGAGGCGGGGGTCTCTTTCCAAGTAGCGGATATCACCCAGCAGGGTCTCGACATCGGTCAGCGGTTTGATTTGGTGAACATAGCCAATGTGCTGTTTCATATTCCTGAAGATGACAAGTTCGACTCGGCTCTCGTCAATCTGCGTCGTCATCTCGCGCCCGGCGGGCGAGTATTTCTGACAGACTATTTACCAAGGTCAACGATGCGCACAGAGTGGATGAAAGTCCGAAGCAGATACGAGTGGCATCGGCGGCTCGCGAACGCTGGGTTGCGGATTGCCGGAATCAGACCGATATGTGTGTTCGCCAATGATCCGATGGGAATCGATGGCTCGGACGAGGGAACGCGTAAACATTTCGATCAGGTCCGAACGAGGGTGTCACAGCTGGGCAGTGCATCTGGTAACAGCGAATATCGTGCGTTCCTGCGCGACACGCTGGTTGAGATCGAGAACGCAATCCTGGGCTTCTGTGAGGAACGCATAGCACCGGTAGATATGCCTAGCCAGAAGCTGATCTGCCTTGTACCTGTGCGGGGCTGATTGCTCTTCAGCTAATGGTCATTGATATCGATCGCCGAGTGACGTGCGCGGTCGAGCGAGAGCTTGAGGACTTCCGGGCGCGAGTAGTGTCCGGCGGGGTCGAAGTTCTGGCGTTCTTCGAGCACGCGGGCGTGGTCGATCTCGGCGGTGATGATCTGCTCGCGGTGCGTGATGGGTTCGACGAGCCATGAGCCGTCGGGGGCGGCGATGCAGCTGCCCCCGTTGTGGATGAAGCCGTCTTCGGGGGTCTCGGTGCTTTCGAGGATGCGCTGGCGCTCGGGGAAGTCCTGTGGGATGTCCATCGGGCGGAGGATGGTCGAGGCGCTGATGACGTAGCTGCGCGACTCGCGGGCGATGAAGCGGGTGATGTCCTGCGTGTTGGCGAGGCTCCCGGGCCAGATGGCGACGTGCAGGTCGAGGCCCTGCGCGTAGAGGGCAGCGCGCGGCAGAGGCATCCAGTTCTCCCAGCAGTTGAGGCTGCCCAGCGTGAAGGGCGGGAGGAAGGAATGCGTGCGCAGCCCGTTGCCGTCGCCTGGTGTCCAGCAGAGGCGCTCTTCGTAGGTGGGCATGAGCTTGCGGTGCACGGACGCGACCTCGCCCGTCGGGCTGATGGTGACGCAGGATGCGAAGACGGAGTGCGAGCCTCTGTCCGCCGGGCGCTCGGCGATGCCGATGACGACGGCGGTGTCCGTCTCGCGCGCGGCTTCGGTGACCGGCGCGAGGTCGCCCGCCTCGATGTCGATCGCTTCCTGCAGGTACCGCGCGTGCAGGTGTTTCTGGTCGGTTGCGTCGAAGCGAGCCGAGTCGGTCCTGCTCAGCCAGAAGGGGTAGCAGGGGGCGAAGGTCTCGCCGAACGCGACGAGCTTGGCACCACTGGCCGAGGCTTCGCGGATGGCGCTGGCTGCCTTGTTGAGTGTCGCGGCGCGGTCGAGGGGGACGGGAGCGATCTGGGCGATGGCGATGTGCATGGAAAGAGAATACCCGCGAGGATCGCGGGTATTCCGTGTGAAGTAGATTGTCAGAAATCAATTAGGCGATCGTCACACGCTCATCGAGGTACACGTCTTGGATCGCCTGGAGCAGTTCGGCGCCTTCCTTGATGGGGCGCTGGAATGCCTTTCGGCCCGAGATGAGGCCCATGCCGCCGGCGCGTTTGTTGATGACCGCGGTGCGGACGGCGTCGGCGAGGTCACTGTCGCCCTTGGACTCGCCGCCCGAGTTGATCAGCGGGACGCGGCCCATGTACTGGTTGACGAGCTGGTAGCGGCAGAGGTCGATGGGGTGGCCGCCCTGGCCCGATTCGTCGGATCCGGCGAGCTCGGTGTAGACCTCCTTGCGGAACTTGCCGTAGGACGAGTCGCCCGAGTTGAGGGCGTTGAAGCCGCCGTTGTTGGTGGGGAGCTTCTGCTTGACGATGTCGGCCTGGATGGTCGAGCCCAGGTGGTTGGCCTGACCGGTGAGGTCGGCGGACGAGTGGTAGTCGACGCCGTTGACCTTGAACGCGCTGTTGCGGATGTAGCACCAGAGGACGGTGACCATGCCCAGCTCGTGTGCTTCTGCGAACATGTCGGCGACGTACTGGATCTGCTGCTCGGACTCTTCGCTGCCGAAGTAGATGGTCGCGCCGACGGCGATGGCGCCCATGTCCCAGCACTGCTTGATGGTGCCGAAGGGGATCTGGTTGAAGGTGTTGGGGTAGGTCATGAGTTCGTTGTGGTTGAACTTGACCATGAATGGGATCTTGTGTGCGTACTTGCGCGCGACGGCGCCGAGGACGCCGTAGGTCGAGGCGACGGCGTTGCAGCCGCCCTCGATGGCGAGCTGGACGATCTTCTCTGGGTCGAAGTAGTCGGGGTTTGGCGCGAAGCTGGCGCCGGCTGAGTGTTCGATGCCCTGGTCGACGGGGAGTATGGAGACATACCCGGTGCCCCCGAGGCGGCCGTGGTTGAGCATGGTCTGCATGTTGCGGAGGACGTTGGGCGAGCGGTCGTTCTGGCTGAAGACGTCGTCGACGAATGTGGGTGAGGGGAGGTAGAGGCGGTCCTTGGTGATGGTCTTGGAGGTGTGGTTGAGGAGGCTGTCGGCGTCAGCTCCGAGGACTTCCTGGACGTTGATGGTGGTGTTCGCCACGAGTGAGCTCCGTGTGAGAGGGTGGTGACTGGACGGGTCTGACTATAGGCTGGTGTATCGCAACGTCCGCGCGTGATTATGCAGCAATGACAGTGGTTTGGTGTATACACGATGGCGTGAGTAACGCTCGCGGTGTGAGCTCGTTAGACCCTCCGGACGGCCGATTGGGAGCCGGGTGAAGGCGGGGCTATCGAAGGAGTTGACGATGCGTCGAGCATTGACACTTGCGTGTGCGGGTCTGGCGTTTGGGGCTGGTTCGGCGGTCGCCGGGCCTCCGGTTGAGAAGCACATCGACCCCGACGCGGGCTGGATGGTGCACGTGGATCTGGACGCGGTCGCCGACACCGAGATCGGCGAGTTCCTGATGCAGATGATCTCGGCTGAGACCGACGACTTTGAGGACATCCGTGAGGTCATGCCCAACTTCTGGCCCGGGCCAGAGGGCGGGGTGTTCGGTCTCACGGCGTACGGCACGTCGCTTGATATCGAGGGCGGTGACGGCGCCGAGGACATGTGCGTGATCCTGTACGGCGACGATCAGATTTCCGGCTGGGGATCCATGCTCCACGGGATCGCCTTGCACGAGGGTATGGGAGACGAGATCAGGCACCGGCAGGTTCGGGGCCACGACGCGTGGTCGTTCCCGCTTGACGATGCAGGCCGCGGGTACGCCGGTCTTGTCGAGAAGGGACGCAACGTCGCTTGGATCATCGCGTTCGACTCTGGTACGTTCGACGATGCGCTGGGTCTGTTCGATGAGGGCAGAGGCGACACTGATCTGATGCCAAGAGGCGGCTGGCGCGACGGCACGATCGCGTACATCTCGACCAACACGCTCGACGGTCTGGATGTTGACGAGAAGGCCTCCCGTGTGCTGGGCGATGCGCGGTCGCTCCGGATGCGTGTGGGCGAGGAGGACGGGGAGGCGTACTTCCAGGGCGCGCTCGACACGGGCGACGACGAGAACGCACGTTCGATCGTGAGCATCGCACAGGGTCTGCTCGCGATCGGGAACCTCGCGGCGGCGGACGACGAAGAACTCCGTGAGGTGATGAGGGTCGCCCAGGGGTTCTCGTTCGACGTGGAAGGCAGCACCGTGTACATCGAACTCACGCACGACGCGGAAGAGGTCGTGGAGTTTCTCGAAGAAGCATCGGAGGCCTCGAATGTCGATATCAACATTGGTGATCCCGAGTATCACGGCGAGGACGACCATGACGACGATTGGTAAAGAGCCAACCCGCTCGGGAGGTATCCCCTGAGCACGGCTCTGATCACCGAACGCGAGACGGCTGCGTCTGGGCGAGAGCCCGGCGCGGTCGTGTGCGCGGGCGGCGATCGTCCGGACGAGGATCTGGCGGTGCTCGCTGCGGGTGGTGATCAGGCCGCGTTCGGTGTGCTCGTGACGCGGTGGGAGCGGCGGGTGTACCGGTTCGTGCTCGTGCGTCTGAGGTGTGAACACGACGCGGCTGAGGTGACGCAGGAGAGCCTGCTGCGTGCCTGGCGCGCGATGCCCAGGTTCAGGCCCACGGCTCGGTTCTCGACGTGGCTCTTCTCAATCGCGCACAGAGAATCGGTGAACGTCGTGCGTCGGCGCCAGCGCGACCGCCGGGACATGACGCGCGATTCTGGGCGCGCAGTTGAAGCCGGGCGTGACGAGGTGCTTCCTGATGTCTGGAAAGCAGCACGAGAGGTACTCGATGATGTTTCATTCGAAGCGGTATGGCTTCGGTATGTAGAAGACCTCGAGCCCAAGCAGATCGCGAGGGTGACGGGGAAGTCGGCGGTGGGGGTGCGTGTGTGTCTGCACCGGGCGCGGGCGCGTCTGGAAGAGGCACTAAGAAGAGAATGGTCCAGAAAGCGGGGTGCTTGATGGAACGGGTTGATATTGAAAGCCGACTGCGTGGGCAGAGGCCAGCCGAGACCGAGCCGCCCGGCTGGGTCAGGACGCGGGTCATGTCGCGCGTCGGTTCGGAGCCTCAGGCCGGTTCGCAGTCCGCGGTATCGCGTGTCGCGCTCTGTTTCGGTGGTTGCGCAGCGATGGCTGCGATCGCGCTTGCGATCGTGCTCTGGCCCTCGCAGAACACCGTGAATAATCACGACTGGGCGGCGCAGCAGCCAGCCAGGATCAACCTGCCGATCTCGACGAAGATCCCGACAGCCGAGGTGCTCACGACCGAGGGCAAAAGGCTTCAGGAAGACATGGTCCAGATCACCTCGCTCGTGAGCGTGCCGATTCGCAGGCTCGGCGGCGTGGTGAAGCAGTACTGATCGAACTCAGAGGGACATCCGGTTCTCGGCGTACCCTCGTGCATGCACAACGTAGATGTAGCGATTGTGGGCGGCGGACCGATCGGGATCGAGCTGAACGCGGCTCTCTCGAAGGCGGGCAAGTCGGTTGCGCACCTTGAAGCGGGCAGGGTCGGGCACACGTTCGCGTGGTGGGCGCCGGGGACCAAGTTTTTCTCGAGCCCGGAGCGGATCGCGGTGTGCGGCGTGCCGTTGTCCACGCCCGATCAGGGCAAGGTGACTGGTGAGGCGTACCAGGCGTACCTCGTGGATGTCGTCAAGCAGTTCTCGCTCGATGTGCGCACATTCACGCGCGTTGAAAAGATCGAGCGAACCGATGCTGGGTTCGTGCTGCGCTACCGGCGCAGCGCCGAGGGTGTCGGCGGGCCGAGCGATCCCGGCGCGGGGTTCGGTGAGGGGCACGAGGTGAAGGCGTCGCATGTCGTGCTCGCGATCGGGAACATGCACCGGGGTCGGCTGGTCGGGTGCGAGGGCGAGGACCTGCCGCACGTGAGTCATTATCTGGAAGATGTGACCCGCTACTTCGGTAGGCGCGTCGTGATCGTGGGCGGGAAGAACTCCGCAGCGGAAGCGGCGATCAGGCTCTACAGAGCCGGGGCGCACGTGATGATCTGCTACAGGGGCGAGCGGTTCGATTCGGACCGGATCAAGTACTGGGTGCTGCCCGAGCTCGAGTGGCTCATCGAGAAGGGGCGGATCGGTTTCATGCCCGGGACGAACGTCGTGCGCGTGGCGGCTGAAGATGTTGAGCTCGATTCGGGCGAGCGGGTTGCTGCTGACGACGTGCTGATGCTGACCGGGTATCTGCAGAACCGGACGCTGTTCGATCAACTCGGGGTCGAGCTGACCGGTGAGGTGGAGCGGCCCGTGCTCGATCGAACGACGATGGAGTCATCGGTGCCGGGTGTGTACATTGCGGGGACCGCGTGCGGCGGGAGCCAGAACCGCGCGAAGGTGTTCATCGAGAACAGCCACGTGCATGTCGATCGGATCTGCAACTCGATCGCCGGGCAGGGGGTGCCCTGGGAGTTGGACGATGTGCTCGAGGGGCTCGGCAAGGCTCACGAGGAGCAGTGAGCCGGGTAGGGGTTATTGCGGCCAGACAGTTACGGCCGGTAGGTGGTGGCGCAGCCTGGCGATTCGGTGACGCTGACGGCGGTGACTTTGGCGTGCGGTTCGAGCGCAGCATCGAGGCGCGAGTGCATCTCGGAGTAGATGTATTTGGCGATGTTCTCGGCAGTGGGGTTGATGCCCCCGGCGGGCTGGTTGAAGGGCCCGATCTCGTTCAGATTGGAGTTGTTGAACTCGTCGAGGATGGCCTCGAGGGCGGCCTTGGCGGTGTGGAAGTCGCAGACGAGGCCGTCCTGATCGAGGCGGTCGCCCTGGATTTCAACGGTCGTGACGAAGTCGTGGCCGTGGAGGGTTTCTTTCTGGCCCGCGATCGAGAGGGCGTGGGCGGCGGAGAAGGTCGACTGGACGGTGATCGTGAACATGGGACTAGGGTAGGGTGGTCAGAGCCCCCGGGGATGTGAGCGTTTGACGAAGGTTGCGATTCTGTGAAGAAGGCCCCCGGACGGGTGGCAGGGCGGATGGAGATCGAGATGGGTGATGCGCCGCTGATGCTTGGAGTGAGTGGGCTTCGGGGGATCGTGGGGAAGAGCCTGACGCCGGAGGTGGCGACGCGGTATGCGGCGGCATTTGGGACGTGGCTTCAGGGCGGCAATGTGATGGTGGCGCGGGACGGTCGCGCTGGTGGTGAAACTATCTATGAAGCGGTAATCGAGGGTTTGCTGCAATCCGGGAATGATGTTCACGAAGCCGACACGCAGATGACCCCGACGGTGGGGTGTGTGATCCAGTGCGGGCACTTCATTGAAGCTGGTGTGGTGATTACCGCGAGTCACAATCCGCAGGAATGGAATGGCATCAAGTTGTTGGTTGATGGTGCTGCGCCGCCAGCTTCCGTTGCCAATGAAATCATCGAGCTCTATCGATCAGATGATAAGTTTGAATCAGCAAATTGTGGAGAGCGCAAAGTGTATTCTGGTGCGTCTGATCTTCACAGAGTCGAGGTCGGTGATCAGGTGCAGATGACTCTTGGTCACCAAATAGATGATCCGCATCGTGATCGTCCATTGCTCGGTCCTGGCAAGCCGTCTTGGCGCGTGGTCGTTGATTCGGTGAATGCATCTGGCCGGGTGATTGTGCCACATTTCTTCGATCGAGAGCTAAATGTCGAATTGCATCACCTGTTTGCGGACGATTCCGGCATATTCCCCCACACGCCAGAACCCACCGAAGAGAACCTCTCTGGCGAGGGCGGTTTGTGCGACGCGGTGCCGGGGCTGAAGGCGGATGTCGGGTTCGCGCAGGATCCGGACGGTGATCGGCTGGCGATCGTGGACGAGAAGGGCGGCTACATCGGCGAGGAGTACACGCTCGTGCTCTGCGCGCTGTCGGTGCTCGAAGCCATGAAAGGCAAACAGGATGATGCGCAAGAGAGCGGGGATGTCGTGCTCTGCGCGAATCTCTCGACTTCAAGGATGATCGACGATGTCGCTGCGAGGTATGGCGCGAGTGTCGTCCGGACCGCGGTGGGCGAGGCGAATGTCGTCGAGGCGATGAAGCGGCTGAAGAAGGAAGGCAAGAACGTCGTCCTGGGGGGCGAGGGCAACGGCGGGGTGATCTGGCCCAAGGTGACGTATGTGCGGGATTCGCTCTCGTCGATGGCGCTGGTGCTGTCGCTCATGGCGCGGACGCGCAAGACGGTGAGCGAGCTCGTGGCGGATGTGCCCAGTTACGCGATCGTCAAGCGGAAGCAGCCCCTGGCAAAGAAGGAGGACGCCCGGCCCGCGATCGAGCGGCTGGCGGCTCACTACAAGAGCGAGCGTGTGGATACGCAAGACGGCGTGCGGGTGGACTTCGATTCGGACCGCTCGTGGGTGCATGTCCGGGCGAGCAACACGGAGCCGATTCTGAGGCTCATCGCCGAGGCGCCGACCGCCGAGCGTGCGGGGGCGATCCTGGACGAGGTGCAGGGGCTGGTCGACGCGGGCTGAGCGGGCGGCGGGCTATACTGGCCTCTCATGAACGAGCAGCAGCAGTATCAGGTCGGCCAGAAAGTGCGTGTGACGCAGCAGATCCCCCGCTTGAGCGGCTCGCAGATCGCGACCGTCGAGGGGACGATCGTGTCGTTCGGGCAGGGCAAGACCGGGTCGTGGTTTGCGCACTCGAAGGACCACAAGCTCTGGCTCGAGCGCCTCGAGATCGAGAAAGCCGACGGCGAGATCGTGACGCTGAACCTGGATCAGTACTCTCGGGTTGAACCGATCGAGGACTGATCTCTCACTCGAACAATCAGGGTTGAGTTGTATCGCCTTGGCTGTGCGCGCGGTGGCGAGCGGTGCGCGCACGGCGGATTGGTGGTCGGCGGGGTCGGTGTGCGATATTTCAGATTTTTCTAATCGTTGTGCGACAAGGAGTTGTGCGCAGTGCCGCGTTTGTGTTTCCGTGTTTGTGCGCTCAGAAGTGTCTTGGGACCTGTTTTATAGAGGGCTTGCCTGATGCGGCTCTCGCAAGCGAGGGGGTCTCGGATGGCAAGTGTGGGTGGCAGGCAGGACGGGGAAGCAAGGCCGGGGGCGGCGGTGGGGCTCGACCCGGCTCTCGTGGATCACCTGATCCGCGGGCATGAGCAGAGAGCGTCGGAACTCGAGCGGTTTTGGGCGTACTACAGGAACCCTGCCATCCACACGACGGGCGTGGGCGCTGACGGCTTGGCGAAATCGATCCGCCGGCTCGCGCAGGAAGAGGGACTGCCGGCGCGTGTAACGGGCGGGCGCATCGGCGTTATCGGTGACGACCGGTACGCGGAGCGGCGCGAGGTTGTGATCGAGAACGACATCGCCTGGCGTGTGCACGCGATGATCGATTTCCTGTTCGGGAAGCAGCCGACAATCGTGAGCACGGCTCAGTCGGAGACGACGCGGGAGCTGATCGACGAGCTTGTGGAGTCGGCATGGAAATCTTCTGGAGGAGTCGAACTCCTGCAGGACGCGGCATTGATCGGGCACGTGTACGGGCATGTCGATCTGCTGCTGCGTGTTGATGAGGAAGCACTCGCTTCTTTTGGCAGGCGCGCTGCCAAGCTCCGGGCATCTGGGGCGTCGCACCACGCGATGCGCGGTTTGATGCGTCAGGCCGGCCGTGCGTTCAGGATCGAGCCTGTGACACCGGGACGGGGGATCGCGGTTTCGGATCCGTCTGATTACCGCGCGCTCGATGGGTACGTGATCCACTACGAGCGCGAGGCGAACGAGGTCGAACGCGTCGGCCTGGTGCGGAAGCTGGCGGGCAGGAGCCGGGGCGAGTGGGGTCGGCGGCGCCGAACCGAGACGTACACGGAGGTGTTCGGGCCGGGCGGGCGTGAACTCTGGATCGGCGGGGAATTGATCGAACGAGACGACGGCGGTGTGCTGTCGGGGATCGTGCCTGTGGCGCACGTGCAGAACATGTCGCAGCCCTTGCGGTACGAGGGCATTGGTGATGTTGAGCCGTTGATCCCGCTGCAGGACGAGTTGAACACGCGGCTGTCTGATCGTGCGAGCCGGGTGACGCTTCAGTCGTTCAAGATGTACCTGGCGAAGGGGATCGACGGCTTCGATCGGATGCCGGTGTCTCCCGGGACGGTCTGGTCAACGGACAACCCGGAGGCGAGCGTCGAGTCGTTCGGCGGTGACGCGGCGAGCCCGAGCGAGGATCGTCATATCGGAGAGATCCGTCAGGCGCTGGACAAGGTGAGCGGTGTGCCGCCGGTCGCGAGCGGTGTGATCGAGGCGCGTGTCGGGAACCTGACGAGCGCCAACGCGCTGCGTGTCACGATGGTGAACCTGATCAGCAGGACGAACCGCAAGCGCGTGACGTACGGGCGCGGGATGGTTGAGATCAGCGAGATGGTGCTCGCCGCGGCCGGCGATTCGGGTTTGATCGAGACGGCGCTCGGTGATCGCGAGCTGAAGGTTGAGTGGCCGGATCCGCTCCCGATCGGTGATGACGAGTTGGCAGCTTCGGCGCGTGTTCGACGGGAGCTTGGTGTGCCTGATGACCGGATCGCGGAGCACTTCGGGATTGTGCCGGTCGGTGCCGACTCGGTTGATGTAGGGCACGAAGCTATACAGGAGGGCAAGTGATGCAGGGGTTTGAGGAAATAGCAGCCAGTGGCGGTGTGATCGGGTCGGATGGTGAGGACACAGGTGAGTCCCGCGTCGAAGCGTCTGATCAGATCGACGGAGTTGGGGCAGAACTGGAGACGGATGATGGCCGCGTAGAGGAACTCGAGGCGGCGCTGGCCGCAGCAGTGGAAACGATCGCCGAGCTTGAGAAGCAGCTCGCGCAGGCCGAGCAGGCTCAGGACCTCGAGCGGCTGCTTATCGAGGCGGGTGTTGTAGATATAGAGACTGCGACTCTATTGGCGCAGCAGCGGCTGAATGACGCCGGGGCGAGTGTCGAGGGCGTTGTGTCTGATCTTGTTTCGTCGAAGTCCTTCCTCTTTCGGTCGAAGAAGGCGTCGGCTTCCGGGAGCGCGGTATCTGGGGATCCTGCGCCGGTTCGTGACTCGCTTTCGGAGCTGGCAGACGAGGCTCGTCAGACGGGTGATCGTCGTGCGGTGCTGAGGTATCTGAGGCGCCGGCGGGGGTAAGCGGTTCGGGATTGCATGATTGGTTGGTTTGCAGGTTTCGGGTGCGCGATTGGTGTGCGCTCGGCAAGGAGGATATTGGTTATGGCGTTTACGGGGAAGGCAACGTACGGAGCGGGCGTGGATCTGCCGGAGCTTGTTGAGGATGTGAGCGATGTGATCGGGATCGTGTCGCCCTATGAGACGGCGTTGCTCGATCACATCGGCGATGCGAAGAGGCCGGCGCAGAGCACGGTGCACGAGTGGATCGAGGACGAGCTTCTGGCGAACGCGGACGCGATCAACCAGCCGTCGTTCTCGCCTAGTGCAACAACGGCAACATCGATCACGGTTGACAACGGCTCTCGTTTCAGTGTGGGAGATTTGGTCCAGCCCGAGAACTCGGGAGAGGTCATATTTGTCGCGGCGGTGGCGGGGGACACGCTCTCGGTGCTCCGCGGGTATGGCGCAACCACCGCGGAGGCGCTCGCCGACAATATGGTGCTCAACATTCTGGGCAACGCGGCTCTTGAGGGTGACGATGCGCCAGTTGCGCGGTTTACGAACCGCACAAGGCAGCAGAACTATACACAAATTTTCACGGCATCGATCGATGTGTCAGGTTCGATGCAGGCGTCGCGTGCGTTCGGTGTTGACGACGAGGTGGACTACCAGAAACAGGAGCGGATGCGCGAGCTTCTGCGTGATCTCGAGAACTGCGTGATCAACGGTGTGGCACCGGAGTTTGCCCAGGTGGGCAGCGCATCGGTCAGGCGCTCGATGAACGGGATCATCCCGCTCATTCAGACCAATGACCTTGCGCCGGGCGAGGACGGCTTGCCCGACGGCGGGGGCGCCGGGAGCGACGAGCTGACCGAAGAGCTGCTCAACGCTGCACTCCGAAGAGTGTGGGATCAGGCGAGCGGGAGCATTGACACGATCGTGGTTGGCGGTGCGCAGAAGCGCAAGATCAACGAGTTTGCTTCCGCGAGCAGGCAGTTTGTCCCTGAGGAGACGTCGTACCGGGACATGATCAACGTGTACGAGAGCGACTTCGGTGTCTGCAGGGTTGTGCTGAGCCGGTGGGTACCGGCGGACACGCTCTTGCTGCTGGACTCGTCGCGCATCGAGGTGATGCCGCTGCAGGGTCGGAGTTTCCACTTCAAATCACTCGCGGCGAGCGGCGATTCATTCAAAGGCCAGGTGATCGGGGAGTACACGCTCGAGATGAAGAACGAGCAGGCTCACGCAAAGCTGCAGGGCCTTGCCATCTGAATCACGGCGTGGCGCACCGCGGCGGGGGCGCGGGGCGTCGGTCTGGCGTGGGTGAAAGCCCGCGCCGGGCTTTTGAACAGAATCACGAATGGGGGTACGGATGTTTGCGCAGGATCGAGATCTGTTGGTGTACGAGCCGAGGCTGTTCCTTGATGTTGTATGGGTCGGCCAGCGGCTTGTGTCGGAAACCGGGACGGTGGCGTCTGGAGTCGTCGTTGCGGCCGGCGCGGACTTTGCCGCGGCTGGGGTCGGCGCCGGGCATGTGCTGAACTTTAAGGAAGCTTCGTACGAGGTCGTGCAGAGACTGGGCTCGACTCAGCTTGCGATCTCAGTCCCGCGGGTGAGCGTAGATGACCCGGTGATCCTGCCGCCGGACTCTGCGAGCACAACGGTTCGTGTCTACACGTTTGCGCATCAGATGCAGCAGGTGCATGATCAGATTCTCAGAATGCTTGGCATTGAACCGGAGGTTGATTTTGCACCAGGCGAGAGGAGGGTGACAGAGGAGAGCATCGTGAACCCGGGCGCGCTCCGCAGGCTCGAGGTGTTCGGGACGCTGCACCTTGTGTTCAGCGCAGCGAGCGCATCCGGCGTCGGCGGCGAGACCGGCACATTCGCGGATCGCGCGGAGATGTACCGCAAGCGCTACCAGGATGAGCGTGAGCGTGTGAGCGCACTGATCGATACCGACGGCGACGGGGTAGCAGACGCGACACGCCGCCCCTCGGTGACCCGGTTCCTGCGTGGCTGATCAGGAGAGAAACAGATGTTTGTGTTGGCACCGGAGTCGGTGGAATTCGATGGAGATCCCTGGTTGGGCGTGGAGTCGATTGCGATCGACAGGATCGCGAGCAGGGAGGTTGTGGAGGTAGGAGATCTAGGGCCGCACGTTGTGTTCGCGGATGTGCCCGAGCAGCGTGTGAGTGTGAAGGTCACCAGGAAGATCGAGCGGAGCGAGCTTGGATCGGTTGCGCCTGGTGATGAGGGCGAGCTGCAGTTTCGGGCCGGGTTTGGTCGCACGGACGCGGGTTGGTTGAACGTGACGGTGGGTGTTGTGGTGACACGCGTCGATCACGATTTCAATCGCAACGGTGTACTGCGTGTGGTGACGATGGTCGCGGTTTCGCCCAACGGCGTGACGGACCCGGTAACGGTGGAGGGGGTGTAGGTTGGCCAGTTCATGGAAAGGTGTGGACCTCTTTGGGTCCGGGCCGCACCGGTTTGGAATGACACGGCGAGGATTCTTGCTCGCGCCGGACTTTACGAGCGACGTTCCTACGCCTGTTTTCTTTGACTACGGCGCGTACGAGTGGAAAGTTTTGATCACGGGTCGTCTTGTCGCGACAACAGAGTCGGCGTTGTGGACGCTGCGCGATGCGATCCAGGCAGCACTCGACGCGAAAGGGCTTGGGACGCTCGTCGATCTGCACGGAAGGAGCTGGCTCGAGATGTTCTTCTCGAGATTGACCTGGGGTGAAGCGACCGACCGGGGACGCAAGGTGTCGATCGGGTATCTCGCCGAGTTCCATAAGTTTACGGGCACGGCCTGACTCAGGAGGTGTGATGGGTATGGAAGCAGAGGTTGTCACGGTGCTTGCACAGCTCGGGGCGGCCGGGCTCATCGGGTTGATGTGGCTCACCGAGCGGCGACTGGCGGGTGAGCGGGAACGACAATTGACGCAGCAGCACGAACGGATCATGAGCGATAAACGGGAGCTTGCTGTGCTGCTGGCGGCGCTGGAATCCAACACTCGCGCGATTGTCTCACTTGAAACGGGTCAACGGAGGCTCGCCTCGGCGATCGAGAACCGGTTTACGGGAGATCGGAGCGTGCAGAACAGTGCGGACCGGGCTTAGACTCTTGCCCATGATCCGAAGGGCTGTCTGCTTACTGGTGCCGATGCTCGGGCTCGCGTGTGCCCCGGGGTGTTCCTCGACCGGCGGCGATCTGCCCGACGAGCTTGACGCGGTGCTCGCGTACGAATTTGCGCCCGAGTCGCTCCGGATCAGCCCGCTCACCAGGCTCGAGACAGGCACCGACGGTGAGCCAGAGCTCGCGGTGTATTTCGAACTCGCGGATCGATGGGGGCACCTGACGAAGTCGCCCGGTGTGGTGCAGGTGCAGCTCTACCGGATCGGCGGCGTGTCTCAGGGGCTGGCGACACTCGCTGATCAGTGGCGCGCGGATCTGACGAACCCGGACCGAAACTCCGCGATGTTCGATGTTACGGGGATGTACCGTGTGCCGCTGGCTGAATTGCCCGATTGGCTTTCGCAGCGCGCCGATGGAGCCGGTGAGGTTGTTCGTGTGCGTGTACGAGTCTTCATGCGGACGATCGGGCGCGGGGGCGAGACGATCGACCTTCGGGACACGTTTGAGAAAGACTTCTAACGGTTTGAGATTTACTTTATGAGCAAGCGTGATGCGCTCATGAGGATGAGCAAACCAAGAACCAGAGCCCCTATGCCGTAGATATGTTTATATTTAATTACGATAGGTATGACTCGAGATCCAAAGTGATGGTGCAGTTTCCAGGGAAGAACAATAAGCATCAAAGCGGATACGATCAGCAGCCAGCCAAACACTGCAAAGATAATTGGCCAGGCGCTTTCCGGTGCATAAACCACGAATCCAATACCGGCGACTAAACGAAGAAACTGTTCGGTAAAGTGTGCTCTCGCGGAACCGGCAAACAGTGATAGGAATTTCTCCGCTTGCGTTGGGCGAACGAAAATCAAAACCGCGAGTGCGATGAGGAAGAAAGCACTGGCGAGAACTATGCTGTAGGCGAGATAAATCACAGCCGGGTTAGTTGTCGCGCGTGATGCCGAGCTGGCGGTACTTCTCGCGGTATTTCTCGGCGAGGTCGGACTGCTTCGACTCAAGGCTGATCTCTTTGCCCTCGATGAAGGCCATGACCGGGTTGGTGGTCATCTCCAGTGGGGAGCCGTTGGTCACGATGAATGTGGCGTGCTTGCCGGGTTCGAGCGAGCCGAGCCTGTCGTCGATCTCAAGGATCTCTGCGGTGTTTATGGTCAGGCCCTTGATCCCCTGTTCATGATCGAGACCGAACGCGACCGCCTTTGCGGCGTTGTAAGGGAGGTTGCGCTCGTGCGCCGTGTCATCGTTCGTGCCCATGCACCAGCGGATGCCGAGTTCGGTCAATTCGATGGGCAGTGTGTACGCCGCGTCATGCGGGGAGTCGTTTCGCTTGGGGAAGCGCTGTGTGCCTGAGATGATGACGGGGATGTCGTGCATACGCAGGAGTTCAGCGCAGAGCGGGGCGTCGTTGCCGCCGACGATCACGGGGCGCAACCCGAGATCGACCGCCCATGTGACGGCGGCGTTGATCTGATCGACGTCGTTTGCCGAGATGAACACCGGGTTCGCCGGATCCTCGCCCTCGGCGCCCGGGAGCACGCCGAGCATGGCTTCCAGTCGGACGTCGCGGGGCGACTGACCAGAGTCTCTGTAGCTGATGGCTTGCTGGAAAATCTCGTCGATCTCGCTCAAGCGCTCGGCGATGCGTTCGAGTTGTTTCGCGTCGGGTTCGTCGGCCCACCAGTTGTTCGAGGGGCGCATCGAGGGCCAGTTGATCGCGAGCCCCGCGTCTTCTTCGATGGCCATGTCCTTCCATGTCCACCCGTCGGCGGACATGATGGAGATCCGCCCCGGGATCGCGCCGCGAGTGGGGAACGAGGTGAAGGTCAGGATGCCGTTGGCTCGTGTGACAGGGATGAGCGTCGAGTCGGGGTTGACCGCCACGCACGCGAGCACCTCGGGCGTGGTGTTGCCGACCTCGTTGCGGTCATCGGTTTGGCGCACCGAGTTGATCTCGATGAGCCCGAGCTGCGACGCTGGCGAGATGAGTCCCGGGTAGATGTGCCTGCCCTCGGCGTCGATGACGCGGTGGACCGCGGTGAACACCCGCTCGCCCTCGCCGATGTCGACGATCTTGCCGTCCTCGAACTGGATGTACCCGTTCTCGATCGTCGGGCCAGCCATCGTGTGGATGGTGGCGTTGGTGATCGCGATGGGCGTGCTCTGCGCAGGCGCTTTGTGCCCGAGGTCCTGAGCGCTGACTGTGGATGCGGCGCCGAGCGCGATGATCGATGAGACGAGCCTGAATGTCCGGGTGACTGAGTTGTGCGGCTTGTTGTGTGCCATGGAGCTTCTTTCGTTTGGTGTGTTGTTCGTGTTCATCGGATGACCCCCATGTGCGAGAGGCCGCAGCCGCAGTCGCCTGGCTGCATCGTGGTGTCGAGCTCTTTTCCTTCGAGCCAGAGGTTCATGCTGTGCGCCCGGAGATGCTGGAGCTGGATGCGCTGTGCGAGCGAGAGTCGTCGCTCAGGGGTCTCGGCTTTATCTGTCGAGTCGGACTCGGAGTCTTCGTCGCTGTCCTTCTTCTTGTCGGGCTTGCCGTTGATCTTGGCGATGAGCCTTGCGCGCTCGGCTGCGATGCGGGTCCGCATCTGCCGATCCTTCTCGATCGAGAAGTACTGTCTGCCGTCGATCCACGTCTGCTCGCACTGGCTGAGCGTGGACATCGGGTAGCCGGACCAGATCGCAAGGTCCGCGTCCTTGCCGACCTCGATCGAGCCGACTCGGTCTTCGATGCCGAGCTGGTACGCGGGGTTGATGGTGACGAACTTAAATGCCTCGTCCTCGGGAACGTTGCCGTACTTGATCGCCTTTGCGGCTTCGGTGTTGAGTCTGCGGACCATGTTGTCGGAGTCCGAGTTGTAACTGACGTTGACGCCCGCCTCCCACATGACCGGGCCTGCCTGCGGGATCGCGTCCTGCACCTCGACCTTGTAGGCCCACCAGTCGCTGAAGATGCTCGCGCCGAGGGAGTACTCGCGGACAGACTCGGCGACCTTGTACGCCTCGAGCCCGTGCTGGTAGGTGCCGATGATGAATCCGAACTCGCGTGCGAGCTCTGCGAGCATCAGGATCTCGTCCTGGCGGTAGCTGTGGCAGTGGATGAGCCGATCACCCGCGAGGATTTCTGCGATGGCGTCGAGTTCGTGGTCGCGTCTCGGGAGAACACTGTTCGGCGGAATCTGTCCTTCAAACACGGAAGCCTTGGCGAGGCTTTTTGCGAGCGAGTCGCTCATGCCGACTTCGGTCGCCGAGTCGCCCGATGTGCGCAGATAGCTCGTCCAGTCGCGCGCGTACTGGCGTGCCGCGGTAAAGCGGTCACGCATGATCGAGTCCACGCCCATGCGCGTCTGCGGGTAGCGGTCTCTGCCGTCGTTGCCCCAGTTGGCGTGGGTGACGTTCTCACCGAGCGCAAACTTGATGCCGGGCATCGCGCCCGAGAGGTGCATGTCGCGCGGGTGGACGCTTCCCCAGCGGACTTTCTGGATGACGTTCTGCCCGCCGATCGGGTTCGCCGATCCGTGCAGCGTGTTGACGGTCGTCACGCCCGCAGCGAGCTGGCGGTACCAGTTGATGTGGTCCGGGTCGCTCGTATCTTCCATGCGTACTTCCGCGGTGACGGACTGCGCGCCCTCGTTGGTGCCGAACGTCCACGTGCCGGTGTGGCTGTGCGCGTCGACGATGCCGGGCGTGATGTGCTTGCCCTCAAGATCGAACGTGCGGGTGTTTTCCGGGATTCGGAGCGCGATCTCGCCTTCGGTCTGGTCGGCGATGACGGAGATCCGCCCGTTCTCGATCAGGAGCGATCCCTTCTCGATGATGCCCGCCGGGCCCGAGGTCCAGATCGTTGCGTTGGTGAACAGGACTGTTTCCTGGGGGGGCAGCGAGTCGACCGCGTACGCGCCGAACGGGTAGCCGGGCAGTTCGTCGGGAGCACGCTCTCCTTCATCGTCGTCGGCCTCGTCAGCTACATCTTCGTCCGCGTCTTCCTCGGCAGCCGCGTCATCGCTCTCGATGCGTTTGGCTGCCCAAGTGAACGAGCCGTCGTCGGGTCCGATCGCTGATCCCGCGATGCGGTCGCCGGTCAGGATGCCCGACATGATGTAGGTGCCGGTGCCGTCGTCCTCGTCGTCCAGCAGGAAGCTGATGGTGTTCTCGGTCATCTTGACATGACGCGCGTCGCCCGTCGAGGGCTCGTCACCGTCTGCGGCTTCGGTGCCCGTGATCTTCTTGCCGTCAACATTGATGGTCATCTCGTAGACGGGCTGATCCTCGGGCCCGACCCAGATCGCCCACTCGCCGTCGAACGGGTGCGCATCGTCGGTTGAGATCTCGTGCCTGACGCCCTCGACCCAGACGTCGCGGATCTTGACGTCGTCCGCATCGGGGTCGAACAGGTCGCCCGAGGCAACGACGAGGCACGCGGGTTTGCCTGCCTCGATGGTGCCCAGCACGTCGCCCACACCCAGCAGATCCGCGGGCACGGTGGTGACCATCGCGAGCGCGTCGTCCTTCGAGAGACCCGCTTCGATCGCTTGGTGGAGGTTGCCGAAGAACTTGCCTCGCTTGCGCGACTTGCTGCTCGTGATCGCGGTCGTCACGCCCGCCTCGATAAGACGTCTGGCGTTCGTCGGCGCCTGCTCCCAGATCATCATCGTTGAGAGATCGACCGAGTCGGCCTTGCCCACGCTTGAGACGTCGGGCTTGCGCGGGAACCGCAGGGGGACGATCACGCTCGCGCCGGTATCGGCGATCGCGTCGAGTCGTTTGAACTCGGTGCCCGTGCCAACAAGCACAAGCTCCCGGCTGCTGTCGAACGCGCCCAGCACGTGATCGGCCTGGAGCGCCTCAAGCTCGTGATCGGTGTTGAAGACGAAGGGTGCGTCGACCATCGTGAGCGCGTCGAGCGCGTTGGTTGATGGGTTCAGCCCAGAATTGGCCTGCCACTCCGCATCGTCGATCGACTGACGGATGAGCGCGATGCACCCCATCTGGCTGGTCGGGTACTGCATCCCGCCGCCCCAGCCTCCTCGGTAGAAGTCCACGGCATGGAACGCCTCGCGCCGGTAGATCGTCGGGTCATCGGCTGCGGAGTTGTCTGTCGGGGATGCCGTCGAGACGACAGCGCCTGTGCCGCGGAGGATGCCGTCGTCTGGCGCGATGCCCGCTGCGACGAACCCGAGCTTGCGGAGCGACTCCGCGTCGCCGCTGTTCAAGCCGGCTCCTTCGAGCACGCTCCGATTCGGTGTGATCCGTGAATTCCAGTGCCGACCGGGCAGCGCGCTGTCGTGCTCGGGTGTGTCAACCTCGAACCAGGGCTCGACGAAGCCCGGGTAGACGTGCGCGTCTTCTGGCAGCTCCCAGACTCGGTAGCCGGTCAGATCAACAGCATCGGCATCGATCGCACGCGCGACGCGCTCGATCTTGCCGTCACGGATCATGATCGTGACGAGTATCTCTTCGCCGCTGGGCAGGTGTACGGTGCCCCCGGTGATCGCGTGCAGACCGGGGTCGGTGACGCGGGGGCCGTTCTCGGGCGAGCTCAGGGCGCTGTCGCCCGTGGGCTGGGCCAGTGCTATCGACGGTGCGAGAGAAACCAACAGGGCGCTGGCCGAGGCGGTCAGCGCCCGAGCGAGAATGGGATTGATGTTCATGGCCTCATCCTACAGGCTTGCCCGCCGGTCGGCATCGGCGTGCTTACCATCCGCCACCAGACATACCGATCCGGTTCGGGCTTTGAACGTGAGTGAGAGCGAGGAGTCAGCGGATGAACAGTGGACCCATCGAAGGCAACGCGGTCATCGGACAGTCGGGAGGACCGACCGCCGTGATCAACGCATCCCTTGCGGGCGTGATCGAGGGCCTCAAGAGCGTCGGCGCGATCAAGCAGATCCTGGGCATGCACCACGGCGTGCGCGGGCTCACGCAGGACAACCTTGTTGACCTCTCGAACATGGGAACCGCGGCTCTCGAGACGCTCTGCCACACCCCGTCTGCGGCGCTGGGTTCCACACGCGACAAGCCGGACATCGAGTACTGCAAGCGCATCTTCGAGTCGTGCAAGAAGCACGACATCCGCTACTTCTTCTACTGCGGCGGCAACGACTCGTCCGACGCGTGCCGGATCGTCAACGAGGTCTCCAACGAAGCCGGCTACGAGCTCAGGTGTTTCCATGTGCCCAAGACCGTTGACAACGACCTCATGGAGAACGACCACACGCCCGGCTACCCGTCTGCCGCGCGCTTCGTTGCCAAAGCGCTTATGGCTGACAGCGCCGACAACGCGTCGCTGCCGGGCATCAAAGTCAACATCATCATGGGGCGGCACGCCGGCTTCCTGACCGCGGCCAGCGCGCTGGCGCGCAACGACGCGGGCGATGGGCCGCACCTCATCTACATGCCCGAGGTCGCGTTCGATCTAGAGCAGTTTGTGCAGGACGTCGCGGACACCTACGACAGGCTCGGCAGGTGCCAGATCGCGGTCAGCGAGGGCATCCAAGACAAAGACGGCCAGTCCATCGGCGCGATGCTTATCCAGGGCGAGACCGACGCGCACGGCAACGTGCAACTCTCGGGCTCGGGTGCGCTGGGTGATCAGCTTGCGAACGTTCTCAAGGCAAAGCTCACGCCATCGGGCGGCAAGCCGCCTCGCGTTCGCGCCGACACGCTCGGGTACATGCAGCGCTGCTACCCGGACCAGTCGCCAGTCGATGTGTACGAAGCCCGCGGCGCAGGACGGTTCGCAGCAGAGGTTGCGGCGCAAGGCAACGTCGATGGATCGGTCGCCATCGTCCGCACGGGCGACAACCCGTACGAGTCGGGGTTCAAGCGCATCGAGCTCACGGATGTCGCCGCCAAGACTCGGCACATGCCGTCCGAGTTCCTCAGGGGCACCAACGATGTGTCCGACGCGTTCATCGAGTATGCCAGGCCGCTCGTGGGCGAATTGCCCAGGTTCGCGAAGATCTGATCGATGCGACTGGATCAGGAGCGGAGGCTTCCAGCCTCCGGCTTGTGAACGTAAAAAAAGAAAGAGACGGAGGCTGGAAGCCTCCGCCCCGTTGTGAGTCGGTGCGCCGAGATGCCGGGGTTTCTTACGCCCGCGTGTAGCGGATGTGCATGCCCTTGCTCTCCGAGCCGTCGGGCCCGGTGAAGAACATCTCCATCGAGTGCTCGTTGTCGGAGACGACCGCGATGACACTCCTCTTGCCGCACTTGGCTCCGCCCGGCATGGACATCTCGCCGAGCATTGTCCAGGACTTGGATGACTCGTCGTAATCGCCCTGTTCGGTGCCCATCTGATTCGACGCGTTGTCGATCCACAGACCCTCGAACTTCCCGGTGACGTCGTTGAAGCCCCAGAAGCCCCGGCCCTCGAAACTCGGGAATGGGCCGTCCACGGCGTCGCCCTTGTAGTCCTGCTTGAGATAGCGCCCGCCGAGATCGAGCGTGTTGACCATCGTCCCGGTGGACTGCATCGGTTCGCCCGGCCCCATCCACAGCGAGACCTCGGCCTTCCACGTGCCCTCGAACTGCTTGAACAACTCGTGCTGCTCGACGGGGCCCGCCGGTGCGCAGTCCATATCTGGATGATCACTCATGGTGACTGCTCCTTACTTGCGTGTGTAGACCATGGTGCCGCTTTGGATCCAGGTCGCGCCGCCGTCCATCGAGTCATAGAAATTGTCCTCGATAGTGTCGTCGTCTGGCATGCTCTGGACGATCTTCATCAGGGTGCCGTGTGCGGTTGCTCCGGTAGCGATGTACTCGCCGTCGCTGTTGAATTCGCCGTCCATAATGAACATCTTGGTTGACATCGAGTCCATCCAGACGCCCTGGTAGCTCTGGGTGGAGTTGTCGTAACCGTTGTATCCGATGCCGATGAACGGCATGCCCATAAACTCGGGCATCCTAAAATCAGTCTTGATGAATCGTCCGTCGAGGATCTGTTTGCAGTTCATCGAGCCCGTGCCCTTCATCTCGCTGCCGTCGGGCATCATGAATGTGGCATTCACATCCCACTCACCGACGACGCGAGTGAGCTTTTCGTGATGTTCGTTCGGTGTGCCGAGTATGGCCATCTGCGCCATCATCTCGTCCATGTCAGGCATCTCACCCTCGGGCTGGAGCGCGTGGCTCGGCGCGAGCGAGGCGTTGAGCATGAAACCGCCGGCGATCCCGGCAGCAAGCGTGAGACCGATTTTCGTTGTGCTGTGAAGCATGGTGTTCCCTCTATCAATTCTGGTCGCGGCGTCAGGCGCGCCCCCACGAGCGCATATCTACACCCGGCCACCGGTGAACCGATAGTTTACCAAACATCGCATGCAGGTCAGTGGATTTACTCAAGAGATAGAGGCATCCGCTCCACAATCTCAAGCCCGAACGCCTCGATTTGGGGATATTCGGTGCTCGAATTGCTCAGCAGCCTGATCTTGGAGATGCCAAGTGCTCTCACGAGTTGGCATCCAACGCCGTACTCGAGCATCGGCGCGGAGACCGATTGCTGCGGTGCATCTTCCACCGAATGACCAGCGGGTCTGGTGAGGCGCTGGCTGAGCCCATCTCCCAGGCCGTGGGGTCGGAGGTAGATCAGAGCGCCCCTTCCCTCTTTCTGGATCGTGCGCATCGAGGCCCGCAGAATGTCGCCCGTCGAGTCTGTCTGCCCTTCGTCCGAGGCGAGGAAGATGTCGCCCAGGAGGTCCCGCCTGTGGACACGGACGAGCGTGGGCTCGTCGGACTCGATCACCTGGCCGGAAGAATCGAGCGCGCCGACATCGCCGACCGTGAGAGCGATATGGGGAAGCGGGTCCACGACTGACTGGAACGCCACGAGATTGAACTCGCCTTCTGGTGTTTCGATCTTCGTGCCGGGCTTCGGGTCGAGCCTGTCAACGATGCCCGCTCGTTTGAGCCTGTGCTCGATGATCTGTTTGACCGAGCACATCTTCATGCCGTGTTTCTTGATGAATTCGGTGAGATCTGGCAGCCGCGCCATCGTGCCGTCGGGGTTACAGATCTCGATCCCGACCGCTGCAGGCGTGAGACCCGCGAGCTTGCAGAGATCGACCGATCCCTCGGTCTGACCGATCCGGACGAGCACCCCGCCGTCGCGTGCCCTCAGCGGGTTGATGTGTCCGGGTCTCACGAAGTCGGAGGGGACCGTGCTCGGATCGAGCGTCATCTTGATGGTCTTGGCGCGCTCTGCGGCGCTGACACCGGTCGTAAAGCCGTGCTTCGGGTGGCCGTCGATCGAGACCATCAGGGGCGTACCCCGAACCGAAGTGTTTGTCTCGGTCTGTGGGTGCAGGTTCAGCCTGTCGCAGTCTGCTTCGGTCAGCGAGACGAACAGGTAGCCCGCCGCCTCGCGCACCATGAAGTTGATCGCCTCGGGGGTGACGAACTCGGCGGCCATCACGATGTCGCCCTCGTTCTCGCGGTCCTCGTCGTCCGTGAGAACGATCATCTTGCCCTGTCTGAGATCCGCGAGGACCTCGTCAATCGTGCTGAATGCGGTATCGAGCATCCACCATGGTAGGTGGGGCCCACGGGTTCTATGATCGGAGCATGAACAGACTTTCCACGCTCTCAAGTCTCGTCTCAGGACTACTGGTTGCTTTGCTCCTCTGTTTTGCTCCTGTTACATCAGCACAGGTCGAGCAGACGCAGCAGCCCGAAGATATGGACGTCACGGGCGAGCCGCCGCCCAGGCAGTTTCAGAGTCAACAGGACAACACAGTCGACTGGGGGCCCCGCAAAGGCATCTGGAGGGGCGAGATCGAGCTGCCCGACGCGAAAGTGCTCTCGTTCAACTTCGTGGTCAGGTTCTACCGCGACGAGCAGAACCTGCCCTACTGGGACATCTGGCTCCGCAACGGCGTCGAGACGCTTCCCGCGAAGCTCGAGAACAACAACCCGTCCTACACCATCACATTCCCGGACACCGATGCGCGCATCGAGGCGACGATCAACTCCTCAAACACAGCTCTCGGCGGCGAGTACATCTACACCCGCGCCAACAGCGAGGGCGAGAACGTCGAGTACAGACTCCCATTCTCGGCGCAGGTCAGCGACACAAGGCGCTTCGAGTGGATCGAACCGGAAGACCCGGGCGAAGAAGCAGAGCCCGCCACGCTCGCCGAGCGCTGGTCGGTCACGTTCGACAGAAGAAAGGGCCCCGCGGTTGCCGAACTGCACACCCTCCCAGACGGCATCAACGTCTACGGCACGGTCATGACACCAACAGGTGACGACGGGCATCTCGCCGGCACATTCCAGAACGGCAGGCTCAGGCTCTCAAGATTCACTGGCGGTTCGGGTCTTCTCTACGACGGCACGCTCGAAGCCGACGGCACGCTCATCGGCACGTTCCGATCGCTCGCGCACCACGCCGAGGGATTCACCGCCTCCCCCGACGGCGACGCGGCACTCCCGAACTTGTTCGAGCTCACCAGGTGGAACGACGGCATCGAGTTCGCCGACCTCTCGTTCCGCGATACGCGGGGACAGGAAGTCAATCTCTCAGAGATCGCGCCACAGGGCTCGCCCAGGCTGATCTATGTCATGGGCACCTGGTGTCACAATTGCGCCGACGCGACGCGGTACCTCACGTCCGTCTACGAGCAGTATCACGACCAAGGCCTAGAGATCGTCGGCCTCGCATTCGAATCACCGAAGGGCTTCGAGGATCAGGCACGCGCGGTCGAGAAGTACATCCAGTCCAAGGGCGTGCCCTTCCAGATTCTCGTCGCGGGCAACCGCAACAAGGCGGAGGCAACCGAGAGACTCGGCGCGCTCGACACGGTCGCGGCGTACCCGACCGTCGTCTTCGTCGATGCGTCGGGCAATATCACCGGCGTTCATCAGGGCTTCGTCGGACCCGCTGCACCGACGCGCCACGCGCAGCTCAGAAGCGAGTTCACCGAACGCATCGAGTCCATGCTGGCGGGTCAGTGACATGGGATGCGACGAGGACTTTCAGGCCTTTAGTGATCGGCACAACGGTTGCACTCTGAGCCTCGGCGAGAACCGAGCAGCACGGAGCTAACCGGGGATTCAGCGTTGAGCGAGACCGGACCAACGGGCAGCGCAGAAAACCCGACGGGCGATGCGCTGCGCGCAAGGGCGGACGCGGTCGAGGTCGTCCGCGTGCTGCAGGCCTCGGGGTACAAAGCGCTTTTCGCGGGCGGGTGCGTCCGCGACGAACTCCTGGGCCTGCACCCCAAAGACTTCGATGTCGCGACCGATGCAAGACCCAAGGACATCGCAAAGCTCTTCCGCTCAACGGCTCACGTCGGCGCTCACTTCGGCGTCGTGATCGTCAGGACCGGGCCCAGCGAAGGTGTCGAGGTCGCAACATTCCGCAAGGACGGCAGCTACTCCGACAAGCGCAGGCCTGACTCGGTCGAGTTCGCCGACGACATCGCCGACGCGAACCGACGCGACTTCACGATCAATGCGCTGTTTCTTGACCCGCTCGCCGCGGAAGACTCGCCCAGCATCCACGGCCACGTCGTGGACCACGTCGGCGGGATGCGGGACCTCGAAGACAGACTCATCCGCGCCGTTGGCAACCCCGAGGACAGGCTCGCGGAGGACCACCTTCGTGCGCTCAGAGCGGTGCGCTTCGCCGCGAGATTCGACTGCAAGATCGATCCGTGTACCGCAGGCGCGATCACCGAGCACGCGGGTGATCTCGCAGGTGTGAGTGCTGAGCGCATCGGCCAGGAACTCAGGCGGATGCTCTCGCACTCAAGTCGAGTGCGCGCGGTTGAACTGCTAGCAGATCTCGACCTGGAGCGAGCGATTTTCAGTGCACCGGGCTCGGGTAGCCTCTCAAGACTCTCGGGCCTCGAAGCCGGCGCCGACTTCCCCTGCGCGATGGCCGCCTGGATCATTGATCGTCAGGGCTTTGCGGGGGAGACGCGCCTCTACCGCGATGCGCTGTGCCTCTCGAACGCCGAGCACGACTCGATCGACGCGACCATCCGCATCGCCCGCGATCTGCACGCCGACTGGCTCGGTCGGCCCGTCGCGTTTCAGAAGAGGCTCGCAGCCAAAGCAGAGTTCGGGCCGGCTCTGGCTTGTGTCTCTGCAGTCGATTTGTCGCTCGCGGGCCGGATCTCCGCGAGGGTTGCGGAACTCAGGGCCAGCCCCGAGGGCCTCGAACCCAAGCCCCTGCTGACCGGCGAGGAGCTGATCTCGATGGGGTTCCGCCCGGGCCCGGCGTTCAAGGGCGTGCTGAGCGAGGTCTACGACGCCCAACTTGAAGGCCGAATATCGGACCTAGAGGGCGCGAAATCAGCCGCCCAAAAACTGCTAGGCAGCCCGGAACCCGAGGGGGGCTCGGGCGTCTAAGGGTTTACGGGGCGAGCCAGGTCTGGCCGTCCGCCTGGGTTTGATCCCGTCAATCACGTCAGAAGAGCACCGATCGGGTGTATCTGTCGTATAAACTGACGCCCGGATGCGGCCCAGGTCGTTGCTAGAGCATTTGCTCGGCGGCAGGGGAAGCGAACCGGAATTCCACGCCCGAGCCGGTGGTTCGGTGTGGGGGGTGGGTATCCGCAAGTAAGAGGAATCGCAATGGCGACTGACCGAAAGGAACGATCGATGACACGCCTGGCCAAAGCCGCAGCCCTGACGTTGGGCGTCGCGGGTCTCGCTCTAACAGCCGCACCCGCCGCAGCCTCGGCACCAGCTCTCGAGATGAGCTTCGCAGCCGAACCGACACACGAGATCCTGCTCACGACTGGTCAGACCGTCAAGGTCGAGATCGTCAAGGAGAACGACAACGAAGTCGAGACGGTTCTCTGGGTCGGCACCATGTCGGCGAAGAAAACCTATCAGCGCAGCGAGATCATCTCAATCACCGAGCTGAGCCAGACGACCGATGCCAGCGCCAAAGTGGAGACGTATCAGCGCGCTGCTGATGTTGACGACCAGATCCCTGAGAACGCGCTGCGCGTTTACGTCATGGAACTCAACGGCAGGTTCGGCTGGGACATCAGCAAGACGCCCGTGTCTGATGCCTTCGACGAGGCCCGCGAGCTCAACGCCGACGTGATCATCGTCAAATGCAACAACAACTGGAAGCAGCTCGATGGCTTCGAAGACGAGATGTACGATGACCAGGGCCGGTTCGAGTATCGGACAGCTGAGAGCATCCAGCCGATTTTCACTTCTGAGCTGCGTTCGAAATGGGAAAAAGAGCCCAAGGTTGTCTTCTGGGTGGAGCGGGCAATGAGCGGTATGGCATTCCTCCCGCTCGTCAAGCCAGACATCTACTTCACCAGCGACGGCCGCCTCGGCGGGGTCGAAGGTCTTGAGGGCTTCTACGGATCAACCGGCGACGAGGTTGTTCGTGACAAGCTCGAGTCGGCGATGGAGGGCCACATCAAGGGCATGGCTATCGCGGGTGGTCACGATTCCAGGCTCATCGAAGCGATGACGAAGAAGAGCTATGTCCTGAGCTACAGGATCGAGAACGGCAAGCCCGTGTACCTCGAAGGCGAGGCTCCCGGTGACTGGATTCTTCTGACCGATGACGGCGAGGGCGAGAACGCCGATACCGATTACGACATCGTCAGAAATCAGGGCAACGACGCTTTGACATTTGACGCCGATCTGGCATTCAAGCTCAACGTTTCGAAGGGCACGGCCGACACGCTCGATGACCTCTTGTTCGAGATGGGCATCGAAGATCGGACTTACGTGCTCGATGACAAGGACGAGGATGGTCAGTCCGACGGCGCACGCCGTGAGCTCGACCGCTGGTCAACCGGAATCGTCCGCGCCGATCAGAAACTTCGCAGGCTGCAGTACGAGATCGACAACGTCGAGGTGCGCCCGATGCGAAACGACCCGGACGGGTCGAAGGCGAGAGCCGCGGCGCGAGGCCAGCAGAAGCGTCTCATCAACGAGGTCATCTCCCTGCTCAACAAGTACGGCGAGGTTCTCGATCCGGGTGAGCAGATCCGTTCGCAGCTCGAAGTGATGAAGCAGCAGATTGAAAACCAGCAGCGTATCGAGAATCTCAACCGCAGAAGAGGACCGGGCTAATCACGGGCTCGCAGCAGACATCACCAAGCGAAAGGCAGAAGCAATGAAACAGAATTCAATACTCGCCGTGATGGTCCTCGCTCTTGCGATGTTCATCCCCGCGCTCCCTGCGCAGGCGAATCTTGCACTCGTTGAGCCTGGCGACGACGTCGTCAAGCTCACCGACGGCCGCGAGCTCACCGGCAAAATCGTTCGCGAGAAAGACGGCTACGTCTGGCTAGACATGGGAGTGGGTCAGCCGCTCTTCTTGTCTCCCGACAAGATCAAAGAAATCGTTCGCAACTCGGGCGCCGAAGCTGGCGAAGACCCCATCTCGCTTGAGGCAGAAGAGAAAGCCTGGGTTGATGATCCAAACGTCACCCGCGCCGCCATCATCACAGCAGAGGGCATGGTCGGCATGCAGATGGCTTCCAAGCCTCTCCGTGATGCGATCCCGATGCTTAAAGAAGAGGGCGTCGAACTCGTCGTGTTCAAAGTGAAATCGGGCGGCGGGTTCCTGCTCGAGATCCAGCCTCTCTCTGATGTGCTCCACAACGAATACAAGCAGAACTTCCAGCTCGTGGCTTGGATCGACAGCGCCATCTCGGCCGCCGCGATGACAGCGCTGACCATCGATGAAATCTACTTCATGCCGCACGGCCACTTCGGTGCCATGACCGGCTGGTCGGGCCAGCTCCAGGCGATGTCAGGCCGCGGGCTCGAGGACGTGTACTACAAGATGGAGAAGATCTCGACCAGAAGCCAGCGGGCGGAGTACATCCCGCTGATCAAGGCGATGCAGCACAACCGCATGGTGTCCTACGACATCGACGAAGCAACCGGTGAGATCAACTTCTATGAGACCACCGCCGGTGAGTTTGTCCTCAACGACGGCGAACACGTTCTCACGCTCGATTCACAGCAAGCAGAGCACTGCGGTTTCAGCCAAGGCACCGCCGCGACGTACGAAGAACTCCAGGCCATACTCGAGCAGAGTGTCGGTGAGATCGAGTGGGTCGGCGAGAAGGTCGAGGGCATCCCGTACCCCGTCAGCAAGGCCGAGATGCACCAGCGTGAGTACCGCGAAGAGGTCGACTACCAGGACGCACGCTTCCAGGAAGTAGTGGTCAAGTACCAGATGGAGATCCAGAACGCCCAGGGCGTCGCGGTTGAGCGCCGGGGCGGCTTCCTCCGCCGAGCGGAGGGCTACCTCGCACGCATCAAGCGCATGATCAAAATCAACCCGAACTTCGGCATCTTCACCGTCAACGAAGAGTGGATCCGCCAGCAGGAAGAGATCATCCGAGAGCTCCGCCGGGGCTGATCCCTTGATCCATCACTGATCACCACGACGGCCGGGCACCCGCTGCTCGGCCGTTTTTTCATGCGCATACCATTGGCGGTCACACCGAATCAGGAGCCCTCGATGCCCGCGATCCCTACCGACTTTGTCTCTGCAGACCTCGACGCGACCGATTTCTCGCAGCTGGAGCCCCTGTTCAGCTCGCTGCTGGAGCGACCCGTCAATTCCAAGGACGAGCTGGAGTCCTGGCTCGTGGACCGGAGCGAGCTTGAGGCGTCGTGTTCCGAGGCGATGGCGCTTCTTTACATCGCGATGACGTGCAACACGAACGACGAGGCCGCGTCGGGTGCGTACGCGAGGTACATCGAGGATGTGCCGCCCAAGATCAAGCCGCTCTCGTTCGAACTCGATAAGCGTCAGAAGCGGCTCGCCGACGAGCTCGGTCTCACGGGCGATCGGTACGAGGTCATCAACCGCGACACCGCGGCGGACGTCGATCTGTTCCGCGAAGAGAACGTCCCGATCGAGACTGAGATCGCCAAGCTCGATCAGAAGTACGACACAATCTGCGGCGCGATGACCGTCAACTTCGAGGGCGAAGAGAAAACGCTCCCGCAGATGGGCGTGTACTTCGAGAGCACCGACCGCGACACACGCGAGAAGGCGTGGCGCGCCGTGTCGGAGCGCAGGCTGCAGGACGTCGAGCCGATCAACGAGATATACGACGAGATGGTCGCCAAGCGTGAGACGCTCGGGGAGAACGCCGGGTTCGATTCGTACACGGGCTTCGCGTTCAAGTCGAAGCACCGGTTCGACTACACACCCGAGCACTGCTTCGCGTTCCACGAGGCGTGCGAGAAGATCGTCGCGCCGTTTGCGCGAAAGCTCGACGACGAGCGCCGCCAGAAGCTGGGGCTTGATGTGCTCAGCCCCTGGGATATGGCTGTCGACGAGAAGGGCCGGGCGCCGCTGACACCTTTCGACGGCGGGGCCGATCTCGTGTCCAAGACCAACGCCGCGTTCATGTCGCTCGACCCGAGGCTCGCCGAGATGCTCTCGCAGCTTGGAGACGGCGCCGGGCGAGTGACCGCTGAGAACATGAAGAACCCGCCGCTCCTGGATCTCGATTCGCGCGTGGGCAAGGCGCCGGGCGGCTACCAGTACATGCGTGACCGCTCGCGGAAGCCGTTCATCTTTATGAACGCCGCGGGGTTGCACCGGGACCTCGAGACGATGGTGCACGAGGCGGGCCACGCGTTCCACTCGATGCTCTGCGTAGATGAACCGCTGCTGCACTACCGCCACAGCCCGATCGAGTTCGCCGAGGTCGCGAGCATGTCGATGGAGCTGTTGACGATGCCGCACTGGGGCGCAGCGGGTTCGTTCTACGAAGGCAAGCCCGAGGACCACGCCCGCGCGATGCGGCGACAGATCGAGTCGTCGATCACGCTCCTGCCCTGGATCGCGACGATCGACGCGTTCCAGCACTGGGTCTACGCGAACCCGACGCACTCCCGCGACGACCGGACCGCCCAGTGGATCGAGCTCGACAAGCGCTTCGGCAGAGGCTTCAGCTGGGACGGGCTCGAGCAGTTCCGCGACTCGGGATGGCAGAAGCAGGGACACCTGTTCGGCTCTCCTTTCTACTACATCGAGTACGGCATCGCCCAGCTCGGCGCGCTCGGCCTCTGGATCCGCTCGCTCGAAGAAGGCCCGGCGGTCGCGATCGACGCGTACATCAGTGCGCTCTCGCTGGGCGGCAGCAGACCGCTGCCCGAACTCTTCCACGCTGCGGGTCTGGACTTCGACTTCGGCCCGGCGGTCGTCGAGCGCCTCGTCGAGCGTGTCGAGAGCGAGCTGGCCAAGCTGCCCGAGTGATGATGGGCGACCAAGGAAATCAGCCAAATCACATGTCGCCCGACGAGTTTCGGAGAGAGGCCTCGCGCGCGATCGATCTCGTCGCGGCGTACATGAAGCAGGTTCAGTCTCTGCCCGCAAAACCAGAGACCAAACCGGGCGATGTCTTCAGCAAAATCCCGGCTGAGGCGCAGCTCGAGCCCGGGGAGCCGGGCGAGTGGTCGCGCGTCTTTGAAGAGATCGAATCGCTGATCCTGCCCAACATGATGCACTGGCAATCGCCGAGCTTCTTCGGCTACTTCCCGTGCAACTCGACCGGTCCCGCCATCATCGGCGAGCTTCTGAGCGCCGGGCTCGGTCAGCAGGGCATGCTCTGGCAGACCTCTCCCGCGTCGAACGAGCTCGAGCGCGCGCTGCTTGATCAGATGGGCCGAGCCATGGGATTGCCCGAGTCGTTCCTCTCGATCTCAGACAACGGCGGGGGGTGCATCCAGTCCACAGCGAGCGAGGCAACACTCACCGCGATGGTCGCGGGCCGTCGGCGCGCCACCGAGCGGGGCGCCGACTTCCACAAGACAACCGTCTACGCTTCGACGCAGACGCACAGCTCGTTCGTCAAGGCTGGGCTGATCGCAGGCCTCGCTTCGAACGCCGAGGACACGAGCCGGGTGCGCTTGATCGCCGTGAACGCACAGTGCGAGATGGATCTGGGCGCGCTCGAACGAGCCATCCGCGAGGACTTGGCAAACGGTCTCACGCCCGCGATGGTCTGCGCAACGCTCGGGACGACAGGCACGACAGCGATCGATGACCTCGCCGGCATCGTCGAGGTTCTCAGAGATACCGGCGCTGCCGATGCGGGCTGCTGGCTTCACGTCGACGCGGCTCACGCCGGCGCCCTGCTCGTATGCCCCGAGCAACGGGCGATGATCGAGGGGATCGAACACGCAGACTCCTTGTGCTTCAACCCGCACAAATGGCTGCTCGTGAACTTCGATTGCGACCTCTTCTGGACCAGCGACCGCCGATCGCTCGTCAACAGCATGTCGGTGACTCCCGAGTATCTGCGCAACAGAGCGACGGATACTGGAGAGGTGTTCGACTATCGCGACTGGGGCGTGCCGCTTGGACGCAAGTTCCGGTCGCTCAAGCTCTGGCTCGTGCTGCGCCACTACGGGTTGTCGGGCCTTCAGACGCACGTCCGCGCCGGGCTCGAGCAAGCCGAGCTCTTCGAGTCGCTCGTCCTCGCTGACGACAGGTTCGAGGTGCTCATGCCGCGAACGATGAACCTCGTCTGCATCGCGCTCAAAGCGGGTGATGAGGCCACGCGCAGGCTTATGGAGCTTGTGAACAACCAAGGCCCTGCGTTCCTGACACACACGAGCGTCCCGATGCAAAGCGGCGACCGGTACGCGATCCGTGTTTCCATCGGCGCGACCACGACCCGCACCGAGCACATCAGGCAACTCTTCGATCAGATGTCGGGCTTTGCGGACGAGGCGGTCGCCTCTGCAAGCAGCGCGCAGGCGGAGTAGGCTTCACCCGATGACGCTCAGGTTCCTCATCATGATCACGTGCACGCTCCTGCTTATTGGGTGCTCGTCAGCTCCCACGCAGTCGGGCGCGGGCGGGCGGTTCGTTGTCGAGCCAGGCGCGTACGAGCGCGCGTTCGACGCGTCGCGCGATAAGCTCGCCGGGCTCGGATTCGAGCTCGAGCGCATCGACGCCCGCGCGGGCGTGCTGACGACCAAGCCCCTCGCGTCGAGCGGGTTCGGGACCCCCTGGGATCGTCAGCAGATGTCCATGAAGTCGGAGCTCGCCGATCTTGCGCACGCCCAGCAGCGCTCTGTGCGGATCACATTCATGCCCGAGTCAATGGTCGACCGCCTGCCGAGCGACGCGGCCGGCTCGCAGATCAGCGGAGGCGTGCTCGGGGCTCCGATCGCCGAGCGATCACAGACGGAACGCCTTGTAGGCGAGGTCGAGGTCACGATCGAGCGTCTGTACCAGCCCTACTGGCGCCTTTCGGGTGTCAGCGTGAACTACTCGGGCCGGGCTCAGGACCCGACGCTGCGCAGCCGGGGCATGTCGCGCGGGTTCACCGTGGTGACGAAGCGCGACGGCGCACTCGAACGCGCACTGGCGAGCCGGATCGGCAGCGCCATCCAAGAGTGATCCATCAATCGAGTTGAGAAACTCAGTCCCGACGCGCGTCGGTCTGCACACCCATCGGCTTGGCCTCGACGCGCTCGCCGCTCACGGCTGTCTCGACGGCCTTGTGCTCGATCGTCGACGCGGTCTGGTGCGTCTCGGGGTCGATCGTCGCGTGACCGAGCGCACGAGACACAAGCTCGCCCCGGCTCGACGCGTTGAGCTTGCGGTGCAGGCTCTTGACGTGGTCGTGCACGGTGTGAGGGCTTCGGCCGAGGTCGTCGGCGATCTGCCTGACGCTCTTGCCGAGTGTGAGCTGTTCGAGCACAACCTGTTCGCGCTGGGTGAGCCACTTGGTGGGGCCCTCGGAACCGTCGCCCAGCGCGAGCAGCGCGCGCCGCTCAAGGACCGGAAGGACCGCGCCCATCGCCTGGTTGTGTGATGGTGTCAGCCTGATGCCCTGACCGAGCGGTGCGACCTGCGCGATGATGACCCTGCCGCTCTCTGGATCACCAAAGCCGATGATGCCGACGAGGACATCGGAAGATTCGAGGCCGTGCCAAAGTCGAGGTATATCGCCGCGGGTGACGTTCTCACCTCCGGGCAGCTCGGTCAGCCTGCCAACGGTCGCGTACTGCCTCGCATTGCTCGCAACACGGACACCGACTCTCCTGAAGCGGGCGGCACGCACGCGGAGGGTTGCCAGTCTCGGGTCCTCGCCTCGGGGCTCGCCGTCGGCGCGCCTGATCGGGCGTGCCCGCGCAACGCCGACGCGTGCTGCGACACCAGAAACTTCCTGATTGGTCAGATCTCCGGTTGCTGAGAGCGTGCCGATAGTCACGGTTGCCAGTGCAGGCTCTGCAAGCCCGGCGATGCACCAAGCCGCACGGTCACACCACTCAAGGGTGGCGACAGCAGGCAGACCCATGATTGATTCCGCGGAAGTCGCTACGGACGCCATCACGGCATCGAATGCATTCGGGCGATCAGAGTCCATGCATAACCCCCGTACCTAGCACACACCCCTCACATGCGTCGACAAACCAATTTGCTGCCGGAGCGACGAAGCTCCAGTGTAACGGACGTCGTCATAACGGACCTTTCCAATCCACCATGAATTGGTAGGTTGACGACATACCGATAAAATAGGTAATTCTACCAACGATTGCCAGCCTATTTTGGGTGGTTTTGGTATCCAGACCTTGAAATCACACTCCTGACACCAGGATGGTTATCCACAGCAGCGGTTTCGATTCCCGGGGGATCTAGGATCCCGTGCTGCAAGGGAGTGTGTACGTGTCCAAAGCCGACGATTTGTCATCATCTCCAATCAAGGTGCTCATCGTCGGGGCCGGGCCTACCGGCCTCGGTGCCGGGTACCGCCTGAACCAACTCGGGCGTGATGACTACCTCGTGTGCGAGGCCTCGGACACCATCGGCGGGCTCGCCCGGAGCTACACCGACGACAACGGGTTCACATGGGACGTGGGCGGCCACGTGCTGTTTAGCCACTACGCCGAGTACGACCGGATTTTCGAGGAGCTGATGCAGGGCGAGTACACCCTGAACGAGCGCGAGAGCTGGGTGCGGATGATGGGCACCTGGGTGCCGTACCCGTTCCAGAACAACCTGCGTTATCTGCCCGACGAGGATGCGGAGGCATGCATCGAAGGTTTGATCGACGCGCAGACCAACTCCGCCGGCGCCGCCGGGGCGACCAACTTCGGCGAGTTCATCGACAACGTGTTCGGCGAAGGGATCGCGACACGGTTCATGCGTCCGTACAACTTCAAGGTCTGGGCGTACGAACCCGAAAAGCTCAACAAGATATGGATCGGCGAACGCGTCGCCGTCATCGACTGGGAGCGCGCCAAACGCAACGTCGACGAGGGCAAGGACGACTTCGGCTGGGGGCCCAACAACCGCTTCAAGTACCCGCTGGGCGGCACCGGCGATTTCTACAAGCGTTTCGAGCCAGTGATCGGTGACCGCCTCCGCCTCAACACCAAGCTCGTCTCGATCGATACCCAGCGCAGAGTCGCGACCTTCGAGAACGAACAAGGCGAGCGCACCGAGCAGGCCTTCGAGTCGCTCGTGAGCACGATGCCGTTAGACAGGCTTGTGTGTGACGTGATCGAGGGTGCGCCCATGGACATCCGCGACGCGGCTTCGCGCCTCGTGCACTCGGGAGGCTTCATGGTCGGCGTGGGCATCAAGCGCCCGTGCCCCTCGACCAAGAGCTGGATGTACTTCCCCGAAGCCAACTGCCCGTTCTACCGTGTGACGTACCTCTCCAACTACTCGCCCAACATGACGCCGAACAAAGAGACGCATTACTCGCTGCTGTGCGAGACGAGCTTCAGTCCCGACAAGCCCGAGGACGAGAACACGATCCTCGAGCGCACGATCGCGGGGCTTGAGAACGCTGGCCTCCTCGAGCCAGGCGAGCGCGACGACATCGTCTCCACCTGGGTCATGAGGGTCGGCTACAGCTACCCCACGCCGAGCGTCGAGCGCGACAAGATCCTCGCGAAGGTCATCCCCTGGCTCGAGGACCGCGGAATCTACAGCCGGGGCCGATTCGGCTTGTGGAAATACGAGGTCTCCAACACCGACCACTCTGTCATGCAGGGCGTCGAGGTCGTGGACCGGATCCTCGAGGACAAGCCTGAGCAGACGATCGGCATCGTCTACAACGTGACGGAAGACGGCAAGGCTGCCGCCGAGCACGAGCGCCCCGCCGTCGCGGGCTCTGGCGAGAAGCGGGTTGCCCAGCAGATCGAGAGCAAGAACGTCGCGGATGTGGGTGACATCCGTGAGGCAACGCTTTCAGAAGAAGAGCTGGGTGTAACCGACCGGAGCTAGAGCTCAGCCGCCCTGATTCACTTCGCCGGCATCCTGCTCGGCTTCGATCCCCTGACGCAGCCGCTGGCGCAAGAGCTTGCGATCGATTTCAACGAGTGTGTCGATGGCTTCCGCGTAGCTGTCCGGCGTCGGTGTTCTGCGCTGCAGGAGCCTGATGCCCGCCTTCGCGTCGCCCTGGTGCGCGAGGCTGTAGGCAACGAGGATCTCGTGGTTGGGGTAGGCGATCCAGTACGAATCGCGTTGCCAGCGCTTGGGACCCGCGAGCACGAGCGTGTCGGCCTCGGCGTAGTCCTGCCGCTCGAACGCGTTGTGCGAGGCGTTGTAGGCGAGCCGACCGATGCGGCGCCAGAAAAACTCGTACTCACCTCCGGCGGGCAGATCGCTCTCGATCGCCTTCGCGAAATCGAGCACCGCGCCCGCGAAGAGCGTGGCGTTCGAGTCGTCTGCCTCAAGCAACTCTTCGGCTCTAATCAGTGATGCTTCGAAGGTGATGTTGCCCTGGTCGAATTCGGACACGAGCCGCTGGGCGACCTGGGGCCTGGTTGAGTTTTGAGCCGCGATAACGACTGCATCGAGATGAGCTCTCTCGCCTTCGCAACCGAGGCTGGCCAAAACGAATGAGGCGATCAACGAAAGCGCCCAGACTGTCGCGGTGTTTCGGGGCATGGTCACTGTTATAGGTCTCCGCCGAAGGCCCAGAATCCGGGCTAGAAAGTCGGAAATAGGGGGTTCCATCGAAAAAGGAGTATTTGGAGGGAATCTGTCGGTTGTGACGATCGGTTTGCTGGCAGGCCCCCCGATCCCGTGCATGTTAAGGGTATCTAATCGTGGGAAGCAGGCTTGCCGTGGGGGCTCGCCTGTTGGGTTTATCAAGAGCGAACGGTCGAGCGGTTGCCGTATCGCAGGAGCCAGGGGCTCGAAAGAGCCACGACTCGTGCGTGATGGAAGTGCTGCGTGGACATTCTGCTCTCGGCACCCCGATCCGGGGATGGCAAGCCGAACTCACGAGACTTCTCGATGAGCACCACCTCGCGGCCTGGTCGAGCCAGCCCGGCGAGCGTGCGTCTTTCGCCGCGGGACTCGCTTCGTTCCTCGCTGGCATCGCCGACGCGCAGGTCGTCCCGATCTACGGCCGAAGCGCCGCGGACCTTGAGAGCCTCTGCTACCAGATCGAACGTTCTATCCCGGGCGACGGCCCGATGCGCCGCAGAATCGACGGCCCGAGCGGCATCGTCTCAAGGTTGCGCAAGCAGCCGGAGATCCCCGGCCGCTCGCCGCTGCGGCACAGGTTCATCGTTTGGCACGACCCGGACGAGATGATCATGCGCGACGCGGCTCTCTTCGGGCGCATCGCCGATGCGATCGCGGGCGTCGCAGCCGAGGCCGAGTACGCCAGCGACGATCTGCTCCTGATCACCCGAGCCGTGTACATCGGCGGTGCCCCGCTCCGCGAGTACGCGGACGATCAGTCGGGCCAGCTCAACCGCTGGCTGAGCGATTCGACCGAGGAGCCCTTCTGGCGCGTCGTGACCGGCATCGAGCAGCCGCCCGTGCTGGTGGGGCAGATCTCGGCGCTGCTCGAAGACCCTGAGTCGGTCGCGCACGAAGCGCTGATGGCTTCGCTTGATGCACTGGTCCTCTGACCGGGCTTGACCGGCCCTCCCGGGTCTGCTTTCCTTTCTTCCATGCGCATCATCGGTGGCCAGCTGCGTCGCAAAAAACTGTTCAGCCCGAGCGAGAAGAGCCCGACCAGGCCCATCCCGGATCTGGCCAAGGAAGCTCTCTTCAACCTGCTGAGGGGTCACGTCGAGGGGCAGGACTGCTACGACGGGTTCGCCGGCAGCGGATCGATCGGGCTTGAGGCGATCAGCCGCGGCGCTCGCAGGTGCGTTTTCATCGAGCGCGACCGGGAGGTGCACAAGGTGCTCTCGCGGAACGTCGAGCACCTCGGGGTCGAGGATCGCGCCGAGGTCGTGCGCGCCGATGCGCTCGGGCCAGGGGCGCTCTCGAGGTGCCCAAAGCCCGTGCACCTGATCTTCTTTGATCCTCCCTACCCGCTCATGACGGACCCGAAGACCTACCCGCGCGTGATGGCACAGTTCGGCAGGCTCATCCAGAATCTCGACCCGGAGGGCTACGCGATGATCCGCACGCCCTGGCCCTTCAGGCAGGTCGTTGGTGAAGAGCAACTCGAAGACGGATCCACCAAGACGCTCTACGAATACCCCGATCTGAAAATCGACGGCGCGCTCGGCCCTGAGACGCACGAGTACGGCACGACGGCGCTGCACCTCTTTATGCGAGACACGGGCCAGCAAGAAGCTGCGGATGAGTCGAGCGATGAGTGAGACGCCGCGTTGGTCCGAGGGACTCAACGACGCCCAGCGCCGGGCGGTCGAGTTCGACGAGGGACCGGTGGCTGTTCTCGCCGGTCCCGGCACAGGCAAGACGCGCGTCATCACGCACAGGATCGCGAGGCTGATCCATCGCGACGGTGTGCGCCCCGAGACGATCGCCGCGATGACGTTCACTGTGAAAGCCGCGGCTGAGATGAGGCACAGGCTCGGCGCACTCGTGGGCGACAACGCGGCGTCACGCGTGCAAGCGGGCACGTTCCACGGGCTGGGTCGACGCATCCTGATCCGCTTTGGGGACATGATCGGGCTTGCTGCGAACCACGATCTGATGGACTCGGTGCAGCAGATGAGGCTGCTCACACAAGCCGTGGGCGACGCGGCTTCGGAGGGTGTCATCGGGGCGCAGCACCTCGCCGACGGCGGACGCGATGGCGTCGCGTCGAGAGCGCTCGCGTGGATCGAGCACCTGCGCAACTCGGCGTACTTCCCCGCTGATGCACGCTTGCTCGCCGAGCAGTGGGGCGGGCTGATCGAACAGCGAGGCCCCGAGGGCGACTGGGACGAGGAAAGGCTCGACGCGGAACTCGTCAGATTCGCAGAGTTCAGCGTTTCGTGCGAGATCTACGAGCGTTATGAGAAGCTTGCGATCGAAAGGTCGATGCTCTCGTTCGACGACTTCATCCTGCTGCCGATCCGTGTGCTGCGTCAGTCGGAGTCGGCGCGGGCGATCGTGCGAGACGAGCTTCGACACTTGGTTGTTGACGAATTCCAGGATGTCAACGGAGCGCAGCTCGCGTTCCTGAAAGAGCTCTCGCCTCCAACGGCGTCGCGTGATCTGTGTGTCGTGGGCGACGACGACCAGGCGATCTATGGTTTCCGTGGCAGCGACGACCGCGCGTTCCAGCACTTTACGGAGATCTGGACCGATGCCAAGACCGTCGCGCTGACCGAGAATTACCGCAGCTCGTCCGCTGTGCTCGAAACGGCGCAGAAAGTCATCGAACGCTCGCACGACCGGTTCGAACCAGAAAAAGTGATCGAGGCGAGGCGTAAGTTCGAAGGCGCCGCACCCGAACGCGTCGAGGCGCTGCACGTCACGACCGAGAGCGACTACGGCATGACCATCGGTGCGATGATCCTCGTCGACCGCGCCGAGCACCCTGAACGCCCGCTATCGAGCTACGCGGTGATCGCCAGCTCGCACAAGACGTGCGCGGAGATCGGGCGCGTGCTCGAGCTCGAGGGGATCGCGGTCGATGACTCGATGATCCGCAAGGACGAAGAAGACGATGTCGTGCTCGACGTGAAGGCGTGGATCGAGGCGATCGTGACGGGCACGGGCGTGTCGCTGACGAGGCTGCTTGTCAGGCCTCCGGTCGCGATGAGCGCCGCAGACGCGATCGGGATTCAGGACTCGTACGAGTCCCACGCCAGGCAGGCGAAGGTCGAAGAAACGCGGCCCGTACCCATGCCCGAGTGGATCGCCGAGCGGAAGGACGAGCACCCGGCGCTCGGGAGGCTATCCGAACTGCTCATCACACTGCGTGAGCTGTCGGCCAAGTTCGATGCGGAGTCGATGATCAAGGAGATCATCGAACGCACAGGCGTGGCGCACCGCGAGTTGCCCCGCGGCGACATAGAGGCGGTCAAGATCGCGGCTCTGGTGCGCTTCCTGAAGTATGCGCAGGACCTGCAGCGCCGCCTCGATCCGCCCGGCGACCTTGCTGCGTTCTGGCGGTACTACAACGAGCTGACGGTGAAGGAACAGATCGCCGGCCCCGCGAGCTTTGACGACATCAACGGGCGCGACGACGCCGAGTTCGAGGGCGAAGGGGTCCGGCTGCTGACCGCGCACGGATCCAAGGGCTTGGAGTTCGACACCGTGTTCGTGCCCAAGATCGGTGCGCAGCAGGGCATGTTCGGCAACGTACCGAGCGAAGAACGTATCGAGCTGCCGCCCGAGCTCTCGAAGTACTTGGTCGATTCGCGCTCGTTCAAGGAGCGTGCTCAGGACGAGGTGCGGAGGCTGTTCTACGTCGCATGCACACGCGCCGAGCGCCGGCTCATCCTCATGAGCAAACGCGCCAGGGGCCAGAGCAAGTCGATGCATTTGTTCCAGGAACTCGCCTGGCGAGGAAAGGCGCCGCTCGGACCGGACGACCGGGACGAGCCGGTCGTGCTGCTCGAGGCCGAGGACGTGGTGCGGGACTCGATCTCCAGGGGCGCGACGCTCCGCGGCGCTGACGCACTGGCTTCGGAGAGCGCCTCGCACGAGGCGAGATCGAGGGTGATCGCGTCTGCGCAGCGCTCGGCGAGACGAGCCGCGGCTCAGGCGCTCGACCGCGCGGAAGAGGGCATCGACAAAGAGCAGTCGCTCGACTCATCGGGTGATGCGCTCATGACCTCACTGCGCAGACTGGCGATCATCGAATCGCTCAGTAGAGGCCCGCTGGAGGATGTCCCCGCGTGGCTCGTCGGCGATGACCCGTTCGCGGAAGAGTTCGCCGATCGCTTGTCAGCGGCGCGCGAGGATCGGGCGATCTCTGGTGATGTGTCGCCGATGAAGCCCCCGTTCAAGCTGAGCTACTCGAAGATCAGCCAGTACGAGAGATGCCCTGGGTGTTTCTACCTGAAGTATGTACTTGGGCTGAGTGAACCGGCCAGCGGCGAGCAGATCGTGGGTACTGTTGCGCACACCGCGCTCGAGCGTTTCTACAGGCAATGGAGCGAAGCGGACGCGGAGGGTGGCGCGCTGCCAGGTGCTGATGATCTCGTCTCGATCGCGAAGGAAGTATTCGTCGCCGAAAGCCGGCGCGTGGGCGGGGTTGACCCGTCGCAGTTCGAGCAGATCGAGTCGCAGCTTCGTTCTGGTTACGAGCGTCTTCACGAGGATGGCGCCGAAGTGATGATGATCGAGGAGAACGCGCCCTTTGCGTACAGGCGTGACTCGGGCGACGACGAGCCGCACAGCTTCGACGCCAAGCTCGACCGGGTCGACCGAACGCCCGACGGCGGTTTCAGGATCATCGATTACAAAACGGGCAAGGCCTGGAAGTCGCTCCTGGAACCCAAGAAGGACGATCTCCAACTCGGGATCTACGCGCTCGCGCTGGCGGAGAAGCTGGAGATGGACGCCGACGGGCTCAGCGGGTCGGCTGAGTACTGGGTCTTCTCGTCCGGCGTTCGTGGCGTGATCGACTTTGCGGATCTGGATATCGCCAAGGTCCGCAAGAGGATCGACAAGACGATCACGGGCATGCTCGCTGGCGACTTTGGTCCAAAGCCCAGCTGCGAGGGGCTCTGCGGCACGTTCTTGAAGCGTGATTGAAGCGGTTCTTGCCGCATCCGGGGGACCCGGCGCGGGTACGCTCATACGGAAATAGACCGTGTGTGGGCGTTGGGGAGTCCGCGCGCAGAAGGTGGAGTACACACGAATGAAGCTTCGAATCGTATCAGGATTGCTCGCGTGCACAGGCATGACCGGCGCGCTGGCCGCCCAGCCTCTCGAGATGCGCGACGACGTCGTGACCGGGACCCTCGACAACGGGCTGACCTACATCGTCAAGGAACACGCCAACCCGCCCGGGCGCAGCGCGCTCTACCTGCACATCTCGTCTGGCTCGCTCAACGAGACGGACGAGATCCGGGGCATCAGCCACTTCCTTGAGCACATGGCTTTTAACGGATCCGAGAACTTCGCGCCGGGCGAGCTGATCCCGTTCTTCGAGTCGATCGGGCTCACGTTCGGCAGGCACCAGAACGCCTTCACGAGCTTCGACCAGACAACCTACATCCTCGAGCTGCCCGACGCCGAGACGGACACGATCGACAAGGCGATGCTCTTCTTCAGCGACGTCGCGTTCGGGTTGAGTCTGCTTGAGGATGAGATCGAAGAGGAACGGGGTGTGATCCTCGAAGAGAAGCGGACCCGTCTCGGGCCGCAGCAGCGCGTGCAGGAAGAGTTCTTCAGGGAGATCGCGCCGGGGTCGACGTTCGGCGAGCGGCTGCCCATCGGTGTGGAAGAGACAATCAACGGTGTGCAGCGCGAGGACTTCGCCCAGTATGTCGACACGTGGTACGTCCCGAGCAACATGACGCTCATCGTCGTTGCCGACGCGGATTCGGACGTGGTCGTCGAGCAGATCGAGGACCACTTTGATCGGGGCGAGTTCGTTGAGCGCCCCGAGGATTTGGATATCAACCTGACCCCCTACGACACGATGCGGGCGGTAGTGATCACCGACCCTGAGCTCACCGAATCGTCGGTGCAGATCATCAGCATCCGCGAGCCCCTGCCCCCGGTCACGACGAAAGAGCGGATGCGCGAGAGCCTGATCGAGAGCCTCGCCTCGAGCGTGTTCAACCGCAGGCTCCGCAGCAAGATCAACGAGGGTGAGATAAACATGCTCTCGGGCTCGGCGTTTATGTCGGACCTCTTCGGCGCGGTCCGCGTGAGCATGCTCAGCGCCGACGGCAGGCCCGAACAGTGGGGCGATCTGCTTGAGGAATCCGCACGCGAACTCCGACGGGCACGCCTGCACGGGTTCTCGAGCAGGGAGATCGACGATGCGCGCAAGGCGGTCATCGCGCGAGCAGAGCGTGCGGCTGAATCCGAGGCGACCCTGCCCGCGCGTGCGATCCTGGGTTCCATCAACAACGACGTGGCGGGCGGCGCGACCGTGCTCTCGGCGGAGCAGGCCCTCGAACTCACACAGGAGCTGATTCCCTCGATCACAGAGGAAGAGGTCAGCGAACGCTTCGGGGAGCTTTACGACGACGAGAACGTCACGATCTTCCTGACCGCGCCGGATTCGATCGAGGTGCCCAGCGACGAAGAGCTGCTGGCGATGTCGCGTGATGCTCTTTCCGTGACGCCCGACGCAGACGTCGAGAGTGAGCGCCCGACTGAGCTGCTGGCTGAGCTGCCAGCACCGGGCAAGGTCGTTGAGATCACCAAGCACGAGTCAACCGATGTCTTGTCCGCTTGGCTCGACAACGGCGTCCGCGTCCACCACCGCGAGATGGACTACCGCAAGGACAGCGCATTGATCACCATCACGCTCGCCGGAGGCCGCATCCAGGAAACCGCGGCGACCAAGGGCGTGACCGAGGTCGCGGCTCTCGGGTTCCTCCAGCCCGCGACGCGCTCCCTGAGCAGCACGAACATCCGCGACCTGCTCACCGGCAAGAAGGCCAGCTTCGGCGGGGGCGGCGCCGGGCCCGACACGATCACAATGAGCGTCTCGGGCAACCCGGACGACATGGAGAGCGCGATGCAGCTGGCGCACCTCATGCTCACCGAGCCCATGATTGAGCAGTCCGCGGTCGACCGCTGGCGCGACGGCTCCCTCCAGGGCATCGAGCAGCGCAAGACGCTGCCCATGGGCCGGCTGCAGGAGCTGCTCCCGACGGCGATCTCGCCCGAGGGTGAGGTCAGGCTCCTGCCTCTGTCGAAGGAGCGCGTCGAGTCGATCACGATCGCCGAGGCGCAGGACTGGCTCGATTACCTCGTGCAGACCGCGCCGATCGAAGTCTCCGTCGTGGGCGACATCACGAAGGAAGAAGCGTTCGACCTGGTGGCGAGATACATCGGCTCGCTGCCCGCGCGCGAGCGCATCAGCGAGGACACGCTCGATGGTCTGCGCGACATCGCGCACCCCGAGGGACCGATCGAGATCGCCGAGACCATGCAGACGCAGACCCCGATGGCGATCACCGTTGCCGGCTCGTTCGGGCCCGACCGCTCGAACACCCGCGACACCCGCCTCGTCAACATGGCAACGCAGATCCTCTCGACACGCATGGTCAAGCGCATCCGCGAGGAGCAGCAGCTCGTGTACTCGATCAGCGCGATCAGCCAGCCTTCGACCGCGTACCCGGGCATGGGCCTGATCTTCGCCGCCGGCCCGTGCATGCCCGGCAACGAGGGCAAGCTCGCGAGCGAGATCCAGAGCATGTTCGCCGAGTTCGCAGAGCACGGCCCGTCGGGCGAGGAAGTCGAAACCGCGCGAGGCCAGATATTCAACACGCTCGACGAACAACTCAAGGAGCCGGGCTTCTGGACAGGCCAGCTCGAGAGCATGACCTACCGGGGCACCAGCCTCGACGACGTCGCGGCGATCGAGAAGGACTATTCAGAGTTCACCGCCGACGAGGTCCGTGCCGCGTTCGCGAGGTACTACACGCCTGAGAACATCGTGACCGTCTCGGTGGCGCCGGAGACTGCAGAAGAAGGCGGCTGATCCAACCGAGAGATCATTCGAGAAAAAAGACAACGCCCCGCCGGTACAGATCGGCGGGGCGCTTTTCGTTTTGAGATGGATGATCAATCCAGAGCCGCGGCACCCGAGATGATCTCGGTCAGCTCCGTGGTGATCTGTGCCTGGCGGGCGCGGTTGTAGACGCGGGTCAGGCCCTTGCCCATCGAGCCGGCGTTGTCGGTCGCGGCCTTCATCGCCACCATGCGGGCGACGTGCTCGGACACGATCGCGTCGTTGAACGCCTGGAAGAGCGACGCCTTCACGGTGCTGGGCAGCAGCTCGGCGAGCAGCTCCGTCGCGTTCGGGCTGAACTCGTACTGCAGCGTGGTGCCGGTTGACTTGGATTCATCGCCGCCGGCTGACGGGGGCTTCAGCGGCAGGAGGTTCAGAACCTCTGGCGTCTGCTTGCCGGCGGAGATGAACCGCATGTAGATCACGCGGACGGCTGTGATCTCGCCCGCGATGAACCTGTCCATGTATGACTCGGCGAGTTCCTCGATCTGCGCAAACGTCGGGGAGTCACCGAGGCTGTGCGTCTGGGAGACCGGGATGCCGTTGAACTTCAGGAACGCCTCACCCTTCTTGCCGACGAGTTCGATGTCGCCTTCGCGTGTGGCTGGGTTCTTCTTGAAGAGGTTTGTGGCGGTGCGGAGGATGTTGCCGTTGTAGGGGCCGCAGAGACCGCGGTCGGATGTGATGAGCAGTGTGAGCTCTTTGGCGTCGCTCTTGAAACCGCTGTCGGGGCCGTTGATGAGCGGGTGATCGAGGTTGCCTGCGGTTTCGGCGAGCTCGCTGACGAGGTTGAAGACGCCTTCCGTGTAGGGCTTGGTCGCGGTGGCGCGCTGCTGAGCCCTTGCGAACTTGCTCGTGGCGATCATCTGCATCGTGCGGGTGATCCGCTTGATGTTGCCGACAGCCTTGATGCGCTTCTTGATTTCGCGTGTTTTGCCCATAGGACGCGATCATAGGCCCCGAATCCGGAAAGTCAGGCCCGATCGGTCCTCGGCTCAGCGTCTGGGCAGGTTCTGGCGGGTCGAGGTCTTGGCCCGGTCCCAGCTCTTGCCTGGCACCTTGGTTGAGCTCCCGGCACCGGTCCCGCACTCGGGCAGCCTCATCGGGAAGGCGAAGCTCAGGCCTGCGGCGGGCTTGGGTTGCGATTGGTCGCTCTTGCGTGGGCTCATTGTGCTGTCCTCCCGTGCTCGCCGTGTGCCGGCGTTCATCACCAGCAGGCCACAAACGTCGGCGTTCGCAAGCCGATCCGTGCGTGCTTGTTCCGAGAACACATCCGAATTCTGGGGGAATCCCCCGACAGCCGAAACACTCGCGCCAGTTTCTCATGATGAACAGGTCTTTGTTTGGTCGGCTCGGCCAGATTCAGCCCAGGCTGAGGCCGTCGTGAGCGAGGCTGACCGACTCGGGCAGATCCCGGTTGGTCGCCTCATGACCCAGCTCGTGGCTCATGTGGACGAAGTACGTCCGCTGGGCGCCGATCCGGCCCGCGACCGAGACCGCCTCGTCGAGCGTGAAGTGCGTCGGGTGCTTCCGAGGACGCAGCGCATCGAGCACGAGCGTCGAGAGGTCCTCGAGCTTCGCCCAAGACTCGGTCGGGATGCCCGAGACGTCCGTGCAGTACGCCAGCGGCATCCAGTCCGGCGCGTTTAGGCTCGAGGTCGGCTCGATGCGGAAGCCCAGGACCGGGAGCCTGCCGTGGAGCAGGTCGATGGGTGTGAATCGGAGCCCGAAGAGATCGATCGGATGCTCGTTGCGAATCTCGTGCGCGATGAGCGAGGCGACGAAACTCTTCTGCACGTTCTTGCCTGGCTCGAAGATGTGCTGGTACACCCTGCGGAGATGGCCGAGCGTGTGCGCGTTGGCGAAGACGTCGATGGGCTTGCCCATAACAATGTTGAAGCGCCTGACCTCGTCGAGGCCGAACGTGTGGTCGACGTGGTTGTGCGTAAAGAGGATCGCGTCGAGGCGCTTGACGCCCGAGGCGAGCACCTGTTGACGCAGGTCGGGCCCCGCGTCGATGAGGACGGCTCTCTCCTGCCCGGCCGGGTCGGTCCATTCGACCAAACCACTCGTGCGGAGCCGCTTGTCTCTCGGATCGTCGGACATGCAGACATCGCAGTCGCATCCGATGGTGGGGATGCCCGCGCTTGTGCCAGTGCCGAGGAAAGTAAAGCGCATCAGAACAGGTTAGGGGGGTCCGGGGTCAGACTTCGATCGATTCTCCCGCGCCGAGGGCTCGCACCTCGATCCCGCTCGGGCTGAACTGGCTGACATCGACCTCGATCGGAGGCCAGGTGTTGTAGTGGCACGGAATCGCGGTCTTGGCCCCGATCCACTCGGCAGCCGTCGCCGCCTGCTTCGGCCCCATCGTGAACCGGTCGCCGATCGGCAGGATCGCGACGTCGGGCCTGAACTGCTCGCCGATGAGTTTCATGTCTGAGAAGAGGCTCGTATCGCCCGCGTGATAAATCGTTGCGCCGCCGATCGAGAGCACGACACCGGTCGGGTCGCCCATGTAGACACCTCCATAGCTGGAAGAGTGGATCGCGTGGGTGAAGTCGACGCGTCCGAAGTCCGTGGGGACGCCCCCGCCCGGGTTGCCCGGGTTGCTGTTCTCGTGCTTGTGCTCGGTGCCGAACCACTGGCATATCTCGTACGGCGCGACGATCTGTGCGCCAGTGCGCTTGGCGATCGCGGGCGCATCCCCGATGTGGTCCTCGTGGCCGTGCGTGAGCACGATGTGCGTCGGGTGCAGGTCTTCCGCGTTGATGCCCGCCGACTCGGCGCTTGGGTTGCCCGAGATGAACGGATCGATCAGCACGCGGTAGTCGCCCGATTCGATCATGAAAGCGGCGTGTCCGAGGAAGCGGATGGATGAGGGCATGGCTAGCTCCTGTTTGCGACAGAGGTCACAGCTCCGCCCGATTCTATCAAATCCCGGTCGGTAAAAATCACAACGGGGCGCCCTCTTGTGGAAAGCGCCCCGCTGTATTGGAGTGGTGAAGTTGGTGTGCTGGGTTCAACCCGGGCGCACGGATATCGGCCGAGCCCAGGACGGGCTTTCGCGGCTGGCTACTCAGGCCGCACAACTTCGGCGCGGCATGGGCAACGTCTTCCCTGTTATTCAGTGGAGCTATCCAATGGCAGTACCGAGTTGCTGCTGATTACCCGATCTGCTCGGACTTCAGCTCGCGGTTCATCAGCCCCGTGATCGCGTCCAGCGGGTCCACACTGTCGAACAGCACCGAGTGGACAGCCTGTGTGATGGGCATCTCGGTGCGGTACTTTGCAGCCAGCGCCACGACCGCCCGGCTCGTCGCGATCCCCTCGACGACGAACTTGGACTTGTCCATGTACTCGTCCATCGTCTTGCCCTTGCCGAGCGCCTCACCGAACGAGCGGTTGCGGCCCTCGGGGCTGAAGCACGTGGTCGCGAGGTCGCCCACACCCGCCACACCGAAGAACGTGTCCCGGCTCGCACCCATGGCAATCCCGAGCCGTGCGATCTCAGCAAGCCCACGTGCGAGCAGCGCGCTCTTGGCGTTGATGCCCGCCTGCAGCCCGTCGAGGATGCCTGCGGCGATCGCGATCACGTTCTTGGTTGCGCCCGAGAGCTCAACACCCAGCAGATCGTCATTCGTGTAGACGCGGAGCCAGCTCGTGTTGAACAGACGCTGGAGCGCCTCAGCGAACGAGCCATCGTCCGTGGCCTGATCGGTCGATGCGACCATCGTCGCGGGGAGGCACCTTGCAAGCTCGGCAGCGATCGTGGGGCCCGAGAGACAGCCGAGCGGCCTCGCCGCGGTATCGGGGTCGTCGCCGAGCGCCTCAGCGATCACCTGCGTCGGGCGGAGCAGACTTTCGACCTCGATGCCCTTTGCAACGCTCACGAACCCCGCGTGGGGCTCGACAAATGGCTTGGTCTGCGCGACCACCTCGCGCACGTGCTGGGCGGGCACTGCGCAGACGACGATGTCTGCGCAGTTAAGGGCCTCTTCCAGCTTCAGGCAGACCCGTACCGTCTCGTCGAGTTCGAACGCGTCGAGCCTGCTCGATCGGCGTGTCTGGGCGACCGCGCCGACTTCGTCCGGAGAGTGGCCCCACATCCGGACATCCACGTCCTTCCGCGACCCACCCATCCCAGGGTCGGCACCAGCGAGCATGTTGGCGCACACCAAGCCCATCTGCCCGACGCCGAGTATCGCAACTTTGGTTGTGGTTTGGTCGGTCATGTCGGGTTCGGGCCTTTCTTCGCAGCTCACTCGAGGCGGGAGGTCGGATCGACACCGAACCCGGCTCGGTTTGGCCGCGTACAGCGCTACGATATCAGCCCCACGGCGGAGCCGACACGGGGCCGGGCCCTTCTTCGGGGCCTGCATCGATCGATGTCACAGAACGAAGACCATTGCTCTCGATTCGGGAGCCCACGGGGAACGACCCAGCATGTCGCAGCTTCAGACCGCCGACACGACCGAGATCAGCCACACCCAGACTGCCAGCGAGGCGCTGGAAACCGCCGCCGCTGAGGTCTCGGGCGAACGCAAAGTCCTGCTCAGCCTCGTCGGAGGCACACTGGTTCTGCTCACTCTGCTCAGCAACGCGTTTGGCTTGCTGCCCGAACTGGTCTCCCAGATCCCGGCGCTTATCGGCGCGGTACTGCTTGCAGCACCTCTGTTTATCTCCGCGTTCGGTGAGATCCGCCGGACGCAGATCAGCTCCAACACGCTCGCGTCACTGGCGATCCTCGCGGCTCTGATGAGCCAGATGTACGCCGTCGCCGGCTCGCTTGCGTTCATCCTTCTTGTCGCCGACCAGTTCGTGACCCGAACCGCCCGCGGCGCGCAGCGGGCGATCGAGCAGCTCATCGGGCTGACCCCCGACATCGCACGCGTCGTGATCGACGGCGCCGAGCAGGATCTCCCGCTCGAGCAGGTGCAGGTCGGCCAGATCGTCCGCGTCCGTCCCGGCGAGAACCTGCCAGTCGACGGCGTGGTGATCGAGGGCCGAAGCACCATCAATCAGGCGTCGCTGACCGGTGAGGCGGTCCCCGTCGAGGTCGCGGTCAACGACCACGTCTACGCGGGCACGACCAACCTCACGGGCGGCATCGATCTGCGTGTGACAGAGGTCGGCGCGGAGACGACCATCGGCAAGGTGACCCAGCTGATCGGCGAAGCCGAGAAATCCAAGACGCCCAAGCAGCTCATCATCGAGCAGGTCGCGCAGTTCTTCGTCCCCGTCGTGGTCGCGATCGCGGTCGTGACCTGGTGGGCGATGATCCAGTCTGAAGATCAGGCTGTGAGGGACGCAGCAGTCTCGACGTTCGTGCAGATCCTTGTTGTGACGTGCCCGACGGCTCTGCTGCTTGCGAGCCCGACCGCGATGGTCGCCGCGTTCGCCGCTGCTGCACGGCTTGGCATCCTGATCAAGAAGGCGACGAACCTCGAAGCCGCCGCCACGATCGACACGGTTGTCATGGACAAGACGGGCACGATGACGACCGGCGTGTTTGAGGTGTCAAAGCTCGTGCCTGCCGAGGGTGTGAGCGGCGCCGACCTGCTCCGCGCCGCGGTCAACGGCGAGCAGCACTCCAACCACCCGCTCGCGGCCTCGATCCTTAAGACAGGCAAAGCCGCGAACGTCGAGCCCGACGGCACGCGTGACTATGAAGAAGTCCACGGTCGAGGCGTTCGCGCGCGTACTTCGATGGGCGAGCTCTGCGTGGGCCGCGCTACCTGGCTCGTTGAGTTGAACCCCGCGATCAAGCCCGAGCTCGAGAAGGTCGAGGCCAAGATCGAGGGCATGTCGGGCGTGCACGTGATGAAGGACGGCCAGTACCTCGGCGCGGTCGGTCTCGCCGACACCGTCCGCAAGAACACCAAGAATGTCATCGAGCGCCTCCGCGAGCTCGGTGTTCGGCAGGTCGCGATGTTCACGGGCGACCGCGTCAGCGTTGCCAAGCGCGTGGGTATGAATGTCGGTGTCGACGCGATCGAGGCCGAGTGCTTGCCTGAGGAGAAGCACGAGCAGATTCGCAGGCTCACTCGGAGCGGCGCCAAGACCCTGATGGTCGGCGACGGCATCAACGACGGTCCCTCGCTCGCCGCGGCGGATCTGGGCGTGGCGATGGGTCTCTCGGGCTCTGACATCGCGGCCAACTCCGCAGGCGTCGCGCTCATGAACGACGACCTCTCGCGAGTCCCCTTCCTCATCGAGCTGTCCAGGCGCGCCCGGGCGATCGTGACGCAGAACATCGCCATCGCGATCATCATGGCGCTCATCGGTCTTGGGCTTGCGACCACCCGCGTCCTGAACGAGTCCTACGGCCCATTCCTTGCCGGTCTCTACCAGTTCGCAACGGGCGTGATCGTGATCGCCAACAGCTTCCGCCTGTTCAGGTTCGGTGAGCACATCGCCGAGAGCGAAGCCGAGCAGGAGTCCGAGGGCATGGTCCGCCGCGAGGGCTCGATCAGGGGTCTCCGCAGCCAGCCTTCGTGATTTCTTGATCGCCGAAAACACGCTTGTAAAGCTCGGAATCGCCGGTATGCGAAAACGCTTCAGGAAAAGACTGCAACGGCTCGCCCGCGCATCCCAATCAAGTAACGGGCACCGGTCGGTTCCCGTTTACTCGTTGGGGTTCTTTGGAATGACGCCGATTCTGGCTCTCATCTCGATTCTGTTCGGAGGCGACAAGGCTCCCGCGCAAGAAACCGCAGCCAGCGAACCCGCGCCGGCTGCTGTTGTTGTTGCGTATCAGCCCGAAGAGGCCCAGGCAGAACTGGTGGTGAGTGAGCCCGCGCGTTGGGTTGGTGCTGTCGAACTGCCAGGCCAGGCGATCGATTTCTCGGTGACGCTCACCGAATCAGCCGGTGACTACTCGGGCACGATCGACATCCCTGTGCAGGGCCTTATCGGGGGCGAGCTGCAGGACATCGTCCGCGAGGGCGACGAGCTGCGCTTCACGTTCGCGATCCCGAATCTCCCCGAGTTCAACTGGCCGACCTGGGTCATGACACTCGACGAGACGGGCAAAGCCGCGGCCGGCGAACTGAGGCAGTCGGGCGCCACCTTCCCCGCGCAGATGTCGCTGGACGAAGCGGGCGACATGGAACTGCTGCCAAGACCACAGCACCCGAAGCGCCCTCTGCCTTACAGGGAGATCGAGGTCGTCGTGGACGCTGGCGAGCACACGCTCGCCGGAACGCTCACGCTCCCGGATGAAGATACCTTCGGCTCGGGCCCGTACCCGGCGGCGATCCTGCTCACAGGTTCTGGTCCGCAGGACCGCGACGAGACCCTCATGGGTCATAAGCCCTTCCTTGTGCTCAGCGATCACCTGACGCGCCACGGCATCGCGTCGCTCCGCTGCGACGACCGTGGCACCGCCGCATCGACGGGCGATTACGGCAGCGCGACGATGCTCGACTTCATGGACGACGCGAGAGCGGCCGTCGCGTTCCTCGAGCAACAGGGCGAGATCGCGGAGATCGGGCTCATCGGGCACAGCGAGGGCGCGATGATCGCGCCCGAGACCGCGGCCGGCAACGACGATGTCGACTTCGTCGTCTTGCTAGCGGGGCCGGGCGTCACCGGCGAAGAGGTCCTCCTGCTCCAGACACGTGTGATGGTGGGACAGACCGGCGCAGGCGAGTCGTTCCTCGACACGCAGGAAGAACTCCAGTCGCAGCTCTTCGGCCTGATGAAGGACGGCGCTGATCGAGAACTCATCGAGACCAAGGTCGGTGAGATCATCGACCTGCAGTCGCCCGGCGCAGCCGGTGAGGTTCGCCAGGGGCTCTTCGATCAGAATATGGCCATGCTCGACAGGCCCTGGTTCTACCACTTCCTCACCTACGACCCGCGTCCGATGCTTCGCAAGCTCGAGCAGCCAGTGCTCGCGGTCAACGGTTCCAAAGACCTTCAGGTGCTGACGAGTCAGAACCTCGACGAGATCCGCCGCGTCTTCGAGGAAGAGAGCAAGGACAACTTCAAGGCGATCGAGTTCGAGGGGCTGAACCATCTCTTCCAACCCGCCACAACCGGCGCGATGTCGGAGTACGGCGAGATCGAGACCACCTTCGATGAGAACGCGATGCAAGTGATCAGCGACTGGATTCTCAAGCAGATCGACTAGAGCACGAGCACCGAAGCCGTCACGAGATAGATCACAAGACCAGAGACGTCCATCAGCGTCGCGACCAGCGGCGAACTGATCGTCGCGGGGTCGAGGCCCATCCGGTCGAGCAGGATCGGGAACATCGATCCGATCGTCACGCCCCAGATCACGATGCCCAGGATCGAGATGCCGACGGTCAGCCCGACCGCGCTCGGGTCGGTCGCTGTCGCGATGCCCGCGGCGTCGAGCCCGACCACGACGAGATACGAGAGCAGCCCGAGCGCAAGCCCGAGGATGAGCCCCGTACGGAGCTCGGTGACGATCACGCGCTTCCAGTCTTTGTGCTCGATCTCATCGAGCGAGATCGCACGGATCAAGAGGCTCGCCGCCTGCGTGCCTGTGTTCCCGCCCGATGAGATGATCAGCGGGATGAACGAGACCAAGATCGCGGCTTTCTCGAGCTGGCTCTGGAACATATCGAGCACGCCGATCGTCGCGACCTGCAGCAGGAGCAGCACGCAGAGCCACCCGCCGCGCTTCTTGATCATCTCGGCCAGGCCAGTCTGCATGTAGGGCTTGGCCAGCGCTTCCATACCGGCTTGTTTCTGGATGTCCTCCGTGACTTCTTCTTCCGCGACGTCCGCGACGTCGTCGTGCGTCACGATGCCAAGCAGCACCCCGCGCGAATCGATCACAGGCAGTGCCGTCCTGTCGTACCTGCTCATCATGCGCACCGCGTCCTCGCGGTCGTCGTCGGCGTCGAGCGCGAGGAATGCGTCGTCCATGATCTCGCTGATCTCGGTCTCCGGATCGGCGAGCAGCAGCTGACGGATGTGCAGGTCGTCGATGAGCCGGTACTGCCCGTCGATCACAAAAATCCAGTGCACGGTCTCCGCGTCGTGCCCAAATCTGCGGATCTGCTCGAGCGCCCTTGCGACCGTCCAGTCGGGGCGGAGGCGCACGTAGTCGGGTGTCATCAGTCGGCCGACCGAGTCGGCGGGGTAGCCCAGGATTGCCTGGGTCTCGCGCCGTGTCGCCGGGCTGAGCGAGGAGATGAGTCTCTTTGCGACCTCGGTCGGCAGCTCGTCGAGTACGCGCGCGCGGTCATCAGGGTCCAGCGCCTCGATCGCCTGACGCGAGCGGATGTCGCCCAGCTGTTCGATGAGGTTGCTCTGCAGATCGCCGTCGAGCTCGGCGAACACATCGCCCGCTTCGTCGCGGGGCAGGAGCCTGAAGCAGACCGCGGCTTCTTCGAGCGGAAGGCCCGCGAGCAGGTCAGCCACGTCCGCCGCGGGCACCCCCGAGAGCGACTCGCGCAGCGCGCGGAACTCGCGCTCGGCGATCAGCTCGGAAACCTCGGGCAGGAGCAGCTGGCTCGTGGGGTTCACGCGTTTAGGTTACGCGAGCGAGTCAAACGACGTGAGTCCGACCGGCTCTCGCGTGTAGAACCCCTCGCCCGAGTTGGCGCCGATCCGTGAGCCGAAGTACGTGAGCGACGCCCGCACCCAGTCCACGACCCTGCGGTTCTTCTCGGGCAGCACGAACTGTGTGTGGTACGCGTTGATCGAGTCGATCTTCGTGTTCTCGAACCCCGTGACATCCACGATGAAGCTCGGGTTGGCCACCCAGCGCAGGTGCGTCGCGTAGTAGTAGAAGAACCACTTCGGGTACACCGGATCGCCGATCGGCATCACTTCACCCGTCCACGCGTCAACGGGATCAGCCAAATCAAGCTTGGTCAGCTTTGCGTCGAACCTCGCGTCCTCGGCGATCCTCGTCACCGCGATGTGATCCGGGTGCGCATCCTCGAAGAAGGGCGTGAAGATGATATCTGTCTGGTGCGCACGGATCACCGCGGCGAACTTGTGCCGATTCTCCACCGAGTGCACGACCTCCCGGTTTGGCAGGTCCAGCAGCAGTCGCTTGATCGGCTTTGCGCCCTCGGGCGCGAGCACTTGGGCCGCCGCCGCGGCTTCGCCCTTGCGGGTGACGGGGTCGCCGAAGGGCGTTGGCTCGCCGTTGGTCACGTCGAGCAGGAGCACGTCGTGCCCCTGCGCCGCGAGCTTGGCGATTGTGCCGCCCATCCCGAGCTCCTGGTCGTCGGGGTGGGGGCCTATGACGAGCACGTTTGCCATTGGCTACTCCTCCCGCTGGCCGACAACGATGAGCGGCAACAGCACGCGCCCCGTGGGATTCTCGACCGTTCTCTCGGTTTCGATCTCAAGCTCCGCGAGCACGATCAGGTCGGGCGCCCGCGCTGCGAAGAAGCCCCCGCCCCGGAACTCGTCGCCGAACTCGTCATAGAAACCTGAAAGCCCGAGTTTGAGTGTCTCGCCGATCGCGAACCCATCGATGTCCCTCTTGAACCACTGGTTGAGCCAGATGGTGCTGGGACCGAAGTTCGTGGCGGTCGTGTTCGAGAGATACACCGTCTTACCTGAGCGGTAGAGCTGGATGTTGCTGGGCTCGAGCTTGCGCAGGCCCTCTGGGTAGCTCCGCGACTCGGTGAAATCGGGCGATCCCAGGCAGCCAAGGGCGGGCAGGACCAGAGCGGCGAGGGGGAGCAAAGCCAAGAGTCTTCGTTTCATCGCCCCTATCCTCTACCCGGTGGGCTGCCAGAGCAACAACGCGACAAAACCGACGCCGGGCATCGCCCCGGGCGGAGAGGCTCTGGACCCACGCCGATGCGCCCAAGTCGTTGCCAGTGCTCACGATGGGCTCGGCGTCGACCCGAGAATCCCAGAGGCCATCCCAGGCTTTGATGCACCCTTCTTCCAGGCCGGGCTGGCCGGATACTCCGATTCTGCCATGCGGATCATCGCCCGGCGGCACGGCTGCCCGGCCTGCGTCACCGAGGCCCTCCTCGACAGGACCCTGCTGGCGGGCGGCAGAGGCTTCGCCAAGGCGGACCTGGGCGAGATCCACGACAACATCCCAAGCGGCGAGGAGGACGCGCCGCTCATCGGTCAGATCATGGGCTCCGAGCCCGCGGAGATGGCAGCCGGTGCCCTCAAGATGGTCGAGCAGGGCAGACGCAAGGCGCACGAGTATCGCGACCTCGCGTACGAAGACATCACAAGGCACCAGGTGCGCGACCACATCGCAGCGATCGAGCGCACCGAGGTCATCGAGACCGCGTTCGCAGCGATCGACGTCAACCTCGCGTGCCCCGTCAAGAAGATCGCCAAGAAAGCGCGCGGCGGGCACTGGCTCGCCGAGCCCTCCGGCGCGATCAGGATCCTCGAAGCCGTGCGCGAAGCGCTTCCTGCGAGCGTGCCGGTCACCGTGAAGATGCGACGCAGTTTCGACGACACGCCCGAGATGGTGGAGAATTTCTGGAAAATCTTCGATGCCGCGTACGACATGGGCATCGCGTGGGTCACCGTGCACGGCAGAACCGTCGACCAGAAGTACGTCGGCCCGAGCCGATGGGATCTGCTCAAGTCGATCCGCGACGCGAGGCCAGACCGGGTGATCTTCGGATCGGGCGACATCTGGGAAGCGGGCGACGTGTTCCGCATGATGGCGTACACGGGTTTCTCGGGTGTGAGCATCGCACGCGGGTGCATCGGAAACCCGTGGATCTTCAGGCAGGCCCGGGACCTGATGGCAGGCAAAGACCCGCGCACGCCGACGATCGAGGAGCAGCGCCGCGTGCTCGAGGACCACTTCCGCCTCGCGATGGGCGTCAACAGCACGCTCGTCAGGCACCCCGAGCAGCACACGGGCAAGACCATGCGCAAGTTCGGGATCCGCTTCGCGCAGCACCACCCCAAGGGCGAAGAAGTGCGCCAGCGCATGATCGCCGTCAGCTCGCTCGACGACTGGCACGCGGTGCTGGATGAGTTCTACCAGGATTCTAAGGAATTGGAGTAATGGTCAAGTCCAACCACATCCCGTTCGAGGACTGGGTTGACTGGATGTTCAACCGGCAGGATGACCAGTGGCCATGGGGTGACGACCGCGGTTTAAGGTCTAACTGGTTTCGGAACAATCGTCTGATGGCTGAGCATTTCATCGAGCTGCATCGCAACTCGGTCAAATCGCTCAAGGATCTTACGAACTTCCAGATCGGCAACGGGCTATGGAATCTCTACACGGCTGCATTGGGACTTTCTCCGCTTGATGGAAATGGGATTCACGCAAAGCTTCACTATGAGATGATCGCATCGCTGGTGCCGATGCTTCAGCAGCTTCTGCCCGAGCGTGTACCGCATCACGAGGGATATGCAAACGATAGGATCTCAGACGCGGTGTATATGTTCTGGGATTCTGCCCCGGTGAGCCCGTTTCGAAAGAACCACACCGACAGAGAATTGCTGGATGTTTGCATATCAGAGATGCAACAGGCACTGAATGTAAAGCATCCCGCGGCGCATAAGCACGCGTTACACGGATTGGGTGAGTTCCATTTAGATATTCCCGATCGAGCTAAGTCGATTATCGATGAGTGGCTGGAGCAGAATCCGTATGTGTTAGATTCCATCAGAAATTACGCTGTGAAGGCAAGAGTAGGAGATGTACTGTGAGTGGCCTCGTCATACCCGAGCACGACAACCCGATTATCCAGGGCTGGATCACCGAGTTCGAGGTTGCCAAGGAGTGGTCCGACGGCGCGATCGAGCAGATGTCGGACGAGCAGCTGTTCAAGCGTGTCGCACCGGGCTTCAACTCGGTCGCCGCGATCATGAAACACATCTCGGGCAACGTGAAGAGCCGGTGGACCGACTGGCGCACGACCGACGGCGAGAAGCCCTGGCGCAACCGCGAGACCGAGTTCGATGTCGATGGGCTCACGCGCGCGGATGTGCAGAAGCTCTGGGAGGGCGCATGGGAGACGATCTTCGCAGAGCTCGGCGCGATGACGGCCGAGGATCTGAAACTGACGATCACGATCCGCGGCGAGCCGCACTCGGTACCAGAGGCAGTCAACAGGCAGCTCCTGCACGCGGGCTACCACACGGGCCAGATCGTCTGGCTTGCTAGGCTCATGGTGGGTGAGGGCTGGGAGTGGCTGACCATCGCTCCGGGCGGCAGCGATACCTTCAACGAAGGCATGCGCGACAAGTTCGGTCAGGGTCTCGGGAACTAGACCCGCACTTGGTCTGTACCATTGGTGCATGAAAGCACTGATCGCCCTTGTCGCAAGCCTGACCTGTCTGCCCGCTCTCTCGCAGAACGAGCTGAAGTTTCTCGTGACGTTCACGGAGCGCGTGCAGGAAGCGCCAGCCCGCGGCAGGTTGACCGTGTACCTGATCAAAGAGGGGGACGGGCTCGACCGGGCCGACCCGGCTAACGCGCCGTTCTTCTCCAAACCCCAACCGATGTTCTCGATCGACGCGACAGGGCTGAAGCCGGGCGAGGTCGCAGAGCTGAACGATGACAACTGCGTGTTCTTCCCTGTGCTGCCGAGCGAGTTGCCCGAGGGCCGCTACCGCGCGCAGGCGGTGCTCGATCAGATGAACGAAGCGAGCAGCTGGTCGTACGAAGCGGGCAATCTCTACAGCTCGTCGCGCGATGCCGTGTTCGAGATCACCGAGCGAGGTGTGATCGCCCCGGTGCATCTCACGCTCGACAGCAAGACCGCTGAGACCGAGCACCGCGAGGGCGACGGGCTCACCTTCATCAAGGTGAAGTCCGAGTTGCTGAGCGAGTTCCGCGGGCGCGCTGTCTATTTCCGCGCGGGCGTCGTGGAACCGATCGACATGGAACCAGGTCGGAAGTACCCGGTCGTGTACCAGGTCCCGGGGTTCGGCGGGACCGAGTCCGGCGCGTACCGCGTGTACGACAGGCGTCAGAAAGCCGACCCCGACTCCGAACTCGGCAGGCTCGCACGCAACGCTTACTGGGTCGTGCTTAACCCCGAAGGCCCCAACGGGCACCACCTCTTTGCGAACTCGGCGAACAACGGGCCGGTCGGCGCGGCTCTCGTCGAAGAGCTGATCCCCACGATCGACACGTCCTTCAGCACGATCCAGAAATCAACGGCGCGACTGCTGCGGGGCCATTCATCGGGAGGCTGGTCAACCCTTTGGCTCGGGATCACCTACCCCGATACGTTCGGTGGTGTCTGGTCCACTGCGCCCGACCCTGTTGACTTCTCATCGTTCCAGGCCGTGGACATCTACAACGACGCGAACATGTATCGCTACGAGGACACGGGCCAGGTCGTGTGGAATACGAGCTACTCCGACGCCGAGGGCAACAAGGGCATGACCATCCTCGACGAGAACCGGATGGAAGAAGTCATCGGCCCCGACAACACGAGCGGCCAGCAGTGGGATTCGTGGCTCGCGGTCTTCGGGCCAGTGTCCCGAACCGGCGCCCCGGCGGACCTGTACGACGCGATGACGGGCGAGATCGATTCCCGTGTCGTCAAGCAATTCGAGCGGTACGACATCTCCAAGAAGCTCGAGACGGACCGCACCACGCTCGGGCCGCTCATGAAGGAACGCATCAGACTCGTCGTGGGCGACATGGACAACTACGACCTCGACGAGGCGGTCGTCAAACTCAAGAGCCAGCTTGATGCGCTCACGTTCGCCGAGCCCGAAGGCGGGTTCGCCGGCTACATCGAGATCGTTCCCGGCGCGGACCATGGCAGCGTGTTCCGAAGCCCAATCGTCCGCGACTTTCCGAGACAGATGCTCCAGATGCTCGAAGAGAACGGGCATGTCAGCCCGGCCAATCAAGAAGGAGACGAGTGATGGCCGGGTCAGACCGAGCGCGTGCGCTCGCGGGCGCGCTGCGTGCAACAAAGCCCTTCGTCACACGATTTCTCGCGGGCTTCGACGACGACAACCGTACGAAGCAGGCACCGGGCCTGCCCAACCACGCAGCGTGGAGCATGGGGCACCTCGCGCTCACCATGCACCGCTTCGCCGAGCGCTTCGATGGGAATGCTCTGCCCGCTTCCGACTTCATTTCGGGCGATGGATCGTCAGGCGACAGCGAAAGCTTCGACACCGAGTCCGTCTGCTTCGGTTCCAAGCCCGTCGACGATCCCGCGATTTATCCATCGCTCGCAACGTCACGGCGCGTGTTCGAGGACGCGGTCGATCGGCTCGCCAGCGCGCTCGAGGGGCTTGACGATGTGAAACTCGACGAGATCCAGCCTTGGGGCAGCGGCGCGTTCCCGGTCGCCGAGCTCGCGGCGCGCATCATCTTCCACAACGGCACACACGCGGGCCAGCTGACCGACCTCCGCAGAGCGCTCGGGATGCCGGGCGTGATCGGGTAAACGTCCGGATATAGTCGTTCCGTCCAGAAACATCTGAGAACTTGGTGAGTCCGTCATGGGTGGGCAGCGACCGAGAACCATCATCTGGCGCGAGTTGTGCGGACTTTGTGTGCGTGTATGCGGTGCTGGTGTATCTGTTTCTGTAGCGGCTCTTGCCGCACGGAGACATCGCCATGGACGCGCCACGCCTCACCTTTCTCGCACTCGGTCTCGCCGCGGCTCCCGTTGCTGCCCAGCCTGTCGTGATCGCCGGGCAATCGCCCGAATCACCCGCTTCCTCGGTCATCTCGGCCGACGAGCCCGGGGGGTCGTTCATGTACGACGATCAGCGCGCGGGCGAGACGCTCGTGCCGCCCCGAAAGGCGAGCGCCGAACGCATCCGCTTCTGGGGTGGTTCAGAGAGCTCGCTCGAGGACGACACCAACACGCTCGGCTTCCGAGTCAGCATTTATGACCTCGATCAGAACACGGGCACGCTATCGCTCATCACGCAGCGGCGGATCTCTCGGGGCTTTGCGTCGCCCGTGGACACAAACCAGACCATGGGCGACATGGACGCGAAGATGTTCAGCTACGAGTTCGACCTGGGCGAAGCCATCGGGCTCGACGGGCAGAACGAGTACGTGGTGAGTGTGTCGGCGATCACGTTCGTGCCGCCCAGGGAGTCGCGCGAGTCGTGGACATGGGCGACTGCGTCAGGTGACGGCGTCATCCACCTCGATGTCTTTGATGGTCAAGGGCTCGCCCCCGCGCCGAAAGTCGCAAACGGTCTCGCGGTCGAACTCATCGGCCAGATGGAAGCCCCCGAATGCCTCGCCGATGTGAATCAGGACGGGTCGCTCACCCAGACAGACTTCACCGCGTGGATCAACGCCTACACAACGGGCGACCCCCGCGCCGACCAGAACAGCGACGGGTCGATCACCCCCTCCGATTTCACGGCCTGGGTATCGAACTACAACGCCGGCTGCTGATCGTCTGGTAGGCTCATCGGGTCACACCCATGGAGCCTTACCTATGGCGCAGTCCGACCCCTCAGAGATCCTGCTCATCCAGCACCGCTGGGCGAACAACCTCCTGCTCGAGGCCTGCGAGCAGTTGACCGATGAACAGCTCGACCACGAATTCGAGATGGGTGTTGGTTCGCTCCGCAAAACGCTCACACACATCGCCGGCGCCATCCGCGGCTGGGGAGACCTGCTCGCGGGCCGAGAGCAGCGCCCAAGGCTCGAAGAACAAGCTCTCTCGATCGCGCAGCTCCGCGAACTTTTCGAAGAAGTTACGACCGACTTCGAGAACTCGGCGCGTACAAATCCGCACGACGGCATCGCGACCGGTAGCAGGGGGGGCAACTCGTACAGCTTCACACGCGGCGGCGTCCTCACACACGTCATGACCCACGCCATGCATCACCGAGCCCAGTGCCTGAACATGCTCAGGCATCTGGGCGCCCAGCAGCTGCCACCCAGCAGCGTGATGGAGTGGGCGCTGATGGAAGACCCTGTTGAAATGGATTAGTTCGTGGGTTCGAGATTGGCGCGGGTCCATCGCTTGAGGATTTTGGCGCATGTTGCGTAATGACTAGCCGTATTCGCTCCGAGGTACGAGACGAGCGGCTTCGTTCCTGTCCACTCAAAGTGCCCATCTTCGAGCAGCTCTCTCTCGCTCAATCCTTCGGCGTGCGCTCGAATGGTGTTGTATGAGCGAGTGAACGATCGCTTCACGCTTGCCTGTGTGCGGCCCGCGTGCTCCGTGCGGATCGCGTGGTTGAGTTCGCGGGTCTGGTTCCACTTGTAACCCGGCGCGGGCATGTCCGGAGACTTTCCGCGTTCTCCTGTGCGGAACCAGCTCAGGTAAAGGCCCTCCCACGCTGTCAGGTGCGCGTACAGATCCTTGACGTTCCAGTTGTCTCCCCAGACGCCGGGTTCCTCGTAGCGATCGGCAGGAATGGACCTCCCGATCGCCAGGAACGCATCGTGCTCCTTCGCCATCCGATCCAAAAAGGCGTCTTTCGAGGCATATTTCATACATGAGAGCATACGGGGAAGGGCTGATTGAAAGAGGTTCCTACAATACCTTCGACGCACGGGGCGCCCGTCCGGCTGGCGGGCTGAGAGGCACCCGATGAACCTGATCCGGCTCGTACCGGCGGAGGGATGCGAACAATGGTCAGCAGCAACGACACCGTCCTGCCCACTAGCAAATTCAGAGTGCCAACACACGGCGCAGGGAACCCGGGTCTGCCCGGCATCACCTCGCCCGGCAGCTTCGCGAACAAACCCGACATCGGCGGGCCGCTCGCGTTCAGTTCGCCAGATACGCCTGGCATGCCCGCGCCCAGCGACAAGACCGCGTGGGACTTCCTGCCCGAGGGATGGACGATCGAATCCGCACCCGATCACGCCTCGGGCTGCAAGGGTCACAACAAGACAGACATCGGTGAGTTCATCCGCTGCGCCGCGCCCGATGGCTTTGCGCCCGTCACCCAGCTCGAGTCGGCGCGCCTGGGCATCATCACACCCGAGATGAAGCGCGTCGCCGAGCGTGAGCCTCACCTGACCGCAGAACAAGTCCGCGACGAGGTCGCCGCGGGGCGCATGGTGATCCCCGCCAACACAACGCACCTCAAGTACAACCTCGACCCGATGGCGATCGGTCGCGCAAGCAAGACCAAGGTCAACGCGAACATGGGCGCCTCGCCCGTGTCATCGGGCACCGACGAGGAAGTCGAGAAGCTCAAATGGGCCGAGAAGTGGGGCGCCGACACGGTCATGGATCTCTCGACGGGGGGCGACCTCGACGAGTGTCGCGAGGCGATCCTGCGCAACTCGACCGTTCCGATCGGGACCGTGCCCATCTACTCCATGATCATCGGGCGCAGGCTCGAGGACCTCGACGAAGAGGCGATCATGCAGACGCTCGAGCACCAGGCCAGGCAGGGCGTCGACTACTTCACGATCCACGCCGGTGTCCGCAAGGGGCACCTGAAGTTCGTGAAGAACCGCCTGATCGGCATCGTCAGCCGAGGCGGGTCGCTGCTCGCCAAGTGGATGCTCACGCACAACCGAGAGAACATCATGTACGACATGTGGGAGGACATCTGCGACCTCATGCGCGAGCACGATGTCACGTTCTCCATCGGTGACGGCCTCCGCCCGGGCGGACTCGCCGACGCAACCGACGACGCGCAGCTCGCCGAGCTGGAAACACTGGGCGAGCTCACCGAGCGCGCCTGGCGCCGCGGCGTGCAGGTCATGATCGAGGGCCCGGGCCACGTGCCGTTCGATCAGATCGAGTACAACGCCAAGCTCCAGCGCACGCTGTGCCACGGCGCACCCTTCTACGTGCTGGGCCCGCTCGTGACTGATGTTTTCCCGGGCTACGACCACATCACCAGCTGCATCGGCGCCACCGCGATCGCGTACCACGGCGCATCCATGCTCTGCTACGTCACGCCCAAGGAGCACCTGGGCCTGCCAAAGAAGGGTGACGTGAAGGAAGGCTGCATCGCCTACAAGATCGCGGCTCACGCCGCCGACGTCGCGCTGGGGATTCCCGGCGCACGCGAGTGGGACGACGAGCTTACCAACGCCCGAGCCGCGCTCAACTGGGAGAAGCACTTCGAGCTCGCCTTCGATACCGACACCGCCCGCGCGTACCACGACGAGGACCTCGACGTCGACACCGACTTCTGCGCGATGTGCGGCCACGACTGGTGCAGCGTCCGCATCTCCAAGGAGATCCAGGAATTCGCTTCGGGCAAAGCCGAGGGCTTCGAGCGGGGCAAGCCCGTCAAGTCCGACGCGCTCACCGAGGAGCAGCAGAAGATTCTCGAACAGCGCGGCTACCTCAAGCCCGAAGAGATCCACAAGCTCGCAAGCAAGGTCAAAAAAGGCGTGGACACCGACGACGAGGGCAAGGCCTCGTGCCACTCCGATTACGTCGACGACGAGGGAGCCCGCAAAATCCAGGGCGAGCAGCTCGTGCAGGTCGATGTGAGACCCGCGCTCGGGATCGCGAAGGATGATAAGTTACTCTAATTGGGACTTTGTTATTACTACCCGGTAGTGCGGCAGGGCCAATGGCAAATGGTATCAGTGAAGGAATCAGCTACATGTCTCTTTCCGAGAGAACCCCACAACAAACACACTCTAGAACGATACGGATAACCAAGAAGTATTCGAACAGCGCAGATTGTACGTTATATAACGGCGATTGTTTGAATCTATTAAAGAGCATACCGAGCGGTGCAGCGCGATTGGTCGTTACTTCACCACCATACAATATCGGCAAAGAATATGAAAAAAAACTTGATATCGAACAGTACGTAGATCAGCAACGCCAAGTAATCGAGGAATCCCTCCGGGTGCTAGCAGAAGACGGCAGCATCTGCTGGCAGGTAGGGAACTATGTAGAGTCAGGCGAGATCATACCGTTGGATACTATGCTGTATCCAATCTTTCGTGATCTCGGACTCAAGATGCGGAACCGGATCGTGTGGCACTTCGAGCATGGGCTGCATTGTTCGCGTCGCTTTAGTGGTCGTTATGAAGTGATCGCCTGGTATACAAGAGACACCAAGCATTACTTTGATCTTGATCCTGTACGTGTGCCCCAGAAATATCCGGGGAAGAAGTGCTACAAAGGGCCCCGGGCGGGTGAATACTCGGGCAACCCGCTTGGCAAGAACCCGAGTGACGTCTGGGTGATCCCAAACGTAAAGCATAACCACGTCGAGAAAACGGATCATCCGTGCCAGTTCCCTGTAGAACTCGTCGAGCGTCTGGTGCTCAGCATGACTGAGACGGGAGACCTGGTGGTCGACCCCTTTATGGGCGTGGGTTCTACAGCTGTTGCGGCGATCCGTAATCATCGCAGGGCTGCAGGCGCAGACACAGTGGAGGATTACCTGGCTATTGCGAAGGACCGGGTGGTATCCGCGTGGGACGGCTCCTTGCGTGTGCGTACCCGAGGCAAGGCCGTATACGAGCCCAAGCCAACAGATAAAGTTGCTCAGCGCCCTGGCGCACTGGGAACCAGCCGATGAAGGTCGGGAAGCGCTATTCACACCTCAACGGTTACGAGTGGTTGCAATGCAAGAAACCAGAGCTGTGGGATGAGACCAAAGACGTTATTACAAAGATTGATGCAGAAAAATATCGCACGAAAGTAGCTAATAGAGAAAGGCAAGTTAGGCAAGAAACTATACTCGCCTAAGGATATCAATGCGGCATTCAAAAAGATTCTAAAGAATAGCGGGTGATCAGAACAACGGACAGATAATTACTACGTCACTGATGAGTACGACCTGATACGAAGAACAATGCACCTAGAAGCTGGTGCGCAGAAGCAAGAGTATCTCGCCAAAAAAATTAATACGTTCATATAATCAGACAGATTTCATGAAAAAAGAGTGGCAATCGAAGTACAATTCGGGAAGTATTCTTTGATTGCGTACGACTTGTTTGTTAAGCATCAGGCATTCTGTGTTGGTGATTCGATCGATTCAGGTATAGAAATACTGCCAATGAAATCGATGCAATCTGAGATGTCATCGGGACCAGGGTATTATGAGCGGACGCTGTACGATGTGGCGAGGCAGGGCAGGGGTGTGCCTTCGGTTCCTCTAATTATAATTGGAATCGAGCCATGGGATCGCTTGTAATGTATCTGCGACATGTTGTCGAATTGCATAGCAATCACTGAGGCTAATTCTCTAAGGGATTCAGGCATGCACATCGAGATCAACTACCGCGATGGCAACTCCTCTCAGATGCTCGACCAGCGCATCGATGAGACTCTGCGCCACACAATAGGGCACCTCGCCGATAGGCTCACGAGGCTCGAAGTCCATCTGGGCGACGAGAACGCGCACAAGGGTGGCACCAACGATAAACGGTGCCTCATCGAAGCCCGGCCCAAGGGTCTTGATCCGATCGCGATCGAGACACACGGCGAGGACTTCTACGAGACAGTCAAAGAAGCCGCGGGCAAGCTCAAGAGAGCCCTTGACAACAGATTCGACAAACTCGGCCATTCCTGATTTGACCGCGTAAACACGTTCTTCACGCCTGAACTGAGTAACACCGCTGAATTTGGTCCATCGCCGATGAGGCGGCCGGGTCTTTCTGTATACTCCGCTGTTCTGTCACAGCCGGGTCCGGTAGGGCCCACGCCGGGTGGATCGAGCAGGGTTGGAGCAGCAGCATGGGCAAGGTCGGTGGAGTTGTCGTGGCTCTCGTGATCGCGGGTGTGCTGGTGGGGCTTAGATTTTCAAACAAGGACGAGCTCGCCGCCGACACGCGTGTACAGGTGACCGAGCTGCTCATGAACCTTCCCGACTACGGCGAGGCCGGTGCTTACTACGAGAGCCTCGCAGACACGCACCACGAGACAGTCTTCGACCATCATCACAAGATGAGCGGCAGGCGGATCTCGTCAAGCTTCGACAGCATGGGATACATCCACGAACTCCTTGAAGAGATGGCAAAGGACGCCGAGCGCAGCAACCAGAACGCCAGGGCGGGCTACCTGCGCACGCTCAAGTCCGAGGTGTACATCGAAGAAGAATCCGGCTGATCGGTCCGGCTGTTGCTCATTCGGGTGATATACCATCGGCAATGAGAAAGACCCTCGCTTTAGCGCTGCTCGCCGGTTCGCTCGCTGGCTGTACTGGCCTCGAGCCCGCCGCGATTGGTGCAGGCATCAGCGTGGCTCAGACAGGCGCGGTCTACGTCTTCGGCGTCGACGCCTACACGTACCAGCCCGCCCTGTTTCAGGACGTCTTTCTCGCCGCGATCTACGCCGGTGATCGGCTTGCACTTGAGCTGTACTCCGAGCGCATGATCTCTGAGACGCGCCACGAGCTGAGATACAATTTCGGAGACTTCAAGCAGGACCGCCTCGTGGTCACGATCACACGGGCGACCGATGCCGTGACAAAGGTCGAACTCAACGTCAGGGACCAAGCCGACAGCGGCATGTCCACTCTCTATATGCGCATGATGGCGGCGCACCTCGTCGAGAACAACGCCTACGACTCGATGCTCGATGAAGAGATGATCCCGATCCCCTGATGAAACGCGCCCGGCGCACTATCCAAGAATGATCCCTATGCAACCACCGATCACGGCATTCGGGCTCACCGACCCAGCAGGCTCGCTCACGCACCTGATCGGTGCGTTGGTCTTTCTGATCCTCGGGATCGGGCTCGTGCGCCGATCTCTCTGGAGTAGGCCCCGCTGGATCTCGCTCGCGGTATTCGTGTCATCTGCGGTGCTGCTGCTGATGGCAAGCGGCTTGTTTCACGCGATGCCCGCCGACACGCCCGTGCGTTCTGTATTCAAGAGGATCGATCACGCCGCGATCTTCATCCTGATCGCAGGCACGTTCACGCCGATCCATGTCATTCTGTTCAAAGGGCCGCTCAGGTGGGGCGTACTGATCCCGATTTGGCTCGCGGCGGTCGTCGGCATCTCGCTCAAGATGGCCTACTTCGACAGCACCCCGGAGTGGCTGGGGATCACGATCTATCTTGTCATGGGGTGGGCGGGGGTGATCGCCATGGTCGCGGCCTGGAGGATGTTCAACCTCCGGTTTGTCTCACCACTCGTGCTCGGCGGCATCGCTTACACGGTCGGAGCCCTCTGCGAGTTTACGGGCGAGCCCACGCTGATAGAGGGGATCATCAGATCGCACGAGATGTTCCATCTCGCGGTTCTTGTGGGCCTGGGGTCGATGTGGGGATTCATCACCCGGGTGGCGAAGCTACCCACGGAACGGATTGTCGGGTCCACAATCGAGGCCAAACCCATAAGCCGTGATGAGAACGAGTTATCAAATAAAACCGCTGGATCCGGGAATACGCACGAGCCGATCGATGTTGCGTAGACTGGTACCAATCGGTGGGCGGTTCGGTCCCACCACGAAAGCTAGCCCTTGAGGAGCCTTGTCATGCGTGCACGCTTTGCTGCTGTTCTTCCTGTTGCCCTTCTCGCACTTGCCGGCTGTCAGTGCGATGCCTGCTCAACGGGCGGTGATTCCGACGGCGATGCCCACGCCGTGGGTTACGTGAACGAGACTTGTCCTGTCGGCGGCGAAGCCATCGCTGTGGACGGCGGCTCGGCCAATTACAACGGCCACAAGGTCGGTTTCTGCTGCCCCGGCTGCGAGGGTGGCTGGAACGAGATGTCCACCGCTGAAAAAGATCAGTTCATCGCCGACGCAAAGGCCGGCACCCGCTGATCTCTTATCCAATCTGATTCGGACAACCCCGTCAGACAGGCGGGGTTGTCTCTTTTTACAAGCCCACACTCATGCCGAATCCAAACACGTCCGGTATCAGAACCGCCCGTGACGCCTGTGACGGCTCTGCGCCGCTCACGACGCGAGGCTCACCAGGAATCGCTTCCCTACGTGTGCGAAAGCTCCGTTTGTTTACGACGCTCCCCGAGCGGTTCGATGCGCCGCGAGGAGGAGCACACGATGGGTTCAATCGGCGGACCGTTCCAACCATTCGGGGTCCAGCGACAGCTCGGGATCATCCAGAACCAAAGGTTTGGCGTGCTCCAGCAGCTGGCGACCGGTCAGCGGATCAACCGCGCCGCCGACGACCCGGCAGGTCTCGTCTCCTCCGAGCAGCTCCGCGCGATGCTCGCCGATCTTGAAGCCGAGTCCCGATCGCTCGATCGCGCACGCAGCTCCTCGCGCGTCGTCGACTCCGCTTACAGCGAGATCTCTGATCTGCTCATCGAAGCCGAGGGCCTCGCCGTCGCCAACGCGAATTCCGCGGGCCTCTCAGACGCTGAGCGCGAGGCGAACCAGATGGAACTCAACAGCATCCTCTCGTCCGTTGACCGAGTCGCGCAGAGCACGAGCTTCGCGGGCGAGTATCTCCTGCGAGGCGGATCGTCGCTCGCGGTTGAGAGCGCCTCGGTCGATCTCGCCAGCGCTGCTGTCAACGACCTCGGCCAGACCGAGATCGACGGGGAGAGCTACACCCTCTCGGACATCGGCTCGGGCGGCGCAATGGCTATCGACGGCAGCGATCTGTCAGGCTCTCTGGAGATTCTCCGCGCAGCGCGCCAGGAGGTCATTTTCGCACAGGCCGAGGTCGGTGCGTTCGAGCGCAACGCGATCGAACCCAGAACCGCCAGCCTCGGGGTCGCGATTGAGAGCCTGTCCGCGGCCGAGTCCTCCATCCGCGACACCGATTACGCGAAGGCGACCGCAGCGCTGGCGAGACTCGATGTACTCGAGAACTCGGCGGTCCGCATCACGTCCGCCGGTGCAAGGATTGACCCGAGCGCCCTGATCAGGCTCCTGGGCTAGCTGCAGGCGCTCGCCATGTCCGGTCGCGGGTCCTCCGCCCGCGGCCGTCCCCCCGGGCCGGCGGGCGACCTAGCCTCCTCTTGTGTCGAGCAAGAGAGCAACAGAACAAAACACACTCACCACAACCATCGGCATCCTCGCCCGTCGGTTCGGCTTTGATGCGCTCAGATCCGAGCAAGAGCCCGTCGTCGATCGGCTCGTCGCGGGCGAGTCGGCACTCGTCGTCTGGCCGACCGGTTCGGGCAAAAGCCTCTGCTACCAACTCCCCGGGCTGACACGCGCTGCGCAGAACCCAGATGCGCCGGGCGTCACGCTTGTCTTCAGTCCGCTCATCGCGCTGATGGAAGACCAGGTCGCGGCTCTCCGCAAGAAGGACATCCGCGCACAGTACATCAACTCCACCCTCTCGCGCAAGGAGCGCGACAAGCGCTACGAAAAACTCGCGCGCGGCGACTACGAGATCATCTACGCCACACCCGAGCGCATGCTCAAACCAGAGTTCGTCGATGCCCTGCGCACCATCCCGGGGGGCGTGAACCTGCTTGCCGTCGACGAATGCCACTGCGTGACCAAGTGGGGGCATGACCTCCGGCCCGCGTACCAGCGCGTGGGTGAATTCCGTCATCAATTGGGCGACCCCGTCACCGTCGCGCTGACCGCGACCGCGACGAAGGAAGTCCGCGACGATGTTCGAAGGGTACTTGGGCTCTCGGAGTCCGAGATGTCGCTCTTCGCCCAGCCGATCGACAGACCAAACCTGGCGCTCGAGGCAGAAGACTCCTGGGACGACGAGGACAAAATCAAACGTATCGAGCGCACGTGTGCCGAGTTTGACGGCACAGGAATCGTCTACTTCGCGCTCATCAAGGACCTTGATCGCATGAGCGATCTTATCCGTAGACGCCTGCCGGGCTGGACCGTCCGCAAGTATCACGGCAAGCTCCGCCCCGACGAGAAGAAACGCATCTACCGCGAGTTCATCGACGCCAGACCCGAGGACAAGCTCTTGCTCTGCGCGACCAACGCGTTCGGCATGGGCGTCGATAAGCCCGACATCAGGTTCATCATTCACGCGCAGGTGCCGGGCAGTGTCGAGGCGTACTACCAGGAGGTCGGTCGCGCCGGCCGCGACGGCAAGCCTAGCGCGTGCAGGCTGCTGTACTCGCAGGACGATCTGGCCATCCAGCAGCAGTTCACGGAATGGAAGAACCCCGGCGCGGCTCTCAAGGAAGAGATCGTGCGCGTCATGGTGTTCTCCGATCACGCAGATTTCGACGCCGATGAACTCAGGCTCGAAGTCCTGGGCAAGACAGGGCAGTCGGGGATATTCGAGCACGCGCTCATCGCGCTGGCGGACATGGGCATCGTCGAACCCACGAGCGTGACCGATGCGCAGCCCAGGTATCGCTTCGTGCGAGAGCCAGAGCCGGGCGAGATCGACGAGACATCGATCGCTGAGAAACGCCAGCGGGATCTGATGAGGCTCCTGAGCGTGGTCGAGATGGTGAAATCCGATGACATCGCGTCACACGTGAATACGTACTTCCAGCTCGATTGAAGCCGGCGACTATCCTTGCACATGAAAGATATATCCAGCCGTTGCACGATCAGCACGACCCTCAACGAGCCCTACGAATCGCTCGTCACCGTCAAGGGCGAGGTCGAACACCACTTCACGAGCGATGCGCACCCGAGTGACGGCGGACAGGGCAAGGGCCCCACGCCGCACGAGCTGCTCGAGGCGTCGCTCGCCGGGTGCAAGTCGATCACCGTGCAGATGTACGCCCAGCGCAAGGGCTGGCCGCTCGAATCGGTCACCGTCCGTGTCACACACGAGCACCGCGCGAAAGAGGGCAGCGAAGACAAGGCGCACCACTTCGATGTGCAGGTTGAGCTGACAGGCGACCTGACCGACGAGCAGCGTGCACGCCTGCACGAGATCGCCGGCCGATGCCCGGTGCACCGGATCCTTGAACAGGAAACCGTGTTCGTCTCAGAACTCGCGGACTAGATATACGTCATCCACCAGTACCGCCTGCGTTTGCGCAGCCTCGCGTACCACAAGCAGACCGGGTAGAGCGCGAATACGATGAGTGCCCACGAGATATACACGACCCACAGGCTGGGCTCGTAGCTCTCGGGGAAGCTGCCCATGAAGATCCAATCGACCCATCGGTTGTAGCGCACGAGCGACCAGATGCCTGCGGAGAGGTGTGTCAGCGGGATGTGCAGGACGTAGTACAGCATCGCCACGTTCCCGAACACCCGGACCGGTTCGACCAGCCTCGGCACAGCCCTCGCGAGGCGATCGAGCAGCGGCATGATCGCGATCGCAGGCCCGAGCGTCATCAGGATGAACAGCAGCGAGGGCGGGTACTTTTGTGTGTTCAAAAACGCGAGCAGCGGCTGTTTGTTGTCCGCGTCATAGGGATTCGCGTCGCCGTACGTGCCGAAGTATCTGATCAAGATGAATAGACCTGTCAACGACAGACCAACGCCAATGCAGATCAGCTCACGCCTGGCTTTCACCACGAGCGATCCGAAGTAGTAGCCGAGCGCCATCACGCCCACCCACGGGATAAGCGGATACACGATGAAGACCCGTTGAGCGTCGAACGATGTCCTGCCGAAGAATTCGATCGGCTGCTGGATGTGCAGCACGGTCCACAGATCGATGAGATGCTGATTCGGCGTGTTTGGTGACCAGCCGTCGAGCAGGTTGTGGCAAGCGATCAGCACGATCCCAAACGCGCCAATAATGAACTTGGGCAGATAAATCAGCAATCCGAGCACGATCATCGAGACACCGATCACCCAGATCACCTGCAGCATCCACATCCCGACGAACAGAAAGCCCCAGCCTGCCGCGATGATCGTGAGTTCTGCGAAGATCAACCACGTCCCGCGCGTGATGAGCCTGCGCGAGAGCTCCGACTTGCTCATGCCGCGGTTGTACACCATGAACGCGCTCGTTCCGGCGAGGAAGACAAACACCGGTGCGCAGAAGTGTGTTACCCATCGCGTGACGAACCAACCTGGTGTGGTCCACTCGGGGTCGACTGGGTCAAAGGGTGTCGGGCCGAAGTACGAGCGGGCGTGATCGAGCGCCATCAGGATCATGGCAAGCCCGCGGAGGATGTCGATCGAGGCGATGCGCTCCGGCTTGCGCTGCTTCTCGAGAGCGGGAGCTTCGGGAGTCATTCCTCGATCGTATCAGATTCCGTTCTCTCCTTGATCGAGACCCGGACTCTCGAGAGCCCGGTTGATCGCTTGGCGTTCTCGATCTGTCGGCCGATGTCGGCGACCGCCCGCTCGACCATATCGACGAGCTCTTCCGGTTTGATCCTGCCGAGCACGTGCATCCGCTCGTGCTCGTTCATACCGGGCCTGAGGCCGTATTCCTCGAGTGTTTCGCGGATCGGCTCGATCGCGGTAGCGGTGTTGCTCATCGCAAGGTTCACGCGGGAGAGCTGGTTGTCGGGCTTGCGCGATTCTTCGACTACCGAGCCGAGCCCTCGGATCGAGTCGAGCGCCTCGTCCATTCTGTAAGGTGAGAAGTTCAGTGTCATCGCACTCGCGTCGTCAAAGTCGATCTCGCTAAACTCGCCGAACTCGGCTTGGGGCAGCTCGTTCATCGTGTTATACGCATAGTCGATATCGTCGACTTCGATCACGATGCTCGCGGTCTCGATTGCAGGTGTTGCGAACATACCCGCGTTGCCCCGGCCGAGCGGTCGGCCTTCCTCGAAAGCCCTCGGTGCCTGCATGATCCCGGGCGGGTGCTCGCCCTCGACCTCGGCTGGCATCGTCAGCGCTTCATCGCGTGCAGCGATCTCAACGGGTGCCGCGTCGTCTACAGATTCGTCAATCTCAAGACCAGATGATGCTGAGCGGGATCGCGCCATGTCCGGGCTCAGTCGGAGCCTGAAATCATCCGTCTCGTCTTCTGCATCACCAAGATCGGCAATCATGTCGTTCTCGATCCCGAGCTGCCTCCGCCCACGATCGAATTCCATGGCTCCAGCGTCAGCCAGCGCCGACGATTCGAACAGCTTTGCTGAGGATTCAGTCGATTCAGCGATCATCTCGGGCTTGTCGGTCGCGGGTTCGCTCATCGCATCAGATCGCGACGCCGCGGCTTCCATCTCGTTCGCAAGCTCAGCCTGCTCACTGGGCGACGGCGCGTTGATCGCGATCGTCCACACGCCAGCGGCGAGCACCATAATCGCCGCCACGCCCACGCCGTTCAGCGCCAGAAACAAACGCCTGCCCCGGGTGGGCCTTGGTTCAAACTCCGCGTCGCGTCCTGGGTGGATCAGCGCCGATCGCTCGTCGGCGCGCGAGATCTCGAGCGCCTTCTTCCAGAGCTCGGTCCGCTCACCCTCTTGTGTGCTCCGAGGCTCGGTCATCTCGCGCAGCCCCCGTTCGATGTTGTCCAGAGCCGGATCGCTCATGCCTCGATCCCCCTGCCTGTCGTTGTCTCGCTCCCGAGCGCATCGCGCAGCTTCACGAGAGCCTTGTTGAGCCTGCTCTTGATCGTCCCGATCGGGACGCCCAGCACCTCGGCCGCCTGCTTGTGTGTCAGCCCCCGGTGGTAGCAGAGCAGCACCGTCTCGCGCTGGTGGTCCTCGAGCCCGCTCACAGCAGCCTCGAGTCTCGGATCAGCAGTCTTCCCATCGCTATCGCTCCTGCCCCTACGGATGTCGCTCTCGCGCTGGTGGTGCGTAAGTTCACGCTTTGTGCGCGCGCCGCGCGCCCTGCCGAGGTCTCGGCAGCGGTTGATCGCGATCTGGTACATCCACGTTTTCACGCTCGCCCTGCCGTCGTATGTCCTGCCGTGCCTGATCACGCGGAGCCACGTCTCCTGCACAGCCTCCATCGCCAGCGCCCGGTCGCCCAGCATCCCGGTGCAGAGGCCGATCAATTGGGCCTCGTACCGAGCCGCCAGCTCGCCCAGCGCCTCGTCGTCTCCAGATACAAACCGCGCCAGCAGCCGCTCATCGCTGACCGCGTGCGCCTTGCCCGAACCGGGCTCCTCGAATTGGGATACTCCGCTTTGGATCAATCGGCCTTTCCCATGGGTTAGACTGGCCAGCTTTTCCCGCGGTTCGCGCGATCTCAAAACAGCTCTCTTGGGCTTAGAATCGGTGTTCTTGGCCCGTTATCAGGCGGTGGTGCCCGTCTCGCCGGCCGGGTAGCTGATCCGGCCGTGGTAGATCGCCGTCACGCTCTTGGCGACGGATTCCTCGATCGTGTGCAGGTCCTTCAGCGTCAGCCCGCACTCGTCGAACTGCCCGTCTTCGAGACGCTTCTTGGCCATGCTGTGCACGAGTGATTCGATCCGACTCGCAGTCGGCTCGCTCATCGACCTCGTCGCGCTCTCGACCGCGTCGGCGATCATCAGGATCGCCACTTCCTTCGTCTGGGGCTTGGGACCCGGGTAGCGGTACTCGATCTCTTCGGGAAGCTCGGACTGCTTCGTCTCGCCCGCGTCCTCGGCCTTGCTCTTGGCCTGCTTCTTCGCCCGGTCGTAGAAGTACTCCACGAGCGTCGTGCCGTGGTGACCCTCGATGAACGTGTGCAGCTTGCGCGGCAATCCAAACTCGCGCGCGAGTTCTAATCCGTCCTTCACATGTCCGACGATCACGAGCAGGCTCATCGCAGGGCTCAGCTTGTCGTGCTTGCTGGGCCCACCCGCCTGGTTCTCAACGAAATACTCGGGCTTGTTCATCTTGCCCACGTCGTGGTAGAGCGCACCGACATACGTCAGCAGTGAATCGGCGCCGATCGCGTCAGCGGCGGTCTCCGCGATCGACGCGACGTTGAGCGAGTGGTTGTACGTGCCCGGAGCACGCTGCTGGAGCTCACGCAGCAAACGCTGCTTCGGGTCGCGCAGCTCGATGAGCGTCATGCCCGTGGTGATCTGGAAGAGCCTCTCGATCGTGGGCAGGATGAACAGTGTCACACCCATGACGAGCACGCCGCCCGCGCCCGCGGTGATCGCATCAAAGAGCACCCTGTCAAAGGCGGGGGGCCTTGCGCCCGGTCTCCCGAGGAGCCCGGCGACCGCTGTCGCGCCCGCGAGCGTCGCACCGATGACAAAGCCCGCCCGGATGAGCGTCCGCCTGTCGCGGATCTCGTAGAGCTGCCACGCCGCGACGCCGACACCGGCCATGAGCGCCGCCAGTGTCCCGACGGGTTCTTTGAGCGAGTGGCACACGAGGACCGCGATCAGCGCGCCGATAGCCATCGCGACGCGCGGGTCGTACGCGATCAGCAGGATCACCGTCGCGAACACCGTGGGCGCCATCACCGTCACACCCCGGAGCTCCGGAGCCGCAGCGGTTCCGAAGACGGTCACCGCCTGTGCGCCGAGCATGAGTACCGCGAGCCCGAGCATCCGCTGCGCGTTGCGCCTGATCCGCGGGCTGTAGAGCCCGGCGTAACCAGCCGCCCCGATCGCGATCACAAGGCACGCAAGCAGCTGCGCCAGCCTGTTGACCGCCAGAGCCCCGGCAGGCCCAGCCTGCGCGAACGACTCGGCTTCCTTGCGGAAGAGATCGATCTGTGTCGCTGTGACTGGTTCACCCGTCCGGAAGATCACCGCACCTGCGGGGTGGTCGTTGACGACATCCTCGACACGCGCGGCCGCTGCTTCCTGCAGCTCGCCCGTCGCCTGCTGATCGAACCGGAACGTCGGCCCGCCCATCGACGAGAGCCTCGCCTGCACGACCTGCACCAGCTCCGCTGCGATGCCCGCCTGCGTTGCCATCTCAGCAGCAACACCCGCCAGTTGATCGGAGTCCTCGCCGTTGATCACACCCGACGCGAGCACGCTCCGACGCGCCGAGGCGAACGAGAGCTGGATGCTCTCGCCGAGCGACTCGTTCTCACGCCTGTACGTCTCGGCGTCAAGGATCGGGCGCCGCTCGATCTGGCGCCTGAGCGACTCAAGCCTCGTACGCCATGCCTCGGTTGCTTGGCCGTTCTCGCCCACGCGCTGCTTGAGTGCCGCGAATGCCTCGGTCCCAATCGCGAACGTGCGCCTGAGCTCCGTGTCGACGTCCTCCACAGATGCAGCGTCAGCTATCTGAGCGGGTAGTCTCTCCAGCGAGGTCAGCACATCGGCGATCATCGCTTCGTCTGGTGTGTACACGCGAGGCTCGCGCTGCCTGGCCTGTTCGCGAGCCATGCGCGTCGCCTCGACATTCATGAGCTGCACGGGCACGCGCGCCAGAACTGTCCTCCTGGCGGTGTCATCAACCGCGATCATGGGCTCGGTCGATGCCCACCACGTGATCGCCGCGCTGGCGAGCGTGAAGACGATCACGATCAGCGACGCCCAACCAAGCTCTGGCGAGCGAGAGATCTGGCGCACCAGCCTGGCGAGGGTCAGTGTTTCCCGCTTGACCGCCAGCTTCCGCCTGGCGCGCCCGCCACGGGCGGTCGGTTTGTTGCTCTCTTTGGCCATTCGTCTTCTTGGTTAGTGGTGAGGCCCGTCCGTGTGGTACGCCTCGATGATCCGCTGCACGAGCGGGTGACGCACCACGTCCGAGTTCTGGAGCCTGATAAAGCTGACGCCCGGCACATCCTTGAACCGACGGGCCGCGTCGATCAGACCGCTGTGCGCCGGGTTGTTCAGATCCGTCTGCGACGGGTCCCCCGTGATGATCATCTTCGATTCGTGCCCGAGTCTTGTGAGGAACATCTTCATCTGTGAAGCCGTCGTGTTCTGCGCCTCGTCGAGGATGATGACCGAGTGGTTCAGCGTCCTGCCCCGCATGTACGCCAGCGGTGCGATCTCGAGCACATCCGTTTCCATGAACCTGCGGATCGTGTCGAAGTCCAGCATGTCGTGCAGCGCATCGAGCAGGGGCCTCAGATACGGGTGCACCTTCGCCTCAAGATCGCCCGGCAGGAAGCCGAGCTTCTCGCCCGCTTCCACCGCGGGCCGCACAAGCATGATCTTGCGCACCTTGTCCTGCTTGAGAAGATGCACAGCGCACGCCACAGCGAGGTACGTCTTGCCCGTGCCTGCGGGGCCGGAACCGAAGACCAGATCATTCCTGCGGATCGCCTCGATGTACTTGTGCTGGTTGTCGCTGCGAGCGCGGATGCGCCTGCCCGCCGAGTAGACCTGCAGATCGCCGTCCCAGGACACGCTGCGGACATCGTCCGGGTCCTCTCCCGTGATGTGCAGCGCCTGCCCGGCGGTCTCGTCGGCGATCAGATCCTGCACCTCGCCCGTCTGGCACTGGTGACCCTTGGCCGAAAGCTCGGCCATCCGGTCCAGCACCGCCTTGGCGATGCACACGGGCTCTTCTTGTCCCTGCACCTGCACCACGCCGTCGCGGGCGGCGATGCTCACGCCAAGCGACTCTCGGACGAGCTTCAGGTTTGCCTCCGCCGCGCCCGCGAAGCGGACCCAGTCGCCGGACACCGGGATGCGGACAGTGATTTCCAAGTGGTTTCTCCACCGAAAGCCGACAAGGCTCTGGCATGGACACGATCCGTACCCAAAATCGTACACGCTTTCGGCTGTCGTTGGCCCAATCCGCAAAACGAACGCGGATCTTTCCAGACTGCCCACATCTGGTGGTGGTCTTCACGGCAATCCTTGCCTCTGTGGGCTGCACCGGACCCGTCAAGCAGCCAAGGTCCTTCCTGGGAGACTTCCCAGCGGTCGTCGTGGCGGACTGGAACGATATCGCCGCCGCCTTCAGCCGCAGCAGGCTCAGATCCGAGGCCATCAGGGTCACGCATTCCAAGGAAGGCGAGGGCGAAGCGGGGTCCGTCGCTCGCTACGAGGTCATCTCGATCTACGACGACCACGTGCTCATCGAGCTGACCACGCTCGAGAACTGGCCGGCCGAGGACGGGGGCCCCGTGCCGATCGAGATCAGCGTCACCTCTTTGGACGTCGAGAACGACACGTTCAACCGTGCGATGGTGGGCGAACTGGTACTCCATCTCGATGCGCTGGCAGGCCGGGACATAGCGCCGTCTTCAGACTGACTCAGCCATCGTGCTCGGATCGATCTCTTTGGGGACAGTCACGATCATCGTCGTGCCCTGGTTCCAGACGGACTCCACGTCTACATCGCCCTGCAGGAGCCTAACCGCGTGCTTGACGATCGCAAGCCCGAGCCCGGTGCCGCGCTGACCGCCCGAGCGTGAAGGGTCAACCTGGTAGAAGCGTTCGAAGATCCGCTGCTGCTGCTGGAGCGGGATCCCCTGCCCTCTGTCCGAGACGCGGAACTCCCACGTGTCATCGATGGGCTTCACCGACACGCTGACCGACGTGCCCTCGGCGGTGAACTTCGCCGCGTTCTCGCAGAGGTTCTTCAAGATCAACACGAGCAGCCTCTTGTCCGAAGTGATCGTCTGCGCCTCGTCGTCGATGTCGAACTCGATCTCGACGCTGCGCTTCGTGCACAGGTCATAGAGCAGCTGCGAGAGTTCCCCGGCCAAATCTGTCATACTCAGAGGCTTGGACTCGATCGCCATCGACTCGGACTCGAGCTTTGAGAGATCCAACAGGTCGCTGACCATGTCCTCGAGCCTGATGACGTGCGCCTCGATCATCCCGATGAAGCGGTTGCGCATGCCCTCGTCGCCGCCCGCGATAGATAGCGTCTCCGCGGCTCCCTTGATCGCCGCGATCGGTGTCCGCAACTCGTGGGACGCGTTTGCAACAAAGTCGGTCTTGAGCTGCAGTGCTCCGTCGAGCGCGGTGATGTCACGCAGCGTCACGACGACAGCCGCCGGTGTCTCATCGGTCAACGGCACAATCGAGACGTCGCACACCTGCACCCCGTCCGGGTTGGGCAGCCGCACCGAGCCGCGCCAGCGCTCGCCACGCCTGCCGCGCGAGATACGATCGAGCAGCTCCGCCTTCGTGACGACCTCATCTACAAACCGATCCACGAGCGGTCTGGCAAGACCCAGGATATTTGAAGCCCGCGAGTTGGCCAGGATCACCTTCCCCTCGGGCGAGACCGCGATCACCGGGTCGCCGATCGACTCGACGAGCCGGTTCAGGTCGCGGAGCGGCTTCGGCTGCGCTCGGGCATCGCGGCTGGCACTCTCGATGGTCTGCAGTGGCTCACCGATCCCGACCGCCCGAGCCCGCTCGCTCAGAAAGCCCGCCAGCGCGACCACAAACCACGCGCCCGAGATGCCGAAGAACACCCCTGTCATCATCGCGGAGGCCCGCACGCCCACCATGAGCGACGCGATCAGCAGCGCAGCCAGCGCGAGCGCGATGCAGATCTGCCAGAGTTCGTACTTGCCGATGCGTGCCATTGGGCTTTGGTCGTCCCGTTCACTGGGCGGACAGGATCGTCCGTTCGTGAAGATAGGCGGGGCTTGGGTATCGCTCGGGGCTTAGCCCTCGGGATCAACGATGCGGTACCCGACGCCGCGAACGGTCTGGATCATCGAGCCGTGCTCGCCCAGCTTCTTGCGGATCGCCGCGATGTGCACGTCGATCGTCCGTTCGGTCACCGTGATGCCCGGCCCGATCGCGTTGGAGATCAGCCCCCGCCTCGAGAGCACCCTGCCCGGGCCCGCCATAAGCGTGGCCAGCAGCCTGAACTCCGTCAGCGTGAGCCTGATGCTCGAGCCGTCAACCATCGCCTCGTGTCTGTCGGTGTCCAGCCGCACCGAGCCGAGCTCGAGTATCTCGCTGTCAGCCGAGCCTTTGGCGCTCCTGCGAAGGGCAGCGACCACGCGAGCGAGCAGGACTTTGACGGAGAAGGGCTTGGTGACGTAATCGTCGCCGCCCGCGTCTAGTCCCCGGATCTGGTCCTCATCAGAGGACTTGGCAGTCAGAAAGATGATGGGGACATCCGCGGTCTCGGTCGTGGCCTTGATGCGTTTGGCGACCTCGATGCCGTCGATCTCAGGCAGCATGACATCGAGGATGATGAGATCGGGCTTGCGAGCTGCGACCGCTTCGAGCGCCGCTTGTCCCGAGTGCACGACCTCGGCGTTGTGACCGGAGACATTCAGGTTGTACCTGAGCAACTCCGCGAGATCGAGCTCGTCTTCGACAACGAGGATGTGCCGGCTCTCGTGCATAAGACAGCTCCCCATCTAACACCACCTATTCTGGGCAATTACATACCCAAAACTTAGTGTGGTATTCCGATCGCCTCCAACGCCGAGAGGGTAGGGACTCGGTCCGGACCGACCAACCCGAAACCCGCTTGTCAAGGGCTTCTTCACAATGGCTTCACAGCCTGTTTGCCCCCGGGGGAAGCCCTGATGGGTTTTTTTGTTCCACAAAAGAGTATTGACAGCCCGATTTTGGCGTATCGCCGGATCAGTATCCGATGCCTAGTGTTCTAGGTAATCGGACGCTGGAGGCGTTCGGTTTGTCTCTCCCTCTCTGGGGGTGCATGAGTAAGTTAGTTAGGGCATACGTTGGAAACGTGTGTCGGTCGGGCCAGGGCAGGATGCCGGGTACCGGTTTGGAGGGCATCAGACTCTGTAGTCTGTGTCCGCATGATGTCGGGACTTTGCGAAGGATCGCAAGCTCGGCCGGGTCACACAAAAGGGCCGCATTATTCAAGCGAAGCGACCCTTTGATCCGCTGGTAGATTCAGATCATGCAGGAGTTAGTTTGGCAACCTGCGTGCGGGTAGAAGAGACTTATGCGACGCCGCGTGAGCGCCGCGACCAGCCCGCATCGTGAGGCAAAGGCCTGCACGAGCAATCGCGACACGTAGCGCGACACGTAGCAAGGAGTGGCACGTCATGAGTCCGAAGATTCGTCTGATGGTGATGGCAGGTACCGCGTTCGCGGCCTCCGCAGCAACCGCACAGAGCCTCGATCAGACCCGCGAGTACGCGGCAGAGGTGATGGCTGATGCGCAGCAGCGCACCAGCCTCCTGGGGAGCTCCGCTGCCCATCATTCACAGTTCGGCCTGACCTCGGCCGACGGCAGCTCAACCCTGAACTTCAGCGGTTGGCACCAGACCCGTTACACGATCACCGCCCTCGACGACAACGGCGGCGCTCAGGATGACTTCGAGACCGGTTTCTCGACTCCTGACACCCGCCTGATCTTCGATGGCTCGGTGGCTAGCCCCGACACCACCTACAAGATCGAAATCTACATCAACCAGAACGGCTCGTTCGGCCTCATGGACGCTTACCTCGCCCATGACTTCGGCAACGGCAACAGCGGTTGGGTCGGTCAGTTCACCGCTCCCGTCAACCGTGAGACCTTCCAGGAAGACAACCAGACCCAGAAGATCGAGCGCTCCATCCAGGACGCCGTCTTCAGCGCCGGTCAGATTCAGGGTGCTGCGTTCAGTCACACCGACGAGGGCAACACCTGGCGCATCACCGGTGCGTTCCACGACGGTGCAAACACCGCCGACAGCCCCTACAACGCCGCCAACGACGGCGACTGGGCTGTCACTGCTCGCGGTGATTTCGCCATCAACGGTCAGGTCGACGACTACTTCTCAACCCTTCGTAAGGTCGGCACCGGCCACGAAGACGCCATGATCGTCGGTGGTTACTTCCACATCCAGCAGAACGCCGATCAGCCCGGCTCGAGCGATGTCACGCTCATCCAGGCTGGTGCCGACTTCCTGATGGACTCGGGCGAAGGCTGGAACGTCTACGCCGCCGGTAACCTCCGTCACACCGATGCTGACGCCGCTCCGGACGAGTTCCTCGACCTTGGCCTCATCATCCAGGGTGGTTACTTCGTCTCAGAGGGCACCGAAGTTTTCGCTGCCTGGGACTGCGTCAACCCCGACGACGACCGCGCCGGTGATGCCGATCCGTTCAACACCGTCGCTGTCGGTGTCAACCACTTCCCCTTCGCCAACAGCCAGGCTGTCAAGCTCTCGGCTCAGGTCAACATCTTCATTGATGCCACGACCGAGACCGGCGGCCTCGTCAGCCAGAACACCAACGCCGGCCTCCTCACCGACACCGAGGGTGGTCAGGTCTCCGTCCTGGGCCAGGCTCAGGTCACCTTCTGATCCTCTGATCAGATCCTGATTCTCTGAATCAATCACGGGCCGGTCCGAAAGGGCCGGCCCGTTCTCTTTTGCACGCTTTCACTCTAATGGCGCAGAGCCCGAATCCCGCCGAGCCGGATCACATCCGTTCGAGTGTCTCGATACCCAGGCAGTCGAGGCCGTCGGCGAGCACGCGCGCAGTCAGGTCGCAGAGCCTCAGGCGTGAGAGCCTGACCGACTCGTCCTCGGCGCGGAGTACCTGGCACTTCTCGAAGAATCGGCTAAACGCGCCGGCGAGTTCGTACAGATAGCCGCACATCCGGTGGGGTTCGAGCGAACGTGCAACCGCGGCAACCGTTGAGGGATACCGAAGGAGCGTCAGCGCCAGCGTTTTCTCTTCCGGCTCGCGGATCAGCAGTTCGGCGCTCTCGAACCCGGAACTCAGTCCCTGCTCACCCGCCTTGCGGAAGATGCTCTTGATCCTGACATACGCGAACAGCAGGTAGGGCCCGGTGTTGCCTTCGAAGGCGAGCATCCGGTCCCAGTCGAAGACGTAATCCTTTACCCGGTCGCTCGATAGATCCGCGTACTTGAGCGCCGCCACCGCGACGGTGTGCGCAACGCGCGCGCGCTCATCGTCCGACAGATCCGGGTTCTTGTCCTTCGTGATCGCCGAGGCACGTTCGATCGCCTCGTCGATGACATCGCCCAGCTTGACATTCTCGCCCGAGCGAGTCTTGAAGGGCCTGCCGTCGTCACCGAGCACCATCCCGAACGGGGCATGCTCGAGCGTCGAGTCTTCTGCTGCGTCAGCCTTGCGCGCCAGTCCCGCGCGTTTGGCCGTGGCGAACACCTGCTTGAAGTGCAGGGCCTGGCGCGCGTCAACGCAGTAGATCACACGGTCGGCGCCGATCTCCTGCACGCGCTTGCGCACCGCCGCGAGGTCTGTCGTCGCGTACAGGAACCCGCCGTCGCTCTTACGGACGAGCGTCGGGTCGAGCCCCTCGTTGCGGACGATCAGCGCGCCGTCATCTTCCTCGGCGAGCCCGCTCTCGATCAACAACTCGACGATCCCCGCGAGTTTGTCGCGGAAACTCGACTCGCCGGCGGTCGCCTCGTCCGTGATCTTCGTGTGCAGCCTTTGGCACGTGTCCATGCACGCGGCCATCGTGACGTCGTAGAGCTTCTGCCAGACAGCGACCGTTTCCGGATCGCCCGACTGGAGTTTCACGAGCGTCTGCTTCGCGCGCTCGAGGTTCTCTGTCGCGCCCGCGACCTGAGCCTCAAGCTCGGCCTGCACCTTGGGGCCGAGACTGAAGCGCTCGGCAGCCTTGAGTCCCTTCGCGTCGGGCGAGCTCTCTTCTTTGGCAACCTTGTAGAGCCTGTCGAGGTCGTCGAGCGTGACGCTGCCCATCGACAGGTGCCCGGCGTTCACCTCGCGCATGAGCTTATCGGTAACCATCGCGATGGGCAGGCCCCAGTCGCCGACGTGGTTCTGGCGGACTACCTTGTGCCCGCGCTTCTCAAGCGTGCGCGCCATCGCATCGCCGATGACCGTAGCGCGGAGGTGCCCGACGTGCATCTGCTTGGCCAGATTCACGCCGCAGACATCGACGACAATCGTCTGTTGTTTCTCGGCCTCGACGCCAAGCCCCGGACGGTCGAGCTCGGTGACCAGCGACGCCAGCGCCTCCGGCCTGAGCCTGACGTTGATAAAGCCCGGGCCCGCGATCGACGACGCGTCAAGAGGCTCAGCGATCTCGCCCAGGTCCAGCTTCTCGACGATCCGCTCTGCGACATCGCGGGGCTTCATCTTGAGCTGCTTGGCCAGCGACATTGCCGCATTGGACTGGTAGTCGCCGAACTGTGTGGTCTTGCTGGGCGTGATCAGCGGATCGACCCTTCGATCCCCGAGTTCATCCGCGAAGGCCTCGCCGATGGCTGCGACGAATCGCTCGCCGAGCATCTCAACCGGGTCGAGCCTCTGTGTTGTCTCTGTCTTGGTCGTCATCGTGCTGCGATCCTAGCGGCGAAAGAGCCTCCAGTTGCCGCTCGAGCTTCTCGATCACGCCGATAAGCGAAGTCCCGGACGTGAGCGCCTGTGAATCCTCGATCAGGATGACCCGGCCCTCGGTGACCGCGTCCATCTCGAGCCCCGACAGGATGCCCAGCTGGTCTGAGTTTGGAAGTGCCGAAGACGGGCCGACCTTCTCATCCCTGGGCTGGACGAGCACAATGACGCCCGGATTGATCGCAAGCACATCCTCTGCGTCGAGCGGCATGTAGGGCTTCCCGTCCGTGATCGCCGGCGCGTACCCAAGCCGCTCGATGATCTCCTGGTGCGCCGACCCGGGCCCGAGCACATCGACGGTGGGGGAGCAGTACATCGCGACCAGCACGCCGCCCTCTATGGTCGTCACGCCCGTGCGCTGCCTGATCGAGTTCTGGAATCTCTTCGCGAGATCCGCATCGGGCGCGAACTGCCTTTCGAGTACGCGCGTGGTTGCCAGCACATCATCTAGCGAGAGCGTTGAGATATTGATGATCTGGAAATCGGCAGATTCTGCGAGCTCTTCAAGCCTCGCAGGGATCGGCTGGCTCTCGGTCTGCACGATCACGTGCGAGGGGTCGAGCGAGAGAAGCATCTCGTAGTCGATCGTGCTCTGATCACCGACCGCGGGGATCGAGCTGTCGAGTTGTGTGTCGAAGTTGTGCCGACCGACGATGAGTCGGTCGCGATCGAGATCTACAAGAATATCCGCCGCCGCGGGACTGAGGACGACGATGCGCGTCGAACCGGATTGCTCTGAAGGCGCATCCCCGTCTGAGCACCCCAGCAGACACGCCAGCGGAATCAGGATCAGAAATAGAACGCGCATCATAGAGAGAGCTTACGCGCCCATCGCGGCGTCGATCGCCCTCGCAAGCTCGGCGAGCCTGCCCGGGCTGTGCAGAGCACAAGACCAGGTCCTGTCCGTCCGGAGCCTGTGCTCCGCAGCTCGCCGCTCGGCCAGACCGGCCTCGCGATCGAGTTCTTGTATCTCGCCCGAGTGCTCTCTGCGCATCTCGCCGAGCAACCCCTGCATCTCGGCGTATTTCGTGCCGCGTGCTGGACTCCGCATCGGGAGTGCGTCGATCTCGCCGACCAGGTCCATCTTCCGTGATTGCAGCATCTCATCGCCGAGCATCGAGGGCTGGTGTCTCGCGTGATGCGCCCGCCAGCGCGCGTTCCTGGCTTCCTGCTGGGTCACGGTGCCCTCGTCCCCGAAGTCCATGTGCAGTGTCGCGGTCACGGTCGTAAACGGCGCTAGCACTTGCTCGAGCATCGGGGTTAGCCACTGGTCGTTGATGGGCTCGTAGCTCCGCCCGCCCGTGCCGTGGATGAAAAGGTCGCAGCCCGCGGCACGCATCATCCCGGTCATCAGCAACCCGCCGGGCAGCAGCGTCTCGTGACCCCGCGCATCACCCGCGCGTGCGCGCTGCCGACGACCGCGGTCATCGATGCGCCACATAGGGAGCTCTTCGCTCGGGAGCGATACCTTTGCCACGCCCGAATCGGGAACGTTGTCAACCGAATCGTTAAACCCACCGGCGAACCCGCCCGGATCTCCAGAGGCGAGTGATCTGATCTCATCGAAGAACTCAGTCTTCATGAAGTCACTCGGGTACACGACCTTGGGCGTCTCGATCACATCGCGCAGCATGTCAAACAGCGCATTGGTGACCTGGCGCGCTACCGAGGCCTCGCCTGCGTGACGCGTCAGCGCTTCATGGATCAGCTCTAGCCTGTGCGCGATCTCATCGGTCGCTGGCCTGGCGCCCGCGCCGAGGTCGATAGCCGCCGGCGAAACCGCAGCGGTCAGCCCGGTCGGTTTTTTCACACCCCGCTTGGCAGGGGGCACGAAGTCCACGAGCACATCTTGCATCGGCCCCTCGCCCACACGCGCCGGGACGCGGAGCGAGAGCGCGTCGTTGTTGTCCATATCGACAACGAGCCACGCGAACTCGGCGCCCACGCGGTCGGCGAGGGACTTTGCCGCAAAGAGCTTGGCCAGAATCCCCGGATGCCACAGCTGAGCCTGATGGCCAGTCATGATGATTGGTTTGTTCGTCGAAAGCCCGAGCTGCTCGCGGAACCGCTCCGCCCTGTCGCTCGTGTTGTGCCCATGCACAAGGCCCGGCCAACCCCTCGGAGTCGGGTCGAGCGTGATGTCCATCGCCTGCTGGGTCGAGGGCTGCGTCACGAGCCGCAACACGCATTCTCGGTGACGTCCGCGACCGCCTCGATCGGCAGCCTGCTCGCGCACCTGGTCAACTCGCAGTGCAGCACCCGGCGGTAGTGGTTCAATCGAACATCCCGGTCATCGAGCGGGCCGCCGAAGCTGCGCGTCATGTCGTTGTAGATCAGCTTGATCGGAACCTCCGCGATGGAAAGACCCGCGGCGACTGCTTGCACCCAGAACTGCATCGGGAACGCATACCCACTCTCGTCGAGCGTGAGGCCGGCGAGCGCTCCGACACGATACGCCTTGAACCCACAGAACGCGTCGGTGAGCGTGAGCCCGAGCCTGCTGTTGAGCTCGTCGGTGATCACCGAGTTGACCGCGCGCCGCTCGGGAGGGGGTGAGCCTATCGAATCCTGCTCGCTCACGGGGATCAGATAACGCGAGCCGCTGACGACGTCGGCGCGGTTCTCCCGCGCCGCCTCAAGGAAATCGGGAATCGACGCAGGCTCGTGCTGCTCGTCGCAGTCCATCGTGATGATCCAGTCGAACCCATCGACCGCGGCCCATCTGAACGCGTCCAGGAGCGACCTGCCGTAACCGCGATTCGTTGAGTGCCGGATGACCTCGACCGGGAAGTTGGCCAGCAGCTGAGGCGTGGCGTCCGAGGATCCGTCATCGATGACGAGGATATTGTCAGCGTGCTCACGGACCTGCTCGAGCACATTCGCGACGTACTTCTGCTCGTTGTAGACGGGGATTGTCACCAGTGTTCGCATCGTCTCACTCCAAGCCCGCTCAGGGCTGACAAACTTGTATGAGCGTCTCGCTTCGGCGTTCAACCGCCACTCCGCCGACCGCATTCCCTTGAAAGAGACCTTTCGACCCATATTTCCGCCGAGTCATCGCACACAACAACATCACTCGACCTGCTCGGCCTGCGGGCAGGTCAGGACCTCCGATTCCTCTTCGAGCCGACGCGTCTTAAAGCTCCGACCCCATTCCTGCATGGATTCGAGCACCGGCTCAAGCGATCGCCCGAACTCCGTGACCTCGTACTCGACCCGGGGCGGCACTTCGGCAAACACATGACGCGATATCACGCCGTCCGCCTCCAGCTCGCGCAGCTGAAGCGTGATCATCCGTTCGGTCGCGTTGGGTGTCAGACGATTGAGTTCACCGAACCGCTTGCGCCCCGAGAGCAGATGGCACACCAGAATGGGCTTCCACCGCCCGCCGATCACGCTCAGCGTGGCTTCAACATCACAGCCCGTCTTCCAGTTGTAATTCCGAGCCATCCGAGTGCTTCCAAGTAAAAAATCTGCTTACTTACATTTTTGTGGGTACTTGTGCAGATGTCAGTGTAGGCATACGTTCAGCCTGAACTCAAGCACCACCTCGCAGACAGGACCGATCCATGAAAGCCATGCTCGTGAACTCGTTCGGCGAGGACGCCGTCTTCGAAGCCGCGGAACTGCCGACTCCTGAACCCAAGCCCGGCCACGTCCTGGTCAGGATCGAGGCCTCGAGCGTCAACACGGTCGACACGATGATCCGCAAGATGGGCAGAGACCTGCCGCTCTCGCCCGAAGCACCGGCCCTGCTTGGGATGGATCTCGCCGGAACCGTCGAAGCTGTCGGTAAAGGCGTGATCGAGTACGCCCCGGGCGACGAGGTCTTCGGCTGCGTGGGGGGTCTCGTTGACCTGCCCGGCACGCTGGCCGAGCACATCGTCGCCGACGCGAAGCTGCTGGCGCACAAACCGAAATCGCTCTCTATGCGCGAAGCCGCAGCTCTGCCGCTTGTCGGCATCACCGCGTACGAGGGGCTTACCCGCGCCGGAGTCAAAGAACGTCAGAAGGTACTCGTGCACGGCGGGTCAGGCGGCGTGGGCCACGTCGCGCTCCAACTCGCAAGGCACTTCGGCGCTGATGTCTACTCGACCGGTGGGGGCGGCAAGCAGGCCGCGCTGATCGAACAGCTCGGTGCGACACCGATCAACTACAAGTCCGAGACCGTCGAGCAGTATGTCACCAAGCACACGGGCGGCGCCGGCTTTGATCTGATCTTCGACTCGGTCGGCGGCCCAAACATGCTCAACTCGTTCGAGGCCGCGGCGCTGAACGCACAGATCGCGACGACCGTCTCGCTCTGCGAGATCGATCTCTCAGTTGCACACTTCAAGGGTCTCTCTCTGCATGTCGTGTTTATGCTGATCCCGATGCTGCACGATCACAAGCGTGAAGAGCACGGCGAGATACTGCGCAACATCACGACCATCGTCGACGCGGGCGGCCTGAAGCCCGTCCTCGATGAGTCCAACTTCTCGCTCAAGCAGGCAGGGCTCGCACACGCCAGGCTCGAGAGCGGGGAGGCCATGGGCAAGGTTGTGATCGATCACTGATCGGTCAACTCACGCCTCAGAACAACTGCCCGCCTGATCGACCCCCCGCGCTGTCCGGGGAGAAGAGGTCCATCTGCCCCGATAGATCGGGCCTTGTGAAGTGCACGCCGGTCAGCGGCTTGATGTTCCGGTTGAGCCCGTACTTGCGTGTGAAGACATCGAAGTTCTGCGCGATCTGCTTGGCGTGCGCCCCGCCTCCCCGGCCTCGGTCTTTCGTCGCGTTGTAGAGCTTGCCGCCCCGCGCCTGGCGCATGAGCGATTCGACTTTCTTCGCGCGTGACGGGTGCACGCTGCGCCCGAGCCAGTCGAGGAACAGGTCTTTGACCTGATACGGCAGTCTCAGCATCACCCAAGCGGCGCGCCTCGCGCCCGCGTCACGCACGGCTTCGAGTATCCGAGGCATCTCCGAATCGGTCAGGCCAGGGATCACCGGTGCGACGTTCACCGTCACGGGCACACCCGCACTCGTCAGCTCACGGATGATCCTGAGCCGACCAGCAGGCGAGGTCGCACGGGGCTCGAGTTTCTGCGCAAGCTCGTGGTCGAGTGTCACGAGCGTCACCGTCACACGCCCCGCGTTCTTGTCCGCCAGCTTCGCCCAGAGATCCGCGTCGCGCAGCACGAGCGCGCTCTTGGTCATCGTCGAGACCGGCTGGTAGCAGCCGGCCATCACCTCCAGACACTGGCGCGTGATACCGAGCTTGTACTCGATCGGCTGGTACACGTCGGTGCTCGCCGACATCACGATCGGCTCGGGCTTCCATCTGGACGACGCGAGTTCCCTCTTCAGGAGTTCCGCGGCCTTGGGTTTGGCGACCAGCTTCGTCTCGAAGTCGAGCCCGACACTGAACCCGAGGTACTCGTGGAACGGGCGCGCAAAGCAGTAGATGCACCCGTGCTCGCAGCCGCGGTAGGGGTTCACCGTCCAGTCGAAGGGCACGTCAGATGTGCGCGCGACCTTGTTGATGATCGTCTTCGTGCGGTCGTTGAAGACCTGACGCTCGACGCGGATCTTCCCGCCGCCCTCGTCCTCGTGCTCGACCATCTGCCGATCGAGTTCCTCGCCCAGCACGTGGAGTCTGATGTCCTCAAACCTGTTGCCCGGGTTGAGCCCCGCGCCACGCCTGTGCGCTGGGCCCCTCGGCAGCGCATCGCGGTAGTCGTAGTCCTCTGTGTCCACATTGAACACAATACGAACAAACACGGCATCGTCAAGATAGATGTTCGGATTGTGTCAGGAATTGTTGTCCGGTGTCGGCGTCGGCTCATAGAGCCCATCGGAACTGGCGGCGTCGGCTTCCTCACGCTCGTCGCGCGAGAGCGAAGTGAACGCCGCGAACCCGAAGGGCTGGTCCGTTTCGCCCTCGGCGCGTCTTGCGAACTGCATCTGCGCCTCGGCTTGCGCCTGGAGCTTCTGGACAAGCTCCGGCGAAAGCGAGTGGAAGCCGCGGATCTCAGACAGCGGCAGCGTGTAGACCTCGCCCGGGGGCGTGCTGATCTGGAACACCGTGCATTCGACGGCGTTCGAGAGCGCACGGTCGCCGTTGTCGCTCGCCACGCCGCACGCAAAGAGCGGATGGACCTCGGCAATGGGGATTCTCGTGCCCTGGGTGGTGATGACCGCGAGCCTGCCATCGAAGAGAGCCTCCTCAGAGACCTCTTGCTCCTCGGCTTCGTCCTGGGGTTCGCTGGTGATGGTCCCGCCGGGCGTGTCGATGATGATCGTCCCGGGGTTCCGCCGCTGGGCGGACTTTCGTGCCTCGATCTGCATGCTCAGCATCGAGAGGGACGTGAGCATCTCCTGGATCACGTTCTGCCAGAAGAGTTCTCGGAGCTCGCCCGTGGGCCGGCGGGTCGTGCCGTTGACCGCTGGGACCGCTCGCGGGGCTTGCAGCGCGCTCGCGCTGGTCGGCAGGTCTCGCCTGGGCCTGGGGTTCTGCTCGGGCGTGGGCTGTGCGTCCATGTCCGGATTCTAGGGCATCGGTGTAGAGGAAACCCCATGCGGACGTACCCAGCCCGCACAACCGGCACGCTTTCAAGCGCCGACCCCACCCGCGTGACCGGAACCCCGAATCGGACGCGGTTTTGCGCCGATACGCCAACAGGTAATGGAGCAGTTTGCAATGACGACGTCACAACACACCTTCGACCAGGTCCGCTCAATCCTCGGGCGACTCGACCGCTCCATCGATCAGGCTCGCGAGAAGCGCCTCCACGGCGACGACGAGCCCAAGCAGCAGAGCGCGCAGACCGCCGCACCCGAGCGCCGCGATGAGCCCAAGGCTCCGCCGCCCCCGGCTGTCGGTCCCGCCAGGCAGGCGCCCGCCAAGGCGCCAAGCCCCTTCGGCCGCGCCAAGCCGCTGCGCAAGACAAACGACGATTCACCCCTCGATCGCTGGTCAGACCGGGGCGCACCCGGCAAGAACAGCTGATCCACGCGAGGTACCACACATGTTCGACAAGCTGATGGGCAAGTGGCGGGGGCAGAGCCACGACCAACAGCGGCCGACCACGGCTCCGGGCGCAGAAGCCCGGCACCCGAGCATGCCGGTCCCGCCCCGAATCAGACCCGAGATGGCAAACTTCGACGTCGTTGACGGCGTCCTCGTCACGACCGTCCTCCAGCCCAGGCTCGCAGGGCAGGACGCGGCGGACCTCGTCGAGACCATCCTCGCGGAGGTTGACGAGGACGGCCTTGTTCAGAACGTCATCGTCGATCTCGAGAACATCGAGTTCATGGACTCGACGTCGCTGGGCATGCTCGTGTTCCTGAACAACCGACTCCAGATTATCGAGGGTCGGCTCATCATCGTGAACGCCGCGGCAACGCTCGAGCAGATGTTCAAGATCACCCAGCTCGATCGGATGCTGCCCGTCTGCCGCGATGTCATGAAAGCCGTGAGCATCGCCAACCGGGCGGCGTAAGAGCCCACGAATCGGCCCCTTGCCCGGCCCCCCCGGCGTGCGAACAATCTGGCCTGCCGGGGCAATGGTGTAATCGGTAGCACGACAGATTCTGATTCTGTTAGTCGGGGTTCAAGTCCCTGTTGCCCTATTCAATCATCTTTCAGTGGCGGAGGCTTCCAGCCTCCGTCTTTGCTTTTGAGATGTGCTTGACCGGAGGCTGGAAGCCTCCGCCACTGGGATGTGGTCACTCCAGCAGATCAACCGTGTGCGCCGCGTCGGGGTCGAGCTGCATCTTGAGGTACGCCGCGTAGAGCCCGTCGTCTTCGAGCAGTTCTTCGTGCGTGCCCACCTCGATGAGCCGGCCCTTCTCAAGCACCGCGATCTTGTCGGCGTGGCGGATCGTCGAGAGCCTGTGCGCGATCACGATGCTCGTGCGGTCCTTCATCAACTCCGCGAGCGAGCGCTGGATCAGGCGCTCAGAGCGCGAGTCGAGATTGCTCGTCGCCTCATCGAGGATCAGCAGCACCGGGTCGGCGAGGATCGCCCTAGCGATCGCGAGGCGTTGTTTCTGTCCGCCCGACAGACGCACGCCGCGCTCGCCGATCAGCGTGCGGTAGCCCTTCTCCATTTCTGAGATGAACTCGTGCGCGTTGGCGAATCTCGCGGCTTCCACGATCTCCGCTTCGCTGGCGTCGCGCCTGGCGTACGCGATGTTCTCCGCAATCGTCCCGTCGAACAGGAACACATCTTGCTCGACGATGCCAAGCAGCCGGCGGTAGCTGTCCACATCGACCCGCGTCAGGTCGTGCCCATCGAATCGGATGACGCCTTGCGTCGGGTCGTAGAAGCGCGCGATGAGGTTGCAGAGGGTCGTTTTCCCCGCGCCCGATGGCCCGACCAGCGCGAGTGTCTCGCCCGGTTCGATCTTGAGCGAGAGAGCGCAGATGACGTTGACCGGCTCCTCGTCCGATTCCTGCTCGGGCGACTCGGCTTTCGCCTTCGGGTACGCGAAGCAGATGTTGTCTATCTCGATCTGGCCCCGTGCCTCGGCTCTGGTGATCTCGATGCCGTCGCGCTTGCCGCCGAATTCAAGCGGCTCGGCGAGCAGATCGAGCGTCTTGTCCAGCGCCGATAGGTTGTTCTGCACGGTTGTCGCGCTGGACGCGAGCGCCTCGAGCGGGCCCAGCAGCATCACGACATATGTCACGAACATGATGACATCACCGGGCGTGAGATCGCCGGAGATGACGCGCGACCCGCCGTAGACGAGAACGCCCGTTGACGCGACGGGGATCATGAGGGCCCAGGCGATCTCGATGCTGCGCGACCACCACCACGCGAGGATCTCTTGTCTCACCATAAAGTGGTTGGACCCGATGAACCGCTGACCCTCGCCGCGCCATCTGCTGAAACCACGCACGATGCGCATCCCGCCGAAGACTTCGGTCGAGTGGCTGTCGATCACGGTTCTGCTGACGCGGATGTCGCGGTAGATGGGTCTGATGCGTCCGATCCACGTGCGGTGGGTGAGCCAGATCGCCGGGATCATCAGGAGCGACCCGACGAGCAGCGTCCAGTCCACGAACGCGAGGATGCCGAGCGTGACCGCGATCTGGGTGATCGCGCGCCACGGGTTGTAGACGAGACTGAAGACGAGCTCGCCCACGCCGCCCGCGTCCTCGCGCAGGATCGAGGCGACGCCGCCCGACTTGATCGCCTGCACCCGTTCGAGCGGCAGTCGCACCGCGTGATCGAAGAGCGTTCTGCGGAACGAGACCTGAAGTCGCTTGGTGATACGAGTGACTTGCCAGCGTCCCCACATCGCGATAATGACCGACAGCGCGGTGAGCGAGATCATCGCGACGCCGATGAGCCAGAGCATCGCTATCCGGTCGGGTGTGCCGTCGGCGCTGCGTGGGATGTCGGTGATGCCCTCGAGTTTCGCCGCGAGCGCCTCGGGCCCGGGCTCGTCCGCCCAGACGTAGTCCATCACCACCTTGGTGGAGACAGGCAGGACCATCCCGATGATCGTCGAGATGCTGAGCGTCACCAGCGCCGCGCCGAGTTTCGTGTGGTGCCCCCTGCTGAGCTTCCAGAACTCGGCGAGCACCTCGCGAACAGAACGTGTGCGCTGGCGCTTCGTTTTGCTGCCGGGCAGCGTGTTCTGGATCGCGTCGTCGTCGCCCTGCCTGGACCTTTCGGCGCGCCTCCGCTTGTACGACTCGAACCGCTTGCCGCTGGCCTTGGCTGGTTGGCTTTCGCTCGTCACGAGCGGATGCTAGGCTCTCGCATCTGGGGCTCGTTCTGGAGCCCGTCGTCGGTTGAAGGGGATGCATCCATGTCGATGTTCAAGAGTCGTGTCGCGCTTCACTGGCGGATCCTGGCCGGGCTCGTTCTCGGTGTGGTCGCGGGGCTGCTGATCAACACACTCTGGACAGCCGATACATGGCACACGCTTGGCGTGCACGACCCGGAGGTATTCCTCGGGGGCGGGGTGGCCGCCGAGCAGTCAACGAGTCCAGGCGGGACCAACGAGTACGCCGATTTCACGGCACGCTCCGCCCGGTTTGTGCGCAACGCCAACGAATTCGTGGGCGACCTCTTTATGCAGGGGCTCAAGTTCATCGCGGTGCCGATCGTCCTGTTCAGCCTTGCCGCGGGCGTGGCGAGCCTGAACGACACCGCGAAGCTCGGACGCATCGGCGGCAAAACGATCGTGACCTATCTCATCACGACCGCGGTCGCCATCAGCATCGGGCTGCTGGCCGCGAACATCGTCAAGCCCGGCAAGTATGTGCCCGTTGAGACGCGCGATGCGCTTGAGGCTCAGTATGAAGCCTCCGCGACCGAGAAGGTCTCGGGCGCCAACGAGCAGCGGGCCCGCTCGACGTGGGATATTGCGCTCGACATCTTCCCGAGCAATCCCTTCAAGTCGATGTCCGAGGGCAAGACGCTGCAGGTCGTTGTCGTCGGCTTGCTGGTGGGGATGGCCCTCACGCTTATGCCGAGGAAAGAATCGGATCCTTTGGTGCAATGGTTCCAGGGCATGACCAACGTGGTCATCAAGATCGTCGAGGTGATCCTGATCTTTGCGCCGATCGCCGTCTTTGCCCTGATCGTCAAGGTCGTCGCAGACCTCGGGCTGGAAGTGCTCGGCTCACTCGTGGTGTACTGCCTCACCGTCGTTGGCGGGCTGGCGGTCATGATGTTCCTGGTCTACCCCATGGTCGTCCGCGTGATGACGCCTATCAGATACGGGCGGTTTTTCAAGGCGATCAGCCCCGCGCAGCTGCTCGCGTTCAGTTCTGCGAGTTCCGGTGCGACGATGCCCGTCACCATGGAGTGTGTCGAGAAACGACTCGGTGTTTCAGAAGACGTCACGAGCTTTGTGATCCCTGTCGGTGCAACGATCAACATGGACGGCACGGCGCTCTACCAGGGGGTCGCCGCGGTTTTCATCGCGCAGATGTTCAACATGGATCTCACGCTTGCGCAGCAGCTCACGATCGTGCTCACCGCGACGCTCGCGTCGATTGGCACCGCAGCGGTCCCGGGTGTGGGTATCGTCATGCTCGTCATCGTGCTCGAATCCGTGAAGATTCCGGTCGAGGGCATCGCGGTGATTCTGGGCGTGGACAGACTTCTGGACATGTGCCGGACGTCGTGCAACGTTACGGGTGACTGCATGGTTGCGTCGATCGTTGGGTCGAGCGAGAACGAGTTGCTGTCCGAGGCCGAGGTCGTCGCCGCCCGCACCAAGCCGCTCGACGAGCACCCGCCGCTCTGATCGCTTCGCTGCTTAGTTGTCTTGGTCCCATCGCCTAAGGATGCGCGCGGTTTCATCGCGGTGCTCGCTCTCGTCGCGCGCCATGTCCTCGAGCTGGACCTGCAAGCCCTTCATCCCGAGCGACTCGGCTTGTGCTGCGCGCTCGGCGTAGCGGTCGTGCGCATCCGACTCGGCTTCGAGAATCGCGCTGAGCATGTCCTTGGCCGACTCTACTTTCTTGACCGGCTTGGGCTCGGTTGTCGGCTCGCCGCCGAGCGCGACGATCTTGGCAGCCAGGTACTGGGCGTGCCCGGTCTCGTCGGGGACTTCGGCCTCGAAGAAGGCCTTGAGTTCGGGGCGGGACGGCCCGCTGACCTTGGCCGCGTACGTCATGTACTGCAGGATCGCGCTGTACTCGTGGGCCAGGTCGTTGTTGAGTTCCGCGATGAACTGATCTTTGGTGATGTCTGCCATGGTCTTGATCCTTAGATTAGAATTATTCTAAATTGTAGTGTCAAACGTCTCACGGGTCCAGCAATGAAAAGAACGCGGCTTGACGCCGCGTTCTTCGGGGTTGAGACAGGATTTCCGCTCAGATCAGGCCGTGGCGCCGGCGAGGTCCTCGTGGATCGCCATCACGCGCTCGAACATTACCCTACCTGACTGGACCATGTGATCCTTTTCCTCAGCGGTGAACGGCTGGGCATCGAGGGTGATCTTGAACTTCTCCCAAAGCGGTCGCTGGTTCTTGCCATAGGGGTCGAGCGAGCGGAGGCCTGTGTCGCCTTCGATGCCCCAAGCGCCGCGCAACTTCTTTGCTACGTAGTGGTTGCCGTTGTTGGCACCCTCACGGACATAATGCAGGCCGAGGAGGGTCAGGGGCGAGTTCTGGCGGGCATCCTCGATGGTGTCGAGCATGGCCTTGACGCCCGGCGTGGGCTCGACGTCGGCGGGCACGCCGTAGTGAGTGAGGTCCTCGTCGTAGTAGGGGCCCTGGAGCTGGATATCCTCGACGAGAGCCTTGAGGTAAGGGTTCGCGTCGCGATGCTCGAGGATTGCGGCGTCGAGGGCCTTATTCCACATTGCGTCCTGCTGGAGCATGGCTGAAAATTCCTCGCGGGTCATCTCGCCGGCGACCATGCGGCTGGGCACCTTGGCGTGCTCGGCCTTGTCGTGCAGGTCGGCGCAGCCCTCTTTCATCATCTGGCTCATGGGTCGATCGGTGGTGCTCATCGGTGCTCCCTGGGGTCTTGTTTTTGTGCTTTGCTCTCGAACTGATGATCGCAGGTGGAATCAGGGCGTCAAGGTAAGCGAGATATAATTGAGACACATTCTCAACTAAGGCGTAGTCGGCACTCATTGCTTGTTTCGACGAACACCAGTCACTCGATCCGGTGGAGAACCGACAGGGGCGTGCGCAAAGAAAGCGAGTTCGGCAAAAACCCCCATTGCCACGGGCTTTTTGCTGGTTATGCTCTGCCCAATCGAGTGCTTCGCAGAGCGCTACTGGTGCCTGCATTCGTGGAGAACTCGGGTCGCACAGGACGCGACCGATGACCGGGAGCATTCGCACGCAAGACGTGTGTGAGGCGGGGAGGGCAGGCTCGAGGAGCCAGTCGCCAACCCCGGTGCAAACTCGAACACAAGTAACACCTTGCCGGCTCAGAGAGCCGGCACGCGCCGGGCGGAGTGCCGGTGTGACATACGTCTCAGGGAGGACGCAAGCGTGACTTATTCACTGACTCGATACGTGCTGCTGATTGCAGCAGTGTTCATGTCTTGGAGGACAGCCGAAGCCGGGGCGCAGCCCACCCTGCAGCAGTTCAAAGCTTGGCTGATCTACTACACCAACAACGACATCAGGGCCGACTACAACTACGACGGCCGGGTCACCCCGACCGACTTCAACGCGTTCCTTGTCAACTACAACAATCCGCCCACCAATGAGGGCTGGACCAACCTTTCCCCGAGCGCAGACTCGCGGGTCATCTACGTGTCCAGCTCGCAGGGCAACGATTCGAACGACGGCCGTTCGCAGAACCGACCTGTTCGGACAATCCAGAAGGCCTACGACCTGATCCGTGACGGCAAGCCCGACTGGGTCAGCCTCCGCAGGGGCGATACGTTCTACGAGTCGCTGCCCAACTGGAAGAAGTCGGGCCGATCCAAGTCTGAGCCGATGGTCATCACTGCCTACGGCACAAGCACCGTACGCCCGAAGATCCTGACTGGTTCTGCTCGCGGCATGCGCGCAACAGGTCCAGACTTCCGCAAGCACATCTACTTCGTCGGTCTTGAGCTTCATCCGCACACCCGCAGCCACAACGACGCTCCGGGCGGCATCGAGTTCATCTGTGACTTCCAGGACATCCTCATCGAGGACTGCAAGATCACCGGCTACGCGGACAACCTTCAGTTCCAGGCGCCCAAGGGTGATGTCGGTACTGATGTCCGTGTCCGCCGCAGTGTGATTGCGAACTCGTGGGCCGTCGGCCAGCACTCGCAGGGTCTCTACGCTGCTCGCGTCGATGGTCTGCTGATCGAGGGCAGCGTTTTCGATCACAACGGCTGGTCCGAGACTGTCAACGGCGCCGAGCCCACTATCTTCAACCACAACATCTACGTGCAGACCAGCTGTGACAACCTGACGGTTCGCGACAACATTATCTCGAACGCCTCGAGCCACGGCCTTCAGGCCCGCCCGGGTGGCACGGTCACGGGCAACCTGTTCTACCGCAACTCGATCTCGGTCCTGCTCGGCAATGAGGACGAGCGCACCACGGGCCGCATCGAAGACAACATCATCCTCGAGGGCAAGGACATCTCACCTGATCTTCGGCGCGGCATGGGCATCCACGTTCAGTTCGTTGATCAGGCCAAGATCCGTAACAACGTTATCCTCCGCAACGGCACCGACACGGGCCTGAGCGAAGCGATCGCGCTCATCGGCGACAACGATCAGCCGATCACGAACCTCCTCGTCGAGTACAACGTGATCTACAACTGGCTCAACAACATTGTCATCGAGAACGAGAGCACCCGCGACATGATCTTCCGGTTCAATGTCGTCTACGACAACGCCAACGAGAGCCCGGCGATCCGTCACTTCGATGAAAGCACGCTCAACGATGTTCTCTCGTACAACAACACCTACTACGTGGGCGGCACCTCGAACTGGTTCCGTGCCCGTAACAGATTCTACAACCTCAACGAGTGGGTCAATCTCTCGAACGAGTCCAATCCGATCAGCATCAACGGCCGATCGTTCGTCGATTCGACCAGGACGCTCACCCGCTATGCGCAGTACCAGCTGCTGCCCGCGAACCCTCAGCTGGTCTTGAACCGCGCCAAGGCTCAGACACGCTTGAACTGGGACGAGGCATACTCGGCACCAGCGATCGTCGAGTTCTTTAAGGCCGGCTACACGCTGACGAACTGATCGTTCTGCGGAGAACTTCCAGCGGATACAAAGAGAGCCCCGCACCATCTGGTGCGGGGCTCTTTCATTGTTGAAATGGGACGTACCGCTTAGCGGCGACGGCGAGTCGCGGCGAGTCCGCCCAAGCCGAGCAGCGCCATCGCCGAGGGAGCAGGCACAGCGAAGAGGGCAGCCGCGTCGGTGTCGTTCAGGAGCGTTGTGTAGCCGGTACCGTCGAGGTTGAGCTCAACGATTCGACGGGCGAGATCTCCGGAGTCGATATTTTGCTCGATGAAATTGAGCTTGCCGGTGAATTCGTTGTAGATGATGCCCGAGGGCTGGAAGCGTGTGCCGCCGTTGGCTGTGTCAAGGTCCAAGAGCTTTGAGATGCTCTGGTAATCACCGTTGCCATCAAGGACGATCTCGTAGATCGAGCGGGTCTGGTTCTCGGCGACATAGAGGTTCCCGTTGGACGCGGGTGCGATACCGCGGATGAGTTCGAGAGTATCGGGCAGTCCGGTGACGGAAGCCGAGAGGTCGACGAGCAACTCATAGCTAATGTCGGTCGGGTCGGCGGGGTTGTTCATCACCATGCGGTTGATGAGGCCGCCTTCGTTGTTTGGGATGTTGGAGTTTTGATTCGTATCGACGCCGCCGTCAGCGGTGCCGACGTAGTAGTTGCCCGGGCGGAGGATGTCCGCAGTCACCCCGAGGTAGCCGAAGTCACGTGGACGCGGGTCTGGAGTGGGCGGCTGGGCGCGAACAGTCGAGATGTTCGCGGGGTTGTTCAGATCGACCCCGAGAATTGCCTCAACGCGGTTTGGGACAGGCTCTGAGCCCGGGTTGTTGGCGAAGAGTAGATTGTTGGTGACCGGATCGTATGCCATGCCGCCGATCTGCTGGATCGGGTCGCTGCTTGCGAATGTGGCAACGGTCCTCGTTCCGGCGTTGAACATGTTGTCGACGCGGAGGATCGAGGCGGTCGATGGATCGGTGACGGGGAACGGCGTGTTGCCGACGTAGAACTCGCCCGATGGTCCCATTGCGATGCCCGCGGTCAGTCTCTGGGTGGACTCGGGTCCAGCCGGGAAGCTGAAGAACGTGCTCGAACTCAGGCTCGAGTAATCGAGGAAGCTGATCGTGTCTTGACCGCCGTCGCGGTCGTTCGTGGTGAAAATGAGGTCGCCGATGTCTTGGGCGCTCGATGACGCGGCCGCACCTGTGAGCGCAAGCAGAAGTGCTGTTTTACGGATCATCTCTTCAATTCTCCCTAAAGCGTCCGCACAGGTGACAGTCTGGCGGCCGGCATAATTCTGGCCTTGGCAAATTGGGATGCCTTGGCCGGTGTACTTTCGTATAGGTGAGTCTACTGATTGCCCCACCCGACTTCGAGAGTCTTGCTTAGAAATCGGTTCGTGCGTGCCTACTTCGAGGTTTCTGGACCCAGAGGGTTTTACCGGATCAAAACACATGCCGATTCCAAGCGGATTGACTCGGCGAGCGTTGGGCCTAGACTCGGCCCTTGAGGGCTTGTAGCTCAGTCGGTAGAGCGCACCCCTGATAAGGGTGAGGTCACAGGTTCAAGTCCTGTCAGGCCCATTAGAGGACGCATGAGAGAAGCCCGGGACAGTAGGTCCCGCACGGCATCCTCCGATCTGGTCCAATACAGACATGGCGACTCCTCACCACAGCTTCTGGGCAGACTTCAGGCTCTTTTTCGTGCGAGGTCTCGCCGTCCTCTTACCCTCGATTGTCACCCTCTGGCTGCTCTTCCAGGCGTTCCTTTTCCTGTACAACAACGTCGCGGCTCCGATTAACGCGGGTATTCGTCTCACGATCGTCGAGGTCACGCCGCGCGTGATCAGCGATCCGAATCTGCCCGACTGGTTCCGCGTGACGAGCACAGAGGTCGATCAGTTCAAGGACACAACAGCGGATCCACTGCTCCGTGAAGCCGAAGACTCTCGAGTCCGTAATCACGTTCGGCGACAGAAGCTTGAGAGCTTCTGGGATACCTGGGCGTTCGGTGTGCTCAGATTGACGGGGCTCCTTGTTGCGATCGTGTTGCTCTATCTGGGCGGCAGGCTGCTCGGTAGCTTTGTGGGCAAGTACTTCTTCGGCCGTGTCGAAGCGCTGCTCCGCGCGATCCCTGGGTTCAAGCAGGTCTACCCGCATGTCAAGCAGGTGGTCGATCTGATCATGGGCGACAGCCAGATGGCGTTCCGCCGCGTGGTGCTCGTGCAGTACCCGCGGGAGGGGATCTGGACCGTCGGGCTCGTGACTTCGAGTTCGATGAAGTCGATCGCAAAGCAGGTGGACGGCGACGCGCTCTCGGTGTTCATCCCGACGAGCCCGACGCCCTTTACGGGGTTCACGATCAACGTCCCCGCGGACGAGTGCGTGGATGTGGACATGACGATCGAGCAGGCGCTGCGGTTCGTGATCACAGCGGGTGTGCTGGTCCCTGAGGGCCACGAGATGCCCGCGGCGACTGGCGTGCCGCAGATCCAGGTCGCCGATATCCAGCCCGAAGAGGGCGATCAGAAGGCCGAATCGGAGCCTCAACAGGATGAGGAAGAGAAGGCGTCCGAGTCCTAGACTTTACAGGACAGGCAGATACACACGCGTGGGGAGGATCCCGGGATGCGAGTAGATGTTGTTGGGCTCAAATTCGACGTCACGGACGCGATCCGGGAGTACGCCGAGAACAAGGCTGACAAGCTCACGAGGTACTTCGACGGGACCCAGCTGATCACCGTTCGGCTCTCCGAGCGGGATAGGCACACGTTCGAGGTCGAGATCGTGGCAGACGTTGAGAAGCACAACGACTTTGTTTCCACCGCATCTGGGGATGATCTGTACCTGACGATCGATTCGGCGGTCCAGAAGATGACACGGCAGTTGACCGACTTCAAAGAGAAGCTCAAGCTGAGCAGTCACCATCCTGACGAGCCACGCTGACCCGGAGCGACAGACCGATGAAGCTGATCGAACTCGTGCCTGAGGGCGCGATCTCAACGACGTTGCAATCGACCCAGCGCGACGATGTGGTTGCGGAGATGGTTGACCTGCTGATCGCCGCCGGGTCGGTGGAGGCGTCGGCTCGCGATGATCTGATCACCAAGGTGCTCAGCCGTGAGCAGACCGGGTCGACCGGTTACGGCCGGGGCGTCGCGGTGCCGCACGTCAAACAGACCGGTGTGAACAAGATGTCCGTCGCGATCGGGCTGAGCCAGACCGGCGTGGACTTCAACGCGCTCGACCGCCAGCCCGTGTACTCGGTGTTCCTGCTGCTGAGCCCGATCGACAGGCCCGAGGAGCACCTCCGCGCGATGGAGGCGATCTTCAAGCAGCTGAGCAAGGAATCGTTCCGGCGCTACCTGCGTCAGGCGACGACGATCGAGGAAGTGCGCGAACTCCTCGAGAAGGCGGATTCGAAGCAGACGACGGGCTGAGCCAGACGTATTGGGGGCAAGGGTTGTCCAAGAAGGCGCAATCAACGGTGACAATCATCAACAGGCTGGGCCTCCACGCCCGGCCGGCGATGACGTTCGTTGATGCTGCCCAGGCCTTCGGGTGCTCCGTCCGTGTGCAAAAGGGCGACCTCGATGTCGACGGCAAGTCCATCATGGAGATGATGATGCTCGCGGCGACCCAGGGCACCAAGCTCGAGATCGTCTGCGAAGGCGACGACGCGGATGCCTGCATCGGTTCACTCTCGAAGCTGGTGGCTGAGGGGTTTGGGGAGGACTGAATTCAGTCTGTTCACCGATACAGCTCAAAGATCAATTATGATCTGTGCATGATTGTCAAAGAATACGAAGAGAAATCGAAGACTGGCAACAGTGCAGTCGATGCTGGTCATGGTGCCGAGAAGCAGATGGCGTTCTATCTGCGAAGGGCATTTGGTTCCCATAGGGAAATCTTCATTCTGAACGACATCCGGATCGTTGACCCTGAGCAGCAAACCGAGTCGCTACTCGGCGAAGATGCCTGTCAGATTGACCATCTCGTTCTTCACAAACTGGGGATGTTCATCATCGAGAGCAAATCCGCTGTCGGCAAAGTCACGGTGAGCAGCGATGGCACGGGTGGGGATGAGTGGGTCTTTGGGTCTCGGGGTCGTCGGTCGCCTTTGAAGCAGGCGGAGATGCAGGCGGAGTACATACGCACTTATCTCACAAACAACCAAGAACAGCTTCTCGGCAAGTTCCCGAAAGGCACAAGAACACTCGCCAAACTGATAAACGGTACAGATCAAAGAGGTGTCAGGCACATGCCCATGCAGGCGATCGTGGCGCTTTCGGACAAAGCAACCATCCAGCGGAAGGGATGGAAAGAGCCTTCGGAGCCGTTCCAAGCGTATGTATGCAAAGCAGATCTTGTTCCAGACAAAGTACTCACTGAGTTCAAGCGTCATCAGTCAGCTGCGAAGCTGCTCAGCAGAGGCGATGGTGAGTACGGTATGTGGTGGATGAAAGCCGAAGAAGTGTTGCCAATCGCAGAGTTTTTGCGTGATAGCAACAGTTCGCGGGTTCATTCAGGACCAAAGAAGGTGGTGCCTAAAGCAGTAGAACAAGCAGCGACCCAGGCGATCCACAAGAAGAAGGCCAACAAGGAATCCGGTCCTGCATGTAAAGCGTGCGGGAGCAACTCGTTGTCCGCGCGGTATGGGAAGTATGGGTACTACTGGGCCTGCTTGGATTGCCAGCAGAACACCGCTATGCCCAAGCTCTGCGGAGTATGCGGCGCGGACGGGAAGAAGAACAAAGATGTCCGCGTACGGAAAGAGGGTCAGAAATACTTCACGTCTTGCGCCGCGTGCGGCATTGAGGAGTGCATCTGGACTGAGCCAGTTGCTACTGGCTGACTTAGTCCTCGACCGTCACCCGCTTGATCTGTGCGCCAACCGTCGCGAGCCGTTCTTCGAGTTTCTCGTAGCCGCGGTCGAGGTGGTACACGCGCAGCACGCGCGTCGTGCCCTCGGCTGCGAGGCCCGCCAGGACCAGTCCGGCTGAGGCGCGGAGGTCTGAGGCCATTACCGGTGCGCCGACGAGTCGTCGGACGCCTGAGACGATGGCGGTCGGGCCCTGGCGGAAGAGCTGCGCGCCCATGCGTGAGAGCTCGGCGACGTGCAGGAACCGCTCTGGGAAGATCTTCTCGGTGATCACGCTTGTGCCGTCGGCGAGTGTGAGCAGCGCCATGAACTGCGCCTGCAGGTCGGTCGGGAAACCCGGGTGGGGCTGGGTGGTGATGTCGCACGGGTTGAACGCGCGTCCGCCCTGCACGCGCACGCGGGCGCGCATCGAACTCTCATCGTCGAGCGCGCGGACCTCGATACCGATCTGTTCGAGGCAGTTGGTGGCCGCCATGAGTGCATCGAGCGGGCAGTTGGTGATCGTCAAATCTCCCGCGGTGATCGCCGCGGCGACCATGAGCGTGCCTGCCTCGATCCTGTCGGGGATCACGCGGTGGTTGGCGCCGCCCAGTTCCTTGACGCCCTCGACGACGATGCGGGGCGAGCCCGCACCTGTGATCTTGGCGCCCATCGAGATCAGGAGGTTTGCGACATCCACGATCTCGGGCTCGCACGCTGCGGACTCGATCACGGTCGTGCCCTCGGCGAGCGTCGCGGCGCTCATGACGTTGGCGGTTCCGAGCACGGTTGAGCCGAACGCGCCGCCCAGGAAGACGCGTGCGCCGCGGAGCCTCCCGCCCGGCACGCGTCCGATGACATCGCCTTCCTGGAGTTCGAACGTCGCGCCGAGCGCTTCGAGCCCGCGGAGGTGCAGGTCGATGGGGCGCTGCCCGATGGCGCAGCCTCCGGGGAGTGAGACGCGCGCCTTGCCGCGCGCCGCCAGCAGCGGGCCCAGGACGCAGACACTGGCTCGCATGGTCTTGACGATGTCGTATCGCGCGTGGCTCTCCGTTGAGTCTGTGGTGTGCAGGATGCAGCTGTGCTGGCCGGTCCGTTCGATGGCGCAGCCGAGCTCGCTCAGCAGCTTCTGCATGTTGCGGATATCGGAGAGATCGGGGACGTCGTCGAAGGTGACTGGCTCGGTGGTCAGCAGAGCCGCGGCCATGAGCGGGAGGGCGGCGTTCTTTGAGCCGTTGACCTCGATCTCGCCCGAAAGTCTCCGGCTTCCTTCGATCTCGAATACGTCCATCGCGCCCTCCTTGGTGCGTCGGTCTCGGTACGCAGTGCAGCCTAAGCCGAGCCCTGGCAAGATCCTAGACCACGGTATCGGATTCCAGAGCGTGTTGTGTGCAGGTGAGGGCGAGGCTTGTCGTATATGAGAACATCGCTGTCGGAATGCTCGGCGATCAGCGCAACTTCATGCTCATTTGCTCGCTCAAGATGGTGTTTATCAAGGAAGACGCCTGGTTAGCGGCTGTAGTGCCGACTTGAACGCACGTAACCCCTGCGCTCGTACGACTGGCTCAAGTTGAAGTAGAGGTAGTCCCTCGCCCGCGTCGGCAGGTAGAGGCGGCGGTCGTTCCGCAGATCGGGCCTGGCTTCGCTGGGCCAGTCGTCGCTGGCGAGCTTTGCGGTGGGGATCACAAGATTGAGATCGTCGTTGCGCCTGCTGGCTTCGGGGCCCGCGGTGAGTGTGATCGCGCCCTCGGTCTGCGCAGGGGGCATCACCAGCGCCCATGACGAGCGCTGGCCGACAAACGCGGGCGGGCGTTCGAGACGTGCCACGCGGGAAGAACAACCGGTGATAAGAGCGATCGCCAGGATTGCAGCCCCGGCTATTCCCACTGAACCGCCAGCGCGCTCCGGGCCGGAGCACTCTGGATCGGGCATGACCCCGATCGCTCTCTCTTCCAAGGCTCGCAGACTTCCCATGTCTGCTCCCCATTCAAACGCCGGGCCATGCCGACGCTTGCAGGTTGAGTCGTACACGAAGCGAGTTTCTCGGTCCACGAGTCCCGAGGTGATGCCCCGGCGCAACCCCCCTGTTGAGGTCAATCATCACGGATTATGCGTTCTGGAGCAAGAGTGATGTCTGAATTATGTAAAGACGGTGCAGTTGTTCTATTTATGATAGGGTTGTGGGTATTGGTTATCGCACATCAGAATCCGGCATGGGCCATCTGAAAAGAGGGGCGGGAGATTCGGATCCGAGCCGTAGATTCCAACACCATTCAAAAGGAGGTATCCCATGCGTGAGTTTCCCGTATTGGTTTCGAGTTTGATGTGCGTTGCCTCGGCTGGGGCGGTGCAGTCCCAGCACCTGATGCTGGCGGATCGCATGAACGACCGGGTCATGTTGTTCGCCCAAGCCGACGGCCGGCTGGTCAACGCGAACTATCTGACCAGCGACACCGGCCCTCTGAACCTCATCACCGAGGCGATCCAGGTCGAGGGCGAGATCTGGGTTTCGGACACGTTCTCCGACGCGGTGCGCCGGTTTTCGCTCGACGGCCAGACATTCGTTGGTTCGATCGTCGGTCCTTTCAATCCGCCGATGCGTCGGCCGGAGGGGCTGGCGTACGACGGGACGACTGTGTATGTCGCGTGCCATCAGATCGAAACCCACGGCTTGTTTGCTTCGTGGATCACGAAGCTGAACCCGAACGGCACGCCCGCCGGGCTCTTTACGATGCCTGATGATCGGCACCGTTTCGACCTTGTCTCAGACAACGGAGAGTTGCTCGTTTCCGACGAGGACGATCAGTCGCTCGACCGTGTATCTACCGTCACCGGCGCAGTTGTGGGGCGGATCGACGCGTTCCCGCAGGTCTTTGGGCATGAGCCAACGCAGGTTCTGCGCCTCAGCAGCGGCGAGATCGCATTGGGCACGACACAAGGGCTCCGTGTCTACGACGCGGCGGGTTCACTCATCGAGGAGCATCTCGGGGGCGTGCGCATCAACGGGGTCGGTGAACTGGGCACGGGCGAACTCATGATTTCGCTCGACAGATCGGCGATCGCACTCGACCGCGCGACGGGCGCGGAGCGGACACTCGCAACCGGTTTGTCCGGCAGGCTGGTGTCCGAGATCGCGGGGGCCACTGTCTGCCCGGCAGATGTGAACGCCGACGGCGAGGTGACGCCCTCTGATTTCACCGCCTGGATCAACGAGTTCAACAAGCAGAGCCCGGCCGCGGATCAGAACGGTGATGGCTCGGTCATGCCCGACGATTTCACGGCATGGATAGACAACTTCAACAACGGCTGCTGATTGCGGCGGGCCGATTCGTCCTACCGGTCCTCCGGGGGTGCTTGCTGAAGAGGAAAGCACCCCCGGCAGGATTCGAACCTGCGACCTCGGCTTTAGGAAAGCCACGCTCTATCCAGCTGAGCTACAGGGGCACGAGCCCATTGTAGCCCGCCGATCGGGCTTTTCGTGGTTCGTAGGAACCCGCTGTGTACATGCGCATCAGAAGAAATATCTGACGAGGCGCCGATCGGCGTCAGCCGCAGCGGGAGAACCGGATATGCGAAGCCAGAGAGCGTTCACACTGGTCGAGTTGCTGTTCGTCGTTGTCGTGGTGGGGGCGCTGCTGGCGGTCCAGGCCGTCGCCGTTGCGTCGGGCCGAGACCAGTCATCGGTGCGATCTGACATCGCTGATCTGCGTCTGATCGCGCAGGCTTCGGCTATATACAGCGATACGTATGACGATCGGCTGTTTACCTTTTCTTGGAGACCGGGCGTTCTCCCAGACACACCCAATATCGGCCTAGCAATTGCATGTGCCAGTCTTGATCCAAGCAATGAGGACCATGTGCTTAGAGCGTCTGTCTTACAGCAGCTAGATCTCGTCACAAGAAACTCTGACTTTCAGCAGATCGCGCCAGTCTCAACGACTGCTCCATTAAACCACGCCCCATTTGTATACTACAACAATCTCATACTCACACACTTTATGGGTGAGAGTGTTCCATCAGATATCTTCATATCGAAAGGCGATGCTGCGAGAATGGATTGGTTTAAGAATACAGACGCGTATCTTGATGATCCGGCTAGCGCTGCATTCTCACCTCCAACCACGGCGACTGAGTTCCAAGAACTCTGGCGTTGGCCCTTTAGTTCTTCGTATATGACGGGACCATCCCACTACTCACCCGACACCGGCACCATTACTGGGAATCCAGTGCCACGAACGGCACGCCGCGTTGCAAACAATCGATCATGGCAGATGCCGCGGGTTGATGGGCTTCTCGGTACGAGAACGACTGCGCATGTTGCGTCCCCTTCACACAAGGTTCAGATGTTCGATGAGTATGACCGCTACTCTGGGCCGTTCGGGAAGTACTTTGGATTACAAGATGCTCGGGCGATTCAGGTGTTCTATGACGGCAGCGCGGGGCGGTTTGCAACATCAAAGTCCGACTTCGGATTCGATCCAAATCAGCCACTCTGGGGTGCTAGTGAACCAGATAATCCCACAGCCAGTTACACATACCGTCCGTTCGTCGGATGGGATCCGCCTGATGCCTTCCAGATTCAAGTGCCGGTCCGTTACGACCAGACCCGTGACGGCCTGCAGGGGATCGACTTCCAGCGGGGCAGCGTGCGGAGGCCGATCCGCTCGCGGTGAGATGGCTCGGAGAGTCGATCGGGGCCCGCCGCCTCCATACCCTCATATCCGCCCGCGCCGGGCGGCACTGGAGTCTTGGGGATGGAAGCTGGGATCGTCGGGCTGCCCAATGTGGGCAAGAGCACGCTGTTTAATGCACTGACCGCCGCGGGGGCGCTGGCCGCGAACTACCCGTTCGCGACCATCGAGCCCAACGTGGGCGTGGTGCCCATCCCCGACCCGCGGCTCAAGCTCATCAACGGGCACATCGAGACGCAGAAAATCGTCCCCGCGGCGCTCCGGCTCGTGGACATCGCCGGCATCGTCCGCGGCGCGAGCGAGGGCGAGGGGCTGGGCAACAAGTTCCTGTCGCACATCCGCGAGGTGGACGCGATCGTGCAGGTCGTCCGCTGCTTCGAGCAGCAGTCGGGCGGCGACGACGTCACGCACGTCGATGGTTCGATCGATCCGATCCGCGACATCGAGACGATCCAGACCGAGCTGATCCTCGCGGACCTGCAGACGGTCGAGAACGCGCTGCCCAAGGCCGAGCGCGCGGTCAAGGCTCGCGACCCGATGGACATCGCGAGGCTTTCGGTGCTCAAGAAGCTGCTGCCGATCCTGACCGAAGGCAAACCTGCGCGCGTGCTTGAGCTTGAGGACCCCGCCGAGGTCAAGGCGCTGCGGATGATGACGCTGATCACGTCGAAGAAGGTGCTCTACGTCGCGAACGTTGACGACACAGATCCGAACGGCGAGGGGCCTCTGGCCTCGAAGGTGCGCGCGCACGCCGAGGCGGAGGGGATGGAGATGGTCCCGATCTGCGCGAAGATCGAGAGCGAGCTGTCCGAGCTCGACGAGGAGGACCGCGCGGAGATGCTGGCGGACATGGGCATGGACGAGCCCGCGCTGGCCAAGCTGGCCCGGAGCGCGTACAGGCTTCTGGATCAGCAGAGCTTCTATACCGCCGGGCCCCAGGAGATCAGGGCCTGGACTGTCCGGGTGGGCTCCAAGGCCCCCCAGGCGGCAGGGGTGATCCACACGGACTTTGAGAAGGGCTTCATCCGGGCCGAGGTGTACTCGGTGAGCGATCTCGACGAGCTGGGCTCCGAGAAGGCGATCAAGGAGGCGGGTCGGCTCCGGGTCGAGGGCAAGGACTACGTCATGCGGGACGCAGACGTCTGTCACTTCCTGTTCAACGTCTGATAGCGCAGGTTCGAGAATCCGATCCGAGACCGAGCCGGGCGGCGGTCCGATCCGTATCTTGTGGTGCGGGGCCCGGGTCCTGCGCAGGGGAGGTTCAAGATGCTTCATCTCGCGTTGTTGTCTGCGGTGCTCTCGGTCCAGCCCGAGCTTCGGGAAGTCGATCGGCTCGAGCTGCCCTCAGACCACTCCTGGCTCGGGACCAAGGTCGGCGGCATCAGCGGCATCGACTACCTCGAGAGCTGGGACACCTGGGCGATGATCAGCGACGACAAGGGCCAGCACGGCCCGGTCCGGGGCTACCTCGCCAAGATCCAGCTGACCGGCAATCGGCTGACCAACGTCGAGGTGACGACGCTGCTCCCGATGAGCTGGGGGACGGGCGAGTTGTTCACGCAGGAGGGGTTTGACCCCGAGGGCATCCGCATCCTGCCGCACAAGGACTTCTTCGGCGACCCGACGATGGTCTGGGTCTCAGAGGGCGCGGGGACGCGCGGGGTGCCGACGCGTGTGTACGAGGTGTGCACGGGCGCGACCCGCATGGACACGTGGACCGCGCCGGAGAACTACGCGCCCAAGCGTCGTTCTGGGATCAGGAACAACCGCGCGTACGAGTCGGTCGCGATCATCGCCGACCGCGTCGCGGTGGTCGCCACGGAGGAGCCGCTCCGCCAGGACGGCGATACCTATGTCCGTCTTTCCACGCTCGATCTGAACAGACCCGAATCCGAACCGGTCGCGCAGCTGGCGTACCCGCTCGACGATGCGCCCACTGGCGCCCCGGGCGGGCAGAACGGGCTGGTCGATCTGGTGGCGCTCGAGGGGGGCGGGTTCCTCTCGATCGAGCGGTCGTGGAACATGGCTGCCCAGCAGTCGATCAGGGTGTTCCTTGTGGATACGGCCGGCGCGACTGACGTTTTAGAGATCGAGTCACTGAACTCCGGCGGGTTTACACCCGTAGAAAAGACGCTGATCGCGGATCTGGGCGATCGGTACGGCAACACCGAGGGTATGTGCCTCGGGCCCGTGCTCGAGAGCGGTGAGCGTTCGCTGATTCTCGTCTCGGACAACAACTTCGCCCCGGGCATGCCCACGATCTTCTCGCTCTTTGCAATCGTGGACCCCGAGGGCGAAATCACGCCAGCCGACCGGCTCGGGTCACGAGAAAGCGTGCTGGGGGGTCACTAGTATTCGGTGCGCAAGCGGGCGTTCTGCCCGCGGCAGATTGGAGAAACACGATGCGTCGTTCGATGTTGACCGCTTTCGCATGCACGTTCATGGCTGGGCAGGCTGCCGCTGAGCCCCAGCACAACGTCACGCTCTTGTCTGTCGAGCCGATTCAGGGCTACGCGCGCGTGGACAACATGCTCTTCGGCGGGATGAGCGGCATCGACTACGACCCGCAGTCAAAGTTCTGGTACGCCGTCAGCAACGACTCGGGCGAGAACTCGCCGGTCAGGTTCTTCGCGATGCTCATCGACTTTGATGAGAAGGGGAACATGACGATTAACTCCGACGAGGTGCAGAAGCTCAACAACCCGAACGGCGATCTGTACGAGCCGGGCAAGCACACACCCAGTTCTGTCCGCATTGTCCCACCAGACCCGATCGGCGATGAGCCTTACCTTGTCTGGACGAGCGAAGGCGTGCTGGAGCAGGGCAACAAGGCCGGTGTGTTCGAGATGTGCACCGGCGCGACGTTCATGGACGGGTTCAAGTACGGCGAATACACCAACTTCGTCGCGGACGAGCAGGGCCCCCGTGTGGACATGGCCTTCGAGTCCATCGCGCTGCTTCCAAACATGGAGGTCATCGCGGGCTACGAGCAGCCTCTGACACAGGACGGCCCTGTTTCGACCAGCGGATCGGGGACGACCTACACGAGGCTCATACACCTTGACTACTTCAAGGCCAACCAGATCGGTGAGATGGCGTACCCGCTCGAGGAGCCGAGCGATGGCGCGATCCGGAGCCTGGTCGACTTCGTGGCTGTCGATGAGGACACGCTGCTGGCGGTCGAGAACATCGAGATTCCGAGCGAGAAGCGGCTCCGCGACGTCACGACCGAGCTGTACCTTGTTGAGCTGGGCGATGCCTCAAACATCATGGGTGTTGAGAGCCTCGGCGGCATGACCGCGGGCGAGGATTTCACACCGGTGACGAAGACCTTCCTGGGCGACAACGAGTCGCTCGGCGGGCTCCGCCGCTCACCGTTTAGGGGTGTGACCTTCGGCCCGATGTTCAAAGATGGCAGGGCTTCGATCGTCCTGATCAGCGACAACGGCTGCGACCAGTACCAGAGCACGTACATCGCGCTGCTCTCGGCGGACGACATCCAGCCCCGCAGGCCTTTCGTAAAGCCCGAGGGCCGCGCGTTTGAAGCGCGCGATATCACGTCCGAGCGAGGAATCCCTCAGCGGATCAGGACGATCCGGAAGCAGAAGGGTGAAGAAGGCGGCACGGAGCTCGGCGCTGGATGAGCTCGCTTACGAGTGCTTGTCGCTCATGTAGTTGGGCGACTCTTTCGTGATGCGGATGTCGTGCGGGTGGTTCTCCACGATCGTTGCGCCTGATATCTTTGTGAATCTTGCGTGCTCGTGGACTTCGGGGATTGTGTTGCACCCGAGGTAACCCATCGCAGACCTGAGGCCCCCGACGAGCTGGTAGACGAACTCGGAGAGCGGGCCTCGGTAGGGGACGAGCCCCTCGACGCCCTCCGGCACGAACTTGGCCTTGGGCTTGCCGCTGTTGTCGTACTTCTCGCCCTGGCTGTACCGATCGGCCGAGCCCGCGTTCATCGCGCCCTCGGAGCCCATGCCCCGGTAGCTCTTGTAGCGTCGGCCCTGGCTGATGACGAGCTCACCGGGCGACTCGTCGAGGCCTGCGAACAAAGAACCCATCATGACCACGTCCGCGCCGGCCGCGATCGCCTTTGCAATGTCGCCCGAGGCGCGGACCCCGCCGTCGGCGATGATCGGGACATCGGCGCCGGTCTCGGCGACGCCCGCGACAGCGTTCATGACCGCGGTGATCTGGGGCACACCGATGCCTGTCACCACGCGTGTTGTGCAGATCGATCCCGGCCCGATACCGACCTTGATCGCGTCTGCGCCGGCATCGATGAGATCCCGCGCGGCCTCGGCGGTTGCGATGTTCCCGGCGATGACCTCGACGCCATGTTTGTTCTTCACCTCACGCACGGTGTCGATGACGTTCTTCGAATGGCCGTGCGCGGTGTCCACGATGATGACATCCACACCCGCCTCGATGAGCGCCTCGACACGGTCGAACTGTCTTACACCGACCGCTGCGCCGCAGAGCAGCCTGCCTCGGCTGTCGAGGTTCGCTCTTGGGAAGCTGCTGAGCCTGTCGATGTCGCGCATCGTGATGAGGCCAGCGAGGGAGCCGTCGGATTCGATGAGCAGGAGCTTCTCGACCTTGTTCTCGCTCAGGATGACCTTGGCCTCGTCGAGCGTGGTGCCCGGCTTGGCGGTGACGAGGTTTGCTGAGGTCATGACGTCGCGGACGAGTGTTGACTCGTCGGTGACGAACTTGAGGTCACGTCCGGTGAGGATGCCAACGACCCGGCCCGGGGTGCCGTGACGCTCGTCTCCCGAGCCGTGCTCGGTCACGGGGAATCCCGAGACGTGGTGCTTACGCATCAGCTCGCGGGCGCGACCGATGGTGTCGGCTGGCCCGAGCGTGATGGGGTCGAGGATGACGCCGTTGGCTGAGCGTTTGACCTTGGTGACCTCGCGAGCCTGGGCTTCTGGTGAGAGGTTTTTGTGAATGATCCCGATGCCGCCCTCCTGCGCCAGCGCGATGGCCAGCGCGGACTCTGTGACTGTGTCCATCGGCGCGCTCATGAGGGGGATACCGAGGGAGATGCTGCGCGTCAGGCGTGTCGAGACATTCGTTTCGTGCGGGCTGATGGAACTGGCGCGTGGGATGAGCAGGACATCATCGAAGGTGATGCCGTCGGCTACGATCTTGCTCGTTGGGTCGAGCTTCCAGTTCGGGGCAGCCGATGAGCTTGAAGACGAGCCGGTTTCGGGGCTGGTCGAAGTGGAAACGGCCGGATCGGTTTTGGCGAGGGTACCCATGGCACAGTGTCACAGGGGTCAGGGTAACTGTCAAGCTCTGGGCGTATCAAGAGTCGGAGAATGGCCGTGACCACCCAGGCCCAGAGCCAGCACAAGCGTTTGTCCAGCCCCGTCGTGAATGTCGGCGTGGATTCGGACCTCGACCGCAAGCTGCTCGATGAACGCGAGTGGCTCCTGACTGACGGCGCGGGCGGGTACGCGATGGGATCCGCCAGCGGCGTGCCCACAAGGCGTTACCACTCGCTCCTGACCTGCGCGCTGCTCCCTCCGGTTGAGCGGGTCGTTCTGCTGCACTCAACGGCTGACATCCTCTGGCTTCACCCCGATACTCCTCAGACGAGACCGGTCGATCTGGCTGCTGCACACTTTGCCGATGGAACCCGGCTCGGGGGCGGACCCGCGAAGCTTGTGCAGTTTGAGGTCGGGGACGAGGCGGTCTGGACATACGACGTGGGTGACGGGGCGACGCTCCGCAAGAGGCTCTACATCCACGAGTTCAGAGCCGCGTCGACACTGCGGTACGAGCTCGATGGTGCGCACGGTGTGCTCGAGTGCAGGCCCTTGCTCGGGATGCGTGATCACCACCACCTCAACCACGAGGTTGACCCGCACGTCAGGCTCGCGGGCACGGCGTGCGGCAGGTCAGCGACGATCCAGCGGGGTGAGATCACCATGTCGCTTAATGCCTCGGGCGGGTCGTCTGTTCAGTTCCGCTCGAAGCTGCACTGGTGGAACGACTTGAGGTACCAGTTGGAATCGGATCGGGGCTACGACGACACGGAGCACCTGTTCTGCCCGGGCTCGTTCTTCCTCGGGCTCGAAGAGCCAGCGATGCTGCTTGCGCGCCTCGGCGGTCATGCGGAGGACGAGGACCTGCTCAACTGGCCACCGCCCGGGCTCGAACGGAAACAGAAGCGCATCGAGTCGGAGATCCATCAAGCGGAACTGGACGCGGAAGAGGATGATCCCGAGGCGCTGCACGTCGCAGCACTTGTGCGAGCAGCAGATCAATTCGTCGTGCGACGGGCGCACTTGCCCAGAGCAGCGGGTGACGAACACGCGGATGTCTCGATCATCGCGGGATACCCGTGGTTCGCCGACTGGGGGCGCGACGCGATGATCTCGATGCCCGGCCTCCTGCTCAGCCAGGGCCGGGTTGAGGAGTCGGCGTCGATGCTCGCGACCTTTGCGCACGCCGAGGACCGGGGCATGATCCCCAACAGGTTCTCAGACGACGACGGCTCCCCCGAGTACAATACCGTCGATGCGAGTCTGTGGTTTATCCACGCGGTGTGCGGCCTCGCGGGTGTGTCCGCTGATCGCGCGATCCAAGAGCGCATCCGTGATGAACTGATCCCGGCATGTTTAGGGGTTGTCGATGGTTACACCCACGGCACGCGTTACGGCATCAAGGTCGATCCGGCAGACGGGCTCGTCACGGCGGGCGATGACTCGACGCAGCTCACGTGGATGGACGCGCAACGCGACGGCATAGTCTTCACGCCACGCTTCGGCAAGCCCGTCGAGATCCAGGCGCTCTGGCAGTCGTCGCTCCGCTCGCTCGCCTCGCTCATCGAGACGAGCGATATCGGGCGGTCGCGAGATCTGACCACGAAAGCCGACAAGGCAGCCGAGTCCATCAGGCAACGCTTCTGGTGCGACGCTGAAGGATGCGCGTACGACAGGCTTGAGCCGACCAGGTCGGGGTGGCGGCAGGTCTTTGAGATGCGTCCGAATCAGTTGTTCTTGGTGAGTCTGCCCCACATGCCCATCAACACGCAGCGCGCACAATCTCTGGTCGTGCAGTGCCGAGAGCGTCTGTGGACACCGCGAGGCATGCGCACGCTCGGAGTGCACGAGAGCGCGTACAGAGGCAGATTCGAGGGCTCGATCTACGAACTCGACGCGGCGTACCACAACGGGACCGTCTGGCCCTGGCTGCTCGGACCGATGGCCGAGGCCTGGCTCGTTGCGCACGGCTATTCACCAGAGGCGTGCCATGAGGCGATGCAGATGATCCGTGGGATGCTCGACGAGGTCACCAGCCCCGACGCACCAAGCCTTGGGCAGCTCTACGAGGTCTACGACGGCGACACCGGCCCCAAGCCCCAGGCACCGGGCGGATGCCCGGCGCAGGCGTGGTCGGTCGCTGAGTTGTTGCGCGTATTGCACCTGATCCGAGGTTGCGGATCGGCGAAAGCCTGAATCAGTTCAGGCCCGGGCGGGGTCGGAGTTGTCGAGCGATTGGATGAGCTGATCGGCTTTCTTGGGGCTGATCACACCATCGGCTGCGCGTTTGGCGATGATCTCTCGGGCCTCGTTGCCCGTGCCCGCGACGAGCATGCGGACCGCGTCGTCGGGGTTGATCGAGCCCTCGGCGACATACGCGGCGACTTCTCGCTTGGTTGCTTCTCTTGCTCTATTGACCGAGACCGACTTGACCACGTTCAGAAAGACAATTGTTGCTGCAAAGAGCAGGCCGCCGGCAATAGCGATGACGGGGATGATGTCCCGTGCGATTGCGCGAGAAATATCGGAATCGGCGAGGGCTGTGTCGAGCATCTTGGATCGGTCCCGTGGTTAGGCGCGAGCTGCGTCCTGCTTGTCGAGCGATTTGATGAGCTGGTCTGCTTTCTTCGCGCTGATCCATCCATCGGCTGCGCGTTTGGCGATGATCTCGCACGCGTCGGTGCCGTTGCCGGCCGTCAGCATTCGGATCGCATCCTCGGGCTTCACCGAGCCCTCGGCGACGTAGGCCGCCATCTCCCTTTTGGTCGCTTCGCGTGAGCGCGTGCCAAGCACGCTTTTGAGCATGCCCGTGACGACAACTACGGTGGCGAACAGGAGCCCGCCGCCCAGGATCATGACAAGCTTGATTTCCTCGGCGATCGCGTCGGTCAACGCGTTCTCGGCGAGCATTGTCTCGATCATCTGTGTATCCCCCGGAAGGTGCCCGTCAGCAGGACTTCTTCTCGCCCGCGTTCATGAGCTTCTCGCCCTGCTCGGGTGTCATCGAGCCCTCTGCGATGTACGCGGCGATCTCTCTGCGTGAGCGCTCGCGGGCGCCGTTGGTGATGATGCCCTTGAGGGCGCTGAAAACGATTGCGAAGATAGCGATCGCGCCGCCGACGATGAAGATGAGGTTCTCCCCATCAAAGATTCTTGAAACAAGCTCGTCCATCATGGCTCTCCGCGTGTGTACATACTGTCATTGGGAATCGGCTCATCCCGGTTTCAGGGCACGCGATCAGGTCGGGCTTATTCTACCAGATCGCCTCCATTTCCAGCACGAAAACCGTATTCTCGGGCATGGATCGGGCTGAGAACGAGCTTGTGGAGGCGGTTCTGGGGGCGTACCGGGACGGCGCGTTCCCGATGGCCGACGGCCGGGACGCCGCCGATCGGGGCAGCCCGATCGGGTGGTACAGGCCCGACCCGCGGGCGGTTCTGCCCATCAAACCCGGAGCGCTCGGGCTGACCGAGGGCGTGCATATCCCACGCAGACTCACGCGGACCGTCCGATCCAGCAGGTTCCGGGTGACGACGGACAGGGCATTCGACGCGGTGGTCGAGTCGTGCGCGATGCCCCGGCGAGACACCGAGAGTTGCAGCAGCGAGACGTGGATCGACAACCGCATCGCCGCAGCGTTCGCGCTGCTCCACGAAAAGGGCCACGCGCACTCGATCGAGACATGGGCCAAAGGCGACTCGGGCGAGCACGTGCTCGTCGGCGGTGTCTACGGCCTGGCGGTAGGGGGTGTCTTCTGCGCCGAGAGCATGTTCAGCCTGCCCGAACTCGGAGGCCGGGACGCGTCGAAGGTCGCGCTCGTGCACCTTATTGAGCACTGCACGAGGCTCGGATTCTCGGTGATCGACACGCAGTTCACGAACCCGCACATCGAGCAGTTCGGTGTTGTCGAGGTTGAATTGGAACAGTACATGGAGCTGCTCGAGCGCGTGCGCGACGAGGAGATCAGCTGGCTACCTCTGCCGGGCGAGTGATTGGTGTGTTGCACTCCGGGCAGGTGTCGCCTTCGACTGAGGTGAGGTCGTAGAGGCAGGATTTGCAGTGCTGTTCATAGAACCCAGCACGCAGTACTTTTAGACCACCTATAATCAGTGATGTCCCAACTGACAATATCGTAAATGTGATTGTGTAAGCGAGTGCGATGGCAACGATACCAGCATTCTGCGGCGCACCTGTCAGCAAGGTGGCTCCAAGTAAAATAAGAAACACAAAACATCCGATTGGGATTGCCGCATAGCTTGCAAGGATCAATACGGTAACTTCACGGGTAGTTTTTGCCCAGGGCATTGGACGACGGATGAGGGCTAGTGCAAATAGATGAGGAAGAAGTAACGCCGCAGCGATGAGCAGTACCAGCCAGTGGGGTTGAATCAAGAACACGAACACTAAGCCTGCAGAGAATAGAACATAAATCGCTATACCCGACACGATCAACAAAGTTGAGATGGCAGCGTTACGAGTCATTGCTGTCGTGCATACTGCTTGGCCGAGCAGTCCAAGCCCACCCGTCTTAGAAACGTACCAACTACCGCATCATCAAGATAAGCCTCAACCGCTTCATGCGGCACATCCTGTCGGTGTTCGCTCAGCACCCGGTGCGGGTTCCGGCCCTTAATCGTTTCGCCCGATGACTCGTGGTAGTTGCCCGCTTTGTACTTCACCGCGGCCTCGATCTGATCCGCATCATGCGCACAATCCCAGCAATCCCAGAGCCTGCGGAAGAATTTGCGGGGCGTCTGTGTGAACTCGTCAAACGTCAGCCTCCGCTCGGCGGGTTGGTGCATGTAGCGGTTCAGGAACACACGCAGCGTTTCGAGGTCGTAGGGCTCGCGGATCGTGTCGGTCCAGCCGCGGGTGTACAGGCTGTTGAGGCGCGCAAGCGGGTTGCGCAGCAGGAACGCCATCCGGTGCTCGGGCCAGAACCGGGCGACCTCTCGCGGTTCGATCATCGAGTGCGGCAGCTTGATGATCACAGTATCGGATCCCCGATCTGACGCGATCCTCGTGAGCACCCGCATCGCAAGCTCACACGTTTCTTCGCACAACACTTCACCTTTGCTCAGATGGAGTCTGTGGAGTTCGACCTGTTCGGGCGGGTAGTTGTAGGGTGCGCTCGTCCGGTCCCAGGGGCCGAAGGGCTCGTCAGCGACCGCGAAGCCGAGCGCTTCGGCGCTCGCGTAGGTCACGGCGCTGCTGCCGCTGCGGGTCATCGAGAAAAGCCACAGGACGCGCGGCGTGCTCACGCCTGCTCCGCGTCTTCCGAGGCCAGGTGCGCCAGCTTCGTGCGCAGACGCACCGCGATGCTGGGAGGGCTCGGCATGTAGTCCGAGGCGCGCAGCGACCAACCAAGTTTCTTAAACAGATCGCGCATGAACGGATCGGACAGGTAGAGGTCCACGGCTTCCTCGGGCACGTTCTTGGCGCTGTCGCTCACGGTCTTTCCCGGTGTGTGTTCCGGTTCGACTCCGCCGCTGTTGCCGTGGTACTTGCTCTGCTGGTACGCGACGGCTCGGTCGATATCGCCCAGGGTTGCGTTCCAGCCCCACGCGTCGAAGATCTTGGCGAAGTATGCGTACGGGTCGCGCTTGAGCGATTCGAACACGAGCGTGTTGGTCGTTGGGAGCGAAAGCCAGCGCTCGGCGTACTCGCGGAAGAAGTCGAGGTCGTGGTTTGGGCGCACGATCGAGGTCCACCCCCTCGCGTGGATGCTCGCGAGCCGGCGCAGCGGGTTGCGGATGACCCAGATGCCCCGGTCCTCTGGGAAGCGCTCGGTGAGCTCCTCGGGCGTGAAGCGAAGGTGTGGGTGTTTGCTCACGATCCGTGTTGCGCCGCTCTGATCGGCGAGTTTCTGCAGGATCGAACGCGTGAGGTCGGCGACTTCGGGCGTCAGCGCCGCGTGCGAGGCTTTAAACATGCGCACGAGCTCGGCCTGCTCGGGGGGGTAGCCGTAGGGAGATTCGGTGCGCTCCCAAGGCCCCATGATCTCGTCGGCGACGGGTAGATTCCATGGTGCTGCCGACGCGTACGCGGTGATCGAAGACCCCGAACGCGCGAGCGAAAAGACCCAGCCGACACTGAGTGTGCCCGGCCGGCTCACGCGGATGCTCCCTGCCTGCCTCCGCGGAACGCGCGCATGAGTTTGCTTGGCAGCCATCCCTCGTACGAACCGCGCGAGGTGGGCCAGCCCTGCTCGTGCATGAAGCCGAGCATCTCGTCATCGGCGAGGTATGCGTCGATGACCTCGGGCGGCACTCCCCAATGCGACTCGCTCCGCGGCGTGACCTGGCCCTCGATTGTCCGCCGATCCGCGGACGAATCGTGGTAATGGCTGGCCAGGTACTCGCCCGCTTTAGCGATGTCGGCGCTCGACGCCTCGAGCCCCCATCCTTCGTAGAGCGCGCCGAAGAACGTGCTCGGATCGCTTCGCATGTCCTCGAAGCGGAGCTTCGTCTCTGCGTTCTGCCACCGGTGCAGGAACGTGCGGTAGACGCCGAGTTCATACGGGTCGTTGAGCATGTGCTCCCAGCCGCGGGTGTAGCAGCTGTTGACTCGGCGAAGCGGGTTTCGGATGAGGTGCGCCTGGTGATGCTCGATGCCCTGCGATGAGGTGTTCCCGAACCACGTCTCGAAGTCTTTGGGTGTAAACATCAGGTGCGGGCACTTGCAGACGACCCAGCCCTTGCCCGATTCGTCGCGTTCGGCGAGCTCGCGCAGGATGTCGTGCGCAAGTCCCACGATCTCCGCGGTCAGGACATGGCCGACCGCGCGGAATGCGCGGACCAGCTCTGCCTGGCGCTTCGGCATGCTGTGGGGCGGGCCTGTCCGGTCCCAGGGGCCGAACAACTCGTCAGCGACAGACAGACCCCACGGAGCCGCGGCTGCGTAGCTGGCAGCGGACGAGCCCGAGCGCACGAGACTGAATATCCAACCCACGTGGAGCATGCCTTAGCGTATCCGCGAGATGAGACCGCTGGTTGAGTCTGCTGATGCGCTCGCGGGTGTGGGATTCGATCGAGAGGGTCGTATACTCGGTTCCCACTTGGCGATCGGAGCAGGATGGCAGGAGATTCCCCGAACGCGAGAGCCCACCAGCGAGTGCGGCACGACCACTCGACGGAGACGGCGGAGGACTACGTCGAGGCCGTCGCGGAGATCATCGAGTCCGCCGACGCGTGCCGGGTCCGCGATCTTGCCGAGCGTTTTGGCGTGTCGCACGTGACCGTCATCCGGACGATTAAGAGACTTGAGAGCGAGGGGCTGGTCAGGACAGAGCCCTACAAGCCCATCGAGCTGACCGCCAAGGGCCGAAAGCTCGCGAGGCAGTGCAAGGAGCGGCACGAGCTTGTGTACCACTTCCTGCTGGCCATCGGTGTCAACCCAAGGGCCGCTGCGGCCGACGCCGAGGGGATAGAGCACCACGTCAGCAAAGAGACGCTCGCCCGATTCAGGGACATCGTCGAAAGAGGCTGATCCGCGTCGAGATCGGATTTTCTCAGGATTCGCGGTTGACATAAGTGTAGCCGTTGCTACATTAGTTGTAGCATAGGCTACAAATTGGAGATGGATATGGATCAGAATCACAAGCATCATCTCACAGGTTCATTGATCGGGCTCGTCTTGCTTGGCGGTCTGGCCTGTCCACTCCGGGCCGCTGGGCAGGGCGAAGCCGTGGCGCCGGGTGAGGATGCTCCAAATCCGGTGACCGTCTTTGATCGCGACCGGATCACGGGGGACTGGTGGGGTGCCCGAGAGAGGCTTGAGGCGAAGGGCCTCACGGTCGGCGGTGAGACCATCAGCGAGTTCTCGTCAGTGTTCGACGGCGGGATCAACCAGAGAGGCTCGTTCAGAAACCTGCTCACGGTGGACGCCGAGGCGGACATGGATGCTCTGCTCGGGCTCAGGGGCGGTACCGCGTTCATTCAGTATTTGTCCGTAAACGCTGAAGACGGCGGTTCGCTCGACACCGGCGATCTGCAGGTGTATTCAAACATAGAGAATGCGAGCTCTCTCGATGTGATCTATGAGTTGTGGTACGAGCAGTTGTTCTTCGGTGACAGGGTTCGCATCAAAGCCGGCAAGGTGGACGCGAACAGTGAGTTCGCCTTCGTCGAGGCAGCGGGTGACTTCGCGAACTCCTCGGCGGGCTTTAGCCCGAGTATCTTCGCGTTCCCGAGCTACCCCGATTCTGCAGCGGGTATCAACATCTTTGCAACGGTGTATGAAGGCGAGGGCACTCGCGCGACGATCGGCTACGGGTTGTACGACGGAGCCGCGGCTGCGGATGGGGTCCGGACCGGTTCGCGAGGGCCGTCGACGTTCTTCGATGACGACATCTCCGATGACTATTTCCACATCGGGCAGTTCAGTCTGAGTTGGGATTCGTTCATGCCCGAGAGCGCGATGCTCGGCGGAGGCAGAGTTTCTGCGGGGGTCTGGCACCACACCGGCACGTTTGATCGGTTCGATGGTGCAAGCGAGCAGGGCGTGACAGGTTTGTTCGCCACGGGTGAGATTCGTGTGTTCGATCCGGATTGGAATCCTGGCTCAAGAGCCCAGAGCGACGCACCGGAACGGGGCGTGTATGTCTTCGGGCAGTACGGCTGGGCCGACGATGAGGTGGGCGAAGTCAGTCAGCATCTCGCGGGGGGCGTGGTCTGGCGCGGACCGACACCAGAGCGTCCCGATGACAGCGCGGGGCTCTATCTCTCACTCGTTGATCTGTCGGATGAAGCCGCGTCGGGCTTCGGGGATGACGAATTCGTTCTGGACGCGTACTACCGGGCCCAGCTGGCACCGGCGGTCTTTGTCCAGCCCGAGATCCAGTACATCGTGAACCCATCGGGTGACCCCGCGATCGACGATGCTCTCGTCGGGGGGATTCGGGTGGGGGTCACGTTCTGATCAGGAACATGCTTGGCCGGCGAAATGTAGTCTGGCCTACACTTTGGAACAGTCGCGGCAATCCCGCGAGGAGATAGAAGACCATGAAAAAGAACTTGTTCATACTCGTGCTCTCGCTGATTGGTGTGCTTGTCGCATCGCAGAATCATGCGTCGGTTTCAACGGGTGAAGAGCCCGGCTACACGATCGTCGCGACCACGGGCATGGTCGCCGACACGGTTCGGCGGGTCGCGGGCGATCGGGCGGAGGTCATCGGGCTCATGGGCTCGGGCGTGGACCCGCACCTCTACAAGCCGACGCGATCGGACATCATGAAACTCCGCAAGGCCGACGTCATCTTCTACAACGGGCTTCTGCTCGAGGGCAAGATGACCGACGCGCTCATCAGCGCCGCCACGAGCGGCAAGAAGGTGTACGCGGTCACCGAACTGCTCGACGAGGGCTACCTACTCGAGCCAGAAGAGTTTGAAGGTTTGTACGACCCGCACGTGTGGATGGACCCCGACGCGTGGTCCCAGGCCGCAGCTGCGGTCCGCGACAAGCTCATCGAGTTCGATCCCGACGGCACGAGCGCGTACGAAGCCAGCTTCGATCGGTACAGCGAGGAACTCCGGAGCCTGAACAACTACGCCAAGAACGCGCTCGAGAGTGTGCCCGAAGAGCAGCGGGTGCTCGTGACCGCGCACGACGCGTTCAACTACTTCGGTAAGTGCTTCGGCTACGAAGTCGTCGGCATCCAGGGCATCTCGACCGAATCCGAGGCGGGCGTGCGGGACATCGAGAAGCTCGTTGATCTTCTCGTTGAGCGTGAGATCGGCGCGGTGTTTGTTGAGTCGACCGTATCAGAGCGGAACATCAACGCGCTCATTGCCGGTGCGAGGGCGAGGGGCCATGAGGTCGTGATCGGGGGCGAGCTGTTCAGCGACGCGATGGGCGACGAGGGCACCTACGAGGGTACGTACATCGGGATGATCGATCACAACGTGACGACAATCGCCCGGGCACTCGGAGGCGAAGCACCCGAGGACGGGCTCAACGGGAAGCTGACGCACAGATGACCGCGACGGTGCACAGCAAGCCTCGGCGTCGGCAAGGCGAGGTGGTTATCGCGCGCCCGGAGCACTCGAAAGAGAGCCCGCTCTCGGTGCACGCGATGACCGTCGCGTACAACAAGAAACCCGTGCTGTGGGACGTGGACTACGACGCGCCGGCGAATCAGCTCATCGCGATCGTTGGTCCCAACGGCGCGGGCAAGAGTACGTTCATCAAGGCGTGCCTCGGGCTCGTACCGAGCGCCTCAGGCCAAGTCGAGTTCTGGGGTGACGTGTACAAACGCGCCAGGCCCCGCATCGGGTACGTCCCGCAGCGAGAGTCCGTTGACTGGGACTTCCCGGTTTCTGCGCTCGATGTCGTGTGCATGGGCAGGTATCGCAAGATCGGCTGGTGCCGACCCGTGACGCGCAAGCACAAGCGCGCCGCGATCGAGTGCCTCGATCGCGTGGGCATGGCATCGCTCGCCAAGCGCCAGATCAGTCAGCTCTCGGGCGGTCAGCAGCAGCGGGTCTTTCTCGCGCGGGCGCTGGCGCAGGAGTCGGACCTGTACTTCATGGACGAGCCCTTCGCGGGTGTCGATGCCGCGACGGAGCGTGCGATCGTCGATGTGCTGCGTGACCTTCGCGCATCTGGGAAGACCGTCATCGTGGTCCACCACGATCTGCAAACGGTTCCGGAGTACTTCGACCACGTGATCCTGCTCAATATGCGCGTCGTCGCCTCGGGTGAAGTCGCCGATGTGTTCACGCAGGAGAATCTCCAGCGGACTTATGGTGGTCGGCTCACGCTCCTCTCCGAGGCCTCCGAAGCGATCGCGCAGGCCGCGTCGGGCAGGAGATAAGCCGCGTGATCGGGCTCTCGGCACATCTTGGTTCTTTCCATTCGCACGGACGCACGTCGATCACCGATGTGACGGATGAGCTGCCCACCTTCGCAGAGATATTCGAAACTCTGACTTTTCAAGCCGGTTTCAACACGAACATGGTCGTCCTGGGCACGACTCTGCTCGGGCTGGCGGCGGGTGTGGTGGGGGTGTTCGCGCTCTTGCGGAAACGCTCGCTCGTCGCCGACGCGATCAGCCACGCGACGCTGCCCGGGATTTGCATCGCGTTTCTGGCCGCGGTTGTGCTGGGCCACGAGGGCAGGTCGATTCCGATCCTGCTGACGGGTGCGACACTGAGCGGCATCGCGGGTGTGCTCTGCATCCACGCGATCGTTCGCTGCACGAGGCTGCACGAGGACGCGGCGATCGGGATCGTGCTCAGCGTGTTCTTCGGTGCGGGTGTGGTGCTGCTGACCTACATCCAGAAGAACGCCTCAGCGGGGTCGGCGGGGCTCGATCACTTCATCACCGGACAGGCCGCGACGATGGTCACGCAGGACGCGGTGGTCATGGTCTCCATTGCGGGCGTGTGCCTGTTGCTGGTTGTGCTGCTGTTCAAAGAGTTCTCACTCGTCTGTTTCAACGAGTCGTTCGCGAGGGCGACCGGCTGGTCCGTGTCGCTGCTCGACCTGATCATGATGGCGCTGGTGATCCTCGTGACTGTTGCCGGGCTCCAGGCGGTTGGGCTGATCCTTGTCGTTGCGATGCTGATCCTGCCGCCCGTTTCTGCGAGGTTCTGGACAGATCGTCTCTGGCTGCTCGTGCTTCTCTCGGGACTCATCGGCGCCTCCAGCGGGTACCTCGGTTCATCGGTGTCTGCGCTGCTGCCCCGCAAGCCGGCTGGCGCGGTCATCGTGCTCGCCGCGGGCGTGCTCTTTGTCATCAGCATGCTCGGCGCACCGGCGCGGGGCGTGCTCGCGTCACTTGTTCGCAGGCTGAGCCTGAACATGCGGATCGCGAGCGAGCACCTGCTCGAAGCCGCGTATGAGCAGGAAGGCCGACCGATCCCCGGTGATCAGATCAGGGGGCTCGCTAGGCTCCGCGCCTGGCCTCTGTGGACACTGCCCCTGATGAAGCTCACGCTGAACCGTAAGGGATACCTCGCGTCGGTTACGGCAGAAGGCTGGCGGCTCACACCGGCGGGTCTCGCGCGCGGCGCGCAGGTCAGCCGGAACCACAGGCTCTGGGAGCAGTATCTCGTCAGCTACGCGGACATCGCGCCGAGCCATGTCGACTGGTCGGTCGATCAGGTCGAGCACGTTCTGACGCCCGAACTCGTGGCGGAGCTCGAGCACGAGCTCAGGATGCGAGGCATCGAGGTGGGCGCGTCATGATCACATTCGACATCGGCGCCGACCTTTTCCCGCTCATCGCCTGCACGCTGGCCGCGATCTGCTGCGGCTTGCTGGGTAACTTCCTCGTGCTCCGCAAGCAATCACTGATGGGCGACGCGATCAGCCACAGCGTCCTCCCGGGGCTTGTCCTCGCGTTTCTCGTGGCCGCAGAGATCAATCCCTCCGTTATGTTTGCGGGCGCCGCGCTTGCTGGACTAGCGACCGTGGTGCTGATCGAGGCCGTCAAGAAAGTCGGCAACGTCGAGCCCGGCGCCGCGATGGGTGTGGTGTTCAGCATCATGTTCGCGCTCGGTGTGCTGCTGATCGAGCAAGCCGCGGCGAGGAATATCGACCTTGATGCGAGTTGTGTCCTGTACGGCCAGCCCGAGTCACTCGCCTGGTTTAGCGCGCCGCCGAGTTTCGGTGATCTCTTTGCGTGGCGGACAATCGGAGAGATGCCGCGGCAGGTCATGACACTTCTGGCCATGACTCTGCTTTCGGTCATATTCATCTCAGTCTTTTTCAAAGAGCTGCGCATCGCCGCGTTCGATCCGGCACTTGCCACATCGCTCGGGTTCAGCGCAACGCTGCTCCACTACGCGCTCATGATCGCGGTCGCGGGCGCGACGGTTGCATCGTTCGAGGCGGTGGGCTCGATTCTGGTGATCGCGATGCTCGTCTGCCCCGCTGCGAGCGCGAGGCTCGTGAGCGACAGGCTCTTGCCGCAGATATTGTGGAGTGTCGCGTTTGCGATAGCCAGCGGCGTGGTTGGATACTTCGCAGCGATCGCGGTCCCCGCGATGTTCGATCGGGACGCGGTCTCTATCGCGGGCTCGATGACGGTCGTTGCGGGATTGCTCTTCGCGTTCACAGCCGTCGCCTCACCGACACAGGGCGTGCTTGCCCGTGCGTTCCGCCAACGCAAGCTCGCAAGACTTGTCGCACTCGAAGATCTGTTGGCAACGATCTATCGCCGGGATGAGCAAGGTGTGGGCGCAGCGCCTGCTGCGCAAGCAGAGGTCTCGCTCCAGTCGCATAGGTTGCAGAGCGTGCTCAGGCTAGCACGCAAGAGAAGTCTCGTGACAGGTGAGCTTGGCTCACTCGCGCTCACGAACGATGGCCGGCGCGTTGCTGAGCGCTTGGTCCGCAAGCACCGTCTCTGGGAGGACTACCTTGTCCGCAAGGCTGGCGTGGCGCCGGACCATGTACATGAATCCGCAGAGAGACTCGAGCACTTTGCGCCCGCACCGAGCGACGGTCCCGAGAAGGACCCGCACGGCAAGCCGATCCCCTAACCGATACTCAATCAAAGAGCAGCCGGGCGCGCCTCGTGATCCGGTCGGCTTTGTGCCGAATCCGCTTGAGCACCTGCCCAGGCCGCGCCAGCATGTGCTTGAGCACGCCAAGCCTGCCGATCAGTGTTCGCGGATCGGGGTTCGTCGGTAGTTCCGCGAGCTTCGGGCACATCATGCGGACCAAGTCGGTGAGATAGCCGAACTCAAGCCTCGATTCTTCGCTCAGCGAGAGCAGCAGCGCATTAATGCGTCCAGAGTTGATGATCGCGAACCGTTCGAGCGTGTGCGTGTCGTAGAGCTGCTCCTTGTCGCTCTGCCAACCAGCGGTGCGCTGCTCGGACTGGTACCGGTCGCGCCAATCCATATGCTCCTCCGGGTGTTGGTTCACCCATTCAAGCCACCGCGTGAACCCGTCCGCAGCGACCGAACGCTTCGATTCAAGAAACACCCTGCACATCGACTCGGCCGCGAGCCTCGGGTTCTCGGTCGAATCGAGGAACGTGCCCCGCCTGCCAGCCTTTGAGATGTCGAACGCCTGGCCGCCCGTGCAGAGGCCGGCCAGACTCTCGCGCACACCCCGCAGGAACGGCAACGCATCTCCCTCGGAAAGCGCATCACCCGTGTGCTCGCGGAACAACTCACGCCTGCCCTCGATGACAGGGCCCGTCTCGATGTACTTGTGCTCGATGCCAGCAAGCTCGCAGAGCTGAGCGGGCAAGATGCGGTCTGCGATCGGTGTCCGGTCGGCGAGCCACGTGAACGCCTTGACCTCGATCCCGGAGTTCACCGCTGCTGCGAGCACCACGCGCGAATCAATCCCCGCCGAGAGCCCAACCCAGAAGGGCTCGCCGAACTCAGCAAGACCCTTGCACGCCTGAGGCAGCACCTCGCTCAGTTCTTCCAGGATCGAAGACTCATCCCGGCCGGGCGTGATGTCGGGCACGAGCCGAACGGGGCGAACCTCGCCAGTCTTCGGGTCGAGCGCTTGGCTCGGCAGAAGCCTGTGCGCTCTCTCGATGCAGGACATCGGGGGCGGGTACCACGACATGCCCTGCTGATACGCGAGCTTTCCGTCGCGGTATGGCCTGCCTGTGATCTGCGAGAGCAGCGCCGGGCTCGACGACGCCCACCACCGTGATGCGTTGTCTTGACCGAAGTGGCACCCGAGGTACCCGCCCGCATCGAGCAACAGCGTCCGTTCCGAAACGAGCACCCACCGCCCGGTCCAGTCATGCTTGGCCTTTTCCAATTCGCCAGAACCGCTCGCCCTGATCTGCTCGGCGATCTGTGCGTGTTCCGGCACAACCGGCGCCCCGATTCCGACAAAGGCCCACCGGATACCGTTTCGGTCTGTCTCGAACTGCACCCGCAGATCCCGGTCGTACGAGAACACGACAGAACCGAGTTCTGCCGAGCGCCACCCTTCATAGGTGACAAAGGAAGAGGGGCCAATCACAAACTGTCGCCTGTGCACGCGGAGCATGCACTGTTATATACAACACATGTGCATGGTCTGCTCAGTTGTGTAATCAGATTCAATGCGCTCTGACCCGATGACGCACTGCGTGGCGGGATGTCAGCATCCCGAATTGAAGTTGTCGATCCAAGCCGTGAAATCGGTCGGCGTGCACGACCCGTCGCCGTTCTGGTCGCACTGGGGGAGGCTGTTATTGAACGCGTTGATCCACGCGGTGAAGTCGGTGGGGGTGAGCATCCCGTCGCCGTTGACGTCGGCGACGCAGTCGATGATCAGCGTTGCAACGAAACCAGTGATCTCACCGTTGTAGAGCCCGCGCCCGGTGATAGTGCCATCGTCTGCGATCCCGAACGCGCCGTTCGATGTGCCGCCGGTCAGGTCCCAGTCCTCGTCGGTGGTGATGAGGTTCTCGAGCGCGTACGTCTGATTGCCGTCGTACAGAAACACGATCGACGTGACACTCGACATCGTCCCGACCACCCAGCCGCTCGCGTTGACGCCGCGCGCGCCGCCCGTCGAGGTCCCCGCCAGTAGCGGCACCTCGACCATCCCGCCCGACTCGGTCCACACGAAGGGCCTCGCGTCCGCGCCGCTGTTGAGCGAACTCGAACCCGCGATCCTGCCGTCCGAGCTCACCGCGAACGCGATCGCGCTGTTGTGACCCAGCGCTGTAAGCGCACCGATGTCCGTCGCCGCGCTGTCGCCCGGGTCCAGGTAGAACCCGTTGGTGACCGCCGCGTTGTTCGGGTTCAGAGCCTGTCCAACGATTCGGCCCGCTCCGTTGATCGCGTACGCGGTCCGGAGCGCACCGCCGTTCGGCATCATCTGCGTGAGGACACTCCCAGAGACCTGCGTGAACACCGCAGCCTGTTCGAGGCTTCCGCCGTCAACCGATCCAACAGCGGTTCCGGCATTGTTCACTCCGAACGCTCTGCCAAGCGATTCGCCCGCTGGCAGCGGCAGCTGAGAAACAGCGCCCGAGGCATCCCACATGATCGGGAGCGGGCTTGAGCCGAAGAATGTCGTGGCACCGGTCCCGACTACGACGCCGCTGTCGTTGACGTCCTGCGCAAGGCTGAAGGGCCGCGATGGTGAGGTGAGCAAGGGCAACAGCACCGTACCCCCCGACTCGGCCCACCGGACTGCGTCCGAGTTGGATGTCCCCGTGACGAACGCGCCGCTCTCGGAGATGCCCTGCCCGGTGCTGTTCACCTGGCCGTCGATCGCCAGCGGCTGAATCTCGTACTCGGGCTGCGCATAAGCGCTGCTCATCCCGGCTGCAGCTACGAGAACCAAAACGCGGGACGACACACGAACAGCAACCGGGTTTGCCATGGCACACTCCTTATGAAGACGGACCCGTGCGCCGACTGAGAGGTATGCCAGCAACACCGATCGCTTCACCAAGAACGTACCCGATATATGACGCGGCCAGCAATGAAAAAACCCGCGGATCGCGGGTAGTCTGAAATCAATGGAGCCGGGGGGAATCGAACCCCCGTGCCGAAACGGCCGGTTCGGCGCTTCTACGCGTGTAGTCAGTGATTTAATCTCAACCCTCCGCCGGCCACTAACAGCCTACTTCGGGTCCAGTCCCCAGTTATAAATCTCGCCGCTTCACCCCTGGGAACACCAAGAGTCGGCCAGCCTGCTGTCATTGACCCGGACCGTAGCAGGCGTCCAGCCCGGGTCAGACTACCTGTTTATCAGGCAGCCATGAGGTACTGCTCATCGGCAGATATTTGTGTTGCGTGGTTTTTACGAGGCCACCACGCCCCTCGACGCGCAACGCCGGACCTGAAGCTCGCCCGGTCGAAACCACATCGGCCCCAACTTGTCAAAAAGGCAGCCAGAAGGCCTGCTCAGTCCAGTAAGTATACACCCTGCGGCATAGCGCGGCCATGAATGAATGAGCGTGAAGATAAGCTGCTAAGTTGTGCCTTTCATAGGGATTTTGTGAACGTTGGAAGTGAGGTGCGGTGTGCGAAAAAAGTGTTGCTTTGTAGTCTTGATTGCGACTGTCTTGTCAGTTGTTGGATGTGCTTCTGAAAGACACTACGCGAATACAAAAGAAGGCACGCTCGAAGGCGAGCTCATCGTGAAGTGGTACAAACCGAATCACTTTATTTTCATTCCGAGTGAAACGGATCCTCTCACCTTTACGCGAGCAAACGGCGATATTATCCGGCCGGGGCCGATGTATACCGACGGCGGCTCGATACCTCGAGTGTTCTGGTCGATCCCTGGGTATTCTCCATGGGGATACGCGCCGGCATACATCATCCACGATTGGATCTTCTCGGTTCACCAGTGCAATCAGCCGAGCCTTGATTACACAAATCCTGATCAGCAGACCACCTATGATGTCTTTGATGCGGCGCAAGCTATGTCTGAGGTTCTCAAAACAATGCGTGAGCAGGATCCCAATGTTGAGATTACAAAGCTAGTGCTCTTCACCATCGATCGCGCAGTCCGTACATCGCGTGCCCAAGCCGCTTGGAATGGAGAGTGTGAAGATACGGACTTGAAGCGTCTCTTCTTGGACGACTATGACGCATTCATTGAGAAATATGAAGACCAGGAAGTACTTGAGTTTGTGATCTCCTGGCCAGAGCAAGCTCCGGATGGGTAATACAAAGCGGGCGGACCCAGATGAGCCCGCCCGCGCGACAAGAAACGAGTGTGTTGAGTAAGAGAGTCAGTCGCGGTTCACTGCGCCGTCGATGTGGACATCCATCTGCGGGAACGGGATCCCGATGCCGGCCTCGTCAAGGTCGTACTTGACCTGACGCGTCAGCTTCTCGCGGACGGCCCAGTAATCCGCCGTCGCGGCCCAGACCCTGACGGACCAATCGATCGACGAGCCACCAAGTTCGCTCAGGTAAATTACCGGCTCCGGATCACCGAGCACGCCCTCGATCTTCTTTGCAGCGCCCATGAGCACCTCGCGCGTTTTGTCGAGGTCGGCGCTGTAGTCGGTACCGACGGCAACGTCGACGCGGCGGGTGTCGTGGTGGGTGATGTTCTCGATCGTCCCGCCGTAGATATCACCGTTAGGCACGATGATCTTGCGGTTGTCGGGCGTCGTGAAGACAGTCGTAAAGAGCTCGATTGCCTCGACCTTGGCGGTCACGCCGCCAGCGCTGACGACATCACCGATCTTGAACGGGCGGAAGATCAGCAGCATGATGCCCGCGGCGAAGTTGCCAAGAAGACCAGACATCGCCATGCCGACCGCGAAGCCGGCAGCCGCAATCACGGCCGCGAAGCTTGTGGTGTCAATCCCGAATGTGCTCAGGACGGCAAGACCACCCAGAACCATGATGGCGTACTTGCCCATGTTCCCGAAGAACCGCGCGAGCGTCTCATCGACATTGCTCTTGCGGCAGATTCTGGTGATCATCCCTCCGACCCATTTGGAGATGATGAGCACCGCGATGATCAGAATGATCGCCTTGACCGTCGGCAAGCCGTAGTCGGTCCAGAGTGTCATCATCTCATCGCTCGATACACCGTCTGTGAGATTCAACGATGACCCGGCAGCTTCACCACCCTCAGCACCCTCGACAGCCGCCGCGGCGTCGTCGGCTGCTTCGGTGACCTGCGTTTCAACGTTGCCGCCCTCTGGGCTGGCTTCCTGTAGCATCCACAACATGCTCTATTTCCCTTCTTGAAAGACTGTTGATGGACTGGAGGGTAGGGTGAAATCAGTAAGAAGTAACGTTGTTTCTCCTTGCTTTCAGCACCGCATACAATCCCTGATTACGGGGTACTTCTCTTGACTATCTGTGTCATCATCCCAGCCGCAGGCCACTCCTCACGCTATCTCGCCTCCGGTGCAACGAGGCACAAGCTCGACGAGGACCTCGGCGGCCGGGAAGTCATCATGCGGTCCATCGAGCTCTTCGCGAATAGGGACGACGTTGCCTCCATCGTCGTCGCAGGGCCCAACAACGACGAGGATCTCGACGCATTCCGCGAGCGCTACGGCCCCAAGCTCGGGTTCCTCGGCGCCAAACTCTGCAAGGGGGGCAAGGACCACCGCTACGAATCCGTCCAGGCCGCCCTCGAGCACGTCCCGGAAGATGCCACACACGTTGCCGTTCACGACGCGGCCCGTCCCTGCGCTTCCGAGCGCCTGATCGACAGGCTCTTCGAAGCCGCCCAGCGATTCGACGCGGTCGTGCCGGGAGTACAGGTGGGGGACACACTCAAGCGTATCGAAGAAGCGCCCGATGCTGCCGACGAGGACCCGCTGGACGCCATCCTCGGCGAGGGCGGCAAGTCCAACGCGTCATTCTCACGCGTGACGGGCGGGGTCAACCGCGAACAACTCGTCGCCGTCCAGACGCCTCAGGTGTTCACCCGTGAACTGCTTGTCCGCGCCTACGGCCAGCCCGATCTCGCAAGCACCGACGACGCGGGCCTTATTGAGAAGCTGGGCGAGCCAGTCATGGTCATCGAGGGCGAGCGGCGCAACCTCAAGATCACAACCGCCGAGGATCTCGATCTCGCCAGGCGCTTCTTCGGATCGGGTGACAGGGGCAGAGAATCTCACAAACGCTTCTAGTCGCTTGGCACGCAACGACCTACGATCCGGGCTCATCGCCCGCTGGCCGACGCCAGCTGGGTGTGCTGGCCAGCGCCAAAGCCCGGCGCCATGCGGAGATCACGGAATGTCCCACGTCGGTGTGCACTGCATCATGGAGATCTACGGCTGCCCGCACGAGATCCTCGACGACCACGCCTTTATCCAGAGCGCCCTCAAGGACGCCGCCAATAGAGCCGGCGCGACCTGGCTGGGCGAGGCCTCGCACCGCTTCGAGCCCCAGGGCGTCACGGCGCTCGGCCTGCTCGCCGAGAGCCACATCACGGTGCACACCTGGCCCGAGGTGGGCTACGCAGCTGCGGACTGTTTCACCTGCGGCGACCACACCATCGCCGAGGAAGCCTGCCGCCATCTCGCCCGAGCGCTCAAAGCCAACCGGAGCGAACTGGTGCGCATCCCAAGAGCACTGGGCCTGACACCCAGCGAGGTCAGAGACGTCGATCCCGCCGAGGCTCACATGTGCACGCACACCGTCGAGGTCGAAGACTTCGTCATCGGCAGCGCGTAAGGCGAAACGGACACGGGTTCAGTGCATTCCCCGCGGTCTATCGATCGCGGGGTCTCATCTTGGATTGAGACTGTTCGCAACTCTGTACATAGAGAAGGCGGAGACTCCGCTCCGCCGATCTCTCGACACGTCATGTGTGACCCACAGCGGCTGCATGCCGCCGCGATTGGAATTCGGATCAGTACTGTCTGACCACGCCGCGGACGATGCCCTGGATGGTGCAGAACTTCACGCGGATCGGGTCGAAGTCCGGGTTGGCGGGCTGGAGGCGGATGTGGTCGTCTTCCTTGAAGAAGGTCTTGAGCGTGGTGGACCCGTCGGGGAGCAGCGCGACGACCTTGTCGCCGTCACGAGCGACCTCGGTGCGTTCGACGAGCACGAAGTCGCCGTTGAGAATGCCCTCGTCCTTCATGGACTCGCCGTCGACCTTGAGCGCGAACGTGGAGTCAGACTTCTCGCCCGTGGCGCCGACGACCTCGCCCAGATCGACCTCGTCCTGACCGGCGACGCGCTCGATCGGGTAACCCGCAGCGATCTTGCCGACCAGCGGGAACTTCAGCGGGCGAGACTCATCAGGGACGCTGATGCCGTCAGCGATCGATAAAGAGCGTGCCTTGTTCGGCTCGCGCGTGAGCGCGCCTTTTTGAATCAGCGCCTCGACGTGCTCGAACACGGTGACCTTGCTGACGCCGATCTCGTCGGCCAGTTCCTGCATCGTCGGCGAATAGCCATGACGGACCCGCCAGTCGCGGATGAGCTTGAGAATGCGGAGCTGTTTCGGCGTGAGGTTCATGGATAGGTTCCTTCTTCTGATCTGGTTCGCTCTCGCGAATCTCCAAACCCCCGACATGCGTCGAAGGTCCCCCTCTTCTGAGACTGTCAGATCCCGTATCTCCCAGACGCGATGCCTGCATCACCAACTTTTCTGAGAGAGCCCGGACTGATACCAATTCTATATCGAACAAAGCCCTTGTAAATAGTGTTGTTGGAATCGTTCTCACTTTCCCGGTTCCCGAGCCGGTCGGTACAAGAACTTTCCCGAACGAACCCCCCGGTCCCAGGCAGACTAGAGGCTCGGAAATCGATTGATCGCTCGGCTCCTCGCTCTGGAGCCGCCCCTTCAGCCATCCCACAAAAAGGTGGGCCAACCGATTCCGAAAGTCGGTCTTTGGCAGCCGACCGCCAACCGACTCTCCGTTCGGGTGACAGCATAACAAAGTGTTGTTTCGATATGTTCTTTCTTCCATCATGTGGACAACTTCGTCCCACACACCGAACGAGAACCAACTTTTACCATGCTACCACCCGAATATCCATTCCGCAAGCGCACCGAATTCCACACGACGGTTCGAAGCCTCAAGTATGGGTTTTTATCGGTCGGCAAAGGAAGTTATCGGACGATCTGCGCAAGAATCAACGCGAGGCCGTCACTTGGCCACCCGAACGCGTCACAAGACCAGAGATCTCCAGCAGCGTGACCGCCTGGCCTATCGCTGCCATGTCCAATCCGGTCACCTCACCGATCTGGTCGAGCGTTCGACTCTCCCTGCACGCCTCGTACACCCTTTGACCTGATTCGCCGCCCGGGACATTGGCTCTGGTCGCGGGCTCGTACCGATTCGCCTCGTCGGGCGCGTAGCGATCAGAGTGGGTGCCGGCGTGTGCGTGACGCGCTGGCATCTCGAGCGCATGAACAATATCGCTCGGCTCGGTGACAAGTTGAGCACCGCCCATCTTCAGCAGATCCAGCGAACCCGCGCACGCGCCGCTGTCGACCCGACCGGGCAGCGCAAAGACCTCCCGGCCGTGCTCCTCGACCGCTTGCCTTGCTGTGATGAGCGCCCCCGACTTTCGGCCCGCCTCAACGACCAGCACGCCGAGCGACATGCCAGAGATGATCCGATTTCTCGCCGGGAAGTTGCGACCCTCGGGCGGGGCATCGCAGGGCAACTCGCTCACGATTGCGCCCCCGCCGTCGACGATCGAATCAAACAAGGCAAGGTTCTCAGGCGGATAGCAGTGGGAGAGGCCGCACCCGAGCACGACGATCGTCCTCCCGCCCGCGTTGAGTGCGCCCCGGTGCGCCGCGGTATCGATCCCCCTCGCACCGCCGGAGACGATCCGGATGCCGCGCGAGGCCAGTCGGTTCGCAAAGCGCTCAGAATGCTCAAGTCCGTACTGGCTGCACCGACGCGATCCCACAACGCCCAGTGAGAACTGATCCTCTGGATCCAACTCGCCCCGGATAAAGAGCACGAGCGGACAGTCGGGCAGCGGCCTCAGCAATTGCGGGAACCCGGGCTGATCCTGCGACACCACCCGCACGCCGAGATTCTCGGCTTTGCGCAATTCTTTGTTCGCAAGTGACAGGGCGTTGTCGCGGTTCTTGATGATGCCCCTCGCAACTGCCGACCCGACTCCCTCGACTTGCTCGATATCAGATTGAGCCGCTTCAAAGATCGCGGCAGCGGATCCCAGGTGCGCTATCAGTCTGCGTGAACGCACTGGCCCTAATCCGGGGGTGAATGTGAGGGCAAGCTGGAATAGAGGGGGAGCCTGAATGTTCGGCATACGATAAGTATACCGAAATCTCGACTCCATGTGTCCGAACGGATCAGTGAGCTACGGTTCAAGTATGGTAATCAGGCCCGCAGGCGTCGAAGTTCTCGGAACTTAGATGCCGACGAGGAGTATGAGGAAAGCTCGTGTCGCGATCGACTCAGCACCATCTCGGAGCCAGCCGAACCGGCGCGGTCAGCAGGACATTCGTCATGCTGACCGCGGGCGGTGCGCTCGCTCTGGCGCTGCTCGTCGCCTGGTCGTGCAAGACGACACGCACGGGCTTCGTGCCCATGCACGCCTCCGAGGGCACAGTTGAGATCACCAGCGCCGAAGGAGTGGGGTCCAGACCCGAACCCATGATCCGCGTGCGCATCGCGCGTCAGACAAAGGAATCCGAACTCGCGGGCCGAGGCCCGTGGCTCGTTGCGGTCGCGGGTTCTCGCACAGGCGAGGTCATGACCGGGCCCGTGAAAGTCAGCGCCTCCAAGGGCGGCATCAGGCTGACCGACGCGCGGGGCCGGGTCCGTGGGTTCGGGCCAGGCACCGTGGTCTACGCGGGACCCGTCGTCGGGCCCGACGACGAACCCGGTCAGGAGATCGTCAGCGTCGGGCGAACGCGCTACCCCGGCACGCTCCGCTACCACCCGAGACCGGACGAGGGCGACGATGTCTTTGATGTTGTCAATGTCGTCGAGATCGAGCGTTACATCCCGGGTGTGATCGCCAAGGAACTGTTCCCGCACTGGAGCGAGACCGCGTTTATGGCGCAATCAGTAGCCGCCCGCACGTTCGCGCTGCAGCGCCGCGAATCGGCGCGAAACTCCGACCGTTGGTACGACGTCGACGATTCGCAGTCAGACCAGGTCTACGCGGGGCTCACCGGGCTGCGCGTCGCGATCAGGGCCGCCGAGCAGACCCGCGGCGTCGTTCTGACCGAGGGCGGATCACTCGCCGGCGCGTATTACTCGAGCACGTGCGGCGGGAAACCTGTGAGCGCCGAGGAAGTCTGGCCTAGCAACACCCCGGTCATCCGGAACGTGGGACTCAACGAGGTGGAATCGTCCGTCGGGGCGACTGTTGAGAAGCGAGACGTGCTGTGCGAATCCGCGCCGCTCTACGAGTGGGAGGTCGCAAGGCGGACGAGCGATCTCAGCAAACGCATCAAGAGCTGGGGCAAGAAACACAACAACGAGGTGGGCCGGTTCGGCTCGCTCCAATCCGTCGAGGTCGAGCAGCGCTCGCCAAACGGGCGGTCGCTCATCGTGAAGCTCACCGACACATCGGGCAGGTCGGCAGCCCTGACCACCGAGCACTTCAGAGCCGCGTGCAACAGCTCGCAGCCTGGCGTGCCAGATGTCTCCCGCGTCGCGCAGGTTTATAGCGGTGACGTCAGCGTTGACGTCGGCAGACGCGTCACGCGCATCGCGGGGTACGGCTCTGGTCACGGCGTCGGGATGTGCCAGTACTGCGCAGAGGCAATGGCCCAGCGCGGCGACGACTGGCGGCTGCTCCTCAGCACGTTCTACCCAGAATCCAAGCTCGTCCGAATCTACTAACCCAGACAGTTTAGAGCAGCATGTCGATCAGCCGCCCGGTCAGCTTGTCGCTCGGGATCTCGTATTGAACCACGATCTCGCGCCGGATATCTTCGTGGACATCAAGAGGCTCGAACCGTTTCGCGGGGCGGTCGTCGTCTACTCGCTGGAGTTCCTCTGATTGAGGCTCGGGAGCGTGAGCTGGCTTTGAGTAGGCCGGTTGCTCGACGGGGCCTGTGAGTTCGAAGGTGTCGTCCGTACGGTTTTGTTCCTTCAGGTACTCGTCGTAGGGTGTGGGTTCCTCGGTGCAGTCCAAGGGCCTGACCTGCGCCTGGCAGGGCTCGACGACTCGTATGGAGTGGATCGGGCCGAGGTTCACGCGAGACGAGATGCGATCGCCGTGCCGGTGCAGTGTCGTCCGGGAAACAGGGCTCTCTCGCGTCGGGAGCCCCGTTTCACCCGAATTGCGAGCCCACACAGCCGGCCCTGTTGCCTGGGGGCAACACCGCGCGTTGGATGCCTGCGACACCGGTGTCAGCCGAGGATCGATCACGCGTGCGGACGGATGAGCTCGACTTTGAACTGCCCGAATCGCTGATCGCCAGGAGCCCGGCGCAGCCGAGGGACTCGGCGCGACTGCTCGTGGTGAGCCGGAGCGATGACTCTGTGCGCGAAGATGCGCACGTGCGTGATCTGCCCGGCTTTCTGCGCGCGGGCGACACGATGGTCTTCAACACAACCCGCGTCGTGCAGGCGAGGTTCGCGGGCCGCAACCTCCATACGGGCGGCAAAGTCACCGGGTTGTATCTGGAACCGGGCGCCGAGCACGCGACGTGGAGGGTGCTCCTCAAGATGCGCAGGCACCGCCCGGGTGTGCGCATCGAGATCGGCGAGGATGTTCTGCTCACACTTGTGCGCAGAGAAACGGACGACGGCGTGTGGCTCGTGTCTGTTGAGGGCGATGATGATGCGCTGGAGCGGGTAGGTTTGCCGCCCCTGCCGCCCTACATCCTCTCGGCGAGGCGGCACGCGGGGGAGGCCGAGGACCGCCCTGAGGATGTCGGGCAGTACCAGACCATCTACGCGGACGAGCCTGGCAGTGTGGCGGCGCCGACCGCGGGGCTGCACTTCACGCCCGAGCTCCTTCGGTCGCTCTCGGATATGGGCGTCGGGCGGGCGGATGTCACGCTCCACGTCGGTCGGGGAACGTTCCAGCCGGTCGAAGTGGATGTGCTCGAGGAGCACCCGATGCACAGCGAGCGGTGTCGAATCGACTCGGCGACGTATGAAAGGTTGGTTTCAGTTCGATCCGAGGGAGGCAGGGTGATCCCGGTTGGCTCGACGAGCTGTCGAACGATCGAGGCGTTCGCCAAGCGGGGGCGGGCGGGGGAGATCGAAACGGACATCCTGATCTCACCCGGCTACCAGTGGCGGCTGACGGACGGGCTGATGACGAACTTCCACCTGCCACGCTCGACACTGATCGCGATGGTGTCGGCGCTCTTCCCGGGAGGCGCCGAGCGGGTACGTGAAATTTATGCGCACGCGATCGAGCAGAAGTACCGATTCTTCAGCTTCGGGGACGCGATGCTGATCCTGCCCTGACGCGTGCGCAGTATGATCGTCATCGCGGGCCGACACGGAGGGAGCCCGCCGGGGTTTGCGCGAGATGGATCTTGATCAGCTCATCCAGCCTTTAGACATACGCCGGGTCGCCGGACCTGCGGGTGTGCGCATCCTCGACATCACAGACGACAGCCGAACCGTGATGCCCGACTCGCTGTTTGTCGCGCGCGTCGGGCCCAGGTTTGACGGCAGGGCGTACATCCAGCAGACGATTGAGAATGGTGCCAGGGCAATCCTGACAGATGAAGAGGGTGCTTCGCGGATCGGATCGGCTGATGTCGCGGTGCTCGTCGCCGACGATGTTGCCCTTGCTGCTGCGCAGTTCGCCGAGCGGTTCTACGGCGAGCCCACGTCCAGGCTCAAGCTCGTCGGGATCACCGGGACGAACGGGAAGACGACGGTTGCGCACCTCCTCCACGGCATCCTGAACCGCTCGGGGATCCGCGCTGGGCTCATCGGGACGGTCGAGATCGACGACGGCCGCGAGACGGCTGCTGCGGAGTTGACCACGCCCGGATCGATCGAGCTGAGCAGGACGTTCGCGACGATGGTCGATAACAGGTGCGAGGTCGCCGTGATGGAGGTCTCGAGCCACGCGCTCGACCAGAAGCGGGCGGCGGGGCTGGCGTTCGATGTGGGCGTCTTCACCACGCTCGGCACAGACCACATGGACTACCACAAGACGCGTGATGCATACTTGCGCGCCAAGCGCCGGCTTTTCGAGATGCTGCCCGAGTCGGGCGTCGCGGTCGTGAACACCGACGACGAGGCCTGTGGCAAGATGCTCGAAGGCTGCAAGGCCAGGGTTCAGCGCTGCTCGCTCCGAGATGCAGAGAGCGTCGCGCGTGTGACATCGCGCCACATTGATAGTGTTGAGGTTGCGCTCGAAGGCGTGTTCGGTTCGATCGAGACGCGGCTTGCGCTGGCGGGCGAACACAACGCGCTGAATCTGCTCGAGGCTGTGGTGGTCGCGCACGAACTCGACCTCGAGCGAGACTCGATCGCGTCGGCGCTCAAGAAACCGAGCTTGCCCCGAGGCAGGCTCGAACGGATCGGCGTGCCGGGCGGGCTATTCGTCTTTATCGACTTTGCGCACACACCCGATGCTCTCGAAAGAACCCTGACCGAACTCCGCCGATCGATGCAGGACTCGTCGCACGAAGGCAAGCTCTGGGCGGTTTTCGGTTGCGGCGGCAACAAGGACCAGACGAAGCGCCCCGTCATGGGCGAGATCGCAGGCAGGCTCGCCGACAGGGTCGTGCTGACGAGCGACAACCCGCGATCAGAGCAGCCCGAATTGATCATCGAGGCGATCTTCAAGGGCGTCGAACCCAGGCGCCGGACGGACGTGATCCGTGAACCCCTGCGCGAGCAGGCCATCGACCGGGTGATGCGTGAAGCGGATCCGGGCGATGTGATCCTGATCGCGGGCAAGGGGCACGAGACGACGCAGGAGCTCTGCGACGCGGCTGGCAATATCGTTGTCAGACCATTCGATGACGAGGAGTGCGTGCGTCTGTATGCGCGCGAGAGAGCCGAGGCGACATGACGTTCTTTACGCCCGACAACATCCGTTCCGCCGTTGGCGGCGTTTTCCGCACAAGGCCGGGCGTCTCCAGCATCTCCGGTGGTGTGAGTATCGACACGCGCACGCTCAAGCCTGGCCAGGTGTTCGCGGCGTTCAAAGGCGAGAATGTTGACGGGCACGCGTATTTGCACGAGGCAAGAGCGGCGGGCAGCACCGTAGCGCTCGTCGAGCGCGAGGGATCGATCCCGAGCGCCCCTCCCGAAGACATGACGCTGATCGAGGTCGAATCGACGCGCACGGCGCTCGGTCAGCTCGCGCGTGCGTACCGGAAGACGTTTACATCGACACGGGTGATCGCGGTTACGGGTTCAAATGGAAAGACCACGACCGTTCGGCTCATCGATCAGGTGCTCGGGTCGTCGATGCGGGGGTCGGCATCCGTCAAGAGCTTCAACAACGACATCGGGTTGCCGCTCACGCTTCTTGCGGCTCAGCCGAACGAGAAGTACGTCGTCTGCGAGCTCGGCATGAGCTCGCCCGGCGAGGTGGCGTACCTCTCTCAGATTGCATCGCCCGACATCGCGGTCATCACGAGCATCGGGCGTGCGCACATCGAGTTCTTCGAAGACGAGTCAGGTATCGCGCAGGAGAAGGCCTCGATCTTGCGGGCGCTCTCGCAGGGCGGGCTGGGTGTGATCACTGCGGACGCGCCGCTGCTTGATGATTACTTGCCGCCCGGTGTGTCGCTGCTCCGGTTCGGTTCTGGAGAGCACGCGGACATCCGTGTGGTCGCGGTCGACACGCACGGCAATGGCGTTTGTTTCGAGACCAACGGCGGGCAGCGCTACGAGATCGGTCTGCTCGGTGCGCACAACGCGCACAACGCCGCGGCTGCGATCGCGGTGGCTCGGCGGATGGGCATGCCGGAAGCAGATATCGCGATGGCGCTCGCGTCGGCGAAGGGCCCGGAGATGCGCCTGGACCGTCGGACGATCGGCGGGATCACGATCATCGACGACGCGTACAACGCGAACCCGGAATCGGTGATCGCCGCGATCGGGACGCTGGACGCGGCCGCTCGGTCGGCGAGCCGGCGCGTGCTCGTGCTGGGCGAGATGCTCGAGCTCGGTGATGACGCCCCCGCGATGCATGAGGAGGTGGGCCGGGTGATCGGCGATTCGATCGACAGGGGCGAGGGGCCCGATTTCGTCGTGCTGGTGGGCGATCTGGCCCGATCGGCGGCTCCGCACGCCCTGGACAGGCTTGGCAAAGAGTGCGTCGTAATGGAGCCCGAGACGGGTGACGGCCGATCCATCGCAGAGCGGCTTGCCCCGGGCGACGCGGTCCTGCTCAAGGGATCCAGGTCCGTCGGGCTCGAACGCGTCGTTCACGCGGTCCGCCAGTTGACGCACGAAACCACGCCCCAAGGGGCCGCGACGGTGAAAGACTAGCCGACTTGCTCTATTGGCTCCTTGATCATTTCCGGAACACACTCGACGGCGTCGGCCTGTTCGGTGATCTGACGCTCTACTCGCTCGTCCGTCTGCTCGATGAGCTTGAATTTAGAACACTCGCAGCCGCGGCTCTGGCGTTCCTGTTCGTGCTCTTCTTTGGTCCCAAGACAATCGCAAGACTGCGAGCCATGAAGATCGGTGACACGGGCGTGACCGATGCGGAGGCGCTCCGCAAGCACGCCGAGAGCAAGGCCAACGTCCCGACGATGGGCGGCGTGCTGATCGTGGGCTCGATCTTCACGAGCGTGTTTCTGCTCGCCGACATCCGCTCGGCGTACGTGTACATGGCGCTCATCCTGCTCATCTGGATGGCGGTGGTGGGGGGTGTCGACGATTGGCTGAAGCTCACCGCGGCCCGGCGCGGCGACGGCCGCCAGGGCCTGCACGCGTGGGAGAAGCTCGTCTTCCAGCTGGGCATCGCGACGCTCATCGGTGTGTTCGCGTACAACCAGGGCGACGGACCCAAGAGTCTGCCGCACGTCCTGAATCTACCGCTGCAGAGCACGTACAAGGGATCGTCGTACGCGATCAGCGAGTCGCTCGTGTACCTCTCGAAACCGATCTATGTGTTCATCACCGTGATGATGGTCGCGGGGCTATCCAACGCCGTGAACATCTCTGACGGCATGGACGGGCTCTCGAGCGGGCTGACCGTGATCGTTGCGATCGGGCTGTTGGTGCTCACGCTGATCGCGGGTCAGGATATCTGGGCGCAGCGCATGCGTGTGCCGCACATCGAGGGCTCGGGCGAGCTCGCGGTGATCGTCGGCGCGATCATCGGCGCGTGCCTCGGATTCCTCTGGTGGAACTGCTCGCCCGCGCAGGTGTTCATGGGCGACACGGGCTCGCTCTCGCTCGGCGCACTGATCGGGTACGTCGCGGTTGTCATCAGACAAGAGCTGCTTGTCCTGCTCATGTGCGGCGTGTTCATCGCGGAGATCGGATCGGTCGTGCTCCAGGTCGGCTACTTCAAGGCGACAAAGGGCAAGAGGATATTTCGGTGCGCACCGTACCACCACCACCTGCACCTGGGCGGCTGGCGCGAGCAGCAGGTCGTCGCGAGGCTCTGGATCGTGGGTGTGGTGCTCGTGATCGCAGCTCTTGCGATGCTCAAGGTCCGCTGAGCTCAGTCGCCGATCAGCACGATCGCATTGCTGATCACGAGCTTGTCCTGGATCGGACCAAACTTGGCCTCGTCGATTTCGAGCGAAACGAACTCGTTGCCCGCGACGTCGATGTTGATCGCGGCGCTCGGCGACTCGGTGCTGATTGCCTGCGTCTCGATGACCTTGTCGTCCACGCGCACGATCAACTCGAGGTTACCCCACGCGCGAGCATCGATCGGAAGTGTGGCGTTGAACGCCAATCGCGTCGCTGACTGGGGCAGGACCCATGTTGTGCGCATCGGGCCGGGCATGGTGATGTGCCGGCTGCCCAGCGAGGGCGTGCCGCTCTGATCGATATCGATCTCGCGGAACTCGCTCGCGTGCTCGAGGGCCGAGAGAGCGATGATCCTGCGCGAATCGAAGGCGATCGCCAGGGTTTCTCTAAGGGGCGTGCTCAGTGTCAGACCGAACGGCTGCGTGTTAGCTTCGCTGGGCGTGCGGTCGCCGAGGGCCGGTCCGATGGGCTCTGGCTCGAGCATGCTCACCACGACGGGCTCATTGCCCGAGTGATCCGTCTCGAAGTTCTGCATGCAGATGACCGACCCGTCGGCGAGCCAGAAAGCCGCGCCGGACATCTCGGAGGGATCATTTGCGAGCGTGATCTGATCGATGTTCGCGGTGTCCACGGCGAGCAGCGCGCCGGCGTTTGTTTCGATCGTTGCCTCGGCGCTGACCGATTCGAGGAAGCCGCGGAGCGTGTCGCCGTTGGCGAGCTGGATGACGTCGTCGAGCCCGTATGCCAGCGGTGGTGTGATCTCGCCCGTTGGCATGAGCCTCGGCATCACGATCCTGCGGATGCTCTCGATCGGGAGCCCGACGATGCCGAGCGTGGGTGAACTCCACGCGATGAATTCATCATCGATCGAGATCACCGATGGTGTGCCGACGAGCCGCTGGCCGTCTGTGAGCGTGACAGAGCCCGCTCGGCTTGTCATCCCGCCCCGGGTGATGAGTGCCGGGTCGCTCGATGCGTCGTGCCAATCGCCGATGGGTGCGAGAGCCGCGACAGTGTCGAGCGGGATGAGCCGCTGCACGCCGGTCTCGTCGATGATGGTGACACCCGATTGATCGATACCGAACACATCGACGATCCGTGATTCGAGATCGGTATCGAGAAGCACGCGCATGACGGGTTCGCGAGGTGACTGCGCGGCGCACGTCGCTGCCGTCAAGAGCACCGGGATGGGTCTGAAGAGGATCACTTCTGAAAGATCGGCAGATAACGCTTTGGCATTTGCAGAACAATGAGGGCCATCGAGGTGCCGTAGGCCTCACCCACCCCTCGGTCGTCCCAGAGCCCGTCTGGGCGCTGCAGGCTCACGATTTCTTCCCTCGCCGCGGGCCACCAGGTGGCCCACCAGTCTCCTCCGGCGAGGTACATCGCCTGCACGGCGTAGTAATGGCCGTAGAAATAGTGCGGGCTGCGCCTGGCATTCCCCTCTCCAGGGAGGCTTGTTCGGACCAGATAACCGAGCCCGTTGTCGAGTGTTTCGTCGTCATAGATACCCGCGTACTGGATCGACGCGACGCCCGCAGCCGTCCTGGGCCAGGCGCTGTCGCGTGTACGCAGCTGATACCGGAATCCACCGTCGGGGTTCTGGCACTCGATGACATACCGCACTGCTTTGTCGATCGTTTCCTTTGAAACCTCGATCCCCGCGTTCCGCGCCGAGCGCAGCGCCATGACCTGGCAGATCGTGACAGAGACATCCGCGTCGTTGGGCAGCGGGTTGTAGCGCCACCCGCCCTCCTCGTTCTGTGTGCGTTCGATGAGACGAACTGCTTTGACAAGCGCTTCATACGTGCGGTCGGCGAGCGGGGTGTCTGAGCCGCCCGTCATGCCGTAGACCTCACCGAGGAAGAGCGTGGCAAACCCGTGCCCGTACATGGGGCCGTTGGCCGCGTCGCCTGCGACGAGCCCGCTTTCGGAGGTGTTCTCGAGGATGAACTCAAGGCCCTTGCGCACGTTCTCGCCGTACGCGCCGCGGCCGGGCAGGTTGCCGTCGGCCATGAGCGCCAGACAAGCGAGCGAAGTGACGGCGACATTATTGGCGTATCGCCCGTCGCCGAACGAGCCGTTCTCGGTCTGCTGCTGAGCCAGGGCTGCGAGCCCGCGCTCAACCGCGGCGTCGGACTCTGGTGTGATCTCGTCCTCGAGCGCAGCGTTCTGGGCGCCCTGACCGAGCGCCGTGAACTGAACCGATGCGAGCAGGACAGCCAGAACCCAGCGCGTCATTCCGAAGCCTCCTCGGCGAGCCTTCGGTAGTACGTCTCGGTCATCGATTTGTAGAGCGAGCTGTAACTGTCGCTCGATCCCTGCAGCAGCGCATCGCGGAGCCTCGCCGGGAGGTTGCCCCAGCGTGCCCCGTCCAGGGTCGCCTGCGCTCCGAGCCTGGCATCCTGCCCGCCGGGCGGGTTGGTCGTGTCCTGGTTCTCGTTAATGTTTGATTGGTTTTCGTCCCGGCTCTGCTGGTTCGGCTGCTGCCTCTGCTGCTGCTCCTGCTCAGACGAAGACGATGACGAAGAGCTGGACTGTTCGCCCGCTTTGTCGATCAGCTCGTCGAGCCTGCGCAGGATGTCTTCCTGCAAGCGCTGTGTGACGACGCCCGTGTCGGTCTGGCCCGACAGACGCGTCGCGCTCTCACGCATCAGCCCGACCGCTTCGAGAAACTCGTCCGCGATGGGCTTGTCCGTGTCGAGCTGGCGATCCAGCTCCGCGTCGGTTGCGTCAGTCCTTTCCGCCGACTCTTCGTCAGCGGTGTCGTCTTCGTTGTTGAGGCCGAGCAGCTCGTCGAGCGTGGGCAGTGGGTCGTCCTCGGGCTGCGCGTGCGCACCGGTGGCGGCGATCAGCGCTGCTAACGAGACGGCGTGCAGTGTGCGCAGAATCACGGCTGTCCTCCCTCGGGTTCAACCCCGGGCGGGGGCATCGGTATTCCTTCGCCTTGACCCTGCTGCTGTTTCATCTTCTCGATCAGCACCTCGCCCTGGCTGGCGATCTCATCCTGCAGATCACCGATCGCGCGGGCCTCTTCGGGAGTTGAACCAAAGTCCTCGATCATTCGTGTCTGATCGAGCAGATCCTGCTGCATCGCACGGAGAAGCCGCAGTTCCGCGATCGGCGGGATGAGTTCGTCCTGCTGGCCTCCGGGCTGCATCTGTGAGCCCTCACCCGATCCGCCGTCGGCGAACTCGGACTCGCTCTGCTCCGGGTCTTCCAGCGCCTCGATCAGCCCACGCAGGAGCGATTCGACCGACGCCTGCTGCCTTGCGTGCTTGCGCTCGACCTTGCCCGCGATAAAGGATGTCCCGATGTCGTTGAGCTGCGTGTCGATTCGGGTGTGCGCGAAGTCAAATACCCCCGCGGAGAGAATCTCCTCGTACGACGCCGGGATCTGGCGAAGCGATTCACGGAGCTCCTGCTCCAGTCTGCCAAGATCTCTTGCGTCGGCGCGTTCGCGCCTCGAGAGCCTGTCTTTCACGAGAGGTTTTGTCTGCTCGCTGATGGTGACCTGCAACGTCAGCGCCTCGGTGTACGCGGCCTTGAGTTCTTCCTTGCGGCGCTCACGCTCACGCTCTTCGGCATTGTCCAGTTCTTCCTGTGCTTCTTCGAGCGCGGCTTCGAGTCTTGCGAGGCTGGTTTCCTCGTGGCGCTCCGCGAGCGTGCCGTCGCCCGCGTCGAGCACGATGATTGCGTCGGTCTGCGCACTGGCGGCTTCACCCAGAAGGCCCGCGACGCGGATAGTCTCCGGACTCTGGCTTGCCTCGTCGATTACCGCGAGCGTGTTTCTGTGCAGTAAAGCCATGCCTCCGGTCAGCTGGCTGACATCGCCCGAGGCTTGGTTCGCCCTCACGAGCGCTGCGAGCTCGCTCTGTTGCGTTCTGATGAGCGCTTCAACAGATTCGATGATCGAGAGCAGCGCCCGCTTGAGTTCCTGATCGCGCTGCTCCTCGGCTTCTTCGAGGTCTTCGAGCATCTGGCCCAGCTGATCCATCGCCTGCTGCTGCTGTCGGCCCGCGTCCGCGGTGTTGTTGTTCTGCACGCTGTCGGAGGCCTGCTGGAGCGACTGGGGCACGCCCTGTTCTCGGCCACGGCGGGCGGCGGCGCGCATCGCGGTGGACTGGCCCGGGTCTGTCTCTTGCATCTCGCGCGACTTGTCATCAAGTTCATCAAGCAGGTCGCTCGCGCGGTCGGCGAGCTCGAGCTGGCGCTGCGCGATCCGGTCCAGCTCGGTCAACTCTTCCTGCGTGAGCTGAGACTGACTCTTGCCGACGGTCTGCCTGCCGATCTCGGCGGTGTCCTGCGCCAGCTGATGCTGATCATCGAGCAGGCCCTCGAGCGCCTGGCGAACGGCCCACGAGTCCTCGCCCCGGTCGAGCAGGAGCGAGAGGTCCTCCATCGCTCGGCGCACGCGCTGCTGGGCCTCCTCCGCGTTGGTCTCGGGCTCGGCTCGGCGCTCGGCGCTCTTTTCTTGTGAAGCCGCGTTGAGCTCGCTCGCGGCGCGCTCTGACTCGTCGCCCGCTTCGTCGATGGTCTGCTGGGCTCTTGCGAGCAGGTCTTCGAGAGAGGCGTCGTCGAGACCGTTGCGCTCCGTGCGTTCGCGGAGTTGCTCGGTCGTCGTGCCGAGTCTATCGAGGGCGTCGGTGAGCGCCGCCTGATCGCGCGCCATCGACTGCGCCGGCTGCTCGCCCGCCTCGCGCGAAGTGCGCAGCTGCTGGATGAGATCGGACTGCTGTTCGTCGAGACGCGCAGCTGTTCTACGGATGCCGCCCAACTCGGACAGGATCTGTTCGACGAGTTCGCTCTCGGAGATGATGTGGAGCGTGCGGATCGCGGAGACGGTCTCGCCGTGCGTGCGGGTGAGACCCAGCTCTGTTGGGAGCGAGAACACATCGCCGGCAACCGCGGTCACGTACACCGCATCGCCCACGCTGAGATCGAGTGTCGAGAGATCGATCGTGTGCGAGACCTGCGCGCGGAGTTCTGTTGCCTCCGATCGGGCAAGCTGCTCTGGCTCACCGATGGTCTCGGGTGTGGCGCCCGGGGAATCGGTCGCGCTGCCTGGGATCTTGGCCAGCTGCGATCGGAGTTCGATCCACGAGAGCCCGACGTCGTCGCGGGCCTCGCCCGTGAGATCGACGACCGCGCTTGTGAGCACCGCCTCGTCGCGTTCGGGCAAGGTCACCGTCACGCTCGGCGGGCGGTCCTCGAGCGATTCGAGTCTGACGAACGCGTCGTCAACGCTCGTGATGCCGAGATTATCTGTGAAACGGAGTCTGAGCCTCGCCCGGTTCTCGGAAGTCCATGTGATCGTGTGCACGTTCCCGTTCTGCGTGAACGAGAGGTCGGAAGGAGCAGCCTCAGCGGTTTCGAAGCTCTCTTCGCCCAGTGCCGCTGATTTGTTGAGTGTCGCCGTCACCGTTACCTTCGATCCAGCGAGCACAGGCCCGAGCACCGCGCGTTCGTCCTGGCCCTCACCAAGGTGTGTTTGGCCCGTGATCCACGAAGCTGAAGCGGCGCCCGTCGGCGCGTAAGCGGGGGGCTCGATGGCCGCGGTCATCAATACAACACGCGGCGGCTCGACCAGCAGCACGCTCTGGGTCTCGGTCCGGTCGTCTGGTGTCTGGAAGTAGTACTCGAGCGTCGCGGGCTGCTCGGCGTTCGTGAGCGTGACCGAGGGCTCGATAAGTCTCTCGTAAGCCTCGCCCGAGGAGCCGTCACTGAGTATCTCGAAGCTCTCCTGCCCGGTCAGCGGCTCGGTGCGAAGGGTCGTCGAGCCATCCTCGGTGATGATGCGGTACACAACCTCGACGGGCGTCTTCCCGATCGGGCGGTTCGTTCGTGTGACCACAGCACGCAGCGGCAGCGCCGATCCGAGCGCGTGCGCCTCGGCGTCCGTGACACTCGTCAGCTCGGTGCGCTTGGGCCAGTTCGCGTCGGACCAGGGCATCAGCGCGCGGGAGAGCCCCGTGCTTGCGGTTTGCGGCGCAAAGAACACGATCAAACCCACCGCCGACACCGCGAGCAGCAGGCCGAAGATGTTGTGGCGCAGCGTGCCTGTGTGGATGAGCGTGTTGAGATTGGCGCCCTTGGCTCGCGAGTCGGCGTCCATCGCGGCTCTGGCGCGGAGCCAGCCGATCGATTCGGGCTCGTCTTCTTCGGGTGACTGCTCACCCAACTCGACGCCCGAGGCGAGCACGCCTTCGAAGTCTTTCGACTTGCCGAGCTCTGACTTCTCCACGCGCAGCGCGAGCGTCGAGAGCTTCGGGCGGAGCCTGATCGCGGGGAGCAGGTGCCTGCGGATGCCAAGGATGAGCGCAGCGGCACCGACAACTAGCAGCGCGCCCCTGAGCCACGCGGGTAGACGGAGCAGGTAGTCGAGCAGACCCTCGGCGAGCAGGAGCGCCAGCGCGATCCCGACGCCCGCAGTCGCGACCTCGAGCACTGCGACTCGGCGGAGCGCCGATCTCAGGCGGATCAGCGATGACTTTGAGGGTCGCCCCGCGGGTTGTGCCTGGATCTGCGTCAACGAGCCTCCTTGCTGCTGTCTATACGCATCGTGGCAGCCTTTGGATCAAAGGTGCTACTGCCCTGTCATCGGGCGGTTCCACCACCCTGCTTGGACGCGTCGGGCAAGCCCCGGGTTCACGTCCGGTTACACCTTACACGAGACGGATGATCCGCCTACCGATCCACTCGCCCCCGAGCAGCACGACGAGCAATATCAGGGCCAGCGGGTTGTCCCAGAGGGTCTCCACGTCGGGCGTGCCAGAGACCCGCCGCTGGCGGTTGGGCAGGAACTGCTCGAGATCGGCGAGTTCGTCGGGCTCGAGCACCCGGCCCCCGGTCTGCTCGGCGAGGCTCGCGAGCATCGCGAAGTCGGTCTCTGGCCTTCGAAGTTCATCATCCGGTGCGAGCACCTCGACCGATTCAGCGAGCGCTTCTTCGCTCGAGAGGATCGCGTCGGTCACCTCGACCGTGTACGAGCCTGGCCGAACCGGGAGCCAGACCGTCGAGAACGTCGGCGCGCCCGCATCGGTCGTGTCTTCGGGTCGAAGCGTCACCGACACCGGTGCGCTGCTCTCGTTGTCAGACCTGATCGTCGCGGTGATGGTCTGGGGTCGCTGCTGCGCGAGCTGCTCGTCGATGAGCTGAAGCGAGATGCGCACGGGGGACGCGGGCTCGGTTCTGGGAGGCGACGCCTCAAGCACGGCGCCACGCCCGGCGCGCGCCAGGCCCTCTCGACCGATCAGACGCACAAGCGGGATCCAGAAGCGTTCGGGCAGCTCCTCGCCTCTTGCGTATCGCCAGCGCCATATCTCGTCGGTGCCCACGTACACGGAGCGCCCCGCGCCGTAGCGCATCGAGAGCACAATCGGCGCCGCGTCGTCGCCCGAGTTGGCCGGGCTCGCAGACGCGAGCACCTCAGCGGTCGGCTTTACGGTGTCCGGATCGATCCGCTGCGCCCAGCGGAGCAGCGCCCATCCAGTATCAGGATCGGAGAGCCGCTCTGGCCAGCCTCCCTCGGCTTCGTCGGCGAGTTCGAGCAGGCCAAGCCTTTCCGCGGCGGGCTCGCGCGACATCGTCACAGGTTCGTTCCACGATTGCGATGCGCCCGAGAGCGTGATCGGCAGGAGCGGTTCGAGCGGCGTGCCGCGCCACGAATCGGGCGTCGCGCTCGGGCCCGCGATCCAGAGCAACCCCGCGCCCCGGATGGCGACAAGATCATGGATCTGGTGCAGCTGTTCCTCGGTGAACAGATCCGCGCGGACATCGCCGATCACGACAACGTCGATGCCTTCCCATTCGCCTGGCGAATCGGGCAGCTGGTTGATCTCGACGTCTCCCTCCTGCACGTACCGCCTGCGTGAGCTGAGAAGAAGAGATGAAGAAGAGATCGTCTGTTCACGCAGGAGCAGGTTCTTGGTGTAGCGGAACTCCCAGCGCGGGTAGCCGTCGAGCTGCACCACGCGCAGCGGGCGGTCGACGAGATGGATCGCAAAGCCCCGGGTGTTGTTGTCCTCGACGAGGTCCTGTCCCTCGGGGATCAATCGCACGGCCCAGTCGGCGCCGCCCGGCGTGTCGGGGCGCGCGATGAGCGTGACATCACTGTCAGCCGCGCCGAGTTCGCGCGTGTCAAGCACGAGCCCTGTCGCTGTGTCGTAGAGCTCGGCGGTCGCGCCGCCCGTGCCTGCCGACCCCAATCGATCGACGGCGACCGTCACCGGGACGCGGTCGCCCACAAACCCCGCCGCGGGCGCGGAGACCGACGCAATGGCGAGGTCGCTCACCGGGTCGGGCGAGCCGACCGGGACCACGAAAACCGGGATGCGCTCGTTGCGGAGCCTCTGCATCGCGCGCCGGTTGGGCGCATCGCTCGATGTGCCGTCGCTGATGAGCACGACCCCGGCGATCGGTCTGGCCGCGACCTCGTCGAGTGCGCGGTCGATCGAACGCCCGACGAGCGTCCGCCTGCCGTCGGCCTCGCCCGGCTCGATGTTGCCTTGCTCGTCGATCGCGAGTTCGAACACACCCGCGTCGAAGCCCATGGGCAGGACGCGCCGCGTGCTCTGGAGTTTGGTGAGTGGTGCCGACGCGGCGTTGAGCGCGGCTTGGAGCTGTGATTCTCGGGAGGAGCCGCCCGGCGCATCGTTGATGCTCATCGATTGGGAGCGATCCGCAAGCAGCACGACCCAGTCTCGCTCGACACGCTCGTTTGGTTTCTCCAGCTGAGGACCCGCCAGCAGCAGAACGATCAGCATCAGTGCGCCGAACCTCGCGGCTCCGAGCAGAGCGCGCCCGAGCGTCGAGCCCTCGATGCGCGTGTAGCTCACCCACGCGAGCACCACCGCGCCGACCGCGATCATCGCCCACGCCCAGCCCGCTATCGAGCGCGCAAAGGTGAACACGACCTCTGGGTTCGAGTAGTCAAGACGCTCGATGCCGAGAAGCCAGTCGATCATGCCTGGGCCTCCGGCACATGGTGGGCCTGCATCGATCGAGCCGACCAGCGTGCGAGTACGGTCTCGATCACTGCGCACGCCAGCGCGAAGACGATGAGCCAGAAGAGAAGCCCGCTTTCACTCTTCGCGCTCGTGCTCGTTGTAGCCGTCGCCGCGCCGACGGTGGCGCCTTCGGTGTCGATCCACGCGAGTTGATCGCTGCCGCCCGCTGTCGCCGCGAGCCAGGGCTCGAGGGCAGCTTGATTTGTGACGCCCGCCCGCGAGCCACGCACATCAGGGAGCACAGCGAGGATCCCCGACACCTCGCCCGCTTCGTCGCGCAGCTCGTACCGACCGGCAAGGCGGATCGGCGCTTCGACAGGATCGCCCTCGCTGTTGACGATCTCAGAAGCGACGGGCATCTGTGTCGAGGTGTCGCCCGCTGTGCGCAGGGCCCTATCCGCCGCGAGCCCGATTCCTTGACGGATCAACTCCTGCACGAGCGGCACCATGAGCGGGCGCGTCGGCAGATCGGTCCAGCCGAGGCTCGTCGGCGATGCCAGGTACACAACGAGACCGGGCGAAACCCGGCCCGTCACCGTCTCGGGCCTCGCGGCTGCGAGCAGCGTGGAACCATCGGTGAGCCTCAAGATCGACGGGTCGTCGTCCTGCTCCGGGATGAGCGGCAACAGCTTGTTGAACGAAACACCAGAAGAGAGCTGATCCAGTTCGCCCGCGATCATCGCCAGGAGCCTGTCGCTGGGCGCTCTGGATTCAGTGTTGATCCGCGCATCGCTCGCAACCGCGACCGGTTCACGCGAGATCGACCAGTTCAGGCCGAGTGACTCCGTCATCGAGTCGGTCCAGAGCTGAACCGAATCCTTGGCGGGAGGCGTGACGACGAGCAGACCACCGCGATCAACAAAGCGCCGAAGCATCGACCAGCCGTCGTCCGCCAGCTCGTCCGGCTCGAGAAGGAACACCGCATCGAGCGTCGCGAGCCTCGGCGCATCAAGGAGCGAGGGCGTTGTGTCCACGATGCGGAGTTCGCCGGTCGTTTCGCCCGGGCTGAGCGCGAGCCTGATCCAGTCCGCGGGGGTGAACCGATCGATGCCGACCTGCCCGACGAGCGGCCTTGACGCGATGACACCCACGCGCAGCACGCTGCGTCTGTCGATCGGTGTGATGACCGAGTTGTCGGCGTCGTTCGAGTCACTCGGGAGCGAAGCAACGAGCGTGGGCGTGCGAGACACGTCGGCGCTCGGCATCGCGAACGAGAGCATGAGCTCTGCCGAGGTCTGCCCAGGTTCGAAGTCGGCCTGCCCGGTCGTTGCGTTGTTTGTTCCCTCGATGGCCAGCGAGACCCGCACGGACGAGGACTCGCCGATGCCAGCGCCGGAGCGTTCGATGATGACTGTCGCCTGGCCGTCACGCTCGGCTTCGCCCAGCACGACGTTCCGCAGGGGTTCGACTCCGGCGATTGCGTAGTTGGTCACGGGTTCCGCCGCGGGCACGGACGCGATCACGGACACACGGCGCGAATCGCTCGCGAGCCTGGGCAGCGGGCGGTCCGGATCGATCGACCCTTCGCGGAGCCCGCTGACGACCGCAACGGTGACCGCCGGCGCGTTGTCTTCGTCTGTTGCGATCGCTTCACCGATCAGGTTGAATGCGCCCTCGAGATCTGCGGATGCATCTGTGCGCTCGGACTGCTCGATCGCGCGGCGCACCGCAGCGATGTCGCTCGATGCGGGCGTGATCACGCCCCGCGAGGGCGAGGACGCCAGCACAAGCCCGGCTCTGTCGCCCGCTTCCGGTGTGAGCGTGTCCAGCAGCGCGATCGAGCGCGCCTTATGCGATTCGAAATCTATCGCCCCGCCTAACTTGTTTGCGCTCGATATCGAATCATCGAGCACGATGTACAGCTCACGCGGGCCGGTCTGCGTGCCGGTACCTCCGAAGATCGGCTGACCGATCGCCAGCGCGAAGAGCAGCACGAGCGCGCACCTTGTGAGCAGCAGGAGCAGCTGCTCCAGTGTCATGCGTCGGCGCTTACGCCTGTACGCCTCGATCAGGAACCGCATCGCGCCCCACATGACCGGCTTGCGCTTCCTCTTCAGGAAGTGCAGGATGATCGGGAGCGCGACGAACGCGGCGCCGAGCGCAAAGAGGATGGGGTTGGCGAAGCTCATCCAGACTTGCCCTTCTTGATCTTCGCGTTTCGCTGCGCGACGAACTGCGCGAGCGTGGGCCCGAGCCACTTGCCGCTGGTCACGAGCTGGTAATCAAACCCGAAGCTCAGCGTCGCCCGCTCGACCGCCTGCAGGTGCTCGCGCATGACCTCGAGGTAGCTCTCGCGGATCGCTCTCGGGTTCACGCGCACGCGCTCTTCGCCCTCGAGCCCCTCGAAGATCGTGGACTCCCTAAAGGTAAAGCTCTGCTCCGACTCGTCGAGCACCTGGAACACGATCGCGTCGTGCCCCCGGTGCCTGAGGCGCGCCAGCGCCGAGCGGATCGTCTCTGGGTCCTCGAACAGATCGCTGATGATGACGAACAGGCAGCGGTTGCTGATCTTGGCCAGCGCCTGATCGATGACCCTGCCGTAGCTCGTGGGCTGGTCGAGTGTCTGGGTCGAGAGCGTCTCGACGATCGGCCTCCACGTCGAACGCTGGCCCGAGCGATCGACCATGCCCGTGATCTCGTCGGCGAATGTCATGAGCCCCACGCGGTCGCCCTGGTGGAGCGTGATGTACGCCATCGCGGCGGCCATCGCGGTCGCGTGATCAAACTTCGTCCAGTTCTCCCTGCCGTGGCTCCCCGTCTGACTGCCTTGGCCGGACGCCTGCGAGAAGGGCAGTGATCCGAATCCCATTGACCCGGAATTGTCGACCATCAGCACGAGGTCGAGGTTGGTCTCCTGCTGGTACTGCTTGATCTGTAGCTTGTCGGTTCTGGCGTAGACCTTCCAGTCGAGGCGCCTGATGTCATCGCCTGGCGAGTAGGGCCTGTGCTGGGCGAACTCGACGCTGAACCCCTGGTAGGGAGAGCGGTGCATGCCGCTCATCACGCCCTCGACGATCATCTTGGCCCTTAGTTCAAAGGACTTGAGCCTCGCCAGTGTCTGCGGGTGCAGGTAGAGCGACGCGTCGCGTGCGGCGTCTTGGGTGTTGGTCGCGTCTGCCATCGCCGCATGGTACCGGGGATAAAGGAATGAGTGGCGTTCCAACAGATCGAACTCAATTGAGGCATAAAGAAAGCCGCGGCCCCCCACGAGAGGGCCGCGGCTGCTGGATGAGTCGCGGGAATAGGGGAACCCGGCTCTGTCCGGTGTGACCTCTATAACTCGATCAGTTCGAGTGGTTCTTGACTTTCTCGATCAGCTCGTTCACATCGAGCGCGTCGAGCTCGCCGTCCTTGTTGAAGTCGGGGATGCGCTCGCCCTCGCTGACGCGGGTGACCGCGGCCTGGACGTCTTGCTCGTTGACCACGCCGTCGCGGTTGATGTCCAGACGCCTGCTCTCGCGCTGAGCCTTCATGTACTCCTTGACGGCAACCCGCTCGTCGCCCTCGAGCTTGCCGTTGCCGTCGGCGTCGAAGCGTTCAACGATCTCGGCCTTCTTGGCTTCCATATGCGACTTGAGCGCTGCGCGCTCGGTCTCGTCGAGCTTGCCGTCCTCGTTCGTGTCAAACTGTTCCTTGAGATGACGCGCGATCCGGTGGCGCCGGTCGTGCTTCCTGTCCTTGGCGTGGCGCCAGCGGTGCATCGCACGGCCGGCCTCTCGGCGTTCATCGCCTGTGAGTTCGCCGTCGCCGTCGGCATCGAATTTCTCGATGAGCTTGGCCTTGATTTGAGCGCGCATCTCTTCGTGGTGCGCACGCATGGCTTCGCGAGCGGTCTGGCGTTCGTCCTCGTCGAGTTCGCCGTCGCCGTTGGCGTCGAACTTTTCGAGAATGCCCTTGCGGAACGCTTCGCGCTTGGCCTGATCTCGCTCTCTATCTCTGGGGCCTCGGTCGCGTTCGGCTCCACGGTCACCGGCTCTGAACTCACGGTCAGGGGCCCGCTCGAATTGGGCATTGGCCCCGAGGGTGGACCCGAACAAAATCAGTGCAACAACGGTCGTAACAGCTTTCATTGTGCTTCTCCACGAGCGGGTCGCCCAGCAACGACCAGATCTGTTGTTTCCGGCCCCGACACAGGCCGCTCCCAGCAGGCTAAACGCCGGTCATCGGCTCCGATTGCACCTGTTGGGGCAGGAATTCGCCGATACAAAGCTCAACATGGACAAACACCCAACCAGGATTGGTGTGCTCACGGGCGGCGGCGACTGCCCGGGCCTCAACGCGGTGATCAGAGCCGTCGTCAAGGACGCGCTCTACCACGGCATCGACGTGCTCGGGATCGAGGACGGCTTCCTTGGACTCATCGAGGACCGCGTCAGGCCCCTTGCAAAGAACGACGTCTCCAACATCCTCACCTCGGGCGGCACCATCCTCGGATCATCCAACAAAGCAAACCCGCAGAAGTACCCCGTCGGGCTCAACGACGACGGCACACCCAAGTTCAAAGACCTCACCGACGTCTGCATGACGCACGTCGAAATCCACGGTATCCAGGCGCTCGTCGTCATCGGGGGTGACGGCACTATGTCCGCTGCAAAGCCCTTCGCCGACCGGGGTATCAACTGCATCGGTGTGCCAAAGACCATCGACAACGATCTCTGGGGCTCCGACATCACGTTCGGTTTCGCGACTGCGGTGCAGGTCGCGACTGAAGCGCTCGACCGTGTCCACACGACAGCCGCGAGCCACCACCGCGTGATGGTGGTCGAGGTGATGGGCCGGAACGCCGGCTGGCTCGCGCTGCACGCGGGTGTCGCGTCGGGCTCTGATGTGATCCTTATCCCGGAGATCGAGTTCGATCTCGATGAGGTCTGCAGGGTCTGCGAAGAGCGCTCGCGTCGCGGCAAACGCTTCACGATCATCTGCTGTTCCGAAGGCGCCAAGCCCAAGGGCGGCAAGCAGCTCATCGAACGCGTCGACCCGACCAGCCCCGACCCGATCCGCTTCGGGGGCATCGGAAAGTGGGTCGCCGACTCTATCGAGGACAAGACCGAGATCGAGAGCCGGTACGTCGTGCTCGGGCACGTCCAGCGGGGCGGCACCCCCGCGCCGAGCGACAGGGTGCTGGCCACGCAGTTCGGGCACCACGCGATGCAGCTTCTCCGGGGTGGCGCGAAGAACCGGCTCGTTGTGATGCAGAGCGGCCAGCTGACGGATGTGGAGATCACCTCCGCTGCCGACAAGCAGAGGCTCGTCCCGCCCGAGCACGAGTTGATCACCGCGGCCCGGGCGGTCTACACAAGCTTCGGCGACTGAATCCGAAGAAACAGAGCTACCCTACCCCGACCCCCGCGACAGGAGCCGCGCGCATGTCTGACGAGAGCACCCGCAACGAAGAGACGCACACCGATCTGTCCGCCGAGGGTGCGTCCGTGGGTGAGCGTGAGACAGCGCCCGCTCGCAGCTCAACATCGACCGCGCGCGCCTCGGGCGGCAAGGCCCGAACAGCGGGACGAAAGGGCAAAGGAAAGAAGAAGAAAGAGAAGAAGCAGTACGACAGCTTCACCGGCTACCTCTGGGGCGAGTGGATCCGTCCGCTGGGCACCATCTTCATCATCATGGGCCTCTTCAGGCTCACCGTTCTCGACTGGTTCGACGTCCCCAGCGGCTCGATGGAGCCGACCATCATGACGGGCGACCGGATCTTCGTGAACAAGTCCGCCTTCGGCATCCGCGTTCCGTTCACGAAGGACACTTGGATCGCGCAGTGGGGCACACCCAACCGAGGCGACATGGTCGTGTGCTACTCACCCGATGAGGGCGATGAGGTCAGGCTTGTCAAACGAATCGTCGCGGTACCGGGCGACACCATCGAGATGCGCGAGGGCTTCATCTACATCAACGGCGAAGCACCCGAGACTGCGCCAATCGCCCCGGACAAGTTCCCCGCGATGGACCAGGTCGACGCGACGAAGATGAACTTCTTCATTGAGACAGTTGACGGCAGATCGCACCCCGTCATGTTCAATCAGGAGCGGGGAGGCATCCGCAATTTCCCGCCGATCGAGGTCCCCGAAGAGCAGTACGTCATCATCGGTGACAACCGCGACAACTCCAAGGATGCGCGGGGCTGGAACGAGGCCAAGGCGCTGCCCGGTCAGACGATCGCGTTCATGGACATCGACCGGATTCAGGGCCGCGCGTTCCGCGTCGCGTTCAGTCTCGATGGATGGTCACCCAGGTGGGGCCGGTTCTTCCACCCATTGGATTCCGAGAAGGCTGACTAGAACGGCGCGTGCTCGTCGCCGCCGAACTGGTCATCACCGGATGAATCGCTGTCGAACTCGGTCGGGCCGCCCCCGTCGCGGTGGTCTTCCGCCGGCCCTGTCTTGGCGCGGTTGCCGAACGAGCTGAACCCGCCGCCCGCGCCGAAATCGCTCGTCAGAGGCTTGGGCTCGGTATCCGTGCTCGGGAGAGGGCTCGGCGCCGACTGCTGGGGTGGGGGCGTGTAGCTGTGTGCGCCGTAGCCGCCGTCGCTAAGCGAGTCGGTCTTGTTCTTGAAGCGTGTGGTCCTGCTGTCCCATTCGAGCTCGACGACACCCGTGGGCCCGTTTCGCTGCTTGGCGACGATGAGCTCAGTCAGGTTGAGCTTGTCCTCGTTCTCGATCGCCCAGTCATCGTCACCGATGTGGTAGTACGCCTCGCGGTGCAGGAGCATGACGACGTCCGCGTCCTGCTCGATCGAACCCGATTCGCGCAGATCCGAGAGCTTCGGCTTGTTATCCGTGCGCTGCGTCGTGCCTCGGTTGAGCTGCGCAAGACAGATCACGGGCAGGTCCAGTTCGCGCGCCAACGCCTTGATTCCACGCGAGATCTCCGAGACCTCGACCTGCCTGCTCTCGCGAGCCGCGGCGGGCGAGGTGAGCAGCTGCAGATAATCGATCACGATGCACCCGATCTGATGCTTGCGGACAAGCCTGCGCGCACGAGCCCGGAGACCCAGCACCGAGAGGTTGGGTGTGTCGTCGATGTAGATCTGCGCCTCACCCAGATCACCCGCGGCTCGGATGAGCTTCTGGAAGTCAGTCTGGGTGAACTCACCGGTCCGCATCTTGTGGCTGTCCACGCCCGACTTGGCGGACAGCAGTCGATTGGTAATCGCCTCGCGCGACATCTCAAGGCTGAAGAACGCGATCGAGACCTTGTCGTTCTTGCCCTTCTTTCCCCCGACCGCGCCGCCGAAGGCGATCTGCTCGGCAAGGTTGAGCGCCATCGCGGTCTTCCCCATCGAGGGTCTTGCCGCGAGGATGATCATCTCGCCCGCGTGGAGCCCGCTGAGCATCTCGTCGAGCTTCATGAACCCGGTCGAGATGCCGCTGACGCCCTTGCCCTCGATGGCTTCGAGCCGTTCAATCTCGTCCTGGAGCAGCTCGCTGAGCCCTTGGGCTTCGTTGGATTGCGCCTGCTCTGCGATCGCGAAGATCTTGCTCTCGGCTTTGTCGAGCACCTCGTTGACGCCGTGCGCATCCTCGCTCGGGTGGTACGCGTCGTAGAGGATCTGTCCCGAAGCCTCGATGAGCTTGCGGAGCCTGTACTTGTCGGCGACCGTCTTCGCGTAGTACGGCGCGCTCGTCGCCGCTGGCACCGCCTCGGCGAGTTGGACCAGATACTCCTCGCCCCCGATGTCCTTGAGCTGCTGCGCATCGCGCAGGCTCTCGAGCAGCATGACGAGGTCGCCCGACTGGTGCTGGTCGTACAGACCGATGATCGCGCGGAAGATCGCCGAGTGGGCAGCGGAGTAGAACATCTCCTCTGTGCTGACATGGGGCAGGACGTCCGCGATCACGGTCGGGTCGAGGATCATCGAACCGAGCAGGCTCATCTCCGACTCGATCGAGTGGGGGGGCAGCCTATCGAAGAGCTTGTCCACGCTCAGCATGACCCGCTGTTCGCGCTTCGAGTTTGATCGTCCCTGCTCGCTCAACCCGTGCCCCCGTCCTTGGTCCAGAACGGAGCGTACGCAGCGCCGATCGCCCCCGTCTCGGGTTGTTGGCAAGACTCACACTCAGTCCACGGCAATCGACAACAACCGAGCGCCAAGCGGTGGTCATACCATTAGACATGACCAGTTCAGGCGGCATCTCGGACGACCCGTTCAGCTCAGGCGGCACACTACCAGACGATCTCCCGGCTTCGCCCTGGGGCATCTTCCAGGAATGGTGGGACGACGCGCACACCGGCAGCGAAGGCGGGCCCGTCCAGCCCAACCCGAACGCCGTCAACATCGCAACACTCGGCGACGACGGCATGCCCGCCAACCGAGTCGTCCTCTGCAAGAAGATGGACCTCGCAGCCGGCTGGATCTGCTTCTTTACGAACTACGACGGCAGAAAAGGTCGGCAGCTCGACGCGCACCCGAAGGCCTCCGCCTGCTTCCACTGGGACGCGCTCGATCGGCAGATCCGTATCGAGGGCGAGATCACCCGCAGCCCTGCGCAGGAGAGCGACGACTACTTCGCAACCAGAGCGCTCATCAGCAGGCTCGGCGCGTGGGCGAGCGATCAGTCCGAGCCCGTCGCCTCGCGCGACGAACTGCTCGCGCACTACGCCGAGGTCATGGAAAAGTTTGAGGTCCCGCTCGACGCGATCATGGATCGCGACGCCGGCGTAAACGTGACGATCCCACGACCCGAGCACTGGGGCGGCTACCGGCTCTGGGCGAGCCGCGTCGAACTCTGGATCGGGGGCCAGGGCCGGTTCCACGACCGCGCTGTCTGGACTCAAGAGCTCACGAAAGAAGGCGACGGCTTTACGGGCGGCGATTGGGACTCGACCCGCCTCCAGCCCTGACCCGCAACCCGAAGCAAGCCCATCAGCTCGAAGGCCTGTCCTTCAGGTGTCGGCGTGCGCCGAAAGCGAGTTCGAGCATGCCCATCGGCTTGACGCCCTCGGCTCGTCTCTTGGCGCCGATCTCGTACGCGAGCTTCCACTGCTCGCGCAGGATGCCCCACGCGAACCAGGCGGATCGGTCGGGGTCATAGATATCGATGGCTTCGCTCGTGACGCCGTTGACCTCAACGATCGCGAGCCCCTCGCCCCGCTTGAGTGAGTCGCCGTCTGTGTAGCGGACATCGAAGCGCCCGAAGTCGAACCCGCCGCCGTTGGGGGCGACGAACCCGGCTGCGATGCTATCGATCGTTCGTTCGAATTCGTTGGTGACCAGCTCTGGTGCCTGCCTGAAGATCGCGCCGGCTTTGTGATTCGCGGTGTTCGTAAGTGTGATGCGTGTGCCCGCTTCGGGTACATCGTCGAGCCGATCGGCGAGCTGTTGTTCGTACTGTTCCGCTTGGATCCGGTACCGGTGGTGCGACCGGATATGGTCGCGGATCGTGCGCGTGCCGTCGCACTCGAGTTCGGGCATGACCTTCCTGCAGCACGAGAACACCCTGCCCTGCATCCCGCTCTCGGCAGCCGGGTTTCGCACCCAAAACACGCCCAGCTCGCATGGCCCCGGGTGATACCTCTGTACGAGCGAGTCCGTGTCGAACTTCTCGAAGTAGCGCTTGACGTCGCCTGCATCGTTGCACTTGGTGACACCCCTTGCCTGCTCCCCTCGGTCGGGCTTGAGCATGACCGGGAACCCGCCGAGCCTCGTCTCGCTTTCGATCAACTCAAGTGTCAGCTTTGTGCGCTCGTCAACGGAGTTTGCGTTTGGCGCGGCGCAGCCGAACAGGACCTGGTCCGTGTCCGCGGCGAGAAGGCCCTCGAGCGATTCGAGCTTGCTCTCGCCCCCGATCCCGCCGCCCGGCGTGATGCCCGGGTTGCAGCACGTGAACACGAGCGGGTGCCTGTGCCTGATCGATTGCTTGAGCATGACAGGAACCGCCGGCGCGTGCATCGCCCAGGTCGGCCACCACTCGTGGTGACGCAGCCTCGACCACTCAACTCCGAGTTCGCGCCGACCCGCGCTCGTGAACACCCGGAACCGGATGTGCAATAGCACCGCCAGCAGGACCGTCGAGAGCAGCCAGCCGAACTCGCCCATCGCGAGCCCGATCGGCCTGAAGACGAGCTGCGTCAGAACGAGACCCACAACGAGCATGACGCCCGGTGCCGCGATCGCTTTGAACCACGCACCGACCGATCTTGGATTGATCAATACCATCTGCGCCGCGTACGCGACACTCAGCCCGACCCACGCGACACCAATATCAAGTTCCGTCGCGCCGACAAGCACCGCGACCCAAGCGATCCCCAGCTTGCGCAGCACGAGCGCTACGACGCACACCGCGACCACGTGCCAGTGCCAGCTGCCGAAGTGGAGCCAGTGCAGGAGCCGCTCACCGATCGCGCCGAACGGCGTGCGCCTCGGGGCAAGGTCGATCGTCTCGCGCAAAGGCACCACGCCCGGCTCGTCGTGCCTGCTCACGAATTCTTCGATGTATGCCGCGGTTTCCGCGGGCTTCATAAATGGCATGAAGTGATCCCACGGCGTCATGATGAGCGTGCTCGTGGGCATCAGCTCGTGGTGGTGCTCGGCCGCCCAGTCGGAGGTGAGGAAGTCGTTCCTGCCGTGCAGGATCAGGGCGGGCTGCTCGATCGTGGGCATGATCCGCGTGAGCTTGCGCTGGTCGGTCTCGTCGAAGTTGCGGATGAACGCTTCACGCTCGGTCGAAGGCCCTAGCAATCCGAAGTGCGGAATCAGGATGTCGAGCTTGTTGAGCACAAGGTCGCCAAGCTTGTACTTGGTGTGCTCGAAGAAGTAGCTGCCCGAGCCCTCGGTCTGCTGCGCACCGACCGAAGCGAGCATCGTGACCGACGCGACGCGGTCTGGCCGATCGTCTGCCATGTGCAGCGCCACGGCTCCGCCGTTGGACCACCCGACGATGTGCGCCCGCTCGATGCCGAGCTCGTCGAGGATGGCGAACGTGACGTCGGCGTAGGTCTCGGCTGACAAGCCAGTAAACCGGGTAAGCCCGAATGCTTGAGATGCAAACCCGGGAAGGTCAAACCAGACAACTCTGCGGTCATGAGAAAGAGATCGTGCGACGCTATTGAGTCCAATCGCTGCACCCGGTGTGCCGTGCAGCAGGACCACGGGGGTGCTGCTCCGCGGACCACGATCAAGAACGTGATACAGCACCTGGTCAGAGTTGTTCCACTGCGGATCATGTTGGAGTGTGAGACTGGTGGCGTTGTCGCCGATCAACCGTGTAGTGGCAGCCTTGTTTCGGTTTGTAGAAATGAGATATTCGACGTGCCAGTTCAGGGCGATCGCGATGAGATAGATAGCAACGCAGATGAAGGGATGCCGACGTATGAACCGTCCGATTCGCTTCAAGGCTCAGCCCGTCTTCCCCGTGGTGATGTCCACCATCTTGCGCCCGCGGATGTGCTGCGTGCCAAGCTGGCCGCAGGCGGCCATCTGATCGCGGCCCTTGGTCCTGCGCCGCTTGGTGAACACGCCCCCGGCTTTCACGCGGGCCGCGAAACGCTCGACGTCTTCCTCCTGCGGTGCAGGCCAGGGCGAGTCGCGTCGGGGGTTGTAGGGGATGATGTTCACCGCGCAGTGCAGCGGACGCACGAATTCGACCAACTCGTCCGCGTGCTCGTCGGCGTCGTTGACGCTCGGGATCAGGACGTACTCGATCATGATCGGTACGTTGCCCGAGCGCGGGAAGTCGATCAGGACCTCCTGCAGCTCTGCCATGTTCCACTTGCGGTTGATGGGCATGATCTCGTTGCGCACACTGTCGTTGGGCGCGTTGACGCTGATCGCGATCCCGAGCCTGCGCCAGCCTTCTTTGGTGCACTGCTCACGCAGCTTCCAGAGCCCATCGACCCGTCCCACTGTGCTGATCGTGACGTTGCGGGGCGAGATCGCCGGCCCGTTGTTGTCGGTGAGCACGCTGATCGCCTGCAGCACGTTGTCGAGGTTGTCCAGCGGCTCGCCCATGCCCATGAACACGATGTTCTTGATCGTCTTGCCCTCGGGCCTGCAGTGCTCGTACTCCGCGGTGAACCACTGCGCGACGATCTCGTCGGCGGTCAGGTTTCGCACGAGCCCCATCTGCGCGGTCTCGCAGAACTCGCAGCCCATCGCGCACCCGACCTGGCTCGAGACGCAGAGCGTATGCGTGAGCCTGCCCGTGCTGCCCAGCATCGGGATGACCACGCTCTCGACGGGGAGCATCCGGCCCTCTTCGTGCGCCTTCTTCTCGGCGTGGCTGGCGCCCTCGGCTCTGGCCGGGATTTCGGTCAGCACCTTGACCGTCTCGCCCTCGGCTTCGGGTCCGGGCGAGCGCTGAATGCCGACAACTGGCAATCCGGGGCTCTGACTCCGGAAGGGCTCGGGCAAGCCGTTCGGGTCGGCTTCGCGCATGAGCTTTTTGTATACAACCCGCGCCTGGGGCTTCCCGCCTGGCATCCCAGCGCATACAACGGCCCACTGATCGCACGTCAGCGAGAACGGGTGCGGGAAAGTTTGAACCTCAACGTCCGGCACGCCGAACGGTATGTCATATGGGAACTTCATGGTTCCATAATGCACGCAAATGCCGCTATCATTTGTGTGTTCCGCTCGTGTCGGGGGTGGGAAACTGGAGCGTCCGATATGTCTCTGAGCCGTCGAAGCAGCGCGTTCACACTCATCGAGCTTCTCGTCGTCATCGCGATCATCGCGCTCTTGATCGGGATTCTGCTGCCGGCGCTCGGCAAGGCACGCGCCTCGGCGCAGTCCACCATCTGCCAGACGAGGCTTCGCCAGATCGGTCTTGCCACACAGCTGTATGCGAATGACCACGACGGCAAGATCTGGGACGCGTACTACTGGAACCGCATCGGCGACGAGGACGGCGAGCCCGGTTTCAGCGAGGGCGAGATCACCGCCGGCGCACTCTACGAGTACGTCGACGACGTTGACGAGATATCCGAGTGCCCGACCAACAAGCGTCGCTCCATTGACGGTCGGGATTACACCACGACCGACATCACCGACGAGGATGCACAGGTCGATTTCGATTACACCTTCTTCGAGGGCACACAGGGCGCCCGTGTTGACAAGGTCTGGAATGTCTGGAGGCTCGATCGTTCCGACGGCAACACAAATGATTCGCCTGACTTCATCGCCCCGTTCGTCCGCGAGCGCAGGCTCCCGACCGAACTCAAATTCCGCACACTCCCGATCTTCGCCGAGGAGAGCTCGTTCCAGTTCAACGGCGTGGACCAGGGCGGTGCGGTGAGATTCGACGGACGCTGGGCCAACAATGATCAGCTCACCAAGCGGCACGACGGCAAGGGCTACATGCTCATGATCGACGGGGTCGTTGAGGGCTTCGATTTCCCAGACGGCCAAAACGAAGAAGCCGTTGAGCCCGAAGACTTCCGTTCGAACGACATCTACATCAAGACGAAGGATGACGCAGGAACCAGGATCCAGTGGGACAACCTCTGGGAGCAGGGCGACAACCGCTCAATCCTGCCTTACGGCTGGGTCAACAAGGCCCGCTGATCGGACCTCTCGGGCAACTTGATATCTCGGCGATCGGTATGGGGGTGACCTAGCATCGCTCTCAGTACGCACCCGTGCCAGGAGCCGAGAAGATGTCGTGGATCCGTGTCGATCAAGCACTCGCCAAGTCACCAGGAGAGCCCGTCACCCTCAAGGGCTGGGTCCGCACCCGCCGGGACTCCAAGGCCGGGCTGAGCTTCATCAATCTCCACGACGGCACATGCCAGGACCCGATCCAAGTCGTCGCCCCGAGCGACCTTGCCAACTACGAATCCGAGGTCCAGAAGCTCACCACGGGCTGCGCGATCGAGGTGGACGGCGAGCTCGTCGAGTCCAAGGGCAAGGGCCAGTCCGTCGAGGTCAAAGCCAGTGCTATTAGAGTAGTCGGCTGGGTCGAGGACCCCGACACCTACCCCGCCAGCGCCAAGCGGCACACGTTCGAGTACCTGCGCGAGGTCGCGCACCTGCGTCCTAGGACCAACACCTTCGGAGCCGTCGCGCGCGTCCGCCACGCGCTGTCGCTCGCGGTGCACCGGTTCTTCGACGAGCGCGAGTTCTACTACGTGCACACGCCGATCATCACCGCCAACGACTGCGAGGGCGCCGGTCAGATGTTCCGCGTCTCCACGCTCGACGCGATGAACCCGCCCCGGAACGAAGCGGGCGGGGTGGATTTCAACGAGGACTTCTTCGGCAAGGAAGCGCACCTGACCGTGTCGGGCCAGCTCTCGGTCGAGACGTACTGCTGCGCCCTGTCGCGCGTGTACACGTTCGGGCCGACCTTCCGCGCCGAGAACAGCAACACGAGCCGGCACCTGTCCGAGTTCTGGATGATTGAACCCGAGATCGCGTTCGCGGATCTCGCCGACAACGCGCAGCTCGCCGAGGACATGCTCAAGTTCGTGTTCAAGGACCTGCTCGAACGCCGCGCCGACGACATGGCGTTCTTCGACAAGCGCATCCAGCCCGGGCTCATCGAGAACCTGACGCACATCATCGAGAGCGACTTCCTGCGTCTGCCCTACACCGAGGCGATCGACGTGCTGAAGAAGTCGGGCAAGAAGTTCGAGTTCCCCGTCGAGTGGGGGACCGACCTGCAGTCCGAGCACGAGCGGTTCTTGACTGAGGAGCACTACAAGCGCCCGGTGATCCTGACCGACTACCCGAAGGACATCAAGGCGTTCTACATGAGGCTCAACGACGACGAGAAGACCGTCGCCGCGATGGACGTTCTCGTCCCGGGCATCGGCGAGATCATCGGCGGCTCCCAGCGCGAGGAACGCCTCGACGTGCTCGACCGCCGGATCGACGAGATGGGCCTGCCCAAGGACGAGTACTGGTGGTACCGCGACCTGCGCCGCTACGGCACGGTCCCACACGCGGGCTTCGGCCTCGGGTTCGAGCGGCTCGTCCAGTTCTCAACGGGCATGGGCAACATCCGCGACGTCATCCCTTTCCCGCGGGCGCCCAAGCAGGCGGAGTTCTGAACCGGACAATCTAAAATAAGTACGGAAAGGTCCCAACGAGAGCCAAGGTTTTTCCAGTCGGTATCGGGTGCTCTACAGCGTGCCTGGTGTGCACTCCCCATGTAAGGATGCGTTTCACCAAGCAGCCTGAAACCTGGACGCTCTCAGAGCTGCCAGAGCCCGTGCTCGATGCCCCCGAGGATGTAGATCGAGAACATGCCTTGACCGGGGATTTCCATCGGCGGAAGCGCGATCGTCGCACCGGCTTCCTCGGCAGCCTTGACCGATGCCTGGATGTCATCGACGAGGATGTAAGGGCGGACGACCGGATCTTCTGTTGCGCGCATGGGTGCTCGCACGCCGATGCGCCCGCCGCTTGTAAGCTCCGCAGTGCGGGCGTTGCCGAATTCTGGCACCGGTTCGCCGAACTCAACGCCGTGAGCGTTGCCGAGTGCTTCACAGGTCTCGTCCACCATCGGCGTCACAATCTCCAGATACTTCACGGTCATACCTTTGCTGGACGATGAAGCCTGGTCTGGCGATCCTGCCTCGGTGACCTGTTGCTTCATATCTGATTCCGGCTGATACCCGGCTGTGGCGCTCATAAACACGAGTGACATGACGCATGCCGCACCGATTCCGATGTGTGATAGCTTCATGACTGTCCTTTCTCCTGTGCAATCTGGATCAGATTGCCGCATGTGTCGTCGAGAACCGCGGTGACGACAGTTCCGTGGTCAACCGGTGGCTGGGTAAACCGCACACCGAGCGACTCGAGTCGCTTGTGCTCCGCTTCAATGTCATCGACCGCGAACGAGGTGAACGGGATCCCGTCTTCAACCATCGCGGCTTTGAACGTCTTCGCCGCCGGGTGCACATCGGGCTCCAGCCCAACCACCGCCCCATCAGGATCTTCCGGTGATACAACGGTGATCCAGCTGTGCTCACCCAGGTCGATGTTGTGCTTGGTCTGAAACCCAAGGACCTTGGTATAGAACTCGAGTGCCTTTGCCTGGTCGTCAACCATCACGCTGCAGCCGCTGATTCTCATTTGGTGAGCTCCTCTACCGTTTGGCGGGCCAACGCTCCGCGATCGCTCTGAGTGGTTCGCCGTTGAACCAGTGGAACTTGCACCGGCCTTCCCGCTTTGCGATGACCAACCCGGCGGACTCCAGCACTTCCAAATGCTGAGAGATCGCCTGCCGTGAAGAGCCGATGCCGTGCTTCATCGTCAACCGGCCGCACAGCTCGAACAGCGTCTGGCCATCCCGCTCGACGAGCTCGTCCAGAATGGCTCTTCTCGTCGGGTCGGAGATTGCTCGATACAGGTCATCCATGAACCACTCGGTCCATGATATGCAAGCGTGTACTTGCATGTCAAGAACTCTTTTCATTGACCGCAACTCACGCCTGATTACTGCGATAAGTGGACCAGAGTACCTCGAATGATGTCCTGACAAGATTTGTCTATCTGGATCGCATATTGAAAGTACGATCAACCCATGATCACAGCAATCACCGCCGCCGCCGTTCTCTCCAGCACAATCGCCCTCGCCGAGCCGACGCTCCGCGAGGATCTCTCCGTCACGCTTGATGCGATGGCCTCCAGCGCCCTCGCCGCGGACCGGGAGGCCTACCTCAAGCACGTCTGGGACGGCGAGAAGACGCTGCACCAGGAGCAGTGGGCCTGGGCGAAGGACCTCGACAGAATCGCACCCGATGTTCTGAAATTTGAGCTCGTGGGCGAGCCCGAGATCGTGGGCGGCGAGGCACACGCCGACATCAAGATCATGTGGAACACCGAGAACTGGGAGAGCCATGATCGGACGATCAACGTGCCCGTGCGGTTCATCGAAGACGACGGCAGGTGGCTCTACGCCGGGCGCCAGTGGGCCGAGCTCAAGGGTGACGGCGTGCGTGTGCTCTACGCGGATGGGCTTGGTGAGTCGGCTGTACGTGCGCTCGATATCTGGCCCGAGATCAAGCAGAAGGTTGAAGAGGGCTTCAAACGCACGCTCGATCATCCGCAGGTCATCAAGATGTACACCTCGATGCCTGAGCTCCAATTCTCGATCTTCCCCGCGTATGTCGAGCCGCTCGGCGGGTGGAACGAGCCCATGGAATCGATCAAGCTCGTCGGGATGAACTTCTCGACGGGGCATCTCCGCGCGGTGCTCGGCCACGAGTACGCGCACGCGCTGACGTTCAGCATCCCGCCAGAAGAGATCGCGGTCGAGCGGGCGCACGCCGTGCCTTGGTGGGTGCACGAGGGGATCGCCGAGTTAGCGACTCAGGGGTTCACGCCCAACCGGGGCCGGGTGCAGATGGCTGTCGAGCACTGGCACCGCCGGGGCGAGCTGCAGGCGTGGGAGGATCTGACAGATTTCTACACGGTCGATCCCGCTCACTACGGCCAGGTCTACATGCAAGGCCGGCACATGGTCTCGTACGTCAACGACACCTTCGGCACCGACGCGCGCGTCGAGTGGATCGAGTCGATGATGATGGGCGATTCGCTCGAGGATGCTTCGGAACAATCGCTCGGCAAGGCGTGGTCCGAGATTGATGCCGACTGGCGCACATTGGTTGCTGAGGCGGTCGAAGAGCGTGATCGCGCCCGCGCAGCTGAAGAAGCGAAACAAAAGCAAGAGCAAGAGACGGATCAGGACTCAAATCAAGGCACGAAGAAAGAAAGCGCCGACCCGAGCAAGGGTGACTGAGCCTGTATCGTTGTGATTTTGTCTTAGTCGATCGGTTCGGGCTCGACCTGAGCGGTCGTCTCACCGCCAACAAGATCGACATCTGGCTCGGCGGATGTGCCCGGGGCAGGGCTTCTGCCGATCAGCATGAACACCCAGACCGCGATCGCGTTGAAGAGCGTGACCGCTGCGATCCAGCCCGCAACGTCTCGTACGTGCGCGGGTTTCTCGTCGAAGGGTTTGTTGACCTTCTCGACAGCGATCACGCCGATGTTCTGAGCGTGAGCGAACGCAACGGCTGCGAACTTTGGCAGCTTCGTATCGGGTTTGACCTCGATCGTGCGCTTCCCTCGAGGCTCCTTCTGCTTCTTGGGCTTGGCTTGAGCGGGAGCCGGCTCTGATTCTGGCGAGCTCTCGGCTGCTTTCTCGGTGTCAACCGCCTCGGCCCGCGGCGCTTCTTCCGCGATGGCTTCTGCGACAGTATCCGCAACAGCTTCGGGCTCTGCGCTTTCTTCGTCGTTCGTGACGGCTGTCGATGGCGCCGCCTTGGCTTTCGATGCCGGGCTCTCGGGCTCACCGCCGGCAAGGACATCATCGCCGTCGTCGAAGTCGCCGTTGAGATCGTCGGCGCCGCCGTACGCATCGACTTCGGTTTCAGCTGGCTGAGGCTGTTTCGGTGCGGGTATTTCACCCGCTTCGAGCACATCGGCGCCGTCGTCGAAGTCGCCGTCCAGTTCGTCGTCGCCTGCAGCGGCCTCAGAATCAGACTCGCTCGCCGGCTTGGGAGCCGCTGCGGGTTTCATCCCGGCTTTGAGCACGGCATCGCCGTCGTCGAAGTCGCCGTCGAGCATCTCGTCGGCAAGTTCTGAAAGCTCGGCATCAACAACATCGACCGCCGATTTCTCCTGAATCTCCGTTGCCAGTTGATCGCCAGCTGAGTCCTCGGCGGCTGCCTCTTCGAGCATGCCCTCGACCTGCTCGTCGAGCGTGCCCTGCTCCTCGGCAGCGGCGTCCTCAGCCTCTGCCGATTCCTCAGCGGCTGGTTCTTCAGCGGGTGCCTCGGGTGCCGCGACATCCTCAGGTTCTGGCTCAGACTCGGCTTCGGGTTCAGGTTCCGGTTCAGGCTCGGGGGTCGCGAGAGCTTCATCGGGCGACACCGCCGAGGCGATGCCTAACTGCTCGTCGAACTGCTCGTCGGTGAGCTCCGCCTGCGCGACCTGCTCCCTGAGCTTCTCGGTGGCATCGCCCATCTCAGTGACGAGTTGGTCGATGCGCTCCTCGAGCTTCTCGTTGGCCGGGTTTTGAGTCTGATCGGGCATCGTGCGGCTGGCCTCGGCCCCATGATCGGCGGGAACCTCTTCCCACTCAAGGGATACCGGACCACTCGAACCAGATTCAGGTGCTAGTCTGGAAGAACGCATGCACCGCATCTTTTACCAGTTCGAGGGGGCAACACCAGCCCCGGGCGATGAAGTCCGCATAATTGGTGAAGAAGCCCGCCACGCCCTCCGAGTTAAAAGGCTCGAAACCGGGCATAGGCTCGAGGTTATCGATGGTTCCGGCACACTCGCACACGCCTCTGTCCTCGGCTCAGAAAAACTCGGCAAGCGCGACGGCTGGGCACTCCTTCTCACGGTCGAAAGCGTCTTAGAAGCCCCCCGGGACATCCCGCACATCGATGTCAGATCTGCGGTGCCCAAGGGTCCGAGGCTCGAGTCGATGGTGGACGCCCTCAGCCAGGTCGGTGCCGCGACGTGGGGGCCTCTGATCTCAGAGCGAGCCGTCGTCGATCCGCGCGAGGGCAAGCTCTCACGACTCGAACGGGTTGTCGAGGAATCGGCGAAGCAGTGCGGCCGCGCCTGGCTCATGGAGATCGCGCCCCGCACGTTTATCGATGATCTGCAGGGCCTGGGCGAGCATCTTGTCGTCGCCGACGCCTCGGGCGAGCCCTACAAACCTACCGGCAGCAACTTCATCACTCTCGCGGTCGGGCCGGAGGGCGGCTGGTCGCAGAGCGAGCTGGACAAGCTGCGACAAAGCGGAGCTCGTGTGTGCGCGTTCGGGACGCACGTGATGCGCATCGAGACCGCAGTGGTCTCCGCGTGCGCGATTATGCTCGACGCCGAGCAGCGAGACCGGGTGGTTCCTGGTACACCCGGTCGGGAGGACACACCATGAAACGGATTCTGTCAGCAGCGCTCGCTTCTGTTCTGTGCTTCGGCGCTTCGGCGCAAGAATCGCTCGACGATCGCGCCGAGCGGGTCGCGGAAAGGGCGATCGAGTTCTTGCGCACCCAGCAGCACGAATCAGGCGGCTGGGCCGTGCGCGACGAGGGACCAAACTTCCCCGCGATCACAGGGCTCGTCATCACGGGCATGCTGCTAGATCCTGAGATCAACTCGGGCGACGAGCACGTCGCGGCGGGCCTCGGTTACATCCTGAGCCACCGCCAGGACGACGGCGGGATCTACGACCGGGTGCTCGCCAGCTACAACACCGCGATCTGCCTGTCCGCGCTCGCGCTGGCGCGAGAGGAGCTGCCCGAAGCGGAAGAGAGCGTCGAGCCAGCTATCGCGTTTCTGCGCGAATTGCAGTGGGGCGGGAGCGCCAGCCCCCCCGCGGCGCTGCAGGTCGAAGTGCAGCCCGTCGCGCGTGAGCACCCGTTCTTCGGCGGCGTTGGGTACGGCAGTAACAGCAGGCCCGACAACTCGAACCTCAACTTCTGGCTTCAGGCTCTGCAGGACGCGGGCGTCCCGGGCGATGACCCCGCGGTGCAGCGAGCGCTCGTATTCCTCGAACGCACACAGATGAACGAGGCAACCAATCCGATGCCCTACGCCGACGGGTCATCGCAGGGCGGGTTCATCTACGCGACCAGCCCCTCATCCGACGAGAACGAACTCGGGATCGGTGAGTCAAAGGCAGGCACTATCACCGAGACGACGACCTCGGGCGACGAGGTCAGCAGGCTCCGTGCGTACGGCTCGATGACCTACGCGGGGTTCAAGAGCTACGCCTTCGCGCAGCTTGAGCGCTCAGATCCGCGAGTGATCGCAGCCAGAAAATGGATCGCCCAGAACTACACGCTCGAAGAGAACCCAGGCATCGGCACCGAGGGGTACTACTACTTCATTCTCGTCTTCGGTCGTGCGATGAACGAGTGGGGCGAAAAATACATCGATGTGCAGATCGAGGACATGATGCTCAGACGCGACTGGGCCGAGGATCTCGTGACACAGCTCGAATCCCTCCAGCAGCCCGACGGGTCGTTCAAGATCGTTGACGACCGCTGGATGGAGGCGGACCCCATCCTCGTGACGTCGTACAGCCTGATCTCCCTCCAGAACGCGCGCGAGGCACTACGATCGAGGCAATAACCTCCCCTAACTGCCTTTCCGATCAGCAAGGAGCATCCATTTTGAGTCAGCACCCCGACCACTACATTAAACTCTCCGAACTCGCGCGCAAGGCGTCGCACCTCAAGTCCGTCGCGGCTCTGCTCGGCTGGGACCAGGAGACCTACATGCCCCCAGGCGGCGCCAACGCGCGAGCCGAGCAGGTCGCACTGATGGCCGGTCTCCAGCACAAAATGCTGACCGACAAGAAGCTGGGTGATCTCATCGGCGCGTGCGCCGCCGACGCATCGCTCTCAGAGGGCGGTACTCCCGAGGCCGTGAACATCCGCGAGATGCGCAAGGACTTCGACAAGCGCACCAAGCTCCCGGGCGAACTCGTTTCGGCGCTCGCAGAGGCGACCAGCCGCGCGCAGCACGCGTGGAAGGAAGCCCGCCAGAACGGAGACTTCGGCGCGTTCAAGCCCTGGCTCGACAAGGTGCTCACACTGACCCGCGAGAAAGCGCAGTGCCTCTCAGACAGCAAGGGCGAGCTCTACGACGCGCTCATCGACGACTACGAGCCCGACGCGAAGGCGAGCGAGATCGAGGCGATCTTCACGCCGCTCAAAGATCAGATCTCGAATCTCGTCCTCGACATCAAAGAGAACGGCAAAGCGCCAAACCGTGAAGTTCTCAGTCGACCGATCAAGCCTGTGAAGCAGGAGGCGTTCGGCAAATTCGTCGCCGAAGCGTGCGGGTTCGATTTCTCAAGAGGCAGGCTCGACATCACGACGCACCCGTTCTGTGAGGGCGTCGGACCGGGCGACACGCGCATGACCACGCGCTACCGCGAGGCGAGTTGGACCGACTCTCTCTTCGGCATCATGCACGAGATGGGTCACGGCCTCTACGAACAGGGGCTCCCGCTCGGCGAGCCGCACGGCCAGGGTGGTCTGCCCGATCAGACCGGTCTCCCCTGCGGTGAGGCGGTCAGCCTCGGCATACACGAGAGCCAGAGCCGGCTCTGGGAGAACGCGGTCGGATGCAGCCTGCCTTTCTGGAAGTGGGCGCTGCCCCACGCGAAAGAACACCTCGGGTCTGTCATCGAGGACCAGACTCCCGAGTCGATGGTCAGCGCGATCACGACCGCCGAGCCCTCGCTCATCCGTGTCGAGGCCGACGAGGGCACGTACAACCTGCACATTATGATCCGCTTCGAACTCGAACGCGCGCTGCTCGCGGGCGATCTGGACACCGCCGATCTCCCAGCCGCGTGGAATGACGCGTACAAGACCTACCTGGGCCTCGACGTCCCGAGCGACAAAGAAGGCGTCCTCCAGGACGTGCACTGGTCGTTCGGTCTGATCGGATACTTCCCGACGTACACGCTCGGCAACCTGTACGCCGCGCAGTTCTGGGCGAAGGTCCACGAGGAGAACCCAAGCCTCGACGACCAGATCGCCTCGGGCGAGTTTGCGCCTCTGCTCACGTGGTTCCGCGAGCGTATCCACCAGCACGGCAGGCGCTACACACCCGCGCAACTCTGCGAGAAGGCAACGGGCAAGCCGCTCAGCGCTGAACCGCTCGTGAAATACCTCAAGGACAAGCTCTACCCCGTGTACGGCATGTGATCAGAGCTTCGACTCTCGGTCGAGCTCTTCAATCAACGCATCAGCTAGATACTCGTACTGCTCGATGGTGTTGTAGACCTGTGCGCTCAGTCGGATGTACCGCCTGCCGTCGAAGGGCTTGCCGAGGTACGCGCTCGGGACCCAGACCGGGACCTGCACGTCGTGCCGCTCCACGAGGGCGTCTTGCAGCGCGTTCGAGTAGAGCGTGGGTCTGTTTGCAACCGCGTCCAGCCTGCTCGCGGGAACATCGGGCAGTGGAACGGTCGCCAGCGGCCCGATGACCTCGTCCGTCGTGGGGACATGCGTGCCGAGCTTGTTGACCAGCGCATCTCTGCCGGCCAGCACGAGATCGTGGTTGTGTGCCGTGATCTCCTTCCAACTCCGCTGGGCTGCAAGAGGGACAAGTTCCACGGCATCTGCAATCGCGAGCCTCGCGGTCGGGTCGTTGGTCCCGATGTAGTCAAACTCGAGATTGAACTTGCTGCGCCGCTTCGTGCCCTCAGGAGCGTTGGCAAAGTTCGAGAGCGCCAGAGGCCTGAATCCCTGCTGGTGCTCGGCGCGCACATGGAGCAGCGCCGAGCCCTTGGGCGAGCAGAGCCACTTGTGACAGTTGGATGTGAGGAACGACGCGCCCAGATCATCGACATCGAGGTCGATCGCGCCGGGCCCGTGCGCGGCATCGAGGAGCGTCGGGATCCCACGCTCGCGCAGCTTTGCGCAGATGCGCTTGGCAGGCATGACCAGACCCGTCGGGCTCGTGATGAGACTGAACATGCAAAGACGCGTACGCTCGGTGACGGCGTCCATGATGATCTCGTAGAGCAGATCGCTCGTTACGGGTTCGCCGCTGTCAAGCCAGGGCATCGCGGGGCTGATGACCGTTGCGCCAACCCGCTCGGCGGCGCGGCGGACGATGTTCTGGCACGCCGGGTACTCGTGCTCGTTGATCAGGATCTCATCGCCCGGCCCAAGAGGCCTGCCGCCCTCGAGCCCGATGCCCGCTAGCGCGTTATCCAGCACGGTCGCCACGCACTGCGTTGCGTTGGGCAGGAACACGTAGTCTTCGGGCCGTCCGCCGATGACCCGCGTGATCGCGTTTCGGCTCCGATCCGTCAGATCGAAGAGATCCTGGCAGAAGAACCGGACGGGTTCGCGCTCGATCCTGTCGCGCATTGCCTGCTGCGCCTCGATCACAGAAGCCGGGCACGCGCCGAAAGAGCCATGGTTCAGGAAAACGATATCCGGATCGAGCCTCCAGTTCGAGGCGACCGGTGACGGCATTGGTCTGGTGGTGTTCACGCGTCAAGCGTATCAGCACCGAGCGGGCGAACGAATGAGCAACCGGATCAGGCCAGCACGTCGAGCTTGGAGCCCGCGCCGAGCGTCGCCGCCGCGTTCTGGTCGGATGGGTTCGTGTAAAACCTCATCGCGGCGTTGCCCTGAACGGTCGGGGCGCTCTGTGACGGTGCATCGGTCTTCGCTGCGGGTGCGACGACGCGGGCAGCGATCAGCCGCTCGACGCTGTCAGCGGCGACGGCTTTCTGCACCTGCTGCGACTTTGAAACACTCGAGAACTCGGCGGTGTCTGCGCGGTCCGCGATGCGGAGCCTCGCCGATGGGTCGATCAGCTTCGGTGTGCGCGCCGGCGCAGTGTTCTGCGTCGTCGGCTGCGTGTGCTGTGTGAAGCTGACCCGGTCCATCAATCCTCCGAGAACTAGTTTACCCGGTCCGTTGGTCATCGGATGGATGGCATGAGTCGCGCCAACGTCCGTTTCGGTTTATCGCCGATGAGATCGGTGTTCTAGCGCACAAGAAAGGCCCCGCCCAAAGATGGACGAGGCCCGATGTGTGTACCAGAGGGTTCCGATCAGTCGTCGTCGCCATGACCCTTGAACTGCGCAACGACCTCCGCCTGGATGTTGGGCGGCGTCTGCTCCGCGTGGCTGAAGTCCATCGTGTACGACCCAGACCCGGCGGTGATGCTCTTGAGCTGCGTCGAGTAGTTCTGCAGTTCAGCGAGCGGCGCCTGCGCCTTCACGATAACGGTATCCGCGCTGATCATCTCCGTGTCTTCGACTCGGCCCCGCTTCGTGGACAGGTCACCCGCGATGTCGCCCATGTACGAGTTGGGGATCGTGACTTCCAGGTGCACGAACGGCTCGAGCAGGATGGGCTTGGCCTTCTGCACCGCGTCGATGAACGCGCGCTTGCCGGCTTTGATGAACGCGACCTCCTTCGAGTCCACCGCGTGGAACTTGCCGTCGTACACCTCGACCTTGACGCCCGTCATCGGGTAGCCCGCGACAGCGCCGTCGCGAAGTACTTCGCGGATGCCCTTCTCGATCGCGGGGAGGTACTGCTTGGGGATCGACCCGCCGACGGTCGCGTTGACAAACTCGAACGCCGGCTCGTCCGCCGCGGCGTCCTCGACATGAAGTGGCTCGACGCGGAGGTAGACCTCGCCAAACTCGCCCGAGCCGCCCGACTGTTTCTTGTGGCGGTGGTGCCCGTCTGCCTTGGCGCTGACAGATTCCTTGAATGCGATCTTGGGGATCGAGGTCTCGATTTCGACGCCGTACTGATCCTTGAGCTTCTCTTCGATGACTCTCAGGTGCAGTTCGCCCAGCCCACGCATGACCGTCTGGTTCGTTGCCGCGATGCGCTCGACGACGAGGCACGGATCCTCCTCCATGAGCTTGTGTGTCGCGGGCGCGAACTTCGACTCGTCCTTATGGTTCTTGAGCTCGACCGCGAGCCCGTACATGGGCTTTGGCAGGGGCAGCTTCTTGAGATGCACTTGGTCGGCATCGTGATCGCCGTGGAGCACAGAGCCGAAATGGATGTCGTCGATCTTCGCGACGGCGCCGATGTCGCCAGGCCCGAGCGCATCGACCTCGATGTTCTCTTTGCCCAGCCGCTTGTACAGGTGCGCGATGCGCACCGGTTTCTTGTGCGCACCGATGTACACCTCGTCCTTGGGCCTGATCATGCCCTGGTGGACGCGGAAGACACCGAGCTTGCCGATGTGCTTGTCGCTGGCAACCTTGAAGACGTGCGCGAGCAGGGGTTTGCCGGCGTCGGCTTCGTAGCCGTAATCGTTCTCGTTGCCCTCGTCGTCCTCGTTCACGAAGGGCCTCGGGTTGCCCTCGAGGGGGCTTGGCATGTAATCAACGATCACATGCATGAGGTCATCGATGCCAGAGCCCGACTTGGCCGAGCAGAAGCAGATCGGAACCAGGTGGCCCTCTCTCATGCACTGCTCGAACGCGGCGTGGAGCTTCTTCGGATCGAGCTCGCCGCCCTCGAAGTACGTCTCGGTGAGCGATTCATCGACCTCGACGACCTGTTCCTGGATCTGCTGGTGGGCTTCCTCGACGGAACTGAAGACCGGGTCACCGTTCTCCGCGTGCTCGGCCTCGAACACGTTGATGACGTTCTCGCCGCCCGCGGTCGGCAGGTTGATCGGCAGGCACTCGGACCCGAAGGCGGCGCGGATGCGCTCGACGAGACCCTCCAAGTCGAGGTTGTCCTCGTCGATCTTGTTGATCACGATCGCGCGCGGCAGGTTTCGTTCTTTGGCAACATTGAAAATGCGCCGCGTGACAGTCTCGATGCCCTTGCCCGCGTCGATAACGATCATCGCCGTCTCTACACCGGGCAGCGCCGCGATCGAGTGACCAAGAAAGTCAGCCAGGCCCGGCGTGTCGAGCAGGTTGACGGTAACCGACTTGTCCGACATGTGGCTCTTGGCGTCGAAGTGGACCATCGTCTGGCGCAGCGAGTGCTCGTGGTGGTGCTCTTCTTCGGACCAGTCGCTGACTGTGTTCTTCTCTTCCACGGATCCCATCCGTTGGATGACGCCCGCTGAAAATAACAATCGCTCGGTAAGGGTGGTCTTCCCTGATCCACCGTGTCCAACAAGAGCGATGTTGCGGATTTCAGCAGGCGTACGTTCAGTGGCCATGGCAGCGGCCCTCCTTTCGAGGCAGCTCGCTGGCCTTCGTCCATTGGCGCACGGGCGGGATGGGCGATGGTGGGGGCCGCGGGCGGCCAACACGTGTTGTGTATGGCGCGCCCTGCGCGACTAGGTCCGGCGTGTGATGCGGGCGCCCACCAAAGCACCCCGCCGAGGCCCGCCCGTAAGGCGCACCTGTCTGGAACCAAACCAGTATACATGATCTTCACGATCGCGCCGACGCTTCCGGAACGAGATAAACACAATGCGAACCACCTATCCTCTGCCATGACCACCCCGATCACGCGTTTTGCACCCTCGCCCACAGGACACCTCCACATCGGGGGCGCCAGAACCGCTTTGTTCTGCGCGGCTTACGCCAGGGGACAGTCGGGCAGATTTGTGCTCCGCATCGAGGACACCGACCAGAAACGCTCCAGCGAAGCTGCCGCTGCGGGCATCCTCGACGACCTCGCCTGGCTCGGGATCTGCTGGGACGATGGGCCAGAGGCTCAGGGCTGCGGCGGGGACGACCGCAGCGTCGGCCCGTACTACCAATCCAAGCGACGAGACATCTACGACCGCTACTTCGACAAGCTCATCGAACTCGGACTCGCGTACCCGGCTTTCGACACGCCCGAAGAACTGGGCGAGATGCGCAAAGCTGCGGAGAAAGAGAAGAAAACCTTCATCTACCGCCAGAGCGCCGACTACGACCACGCCGCGGCTCTCAAGCGGGCAAAGTCGGAAGAGCACGTGCTGCGCTTCAAGATGCCCGCCGAGGCGGTGACCATCGAGGACGAAGTGCTGGGCAAGGTCGTGTTCCCGTACGAAGAGCTCGATGATCTCGTCATCCGCAAGCGTGACGGCTTCCCGACGTACCACTTCGCGGTTGTCGTTGATGACCACGAAATGGGCGTGACGCACGTCGTCCGTGGGCAGGAGCACCTGAACAACACACCGCGCCACGTCGCGCTGATGAAGGCGCTCGGTATCGAGAAGCCCAGCTTTGCGCACCTGCCCCTGATCTTCAATCCTGATGGCTCCAAGATGAGCAAACGCGACAAGGACAAAGCCGTCCGCGCCGCGGTGAAGGCAGCGGGCAACATCACGGAAACCGACGCGGGCGTGCCAGGCGACGAGTTCGCCCGCTGGCAGAAGGACAAGACTGTCCAACTTCCCCAGCAGAACCTGATCGGGCTTGCGGACAAACTCGACGTCGCGCTGCCCGAGATCGATGTCGAGGACTTTCGCAGGTCGGGCTACCTACCCGAGGCGATCGTGAACTACATCGCGCTGCTCGGCTGGAATCCCGGCCAGCGCGACAGCGAGGGCAACGAGATCGAGCGTTTCGACCGCGCATACCTCGATGAGAAGTTCGCGTTCGATCGCGTCGGCAAGAAAGCCAGCAAGTTCGACCGCGAGAAGCTCCGCGCGTTCAACTTCGACCACATCAAAGCCATGGACCCGGGCGACTTCGTCGGTGCGTGGCGCACGTGGTGCGACAGGTATGACTCTGAACTGCTCGAAACGCTGGACAGAGACGCGATGTTCATGCTCGCGCCCGCGGTTCAGCAGCGGGCGGTCACGCTGAGCGAGGCGCGAGCACCGATCGGTTTCCTCTTCACCGAAACCGACGCGATCGAGTATGACGAGAAGGCGGTCGCCAAGCACGTGAACAAGGGCGAGCCGTCTGGGCTTGAACTCCTCAAGTCCTTCGCGCCCGAGATCGTCGGCATCGATCCCTTCACGCCCGACGCGATCGAGGCTTCGCTCGCGTCGTACTGCGAATCGGGCGACATCAAGCTCGGCAAGCTCGCGCAGCCCATCCGCGTCGCGATGACGGGCAGCGCCGTCAGCCCGCCGCTCGGCGTCACGCTCGCGGCGCTCGGCAAGGACACCGTCCAGGCTCGCGTGGCGCGGTTGCTCGAATCACTCGACGCATGACCGAGCCCCTGAAACAAGCCGAGGTCGAAGCACCTGAGGAAGCCGAGCGGTCGCTCACGGGTGTTGACATCGATCCGGCTAGCAACGAGATCAAGCTGCACACGTTCAGGACCTCACGCCTGATCGGCTCGCATCCAAATCTGATCGCGCGCGACGCAACACTTGAGACGTGCGATCTGCGCAACAGTGCGCTCATGGATCTGCGAGCATCTCGAGTCGTCCTGCGTGATTGTCAGCTGCTCGGCGTTGATGTTTCCGGCGCCACACTGCGCGATCTTGTGTGCATCAACTGCCAGATCAAGCTCGGGCGCGCGTTCGGCGTGAAGTTTGAGCGATGCTGGTTCGAGAACTGCGATCTCCGCGAGACCGAATTCGAGGAATCGCGTTTCGAGCGCATCGCGTTCCGGGGCTGCGATCTTCGGCAGGCCCGCTTGCTCCGCTCGCCGCTTCGGCACGTGGACTTCCGGGGCAGCAGGGTCGAGGGCATCGCGGTGGGACCCGAAGAACTCCTCGGGGCGGTCATCACACCCGACCAGGCCGACACATTCGCGGCTGCGATGGGCCTTCGAGTGCTCCCAATGCCAGACGAGACAGCGGGTTAGGCGTTATTAGACGATTCAATATTGGTATTTGCAAGAATCGTTGGAACAATGACCTAGAATGCTAGGTTCCCCCAGGCCCAGTGCCACGGGTTTGACAGAGCCCGGGCACCAGGAAGGAGACCCGCCAGATGTCATCACACACGAATCTGCTCAGCACCGTCTCGTTCGGCGAGATCGAATCACAGAACCGCGTCTTCATGGCTCCTCTGACCCGCTCGCGTTCGCAGCAGCCGGGCGATGTGCCGTGGGACCTCAACGCCGAGTACTACCGCCAGCGCGCAAGCTCGGGGTTGATCATCACCGAGGCGACACAGATCAGCCCGCAGGGCAAGGGCTACGCCTTCACGCCCGGCATCTACACAGATGAACAGATCCAGGGCTGGAAGAATGTCACCGATGCTGTCCACGAAGAGGGCGGCAAGATCTTCCTCCAGCTCTGGCACGTCGGCAGGATCAGCCACACCGATCTGCAGCCAGACGGCGCGACACCCGTTGCGCCCTCGGCGATCCGTGCGGAATCACAGACATACACGAGCAAGGAGTCGGGCATGGTTCCGGTCTCTGAGCCAAGAGCGCTCGACGCGAGCGAACTGCCGGGCATCGTCGAGCAGTTCCGTGTCGGCGCGCTGAACGCGAAGAAGGCCGGCTTTGACGGCGTCGAAATCCACGGCGCCAACGGTTACCTGCTCGATCAGTTCACCCGCGACGGTTCCAATCAGCGCACCGACAGCTACGGCGGGTCGGTCGCCAATCGGATCCGCTTGCCGCTCGAGGTCACGAGAGCCGTCGTCGAGGTCTTCGGTGCGGGCCGCGTCGGTTATCGCGTCAGCCCGCTCGGTTTGTTCAACGACATCAACGACTCGAATCCCGCCGAGACGTTCGGAGAACTTGCGACCGAGCTCGGAAAGCTCAAGCTCGCGTACATCCACGCCGTCGAGGCCTTCGCGGGAATGGTCCGCGACGACGAGAACGAGCGCGTGCACACAGTCGTCCGTGAAAGCTTCAAGAACGCGGGCGGCGGGATCTACGTCGGTAACGGCGGGCTCACGCCCGAGGACGCCGAAGAGCGCATCAGCGAGGGCAAGACCGACGCGGTCGCGTTCGGGACCTTGTACATCGGCAACCCAGACCTACCCGAGCGCATCGCGACAGACGGCCCGTACAACGACGCAGACCAGTCCACGTTCTACGGCGGTGACGCCACGGGGTACACGGATTACCCGGCGATGGAAACTGTGTGATCTCTGTGATTATGAGTTGACTTGATTCCCGATTCTGTCGATACTCAAACCAAATGAAGTGCACCCAATTGCAATCAAGCAGTAGTCAAAGCAGTCCCGATTGGGTCGCTGTGTGATTGTGCGTTGGTAAATGACTGACACACCATCAACCGGTTGGCCCTCGGGTCGGCCGGTTGTTCTTTTTGCAACCCCCGGTCCGAGTCTGAGTTGATGGTTCGGAAGGTGAAGCGGCGAGGCAGCCGCCCCCGCCTCGAAAGCGGGCGGAGCACACCCGGGCTTGGGGTTCGAGTCCCCCATCTTCCTGACTGATGGAACGAGAAGCGACGGAGGCGTCGCCAGCGCTTGGAATGCGCGCGAAGCCAGCGATGGCTTGGGGATCGTGCCCTCCTCGTTCCGTGTTCGGATGGTGAAGCCGGGAGGACCGGCTGCCGCCTGCTAAGCGGTCAGCGCCCGACAGGGCGTGCGGTTCGAGTCCGTCGCCATCCGCTTGATTGAGTTACGCCGGAGCGAGACGCGGCCTGGGGCCGTCATCGGCTTGAAACCGAACGGGGCCCGCCGGGCCTGGGGTTCGATTTCTCCTCGCTCCTGTTCGAGTTGTCACGACCGCCGGTGAAAGGACCAGGATGCATCTATCATCGCCCATGCCCGATACCAACACCAATCCCGACGAGCCCAAAGCCGAGAGCCGGAACTTCATCGAGCAGATCGTCGACGCCGATATCGCGTCGGGGAAGTGGGGCGACGCGGGGGACCGGTCCGTCGTCGCCACCCGGTTCCCGCCCGAGCCCAACGGCTACCTCCACATCGGGCACGCCAAGAGCATCTGCCTGAACTCCGGGCTCGCCGAGCAGTTCGGGGGCACCTTCAAGCTCCGCTTCGACGACACGAACCCCGCCAAGGAAGAGCAGGAATACGTCGACTCGATCATCGGCGACGTCGAGTGGCTCGGCGCCCGGTGGGAGGGTGAGGTCCGCTTCGCTTCCGACTACTTCGGCCAGTTCTACGAGTGGGCCCGCGATCTGATCGCCAAGGGGCTCGCGTACGTCGACGAGCAATCACCAGAGCAGATCCGCAATAACAGAGGCAACGTCACCGAGCCGGGCGTCAACAGCCCGTTCCGCGACAGGCCCGCCGCGGAATCGCTCGACCTCTTTGCGCGCATGAAGGCCGGCGAGTTCGAGGACGGCTCCATGGTCCTCCGCGCCAAGATCGACATGGCGTCGCCCAACATGAACCTGCGCGACCCCGTGATGTACCGCGTGCTCAACGCGCACCACCACCGCACGGGTGACACGTGGCACATCTACCCCATGTACGACTGGGCGCACGGGCTGGAGGATTCGATCGAGGGCATCACGCACTCGATCTGCACGCTCGAGTTCGAGAACCACCGCCCGCTTTACGACTGGTTCATCGACGCGATCAACAAGGACCGCGGCGAGCCTATCCATCACCCCCAGCAGATCGAGTTCGCCAGGCTCGAACCCACCTACATCATCACGAGCAAACGCTCGCTCAAGCTACTTGTTGACGAGAACCACGTCACGGGCTGGGACGACCCCCGCATGCCCACGATCAGCGGCCTGCGCCGCCGCGGCTTCACGCCCGAGTCGTTCCGCAGCTTCGCCAAGGCGACGGGCGTCACGAAGTACAAGGGCTCGCACGACATCGGGCTGCTCGAGGCGGCGGTGCGCGACCATCTCAACACCGAGGCGCCAAGGCGCATGGCTGTGCTCGACCCGATCAAGGTCGTCATCACCAACTGGGGCGAGCACGGCGACGAGAGCCGCATCGAGGAATTCAACGCGGTCAACAACCCCAACAACCCCGACGATGGATCACGCACGGTCACGTTTGGCAAAGAAATCTACATCGAGCGCGACGATTTCATGGAAGACCCGCCCAAGAAGTTCTTCCGCCTCGGGCCAGGCCGGGAGGTCAGGCTGCGCTACGCGTACTGGGTGACGTGCACCGACTTCATCAAGGACGACGCGGGCAATATCACCGAGATCCACTGCACCTACGATCCACAGACGAAGGGAGGCGAGAACCCACCACCCGACGCCGAGGGCAAGGTGCGGAAGGTCAAAGGCACGATCCACTGGGTCGGCGCGCACGACGCGGTGGACGCTGAGGTCCGCCTGATCGATCGGCTCTTCACCGCCGAGCACCCCGCCAAGGCGCCCAAGGACGACGAAGGCGGCTGGAGCTTCATGGACAACCTCAACCCGGATTCGATGAAGGTCGTACGAAACGCGAAATTCGAGCCGGCGCTTGCAAGCAGGACGCCCAGCGAGTCTGCTTGGGCCGATGGCATCCGGCGCTACCAATTCGAGCGGCTGGGCTACTTCTGTGAAGATCGAGACAGTACACAGAGCAATCTCGTCTTTAACAGGACGGTTACATTGCGGGATTCATGGGCAAAGAACGCGGGAAAGTAAGCCGCTCGGAATCCGATAAACTTCGGTCGTCATGACCAGCTACCGAGCCTGCTCAACCTGCGGCCTCGTCCACGACGTCCCGAGCGTTCCCGAGCGCCACGTTGCGCGGTGCACGCGCTGCGAGAGTGTGATCAGACACGGGTCGCATCCGGCTGCCGAGAGCCGGACCGCCGCGCTCGCTGCGGCTGCTCTGGTGCTCTACATCCCTGCGATCACGCTCCCTGTCATGACGCTCTCCAGGCTCGGGCACGAGTCCGTCGCGTCGATCTGGTCGGGCACGATCGGGCTGCTCGCCGAGCGCCACTACGTGATCGGGTTGACGATCTTCTTCTTCTCGATCGCTGCACCGATCGCCAAGCTCGCGGCGCTCTTCGTGCTCAGCTACAGCGGGCGCCGGCTTTCTTGTTCTGCAAAGTCGATGACCTACCACGTCGTCGAGTTCATCGGGCGGTGGGGGATGCTGGATGTGCTTCTGGTTGCGGTGCTCGTCGCGGCGGTCAAGCTGGGTGATCTCGTCCACGTCGCGCCGGGACCTGGCGTCGCGGTGTTCGGGCTCGTTGTGGTCCTGAGTATGCTCGCGTCGATCTCGTTCGATCCGCACGCGATCTGGGAGGAAGCCGAGTGAGCCAGACCCCCAAAGCCAAAGTCGAGAAAGCCCCAAAGCGCGCAAGCCTGCTCTGGGTGCTGCCCTTTGTTGCGCTGGCGGCGATCGTCGGCGTGCTGTTCGTCCAGGCGCACGCCGAGCGCGGGCCTCGCATCACGATCACATTCGCCGACGCCTCGGGTCTCGAGCCCGGTGCGGATCTGATCCACCGCGGGTTGCGCGTCGGAGTCGTCAGGACCGTTCAGCTCGACAAGAACCTCGAGAACGTCGTCGTTGTCGCCGAGCTCGCGCCGCATGCGGAGGGGCTCGCGGCCCAAGGCACTAGTTTCTGGATCGTGCGCCCAGAGGTGAGCCTCGATCGCGTGACGGGTCTGGAGACGATTCTGGGGCCGAGGTACATCGCGGTCCGCACGGGCGACGAGCCCGGCTCACGCAAGCGGGTGTTCGAAGGGCTCAGCGAGTCTGTTCGTGCATCTGCAAATCTGGAAGACGCGGGTCTCCTGGTCCGTCTGCAGGCGCGCTCGGCGGGCGCGATCTCGGTCGGATCGGCGCTGCTCTACCGCAACATCCCGGTGGGTCAGGTCACGGGCATCAGGCTCACGGACAACGCGGTGCACGTCGAGATCGAAGCCGTCGTCGAGACGAGGTACGCCCCGCTCGTCCGCGACAACACGCGCTTCTGGGACGCGGGCGGCGTGGGCGTGGACTTCGGTATCTTCCGCGGCCTCTCGGTCGCCGCGGGCTCGCTCGACTCCGTCCTCCGCGGCGCGATCGGGTTTGCAACACCGACCAAAGCGGGCGACCCCGTCGAGCCCGGCCACGAGTTCGAGCTCGAGACGAGCGCGGACAACGACTGGCTCGACTGGAAACCCGAGATCGACATCAGCGCCGGTTGATTACTCGTCATCGACCTGTGTGATCTCGACACCCAGCGCGGGACCGATCAACCTGTCACTCGCGGGCAAACCGGTTTCGAGCCAGATGCACAGACCGATCAGCACGGTGCTGATGACGGTGAGCGCCTGCATGCCAACCGGTCCGTTCCTGCCCAGGTATAGATCCCACGCGTACATATCTTGCGCCCAGCCCGAATAGCACTGCCAGAATCCCGGCGGGCTCGCCGCGGCTGCTTTCACCACCAGCACAACCGTGATCATGACCACAACTGTAGAGGCAACAAAGAACATTCTGCTGAGGGGCGGATTGCCGTGCGCCACCAGTGCGATAACCCACGCCAATAGACTCGCCGACACCATGAAACCGATCGGTGTGCAGAGGATATAACGCCAGAGCGCTGGCCTTGGCGGCTTGTCGTGGATGTTCACGCCCCGCATGCGATCGAACCCGCAAACGACACACGTAGACTGTCCCATCCGGAGTGACTTGCCGCACTCCGGACATGGGCCGGGCGGTATAGTTGTGCTCATAAAGTGAATCCCCCGATCCGTACTGTTCTTGGGATTCAGGTTGAGCTTCTTACGTTCTGCGAACAGGTGCGAGGTGTCGCGTGGCACTCGAAATGAAAGACAGATGCGAGCGGTGTGAGGTCAGGCTCGGGCACGGAGATGATGCCTTCATCTGTTCCTACGAATGCACGTTCTGTGTCAGCTGCACAAACGAAATGCACCACGCCTGCCCCAACTGCGGCGGGGAACTGGTCAGCCGACCCAAAAGGGCGACTACAGAAAATCAGCCGGGCTGAGACCTACACTCAACCATGAGCTTAATTGTCACCGGAACAATCGGGATCGATACCGTCGAAACCCCTTCGGGCGAGACCCGCGAGGATATCCTCGGCGGTTCGTGTGCGTACTTCTCAGCCGCGGCACAGCACCACGGCAAGGTCAACATGGTTGCCGCCGTGGGCGATGACTTCCCCCAGGAGTACCGCGACACGCTCGACGGGTTCGCCAACATCGACCGCCGAGGCCTTGAGATCCGCAGCGGCTCCAAGACCTTCCGGTGGGGCGGCAAGTACCACGACAACATGGACCACCGCGACACCACGTTCACCGACCTGAACGTGCTCGAAGAAGCGCCGCCCGCGGTGCCCGATGAGTACAAGGACTCGCAGTACGTCTTCCTGGCCAACGGGCATCCCGCAGTTCAACTGGGCATGCTCGAGCAGCTCCCGAATAGGAAGCTCGCCGTCGCGGACACGATGGACCTCTGGATCAACATCGCCCTCGACGATCTGAAGATCCTCGTCAGCAAGGTCGACGGGCTCGTCCTGAACTTCGACGAGGCCCAGCTGCTGACCGGCCATCAGAACACCGTCGCCGCGGCGAAGCACATCCTCGACATGGGCCCAAGCTTCGTCGTCGTCAAGAAGGGCGAGCACGGCTGCCTCTTCGTCATGCGCGACAACGAAGGCATCGGCATCGGGTCACTGCCCGCGTACCCCGCCGAGAAGGTCGTCGATCCGACCGGCGCGGGCGACAGCTTCGCGGGCGGCATGATGGGCTACCTCGCGCACGACCAGGGTGGAAAGCCCGAGTTCACGCTCGACCGTCTCAAAGCCGCGCTCGCGCACGGCACGGTCATGGCAAGCTTCACTATCGAGACGTTCTCGCTCGAGCGCCTGGCAAGCATCAGCACCGCGGACCTCGCCGAGCGTTTCGACGAGTTCGCCCGCATGCTCCGCGTGCACTGAGTACCAAACCATGAGCGCCGACTACCTGAGGCCCTACGAAGAAGCCGTCGAAGAATCCGGCGCGGGCTTCGAGTCGCTGCTCTGGCGCAACAAGGACTACCAGCTCAAGCGGTTCCAGGTCCTGTGTGAGGTCGCCTCCGCAGGGCTGGACAAACCCGATGCGCCGGCAAGTCTCGACAAACTTGCTGGACGTGTCATCGCCGACATGGGCTCGGGCACCGCCGACATGTGCAAGTGGCTCAATGACTACGGCGTCGAGTACGGCAGATACGTCGGAGTCGAAGGCGTGACGGGCCTCGCCGAGGCGAGCAGGAAGCGCATCACCGACGAGAACCTCCCCGAAGCCGAGATCATCGAGAGTGACTTCGCGGCAGACCCGACAATCTTCGACACCATCGTTAAAAGCCGAGGCGTTGAGTTGATCATGTTCAGCGGGTCACTCAACACGTTCGAACAGGATCACGCGGTGCGTGTCATCACCAGTGCATACAAAGCGCTGAATTCAGGAGGCGTCGTGTTCAACTTCCTGAGCGCCCTTGTCCGCGAGCCGCCCTCGGGCGACACAGGTCCCGCCAGACGCTTCAACACGCTTGCCGTCTTCGAAGAACTCTCAAAGATATCGAATAGAATCGCGCTGCGCCACGACTACCTCGAGGGCCACGACGCAACAATCGGGATGTTTGTCTGACTGGGCTTACTTGCCTTTGAGCACATCCATGATGTCATCGGAGGCTCTGCTGCGGATGCCGGCGTCGTCGAGCACGTCCTCGGTCGAGTCCTCAAGGTCCTTGCGATCGAAGACGAGCGTTTCATTCGTGCGCCCGGCGAAGTCGAACTCGATGAACTCGCCCTCGGCATCGCGCAGCAGCTCGGCAAGGTGCTTCAGGTTCTTGACCTCGACGCCGTTGACCGTGTTCAGCACAGGCAGGATGCCAAGCTCGTAGCCCTTGGTCACTCTGTGCGGAAAAAAGGGCGAGGGGAGCGTGATGATCTGCTCGCCCTCGAACGAGGCCTCCTGACCGAGGCGCGTCACGATCGGGTTTCTGCTCGCCGTGAGTGCGCCCGCAGCGCGGCTCGCGGCGGACGCGAGCTCCTGCGTGCTTGCCATGAAGACCATGGGCCCGTGGATCAGGTAGCTCGGGTACGCGCCGTCGAGCGGGGGCTGAAGATAATTCCGCGAAGCTTGTACGGGGAAGTCGACCGCGATCTCTTCGCCGTCACGGATTACCGTGAGCGGTACAGTGCCCTCATTGCCGAGCTTGGCGACGTAGTAGCCAAAGTGCAGTCTGAATCCGCCGTCAACAGAGACCATCCCGCGGTTATCGATGTCGTGCTCGCCCACCGCGGAGATCACGTCCCAGCGCTTGAGCAGCGACTCGTCCTCGGCTTTGGTCACGATCAGCCCCGTGTCGCTCGATCCGAGCTCCAGGAAGTCGCGCACCGCCGGGTTCTCAGCGGTCTGCATGTCAACGAACATGCGCGGGTTGCCGTCGTACTCGCCGTCCTCGACATCATCGAGGAACATGTTGATCTCATCGGTCGGGATGACGTACCCGATGTTCTCAGCAGACGGGATGCCGCTGAACACGACGCCGACGACCTCGTTGTCAACAAAGACCGGCCCGCCCGAGTTGCCCGGGTTGAGCGCGGTGTCCACCTGAAGCCTCTGGCCCAGCGTGTCGTTGTTGTACTGCGTGAACTCAAGCCTGCTGACGATGCCCGCGGTCACGGACAGCGCATCGCCGCCCATCGGGTAGCCGATCGCGTACACGGTCGATCCGATCCTGGGCATCTTCTCGGTCAGCGTTGCCGCGGGGTGCGTGTCGAAGAAGCTCTCGTCCTCGAGCCTGATGAGCGCGAGGTCGATGCCCCGCCCGATCGCGACGATCTCCGCCTCGTACTTGTCGGAGCTCTGGTAGGGCTGGACCTCGATCCGCCTGGCGTAGTTCACGACGTGCGCATTCGTCAGGATCAGGTTGCCGGAGATGATGACACCCGACCCGGTCGCCTCCGAAGGGGACTGCCTTGTCCAGGGCTGGAAGAGGTTGGGCGTCCGAGCGGTCGTGAAGATCTTGACCACGCTGTTGCGAACCGCCTCGTCCTCGGGCTGGGCGTGGGCGGCCAGGGGCCGGATCGTGAGGCCGAGCAGGAGAATGACCAGCAGGGCGCGTCCGTGCATCAGTCCGTACATAAGTAGGGTCCTTTCGCGATCGTGCGAGGGTTCAGGTCCCATGATCCTACCGCCCAGAACCAGCCGCGCGGCGGGGGCGAGCCGAGCTATCATCAACGCATGGCAACCATCCTCGTTCTCCAGCACAGCAGAGTCGGAGCCGGACGCCTCGGCGCCACACTCCGTGACCACGCCTTCAAGCTCGATATCCGCAAGGTCGCGATCCCCGTCGACCAGGGCGGCGACGAACTCCCTGATGACCTCGACGGCTACCAGGGTCTGATCTGCCTCGGAGGCCCCGCGTTCCCGGATCAGAACGACGACTGGATCCTGAAGGAGATCGAACTCATCAAAGAGGCTCACTCCAAGGATCTGCCGCTCATCGGCATCTGCCTCGGGCACCAGCTCATCGCTCGCGCACTGGACGGCGAGGTCGGCAAGATGGACAAGCCCGAGTGGGGCTTCGAGAACGTCCAGCTCACCAACCCGGGGCAGATCGAAGCGATGCTGGGTGGCATCCCCTGGACCTCGCCTCAGTTCCAGTCGCACTCGTACGAGGTCACCAAAGCACCGCCCGGCGCAACCGTGCTCGCGCAGAACGACAACAGCAGTGTGCAGGCGTACAAGGTCGGCCACCGGACGTTCGGGTTCCAGTTCCATTTCGAAGCCGACGGCCCGATGCTGGAGTTCTTCGAGAACACCGACGCCGACCTCATGGAGCAAGCCGGGGTCACGGGTTCCGCGTTCCGTGCGCAGGCGGTCGAGCACTACGACATGTTTGCACGCGTCGCGGACCGGCTCTGTGTGAACCTCGTCACGTACGCCTTCCCTTACACCGCTCTGAGCCACGCGTAAACCGATGGGCTCGAGGCTCACAATCACTACGCCAAACGACTACGACCTCGTGCGCGATGTTTGTTCGTACGGTTACTTCGTGCTCGCGCCCAACCACTGGGATACCAAGAAGCACACGCTCACCCGACCGCTCCATCTCGATGAGGGGCCGGCGACCGCTGTGATCACACAGACCGGCAAGGGCAAGCTTCGCGCCTCGTTCGACCGGACCCTGAGCCGAGCCGACCAAGCCCAAGCCAGAGCGCAGATCACACGCATGCTCCGACTCGACGAAGACGAGTCTCGCTCGAAACAATTCCATGGCGTCGATCCAAGGTGGAAGAGATCGGGCCGGGCGAGACTCTTTCGGTCACCCACGCTGTTCGAGGACGTGATCAAAACGGTCACCAGCTGCAACGTCGCCTGGCCTAGCACCGTGAACATGAACAAGCAGATGGCGCGCCACCTCGGGCAGAAGGGCTGCTTCCCGACCGCTGCTCGTATCTCGCGCACACGCGTCGGCACGCTCAGAGGCCGCTGCAGAGTCGGTTACCGCGACCAGAGGATCGTCGACCTCGCCAAGCTGTTCCACAAGGGCGAGATCGACGAGGCCTGGCTCACCGATCGATCGACCGAGGACGACGATGTCTTCGCGTTCCTCAAGTCGCTCCCAGGCATCGGACCCTACGCCGCAGGCAACATCATGATGCTGCTCGGGCGCTACTCGAGGCTTGCGATCGACACCGAGACCGTCCGTCACGGCAAGGCCGCGCTCGGGTTCAAGGGCACCGACAGGCAGATCATCAAGAAACTCGAGAAACACTACGAGCCGTTCGGTGAGTACAAGTTCAAGAGCTACTGGTTCGAGCTCTGGACGTTCTACGAAGACAAGCAGGGCCCGAGCGAGACGTGGGACCGCGAAGAAACCGCGACCGCGTTCACCGCCGCGAATTTCTAATCGATCTCTACTTAGGCAGTCAGTGTTTCGGGATAGATCGAGCGGTTCGTGTGCTCGTCGATCCGGCGCATACCCTCAGGACCCGGGCCCTTCTCGATTGCGGCGAGACAGAGCTGACCACAAGCCCCGCACCTCGTCGCCGTGCGTTTGCCCTTGGAGACGGCACCGAACCTAATGATCCCAGCCTCGGTCGCGGGCCTCCAGCTGTCACACTTTGTGCACCTGATGATCCAGCCCCGGGCCGTGTCGCCCCCGGCAGCGCTGATCTCGCGCGCCCGGCTAGAGGCCTTCTCGATCGCAACAAACAACACCGCAAGCAGAGTGACCGCACCGATCACGATGAGTACAACGGTCCCCGTATCCACGGCCTAGCTCCTCAAAGAGACAATCTCTGTCCTTTATTAGAGAGTACGACTCCTGGCTTTCGAAGCGAGGAACCACTCTCAACTCCAAATATCCTGGCTCGATCTGGCCGATGACGACCCAGAATGCCAGCAGAGCAAGCCACAACCCGCGACCGAACACGACTGCTCATCCATGTGGGCCTGCACAAGACAGGGACCACCTGGCTCCAGGACCGGGTCTTCATCAACAACGACCTGGGTTTCGGCTCCCCATGGGGCCCGATGGCTTCGCCCGCGGTCGCCGAGTTCATGCTCGTCGACCCGCTCGCATTCAACGCGAAAGAGACCCGCAAGCGCCTCGGCCCGGAGATCGACGAGATCCGCGCCAAGGGCTACATCCCAGTTCTCTCGCACGAGGGTCTCAGCTCGAGGCCCGTCCGCGGGACGTACTACGCGCCGACCGTCGCCAGGCGACTCAAGGAAGTCTTCCCCGACTCGCGCGTTGTCGTCGGCATCCGTGAACAGAAGGGCATGATCCTCTCGCTCTACCGCCAATTCGTACGCAACGGCGGGGTGTACTCGCTCCAGCAGTTCATCGGGACAGGCAACGAGCCCGCCGGCTGGTCGCCACTGTGCCGACTCGAATTCTTCCACTACGACAGATTCGTGCGCATGTATCAGGATATGTTCGGCGTGGACAACGTTCTTGTCCAGCCTCTCGAACTCCTGCGCGATGACGAGCCTCTGTATCTCCAGCGTCTGCTCGAATTCGCGGGGAGCACCGCTGACCCGTCAAAGCTCGGCAAGGCAGACGCTTCCAACGTGGGCTGGGGCGGGCAGACACTCGAGCTGTTTCGGTTCTTCAGCCGCTTCGCGGTCCGCAACCCGCTCGGGCCCAAGCAGCCCTGGAGCGTTCGAAACGCCCAGCGCGTGTGCTACAAAATCGACGGCATTATCCCAAAGTCACGCCACAAGAAGATCGAGTCGCGATGGAAAGAAACCATAGCGAACCGATGCAAAGCGCAATTTGAGGCAAGCAACAGCGCGCTGGCGCAGATGACCGGTCTTGATCTCGGCGCAATGGGCTACCCGGTTTCGTAAGCGATCAAAAGATGTCGGTCGGGTCGATCGATGGGGTTTCACCGTTACGGAAAAGCCCAACCACCCACGCGATCAGGTAGAACAGCGCCACCATCACGAACATCGAACCGATGACGATCAGTGCGGTAGTCATGAACGAGCCCTCCTGAGAGAAGCTCGTTAGGAAACCGATGCAGCGTCTTTCACGGCGTCATTGACCGCATAGTCCTGGAGAGCCGCGACGCCCCAATCGCCGGCCCTGAGCGCCTGGATCGCCTCCACCGCGGCGAGGGCACCAGTAATGGTCGTGATGATGGGCACCGCGAGCCTGACCGTCGCAGCCCGGATCACGCCCTCGTCGGTCCCAAAGCCTGTCTTTGTCGGCGTGTTGATCACGAGCTGGATCTTGCCGTCGGTCATCAGGTCAATCACGTTCGGGCGCGCCCCGGCGGAGAGCTTCTCAAGCACGGCTGGCTTCAGACCGTGTTTGGCGAGCACAGCCGCGGTCCCGCTCGTCGAGTACACCTCGAAGCCCATCGCCATCAGCGCCCGGGCAACAGGGACGATCTCTTTCTTGTCACCCTCGCGCACCGAGATGAACACGCCGCCCTCGCTGGGCAGCATCACGCCCGCCGACATCGATGCCTTGAGCACCGCAACGGGAAGCGACACATCGATGCCCATCACCTCGCCCGTCGAGCGCATCTCAGGCCCGAGCACAACATCGACACCCGGGAACCTGCTAAACGGGAACACGGGTTCCTTCACCGCGCTCGCCCCGGTGTCCGGGACTTCCTTTGCTCCCAGATCAGTGAGCGAGTTGCCCATCATCACCTTCGAAGCGATCGACGCCCAGGGCACGTGCTTTGCCTTGCCGACAAAGGGCACAGTCCTGCTCGCGCGGGGGTTCACCTCGATGATGAACAACTGATCATCTTTGATGGCCATCTGCACGTTCATGAGCCCGCGCACGTTGAGTCTTTCCGCCAGCCTGCGCGCCGTCGTACGGACTCGCTCGACCATCGACTTCCCGAGCGACCAGGGCGGGATCGTGCACGAGCTGTCGCCCGAGTGCACACCGGCCTGCTCGATGTGCTCCATCACGCCGCACACGAGCGCCTGACCAGCGCCATCGCCAAAGTCCGCGACGACATCGACATCGACCTCGGTCGCGTCATCGAGGAACTGGTCGATCAGGATCGGGGAATCGTCAAGCCCCGACACATCCACGGCGGTCGCGACATACCGCTTGAGCGCATCCTCATCCGGACAGATTTCCATCCCGCGCCCGCCCAGCACATAGCTAGGTCTCACGAGCACCGGGTACCCGATCTCGCCGGCGATGCGGACCGCATCCTCGATCGATCGCGCGATCCCAGACGCCGGTCTCTCAAGGCCCAGCTCCTCGAGCAGGTCGTCGAACCGCTCCCTGTCCTCGGCTAAATCGATCGAATCCAGAGCCGTCCCGAGCAGCGGCACGCCCGCTTTATCAAGTCCATGCGCAAGGTTGAGCGGCGTCTGCCCGCCGAGCTGAACAATCGTGCCCAAGACATTCCTGTGTGGGCCGTTCAGCGTTTCGATCACGTTGAGCACATCCTCAATCGTCAGCGGCTCAAAGAAAAGCAAGTCGCTCGTGTCGTAATCGGTGCTGACCGTTTCCGGGTTGCAGTTGATCATCACCGACTCGTACCCGAGCTCGCGCGCCGCGAGCGACGCGTGGACACAGCAGTAGTCGAACTCGATCCCCTGCCCAATCCGGTTGGGCCCGCCGCCCAGGATCACGACCTTGTCGTTGTCCGTGACGCGCACCTCCGACTCGGTGGTGTCTCCATCCGACCCAGACGCGAACTCGTATGTCGAGTAGTAGTAGGGCGTGATCGCCTCGAACTCGGCAGCGCATGTATCGACGAGCTTGTACACGGGCTTGATGCCCAGCGACTCGCGATGCCGCCTGACCTCAAGGATCGATTGCGTCTTGATCGCGCCGAGATACAGGTTCGCAAGCTGCGCATCGGAGTACCCGAGCCGCTTCGCCTCGGCGAGCGTCTCCCTGGGCACATCTCCAAGCCCCGAGTAAGCCGTCAGCTCGCCCTCGAATTCGACGAGCTGCGCGAACTGATCGATAAAGAACGGGTCGATCCGTGTCAGCTCGCACACACGCTCGGCGCTCCAGCCCATCTTGAGCGCGTAACGGATGTAATACATCCGTCCCTGGCTGGGGACACTCAGCTTTCGCACGAGCTTGTCGTCCGCTATGGGCCACTCGGCGTCCTCGATGCCGCGCTGCGCCGCGAGCCACTTGTCGTTCTTGTCCAGCCCGAGTCCGAACCGCTTCACGTCGAGCGAGCGGATGCCCTTCTGGAAGCTCTCTTTGAACGTCCGCCCGATCGACATCACCTCGCCCACCGACTTCATCTGCGTCGTGAGCGTCTCGTCGGCCTCGGGGAATTTCTCGAACGTCCAGCGGGGGACTTTCGTGACGATGTAGTCGATCGTGGGCTCGAAACACGCGCTCGTCGTGCCGGTGATGTCGTTGCGCAGCTCGTCGAGCGTGTAGCCCACAGCAAGCTGGGCTGCGATCTTGGCGATCGGGAAGCCGGTCGCTTTCGAAGCCAAAGCACTGGACCGGCTCACGCGCGGGTTCATCTCGATGACGACCATCTCGAACTTGCCGTCGGCAGGGTTCGGATTCACCGCGAACTGCACGTTGGACCCGCCTGTCTCAACCCCGACCGCGCGCATCACCTTGAGTGCCGCGTCTCTTAGCGCCTGGTATTCCTTGTCGGTCAGCGTCAGGATCGGGGCGACCGTGATCGAGTCGCCCGTGTGCACGCCCATCGCGTCGATGTTCTCGATGCCGCACACGATGATGCAGTTGTCGTTGCTGTCGCGGATGACCTCGAGCTCGTACTCCTTCCACCCGATCAGGCTCTTATCGACCTGCACCTGGGTGATCATCGAGGCATCGAGCCCGCGCTGGACAAGGTCCCTGTACTCCTCGGCGTTGTACGCGATGCCCCCGCCGAAACCGCCAAGCGTGAACGCCGGACGCACGATCGCGGGCAGCCCGATCTCGTCCATGATCGCCTCGGCTTCTTTGAGCGAGCCGACCGTCTGCGCAGGCGGTGTCTTCAGTCCCGCCTCGGCGCAGATTTGCGCAAACTCCTCGCGGTCCTCTGCGCGGTGGATCACCTCGCGAGTCGCGCCGATCAGCTCGACACCGAGCTCGGCGAGCACGCCCTTGTCGTGGAGCGCGCACGCGCAGTTCAGACCAGTCTGGCCCCCGAGCGTCGGCAGCACCGCGTCGATCGGCGTGCCCAGGTCGCGCTCCTTCTCGATGATCTTGCGAACCGCCTCGGGCGTGATGGGCTCGATGTACGTCCGGTCGCTGAACGCCGGGTCCGTCATGATCGTCGCCGGGTTCGAGTTGACGAGCACCACCCGGTACCCCTCGGCCCTGAGCGCCTTGCACGCCTGCGTGCCCGAGTAGTCGAACTCACACCCCTGCCCGATCACGATGGGGCCGGAGCCGATGATCAGGATTGTGCGGATATCTTCGCGCTTCGGCATCGGCGTTGTGCCCTCGTCACGTCACGCCGCGATCGAGCGGCGCAAACTTGATGAGAATAGGCACTCAATTCACCCCGAGTGACCAAGCCTGTCGTTAAGCCTGTTTCTTCACAGCATCGACCGCGAGCACCATCCGGGGAACCCACGAACGCCCCGTCTCGCCCCCGTCGTGCCGATCCAGCCCGTCCAGCGGCCCGTGCTCACTCGTGCCGAACTCGGCCTGGGTGATCCCGCCGAATCCCGCCAGCGAGAGTGACTGCCGCAGCGTCTCGAAGTCGTAGACGAACTGGTGTCCGTCCAGGCGCATCCCAAAGTTCAGCACCATCGCCCGCGTCAGGGCCTCGCCCGGCTGCTTCTCGTACCGGTCGGCGAGCCACCTCATCCTGTGGGCGTCGATCACATCGCTCGGGGCGGGCTCGAACTGATGGAGATAGAGCATCGCCTCGCGTTCAAGGTTGGGTGTGACGACCCTGACCAGCCCGCCCGGTTTGAGCACCCTGGCCCACTCGGTGATCAGCCTGTGTCCGTCTTCAAGCGAGAAGTGCTCGAAGAAGTGCTCGCTGAACACTGCATCACACGACGCGTCCTCAATGTGCGCGAGCGCATCGAAGACATCGAGCCGGATCACATCGTCCGCTTTGGGCGCTTCGTACCATTGGCCGTCACCGCCGTCGATGTTGGTCCACCCGGGCAGGGGATCCTCGCCGCACCCCAGGTTGAGCTTGCCAGTGAACATCTCGCGGAGCCGTTTCAGTTCGTGCTCGGAGGTCGTCTTGACCCTTGGCTTGACGGGGGTGTCCGGGAGCGTGTAGACACGCAGCGCCTCGCAGCCGCGGCTCATGGCCCACGCCGAAGCGCCGGCAAAGAGCACATCCTCGCTCCCATCCGACGAGACAATCACCGCGTCGCATTCGCCAGCGAAGCTTTCGGGCTGATGTATGCCGACGCCCTCGATTTCACCCTTTGCGTGATCGTCGAGTATCGCGACGACCTCAAGCCCACCGGCACGGAACGGCTTAAGCCCGTGCCGGCGCGTGTGCTGCCCCGCGCCGAACACCGCGATCTTGCGGTGCCCCTTCCGGGCGCACCCAAGGGCAGCGCGCTCGATCAGCGCAGCCTGCACCCTGGGGTCGAGTTTCCGATACGAAACGGTTGGGTCCATGAAGCTCTATCGACCCCGTGTAACTCCATGCTGCAATCTTGTTTACGCGCCGCTCGTGCAGAGCTCCCGAAGCGCTAGCAGGAACTTGGCCCATCCGTTGGTGTACCCGCCTCGCTCCTTGTCGGTCTTGATGCCGACCTGCCTCACCGAGACTCTGCAGCGATCACCCACCAAGGGCTCGATCCGCCACTCAGTCCGGTTGGTGCTGTCGCCCTCGTACGTCCAGTCATGGATCAGAAGTCTCTCGGGTTCGAGTTCGAGGACTTTGGTCGGCCCGACGCACCCGCACGAATCGTCGCTCTCTTCCCAGCCGTAGGAGTACTCACCGCCCTCACTGAGCTCGACACTCGCGTCTCGGGCGAGCCACTTGTTGAGTTCACCGGGCTCGGTCAGGCTCTTCCAGACAAGCGACGAGGGCGCGTCTATCTCGAGCGACAGGAATACGTCATCCCCTTTCTTCGCGTGATCCGGCAATAGCGCGGGCTGGCCTGTTTGCATGAACTCGCACAGGTTGCCCATCGAAAGCACCCAGAGATCATCCATCAGATAGACCATGTCTCGCGCAAGGTGGCCCGCAACCTCGGTATCAGCCTCGTGCTTGATCAAGACCTCGCAGCCCTCGGCCGCATCTTTGAGTTCGATCGTCACCCGTGTCGGTGCGCCGCCCCAGGTCCAAGTGAACGCGAGTCGTTCACCAGGCGCGATCCCCGAGATTCGTTGATCCGCGCCGGCCTCGCCTGCGTCAAAGGGCGTGTGCTTGCCCCAGAACCGGAACGCGCCGCCAATCTCTGGCTCTACTTCCGCGTACTCGCAGAACCAGACTCGCAACTTCGCGGGGGTGGTCAGTGCGTCGAATGCCTCCGACGCGGCGCCCGGAAGCATGTGTGTTCCCTCGTACGCGTAGGTCTTGGTCGTCATCATCACCGGTCTCCTGTTTCTTGTTCGCCCTGGTCATGCCGCGCCGCCTGCTCGGCGTGCGATTTGAGGTCCACCAGCCGACGCGCCAGGGCGGTCCTGTGCCCGTCGAGCCATTCATCAATTTGTCGCAGCGGCCCCGGGTTCAGCCCGTACCGCCGCTCTCGGCCAGATCGTTCGATGGTCACAAGTCCCGCTTCATCAAGCACTTTCAGGTGCTTTGCGATCGCCTGACGGCTCACGCTCGCAAACAGCTCAGCGATATCCGTCGCACGCTGGTCCCCGGCCCGCAGCTCATCCAGAATGGCCCTGCGGGTGGGATCCGCGATCGCTTTAAAGACCAAAGGCTCGAAATCGGCTAATTGTGCAACCATATGGTTGCATATTGTCACATATCTTGCCCCCTGTCAACCCCATTTTCCCAGAATCGCCGATCCAAGGGGATTCGGCGGGCCCGAGTGAACCGAGACCCCGCCCCGGCCGTTGATAGAGTTGTCCGTTATGCAATGACCCAGGAGGGGGAGTTCAGCCATGTGCGGCATCGTGGGCTACATCGGAACCGTCCCGGCCAAGGGATTGCTCGTCGAAGGTCTCAAGCGACTCGAGTACCGCGGCTACGACTCGGCGGGCATCGCCGTCCTGAACGACAACGGCATCGACATCGAGCGCGCTGTCGGACGCGTCGCAAACCTCGAGGGCAAACTCGAAGGCAGCAAAGGCTTCGATGGTTCGCTCGGCATCGCGCACACGCGCTGGGCCACCCACGGCGCCGTCACCGAAACCAACTGCCACCCGCACACCGACAACGCCGGCAAGATTTGCCTCGTCCACAACGGCATCATCGAGAACTACGCGGCGATCCGCACCTGGCTTGGCAAACGTGGACACACATTTCACACCGAGACAGACACCGAAGCCCTCGCGTGCCTCGTCGCAGAGCTCTACGACGGCGATCTCGAAGCCGCTGTGAAAGCTGCGCTGAAGGAAGTCACCGGCGCGTACGCGATCGCAGTCATCAGCACCGAGGAACCCGATGTCCTCGTCTGTGCGCGAAAGGGCGGCCCGCTCATGGTGGGCGTCGGCTCGGACGAGTACGTCGTCGCCTCTGACCCCTCCGCGATCGTCGCGCACACCAACCGCGCCTTTGCGCTCGACGACTACAACGTCGTCAGACTCACGCGTGACTCGATCCGCACATCGACGATCCACAACAAGGATGTCACCCCCAAAGTGATGATGCTCGAAGCCCAGCTCGAGGAGATCGAACTGGGCGGCTTCGATCACTACATGCAGAAAGAGATCTTCGAGCAGCCCCGTGCTCTGCGCACGACGCTCCGGGGCCGTATCGACCGCGACGAAGGCCGGATCGTGCTCGGCGGCCTGCTCAACAACGCGAAGGAACTTGTCCGATCACGCAAATTCATCATGACTGGCCAGGGCACCGCGCTGCACGCGGGCATGATCGGTGAGTATCTCTTCGAGGACTTCGCCAAGATCCCGACCGAGGTCGAGTACGCCAGCGAATTCCGATACCGCAATCCGATCGTCGAAGAAGGCACCGTTGTCTGTGCGATCAGCCAGTCGGGCGAGACCGCCGACACACTCGCGGCGCTCGACGAAGCCAAGGACAAGGGCGCGCTCGCGCTCGGCATCGTGAACTCGGTGGGCTCGACCATCTCGAGGAGCACCGACGCTGGTGTGTACCTCCGCGTCGGGCCCGAGATCGGTGTCGCCTCGACCAAGGCGTTCACGGGTCAGGTCGCCGTACTCACGATGATGTCGCTCTTCCTCGGCCGGCGCAGGCTTATGAGCGTCGAGAAGTGCAAGCAGATGATCGGTGAACTCGAGGGCGTGCCCGACAAGATCGAGCTCGTGCTCCAGCAGGCCGATCAGATCAAGGCGGTCACCGAGAAGCACATCGAGAAAGAGAACTGGCTCTTTATGGGTCGGGGCGTCAACTACCCGACGGCTCTCGAGGGTGCGCTCAAACTCAAAGAGATCAGCTACATCCATGCGGAGGGCATGCCCGCCGCGGAGATGAAGCACGGCCCGATCGCGCTGATCACCGACGGCTTGCCCGCCGTGTTCATCGCCAACCAGGGTGCGCAGTACACAAAGGTGCTCGCGAACATCGCCGAGGTTCGCGCCAGGGGAGGCCACGTGATCGCGGTTGCGACCGAGGGCGATGCAGAGATCAAGGATCACGCCGACGACATCCTCTGGGTGCCCGAGATCGCCGAGCCCCTGAGCCCGTTGCTGACCGTGGTGCCGCTGCAGCTCATGGCGTACTACGCAGCTCTCCTGCGTGGGCACGACGTGGACAAGCCCCGGAACCTCGCCAAGAGCGTCACGGTCGAGTGATCACTCAGCGATCCTGCCGCATCGATGCGAGGAGTCTCGCAGTCGCCGGACGCGTCATCTCAACAAACGCCGCGTGCAGCGCTACCGCGAGCACGATCGCTCCTCCGGTGGGTGTGTGTAGCTCGAGCGCGCCGGATGCGAACACGAGCCCCGTGAGGACGAGCGATGTGCCAGTCCAGCCCTGTGAATAGACGCCAGTCCAGGAGCTGATCGGGAGTTCGCGACGCCTGCCGGTCGCCTGCCAGCCCATCGCGATCCACGCCGCGATGAGGTGCGCATCACCCGCGAAGACACCCGCGACGAGCACGAAAGCGATGAGATCAAACCTGGGCGTGAGGTCAAACACCGAAACGAGGAGCGCGATCGCCGACGGCGCGAGCACCGCGTGAGCAGCGAAAGACCACCTCGCCCTGGCGCGCATGCTCAGTCTTGATGTGCGTGAGAGCATCGCGCCGAGCCCGACAGCGACACACGCGGTCCAAGCCGCGTGCGTCGCACCCGCGACGGCGATAACCGCAAGCACAAGGAGCACCGACCCAAGCCCGATCGAGTACCTCCACCTGCCTCTGCTCCAGCACGTCCCGCCCGCGATCAACGCCCCGGCGAGGACCGACTCGGTCAGGCCGACACCCATCACCTTGCGCGAAACCACGGCCCAGATGAGAACCGCGATCAGTCCCGCCAGCGTACCGATGCGAAGACCTGAGAGGCTCAATCCGAACCCGAGCCAGCTGCCGAGCATCAGATAGATCAGCCCGAGCACGGCTGCACCACCCAGCGGCACGCCCTTGAACCTTATGCGTTCAATTGCGAGTTCAGAACGCAGGCGACTCTCGCGAGCGTCGTTCTGAAGCTCGGCTTCCACGAGCGCTTCCTCACTGACGCCGACTTCAGCCAGCGCCGCCTCATCCTCGGCTCGTTGATCGATAAACGCCTCGAGTGCATTGCGCTCCGCGATGCCTCCCTTGTTGAGTTGCTCGTAGAAGGTGGGGGAGAGATTCCCGAAAACGAGCGGGCCGAGCGCAATTCCTGCGCAAACACCGCCGACGACACCGGCGCCTCTCCAGTCGAGCCGCATCAGGACGCGTCCAACTGTGAAGGTCAGCAACAGGGCCGTGCCGATAGCCAGAATCAATCGCAACGCGAGCGCTGCGTCGGCATCCATAGACCGACTCTACGCACCGCGACGCAGATCACGGAGCTTGGACATGCTGCCAGATACATCAGTCGTTCAATCGCGGCGTGCCCCGAGCGTTGGGCCCCGCAAGCCGGTCCGAGTCCACGTCACCGCGCCCACCAAGGAACGCCCCGCGGTCACCATCGAGACGCCGAGGCTCATCCTGCGCCCGCTCGAAGCGACGGACAGGACCGCGCTGATCGAGCTCTACGAGAACGCGCGCGAACACCTGAGCAAGGTGCTCCCGCTCTCGGACGAGGGGCAGTCGCCCGAATCCGTTTTCGAACGCCAGCTCAAGCTGACTGCGGAGGGAGAGAAGACCGGGAGATCATTCCGCCGGATTGCAACCAACCGCACCGGCTCGATCGTCGGCGCATTCAACCTCGTCGTGATCCGCCGGGGCTTCGAGAACAACGCGGATGTCAACTTCTGGCTCGATCCGAGACGCACCGGCGTCGGTTTCGCGCAGGAAGGCCTGCTCGCCCTGATGTCCTACTCCTTCGCGGATCTCCCAGAGGGCCTCGGGATGCACCGCGTCGACGCGTGGGTCCAACCCGACAACGCGAACAGCCAGAAGCTCGTCACTTTTTGTGGCTTCCAAAAGTCCGCGGGCGACGAGAGCCACCTCACAACAGGCGAGGACTGGAAGGTCCACGAGCGCTGGCAGCTCTCGGTCAACGATTGGCTCCGCGACTTCGGCTGATCAGCCCCCGTCGTTCTCGTCACCCTCGTTGTCTCCGTCGTCCCCGACGTTCTGAGCTTCCATCAGCTCCAGCCCGCCGATGGAGTCGATCGCGCCCTGCTCGGTCACACGCATCTGCCCGGTGTCGAGCAAATAGTCCAGGATCGCCACGCGCAGGTCGGCCTGGGCTCTGTCGCGCGCGTTCTCAGCGTCGAGCAGCGCGTTCTGCGTATCGACGATTTCCTGGGGTGTCACGTTGTCCCGGTCGAGTTCCTGTCCGCGTTGACGCCTGCGGTTCGTCTCGACCTGCCGTTCTGCGAGCGTGAGCTGCAGACGAGCGCGCTCGACACCCCGAACCGCAGATCTCGCCTGGATCACAACGTTGTCACGTTCGCGCTCGTACGAGCGGATCTGCTGTTCGAGCCCGATGATGCTCTGACGTACGCGGAGTTCTTCTTCGACACGGTCAAGCGGCAGCCCGAGCGAGACGCCCGCCGAGTACGTCAACTCGTCGGGATCGAAATCAAGCCCGCCCTCATCAACAGATGGGTCGGTGGGCAACCCAACCCGGCCGTTGACGTTCAAATCGGGCAGCAGCGCGTTGCGTGAGTTGGCAACAGCGCGGCGTGAATCGAGTACCCGGTCACGTGTGTTCTGAAGATCGAGCCTGTACTCGAGTGCACGAACCGTCGCCTCGGTCGGTGTGATGTCCGGGTCGGGCAGATCCAGCCTCAGCGGGTTCACCGTTACCGCTTGATCGACCGACAGCCCGATACGGATTTTGAACGTGTCCTCCAGGAACCTGTAGCTGTCCTTGAGGTCTGCGAGGTTCGCCCTCGCGTCGAGCAGATCACTCTCGGCGATCGAGATCTCGAAGTCGCGCAGCTGACCGGCCTGAGATTTCGCGACTGTCTCGGTCAGGAGATTCTCTAGCGACTGGATCCGTCGCTGCTGGTTCATGATCGAGTCCTGCTGCTGCAGCAGGCGGATGTAGTCAGTGGCGATCTCGACGAAGAGATCCCGGCGGAAGCGCTCGAAATCGCGAGCCGCGTAGATCAGGTTCCGCTCCGCCTGGATGAGCGCTTCGCTCGCGATGAGGCCGGCGCCCCGCAGAAGCGGGAAAGAACCCGTGAGCACGAGTTCGCTCGATTGCGTGTACCGGTTGCTCACACCGCTGCGCAGATCTTCGCTCGCGTTGAGTATCCAGCTCGCGGCGACCTGTCCGCCTCGCTCGAAGTTCTTGCTGACACCAAGCTCGTTCATGATGTCGAGGATGACATCGTGCCTGCCGTCGTTCGCGTCGCCTGTTGTGGTGAACGTCGTGGTGTTGAAGAACTGAGGGTTGAACTGGTGCCTCTGGATGAGCAGGCTGATCGCCGACAGGATGTACTGCTCCTGCGCGGTCTGGAACTCCCGGCTCGAAGTCTGGCTGATCCGCAGCGCCTCGGCGAGCGTCAGCTCGAGCTTCTCTCCCTCCTGGTCCGCGAGGTACTCGTCCAGCCTCGCCTGCGCATCGCGCGCCTCGTCGGCGGGGATGTACTCGAGCTCACCCGGCGCCAGGTTGGTGGTGGGGACCGATTTCGATTGGTACTCGCTGGCCGGGATGTCTTCCACTTCGCGCTCGGCCGGGTCCCAGTTCGGGTCCTTCACGAACGCACCGAGGTTGTTGGAACTCTGACCCAGCACGCGATCGATGCGTCGATCGATGTCTCCCATCCCGACCGTGCAGCCCGATAGTGCGGGCAGAATCGCCGGAATAGCCCAAACAAGCTGTTTATATCTACCCAACAGATGCTCCGAATTATGACCCAAAGGAGGCAATGAAGGCACAGTATCTAATTCCTTGACACCGAAAATGTTGCGGTTTTCGAAGTGCCCTCCTATTGTTCTTTCCGGCTCAGGAACCACAAGCAGAGCCCGAACACGCGGCCCTGTTGAGCCCACCCCCGAACGAACACTTCTTCCTTCCCAAACGGAGCCCGATCGATGGCGACAGTGACCCACGACGGTCAAAGTTTCATGATCGATAGCAAGCGAATCTGGCTCGTGGCGGGCCAGATCGACTACGGCAGGATACCGCACGAGGCCTGGGCCGATCGGATCCATGCCGCAAAGCTCGCCGGTTTCAACACGATCGCCACCAGCATCCCTTGGGCGATGCACGAACCAAGGCCCGGCCAGTTCGACTTCGTCGCAGGCAGGGACCTGCGAAGGTTCATCCAGCTCGTCCACCACGCTGGGCTGCTCTGCATCCTCCGCCCCGGGCCCTACATCGGCGGCGGCTGGGACATGGGCGGCATCCCAGAGTGGCTCGCCCGCAAGGAAGACATCCAGCTCCGCGCCGGATCCGCCCCGTTCCTCGAGGCCGCAAGCAGGTACATCACGGCCATCGCCGAGCAGGTCCGCGACCTCCAGGTCACGAGCCCAGGCGAGGGCGGACCGATCGTCATGATTCAGAACGAATCGGAGTGGACCTGCGGCGATGATGCCGCGGCGACGGCGTACCTCGGCGAGCTTGCGCGCTACTACCGCGAAGCGGGTTTCAACGTTCCCTCCGTCAACTCGAACAGTCTCTGGCAGAGCGTCGAGGGCGAGATCGAAGGCTGGGTCGGCAGCGCCGACATGCTCGCGACGCTCAGGCAGCTCGCCTCTGTCGCGCCAGATCAGCCGCGAATCGTCGTTGACATGCCTCTGTGCAACAACACCTACGTCGGCGGCGCTGATGAGCCCGATCTCGTGCCCTACGCGATCCAGCGGCGCCTCGTCGAGGTGCTCGCAGGCGGCGGACAATTCGTGGCAAACCCCGTCGCGGGCGGGCTCACGCCCGGATTCTGGCCCGGACGTGACGGCAACGATGCGAGCCGGTTCATCGAGAACAACCACGGCAGGCACGCGCCGATCACCGCTTCAGGCTCGGCGGGCGAGTCCTTCCACGCCATACGCCGCGTCACGACGATGGCTTCGAGCTTCTCACGCGTCTTTGCCAACCTCGATCACAACTACAAGCCGATTCTTCTCGATCAGCGGCACCACACGAGTACAGGCGACCCCGTCGCGGTCATCGACCTCGTCGGCAGCCAGGGCTCGGTCGCGTTCATCCTCGCCAAGGAACCTGAAGCGGCTTCCAAGTCCACGCGTGTCCGCACGATGGACCTGCTGCTGGGTGATGGCTCTTCGATCACCGTCAGCCTCGGCAAGCAAGCCGCTTCGTGGGTGCTGTTCGACGTCCTGCTCGATGGCCGCGGCATGATGGACTACTGCACGCTCAACGCCATGGCGCTGGCTGGCAAATGCATCGTGTGCTACGGCCCCGCCGGCACGCAAGGCATGGTCTCGATCAACGGATCGCCCCTGACCGTCGATGTGCCCAAGGGCAAGACGCCCCTCATCGAAACTCACGAGGGATTCACGATCATCGTCGGTAACGAGGAATCGATCGACACCATCTACGCGACCGAGCACGGCGTGTTTGTTGGCGTCGAATCCGTCAACGCCGACGGCATCCCGGTCGGCATGCCCGGCGCCAAGAGCTGCTTCATCTTCGGCCTCGACGGCAAGAAGCAGAAGTTCGTGCTCGAAGATGCGCGTCCCGCTCGCGTCGGCACCCCCTCCGTCGCGCTCAGCGACTGGAAAGCTGTTGACAGCTCTGACTACATCTCAGGCGAGAACGCTCGCTTCGCGCCGATCGATGGTCCCGCGGACCTCGCAGATCTCGGCTCGCCCTTCGGTTACGGCTGGTACAAGATCCACCTGAAAGCCGGCGATGGGAAAAAGCACAAGGTCCTCCCCCCGCGATCGCGCGACAGGCTGCACTTCTTCCAGGACGGCGAGAACCTCGGCGTCTTCGGGTTCGGCCCCGGCGCCGACCACAACCCGATGGTCATCAGCCTCTCGAAGTCGGAGCACACGTTCGCAGTCCTTGCTGAGAACATGGGACGCCCCGACTCGGGCCAGAACCTGAGCGAGCCCAAGGGTCTCGTAGACGAGCTCTACCAGATCAAGCCCTTCAAGGCCGGCCGGCACACGACCGAGCACGCGGTGCCCATTTCGCCGCTCGCCTCACTCAGCCCCCTCTGGCACATGCGTCCGAGCGACACAACGCACCCCGACAGGCTGACCTGGAGCTTTGTGCACCGGAAGAAGTCGCCCATCATCATCTCGTTCGAGCCACTCGTTGCGAGGACGCTCGTCATCCTGAACGACGAGCCGATCATGTTCCTCGACCAGACGGGACCGATGCGCATCACGCTCGATCAGGACCAGCTCAATCGGGGCAACAACACGCTCCAGTTCGCGATCATGGGCGACGAGCCCGACCCGGCGCAGACGCTAAGCGATCTCGCGAGCGCGACGAGTTTCGCAGAGGGTGTCGAGTCGGTCACAGCCAAGGCGAGCTGGGCGTTCGCCAAGTGGGAGCCGCCCGCGCCGTCTGACTTCGAGCTTGTCGCCAAGAACAAACTGGGCTCATTCAAGACCCCGACCTGGTTCAAGACGAAGTTCGAGATCGACCCTGATGGTGCGCCTGTCTACCTCGATCTGACCGGTCTGACCAAGGGGCAGGTCTTCCTGAACGATCATCACCTCGGGCGCTACTTCGTTGAAACCGCGACGCGCAAGTCGGTCGGACCGAGCACCGCAATGCTTTTGCCCGAGGCGGCGCTCCGCATCGGCAGGATCAACGAGCTGCTCATCTTCGACGAGCACGGCGGCTCGCCAGCTAAGGTGAAGGTCATTATCGACAAGCCTCACGTGCGCATCAGGCGATGACAAAAGCTGCCCGTGACAACGCCGCGGTAAGCATCGAGCTCTGGCAGCGCGCCTCGGCGTTCGCCGCCCGAATGCACGCGGGTCAGTTTCGCAAGGACAACCAGACGCCCTACGCGAGCCACCCCGCGCGGGTTGCGATGGCGCTGACGGTGGTCTTCGGGTGCGACGATCCGAGCACGATCGCCTCGGCGTTTCTCCACGACACGATCGAGGACACGCCCGCCGACTATGACGATATCGCCGACGGATTCGGTACTGAGATCGCCGATATCGTCGCGGCTCTCACCAAGAACATGATCCTGCCCGAAGACGCGCGGGAGCGCGACTACGACGACCGCCTCGCACAGGCCGACTGGCGCGCAAGGCTCATCAAACTCGCCGACTGCTACGACAATCTCTGCGACATCGAGAACAGGACCGACAGCGCCCCCTCGGGCGTCGGTGCAATCCGGAAGCGCCACCTCGCACGCTGCGATCGCGCAATCAAACTCGCCACGCGGGACAGCGCTGCACATCCGGAGACAGCGCGCGCGATCGCCGTGCTGACCTCGGCGATCGATTCGATCCGGGATTGACCGGGTTGTTGATCAGGGATCCTGGATGCCAAGCTCTTTGAGCTCGCTCCTCAGGCGGTCCGCTTTGCGCTGAAGCTCGCTGACGGAGATCTGGTACGACTCGAGCAGCCGCTCGGTCTGCTCGATCTGCTGGCGTCGCGCACCGTTGCGTCTGAACACATCGAGCTGGAGCTGCGCTCTGCGGATGCGCTCTTCCATCGCGGCGATCTCGATCTCTGTCTTGACGAGTTCGTTGCGGAGCATGGGGGGGAAGTCGCTCGCGCGCCCACGCGCCGAGCGGGAGAGCGGCCTGTCGAGACGAACCCCAGCCAGCGCCCCGGGCCTGTCGCGCGCCTCACCGCCCACGACGATCATCCGGCGCAGCGGCATGCCAGACTCGTCCCGCCTCGGGGTAGGACCGTTCCATGGTTTCGTTGCCGAGGCATCCCACGCGTTGGTGTCTGCATCGAACTCGATGACCTCGGGCGAACCGATGTCCGCGTAATTGCGCGAGCGGTGGAGCCAGGCGGCCCGGAGTGCAGCACGGGACAAGCCGCCCTGCGTGCCAAGCTGATCCCAGTCGCCGAGCGTGACCTCGATCTCCAGCTGCCTGCCCCCGCGGAGCAGAACAACGGGAACCGTCTCCCCGGGCGATCTGCTTACGATCGCGACCTGAAGATCAGAGCCAGAGCGGATTGGCCAGCGGTTAATCTCAGAGATGATGTCGTTGGTCTGCAGCTTGCCGACCGAGTCGAACCCGTCCACGGTCCCCGTGATCTTCAGCCCGAGCTCGCTTGATTCGTTCGAAAGCTGGATGCCCATCGCGGCACGGGGCTCACTGATGAACCGGACCATCGCTGCGCGGTTCAAGCGGAGCCTCTGCTCGGGAGTGAGATCGCCTCGCGTGAGCTGCTCTTCGAGCTGGTCGAGTGTGTAGCTCTGGTTGTATTCGAGCTCATCCGCTGCGAGTTCGCGATCAACAAATGAGTCACTCGAGAGCTGCTCGACCAGACGCTCGACGCTCGGCTGCTGCGCACCGGCAGCGAGGGCAGCCAGCATCACGAACCCAGCGAGCGTGCGTCTCACAGCCTGATCAACTCCTGCGCCGACTCAGCGATCCACGTCGCTTTGCGGTCCACCATCCGGAGGAACGTCGAGCCCTCGATCTGACCGAACCTGCCCGTCGCCGCGATCGGGATGACCGCTTCGGTGATCAGCGCCTCGATCATGAGCCAGGGCAGCGCCCTGCACTCGGCGCGGCTCAGGATGCAGCCCTCGACCGCGTCGTACGCGCCAAGAAACGCCTGCAGCCTCTGGATATCGAGCTCGACGGGCCATGCCATCGGATCGAGACCCGTCCGCGTGACCGAGAACTGCATCGCGCCGTTGGCAACATCGAGCGCTCTCGGGCCGACCCGCGCCGAGTCGAAATCCACGATCGCGCGGATGCCCGTGTCGGTGAAGATCACGTTCCCGGGGTGGTAGTCCGCGTGGATCACCTGTCTGGGCCAGCCCGCGATGCCCGATTCGCGGACACGCATCACCGCCAGCTCGTACAGATTCGCGAGGCTGTTCGCCGATGCCTCAAGCCCTGTTGCTTTGATCCTGCTCGGCAGCGCCCGGAGCGCTTCGGGGATCGCGGCGACCGCGTGGTAGCTGCTTGTCACGGGTGAGCCGGGCCCCGCGTAATCAGAAAGCAACCGGTGGAAGTACGCCAGCGCCCGACCGGCCTCGGCGGTGGGGGGAACGGCCCGGTCGTACCGCTTGCCGTGCGTGTACTCGAACACCTCGTAGATGAACCCACCGACGTTGAGTGCGCCTGTCCCGGTCTGCGTCGGGATGAGCCTCGCGAGCGGGAACGCGCGGTCAGACAGATGGTTCTGGACCGAGTGGCTAAACGCGATGTGCGCAGCGGACGCCTTGCCGGGCGCGCGCCGCTTGATGAGCACGCTGCCAGTGGATGTCTCAAGCACAACCTTCGGGGCCTGACGCGAGCCCCTGCGGAACTCGCGCACGCTGTGGATCTTGCCGAGTTCGTAGTTCGAGCACACGATCGCCAGTTCGCCAGTCGCGAACCGTTCGTACCCCTCAACGCTCGGCCTGATCTCTCCCGCCTCTTCAGGGGCCTTGGGCTGGGCACTGGGTACAACGATCTGGCCCGCCACGGTGTCGGAAGCAGAGGACACCTTCGCCGCGTCGTCGTACAGATGAACCTGCGCCTGAGCGCTCGCAACCGACTGCGGGTTTTGTGTTCTCACTTCTTCGCCCATATCCATGCTCAGAAGACTGCTGTCACAGGTTCATTCTACGTTCTGGACCTGCTCCTTGATCCGGTCGATTGCGCCTTTGATCTCGACAATCGAACGGCTGATCCGCGTATCCATCGACTTGCTCGACATCGTGTTGGCCTCTCGCAGGAGCTCCTGGGCCATGAAGTCGAGCGTCCGGCCCACGGGCTTGTCGTCCTGCTGGCCGATGATCTTTGCAAACTGCTCCAGGTGGCCTCCCAGCCTCTGGATCTCCTCGGCGATGTCAGTCCGCTCCGCGTGGCTGGCGACCTCGCGGATGATGTCCACGCTCTCGCTCGGAGTGCCCGATCCCTCGAGCAACTCGTCCATCCGTGCGCGGAGCCTCGCCTCGTAGTCTTTGACGACCTCCGGCGCGCGCTCCTTGACCTCCGCCAGGTTCTCCTCGATCACACGGAGCTGGCTCCGGAGTTCCTCGGCGAGCGCCTCGCCCTCGGCCTGGCGCATGCTGATCAGCTCGCCCGTTGCCTCCTTGGCAAGCCTCGCGAACACCTCGCGCACACGTCCGATCCGCTCGCCCTCGTCGCTCGGGGGCTGGACTACGCCCGGCAAGCCGAGCAGCGAGCCGATCTCGATGGACACCTTGCCCGAGCGGATGTGCTCCGATTCGTTCAATTGCTCGACGTACTTGTCGAGCGCCTTGCAGTTGACCTCGTGTGCCGCTTCTTCCGTGTCATCGGTGCACGTCGCTTTGAGCGTCACGCTGCCTCGACCGATCTGCTTGCGCAGCTGCGACTCAAGGTCGGCCTCGAGAGATTCGAACTCCTCCTGGAGTCGGACCGTCGCTTTGAAGTACTTGCCGTTGAGTGAACGGATCTGGACGAAGTAGTGGGTGCCGTCGATATGCGCCGACGCCTCGCCGTAGCCAGTCATGCTGCGGATCACGCGATACCCTCGCTTGATGCCGGGAACGATCCCGGCGAGTAGTGCTTGTCAGAGTCTAATCGAATTTGGGTGAAGCGTCGGATTCAGCGCCCGCCGCCTTCGCCATCGCCCGAATCCGGTTCGGGAGAGGGTGTTTCGGGTTCGTCTGCGTCGCCGTCCGTGTTCTCGGCAGGAGTCTGCGAATCATCAACCTCGGGGACCTGCGCGTCCTCTGTCGTCTCGGCGTCGGCCTCGCCGCCCGCGCCCGCCGGTTCGTCTTCGACGATTGCCGAGGCCTGCTCGGCTTCGCCCTGCTCAGCCTGGCTGGGCCTGAGCGCGAAGTTCAGCCCGACCGCACCCAGAAGGAAGAGCACGAAGATCGCGACGGTTGCGATCGTGAGCGCATCACCCGTTTTGGCACCGAACGCGGACTGGCCCGAGCCACCGCCGCCTGCGCCGAACGCGCCGCTCAACCCGCCGCCCTGGGGCCGCTGGATCAGCACGATCAGGATGAGCAGGAGCGAGATGAACAGGAACGCGACCGTGGAGAGGCCGATCATCCACGCCGCGAGTCCAAGTGTCGTCGTCATCAGATCCATCAGCGGTTCGTCCCTCTGGAAAGTACAGCCCGGGTGAGGCTCGGGTGAGCCGCCTGCCCGGGCCGCAACTCTAGCGCTGCCAAGCTCTTTGGGCCCGGCTCATAGTTGGGTTCTCTCCCCCGCAGATTGCCTCAGAACGAGCCCCGATCGAGCACAGTTCAGACCCCGGCAGCGGCCCTGGCGATCGCGGCAAAGTCCTCGACCTGCAGGCTCGCCCCGCCGATCAGGCCGCCGTCGATGTCGGGTTGCTCGAACAGGGTGGCAGCATTGGAGGGCTTGACCGACCCGCCGTAGATGATGCGGGTCCTGGCCGCGACGTCGTCTCCAAACATCTCGTTGATGAGCGCACGGATGTGGGCGTGGGCCTCCTGCGCATCCTCTGGGCTGGCGGTCTTGCCAGTCCCGATCGCCCAGACCGGCTCGTACGCGATGACCACGTTGTCCATCTGGCGCTGGCCGACGTCGGCGAGCCCAGTGCGGAGCTGGCGCTCGTTGACCTCGTTGGTCTTGCCCGCCTCGCGTTCTCCGAGCTTCTCACCGATGCACAGCACGCAGGTCAGTTCACCGTCGAGCATCGCTTTGACCTTCGCGTTGACGAGCTCGTCCGACTCGCCGATCACGTGCCTGCGTTCGGAGTGGCCCGCCAGCGCCTGCGTGCAGCCGCAGTCGGCAGCCATCGCGAGGCTGATCTCACCCGTGAACGCGCCGTCGCCCTCGAAGTAGAGATCCTGCGCCCCGACACCGATCGCCGACGAGCGGGAGTTGAGGATACTGCGGACACCGATCAGGTAGGGAGCAGGCGGGAAGACGACCAGATCGACCGAGCCCTGCACAGACTCGCACGCCTCGGCGACCCCACGAGCCAGTGAGCTCGACGAGTCGCTGTTCGTATTCATCTTCCAGTTGCCGCCGACGTAGGGCTTGCGATCAGACATGGAGCACTCCGTTAGGATTCTCAATCAGCGCCGGGTATTTTCGCCGAGCGGCCAACTGTACACCCGCCAGATCGGCTCCGTTTCAGCCCTTGGGTCCGGCGCTCAGGACCGCGTCGGTCATCTCGAACTTCGTCGCGTTCTCGCGGAACTTCGCGGCGAGCTCGGCTGCCTTCTCGTCGTACGCCGCGCCGTCCGCCCAGGTGTTCTTGGGGATGAGCACCTCGTCGGGCACGCCCGGCACGCTGACGGGGATGTTGAGCCCAAAGACCGGGTCGGGTTTGGTCTCAACGCTGGCGAGCGAGCCGTCGAGGATCGCCGTCACCATCGCGCGGGTGTACTTGAGGCTAAAGCGGTTGCCAGTGCCGTAGGGACCGCCAGTCCAGCCCGTGTTGAGGAGCCAGACGTTGGCGCCGTGCTTCTCGATCCGCTCGGCGAGCATCTGTGCATACTCAACAGGCTGGCGCGGCATGAACGGCCCGCCGAAGCAGGGACTGAAGTTGGGCTGAGGCTCGGTCACGCCCGCCTCGGTGCCCGCAAGCTTCGAGGTGTACCCGTTGATGAAGTAGTACATCGCCTGCTCGGGCGTGAGCTTGCTCATCGGGGGGAGCACGCCGAACGCGTCGGCGGTCAGGAAGATCACGTTCTTCGGGTGCGAGCCAACGCTCGGGATCTGTGCGCCTGGGATGTAGTCCACCGGGTAGGTCACGCGCGTGTTCTCGGTCAGCTTGCCATCGTCGTAATCGGGCTCGCTGCCGTCTCTCAGGACAACGTTCTCGAGCACAGACCCGAACTTGATCGCGGCGTAGATCTCAGGTTCGCCCTCGGGCGAGAGGTTGATGCACTTGGCGTAGCACCCGCCCTCGAAATTGAACACGCCGTCGGGGCCCCAGCCGTGCTCGTCGTCACCGATGAGTGCGCGGTTCGGGTCGGCACTGAGCGTCGTCTTGCCTGTGCCCGAGAGACCGAAGAAGAGCGCGACGTTCGATGGGTCTTCCTTGTCGACGTTCGCCGAGCAGTGCATCGGGAAGACGCCGACCTCGGGCATGTCGAAGTTCATGGCGTAGAAGATGCTCTTCTTGATCTCGCCCGCGTACTCGGTGCCCAAGATGACAACGGTCTTCTTCTCGAGCGACTGCACGATGAGCGTCTCGCTCGTGACACCCAGCTGCTGCTTCTCTTCCGCGGTCAGGTTGTGCTTGCCCGCGTTGAGGATGGTCCAGTCGTGGTTCCAGTCGGTTGAGCCGCCTGCGGCTTTGCTGCCCTGCTTGATAAACAGCGTGCTCGCGAACAGGTTGTGCCACGCCTGCTCGGTAACGACCCGCACGCCCAGACGGTGCTTGGGGTCGGCGCCGGCAAAGCCCTCGAAGACGTAGAGGTGCCCTTGCTCGTTCAGATGCTTGACCGCGATCTGCTCGGCGATGGAGAACTTGTCGGGCGTGATGGGCTGGTTGACCTTGCCCCACCAAATCTTGTCGTGGATGCCGGGCGTGTCCTCAAGGTACTTGTCCTTGGGTGACCGGCCTGTCAGCTTGCCCGTGATGCACACGAGTGCGCCGTTGGAGGCCAAGGTGCCCTCTCCCCGCTTGATCGCGTGCTCAATCAGCTCCGCGGGTGATAGGTTGACTGAAGTCCGGCTCTGCGCCAGATCCAACGACTCAAGTGCTCCGATCGACACGGCAATCCTCCCTGCCTCACTCTGATCGATTGTGGTCGGCAAACCCCGAAAAACTGGGTCCGAGGCTGACATTAGCCCTGTATACCATGTCGGCCAAGCGACTTCGTATACATTGGATTGACCCAATGAGGGATTGATCCGTATCGTTCCAACCGCCCGGGCACGGATTCGCGTTCCGGTCGGGTACCAGATGGTGGCCGTAGCTCAGCTGGCAGAGCACAAGGTTGTGATCCTTGGGGTCGCGGGTTCAAATCCCGTCGGTCACCCTTTCCCCGCTTCGCAATTCAGAGACGATCCCGGAGACCTCGCTTATGCCGCGTCTTCCTGGCTCGCCTTGTCTCCCGACTCGGCATCGTCGGTCGGCAGGCTCAGGTTCGCCTCACGTGCGATCGGGATCACAACTGCCAGCTCGGTCTTGCCCGAGTCTGTCACCGTCTCAAGCTTGCCGCCGATCGACTCACAGAGCCTTCTCAGCAGCGAGAGCCCAGCCGGAGCGCCTGGCCTTGCCTCGTCGGGTGTTGAGATGGGGCCCCCCGAGACCCTCACCACGAGCGACTCGTCGGGCTGGCTGCCCTGAACGGACGCGACAGCGACCATCTCTCGCGATGAGCAGCGCCCTAGCGCGACTTCCAGAAGCTCGCAGCAGGCCAGCTTCAGGAGTCTCGGGTCGGCCTCGATCATCGCGGGCAGGTCGCCCTCCTGATTGATCTTGAGCGTTACGCCTCGGGCTTTGGCCTTGCCAACGAAACGCTCACCGACGTGCCTGAGCACATCGGTCGGCTTGCACTCCTCGAACACGGGCCTCAGCGTCCCAGACACAATCCGGCCCGCGATCTCCGCTCGGTCGGCCTCGCTCGCGAGACTCTCCAGATCCTCCGCGAGCGATCCGAGCCCGGCGTCGCGCGCCTGACCCGCCAGATCCGCGGCGCCGATCGCCCGGCTGCCCAGCTCCGCCAGCCCGCCCGCCCAGGCCGAGTCGACCTTGTCGAGCCTGGCCTGCAACTGCTCGGCCTCACCCGCCCGGTCCGACGCGAGCGACGAGAGTTCCTCAGAACGCTCTCGCTCGTCGCGCCAGCGCTGCGTCTGCTCAGCGATCCTCGCCTCCGCGGTCATCCGCGCCCGGCGGTCACGCTCGGACCTGAGCGCCACGCCCAGCACACCAGAGGCGAGCCGGAGCGTCTGCGTCTCGTCGTGGGTCCACTCGCCGGCGTTCGGCTTCTCAAGCAGCATCAGCCCCGCGGTTCGGTCGCCCGAGTCCACGAGCACCGCCGCGATCGATCGCGCGGACGTCTCTTCAAACCCGAGCAGCGATTGCTCCAACTCTGGCTCGTTCCAGACATCCTCGATCCTGACGATCTCGTCGGATCGGAGCTTGCCGAACAGCGCACCGTCCGGATCGATCCTGGTCGTGCGGTCCTTGGCTGAGCCCATCCACGCAGGCCCATCAGACGCGACCACAGTGATGGTGCCGTCGTCAGAGAACGTGGCGTACGTCGCCCGCAGGTGCGTGTAGTGCTTGGAGACAGATTCGACGATCCGGTCCGCGCCGCGGCCAGGTGCCCAGCCTCCCCTCGACAGACGCTCGAGCGCGCCGAGCGCGACCGCGAGTCTGCGCTTATCCATCTGCGCATCGGCTTCTCGCTGCAGCTCGTGCTCGATCGGGCGCGCGATCATCCCGTGCCAGCCGTCGCCCAGCGGCGTGAAGCAGAGCTCTGCCGAGACGCTGTCCTCTTCACCCATCCGGAGTCGGCCCCGACCCTGCCAGATATCGTTCTCGGCGCACGCCTTGACGCCCTCGCCCCGGAGCTGATCGCTCGTGTCCTTGGTGACGACATGCCACAGCGCGAGGTTGTCCGCCGAGTCGCGCTCACTCAGCCCGAGCAGCTCCCGGGCCGCGTGGTTCAGCATCGTGACCCGCATGTCGGGCGCAAGAACCGCGATGTTCTGCTCGCTCGCGTCCACGATCCGGCGGAGTCTGTCGAGCTGCTTGTCCACCTCCGAGCGGTCCGTGACGTCCTTGCCCGTGAGCACAACGCCCGATGCCTCGCCCTGATCGTCTCGCGCGACGCTCGCGCTGAGTGCGACATACCTCGTCCGGCCCTGGCCGTCGATCATGACCGAGTCACGCTTCAGACTCGTCCGCTCATCAACAGCGCGGCTCACGAACTTCATCACCGCCTGGCGTTCCTCCTCAGGGAACGCGCTCGCCCAGCCCAGGCCCCTGAGATGGTCCTCGGTCGTTCCCGCGAATCGCTCGCTCGCGGAATTGGTCGCCTGGCAATCGCAGTGCTCGTCGAGCACCCAGAGCATCGTCGGGGTGGAGTTGGCAAGTGCGTGGAACCGGGCCCACGCGATCGAGGCGTCCGTGGCGAGTCGCTTCTGCTCGGTGATCTCGCGGACAACGCCCTTGAGCCCCGTGACCCGTCCCTTGCCGTCGCGGCTCGGCTCGGCGCGCACACTCATCCAGCGGTGTCTTCCGTCGGCGTCCTCGTACCGGAGATCAGCGATGAGCGCGTGCTCTTCCTGGATCGCGTTGCGAGTGCGGGCCTCGAAGAACTGCGCATCCTTCTCGTCGAGCATGCGTACGAACGCGTCAGAAGTCGTCAGCACCTGCGCGGAATACCCCGTCAGTGTCAGGATGTCCGCCGAGAGCTCGGTCACTCGGAGGTCGGGCGTTACCCGGCACGCGAACTCCGCGGCTCCGCACGCTCCGAGCACACCGGGCTGGTCGTTGTCGGTCGCTCCGCTCGACTTCGGTCGGTGCAGCACGAGCCCCAAGGCCACCCCGAGCAGGAGTGTCGCGAGCGCAGCGCCACCCAGCACGAGCCACGTGATCTGCGAGAAGCCAGACGTTGCCGATGTCAGTTGATCGATGATGTCCTGCACGATGCAATCCCCGTCCGCAAGGCCCGATAGCGCAGCAACACCGGCCGCGCTCTCATACGGCTTAGATCGTCAATGCGCCGGGAGCCAATAAGGGAAACCTCCGCGGGGGGAGTGGTGGTGTAGGTCAAGAACTCAAACCAGCCGAACCGGGCCGCACGACCGTTCCGTGTTGACGCCCAATAACGAACGGGGCTCACGCCGCGCGGGCGGCTTTGCATGATTCAATGAGGGCATCGAGCTGCGGCGCCGATTCCTCGCAGCTCATCGTCGCGGCGAGCGATTCCGCGGCTCGCGCAGCGACCTTGCCAAGCTGTTCGAACCCGAGCGTGGGTGCGGTACCCTGGAGCCTGAGCGCCACCGAGTACAGCTGCATCGCGTTCTCGCGCGCCGACTCGTCACCCAGTGTGTCGATCAGAGGACCGATCTCTTTCTTGAACAAGTCGACGATTTGGATCACGGTTGGGTTGGACAGGTCGAGCGCTAAACTGTGTTTGCTGCTTTCCTCGGCTTTGGGAAGGCTCAGGAAATCTGTCATCGCCGCGATCAGTGTGGTCCGATCGATTGGCTTCGGGAGGAAACCCTGCACCTCGAGATGCTCGATCTTGTCGCGGGCCTGGCTCGATGGGATCGCAGAATGAATCGCAACATGCGTGTCGATACACTGGTTGCGCAGCCACTGGATAAACTCCGCGCCGTCACCATCGGGCATCATCAGCTCGCAGAGGATCAGATCGAACGGTTCCTTTGCGAGTGACCGTGCTTCCTCGAGCGATTCGGCGGCACTCAGATGCACGTTCGAGTTCGACAAAAAGTACTCGATCAGCCGGCGATCGACCTGTGAGCTGTCGATGTGCAGCACTCGCCCGTTCAGGTTCTTCGGTTTGGTGATCTCGGGTCTGCTTTTGAGTGTCACGAGCTTCGAAACAAACATGCTCGAGTCGATGAGCTTGTCGAACTTGATGCCGATCTCGTGAACAACTCCCTCGACGTGGATGGATCGGATGATTACTCCGTCGAAGGACGCCGACTTACTCGGGTCGTCTCTGAGTGGGAGCGTGATCCGGCACCGGGTCCCCGGATAGAGGAACGCCGAGTGCAGAAGCGAGATGCCGCTGTTGGAGATATTCCGCACAACGAGGCTTTGTTTGTTTCGAAACCCGCTGTTCTCTTCGAGCTGAAACCCTGCGGTCACGCCCATCAGAGGCCAACGCATGAACGAGCGAAACTCATCGACCCCGACCGACTGGCCGTTCGTGGACATCCGCTCGAGAAGTTCTTTCACCTCGGCGCGTCCCATCCCGATCGTGTTCGGACGAACAGAACTTGGCTGTCTCTCAGTCGGTTTCCGTCCCGGCATCCGCACACCCTCTCGACCTCAGGCAGGCCTCAGCCCGCACGGGATACATCGGTCGAGAGCTCAATTGTGTGTACGTGTAACCTATTTTCTTTTCTTTTCTGACGGCGAGCAGCTCTGGCCAACCCGCTGGTCACACGTCGAGGTTTTTGACCTCGAGCGCATGGTCCTCGATAAACTTGCGCCGCGGCTCGACTTCCTCGCCCATGAGCGTGCTGAACAGACTCTCGGCCTGACCTGCCATATCCCATGTAACACGCAGAAGAGTGCGGCGTTCCGGGTCCATGGTCGTGTCCCAGAGTTGGATCGCGTCCATCTCTCCCAGACCTTTGAATCGCTTTATCTCCATGCCCCGCCGCCCAACCTCGTGGAGCGCGCCCACGATCTCGGTGAGGTTCGTCGCGTCGATGGTCTTTGACGGCACAGCAGTGGGTGCAGCAGATTCTTCAGAGTCACTCTCAGTCTCGGCCTCGGCGGATTTGCCGGGCGTTTCGATCACCCACTGGAACCGGGCCGGCAGCTTGGCACCGGTAACCGACTCTTCCTGCACGAGCGCGTAGTCATCAAGCGACAGGCCAAGCCCGTTGAGGCCCGCGAAGACCTTCTCGAGTTCGCGGTTCTCGTGGAGTTCGCGCACCGCAGCGATCGGCGTCTCGTCTGCCTCACCGTCGGGCGAATCGCCGAGGCGCAGCCCCTTCTCTTCGACGAGCGAGAGGGCCTGGGCTTCCGACCAGCAGAGTTCCTCGCCGCCGCGCCAGCTGACGCGGTGGGTCGGCAGGCGGTTGGTTCCCTCGGGGTCGCTGCTCCGCGATTCGAGCAGCTTCTCGAAGGGGGTGCCGCGACGCTCAGATATCTCGACGAGCTGATCGAGTCTCTGAAGAAGACTGACCGCTTCTTCAGCGTCTTTGCCTACGAGCTCGCGCTCGACAGGGACATCACCGAGCTCGCCGCCGATCAGTTCCTCGGCGGAGGCAATGTCGCGCACGATCAGCTTCGCACGCTTGATGCCGAGTCCCGTCAGCGTGTCCGAGAGCGCACTCTCGTTGAGGACGTAGGGCCCGCCCTTGTTGCCCTTGACGAGCTGGTACAGAGGCGGCTGCGCGATGTACACGTGCCCCTTGCGGATCAGCTCGGGCATGTGGCGGAACAGGAACGTCAAGAGCAGCGTCCGGATATGGCTCCCGTCCACGTCGGCGTCCGTCATCAGGATGATCTTGCCGTAGCGGAGCTTGGCGAGATCAAGCTCGGCGCCGATGCCGCAACGCATCGCCTGGATGAGCGTGCGGATCTCTTCGTGCTGAAGCATCTTATCGATGCGCGCCTTCTCGACGTTCAGTATCTTGCCCTTGAGCGGCAGGATCGCCTGCGTGTCCACGTCCCGGCCCTGCGTCGCTGAGCCGCCCGCGGAGTCACCCTCGACAATAAATAGCTCTGACCTCGCGACATCACGGGTCTTGCAGTCACGCAGCTTGTGCGGCATCGAGCCCGACTCGAGCGCCGTCTTGCGTCGCGTCAGCTCACGCGCCCGGCGCGCCGCCTCGCGCGCCTGAGCCGCGACGATGCCCTTCTGGCACACCAGCTTGGCTTCCTGCGGGTGCTCCTCGAGCCAGGCCTCGAGCGCCTCGCCAACAGCCTGCGACACAAACGACTCGATCTCGGGGTTGAGCAGCCTTTCTTTGGGCTGGTTGTTGAACGCGGGGTCCGGCAGCTTGACGCTGATGATCGCGATCAGGCCTTCGCGGAGATCCTCGCCCGTGGGGGTGGGGTCCTTCTCGCGGATGAGGTTGGCCTTGCGCGCGTAGCCGTTGAGCGAGCGTGTGAGCGCGAGCTTAAAGCCCTGTGCGTGCGTCCCGCCGTCGGGGTTGTGGATGTTGTTTGCAAAGCTGAGCAGCGACTCGGCGTACCCGTCGTGGTACTGCATCGCGACCTCGCACACGCGGTCGCCCTCTTCCTTGACCACATGCACGGGCGGGCTCATCTCGTTCTTTGGGCCCATCAGGTGGGTGACGTACTCGAGCAGCCCGTTCTCTGCGCAGAACGTTTTGGGCTCGTTGTCGTGACCGTCACCCGTGCGCTCATCGGTGAACTTGATCATCACGCCCGGGTTCAGGAAGCTCAGCTCGCGGAGCCTGTTGGTCAGTGTTTCGGCGCTGAAGTTCGTGTCATCGAAGATCGTGTGGTCGGGCTTGAATGTGACGCGCGTGCCCTTGTTGCGGGTCGCGTCCTTGGGGATTGGCCCGACCTCGTGCAGCGGTCTCGTGACGACGCCCCGCTCGAACTCCATGTTGTAGACCTTGCCGTCGCGGTACACCTCGACCTCGAGGAAGTCGGAGAGCGCGTTCACACAGCTGACACCCACGCCGTGCAGACCGCCTGAGACCTTGTACGCCGAGCCTTCCTGGCCGAACTTGCCGCCGGCGTGGAGCTTGGTCATGACGATCTCGACCGCGGGCTTGCCGTTGAGCGCCGGGTCCTCGTGCTTCATCGGGTCGATCGGGATGCCGCGCCCGTCATCGACGACGCTGCACGACCCGTCCGCGTGCACGGTGACACCCACGTACGTCGCGAACTCGGCCATCGCCTCGTCGATCGAGTTGTCGACGGTCTCGTAGACAAGGTGGTGCAGCGCCCCGATGCCCGTGCCACCGATGTACATGCCGGGTCGTTTGCGGACCGCTTCGAGTCCCTCGAGGACCTTGATCTGATCCGAGCCGTAGTTGCCGTTGTTGGTTTCTGCCATCTCGCCTCGCGTCTGACGCCGTGCGCCAAAAAAGCCCGGCTCCGCGGGCTTGTCGGTCGCGTCGTGCCGTCTGAAAAGCCTGCCCGAACGCCGCCTCCGGGCGGTCGATTTTGGGCTTTGGTATTGTAGGATCCGCGGGTGCATAAGTCCGGCTTTTGGGGCCGTACGGAGAGCAGAAATCCGCGCGAAAAAACGCGTTCTGAGAGGCTCAGAACGCGGTCTCAAAGATGGCAACTTTCGAGCCTGTCCGCCCGATGGATCAGGGCTTGACAATGACCCGGCTGACCTGCTCGACGAGCATCTCGTAGATGACCTCGACCGCATTGTCGTTCATGCGGATGCAGCCCATCGAGGCGTCGGTTCCGATCGAACCGGGATCGATCGTGCCGTGGATGCCGTAGCCCTCGTGGACCGCCGAATTGCCGACGCCCTCGATGCCGATCCAGCGCTCGCCGATCGGGTTCTCTGGGTCGTCCGCCGCGAAGTGCTCGCCCGTCCGCGGGTTCCGCCAGACCGGGTTGATGAGCTTGGAGTTGCTCCGCACGACAAACTCGCCGATGGGTGTCGAGTTGTCCTCACCCAGGCCCACCGGGTATGAGCAGAGGAACGTCCACTGGCTCTCGTCATCGGGCGGCCCAGCGTAGAGGTCGATGCGGTAGTCCCGCTTGGTGACCACCGCGTGGATCGGGCCACGCACGAGCTTGATCTTCTGGCCCACTCGGATACGCGACGGGTTCGAGATCCGGTTCACGCGCTGCACCAGTCGCCAGTCGACGGTTAGGCTCTGGTTCTTGGTGATCCGTGCGAGCGAGTCGCCGGACTGGATCTCATACATCTCGCTCAGCGCATCGCCCGGGTACACGCTCGAACCGAAGAAGAGCTCCTGGTTGATCGTGGTCAGGTCCTCACGGATGCGACGCCTGTCGCTCTCGGTCGCCTGGCTGGAGCGGAGAGCGTCGTTGAGCACGGCTCGCGCCGAGACGAGTTCGCCCCGGTTGAGATGCCCCGTGGCCTGCTCGAGCATGTCGGCGACCTGAGCCGCGGGCTCGAACGGATCTTCCGAGGGCTCTTCAAACGAAGTCCCCTGCTCGGCCCAGCCATCGGACGGGCTCGCGTTGCTCGAGGTGTTGTTCTGCGCAACAGGGTCGCTGATGATCGGAGTCTGCGAACGCTCGTTCAGGTCCGGGGCCTGTGTTTGTCGATCGGTCTCGGCTTCAGCGCGGCTCTGTGTCGTCTCACGCGGGGCCTCGATCCCGGGACGCTCGGGCGTCTGGGTCGCGTCGCGTTGAAGGTCGTTGGTGATCGCCGCGAGCGAGCCGGTTGTCTCGGCGCGGTGCTCGTTCAGCGCTGTCGGGTCGATCTCATTGCTCGCGCCGGTCCCGCCGCCCATGATCCACCAGAGCCCGACGAGCCCGAGCAGGACCAGCGGCACGATGAACACCGCAGCGGGCGGGCCTTTGCGACGGCGCCGCTTGCGCGAACTGCGTGAACCGAACGATCTGCTCTGTGATGGAAGCGACATGCCCCGATTCCTCCTGAATCTACCAACCACCCTGACTCGGTGTCAGGCCGGTCCATCGTCCGTGATGACCGCCTCGACGCTCCGGTCATGCGGCTCGACCGGGATCTGATCCACGATCTGGCAAGAGAGTACCAAACCAACCGTGGTCGTAGAGCCCGAAAGCCGCGGAAGAAACCGATCATAGAAACCCCCGCCTCTACCGAGACGGGCTCCAGATGCGGTAAATGCGAGACCGGGCACAATCACAAGCCCGATCCTGTCAATTGCGAGTTCTTCGGCGTCCGGTCTGGGCTCGCGCAAACCATGCCGAGTTTCAACGAGTTGTCCACGTTCCTCGGGCAACACCGCAGCCGACATCGTCTTGGTTCCCCAGTCCACCCGGGGCACCGCGACCTCGACACCCCGCGCGCGCCACATCGCGATCGCGCCCGCCGGGTCCGCTTCGCCCGGCAGCGCGAGGTAGGCCATCACAGACCCCGGGTTCGGGAACCGCTCGACCAAGTAGCCGCACGCGAGCAGTGACCGGCGACGGATCTCGTCGGCACCGATCGACGCGAGCCGCTTGCCGACCTCCTGTCTGAGCTTCGCCTTCGGGTTGTCGTTCGCGCAGCTCATGGGTCCAATTGTTCCCGCTTGGACTCGCGGAGCTTCTTGATCTCTTCGAGTCTTTCGCGATGCACCTTCTCGTAGCCGTGCTCCTTTGGCTCGTAGTAGGTCTTGTCAACGCCCAGGTAGTCCTGCCCAGTGATGCTGTCGGCCTCATTGTGGCTGTACTGATACCGCTCGTCCGCGTTGGCCTTGCGTCGGTCGCGCATTTTCTGACCCTTGCCCGTGTCGTCGGCGATGGGGGAGGTGTTGGGGTCACGCAGGTGCATAGGCACCGGGATCGTGCGCCCCTCGCGGACGTCCTGCTGTGCCGCGTTGATCGCCGCGTACGCCGCGTTGCTCTTGGGCGCAAGAGCGAGGTACGTCGCCAGCTGCCCGAGCGTGATCCTCGCTTCGGGCATGCCGATGCGTTCGATGAGTGTCCACGCGCTGGCGGCCATCGTGATGGCGTTCGGGTCGGCGTTGCCGATGTCCTCGCTGGCCAGGATGCCGAGGCGTCTTGCGATGAATCTCGGGTCCTCGCCTCCCTCGAGCATCCGCGCGATCCAGTACACCGCCGCGTCGGGGTCCGAGCCCCGGACTGACTTGATGAGCGCCGATGCGGAGTCGTAGTGCTCGTCGTCGGCGTACACGGCTGCCTTCTGCTGGATCGATTCCTCCGCGACCGCTCGGTCGATCAGGAGTGTTTCGTTCTGGTTCGCGCTGCTGAGCACCGCGACCTCGAGCGCCGTCAGCGCACGACGGGCGTCACCGTCGGACTTGATCGCCCAGACATCCAGAGCTTCGTCTCTGACATCGAGTCCGAGGGCACCAAACCCTCGCTCCTCGTCATCGATCGCGCGCTTGAGAACAAGCTTGATGTCGTCCTCGCTCAGGGGCTCGAGCCTGAAGAGTGTCGATCGGCTCACGAGCGCCGCATTGCACGCGAAGAGCGGGTTCTCGGTTGTTGCGCCGATGAGCGTGACGAGCCCTCGCTCGACATCGCCCAGCAGTACATCCTGCTGCGCCTTGGTAAACCGGTGGATCTCATCGAGGAACAGGATCGATCGGGACGAACCCGCTTCGACCCGGCGCACCGAGTCGTCGATGATCTCGCGGATGCGCTTCACGCCCACGCTCGCGGCGTTCTCAGCAACGAAGTGCCGCTTCGTGCTCGTCGCGATCAGCCTCGCCAGCGTGGTCTTGCCCGTGCCGGGCGGGCCGTGGAGGATCAGGCTCGTGATCGAGTCCGCCTGCAGCATCCGGCGGAGCAGCTTGCCTTCCCCAAGGATGTGCCCCTGCCCGGCGACCTCGTCGAGTGTCGCAGGACGCATGCGGACCGCGAGCGGAGCGGCTTTCCGCCTCGCCTCGGCGCGCTTGTTGGCCCAGAGATCAGACATCAGGTGATCCTACCGCACACCGACCATCGGGACCCATGAGCAGCGCGATTGCTTGAAGCGATCTTTGGTGATCGCTAACCTCTCCGGTGCCCATTCTCGATGCCGCAATCTCGTTTGCCGCGATCCTCGCGGTGCTTGTCGTCTCTGGCTTCATCGCGCGTGCGCTCTGCGACAACCCCCGCAACGACCCCATTTACGGCATCGTGCACCTCTTTGCATGGTGCTATCTCCGGCTCATGCACAAACCGATCTACACCGGGCTCGAACACGTTCCGCTCGTCGACGGCAAGCCTACGCTCTTCGTCTGCAACCACACCGCGGGGCTCGACCCGGTCCTCGTGCACATCGCCTCGAAGCACGACGTCCGCTGGATGATGGCGCTGGACATGCGCTCGCCCAGGTTCAACTGGTTCTGGGAGTGGATCCGCATCATCGATGTCGACCGTGTCGAGGGGGATTCAACTTCCGCGCGTGAAGCAATGCGCCACCTGGCAACGGGAGGCTCGGTCGGCATCTTCCCCGAGGGCGGCCTCGAACGCCCGCCCAAACAGCTCATCCGCTTCGTCGCCGGTGTCGGTCTCATCATCAAGAAGTCGAGGGCGCGCGTCGTGCCGGTCGTGATCGAGGACACGCCACAGGTCGATCCCGCGTTCGCGAGCCTGTGGCACAAGAGCCGATCACGCGTCACGTTCTACGAACCCATCGACTACACAATCACCGGCATGTCCGCCAAGCAGATCACCGAAGATCTCTTCGGTAGATTTACGATGTGGACTGGCTGGCCGATCAACGAGCAGCCAAACGGGGCGCTCTCCGAGGTCGCCTAAACCTAGTTGTTCTTCGCAGCAATCAGTTCCTGCACACGCTCGAGGCGTTCTTTGTGCATCGGGCGATCGGGCTCGATCTTGGTGAGCGCATCGAGGTGCCGCTCCGCGTCGGTGTACTTGCCAGCGACGAGCGCCACCCGAGCCGCCAGCTCACGCTGGTCCGCGTCGTAGGGTGCGATGCTCACCGCGCGCTCGGCCTTGATGAACGCGAGCTCCTTTTCGCCCGATTCCGCGTACCGCTTGCCGAGAGCCGCGGCATAAGCGGGCGTGTACTGCGCACGAGCATCGAGAAACTCGAGATGCTCCGTCGCCTTCGCCTGCAATCCCGCGTCGTCCTGATTCAGGTAATACCTCGCGAGCAGGCGGTGCGGTTCCTCCGCGACGGGCACCATCCCCGCCCACTCCTGCAAGAGTTCTGCAGACTCCTCGTTCATCTCCCACTCGCCCGTGGTCATCAAGAGCCTGATCCCTGCTTCAACTGAGCGCGCCTCCTCGTTGTCGTCCGACAGGCCCCACGCAACGACTTTCTCCATCGCCCACTCTTTGAATTCGTCGAGAAACTGCTCGCTTGCTACGCCCAACTCGCTCGGCATCGCCTCGTCCTCGGAGCGTCCCTGTGCATACGCGTCCATGAGCTTGAGCGGGGCCTCGTTGCCGAATCGCTCGATCATGTACTCGTACATCAGGTGACCCTGCGCGTACGCCTGCTGCCGATCGGTCGGTGTTCTTGGGCGGGTGAACATGATGTTGATCGTGCTCATGTCGAAGAGCTCGTTCTGCTGCACTTTCAGCGCGAGCAACCGGCATGTCTGTTCGTCACGCGGCGCGTCCTCGAGATACTGAGCCGCGGCCTCGGTGAACCAGTGGGGGAGCCTGTTCTTTGTCCTGCTGAGTGTTACGGTGTGCACGTACTCGTGCGCAATCACGCGGCGCCAGTCGTAGACACCAACCTTGTGCCCCGGGCCTTCACGCGGCACCTCCATCGCGATCACGGGACCGGTCGATGCCGCGATCGTGTGGATCTGAGGCATGCCCGCGATACGGACCGCGAACCACGCGTGGTTGGGCATCAGCTCGATGACGGTCTTCTGCGCAGGCACATGGTCGATCCCGCCGTTGACGACTCCTGTGATCCGCTCGTGGGCTTTCTCTAGGGGCTCGAGCATCTCTCGCGCGAGGATTTCGTCGATGCCGGGCTTGTAGCGCACGATGAAGTGGTCGCTTTCAAACGTCTCGTAGCCGACGATTTCTTCGAGCAGTTCGAGGCTGTTGTTGGCACGCGCGTTAAATGGGTCAAGTTCCGCGACGCGGCGCAGGGCGGTGAGCGCGTTGAGGTCCCGGCCCGATTGCAACTCGAGCAGCCCGAGCAGGATCGCTGCCTCCGGTGAGTTGGGCTGGCGCCGCATCGCTTCTTCGAGAAACACCGCGGATTGGCTGTACTGGCGGCGCTCAGAGAGCGCCCATCCCGCGAGCAGGTAGCCACGCTCCGTGCCCGGGCTGATCTCGTCGAGCTGATCAAGAATCTCTCGCGCCCGGTCGAGTTCATACCGCGTCGCTTCTGCCGCGGCGTGCATCGCCCAGAGCTCCCGGTTGCGCGGTTCGAGCACGAGCGCGTCCTGCACAACCTCCACGGCGTCGTTCGGATCGTCCTGCCTGATCCTGGCCTTGGCGAGCACGAGTGCGCCGAGCGCCGAGCGGAGCATTCGGCCCGTCGCCGGCTCGACCCAGACGGGCATCTCGTTCATCGCGAGCTCATCAAGGCGGTCCGCGATCAGCTCGGCGCGCGGAAAGTCAAACGAGTCCACCGCGAGCATGCCGAGCAGGTGCCACGCCTCGGCGCACGCGGGGTTGAGTCTGAGCGTCTCGGTGAGCGCGTCGTGCGCAGAAGAGCGTTCGTCCTTGTCGTAGAGCAGCTGCGCCTCCGCGAGCTTCGCGGGCCAGTAGAGCCTGTCGAGTTCACCCGATGCGCGAGTGAGCAGATCCATGAGCGTGCGGAAGTCGGTGCCGTCGCTGCGCTCGGGGCCGACGAGCCTGGCGCGAGCAATGAGCGCCCGCACGCCGTCGGTCAGCACCGCCGCGTCCTCGATGCGCTCGCTGACGAGAATATCCACGACTCTCTGCGACTGGTCCGCGGCATCGTCGTGCCTGCCGAGCGCTTCGTACGCCTGTGTGCGCAGAAGTAGCGCACGGATCGAATCGTCACCCTCGATGGTCTTCAATCCATCCTCGATATCACCCCGCTTGATCAGTGCTTCTGCACGCATGACGGCGGGCACTTCGTCATCGTCGAATATGTCGCTCGTGTACTCGCCCTTGATCAGCGCCGCAAGAGCAATCCGGTTCGGCGTGTCGAGGTCGTCACGCGTCCAGTGGCCGTGAAACACACGGAGGTCCTTCGCCTCCTCCTCGCTCGTGTACGGCGCGTCGATCAGTTGCTTGACCGCCGGGTGCAGGCCAAACTCAGGTTCTTGCCCGCCAGCGGTCCGCATCTCTGGCTGCGCAACGAGCCGAGCCAACACCGGCGCGTGCGGGTTGACGAGCCTTGGCGCATCACCCCGGTAGTGCTCCTCGTCGAAGTCCCAGCCCTCTGGAACCTCGGCATCAAATGCTTCCTCATTGATCGTCGCGTCTTCGTTGCGTTTCACATTCCAGAGTCGAACAATGACCTCGTCACCCGTCTTGTTGAGCGTCATGGCCATACGGGGTTCAGGAGAGCCGTCCCGGTTTTTGTACCAGAGCCTGATCTCGTCGAAGTCGTCTTCCTCAATCCTGGCCTCGTTCGGCACAAGCACGAGCTGCGCACAGCCTTTCGTAAACGTCACGAGGTCATCGCGGTACTCGATGCCGTCGCTCGCCGGGACTTTCTCGGCGTCGTAGTTGGCGAGGATGTCCGCTTTCTTCTGTCCCAGCGGCAGGGGCAGGGGACCCTCACCGATCTTGAGCGGGTCAAACTTCGCGCCGGGTGGCGCGACCTCGCGGCGGAGCACGAGCTTCTCTTCGGGTATGCGCTCGGTCAGCCACCTGCCGTCGAACACGAACGTGCGCCCGTCCTGTTCGCGCCTGTCACCGATGGTGGTCCAGTCAAAGACAACCGCGAACGCGCGCGTCTGCTCGCCCTCCTCGTTCTCGACGTTGAGAAACGAGACACTGCCCTCGCGCGTCTGCGTGTCGCCCGCCAACGCGTACTCACGCTCGTAGAGCAGGCTCGCCGAGAGCTTCTCGATATCACTGTCAGCGGTCTCGAGCGCATCGAGCAGCGCATCGAGCGACGCGAACCCGCCGTCGTCCGTGTCGTCTTGTGCGCGCACGGAGCCGGGTGTGATGATGAGTGCGATCAGAGCAGCTGCGATCCATCGCGTCACGCGTTGACCTCCTGTGTCGTCCGGGAGGATGCTCCGATGAGATCCGCCCCGCGAGCGTCATTGTCTCTGTTGTACCGTCCGCGTGCTCGCGGGGTTCTCTGACAGGGGTTTCTAGCCCCAGCCGGGCGATGGCCGGTCCCGGTCTGTCGTTTCTTCGGGACGGACGCCTCTGGATTCGAGGAAATCGCTCAGGATCGCCGCCGCAGCGAGCGAGTCGCGCTTCTCTTTCTTCTGCTTGTGGGTCATCCCGGTGCCGGCCATCTGCCAGTCGGCGTCCGCGCTGGTCAGCCGCTCGTCCTGCATGTGGATCGCACGCCCGGTCCGCAGCGCGAGCCGGTCGCCGAACGACCGCACGATCTTCGCCCTGGGACCTTCTGTCCCGTCCATGTTCAGCGGCAAGCCCATGATCAGTTCGCCCGGTTCCCGCTTGGGATCCTCGCCGAGCTGCTCGACCGCGACACGCGCGATGGCTTCGAGCAGCGCCGACCCCTGGCCGTGCGCGATCTGGACCTCGATCATCCCGATCGGCGTTACGATCGCCGTGGCGCTGTTGCCGAGGGCAAGCCCTGTCCGTTTATCCCCGAGATCGATCGCTAAATACCTGATACCACAGGGTATCCGGAGCGAGAACCTTGTGCGGCCGTTATTTCAGCTCGCTTGGCAGCTGCTCTCGGATGTCCTTGAGTTGCTGCGCCTTCTCTGCGGGCATCACGAGTGTCGCCCGTTCGGTGTGCACGACCACCAATCCCTCGCAGCCGACGAGCGCCACAGCGTGGCCCTCCACCGTGTTGAACACGCTCGATTGCGACGAGGCGTCGAAGTACGTCGCGCCCTCGCCTGTGCTGCGGTTTCCCGCGTTGTCGGGTGTAATCGTCTCGAAAAAGCTGGGCCAGCTGCCAACGTCCTTCCATTTGACGTCCATCTCGACCGTGCACACGCGGATCGCCGGGTCCGCCGAGGCGGGCTCCATGATCGCGTAGTCGACGCTCGTCTTGGCAAGCTCCGGGTACACCTCGTTCAGGACGCGCTGCTGGTCGTCGGTTCCCCAGACCTCCTGGATCTTCATCAGCCCCTCGTGGCACTCGGGCTTGTATCTGGAAAGGCAATCGAGAACGGTCTGTGCGTGATACACGAACATGCCCGAGTTCCACCCGAAGTGGCCGCTCTCGACATACGCCTGCGCCATGTGCAACGGGGGCTTCTCGACAAACTTCGAAACGGTGAACGCGAGCTGCACGCCGTCCAGGCGCGCCGAATCGAGTGTGTCGATCGCCGAGCCCCGCTCGACATACCCAAACCCGGTCGCCGGGAACGTGGGCTTGATCGAGAACGTCACCATGCGCGACGAGTCCTGCTCGACGAGCTCGAACCCGAGGCGGAGCCTGTCCTGGAAGACGTCGTTTGGCTGGATCAGGTGGTCGGCGGTCAGCACAGCGAACACCGCGTCCTTGTCCTGCTTGGCGAGCACCGCGGCGGTAAACCCGACGGCGTTGACCGTGTCGCGGGGCATGGGCTCGCCCAGGATCTGCGCATCACCGAACTCGGGAAGCACTTCTTTGATCTGCTCGCGGTAACGCTCGCCCGTGCAGATGTACCGCTGGTCACTCTCGACGAGCCCGTCGAGGCGCGTGGCTGCGAGTTCGAGCAGAGACCTGTTCCTGCCCGAATCATCAGGTATGAATTCGATGAGCTGCTTGGGCTGTCCGTCCCTGCTGACGGGCCAGAGCCTCGTGCCCGAGCCGCCTGCCATGATCATCGCGTAACGCATCGAGAGTCCTTGCTTAGGGCGTTAGCCTCTGCCGACCTGGTAAGCCGCCTTGATGAGTTCATCGGAACTCGAGGGCTTGGGCTCCATCGCCAGCGCCCGACGGATCATCTGCTCCGCATCGGTCGGAGTCTCGCCGAGCGCCAAGAGCGCCGCGTGCGCTTTCTTGGCCTCCCCGTCGAGGGTGCCGCCCATGGCACGCGATCCCGCCTCGGCGAGCGCCCGGTCGAGATCATCCGTTGACAGGTATTTCTCGACCTTCCCCGAGAGCTCGGCGACGACGGTTTCCGCCAGCCGCTTGCCGATCTCGGGCAGCTTGGTGAGCGTTTTCGTGTCGTGCGCCGCGATCGCTCGAGCAATCTCCGCGGGCTCGGCGGCCATCGCACGGAGCGCCTTGCGCGATCCGACACCCTTGACCGTCGTGAATAGCATGAAGAACGCCCGCTCGGTCGGCGACCCGAATCCGATCAGCCGGGGCGTAAACGTCGCCCCCTGATTCTGGGATTCCAAGATCAGGTGGGTGTGCAGGCGGATCTCCTGACCCACCGAGCCGGCCAGGCGTTCAGCGAGGTAGGCGGGCAGCAGCGCGGCGTACGCGAGCGGGGACCCCTCCGGGACCAGCACCGCTTCGGCGCCCTCGATGCTCTCAAGTCGGCCTGTCAGGCGATCAATCATCCCATCAGCGTAGTCCGATCCCGGGAGCCGGTGGGTTCTCGCGCCAGCCGGCTCAGGTTGCCACTGTTACAAGCCGATAACTCTGTGAGCGAGGGGGCACATCCCCGAATCCACGGAGCAGAGCGGACCATGGCCAGACCCAGCACCATCCTCGTCGGGACGTTTGAGACGATCACGGAGATCAGGGCCGCCCTGCAGAACCCGGGAGAGGTGCTCGGTTGCGTCTCGCTCGACGCCCCGCCCAAGGGCATACCTGTGCTCGCCAAGCCCACCAAGCTTAAGAAGCTCGCCGGTCGCGATATCCGCAAGGCGTTCGTGAGCATCCCCGCCGAGCAAGACACGGGCAAGATCCAGCCCGAGCTCGAGTCGATGGGGATCAAAGTAGTCAACCTCACACCGATCGGTGATCAACTAAGCGCCGCCGCCGCGGCTGCGAGCATCAAAATCCCAAGCGCGGGAGTGAACCTCGACATCTCATCACTCATCGGACGCACGCCTCACCCGATCGACACCGACGCGGTGGACACACTCATCCGCGGCAAGCGCGTACTTGTCACGGGCGCGGGCGGTTCGATCGGATCCGAGATCGCATCGATCGCCGCCAGCTACAACCCGTCGCAGATCATCCTCATGGAGCGCGCAGAGAACGCGCTGTTTGAGATCGACCGCCGAATCCGCGAGGAGTTCCCGGGTGTCGAGCGTCTGGCGGTGCTGCACGACGTGGTCGACGCGGAAGGAACCCGGGCGCACCTGAACGAGCTGAAGCCCGACATCGTGTTCCACGCCGCGGCTCACAAGCACGTACCGCTCATGGAAGACCACCCCGCGCACGCGGTGACCAACAACCTTTTCGGGACCAAGTCGATCGCCGACGCGTCGATCACCGCTGGTGTCGAGCGGTTCGTTCTGATCTCAAGCGACAAAGCCGTGAACCCGTCGAGCGTGATGGGCGCAACCAAGCGGCTCGCCGAGCGCTACATCCAGGGTGTGCAGCGACAGAAGCAAGCAACGACGAAGTTCAGCATGGTCCGCTTCGGGAACGTGCTGGGTTCCGCGTGCAGCGTGCTGCCCATCTGGGCAAGCCAGCTCGCGCAGGGCAGGCAGATCACAGTGACCGACGAGCGCATGACGCGCTACTTCATGACGATCCCCGAAGCCGCGACGCTGGTGATCCAGTCCGCCGCGCTCCCTCACGACGGCAAGCGCGCGCCTGTGTTCGTTCTCGACATGGGCGAGCCTGTGAAGATCCTCGAGCTCGCCAGGCGATTCTGCGCAAGCCACGGCATACCCGAGGGCAAGGAACCGATTGTGCTCACGGGCGCGCGCCCAGGAGAGAAGCTGTACGAAGAACTCGCTTACGACGCCGAGCAGCTCGCGCCGACTGTGTTCGTGGGCATCAACACGTGGGCCGGTCATCTGCCCGACGACTTTGATCTGAAGGCGCTCGTGGAGGATCTTGGAGCGGTCCGCGCGAGCAGGGACCGTGAGGCCGTGATCGGTGCGATCCGCGCGCACGTGCCGGAGATGTCATCCAAGCAGGCGGTGGTTACGGAGTTCAAGAGCCGCGAATCAGCAGCGAGCGTGAGTGCCGCGTAGACTGCGCCGATGGAGCAAGCCATGACCCAGAGGGCCAAGATCCTGTCCGAGACCGCCGACGCCCGCGCCGATGCCGAGCGCCTGCTGGCCGGCCTGATCGACGCCCGCTCGCGGTCTGAGAAGAGGCTCGCAGAGCTCAACCGCGCCGACATCCTTAAGAGTCTGACCGGCAAGAGCGCTCTCGACAACGCGATCACAAGCACCCAGCGGATGATCGACTCGCTCGACCGCGTGCTGGGAGAGCTCCGCGAGCAGCTCACCCCCGAAGAGCTCGCTCTGATCGACGAGATCGAGAAGTCGGACTGAGCGCATCTCTGACCGCAAGACCTGCTACGCTCGGGTCATGCAGATCCAGGACATTCTTTTCAAACGACTCGACGACAACGCTGTGCTCCCCGCTCGGCACTCCGAGCACGCAGCGGGGCTCGATCTCTCTGTCTGCCTGCCCAGAGGCGAGTTCGCGAGCGAGGAGGTCGTCATCGACCCCATCCACAAGGGCGGCTCGATACTCAAGCTGCCCTGCGGCTTCGCCTGCGCGATCCCGGTCGGCTATGAAGGGCAGGTCCGCCCTCGCTCGGGCCTTGCGACCAAGCACGGGGTCACCATCCCAAACTCGCCCGGCACAGTGGACAGCGATTACCGAGGTGAGATGTTCGTTGCGATGATCAACCTCGGCAACGAGCCCTTCACCATCCGTCACGGCGACCGTGTCGCCCAGCTCGTCATCGCGCCGCTGGCACACATCCGCACCCACGAAGTCGACGAGCTCGAGTCGACCAAGCGAGGCGAAGGCGGCTTCGGGTCCACGAACCTGCAGCACATCCGCTAGAACACTGCGCCCAGGCGCACGAGCGGATAAGAAAGCAGCGTTGCACCCGAAAAGTACAACGCTGCTTGTGATCAACGAGTGTTGTGCCTGATCGGTTAGAGCTTGAGGTCGCCCAGGCCGACGCCGCCGAAGCGGTCGAGGTCGAGCCCGCCCTTGTCCTTGTTGGCCTTTGCTTTGGCCTTCTCGCGCTGGCGACGCAGGAGCGGGGTTTCCTTGAGGATCTCCTCGGGAGTGCGGTCGTCCCGCTCGCCCTTACCGCCCCTGCCCCGGCCTCCGCCGCGGCCCTTGTTGTCACCGGGCTTCTTGTCACCCTTTGGCGCTTCCTTGGTCTGTTTGATCGAGAGGCTGATGCGACGCGAGTCGGCGTCCACCTTGAGCACCTTGACGCTCACCACCTCGTCCGGCTTGAGCACGTCGGCGGGGTTGTTGATCCGCTTGTAATCGATCTCGGAGACGTGCACGAGACCCTCGAGCCCGCCCGGGAGCTCGACGAACGCACCGAAGTCGGCGAGGTTCTTGATCTTGCCCGTGACGACCTCGCCTTCCCTAATCTCCTCCGCGGCTGCGGCGAACGGGTCGGCTTCAAGCTGCTTGAGACCCAGACTGATGCGGTTCTCGTCCCAATCGAGCTTGAGGACCTGAACCTGAACCTCCTGGCCCTCTTGCACATACCTCGCGACGTTCTTCTCACCCATGTTGACGCGGTCATGGGAGAGATCGGAGACATGGACGAGACCATCGACGCCGCCGATATCGACGAACGCGCCGAAAGGCATGATCTTCTTGACCTTGCCCGCGACGGTCTGGCCTTCCTGGAGTGATTCCTTGAGCTCTGCCTCGAGCTTCTTGCGCTGCTCCTGCAAAATCTGGCGCCGGCTCAGAACGATGTTGCCCGAGCCTCTGCGATCGACGCGCTGCACGTGGCACTCGAACTTCTCGCCCTTGAAGATCGACAGATCGGGGATGCGGTCCAGCGAGACCTGGCTCGCGGGCATGAACGCGCGGTGTCCCGCGACCTCCATGTCGAGCCCGCCCTTGTTCACATCGACAACGCGCGCCTCGACAACCTGGCCTGGCTCGAGCATCTCCCAGTCGGCCTTCTTGACCGCGCCGGGGCGTGAGCAGACGTACAGGCTCTCGCTCGCTTCGTAACGATCAACGGTGACCTCGAGCTCGGAGCCGACCTTCGGCGGTTCCTCGCCCTCTTTCCACTGGCCGCGATCGACGACACCGAGTTCCTTGGGACCAAACTCAACAAACAGATCGCTGGGCCCGACGCTCACGACGATGCCCGTGCGGTGTTCGCGACCGGCGTGCACGACGCGTGGCCCGCGGAGGCCCTTCTTCGGAGCGTTCGCCGCAGCTTGCTTGGCCTCGTCGATTTCCTTCGGATCGTGCGCGTGGCCCTGATCCGCGAGCTTGTCGAGCTCGGCCATCGCCTGGGCGAGCTCGCCCTGGATCTCGGCGTCGAGACCGTCGGTCGGGTTTGGCTGGTTGCTAGGAGGAGTAGACGGGGCAGGCGCCTGCGATTCACCCTGCGGCTGCTGGGCTTGGTCGTTGGGCTTCTGCTGATCTTGGTTGGGGTTGTCCATCGCTGTCCGGTCCGAGGAGCTGTGTATCGATCGCCGGCTGCGCTCGTCGCGCGGTCTCACCGGGGAGTCGAGTCTACCGCGATGTCAGACGATTTGCCGATCGAATCACGCGGTTGTTGCGGATTTCGGGAGTCCTTCCTGGATCGCCTCGACAATGCGCTGGGCGGTCCGCACATTGGCAAGGCCCGCGTCGGCGTCGATGTCGGGCCTTCTGCCCGAGCGGACGGAGTCGAGGAAGGCCTCGATCTCCATGACGATGGGCTCGCCGTTGTCCACGTCGAGGTTCTCGACGTTCACAAGCTCGTCCCATTGCAGGTTGGTCAGATCCATGCCCTCACCCAGCTGCTCGCGGACCTCGGCCATCTGGGCCTCGTTGGCGACGCGCCTGATCAGGGTGCCCGACTTCTTGGCGTAGTCGATCTTGATGTACGCGTCCTCAGAGGTGATCCGTGTCACGCGCTCTGTCTTGAGGGCGAGCCTGCTGAACGTCATGTTGGCGACGCAGATGCCCTGACCTTCACCCAACTCCCACGTCAGGCGGGCGTTGCAGAGATCTTCGTGCTCGGTCACAACCGAAACGCCCGATGCCTCCACGCGATTGGGTTCCCGGCCGCCCATGAGGCTGATCACGACGTCGAGGTCGTGGATGCCCATGTCCATCACGACACCGATGTCGATCGAGCGGAAGGTCATGGGGCTCACACGGTGAACCTCCATGAACCGGGGGATGATCTCGAGTCCCTCGGCGGTCGCGCGGGTCAGCGCCCGCATGATCGGGTTGAACCGCTCGATGTGGCCGACCATCAGGATTGCGCCCGACTCGTCGGCGATCTTCTTGATCGCCTCTGCTTCCTCGGGGTCCTGTGCCAGGGGCTTCTCGATCAGGCAAGCGATACCGGCGCGGAGCAGGGGCTCGGCCATTTCCTTGTGGTAGATCGTGGGCACCGCGACGCTCGCCGCGTCCGGCTTGGCGGCGACGACTTCTTCGAGTGTGTGGAGTACGGGGCAGCCGAACTTCTCGGCGATCTCCTGCGCACGCTCGGGGTTGGCGTCGTACACGCCCACCAGCTCGATGTCGTCCATCTCGGCGTACACGCGTGCGTGATGCTGACCCATCCGGCCCACACCGACCGCGGCGCAACGGAGCTTCCGACGCGCGGGCTTGCCTTCGATCATCTGCGTGCTCCTGGGTGCTGAATCGCTCATTGAGTCTGTGTCCTCGTGCGTGCCGGGCCCGGCTGAGCCCGGCCTGTGTACCGCGGGTTGTGCGTCTGTGAGATCGCTGGGTGTTCCTAGGTTCCTGTTGCGTTCTCGTCCGCGGGCAGGATCTCCTCAACAGCGCCCGCGAGTCTCTCGAATGTGGTGAGCCCGACGAAGCGCCTCGTGACCTCGCCGCCCTTCATGATGACGAGCGTGGGGACGCTGCGGACCTCGTAACGCTGCGCAAGAACCGCGTCGAGATCGGTGTCCACCTTGAACACGCGGACACGCCCCGCGTAGCTCTCGGCGAGCTGCGCGATCACGGGCTCGATCATCCTGCAGGGCATGCACCACGACGCGCCGAACTCGACAACGACTGCGCCCGTCAACGCCTGCGCGTCGAAGGTCTCACCCGTGATCGTCTCAACTCGCGTGCCCATGCATGCTCCGTGCTCGTCCCGGCTGCCTTCTGGTCAATGCCGAGGGCCTTCGTGGCCTTCCATAAGTCTATGCGCTGGCAAGGCCCGACGCATGATTCCGCACCTGGCTTCGCCTCATACCGGGCAGGTCCTAGAAAAGCTCATCCGGGTGTCCTGACAGCAGCAAAAGCCCTCAGCGCCTGGACATGCTCCATCACGTCGTGCACCCGAAAGAGCAGAGCACCTTCCTGCGCGTGGAGCACCGTGACCGCCACTGACGCGCCGAGCCGTTCTGAGGGATCGCTGTCTCGATCCAGACCCACTCGCCCCACGAAGCTCTTTCGGCTCGCAGCGCTCATCACCGGGTACCCGAGCGTACACAGCTCTTTCGTCCGTCTGATGAGCTCGATGTTCTGTTCGACCGACTTCCCAAAGCCGAGCCCAGGGTCGACCGCGATCGATGATGCGTCCACGCCCGCGCGCTGGGCCGCGGCGATGCGCTCAGAGAGATATTCCCTGACAGACGCGACCACATCCGCGTACTTTGGCGCCGATTCGTATCTATCGCTGAACGAGTCTTTGTCTGGCGGCGCAAGCCTGTGCATCAGGATCAGCCCGGCGCCCATCTCGGCCGCGATGCTCAGCATCGCGTCGTCTTCCTCCGCGCCCGAAACATCGTTGATCACATCCGCACCCGCCTCGATTGCGTATCTTGCAACCTCAGAGCGCGTCGTATCCACCGAGATCGCGATGTCGGGCAGCGCCGCGCGCACCGCACCGATCACCGGGATCACACGGGCGATCTGATCGTCGGTGCTTACGCGCATCGCACCAGGGCGTGTGGACTCGCCTCCGATGTCGAGCATCGCAGCGCCGTCTTTGACACAACGCCTTGCGCGCTCAAGGGCTTGTTCTGTTGTGTTGTACGACCCGCCGTCGGCGAAACTGTCGGGCGTGATGTTGAGGATGCCGACAACACGAGGCTGGCTGAGATCCAGTTCTCTGCCGTGCGCGAGTTTCCATGTGCGTGCGTTCACGCGTGGACTGTACCTCGCCCAAAGAAACAGCGGGCCCGTCCGGAGTCGGGCCCGCTGGTCAGGGTCTTTCGTAATTGCTCAGTGTGATCAGAAGCTGGGTGGTTCCTCGGCACCGCCGCCTGGGCCCATTCCGCCGCCCATGGCTCCAAACGCAGCACCCGTATCCTTGCCCAGCGTGATGAGGTCCTGGGGGACCACGGTGCGGAAGCTCATGCCGCCGCCCCCGCTGGCGATCGACATCGCAAGCGGTGTGACGCTCTCAGGAACTTCAAGGTTCACGGGGCCCGCGAACATCGCGATGGTCGGGAGCACCATGTTCATGATCGCGCCGCCGTCAACGTAGGCGAGCATGATCGGGTCGCTGTGCAGCCGATCGGCCTGCTGCTTGAGCAGTTGATCCTGAGCCAGTGCGCCGCCGTTGGTCGCCGACTGGACAGCCTTCTCGAGCATGTCGCCCTTGGTGCTGTAGGTGACGACCACATCGTTGGCGTCGGCCTTGGCGATGTAGCCGTTGGGCCCGCCTGTCGGTCCGAAGAGCATCGGCATCATCATCTGCATCTGCATCGCGCCGGGCTGGCTCATATCGGGCAGCATCTGCATCGACCAGCGGTGCGCGGTCGTGCCGGCGACGTCCTCACCGGCGTCGTTGAAGTTGGTGGTCATGCTGATGCCGTTGACGACCTGATCGTTGGCAGCCTTCATCTGCTCCGAGAACTGGCCGATGAGCGCGTCGGCGTCGTCTGTCTGGATGACCGCGGTCGTAGCCGTGAGCAGACCACCGCCCATGAGGCCTCCGGGGCTGACGCCCATCACCTGCGCCATGCCGCTGGCGTTCTCGATGAACCCAGCCGGGCTCAGGCCCGGGATCTGGCCGGCCTGCTCGTTCATCGCTGCGAGTTTGGTCATCGCAGCCTTCAGGCCCTCTGACGAGAAATCCATGGCGTACGCGAAGAGGTAGTCACCGCCCGGGAGCTTGCCCATGAGTTCGGAGGCGTTGCCGCCGCCGGCGAATGTGTTGGCGAACTCGGTGCCTTCCTTGAAGTTGACACCGAACTCGACGCTGAAGCCGTAGTCGCCGCCCGCGACACCCATGAGGCCTCGGTCGGCCTGCTCGGCGAAGCCGCGGACAAAGCCGTCGATCATCTCGACCTGAGCCTGCGTCTGGTCAGCCGGGGCGCCGCCCATGGCCATCATCTGCTGCATGTTCTGAGCGCCCTCGGCCCAGCCCTCGAGCATGGGCTCCTTCAGGTGCTCCATGTTGGCGATGACAAGAACCGCGTTCTCTTCAGACATCCGGCTGCCGGTCTCGCCGATCCGGTCCTCGTGGTCGTCGCCGTTGCCGCCTTCAGCAGCGAAGCCCGAGAGCGTGTCTTCCTGGGGCGAGATCGCCGCGAAGCCCTCACCCGCGTTCTTGACGAAGACGGTTTCGCCCTCGAGATCGAGCGCTTCGAGGCCTTCGCCCGAGCCGCCCAAGCCCGTGACGACCGCGTTGTAGTCGGTAACGGGCACGAGGATGACCATGGGCGGCTCCTCGTTCTCGATATTCTCGACCGAGAGGATGGCGATGGCAGCCGAGCCGTCGGCGTTGATGCCGGGCATCGAGAGCATGGAGCGGGCCATCATGATGCCGCCCTGCGCCTCTGGCTGTTCGAGCACGCCGGCGATCGCGTCGGCCTGGTCAAAGAATGCGTTGACGTTGCCGATCGAGATCACGACCGGGGTGTCAGCGGGCACTCGGTCGAGCGCCTCGGGCACGTCGGCCGCGGCCACACCCAGGGGCAATCCGGCCACAACCACCGCAGCCAAAGCTCTGCTCAAAACCGTCTTCATCTGTCGTCCTTTCGTCATCGATGCCCGCGCGGGCCTCACACCGGCCGCTTCCGATCCTTCGCGGGGCTGCAAGGGACGATCTAGCGATTTCGGCCCCCGCCTGACTCGTTGTTGGGTGAATCGCACCCGTGCGTTGCAACACTAGGTGCACAGGGATTCCCCGGGTACTCCCTCCAACGGCTCAAAATCGCCCCCGTTACAACCCAACTCACAACAAAAAAGCCCCCGGATCGCGTGTCCGGGGGCTTCAGAACTTAAGCATTTGCTTGGAGAGATTCTCGAAAAAGAGCAGTCAGGAAGCCCGGGCCCGCTTCTCCTCGGTCTCGTCCTCGATCTCGTATTCCTCTTCGTCAACCTCAGACGGGTCGATCTCGTTGCCGTCTTCGTCCACGAGCACGTACTCGTATTCGTCCTCTTCCTCGGCTTCCTCGTCCTCTTCGTCCTCTTCGTATTCGTCCTCAGCCTCGGTATCGTCGTCTCCCTCTTCTTCGACTTCCTCGTACTCGTCCTCGGGCTCTTCGTCCTGTTCGCTCACGAGCTCGGCTTCCGCTTCGACCTCTTCGTCCTCGGCCTCAGGCTCCTCGTCGACCTCGAACGGAGCCTCCTCTTCCTCAGCCTCGACGACGGAGGACTTGGTCTCGACGATCGGTGCCGAGTCTTCTTCGGCTTGCTTTGCCTGACCCGTCACGCCCTGCACAGCCTGGAAGTTGGCCTTGGCTTTCTCCTGGTCCATCGCGTACTCGTCATCGGAGCGCATGTCGCCGTCGGCTTCGCGGGCGGCCTTCTCGTTGAAGGCCTTCATGGCTTCCCACTCTTCGAGCGTGATCGACACCTCGCGTGCGACCGAACCCTTGTGCTCGCCGATGATCCCGGCGATGCCCATCAGGTCGATCAGCCTGCTCGCGCGTGTGTACCCGATGGCCAGTCGGCGCTGCAGCAGCGACACCGAGCCCCGCTTGGTTTCCAGCACAATTTCTACCGCGCGATCGAACAGAGGGTCTTCCTGCGCCGCTTCGAGCGAGGCGCTGGAGTTGTTCTCGCTCATCTCGAGACGCTGCTCGTCCGGATCGCCCGACTTGAGCTGCATCAGCTGGCGCTCGTACGTCGGGCCCGCGATGTCGCGCATAAAACGGACCACGTGTCGGATCTCCGAATCCTCGACGAGCGTGCCCTGCGCCCGGTGCAGCTTATGGCTCCGCGGGCTCAGGATCAGCATGTCGCCCTGACCAAGCAGCAGCTCGCCGCCCTTCTGGTCGAGCACGATCCGCGAGTCCATGCCGGACGCAACCTTGAACGCGATCCGGCACGGCATGTTCGACTTGATCAGACCCGTCACGACGTTCGCCTGCGGGCGCTGCGTCGCCAGGATCAGATGGATGCCGACCGCACGCGCCTTCTGCGCGATGCGGATGATCGAGCCCTCGACCTCCTTGTTGGTCATCATGAGATCCGCGAGCTCGTCGATGATGAACACCATGTAGGGCATCTGTCGCGGCACGCGCGCCTGCTGCTCCTCGGTCTGGGCGCCCAGCCTCTCACAGAGCTCCTCGAACTCGAGCGAGTTGTACGAGCTGATATCCCGGCAACCAGCCTCGGCGAGCAGCTCGTACCGCTCGTCCATCTTCTTGACGGCCCACTCCAGGATCGCCGCGGCTCGGTTCATCTCTGTCACAACCGGGCACATCAGGTGCGGGATGTCCTTGAACTGGCTCATCTCGACCATCTTGGGATCGACCAGCACGAGCTTGAGTTCGTTCGGCTTCTTCGTGTAGAGGAAGCTCATGATGATGGTGTTCATGCACACCGACTTGCCCGAGCCCGTCGTGCCCGCGATGAGCATGTGGGGCATCTTGGTGAGGTCCTCAATGAGCGGGTCGCCCGCCGAGTCCTTGCCGAGGAACATGGGCAGCTTCATCTTGGCGAACTTCTCGCGCTTGGACATCAGCTCGCGGAGCCGCACGCGTTCCTTGGTCGGGTTGGGCACCTCGACGCCGACCGTGTCGCGGCCGACCTGGTTCGACACGATGCGGATGTTGACCGCCTTGAGCGAGCGAGCAAGGTCGCTCGAGATGCTCGTCAGCTTGCTGACCTTCGTTCCCGGCGCGAGCTTGATGTCGTAGAGCGTGATGACCGGACCCGACTCGATGCCCACGACCTCGCCCGCGATGCGGTACTCGCGCAGGGCGCTCTCGAGCGCCTCGGCCTGCTCGCGCACGAGCGTCTCGAGCGTGTCGGAGAAATCGTCGTCCGGTTCTTCAAGCAGATCGAGACCGGGGAACTTGTACCCCTCGAGTTCCGCGTAGTTCTGCAGATCCGAGAGGTCGTCGTCGGTTGCCATCTCTCTGTTGGCGCCGGCGAACCGGAGCGGGAGCTTGGCGACCTTGTCGCGGATCGATTCCTCGGTGAACACCTGCGGAGCGCCGGCGAGGTCCTCGTCGTCCTCGTCTTCTTCTTCGTCCTCGTACTCGCCCTCAGCCTCGTAGTCCTCGTACTCGTCCTCGTCGTACGCCGCGTCCTCGTCCTCGTCGACCGTTTCAACAGCCTCGATGTGCTCGTCGTCCGCCTCGATGACCTTGACGGACCTCTCCTTCTTCTTGCGCGCCGCGACGAGTCTCTTGCGCTCGGCGTCGGTGAACTCCTGCTCCTCGACATCGTCGAGATCGGTCGCGCGCGTGACGGGCACACGCACGCGTTCGTACGCGCCGCCCAGGATGCGCCTGATCAGGTCACCCGCGATGGTGCCCTTCTCGGCGACGTAACCCATGTGAGCCGCGGCCCAGACCGGAGCAGCGACCAGCCAGCGGTCCAGCGCGACAACCAGACCGAGCAGGATCGTGAGCATGAGCGCCAGCGCCGTGCCGAGACCGCCGAAGCGGAGCGCGAGTTCGTGCGAGAGTGTGAGCCCGACCGTGCCGCCCGGGAGGCCCGGGATCGGACCGGATGACTTGAGCACGTGCCCCTGCACACCCGCAATGCCCGCTGCCGCGATCGCGACGCCGGCCGCTCGCATCATGGGGTGCGAAACATTTCTCTTCGTGAGCGAGATTCCCGCGAGCAGCCCGAGGCCCATGAGCCCGGGCCAGACCGCCAGGCCGTACGTGCGGTAGCCCGCCCACGCGATGTACGCGCCGACTGAGCCGCACCAGTTCTTGGGCGGGTTGTTGGTAGGCCAGACCGAGTGCGAGGGCGCATCGGCGGGGTCGTAGCTGATGAGGCTGACTGCGGTGAAGATGAGCACGATGCAGGCGATCACCATCCCCGCGTGCCACCACGCGGATATCTCGGGCAACTCGCTTGCCTGGCTCGATTTGCGTCGGGTTGTACCGGTCTTCTTTTGAGTTCCCATCGGATGGGCTATCGGCGAACCGCGGCTTGAGGGATTCAGGAATGAGCCCCCGTCTACGCTGGTTTAACCCGCACGGAGATTCCACATGGATAAAGCGCTCGTCTCAGCCGTTGACGGCTACATCGAATCACTCTTCCTTGAGAGCGATGAAACGCTCGAACGTACCCTCCGCACAAGCGACGGGGCGGGCCTGCCCGAGATCCAGATCTCCCCGGCTCAGGGCAAGCTGCTGTACCTCCTGGCCAAGCTTGTAGGGGCTAAACGGATCCTCGAGATCGGCACGCTCGGGGGCTACTCCACGATCTGGCTGGGCCGAGCATTGCCCGACGGAGGTGAGCTCGTGACGCTCGAATACGAGCAGCTGCACGCCGAGGTCGCCCGCTCGAATCTGGAGCACGCTGGGCTTGGTGATCGGGCACAAGTCGTTGTTGGGGCAGCCCTTGAGACGCTTCCGGGCTTAGAGGGCGGCGAACCCTTCGATCTCGTGTTCATCGATGCGGACAAGGAGAACTACCCCGGATACCTCAAATGGGCGATCAAGCTCACGAGGCCGGGCGGCCTGATTCTCGCTGACAACGTCGTCCGCGAGGGCGAGGTGATCGATACCGAGAGCGAAGACCCATTCGTGCAGGGCGTGCGTATGTTCAATGAAATGCTCGCGGCCGACCCTCGTGCCGAGTCTGTGATCATTCAACTCGTCGGCGGCAAGGGTTATGACGGCATCGCTCTCGCGAGGAGGCTCTGATACCGCTTCGAGCCGCTCGTTGTCTCTAGTGGGATATGGTGGGACTCAACCGGCGCTTGTTAGGAAAATGTGCTAACGCCGGCGTTTCTGTCTAGCGTTTAAAGAGAACGGCGTTTCCAGTATCAAATGAGGCAAAGGGCACGCCGGCGCGTTCGCTGAATTCGCGAACTGCAACTGCGCATCCTGGCCATTTATTGCCTGGCCAAGGGCCAAAGTCATCGATCACGACAGCCCCACCCCGCTCGAGACGAGGGTAAAAGTACTCGAGGCTCGCGAGCGTTGGCTCGTAAAGGTCTACATCGATGTGCGCGAAGCGATAGGTCTGTTCAGGGAGCGAGTTGAACACCTCCGGTATCCAGCCCTTGTTGATGTTGGTGCCTGGGAAATCAGAGAGCGCCTGGGTGAGATGTTCGACTGAAGTCTCGGTAAACGCGCCCTCTTCATACCTTTGGCGCCCAAAGGTGCCATCGGCTTCAACTGGCTCACTCAGCCCCTCGAACGAATCGACAATGAAATGCGTGGATCCATCGAACGCGGGGTTCTCATCGCGTTGCTCAGCACAAACCAGGTACGAAGAAAGACCGCGAAAGCAGCCTGCTTCAGCGGTTGCCCCTGCGACCCCTCGAGTCAGCCGGAACATCTGCACGAGGTGGAAGAATCGAGCCGGTCTCCAGGGATGGTCGGGCATTTGCGATGCTGCGAGCCCGTTCTCGTATCGCGCCACGAAATCGGGGTGGAGGCTGTGAACGCCGAAGTTGATCCTGTCCATTCCGGCATCAGTTTCTAGTTGCAGCATGCGTTACTCCTGTCAGGTTTGCTGGCTATCGGAGCGATCGAGCATCAGGATTCACATTTGTCAACCACAGCTGCCTGCTGGCTTCCAATGCGCTTGTGCATGTCTGTTTATGAAGTAAGGATTTGTATATCAAAGAGTTACAGATACGTTCATGCAGCGGGGTCGATGATTGGAATTTTATCTATATTCGTTTGGTTTTTGATAAGTGTGGCTCTACACTGCTCCTATGCTCGCCCGCGTCCAATCCGCGCTGCTCCAGGGCATCGATGCCCTCGGGTGTGAGGTCGAGGTTGATCTCGACGAGGTCGGACTCGAGAAGCAAACCGTTGTGGGGCTGCCAGATGCCGCGGTTCGCGAATCGATCCAGCGCGTGACTGCCGCCGTGACCAACGGCGGGTACCCGTTCCCGAAAGGCAAACTCCTCGTTAATCTCGCGCCTGCGGATATGCGCAAGGAAGGGCCTGTCTACGACCTGCCCATCGCGGTGGGGCTCCTCGTCGCGCAGGGCCTCGTCCCTGAGGGAGGCGGGCTTGATCATCGCAAGTATCTCTTCGCGGGAGAGCTCGCGCTCGACGGCAGGCTCCGCCCGATTAAGGGCGCAATCGCGCTAGCAACACTCGCTGCAGAACGAGGACTAGAAGGCGTCGTCTTGCCAGCCGAGAACGGGGTCGAGGCGGCTGTTGCTTCCAACCTACCCGGGCAGAAACCGCTCGAGATATTCGGCGTCCGCTCGCTCAGCGAAGTCGTTGGCCTGATCACAGGCCACCTCGAGCGCGAGCCTCTTCCGCCGACAGACGTTGCTGGCCTCATCGCCGATGCGCCGGCGCCGATCGATTTCGCGGAGGTGAAAGGTCAGGAAGCGGTCAAGCGCGCGCTCACCGTTGCCGCGACAGGCGGTCACAACATCCTCATGCTCGGTCCCGCCGGCACGGGCAAAACAATGATGGCGCGGGCGCTGCCGGGGATATTGCCGCCGCTCTCGCCTGAGGAAGCGATCACGATCACACGGGTCTACTCCGCTGCTGGTCGTTTGCCGCCCGGGCAAGGGCTTATCCGTGAGCGTCCCGTTCGCACGCCGCACCACACCGCGAGTTCCGCGTCGATCGTGGGGGGCGGGGCGATTCCGAAGCCGGGCGAGATCTCGCTCGCGCACCACGGCATCCTGTTCATGGACGAGCTGCCCGAGTTCAGCAGGAACGTGCTCGAAACGCTGCGCCAGCCCGTCGAGGATCGGCGCGTGACGATCACGCGTGTACAGGGCTCGATCGAGTTCCCGACTGATTTCATGCTCGTCGCCGCGATGAATCCCACGCCCAAGGGCGATGTTGCACCGGGCGAGGTGGGGCGGCGCGAGATGGAGCGGTACGTCGGGCGCATCTCCGGGCCCATGCTCGAAAGGATCGATATCCACACCGAGGCCCCGAGGGTGCCATGGGACGAGCTCTCGTCGGCGCCCAAGGGAACCGGGACGTCGGCTATGCGCGAACAGGTCCTCGCGGCGCGTGATCGGCAGGACAGGCGGCAGGGCAAGGGGCGTATCAACGCGAACCTGTCCGGCAAGCAACTCGATGAGCTCGCGCCGATGGGCGACAGCGCACGCATGCTGCTGGGCGAGGCAATCAGGTCGCTCAACCTGAGCGCGAGGGCGTACGACAAGATCCGCAGGGTGGGCCGGTCCATCGCTGACCTTGCGGGTATCGAAGAGATCGCCCCCGAGCACATCGCTGAGGCGGTGGGGTACAGGCTGCTCGATCGGAAGCTCTAGCAACCCTGGGCGTTCGGCTCGCTATCGTGTGTCTCGTCGGAAGGCGATTGATGAAGAGGAGCCAGCCATGTCTAGCCGATCGAACCGAGTCGTTGGAACTGTTGCTGTTGGACTGCTCGGTGCGCTTGGCGCGACGGCGCAGCCGGACTACGCGGGGAGTGACTCGATCTTCGCCCCGATCCCCTGGGCCGACAGGGGTGATGTCAGGCTCGCCTCTGGTGCACCCGGCCCCGACTACTGGCAGCAGCGCGCCGATTACGAGATCGATGTTACGCTCGACACCGACAACGCGAGGCTCGACGGCGCGATCCGCTGCACGTACACGAACAACTCGACACACGAATTGAGCTACATCTGGCTCAACCTTGAGCAGAACGCGTTTCATCCCGACTCGATCGGGTCGCGCTCGATGATGCCAGATCTGTGGTGGCGCGTGCCGCCGGACTTCGAGGGCGGGTTCCAACTCGGCGATGCCGCGGTTGACGGTGAGATGGTCGATATCGCCGTGTACGACGCGATGGGCAAGGTATCGCTCTCGGACCCGCTCGGGCCTGGCGAGTCGCTTGTGTTCGAGCTCGAGTTTGCGATGAACATCCCGCCGCGCGGCAGGCTCGGTCTGTACGAATCCGAAGACGGAACCGTCTACCAGCTCGCGCACTGGTTCCCCAACGTCGCGGTCTACGACGACAAGCACGGCTGGAACATCCTGCCCCACCAAGGCGACGGCGAGTTCTACACAAACTTCGGTGATTACGTGGTCAACATCACGGTGCCGTCCGATCACCTCGTCGCCGCGACGGGCGAGCTTGCAAACGCCGAGGATGTGCTGACCCAGGAGCAGATCAGCAGGCTCGAAGAGGCGCAGCGCAGCACAGAGACTGTTTCGATCAGGAGCATCGACGAGATCACCGACGACCGCGCGGACGGCACAAAGACTTGGACATTCGAGGCGAGCGACGTTCGAGCGTTCGCGTTCGCGTCGAGCCGAGCCTTCGCGTGGGACGCGGCGATCGCTGATGTTGACAGGCCGGTGCTCTGTCAGGCGTTCTACCCGAGAGAGGGCACACCCCTCTGGTCCGACGAAGCGGTTCAGTTCGGCAGGCACTCGATCAACTATTACTCAGATTGGCTCTACGAGTACCCCTACCCGACCGCGACGAACGTCAACGGCGTTGTGGGCGGGATGGAGTATCCGATGATCGTTTTCTGCGCAGAGCGCCGCAACTACGAGGGGCTGTTCGGCGTGACAGACCACGAGTTCGGGCACGAGTGGTACCCGATGATGGTCAACACAGACGAACGCCGCCACGGCTGGATGGACGAGGGATTCAACACGTTCATCAATTACTACAGCTACGGCGATTTCATGAACGAGTCGACCAAGGGCACCGACGTCAACAACATCATCAGCAGATCGATCGCGTCCGAACCAACGCAGCCCATCATGAGCTACCCCGATCGGATCAAGGGGGGCGATCTTGGGCACCTCGTCTACGGCAAGCCCGGTTACGCCATGCAGGTCCTGCGTGAGTGCGTGCTCGGACCGGAGCGGTTCGACGACGCGTTCCGCGAGTACACAGAGCGCTGGGCGTTCAAGAGCCCGAGGCCCGAGGACTTCTTCCGCACGATGGAAGACGCCGCGGGCGACGATCTCGCTTGGTTCTGGCGGGGCTGGTTCTACGAGTACGCCACGCTCGATCAGGCGATCTCCGAGGTCGACGCCAAGCCTCGCCGCGGCAAGGTCGGTGTTGTTCTCGAGAACAAGGACCGCATGGTCATGCCTGTGCAGATGCTCGTTACCTACGACGACGGCAGCGAAGAGCTCAGGCATGTCCCCGTCGAGGCGTGGGCGCGCACAAGCGTGTTCCCGGTCCGCTGGGACTCGGGCGGCAAGTCCATCGCGCGCATCGAACTTGACCCCGAGAAGTGGCTCCCCGATTACAACCGTGAGAACAACGTCTACGAGGCAGCGACCGATGACGAGGGCGAGGTGCTTGATAAACGCGACCCGCGCAACGTGCCCAGCACGAGGGACTCGTCGGAAAGCAAGAAGAAGCAGTAATCCTCAGAACGAGATCATGTTTCCGACGATGAGCACCAGGATCAGCGCGTAGACCCCGGCGACGAGGTCATCGATCAGCACCCCCCAGCCGGCGGGGAGTTTCTGGATCTGCCTCGCCGGGGGCGGCTTGATGATGTCGAACAGGCGGAACGCGAGGAAGCAGCCGCCCATGGTCAGCATCGCGGGCCACCACGAGCTCGTCGCCCCGGCGGGGACAAACGCGAGCCCGAGAAGCGGGATGCACTGGCCGGCCGTCTCGTCGGCGACGATGTTGCCATGGTCTTTTTTCCCGAAGACCGCCTCGGCGATGTCGCCTTGGATCACGCACGCCGCGCTGAACACGAGGAAGATCGCGATCAGGACGAGTTGGTAGACCCAAGATGTTGGCGCAACCTCTGCAAGCACAAGCAGATAGGCGACGGCAGGGGGCGGGAGCGAACCCCAGGTGCCCGGAGCCGGGCGGAGATGGCCCAGCCCGAACGTTGTCAACATCGGAAGTCGTGGTGTATGCATGGGTTACGGCTTCCCCGTCGCGGTCATCGCGCTGGCGATGTATGGCAGCGCACTGATCACAGTCACCAGCGTTGTCGCCCAAGCGAGCACATCGATAATGAACTCTCGGTTGGGCACATTGAGTCCCTTGAACGCGAGCAGCAGCAGGATGAGCGGGATCGAGACAGACTGCAGGATCATCTTCGCCTTGCCAGACCAGTTGGCCGAGGCGTCGATGCCCTCGGATTCGAGCATGCCCCGGAGGCTCGTGACGAGCAGTTCACGGGTGACGATGACGATGACCATCCAGCCCGTGAACCCCGCGGCGTGATCGAAAGAAGGACCAGCGAGCAGGATCAGTGTCCCGATGATGAGGATCTTGTCTGCTAGAGGGTCCATGATCCGGCCGAACCGCGTGATGGCGTTCCACTTGCGTGCCAGGAAGCCGTCGAGAGCATCGGTGACCGCGGCTGCGATGAAGAGAGACGCGGCGGCAATCAATTGAGACTTGTTCTCGGTGATACCTTCAAGCGAGAGCAGCACAAACACCCCAACCGACAGCGCGAGTCTCACCCCAACGAGGGCGTTGGGTGTGTGGAGTTTGGCGCCCGAGGCTCTCGGGTTGGAATCGTTGGGCGTCAAGGCTCGATGGTATCGTCCAGAGAGCGCGATCGAGGCCAGATCGTCGGTTGAAGGGTCTCTCGCCGGTTCCTATCCTCAGCACACTCGATCGGGCGGATGTCGCTCGGTCTGTTTTGAGGTTCGAGCACCTCCCGTCTTGGTGTGTCCGGGTCGCGCTGATGCGAGGCCGGGCCGCGGTGGGGCGGGTCCGAGTCGCCCGGCGGGGGCGGCAGCAAGGGGCGCAGCGAGCGTGGAATCGGTGATCAGCCCGATCATTCTTTATGCGATGATCGCACTCGGGGCCGTGGGCGTGCTGCTGGCGCTGCCCAGGGCCAAGGCAAGCTTCGCGCTCCCGGGCTTTCTGATCGGTGCAACCGCCGGCGGGATCGTGATTGCGGCTCTCGGCTCGAAGGCGCTTGCCGACGGCGGGAACCTGCCCAACATGTACTTCTACGTGTTCGGCTTTGTCGCGCTCGCAGCGGCGCTGCGTGTCGTGACGCACCCGAAGCCCGTGTACTCGGCGCTCTACTTCATCCTGACGATTCTTGCGACCTGCGGCCTGTTCCTAATCTTGTCCGCGGAGTTCATGGCGTTCGCGCTCGTGATCATCTACGCCGGCGCGATCCTCATCACGTACCTGTTTGTCATCATGCTCGCGACGCAGGCACCGACCGAAGAGATGGTCGAGAACCAGCCCGCGTTCGACCGCGTGGCGCGCGAGCCCGTACTCGCGACTGTCTCTGGCTTTCTGATGCTCGCCGTGCTCTCGACGCTTCTGGCGCAGGGCGTGCCCACACTCAAGACGCCCCCGGCTCCCGAGTCCGACGCTCTGCTCGCTGAGCTCCCGCTCCGGATCGAGCGTTCGCTCCGCGAACGCAACACGCTCGGCGAAGAGGGCGGCATCCTGCCGACCGAGTCGCTCGCCCGCGAGGTGATGCAGGACGGCTCGGCGGGTCAATACATCATCGATGTCGCAAACCGCACCGTGACGGTGCAGGTCGATGCCGAGGGCGGCGCCCGCCGGGTCGTGAGTTGGCCAGAAGATCTGGCGCTCACCAACACCGAGGGCGTCGGGTACGAACTGATCAAAGCGCACCCGGGCGCGATCGAGATCGCGGGCGTGATCCTGCTGATGGCGATGCTCGGCGCGGTTGTTCTGGCACGCAAGCAGATGCAGATCGACGAGGATGCCAAGCGTGCCCAGGCGCAGGGGCTTGCCGGTGGTGAAGGAGCCGCTTCATGATCGCGACACTCGCACAGGCCGGCTTCCCCGAGGCGATGTCGGGTCTGACGCTGTATCACTACCTCTTCATCTCCGCGGTGATGTTCGTGCTGGGGCTCATCGGCTTCGTGACACGCCGGAACCTGATCGTGATGTTCCTCTGCACCGAGATGATGTTCCAGGCATCGGGCATCGCGCTGGTCGCGTTCAGCCGGTTCTACCTGGAGTACACGGGGCAGGTGTTCGTGATCTTCGTGCTCACGGTCGCTGCCGCAGAAGCGGCGATGGCGCTCGCGCTCGTTGTGCTGCTCTTTAGACGAAACGAATCGCTCGATGGCTCGGTCTGGTCGCTCCTCAAGGGATAACGGGGTTCCAAGTTGCTCGAATCGATGATGATCAGCCCACTCCTGGCAGCCGCGGACACGGCGGGTGTCGGCGTAGCGCCCGCGTGGGTGCTGGCGATCCCGTTCCTGCCGATGCTCGCGGTTGTGCTCACCACGCTCTGCGCCATCAGCAAGAACAAGACCAAGCTCCCGGCGTGGATCACGGTTGGCTGTCTCGCCGGCAGCTTCGTGGTCACCATGCTCGCGTTCATGACGCTCTCGGGTGAGACGAACACCGTCACCGCCTGGCGATGGTTCGATCTCTCATGGGGCGACGGGGTTGGCCAGCAGATGGTCGCCAATCTCGGGTTCTACATCGACAACCTCTCGCTGCTCTGGATGATGTTCGTCACGGGGCTTGCGACACTCATCGCAATCTACGCCAGCGAGTACATGGAGCACGACGTCGGCAAGGGCTACACGCGGTTCTTCTTCGCGTTCGCGCTCTTCGTCTTCAGCATGCTCTGCCTCGTCATGGGCGACAACCTGCTCCTGCTCTACCTGGGCTGGGAGGGTGTGGGCCTCTGCTCGTACCTGCTGATCGGATACTTCTATAAGAAGCCCGAGGCGGTCGCAGCGGCGAAGAAGGCGTTCATCGTCAACCGGATCGGTGACCTCGGCCTCGCGATCGGTGTGATGCTGACTTTCGTGCACTTCGGCACGCTCGAGTACGCGGAACTCTTCAACTCCGCACAGCTGCAGGGCTACATCGCAGCCGTGCAGGAAGGGCGCGCAGGCGACGTCCCGCTCATGGCGCAGCTGATCGCGGTCTTCCTCATGATCGGCGCGTTCGGCAAGAGCGCCCAGTTCCCGCTGTACGTCTGGCTGCCCGACGCGATGGAAGGCCCGACGCCCGTGTCCGCGCTCATCCACGCGGCGACGATGGTGACTGCGGGCCTCTACCTGATCGCCCGCATGCTCCCTGTGTTCCTCGTCAGCGAGTGGGCATTGCCCGTCGTTGCCTGGGTCGGCACGATCACTGCTCTGCTCGCCGCGACGATCGGCATGGCGCAGTTCGACATCAAACGCATCATGGCGTACTCGACCGTGTCCCAGCTCGGGTACATGTTCGCGGGTCTGGCGTTCCTCACCTCGACGGGCGGCGTCTTCCATGTCGTGACGCACGCGTTCTTCAAGGCGCTGCTCTTCCTCTGCTGCGGCGCCGTCATGCACGGCTTCGCGGGCCAACTCGACCTCCGCAAGCTCTCTGGACTCTGGCACATGAAGGGCTGGCGCATCGTGAGCGTTGGCATGCTGATCGGCTGCCTCAACCTCGCGGGTGTGCCGTTCACTGCGGGCTACTTCTCGAAGGACATGATCCTCGCAGAGGCGTTCGTGACGCCCGGCTACGGCTACAGCCTGCTCGGCTGGGTCCTGCTGCTCACGGCTGGCATGACTGCCTACTACACGTTCCGAGTTTTCTTCCGAGTCTTCACCGGACCCGTTCAGTTCGAGGCGGGCGACGAGCACCATGGCTCTGACGACCACGGTCAAGACGGGCACGCACACGAAGACCATGCACAGGGGCACTTCCACCCGCACGCACCGGGCATCCGGATCAACGCTGTGCTTGCGACGCTTTCGGTGCTCGCGGTTCTCGCCGCGGGGCTTTACTTTGTTTCGCCCGACAAGCACGGCTGGGTCGGCGACATGCTTGAAGAATCCACCGCGCACAACGTCTACACCGCGGACCACTCAGCCGCGGCGATGTTCGTCATCGATGGCGATACCCACGGCGCTCACGGTCACGACGATCATGGTCATGCAGACGACCACGCGGCGCACGGCGCTCACGGCGGATCGATCCTGGGCATGGATCCCCACAAGGTGATGTACTACGTCTCGGCGGTCTTCGGGCTGACGGGCATCTTGATCGCCGCCTGGGCGCACGGACCGAAGGGCTTGGTCAGCGGGTTCATCGGCGGTCGCGTCGAGGCGGGCAAGTGCCGGATGGACGGCGTCGCCGCGAAGCTTGGGCCAATCCCGCGCTGGGCAGAGAACAAGTGGTACGTCGATGAGTTCTACCACTTCATCCTCGTCCGCCCGCTTCGTGTGTGCTCGCACATTTTCCACATGATCGACAAGCTGCTCGTTGACGGACTTGTGAATCTGTTCGGCTACCTGCCCAGGCTCCTGGGCCGAGGCGCCCAGCCCGGGCAGAGCGGCGTGCTCCACGGCTACGCCCTCTCGATGGCCGGGGGCGTGGGTGTGATCCTCTTCATCGTGGTAATGGTGACGCTGTAATGGTGCTGCTCCTGCTCATCGTGCTGCCTCTGATCTGCGCGGGTTTGATCGTGTTCAACCCGCGTGAACAGGCGCGCTACATCGCTGCGGGCGGCTCGCTCGTGTCCGTGATTTTCGGCGTCGTCGCGCTCGGCGCGTTCGACTGGAACGCCAGCGGCACAGACCAGCTCAACGTCGCGATCCAGTGGGTCCCCTCGCTCGGGCTTGAGCTGGCACTCGGGACCGACTCGGTCTCGCTCCTGCTCATCGCACTGACCGTGCTGCTCGGACCGATCTGCGTGATCGGGTCGTTCACCGCGATCAAGGAGCACCAGAAAACCTACTACGCGTGGCTGCTGATCCTGCAGTCGGCGATGGTCGGCGTCTTCTGTGCTCGTGACCTCGTCCTCTTCTACATCTGCTTTGAGTTCACGCTCATCCCGATGTACATCCTCATCGCGATGTTCGGCTCTTCGAATCGGCGCAACGCCTCGACCAAGTTCTTCCTCTACACGTTCACGGGTTCCGTGATCGCCCTCGCCGGTTTCGCGTATGTCGCCTGGCAGCACGCACAGATGGCCGGTGCCTGGTCGTTCGAGCTCGCGGCACTCGGGGAGACCGCCCGCTCCTTGAACCTCCACCAGCAGAGCTGGGTCCTGCTCGCACTCATGGCGGGGTTTGCGGTCAAAGTGCCGCTCTTCCCTGTGCACACCTGGCTCCCGCTCGCACACACCGAAGCACCGACAGCGGGCTCGGTTATCCTGGCGGGTGTGCTGCTCAAGCTGGGCACTTACGGCTTGTACAAGTTTGTCCTGCCATTCGTGCCGGAAGCCGTGCTCGAGTACGCACCGCTCATCGCGATCCTCTCGATCATCGGTATCGTCTACGCGGGCCTGATCTGCTGGGTGCAGACGGACATCAAGAAGCTGGTCGCGTACTCGTCGGTCAGCCACCTCGGCTTCTGTGTGTTGGGGCTGTTCGCCGTGAACTCTGTCGGTGTGACGGGCTCAGTGCTCTACATGCTCAATCACGGCCTCTCGACCGGCGCGCTCTTCCTCATGATCGGCATGATGTACGAGCGCTACCACACACGCTCGATGCGTGAGGTCGGGGGCCTGGGCTCAAAGATGCCCGTCTGGTCGTGCTTCATGGTCTTCTTTGTGATGGCTTCCGTGGGCCTGCCAGGCCTGAACGGGTTCATCAGCGAGATCATGTGCCTCGTCGGCACCTTCCAGTCGGCGCCGTGGACAGGCGAAGCCGGCGCGACGCCCGGTGGCACATTCGGCATGCTCGGACCCGTGTTCGCAGCGATCGCAGGAACGGGCATGATCGTTGCCGCGATGTACCTGCTCTACATGACCGGCAAGATTGTCTGGGGCTCGTACCGCGAGCCCGAGGGGCACCACGAGCACGAAGAATTGCCTACTGACCTGTCAGCGCGTGAGATCGGTGTGCTGATCCCCCTCGCGGCGGGCTGCCTGATCTTCGGCTTGTACCCCGCGCCGCTGATGAAGGCGATCGAAGAGCCTGTCAACGACACGATCGCGTATGTCGACGTGCTCAACACAGGCAACACAGGCCGGCACACCGAGTGGGTCCGTGTCGATGAAGCCAGCCACGACGCCGACCACGGCGGTCACGAGACACACGACGATGCACACGACGACGATTCGCACGGCGACGGCGGGGGACACTGAGCATGGCTGAGAAACTCGCCTACCTGTGGCCCGAAGTCACGCTCTTTCTCGCGACCTGCGCAGTGATGGTCATCGGGCTCTCGCCCAGCGCCGCGGTGCGCAGGCTCTGCCCGCTGATCTCCGGACTCAGCCTCGCCGCGGCGGGGATCTTCGCGATCGGAACCACGCCCACGCTCGCCGATGGCGCCGAAGGGCTCATGCCAGGCATGCTCCCTTACGCGAAGGCGATCATCGCAGCGGTTGGCATTCTCATCGTGATGCTGCTGGCGGGCACGGTTGATCGTGGTGAGGAAGAAGAACTCGCAGCGGGCGTTCGCAAGTTCGACCCGCTCCGCCTGACCTCGGGCGAGTTCTATGCCTTCTTCCTGTTCAGTCTGACGGGTCTCATGCTGACCGCCAGCGCGGACAGCCTCATCTGGCTCTTCCTCGCGCTCGAGCTGACGAGTCTGCCCACGTACGTGATGGTGACGATCAGCACAGCTCGCAGCCGCGCAAAGGAAGCGGGCGTCAAGTACTTCTTTCTCGGTGCGCTCGGCGCCGCGATCTTCCTGTACGGGTTTGCGCTCATCTACGGCGGGACGGGCAGCGTCCATCTCGGAGAGATCCACCACCAGATCACGCTCCAGATGGCCGGCGATGGCCTCAACGGCATCACGCTCGCCGGTCTGCTGATCTCGATCCTCGGCATCGGATTCAAAATCGCCGCGGTCCCTATGCACTACTACACCGCCGACGTCTACCAGGGTGCCGCGACACCGGTCACCGCGATGCTCGCGTTTGTGCCCAAGACCGCGGGCTTCCTCGCGCTCATCCTGCTCTGCTCGGCGATCGGCTGGCACTACGGCGAGACCGGTCATGCGCTGCCCGACACCATCAGACTCCTGCTCTGGGTCATGGCAGTCCTGACCATGACGCTCGGCAACGTGCTCGCGATCCTGCAGACATCCATGAAGCGGATGCTCGCGTACTCGTCGATCGCACACTCTGGCTACATGCTCGTGGGCATCATCGCCGGTCCCGGCGCGACGTTCACCGAGAGCGGCATCTCAGCGGTTCTCTTCTACCTGCTGACCTACGGCGTCATGAGCACCGGCGCGTTCGCGGTCATCGCATCGCTCGAGCGTACACACGCCGAGCGCACGCAGACGGGCGAGCTCGCGTACGACGAAGCCGACAGCATCGAAGCCATCCGCGGTCTCGCTCGCGCCAAGCCTCTGCTCGGCTGGAGCATGGTGATCTGCGCCCTGAGCATGCTCGGCTTCCCGCTCACGGTCGGGTTCTTCGGCAAGCTGCCGCTGTTCACCTCGGGCATCGCCGCCGGTGAGCTCCCGCTTGTGATTGTCCTGGGCATCAACTCCGCGATCGCGGCGTTCTACTACCTGCGACTCGTCTCGTACCCGCTCTTCGACGAGGCAGGCGACGAAGCGGGCGGGTTCATCACAACGCCCATGCGGACGCGCCCCGCGGTCGCTGCCATCGGCGCTGTCGGTGTGCTTGCGATGACCGTTTTCGCGGGCCCGCTGATGGGCCTCGCCCACGACGCGGTTCAGCCCAAGCTACACGACTCGGATGCACCCATCGCAGACGAAGCCATGCCCACAGAAGAAGCCGAGCCCGTCGCGGCGAAGTAAACAAACAACATCTGACTTGTGCGTTGCAGGTGAGAGACTACTCGTCTTCGTCGTCACCCTTGTCGTCGTCGTCATCGTCCCGGTCGCGCTTGGACTTCTTGTCCTTGCGCCGGTCGGTGAGACCCTGCCACTGAATCAGCAAGCCGGTCATCGAGACAACGAGCCAGATCGCAAGCCACTCGATTGGTACGCGCTCGAGGAGCGCTTTGCCTGGAAGATCGAGCGTCTGGCTCAGGAAGTAGAGCGCCGGGAGCCACATGCCAGCGCCGGCGAACGCGGTGACCAGCGCCGTGGTCTTCTTGGGTGCAAAGACGCCGAGCGCGAGGCCTGCGACGAAGCCAGCGAGGCCTGACGATGTGAGCAGCATCTGATCACCGCCGTCGAGCGGATCCCAGAACTCGGCTTTGAAGCCGTAGAAAAGATCGCTCACGAACTTGCTGGCTTCCTTCTCGCCAGATGCGATATCGATCGCGCCCTGCTCAATGTCTTCGCGGAGTTCGTCCTTCCACGAAGAGCTGTCCTCGTCGAGCGAGTTCTCGGGCTCGACAAGAGCCGACTCCGAGTCACGCGCTGCTTCATCTGCAGGGAGATCGCTCGTCTGGATGAAAACCGAAGCACCAAGGAGCGCAAGCCCGCCGACCACCGACGCCGAGAGCACACCAACGGCAACTCGGAAGATCAGGATCGCGGCCAGGGCGCCGAGCGTGCCTCCGACTGCGGCTCCGGCTATTTCGCCGGACAGACCGAACATCGAGTCGATCCCGAGACCCGGTACAACGGCCTGACCAAGGAAGCCGCCCGCGAGGGCACCGATCACTGCGAATGAGGGCTTGAGTACTCGCCGGCCAGAAACCCAGAGCAGCACACCGGTCACCAAAAGCGCAATCAGACCAGCGTGACCCCAGAGCGGGTGCTCCTGGATCGCGGCGACGATCTGATTAACCTGTTCCAGTGTGTTCGAGTCCATTGACGCTCCGAGCCAAGTTTACGTCTGTTTGGCCTCTCTTCCTTCGGAATTACGAACCCCTCATGTCAGCCGGGCTTGATCGAAAGGCTCGAATCGTCGATAACTCCGCATCCAGAGGGCTTTGATGGCAAAGAAACAGCGCAAAAAGAGCACCGCCCGCAAAGCGGCCGCGAAGAAGGCTCCTGCCAAGAAGAAGCCGGTTGCGCCGGATTCGGGGACCGAGGCCGCCTCGTCCAAGGCCAACCAGGCCCGGCTCGAGAAGCTCCGCACCACGATCAACGACATCGACGGCCAACTGGTCAAGCTGCTCAACGAACGCGCCAAAACCGTTGTCCGAGTGGGCAAGCTCAAACAGAACACGGGCATCCCAATCTACGCCCCGCACCGAGAGAGCATGGTCTTGAGCAAGGTCCTCCGCAGCAACCGCGGGCCGCTGCTCGATAAAACTGTCGAGGCGGTGTACCGGGAGCTGATGTCGGGCAGCTTCGCGCTCGAGCGGCCTCTGCGGATCGGCTTCCTGGGCCCCCGCGGGTCGTTTAGCCACCAGGCGGCGTCGAAGCACTTTGGACAGAGTGTGGATTTCGAGGATCTCCACTCGATCGACGGTGTCTTCACCGAGGTCAGGCGGGGCCACGTCGACTACGGCCTCGTGCCCATCGAGAACTCGATCGGGGGTGGCATCGTTGAGGCCTTGGACGCGTTCACAGAGCATGCTTCGAAGGTCACGATCTACGCCGAGGCCCAGATCGCGATCCACCACGCTCTGCTCGCCAACTGTGAGCCAGGTCAGGTGAGGCGGATTCACTCGAAGCCCGAGATTTTCATCCAGTGCAAGACATGGCTCGCAACCCAGTATCCCCAGGCCGAACAGGTGCCCGCAGCGAGCAGCAGCAAGGCCGCGATGACCGCCGCCGACGAATTCAAGCAGGCCGAGGCGATCGGGGCTCAACCGGTCGCCGCTGCGATCGGAAACCCGTTGGCAGGAACAATTTACGGCCTAAATACCCTCTTCGAAAACATCGAGGACAGGCCCGGCAACGTAACGCGATTCCTCGTTCTGGGTCGTGAGCGGGCTAGGCGTTCGGGTGATGACAAGACCTCGATCATGTTCAACACGGCTGACAAGCCCGGTGCGCTCGTGAGGGTGCTGCAGGTGTTCGAATCAGCCGGTGTGAACCTGACGCACATCGATAAGAGGCCCAGCCAGAAGAAGAACTGGCAGTACACGTTCTTCATCGATGCCGAGGGGCACCGAGATGACGGGCCGCTGTCATCTGCGATTGAGGAAGCATCCTCGCACTGCAGGGACCTGGTTGTACTCGGAAGTTATCCGAGATCTCGCCGGATTCTCTGATCGGCTCGATTTCAAGCCTGACTATCTGACTGTCGCAACGCCAATCCTCGGCGTTGGATTGCCGTGCGCGCGGATCAGGGCGTGCAGGTCGGTCGTATCTCTGTGATAATGGGTCCGACCCCCCCGAGCGGCGGGACCGAGACCAAGCCCCGGCGGGTGTACAGAAAGTGCCGGGAAGGGCATCCGATTTGCACGGTTTCTGATAGGAACGCGCAAGGATTGCCGGTTCAATGAAACTGTTGTCGCGAGTTGAGCTTCGGGCCTGGGTCCGGTAGCGTACGCGGCACCCAACGCCTCGCCTTGTGTCGGATGGATACGGCACACGCGCGGCGGACAAGCGACTCCCGGGTGAGCCGGGCGTGATCGCGATGATCTCGCCTGGATTGCCAGAGCCGAGCTGCGTGTTCGGTCGGGATCGAAGCAGGCACCGTGCAGTGCGTGTCAAGGACGCGCGTACGAATCGGAGCTGGGACACTCCAGCGGGGACAGGAAGCAGCCATGAGTCGTTCATTTAGTGCGCGTCGTCCGTATGCCCGTCAGACCAAGGCCATCACTCGCAGAGCGAGCCAGGACCTTCTTAACAAGGCCGGGCAGGCTTCGATCGAGAGACCACGGGTCGAACAGCTCGAGCCCAGGAAGATGCTGTTCTCGCTCACGATTGACAGCAACTCTGCGACAGACGCTGCGGGCAACCTCTTCGAAGAGGCGTACTTCGCGTACTTCGCGCCGTACCTGCTGAGCCCTGAAGAGGTGGGTGACCCCGACGCAGGCGACGCGCTCGTTGAGGACTTCAACGGCGAGGACCCCGGGCAGATTCCACCCAACACGCAGCAGGTCACCGACAATGACCTTCTTATCCGCAACATCAACGCGCAGCGATTGGCGTTTGAGGCGCCGACCGACGAAGACGGCGACGCAATCGATGATCTCACTGTCCTGCGGAACCAGATGGGTGTCGCCGGTCAGCAGTGGTTCTTCGCAACGCCCACAGACCCGAACGCTCCGAACGGCCAGCGGAACGTCAGCACCAGCGTGACATTCACCGTGCTCAACCAGGTCAACGGTCCCGCGGGCGGTACCAATGTTTCCGGTAACGGGTTCGGCCTCCTCAACGGAGCGCTCGAGATCCAGATGCTCTTTGACGGTGAAGTCCAGCGGACATACACGCAGGCCGACCTGTTGGCGCTCGATCCGAATGATGACGGCTTCGGCAACTTCACGCTCAATGCGAACGGCGGCTCTGTCGGTGTCTTCGATGAGGTCCGCTTCATCCAGACCGCGACTGCCGGGCAACCCGGTGTGCAGGCTGCAGATTTCCTCATCGATGACATCGTTCTGATCCCACCGTCCGAGGTGTTCAGCGACATCGTCAACAGCCGAGTCTTCGGCGCGTACGTCAGGATCACCGGTCAGGTCGGCGCGAGCGTCAACCTGACGGACCTGTACGGGCGAGACATCGAACAGACGATCCAGTTGGGCAGGCCCAGTGACGCCAACTTCGTGTTCGGTGATTTCAACGGCGACGGCATCCCCGAGTACAACGACGGCATCGGTGCCGTCACCCTCTCTGGCTTCGGTGAAGGCCAGGGGTCCTCGCTCTACATGACGGGCGGACTGATCGAAGAATTCGGCGACGGTCAGCCCCCGGTCGGCGCGGAGTTCATCGAGGGAGGCTTCGCCTGGGACTTCACTCAGTTCGATCTGATCGGCGAGTTTGAAGAAACCGCCGGCTACGGCTTCTTCCTGCTGCCCGACAATGAACTCGGTGCGGGTGGTCTGCCCGAGCAGTCGGCGCGACTCATCATCGGGTCGCAGTACGATCGGCCTCAGATTTCGTACGCCCCGGGCGGGACTCCGATCGGGCCCGACGGCTCGTTCACCAACCCGGACTACGGTGTGTTCCTGCTCGACGGTTCGTCAATCGGTGATGTCAACCTCAACGCAATCCTGCTTGGTTCGAGCCGCTTCGAGGGGTCTGTCGGCACGTTCGCAACCGGTGTGAACTACGGCAACGTATCGGTCGCCGGTGACCTTGAGGCGTTCGTCGTGGCCGGTGATGCGGGTGTCTTTGCACCGGATCCGGAGGACGTTGACGGCGCGACGACGCTCCCGCACTCGACGACGAACGCAGAACTCGTTGTCGGACGCACGCTGCGCGAATTTGTCGTCGGCGGCCAGAACCTGATGAGCGTGATCGTTGACGGCGACGTCAACAACTCCAGCATCCTGCCGAACGAGATTCTTGTTTACGACGAACGCGAGGGCGTGCTCGGGATTGATCCAACGATCCAGGATGCCGAGCGTGTCTTCCTCCGTGGTCAGCGTGAGGGATACCTCGTCGGATCGCCGTTCTTCCTTGGGATCGACAACCTCACACCCTCGGTGACGAGGCCGATCCTGTTCGCAGACGGCACGTTCCGTAACGATCACTACCTCGCCGCAGAGATGGTCAGCTCCCTTGGCACATCTGTGCTGCTCAGAGGCCAGACAGGTGCGCAGGATCCGATTTCGACTGGTGAAGACGCCTCCGACGTGTTCGGTATCACCGTCGACGGCACGACCGACATTGTGATCGAATCAGTCTCGTTCGCGGCCACCTTCAACACCTTCATCAGGATCCTCGACGGCGAAGGCCGAACCGTTGCCGCCAACAGCGGCGACATCGATACCGCGTTCGGCAGCACGCTCCGCTACACCCCCGACGGTCCCGGTGTCTACTACGTCGCGATCGGCCACGGCCAAACCGTAGTCGACATCGCGCCGAACCTCAGCTACTCGGTCCTCGTCAGCGGTCTCGCACCCACAGTGCTCGGCGGGTACAGAAACGCGCTCGGGTTCGGTGTGCAGGCCGATCTGCGCCCAACCGCTGCGGACGGCCAAATCGAACGCCCGGTTGTTGTCCTCAACTCGGGCAGCGCTGGTGCGATCCGTGTCGGCACCGGTTACATCGACGGAACCGGGCAGTACGCCATCCCCGAAGACCTCACCAACACCCTCGAAGGCTCGGAAGACGACCTCATTCAGATGTCCGGCTTCTCCTTCTCAGCGCCCGGAAGCCTGTACAACATCACGGCGGGCGGAGATATCGGTGCTTCCACCACCGGCACGGGTGCACCGAACGACTTTACCGTCGGGCAGCACTTCGGTTCGCTCTACACAGGCCTCTCACCAGCGGTAGGCACTGGTTTCACACAGGGTGATCTCGGTTTCTTCACGTTGACGACTGGCGGACAGGTCGGGCTGATCAACGTCTCGGGTGCGATCGGGACGGATCAGGACAACAACACCGGCGGACTGCCCACGATCACGCAGGAACCGGTTGTCATCACGACCGGTGTTGATCCCGACCTGCGAGGCGACATCGGACTGATCCGTGTCGGCTCGCACATCGCGGGTGACACGCTCACGATCGACACGAGCGCAACCAACGGTTCCATCGTTGGCGGCCTACTTGTCTCACAAGATGTGCCAGACTTTGGTCGGACACCGACCGGTGATGACCTTGGCATCTTCGATGGTTTCGAAGGCATCAACCTGAACCTCGGACAGGACTCTGATATCAGGTTCGTTGATATCCCCTTCATCGACCTCCAGGGGGCAAGCAACTCCTTCCTCCCGATCATCACCGGCGAGACGCTCACACTCGTTGATGACGCGGGCGGGCGGGTTGAGATCTCGGTCACTTCACGTGAACTCAACGGCTTCGAGATCGGCCGCGTCTACGTTGTGCCTGTCGAGGGTTCGGAAGGTGTCGCGATTGCCCGTATCGAAATCGACTCACTCGCCGGCACTGGCGTCTTTACCGGCGGCAGAGAGCTCCGCATCGAGGGCGAGGGGGGCCAGAGTGTCCAGGACATCATCTCGATCGGCCGGATCGTTATCGATGGCTCCGATGCGTTCAGCGACATCGTCATCGAAGGCTCGGCGCAGATCGATGTCTGGCGCATCGATGCGCCCACTGGCCTGAATGAGATCCGACAGGAAACGCCCGACGGCGATATCGTCGCGATCGATACCAACGCGCTCACAACGCTCCGGATTCTCCAGGGTGATCTCGGTCGCACGCAGCTCCCCGCGTGGGGGCCGCGTCAGATCGGGCCCGAGCTCGGTATCAACGGCAGCAACAACAACAACGAAACATCGTTCGCGCTCGATGGTGGGAACCTCGACGGCGATTGGAACGGGCAGGTGTTCAGGCCCACGACCGACAGCAACATCAACACCGGCAACGCATACCTCGATGACATCGGCTCACCTTTCGACATCTTCCTCAACGGTCTCGTTGTCCGCACGGGCGGCATCGGGCTCGTCGAGGTCTCGGGCGGTGTAGGCGACATCATCAGCCAGGACGTCAACGGTGTGATCACCAGAGTGGAAGTCAACGAGGACGGCGTGACCGCCGACGGCGAGTTCGACGGCATCTTTGGTGTCATCTACTCAGAGGGCGACATAAACGAGATCGAGATCGGTGACGGGCTCAGCAGTCTCTCCGATTCACCGTTCGCGCAGGCTGGTATCTTCGCCGCCGGCTCAATCAACTCGATCACGGACAACATCGCCAACTCGAACATCTCGGGTGTGATCACATCTGCCGGCTTCAACACGGGCATCACAGCCAATACCCTCGGGATCGACGAGATATCGCTCGACGGCGGGGGCGATATCGTTGATGCATACATCGCCGCATCCCGGAACCTCGATGAGTTCTGGAGAGGCGTATTCTACCGCAACGACGCGGTATTCTTTGGAAACCTCAATGACCTGGTTGTCCGCAACGGCGACATCTTCAAATCAGAGATCGTCGTCGGTCAACTCGACAACCTGACGATCTCGGGCGGGTTCTACGATGCCACCGAGCTCAACGTACTCAACTCCGTCACGGATGTCATCTCGGCCGATGGATTCCGAAACTCAACCGTGGGCGGCGAGACAACCGAGTTCAGGCTCAGCCGCATCCTTATCGGTGAAGATCTCGAGAGACTCCAGGTCACCGCCAACGGCAACTTCGCCGACACCACACTCAATGTCACGGGCGACGTCGTACGCAACATCGCTGCTCGCGATTTCATCAGAGCCAACATCGGTGTTGCAAACACCATCAACGCAATCAACCTCTCGGGCAGCATGCTCGCGAGCTCGCTCACCGCTGGTCAGCTCGTCGCGTTGACAACGACCGACAGCATCCGTTCTTCCACCATCAATGTCGCCGGTCCCTTGCAGAGCATCATCGCAGGAAACGAGATCAACCGTACCGACATCACCGTGAGCGGCCCCGACGGCAGGATCGATCTGATCAGCGCGGTGAACAACCTCAGCGCACAGATCACGTCCTCGGGCAGAATCGCGACGATCCAATCGGCCATGGGCGACATCCTTGGCTCGATCGTCACGACCACGGATCGCGGCGATCTCGGCCTTGTCTCCGCGTTCCGTGATCTCGCGGTCACCACCGATATCGGCGGCAACCTCGACACGCTCAGCGTCGGCAGAAACATCGGCATCGCCGATGATCCGAGCGTGATCCTCGTCAAGGGCAGCGTGGGCACACTCGACGTCTCCAGCGGCCGAATCTTCTCCGATCTCCGCATCGGTGAAGAGGTCACACTCATTACCCTCGGCGGCTCAGTCAATATCCCGACGAACGCCAAGAGCGCCGACGGCGATATCGAGGCGTTCGGCAGGATCCAAACCATCAACATCACCGGCGATTACGACGGCCAGATCATCTCCGAGTCGGGCGGCATCGGGAACATCACCATCACCGACGGCTCGCTGCTCGGAGATGGTGCGATTATCGCACGCGACGGCGGTATCAACAGCATCGTCATCATCGCAGGCCACCTCCTGGGTGACATCTTCGCAGACCAGACCATCGGTACCATCCGAGTCGAGGCCTCGGCGGACGGTGTCTTTGGTGACGTGGGCATCAACCCCGGCCTCTCGGCGGGTGTCACCTCGAGTGATGCCAGCCGCAACCAACTCCCTCCCGGTGTTGTCGCAACGAGCGCCATCGACGGCCCCGTGATCGTCTCCCTGCGAGGCATCAACCGATTCATCGTCACCGGCGGCTCGGTCTTCGACGCTACCATCTACGCCGGCACGAACCTCGGCCTCCTGCAGGTCGCCGGTAACGTCCAGTCCGACGGTCAGCAGACCGACGACGACTCCGTCACAATCGCCGCGGGCGACCAGATCCAGGAAGTCAATATCACAGGCGGCGTGAGCGACACGCTCTTCCTCGCAGGTGTCACGAGCTTCGGGTCCATGCCGGTCTTCGATGTCCTCGACCCGCTCTACACGGAGCGTGCAGGCGGCGTCGGCGCTGAAGCTGACACCATCAAGTCTGGCCGGATCCAGAGCGTCACCATCGGCGGCAACGCCACCGATGTCACTTTCAGCGCAGGCATGGTCGCCGGCGTCGACGGCATCTACGGCACAGGCGACGAGAGCATCGTCCTCGGCTTCAGCCTCGTTGATCAGCTCAACATCGCGGGCACACGCACCAACGTCACCGTCAGCGCCGACCGTAAGTTCTACACCCTCAACGGACAGGTCATCACACCGGCCATCCAGGACGCGACTCCTTCACTCAACAACGCGGGCCGCAACGCTTCCAGCGCCGACGGCCTCATCGAGTCCCTGCAGGGCGCCTTCTCCGGCGGCATGATCGATCTCACCAATCTTGGCACCGTCGTCGACTTCGGAACTATCCAGACCTTCGTCTGGAACGGCACAACGTTCACCGTCGAGGCACTGTCCACCGACGGCGGAGCGAACGCCGATCCTGCACGAGGCATCGTTTGGGACGCTTCAAGAGGCAGGCTGATCCTCGCGAACACGAGAATCGAGGACGGTGTCATCGTCTCGGTCGTCGACAACGACAACAACCCGGCGACGCCGCTGCCCGAACTCATCGACTTCGACATCGTCTCCAATGACGAAGCTTCGATCGGTCTCATCCAGATCAACGGCAACCTCCGCGGCGGCTCCGACATCATCGTCGATAACTACGCCAACACCATCGATATCGATGACTACGACGGCACAGGCCTCATCGCGGTGGGCGTTGACGTTGTCACGCTCAACGTCGGCCGATTCGCCGGGGGCAGCATCTCAGCCAACTTCGTTGATAGCCTGAACTTCTCCAGAAGCCTCGTCGTCTCCAACAGCAACATCCCGTCGATCGATCTGACGGGTGTCCGCTCCTTCAACGTCACCGAGAACATCACAGCAAACATCAACGTTGATCGCTCGATCACCGAAATATTCAACGTGGGCGGCGTCCTCGCACAGACGATCGTCCGGGCCGGCGGTTCGATCACCAACTTCACCGTGGGCGAGATCGACCGAGGCAGGATCAGCGTCAGCAATGTCATCGGCAGCGTCAACGTCGCAGGCAACGTCTTCGACGCATCGATCATCGCGGGGGGCGACCTCGGCACCGACGGCCAGGTCGGGCAGTCCGGTGATTCGTCCACCATCGATCGCACCACGAGCGGCTCGATCGGGAACGTCATAATCGGCGGCAACTTCTTCGAGTCCGATCTGGTCGCCGGCTTCCTCCGTGGCGCCGACGGCTTCTTCGGCACCGACGACGACACTGCCGCATCCGGCAACTCCTCGATCGGGAACGTTACCATCGCCGGCAGCGGCGTGGGCTCGAACATTAACTCCGAGTCCTACACAATCGCCGCCGCGGGCACACTCGCGTTTGTCACCATCGGTGGCGACGAGGGCGAGTCTGTTGGCAACTTCACCATCGATCCGTTCGCGGGCGAGCCCCTGCCGATCCAGGTCACAAACCTCGTCGTCTCGCAGGACGCAAGAAGCTACACCGCGGCCTTCACGTTCAACCAGGAGATCGACGCGAGCACCTTCAACGAAGCGCTCACCATCCGCGAAGTCATCAGCGAAGGCAACTTCATCAACCTGACCGCACCCACGGACGGCGTCCCGGGCTCGGGCGATTACGCGATCGAGTTCGACATTCCCAACCGCATGGTGTTCGTCACTGTTTCCAGAACCGTGACCGATCGCGATCTGATCGACAACGGCGACGGCACCTTCTCCAGGCCCGCGGACGCAGGCCCGGGCGTGTACCGCTTCTCCATCGACGCCGAGATCCTCCGGGCACGCGTCTCGCAGGCCAGACTCGACGGCAACGGCGACGGGTTCGCCGACACCGCCGACGACTTCTCGGTTGACGACATCATCGGCGATGCCGGCGACGTCGCGAGCACCCGCGACATCGAGCGTGTCGACGTCAACATGGACGGCTCCTACTTCGTCGACCTCTACGGCGCTGTCAGCCTCGACCAGGTCTTCGATTCCAACACCGCACCCGACGGCGTCCCGGATGTCAACGACCCGTTCATCCTCCGCGGCGCCCTGGGCGACCACCCCGACCGCAACATCAACGACTTCGGCTTCGGCGGCGACATCGACGTCTACGAGATCACACTTCAGGCAGGACAGATACTGCAACTCGGTGAGATCTCGGGTGCCGCGTTCCAGGCCCAGCGCAACATCTACTTCCAGCCCGCAGGCAACAACCCGCCCGAACTCGTCTTCTCGCAGCAGGGCTCGGGCTTCACGGGTAACTTCTTCTTCAACAACTTCGGGTTCGAGACCGACTTCACGGTCCCGCTGCCGGTCCAGCCTTCGCAGGAAACGGACCGCTCCGACCCCGCGGCTCTGCTCGTCAAGGAATCGGGCACGTTCTACATCGTGATCGAAGCGGGCAGTGCTCCATCCACGTCGTGGTTCTCAGGCACTACCGTCAACGACGCCAGTGTCGAACCAAACCAGATCGGCAATTATGCCTTCTCGGTCGAGGTCTTCGACGACACCAACTCAGGATTCACCGGCGCAAGCGATTCGGGCGACGGCACGAACGTCATCCACGCTCCGCCGCTCTCGCTCTTCACCGATCCCTCCGACGAGATCATCATCGGTGACTACACCTTCAGCCGACAGGCCGGCGCCGACGGCGTCTTCGGAAACGCCGATGACATCGTCAGCGGCACAACCATCGACGGCGAGATCACTTCCGTCCGCTCCGGCACCCGCCTGACCAACACCATCACCAGCTCGCTGGGTGACCCGGGCGTCAGCGGCCTGCCCGGTAACGTCGAGGCAGATGTCGATGTCTGGCACCTCAACAACCGCCAGCCGATCGCCCCGGGCACGCTCATGACGATCACCGTCAAGCTGGCCGACGTGGGCGGCGATCTCGGCTCGACCATCGCTGCGAACGCCGCGACTTTCACATCGCTCGCCGACTTCAGCGACTTCACCAACACCGTTCAGTTCGCCCTCTTCGATACCACCAACTCGTTCGGCATCGACGACGGACAACTCGTCTTCAGCCCGACCGACTTCGAGGCTCGCGCTTCGACACCCAACACGATCATCGCCGAGAACGGCCCGAACCGTTACGGGTTCGACGCCAACGGCGACTTCTTCATCAGCTTCGTGATCCCGCCCGCACTCAACGGCGGCGTCAACGACTCGGGCACCTACGCCGTCTACCTCCAGGGCGCGTTCCAGAGCGATTACGAGATCGAGGTCGTCACTCAGGGCACCGGCTCGCAGCAGATCCGCAGCCAGAACGTGCTCATCGAAACCGACGGCGGCATCATCGACTGGCTCACCGTCGACGGCCAGCCCGTCGAGATCGGCGGCTTCAACGCAAGCTCACTCGGATTCACAGGCCGGGTCAACAACGTCGATATCAACACGTTCATCCTCCAGGAACTGGTATCGAACCTGAACAACATCTTCGACGCTGCCGGGTTCGATGTGACCTTCTCGACCAACCCCGCCGACTTCGAATTCGAAGAGTTCTCGTCAGTCTTCCTCACCAGCGACCAGAACCCGATCGGACTCATCGCGCTGACCGACTTTGGTTTCTCCGAGAGGTCAGACCCGTTCAACAGCGATCCCGAGGACGAAGCGGTTGTCTTCTCACCCGACTTCTCGACGCTCGGTTACTCACCCACAACGGACGACCTCGATACCTTCATCGAGTCAATCACCGCGGCAACTGGCCGACGCGTCGGCGAACTGGTCGGCCTGCGTCTGACCGACTTCGACTTTGCATCCAGCCCGGACCTCTTCAACGAGGGCTCGGTCCGCTTCACCCCGGGCGGCTCGGACGATTACATCATCTCAACCAACGGCAGAAGCCTCGCGAGCCACCTCGGCTCCATCGACGACACGGGTTTCTACCTCGGTCAGCAGGACGCCGCATCACTCCTCGATCGGATCCTGTCCAACTAACACCGCACCGCGCAAAATCACCTCAGGCCCCGCTCACGAGCGGGGCCTGTTTCTTTTTGTTCCGCGTTTAATAAAGCCAGTTCAGGCAACCGCCTTCGTGGGCTCGGCCCGCGTTTCCCCCTTCGCCGAAGAGGCCTTCTTCGTTGTCGGCTTCTTGCTGGCAGCTTTCTTGGTCGATGCCTTCTTTTTGGTCGCGGGTTTCGATGTCGCCTTCTTGGCGGCGGCTTTCTTTGCAGTTTTCTTCTTCACAGCCGGCTTCTTGCGAGTGGGGGACTTGGCTCGCACGACAGGCACCAGTGGTTCTGGCTCCTCGGTAGGCTCGCTCTTGTCCGACTCGGTCAGTCGCTGGTCGAGCTTTGCGATCTGCTCGTGCAATGCCGAGATGTCAGCGACTTGCGACTCGACCACGCTACGCAGCACCGACTCGCGTTCTTCCGACCGCTCGAGCCGGTCCTCAAGCACACCGATCTGCTCAGCCATCGCGAGCGATCGTTCCTGCATCACGATGCCGACCTGCTCGGCGACCCGCGAGTCGAGCGAGCCCCCGACCTCTTCGAGCCGGTCCGTCAGCGACACCGCCCGCTCGCACGAAGCGGCGACCTGCTCCAGCACCGGCCCAGCAGCGGCGACCGCGTGCTCGGCGCGACCGATGAGTTGCGTCGATCGTCCCCTGATGTCCTCAGCCGCGAGGATCAGCGACTGGCGGGCCTCCTCGCTGTCGGCGATGGCTCGCTCATTGGCAGAATCGAGCCCGGCGATGGTCTCCTCCATCTCGTCCCGCGCAGCCTCAGCACGGGTGATCGCAGCGCCGATCACGCTCTCATCCAGAACGGAACTCGCCCGCTCGATAGCGCCGCTCAGCCTGTCGCACACCTCGCCGGCATCACGCTGAGCAGCGCTCAGCTTCTCTTGGATCGTTGTATCGACCATCTCGTGCGCACTGTGTGCCCGCGCACGCAACTCGCTCTCGACCGCGTCGATCGTCTCTCGATGATCCCGGATCAGCTTCTCGGCGCGCCTCGCCAGCTGCTCGAGCTCGATGCTCTGTTCGCCGACGCCAGACTTCGCCCGGCTCACCGCGAGCTCTGCCGAACGCTCGATCGTGTCCCGGTGCGCCGAGCCCGCAGCGATCGCCTCACGCAGCGCTCTTGCGGCGCCGTCCAGCTCACGCTTGATCCCCGAGCCCTCGGCGACGATTTCGTCACGCAGTTCGGACGCCTTCTCGTCGAGCTTCCGCGATGCGTCGCGCGAGTCTGCCCTGACCATTTCGCGCTGCGTATCGACCTCTTCGAGCAGCGTCGCGAGCGTCTCGCCCGCGTCCTTGGAGCGGTCCTCAAGCGTGCCGATGACCGCCTCGCCCCGCTCGCGGATTTGTTCGAGCCGGTCCGTCAGATCGCGGCGCATCGTCGCTGCGGTTTTCGAGAGTTCGTCGCGGGTCTTCTCGAACCGGTCGAGCGCATCGGTCGCGAGCGTGATGAGCCTCTGCTCGAAGGCCTCGCCCCGTTCGAGGACGAGCGTCTCGATCTCACGCACCGCTTTGTTCGCGGACTCGGTCTGGCGCGTGATCTTGTCCAGCAGCTGTTTGGTCGAGTCCTGCCGATCGTCGATCGACTCGATGAACTGGCTCGCCCGCTCGAAGATGTCGCTGTGCGAGCCGACGAACCGTTCGAGACGTTCGAGGATGACCGCCGAGGCCTCGGCTCTACGGGCGAGCAGGTCGCTCTCGCGGGTGGTCTCTTCCAGCGATTGGCGGAGCGACGCGGCGTATTGCTCAAACGACTTCCGATCGATCACGCGGGGCGTCAGGAAGATATCATCTATCCGCTCTTCGCCGGGTGCGGCGGCTTCGTCCGAGGTGTGCTGTCCCGCCTGCTGAGTCACTACGAAAGGCCTCCGCCTGCAGCTTGCCGGGCTCCGCCCGGTTGTGGGTGCACGCCGACCGCGCACATTCTGCCCGCACTAGCTCATCGACCCCAGCAGGGGCACCGGACCACATTTCATGCGTCCTGCGTAGACTCTGCGGATGCCACGCTCCTCTCGAGAAGACATGCCGGACCGGTACGACGATAAGTCGCGGGGACCACGCCTCCAGCGGATCCTCGCCGACGCGGGGGTCGCCGCCCGGCGCGTCTGCGAGCAGCTCATCCTGGACGGCGAGGTCGAGGTCAACGGCCGCCTCGTCGCCAAGCTCCCGGCGTTCGCCGACCCCGAGATCGATCGGATCACAGTCAGCGGCAGGCCCATCAAGCGACGCAGCAAGAAGGTGTACGTGATGCTCAACAAGCCCACGAACACCGTGACCACGACCGCAGACGAACCCGACCTCGACCGGCGGACGGTCACCGATCTCGTCGACCACCCGCTCGCCGACCGCCTCTACCCCGTGGGCAGGCTCGACTACGACACGACCGGTCTGATCCTGATGACCAACGACGGCGACCTTGCCAACAAGCTCACGCACCCGAGGTTCGGCGTCGTCAAGACTTACCACGCGGTCGTCAAGGGCCGCCTCTCGGACGACGACGCGGCACAGATCGCTGAGGGCATCTACCTCGCCGAGCGCAAGGCGGGCCGGACGGAGGGCGCCAGCAGGACCGCGCGTGTCGAGGTGCAGGTGTTCCACCGCGACCGGGACCGCACGATCCTGGAACTCCGTCTGCGCGAGGGACGCAACAGGCAGGTGCGCCGGATGCTCGCCGCGGTCGGCTGCCCGGTGAAGAAGCTCGAACGCGTCGCAATGGGGCCTGTCAAGCTCAAGGGATTGCCGCGCGGCGCGTGGCGCGAGCTGACCAAAGGCGAACTCGACGGCCTCCGCAAGGCGATCTCACGAGGCAAGGGCGAGCCCGACCCGATCCGCAAGAAGGCCAGCAAGAAGAAGACGACCAAGAAGAAAGTCAGCAGCAAGCGGACAAGGCTAGGCGAGGAAGAGCCGGTCTCCATCGTGGACAAGAAGCGTGTCCGCTCTGCGGTTGCCAGCAGCGGCAAGACCACAAAGAAGAAACCGGCGCGCGCGCGTCGCTACGACGGCGGGCGTAACCGATGAACGCTACACAGGAACAGTCTCCAAAGTTCAGTGATACAGTCCGCGTCCTGCGCGCCGGGCTCAGAGGAATCTACCGCTCACGCCTGCCCCAGATGTCCGCGGCTCTCGCGTTCCGCACGCTCTTTGCGCTCATCCCCATCCTCGTGATCTCAGTCGCGGCGATCGGCGCGTTCGCTGATAACGAAGACGTCCGGGAGATCATGTACCAGACGCTCGATACGCTCGGCATCAGCGATATCGAAGTGCCTCAGGCAGTCGAAGAAACTCCAGAGGAAGATGGATCACCGACAGAGGGAGACGAGGTCGATCCAGCATCGGATCAGCCCGTGTCTGATCCAGGCTCGGTCACTCAAGAAGCTACCGGAGATCAGTCTGCCCAGGCACAGAACACCGAAGGTGAGTCTGAAGGTGATACAAACGTTCGATTGGATGAGCTCCTGACAGAGCTGATCGATCGTCTGCTGGGGCTCTCGTTCGCCGCGATCGGAGCCATCGGTATGCTGACGCTTATCTACGCCGCGATCTCGATGCTGATCGAGATCGAGCGGGCGTTCAACAACGTCTACCGAGCACAGATCGGAAAGAGCTGGGGCAAAAGGATCATCCAGTACTGGGCGATCATAACGCTCGTGCCCATCCTGCTTTTCTCCGCGTTCTACGCGTCGGAGCAGTTCCGGGGGTTGGGCGTTCGGCTGACCGAAGCCGAGAGCGGGACCTTCCTCAGCTATCTCGCGCCGTTCGTCGGTTCGGTGGTCAGTGTCGCGATCACGTCGCTGCTGTTGCTGCTGGCGTACACCATCATCCCGAACACGCGTGTCCACCTCAAGACCGGCGTCGTCGGTGCGATCGTCGCGGCGGTTCTCTGGGAAGTCGCCAAGTGGGGCTTCCGCCTCTACCTGTCGTACTCCGCGAGCTACGCCAAGATCTACGGCGGCATCGCGGTTCTCCCGCTCTTCATGCTCTGGGTGTACCTCACTTGGCTCATCATCCTCTTCGGGCTGCAGGTCGCCTACGGCCTTCAGCACATCGAACTCGCAAGACGCATCGATGAAGAGGACGCCGATGACAGGCTGACCGACCCCGCCGCGGTGTTCGGTGTGCTCGCCGTGATCGCCGAGCGGTTCGCAAGGGGCAAGACCGCGAGTGTGAGCCGGATCACGGGCGAGCTCTCGTTGTCCGCCGAAGCGGTGGGCACGATGCTCGACAAGCTGAGCAGAGCCGAGATCCTCCGCGACGTGGACGGCAGGGACGACCGCTACGTGCTTGCCCGCCCCGCAGAGTCGATCACGCTGGAGGATGCCGTCTCCGCGATGCACGACATCACCGACGCGGGCCGGGGACCGGGCGGGGCCTGGACACCCGCGATCGACAGACTCGAGCAGGCCCGGGAGGAAGCCATCAAGGGCATGACCGTGGCGGATCTGATCGAAGGCGGCGAGCGAAAGGAAGAAGGGAAGGAACCATCGTGAGTAAGCTGAGACGGCTTTGCCTGCTCCTGATCGTCGCTGGGCTCTGCACTGGCTGCTACTCCAAAGTGGTGGATAGCAAGGGCATCGGCGCGGACTCCGAGAAGCTCAAGAAGAGCCACGAGTACGGTTCGGAGACTCCTGTCCGAGATCTGCTTCTCAGGGAGCAGGGCCGCAACGAGCGATAGCAGACACCCGGATATGCCCGCTCTCGGGCACTACAATCCTGCCACGGAGGATCCCATGGGTATCGAAACCGCCTTGCCGACCGACATTGTCCTGACCACTCAGCTCCAGCGCGTGATCAACTGGGCGAGGCGGAGTTCTATCTGGCCCATCCCGTTCGCGACCGCCTGCTGCGGCATCGAGCTGATGGCGACCGCATCGAGCCGGTACGACCTCGCCCGCTTCGGCGCGGAGGTCATGCGGTTCAGCCCCCGCCAGAGCGACCTGCTGATCGTCGCGGGCCGGGTCTCCGTCAAAATGATGCCCGTCCTCCAGCGCATCTACCAGCAGATGACCGAGCCCCGCTGGGTGCTCTCGATGGGTGCCTGCGCCTCAACAGGCGGCGTGTTCGACACGTACGCCGTCGTGCAGGGCGTGGACCAGTTCATCCCTGTCGATGTCTACGTGCCGGGCTGCCCGCCCAGGCCCGAGCAGCTCATCGAGGGCGTGATGGCGATCCAGCGCATCATCGACGAAGACGGCATCCCGCCTATCGGCCCGGGCGGCAAACGCGCACCACTCGGCATCGCGATCGACCCGAGCCACGCACCGGCGCCCCAGCCCGTGGGCGTTGGTCTGCCGAAAGGCTAATGTCAGGCTGGCGGGTCACCAAACGCGGCGAAGGCAGCACTTCTAGCGCAGTCAGTAAGTGCAACAGGACCTGCGCGGCAAATAGCGCCACACCGACTGACTTCACGACCGGTTTGTCGCAGTGTGTTCCGAGCCAGTAGAGCACGTAAAACGGGATAAACAACACCGGGCTCAACTTAATGAAGCCCCGGATACCCGTCACTCAGGCGAATCGGATTGAAGAACAAGTTGTGAGAAGAAATGAAATCAGCGCTTCATGCTGATGCGGCGGCCGATGCGACGACGGCCGTTGATGATCTTCCGGCCGCTCTTGGTCCGCATGCGGGCCCGGAACCCCTGGGAGCGCTTCTTCTTGATCGTGCTCGTGCGTCGGGGGTAGTGCATTGCCATCGGTCTGCTCCAGTCGTTCCAGCGGCTCGATACCCACCTGCCGCGAGGGCGGGATTAATAGGCTCTCCGCAGGACACCTTCAAGCCGGTAACCCGCCCAGGGATACCTATCACAATATAAACATAACATCTGATTCTGGCAAAGCACTGCTGGATACGGTACAAGTAGCTAAGAAGAGTCTCCTCCTGCTCGTGCGGCGGGTCGGAGTGGGGCGGCGTTGTCGCCCAGCTGCTCGGGGCACGCCTCTGGTGTGCGTCGTGCCGAGCGGCCGGGCCCGATGCCGTCGGAACAGAAGTGAATGGGACGGGCTCGGTCTGTCCCGCGCCAAGCTGCCCCCGGTGCGCACGAGCCGGCGGCCGCGCAGTATCGCCGACCGTATCACATGGAATCCCTCGATATCGTCCGCCGCGCCGAGCAGATCATCGGCTACACCTTCGGTCAGCCCGAGGTCATGCTGCGCGCCCTGACCCATTCGTCGGTCGCCGACGACCGCCTCGCCTCGAACGAGCGGCTGGAGTTCCTCGGGGACGCCGTGCTCGGGCTCGTCGCCTGCCAACGGATATTCGAGCTCTACCCGGATCTTCTCGAAGGCGAGATGACCAAGATCAAGTCCGTCGCCGTGAGCCGAAAGACCTGCGCCGCGATCGCGCGACAGGTCGGCCTCGAAGATCTGCTTGTGCTCGGCAAAGGTATCCGCGATCGCGAGGGCACACTCCCGCACTCGCTCGCAGCCGCTGCACTCGAATCCACCATCGCCGCGGTCTACATCGACGCGGGGCTCGATGCAGTCTTCGACTGGATCGCACCCCTGCTCGACGCGCACATCACACGCGCGTACGACAGCGGCCATCAGCAAAACTACAAGAGTGTTCTGCAGCAGCACGCCCAGCGGTGCTACCAGGAAACGCCCGAGTACATCCTGCTCGAGCAGGACGGGCCCGACCACGCCAAGACGTTCCGCGTTTCGGTCCGCATCGCGGGCGCGACGTACGACCCGGGCGAGGGCGCATCGAAGAAACAGGCCGAGCAGAGAGCCGCGCTCATCGCGCTCCAGGCGCTCGACGTTGTCGAACGCACCGACGACGGCACGGTCCGCATGCTCTGATCAGAATCAGGGCGCCCGAAGGTCGATCACGACCGGTCTGTGGTCGCTGACCATCGCGTCCAGCTCATCGAGGTTGAGTGAGTTGACCACCTCGGGCGAGAGCCTCGCCGGATCGAACACGAACGAACGCTCAAGCACAGCCGACGAATCGGAGTAGACCGCGAAATCGAGCCGGCTGGGCAGGAACCTGCTCGTGGGCGATGTCCACGTGTACATCGCGTTGTCACCCAACACGAAAGGCGTCGCGACCGCGGCGTTGGTGCCGTCTGAATCGAAACCCCGCACCAGCGAGTACAGAGGCTCGGTCCCGCCCACGAGGTTGAAGTCGCCCGCGACCACCCTAACGTGCGGCCCAATATCTCGGGTCTGCTCTTCCATCATCTGCGCGATGGCCCTCGACTCGGCGATCCTGAGTTTGTCCTCGCGCGAATCAAGGCTGCCGCAACACTTGAGATGGACCGACGCGACGGCCATGGTCCCGATCGGGGTCTCTGCGAGCGCGGGCATGACGCGGACTGTCCGGTCCTCGCCCTCGGGCGCGATGACCAGGCCAGTCGGTCCGATCGCAGCGAGATCCAGCCTGCTGATCACCGCGACACCCCGGCCCTCGCCCGTCACCGCGCGCCATCGGCCTGAGATCGGAAGGTGCATGTTGAACCACGACCCGAGTTCGTCGGCAGGCGTGTCGTACCACTCTTGGACAAGCACGATGTCGGGATCGAGCGCGCGGAGAATCCGGCTGAAGGGCTCTGGCTCGTCCATGGGTGAGGAGTTCAGCACGTTGTACGAAACGATCCGCACCGAACCAAGAGACTTGGGAGGCACTGATGCACGGACCCGCTTGGTTCTCTGCGCCGCTTCGGGGAGCATCGCCCCAAACTCCGGTGCCTCGGCGACGCGCTTGCCCGAGGCGTTGAACATCGAGAGCTTGCCCCGGACCCGCCCCGAAGTCAGCAGCCCGGCCTCGGGCAGCAGCAACTCGGCAGGAACCCGCCGAGCGATGCGCATCTCGAACCACTCAGAGGCGTGCGAGGGCGAGACGCTGATGTCCAGCAGCCCCGGCGCGAGCTTGACCCGCTCGCCGTCGGGTGTGATCGCCATGACCTGCGTCCCGTTGCCGATGCGTCCCTCGTAGGGAGGGCTAAACGAGATCTCGAGGTCGATCCCCATCTCGCCCGTAGGGTGGCCTGTGGTTTGCGTTGCGTCCACATCAAGCGAGACGACGAGCGTCTCGTTGTTGGATTGAGGCGTGATCGCTTCGCCCGCGCTGAACCGGACATAGAGGTAGTACTCGTCGCCGACCGCGACCTCGCCCGTGGGCCAGTCGTCGATCGACGAATCGAGCACGATCGTCATGGGCGGCGTGATAGGCGCAACAGACGTGCTGTTCGAGCCCTGAGACCCAGCGCCAGAGCAACCGAGGGTTCCGAGTGTCCCGGCAAGGAATACACCAAGGCAGGTAAGAGTCTTTCTCATGCGCGTACTATCCTCCGTTGTGACCGGACCCGCAACCCCGCGGAGTAAGCAGGTGAACCACACCAGTGCAAATCGGCTTTCACGGTACCCGGACTGGCAAAACCGCCTGACCGAGGTCACCGAGATGATGCGTGAGATGTCGGCGCAGACCGAGCCTCAAGAGATGGTCAGACGCTACCGCGAGCGTATGCGCAATATGTTCCCGGTGGATTCGTTCGTCGCGATCAGCCGCCGAGGACTCGAAAAACCGAGGTACATGGTCACCCGGGCGTCGATCTGGGACGAAGAACTCGACCCCTGGCTCAACCGAGACAAGCTGCCCACCTACGACTCTGGCATGCTCGGCGAACTCCTCTACAAGGAAGAAGCCGTCTATCTCCCCACCGTCGATTTCGACGACGACGACCCGATCGCCAAATACCTCGCCGGCGCGAAGCTGCTCGTCGCGGTCCCCGCCTTCGACGAGGGCGAGGCCCTCAACATGTTCGTCGTCGGCCAGCGCGACCACGACGCGTTCGATCCGGTCGACCTGCCCGACCTCGTCTGGCGGACCAACCTGTTCGGCAGAGCGACGGGTACCCTCGTCCTCAAGCGCGAGCTCGACCGTGCCTACGAGCAGGTTGATCAGGAACTCAAGACGGTCGCCGAGATCCAGCGGTCGCTCCTGCCCGCTGAGCTGCCCAAGATCGAAACGCTCGACATCGCAGCCCACTACGAGACGTCCGCTCGCGCCGGCGGCGACTACTACGACATCTTCCCGCTCGAGAACGGCAAGTGGGGTTTCCTGATCGCCGATGTCTGCGGCCACGGCACACCCGCCGCCGTACTCATGGCGATCATGCACGCGCTCGCGCACACATTCCCCGGAGAGGTGATCCAGCCGAGCGATCTGCTCGACTACGTCAACAACAAACTTGCTGGGCACTACACATCCGACGGCAACTTCATCACCGCGTTCTACGCGATCTATGACCCGAACGATCGTACGCTCACCTACTCGAGCGCAGGACACAACCCGCCGCGCGTCAAGCGATGCTCCGACGGATCGATGTTCATCCTCGACAAAGCGCAGTCCATCCCGCTCGGCATCGTCGAAGACACCAAGTACGAGCAGGAAAGAGTCCAGCTCATCCAAGGCGATCAGGTCATCCTCTACACCGACGGCATCACCGAGGCGTTTAACGACAACGAGGAACTCTACGGCACAGAACGCCTCGATGCGGTCCTCGAAAACTGCGGCATCGATGCCAACGCGCTCATCGCCAGCGTGCTCGAGTCGGTCGAAGAGTTTACTCAGGACAGACCAGCCGACGACGACCGGACGCTGCTGGTTCTCAAAGTCCGCTAGATAGATTCAGTCCGACTCGGCCGAGATGCCCTCGCGATCCACCGTCAATCACGCTGTCGCGGGCTCCGGGTATGAGAAGAACCTTGCGTCACGCTTGGGAAGTGGCTCAAGGTCGTCGTACCACGTTGCTGTCTCGTCAGTCAGCAGCGTACCTGCGTTCTTTCTAACTAGCAGTAAATGAAAATCTCTTACGCAGCGAGCTGCAGGCCACCGAGAGAATATTTTGATTGCAGATTCAATCGGATTGTATCGATGGTTCCCGAGATATCGATGAACGCGTCGAGCAAGCCCGGATCGAACTGATGCCCGTGCCCGCTCTGCATGATATCGAGAGCATTCTCGTGGGATCTCGCCGCCTTGTATACACGCACCGAGGTCAGCGCATCGTATACATCCGCGATCGCGACGATACGCGCCGCGAGCGGAATACGCTCGCCAGCGAGCCTGTTCGGGTAGCCCATGCCGTCCCATCGCTCGTGGTGCGCGATCGCGATGTCGATGCTCATATCCAGCAGCGAATCCTCGACACAGTGCTTGCGGATCGACCGCAGCGTGTCGGCGCCGAAGACCGTGTGCTGCTCGATCAGGGCCCGCTCACCCGAAGTCAGCTTGCCGGGCTTGAGCAGCACCGAATCCGGGATGCCCACCTTCCCGATGTCGTGCAGCATAGACGCGAGCCTGATGTGCTCTATGAATTCATCATCGATCTCTGAGTGCTTGTCGCGCACCGCGCAAGCCAGTTGTACCGAGTACTCGCAGATCCGGTCGAGGTGCTGCCCGGTGTCTGTGTCCCGGTAGTCGGCGAGTTTCGCCAGACCGACGATCATGCCCTCGCGAGCGGCAATCAGATTCGAAGTCTGCGACTCATACGCCGAACTCAGGATCTGGTTTGCTTTCACAAGGCGACGCTCGTGCAGCGAGATCAGCGCCAGCGCTACGACACCGGTCAGCATGATGATCGCTGAACCGCCGAGGAATACGCGCGTGTTGATCGAACTCGCCGCGGCGTCGCGCGCTGAGAGCATGTTCTTGGCTTCCGATTGCACACCGAGCGTGGCGCCGAACCGCTTCAGCGGCGCAGACGCTGAGTATGTCGGGGTTGACGGTTCAATCGAGCCCGAATGAAATAGCTCGCGCCCGTCTGCCGAGACGATCGAGACGACCGAGTTTCCCGGCAACTCAAGCCCCTCAAACATCGAGCGGACGCGTTCACCTCCGGGTGTGCCCGGATCGATGGAATCGAACTCGAGTTTCGCGATCGCAAGCGCAACACCGCTCGCAGTGTCCTGTGTCGCCGCCTGCACGCGCCGGTTGTACTCATCAACAACCTCAGTCAGCAGGTTTCTACTTCCCGACCACCACCCCATACCGACGACCAGCATCTGGGCGATCAAGATCACCCCAATGATCAGGAGTCTCGCCGGGGCGGCTCCGAGCCGAACTGGTCTGTGGTTGTGCGACATGGTCAGCCCGACAATCGGCCTTTCTCGTCATCCCCAAAATGATGCGGTACGAGTTCAATCGCGAGATCGGTTCTCAGACCGGCGCAGACGGCCGGTCTCCCCCGAAGTATGGGAACGCGCGTCACACCCTGACCATTAAACCTTGGCGGCACACGCCTCTCGCAGCTTCGAGGGCGCAGCACCGCGAAGCAGTCCTTGCTCGAAGTACCACTCGGCGGTCCTCCTAAACCCCTCGCGGAGCGAGCACTCAGCCTCGAACCCGAGCTCGCGCGAGGCCTTCTCGCCCGTGAACGCGCGGTCCTTGATGAAGAAGTCCAGACGCCTCCGGTACAGGGGCGGCTCAATCTTCAGAGGCCTGCACACCGCCTCGCAGAGTGTCGCAGCAGCCATCACGGGCCACACCGGGATCGAGCCCCGCTTCACCGGCACACCGACACACTCCGAGACAATTGAGACAACCTCCGTCAGCGGGTGGTACTTCTTGCCGCAGAGGATGTACGTTCCGCCGACCGCGTCAGGGTGCTCGGCGCACACCATGAACCCCCGGCAGAGATCGTCCACGTACGTGAAGTGGTACACCACATCGCCCGAGCCAATCATCCGGAACTTGCCGTTTTGAATAGTGGCAAACAGCTTCAAAAAGCGCATATCCCCGGGGCCATAGATCCCAGCAGGCCGTGTGATGACAACAGGCAGCCCGCGATCCGCGGCTTCCTTTGCCTTCATCTCACCGGCGAGCTTGGTTTCCTGATAGATATCCCCCGGCGCGAACGGCGCGGTCTCATCAACGGGCAGCTGCTTGACCTTGCCGTGCACACCGACCGTCGAGCAGTGCACGACTCTCTTCGTTCCGAGTTTCTCGGCCGCGTGGAGCACGTTCTCTGCGCCGCCAACATTGACGTCGTAATAAACACTGTCTGGGAACTTCGCCGCGCGGTACAGAGCCGCGATGTTGTAGATGACCTCGCAGCCATCTGCAGCGCGGACAACATCGTCCAGCAAGCGGATATCGCCTGTCGCGATCTCGATGCCCGCCTTCTTGAGCCTTGATGTATCGGAACTCTCACGTGCGAGCGCGACAACCTGATCACCGCGAGCCGCGAGCATCTCCGCGAGCCTGCCGCCCGTGAACCCGGTCCCACCTGTGACCAATACCCGCATCCGCGCCCTTTCCTTCAGGGCGACTTAGCCTCAGATCGCCGCCCGAAAAGACTCCGGAGGCATGATCGCCGGAGGCATGGCAGGGTCCTTGGCCGGGTTGCCCACTAGGTACCCGTTCTGTCGGTACCACTCCCCGGTCTGCTTCAGCCCGGTCGCCAGATCCACCCGAGGTTCGTACCCGAGCATCCTGCGCGCCTTACCCACGTCGAACGACCGGTGCTGCTTGAACCAGTCTACTCGCCTCGGGAAGAGCGGGGGTGTGACTCTGATTGGCTTGCAGAGCGCCTCGCAGACGACCGCAGCAGCCCTCAGCGGGGCGAACGGCCAGTATCGGACCTTCACGCCCCGATCCATCGCCCGGGCGACCTCGCGGACAAGCTCGTTGAGCTCGTACGACCGCTCGTCGCCGATGATGAACGCCTCGCCCGTGATGCCCTGGCGGTGCGCCGCCAGCTCGAACGCATCGACAAGGTTCTCGATATGGACCGGGTGGTAGTGCGTGGTTCCGTCACCGAACATGTGGAACGTGCCGCGCTGGACAAGCCTGAACAGGATCAGGAACCGTCCCGGGTCGCCGGGGCCGTAGATCGCGGTGGGGCGGATGATGTTGGCATCCAGCCCGCCCGCGACGAACTCCTGCACGACCTCTTCGCCGTTGTACTTCGTTTCCTGGTAGTAATCAGCCGGCGCGATCGGGCTCTCTTCGCTGCCGACGCTGGTCTTCACGTCGCCGTGCACACCCTGCGTCGAGCAGTAGACGAGCCTGCGAACGCCAAAGTCCTTGCACGCCTGGCACACATTGCGCGTGCCCTCGACATTGACATCCCAGTAGTGAGAGTCGGGAACGTTGAGCTTCCGGAACGCCGCCGCGGTGTGGTGCACAACGTCGCAGCCCCTGACCGCTTCGTTGACGGCGTCCTTGTCCGTCACGCTCGCCAACGTGATCTCTGCGCCAAGGCTCTTGAGATGGTCGTAAAACAGGCCTTGCTGATTGTCCAGCACACGAACAGTCTCGCCCCGCTCGATGAGTCTGCGGACGAGGTGGCTGCCTGTGAATCCGGTTCCGCCAGTAACTAGCGTGGGCATGGCGCGCGTTCCTTCCCTGATGCGTCTTGCCGCGATTCCACCGCGACTCTCACCGATGCAATCTTACGAACTGATCGCCTCGACGACCATCGTGTAAAGCTCCTTCACACGATGTTTATGAGCCTCATAGACATGCTGGCGCTCGGCAAAGGCCTTGCCTGCCTTACCCAGACTGTCCCGTTCTTCTTTATTCTCGGCAAGTTCCCTGATCGCACTCCCAAACCCGGCAGGGTCCGCAGGCGCAAGCCTGCAGATGTCCTGGGTCAGAATCTGCGAATGCGTAGGGAGATCCGTCACGAGCACCGCCCGGCCGGTGTGCAGGTACGGGAACACCTTCTGAGGCGTGTTGATGCCCTTGGTCCTGGGCGCCGTCAGGATGTCCGCCTCGATCAGCAGCTCGCCAAGCTTGTCCGCGGGCCAGCGCCCGATCAGGTGGATCCGCCCGCCGATCCCGAGAGCATCCGCCTTCTGCTCGTACGCGCGGATCTGGTCGGGCTCACCGCCCGCGATCACCGCATCGACGTCAGCCCCGGCGTCAATCGCTTCCTTCATGCCTTCGATCAGCAGGTCCACACCCTGATAGGTTTGCAGGTTGCCGCAGTACACGAGCATCGTCGAGTCGGCCCCGATCCCACACTTCTCCCTGAGCCAGCCGGTCGGCTTGAGCGAGTCCACATCCAGCTGCGAGATGTCGTGGAGCGTGACAAACCGCTTGGCGCCCTGTTTCTGCGCAAGATCAGCGAGCGCGTGGCACACCGGCGCACACGCGACCGCGCCCTTGACCCCGATCCCCTCGAACGCATGGAACAAGGGCGCAAATGGCTTGAGGGCGCCCATCTGCTCGACCATCTGCTGGGCGATCGATGAGTCCATGTCGTAGACGTAGGGGATCTTGTGTCGCGCCTTGAACCAGCGAGCTATGAAGACCGCTTCCTCGCCTGCGTGGATCACGTCCGGCTTCAGCTCGCGCACGAGCTTCTTGGCGAGCTTGTAGAGCTTCACGTCACACTTGAGCTTCGCGCCGCTGAACCCGGGCGAGGGCATGCCGATGCCCTTTGGCGCTTCGATGCGGTGGATGGTCAGGCCCTCGTAGTCACGGTCCTCTCCCGCGTGGAGTGTGACCAGATGAACCTCGTGCCCTAGTTCCGTCAGTGCGCGCACAAGAATGTCCACGTCGATCGGCGTGCCGCGATCGATGTAGAACGGGTGTGGTGCCAGCACGAGGATCCGCATGCGCCGAGTTCCTGTCTTCCTTCGCGTTACTTCCCGAGTCTGAGCCTGATCTGAGAGGCTACCGCCCCGACGACGCCGTCACGCTTGCCGATGGTCGAGTCACCGGGCAGAGGCTCGCTGAGTCTCTCTCTCAGATCGGCAGCCGGGGTCCAAGAATCGAGTCTGTCTTCGAGCCAGAGCGCGTACCGCCCCGCCCTTTTCTGGTGTGGAGCGATCGGCAGCGGGTCCGTCCCGGGCAGGATCGGCACGCCGAGCTCCCTCGCCCGGGCGAAGATCGGCCCGTCGGGCAGCCCCATGGGCCTCGCCGCGCTGTCGCCGAGCGCCACGCCTCTGGGTCCGAACTCGCTTACGAGATCGAGCATGAGTCCCTTGCGCTTGCCGGTCCACTTGCCGAACCCCCAGGGCAGGACGACCAGCGCATTGAGCGTCAGCGCCTGCTCCAGTGAGTCGCGGATCGGCTCGTTGTCGGGGAGGCGTGTGTCGCACGCGAGCGTGAGGATTTCGAGGCCGTCCGCCGTCGCGATCTGCTGACCCCGGATCAGGACCACGCGCCGATCGTCATCGCGCGTGCCCACGAGCGACATGGGCTCGCCCTCCGGGTCGAACAGCCATCGGCCGACGGGTTTGTGCGCAGCCGCGAGCCGATCAAACCCGTGCTCGTTAGCCGACTCACTGAGCATCAGGACGCACATCCCCGTTCGTGCGCCGAGTCTCGACAAATGCGTGTCACTGTGAGCGACCGCGCCGTCGAGCACCGCAGCCGGATCGTGCGAGCCGCGCAGGTGCACGTGGGTGTCGATGATGGTCGCGTGCTCAGGCATATATTCTGTATCCGCGCCGCAGTCTCAAGAGGTATCGGCTCAGGTAGAACATCGCCGCAGCGTACAGGCCCTCGGTGACCAGCGTGAGCACGTGCTGGTCGAACCGCCAGTACTCGCTGTGCTCGACACCGACAAAGACCGCGATCGGGCACGCGATCCGCTCAGGGAAGATCGGCCAGAAGAGCGACACGCCCCGCGAGTCCATCGTGACCAAATCCATCAGCACGTGGACCGCGTAAAGCCCGGTCCCCAGCGCAAAGACACGGGCCTTGCTCGCCTCTCGCCACATCAGCGCGATCGCACCCAGAAAGAGCGCGCCGAACACCGGCGCGAGCACGAGCGAGTGTGAGTACGAGCCGTGCATCCCGAATGCGTTGCCCCCGTCGATCAGCATGTTGATCGGGATGTCAAAGTCCGGCGCGACAGCAGCGAACAAGATCATGCCCCACACGAACACCCCGCGCAGATCGCGCGGCGGGGCCTCGCCGAGCACCTGCTCAGAGAAAGCAATCATCGATCCGTGTGCGATGGGTGACGGCACCTACTCGATCCTTTCTTCTTCCATCACTTTCGGTGAATCCGAGACCCCGCTGCACACTTTGATCACCAATCCCAAGAGCAATCCCGCTGCGACACACACCAAGCCGATGACCGCTGCGGGGATCGGCAGCGTCAGAGTCATCGAGAGCGCGGTCCACAAAGCCAACCCGATCGGGATCGCCCCAGCGACTATTCCTATCACAATCCCGAACAGCGCCTTCCTGCTCAGACGCATCGCAACAAGCCCAATCGGCACAAACAGAGCGACACCCGCGATCCAGCTCTTGCCGCCCGAGCGGATCTTCAGCCAATCGCCGAGTTGGCTCACGTGCTCTCGCTCACCGAGGTCGTTTCCATCGACCCAGAGCCTCGTTCGGCCGCCTGTTGTCGTCGCAACGATCCGAACCAGTCTGTCCGCCTCGAACACGCCGGGCCAGACCGCCTGGAAGTCCGCGCCGTTAGCGCCAGACCTCGGTGTCCGCACGCGGAGCACGAACGCGTCACCTTCTTGTGCCGCCGTGATGTTGCGCACCTCGAGACCCTTGGAGATCGTCAGGATCCGCGCGGGACCAGTTTGCTCGGTGAGGGTGGGGGTGCACTCGATCGCGATGGTCGCCGCGCCCGTGTTTTCAATCGCGCTGCTCATCTCGCTCGCTGGCCTTGTGCCCTGCGCGTACGTGCCCCGGTCGAGGTCGAGCCCGTTCTCGCCGTAGACGATGTTCTTCGTGCGCAGCGTGAAATCGATCGTACCGACACTCTCGGGTCCCTGCGCAAGGTCGTAGATCATGGAATGCTCAAACTCACCGAGCTCTGGTGAATCGGTTTTGCCCGTGTAGATCGCCGCGCGGTGGATCGTGCCCGACCAGGGCCTGCCGCCCTTGTACTCATCGCCCAGCATGAACGGGAACGACTCGTCCCAGTCTGCGATGTTGTGCCCCTGCTGACCGCGCACAACGACGATTGACGCGAGAGCCGTGATCGCGAGGAGCGCGAGAGCAAAGATCGGCAAGGCCGCCCGGCTAAGCCAACCGAACCGCCTCGCAATCAACGGGTACACCCACACCCCTGCGCCCAGCCCGGCCCATTGCACGAGCACATCCCCGAGCCTCGCGTGCCGGTAGCGGACCGCGACCTGCACGAGCTCGACCGCCAGCAGAAACAGCGCGATCCAAACCGCGAGCACGATCGCCCGCCGACCTGGGAACGAGGCCCTGGTCAGCCAGACCGCCAGAACCGCCGGGATCGCGTGCAGCGGCAGGAAAAGATCAAACGGATCCGCCGTGCTCTGGCGCAGCTGCTGAAGGAACACATCGGTCGTGCGCACAAACCCGAACGGGTAGAGCGTGATGAACACCACACCGACTGCGAGCAGGACCAGTGCGGTGCAGGCATCCCCCCGAGAACGGGTTGTCTGAGCGCCATCCGGCATGCCAGTAGTGTTGCACGCCCAGACGAACCGTGCATGGTTTGCGACGGTTCTGATATGCTGGTTCTCTCACTAAAGGGAGAATCGAATATGACCCGCACTAATCTCGCCGTTGCTTTCACGTTTCCGATGCTGCTCGCTGCGGGCTGCCAGACTGCAGGAACAGACAGCGGCGGGGTGAACGTTGCCAACACGCCCGATGAGACTCAGGCGACTGCGATGGACACAATGAGCCAACTCGAGGGCGAGTGGCAGCTCGTCGGTGAAGACGGCGAACTCGGTCCGGGCTCCACGTTCAAGGTCACAAGCGCCGGCTCCATCGTCCGCGAGATCATGTTCGAGGGCTTCGGTCACGAGATGACCAACGTCTACCACATGGACGGTGACCAGATCGTCTGTACCCACTATTGCGCCGTGGGCAACCAGCCCCGAATGGTCGCGGCCGCCGATGGTGGCAACAGCTTCGACTTCCAGGTCGATTACGTCAGCAACCTGCTTCCGACCCACGACCACTACATGGGCGGCCTCAAGCTCGTCCTCGTCGACGACAACACACTCGAACAGCACTGGACCACTTTCAACAAAGAAGGCGAAGTCGCCGGCGAGATGACGTTCGTGATGAAGAAAGCGAACTAACGGGCCGTCCCAGATTGCCGATACCACTCCGAGGCTGACTCAGGTGTTGGGTCCCTTCGGAGTTACATTGGTGTCGTCTCGCGCGTTCAACAAGACATGGACGATCCTGATCGTCGCACTGCCGCTGGCTGTCCTGGCGGTGACGGTTCTCATCGCGTTGCGAACAGGCCGACCGATCCAGGTATTCATGAGCGACCCCAGGGTCGTAGACAACCCGCACGAGTTGACCGGTTTCGCTTCGAACATCGGGATCGTGCTCTGGGCGGCAGCGGGCTTCATCCCGCTTTTCGTAGGGTGTGTCCGCGAGTTGGCAACGCCTGTCGACCGTATGCTCGCGTTCTTTGGCGCGTTCACGCTGTGGCTCATGGCGGATGATCTGATGCTGATCCACGAGGGCATCCTCCGCGACCTCATGGGGATTCCTGAAGAAGTCTCCTTTGGCCTGTATGTCTTGATCATCCTCGGCGGTTCGTTCCTCTACAGACGTGAGCTGTTCTTGCAGGGCCCGTTGCTCTTCGTCTGCGCCGGTGTGATGTTCGCTGCATCGATCGGCATCGACATCGCACCGGGTGCGATCAAAGACAGCCTGGGCCAGTGGAAAGTTCTGGCAGAAGACGGCGCAAAGCTGCTCGGTATCTCGCTCTGGGCGGGCTTCTTCATCCGCGCCGCCGCGAGATTGATCTCGCTGCAGACCGATCCTGTGCTCGCGGGATCAGCCGACCCCGCAGAGTGATATCGCCGGTCATTCATGGCCGGCACGAATTACCGGTCCCATGGAAGCGCGATAACCGATCGGGGCTTTCCCCAGATTCCCTGACTGGAACATCCTCAATTCACAGACACGGTTTCTTGCGAGCATTGCTGGCAGCTAGAGGCTGATCGCGCACGCTCCATTGCAGAGAGCGGCGGTTCATCCGTTCGGTTTGTTGTCACACGCCGCCGATTCTCACAGCACACGAGAGACCAGACATGAGAAAGAACAGAACACGCACCGCAGGGGCGCTCCTTAGCGCATCGATCCTCGCACTCAGCGCAGCAGCGGGGGGATTCACCTCGGCAACCGCCGAGAACGAAAGCGAAGCTGTGGATTCGTCCGTCAGCTTCGTCCTCACCGACGGCCGCGTCATCCCGGGCGAAGACTACGCGATGCGCGTCGATATCATCGGCACCGCGTTTACTTCCAGCGGCGTCCCTCAGCCCATCACGCTCAAGCTCCACGTGGGCGACGAGACCGCCGAGCCCTTCGGCGACGCCGACTCGACCGCGGGCGATGTCAACAAGTCAGTGCTCCCTGTCACCTCGCATGTGTTCCCAAGCATGCGCCAGGCCGAGGAGAGCATCACGATCACCGCGACCTCGTGGAGCGGCGGCGACAAGAACCTCACCCGAAACTCCCACGACCAGAGCGCGTTTGTCAAGGTGCTCCGCAACGGCGACGCCGTCCCCAACATCGAGGGCTTCGACAACCAGGAGAACGCTGCGTACTTCCTGAGGCCCTACCTGACGCCCGATGGGTCGCATGTCTGGCTGCACGACACGCAGGTGATCTACCTCTTCGAGGTCGGGACGACCGACGCGACGTCGGACGCCGCGGATTTCCAGGACGTCGTCGTTCTCGTCACGCTGGGTGAATCGGTGATCGATGTCGAGGAGCCACAGCCGCCGCGGAACAGCTACGCAGTCCCGATGCGGAGCCCGCTCTTGGCCGACTGATCGAGAGGTCGGACGCCCCGAACACGCCCCGTTATGCCCTGCAGACGCGGTTGATTCAGAACGCAGAAACGGCGGACGAGGCGGTCTTTGTGATGAAACGGGCGCGATAACGCCGTCATCTGCCCTGTTGTCTGTCACAGGCCGCGCAGCCGCCAGCCGTCTGCCGCTCCGAGATGTGCTTTGGTGGTGCGCCGCCCCGGCAGATAGCAGTCTGCATCTATCCGCTGGTCATCAGGCACCCGCGTGTGCGGGGCCGACTTCCCGCCGGCGTTCCTTGGCAGATTGAGGAGCCGAATATGAAACCACAAGCACGCAGCCATGTTTCCCTGGCAATCGGCGCCGCGGCAGCCCTCGGGCTTGTATCGATGGCGGGCGGGTTCACGGCCGGCGCTGCCGAGACGACGCAGTCATCCGTCAGCTACGTCCTGACCGATGGGCGCATCGTCCCGGAGAGCGACTACGCCATCCGCGTCGACATCATCGGCACCGCGTTCACCTCGGGGGGCACGCCTCTGCCGATCACGCTCGAGATCAACCTCGGCGACGAGGCGATCGAGCCGTTCGGTGACGCCGACTCTCCCGCCGGCAACATCAACCAGCCCACGCTCCCCACCGCGTCACACGTGTTCCCGAGCATGCGGTCGATCGACGATCACATCACGATCACCGCCACCTCGTGGTACAACGGCCAGCAGCTCTACACCCATAACTCGCACGGGCAGAGCGCGCTCGTCAAGGTGCTCCGCAACGGCGACGACGTGCCCAACGTCAGCGGCTTCGACGGGCAGGAGGACGCCGAGTACTTCCTGAAGCCCTACCTCACCCCGGACGGCTCAAAGATCTGGCTGCACGACAACCAGGTGATCTACCTCTTCGAGCTGGGCACGAGCAACCCGAACTCGTCGGCCGCGGACTTCCAGGACGCCGTCGTGCTGGTGACGCTGGGCGAGTCGGTGGTCGACATCGAGGAGCCCCAGCCGCCGCGGAACGACTTCGCGGTCCCGATGCCCACGGCCCTCAACGCGGACTGAGCGGGCCCCGGTTCATTCATTCAGTTCTATTTGCACCAGCCCCGATGGAAACGTCGGGGCTGGTGTCTGCTGCTAGTCAGCAGTAGGGTGAGCCGCTCACTCCCACCCAAGCTGCCTGAAACTAAACCCATCGTTCCACACCTTCGTCATGTGGCTGACCTTGTCGCCCTCGAACCGCATGATGTAGACATACTCGGCTTCGACGGCTTTGCCGGACTCGCAGGCATCGAACAGCTTGAGAGCGGTTTCCTTCATCGGCATGCCGCGTGATTCCCCGGGCGGAATGCTCAGAGAGATGGTACACGATCTGCCGGCTTATTCATCCCCCACATCCAGCACAGCCATGAACGCCTCCTGCGGGATGTTCACGGTGCCGATGGTCTTCATGCGCTCCTTGCCCTTCTTCTGTTTCTCGAGCAGCTTGCGCTTGCGGGTGACGTCGCCGCCGTAGCACTTGGCGGTGACGTTCTTGCGGAAGCCCTTGATGGTCTCGCGGGCGATGATCTTGCCCCCGATGGCGCACTGGAGCGGGATCTCGAACTGGTGCCTGGGGATTTGCTTCTTGAGCCTGACGAGCAGCTGTCGGCCCCGCTGCTCGGATTTCTCTTTGTGCACGATGACCGCCAGCGCCTCGACCGGATCACCGTTGATCAGGACATCGACCTTGACGAGCCGGTCGGTGCGGTACTCGTTGATCTCGTAGTCCATCGTGCCGTACCCGGCGGTCAGGCCCTTGAGTTTGTCGTAGAAGTCATAGATCAGCTCGGCGAGCGGGATCTCGAACGTGAGCATGTCGCGCGCGTCGGAGACGAACGTCTGCCCCGTGAAAATGCCCCGGCGGTCAAGCGCCAGCTTCATCACATCACCGATGTACTCCTTGGGCACCATGACCTCGACCTTGGCGATGGGCTCCTTGATCGCGATGATCGATCCCATGTCGGGCAGGTCGGCGGGGTTGTGGACCTCGATCTCCTCCGTCGCGCCCTCTTTGCCCCGGACCTCGACCTTGTAAGACACCGTCGGCGCGGTCTGGACGATCTCGACATCGCCCTCGCGCTCCAGACGCTCCTGGATGATGTCCATGTGCAGGAGACCCAGGAAGCCGCAGCGGTACCCGAACCCGAGCGCCTCCGAGTGGACGGTCTGGAACGTGAAGCTCGCGTCGTTGAGGCTGAGCTTCTCCATCGCCTCGCGGAGTGCCTCGAAGTCGTTGCCCTTTTTGTCGGAGTTGGTCGCGGGGTAGAAGTCGCAGAACACCATCTGCCTGGGAGGCTCGTAGCCAGAGAGTGCTTCTTCCGCGGGGTCGTGATCGATCGTGATCGTGTCACCCACGCGCACGTCACCCAGCGTCTTGATCGACGCGACGAGGTAGCACGTCTCGCCCGTCCCGACTTCTTTGACCTTCTGAGGCTTGGGCGTGTACTTGCCCAGCTCGGTGATCGTGAACGTGCGCCCGAGGCCCATCATCCGGATTTTGTCGCCGACCTTGAGCCTGCCGTCGAAGACTCGGCAGTAGACGATCACGCCTCTGTAGTCGTCGTAAACGGCGTCGAAGATCAGCGCCCGCGTCTTGGGGGTCTGCGCTTGGCGGGGCCCGGGGAAGCGCTCGCAGATCTCGTCGAGCAGTTCAGGGATCCCGACGCCCGACTTCGCCGAGCACAGCACGCAATCCTCAGCGGCGAACCCGAGCACCTGCTCGACCTCCATCGCGATCTCGTCGGGTCGTGCGCCGGGCAGGTCGATTTTGTTGAGGACGGGGATGATCTCGAGGTCCTGCTCGATCGCCAGGTATGCATTCACGACGGTCTGGGCCTCGACGCCCTGGGCCGCGTCCACGATGAGCAGCGCACCCTCACACGCCTTGAGCGCCCGGCTGACCTCGTACCCGAAGTCCACGTGCCCGGGGGTGTCGATGAAGTTGAGCATGTACCGCTCGCCGTTGTGCTCGTGCATGACGGTCACAGCGGACGCCTTGATCGTGATTCCCCGCTCGCGTTCGAGATCCATGGAATCGAGCAGCTGGGCCTTGGCCTCGCGGTCGGAGACGGCCTTGGTCGCCTGCAGCAGGCGGTCGGCGAGCGTGGACTTGCCGTGGTCGATGTGGGCGATGATGGAGAAGTTACGGATATTCAAGTGAGCAATTTCCGGTTAAGCTGCGTTCTGGCCGATGCAGGGCCGCCCCGGCGGGGTAGGGCCTTGGAGCGATGATACGCGGCAAACTGCCGTGTTCCGCGGGAGTCACCCATGCCGAAACCGATCCGTTCTCAGAATGTTCTCGCCACGAGAGCCGTGACGCTCTGGGTGCTCAGAGCGGTGTCGATCTTTCTCATGGTCTACGGCGTGTTCCTGGTGCTCGCCAGGATCACCCACGGTCTGATCCAGCGGGACGGCTGGGTCTCAATGACCGCGTACATGGGCGTCGGCTCGGACCACGGTATCGTACGCGGGTTCCCGATGGCGCTGGCCGGCGTGGTGCTTGCCCTCCTTTCGAGGAAACTGTCGCGCTGGATCGTTGCCGTGCCCGAGAGCGGCTGTGTCCGTTGCAGCTACCCAAGGCTCGGGAAACCCGGAATCTGCCCGGAGTGCGGCTACGACGACGGCGAGCCCAGCGCTGGTTCTGACTGAATACACAACGTGTCGATGATTGTCCGGGCAAGGCAGGCGAGCTATGAACGTATGTGACGTCTAAACGCTCGGCCTTTCGTCTGACCAAGCATGCGGCCGGGTCGTTCCTGCCCGGATCGATGCCAGCGTCCATCCGCCGCAACTACCGCAAAGAACTCCCCGGGACGGCGTTCTTCTCGATCGCCCGCGCCGCGTTCGACGGGGCCGTCCTCGGGATCATCGTCAAGATCGCCTTTGACGGCGTCGTCGATGACGAGTTCCTCAACACCTGCGTGGCAGTTCTCAGCTCAGCGCCGGCGCTGGCCAACATCGTCAACTTCATCTGGGCCCGCGCCTCGCACGGCATGAACAAGGTCAAGTTCATCGCCGGCGTCCAGATCGCTCTCCTGCTCCAGGTCCTGCTCATCGCGCTGGTCCCCAAGACCCCCGAAGGCCTCGTGATGCTCTGCGCGATCATCATCGGTGTCTGGACGTGCTGGTCCGGGTACATCGCGATCCGCTCGACCATCTGGCGCAACAACTACCCGCGGAGTCTCCGTGCGCGCGTCGCGGGCAAGTTCTCGACGATCCAGACACTCACGCTCTCCACGCTCGGGCTGGCGCTTGCGATCCTGATGGGCGACAAGCTCTCGCTGATCGATCCACGGTTCAGCCTCGAATCGCTCGGGCTCGATCCGATCCACGTTTTCCGGGTCTACATCGTCGTGTGCGTGCTCTTCGGCGCGGCAGGAATCGCGATCCTCTCGACCATCCGTGTTCGCAAGCACAAGCAGATGCTCCGCGACGAGCGAGAGTCGATCTCAGAACGCTCAGGACCGACCATCAATCCGGTCGGCGTGATCAGGCTCCTGCTCGAAGACAAACGCTTCGGCGTGTACCAGGTCAACCAGTTCCTGATGGGCATGGGCAACCTGATGATCATGCCGCTCGTGCCGATTCTCTTTCGAGATCGTTTCGGGATCGAGTACTTCGAGGGGATCCTGCTGGCGAGCGTGATCCCGATGGCGGTCGTCCCCGTGATGATCCCGGTCTGGGCCAGGCTTCTTGACCGGGTGCACGTGGTCATGTTCCGCGCGTACCACTGCTGGGTGTTCATCCTGATCATCATCCTGCTGCTGCTCGCGTCCGTGCTTCAACAGAAGTGGCTCTTGTACATCACGGTCGCCCTCAAAGGCGCCGCCATGGCGGGCGGCATGCTCGCCTGGCAGCTCGGCCACCACGACTTTGCGCCAAAGGAACGGGCAGGCGAGTACATGGGCGTCCACGTGACCCTGACGGGCGTGCGAGGCCTGATCGGCCCGATCGTGTCCGTGCTGCTCTACAACGAGCTCGCCCAGCGCAACCCCGAGCTGGCACCCTGGGTGCTGCTCGTCTGTCTCGCGCTCGTCGTTACCGGCGCGATCGGGTTTGTGATGATGGCGCGTCGGCTCGATCTGACACCGACCAATGACGAGGGGCCCGCGACGTCGAAAACCAAGGGGCCGGAGCCTGTGAGCCGGGCAGAGGTGTAACAGTCTTTGCCCGTATGAACTTACACCAATGCGCTGCGTGGTCACTTCTCTTAAAGTCATGTGACGAACGTGAAGTCCAGAATCAGATAAAATACCTACCCAGAAGTAGCGTCAGGTCTTGTACTATCCACGCATGGACCCGATTGACCTTCGTTCCGATACCGTCACCCAGCCAACGCCAGAGATGCGCGAGGCGATGTCTGCCGCGCCGCTCGGTGACGATGTACTAGAAGGGGATCCGAGTGTTCGTAATCTTGAAGCCAAGGTCGCGGATTTGCTCGGGAGGGAAGCTGCGCTCTTCGTTCCGTCCGGGACGATGGCCAACCTGCTCGCGGTCCGGTCCCAGACCCAGCCCGGCGAAGAGATCATCTGCGACGAGAACTGCCACATCTATTACTACGAAGCCGCGGGGTTCGCCGCGGTTGGAGGCTGCTCGCTCAGGTTCACCCGGGGTGAGCGGGGCCACTTCACCGCAGAAGATGTGGCGCGGCTCGTCCGCATCGACGACGAGCACTTTCCGAGAACATCGCTCGTCGCGGTCGAGAACACGCACAACCGAGGTGGGGGGTCCGTCTGGCCAATCGAACAGCTCGCCGAGGTCTACTGCGAATCAAAGTCGCGCGGCCTTCGCGTCCATATGGACGGCGCAAGGCTCTGGAACGCGTGCGCACAAGCCGAGCTCTCACCGGCTGACTTCGCTGAGTTCGCGGACACCGTGAGCGTATGTTTCAGCAAGGGCCTTGGATGCCCGGTTGGGTCTGCGCTTGTAGGAGATGACGAGACGATCGGTCGCGCCCGCAGACTCAGGAAAGTCATCGGCGGCGCGATGCGCCAGGCGGGGTTGCTTGCCGCCGCTGCGAGCTACGCGCTGGATCACAACCGCCAGCGGATGAAAGAAGACCACGCCCGTGCAAGGACGCTCGCGAGCAAGGTCGCGGAGATACCGGGGCTGACGCTCGACGCGGACCGCGTGCAGACGAACATGCTCTACTTCACCGTCGAGCCCTCGCTGGGCACAGCGCGCGAGTTCTGCGAAAAACTCGACGACCGCGTGCGCATGCTCGACGAAGGGCCGCAGTCCGTCCGCGCTGTTGTGCATCTGCACATCACGGATGAGGACATCGACAGAGCCGCGGACGAGATTGCAGCGGCGGCGGGTTCTCAGTCAGTCTCTGCCTGAACAGGATCAAGAGTCACGATCGCCCGCACCGGGAAATGGTCACTCGGCCAGATGCCGCCCTTGCCACCGATGGTGATGACCTCGGCCTCGGCGGTCTCGCAACCGCTGGGCACGAGGATCATGTCGATCCTGCTGGCCGGCTCGCCTGTAAACCCGTGGAACGTGCCTATTGCCGAGTCCTCTTCTACCGCGGTCTTCCATCCTTTGCCGACCAGACGCTGCGCTGGCTCTGAATCTGGGGTGCAGTTGAAATCGCCGAGCACGAAGTACGGCAATGCCGCCGTGGTCTTCCCGATCGCACCGCGCATCTGCTGCATGCTCTTCAGCCTCGACTCCGCGGATTGGTGATCAAGGTGCACGTTCGCGACTCTGAAGCTGCGGGAACCGTGGATAGTCTCAAACTCTGCCCACGTGCAGATGCGAGGGATGGAGTTGCCATAGCTCGCTGAACCCGGCTGGTCCGCGGTATCGCTGAACCAGAACGTGCCGCTCTCGACAAGTCTGAGTTTGTCAGCATTATAGAAAACGGGTGCAAACTCACCTTTGTCCTTGCCGTCGTCTCGTCCGACACCGGTGAAGCTGTAGCCGGGCAGCGCCTTCGTGAGATCGTCAATCTGCGATTTGAGCGCTTCCTGCATACCGATGACATCGGGGAGCTCGGCGCGAACCAGCCCGCTGACAAAGTCCTGGCGGTTGTGCCACGCATTGATACCGTCGTTCGCCGCGCCGTAGCGGATATTGAACGTCATGAGCTCGATGCTGTTCGCTTCGTGCTCGCGGACCTGTTCGACGAGATCCGCCGCGATGGGGTTGGGCAGCGTGATATCAAGGTGGTAACGAACGATCTTCCACTCGCCATCGACGAGCCTGCACGCGCCAGAGCCTCTGCACTGCCCGTACGACTCGGAGTACAGGGTCTCGTCAAAGACCGCGACGGTTCCGCCTGGCTGCACGTCGACGTGCCGATCACGCATCTGGAACCACCAGCCCCGCCCGGACTCCATGTATGGCTTGTAGAGCGACTCGAACTCATCCTTCGTCCATCGCTCCCAGATATCTGTGCCGAAGAACACCGCGTCGTCGGTGAACATATCGAAGTACGTCTCATGATCCGCGGCTTTGGTTGCCTCGTGCATCTCTGACAGCAGGTCGAACACCTCACGTTTAGGCTGAGCCTGCGCTGCCGGAGCGAGAACCAGAATCATCAGGGCGATCAGTCGTTTCATTCGGGTGTTCCTTGTGCGTACCGCTTCGTGATCTGCGCGAGTCTGGCGCCGAAGAGCTCCGCGGTCTTCCGGTCGCCCTCGGGCGGCGTCACGTCGGGTGAGGCGTCGTCGGACTGCGCCATGCAACCCATGTACGAGCCCATGCGGTTGATGTCGTTCTCGGTCGGCCCGCCGAACATCACGCCCTGGCTGACCCAGAGCATGCTGTGCTGCATGCAGAAGTGGAAGATGTCCTGGAGCGTGTTGAGCTTGTCACCCGAGGTCGCCGCGGCGTTGGTGAACCCGCTGGCCAGCTTGTCGCGCCAGCGCTGCTCGAACCAGAACTTGCTTGACGCCTCGAACACACGCTTGAGCTCGGATGTCACCGATCCCATATACGTCGGGCAGCCGAACACGATGCAATCCGCGTTTCCGAGTTCGTCCCATCGCCCCCCGAGCTCTTTGCCCGACGGATCGGGCAATTCTTTCGCCCTGATGAGGATGACCTCGACGCCGCCAACGGACCGAACGCCCTCGGCGATGCGCTCGGCGACCGCCTTGGTGTGACCGAATTCTGAGTGGTAGACGACCGCGACCTTTGGCATATGACAAGACTCCACGCCAGAGCGTAGAGCCTATCAAGGAGGTGGACTTGTTGTGACGAGCCTGGTCAGCCGGCCTTGCGGGGGGCGTTCATGCACTCGTTCTTGCTCACAGCGCGGGCCAGCTGCGTCAGCATCTTGCGCTGCTCGAGCGACATCGCCGTGTACTCGACGCCGATGAGCCACTTGCGGAAGCCCGATCGCCTTACCCAGACAACCCGACAAGGCAGGGTCGTCGGGCCGTCGAGCGTCTCGAGCCTCAGCCCGATCGTCTTGGTCGATGGCTTCATCTTCGTTCTGGTGATGACCCTCATTCCCGAGCAGGAGATGTCCTCGATGTATCCGATCGAGCACTCGGTGTGCTGGACATGAAGCCTCCCGTGGCGCCGGTTGTTCTCCGGCTGGGCGGTCTCTTGGCAGCGTTCAAGGTCTGGCAGGATGTTTCGTGCAAGTCTTCCCATAGCGTATGAAGCATGCGCGATGGGGTGAGCGACGCAAACGAAACACTCCGAATCGGGCAGAGCCCGGTTCGGGTTGTGCTGCCTGTGCAGGTTCCCATGAGGTTCCGGGGGAGTTATCCGGCGGAATCGGTGACACTGATATCACCCGCGGACGTTCTGACCCGGCTCGTCGTCTCGGCGCCGTCACCGATCGTGCCCGTTCCCTGGTTGCCACGGATCTCAATCCCGTTGAACGAGATGTCGCCCGCCGAAGTGCTGGCCTCGACGGTCGCCGAGGTTCCCTCGTGGAACTTGATATACACATCACCCGCGGTTGTGCGCACGTACGAAGGTGCAGCGACGCCGTGCAACGCGATGTCGCCCGCAGTCGATCTGACGTCTGCCGTTCCGGTGATGTCCCAGAACCTGATGTCGCCCGCAGTGGTGTGGACCGCGACGTCGCCGTCGTGCCCGTGCACCTCGATATCGCCGGCTGACGAATCGATCGTGAGCGGGCCGGCCATCCCCTTGACGAAGATGTCGCCCGCAGTTGTGTCGATCGTGACCCCGTTCATAGCCGGCACGTAGACGAGCAGGTCGCACCCCTCGCTGTCCTTGCGCTTGCCGCCAGGCCAGTTCACCGTGATCTCGAGCGTGTCGCCCACGATGTCAGCCGAGACCTTCGTCGCGTCGGCGCGTTCGCGGGTCCGGGCCCTCACCTTGCCGATGACCTTTGGCTCTCCCTCGGCGGGCTCAAGGAGCACGTCGCCGGCGCGAGTCCTGATCACGACCGATTCGACCGAGTCGATCGTGCCCGCAGCCACGGGCAGTGTGTAGGTCGCACGCTCCTTGGCGCCGTACCAACCCCACGAGCAGCCGCCCGTAACTACAAGCCCGAGTGCACACGCAGCCGTGAGTGTCGTTCGCCCGATCATGTCGTTTCCCCCGAAGACCTGGCCTACAAGCAATGGCCCATTCGCATTGGTACAACCCGGGCGCTCGGGCCCGGCAATGGATTCTACTTGGGGGAGTGGTTGGCTCGCTTTCGCGGAATATGTAGAAAACGCTCAGACGCCGTTGGCCTCGACGCGCTTTCGGAGCCCCGCGAGGTACCGGTCGAGGATTTCGTCCACCTCGCCGTAGGCCGCGATGCCCAGTTTCCGAGCCTCCGCTTCGAGCCAGACCCAGTGGTGGCTCGTGAGCCTCGACACATCCAGCGTCTTGCCCATGAAAGGCAGTCTCGCGTCACCCGTGTCCTCAAGATGCCGGGTAATGTCCAACATCGGTTCGGAGTGCCCACCCAGGTGCATGTACGCGGGCATCAACGGCAGGTTGGTCTTGGGCATCGGAGCCGTGTTCCGGCCCGCGACCATGTCGGTGTACTGGCAGATCATCTGCGATGGGTGGACCATGTCCCCTTCATCGATAGGCGCTTGTCCCGAGTCGCCCACGATGAGCTGCGAGTAGAGGAACGTGTCCAGGTCGCACGCACGCTTGCCGAGCCTTCGGATCGTGTTGAACCCCTGGATGGGCCTGGTCTTGGCGCGCATGACCTGCGCGTCGAGAACCATCTCGAACGTCGTGGTCAACTCGTCCTCGGGGACAACGCCGTTGCCCTTGTACCACCTGATGCCGAAGAACGCCTTGCCGCTGTCACGCGCAAGCTCGTACCGGCGTTCGAAGAAGTCGGGGTTGACCGGCATCGCGTCGAGGTCGTGCAGCAGGACATGCCGGGTCGTCGAGGCACCGATGCCCTTCGACCAGCTCATCCACGCGTACACCCAGCCCCACTTGATGCGCTCGGCGACCGCGTGCTGCTTCTCGGTGTAGTTCAGAATCCGCACGGGCATCTCGCCCCGCGCTTCCTCGATGCGATCAGCGAGACCTTCGGGCATCTGGTCCTCTGGGCGATCGAAGACGAGGATGACTTCCTTCGCGCTCGGCATGTTCATCCGGCGCATCAGGTTCAGGTTTGTGACCGCGACATCGGGCAGGGCAGCCATACACCCGATCACCACGGTGTACCCCTCCTCGGGTTCGATGAGCGGGTCCCACGAGACGAGATCGCGCAGCTGCGACACCATCGGGGCCCGCTTGAGCCGCGCGGCCTGGTACGCCAGCCAGTTTGGATACTTGCCCTGCATCGCGCTCGTTCGTCTCCAGCCCGCCCTGCGTCTCGCTCCTGACATCGGCCCACGCCCGCCCGAAACTCAACCCGAATCGGGCATCGGGTCTTCCAAGAGCTCCTCCAAGGACCCACTCAAAAGCAACGTCCGGATCTGATTCTCACCGAGCCCTTCGCCGAGTTGCGCCATGAGCAGGATCCGCGCTGACGGCCCCGGCAGCCTGCGACCGGCGGTGATCGCTGGGATCAATCCCGCTTTCGCCGCTGGCGAGTCAAGCTCCATATCCCCCGTCGGCACGCGGGAGGTGACGAGAACCACAACGCCCTCTTCCATCGCGCGAGCCGCGGCCTCGGTCGCCCGCTCGGGCAGGTTGCCCGCGCCGAACGCCTCGACCACGATGCCGCGCGCGCCGTCTCGTGCCGCCAGTTTAATCATTCGAGCGCCACCCAGACCTGTCGTGAGCGTCACAAGCTCGACACGCTCCTCGAGCTTTGAAGACCGGAAGCCAAGCCGAGCAGGACTGCGCACGATCTCGACCGTTTCGGGCGAGATCAATCCGATCGGCCCCGAGTCACCCGAAGCGAACGCGTCTTTGTTCTCGGTGTGCAGCTTCCGAACATCCAGTGCCGCGTGGATGCGCTGATTCATGACGACAACCGTGCCGAGTCTCTGCGCAGAATCGCTGAGCACGCAATCGAACGCGTCGGCAACATTCGTCGGACCGTCGGCGCCGGCGTCTCGCGTCGGGACCATCGCACCCGTGAACACCACCGGCTTCGACGGCGCGCCGAGCAATTCCACCGCGAGCGCCGACTCTTCCATCGAATCCGTGCCGTGCGTGACAACCACGCCCAGACACGCCTCGTCGCTGACCGCTTCGTTGACACGCTCGGCGAGTCGGTGCAGATCGTCAACACTGAACCTGCTGCTCGGGACAGTCAGCAGGTCCTCGCCCCGGATCGGCACGTCAGCGGGGAGCCTGCGCGCCATCTTGATGATGGACGACGCCCTGAGCGGACCCTCGGGGCCCGCCGAGATCGTGCCTCCCGTGGCGATCAGCTGGATGTATCCCCTCGCGTTGTGCACGGGGGATCGTAGTTAGCCCTCGTCGTCGGCAGGCGGCGTGTACGAATGGGGCTTGCCGAGCAGGCGATCAAGGGCGCTCGGCTGCTGGCCAACCCTCTGGGCGCGCTCGATCGCGTCTTCTTCGCTCATGTCCTCGTATTTGATGAGGTACGCCGTCCAGATTGTCCGAGCCCTGCCGCCCGAGGCGCAGTGCAGCAGCACATCGCCCTTCGCGTTCTCGAGAACAGTCGCGAGCCGGTCCACGTCCTCTGGGTCGTAGCCGGGCTCGTCACCAACGCCCCCGCCGAGAGGGATATGGACATACGAAGCGCCCGCGTCGGTGACGACCTGGGCTTCATCGAACGGCACACGCTCTTCCATCTCGCTCTCGCGCCGGAAGTTGATGACTGTGGTTGTGCCAGCCTCGGCGAGCTCGTAGATCGTGTCTTCATCGGGCTGAGCACTGAACATCAGCCGACCCTCGCGGTGGATCGTGGGCGGCTCGATCTCAGCGATCTCGGTTTCGTGCTCCTGCTTGTGCTCTTTGTCCCAGTGATGGTCGTACTCGTGGACAGTGATGTCGAACGAGCAGCCGGTGACACCAAGGGTGATGAGTGCGATGGGCAGGACGCGTGTGAAGCTGGGCATCTGGACCTCCTGGGTTTCTATGGGACTGTCGAGATTGTGCTCTCGCAGCATCTTGAACCGGCCGAAAAGGAGAGGGATTCAGTTTCTGCTATAGGCGGGGCCGCGGTGACCCGGTACAGTGATATGCGGGCACCGTGGGGGATTTGTATCGGTGCAGGCCCGGATAAATCGAGGTTGTTCATGGCATTCCTGAAGCGCTCAAACGGTCGGGCTCTTATTGCTCCTGAAATACTCTGGCTCGTCGGTCTCTGCATCCCCGTCGCTGGTCTCGGCGCAACGGCGTTCCTCGTACCGCCTGTTCCAACAACTATTGATGACTACTTTATGCCCGGCACGCAGCCCAACGGCCTCAATGTGCCAATCCAGAGCTCACAGAACTGCATGGCGTGCCACGGCGACTTCGATGCCGAGCACGAGCCCTTCCGCCCTTGGGCTGCCAGCATGATGGGCCAGGCGGCGCGCGATCCGCTCTTCCACGCCGCGCTCACCATCGCGAACCAGGACGCCTCGTTCGCGGGCGATCTCTGCTTGCGATGCCACACGCCCGGCGGCTGGCTCGAGGGCAGGTCGGTCCCGACCGACGGCTCCGCGCTCATCGGTGTGGACTTCGAAGGCGTCAGCTGCAACTTCTGCCATCGTATGGTCGATCCGGTCCACGACCCGGGTATCGACCCGGACGCTGACGCGATCATTCTCAGCATGCTCACTGATGTACCAACGACGCCTCACTCGGGGCAGTACGTTGTCGATCCGAGGGACAACCGCCGCGGGCCGCATGATCTGGGTAGCTTCTTCAGCCACAACTGGCTCCAGGCTCCGTACCAATCCTCATCGACCATGTGCGCGACTTGCCACGACGTATCAAACCCGGTCTACGAGCGCCAGCCCGACGGCACGTACGCGCTCGGTGCGCTCAACGCGCCTGCGGTGAGCCACAGCCCCTACGACCAGTTCCCAATCGAGCGCACCTACTCCGAGTGGCTCATGAGCTCGTTCGCCACCGCCCCGATCGATGTCGGGGGTCGGTTCGCGCCGAACCTCGCGGGTGTCAGCTCGTGCCAGGACTGCCACATGCCGCCCGACGAGGGCGTCAGCTGCTTCTTCGGCGAAGTCAGGCCTGAGCTCTCGACGCACCACCTGAGGGGCGGCAACACCTGGATGCTGAACGCCATCCGCAACCTCTACCCCGACTCAGAAACCATGCTGACCGACGACTCGGTCGCGCTGGCGATCCAGAAGAGCGTCACGCTCCTCGAGGAAGCGAGCGACACCACGCTCACGCAAGACGGCAGCGATCTCGTCGTCCGCGTGACCAACTACTCGGCGCACAAACTCCCGACGGGCTACCCAGAGGGGCGCCGGATGTGGATCAACGTCAAGTTCTTCGACGACTCTGACAACCTCATCGACGAGCGGGGCGCGTACGACACTGTCACCGCGGTGCTCACCACGGCAGACACCAAAGTCTACGAAGCGAAGCTCGGTATCTCGGCTGACATCGCGCCAGCGGTCGGCAAGCCAGCCGGTGAGAGTTTCCACTTCGTGCTCAACAACGAGTGGCTCAAGGACAACCGCATCCCGCCCATGGGCTTCACAAACGCCGGGTTCGATGCCGTTCAGGCCGCCCCGGTCGCGTACGCCTACGCCGACGGCCAGTACTGGGACGACACGACCTACGACATCCCGTCCGGCGCAGCACGCGCCGAGGTCAAGCTGTACTACCAGACCGCGAGCAAAGAGTACATCGAGTTCCTCCGCGACGAGAACACGACCAACAGCGCGGGTCAGACCATGTACGACCAGTGGATCGCCAACGACAAGGGCCCACCCGTCCTCATGGACGATGTGTCGATCGTGTTCGAGCAGCCCTGCCTCGCCGACGTCAACGGCGACGGCATGGTCACCCCGACCGACTTCACCGCCTGGATCAACGCGTTCAACAACAACCTGCCCGAGTGCGATCAGAACGGCGACGGCGCCTGTACGCCCACCGACTTCACGGCGTGGATCGCGAACTTCAACGCGGGCTGCTGAGTCACGTAGGACTGTGCCGTGCATACTCTGTACCCAAAGAGGGTTTCAGGAGTGTGTCATGAGTGAATCACTCGCGCCCAATCCCTCTGCTTAGAATTCAAAAACCAGACCCATAAGCCCCGGCGTTGATCCCGACCCGACCAGCAGGTCGTTTTCAACTTTCGGGCCCACGATCATGATCGGGCCGCGGATATGATTTCCATCGTCAACGCGCTGGTCTTTCTGCTCGAGCACCCGCTCTCGCGAGTCGTCGAGACTGAGATCTTCATACGCTGAGATGTCTGGGATCGCTGTTGCAGATAATGCAAAAATCTCTGAATTCTATCCCGAGAAAGAACTCTCTCGGTCTTTCGGGCGCCATATATACTCATCACGGCATGGGAAGTCGCGATCGATATGGAGACAGAAAGATGAAATCAGTATCAATCTTATGCGCTGTCATCGCTTCAACGTGCGCGGCGGAGCAAAGTTCAGCACAAGAGACAATTCAGTATACATTCGATATCGAGGTGCTACAGAACGAAATCGCTACGAACGGCATAGGTGGGGATTTAGCAACGCTCGATATCGGCACGGTCGGCGAAATATCGTTCTTGGTAAATACTGATGACACCATCTTTCCACCAGATGATTCATCTACGCAGTTCTATCAAACGCTCGATGTATCCATTGGCATCGGTGCAATCAACTCGGGTGCCGTTCCAGGCGCCTACCCGTCCTCTACGTTTTTCGATGGAATAGGTGTTACCAACGATGGCCCCAACGGAAGCGATTTCTTTGATTTCTTCGGGGGTCTGCTGAGGCTCGATCACCCTGAGATTGGCTTGGCCATTCTCACGCTGTCACAGAGGACCTCGCCCGATATGCCGACCTTGCTCTCGTCAACGGACCTTCCGCTGAGCCTTGATACGTCGCTGGCGAACAACGTCGATTTCATAATCGAATCCGCGCTAGGTGGTGGTGATCGCGTCGTGTTTGAAGTCGTGTCGTTCGAGGCGACACAAGTGCCCGCACCATCTTCTCTGGTCTTCGTCGGCCTTGGAAGTATCCTCCTTACGCGCAGCCGGCGTGAGTACGAATCTCTCTAGGCCCATCAGCGAAGTGATTGCTACGCGGGCTGTTCATATATCCAAATGAAGCGAGAAAGCTGTTTCGGATTGAATTACCTCTTCGCACTCACACCCGTAATGCTCTGACGCACCAACTCCTCCCGGCTCCACGGCAGGAAGTGGCCCTCGTCTTCGATGATCATCACGGTCACCGCGTCGATGTGCGCAAACTCGCGCCGCATGTAGTCCACGTTCGCGACGGGCACCAGCCTGTCCTTCGTGCCGTGCACGATCACGACGGGGCACCGCACCCGCGAGAGCACGCCGTCGAGCTCGCGTGTCTCTTCCACCGCGGCCATAATCTCGTGGTTGCTCGTGCGCATCGTCCGGCCGATCGCGGCGCTGAAAGGCCACACGCCCGCGACGTGGTTGAACCACCTCGGGTTCTCAAGCTCCGGATCGAGCGAGCCCGCGAGGATCACGATGCCCCCGACCCTGTCCGGGTGGTCCGCAGCGACCCTTGCCGCGATCGGGCCGCCCAGCGAATGGCCAACAAGGATCGGCCATCTCCCGTTGCGCTCGACAAGCAGGGGCTCGACCGCCTTCGCCTGCTCCTCAAAGCTCGTGACAGGCGTGCGGGGCGCCGTGCGCCCAAAGCCGGGCCTGTCGATCGCGATCGACTCGTGCCCATCGATGGGGTCGAGGATGTAGTCCGCGAAGTTCGTCGCGTCGCCCGGCGTGCCGTGGATATAGATGATCCTGGGCGCATCCGCCTCGCCCGCGCGCAGCGCCGAGACCTCGAACAACTCTTGCGAGTTGTCTTTCGTCGCAAGCTCGATGCTATAGCTCAACCGCTCGAGGCTCCGAATCTCGCTCTTAGACAGGCTGGGCCCGGGGATGCACCCGGCAAGCGCGCCCGAGACCCCGATCAGCCCGAGCACGCGCGAACGCTGTATCGCCCTGCCTGAGATCACAAGCACCTCGCTCGCCCGCGGCTGGCCCGCGACACCACTCTGGATTCGACGCTGCTGCATAACGGATGCAAACGCCGAAACCGTGACCAGTATTCGTGAACAAAGTCTGGAGTTGTGGGAATAAAGACGCGAGCAACCCGCACTAGTCCTCACAGTGCCAACTGATCACCGCGGCGGTCTTCATCGCCAACGCGGTGATCTTCCTGCTCTTGCGTACGCTGCCACGAGTCGCCGGCACAGAAGTCGTCATCCGCTGAGCCAAGCAGATTGGATCTCATTACAATGATGCAGATTCCGTTACGCCACGATTTATGTGTCTTATGTGCGCATATGGACTTTTGTTCAGCTCAGAAGAGATTACACTTGCAGCAATCGGTCCGGGAAGGCCATCTGGAGACAAGACATGCGCATATGTGTTTCGATCGTTCTTTTTTCCATTGCTTCGATTGCGAGCGCCGACACGGATCAAATCATCCGTTACGAGGTTGACCTTGCCGTGCGGGCCAACACCGTCTCGCCTCAGACATCACAGGAGCTCGCCGCGCTCACGGTCGGTACAACCGCGACCTTCACGTTCGACGCGATCGAGGACGCAACAGTCTTTCCGCCTGATAGCTCAACCGTACAGGTCTACCCGGTGCTGGATGTATCCTTCCAGTCGGGCTCGATCAACGTCGGTGCTCAGCCCGGGGTGTACCCCTCGACCGTGTTCATCCAGGGCGCGTTTGTTTTAGACAACGCAAACTATGTTTTCGGAGGGCTCCAGGACACGGTCCTCGTCACGCCCTTCCTCGATCATCCCGACTTCGGTGTCACATCGCTCTCGCTCGCGCAGATCCTCGACGACGGCAGCAACCCCACACTCATCGACGGCTTCGACATCCCCCTGAGCCTCGACACCTCGCTGCTCAACACCGACGACGTCTTCATCATCAACTCAACCAACGGCCCGAGCGAGCAGGTCCGCTACGAGTTCGTCGACCTGCGAATCGTGCAGATCCCTGCGCCCGACACGCTCGCTGTGCTGGCGCTCGGCTGTCTGCTCGCAAGACGCAGGCGGCGCTGATCACCAGCCCCGGTCGTGGCACAGCCAGTTGATCGCCGCGGTGTGGTGCTCCGCGTGCCACGCATACAGCGCCGGCAGGTCCGCGAGCCTCACGAGATCGCCCGTCTCCGGGTGCGTGAACGTGCGCGCAAAGTCGTCGACACTCATTGAACAAAGCAGCATCACCCACTTGGCGTGCAGCGCTTCCAGGAGCACCAGCGCGGGCTCGATGTCGCCCGTCCGGGAGACTTGAAGCGCCGACCACGCGCCCTCGTCGTACGCCTTGATCGTGGGCGAGCTCTCGGTCAGCGCCCACATGAAGCGGATGTAGCAGTTGGCGTGCGAGTCCGCCAGGTGGTGCACGATCTGCCGAACGGTCCAGTTCCGGTACGCCGTGTCGAGCTGCGCCCCCGTGAGCCCGCCCACCGCTTCGCGCAGAAGCCTCGGCGCTGACTCGATCCGGGCGATGAAGGGCGCCAGATCGCCGAGCGTGAACGCCTCGGGCAGAGGCGAGGGCATCGAGCCGGCGGGGAAGTTGGGTGGTGATTCCATGCAGTGTTATATAGCAGAAACTGCTGACATGTATCTATATAAGATCACAGCGGAATCCAATTGTCATTTAACGCATATCCTATCTTCATGTCTAAATCTGTGATTTCCCAGAAAGATGTACGTTCTGTATTCAAGAAACTGGAAGGTGTGCGAAACGCCTCTTTTTCTGGGATGTGCTATCTATGTGGGAGGAGTTTTCACAAGGGTGAGAATCGCAAAACTGAACATGTCATTCCTCGATCATTGTTAAGGTTGGCAAGTGATGTCGGAAGATCACCATATCCACTTGTTTTGCCCGTTCACAGCAAATGCGATGAAAAGCATAAATCACAGTCAGACGAATTGATAAAATCGTTTCATCAACTCGTTATTGACTCGGAATCTGGTTCTGGTGATTCGTACAAGCGTTTAGTAAAAACAGTGAAGTTGGATGAAGCCAAGCAGGTAGATAGAGATCATCATCTTGTGCCAGGGGCTGGGCCAATTCTTGCTGCTGCTGAAAATTGGTTTAAGGGGTGTTACACAGCTCTGTATGAGAAATATGCAATTACAGAGAGAGTGGGTTACAAAATCTTTGGGCCGATTCACTGGGTCGATGATAGAAGTTCAACAAAAATATCTGACCAATTGCTGAATCAGGATCGTGTAGAGAGCACTGCAAAGGAACTGTTTGCAAAGGTTGAGCAACAGGGAAGTTGCGATGTTGTCCGGGCATGGGGTGATACGGTTCACTTTCGATCTTTCTGGACTGGTAGTAATACTAAGACACAACTTGAATCTGGGCGGATCATCCGAAGCAGTCGCGGAGCATATGTAAGAGCAAGGAGATTCCCGTGGATCATGCTATGGGAACTACACGTACCAGGTGCAAACAAGCTGGCTGAGTTGTCAGGCCGAGATTCAGTGTGGCATGGGTTCTATTCTGACAGTGAACTGCCAGAGGGCGCTTCATTCTTCGAGCTACCGGAGAAGTAATAGCTACTTCTCACCCAACCGCCTTCACAACTTTCGCCGCCGCATCCCCAAGATCACTCGCCGCCTCCAGCGTCGGCAGGTCCGATGAAGCCTGCTTCAAGATCTCGCGCCCCGCCTCGACGTTGGTGCCCTCGAGCCTCACGACCAGCGGCACGCTGAAGCCGATGCTCTTGGCCGCGTTCACGATGCCCTGGGCGATCACCGCGCAGTCCATGATCCCGCCGAAGATGTTGACCATGATCCCCTTGACGGCATCGTCAGACAGGATGATCGAGAACGCCTCGGTGACGGCTTCCTCGGAAGCGCCGCCGCCCACGTCGAGGAAGTTGGCGGGCTCCCCGCCGTGGATCTTGATCGCGTCCATGGTCGCCATCGCCAGGCCCGCGCCGTTGACGAGGCAGCCGATGTTGCCGTCGAGCGCGATGTAGCTCAAGCCCATGCGGCTTGCGCGCATCTCGGCGGGGTTCTCTTCGCTCGGGTCGAAGAGCGCCTGGATGTCCTTGTGGCGGAAGAGGCCGTTGTCGTCGAAGTTGAACTTCGCGTCGATCGCGAGCAGCTCGCCGTCCGGGTGGGCGTCGGTGGGGGGCGTGACGATCAGCGGGTTGATCTCTGCGAGCGAGCAGTCCTTCTGCGCAAAGAGCTTGGCCAGGTTCATCATGACCTTGACGGCCTGCCCGACCTGCTTGCCCTGAAAGCCCAGTTGGAACGCGACCTTGCGCGCCACGTGCGCCTGCAGGCCGAGCAGCGGGTGGATCTCCTGCTTGATGATCGCGTCCGGGTTCTCCTCGGCGACCTTCTCGATCTCGACGCCGCCCTCGCGCGAGGCGATCAGGATGTTGCGGCGCTTCGTCCGGTCGGTCGTGATCGCGAGGTAGTACTCGTGCGCGATGTCCACACCCGCGGCGACGAGCAGCTTCTTAACCTCGAGCCCCTCGGCGCCCGTCTGGGGCGAGACCATCCGGTTGCTCAGCATGAACCGTGCAGCCTCGGTCGCGTCCTCGGGCGTCTTGACGAGCTTGACGAACCCGGCCTTGCCCCGCCCGCCCGCGTGGACCTGGGCCTTGATGACAGCAAGCTCGGTCCCGGCTTCCGAGGTGATCGACTTGTACGTCGAGGCCGCGTCTTCGATGGATTCGAGCAGTGTCCCTGCGGGGACGGGGACGCCGGCGTTGTCGAGCAGTTCGCGTGCCTGGTACTCGTGGATCTTCATCGTGGGCTCCTGGTCCTCGTGGGGTCCTTCTGGAACAGCCTGGCTGAGCTGTTCGAGCGATGGTACACCCCTGATATCGGCCCTGCACCGGGGCGGAGGCCCGAGAAGGTGCGTTCGTGTCGATTCCGGGTGCAAGCGAGTCGGCGCGAAAAAGTGCGGCGAGCGAAGCAGTGGATCGGCTGCGCAGGGTGGGCGAAGGCCCGTGCAGTTTGATTCTCCCGAGGCAGGGGATGGACTGGGCGAGGTGGGGATGTTCGCCGAAACCGGGGGCCATGAGAGAGACCCTTCCCACCGCACGTTGTGGCGCGATCCGTGCCTTCACGCTGATCGAGCTCCTCGTCGTGATCGCGATCATCGGTGTCCTGATGGGCATCATCGTGCCCGTGGCTGCCAAGGCCAAGGGCAGCGCGCAGTCGCTCAAGAGCCTGTCAAACCTCAGGCAGATCGGGATCGCATTCACGATGTACGGCGACGACTACAACCGCTTCCCAACCGCCGACACCGAGCCCGACCCGTGGCGCCGAGCCCGCTGGGCGTTCGGCGGTGTCAACGTCAACGCGGACGACAACGACTCGGATCTCGTCAACACCTACGGCGTCAAGAACCGCCCGCTCAACGAGTACCTCGATCTCGAGAGCAACACGTCCACGCTCGCAGAGGTCTTCCATTCGCCCGCGGACGACGGCTTGTACTACTCCGCGTTCCCCAACCGCTCTGTCTGGGACGACCTTGGGCGTCAGTCGCGTGTGTACGAGGGTGACGAGTCCTGCTACCTCACCATGGGCACGAGCTACTTCGCCAACGAGTGGATGTACTGCATCCCCGGCTCGACCGTCGGCTTCCACAGTCAGGGCGGACCGGGCGGCGCGTACACCAACAGGCTCGGCCCGCGGAACGTGACCGCCGACCCCTGGCGCTTTGTCCTCGCAGGCGGAGCGGGCCAGATGGACGCGGGCCGCTACAGCGATGAGGAACTCAGGGAAATGATGATCTACGAGGGGTTCTGGTACGGCCAGCGCACCGGGCATCTGGCCTTCCTGGACGGCTCCGCCCGCGCCGAGGAGATGACCGAGGGTGCCGACACCAGCAGCTACACCTTCTATATCGATCCCCGCAGGCATCGGGACGAGAACGCCTGGCGACGCGCCTACGGCAGGTGATGCGGGATACCATCACAGGCAAGTTTGGTTTGCACTAACATGATGCAAACCAACAGGAGGCCGAGACGTGATGGATCACAAACTTCTGGCGAGCGCGCCGTTTCTTCTCGCTGCAGTGACCGTCTCCGCTCAGGACGCCCCTGAGCCCGAGACGAAGCCCGCGATCATCGAGACCGACGAGATCGAGAGCCCCGCCGCGGCTCAAAGCCGGATGATGCAGCCGAGCTGGACGGTCCGTTCGCGGTCAGGCGCAACGCTCGAAGCCGACATCGAAGACGGCGGGGGCTACAGCAGCTGGAATTCAGGACTCGAACTCGATCTGCTCTACCCCATCGATCAACAAACCGCGCTGACCTTCGGCATCGGCTCAGCAATCACCGACTACGACTTCGACGGCAACTCCGCCCTCTCGCTCGGGAGCGCGAGCGATCCGTGGAACACAATCTACTCCCACTCGGCAAGCATCGGCATCCGGCACGGCATCGACCAACGCTCGTCGATCTTCGGCTCGCTCAACATCGCCTCCGACGGCGAATCGGGCGCCGACTTCGGGGACACCATCACCGGCGGCGGTATCGGTGGATACACGTACACCTACTCAGAACACCTCACGCTCGGTGTCGCGGCGATCGTCCAGACCCGACTCGAAGACAGCATCCTCGTCCTCCCCTTCCCGATCATCAACTGGAGGCCGCCCATCGACGAGGAACGCCGGTGGAGCATCGGCACAGGCGGCGAGGGCGGCGGGCCATCGAACGTCGCGGGCGTGCTTGTGGGCTACGACGCCTCAGAAACACTCAGCTTCAACGCTGGACTCGGTGTCGCGGGCCTCGCCGGCGACTTCCGCCTCGACGACGAGGGCCTCGCACCCGACGGCGTGGGCAGGGACACCTCCTTCCCGGTCATCGCGGGGGTCAACTGGAAGCCGACACGCAACCTGAGTGTCGCCGGGTACGCGGGCGCAACCTTCTTCCACGAGGTCAGACTCGAAAACAGCAGCGGCGACACCCTGGCCAAGCGCGATGTTGACCCCTCTCCAGTGCTCGGGTTTTCCGTATCACTGCGGTTCTAGCACATTGGTTTCGCAGGGCTGATTCCAGGAATTGAGCCTGGTTTCGGCTCTCCTTTTAGGGGCTTGCAGCCTCCGAAATCCCTCGCCATCCGCCCCCTTGGCGCCTATCCTCCGACCCCCGCCTCCGGAGCGCGGGGATTCACTCTGAAACGGAGGATCAGCCGCATGGCTGCAGGCACCAAAGGCACCGTTATCCAGGTCATCGGCTCGACCTTCGACGCCCAGTTTCCCGAGGACCAGCTCCCCGAAATCTACAACGCCACGGAGGTCTCCTGGCAGCAGGATGGCCACACCATGAGGCTCTTCGGAGAGGTCCAGCAGCACCTCGGCGGCGGCGTCGTCCGAGCGGTCGCGCTGGGCTCCACCGACGGCATGCGTCGGGGCATGGAGATCACCGACACCGGCGGTCCCGTCTCCGTGCCAGTGGGTGAAGAGGTCCTCGGCCGAGTCTTCAACCTCCTGGGCAACCCCATCGACAACAAGCCCGAGCTCACCCAGGCCAAGCGTGCCCCCATCCACAAGGCACCGCCCGAGTTCGACCAGCTCAACCCCAAGACCGAAATCCTGCCCACGGGCATCAAGGTCGTCGACCTCCTCTGCCCGTTCGTCCGCGGCGGCAAGATCGGTCTCTTCGGCGGTGCGGGTGTCGGCAAGACCGTCATCATCCAGGAAATGATCGCGCGTGTCGCCCGTGAGTTCGGCGGCTACTCCGTGTTCTGCGGCGTCGGCGAGCGTACCCGCGAGGGCAACGACCTCTGGCTCGAAATGCAGGAAGCCGAGTACACCGACGAGAACGGCCAGACCGCACACGTCATCGACAAGGTGGCCATGGTCTTCGGTCAGATGAACGAGCCCCCCGGCTCGCGTCTGCGTGTCGCTCTCTCGGGCCTGACCATGGCTGAGGAGTTCCGCGACGCTTCCGGTAAGGAAACCATGATGTTCGTCGACAACATCTTCCGATTCACCCAGGCGGGTTCGGAAGTGTCGGCGCTCCTGGGCCGAATGCCCTCCGCGGTGGGTTATCAGCCGACCCTCTCGACCGAGATGGGTGAGCTCCAGGAACGAATCACCTCGACCGCCAAGGGCGCGATCACCTCGGTGCAGGCCATTTACGTCCCCGCGGACGACCTGACCGACCCCGCACCCGCCACGGCGTTTGCTCACCTCGATGCGTTCGTCGTTCTCGCCCGCGGCATCGCCGAGAAGGGCATCTTCCCCGCTGTCGACCCGCTCGCCTCGACCTCGACCATCCTCGACCCGGGCGTCCTGGGCGAGCGTCACTACAACGTCGCGAGCCAGGTCCAGCGAATCCTGCAGAGGTACAAGGACCTCCAGGACATCATCGCGATCCTCGGTGTCGACGAACTCTCCGAGGACGACAAGCAGATCGTGGCCCGCGCACGCCGCATCGAACGCTTCCTCTCGCAGCCGTTCTACGTCGCCGAGGTCTTCACCGGCTTCCCCGGCATCTACACCAGCCTCGAGGACACCATCGACTCGTTCGAACGCCTCGTCGCAGGAGAGGGCGATGACCTCCCCGAGTCGGCGTTCATGTACGTCGGCACGCTCGACGACGCCCGCAAGAAGGCAGAGAAAATGGCAGCCAACGCCTGATCGTGCCTTCTGCAAACTGATTTCACAAACCCGCCCCGGCGGGTTTTTTCATAGAATGTTCCCGAGCAAGCAAGAGCAGCATCTGTATCCCGTATGAAGTTTCTTGACTCTCAGGAGCATGAGGATGGTCAACACAAAGCAGGCCCCAAGGCGCGAACTGAGTTTCTCATCACTTGGGGATCTCAAAGCAGAACTCGACCGGCTCGACGCGGCACACGCCGCCGGGAATCTTGAGCACACGGGCAACTGGCAGCCCGCAGAAATCTACGACCATCTCGGCAAGTTCTGGACATGCTCCCTCGACGGCTTTCCCCCCGGCAAGCTCCCGCTCCCGCTCAGGCTGCTCGGGCGATTCGTTTTCAAGAGAGGCGCGATCTCCGGTTCCCAGCCGCCGCCCGGCTTCAAGATTCCAAAGGGCGCCGAGCACTTCCTCCCTCGCGATGGTGTGCCGTACGAACAGGGCGCCGAAGCGCTCCGAAGCTGCATCGAGCGCGTTGAGAAGGGCGATGCGTACGTCCCCGAAAGCCCGCTCTTCGGAAAGCTCACGCGTGACCAGTGGACGACTATTCACCTCGGTCACTCCGCGATGCATCTATCCTTCCTCGATCCGAAGTCATAAAGACAGGGTCGGAAGGAGCAGCGCCTTTGGTCTCGATCGTGTTCGCCGTTCTCGCCGGGCTCTGCTGGGGCATCGGCGAGGTGTTCACCAAGAGTGTCTTGCACACCCGGGAGATCGGGCCGATCACCGCGATCGCCGTGCGCTCAACGGTTGCGCTCCCGGTCATGTGGGGCGTCTGGGCCGCCCTCGTTGCGGGCCGGAAGATGGAGCCCGTGAAGTTCTGGCTCGCCGACTCGGGGACCCTGCTCAAGCTCGCATTGGGTTCGGGCCTGATCGCCGGCGCCGGCGGCATGCTCTTCTTCTATCTCGCGCTCAGCTTCGGTGAGGTCAGCCGGATCAAACCCATCGCCTTCTCGCTCGCACCCGCGATCGCGGTCATGCTGGGCGTGCTCTTCCTGAGCGAGTCCTTCGATTGGCGCAAAGGCGTGGGCGTCGCGCTCATCGTGGGGGGTGTGATCGTGCTGGCCACGAGCAAGTCAGGAAATGAAACGGCGTCGCCCAAAGAGGCAGACGCCGTTCTTGAAGAGTCGAGTATTGGTTGATTGCACTCAGTAACTCGTGCTGATCACCTTCTGCGACGCGTTACACCAAGCATTGCAAGCCCGAGCAGGGTTCCCGTTGCCGGAGTTGGTACGAGTTGGTACTCAAAGGTTGCAGTGATCGTGCCCTGATGACGAATACTCGGCAGTTCCACGAATACTCCGTAGAAGGGATCTTGGAATGGGAAGAAGGGGCCGTCAGGCGGGTTGTTTGGATCCACATCAGGGAAGCCCGGGTCGGTGTTGTAACCACCAAAGATTTCGCTGAAACCGCCAAGCACGGTAGTGAGCGTCCCTTGACCTGTGAACGCATCTAGATACGACTGGTTTGATGAATCGTATTGTGCGGTGAAGTTGAACATGCCGCTGTTGATCGATTCGGTGTATGTATCTGGGCCACTCCCGTTGTAGCCATCGCTAGGTCCGAGTTCTGGTGCCAGAATCGATGCACCGGCGGCGCCCGGTCCAAGGAAGGGGGGGCCCCCGTTGTCGTCGTCATCATCTCCTCCGTCCGACAACCCGAGTTGGTGCAGCGAGATGTAGCTGATCTCCGCGAAGAAGTTGTCTGCAGCGATCGTGATGGGGGAATTCTGCTCGAGCCTGGTCGTGATCGAGATCTCCTGGTCATAGCTGAGTGTGAGTCCCACAAGTTCTCTGGTGCCGCCCAGAGTGTCGAACATCTGGAACTCAGGGAATGCTGCGTCGATATTCGGGTCGTAATCGAATGGGACAATCTGTGTTTCAGTCTGGCCCAAAGCGGTACCAGCGATAAGAGTCGCCAACAATGCTGCTTTCATCTTCATTAGTGCTCTCCCTTCGCCCCGCTGGCGGGGCTCATTCTGAATATGTGGACGCCTTCAACCCGCCCGATGGGCCCACGATACCGGTCAGTAGGTTGAGCGCCAAGAGAATATCTAGAATTTCTCTAGAGATTTTTCGAAGGTTCTATCAACCTGGTTGATTCTGCGTTAGGATGCGTCAATGGCCGTCACTGCTACCAATATGCAGGCATCGGGCTCCGGGGGAGCCGAAAGAGCATTTGGCTCCGCTGCCGAGCATGCAATCCGAGAGGCTCAGACAGCGCTCACTGGCATGATTGCCGAAGCGGGCCTCGAAGGGGGTCGAGCGGTGGATCTTGCGCGGACTCTCAAACTCGATAAGACCCTTGCATGGAAGCTTGCCCGCTTCACCGATCAGTCCGACCCGTGTTCTGCGTTTAAACATCTTCCCGGCCAGAGTGGCGTGGAGATAGTGATCAAGGCCGCAGGAAACCTCGGTGTCCCATCGGACAGACTCGAGGCTGTCCGAAAAGCCGACAGCCAACTGCGAGGATTTGTCCGCAATCACGCAGGTGACCGTCGCACATTCGAAGCCATGCTGGCAGGCGCGCGACCGGATGCGGAAACCGAAGCTGAAGAACGCAAGGCGTTCTTTAGAGCGGGCAGCGCAATTTGGGGTGTCCGCGCAAGAGCGCAGCTATTAATGCTCGCACTCGCACCTTCCAATCGCGATCCGGCGAAGCTTGATTGTGTGCAGGTCTCCGGTTTCGTTGACCTCGAGAGGCTGAGACCAGACGTGCCCTGGGTCATCCGCCGGCTCCGAGTACATGAAGACGACGGCTCACCATCTCAAGGATTTGAACGCGAACCGCTGGATACTACCGGCACAACCGCCGGTTCTAGCGTTGACCGTCCGTTGAGTCTCATGACCTCGTACTGCTCAAGACCACTGCCCAAAATAATCCAACGCGTGGGACAGACTGGTTGGCTTTACGACGAGATCGCACCGGGTGATGTTGGCCGCAAGGGCGCGGTCACCGTGATCGCAGGAGAGCGCTACCACGCAGCACTGCCTCGCAATAAAAGCAAAGACAACACCGAAGGGCGGTATATCCTGACCGTCCGCACACCAGTAGAGCACGTACAATTCGATCTACTTCTCCACCCTGACTTAGCGCACTTCCGCTGGCCAACTGTAACCGTGGCTGGAAATCTAGAAGAGCGAATCTCAAGCGAACGAGCAGACGGTCGAGAACTTTTCCCGATCAAGCCTGCAGAATCTGTAACGCCCGGTGTAACCCGCTCGCCATTCGTCGCGGTCGATTACTCAGGGCTCGTCTCTGACGCATTCTCCCGAGCAGGACTTCATAGTTTGCACAGCTACCGCTGCTACCGAGCCGCGATCGACCACCCGCCCGCGCCGTGCGAAATTACACTCACGTGCGATCTCGAAGGAGCGGATTGAAGCTATAGCTCTCTGATGATGTTGGTGCCCTTACCGCCTGAGGTCCACTCGAATTCCTCAACGATCTCCACCATGCCATCAGCGTTGACACGTACATCACAACGCGAATGCCCACCGGTGATCTCGCCGTCGGTGTGCGTCTGGCAATACCTGAACTCGAGCTTCGATCCATTGAGCCGGCCGATCAGATAACCGGCTTCCACGCGGCCGCCAGAGTACCTCGACTCGACGACATCGCCCCGCTGGATGAAAGCAAATTCCGTGCGCGCATCGATGACACCGCCCGGAGCGGTGACAGCGGCGTGACACCGAAGCCCGTCAAGGTCGATCGGCGCACCCATATGGATCAGCACATCGTCATGCCGCCGTCAACAGCGATGACCTGCCCGGTCAGGAAGCCCGCGTCGTCGCTCGTGCAGTACGCGACCGCCGCGGCGATGTCCTCGGGTGAGCCCAGGCGCTTGACCTGGATGAGCCCCTTCACGGAATCGAGCACGCTCTCGGGCAGGTTGGCCGTCATATCGGTCTGGATGAAACCAGGCGCGACGACGTTGGCCGTGATGCCCTTGCCCCCGATCTCACGCGCGACGGTGCGCGTCATCCCAACCAACCCGCTCTTGCTCGCGGCGTAGTTCGTCTGGCCCGAGTTGCCCACGAGACCTGACGTCGAGGCGATGTTCACGATCCGGCCGAACTTGCCCTTCATCATGGGCCTCGCCGCGGCCCGCATCGCCACGAACGCGCTGGTCAGGTTCGTCTCGATGACCGCGTCCCACTCCTCGTCGCTCATGCGGAGCAGAAGGTTGTCACGCGTGATGCCCGCGTTGTTCACGAGGATGTCGAGCCGGCCCTGCTCGGAAGCCACGCCCTCGATCGCCTCGGCGAACGCTTTCCGGTCGGAGATGTCTACCGCGCACACGCTCGCAGCGCCGCCGGTCTCTTCGATCTCGGCCTTCACTTCGCTCAAGGGCCCCTCGCTCCGGCTGGCGAGCACGACGTGACGCCCCTCCTTGGCGAGGCGGATAGCCACGGCCTTGCCGATCCCCCGGCTCGCGCCGGTGACGAATGCAACTCGTGATTCCTGCGACATCAATCAGCCTCCGTTGTAGAGATCTTGGACTTCGTCTTTGGACATACTCATGGCTTGTGCCAATGCGCCGATGATGTCGTCCTGTGTAACAGCCGGTGCACCATCTGGGCCCGCAGGGAGCGCTGCGAGTTGCATCTGGATCTGCAGGGTCATCGCGTCAACGAGCCCACGCACCTGAGAAGCGTTGAGTGTCTCGCCGTTCGCGTCAGCAGCCTTGCCTTCTTCGAACATGTCCTGTGCATCTGCAAGCTCTTCAGCTGGGATCAACGCCTTGGCCTGCTCGAAGATGGCCTCCGGAGTCATGGTCATCCCGACGAGATCCTGCATCAGGATCGAGGATGCTTCCATGCTGATGTACAAGAGAAGTGGGGATTCCTCAAGAGCACCAGTCGCATCAGCGCTGCCCCCGGCCGGGGACTCATACTCGGCATCACCAAAGTCACTCGCACGGGGCCGCTCCTCTTTCGATGAATCAACACCGCTGAACGCGAGCGCGCCGCCCGGGCCGGGCTCGGCATTCCACGAGAGCGTGTACGCGGAACCAGGCGTCTGGTACGCGTACGTCACGCTCCCGCCCTGGCCAGTGCCGAACTCGCGCAGTTCGATCACCTGCACGGCTTCGAGGTTGTCCGTCGCGTCGTACCAGCCGCCTGTTACGAGCAGTCGGTCGAGAACCGCCTGACCCGTCAGGTCCAGCATCGCGCGTGCTTCGCTGTCGTCGCCCGAGAGGAACGCCTCCGCGAACTCGACCACGGCGCGACCGAGGTCGGCATCAACCGGCGCAACCGATTGCGGGAACACGATCCGCGCGTCCGCGTCCATCTCCGAGAGCAGGCCCTGGATGTCGATCGGTTCCGGCGCAGGGGGCGGGGGAGGCGGCGGCGGTGGCGGCGGCGGCGGCGGCGGAGGCTCCTCCTTGCAACCAGCAAGCCCGAGACCGCCAAACGCGGTCACGCCCGTCAGGGCTAACAGCAGAACATTCCGTCCACGCATACTCAAACCTCCGGGCCGTCGTGGCTCTGTACTTTCACACTGCGGTTGATCCGCTTGGCCATCCCCGCAAGCGTCTTGCCGGGCGCCATCTCGTGCACCTGTGCGCCAGCGTACTTCTCGACCATCGCCCCGTACGAGTCCGCCCAGCGGACAGGCGAGGTCAACTGCTCCGCGAGCTTGGCGCGGATCGAGCCTTCGTTGTCCGCGTGAGGCCCAGCCGTCACGTTCGACCAGACCGGAACCCTCGGGGGCACGATCGAGACTTCCGAGAGCGCCTTGGCCAGCGCGTCTGCTGCGGGCTGCATGATCGGCGAGTGGAACGCGCCCGCGACCTGGAGCGCCACGGCACGGATCCCCTGATCGCCCGCGACCTGCTCGGCTCGCTTGCACGCCTCGGCGTCCCCCGACAGGACAACCTGACCCGGCGCGTTGAAGTTCGCGCAGACCAGCACGCCGCCCTCGCGCGCCTCGTCGCACACCTTGTTGGCCTGTTCTTCATCAGCGCCGACAAGCGCAACCATCCCGCTCGCGGTCGCCTCGGCAGCCTCCTGCATCGCGCGGCCTCGGAGCGCGACAAGCCTCAGCCCATCGGCGAAGCTGAACGAACCGGCGATGTGCAGCGCCGAGTACTCACCAAGACTCAGACCCGCCGCCGCAACGATCGGCGCCTCGCCCTCGGCAAGGCCCATCTGCGCGGACATCCCGCGCCAGCACGCCACCGCGCAGGTGTAGAGCGCGGGCTGGCTGACGTCGGTCCGGTTCAGTGTCTCGGTCGGGCCCTCAAAGCAGATCGTCGAGAGCTTGCTCCCGAGCGAGTCGCCCAGGATCTCGTCCGCCTCGTCGAACACGCCCCTGGCTTCCGGGCTCAGATCGGCCCAGGCCTTGCCCATGCCGACCGTCTGGGCGCCCTGCCCCGGGCACACGATGATCATGTCTTCTGCCATAGATCAGATGGTAGTGGCGCGGGCCCCGATGGGCGACCGCATGCCGCATTCCGGGCATTTCGACCAGCGTTCACGGTCCACAACGCAGCCGTCCATGTCCCGGCCGCACCAGATGCACTCCTGGTCGCTCCAGCAGCGCCGGATCTCCCGGTCCACGATCCGGTCCATGATCCACCGCTCCGCCGCCAGCCAGAGCCCGAGCCCGACAAGAGCGATCAGCACACCCAGCCCGATCGAGAGCCACTCCTGAAGCGGGTCCCCGCTGGGCCTCGAAAGCACCCAGTTCATGTAGGGCTCGTACAGCGCAAACCATGAGATCAGAGCCAGCGAAACGCCGACCACGAGCACTACCGCCCAGAACCGCACCGCCGCGCGAACGATCTCGCGCCGGATCACCCGGTGCCGGGCAGCATTGACCGCCAACGCGTGCGCCTGCTTGCGGATCAAACCAAACTCAGTCTCAAGAAGCCTTCTTGTCAAGGGCCGGCGCAGCGGGAAGCTCGCAACACCGATTCTCAGCGGGTCGCTCGGATAGACGGATTCCACGACAGCATCCACGGGCTGAACGGGTCTCGGGACCGCGCCCTTGCGCCTGGGTGTTGAACCGTTCTCGGGTGCCGGGCCCGTCATGGCAAAGATCAGTATCGGCGGTTTTGGCTCAGATCTGCCAGAGGCTGGTGCCCCAGGTCAAACCGCCTCCGAAGCCCACGAACATGACCCTCTGGCCCGCGTGGACCCGGCCCGCCTCGCGCAGGTCGTTGAGCACGAGCGGCACGCTCGCGGCAACAGTGTTCCCGAAGCGATCGATGTTCACGTGCAGCTTCTCATCGGCAAGCCCGAACCGCTCCTTGGCGGCATCGAGGATCCGGCGGTTCGATTGGTGGCACACGTAGTGATCCACCTCGTCCGCGCTCACGCCCGCAGCATCGAGCGTGTCGCCGATCACCTTCGAGAACGTACCGACCGCGAAGCGGAACACGCCCGCGCCGTTCATGTGCAGCACGTTGAGCTGCGTGTTGCCCTCGCGGTCCGCCTCGTTGAGATCGTGCACGGTCTTGGGGATGTACAGGTCATCCCAGCGGGCGCCGTCTGAGTGCATCGCCTGGCCGAGGATGCCCTTTGAAGTATCGTCTGTTTTGCGCAGGATCACACCCGCCGCCGCGTCACCAAAAAGGATCGCCGCGCCGCGGCCGTGGGTGTTGAACTCGACCGACTGGGTCAGCGTGTCGGCGCCGATCACCGCGACATTGTTGTAGTTGCCGGTCTGCATCAGGCCGTAGGCGTTGTTCATCGCAAACACAAACCCGCAGCACGCCGCCGAGAAATCCCACGCGCCAGCGTTGCCCGCGCCGACCATGTTCACAAGCCTGCACGCGGTGGGGGGGCAGGTCATCTCCTGAGACATCGTCGCCAGGATGACGAGGTCAAGATCGGTCGGAGCCATCTTTGCGTCGGCGAGTGTTTTTTCCAGTGCGCCCTTTGCGAGGTAGAGAACTGTCTCTCCGTTCTCGTGGTCTGCCCTGTATCGCTGCTTGATCCCAGTCCGCTGCTGGATCCACTCGTCGGAGGTGTCCATCATCGACTCGAGGTCTTTGTTGGTCAGCACCTTGTCGGGGGTGTGTGCACCGATGCCGACGATCTCGACACCTGATAGAGCGTTTGCGTTGATTGGCATTGCCGAGCCTCTCTCCTGAATGCCCCGGTGCGTCACCCTTGCGGGCGTCCGCGGGGCGGGTCAGGCAGAGGCAAACTCAGGAGATCGCCGCCTCAACCCTCAACCTCGGCGATCCGTTCGACGATGCCGTCGTTCACGCCCGTCGAGACGTACTCGCGACAGGAGCGGATCGCATTGGCAATCGTACGCGGCTCGCTCGACCCGTGAGCAATAAACAGGGTGCCATTCACGCCGATGAGCGGGGCCCCGCCGTACTCGTGGTAGTCGTTTTTAGCCCAGATCGATTTCGCCACGGGCGCGAAATCAGCCATCAGCTCAGGGTTTATCTCAAGGATCTCGTGGCTGATCGCCTTGAACAGGCTCTTGGCGAGACCCTCAGCGGTCTTGAGCACCACGTTGCCCATCAGCCCGTCGGTCACCACGACATCCGCAACACCCTCGAAGAACTCACGCCCCTCGATGAACCCGATGTAGTTGAGCCCGGGTGAAGCCTGGATGAGGTCTCGGGCCTCACGGATCGTGCCCGTCCCCTTGGAGTCCTCGGCTCCGATGTTCATCACCGCGACGCGAGGATTGTCCACGTGCAGCAGACGCCGGCTCACGACGTCCGCCATCACCGCGTACTGCCAGAGGTGCTGAGCCGTCGGCTCAGGGTTAGCGCCCGCGTCGCACAAGACCATCGGCCCGTGGAAACTCGGCATCGCGACCGAGATCCCCGGGCGATGCACGCCGCGGAGTCTCTTCATGTGCATGATGCCCGCAGACACGCAAGCACCGGTGTTTCCTGCAGAGATCGCCGCGTCGCAACGCACGCTCTCGTCGGCTTTGTGCGACGAAATCTTGCACATCTGCACAATGGACGAGTCCGGCTTACCCCGCACAGCTTTCGCAGGCGACTCTGCCATCTCGATGACTTCGGTCGTGGGATGTACGACCAGCCGATCGTCGCTGACGCCGATCTCGCCGAGCACTTCCTCGATGTCGTTCTGGTCGCCGACGAGGACGAGCTGGTCATCGCTGGAGAGATACTCCAGACCGGCGATGCACCCGCGGAGGATGTCGTCGGGGGCGTTGTCTCCGCCCATCACATCGACTGCGAGCCGCATGAGCGAATCAGTCCCGCTCTACGCCGATACCCAGCTTCTTGATCTTGATGGTCAGCCCGGGACGGACGTACCCGGACTCAGCACACGCGCGGTGGTTGAGCTTGGGCATGCCGCTGACCGGGCAAATCGCGGGCTTGGCAGGGGTCAGCGAATCGTGAGAACGACGACGACGCGACCGGCCGTGACTCTGACGTTGTGCGGGAAGCATGCCTCGAACCTCACCTGAAGGGGCCCACCAGGCCCTGCTGACACCCCAACGCCGACGCTCTGAGCCACCGAGCCCGGCCCAGCGTGAGGGCTGCAACACTAGACCTCGTTGCAGAATCAGTCAATGAATCGCACCCCGGCGATGGGTGCCCGAGACCCTTTCAAACAACGTACAAGCGTTGGCTTGAGCCGCCAGGCAGTGTATATAAGGAGTCTGGACGTTCAGGACATCCCGGGCTATCATCCCGCCGCTCGCGACCGGAACCCCGGCCGCGCTGCCTCCCTAGCTCAATCGGTAGAGCAGCTGACTCTTAATCAGCGGGTTGAAGGTTCGAGTCCTTCGGGGGGTACTTACTCAAGCCCGGGCATTGCCCGGGCTTGTGTCTTTTTTCGGCATCCAGACAAGCAGGTTCATCTCGGCCCACGACCTCCTCCGACTGGCGGGATTCAAACCCCGAAGATCGGCTGGTTGTTCTTTTGGCAGGGGCTTGACATTTCGTTTTATATGATACATTATTGTCTCATGCGAGACACAAATGTTCCACGTAGCGATACTCGATCTGCAATTCTCAAAGCCGCGATCAAAGTGCTCGCGCGGGACCCGCGTACCCCTCTTGGCGAGCTTGCCGAGCAAGCTGGGGTTGGTAGGGCGACGCTGCACAGATACTTCAAATCGCGCGACGAACTTGTGAAAGAGATTGCAATGCTCTCTGTGCGTGAGATCGACGAGGCTGTCGAGGGGCTTGAACAGCGGGCTGAGTCAGCAGCGCACCTGCTGGAGCTCATCCTTGAGGCGGTAGTCCCGCTCGGCGATCGCTTCTACTTCCTCGCGAACGAGGCATGGGTCGCGACAGACCCAGGGCTTAAGGCGGAACTTGATCGGCAGATCGCTGAGCTCGAGGCGTTGGTCGAAGCGTGCAAAGCTGAGGGCAGCATCGACCAATCAGTCCCAGCCGCCTGGGTCGTGGGTGTCGTTGATTCCACGATATACGCCGCTTGGAACCTGGTCGCGTCCGGACAGATCGCTCCGCGTGATGCGTCATCGCTCGCATTCAAGACGATCATGAATGGGGTCTCATCATGAACACGTCGCGGTCGATATGTTGGCCAACACTGTCAGCGGTTCTGACTCTCTTCCTCCTTGTGATACTCGCGGTCGAGACGGGTTGTCTGCCGAAAGACACCTCCCCGATCGCAATAACTGAAACCGGCGCCAGCAGGTTCGGTGATTCGCCTGCGCATATGTCGTGGTTTGAAGTACAGAATGTCATCAACAATCGCTGTGTGACATGCCACGCCGCGCCAGGCCCGGCAGCAAGATTGGATTTTACGCAGGCATCGGTTGTTCGGGAAGAGGCACTGAGAGGTCTGCTTCTCGAGAGGCTGAATGATGAGCAGAACCCGATGCCGCCCAGCGGTCTTCTGACCGAGGATGTTCGACGGGGCTTTGCTGAGTGGATTGATCGAGGTGCTCCTGTGGAAGATGTGGAAAAGCGACGTTTGAGCGACAGTTCCGAATACACGGGACAATCTGACAGAAGTGATAACAGCATTACGGCAGCCGTGCCGTTCGATGTAAGCGAGCGAGGATTCGAGTTCCTCGATCGAATGCAGGGACAGTGGATCGGTTCGATGAACCTCATGGGCCAGGACATGCCCTGGTTTGCCTTCGACTACAGGGCCATCGGGCCTGCTCACGTCCACGGTATCTTCGAGGGTGGGACGATGGGCAATCTCATGACCTCGTTCTTCTACGCTCGGTTTAGAGGTGTAGACACGCTCATTGCGCGCAACGGCGGAATCCTCAACGGCATCTATCGAACCAGCTACTTCGTCCTAGACCGGGTCGAGCAGAACGGAACAGCAGCGACATATCGGTTCGTAGATGCGATCGGTGGCGAGAGCATCATGCGGATGTCACTCACGTTTGATGGAGATTCTCTCGATTGGGTTGCCTACACCAGTCGAATGGGAGAGCGGCCCGAACCAACACGTCATATGAAATTCGAAGCCAGACGCCGGAGTACAACGCTCGCGGAGTCGGCTGCCGAATTGCTCGGTTTCCCGTCGAAGGAGCGGGTGCTTGACTTGCCTAATGGATTCGAGAAACCGGACTGGGGCGAGTTCGGTCCCGTGACATCGGCGAGCTATATGTGGCAGAGCCAATCGCTGAGCTATGACGAGATGGGCGTACTTGCTAATGACCCGGTTCGTATCGAGCACCTGCCGCATCTTGCGAGGCTGTCGCTGACATTCGAGCGACCCACAGCAATCCGAGACGAATCACTGCTTGTCTACCTCTCGACACAACCGCTGACTAAAGCTGACGGTACTCTGCGATCGCGCTGGGGCTACATCGACGAGAAGGTATTCGATTCAGTTGTTCTGTTTCCGGAGATCAACCGCAAACAGAACGAATTCACGATGACCTACGTGCATCCTGGAAACTACTCGCTCACGGTGATCGCAGATGTAGACGCGGATGGAATCCCTGGTTCCAAAGATGTCATCCTGCTGAGTCGCCAAATCGACATCACGCCCGGGAGCCACCCTAAACTGACTGTTGATGGCTCCAAGAAGTGATCGCCGCGCTCCCGAATCACGATGACGGCAACGCGAACGGGCGTGCACGGGAAACGCTTGAGCACCTCTGTGACGCGTACTGGAAACCGCTCTACGCCTTCGCGCGGTTCAGCGGGAACACGACCGAGGACGCACAGAATCTGACACAGCAATTCCTGTTCCTTCATGCCTCGGTTGTGGGGATCGCATCGGGCACGGTCGAACCGAAACTGCCCCATCAATCCTGATACCATGCACACACATGGGCGCCGACGACACCGCAGATCTCGATCCCAGCTTTCAAGGAAGGCTCGACGATCAGGAAACCCATCCCCTGATCGGAGGCGATCTCGCGGGCAAACAGATCGACGCCTACAAGCTCCTCGAACAGATCGGCGAGGGCGGCTTCGGGTCCGTCTACCTCGCCGAACAGACCGAGCCGGTCCGTCGCCGCGTCGCGCTCAAGCTCCTCAAGGCGGGTTCCGACGCCGAGCACATCGTCGCGCGATTCGAAGCCGAGCGCCAGACGCTCGCACTCATGGACCACCCCAATATCGCAACCATCCTCGACGCAGGCCAGAGCAGCGGGGGGCGGCCCTACTTCGTCATGGAGTACGTCCAGGGCGCACCCATCACCGCTTTCTGCGACAACGCAAAGCTCGGCATATCTGACCGGATCAACCTCATCCGAGGCGTCTGCCACGCCGTCCAGCACGCGCATCAGAAGGGCATCATCCACCGAGACATCAAGCCAAACAACGTCATCGTCACAGTCAAAGACGGCAACCCGATCCCCAAAGTCATCGACTTCGGCATCGCAAAGGTCACAGCCTCCTCAAGCGACGACGACTACGCCTACACCAAGATACACCAGATGATGGGCACGCCCGCCTACATGAGCCCCGAACAGGCAGGCGGCGCAGCACACGCCGTTGACACCCGCTCCGATGTCTTCTCGATCGGCGCGCTGCTCTACGAACTCCTCGTCGGTGCACCGCCCCTCGACAACGACGAGATCTGCAAGCTCGCGATCATCGATCTCTACCAGGTCATCGCGACGCGTACTGCGCCGACGCTCACCGACCGGTTCGAGGAACTCGGCGACCGCAAGACCGAGATCGCAGACTCCCGCGCCACGACGATCTCAAGCCTCCGCCAGGGCGTCAAGGGCGATCTGAACTGGATCGTCCAGAAGTGCCTCGAGAAAGACCCGCTCAGGCGGTACCCGACAGTCACCGCGCTGGATGAGGACCTACGTCGGTACCTCAAGAACGAACCCGTCAGCGCCGGTGCGCCCTCGCGACTCTACCTGATGAAGAAATTCGTCAAACGCCGCCGCGTCGAGGTGATGGCAGGCGCGTTCATCGTGCTAGCCGTCACAATCGGGTTCGCCGCAACAGTCATCAGCATGGCGCAGGCGCAGGATGAATCCCAGCGCCTCCGCTCGACCCTCGACTTCTTCCTCGAATCTCTCGCGGGCTCCTCCACGGGCGACTCACCGATTGTCTTTCCTGAGAACCCCGACCTCACACTGGGCGAAGCGCTCGCCGCTTCCCAGGGACTCATCGACCAGACCTTCGAACACGAACCCGAGCTCGAAGCGACCATCCGCCAGCTCATCGGGCTCGCGCAGCTCAGAGGAGGCGAGTTCGAAGACGCCGAGTTCCAGCTCGCACGCGCCTACGAGATACGATCCGATCAGCAGGGCGAGACCGACCCAAAGACGCTCCAGCTCCTGCTCCCGATCGCCGAAGCCAAGAGCAAGGCAGGCGACATCGACGGCGCGACCGAAGTCGCGCGAAGGGCCTACGACGAGTACGCCGAGGCCTTCGGCAACGACTCAGAGATCACCCGCACCGTCGCGCTCTGGATCGCAAGGTGGCTCTCGCACGGCTACCGCTTCACCAGTGCAGAACGCTACTTCGAGCTCGCACGGCTCGACGCCGAGGGCGCCTCCGACACCGTCGACTCCATCACGCTCGCCGCGATGATCGAGAGCGTCATGGTCCACGTCAGCGAGGGCAAGCTCGCCCGCGCCGAGAGCACACTCCGCGCCGCGGAACCAAGGCTCGCCCGCATCGATGAGTCGCAGACTGCGCTGCGTCGCCTCTTCACGCGGCAGATCGGTCAGGTGCTCGTCCTCCAAGGCCAGACCGATGAAGCGATCCGATACCTCGCGCCCGATCCGAGAGCTCCCAAGGAAAGCGACGACCGAGTGCGCGCCAGACTGCTCGCATGGGCCGAGGGCAAGGCGGGCGACGCAGAGAACGCCGATGCCGCGTTCAAGCTGCTCCTTGAGAACGAGCGCAAGAACCCGGGCACACCCTTCCGCGAGATATTCACCCGCCTCTACTACGCCGACGTGCTGCTCACACTCGACAGACCCGATGAAGCAGCAAAGCAAGCCGATCTCGCGATCGAGCAGTACGACGCGCTCGGCTTCCCAAACGACCCCGACCGGCTCTGGGGCCGGATGCTCGCCGCCCACGCGTACCTCGACCTCAACAGGCTCGACGAAGCACAGTGGGCGTACGACGAGGCCTCTCAGCTGCTTACGCTCTTCCCCGAGCACAAGCTACACGTACCCAAAATCCTCTGGGCGCAGGCCAAACTCGAATCAGCAACGGACGAAAGCGACTCCGCGAAGGAAACAATCCAACGCGCCATCGCCGAATCGCTCGGCATCTACGGCGCCGACCACGAACTCACCAAAAGAATGCAAGCCTGGAGAGACGATCTCTAACGCCGACGCCTCGCTGCAGCCACTCCCGCGAACACCAGAACCGATGCAGCGCCCGGAGCGGGGATCATGAACTCGCCGTCCCACCCGAGCGTCAGGGTCGCCCCGTCCCACTCGGTATCAAACGTGCCCACACCGAACTGAGGCTGCTGGAGATCGTTCTCCAGCCCGGAGAACACCGTCGCAAACTGCATGATCAGCGTGTCGCCCGTCGATCGTTCGAGCACAACCGTACCCGCCTCAAAGAACTCACCCGGCGCCGAACTCGGCAGCCAGCTGATCGAGTAGTTCTGGATCCCGACGATGTCCGTCGGCCCGTTGTACGTCCCCGAGATCGTGCTCGCCGATGTCAGCTCACCGTTCGATTCTGTCACGGTGGAGTCAATCGTCATCACGCTGTTGGGCACACCGATCCACTGGAACACACGCGACGTCTGGTAGTTCCCGCCTCCAAGCGCCCACAGGTTGTCCGGATCGCCGTCGTCGCGGAACGCGTTCGAACACAGATTCGAGATGAGCGAAACTGTCAGCGGGTTGAAGTCCGCCGGCACAAGCGAGAAGTTCACAGAAGCGTTGCTCTGCCCGTTCGCATCGATATCGACCTGGCCCGAACCGCTGGCTTCAACGGGCGAACCGTTCACGCTGCCGGCGAACGTGTTTGTAAAGTTCACCAACTGTGCGTGCGCACCCGAAGCGCACAGGATAGCACTCGCGACAATGAAAACGCGCATGTGACCACTCCACTCAAACCGCCGCGCATCAGAACGTGATGCGCTCAAACGAAACAGGCCACAACACGCCGGCTTTGCCAACAAACTGGGAGGAATATTCGCCCTATGAGGGGGTTACGAGGTCCTGAAGCCGATCGAAGCCACGCTCAGATCGTCCGAGAGCGACCCATCCGCATACGTCTTGACCGCGTCCACGAGGCTCCTGACTTCCTCCGCAGACCCCGACGCCGCGCCAAGCGTCTCAAGCGCACGCTCGATCCCAAACTGCTCACCGCTAGGACACGTCTGCTCCACGACACCATCACTCACGAGCACCAGCCGCATCGGCTCATCGATCTCGATCCGAACCGACGCATATCGGACGGCGTCATCAACACCCAAAGGCACAGAGCCCGCGATCCGGAGCCACTCCGGATTCTGTGTTCCCTTGCGGATCAAACTAAAACCGTGCCCAGCGTCGCAGAGCTCGAGCACCGACGAAGCCGGATCGAACACACCCGCGATTAGCGTGATGAACTGGCCGACGTTCGATCGGCTCATCAGACCCGCGTTCGTCTCGTTCATCGCCTCCGCAAGCCCAACCCCTCGTGACAGCAGCGTCCGAAGCTGTGTCTGCGTCGCAACCATGTGCATCCCCGCGCCGACACCCTTGCCCGTCGCGTCACCCAGAAAGAACGCCGCAGAACCCCTGTCCGTCACCATGAAGTCGAACAGATCGCCACCGACGAATCGACCCGGGATCGACTCGAACACATACCCGATCCGGTCGGCCCCGCCCGACGCAGGCGGGAACAACAGCCTCTGCGCATCACGCGCGGCCTTCAGGTCGCTCTCGATCTGCCTCCGCCGAGCCTCCATCTCAGCGCTCAGCATCCGCTCGATCGCCATCCCAGCAACGCCCGTCACCGCGTGGCAGAACGTCGAGGCGTCCTTCTCGATCCGGTCCTCACCGCCCCGCGAATCGATGTACAAGAAACAATCCGCCCTGCCGCCCACCATCACCGGTGCGCACAGCGCCGTCTGGATATCGAGCTCAATGAGCGAGTGCGACCGCGTATCCCGTGCCGAGCCCGCAAGCAGCTGCGCGACCTGCCCCTCACGCGCCTCGTGCACAAGCGACCGGCTCAGCTGCAGCTCTTCCGATGGAGCACTCGAAGCCAAGACCTCGAACTCATCCTCACCGATCTCGCGCACAACGTGTGTCCGCTGGCACCCCCGCAGATCGCGCACCGCCCGGATCAGCGCCTCGCCGACCTCGCCCCGCGTTTTCGTCTCAGAGAACGACCTGGCCGCGTGCAGCAGCCGATCCAGCTTCACCTGCGCAAGCCCCGACAGCGCGGACTGCTCAAGCTTCTGGATCCTGTCCGAGTTGTCCATGATCGTGTGCATGGACGTGACCGTGCGCTTGCCGTCGACGATGCAGCGCCACGAACCCAGCGTGATGATGTCCCCACGCCGCAACTCGACCTCCTCACCCTCGAGGAGCCTCGTGCCGTTGACGTGCGTGCCGTGCCTGCTGTCCAGGTCACGCAAAAAGAACGCGCCGTCCTCCGATCTGAGCGACGCATGCCTCCGAGAAATCACCGGGTCACGCACCCGCCAGTCTGACTCCTCCGACCGGCCGATGAGGATCCGCCCAGTGACCGACGAAAACGCCAGCGCAGGGGGAGCCCCCTCGGCGACCGCGTCCAGTGCGCGCAGCTGAAGATCTGATACCGCCCGGGACATCGACACAGTCTAAACACTCTGGCTCGCGCTGGCCTAGGACTCGCCCACCAATGCCGAATCGGTTATTTGTTCTTGCCGGCGACCTCTTCGAGCTTCGCGATGAGCGACTTCGTCTGATTCGGGGTCATCCCCTTCTCCGCGCACCGGCGAATGTCGGCCAGCGTCGACTGAACCATCGTCAGCACGTCAGCAAGGTCGCTCGCAAGATCCGTCGATTGCCCCGCGAGTGTCGCGGCCATGATTTCAGCGTTCGCGTCGTGGAGCTGAACCCCGATCTCGTGCACCGACTGCGAGAAGTGCCTGCACCACCTCACAGCGCCCTCTACCTCGATTTCGCCACCATCGGGTGACCCAAGAAGCAGCCAGCACTTCGTCTCAGGATGGATGAATGTACCGATCCAGAGCCCCGCACCGCTCTCCGAGATATCGCGCAGCACACCGTCTGCAGCCACCCGTCCATCCGAACGCTCGAACTCAAGTGAGATTCGCTTCCCCGGAGCCACCTTGAATCGTGGGTTGCGCCTGCCGTCTGTCCGTGCGTCTGCTTGCTGCTGATTCGAGATGCTCTGTTCTACTGACTTATTCAGCCGCAGAGGGATCGTCATCCTGTTGAAATCTGTCTCGTCCACCAGGAACGCCCTTCATCACATATAACGCTGAACAACCCGATGAACTGTTCATATTCATGTATCTACTAGACATACTATCTCACCTAGATTCGATCGTCTTCAGATATGCCAACACTACGGAGCAAAACACTTAACTTATGTAATGAGATTGCCCTGTTAAGGGGGATTTATCAACGGAGAACTTGGTCGGGCAGCGATCTGTATAACCAGTCCGCCCAAGTTACCGCGATACGATCTTCAGACGACGACCGTTCGGCAACGTGATGTAGTACACACGCTCAGGTCGGCTGGGGGGCTCAAACTCATCCGAATCGTCACCGGAATCATCGCCCCCGCCCCTATCTCCCGAGTTGCCCTTGTCATCCCCGCCGCCGTTGCCATCGCCCGGCTCGTCCACGGTCGAATCGTCGCCGCTGTCACCATCCGACGAGGGCGAGGTGAACCGCCACGTCTCATCAGGAGCCAGCGCGTCCGCATCAAGGATTTTGATCGCAACTCCATGCGTCACCGGCAGATACCCAAGCCGGGCCAGACGCTCGAGGTCGCGCTGCACACGCTCAGAATCGATCACCTGCGCCGGGTCGTCATCCAGAATCTCGGCGTACCGCCAAAACGCCCACGTCTCATGGCCAGGCACGATGTAATCAGCAAGATACAGAGGCCGCTCAAGCCTGTGGTAACGCATCTCGCCCGTAGACCGATCGCTCACGCCGTAACCCCTGTTCGACGAAGGCATTACCACATGCATCACGTCGCTCGAGAGCTGCTCGGTGGTGTATGTCACCCCCGGGTACCGATTCCGCAAATGCTCGATATAAGGCTTCTGCTTCCAGACAGGCATGTTCTGGTGCGTAAACGCATCAAGCCCAATCATCGTCGCCCCCGCATCCGTCGCAAGATCCATCTGCAGGTGCACCTGCTGCATGTGCCTGGGGTTATCAGGATCGAGGGGCTCAGACTCATTGTCGTTCCAGCGATCCATGTACCTCGCGGATCGGCCCCACCAGAACCCAAGCTCCTTACCGCGTTGCGGAATGATCGGGAATGCATTCGAGTCTGTCGCGGAACGGAGCTTGGTGCTGTCAAGCCAACCAGCGGTAAACAGCGAGGGGTAATTTAAACCGCGGTACTGATCGAAGAGCCCAGAAGGTGCCCAGAACAACACGTTGTCGTACCCATAGTCCTGATTCGCATACCGCGATGCGATCGGTGCAAATCCGACCCTGTCGGGCCTAAGTTCATTGCCATAAAAACCACGCAGGTTCGAGGGCCCGATCGCGTGACCGTTGGCAATCTCCGCACCGAATATCGGTTTCGTCCGCCGCTCGTACTGGACCGAACCGTATAAGCCGCTGAAGTACTCCTTGTAGGGCTCTAAAACACTCAGCCAATCTTGGCGAGCCATCGCGTCTGGCATGATCGAGGGGCGCTTGATTGCACGAACACTTATCGTGTACGACTTACTCTCGCCAGGCTGCAGCAAGGCTTCGTGACGAATCTCCGTGTGCTGGTTGGTCGCAGGCGCGTTGTTCAGATCAAAGGCGACCATCCACCCATAAGCCTCAGGCGGCCCCTTGAACACGCCTCCCAATCGCCCAAGCCGAACGAGCGTGCCGTGCTTGTAGTCCATGACCGGGTACTGCAGACTCACTCCCACGATGTGCGTCTGATTCATCAGCACCATCACCGGGCTGTATGCCGTCCCGGGGTACGTCCATCTGTACCCAAGCGCAGTGTCGTGGTTCATGTCCGCAAACCGAGACTCCTGCTGATGATCGTAAACCGTGATGTTGCGGCCAAGCGCAAGCGTTCCAACACTGATCCGCCCAAGAGGCCTGGGCGTCCCCAACGAGTTCGTAAATGTAAACGTCAGGTCATACGACATCGAGTCGTGCCGAACCCTCGTGATCACTGGCACAACCGCGTTGCCCCGTTCAAGCGGGTCGTGCAGCGACATGCCGCGTGGCTCGATCAGCGGGATATCCCCGTCGTACATCGGCGGCGCGAGCATCGCAGGGTCCGTCGTGTAAGGCTGCGATGCCGCCGCGGACGCCGCAAGCACCAAGACCAGGACCGCGATCATGCGCACAAGGTGGGCTCTCATGCCCGCACCATGCGATTCAACGACCCAAAGTCCCGATGAACAGCCGCTTTCCCACACTTCGCGCGTCAATGCAGCGCAGTTGCGCAACCTTCACCCCGCGTGCCGCCTGTAACGACTGTGTCACCTGAACCAGCGCGACACATCTGAACGCACTGCACCACCCGAATCTCAAGCCCTCAAGCCGACACGGACAGAAAAAAGGGCGCCCCAGCCGGGACGCCCCTTGAGTTCACATCATGTGAGCCGAAACTCAGCAGCCCGCGTTGAAGTTGTTGATCCAGGCGGTGAAGTCGGTCGGCGTGCACGCGCCGTCACCGTTCTGGTCACACTCGGGCAGGTTGTTGTTGAACGCGTTGATCCAAGCGGTGAAGTCGGTGGGGGTGACGTCGCCGTCGCCGTTCACATCGGCAAGGCACTCTTCCTCGCACGCGTCCGGGATGCCGTTGTTGTTATCGTCAACCGCGCTCGCCGAGACGAACTTGCTGATGGTGCCCCCAAAGAGGTCCATGACGTAGATCTCGCCGTCGGCGTCCTGCGCGAACGAGCTGACACCGAAGCCCTCATCCGCGACCCCGACAACCGCGTTGCCGTTGGACGGATCCAGCGTGTAGATATCGCCAGAGCAGTAATCGCCGAAGATGTACTTGCCCTCAAACTCGGGGACCGCGCAGCCGTAGTAGAAGTAACCGCCCGTCACCGAGCAGCGACCACCGCTCCGGTTGTAGTCGTGGACAGGGTCGGTGAACCCCGTCGGAGGCGTGGGGGTGCAGCCCGGGAAGCTCGGGTTCTCGATGAAACCCTCTCGGCAGCGCCAGCCGTAGTGCTCACCGCCAGCGCTCGATGCGGGCTGGAAATTCACCTCCTCGCGAGCACTCTGACCGACGTCAGCGATCCAGAGATCACCAGTCATCGCATCAAAGCTCGTCCGCCAAGGGTTGCGAAGCCCGTACGCCCAGATCTCATCGAGCGCAGCCGGGTTCCCGACAAACGGGTTGCTCGGGGGAATCGTGTACGTCACCTGATCATCGCTCACATCAATGCGGAGCAGCTTGCCCAAGAGCGAGTTCAGCCGGCTCGCGTGGTTCTGCGGATCGTCGCCGCTGCCGCCGTCGCCCGTAGCGATATACAGATACCCATCAGGACCGAAGTCCATCCAGCCGCCGTTGTGGTTGCTGAAGGGTTGGTTGATCGTCATGATCGTCCGCGCCGAGTTCGGATCCGCGATGTTCGGATCACCGGCAGAACGGGTGTACTCAACGACGAACGTGTCACTGCCAGAACCGATGTAATTCACGAAGAACCGGCCGCTGGTCGCGTAGTCGGGGCTGAACGCGAGCCCGAGCATGCCCTGCTCGTTGCCGCCCGAGGTGCCGCCCACCACGATCGGATCGATATCGAGGAAGGGCGTCGCCAGGAGCGTCCCGTTGTCAATGATCCGGATCGCGCCCTCTTGCTCGATCACATAGAACTTGTCCGGGTTGTCCGGGGCCGAAACCATGTAGACCGGCCTGTCAAGACCGCTGGCGAACAGCTGGCTGGACACCTGTGCCTGGACCGTACCGGCGCACGCAAGTGCGGCCGCGGCCCAAATCGTCTTCTTCAATGCGCGCATAAATACCTCCTCAGACCCCCGGTACTCTCACACAACACTATCAAATCACAACCCCGATTGGAACCCCCAGCATCGGTACGAGATCGCACTCAAACCGTTTGTCCGGTATTCTGTCGGGTCATGTCCAATACCGGACCACCTTTGGGAGGCAAACATGACCATCATCGAACTCTGGCTGCCGATCCTCATCGTCGCCGTCGCCACCTTTGTGATCAGCTTCATCGTCTGGGCGATGCTCACACATCACAACAAAGACGTCGGTTTCTGCCCCCAGCAGAACGAACTTCTTGGCTTCGTTGGTGCATCCGGCATCGAGCCGGGCCGCTACATGTTCCCCAACTGCGCAGACCGGAAAGACTGGAAAGACCCACAGGTCGTCGAGACCTTCAACAAGGGCCCCTGGGGCGTCATCGACGTCTGGCCGGCCAAGCCCAACATGGGCAAGAACATGCTCCTGACCGTGACCTACTTCTTCATCGTCGCCGTCATCGTGGGCTACCTCACAAGGCTCGCTGTCCCCGCAGGGGCTGATTTCATGAACGTCTTCCAGGTCTCCTTCACCGCCGCAATCCTCGCGCACGTCCTCGGCGGAACACCCGAAGGCATCTGGTTCGGAAAGCGCCCTCGCTTCTTCCTGACCGATGCTATCGATGGCATCCTCTACTCACTCGCAACCGCTCTCATCTTCGCCGCCATGTGGCCCCAAGCCGCGCCCGTTGCGACACCTTGAGAATTGCACTTCAAGAGCACGATTCTGAAATCAGCACACGCACACCTCAAATAAATTGAAGCCCAAGGGAACCCGACGCGTACATTCGTCGTCTAAAGGAAAGAACAAACAAGCCCCCCTGAGCTTCGGTGTGACCTTCCGCTGAAGCACGAAAAACACCCCGACGCTCGTCGGGGTGTTTTCTTTGAACCATTACAACTTAACCTAACGAATCAAATCGGCTGGTCGCACCATCACAAAGTGCGGCCCGATCCCCTCGATCTCAAACTCATCACCAACCCGCGCAAACCCGAGCCCCTCGTAATACCCCGCCGCGCCCGTCCGCGCGTTGCACCACACCGGCGCGCGCCGGATCCCATGAGCATGCGCAATGCTCGCCTCCGCGAGTGCCGCGCCGAGCCCACGCCCTCTGTGCTCGGGAAGTGTCGCCATCCCCCGGATCCGCCAAGCTGGCGCGTCGGTCCCAGGCACCGGCTCGTCGTACATCGAGATGATGCAAACAAGGGCACCCTCCCCATCATCAGTGTGGTCGAAGGTGCCCCTGTGGAACGTCTTCTGACTGTCATCGCCCGGATACACAAGGCTCTCAACCGGCATCCCAGGCCTGAGGATCGCCTGCCGCAACGGCCTCGCGTCCTCAGCCGAGATGACTCCGATCGTGTAACTCAAGCCCCGAATCTCACGCGTTCACCTTCGACTCGTTCAGCTTCTTGCGGATCACAGTCTGCAGGATGCCGCCGTTCTTGAAGTACTCGATCTCAACCGCGGTGTCGATCCGGCTCGTGCACTCGAAGCTCACGACACTCCCGTCCGCCTTTGTCGCCCTGACCGAGATCATCGTCCCGGGCGCCATCGAAGAAGGCAGTTCGATATCGAACGACTCGGTCCCGTCGAGCCCGAGGCTCGCCGCGTTCTCGCCCTTCTTGAAGACCAGAGGGAGCACACCCATGAACACAAGGTTGCTCCGGTGGATCCGCTCAAAGCTCTCGGCGATCACGGCCTTCACGCCCAAGAGCAGCGTCCCCTTGGCAGCCCAATCACGCGAGCTGCCCATGCCGTAGTCCTTGCCCGCAAGCACAACCAAGGGCGTCCCGCTCGACTTGTAGTTCTGAGCCGCGTCGTAGATGTACGCAACCGGCGCGTCCCAGCCATCGCCCCCCTCAGGAGTCTTGGTGAAGTCGCGCGTCCAGCCGCCCTCGGGGATGCTGCCGTCGTCCTTCTTCGCGAGCTGGTTCCGAACACGCACGTTCGCAAACGTCCCCCGCGTCATCACGCGGTCGTTCCCCCGCCGAGACCCGAAGCTGTTGAAGTCACGCTGCGCCACACCCGCGCCGATCAGGTACTGACCAGCCGGTGTCTCGGGCTCGATCCGGCCCGCCGGCGAGATGTGGTCCGTCGTCACGCTGTCCGCAAGCACACACAGCGCCCGTGCACCATTGATCGACCCGAACCCAGGAGCCTCCTCCGTCATGCCCTCGAAGAACGGCGGGTTCTGGATGTACGTGCTCGCGTCGTCCCAGCCGTAGAGCTCGCTCTTGCTGACCGGGACCTCGTTCCACGTCGGGTTGCCCGTGAACACATCCGCATACTTCTCCGCGAACTGCTCCGCGCTGATGCACTCCTCACGCAGCGCTCGCACCTCGGTCAGCGAAGGCCAGATGTCCTTCAGGAACACGTCCTTGCCATCGGGCGTCTGCGCGATCGGGTCGCTGTGCAGATCGATGTCCACCGTGCCCGCGATCGCGTACGCAACAACCAGAGGCGGGCTCGCCAGGAAGTTCGCGCGCACCTTCGGGTGCACCCGGCCCTCGAAGTTCCGGTTCCCCGAAAGCACACTCGCCACCGCGAGCTTGCCCTTGCCGATCGCGTCCTCGATCTCGGGCGGCAGAGGCCCAGAGTTCCCGATGCACGTCGTGCACCCATACCCAACCGTCGAGAACCCGAGCGCCTCGAGATCGTCAGTCAACCCAGCCTTCTCGTAGTACTCCGTCACGACTTTCGAACCAGGAGCCAGCGATGTCTTCACCCAGGGCTTCCTCTTGAGCCCAAGCTCGTTCGCCTTCCTCGCGACAAGACCCGCCGCGATCATCACGTCCGGGTTGCTGGTGTTCGTGCAGCTCGTGATCGCTGCGATCACAACGGACCCGTGCCGAAGCGTCGAGGTTTCGCCGATCGTCTCGGGGTGGCTCGCCTCGGTGTGCACGACCTCTGCCGTGTTCCCCGTTTCGTTCTGCGGCACACCAAGACCCTGCGGCCCAACATCAGCCGTCAGCGCCCGGTTGAACTCGCCCTTCATCGCGGTCAGCTCGACTCGGTCCTGAGGCCTCTTCGGACCCGCAAGGCTCGGCACAACCGTCGACAGATCAAGCTCCAGGACCGACGAGAAAGTCGGCTCTGGCTTGCTCTTGTCCCACCAGAAGTCGTTCGCCTTCGCGTACTTCTCGGTCAGCTCGATCTCTTCCTCGGTGTGCGCCGTCAGCCGCAGGTAATCGAGCGTCACGCCGTCGATCGGGAAGAAGCCGCACGTCGCGCCGTACTCGGGCGCCATGTTCGCGATCGTCGCCCGGTCGGGCAGGCTGAGGTCGGCCATGCCGTCGCCGAAGAACTCGACGAACTTCTCCACCACGCCGTGTGCCCGGAGCATCTGCGTCACCGTCAGCACCATGTCCGTCGCCGTCGCGCCCTCGGGCAGCTTGCCCTTGAGGCGGAACCCGACGACCTCGGGCGTCAGCATGTATACAGGCTGACCGAGCATCACCGCCTCGGCCTCGATGCCGCCCACACCCCAGCCAAGCACACCCAGACCGTTAATCATTGTCGTGTGGCTGTCCGTGCCCACGAGCGAATCGGGGTACACCTGCAGCTCACCGTTGGCAGTCCTGGTCAGCACGCCACGCGCCAGGTACTCAAGGTTTACCTGGTGCACGATGCCCGTCGCCGGAGGAACAACACGGAACCGCGACAGGCTCTCCTGACCCCACTTCAAGAACTTGTACCGCTCGTTGTTCCGCTCGAACTCGCGCTCGGCGTTGATCGTCAGCGCCACACGCGTCGCAAAGTCATCCACCTGCACCGAGTGATCGATCACCAGGTCGCACACAACCTCCGGGTTGATCTGCTCAGGGTCGCCCCCGAGCTTCTTCATCGCGTCACGCATCGCAGCAAGGTCAACAACACAGGGCACGCCCGTGAAGTCCTGAAGCACCACACGCCCGGGCATGAAAGGCATCTCGACCCGGTCCACATCACCCGCGTTGTAACCCGCAAGCGCCGTCACATCGTCGTTGGTCACGATGAACCCGTCGAGGTTCCTCAGCTGCGCCTCAAGCAGCACGCGCACCGAGTAAGGCATCGAATCGATCCGAGCCAGACCCCTTTCCTCAAGAGATCGAAGCCTGTAATACGTGTAGTTCTCGCCGCCGACCTCAAGTGTCTGCCGCGCACCGAATGCGTCGCTTGCCATGGTGTGCTCCTTGTTCCTGCTTATACAATCGGCGCCGAACTGTCATACATCAAATCAATGAAGTTTGTATCTTGCATAGACATTGGTTATATATAGCTGAGACTCGTTCTCAGCTAACGCGCCGACTTCGCGGTACCATGCTCACATGAACGAACGCGTCGTCACAAGGACCATCGAAACACCCGTCGGCGACCTCTTCGCGGGCGTCATCGAACGAGCACCCCAGACCGATGAACCGGCGCTCTGCCTCCTCGAGTTCCTGCGCCGACCCAGGCTCAGCCAGGAAAAGCACGACATCGAACGTCTGCTCTCCTGCCGACTCGAACAGGAAGGCGACTACGAGTCCGCCACACCGACGACCGACCTGCTCGATCAGACCCAAGCCCAGCTCAGCGAGTACTTCGCGGGCAAGCGCACCGCTTTCGACATGCCCCTCTGCCTGCCAGGTACAGACCACCAGAAGCGCGTCTGGCAAGAGCTCCTCGCCATCCCCTTCGGCGAGACCATCAGCTACGACGAACTCGCCACGCGCGTCGAATCCGTCCCAAGAGCGGTAGGGCAGGCCAACGGCGCCAACAGGGTCCCGATCGTCGTCCCATGCCACCGAGTCATCGCAAAGGACGGCTCACTCCACGGCTTCGGGGGAGGCATCGAAACCAAACGCAAACTCCTCGAACACGAGGGCGCACTCCAGCCCGAACTCTTCTCCTAAAAACGAGCAAGGGCGGCCAAAGACCGCCCTCACCCGCGTCATGAGTTTCTCCTAATCCGAATCAGAACAACAGCTGAATCTGCGAGCGGATGAAGAACTGGCCGTCCTCGCCCATCGCATCAACAAGCGTGCCGCGCGAGCCGCTGCTGAAGTTCGCCGTGATCGGCTCAAGCGCCACGTTCGCGTCGACCGTCAGTTTGATCGTGTGCCCCTTGATGTACTTGTTGAAGCCCGCGGTGATGATGCTCAGCTCGCCGTTGCCCGCGTCATCATCAGCCCACGCGTACTGAGCGAAGATGTCCACATCATCGGTCACAAACACACCGCCCTGCACCGTGACGCCGTAGGTGTTGACCTCGCTCATCGTCTGCGCGTCGAACTGCTGGCCGAAGAACGCCGCGAACGCGTTCCAGCCGTCGCCCTCAACGCCCGCGTCCACCGTGTAGCGGAAGTCGTAGTAGTCGTCGTCACGCATGCCGTCGCTGTCGGCATCGATCTCGCCGCCCGCGATGCTCACGCCCGCACCCACGAGGTACGCGGTCGTCTCGCCAGGCTTGCCGATGAAGTCGTCATGACGCTTCCAGTCGCCCTCGCCGAACTTGCGCTGTACACGAGCCGTCGCGCCGTAGTCGGCATCCATCGTGTAAGGAGTATTCCGCTCACCGGCACCATCGCCGATGAACACGAATGTCTTCCAGTCACCCGATGTGTGCTGCCAATCAACACCCTGCGAGCGCCCGAAGTTGAAGAACGCGTGCGCGACCGTGTTGTCTGACGCGAGCCTCCGCTTGCTGCTCACGAGCTGCTCACGCGTGAAACCCGGCGCGAACTGGCCCGCACGGAAACGGTCCCCGTTGTCGGCCTTGTACCCGAACCACGCATCGTTCAGTGTCAGCGGCGCGTTCCTGTCCGACTCAGCCACGATGTAGAACAGGATTTTCCCGTCCTGCAGCGAGCCGCTCAGGCCCGGCCGAATCCGGCGGAACTCAAACCCGAAGTCATCCTGGTCAACACCGCTGCCGTTCCGGTGGTTGTACACATGCCGGAACTGCATCTGCCCGATGGCCTTGACCTTCGCGCTGCCATCTGCGCTGACAAGCTCAAGCGCCGTCCCGCTCGCAGCGCCAGATGACGCCGCCGAAGCCAGGAGGCTCGTGCGCGCCGAAGCGTCGGAGAGCAACTCGGACGGATCCAAACCATCATCCGCATAAGACGCACCGCCAACACCGATCGCTGCGACGCCCGCTAGGACAGTTCTGAAATAAGAATCTGCTCGAACACAGCCGACGCCGCGCTCGGCATCCTGTCCCGCCTGCGCACGATAACCAACTCTCGGAATAGTCTCTCGTCTCTGCATCGGAGCCCCCGTTTGTCCCCAAGCGCGAACCGGCTGATAAACCCGGGCCCGATCCCCGCTTCGATCATGCGTTCGATCGTCTCTGTTGATCGAACTTCCATTACCACGTTCAGCGTTACCCCCGCTGAAAGAGACGCGGTGTCGATGATGTTCCGCACCGCAGAGCCGTCTTCAAACAGGACCATGGGATCTTCACGAATGCTTGACCATGAGTACGTCGAGCGTTCGTACAAGGGATGCCCTTTGGGAACGACAAGTAACAGCTCATCGCGAACCGTTGCCACCGACATCAGCTCGCCCGCGCCAAGCCCAGCGATCGGCGCCGTCACGATCCCGAGGTCGAGCTCACCCGAAACCACCGCGTCCGCGACCGCACGCGAGCCGGCCTCCCTCACGTAGAACTTCAGCGCCGGGTGCGACTTGCGAACCTCCGACACCACCCGGGGCAAGAGGTGGGCCACCGCAGTCGCCCCGCCGCCGATCCGGATCGAACCGGACTCCAAGCCGGTCAATTCCCGTACAGATTCGGTTGCCTTCTCGGCGTGCCGGATCGAGGCCTGGGCGTGCTCCAAAAAAGCGACCCCCGCAGCGGTCGGCACGACGCCCCGGCCTGTGCGATCCAGAAGCGGCGCCCCAACCTCCGCTTCCAGCTTCTTCAGCATCGCGCTCAGCGCAGGCTGGGTCACCCCCAGGCGCTCAGCCGCTCGCGTGATGTGCCCAACCTCCGCGATCACCACAAACTGCCTCAGCGTTGTCAGCTCCATAGATAGAGCTTATCCAAAATCACATTTGAATAGAACCTGTTCATGGGATAGCCAGGCCCGATTCCAGTGAGCGTGACGCACACGACGGTGCGTCTCCCGCAAGTGGTGGGGTGGTAAGGCTTAAGCCGGGGGTGACGATTGTAACTTTCCGAACGTTTTTACCGCTTTGACTGGTCATGCCTGATTTCTGTTGTAGCTTCACCCCTGAGAGGTAGGAGAAGCAGGTCGGCAGGGTGATCGTGTGGAAAGCGGTCTCCCCCTTCCGTTAAGGACGCAGAACTCACAACGGACGTTGTTTGTTGTCCGTGCGATGACTGCGTCAGGAGAGATTCGCTATGCCACGCTTGATGGCTACACCACCGAAGGTGGCTGTTGCCGGCGTTGCAGGGACAATCGTGTCTGTCTTCGGTTCCGCAGCCGCGGCAGACCCCCTGGAGCCCGTCATCACGCCGAACGACGACGTGTCGTTCCTGATGTACATGGCCAAGGACTCCGGCGAGGAACAAATCCTCAACGGCACAGGTCCTGGCCTCGTCAGAACTGATTCTCTTGATATGCCCGAGAGTGTTGGAGAAAGCTTCAACTCGCCGGGCGCAGACATTCTGGTTGGTTGGGACGAAATCTTCGACTCAAGGCCCGGCGACGCCGGCACCTTCAGCAGGATCCGTCTCAACGCGAGAACCTCAAACGGTTCTCCATTCCTGAGCCCGGACGCCATCAACGATGGTTTCAGGCTCATGAGATGGGAAATCGGGGATCACAGCGACCCCGCTTTCCAACCGCTCGCGGACGCCTTCGGCTTCCGGAACGGGGTCGAAGACATCGTCTTCGTGAACGCACGTGTCGTCTTCTTCGATGACGACGTCCAGCTCAACTCGCTGGAATACGGCTTCACGATCGGCATCGGAAGCACCTGGGACGGCACCGACAGCGTCTCAGACAACTTGTTCACCGTCGGGTCCGATGTGAACCGCATCGAGATCACCTACGACTACGACCCGACATTCATCCCCGCACCGGCTTCAGCCGCGCTGCTCACAGGGATGGGGCTCATCGGAGCCCGCAGGCGCCGCCGCTAAAGGCGCCGCCGACAACCTCTGCCCACTAACCGCCAGCGCGCTCCGGCTTCGACCGGACGCGCTGGCGGCTTGCATTTTCTACCCACGCTATCATCCGCCAATGCGATCAACGCCAGCAACCCGGTCACTCCTGTGCGCCATCGCAGCCACACTCACCGGCATCGCACAAGCCCAGGCCGAACGAGCAACCCTCGACCCGACCCAAGGCTGGCAGACCACCGAAACCCAGCCCACGGACCCCGCCCGAGCCGCGCTCGATGAAGCGAGACAGCTCATCGCAGACAACCAGCCACGCAAGGCATGGGACCTCCTCGACGACTGGCTCGACAACGACGCCTTCTCCGCCAGCGTGCACCGCCCCGAAGCACTCCGCCTCCGGGGCGACGCCAAGTTCGCCTCAGGCCGCGACTTCAAAGCCCTCTACGACTACGAAGAACTCCTCCGCACCTACCCCGAGTCCTCCGAGTACGTCAAAGCCGTCGAACGCGAGGTCGAGATCGGCAAGCTCTACCTCGCAGGCCTCCGAAAGCGCTTCCTCTGGTTCAGGTACGAGTCGCTCACAACCATCGGCGAAGAACTCCTCATACGCGCCCAGGAACGCATGCCGGGCTCCCTGCTCGCCGAATCCGCAGCGATCCACCTCGCCGACTACTACTTCGACAAGCGCCAGCTTGAGCTCGCCTCGGACATGTACGACATCTTCCTCAAGACCTACCCCAACTCCCCGCACCGGATGCACGCCATGCAGCGGCGCGTCTACTCCAACATCGCTCGCTTCAAAGGCCCAAAGTACGACGGCTCAATCCTCCTCGAATCCAGACTCCTCATCGAGCAGTTCGCCCGCAGCTACCCAGCCGAGGCCGAACGAGCCGGGCTCACCAACGCACTCGTCGTCCGACTCGAAGAGTCAGCCGCGGCCCAGCAGCTCGAATCAGCAAAGTGGTACATGCGTGTCGGCGACGGACCCGCAGCCCGGTTCGTCCTCACCCGACTCATCCGCGATCACACGGGCACCGTCGCCGCGACCGAGGGCCTCCAGATCATGCAGGACCAGGGCTGGCTCGAGGACCAAACCCGCACCATCGAGCCCGAACCCGTCGGACCGATGCCCGAGGCGGAGGTTGCCCCATGACCCGCCTCATCGCAATCATCACAGCAATCGCTCTCGCACACCTCATGATCGGGTGCAGCACTGACCCCTCCAAGGGCTACACCTTCTCCGGCGTCCACGACAGCTCGATCGAAACCGTCGCCGTCCCGATCTTCCAGAACGACACCTTCCACACGGGCGTTGAGGTCCAGCTCACCGAAGACCTCATCAAACAGGTCCAGCGCCAGACCCCCTGGCGCGTCACCTCGGCGGACAAGGCCGACGCCGTCCTCACGGGCTCGATCACCCGGATCGATCTCCGCTCGCTCTCAACCCGCACGAGCGTCGGGTTCGTTCAGGAAATGGGCGTTCAGATGACCGTCGAGTTCGAGTTCATCGACAACCGCACAGGCGACACACTCACCAAGCGGACCGGCTACAGCGCCATGGGCTCCTTCGTCCCAGCCAACCCCACCGGCGAACGGATTGACGTCGGCTACGCCGGCGTCGCCCAGACCATGGCCCGGGACATCGTGGGCGACCTCCAGTCAACCTGGTAATCCCGCTTCCAACCCGCCCTACGCACGCCACGGACAGTGCGCATACGGTTATGAGACGGACTTGACCACAAATCGAACACCGAGCACCCTGTACTCGAATGGATGGGTGGCAATGCCGATACCAGACAGAGCGGCGAATCCCGAAACACGTTCGGGCGAAACCAGCACCAGAAGGCAACACACAAACGCATGACGAATCAGAACCCAAACCAGAACGGTCCCCAAGGCCCAAACAAGGACCCCAAGGGACAGGGCAACAAGCCCGGCCAGCCGCCCTCAGGCGGCAGAGGAATGTTCGGACTCTTCGCATTCCTCGCCGTCATCGTCCTGCTCTTCATGCTCTTCAGCACCGCCCAGCAGGGCAAACCCATGGACTGGGCCGAGTTCGAGAGCCACTACAAGAACGGCAAAATCGACGAAGACTCCGTCACCATCAGCGAATCCACAATCACCGCCCAACTCAAACCAGGCGCACTCAAAGAAGCCAACAGCGATCAGCCGACCACAATCCAGGTCAAACTCCTGCCCGCCAAGGAAGGCTTCAACATCAAGAAGCTTGACGAACTCACGGGCGGCAACTTCACACAGAAGCCAACACCAGGCTGGATCAATGGCATCCTCTTCTTCCTCCCATTCATCATCATCCTCCTCATCTTCTGGTTCTTCCTCTCAAGAGGCCTCCGCTCAGCAGCGGGCGGCGGGGGCATGCTCGGAAACTTCGGCAAGTCCAAACACCGCGTCCTCTCCAAGGAGATGACGGGCGTCACCTTCAAAGACGTCGCCGGCATCGAAGAAGCCAAGGACGAGGTCGGGGAAATCATCGAGTTCCTCAAGAACCCCAAACGCTTCACAAAGATCGGCGGACGAATCCCAAGAGGCGTCCTGCTCGTGGGCGAGCCCGGCTGCGGCAAGACACTCCTCGCCAAAGCAATCGCCGGCGAAGCCGACGTGCCCTTCTTCAGCATCTCCGGTTCCGACTTCGTTGAGATGTTCGTCGGCGTCGGCGCCAGCCGCGTCCGTGACCTCTTCAAGCAAGCCAAAGACACCGCCCCCTGCATCATCTTCCTCGACGAGATCGACGCCGTCGGACGCCGCAGAGGCGGAGGATTCACAACCGGCGGTCACGACGAACGCGAGCAGACACTCAACGCCATCCTCGTCGAGATGGACGGCTTCGCCTCAGGCGACGGCGTCATCGTCATCGCCGCAACCAACCGCGCCGACGTCCTCGACCCCGCACTCATCCGCCCGGGCCGGTTCGACCGCCAGATCGTCGTCCCGCTCCCCGACGTCCTGGGCCGACTCGAGATACTCAAAGTCCACGCCAAGAAGGTCAAACTCGGCCCAAACGTCGACCTCGAGCGACTCGCTCGTGTCACACCAATGTTCTCAGGCGCCGACCTCGCAGCCATCATCAACGAAGCCGCGATCAGCGCCACACTCGCGTCAAAGGACTTCGTCGAACAGGAAGACCTCGAAGAAGCCCGCGATAAAATCCGCTTCGGCCGCGCCAAGAAGAGCCGCGTCCGCGAGGTCGAAGAGAACAAACTCACCGCCTACCACGAAGCCGGCCACGCGATCCTGCAGGCAATGCTCAAAGACGCCGACCCGCTCCACAAGGTCACCATCATCCCCCGCGGCCAGTTCGGCGGCGCAACGTTCAGCCTCCCCGAGAAAGACCGAATGGGCTACTCGCTCAAGTGGATCAGCGCAACGCTCCGCGTCGTCTGCGGCGGACGCATCGCCGAAGAGATTGCCATGGACGATGTCTCCACCGGTGCCGCGCAAGACATCCAACAAGTCACAGGCATGGCCCGCGCCATGGTTATCGAATGGGGCATGAGCGAAAAGCTCGGCTTCGTCCGCTACGCCGGCAGCGACACCAAAGAGGCATACCTCCCCGACAAGGACTACTCCGACGAAACCGCAAACCTGATCGACGAAGAAATCCGCCGCATCGTCGACGAGGCATACTCCGACGCCGAACGCATCCTCCGCGACAACTGGGACAAGGTCGAAGCCCTCGCAAACGCACTCCTTAAGCACGAGACGCTCTCGGGCGACGAGGTCCACGCCATCATCCGGGGCGAAGACCTCAACAAGCCCTCCGTCGCCGACCTCCTACGCAGCGAAGCAGACAAAACCAAAAACGAGCCGCCCGCACCCGCAGAAGACGGCGAAACCGACCTGCCACCGGGCACCGCTCCCACACCCGCCTGACATTTCTACCCGAGTCAATGGGTGCCACGGCTTGCTCGTCTTCGACAAGCCGTGCCGTCTTGTACACTGGGCGCATGAAAGCCACCACCTACGACTTCACCGATCTGCCCACCGACAGCCCGATGCCGCTCATCGACCGCCAGCGCATCATCGCCGACAAGATGATGATCTCGCGCGTGCTGCTCCACAAAGGCTTCAAAGTCGACCGCCACAGCCACGACAACGAACAGATCGCCGTCGTCCTCTCGGGCAAGGTCCGTTTCCTGCTCGGCGCCGCAGGCTCCGACGACGAATACACAGAGACACTCACCGCGGGCCAGACCATCGTTTTCCCATCGAACGTCCCGCACGGCGCCGAAGCGATCGAAGACACACTCATCCTCGACATCTTCAGCCCGCCGTCGGAAACAACAGGCATCGATCAGAAGTAACAAGCGCAGTTTCACTCAAAGAAGACGATCGTCGCTGGCACTCTCAATGAGCTTGGGCTGCGCATCAAGCTGCTTCACCTCAGACAACTGCTTCGCGCTCCCCGCCCCGGCGTCCTCAAACTTCTTGAGCGTCGGCACAAGCCTCGTATCGATCGAGCCAACAAGCTTGTTGTACCGCTCCACACTCTGACGGAGCGATTTCCCAAGATCACCCGCATGATCGAACGCGACCGACGCTCGCTCGTGCAGTTCCTTGCCGAGCTCCCAGAGCCCCCGCGCTTCCTCCGCCAGCCTGCTCTCACGCCAGCCGACCGCCACCGCGCGCAGCAGCCCGATCAGTGTCGAAGGGCTCGCAAGGATCACGCCGTTCTGAGCCGCAAGATCGATCAGCTCGGGCTTGCGCGAGAGCGCCGCATCGATAAAGTGATCGCCCGGCACAAACATCACCACGAACTCGGGCGACCCGTCGAACTGCGACCAGTACTTCTTGTCCGAGAGCTTCTTCGCCTGCTCCTGCACGTGCCTGGCGAACCGTTCGAGGTGCTCATCGCGCTCCTCGTCGCTCTCAGCGTTCACCGCCTCGATGTACGCGTAGGTGTTCGTCTTCGCGTCCACCGCGATCACCCGATCATTCGGCAGCCTCACCACCATGTCAGGCCTGAGCAGGTTGTTCTCGCTGTCGCGCACGCTCGTCTGCTCGGTGAAGTCGCAGTAGCTCGTCATGCCCGCAAGCTCAGCCACCCGCCGCAGCTGGATCTCGCCGTACTGCCCACGCACCTCCGGCCGGCTCAGCGCCCGCGTCAGCTTGTTCGTCTCATCGCGCAGCCCTCGCCCCGCCTGCGTCACAAGCTCCATCCGCTCGTGCAGCGCCGCAAAGCTCTCCGCACGCGCCTTCTCGATCGTCTCCAGCTTCTCACGCGTCGCGCTCAGCACCTCGCCGATCGGCTTGACCAGATCGCTCTGCTCCTTCTTCGCCGCCTCGAACACGGGCTTCGCCTGCGCTAGAAACTCAGCGCGCCCTTCCTTGAGCGCCTGCGCGCTCAGCGCACCGAACGCCTCCTTGAGCCTCTCCTCGTTCTTCCCGAGTTCCTGGCTGATCTTCGCCGCGTTGTCGAGCCGCTCGTGGAGCCGAGCGATCTCCTGTGCCTGCTCCGCAACGCGCGATGAACTCTCGTCCGATCTCGCGAGGGCCTCCTCAAGCCGCTCGCTCAACTCCGCCTGGGCCCGCTCCTGCTCACTCCTCTGCTCGGCCAGCGACTGCCTCGCCCCAGCCAACTCGCCCCCGACCCGGCCGAGCCTCAGCCCGAGCCAGACCGCCAGCGCTCCGAGCACAACAACCCCAATCCCAAGCACGATCAGCGCGATTTCCATGCCCCCAGTCTATACCCTGCCTGATCCCGAACGTGTCGCTTGCACACGCCCACACCAGCTCTCACCCACGCCCCTCTGCCAGTTTGACACCCGCCCCGATCCGCCGAGATTCCACCGGCAGCCTCTGACGCCCTCCAGGCCCCGTTTCGGACCCCAATCACCACCAGCGAAACAGGCACGCCTCTTGCCTTCTGTCTCCTATGCAGATGGGGCGCGATATCTCGGAGGAGGGCTACGCCAGCGGATCGACCCCCGATCCCGCCCGTCAGCCCGCGCCGGGACGCTTCAACCTCCTCGTCTCCGATGCCTCCTACCGGGTCGACTCCTGGGCCAGCCGCCTGCCAACGCTCCTCTCGCCCATGGGCATCCAGGCCCATCACGCGGGCTCCGGTCAGCAGGCCTCGGACCTCATCCAGTCCATGACCATCCACGTCGCCCTCGTGGACCTTGGCCTCCCCCTCGAGTGCTGCGAGCCCAGCAAGGCCAAAGAAGGCGGCTACCGCCTCCTCGACATCCTCGCCCGCCTCGCGCACCGACCGCCGACCGTCGCCATCACCAGCGCCCGCACCCAGCGCGACGAGATCCGCCAGGTGAGCGCCGCCCTCAAGCACGGCGCGTTCGCCGTCATCAACCGACCCCGAACCACGGGCGACGTCGAAACCCTCCTCGAAGTACTCAGAAGATGTGTCACCAGGCATTACAAAGGCCGCTGGCCCGCCCGCTGACACCTGTCCAGTTCAATCACGTTTCACCACTCTCAAAGAGAGACAGACCGGAGATCACTCAAATGGCAACCAAGACACGCGTCGCGATCCGTCCCCTCCACGACAAGCTCCTCGTCGAGCGCGACGAGCCCGAGCAGACCACCGCCGCAGGCATCATCATCCCCGAGTCAGGCAAAGAACGCCCCAAGACCGGCACAGTCGTCGCCGTAGGTGACGGCGCCCTCAACACCGAGACCGGCGAGCGCATCCCCATGAACATCAACGAAGGCGACCGCGTCATCTTCACCAGCTACGCCGGCACCGAAGTCAAGTTCGGCGACGACGAGTACCTCATCATGAACGAAGCAGACATCCTCGCAATCGTCGACTAACCAAGGCCAAAGGGAGCCTGCGATGAGCGCACGTCTCACAGTCGAAAGAATGTTCGCCCACGCCAAGGACAAAAACCTCCGCGTCCACTTCGCGGTGGGGGGCAGCTGGACCTACATGACCGACCTCAAGCTCGTCGTCAGCGGCGCACCCGTCGCAAGCAAGGGCATCGGCGCACTCACCGATGTCCCGGGTATCGAGCACTACGCAAACCTCTCCGACGAGCAGATCGACAAGTACAACGTTCCAATGCTCGCCTCGTCCGATCTCTTCGTCTTCGGCTGGATCGCCAACACCGAACTCCTCCAGGCAAGAGGCAAGGCCGACACCTACGAGATCGGACTCCTCATCGACACCCACAAAATCGACATCGTGGGATTCAGCGACCCCCGAGAGGAACTCGACTAAAGGACCTGCAACAGTCATGAACGCAGACCAGCTACGAACCGCACTCTCAGACTGCAACGGCAAGCGCGATGTCCACCTCTGCTTCGTGGACGTCGAAGGCGCCGGCTCGCACCTCTCGATCACCGCCGCGATGATCGTCCCAGACGAAGACGATCATCTCGTCAAGCTCACCGACGGCCGCTCCGAATACGTCATCGACGCCGAACGCGTCGCATGGGCTCGTATCGGCGCGGAACACGAATCACTCAGACACTGATAAAGACATACACGAACGACAGAAGTTCGAAAGGAAAGTTACAAATGGCTGCAAAGCAGATCGCATTCGACACCGACGCACGCGAGCGCATCCTCAAGGGTGTCCAGAAGCTCGCAAACGCCGTCAAAGTCACCCTGGGCCCCTCGGGCCGAGTCGTCGTCATCGAGAAATCCTTCGGCGCACCAACCGTCACCAAGGACGGCGTCTCCGTCGCCAAGGAAATCACGCTCGACGACCAGTTCGAGAACATGGGCGCGCAGATGGTCAAGGAAGTCGCCTCAAAGTCCTCACGCGACGCAGGCGACGGCACCACAACCGCAACCGTCTACGCCGAAGCCATCTACACCGAAGGCCTCAAGAACATCACCGCCGGCGCCAACCCCAACCAGGTCAAGCTCGGCATCGACAAGGCCGTGAACGCCGTCATCGAAGAGCTCGGCAACATGTCCCGCCCCGTCAAGTCCTCCAAGGAGATCGCACAGGTCGGCACCTGCTCCGCAAACCAGGACGAGACCATCGGTGACATCATCGCCGAGGCCATGGACAAGGTCGGCAAAGACGGCGTCATCACCATCGAAGAAGGCCAGGGCCTCGACACCAACGTCGACCTCCTCGAAGGCATGCAGTTCGACAAGGGCTACCTCTCGCCGCACTTCGTGACCGACCCCGCAAACATGGAGTGCGAGCTCGACAAGCCCTACATCCTCATCCACGAGAAGAAGCTCAGCTCCGCCAAGGACATCCTCCCAATCCTGGGCAAGGCCGCCGAAGCCGGCGCACCCCTGCTCATCATCGCCGAGGACATCGAAGGCGAAGCACTCGCCATGCTCGTCGTCAACAAGCTCCGAGGCGTCCTCAAGGTCGCAGCAGTCAAGGCCCCGGGCTTCGGCGATCGCCGCAAGGCCATGCTCGAAGACATCGGCATCCTCACGGGAGGCCAGCCCATCATGGAAGAGCTCGGCATCGACGTCGAGAAGCTCGAGCTCTCCGACCTGGGCCGCGCCAAGAAGGTCATCATCACCAAGGACGAGACCACCATCGTCGAGGGCGCCGGTTCCTCAAGCGACATCAAGGGCCGCGTCGAGCAGCTCCGCCACCAGATCGACGCCACCTCCAGCGACTACGACCGCGAGAAGCTCGAAGAGCGCCTCGCCAAGCTCGCCGGAGGCGTTGCCCAGATCAACGTCGGCGCCGCAACCGAGGTCGAGATGAAGGAGAAGAAGGACCGCGTCGAAGATGCGCTCCACTCCTGCCGCGCCGCCGCAGAAGAAGGCATCCTCCCCGGAGGAGGCGTCGCCGTCGTCCGCGCACGCAAGGTCCTCGAAGGCCTCAAGAAGAAGGCCTCAGGCGACCAGCGCGTCGGCATCGACATCGTCCACCGCGCACTCACCGCACCCATCAAGCAGATCGCAACCAACTGCGGCCTCGACGGGTCCATCATCGCCTCCAAAATCGAAGAAAACGACGAAACCAACTTCGGCTACAACGCCGTCACCCACGACTACGGCGACCTCGTCAAGATGGGCGTCATCGTCCCCACCAAGGTCGAACGCACCGCCCTCCAGAACGCCGCCTCCATCGCAAGCCTCCTCCTGACCACCGACGCCGCAATCGTCGAACTCAAGGAGAAGAAGAAGGCCGGAGCAGGCGGGATGGACGAGGACTTTGATTACTAAATAGCTAATGATAAATGACATGAAAGCCCCGCTCACTAACTTGAGCGGGGCTTTTGTGTTGTATAATGCAAAGACATATGAGGTGAATTATGAAAGTTGCATTTTGGACGATTGGGCTAATTGTCACAACGGTTGTGCCGCTCGTGATCTATTATGTATATACAAGAAAAACTCCTCATATCGTGTACGTTACTAGTAGCCCAATACCGGTATCTGCTCAAACGACGGCAGACCTTGTGCAAGAGATACAGGTCAAGAATATTGGAAATGTAGCAACTAATGTTACAGTTCGAGTAAATAACTACAACGGTGTCCTCGAGATAAAACAATCTGTGGCAAGTGACTCATCAAGTTTGACAAAGGGTGAAGATCATCAGGTTGTAGACTATGAACAACTTAAGCCCAATAGCAGCTTCTCAATAATTGCCAAAGGTAGAGTGCAAATATCTGAGGGTAGTATCTCTGTATTGGTGCCAGAAGGCGATGTTAGTTCTGGTCTAGAAAAAGGAAGGGCAGTACGTGCAATTAGCCTAATTCCATTTGTCGTAATTCCTGTGATCTACCTACTCCTGATGTTATACCTTATTGGTTCAGATTACTATCGGCACAAGGTAAATTATGCACCTCAGGAAATCCTTGTTAGAAATAAACCATGGTTCTTGTTGGAGTCATCATGGAAAGAAACTTATGACAGGGCGGCAGAGGCAATAGCATTTGAGAAACATGATACACGTTTGAAGAATACTGCTGTGTATCACGTTCTTTCGGCAGATAAACCGAGTCAAATGTCTGACATAAAATGGCAGAATTATACAGAAAGCTGGAGTCAGATATTCTGTAAGCATGCCAAATATACGGTCTACGCGTCATACAGAGACGAGGTAGTCGAGTATCCAAGTCCTCTGCCAAAGAATTTGTCGAGTGCGGCAAGTAAAGAACTAGAGGAACTTGCTGGCAAACGTTGGGCGTTAGTTCACAGACAGCAATTGCAAGAAGCAAGAACGGTTGATGATATATCCAAGCTGCTACGGCTTCAGTATCCTGATTATGTAGATTCGTTTTTGGTAAGTGGTATGAATCACGCCAGAACCAACGAATGTATGCGAGTCATTATAGACCAGGTTTTTAGCAATCAATTGGTACTAGAAGATATATCTGAGGAAGCACTAGATTCAATCGGCACATGGAGGGTGCCTTCTGTTCAAAGAGCGATCTTCTTTCGTGAAGTGATTCGACTTGGCGGGCATAGTGCAACAGAATTAGCTACAAGAGCAATTGAAAAGGATATTGCAAAACATTTACCTGAGCGAGAAGCAGATTCAGTGCGCGAAATGTTTGAGCGTATGGTGTCGACGTCTCACGATGAAAGTGCTGCTAAGTTAGCTCTAAGTGCGATAAAAAAAATATTACTTGATATACGGGTTGAAGAAGCGAATTTAGAGTCACTTAGTGAAGAGCTTCGGCAGACAATACTTACAAAACAAGATGAGTTGCTAAAGGATCGAGAGAAAGCGAAGACACTTGCGGATGAATCAGCTGCGGCATTAGCGGAATACCAGGAAGAGCTGGCGGAAACGCTTGAGCTCAAGCAGAAAGTGACGAATCAGCTGGATATTATTTCTGAAATATTCAATAATCCAGATATTATCAAGTCGATTGAGGCTTACAATGTGCCATTTGCAGAGGGGAATTGGGAGAACTTATGTAGGTTGGCTGAGATGCTACAAGATTCAAGAGAGTAATTGGTGTAATTCCATGATGTGCAAGTTGGTGTTCTAGCTGCTATTTGTAATTGGCATCATTCCGACTCGGCGCAAACTCCCGCCCCTCCAACCGCACCCCTTGCCCAAGCCCAATCCCCGCCACACAATTGCACTACCCCCAAGCCATCCCCCACAGGAGAACCTTGGGACATGCAACCTGCACCAACGCCTGATCAGCTCGACTCGCTCTTCGAAGCGCTCCAGAACCCCGTCTACACCGCCGTCGATATCGCGGCACACATGCCAAAGCAGATGAAGTGAACTAGTTGTACGTTGTCACGGCGCTACTTCCGTGGAAATGGTAGCTGCTCAAGGCAGTACTGCGCAAAAAAGCGCCGAGCTGAAAAATTCAAAATAAGCCACCGCACAAACCCATTGTGATACTGCTTGAACGTGATATCCAGATGTGATGTGTTTGGCTTGTCGCCTTCTCTCAAACGTAGTGAAATAGATCTGGTCTTACGCATTCGATCTTCCATGTAGACACTTAGCTGTAGTCGCTTAGCGTATGGACTCCATTCGTCAATGGTCGCTCGGTAGTCGTGGTGATTGACCGTGTATGCGGTTGTTTCAGCGCCGCTTCGAAGAGATCTTTCATCTTCGAGTGGTCGCACCATGTAGTGACTCAACCCAAAGCCGGTCGGGCTGTCACGGCCGGTCAGTACGTCATTCCAGTGGTCCCAAACTGAATTTACTGGGTAGGCCAACTCTGCCGTTTTGGATGATGTGAAACTCATTTTTGATCTCTCCTTTGTGGGCAGTTTCTCAAAGCTAGTATACGCAAACTTGTTAAGTAAGCTTGCCTAGATACGCTCAAATGAGGAATAACTCGATTTACTCGTGTTGGTGAAGATCAGAATCACAATTGATGTCCCCAAAAGAGGCGGCAAATTTGGATTGCCTGGGGACTGGCTCTGATCCCTCTCGCAGAGTTTGCAAGCGGGCAGTGCCACATGCGTGCGCAAACTCCCGCCCCTCCAACCACACCCCTTGCCCAATCCCAATCCCCGCCACACAATTGCACCACCCCCAAGCCATCCCCCACAGGAGAACCTTGGGACATGCAACCCACGCCCACACCCGATCAGCTCAACTCGCTCTTCGAAGCGCTCCAGAACCCCGTCTACACCGTCGTCGATATCGCGGCACACATGGACCTGAGCATCCCCGAGGTCGCAGCCATCCTCGCCACCCCCGAGGCCCAGGCCATACTCGCCGCCATCGAGCAGATCGCCGAAACCCGCTGCCGACTCGAACAAGCCGAAGCCCGCCCCGCAGCGATCGCCGCCCTCCGCGACCTCACCTACGTCGCCAGCACCCACCCCGAGCCCGCACGCAAAGCCGCCACCAAACTCCTCACACCCCAGCAGAAAACAACCACCGCCAAACCCTCCAAAGCAGGCCCGCGCCAATCCGTACCAACACTCACAACAAATCCAAAGCCAGCCGCCGAATCAACCAGTCACTCGACCGGCCATTCAACAAGCCACTCAGTCAGCCGCCTCGTCCGAGGGTTCGTCTTCCTCAGCCGCGACCCGCGAAGCCGCGCTCGCCCCGCTCACAGCACCGACCGCGCCGCCGATCGCCGCCACAACCGCCGAACTGATCTCAAGCCCAAAGATCTTCATCACACCAACCGTGCACAACACAGCAAGCACAGACCCGACAACCGCACCAACGATGATCCTCGCCATCCCGCCAGTCTACCAGAACCAAGCCCACACCCAAAGCAGGGTCGCCAGACGCCCAATCCACCGCTGATTTCACCAATCCCGCAATTCGAGCCGCACCCGCTCCCAATAGTCCCCCATGAGAGCAGCAGTCCTCGATCACTACGGCCCACCCGAAGCCGTCCACATCCGCGAGATTCCCACACCAACCCCGGGCCCGGGCGAAATCCTCATCCGCGTCGCCTACGCCACCATCACCTCGGGCGACGCACGCGTCCGAGGCTTCAACCTCCCAAGACCGATCTTCTGGCTCCCCGCCAAACTCATGCTGGGCTTCAAAGGCCCACGCCAGAAAGTCCTGGGTGTCGAATGCGCAGGCTACATCCACGAAGTCGGACAAGGCGTCACCAACTTCAAACCGGGCGACCCCGTCTTCACCCACCCAGGCTTCAGCAAAGACCTCGGCACCCACGCCGAGTACGTCCTCGTCGATAAAGACACCCCCGTCGAGCACATCCCCGCAAACCTCACCATGCCGCAGGCCGCCGCCATCGGCTTCGGCGCCATCACCGCGATCTACTACCTCGAGCAGCTGGGCAAACTCCAACCAAACCAGCGCCTCATGATCATCGGCGCCTCCGGCGCCGTAGGCCTCGCCGCGATCAACCTCGCCAAGCACCTGGGTGCACACGTCACAGCAGTCTGCAGCGCGCGCAACACCGACCTCGTCCGCAGCGCCGGCGCCGACGAGGTCATCGACTACACAACCACCGACTACACCGACCCCGCATCCGCGGGCGAGCCCTACGACGCCGTCCTCGACACCGTCGGCGCCACACGCGTCACCCGCTGCAAGCGCATCCTCAAACCCACCGGCACCTTCCTGGCCTGCATCATGGGCTTCGACGAGATCTGGCGCATGCTCCTGGCCCGCCTCATCCCTGGCCCGCGCGTCAAAGCGGGGATTGCCGAGGAGACACCGGCCATCCACAAGCGACTCGTCGAGCTCATCGATCAGGGCGCGTTCGATCCGGTGATCGATCGCGAGTACGGGTTCGACGAGATTGTTGAGGCGTACAGGTATGTCGATACCTGGCGCAAGAGGGGGAATGTGGTGCTGAAGTTTGCTGATGATGCAGATGGGTGAAAGTCTGCATCATCGAATCCGATCAAGGGCACGGCAGGCGGCGGAGCGATCTCTGCGCCATGGGGAGCGGGGATGAGTCAGACTGAAATCAAAGATCCGAGGCGGCACGACCTCGACGCGATCCGATCCTTTGCGATGCTGCTTGGCATCTTTTTGCACGCGGGACTGGCTTACACCGGTGGCTTCTGGATCGTCAACGACAAGGACGCCTCACAGGTCTTTGCGATTTCAATCCCAGCGATCCATGGCTTTCGGATGCCGTTGTTCTTTCTGCTCAGCGGGTTCTTTACCGCGATGCTTTGGAAGAAGCGTGGGACGAAGGGGTTGCTGGGGCATCGGTTCAAGCGGATTTTCTTGCCGCTGGTGCTTGTTGGTTCGGTGATCCTGCCCACGATGTGGTCTGTCACGGGCTGGGCAACTCGTGTGCAGTCAGGCAAGATCGAGAGTCGGGTTGAGCAGTATGAGGGCGAACGCGCGCCGAGCGATGACATCTGGACCGTCGCGGGATACGGCGATATGCAGGGGCTGCTGGCGTACGGCGAGGGCTCTGAGTTTCTTGATCAGCAGGATCCGATTTACGGCGTGACGCCGCTTGGCTGGACTGCTATCCACGACAAGCCCGATGCGGCTCGTTATCTGCTCGACATGGGCGCCGACCCCAGCGCGAGATACAAGGATCAGAACACGCCCATGCACACGGCGTGCTTTTTCGGCCGAGACGAGGTCGCAAAGCACCTTCTTGAGGCGGGTGCTGATCTGCAGGTGCAGAGCGCCGCAGGCGAACGTCCAGCCGACGCGATGCGGCACAACAAGCAGACGACCGAGTTCATCGCGAACATGCTCGAGATGCCAATTGACTTCGATGAAGTCAACGCAGGTCGTGAAGCGATTCACGTGATGATCGAGGAGCGTGAGCGGGCATCAACAGAATCCGAGAGTGCCAACGAGGAGATGGGCCTGATCGAGAAGCTCCAGAGCGGTACGTTCTTTGGCAACTTCTTCTCGCACCTCTGGTTCTTGTGGTACCTGTGCTGGTTCGTGATCGGCTTCGTGGTGGTGATGTGTGTGCTTCCTCTGCTGCCCGGTGTCCGCTTGCCGGGTGTGTTTTTCTCGGTGCCGGTGTGCTTTGTGTGGCTTGTGCCGCTGACGATGTTGACCCAGTCACACATGAACGGTGGGGGAGTGCTTCCTGGGTTTGGCCCTGATACGTCGGTCGGCGTGCTCCCGATGCCGCACGTTCTGCTGCACTACGCGATCTTCTTTGGGTTTGGCGCTGCCGTGTTCCTGAGCAGAGGGTCAGCGAGGAAGCTCGGGTCGCTTTGGTATGTTACGCTCCCGATCGCGTTGCTCATTATGCCCGCTGGGCTCATGTTTGCGTATAATCCGGAGCGTACGGCTGATCTGGTCGCGGATGATTCGATGAGGTCGTTTGTCAATAACCTGCTCCAAGTGCTCTACGCGTGGTTCATGACGTTCGGGTTGCTCGGCCTGTTCGAGACCCTGCTCTCGAAAGAACGGGCGTGGGTCCGGTACGTCTCTGACTCGTCGTACTGGCTCTATTTAGCGCATTTGCCGCCGGTCGTTGTTGGTCAGGCGTTGCTGCTTGATGTGGAGATGCCGGGTTTGCTGAAGGGCACGCTTCTTACGCTTGTGAGCACAGTGTTTCTGCTGTGGACGTACGCATTGTTCGTACGGCGCTCGCCGATCGGGCTGTTGCTCAACGGCAGGCGTGTGAAGAATGCTGCGGCTGATCCGGTGTCCGTTTAGTCAGGGACGACCGCCCGCATGATATAGTCGAATAGCTTGCCCTGACGCTCCTCATCCAGTGCGTCATACATCCGCCGCATCGCCGCCCGCCGCTGCGCAGGCGTCGCCTTGAGCCTCGTTGTCTTGATGTGATCGATCACGATTGTCCGAAGCGTCTCCCGCTGCTCGGGCGTCGGATCGACAGCGTCATAAATACCCTGCATCGCCTGCCTCGTCGTCAGCAGCGATGCGTCGTACGCATCACGCACTTCCTGCTGAAACACCGAGAACGCGAGCCGTTGTTTCGTTTGCTCAAGATCTTCGTTCTGCCGCTTCTCTCCACTCGCCCAGGCGTGCATGTACTCCGACGAGATCCGATCGGCCTCGTCGAGCTGTTGTTCTGTGAGCACAGCCTCGAGTTCGTCGATCGCGGGTTGGAGCAGTTCGCCTTCGTCGTGCAGGTTCCAGAGGTCGCTCAGGATCTCAAGAGCCCTGGCGTTGTCGCCTGCGAGCTGCGCGTCGGTCATGTCGCGGAGGTCGTCGATCCGGTCGATCAGCAGGATGACGATCGACAGGCCCCGTTCTTCCTCGAGTTCGCGGATCCTGTCGAGGGTCTCTTCGTCGAGGTCGAGCAGTCTTGCTGCGGCGAACTCGGGTCGGCCCTCGACGCGGGCGAAGCCTCCTCGCATGCTTCCCTGCACGAGGGAGCGTGTTTTGGCCTTGTCGACGGCGGGGCCAGTGAGGAGTGGGGTGTCGTCGGGCTGCCGGGTCTCTTGGCCGACAGGCTGGGCGAGGACGAGCAGCGATGCCACGAGATGAGCGATCATCCCTGCAGTGTACGGGAAGGTGGTTTGAACGAAAAGCAAACGCCCGGCTGGAAGGGCCGGGCGTTTGCGAGAGAGCTAAGCGAATAAGCGGATACGGACAGGAGTGGTGTCGTTATCGTCTGCGGCGGAGTGCAACGAGCGCTCCGATGGAGAGGAGAGAAGCAGACGCGGGTGAGGGGATGGCGTAGCTGACGTTGTCAGCCGACCAGAGCTCCTGGAATGTGACGCTGTCGGGGTTTCCGACGATCTGGACGTTGTCGAAGGAGTCGCCGTCGCTGACGAACCCGACGAAGCCCTGGTCGAAGCCGGCGATCTGATCGAGGAGGATCAGGTTGTTTCCGACCATGAGCCCGATGCCGTCGCCCGAGAAGGGGCTGAACCAGTCGGCGCCGAACGCGATGACTGATTGTCCGTTGAAGCCGATGTTGACGACTTCGTGTGGCTCGATGCCTGTTTCGCCTGACAGGAACGTGGTTCCGTCGAGGTTGCCGAAGTTGGCACCGGGTTCGATCTCAAGGAGGCCGTCGCTTCCGTTGGGCTCGCCGTCGCGAGTGATCTGGATGAGGCCTGTGTCGAGCGTGGCGCCGGGTGCGATGACTTGCGGCCCGATGGCGTTGAAGTCTTCGGTGACGATCGCGGCGTTGGCGGCCTCTTCCCAGAGGCTGCGGTCTGTGAACACCGTGATGTCAGCTGAAGCACTTCCCGCGCACACCGATAGCGCACAGGTGAATGCAAGGCTGCGTTCCATGTGATGGATCTCCCACTGATTGTCCCGCGGGTCCGCACCCGCGGTTGGCACGGGACCGCACCCGTGCCTTTTCACAGTTGGAAGGTGCGCGATATAGGACCCTGTGCAAGGAAAGCCGGGGTTTTTTTGGGATGGGCCGCTGCTGTGGGTCTGTGGGGGCTACCGCACGTTCCTTTTGCGGCTTACGGGAGCGATGGGTCTCTTGGCCTCTGAGACGAAGGCGTGGAGCTTGCGGATGGTTTCGGAAGATTCCATCCGTTCGCTGAGAGCATCGAGCAGTTCGTCTCTGGGCATGTTCTCGCGGAGGATCTTCGTGAAGACATCGCGGAGGTTGTTGATGTCGTCGGACGAGTAGCCGTTGCGGCGGAGCCCGACGAGGTTGAGCCCGATGATCTCGTTCCGCTCGTAGACCATCATGAAGGGTGGTACTTCGGTCGTGACCGCGGTGCCTCCTGAGAGCATGCAGAGCTCGCCGATCCGGCAGTTCTGGTGGATGAGGCAGCAGGCAGAGAAAGTGACCTTGTCCTGAATGGTTGTATGTCCTGCGAGGCATGTGTTGTTGACCATGACGACGTTGTTGCCGACGATGGCGTCGTGCCCGACGTGGCTGTTGACCATGACGAAGACGTCGTTGCCGATGCGGGTGGGTGTATGGTCGTTGCTCGCGGCGTTAATGGTGGCGTGCTCGCGGATGATGCAGCGTTCGCCCACGACGACGCCCGCGGTCGGGGCGCCGGGCTTGAACTTGTAGTCCTGCGGCTCGTAGCCGATCGCGGCGCGGGGGTAGAGGATGGTCTCGGCGCCGATCGTTGTCGGGCCCGAGATGCTGACGTGCTCGAGGAGCTGGACGCCTTGGCCTAGCGTGACCGGGCCTTTGATGATGCAGTAGGGGCCGATCTTGACGTCGTCGGCGAGGTTGACATCGCCCTCGAGGATTGCGGTTGGGTGGACTTCTGGCATGTGTGATATTAGGTATGCAACACGGGTTTGGTTTGGTAGGCTCCGCGCATGGCGAAGAAACCGACGACCGTTGCCGAGTATCTGAAGGGTCTGCCCGAGGATCGCCGGAAGGCGCTTGAGGCGGTTCGGCGGGTGATCCGCAAGAACCTGCCCAGGGGTTATGCGGAGGGGATCCAGTACGGGATGATTGGGTACTTTGTGCCGCACGGCGTGTACCCGGACGGGTACCACTGCGACCCGAGTCAGCCTCTCCCGTTTGCGAGCATTGCGAGCCAGAAGAACCATATGGCGGTCTACCTGATGTGTGTCTACGGCGACGAGGCGCACAAGGCGTGGTTTGTGAAGGCCTGGAAGGCGACGGGCAAGAAACTCGATATGGGCAAGTCGTGCGTGCGGTTCAAGAAGATCGAGGATGTGCCGCTGGATGTGCTCGGCGAGGCGATCGCGCGGGTGCCTGTGCGTGCGTACATCGAGCATTACGAGTCAGCCATCAGGACGATGGGGAAGCGCGGATCAAAGAAGAAGGTATCCAAGAAGCCAGCATCCAAGAGGATCGCGAAGAAGAAGGTCGCGAAGGCTTCCAAGAAGAAAGCGGTGACGAAGAAGGCTGCAAAGAAGAAGGGCACAAAGAAGGCAGCCGCGAAGAAGATGGCAAAGAAGACGAGCAGGAAGAAAGCATCGGTGAGGCGATGAGCGGTGTGCCCTTCAGGCTCGGGGCGGAGGACGCGGGGCGGTACTGGCATATCCGGCAGGTGATGCTGACCGACACGCCTTGGGCGTTTGCGTCGGACCCTGAATCGGACAACTCGCGTGATCCGACACGGTTTATTGAGCGGGTCGGGAGGAAGTACAACGAGATTCTGGCGATCGCTGATGCGGCGGGGGATCTGATCGCGACCGCCGGGGTTGTGCGTAGGCCTCGCAGGAAGCTCTGGCATCGTGCGGAGATCTGGGGTGTGTATGTGCATCCGGATCACCGGGGGCGGGGGCTTGGCGCTTCGGTCGTGCGGGCGGCTATGGAAGAGGCGCTGGGTTGGGAGGGTGTGGAGTCGGTTGCGCTGTCGGTGAGCGAGCGGTCGGAGGCGAGAAGGCTGTACGAGCGGCTTGGGTTCAGGCAGTGGGGGTACGAACCGGATTGCCTGCGGCTCGACGGCGAGTCGTACGACGAGATCCACATGCTGTACATGCCCGAGGGCCAATAACCATCCAAGCGCGCGGAGGTGAGGCTTGCGAGGCCGGTGCGAGGATGGTTTGAGGCGCGATTGGTGTTTGTGCTTGTGTGTGTGAGTGGGCTTGCCGAGGTCTCCATTGATGATCGGCAATGGGCCCATGCTGGCGTCGGTGACCGACGGCGAATCCGCTTGGGCGGATTTCATCTCGGGCGTGCAGCGGACGTTCGAGCAGAACGCGGCGATGGCGCCGGTGCTTGGGATCGTGCTGCTGGTTGGCGCGGTGCTCCTGATCGACTATTTCATCGCGAAGTGGATTGTCAGGCGCACCGAGGGCGGTAGTGGGCGCACCCGGTCCGGGAAGCGTCGGGTTACCTCACGTCGAAATCCAGGGTGATGTCGTCGTCGGTGTTCGGTGTGCCGTCGGCGCCCGCGGATGTGAGTTTGTACGAATCGGCGTCGATGATCTCGTAGGCGATCGAGTTGCCCCAGTAGTCCTGTTGCAGATCGGGCTTGAGTGTTGTGATCGAGACGAGCGAGTCTGGGAGGGCGTCCATGGTCTGGTGGTACGCGGTGACCTCTGTGTGTATCTCACTCATTGTGACGTAGGTCTGGATGTTGGGCAGGGTGATGGCCGTGCCCGCGGCAGCGAGCGCGAATATCGCGAGGAACATGATGCCGAAGATGATCAGCCCGATGATGATCCAGAGCGATCCGATGAACCCGATGATGGCTCCCGCGATGGCGAGACCTCTTGGGGGTTTGCGGAGAGCGAAGAGGGAGAGGATGAGTCCGACGGGGCAGAGCAGGCCGCAGGTGCCCAGGATGCCTAGCAGGGAGCAGACGAATCCGGCGACACCGAGACCGTTTGAAGGTGGAGCCTGGTACGAGGTTTGGTTTGGCATGCTTCTGCTCCCTGGGTTGGAGCAGTTTACACGGCCCCGGCCTCTTCGAGCTTATTGGCAGAATCAATGATTGCTTTCATGTGCTCGATGAAATCAGTGACGGGCGAGCCAGCTAGGTCGATGTTGCGTGCGGCCTGGATAGCTGCGTAGGCACGCTCGGCGGTTCCACCGAGGCGTTGGAAGCCGTAACCACTGGCGGAGCCCATAACAGATCGGCATGCGCGGAGCGAGGATTCGATATCGCGCTTTTGTTTTGCGCGAATGAATTCGTCACGGAAGCGTGTCAGCATCGGGATGTATGACGATGCGAGTTCCATGTCTTCTGGAGGAGCGTCAAACGGATCGTACTGTTCGGGTCCGTTGTCTGCTGATTCGGCAAGCACCGCATTGAGTGCGCTGGATAATCGGCTCATGGTCACGGGCTTGGTGAGCACGGCGTCGGCGCCTGCTTCGAGCATGCGCGCCAGTTCTTCGTCGCGGGTTTCGGCGGTCATAATGATGACAGGGCCCGAGTAGAGATCCGGTCGGATCATTGAAATGACATCGATTCCGGTCGTGTCTTCGAGGTGAAAGTCGCAGACGACTACGTCGTAGTTCTCGAGTTTGAGCTTGTCGCACGCGCTTCCGGTCGAGTCTGCGACGGTGATTTTGATGTGCGAGCCCTTGGCCTTGTGCTGGAGTAAATTTCTGTCGGAGTCAAGGTCATCGAGGTAGAGGGTGTTGATTGGCTTGAGTCCGTCTGCGGTAGATTCAGTGGAGGAGGGATTCCCGTCGCTGCTGACGTTGTTGCTCGGGACCTGACGCATAAACTGTGCGAGGTCAAGTTTGTTCTCAAGTTGGACAACGCAGACGTGGAATCGGCCGCCGTTGTGTTTGCAGTCCGTGATGGTGCCCTTCACACGAATCGCCGTATTGTCGGCTTTGGGCAGATCAATCATGGCGATCGATGAGACATGCAGAAACGCCTGGGTGATGAATACGACCGAAGACGGCGTAAGCAGTCTGGTCTGGACCTCGAGGTAGCGTCTTGTGCCCCCAGGGTCCTTGATCGCAGTCTTGACGTGGTTAGCGATATATTCGATTGGTTCGGAGCTGTTCGTGCGCATGCGATGCGTATCGACCGGTTATCTGATGGTGTTCAGGGAATGCATGTAGTAGCAGCCAAGAACTGGGGGTAGCTTGATACGAGTGCTCGCAGGGTCCACACTGTTATCGGTGTACCGCCAAGTAGAAGTGCTTGTCAGTGTCCTTCGTGGCCGTGGAAGATGTTGATCTCCGCACCCGGGAGTTCAGCGTTGCAGTGGAGGCAGTGGGTAGGTGAGGCGTTGTATCTTCCGGCCGGGTAGTGCCTGCCGCACTCGGGGCATTCGAGAGCCCTGCTGAGATCTTCGGATGCGCCGCAGGTGGGGCACTTCACGCCCACGTCGGAGAGGGCCGCGAGTTCACGGACGGTCAAGCTGAAGTCGTGGGGCTCTTCTTCGGCGAGACATATCCAGAGTTGAACCGTATCGAGCGGGTGTACCGAGTCTCTGTTGGTAGACGGTTTCATCGAGAAGACGAATATGGAGCCTGCGACGGCGGCCAGCACGAGGACTCCGAGAACGATGCTGAGAATCTTGGTCATCCGATGCACTCCGTCGTACCCATAGGACTATAGGTTCGTCGCTTCGAAGTGTTCGCTTTTGTCTGGCGTCTATGTTGAGATCGCGGCAGGTGAAAAAGCAGACGGGGCTCTCTTTCAAGAGCCCCGTCTGGAAAGATGTCTGCAGAAGTTCTGGGTTCGAGTACGGGCTTATTCCCAGTAGTCAGAGTTGGCTTTGTTGTCATAGTTCCAGCGGCGCATGCGGGCTCTTAGGTTCGCATCATCAGTGTTGCTGAGATCCTCTGGATCTAGGGTGTAATCGTCGATGCTGAGTGCTTCGGCGTGGCCATCGGCGAATCCGAAGTTTGCTTGGCCGGTGAAGTAGCCGCCGGGGTGCATCTGTTCTCTGTTGCTTTGCGGGGTCACCCATGGGTCCTGCGTGCCGTCGGTGAATGAGTCGGTCACGACAATCATGTCAGCGGGGTTCTGAATTTGTGCGAGTTTGGGGCCATACTCGGTGATCGCACCGGCTCTGACCTCGGCTGCCTGTGCATTCCACGCAGAGCGGATGTGTGCGTGCATGCCCATGCCGAAGATAAGCGTGCCGCCGGGGATGCGTGGGTGCGTCTGTCCTACTTCGCTGATGGTGCCGGTCTCGTTCCACGCGAAACTGAACGAAGTGAAACCCTGCTCTTCGGGGGGCAGAACTGCACCGGCTCTGCCGCCTCTGTGCCAGACGACGAGTTCGTTCTCTTCGTAGCCCCAATCTGTGAGCGGGTTGGCGCCGGTCGATCTCGCAGTAGCAATGTTGGAGTCATCGAAAATCTGGTACCAATCTACGGGGTACTCGTTGCCGGCGCCTGGGTTTCTGAATACTTCCATGGCCTTGCCGGGGTCGCCCATAACCGAGCGGATTTGTGCGGGCCAAGTGTAGCTCCAGTTGCGAGTGCCCAGATCGTGCCCGGTCGGGGTCCACTCGTCGAACTCGGCTGTGTAGAACGCGACGCCCTGCTGGACACTTCTGTGGTTGGCCTGTCCGAGCATCTTCTGGGCGGCGAGTCTCGCCTTCGCGAGTGCCGGCAGGAGGATGCCGATGAGCAGCGCGATGATCGCGATGACAACCAGCAGTTCGATCAGTGTAAATGCACGAGAATTCTTCGTTCTCATCAGCCCCGCTCCTGTTCTGCGAACTCTGCCACCCGCTGAGAAGCGGGCTCGTGGAATACAAATGCTATCAAAAACATGCCCGAGTGTCCATAGAGGAATCTGCCTACCTGACAGAGCAGAAAGGAGCCCGGCGATCACCGGGCTCCTTTCAAGCGAGTTTCTTGTCTGAAGGCTTAGGGAGCCTGGTTTACCACCATTCGGTGTGGGGCTTGCCGTCGTTGTTCCAGCGGCGGATCCGGGCCTTCCAGGCGGGATCATCCTCGTTAACGGTGGTATCGAGGCGTTGGAGGATGTAATCGGCGACATTGAGGGATTCGACGTGGCCGTCGAGGAATGCGAAGTTAGCTTGGCCGCTGAAGTAGCCGCCGGGGTAGGCGTGATCGAATCGGGCACCGCGGCGTCCCATGGGCGAGACCCAGCCGTCTTCGTCGACATCAATGAGCGAGTCGGCGTGGGCGATGAAGTCTCCCGGGTTCCGAACACCGGCGAGTTTGGGTCCCATCTCGGAGACGGCTTCCTTGCGAGTCTGGGCGTCGTTGCTGTTGATGATCGACGAGCCGGCGTAGTGGGTGCCCATGCCGAGGTTCAGGTATGCCTGTTGATCGCGGGGATTGCGGACGAAGAGGCGGGCGGAACCGATTTCGTTCCAGCCCATGCTGAATGAGTTGAATCCGTTGTCGAGGACATCGGTGCGGCCGCCGGCTTTGTGTCCGACGGGGATTTCGCCGACTTCGTAGCCAACCTCACGAAGAGCGACGTCATCTTCCAGCACTGCGACAGAGGAAGAGGTGTCGACGATCTTTGTCCATTCGATCGGGAATTCGTTGCCGGCGCCGGGGTTCTGGAATATCTCCATGGCCTGGGAATCACCGCCTAGTGCGTCACGGACCTGAGCGGGCCACATGTATGCCCAGTAGCTGCCGGTTGAGGATCTTGGGTTCGAGTCGTGCCCAGTGGGCGTGAAGTCGTCGTACTGATCGGCGTAGAACTGGACGCCCTGCTGGACGCCGCGGTGGTTTGCTTGCCCGAGCAGCTTCTGTGCAGCGAGCCTTGCCTTTGCCAGTGCTGGCAAGAGGATGCCGATCAGCAGCGCGATGATCGCGATGACAACCAGCAGTTCGATCAGTGTAAACGCGCGAGAATTCTTCGTTCTCATCAGCCCCGCTCCTGTTTTTTTGGACTCTGCCTGACCGCTGAAATGCGGACTCGTGAAGCCAGAGACTATCAGATCCCCGGATTGGTGTCTATACAGGATTTTGCTTACTGTGGGGGTCAAAAAGGAAGAGGAGCCCAGCTTTTGGCTGGGCTCCTCTTTGGATGAAATTCGCTGTCAGAAGGCCAGAAGCTTGATTTACCACCATTCGGTGTGGGGGTCGCCGTCGTTGTTCCAGCGGCGGATACGGGCCTTCCAACCCGGGTCTTCCGGGTCGACTGTGGCATCGGTGCGCTGGAGGATGTAGTCGGCGACGTTGAGCGATTCGACGTGGCCGTCGAGGAACGCGAAGTTGGCCTGGCCGCTGAAGTAGCCGCCGGGGAAAGCGAAGTCGAAGCGGGCGCCGCGGCGGCCCTGTGGTGAGACCCAGCCGTCTTCTTCGACATCGACGAGCGAGTCGGCATGTGCGATGAAATCGCCTGCGTTACGTACTGCGGAGAGCTTGGGGCCCAGCTCGGTGACGGCTTCTTTGCGAGCCTGAGCAGAGTTGCTGTTGAGGATGGAGGAGCCGGCGTAGTGGGTGCCCATGCCGAGGTTCAGGAATGCAGCCGGATCGCGGGGGTCGCGGACGAAGAGCCGGGAAGAGCCGATCTCGTTCCAGCCGATGCTGAAGCTGGTGAAGCCGTTGTCGAGGACATCGGTTCGGCCGCCGGCTTCGTGGCGGACGGGGATTTCGCCGATTTCGTAGCCGGCTTCGAGCATGCCCTGGTCGTCTTCGGTGATGGCGACCGGCGACGAGGTGTCGACGATCTTGGTCCACTCGATCGGGAAGTCATTGCCGGCGCCGGGATTCTGGAAGATCTCCATGGACTGGGTATCGCCGTCGAGTGCAGAGCGGACCTGTGCGGGCCAGGTGTATCCGAAGTCGTTTGCCCCGACGGAGCCGGGGAAGTTGTCGTGCCCGGCGGGTGTGAAGTCGTCGTACTGGTCGGCGTAGAAGTGGACACCCTGCTGGATGCCGCGGTGATTAGCCTGGCCTAGGAGCTTCTGAGCGGCGAGTCTGGCCTTCGCCAGAGCGGGGAGGAGGATCCCGATGAGGAGCGCGATAATCGCGATCACGACCAACAATTCGATGAGAGTAAAGGCGCGTACACGCTTGTTCATACGAATGACCCTTTGTTGTGCTGTTTCCATGTGCCCTGCGTCCCGAAAGATCGGTCGGCAGGCGGCCCGGCTTGGGCCTATCGCTGCGTTGCAGACATACTACGTTGAGCTGTATGCACAAGTTCCCGGTGGCGCAGACAATTTTTGTTCGTGAAATAATAGGGCATCCGGTTTGGTTTACTCTGTCCTACTGTCTGGCAGCCCGCGAGAGGGCAGAGACTCAGGCAGACAAAAGGAGCATCGTCATGGGCGCTGGCACATTGACCATCACGGAAGAGAACTTCGAGACCGAGGTCCTCAATAGCGAAACGCCTGTTCTTGTGGATTTCTGGGCTGAGTGGTGCGCACCGTGCGTTGCGCTCGGGCCTGTGATCGAGGAATTGGCCTCTGATTACGACGGGAAAGTCAAAGTAGGCAAGCTCAATATCGATGAGGCGCAGGCGATCAGCGTGAAGTACGGCATCATGTCGATCCCTACGGTTGCCATCTTCAAGGGCGGCGAGGTCGTAGATATGCGGGTCGGCCTGGCGAGCAAGGAGGACCTTGCGGACCGGATCGATTCGGCCCTTGGCTGATCCCGGGCTTCCAGAGAAGAGCGATTCACTGCGCCCTTGCCTTTGAGGCGAGGGTGTTTTTTTGTGGGTGAACGAGGAAAACGAGCAACGCCGACCTGATCAGTATTTGAGCGTCGGCCGGCGTGCTCTTTGGGAATCCGATCCGGCCTGGATCTCTCTCTCCCGAAAGAACCCCCGGATCGGTCGGTCGGCAGGTTGTGTTTTTGGGCGTTTGCCCGTGCTGCCGCCCGCGCGTCCTTGCGAGGGCGGCTGCAACGCGTCAGAGTCAGTGCGTGATCAGTCCGTGATCGCTGCGCTCTGCCCGGGCCTGTGTGTTTCTGCCTGGGATGACTTTCATCAGCTTCCTGAGGAGGGGGTTGTGCCCGCGACCAGCTTGCTCAACTCGGCGAAGCGCTTCTGCTCCTCGTCCTGCCAGCCCTCTGAGCTGCGGACCTCGAGCCTGTTCTTCGCACCGAGCACGACCACAGCCGAGCCAGTCCCGACCAGGTCGAGATGCTTCTGTGGGAGCCTGACCCTGCCTCCGGAGTCCATCTCGACCCTCTCGGCAAAGCCGAACAGCGTTGACATCAGTTGTGCCTGGTCGTCTGTCGGTGTCAGCGAATCGTCCCATTTGTTCGCGAGCTCCATAAACGTCGGTTCTGGGTACAGCCTCAGGACGCCCGTGGGCCAGGGAACGCAGTACCACGCCGACACGCTCTGGGGCAGCAGAGAGCGGTGCTTCGAGGCGATCGACAACCGTTTTTTGTCGTCGATGGTGTGTTCTGACGAACCTGTGAACAGCAAGGGGGCTGTACTCCATGGGCATACGTGGGATCTTCTACCACATCGTCCCACATTGCAACACCGTTGAGGGGATTGTTGATTTCTCTTGGATATCTGTGCGCAGAACGGACATTCCGAGAGCCGCTTGTAATCACGGGTTGCGGCGATCGATAGGGTTATGATTGGTGTCTAAAATATTTCTCGTCAGCGAGGATTGCGCGTCTGATGTAGAGTGCGCGGACTCGAGGAGGGGTTCATCGCCGGGGCCGGTCGGTGCCTCGGGTAGGGAGTGGTTCGTTGTCGGTTGAGCTCAACTCCGAGAGAGTGGCCTCGATTCTTGAGCGTGTGCCCTGGGCGACGTGGGTGATGACCTCGTCGTACGACGGCAGCCGGGCGGGGATGGTGGTGCGCTGGGTTCAGAGGTGCGCGACCGAGCCCGTCCTGATCAGTGTTGCCGTGAAGAAGTGCCACTCGCTTGAGCCGTTGATCCGAGACAGCCGGGGCTTCGCGCTCAATCTGATCGACGAATCTGATCGGTTGCTGCTCAAGAAGTTTGACAGCTACCACGCGCCAGACGAGTTGGGTGATCCGTTCGATGCGCTCGAGGTGAGCCGGTGGGCGACGGGGTCACCGATTCTGAAGCGTGCGCGGGCTGCGATCGACTGCGAGGTGGTGCGCCATCTTGATCTTGAGGCGGATTGCGAGCTGTTCATCGGGCAGGTGCACGAGGCGAAGATCGTCACCCCCGGCGGATGAACTCGCGGATGACCGAGGCGATCTGATCTCTGAACACGGTTTCACTGAACCGCTCGGCGTGCTCGCGGCACGCGAGGGCGTTGTGCTTGGGGCAGCGGTCGATCGCTTCGAGCAGTGCGTCGGTGGTTTGGCGCTGGAAGTGGGTTCCGGTTTTGTTGTCGATGACGGTGTCAAGCGCGCCGCCCTTTGCGAGTGCGACGACGGGTGTGCCGCAGGCCTGGGCTTCGACGGCGACGATGCCGAAGTCTTCGAGTTGGGGGAAGATGAGCAGTCGCGCTGTGCGGTAGGCCTCGCGGAGTTGGACGTCGGTCTCGGCGCTTTCGAACGAGACTGTTGGGCCTGCAAGCGCCCGTAGTTTCTGTTCTTCTGGGCCTGATCCGATGATGACGAGCGGGTGCTTGCGTTTGTTCGCGGCTTCGATCGCGAGGTCGAAGCGTTTGTATGGGACGAGTGCGCCGACGGCGAGCCAGTGGTCTCTGCGGATCGACTTCTCGCTTGGCGTGAAGAAGCCGGTGCGCACGGGCGGGAAGCAGACGTCGGAAGGGCGTTTGTAGCTTCGGCGGATCTGTGTCTGTGTGTGTGTTGAGTTGGCGAGGAAACGCTCGACTCTGCTTGCAGTCTTTCGGTCCCAGACTTTGTAGAAGGGTCTGATGAGCGAGAGGCCAAGGCCCATGAGCCCGGAGGCGTAGTCGCCCGGCTGGTTCCAGATGTAACGCGCGGGCGCGTGGCAGTAGCAGACGTGGGGGACGTCTGTGGGTGGGTTGATCGCCTTGATCGCTGATGAGTGAGTCGAGATGACGAGGTCGTAGGGTCTTTCTTTGTGGCGTGCGCGGAGTTTGCGGGAGAGTTGCCAGACGGCGATCGGGTAGAGCGGGAGTAACCAGCGACGCAGGTAATCAGGAACCGAATTGAGCGCACTGGATTGGCGCAGGAGCTCGTCTGTGTGCTTTCCGATGGGGGCGCCGTTGTCGAACATGGTGTAGACGATGTCGAGGTTCGCGAGAGAGTCCGCGGCTTCGGCGATTGCTTCGAGGACAAGCTCGCCTCCCCGGCGCGCGACGAGCCAGTCATGGCACAGTGCGATGCGGGGCTTGGTGGCTTTGCGGTCTACCATCGGCCAAGAGGGTACAGGCGTCGGCGGCTTCCGGAGAATGCGTGCATGTCAGAAGTATGGGCACAGAACACGCTCGGTCTTGATTTCAGGGCGGAGGCGGAGTTGCTCGGCGAGCCTGCTGAGCCGATCGTAGATGTACACACGCACATCAACGGCGGCCGGGCGGCGGAGATCTGGGCGGACGCGGCGAGCCGGTTCGGGGTATCGATGACGTACACGCAGACGGTGCTCGACGAGGCGGCTCCGGTGCGCGATGCACTGGGCGATCGGGTGCGTTTCATCGCGATCCCGGACTACATGTCCGAGGACAAGAAGTACGCGTTCACCGAGGGTTTCCTTGAGCGGATCAGGTTCTGGCACGGCGAGTACGGCGCGCGGATGCTCAAGTTCTGGCAGGCGCCGAGGCTCCGGGACTACATGACTGACCAGACCGCGATCGATGCGCTGGCGCTCGATGGTCCGTGGAAGCGGAAGGCGATCGAGCTGGCCGGCGAACTCGGCATGATGATCATGACCCACGTCGCGGACCCGGACACGTGGTTCTCGGCGAGGTACACGGACGCGTCTGTGTACGGCACCAAGGCGCAGCAGTACGAGCCGCTTGAGCGGATGCTCGACGACTACCCCGAGATGCCCTGGCTTGCGGCGCACATGGGTGGGTATCCGGAGGACCTGGACTTCCTCGATGGGCTGCTTGAGCGTCACGACAACCTGAGTCTCGACACGAGCGCGTGCAAGTGGCAGGTCAGGGAGCTCAGCAAGCACGAGCCGGCGAGACTCCGCGAGTTTCTGACGCGCTGGCGCGGGCGGGTGCTCTTCGGGTCGGACATCGTCACGCGGGACGAGCACCTGATGCAGACCGAGGACGTGGCGTACGCCGCGGGTCAGGCTGCGAACCACGAGCAGGCGTTCGATCTGTACGCGAGCCGGTACTGGGCGCTTCGGACGATGTTTGAGACGGATTACGACGGCCCGAGCCCGATCGCTGACCCGGACCTGATGATGGTTGAGCCTGAGAAGTACGACGAGATGAGTACGCCCAGGCTTGCTGGCAAGTCGATCTCGGGCGAGGTGCTGACTGACATGTACTCAAGAGCCGTTGGGCGTGTCGTCGGGAAGTACTACGGGGATGAAGGCTGAGTCGTGGGCGTTGATTGAGCACGGCTTGCGAGACAAGCCGTGGCACCCAGATGATGAGATCAGCCCTCTGGTCTGGGCATCGATTCTTCGAAACGGCGTGCGATCTTCGAGGCCAGTTCGCGGTCTTCTTTGACCTTGAACGAGGCTCTGATCTCGGTTGGCCCTAGTGCGTCGTTGAAGTTTGGGCTCGAGGCCTGGAGTCTGAGAGTGCCTGCGGTGATCTTGCCGCCGAACTTGCCTGAGTCGGCTCCGCCCGAGGGGAGGAGGAAGCCGCCTCCGCCGTAGAGGCCGGTGGCTCCGGGTGCGAGGATGAGGTGGCGGATGGTGGCGTTGGAGGCCTGGGGCTCGATCGGTGTCTTGCCTGGGCTTGGGCGGATGAACATGTGGATGTGGACGAGCTGACCGGTGGGCCAGCCCTGTGCTCGGTCGTCGAAGGGGATGGCGAGCTCTTCTGGGGTCAGGTCGGTGAGGTAGATATCGACGGTGTTCTCGTCGCGGTAGCTGTAGGTCGTGGTGGTGAGGTTTGGGCGGAGGGTGGCTCCTGAGAGCGGCGACTCGAGTGAGACCCTTGCGTAGGTGCCGCAGCCCTGGGCGGCGGACATGGCGAGAGCGAGGATTGGGAGCAGGGCGATGAGGGGTGAGCGGGGTCTACGCATGGGCAGAGAGTATCGGTAGAAAGTGCTTTTGGCGTGGAATCCGGGGCGTGTGCGTGGCTAACATCCTGTCCGCGCCAGAGCTACGCCCCGGTGGGGGGTTGGCGAAGGCGTACATCTGAGCTTTGGAACCGTTGGAACCACCGAGACCAGACGGGGGCCGAATGGCAGGCCCGCGTGATCCGCTCGAAAGCGGCTGGCCGGTGGGAGGTGGAGAATTATGGCCAAGAAAGAACTCATCGAAACGTTCAAGCTGATGGCCCCGGGCGGCCAGGCGACGCCGGCGCCGCCTCTTGGCCCCGTGCTTGGTGCCAAGGGTGTCAACCCGGGTCAGTTCATTCAGCAGTTCAACGCGGCGACGGGCCAGCTCAACGGCAAGGTCGTTGGTTGTGTTGTTCGTGTGTACTCGGATCGGTCGTTCGAGTTCGACATCAAGTCGAGCCCGACGGCGGTGCTGATCAAGGAAGCTGCGGGCGTCGAGAAGGCGTCGGGCGAGCCCAACAAGAACAAGGTTGGCAAGATCACCCGCGCCCAGGTCGAGTCGATCGCTGAAGAGAAGAAGGAAGACCTCAACTCCGCGAGCGTTGACGCCGCTTGCAGGATTATTGAGGGCCAGGCCCGTTCCATGGGCATCACGGTGGAGGGCTGATCGATGGCAGATGAACAGACCACAGCAGCACCGGCACCGCAGGCACAGGCAGAGGAGGCCGCTCGCCGGAAGGGCAAGCTGCGTCACAAGCCTTCGCGCCGCATGAACTCGAACCACGAGAAGACATCGAAAGAGCCTGTTGAGGCCGCGACGGCGATGTCCGCCGTGAAGCGTTTCGATGGGACGAAGTTCGACCAGGCGGTTGATGTTGTCTTCAACCTCGGGATCGACACGAAGCACGCCGACCAGCTCGTGCGTGGTTCGGTGAGCCTTCCCAAGGGTATCGGCAAGACCAAACGCGTGATCGCTTTCTGCTCGACGGAGCATGAGGCTGACGCGAAGGCGGCTGGTGCGATCGAGGCGGGCGGCGAGGAGCTCGTCAGCAAGATCGAGAAGGGCTGGTTCGACTTCGATGTCGCGGTCGCGAGTCCGGACATGATGCGTGTTATCTCGAAGCTGGGCCGGACGCTTGGTCCGAAGGGCCTGATGCCCAGCCCCAAGGCTGGCACGGTGACCAAGGACGTCGTTGACGCGGTGAAGGAGTACTCGGCCGGTAAGGTCGAGTACAGGGCCGACAAGGGCGGCAACGTTCACGCGACGATCGGCAAGATGAGCTTTGCCGAGGGCGACCTGCTAGCGAACTTTGAGCACCTGCTCAAGACGATCGAGGGCGCCAAGCCCGCGGCTGTCAAGGGCACGTACATCAAGAGCATCTCGGTCAGCGGCACGATGACACCGGGTATTCGGATCAAGTACAGCGAAGGGGAGTAACCCCGCTTTCTCCCCGAAAGGAGTTTGGCGATGTCCAAACCGATGAAAGACATGATGGTCTCCGACTACCAGTCAAGGCTCGGAGACTCGAGTGAAGCAATCGTCGTCTCGCTTCGCGGGATCGATGCCGAGGGGACGGAGACCGTCCGCTCGAAGATGCGTCAGAGCGCCGTGAGCGTCGCGGTGATGAAGAACTCGCTGGCGAGGAAGGCATTCGAGGGCACGGCTCTTGAGGCGCTGAACCCTGTGATGAAGGGTCAGAACGCACTGATCTTCGGCGAGCGATCGGTCGTCGAGGTGGCGCGTGAGTTCATCGAGCTCATCAAGGACTTCCCCGACATCGAGCTCAAGGGCGCGGTGCTCGACGGCGAGCTCTACGAGGGCGACGAGGGCGTGAAGCGTCTGAGCCAGTTCCCGACACGGGACGAGGCGCTCTCCGACGCGGTCGGGCTCATCCTTGGTCCTGGGCGGAACCTGCTCGGGCAGATCAAGGGCCCGGGTTCGAACATCGCCGGTCTTCTCAAGGCGATCGAGGACAAGCTCGAGAAGGGCGAGGCGATCAGCAAGAACTGACCGGGCACGTATCCGGTTTGTGGAGATTTGATTTCTGCATCAGCGTCCAACTGGCCCGGTGTGTCCGGGGTAAAGAGCCGAGTGGTTCGGTCCCTCTTGGGCGGGATGATTTGAAAGGTTAGGTATTCAGATGAGTGACGAAGCAGCAACCAAAGAGTTCGACGCGGCGATCAAGGACCTTGGCGACAAGCTCGCCGAGCTGAGCCTGAAGCAGGCGGTTGATCTTGGTGATTACATGAAGGATGCGTACGGCATCGAGGCAGCCGCCGGCGGCGGTGTTGTCATGGCCGCGGCACCCGGCGCTGGTGACGGCGGCGGCGCAGCCGAGGAGCAGAGCGAGTTCGACGTCGTTCTCAAGAGCGACGGCGGCCAGAAGATCAAGGTCATCAAGGTTGTCCGCGAGGCGACCGGCCTGGGTCTGAAGGAGGCCAAGGAGCTCGTGGACAACCCGGGCCAGCCCATCAAGCAGGGCCTGGCGAAGGAAGAGGCCGAGGCCCTCGCCGAGAAGCTCAAGGAAGCCGGCGCCGAGGTCGAGCTCAAGTAAGAGCCGACAACACCCTGCTAAACCGCGAACATAATCTGCCGAATCGTTTGGTAGATGTGTGGTGATAGTGGGTGCTATGCTTTATTCACATGCCGGGCGTCGAAAGGCGCTCGGCATGCTTCAGAAACGGACACGGACTTCGCGTCAGAGGGTTTGGAGTGTCAGATCGGGTGTGGGTGGACCTGATCGGCGGCACGGTAGGATCTTCGAATAGGCGCGGCTCACTTACACCACCGGACGACGCAAGGCATTCATGCGATTCCAGACGGATCTCATGAAATGTTGTTGTAAACGCTAACCATCGCGAGGAACTCGATGGCCACGATGAATGTGCGCAATTACAAGAAGCGCGGCGACGCGCTGCCTGTTCCCGATCTCACCAAGGTTCAAACCGCAGCATACGAAAGGTTTCTCCAGCTTGCAAAGCCGGAGGACGGTCGTGATCAGCTGTTCGGTCTCGAATCGCTTCTGCACGAGATCTTCCCGATCGAGAGCTACGACGGGACGATGCGTCTCGAGTACGTCTCGTACGGGCTCGACGATCCTCGCTATACCTCGGATGAGTGCCGCGAGCTGAGGCTCACCTACGGGATGCCCTTCCGCATCCGGGTGAAGCTCGTTCGTGACGGCGTGGACGAGATCCCCGAGGAGGACATCTACCTCGGCGACTTCCCGATCATGATGGGCGGCGGCGAGTTCATCGTGAACGGCGCCGAGCGCGTGATCGTGAGCCAGCTGCACCGCTCGCCCGGTGTTGACTTCAGCATTCCGACGAGCGAGGCTGACCGCCCGCTGCACTCGGCGCGGATCATCCCCGAGCGTGGCTCTTGGATCGAGATGTCGGTGGACAAGAAGGATCGTCTGACGATGAAGATCGATCAGTCGACGCGTCTTGCCGCGACGACGTTCCTGCGCTGTCTTGATGAGAGTGTTTCGTCGACCGAGGCGATCCTGAGTCTGTTCTACCACATCAGCGAGGTGAAGGCCGCGGATGTGACAGAGAACGACTGGGCAGCCGAGTCGATCATCGATACGGAGACCGGTGAGGAGATCGTTCACGTCGGTCACCAGATCGGTGAGCACGCCGAGACGATCCAGGTCTCGGCTCTCAAGAAGGTCAAGGTCATCCAGAACCCATCGGATGTTCTGATTCTGAACACGGTCGCCGAGGAGGCGCTCGAAGAGGTTCAGGCCGACACCGACCACGGCAAGGCGATGCTGAAGGTGTACGGCAAGCTCCGCCCGGGCAACCCGCCCCAGGTCGAGAAGGCCAAGCAGCTTTTCTACGAGAAGTTCTACGACGACAACCGTTATCGTCTGGGTCGCGTGGGCCGGTTCCGTATCAACCGCAAGTTCAATCTCGAGACGGATGAGGATCAGCAGTTCCTGACCGGCGAGGACTTCCTGAAGGTCATCGAGTATCTGCTCGACCTGCGTTCGAACAGGATCGACCCGAAGACCGGTCGCCCGGTTGCTCAGGTCGATGACATCGACCACCTCGGCAACAGGCGCCTGAGGACGCTCGACGAGCTGGCGGTCGAGGAACTCCGCAAGGGCTTCCTGAAGCTCCGCCGAACGGTACAGGAGCGCATGAGCGTCAAGGACCCGGACGAGCTGGCGAAGATCTCCGATCTCGTGAACTCGAAGAGCATCTCGTCTGCGATCGATTTCTTCTTCGGTCGCTCCGAGCTCTCGCAGGTTGTTGACCAGACGAACCCGCTGAGTTCACTCGTTCATGAGCGTCGTCTTTCGGCGCTCGGCCCGGGCGGTCTGAACCGGAAGCGCGCTGGCTTTGAGGTTCGAGACGTTCACATCTCGCACTACGGCCGGATCTGCCCGATCGAGACGCCCGAGGGCACGAACATCGGTCTGATCGCCTCGCTGGGTCTGTACGCCCAGATCGACCCGTACGGCTTCCTCGAGACGCCTTACCGCGAGGTGAAGAACGGCAAGGTCACTGGCAAGACGGTGTACCTCCGTGCTGATGAGGAGATGAAGACGGTGCTGGCGCCCGCCGACGCGTTTGACGCGGACGGCAAGGTGGTCGCCGACTCGGTCATCGCCCGTGTGGACGGTGAGCTGGCGCAGGTTCACTCTGAGGATGTGGACTACGCGGACATCTCTCCCAAGCAGATCGTGGGTATCTCGGCGAGTCTGATCCCGTTCCTCGAGCACGACGACGCGAACCGCGCGCTGATGGGTTCGAACATGCAGCGCCAGGCGGTGCCTCTGATCAAGACGGAGCCGCCCTTGGTCGGGACGGGTCTGGAGCACGAGGTCGGTCGCAACTCGGGCATGGTCGTCAAGGCCAGGCGCGGCGGCACGGTGACGTACGCCGACAGCGAGCGGATCATCATCGACCAGTCGGACGAGTACGAGCTTCGCAAGTTCGTTGGTCTGAACGAGCGGACCTGCCTGAACCAGAGGCCGCTTGTTGAGGCGGGCGACGTGGTGAAGGCGGGCGACGTCCTTGCCGACGGCGCTTCGACTGTCAACGGCGAGCTCTCGATCGGTAAGAACGTGCTCGTCGCGTTCAACACGTTCGACGGTTACAACTTCGAGGACGCGATCGTCATCAACGAGAAAATCGTGAAGGACGACGTCTTCACGAGCATCCACATCGACAGCTACGACGTGGAGATCCGCGAGACGAAGCTCGGTCGTGAGGAGTTCACCCGCGACATCCCGAACGTCTCCGAGAAGATGCTCCGCAACCTCGACGACAACGGGATCATCCGCATCGGCGCCCGCGTCGGTCCGGGTGACATCCTGGTTGGTAAGGTCTCGCCCAAGGCGAAGACCGAGCTGACCCCGGAAGAGAAGCTGCTGCACGCGATCTTCGGTCGCGCCGGTGAGGACGTGAAGAACGACTCGCTGGAGGTGCCCGCGGGCTCGTCGGGTGTTGTGATCGGCGCGAAGAAGTTCAGCCGGCGCATGCACCTCTCCGAGGACCAGAAGAAGGCCCTCAACAAGGAGATCGAGGAGTACGAGGCGCAGCAGAACGCCGAGGCGATCAAGCGGTTCCGCGAGATGGTCGAGGCGATCAACCAGACGGTCGGGACCGAGATGGTCGACCCGATGACGCGTCAGAAGGTCGGTGTGTCGGACATCCCCGAGGTTATCCTCGAGCAGATCAACACCTTCGACATGAAGTGGATCAAGGGCTCGAAGGAGGCGCGCGAGGAAGCCGAGAATATCTACAAGCTCCAGTGGTCGCGCATCGAGGCCGTGGAGGTTGAGAAGCAGCGCAAGGTCGCGCACATGAAGCGCGGCGACGAGCTGAACACCGGTGTTCTCGAGATGGTCAAGGTGTACATCGCGACCAAGCGTTCGCTCTCGGTTGGTGACAAGATGGCCGGCCGTCACGGCAACAAGGGTGTTATCGCCCGCATCGTTCCCGAGCAGGACATGCCGTTTATGGAAGACGGTACTTCCGTGGATGTCATGCTCAACCCGCTCGGTGTTCCCAGCCGCATGAACGTGGGTCAGATTCTCGAGGTGCACCTTGGCTGGGCGGCGAAGCTGCTCGGGTTCCAGGCGGTCACGCCCGTGTTCGATGGCTGCACCGAGGACGAGATCCACACGGCGATCGACGAGGCGAACGAGCACGTCGACAAGCGTCTGGCGGAGATCGAGGAGAAGGGCGTGCCCGCGGGCCCGCGCGAGATTCTGGCTCACATGCCGCGCGGCGGCAAGATCCAGCTCTTCGATGGCCGTACGGGTGAGGCTTTCCACCAGAAGACGACGGTCGGGTGCATGTACATCCTGAAGCTGCACCACCTCGTGGACGACAAGATCCACGCACGTGCGACCGGGCCTTACTCGCTCATCACCCAGCAGCCGCTCGGTGGTAAGGCGAGGACGGGTGGTCAGCGATTCGGCGAGATGGAGGTCTGGGCGCTCGAGGCGTACGGGGCCGCGTACATCCTGCAGGAGCTGCTGACCGTGAAGTCGGACGACGTCGAGGGCCGGACGAAGATCTACGAGTCGATGGTCAAGGGCACGAACAAGCTCGAGGCGGGCATGCCTGTCGCGTTCGATGTGCTCTGCAACGAGCTCAAGGGTCTTGGCCTGAACGTGACGCTCGAGAAGAGGAAGGTCGAGGGCGGGAGTCTTCTCTGATCAGTGAGAGTGGGTGTTCGAATCAGCATGAGTTTCAGACATCAGGACCAGTTGATTGGCAACAGATCCGAACAACCTGGTGTGCGTCCAGTACGGCTGCGGTCTTACTGCGCCCGCGGGCTGGCTCAGCTACGACACGAGCCCGACGCTTCGCATGCAGCGGATTCCGATCATCGGGAAGTTCACGCCCGGTGTGCGTTTCCCGAAGGAGGTTCTTCTCGGGGACATTCGCAGGCGATTGCCTTTGGCGGATTCGAGCGTGGATCGGGCGTACTGCTCGCACGTGCTGGAGCACCTGGCATTGAGCGATTGCCGGGCGGCTCTGCGGGAGACCTACCGCATCCTCAAGCCTGGCGGCGTGTTCAGGCTCGTGCTGCCGGACCTGGAGGCGCAGACAAAGGCGTACTTGGAGAAGGTGGGGGATCCGGACGCGCCGCACGAGTTCATGCGGGGCGCGCTTTTGGGCGCCGAGCACAGGCCAAAGGGGCTCAAGGGGCTGGCGGTCAGTTGGCTGGGCAACGCGAGGCATCTGTGGATGTGGGACTACCCGGCGCTGTCAAAGGAGCTGGCAGACGCGGGGTTCGCGGAGATCCGTCGGGCACAGTTCGGCGACTCTGGCGAGAGGGTGTACGAGGCGATTGAGGAGCGAGGCCGCTGGGATGGCCATCTCGGGATTCATTGCGTGAAGCCCGCGAACTGACAGAAGGCGCTTTCGGGCGCACGACAGAACGATTTGATGCGAGACGGATTGTCTTGTTTGAGGTGCTAGGAAATGGCTGAGAGTGTCTACGACCGGGTGAACGACTTCAGCGCAGTCAAGGTGACGCTCGCGTCGCCCAACGACATCCGCGCGTGGTCGTACGGTGAGGTGAAGAAGCCCGAGACGATCAACTACAGAACGTACCGCCCCGAGAAGGACGGTTTGTTCTGCGAGCGGATCTTCGGTCCGGAGCGCGACTACGAGTGCTCGTGCGGCAAGTACCGCGGCACCAAGTTCAAGGGCATCATCTGCGACCGCTGCGGCGTGAAGGTGACTCACTCGCGCGTCAGGCGGAAGAGGATGGGTCACATCAACCTGGCGAGCCCGACCGTGCATATCTGGTTCTTCAAGAGCATGCCCAGCCGCCTCGGCACGCTGCTCGGGATGAAGACGAGCGATCTCGAGAAGATCATCTACTACCAGGACTACGTGGTCATCGATCCGGGTGACACGGAGCTGACGTTCAAGCAGGTCCTGACCGAGGACGAGCACCGCGTCGCGGTCGAGCAGTACGGCAACGCGTTCCGCGCACAGATGGGCGCTGAAGCCGCCCGTGAGCTGCTCGAGATGCTGGATCTTGATGCCGAGGCGAAGCAGATCCGTGAGGATCTGGCGGCGACTCGTTCGCAGCAGAAGATCAAGGATCTGGCCAAGCGCCTGAAGCTGGTCGAGATCGTCCGCGAGAGCGAGAACGACCCGTCGTGGCTGGTGATGGATGTTGTGCCGGTGATCCCGCCGGACCTTCGTCCGCTGGTTCTGCTCGAATCGGGCAACTTTGCGACGAGCGACCTGAACGACCTGTACCGCCGGATCATCAACCGGAACAACAGGCTCAAGAAGCTGATGGACCTGAACGCGCCCGAGGTCATCATCCGCAACGAGAAGCGGATGCTCCAGCAGGCGGTCGATGCGCTCTTTGACAACGGACGCTGCCGGCGCCCGGTGCTCGGGTCGAGCAACCGTGCGCTCAAATCGCTGACGGACATGATCAAGGGCAAACAGGGCCGGTTCCGCGAGAACCTGCTCGGTAAGCGTGTTGACTACTCGGCTCGTTCGGTGATCGTCGTCGGTCCTGAGCTGAAGCTGAACCAGTGCGGCCTTCCCAAGAAGATCGCGCTGGAGCTCTTCCAGCCCTTCATCATCCGCAAGCTCAAGGAGCACGGGCTCGCCGACACGATCAAGAGCGCCAAGCGGATGCTCGAGCGTCGCGACCCGTCGGTGTGGGACGTTCTCGAAGAGGTGATCTACCAGCATCCGGTTCTGCTGAACCGTGCACCGACGCTCCACCGGATGGGTATCCAGGCGTTCGAGCCGACCTTGGTGGAAGGCAACGCGATCCGTCTGCACCCGCTCGTGTGCTCGGGCTTCAACGCTGACTTCGACGGCGACCAGATGGCGGTTCACCTGCCTCTGTCGGTCGAGGCGCAGACCGAGGCGCACGTGCTGATGCTTTCGACGCACAACATCTTCAGCCCCGCCAACGGCGCACCGATCATCTCGCCTTCGCAGGACATCGTCATGGGCGTGTACTTCATCACGCTGATGGCGCAGGAGGGCGAGACCGATCCGCAGAAGATGAACACCTACAAGGACGCGACGGAAGCGCTGCTCGCGTTCGATCACGGGAAGATCGACCTGCACGAGCCGATCGTGGTCCGTGTCGAGGGCTTCGATCACGTCCTGACCGAGGAGCGTGGTTCGCCCGAGCCCATGCCCGAGAACAACCGGATCGTCACGACGCCGGGCCGGATCCTGTTCGCGGACATCCTGAGCCCGGGCATGCCTTTCTACAACTGCACGCTCGGCAAGAAGGGCTGCGCCCGCGTGATCGACGACGCGTACCTGTACTCGGGCCGCGCTGCGACGATCGACATGCTCGACAAGCTCAAGGAGATCGGGTTCAAGCGTTCGACGACCGCTGGTCTTTCATTCGGCATCACTGACCTGCGTATTCCCGAGGCGAAGCAGCAGATGCTCGCGGTCGCGCAGAAACAGGTGGACCGCGTCGAGCGTTCGTACGAGGACGGCATCATCACCTCGCGTGAGCGGTACAACCAGCTGCTGGACATCTGGTCGCACTGCCGTGAGGAGATCACCAAGACGCTGATCGAGACGCTCAAGAACGACCGTCGCGGCGAGGAAGACGCGTACACGAGCATCGAGGAGAAAGAGGGCCGGGCGTACCTGAACCCTGTGTACCTCATGATGGACTCGGGTGCACGCGGTAACGTCAGCCAGATGCAGCAGCTGGCGGGTATGCGTGGTCTGATGGCCAAGCCCTCGGGCGAGATCATCGAGACGCCCATCCGCGCGAACTTCCGCGAGGGCCTGAACATCCTCGAGTACTTCTCGTCGACGCACGGCGCTCGCAAGGGTCTTGCCGATACCGCGCTCAAGACCGCGGACTCGGGTTACCTCACACGAAAGCTCTGCGACGTTGCTCAGTCGGTCATCATCGGCGAGCAGGACTGCGGCTCCAAGCGAGGCATCGTCAAGCGCGCCATCTACAAGGGCGAGCAGGTCGACGTCGCGCTCAGCGACCAGATCATCGGCCGCGTGAGCGTGCACGAGATCGCCAACCCCGCTACGGGCGAGGTGATCGTTGCGGCGAACGAGATGATCATGCCCGATACCGCGCAGCGCGTGGAAGAGCTTGGCATCGATTCGGTGGTCGTCCGCTCGCCTCTGACGAGCGAGAGCCGAACCGGTTGCTCGGCGCTTGACTACGGCATGGACATGTCGACCGGCAAGCTCGTCGAGCCCGGTATGGCGGTCGGCATCATCGCGGCACAGTCGATCGGTGAGCCCGGCACGCAGCTGACGATGCGTACGTTCCACACGGGTGGTATCGGTACTCGAACGATCGCCGAGAGTGAGTACCGCGCGGTTGCCGCGGGTACGCTCGAGCTCCGCGACTGCAACGAGGTCGAGACTGTCGATCCCGACGGGAACAAGGTCTGGGTTGTTCTGAAGCGGAACGCCGAGGTCGCGATCGTTGACAAGGACGGTCACGAGATCGAGAAGTCGAAGGTTCCTTACGGCTCGTACGTCCACGTCGCACCGAACAGTGCTGTGAAGGCCGGCCAGCTGCTGGTCAACTGGGACCCGCACCGGACCCCGATTCTCGCGGAGAAGGGCGGCACGGTTCAGTACGTCGATATCGAGATGGGCGAGACGGTCCGCGAGGAAGACGCGGGTCAGGGCCGCAAGGCGCTGGTTGTGATCGAGCACAAGGGCGACCTTCACCCGCAGATCAACATCGTCGACGACAACGGCGCGATCCTCGACTTCCACTACCTGCCCGCCAAGGCGCGTATCGAGGTGAAGGACGGCGATGCGATCGAGGCGGGCCACATGCTCGCGCGTCAGCCTCGAGTTGCTGCTGGCTCGCAGGACATCGTCGGTGGTCTGCCCCGCGTGACGGAGATTTTCGAGGCACGCAAGCCCAAGGACCCGGCGGTTATGGCCGAGATATCGGGCCGGGTCGAGCTTCACTCTGATAAGCGCAAGGGCAAGATGACGATCCGCGTGGTGTCCGATTCGGGCATCGAGAAGGATCACCACGTGCCCAACGACAAGCCTCTGCAGGTGCACACGGGTGATGTCGTTCATGCGGGTGATCCGCTCACGGAAGGCCCGCTGGTTCCTCACGACATCTTGCGGATTAAGGGTGAGGAAGCGCTCTGGGCGTACATGCTGGACGAGGTCCAGAACGTGTACCGTGCTCAGGGTGTGACGATCAACGACAAGCACATCGAGCTGATCCTGTCGCAGATGCTGCGGAAGGTGAAGGTCGAGAACCCGGGTGACACGGGGCTCCTGCCTCAGGACGTGCTCGACCGCTACCACTTCAAGCAGGCGAACAACCAGGGTGCTCGCATGCTGAAGATCATGGAAGCGGGCGACACGGATCTTCCGGTGGGTGCGCTGGTGGACCGCGACGAGGTGAAGGAAGCCAACGCGAAGGCGGAGGCCGAGGGCAAGGAGATCGCCAAGACAAAGAAGGCGCGTCCGGCTTCGGGCCGCACGCTGCTGCTTGGCATCACGAAGGCCTCGCTGCAGAGCGAGAGCTTCCTCTCGGGTGCTTCGTTCCAGGAGACCACGAAGGTGCTGACCGAGGCGTCGCTCAAGGGCGCAGTGGACACGCTGATCGGTCTGAAGGAGAACGTGCTGCTTGGTCACCTGATCCCCGCGGGCACGGGTTTCCAGGATCACCAGGACATCGGCATCCGCACGGTGGGCGAGCTGCCCGAGGCGGATGTGGAGGACGATGTGAGCATGCTCGCCGAGGCGGCGGAGGCCGCCGAGGCGCTTGGCGCGGAGCGGAACGAGGCGCTCGGTGTGCCGCACGTCGAGGTTCGTGACGTGACGATCGCTGAGTCTGCCGAGACCAGCACCGAGAGCTGATCGGTTCCGCAGGATTCATAACTCCACAGGGGCCGGGCGAATCATCGTCCGGCTCCTGTTGCTTTTGGTGTGTTTGGATTAGTTGAGTAAGGAGCCGTCGGCGCTAACAGCCTCGGCGATCACATGCTCGGCCTCGTGCGGAGGCAGTGGATCGAATCTCGTCTGGCCCGTGCGGAGCATGAGCCTGACATAGGGCTCGCACATGCCGCAGCCGGTGCAGCATTTGGTCTTCTTGCTGAGTTCATCGAACGAGCACTTCGACTCTCGGGCGATCTCCCTGAGTTCTTCGAAGCTGATGTCGTGGCAGACGCATCCAGTAACAGCCATGGCTCACCTGTACCCGTATCCGGAGTTCGAGTCCTTGTCCCCGTGCCAGCCAAGCATAGCTGATTCGGCGGTCTGCTCATAGAACCCGCTGTTCCAGGTGAAAGTCATCGCTACGGCCTCGACGTGTCCGTCAAGGTAGGCGATGTTGGCCCGCTCTTGGTGTCTGAAATGCATCGAGGGGTCGGCGCGGTAGCTCTGCCCGAAGCTGGGCAGGAAGCGGGGCTCGACGAAGCTGTATTCGATGAGCCCGCCGGCGGCCTGGGTGCCCGGGAACGCGGTGTCCGCGAACGCGACTGTTTCGTTCAGGTTCGTAAACATGTGCTCGAACGACCCGCTCTCGTCGGTTGCAACGGTCCAGACGTTGTCTCTCCGTGGGCCGACGGGTTTGCGGAGGGTACCGACGTACGCGTTGTTGTAGCCGTAACCCCCTGCGGCGCGCTCGAAGGCGCTCTGCCCGCCGTCGCCTCCTTGTTCGTTGACACGGAGTGTTCTGTGGAGGGTGGGGCACGACCTGGCGGCGACTGATGTGCCGGCGTTGTCGCCGAGGTATTCGAGCAGCGGGGCGCCCTCGGGTTTGAAGACATCGCTCTGGTTTGAGCGGGTACCGTGCCAGCGTTCGAGGTTTTGGAGGAATCGGGGTGCTCCGGGTACGTACCTGCTCTCGAAGTCGAGGGCGTATGAGGCGTTTGCGATCTGGAGTTGTCTGAGGTTTGAGGAGCAGGCCACGCGTTCGGCGGCGGACCTGGCCTTGCCCAGCGCGGGCAGCAGGATCGCGACAAGCACCGCGGTGATTGTGATCACAACGAGCATCTCGATGATTGTGAATGCTCTCAGCGGATATCCCTCGGTCAGCTGTCTTCACCAACCCCGCAGTTGGTGTTGAAGTTGTTGAGCCAGGCCGTGAAATCGGCGGGGGTAATCATACCATCGCCGTTCTGATCTGCGGCGGCCTCCATGTTCTGGTACGCGGCGAGCCAGGCCGTGAAATCGGCTGGTGTGAGGACGCCGTCGCCATTGACATCGGCGATGCAATCGGTGGAACCGGATCTGACGATCGCGACCGCGTCGATCTCCGTAGAGACTTCTCCCAGGCTGCCGTTGGTGCTGTCCACGGCGGTTGTGATCCTGATGAAATCGAAACCGCCGAGGTTTGCGGGGTCTCCGGTCGCGGGGTCGATGGCCCAGGCGATGTCGAAGGCGTCGCCTCCGCCGCTGCCCGGGTCGATGTCGGTGGTCATCGGATCGTCGGGGACGGTGTAAAAGGCATCGGGGAGCATGGCGGGGTCTTCGACAACGCCGTCGGAGTCCGTGTCGCCCAGGAGCAGGGTGGGCGTCATGTCGGCGTAGCCGAAGTAGGCCTCGGTGGTGGTGCCTGTGTTGTTGTTGAGAACGGGTCCGTCGAACTCGGGTGGCAGCGGGAGTGTGATGGGCGCCGATAGAGATGAGCCTGGGATGGTGTACCAGGTGTCGTCGGCGTTCCCGTTGCTGTTGGCGTCGAGAGAAATCTCGATGAGCGCAGCCTCGGCCCAGCGGTTGTCGGGGTTGCCCTGCACGTAGAACGCGTTGCCGAAGACGATGAAATCCATACCGAGTGGGTTGCTCGGGTTGTCGAGCACGCGTTGATCGAAGGCGAGGGTGATTGAGCCGCCGAAGCCGCCGAGCGTGACGACGGAGGTGTTGTTGCCGGTGAGTTTGCCGGCGCCATCGGGCGCGCCGAGCGCGTCTTCGGGGTCGTTGAAGTTCGGGTCGCCTACGAACTGCCCGGGCGCAGGGTCGTACTTGAGGACCTTTGTTGCGAAGTCATCGGCTCGCGTCGTCGGGGCTGCCGCCGCGACAGCCCCGACGAGAATCAACACACAGCATTGCTTGCTCTTGTGCATGCGAACCACTCTCTTGGGGCCCTTGGGCCCTCACTCTCCTCTAGCGGGTACGACGACGCCTCCGGCACGCGACAAGTGCGAGTGCCATCGGCGCTGCGGCGGAAGGTGCGGGCACGGCGTAGACGTAAGCTGTGCCGGCTGCGGTGACGACGAGCTGGCCCGTCGTGTCATTGAAATACGCTCCGTAGAACGTGTCAGTGCCTGCTGGGACAAGGACCTGCGAGCCCGAGGACGACAGGTCGAAGACCGTTGCAGAACCGGAGGTCTGACCGGTTCCGAAGTCGAAGACCCCGCCCGCGATGATGATGTTGCCCAGGTTGTCGAAGTCGATGGAGCCTGCGCTCGTGCTTGATTCGATGAAGGTCCCGGTTTGCACATCAACGGGGTTGGTCGCGGCGTCGAGCGTGGCGAGGTCAAACGCGTACACGTCGCCCGTATCGCCTTCGCCCGCGTAGACGTTGCCATCGAAGACTCGGACATCGCCGCTGAAAGCGCCGGCGGGCCCGAGCACGCCGGTTGATGTGCCTGCCTGGACATCGAGTCTGTTGACGAGTGTGTCGAACGTGGAGGAATCGGCGCCGGAGACATAGAGCGTGTCGTTGTCTGACCAATCGGCGGCGAAGTTCGGGGTGACGATGCTGGACAGCGCGGTCGCGTTGCCGCTCGTTGCTGCTGCGGCATCGAAGAACAGGACGGCGTTGTTGGCGTTGAACTCGTTGTTGCCAACTGCGATCGTGGACCCATCGGGGCTGACTGAGACGAACGCGGGGTCGAAGCCGCTGGAGTTCACTTGTCCGATATTGCCTACGACGGAGTAGGTCGAGGCGTTGGGGGCGGTCTGGAGGGAGACGGCGCCGGTGCCGTCGATCCCGATGAGCCTGCCGTCGGGGAGCAGGTCGTACGAGTTTTCGGGCAGCGTGAACGTGTCTACGAGTTGGTAAGGGATGGATATGTCGGCGGATGCCTGAGCGGAGATGCCCAGCGCCACCGACGCGGTCAGGAGGCGGGCGAACGAAGTACCTGTCTGTCTCAAAGCGAACTCTCTCTCGTGTTCGTGCTGATTCGCGCAGCACGCTTCCGGCCAACAGAACTGGCCTTTGCGAGGGCATTGAGTCGGTGGGGGCTCTGTGCTCGGAAGCGCACACAGGGCAACCGCCGACGCCCGTTTCGCGAGGGCCGTCAAACGAATTGCTCCAGGCAGGTCTTCCGGCTTAGGGTTTCGCAGAGCCGCCTTCCCACCCTGAAGGGCAGTGGCATTCCTTGACTCTGCGGAGGTCACCCTTCACGGCGGCGCGTCCGCGGCGGCATTTCACCGCACTTCCCTTTTCACCCCGCGCAACATCAACGGGGCACCTGATGCACTGGCAGCATATCGAATCAGGGGCAGAAGTCAATCGGGTCCGGGATCGTTCTCGGCGGGGCTGAGAACCGGCTTTCGATTCGTGTTCCCGTCCGTTGCTGTTGATTCGGACTGGAACCGCGGCGAGGTGGTGGTCGTATTGGTCTCCGCGGGCAATGTTTACAGAGCCCGCATCACCGAGAAAAACCGTGGGGCAGAGAACGGTTCAAGGCAGAGCTATTCGCTCTGTTTGTGGTTGTGATGTGAGTTTCCCCGCTAGAGGAGGGCGGGAGCTAGCTGCCCCCGTTTGTTTGCCGGGGGCAAGACCGGGCGGCGCTGTCGGTTGGTGGCTCAGCCAAACAGTGGCACCGAGTTGACTCGGCGAGGGCCTTCGCCATTGCACACGGCGAAGGTCCCGCCCGGTCTCATGCACGCGGATCCGTACGCGCCGTCTTTCCGCATCGCGTACATCGTTACCTGGAAGTTGGGCTCTCCCTTCTCATTGAGCAGACGCTTTTGCTTGGTGCGATCTGCGATGCGTTTGAGTACGGCGGTGCACGCCTCGGTTGGGCTCATGCCTAGGTCCATGAATTGAACCGCGAGGAACGAGCCGCAGCACTGGATGACGGCCTCGCCCCGGCCGGTGGCACCGGCTGAGCCGATCTCGTTGTCGGCGTACATGCCCGCGCCGATGATCGGTGAGTCTCCGACACGTCCTGGGATTTTGTACGAGAGGCCGCTGGTCGTTGTGCAGCCCGAGAGTTCGCCCTTGTCATTCAGTGCAGAGCAGTGGATCGTGCCCGTTGTAAACGGGATAGGCCCGGCGTCCGGGGTTGCCATGGCGGTGTGCGTGCCGTGGCCTTCCTGATTGAATTCCCAGTCCATCTGCTCTGGGTTGAGCCAGTCGTCGTTGGGGCCGTGGTTCGCTTTCCAGCGGAGCCATGCTCTTCTGGCACGGTCGGTGAGGAGGTTCTCTTCTTTGAAGCCGAGTGCGACGGCGAATTCCTTGGCTCCCTGGCCCACGAGCATGACGTGGTCGGTGCGTCTGAGGACTTCCAGAGCAACGGATGCTGGAGTCTTGATATCTTCGATGCATGCGACGCAGCCAGCTTTGTGGGTTGGGCCGTGCATGACTGAGGCGTCGAGTTGGACAACACCTCGTTCGTTGGGGAGCCCGCCGTAACCGACGGACATGTCGTTTGGATCCTCTTCGACGATTCTGACACCCTCGACGATCGCCTCGGCGGTGTCTCGCCCCTGATTCATGAGATCCCAGGCCCGTTCGACGGCTTTGACGCCGTTTCCTGAGGCGACTGACACGGGGCCCCTGTGATCATCGCCGGGCTCGCGGAGCGGTGAGGCGAGGGTTTTGCCTGTGGCAGCGCCGAGAGCAGCAAGGGAGCCAGCGGCGAGGACCTGACGACGGTGGATGTTGTTCATGGGGGTATTGTGCGCGAATTCGATGTCCGTTGCATCTTCAGGTGTGGCACCGAAACTCCCCCAGATTAGGGATCAAATTCGGACTTCCCACTATATCTTTTTGCACCTGGTAGTCGATCTTACCGGCTTTGATGGGAATCATGCGGCGAGTTGAACTGCTCTCCATGGGAGTTGGCATCGAATTGTAAAAGATGTTCAATACGAGCAGATGAGGGATGTGCAATGAGTGAAGGTGTGATGGAGCTTCAGATCGAGGATCTGGCCGTCGGTGACGGGCTTGAGTGTCCTCAGGGAGCAACCGTGACGGTGCACTACCGCGGTGCTCTTATGGATGGCACAGAATTTGATTCTTCTTATAGCCGGGGCCAGCCGATCGAGTTTCCGCTTGGCAACCTCATCAAGGGCTGGCAGGAAGGAATTCCGGGCATGAAGGTTGGGGGGAAGCGCAAGCTGACCATTCCCTACGCCATGGGCTACGGCATCCACGGGTCGCCTCCTGCGATCCCGCCGAAGGCCGATCTGGTCTTCGAGATCGAGCTGCTCGGCGTTCGCTGAATCAGCCTGAATAGTCCCGATAATCATCCCGCTCTTGGGGGCTTGTCGTCAAGAGTGGCACTCGTGTAACCGAGAGTCTCTTCTATGGGATTCGGCTCACAGAAGTCGTCGTCGCGCCTGCACATGCCGAGGCACGCCGAGCGGTTCGCGACCACCTCGCTTGAGAGCAAGGTCGGTACTGTGCGCGATGTCTCTGCGACCGGGTTCAGGATTTCGTCTCGCAAGAAGATGGCGCTCGCCAAGGGTGAGATACACGAGTTGAGCCTGCGGACCGCTGAGAAGCAGATCACACTCAGAGCGCGCGTCCAGTGGGTCCGCCGGACGTGCTGGCTGCCCGCGGTATACGAGGCGGGTTTCCAGATCGTCGATCCGAGGCCCGGTGTCGGCGAGGCGCTCAAGCAGCTCGGTTTGTACGGGTTTGCCGAGGGAAACACGCAGGTCGAGGGCGACGCGCCTCCTCAGAAGACATCCGTTTCGGAGCAGAAGCCCGAGACGCCGCAGGCGTTTATCGAGTACGAGGATCTCTATCTCGTGCTGGGTGTTGAGCGTGATGCGCCGTCGTCAGAGATCAAGACGGCATACCGGAAGCTGGCGCATGTGCATCACCCGGATCACAGCAATGCGCCGGACGCGGCCGAGACTTTTGACCGCATCGCGAAGGCGTATTCCGTGCTCGGGGATGCGAAGAAGCGCGAGTGGTACGACAGGCTGATGCGCGGCGACGCCGCGGCCTGATCAGTTCCGCTGGATGCCTCTGAGCATGTTCTCGAAGAGCGCTTTGTTGTCTCCAACGAGTGAGAAGGGCCCGGTCATCTTGACGAATGCCTTCGTCGCGCCGGTGTCGATGATTGCGCCGAGCATGGTGTAGTCGTTGTACGTGGTGGGCGTGCCCATCATGCCGCCTTCGGTGTAGTCGCCTGTGAGTTCGACGATGGTGACGGGGAAGCCTGCTGCGTCGAACTCCTGGATTTCGGGTTCAACTGGCAGGCCCTGGTCCTTGACTTGTCCCTGCCAGCGCTGGATGTTGGCTTCGACGGATCCCCCGGCTTGCGAGAGCGCGATGACGACTTCACCGTTCTCGGTTTCGTATTGCGCGAGGCGCATTGAGTTGCTCGGGGTGACCTTGGTCCATTGGCTGGGGATCGGGATGGAGACGTTGCCGACTTGGACGACACCGTCGCCTCCAGAGATTGAGTCGGCGAGTGCGCCGGTCTGCATGTCTCGGCCCTGGATCTGGTTTCTCAGGTCCTTGCCCATCTCGACGGACTTGCCGAGTTGGCTTTGAGCACCCCCCTGATTTTGTGAGGTGGCGGACGAACCGGACCCGGTTTCTTCGCAGCCGATGAGGCAGGCTGCGAGTGTGGCAAGAAGCATTGTGGTGGTTTGTGATTTTGGCATGTCATACTCTCCAGTTCTGCCTGATCCTACCGCCTCAAGCTGATTCCATGCGGGTTATGCGCCGATTGAACATTGGGCAATTGCACCCCGGTCTAGACTGCCTAAGAAGCGGAGAAAGGCGACTCTATGAAGGGCATCATCCTTGCTGGCGGCCTCGGATCAAGGCTCCGCCCGCTCACACTGGTGACCAACAAGCACCTGCTGCCGGTCTACGACCGTCCCATGATCTACTACCCCATCCAGTGCCTGCTCAACGCGGGTATCGATGAGGTCATGATCGTCACCGGCGGCGAGCACGCGGGTGACTTTCTCAAGCTTCTCAAGAACGGCAATGACCTGGGCATCAAGCACCTGGCGTACGCCTATCAGGAGGGCGAGGGCGGGATCGCTGACGCCTTGAAGCTGGCAGAGGATTTCGCGGACGGCGACAAGATCTGCGTCGTGCTCGGTGACAATGTGATCGAGGGGAACATCAGGCAGGCCGCGGATGATTTCAGGGCGCAGGAGAGCGGCGCGAAACTTCTCTTGAAAGAGGTGCCCGATCCCGAGCGGTTCGGTGTCGCGGAGGTCGGCGGTGACGGCAAGATCGCCTCGATCGTCGAGAAGCCCAGCGACCCCAAGAGCAACCTCGCGGTCACGGGGATTTACTTCTACGACAACGACGCGTTCAGTATCTGCCAGACACTCAAGCCCAGCGACCGGGGTGAGCTCGAGATCACTGATGTGAACAATGAGTACATCCGCCGGGGCAACCTCACGAGCGAGGTGCTCGAGGGCTGGTGGACTGACGCGGGTACGCACGAGAGTCTGTACCGCGCGACGAAGCTGGTCGCGGAGGGTGGTGCGAACCACATGAGTCTGCCGGCAAAGGTGGGGGCCTCTTCATGAGCGTGATTGGGATCCCAGTGTGGGATGACACCGTTGAGACCGGGTACAGGCGCGCGCTTGCCGAGCAGGAGCCGGTGTTTGTGCCCGCGAGACACTTCGCGGATGACCGGGGCTGGTCGCTCATGAATCAGCTTCAGGGCGTGCTGAGCCCGAAGGGGCAGGTCAACTTCAGCAACCAGTACCCGGGTGTTGTCAAGGCGTGGCACCGCCACAAGAGGCAGACCGACTTCTGGCTTGTTCTGAAGGGGCACCTCAAGGTCGGCGTGCATCGCCAGACTGATGGTGTGTCGTGGGCGTGTGTTGCGGGCGAGAAGAGGCCCGGCACTGTGATCATCCCGCCGACCTTGTGGCACGGCGCGGCGACTGTTGGGAGCGAGTCTGCTGGGCTGCTGTACTACGTCACCGAGGCGTATGACCCGAACAACCCCGACGAGGAACGGCTCCCGCACGACGGCGTCGATGGGTTCCCGTGGGAGGTCCAGCACGGATGAGCCTCGGGGCGTTCTATCACGGCAAGCCAAATCATCCCGGCGCTGTTGTTGTTGGCGCGAAAGGCATGCTCGGAACGCATGTCTGCGAGTTGCTGACGAGTCTTGGTGTGCCGTTCTCCGCGGTTGATCGAGAAGAGCTCGATCTGTCGAGCGCCGAGGCGGTGAGCACGAGCGACCTGGACATGTCCGCTGTGTGGTTCAACTGCGCCGCGTGGACGGATGTTGATGGGGCAGAAGAGCATGAGGACAGGGCGCTTGCGATCAACGGCGGGCCCGGCCTGCGGGCGCTGTGCGCCCGCGTGAAAGACGCGGGTGGGCTGCTTGTGCACGTTTCCACGGACTACGTGTTCGAGGGCAACGCGAGCGAGCCCTACGAAACCGATCACCCCCGGTCACCGATCGGCGCGTACGGCCGGACGAAGGCGGCGGGCGAGGTCATCGTCGAGACATCGGGGTGTGACTTCGTCATCGCGCGCACGAGCTGGTTGTACTCGCCTCACGCGAACAATTTCGTGAAGACGATGGCCAAGCTGACTGACGAGCGCGACGAGCTCAAGGTCGTAAGCGACCAGCGAGGGAGGCCGACGTCTGCTGAGCACCTGGCGCGTTCGCTGGTCGGGCTCGTCGATGCGGAAGCGCAAGGGGTGTTCCATGTGACCGACGGGGGCGAGTGCACGTGGCACGAGTTTGCCTGTGCGACCCGTGACGGGCTCGGGCACGCGTGTGAGATCGCGCCGTGCACGACAGACGAGTTTCCACGCCCGGCGCCCCGGCCCGCGTACAGCGTGCTCGATCTGACCAAGACTGAGAGCTTGCTGGGCGCAATGCCGAGTTGGCGGGATAATCTGCGAGCGGTGCTCGAAGAACTCAGAGTGCAAGACAGAGCCAGGAGCGCGTGATGCACATTCTTCTGACCGGCGGCGCCGGCTTCATCGGGTCCAACTTCGTGCGTCTCGTGCTGCGCGACCGCCCGGACTATCGCGTGACGAATCTCGACTCGCTTACATACTCGGGCAACCTTGAGAACCTGACCGAGTATGAGAACGACGACAGGTACACGTTTGTCAGAGGCGACGTCCGCGACCCGGAAGTGCTCGGCAGGGTGATGGCTGGGGTTGACGCGGTCGTGCATATGGCGGCCGAGAGCCACGTCGATCGCTCGATCATGGACTCGGGGCCTTTCGTTGACACGAACACGCGCGGCACGCAGGTGATGCTCGATGTGTGGCGCCGCACGCACGGCAGCTCGAAGCGCTTCGTGTATGTATCAACCGACGAGGTGTACGGGTCGCTCCCTCTCGAGAACCCGGAGATCAAGTTCACCGAGACGACGCCTTTGGATCCGAGCAGCCCGTACTCGGCGAGCAAGACCGGTGGTGATTTGCTTGTCAACGCGTACCACCACACGTTCGGGATGGACCTCGTCACGACGCGGTGCTCGAACAACTTCGGGCCCTTCCAGTTTCCAGAGAAGGTGATCCCGCTGTTTGTCACGAACCTGATGGATGGTGAGCAGGTGCCTCTCTACGGCGACGGGAAGAACGTGCGCGATTGGCTGCACGTCGATGACCACTGTGAAGCGGTGCTGACCGTGCTCGAGAAGGGCAAGTCCGGCGAGGTGTACAACATCGGTGGCAACAACGAGCGATCGAATCTCGAGCTGACCCACGCGATCCTTGAGATCATGGGTAAGGGCGGGGAGATGATCCGGTACGTTGAGGACCGCCTCGGGCACGACAGGCGGTACGCGATCGACGCGAGCAAGATCAAGAACGAGCTCGGCTGGTCGCCCTCACGGTCGGCCTGGCCCGGAGCGCTCGAAGAGACCGTCAAGTGGTACGTCGACAACCGCCAGTGGTGGGAGCGCGTCAAGAGCGGCGCGTATCAGGACTACTACGAGAGGCAGTACGGCCAGCGGGCCTGATCGGCTTCGGGTCAGCACACTACAAAATGAAGCACGGGCCCAGAACAGGCCCGTGCTTACAAGCGATAGAAGTTCGCCGATTCGTACTTGATCAGCTGATCACATGCTCTTGCGGCGACGGCCCGTCATCAGACCCAGGCCACCGAGACCTGTCAGGCCCAGCATCGCGGCCTGGGGCGTGGGGACCAGCGTCAGCAGTACTGCGACGTCGTTGTAGTCCTTGTCGCTGCAGTACTTGATGTCTTCGAAGAACAGGGCGTACCCGAAGAGGTTGCCGTTCTTGAAGAGGCGGTAGCTGACCATGTGGTCGGTGCTCCACGGGTTGTCCCAGTCACGCGAGGTGTAGAGGGTTGTGCTGTTGCGGTGGTTGCCGCCGCGGTCTGTTTCGATCGCCCAGCGGAAGTCCTCGTCCATTGTGACTGTTGCTTCGGTGCCGACGGGGCTCGATGCGAGGATGGCTTGGTAGTCGCCCAGGTTGCCCCCGCCGTAGGTGCCTTCGACGGTGCCGAAGGTATGTGTGTAGGCGGCTTCCTTGGCGATCATCTTGACGTTGTAGGTGCCGGCGGCCCAGTAGCGGTCGGTGCCGATGCTGTAGTGAGCCGAGTCCTTCATACGGTCGGCGAAGACCATCCCGTTGGAGTAATCGCGGCTTCCGGATGAGCTGAAGTTGCCGCCCAGAGCCGAGCTGAGTATCTCAGAGTGGCTCGCCTCGCCGTGCGAGGGAGAACGGACGTGCGTGTACTGTGCTGATGCGGCAGATGCCGAGATCGTGGCAGCCGCGGTGATGATGGTTGCGAAACGCATGATGCAAACCCCTGTCTTTTCTTTGGTTACGGCCCGGCCACACTTCTTGCCGGCAACTAGATCATGGGGCTTTTTCCTGGGATAGCAAGGTCCGGTGCTCGTTTACATCGTAAAGACGGGCAAGTCGTAACGGTTGCGCTTGAAAATGAAACAGGTCCGCGAGGATTCGCGGACCTGCGTCGATATTCTTGATGTCTGTAACTCGTTATCGCGCCATGTTGCGGCGGCGAGTCAGCGAGAGCCCGCCCAGAAGGGCCAGGGCGCCGAGGCCTGCAGCCTGAGGTGTGGGCACTATTGACAGCAGGACTGCGACGTCGTTGAAGTCCTTATCGCTGAAGTGCTTCTTGTCCTCGAAGAAGAGCATGGAACCGATCATCGAGCCCGCTGCATTGAAGAGCGAGTAGGAGACCATCATGTCCTTGCCGTAGTTATCGTGCTCACGCGATGTGTAGACGTGGTCGAAGATAAAGCCGTCGACCTTGATGGCCCATCGGAAGTCCTCGTCCATTGTGGTGGATGCCATGGATCCGACATCCTCGGCATCGAGGAGCGTCTGGAAGCTGCCGCCGCGGTTGCCGTTGACGTAGCCGAAGAGTGAGTCGTAGTTGCCGTGGTTGCCGACGATCTTGGCGTTGTAACTGCCGGCGGACCAAATCTGGTCGCCAGAGTACATGCCGGAGTCTCGGTTGCGGACTGCGGTGATCGACCCGTTGCTCAAGTCGAGACCCGAGGCAGAGAAGCTGCCGCCGAGAGCTGAGCTGAGGATCGATGCGTGACCGGGTTCGCTTCCCGGATCTCGGACATTGGTGTAGTCGTTATCAGCGAGAGCAGCTCCCGCACTCAGTGTCAGACCGATGACTCCGATAAAGACAGGGCGTTCCATCCCTCATCTCCCTTAATTGGTTCAGAACCCACACTTGCGGGCCTCCAACCCGCGTCTTTTACATAGTAGTAGGGGAATTGCCGGAGTCACCCCGTTAATGAGGGGCTTTATCGGTTTTTTGCATAGATACCCCCTAAGTGGGCTGGTTGTAGCATGAAAAAAGGCAGACCTCTTTCAAGGTCTGCCCTCTGAAGGATCAGATTGTGCTCAGATTCAGGCGAGCGAGCGGCGACGGCGTCCGGCCATGAGGCCAGCTCCGCCGAGTCCGAGGGCACCCAGGAGGGCGGCCTGCGGGGTGGGAGCGAGGGTGAGCATCACTGCGAAGTCGTTGTAGTCATAGTCGCTTCCAGCGCCGTGCCAGTCTTCGAAGAAGAGGATGGCACCGATAAGACGGTTGGTCTCATCGTACATGGCGTAGCTGACCATTTGGTCTTGGCCGCCCTGGTTGAGCAAAGCGTCGGCGGTGTACTCACGGCCGTTGCTTGTGTGGATGGCCCAGGTGAACGATTCGTTGGGGTGGATTGAGGTCAAGAGACCCGAAGCGCCGGCTTGGAGGATGGTGTTGAACTGGCCGTCGCTGCCCATGTATCCGAAGTCGTGCGAGAGTGACGAGTAGCCGCCGATGGCCTCGGCGCGGTAGGAGCCAGCGCCCCAGTTGGCGTCGTCGCCCGTGACATCGCGGAGGCTGATGGTGCCCGAGTCGCCGGTGTCAGCGATGCGGGTGAAGGTGAATGAACCGTTGGTGAACCCGGTGTGCACCATGTTCGACTGACCGGCGCGGGCGTTGATGCCCTCGGTCTGGCCGAGCGAGGTGAACGTGCCTCCGAACGCGTCGGAGAGCATCTGGGCGTGTGTGCTCTCGCCTGCCCACGGTGCGTTGACCACGGTCAGATCCTGAGCAGAAGCAGCTCCCGCGATTAGGGCGGCTGCGCTCAAAGAGGCAATGCGTGTCGTATCCATGACTGATCCTCACTTCTTCCTTTATCGGCCCTTGCTTCCAGCAAGTGGTCGCTAGTCTAGCAGCTACGGGCCTGGGTCTCAAACGACCCAAATGACAGAACTTACATCAATAATGCACAGGGTTTCCCCCTGCGTCAAGCACTGATGTGCTGCCAAGCCTGTAAAACTACTATGCGGACCATATTACCCGGAACATCGGATCATGATGACCCGGTAGAACAACAGCTGTTCAATATTATGGGGCAGTTGTTCGGGTCGGGATCGCCAGAAAAGTACGTATCGATCAGCCGGCGTTGTGGATCGCGTTCCTGAGCCTGTCGAACCTGGGCTTGAGCAGGGGCCTCGTCCGGACAGCGTCTATGAGCTGCGGATCGCGGGCGATCCTGCCAGCTTCGGTCGACTTGTCCTGGGCGAGGAGGGCCTCGGCGAGGCCCAGCTTGGCTGATGTTGCTTCACGCTGTAGACCGAGCACTCTTCTGAATGTGGCTTCGGCCTCTATGTGTTGGTTTGCTGCGAGTTGGGCCTGACCCAGCGCATCGAGGGCGGTGGTGAGTTCGAAGCGTCCCTGCGGGTTCTCCTCGGCAAGCGTGACGGCGCGCTGAGCGGTGGTGATCGCGGCTGAGGCGTCGCCGCCTGATTCGATCGCGGTCAGGGCTGCCATGCTGAGGGCGATCGAGTCGCCCGGTCGTGCTGCGGCGAGTTCTCGCGCGTTTCTTGCGGCATTGGATGTGCGGCCGAGCTGTCGCTCGGCGGTGATGCGCAGCAGAGCGGCGCCGCGATCGATCATGTCGGACCGCTCGGTCATCGCGTCGAGGCGGTCGAGCGAGCTGATCACGAGGAGCAGGTCGCTTTCGGAGCCGGTGCGCGAGGCGATATCGAGTCTTGCCTGGGCTATTCGGAGCGTGTCTTCGGGGTCGGGCTGCCACTCTTGTGTGACTCGGTCGAGCCATGACGCTGCGGCGCCGGCTGAGCCGCCCCGGGTAAGCAGGTCGCGAGAGATCTCGATCGCGCTGCTGAGCCAGCGCGGGTCGCGGTTGACTCTCAGCGCGATCAGGTTCCACGCCGTGTCTTCATCGCCGGCGATGATTCTGACGGTTATCAGCAGTCGTATGAGCACGGTTGAGGCGTTCGGATCGCCTGCGATGCGCTCGGCCCAGGGCTCGAGTACGCGCATGGCGTTGATGTTGGAGCCCATCCTCGCGTGCAGCGCAGCGAGCGTGGTCTCGGCTTCGTACGCCTCGTCCACGGAGCGTTTGCTGCGTCTGCTCCATTCCTGTGCTGCCGAGAGTGCGCCGCGGGGCTCGTTGATAAGCAGGAGTGCGTCGACTGTGAGCCTTGCGGGCCTCGGGTCGCCCGGGATGAGCCTCATCGCGGTCTGGGCGCTCTCTGCGGCTTCTTCGAGCCTGCCCGCGGCCTGGAGCTGGGTGACCAGCACGGACCAGCCCGGGTAGGAGGTGGGGGACTCGCTCGTGATCGCGCGGAGCCGTTCGATGAGTGCCTGCGGGTCTGACTGCTCAACCGAGAACTGTCGGATCGCGTCGACGACCTTTCGAGCCGCGTCGCCTTCGCCCGAGGTGAGGTTCACGCTGTTTGGTGCATCGACAAGGTCGATGGCTTCTTTGAGCAGGATGAGTTCCTGGTTGTTCGCGTTGAGGGCGAGGCCCGCGTCGCTGGCTGTCTTGGCCTCCGCTGCACGGCCTTGCCTGGCAAGGAGTTTCGCTTGCGCGGTGTAGAGCGCGGCGCTGGGTTGATCCTGGATCGCGTTTGCGAGCACATCAGCTGCGTCGTTTGCTCGGCCTGTGCGTTCGAGCAGAGCGGCTTCGGCGAGGATGAAGTCGGCGCTGGGATCGGCGCTGCGTGTGCGCTCGAGCAGCACGAAGGCGTCCTGTACCCGGTCGGCGTCGACGAGTGTCATGAGAGCAGCGCCGAGAACGGCGTCGGGGATGTTTTCGAGCTGGGTGAGGCGGTCGAGCCTCATGTTGGCCTCGTCTGTGTTACCGAGCTGCGCTGACAGGCCCGCGGCGATGATGATGTCGCGAGGGTTGTCGGAAGTCGCGAGCACACCTCCATCGGGTTCGGCGGTGTCGAACATGCCGAGCCTGACGAGCGCGGATACTCGTTCTCGTCTGATGCCCGGTGAGACGGGTTCGATCTGTGCGAGTGAGAGTGCGCGTCGGCGTGCGGAATCGACATCGCCCATGCCCATCCGGACGGCGATGAGTTTGAGGATGAGCGCGGGGTTGTCGAACCCGGCGTCGATCGCGCGTTCGAGGTGATCTGCTGCAGCGCCAGAGTCGCCCAGGATGGACATCGCGTCTGCGAGCACGAGCTGGGACATGGGATCTGAAGAGCTTGAGTCGCCGCTTAGGAGCGTGACGACCGCTGCGGCGTTCTGCTCGGTTGGGTCGAACGTCAGCATGCGTCGGGCGTCTTGGATTCGCCAGCCGGTCGCGTTCTCACCGGTGGCTACCTTGAGCCTGGTGATGGTCTCGGAGATGAGCTGCGGGTCCGACCAAGCGGTGCGGGATTCGAGCACGAGTGCCTGGACACTGGGGTTGTCTGTGTAGTTCACTGCGAGGTTGGCGAGCGCTTCGTTTGCTCCGCCGTCGGCGATGCGGTCGAGGTACGCGGCGCGGGCCATCTCGAGTTGGATGGCGTTTGGACTGTTGGCGTTCTTTGCGTCCTCGAGCTTGTTCTCGATGAGTTGTCGGCCGGCGTTGGCATCGCCCGCGTCTGCGAGGGCGGTTGCACGCTCGAGCAGGACGTACGGGTCGACTCTGGGTGAGGAGTCGATGATGTCGTAGAGCTGCGGTGCGCGGGAGTGCTGCTCTTTCTCCATGTTGTTCGCAAGCGCGAGCAGTGCGCGGAGGTCGAGCCTCGACTGGTCGGAGGCGACGATGCGGTCGAGCACTTCGTTGAGTGCGGTCTGATCGCCCGTGGCTATGAGCATCCTCGCCAGGGGCACGGTCGCGGGCGTGAGTTCAGTGGCGCCGTCTTCGAGGGCTTCTGCCACGCGGATCCCGCCTCGGAGTTCTTCCGGGAGTGCCTTGCCAGCCGAAGCCATGTCGGCGACGGCGAGCAGGTGCGCGAGCAGCAGGGCACCGTTGTTCGGATCGATCCTGAGTCCCTCGCGGACCGCGGCGTCGGCCTCGATCGGGCGTTGCCTGCTGAGCAGGGATTCGATGTAGGCGAGCCTGACCGTGGTGAACTCGGGGGCGCGGAGCAGCACCTCGCGGCGCTGCCTGGCGGCGTCCTTCCAAGCGCCGATGCGGTCGAGCACGTCGGCGAGCATCGCGCCGGCGAGCGGGTCGTCTCGGCGGATGGTCAGGGCGCGGCTGAACGCCTGCTGCGCGATGAGCGGCTTGCTGTCACGGAGGGCGAGGAAGCCGTCGGCCATCGCGCGCTGGTACGCGACGGGCGGTTCGGTGTGTTCGAGCAGCGTGTCGATGTTCTCGCGCGAGAGTTCGATGTTGCACGCGAGCGCCCAGGGGAGGATGTCCGCCGACGGCAGCTGTTCTGAGCCGAAGAGCGAAGCGCGTGCTGCCTCGGCCGCCTGGGCGATCTGTCCCCGCATAAAGGACCGTTTCACAGAGAGTAGCGCGGTGGTCTGGAAGAGTTCTGGCTTCTGGGCGTGGCGTGCCAGGAGCGCATCGCACTCGTCTCTGAGGCCCAGCAGATCAAGGGCGCGCATCGCTTCTTCGAGAGTGTCTTCGTTGAGATCGTCGTCGAGCATGGTTATCGCGACGTCGCGCGCGGCTTCGAGGTCGCCCATGAGCGCCATCGCGTGGACGCGGAGCACCACGAAGCGGGGGTCGTCTGGGTGGTTCTCGCCCAGCATCTCTGCGTATTCGGCCATCTGCTGACGGCTCGTTGCGGGGTCGCCGCTGGCGAGGATCGCGAAGACGAGCCTGTGCGCTTCGGGGTCGTCCGGGGTCGTCTCGGCGAGTCTGCGCGCTGTTTCGAGCGCACGGTCCCGCTGGCTCAGCGCCACCTGCGCCATGGCTTTGGCGGTGAGCGCTTTGGCGTTGTTCTCATCGATGGAGAGCAGTCGGTCTGCGACGGCCATGCGTTCGGTTTGCTGGCCGAGTTGGCCGTGCAGGTCGAGGAGGAGTTCGAGCGGTTCGGCGCGTGTCGGAGCGAGGTCCGCGGCGGACTTTGCAAGGAGCACGGCTTTGCGCAGGTGGTCGTTGCCCTGGGCGGGCAGCCTTCGGCTGGCGTCTGCGAGTTTATACGCCACGTCTGGGTCGTCGTTTACCGCGGAGTTGTAGTACCCGAGTTTTTCGACGGCCTGCTCGAAGTCGCCCGCCTCGTACGCTGCGCTGCCCTGCTCGTAGTGCTGGCGGAGCAGACGCTCCTTGCCCTTGGTGCGCGCGATGTGCAGCGCAAAGCCCGTGACGATGAGCACGGAGAGCAGTGTGCCGAGGATGAAGAGCCTCTTGATGACGCGTTGTTTTTTCTTTCGCATGGTGTCGGTCCGTGACAGCGAGTATGGCGCTCAGACGGGTGTGCTATGAGCGGAGGAGTATTTTCTTGACGGTTTCGATCATGATCCAGATATCCAGGCGCCACGAGTTGTTCTGCACGTACTCGAGGTCGTACCGGATCCATTCCTGGAAATCGGTCTGTGGTTCGCGTTCGCTTTTGACCTGCCAGAGGCCTGTGATGCCCGGGCGGACAGAGAGGCGCGCCTCGCGCCAGGCGGGGCAGTACTGGTTCTCCCGGTCTGGGCTGGGTCTTGGCCCGACGATTGACATGTGTCCGGCGAGCACGTTGAAGAACTGGGGGAGTTCGTCGATCTTGAACTTGCGGATTGGGCCGCCGATTTTGAGGAGCCGGGGGTCGTTCTCCATGTGGAACTGCGGCCCGTCGGACTTGTTCTGCTCCTGGAGCTGCGCCTTGATCTCTTCGGCGTTTCGGAGCATCGAGCGGAATTTGATGCAGGGGAAGGTGCTGCCCCCGAACCGCTGGCGGCGGTGCATGAAGAAGAAGGGCCTGCCGTCTTCGATGCAGATGGCAGCCATGACGATCGGGTAGATCGGGAGCGTGATGAGTATGGCGAAAAGCGCGACGACGATGTCGAAGGTTCTCTTGGAGATGGCGCGGAAGGGGCGTTTGCGGAGCGTTGGGATGAGGCGCCAGGCGGAGTGCGTGACGGCGTACCAATCCACCTGCCCGGGGTTCGTCTCGATCCCGGGCGTGTCCGGGATGATCGCGGGCCCGACGACTGTTTCACCCGACTTGAGTTCGTGCCCCGCGCCGATCCACACTGGCGGGATGATGCGCGCGGTCGAATCGACCTTACATGTCTCGTGGAGCCAGACACCCGGGCTCGGCTGATAGACGCCTTCGATCACCCCGCTGGGCGAGGGCCATGCGTTGAGTATCCACCGGCGGTAGTCGTCGGCGCTGGTGCCCTTGTTTTTAAAGATGCGTCCCGGGACGCGCATCGCGACACGGCTCTCGGAGGGGATGGTCTTGGCGAGCAGTCGCGAGCCGACCTTGCCGTTCGGGGAGCTGTTCCAGGCTTTGGCGTATTCGAGCTTGGGAGTGATCCAGAGCTGCGCTGAATGTGTTTCTTTGGCGTCGTAGCTGCGGATGAACTTAATGAACCTGCCCTCGTCGTCGCTGAGGACGCTCTCTTTGTAAGGCGAGTTCTCGGTCTCGACGAGCCTGACGCGGATAGCGCGGGGCTGTTCCCATGACATGGTGCGCAATATTTTGCGGACGCCGAACCCGACGAAGAGATCCTCGTCGAGGAGGACGAAGAGCTCGGGCCCGTTGGGGTCGGGCGGAGGGCCTCCGGGGCGGATGATCTGGAAGCCGCGGCTCGCCCAGTAGCGTGCGTGGATGTCTGCGAGTTCGAGTCCCCAGACTGACGTCGTGGACTCGTATGGAGCCTCGTACGTCTGCTCGAGTTCTCTGCTCGTCAGTGTGCTCACGTACCCGTCTCGTCCTCAGCCTGGTTGAGTGTACCGATGCGTTCCTCGTTTGATGCCGGGATGCTTCCCACGATGGATCGGTCCATGTCGAGCGATCGTTCACCCGTCTTGCGTGGGATCTGGTGCATGCTCGGCGCGCCGACGGATGCGGCGCTCAGGCTCCTGCGGAGGTCTTCCGGATCGGCGCGGTTGAAGACCAGGCCCGTGCTCAGAACACCCAGACGCTCCAGACGCGAGACCGCGGCCTGCACGACGTTGTCTGACTGCCCACGCGCGACGACGAGGAGCACCTGGTCTGCCGCGGCGGTGACGATGCCCGCCTCAAGGCTGCCCAGCACCGGCCCGGTGTCGACGAGGATGACGTCGAAGCGTTCGCGGAGCCAGTCGATAACCTGCTGGATGGGTCGGCTTGCGAGCTGCTCTGGCTTGCACTTGCTGGTGTCACCGATGGGCATCGCGTAGAGCTTGTCGGTGGATGTGTGCTTGATGCACTTTGTAGGTTCGAGCCCGGTGAGAAGGTCGGCGATGCCGCGCCTGCCGCTAAGCCCGAGCCTTGCGCTCATGCCGCCCCCGATGAGATCAAGGTCGACGAGGATTGTGCGGAGCCCGGTGAGCGCGTAAGAAGCGCCGAGTGACTGGATGAGTGTGGTTTTGCCGTCGCCCGGCTCGGCGCTGGTGCACGCGATGACGACGGAGTTGTTGTCCCCGAAGCCCTGGATCGCTTGCATCGTGTTACGCAGGTTGTGGACGCTGACCGCGGCGATGCGCTCGTTCTCGGGATCGTGCTTCTCGAGTTCGGGCAGCGTGCCCAGCAGGGGCGGCAGCGACCGGACGGTCTCGAGCTCGTCGACGTAGCGGAAGGACCGCTTCATGGCGCCGAGCGCGATGATGCACGCGACGCCCATGAACGCGCCGGCCATGAACCCGAGGCCCGCGAGGACGGGGCGCTTGTCGCCCGCCTGCTTTGGAGCCGAGGGAGGCGAGAGCACCTCGACCTGGCCTTCCTGCATGCGTTGCTGGTTGATGCGGAGCTCGTCGAGCTCTTCGTTGAGTCGACGCTTGGTGTTCTTGAAGCGGTCGCGGCTCTCGACATCTTCGGCGATATCACGTTGCGCTGCGCGGAGTTCGCGGAGTTCCTGGTCGATGGTTGCCTGGTTCTGGATCTGTGCGTCGAGTCTTGCGCGGAGTGCTCGCTCGGTGAGCTCACCGATTTGGATTTCGCCGGAGCCGTTCTTGATCAGCTCTCTGACGATCTTCGCGCGGGATTCGATCTGTGCTTCGAGTTCATCGAGCTGCCCCTGCAGGATTTTCACCTCAGGGTTGCGGGTGCCGCGCTCTTCGATCAGGTAGTCGATCCTGACAGCAAGTTGGCTTTTATCGAGCAGGAGATTCTGGAGGACGGTGTCGCTCGGAGCGAGGGCCTCAGCAGAGAGTTCGTCCGAGTCGTTTTCGTTCTCGTTCGCCAGATTCTCGTTCTCATCCTGGCGGAGCTGGAGGTCGAGCCTGAGGGCCTCGATCTCCTGCTGGATTCGGTTCCGGTTCGCGTCGAGCAGTGTGATCTGCGGCTGCAGGTCGGGCGTGCCGTACTCGGCGGTCGCCGCGGCGATCGCGGACTCGACGAGGTCGATGTCGCTGTCGAGCTTGCGGATGAGGTTGGTGAGTTCCTGTTCGCGCTGAGCGACGCCGCTCTTCTCTTCCTCGTAACGGAGGAAGGCATCGGTAACTGCCTGGAGCGCGATGCGCGCGGTCTTCGGGTCGCTCGTTGTGCAGGTCGCGGTGAAGTAGGAGGTGCGTCTGCCGCTGTCGGTCGAGATCGCGCTGCGGAGCCATGAGGCGCCGCGCTCTGACGAGGGCCAGCCGACATCTTGAAGGCGGGCGTCGCTCGCGGCGAGCAGGAGCACCTCGTCGGCTTCGAACTCGAGCTTCTTGCGGGTGACGAGGTCGTTGTTGCGCATCTCGGGTGTGAGCACCTCGCCGGTAACACCGATGATGTCGATCACGTCGAAGGTTGCGCTGCTCTGGTACTCGAGACCGGTCCGGGTGTACCCGACGATGGCAAAGAGAATGCCGAGCACCGCGGCCGCGGCGATGGTGATCGGGATCCTGCCTCGGATCGAGCGCTTGGCGAGCGTCAGCAGGTCGAATGCCTGCTCCTCGCCCTCGTGAGGGAGGAATTCGTCGGGCGTCTGCTTGGACGCCGGGGCTCTTGATTCGTTGAATGGGTTCAATTGAGTCCCTCCGCGACGGTCTTGATGACCGGGTCGAGTGCTGGTGCAAACTCCTCCAGCACCCCTTTGACATCTTCGCTCGAGCGGTCGCTATCGAAGATGATCTGCAGCTGAGCCGAGCCCAGCTTGTTTCTTCGGCGGTTCGCCGATGCGTTACGTACGCCGTTAAGGTCCGCGTAGATCGCGGGTGCCTGCTCGGTCATTCCCTTTGTGGGCAGAGCAAAGAAGACGCCCACGGTTAATCGTATGTGCTCGCCGTAGTCGCCGATGCGTTCGAAGCGGTACACGGTGAGGTCGTGCTCGTCGCCCGCGAAATTGGCGCGGGTGATCTCGTGATCGATCTCGGTCCAGCCCGTGGCCGGGTAGCACCGCGCGGGGTAGTGGCCCTGCATATCGCGGACGTCGGGGCAGTGGACGACGACGACTCTGAACCGGTCGTTCTCGTTGATGTAGCCTCTGTGGAGCACACGAGTGGGGCGGAGCGTGTCGAGCACCTGTGGAGGCGCGGAGTTGAGATCCATGCCGATCCAGGGCCCCACGCGGTATGGAATCTTGTCGATTGTCCGCCCGACGGTTTCAAAGTACACATCGACACCCTGCGGCGGCGACGGGTTCAGGCTGCCCAGCGCCAGCAGGATGCACAGCAGCCCAGCCGATACTGCTGGCACGGCGATGCGCATCACGGGATGGACCTTCGGGATGGGCATTACTCTCTCATGGCTCCGTAACTCAGGACCGGAAGCTCCATCCAGCGCAGGATCCGCATGATGGCCCAGAGCACGAAGAGTGCGATGACCATCATGAACCAGCCCGAGATGTCGTGGAACGTCGTTGCGGTATTCTTGCTCGCGTAGCCGTAGAAGAGGACGGTCGGCATGAGCCTGAGGATGTTGACGATGACCGCGAGCAGCGGGCTTGTCGCCAGCAGCAGCACTCGCACGAGTGGTGTAGCCGGGATCGAGAAGGCGAATGTGTAGGTGACGACACCGAGCGCCGCGACCATGCGCATGCCGTTGCACGCCTCGGCGACGATGACGTTCTCCCCGTTGATGACGAGGCCGTTGCCGGTGCGGACTACGGGCACGCCCGCGATGTCGAGCAGGTACTGTGAACTGGTCGCGCTGATATTCTGGAGAGGCTCGGCGATCCTGAGTCTGATCTCCGCGGGCACGGGCAGCAGGAAGAGGAGCGCGGCTGTTGGTACGGACATCTTCGCGATGGGCTTGATGCCGGCGATGGAGACGATCGCGCCGAAGACGATGAGCAGTGCGGACAGGTGCCAGAAGAGGTCGATCGAGTTCTGGAGGCCGTACTCACCGAGGAGCCAGGCGCCGACGATGATGATCGGCCCGATGACTGAGGGCTCGGGCGCCGAGCGTGCGATGCGCCCCCTGCGGAGCCAGGCGAGCCAGATCGCAACAGGGATCGCCAGCAGCACGTGCGACTGCTCGGCGTCGGTCCAGCCCCGGCTGAATATGTCGTACCACGCCTTCCAGGACGCACCGATCGCGGCGCACAGGAGAATCCCCAGCGCTGCGACATCGAATGGCTTCCAGTTGCGCATGAACGACATGGCTAGCCCGCGGGCACTCCTTTCCTCGCTGCCGCGACAACCGTGTCTACGACAACATCGCCCTCGGGCACGAGGGCCCCAGGGCAGACGAGCGATCGCACCACGATCGCGCCTGGCCCGACCTTTGCGCCGGGCATAACGACAGCATCGGCGACTACAGCGTCCCGCGCCACCTTGGCATCCTCCGCGATGCGGGATTTATCCTCGGTTCTGGTGATCGGGTTCATGCGTCCGAGAACTGGCTGGCGCTCGGTGATCGGACAGGGCTTGCCGGACGCGATCGAGGAGGCGACGAGGAACTGCTCGAGCGTCCGCAGCGGGAAGGGCATGAAGTTGCGCGTGGTCGAGGTCCGGATATCGAGCCCGCGCTCGATGCACCTCGGCAGCCACTGCTCCTTGACATCCATGAACCCGGTTTCGGGAACCAGATCAAGAGCTGAAGCGCGCATGAGCGTGATGCCGGCGGGAGTGCCGTCGGGTGAGCGTGCGACGAGCACATCTGGTTCGTGTTCACTCCAGTCGGCGAGGAGTTGGGTGATGGTGCCGGCGATGTACCTGGCGGCTTCAGCGACCAGGATGACCGAGTCTGGGTTGTCATCTTTCGTGACATCGCGGAGCACACCTGCGGGGCCTCTGAACTCGTCGGGCTCGGCCATGGTGCGGACTTCAAATCGGTCGTCGGCGAGGACATGTGTTGGTTCGTAGGGGGGGCCGCTGTGAACAACCCTAATGCTGGGGTGATCGATGCCCGCCGAGAGTGCGAGGTGATCGAGGACATCACACCATCGCCCGAAGACAGTCTCTGTAGCAGAGAGCCAGAGTTCGAGTGTGAGCTGGCCTGTGAGCTTTGCAAGCGGCGAGGGCACCAGACCTCCCGCGAGCAGGATGCACGAATCCAGTCTGGGCAAGGACTTATCGTCCTCACCCGAAGGATCGTTGCCGCCCGTTGGAGCCTGCCTGATCATCCCGAACCACCCCCAGAGTGGAGTACCCAGTATGGGAAATCCCCGGGTCTTCCATCGCCAAGATCGCCATCCGACTGAGTTTATCCACGACGCGAGCTGGACCAAGCATTAGGGTGAGGCACTTGACCCCCTGATTCGGGCAGAAATCGAAAAAATCAGCACTTTCAGGGCGAACGGGATCCCGATGACGAGATAGCGGTGCGCGAGCCTCTTTGGTTCCTGCAGGAGCCGGTGGGCCCATTCGAGGCCGACCTTCCGGCACCAGGCGGGGGCTCTTTTCACATCGCCCGTAACAAAGCTCAGGCTGATCCCGATGCCGAGGAACCAGGTGCCGGGCATCTGATGGCGGAGGATTTCGATCAGTCGCTCCTGTTTCGGGCAGCCGAGCGCGACGAGCACGATGTCCGGGTTCGTGCGCCGGAGGTCATCGGTGATCTTGTCCATCTCTTCGTTGTTCTTCTCGAACCCGAACGGGGGGCAGTGCGTGCCGACGATGCGCAGGCCTTCGTATTTCTCTTCGAGAACGGTCTTCGCCTTCTCGGCGACGCCCTCGTCGCCTCCGAGGAGATAGATGCTTCTGTTGTCGTGTACTGCGCGCTGGCAGATGTTCCAGACGAGATCGGAACCGGCGACGCGTTCGGGCAGCGGGTTGCCCGAGAGCTTGCTCGCCCAGATGAGCGGCATGCCGTCGGCGAGTCTGAGTGATGAAGGCTCGACGAGCTCTGCGAACGAGTTGTCGTGTGTGAGCTTGTGAAGGATGTCGAGATTTGGTGTGACGACCCAGCCGCCTTTGCCAGCATCGAGTGTGCGCGCGATATGGTCGACGGCTTCGTCCATCGTCACGCGGTGGACCCATGCGCCGACGATGTTGACGCGCTCGGGCTCGGCGGGCGGGGCGGGGGTGGTCACGCCGCCGACTGCCGGTGTTGGTTGTTGTGCGATCTGTCCCATTCGTCCATCGTTCGTTGGTTTGCTTCCTTTGCGGCGGCGGACTTACCGATCACGAGTGAGCGGTGTTCGAATTTGCGCAGGAAGCGTCTGAATTCTTTAGTGCCGTGCCGCGGGTAGCGGGTGAGCATGGACTTGATGTACCCCACCAGGATGCCGAGCCCGCCGATGAAAACGGGGCGTTCTTTCATGCGGTAGAGCGTGACGAAGAGCATGTAGAAGGGGCTGGTGCCCATGTACCACTTGGCGCGACCCCATCGCTGGCGGCCGTGGAAGATACCTTTATAAGAGGAGCCCATGAGCCGTCTGTGGATGATTCGGAGTTCGGGATGTTCTTCGCTCTGTGCGATCCAACCCTTCATCCTGCACATGTGCCCGTCGATGCCGTCCCAGCCGACCTCTTCCGCGAAGCGCCCGATATCTTCGAAGCACTCGATGCGGAAGAACTTGGCGTTGCCCACGGCGTTCTCGTCGCCCGTGGGTTCAGGTTCGAGTTCACCGGATGGGAGTCTGAAGAAGAGCTTGCCCGAGTAGTTGCCGTAGCGGGGGTGCGAGTTCATCTTGTCCATAACGAGCTCGAAGTAGCGGGGCGGGAACTCGAGGTCGGCGTCGATCTTGCAGACGAAGTCGAAGTCGTCCTTGTTGATCTGCTGGTAGCCCTCGTTGAAGGCGGCGATGACGCCTGGGCCGACACGGCGTTCGCCGGTGTTCTTGCGGTGGTGGACCTTGAACCACGGGTACCTGGCCTCGGCCTCGGCGAGGATGCGCGGCGTGTCGTCGGTGGACCCGTCGTCGACGAAGAGGCAGAGCGTGGGCTTCTCGGACTGCGCGGCGAGCGAGTCGATGGTGGCCTGCGCGTGCTCGGCTTCGTCCTTGCACGGGCAGATCAGCGCGTACCTCCGGCCCTTGGTTGGCTGGCTCTGGTTCTCGGTCTCTTTGCTCATGCGGAGTGGTGTCTCTCGGTGCTCGGCGCGTACACCAACGGTATCGGCGCATCGGGGGCGCGTCATTGCGATCAGCCAACTGCTCGGGCGAGATGAGGCAGGTCCCAGAACGCATCGGTGGTGCTCCACGTCTGGAATAACTGCTTGTTCATGCGCCCACGGATGATCGGTCCTTGCGATGCGTGCTTTTCCCATAGGAGTGGGTTCTGACGCAAACAGGCAATCCGGGGCGTGGCGCTGTAGGGGCTGCGCTGCGGGTACCGGATAGAGCCCCTGTGATGGGGGTGACGACTCGGGATTCGAGTGAAGTTCCACAGGGCTCACGGACCTCATGCAGGCGGTCGATCCATGCTCGTAAGCCTTGAATTGACAAGGTGTTCGGAGGTCGAAATGAACATGACAACCATGTGCAAAGCCGGTGCGGCAGCACTCGTTCTCAGTTCTGGAGCTCTTACGGCTCCTGCGGCGGCTCAATCGGCGGGGGGAGACGTCGAGATGGAACGCATCGTGATCGCGATGCCCAACGGAAAGCGGATTATCCGCTACGTGCCACGCACGACCAGGACAGGTGGATCGAACAACGGCGGGTCCAGCACGGATACGCCCCCGGGTGTGAGGCCGCCCGGTGATGACGGCGACGATACGGGGGGCGATCTCTGGTCACCGCCCGATGTTCCGGATGATCTTGCGAGGCAGGTTGCCCAGTGGCTCTCGCTGTACCGCGACGGGAACATGCAGGCCGACGTCAACGGTGACGGCGTGCTCAACCCGGATGACTACACCGCGCTGCTTGCCATGCTCAACGGCAACGGATCTCGACCAGGTGACAACGGGGGCAACAACAGCACCGGCGGCAACGACGACGGTGGTGGAGGCGACGACGGTGGGGATGACGACGATAACAACAACGATGGCGGCGGCGGTGACGACGACGACAACAGCAACACCATCGACGGCTGGACCGAGCTGGCTCCGTCCGCCGACAGCCGTGTGATCTATGTGTCCAGCAGCGAGGGTGACGACAACAACGACGGGCTCTCGCCCGAGTCGCCCGTTCGGTCGCTCAGCCGGGGTCTGAACAAACTCCGCAGCGGCAAGCCTGACTGGCTCCTCTTCAAGCGTGGTGACACGTTCACAGGCAGCTTCGGCCGCTTCGAGTTCAGCGGTCAGAGCGAGGACGAGCCGCTCGTCATCGGCGCGTACGGCCAGGGCCCGAGGCCCAAGATCTACACGGGCAACACTCCCGCGTTCAATCTTGCGGGCAACGACACACGCAAGCACATTGCGATCACGAGCCTGCACTTCGAGCCCGGCTCGGGCCATCCCTCGGGCGGCATCCGGATCGTGACAGGCACTGTTGAGGACATCCTCATCGAGGATTGCTACCTCAAGGAGTACTCGGTCAACATCCTCGTCCAGGGCGAGCGCTCAGACACGATGCAGGATATCCGCATCCGCCGGAACATCCTTCTCGACGCGATGGGCACGACCCACTCACAGGCGATCTACGCATCGCACATCGAGGGCCTTCTTATCGAGGGCAACATCATCGATCGCAACGGCTGGGACCACCGTGTCGGACGCAGCGACGCGACCATCTTCGCCCACAACTGCTACATCCAGCGTTCCGTGTTTGGTCTCGTCTTCAAGGACAACGTCGTGATGCGCGCCTCGTCGCACGGTCTTCAGGCCCGCATGGGCGGCATCGTTGAGAACAACGTTTTCTACCAGAACCCGATGGCCATCATGTTCGGCAACGAGGGTGTCAAGGACAACGAGTACGCCGTCGAGGGCAGGATCAAGCACAACGTCATTCTCGAAGGCGTTGACATCAACCCGAGCCTTCCGCGAGGCGACGGCATCGTGCTTCAGCACACCGCCCGCGTCGACGTGACCGACAATATCCTCAGCAAGAACCTCAACGCACCCTCGAGCGCCTACGCCATCTCGATCGACGGTCCTGACACGGCTCCCGTCGAGAACGCGCTCATCGCCAACAACGTTGTGCACGACTGGGACCTTCCGTTCCGGGTTCATGACTACAACGCTGTCAGCGCGACTTTTAAGGACAACGTCCTGTACCACTCTGACGACGACAAGCCCCTGATCAAACACCGCAGGCGTCAGACGGTTGGCAACGTGGACTACGAGGGCAATCACTACCTGCGAGCAGGAGACGACGAGTGGTTCCAGCTGGGCTCGACCGAGCTGGACCTGGGCGAGTGGCGCAACGACCACGCCCAGTACGCCCGGCAGTTGGACGGCTCCTTTGTCGATGGTCAGCGCACGCTGGACACGTACGCTCGCTCGATCGGGCTGGGTGGCGCGAGCGAGCTGATCACCGAGATGCGGGCGCTGCGCAAGGGTGACTGGGATTCACGCCTGACCCCCGATGCGATCGGCGCGTACTTCCGCGAGGGCTTTACCGTGACTGGCGTTACGAACTAACGCCTTCCGTTGGCCGGGAGGAGAGAGAACCGTGCCGCGCGGGAAACCGCGCGGCATCGGGTTTACAGGGTGGGCGGGGGCCTGCCCGCAGGCGACTATCCGACGTGACTCGTCGGGCTATGCTGGGCTAACGATGCGAATCGGCTACGTCATCCCCGAGTTTCCCTCGCAGACACACGTCTGGATCTGGCGCGAGATCCTGCACACCCGCGAGTGGGGGATGGATCTCAGGATCTTCTCGACGAGCAAGCCCGGTGAGAAGGACCGAGCGCGGCACGGTTTCGCGGGGGAAGCCGAGCGCGAGACGACGTATCTCTGGCCTAGGCCCAGGCTTCGAGCGATCGGGACCGTTGCAGCGCAGGCGCTTCGGAACCCGGTGGGGTTCTTCTCGTGCGTGAAGCTCGCGCTGACGATGGAGAAGACAAAAAACAGGGGCAAGGTCAGGCCCTTGCTGCCTTTGATCGTACCGGCTTGCATTCTCGCGAGCGAGGTGCGCAGGGCTGGCATCGAGCGGATCCACTCGCACAGCGTCGCGCGGAGCGCGGTGATTTGCATGATGGTCAAGAGGCTGACCGGTGTGCCGTACTCGCTGACGCTGAACGCGGACCTGTCGTGGTGGGGCGGCGCGGTCGAGCGCAAGATCGCCGAGTCCAACTTCACGATCGCGATCACGCAGGCGCTGCTTGATGAGGTCCGCGCGAAGTTCCGGTCGATCCCGGAGTCGCGCACGCTGCTCGGGCGGATCGGTGTGGACACGCGGCGCTGGGCGAGGCCCATCGACCGTCCGTTGCCCGCCGACGGCGCACGCAGGATGCGGATCGTCAGCGTGGGGCGGATGCACCACAACAAGGCGTTCGATGTGCTGATGGAGGCGTCGAGGCGGCTGATCGACAAAGGCTACGAGCTTGAGGTTCGGATCATCGGTGACGGCGGCGAGCGCGAGCAACTTGAGTCACTCAGGCGTGAGCTCGGCCTCGAGGGCGCGGTTTCGTTCCTCGGTTCGATGTCCGAGGATCAGATCATCGATGAGCTGCTGAGCGCAGACGTGTTTAGTGCGGTGAGCAGGCACGAGCCGCTCGGCGTGGTGTACATGGAGGCGATGTCGCTCGGCGTGCCGACGCTCGGGACGACCTCGGGTGGGGTTGGCGAGATCATCGATTCGGGCGAGAGCGGGATGCTTGTTGATCCCGGTGATCCCGAGAAGCTCGCGCGGGCGATCGAGTCGTTGCTGACGGATGCGGAGCTTTGCCGCCGCATGGGCGAGGCGGGTCGGCGCGCGATCGTTGAGAAGTTCGACAGCCGGATCGGTGCTGCGACGATCTTCGAGAAGCTGACGGGCGGTGCCGCTCCGCTTGGCGCGGTGAGCGACCACACGCCTGCGAAGAAAGCGGCCAGCGCGTGAGTACGCTCGGCTCCGAGGCGGGGCAGCCTTCGCTCAAGAAGACCGCGGTCCACGCGTCCATGTGGGCGATGGGCGGCTTCGCGATCGGTAACTTTCTCAGGCTCGCGTCGAACATCATCCTCGCCCGACTGCTCGTTGAGAACATCGGCGCGCTCGGGCTTATGGCGCTGGTGACCGCGTTCTTGCAGGGTCTCCGGATGTTCAGCGACATGGGCCTGAACCTCGGTGTCGTCCAGCACAAAGACGGCGCGAAGAAGGAGTTCGTCAGGACCGCATGGACGCTGCAGGCCATCCGCGGCATCGTGCTGTACGGAGCGTGCTGGCTCTTTGCGTATCCGTTCGCGGCTTTCTACGACGAGCCGATCCTGATGCAGCTCATCCCGATCACGGGCGTCATCACGCTCATGAACGGTTTCGCTTCTTCGGGGCTGATCCTCGCCAAGCGCAACCTCGACGTGAAGAAGCTCACGTTTATCGAGCTTGGCAGCCAGATCGCTGGGCTCACGGTGATGATGGTCTGGGCGTTCCAGTCGCCGACTGTGTGGGCGCTGGTGGCGGGGAATGTCTCGGGTGCGGTCTTCCGCACGGTGGTTTCGCATGTGGTTTTCTTTGATAAGAGAGTGTGGATCGGTTGGGACAAAGCCGCGGCGGTGACGCTGCTGAAATTCGGCGGCTGGATATTCCTGGCGACGATTCTCGCCTTTCTCGCCAAACAGATCGATCGGCTTGCCTTCGGCAAGGTGTTCGATATGGAAGCGCTCGGGATTTTCAACGTTGCGTTGACCCTTTCGCTGTTCCCGACTCTGGCGGTGATGCGTCTGGGCAATCAGGTCGTGTTCCCGGCGTACGCCAAGGTCGTGAACCGAGGGGATGATCTCTCGAGCGTGCTCGACCGTGTGCGCGAGCCCGTGCTCGTGATGACGGGGCTTGCGGCGAGCGGGATGTTCGCGGCTGGGCCCTGGCTGATCCGAACGCTCTACCCGGAGGAGTTCTTCGCGGCGGGCTGGATGCTGCAGTTGCTCTCGGTTGGGATGCTCTTGAATGTCTTGAGCGAGACTTCGAAGGCTGCGCTGCTCTCGGTGGGGCAGTCGAAGGCTGTCGCGATCGGTCAGGCAATGAAGATCGTGTGCTTCGTGGTATTGGCGCCGGTCGGGTACTTGACGCTCGGCATGATGGGGTTCGTCGCGGCGTTATCGCTCTCGGAGTGCGGGCGGTACGCGTCGATGGCGGTCCTCGCCGAGCGGAAGGGGCTTCACGTGCTGCCCCGTGACGCGGCGGCGTGCTGGCTGACGGTCGGGGCATCCGCGGTTGGGATGTACGCGGGCGATCTGTCGGCGGCGCAGCTGAGCCCGGGGCTGGCGCAGGCAGGTGTCGGGCTGGCGGTCGCCAGCGGGGTGGCTGGCGCGTTCTGGGCGCCGGCGCTGCTTCGGAGCTACAGGGATCTGAAGTCCCGCTCGTAGGGGCTCTTCGGGCGGACTTTTCTTATGCCAAGGCCCGAGAACGCCGACTGAATCCGTGGGAGGCTGTCGTGGGTGTGGGTCCGAGAAATGGGCCGACTACGATTCGTGAGGCCGCCCCGGAGCCTTTGGAACCGCATGACACCGCTTGTTCAAATCGCGATGCTCGGCTGGTTCTTCGGCGCGGTCCCGGCGATGTTCATCTTGCTGCCCAACAGGACCGCGGCTTTCTGCGGGCTGGTGTTTGGATGGCTCATTCTGCCCTGGTCTGCCAAGTACAGCTTCGGGCCTCTCGACATCACGCGTGAGTCCGCGGTCACCTATAGCGTCATGCTCTGCATCGTGGTGTTCGACACCTCGGCGCTGCTCAGGCTGCGGCCCTCGTGGATCGATCTGCCAGTCGGGATCTGGTGCGTCTCGCCCTTCTTCACGTCGCTCTCGAACGATCTTGGTGTGTACGACGGTCTTTCTTCGATCCGGAGTCAGGTCGAGGTCTGGGGGCTGCCCTATCTGATCGGTCGGACGTATGTGACGAGTGTCGAGGCGATGAAGCACCTGGCGATGGTTCTCATTGCGGGCGCAGTGCTGTATGTCCCGCTGATCATGTGGGAAATCCGGTTCAGCCCTCAGCTGCACAAGCGCGTGTACGGCTATGTCACGTACGACCACGGCGGAACGGCGCTCAGGCGGCTGGGCGGCTACCGACCGCTCGTGTTCCTGAGGCACGGGCTGATGCTCGGTGTGTTCATGGCCGTCGCGTCGCTGGTGGCTGCCTGGCTCTGGTACAACAAGTCGGTTGAGAAGTTTCCGCTTCTGCCTCCCGGGATGCGGGGGAAGCAGGCTGTGCCTCGCGAGGACGGGATCGGGTACAGGCTAGTTTCTGCGATCGGGCCGGCGGTTCCGTTCTGGATGGTTGCGGGTGGGCTCGTTGGCGTGTTCGTGGTTTGCCGGGCACTCAACGGGCTGATTCTGTTCGCGATGGCAGCCGGTGCGCTGTTCGCGCTGCGCTTTCTCAAGAGCCGGACACCGCTGGTGCTGTTCGCGGCGATCCCGTTCGCGTTCGCTGGCATGCGGATGAGCGAGCAGGTGACGGGTTTCAACTTCGACGAGCCGATCGTGAATGCGGTCGCGCAGATATCTGAGGACCGTGCGGGATCTGTCGAGTTCAGGTTCCGCAACGAGCACCTGCTCGCCGAGCGCGCCTTAGAGAGGCCTCTGCTCGGCTGGGGAGGTTGGGGCCGCAACCGTGTGTACGACGAGGACGGCAACGACCTGACGGTGACCGACGGCTACTGGATCATCACGCTCGGGCAGAACGGGTCGATCGGGCTGTTCATGATGTTCTCGACGTTGCTCCTGCCTGTATTCGTGTTCCTGCTGAGGTTCGATGCGAGGCAGCTGTGCACGCCCGAGTTGGCGGCGGGCACAGGGCTTGCGGCGGCTATCTGTATGTACGCGATGGACTGCCTGCCAAACGCGATGCTCAATCCGATGTACGTGATGGCCGCGGGCGGGCTCGCGGGGTTCGTCGTTGTGTCGAAGCGGAAGTCAAAGCTGACGTCTGGCAGCAGGTACGGCGTGCAGAACCGGAGCCAGATGCTGGCTCAGAGCGCCTAAGGACGGGGTCCCACTCAGTTGTCTGATGAGCAGAGATCCAACCCGAAACGCCTCGCGGTGGTGATCCTGAACTACAAGACGCCGGGTCTTGTGGCAGACTGTCTTGCCACGCTCGAGAACGAGTTGGACCACGAGCTGGATGTCGCGCTTGTCGTGGACAACTGCTCGGGAGACGACTCGGCAGACAAGATCGAGAAGGCGATCAAGGACAAGAAATGGTCCGGCTGGGCGGGGCTCGTGCGGAGCGATGTCAACGGCGGGTTCAGCGCTGGCAACAACGTGGGCATGAAGAGCGTTGATGCCGAGTTCTATCTGCTGCTCAATAGCGACACGCTCGTGCAAGAGGGCGCGATGAACGAGCTGCTCCGCGCGGCGCACGAGGAACCGGGTGCGGGTCTCTTCGGGCCCAGGCTCGAGTGGCCTGATGGGAAGCCTCAGAACTCTTGCTTCCGCGACAAGTCGATCTGGAGCGAGCTGATCGCGGGCGCCCAGAGCGGGCCTGTCACGAAGCTCTTTGCGAGCCGGGACGTGTCGATGGGCGTGTTCGAGGAGCCGACGCGTGCGGACTGGGTCAGCTTCGCGTGTGTGATGGTGCGGAAGGAAGTTATCGAGAAGATCGGCCCGATGGACGAGGGCTTCTTCATGTACTTCGAGGACGCCGAGTTCTGCAGGCGTGCCAGGCGCGCGGGATACAAGGTGCTCCACTGGCCCAGGGCGCACGTCGTGCATCTGCGTGGCGGGACCGCGCCCGTGAAGAGCGCGGCTGCGGAACGCAAGCGGTTGCCCGAGTACTACTACGCGTCGCGGTCGCGTTACTACGCGAGTGTTGGTGGGAGGCTCTACCTCGCCGCGGCGAATCTGGCCTGGTCCATCGGGTGGTTGGTCGCGGTTGGTCGCAGGGTGTTTCAAGGCCGACGCATCGGCACGCCCAAGCGAGCGCTCCGTGACAACTGGACCGCGTTCAAGAAGCCGATGCGCCGTTGGCGCCCCGGGGGTGCGTCGTGACGCTTCCAAACTTTGTCGTCATCGGCGCGATGAAGTGCGCGACCACCACGCTCGCGGTGCAGCTTGCCGCGCAGGGCGGCATTTTCGTATCTGATCCCAAAGAGCCCAACTTCTTCAGCAACGACGAGATTTACGCCCAGGGCATGGAGTGGTACGAGTCGCTCTTTCAGGACGCGGGCGGTGCGCAGCTTGTGGGCGAGGCGAGCACGCACTACACGAAGCTGCCGACGTACCCCAAGACCGTCGAGCGATTCAAGAAGGTGCTACCCGACGTCAGGCTCATCTACGTGATGCGGCACCCGATCGATCGGCTGCTTTCACAGTACGTCCACGAGTGGAGCCAGAGGCTGATCACGGGGCCGATCGAAGAAGAGCTCCTGATGAACTCCTGGATGATCGACTACGGCAGGTACGCGATGCAGCTTGCGCCCTGGCTTGAGGCGTACGGGCCGGACCGGATCTTGCCCGTGTTCAACGAGCGGATTCGCAGCGCCCCGCAAGAGGAGCTGACTCGCGTGTGCGAGTTCCTGGGATACGAGGGAACGCCGAGCTGGGTCGAGTCTGGTGACCAGAACGTGTCGAGCCAGCGGATGCGAAAGAGTCCCGTGCGGGACGCGATCCTCGGAGCGCCGGGTCTGAAGCAGATTCGGACGGGGCTCGTGCCGCAGGGTGTGCGAGACTGGGCCAAGGGATTCTGGAAGATGTCGAGCAAGCCCGAGCTCGCTGAGCCGAAGCGCGCCGAGCTTGAGCGTTTGTACGACGAAGACCTGGCGGTGCTGGGTGGCTGGCTCGGGACAAAGCTCACCTGCGCGAACTTCAAGGATGTTGCGTCGAGTACACCCATGGCTTTCCAGCGTGCACGGAGCGGTGTGTGATGGGGAGCATCGGTGCAGTCGCGATCGGTCGGAACGAGGGCGAGCGTCTCGAGGCGTGCCTGAAGGCGCTCGTGGACGATGTCGATCACATGGTGTACGTCGATTCGGGTTCGACGGACGGCAGCAGGGAGCTTGCCAGATCACTCGGTGTCGAGGTGGTTGAGCTGGATCTCAGCCAACCGTTCACCGCGGCGCGTGCGCGCAACGAGGGCTATGCGAGGCTCAAAGAGCTGCTCCCCGAGCTTGAGTACGTCCAGTTCGTTGACGGCGATTGCGAGGTCCGCCAGGGATGGATCGAGAAGGCGAGGGCGTCGCTCGACAACGACGAGACGATCGCGGTTGTGTGCGGCAGACGGCGTGAGCGGTTCCCGAACGCGTCGATCTACAACAGGCTTACGGATATCGAGTGGGACACGCCCATCGGCAACGCCAAGAGCTGCGGCGGCGATGCGCTCTTCCGTGCGCGGGCGCTCGAGTCGGTGGGGGGGTACGACCCGTCGGTCATCGCGGGCGAGGAGCCCGAGCTCTGCTTCAGGCTCCGCAAGGAAGGCTGGCGGGTTCGGCGTCTGGATCTCGAGATGACGTACCACGACGCGGCGATGGACTCGTTCGGGCAGTGGTGGAAGCGGATCGTGCGCGCAGGGCACGCCGCGGCAGAGGGAGCATGGATGCACGGCAGGTCGCCCGAGCGGTATTACGTCATCCCGACCTTGCGACCGATCTTCTGGGCGGCGGCGCTCCCGCTGGTGGCGTTGCTCACGGCGTACTGGACATACGGGCTGAGCATTTTGCTGCTGCTGCTGATTTATGCCGTGCAGTGGTTCCGGATGTTTGCACGCCAGCGGATCCGCGGGAAGACGAGATCCGATGCGAGGCTGCAGGCGACGTTCATCATGCTCGCCAAGCCCGCGATGCTGATCGGGATCATGACCTTTGTGTTCAATCGATTGCGGGGCAAACGCACGCGGATCATCGAGTACAAGGGCCCAACGCCGGCGGGCAGCGATGCCTGAGCTGGTCCCCATCCTCTATTTAGCTTCGCAGCTCCCGAAGCTCTCGGAGACGTTCGTGTATCGAGAAGTGCTCGCCCTGCGCGACAAGGGGCTGGATGTCCGGGTTGCGAGTGTGCACAGGCCGACCGAGACGTTCGTAGACGAGAGGCTCGTGCAGCTGCAGAGCGAGGCACTGTGTGTGTACGGGCGTGGGTTTTTCTCGATCTGGCTCGACGTCATCGCCGAGCTCTTTGCGCACCCGGTCCGCACGGTGGGCACGCTGATCGTCGGGCGCTACGACGCGCTTTCTGCGAAGGACATCACGCTCACGGGCCGGTTCAAGACGATCTTTCAGAACCTCGCGGCGATCAGTCTTGCAAGACGCGTCAGGCCGACCGGTGTCAGACACATCCACGCGCACTTCGCGCACGTTCCGACGACCATCGCGATGTACGCCGCCCGACAGCTGGGCATCACGTTCAGCTTCACGGGACACGCCAACGACCTGTTCAGGCACCGGACGCTGCTGGAGATCAAGCTGCACAGGGCCGAGTTCGTGTCGTGCATCAGCACGTGGCACAACAAATGGTACGGCTCGGTCTTGCCCGCCGAGCGGAACAACAGGCCTGTGATCCGCTGCGGGGTGGATACAGATGACTTCAAGCCGACCGCGCAGCAGGATCGGGTCATCGTCTGTGTCGCGAGGCTCGTCGAGAAGAAGGGCATCGACACGCTCATCGAGGCGTGCGGCTTGCTCAAAGAGCGGGGCGTCGCATTCGCCTGCAAGATCGCGGGTGACGGGCCCATGCGCGAGGCGTTGGAAATCGGCATAGAACGGCACGGCGTCGGCGAATCGGTCGAGCTTCTTGGAGCGAAGCCGAACGATGAGATCCGTACACTCGTACAGACGGCGTCTGTTTTCTGCCTGCCCTGCCGGGACGACAGCTCGGGCGACCGCGACGGCATCCCGGTCGCGCTTATGGAATCCATGTCCTGCGGCGTCGCAACCGTGTCGGGTGACCTGCCCGCGATCCGTGAGCTGATCGAGGACGGCAGGAGCGGTAGGCTTGTGCCAGGCGGGGACGCAATGGCGCTCGCCGATGTGCTCGAAGAGCTTCTGACCGATCCCGGCACTCGGGAAAGTCTCGGCGTTGGGGGCAGAGAGCGTGTGATCGAGGAGTTCTCGCTCGATGTCAACTCGGACCGGATCATCGATGCCTTCAGAGCGATTCAGGGATAACCTCACATCTTGAACGACCACATCAAACAACTCGGCGAACGCATCGAGAGCCGCTCCGCGGTTGTTGGTGTCATCGGGCTTGGTTACGTGGGGTTGCCGCTCGCCTCCGCGCTGCACAGCGGCGGTGTCCGGGTCATCGGGTTTGATGTTGATCCCGCCAAGATCAAGGCGCTTAACGAAGGCACAAACTATCTCTCGCACCTCGGCCATGACATGGTCAAAGAGCTCGCCGAGTCGGACCGGTTTGATGTAACGACCGACTTTGTGAGGCTGAGAGAGGCCGATGCGGTGCTCGTGTGCGTGCCCACGCCCCTCAAGGGAAACCGCGAGCCTGATCTGTCGTACGTTGTGACGACCGGTCGTGACATCGGGATGGCGCTGCGCCCGGGTCAGCTGATCGTGCTGGAGTCAACGACCTACCCGGGGACGACCCGGCGCGAGTTCCTTGACGCGATCTACGAGGGTGCCAAGGCGGTCGGGACCACACTTGAGTCGGGCGAAGACTTCCTTGTCGCGTTCAGCCCCGAGCGCGAGGACCCGGGCCGCAAGAGCCACGCGACGGCGACCATCCCGAAGCTCGTCGGCGGTCTCGACGAGACCGCGACGGATCTGGCGGCCAAGCTCTACCGCATCGGGATCAAGGAGATTGTGCCCGTCTCGTTGGCAGAGGTCGCCGAGGCGGCGAAGATCCTTGAGAACGTCTACCGCGCCGTGAATATCGCGCTCGTCAACGAGATGAAGGTCATCCTGTCTGACATGGGCATCGACGTGTTCGAGGTCATCCGAGCCGCGGCGACGAAGCCTTTCGGGTTCCAGGCCTTCTGGCCCGGGCCCGGGCTGGGCGGCCACTGCATCCCGATCGACCCGTACTACCTCGCGTGGCGCGCCAAGGAGATCGGGCACGACGCGAAGTTCATCGAGCTTGCGGGCGAGATCAACCACGCGATGCCCGCGTATGTCGTTGAGAAAACCGCCAGGGCGCTCGAAGAGCGGAGCCTGGCGGCGAAGAGGGCCGGTGTTCTCGTCCTCGGGCTCGCGTACAAGCCCGACGTCGATGACGTCCGAGAGAGCCCGAGCTTCGAGCTCATCGAACTGCTGCGCGAGCGCGTCGCCCGCGTTGACTATAGCGACCCGCATATCGGGGCCACCTGGAAGATGCGCCACTACGACCTCGGCCTGACGAGCGTTGAGATCACGCCCGAGACCCTCGCGTCGTACGACGCGGTTGTCATCTCCACGAACCACTCGGCGTTCGACTACGAGATGATCGCCGAGCATTCGAAGCTGGTTGTCGACACGCGGGATGCGATGCGTCTCTACGCGCCAAAGATGGGTGATCGCCTCGTTCGAGCGTGAGGCGTTCTAAGGACTGCAGATCGGGCCTGACTGGCCCTGATTGAAAGCCGCGATCCACGCGGTGAAATCGGTCGGTGTGATGTACCCGTTCTGATCGCAAGCGCCCGATCCGCGAGATACGCCTCGACCGAGCTGGACTGTGTCGCCGAACTCAAGAATTGAACCTTTTGCGTCTACTCTGACCGGGGTTGCGGCGATTGCGGTGACCCGGCCGTCTGCGGCAGCGGTTTCTAGTCTCGGCTCGGGGCTTTGAGCGGTGCCCGCACATATCAATGTCATAGCAGCGGTAAGTAGCACACACACCTCCACACCTTCTGCATGTTCTAAAGCTGTGCCATGGATGAGAGTTCATCCAACTGGAGTTTCGCATCCGTTCCGGGCGTGTTCCGAGAAAATCAAAATTATTCGACGGCGCACGCGATCGGGGAGAGGAACCGACAGGTAGGGGTCCCCATGACGGGGTCCGGGCTTATCTCTGTTTCCACATTGAAAACGAGTCTCAATAGATCGGGTGTGATCACTGCTTCGGGTGTTCCGTCGGCAACAATCTGGCCTGATTTGAGCGCCACGACCCTGCTGCAGACCCGCGCTGCGAGGTTGATGTCGTGCACCACGATCCCGATCGTGATGTGATCGTGCTCGTTGAGGCTCCGCAGGAGGTCCATGACCTCGAGCTGGTGCCTGATGTCCAGGGCGCTCGTCGGCTCGTCGAGCAGCAGCACTCTTGGTTCCTGCGCGAGAGCCGCGGCTATCCATGCCCGCTGCCTCTCGCCGCCCGAGAGTGTCGCGATACGACGCTCGGCGAAGGCCTTGAGGTCGCACCGGTTGATCGCGTTCTCGACGATCTCCCGATCACGTCCGAGCAGGTGCTCGCTGACGCCTCGGTGTGGGTGCCTGCCGTGCGCGACGAGGTCGGTCACGGTCATGTCGTGGGGGACGGGGGGGGACTGGGGTACGAGCGCGAGTTTGCGCGCGATCTCCTTGGGTTTGATTTTGGAGAGGGAAGAGCCGCCGAGCAGCACCGTGCCGGTGGTTGGTTTCTGGAGCCGTGAGAGCGTGCGCAGGAGCGTGGACTTGCCCGACCCGTTGGGGCCGATGATCGCGGTGAAGTCTTTCTCCGCGAGTTCGAGCGAGACGGGCTCCGGGTGTCCGAGCACCGGGTTAGCGCGGCCGAAACGAACCGAGATGCCTTCGCACGCCAGGTTCACCGGATCGACCTCGTCGTCATGATCAAGAAGATGAAGTAGGGCCCGCCGAGCAGCGCGGTGATCATCCCGACAGGCAGTTCCTGTGGCTTCTGCACGGTTCGTGCGCCAAGGTCCGCGTAGAGCAGCAGCGCGGCGCCGCCCAGAGCCGTGGCGGGGATGAGCGCCAGATGCTTCGACCCGACGATGAACCTGAGCATGTGGGGGATGATGAGCCCGATGAACGTGATGTTGCCCGCGACAGAGACCGCGCTGGCGGCGAGCAGGCACGCCAGTGCCAGCGCGCTGAATCGGATGAACTCGACGCGGACTCCGAGACCCCTTGCCGCGTCGTCACCGAGCCGGAGCGCATCGAGCGATGGGATCATGGGGATGACCGCGAGCAGCGCGGCGATGCTGTACCACTTGACGAAGTGCACCTGATCCCAGCCCCGGCCGTTGAGCGAGCCCGAGAGCCACTGGATGGCTGCCTGGTTCCGGTCCGGGTAGGCGATCAGGAGGTAGGTCGTGATGGCGCCGAGCATCGCGGTGATCGCGATGCCCGCGAGGACCATTCGGATCGGGCTGGCGCCGGAGCCCGGGCGGTAGCTGAGCGCGTAGACCGTGAGCCCGGATACCATCGCGCCGATGAACGCACCGGCGGGGAGGATCGCGCCCGCGTTCGTGTGCAGGAAGTGGTCATCGGGCAGCGAGGCTGTGAACTCGGGCAGCAGGACGAGCACGACCGTCGCGGCGAGGCCCGCGCCCGCTGTGACGCCGATGATGTTGGGCGCCGCCAGCGGGTTGCGCATGACCGCCTGCAGGAGCACTCCCGCGACGGCGAGGTCGATGCCCACGATCGCGGCACAGAGTGCGCGGGGCAGGCGAATCTCGTACCTGATCGTCTTGGAGACCTGCTCCGGAAGATTGGCCAGGTTCTCGGTGCCAAAGGACACGCTTGCCCATAGCCCGAGCCCGACGAGCGCAAGAAGAATCGGCAGCACCACGCGTAAACGCGAGCACTGCCGAATCAGGTTGATCATCGGGTTCTCAGCCGGGGGCATGGTTCATCGTTGGGCGTGCGGCCCGCCGAGTCGCCTGTCTGGGCGCTGAATCAGCCGCCATCGCTCTCGATATCGATGGGATCGAGCGACGGGGGGTTGTCGCGACGCTCGCCTTGCGGGTCCATCTCAGACGGGAGCAGGTCGCCCGAGGTCGGGGGTGCATCGCTGGGCGTCCGAGGGGCGACATATCCGCCCGAGGTCGCAAATTCTGGTACATCACGAAGGGTGACATCGATCCGCCTTGAGTGGGCCAGCGGGACCGCGATCTCGTTGTTGAGCGAGCCGCTGTTTTTGCTCGGCTCCATGAGATCCCACCGCATCATTGCCTGGCGGTTGCCGGTCGCGTCGTCGGTGGTGCGGTCGTCATAAAACCGGATCTTGAGCTTCTGGTTGACGGGGACATCCATCGCCCAGAGCGACTCGCCCGTGGTCGAATCAACGATGGTGACCGTCAGAGGCTGGTAAGGGGTGCTCTCGTACGAGTGGGCATCCTTCGAAGACTGACACCCGACGAGCAGGGCGGACATAAGGCCCAAGCAGGCGGTCAGAAGGACAGGGCGGCGGTTGGTCATCTGTCTAATCTCCGTAACGTCGCCCCCCAAGCCGGGAGGCCCAGAGAGTCTATCGACGAGTTCGCCCTCCGTCGTCCACCCGGAACCGGTCCCTCGATTCGGTTCCGCCCGGTACAGTGTCCGTATGGATCAGCACCCCCCGTTCCGCGTTGGTCACGGCTACGACCTGCATCGGCTCGAACCCCGCGAGCCCGATGGCAGGGGCCGATCGCTGGTCCTCGGTGGGGTCGGTCTCGACCACAACATGGGCCCGGTCAGCCATTCCGACGGCGACGCCGCTCTGCACGCGGTTACAGACGCGATCCTGGGAGCTCTGGGCGAGCCCGATATCGGGCAGCTCTTTCCGAACACGGATCCGCGGTGGGAGAGCGCAACATCTGATCAGTTCCTGCTCGAAGCCGCGGACCGGGCTCGGCGGGCGGGTTACGCGGTCTCGAACCTCGACCTCACGGTCATCCTCGAGCGCCCGAAGCTGTCGCCCATCAAAGAACAGATCCGCGGCAACATCGCGCGTCTGATCGGGATCGACAAGGGGCTGGTGAACGTCAAAGGCAAGACGCACGAGAAGGTGGACGCTGTCGGCGAGGGCCGGGCGATCGAGGCTCACGCGGTTGTGCTGCTGGTTCTAGCGGGCTAGCTCTGGTTATATCTGTCGCGCAGGAGGCGGTTGGTGAACCGCGGGAGGTGAGCCGCGATGAGGAATCCGCGCCTTGCGGGTTCGCTCATCCAGACCTCGGGTCTCGGGTTCCGAAGCGCTGAGAGCACACGCCTTGCAACGAACTCGGGCAGCTGGCCCTTGTCTTTCTTAGCGGGACTTCGCTCCGTGCCCTGCCTTTCTTGCATGGTGTCGAAGAACTCTGTCCGTGTGCGCACAGGGTGAACGGTTGTGACCTCGATCCCGAAATTCTCGAGTTCCACGCCGAGCGCGCGCCCGATGTGGTGCTGGGCTGACTTCGTCGCGGAATAGATGCTGTAGCCCGGTGAGGGCAGCGCCGAGAGGCAGCTCGTGCAGATGAGCACGTGGCCCGACTTGTTGGGTTTCATCTGTTCGATCGCGGGGCGGATGGTGTTGATCGTGCCGAAGAAGTTGACCTCGAACATCTCGCGGAGGTTCTGTTCTGGCATTTCGAGCAGGTCGTGTTTCTCGCCGAAGCCGGCGTTGGCGAACACGCCGTAGATCGATCCAAAGGCGCTTGCGGTCTCATCGACGAGCCGCGCGCAGTCGTCGGGTTTCGTGACATCGCACGCGACGGCGATCGCTTCGCCTCCGTCTGATTTGATAAGGCTGACGAGTGCGTCGAGTTTATCTGTTCGCCTGGCCGCCAGTGCGACGGGCATGCCCGCTTTGGCACACGCGACGGCGGTGGCGCCGCCGATGCCGCTGGAGGCGCCGGTGATCGCGATCGGTTTGCCTTTGAGGTCGATGCGCGCCATCACGTTCCCTTGACGAGCCACTTGAGTTCGGGCGAGCGGAGCCCGGCTGCCAGCACAAGGTAGCCCGCGATCCCGCCGCCGACCGAGACGGCGAGCCTGAGCATGCTGCTCGACCACGACTTGGACTCGGGCAGGACGAAGAGCAGGCCCCACACGATGCCGCCCATGACCAGGGAGATGAGGAAGGTCCGTGCGGCGCCCGCGAAGAGGTCCGACCAGGACACGAGGCGCTTGCGGAGGATCACGGCGAGCAGGACGGTCTGGCCAGAAGCCGAGATCGCGGTCGCCCAGGCGAGCCCGGCTTCTTTGAGCGACCAGATGAGCGAGAGATTGAGCGCCATGTTCAAGGCGACCATCGCGATGCCCACGCGCATGGGCGTTCTGGTGTCGTCGAGCGCATAGAACGAGCGGCTGAGCATGTGGTTGAGGGAGTAGGCGAACACACCTGCCGCGTACCCGGCGAGCACCGCGGACGAGCGGCGCAGGCCTTCATCGCTGAATCCGCCGCCGCCTGAGAACATGACACGGACGAGATCGTCACGAACGAGCAGGAGCCCGACGCTGGCGGGGAGCCCGATGAAGAGCGAGAGACGCAGGCCGTGGGAGACGGTTTCGGAGAATCGGCTCTTGTCGCTGGCGGCTCGCGCGAGCGCTGGGAACGCGGCGGTCGCGACGGCGATCCCGAACACACCGAGCGGGAACTGGTAGAGCCTTTGTGTGTACCCGAGCACGGCGTTTGATGCCTCGTCCATCGGGACCGGTTGCCCGAACAGCTTCGGTCCGATCCAAACGGGCCACATCGCGATCACGGTGTCCGCCAGCGTGTTGAGTTGGAGCGTGCCCATCCCGATGAGTACTGGCAGGAATTTGCGCAGCGTCTTGGAGCCCTCGGCCCTCGCTGGCGCGAGAGCGCGGCGCCAGGTTGTTCGCTTGCGAAGCTCGAAGAGCGCCCATGCGAATTGCATCGCGCCCGCGAACAGGGTCGAGAACCCGATCCAGACCGCTGCGGATTCGGGCGGTGTGTCCGTCAGGAGCGCGACTGCGGTGACGGTGATCATGCTGACATTCAGGATGATCGGAGCGGCTGCAAGCGGGAGGAACCTGCCGTGCACCTGGAGCATGCCCCCGAGGATGGCGGTCGTGCAGACGAGTGGCATGTAGGGCAGGATGACCGCGATCAGCTTGAAGCTCATCGCTCGGGCCTGGTCGTCTGAGGTGAGCCAGAGTGTGATGGCGATGGCTTCACCGATCATGAGCAGAGCGCCGGTGATCAGCGCGAGAGAGACGACGATCAGTGACGCGTAGCGCTCGGCGAGTTCGGGGTTCTCTTCGTGCAGGCGTGTGTAGCGGGGGATGAACGCCGCGGAGAGCGCGCCCTCTCCCAGCAGCCGGCGGAAGAGGTTGGGTATCGCGAACGCGGCGGCGAACGCGGAGCCCACAAGCGAGTCGCCGAAGAGGCGGACGGTGACCAGGTCTCGGCCCAACCCGAAGAAGCGTGAGAGCAGCGTGACCGACGCGACGGTACGCGTGTTCTTCGCGATTGAGTTGGTTGGCGCGTCCTGCGGCACGTCAAGAGCCTACCGCCGGAGCGGCTTTGGTTCCGGTTTCGTGCGCACGAGCAATGAGAGGCTGCACCCGATCGCGAGCCCGCCCGCGTTTGCGAGGTAGTCGTCGATCCCCGCGAACCGCCCGAGCCCGGGGATCATCTGTGTCAGTTCATCGAACGCCGCGTAGACAAGCCCGACCCCAAAGCAGAGGACGGAGGTTCGCAGGTTGCCGGGCTCACCGAGCAGTCCGGAGATGTTGAGCATGAGCGCCCAAAGCCCGAAGACAGCGAAGTGGATGAACAGGTCTGGTCTTGGGATTGGTCCCTCGATGCGCAGCTGGGGCCAGTGCGTTGCAATGAACACCATCAGCGCAAAGACGATGAACGCCAGCACGCGGAGCCAGCGCGGGAAAGGGATCGTGATCACACGCGGAAGTCCGGGTACGGGTCGCCGTAGGGCGAGGGGGTGTAGGACTGGATGTTTGAGGGTTGGTTGTGCTGTCTAGGTTGCTCGATCTGATCCGCGGCCTGGGTTGAGGGTTTGGGCTCGACCTCGGCTTCAACTTTCGGTTTAGCGGGTGCTGCCTTGGCGGGTTCTTCCTGCGAGGGGGCGGGCTCTGGCTGGGTGTTCTCGGCCTTGGCTTTGCCGAGAAGGGAGAGCGCGAGATCGGTGTAGTCCTGCGCGCCGGCGGCGGTGGGTGCGTACTCGAAGATCGTCTGCCCAAAGCTCGGGCACTCGGCGAGCTTGATGTTGCGCCGGATCGGAGGAGAGAGCACACGGGCGTTCGACCACGCGACCTCGGTGCCCGAGGCGCTTGCGAAGAATTCCTCCAGGTCGGCGACGACTTCCTGCGAGAGCGTGGTCTGTTTCTCGTGCATGCAGAGCACCACACCCAGTACGCTCAGGTCGTTGTTGAGCGATTGGCGCACGAGTGTGACGGTCTCGAGCAGCTTGCTGACGCCTTGGAGCGCCAGAAAGTGCGCCTGCATCGGGATCAATACCTCGTCGGCGCTTGCCAGCGCGTTGAGAGTGAGCAGGCCGAGCGCGGGCGGGCAATCGAGGAGGACGGCGTCGAACCTGTTCGAGACCACTTTGATCGCGTTGGTGAGACGCTGATTCCTGTCTTGGGCGGTCTGAAGTTCGTTCTCGATCGCGGCGAGATCGGTCTCGGCGGGCAGGACCCAGAGATTCTCGCGGATTTTGCGGATCGCGCCCGTAATCTCGGCATCGGGGCTCAGGATCACGTCGTAGGCGGAGGTCTCGAGCGAAGCGGGGTCAACGCCCAGGTGCAGCGTCGCGTGGGCTTGCGGGTCCAGATCGATGACGAGGGTTCGCTGTCCCTGACGCGCCAGGGCCGCGGCGAGGTTGACGGTGGTCGTGGTTTTCCCGACGCCGCCTTTTTGGTTCATGAGCGCGATGACTCGGGGGGCGTTGCTGTTGTTTGTGTTGGGTGTCTCGCCGGTCATGCGGCGAGTATAGAGGCTCATCCCCGCTTTGCGGCGGATGATTGATTGTCGGAAGCCTCGGTGTTGCTGTCATTTGTGGTTGTTGCAGCGCCCTTGCTGATCTTGCCCACGATCTCGGCCTCGATCGCGTTGCGTCGGGCGATTTTGATGGCGGTCACCCCGATGAAACTCGCGAGCACGAGGATGATCGCGTAGATAACCCGGGCACGACCGAAGCTGGCGGCGATCCCGAGGCCAGCGAATGCGAGACCGATGCCGTAGAGCACGAAAACCGCGCCCTTCACATCGAGCGATCGTTTGAGCATGTGGTGGAGATGGTTCGCGTCGGCGTCGCTCATCTTCTTGCCGGACAACTTCCGGCGGATGATCGCCAGAGCGGTGTCCATGATGGGAATCGCGAAGACGACAAGGCCCGCGACGACGAGGTGCGTCTTGCCCGTGTCGCCCAGCATCAGGATGAGCACGACCATGCAATACCCGAGGAGCAGAGAGCCCGAATCCCCCAGGAAGATGTTTGCTGGGTTGAAGTTGTGGGGGAGGAACCCGAGGCAGGCGCCCACGATCGCCAGAGCCAGGATCACGCGCTGCGTGTCACGTGGGCCGTCGTCGAAGAGGGCCATGGTGAGAGCGATGACGAGGATGCCCGCGGCGGCGATCGCAGTCACGCCTGAGAGGAGGCCGTCGAGCCCGTCGATGAGGTTCGCGGCGTTGCACCCGCCCAGCACGAAGATGGTGATGACGGCGGCACCGGACCAGTAGATGAGGTCGAACCCGTTCCCGAAGAACCATGTGTTCATGCCGAACGCGATGCCGATGGTCGGTTCACCGTTGATCACGACTGTGTCGATACCGAAGAAACTCGCCAGCGGCAGGATCAGCCCCGCGGCGACTTTGACGCCGACCTGATCGAGGGCGAGCGCCGCGGCGGCGAAGAGCTGGCCAGAAATCTTGAGTCTCGGGCTGATCCCCATGATGTCGTCGAAGAGGCCGACGAACATGATCACGGTCATGCCCAAGAGGATCGAGAATGGGAGCATCTTGCTAGAGGTCGGCAGGGATTGCTCGGTGCCGTGGTATTCGATGAGACCCGGGAATTGAGTCGCGAGGATCGAGAAGACCATCGCGCCCATGAGCCCGAGGAAGACAGCGACGCCGCCCAGGTAGGCGGTCGGCTGTTTGTGCACTTTCCGCGGATCGGTCGGGTGGTCGACGATGTTGTTCTTGACCGCGAGCCTGCGCATGATCGGGGTCGCAAAGAGCGTCACCAGAAATGCGACGATGAAGACACCGACATAGCCCTGGAAGATACTCGTGCGGGAGGCGACTTGGGTGATCGCCTCTGTCTCTTCGGGCGGGAGAGAGGGCATGAAGTCGTTCAGCAGTTGGGAGTCCTGGAGGATCACGCCACGCTCTCCGATTGGATCGCCTCGGCGAGATCAGCGATGGTCTTCTCGAGCGGGACACGTGCTTCGAACCCCACGGCGTCGCGGAGTCTGGTCAGGTCCGGGCGCCGGCGCCTCAGGTCCTCGAACCCTCGTGGGTACGCGGCGGAGTAGGGCGTGTGCTCGATCCTGGAAGACGAGCCTGTCGCGGCGATCACGGCTCCGGCGAGTTCGTTGATTGTAATCGGCTGATCGGAACCAACGTTGAATACTCGGCCTGCGCACGCGTCTCGTGACATCAGTTCTGGGAGCACGCCCACGACATCGCGCACATCGCAGAAGCACCGGGACTGGGTGCCGTCACCGAACACGGTCAGCGGGTCGCCCGCGAGTGCGGCTTCGACGAATCGTGGGAGCACCATGCCGTACTTGCCGACCTGTCGAGGGCCGACGGTGTTGAAAAACCGAACGATGACCGCGGGCAGGCCCGACTGTCTGTGGTGCGCCAGAGCGAGGTGCTCATCGAGGGCTTTGCTCGCTGCGTAGGACCAGCGTGTGACTGTGGTGGGGCCGTAGACGACGTCGTCTTCTTCGCTGAAGACTTCGCCGACGCCTTTGCCGTAGACCTCGGAGCTCGACGCGATGAGCACACGCGACGGTGCGCCGCCCGGGCCAGAGCGGAGCGAGGCGGTCAGCAGGTCAGCGGTGAGCGAGACGTTGGTCTCGATCGCTTCGGCGGGGCGTTCCATGACGAGCTTGACACCGACCGCTGCGGCGAGGTGGTAGATCTCGTCGAACGCGCCGAGCTTATTGCCTTTGCCCAGATCAGACACGACCTTGGCGAGATCTTGCTCGATCACCGTCAGACGATCGTGGGCATCGGGGAGGTTTGATCGCCGGCCAGTAGAGAGGTTGTCGACGACGACGACTTCGCGACCGGCGCTGAGCAGCCTTTCGGTCAGGTGCGAACCGATGAAGCCGGAGCCGCCCGTCACGAGCGTGCGCGGGAGGCCCGAATTGGGGTTGCTCTTCGCCGTCACGGCAGATTCTTGGCTCCGACTCAGGCCTTGGCGGCCTTACGTCCCTTCTGCTGGTAGGCGTGTGCCTCGCGGTAGTTCTTGCGGAGGTATCCGCCCGCGGAGGGCCTGACAGCATTGATGAGAACTCCAAGAAACTCTGCACGAGTATCGCTGAGTTCGTTCTTGAGCCTCGCGACCGTGCCGCGTTTCTCGTTCATCGCGCGGGCGACCAGGATCGTGGCACCGCAGCGTTGTGCGAGCCCGACCGCGTCACCAGCGACGATGGCGGGAGCCGTGTCCAGGATGACCATGTCGTAACGCGACTCGAGCTTGGCGAGCAGTTCGCCCATCGGGTCGGTCACCATCCGCTCGAAGACGCGGTGCTCAGCCGAACCGACTGTGAGCACGTCGAGTTTCGGGTTGTCGGTGGTGCAGATCGCGTCCTCGATGGTGGCAGCGCCGGCGAGGACATCGACGAGTCCCGGGTTGGCTTCGAGGTTGAAGAGGCCGTGGATGCGCGGCCTGCGGAGGTTCGCGTCGATCACGAGTGTCTTGAGGTCTGCTCGTGCGCTTGCCTCGGAGAGGTTCGTGACGAGCGTCGTTGCGCCGGACTCGGGAGTCGCCGGGACGACGAGCACCGAGCGGTGGCCCGCCTGCTGCATTTTCTTGACGACCGATTCACGAAGCTGGCGGACGCTCTCAGCCATGATGCCCGTGGGTCGGTCGTGGAACGCGGTCTCGGGGCGCTCGGGCCTCGACGGGTCTTCGCTTGCAAGGGGGATGATGCCGAGCACGGGTGTGCGCGGGATCATCGCGACGTCAGCCGGTCCTTTGACGCGCTGGTCGAGGAGTTCGCGGAGGACGATCAGGCCCGCGGTGAGACCCACGAATAGAACAAAGCCCGCGGGGACAATGATGATTGCGCGGGGGAAAGCCATGTGATCGGGAAGTTTCTCGCGCTGGAAGACCGCGACGCGGTCGGAGCTTTCCATGCCGGCGATGGTGTTGAGGTTGTCGAGTGCGAACTGGGTCTCATCTCGTCGTTCGCCGAGGCTTTCGATCTTGCGGTCGTGCTCGTTGATCTCCTGCTCGAGCTTTGCCAGCTCGCTCAGACGCTCCTTGGCTTCGTCGATCTTGTCGAGGAATTGATCCTCGCGGGCCCGCATTTGCAGCAGGCTCCGGCGGATCGTGTCGAGCATGCCGTTGAACTGAGTCGACATGATTTGGTTACGTGTGACATCGAGTTCTTCGCGGAGGCCGTCGATCTGTGCCTGGATGTTGACTCGGACCGGGTGCTTGTTCCCGAGGCCCTGCTTTTCCAGCGATCGATCGCTCGCCTGGAGTTGCTGGAGTGTTGAGAGTGTTTGTGTGACGAGTGGGTGAGATTCCGCGGCGGTTCTGATATCTTCTGGGTAGATGGTGCCGCCCGGCGCCGAGAGGACACGCTCGTACTCCTGCTGCTGTGTAAGCAGCATCGTGATCTGATCCTGCACGACGCTGCGTTCCTGGATGAACCCGGCGAGCACATACGAGGCCTCACTCGTCTTCGCCTCGATTGATTCGAGTTGGTTCTCGGTGATGATGCGGTCGCGGGCGCGCTCCTGCTCCTCGATCTGATCGACGAGGTTCTCGATGGATCGGCTGAGCGATTCTCGTCGCTCGTCCTGCAGGCTATCGGTATCGCTGCTGAGTTCTGAGCTGTACGCCTCTCTGATTTTCTGCGCGATGAAGGTCGCGTCCTGAGGCTCTTTGTAGCTGACGGTCAGGACGATGAAGTCGGACTTCGCGATCGGGCGCGAGGAGACGATCTCCTGCAAGTCGCGGATCGCGGCGGAGGTGTCGATCGCACCGTTGGCGCCTGTGAACTGTTCGATCCACACTGGCGCGTTTGTCTGGTACCCGGGGTAGCGGATTGCTTTGTCGAGGACTTTGTCGGAGACCATGGTTTGGGCTTGGGTGGCCATGAAGCGTTCGAGTGCCTTCTCGTTGCCGCCTTCTGTGGTTGGTTCGAGCGGGTCGGTGGTGGCGGGGAGGACCTTGAAGTAGACCTGCGCGTCGTAGCGGGGGAGGAACTTGCGGAGCGCGAGGAATGAGCCAACACCGATAGCGATGCCGATGATCCCGGCGACGACCAGCAGCCAGAAGTACTTCTTGAAGAGCTTGATCGGGTCGATGGTCTGGACCGGTTTCTGGCTCGCCGAGGAGGGCGAGTGTGGTCTCGCCGCCTGCGGGACGATCGGTCTTGTTGTGGGTGCTGCGGTGCTCATATCTGCTTTCTCAAGAACTCAATCACCCGGCGTTCTGCGCCGTACTCATTCACTACTTACTGATTCCGGATCGCATCGAGGATCTGTTCCAGTTCTTCCTTGGTCTCGTCACTGACTTGGTCTGGCTGGTTAATGGAAATCTCCCTGGCCAGCTGAGCCGCCTCCTGCGCTCCACCGACGTTACCGGACTCCAGCCTTGCTCTGGCAAGATGGATAAGCACAGGAGCCCTATCGGCATCCGATTGGGCCATGCTGAGTGCGGTTTCGAGGGCTGCGATCGCCTCTGCAGATTCCCCTCGAGCCAGGTGTGCCAGCCCGAGCGTGTCGTATGCCTCCCGCATGCCGGGGTTTGCGGCAATCGCCTGTCTGGCGAGCTCGATCGCGCTGTCTGCCTGATTCAGGTGGCGGACCTGCACGTACGCGAGGTTGTTGAGCAGTTCAGAGTCGTTGGGGGCCATATCCAAGCCCAGTTGCATGTCATTGGCAGCCGCGGCATGGTTGCCCAGGTTGTAGCGGGCCATCGAGCGGACCTTGTACGCGGTCAGCTTGATCAGCTGATCCTGGGTCGTCTCGATGATGGTGTCGAGCTTGCCGATGCCCTCTCGCTCCCGGCCTTCCTGGTTCACCAGCATCTGGGCATAGAACAACGAGGCCCATGGCGTGAGCGAGCGGTCGCTGTCGATGTCGCTCAGGAGGGTGATCATGTCGTCATTCGTGCCGATCAGTTCGCTGGCGTTACTCATCCACCAACCGATTCTCTGGCGGTCGTTCTTGACGAGTTCGTAGGCCTCGACGAGGTTTGCGCGGAGGTTCTGTGTGTTGCCTGTCTTTGAATCGATGAGAGCGCGGAGCAGGAATGTCGCGGGGTTTTCGGTATCTGAGATCTCGGCGCTGCGCGCGATTTCGCGGGCTCGGCGTTCGTCGGGTCTGGGCAGATCGAGGAGGCACGTGACAAGACGCCTTCCGACGGCCATCGTCTTGGACTGCTCCCATGCACGCTCGTAGTAGGCGAGTGCAGTGCGGTGCTGGTCGGCACCGCTGAACGTGTCGCCGGCACCGACCATCAGGTTCAGATCTGTCGGTCTGCGCTCGAGCGCGCTGTCGACGAGGTTGGCTGCTTCTTCAACCCGGTCCATTTCGAGCAGCCTCAGCACGGCACCGAGCCTGAGCTGGGTGTTGTCCGGGGCGGCCTCCGCGGAGGCGATGATGTCTGCTGCGGCGTTGCTGACCTGGCCGAGTTCGTTGTACACGACAGAACGGAGGCGGTACGCGTCTGAGTTTGATGGGTTCAGTTCGATCGCGCGGCTGAGATCCTCGGCGGCGTCCGGCAGGGTTGCCTTGTTGGACATGAGCATCGCGGCCCGCTTCATATAACCGAGCGGATCGTCCGGGTAGTCGGCGATCGCCTGATCGATCAGTTGGGAGGATTCGTTGTCGTTGCCCTGCAAGCGGGCGACGTCGGCCCTCATGAGCATGATGTTGAGTGCATTGAGTTGCTCTTCATCGAGTGTGTCGATGACGACCTGGGCAAGCTCTGCGTTACCGAGCCTGAGATAACACTCGATCAGTCTGCTGCGCGCGATGTCGGCCTGGAAATCGGCATCGATGAGGCTCTGCAGCGCGGGCGCGGCTTCCTCGTAGAGGCCCAGCTTGAATAGCTCGTCGGCAAGGATCGCGTCGGCGACGGGCCTATCGGAATCCTGTACGAGACGGGCCTGGCGGATCGTGGTCAGGCCTTGCTCAATCCGGCCCCGTTCGATAAGGAACCTGCCGAACGCGAGGTAAGCGGCGGGATCGTTGATATCGTTGGCGTCAGACGCGATGAACGCCGAGTACACGCTGTTTGCGCTCTGGAGATCGTTCCTGTCCGCGTGCCAGCGTGCATCGAGCGACGCGAGCGAGAGCGAGTCTTCCTTGGCCCGTGTTTCGTCGAGACGCGCCCGTGCTTCGTCGAATCGGCGCAGGTCCAAGGCGAGGCTGATCAGCAAGGTCGCGTTGCGGATGTTGTCGGGCTCGTTTTCTGCGATCTGGAGTCGGCGGTCGTACGCGAGTTGCTTGTCGCCCACGAGGCCTTCGAGGCCGAGCCACATCTCGCGGAACTGCGGGTCGCGCTGGCCGATCGAGGTGGTCTTGCGTGCTTCTTCGAGAGCTTCGTTCGTGCGGCCCAGCCGGGTGAGCACCGCGATGTAACCCTTGAGAAGGTCAAGGTCGTTTGGGCGGACAGCGAGCGCCTGGCGGTACCGCTCGAGCGCGTTGAATGTGTCACCGAAATCGAGCAGCAGATCGGCGAGGAGCTTGAGCGTGACCGCGTTGGTGCTGCCCCGCTCGACGGCGCTCTGGAGCGTCCGCCTTGCCGATTCCTGATCGCCCTCGGCGAGCTCGACGCGTGCAAGCATGGCAAGCCCGTCGGCGCCGTCGATGTCGCGTTCCTTGTTCGCTTCGTAGATCTGGCGCGCGGTCGCGGCATCCTGATTGCGGATCGCCTGGTCGAACCTGTAGACCACGACCTGCTTGTTGGTCGGGTCGAGCCGCTCGGCTTCATCGAGGGCTTGCAGTGCGGAATCGGTGTCCTCGTTCTGCATGTGGAGCCTGTAGAGCTGGAGTTGACGGTCGATGTCGGACAAGTCGTCCCGGCCTTCGACGTAGCTGATCGCGGCGTTCGTGTCGCCTGCGATGTCGGCCATGGTGCGCAGCGCCAAAAGGCGTCGGTCGTCGGGCGCGATTGCAAGACCCTGGTCGATGTACTCGGAAGCCTCTGCCCAGAGTTCCTGCTCGACGAGCATGTTGGAAAGAGCCGTGAGCAGGCGGACGTCGTCCTGGTGTTCAGCGAGTCCTTCGCGGATGAGCTGGATGGCGCGATCGGGAGAGCCGCTGTCCTCGGCGAGTTGGGCCTGCGCGAGGGTGGTCAGGATCGGGTCTGTCGAATCCTCATTGAGGAGTGCTCGCACGATTTCCAGCTGTTGACGCAATGCATCGAGATCGGGCCTGCGGTCGAGAGCGGCGATCAGGTGGTCCTTGGCGTCTTCGTAGTCGCGGAGGTTCATGCAGACGGTGGAGAGCCTGACAAGTGTCGGCACATGCGTGGGGTCGATCTGGAGCGCCTGCTCGAGCAGGTCACGTTCGAGGCCCGGGTTGCCGAGTTGGCCCGCGACCTCGGAGGCGTATCGGAGGCCGTCGGCGTTCGCATTGTTTGTGGCGGTGTTGAAGTCACGGAAGAGCTTGTCGGCCTGTGAGAGCCTGCCCTCTGCCTTGGCGAGCCTTGCGTCGATGTAGAGCATCATCGCGCGGTCGTCGGCAACCTCTGCCGAGAGTCGGTCGCGGTAGACCTTGGCTTTCTCGAGCCACTGGTCGCGTTCTTCGCCCTCGCCTGCGAGCATCGCCCATCGCTCGAGAGAGGCGTCAGTCATCATGTACAAGGCCCGGTTGCGATCACTGAAACGCAGGAGCCCCTCGGTAGTGACCGGGACGTCTGGCAACTGCGAGATCGGTTCGAGTATCTCGATCGCTCGTTCCTGCCTGCCCAGCCTCGCGAGGAAGCCCGCGTAGGCCATCTGGAGCTGGCGGTCATCCCCGTTCGCCTGCGCGCACTCGGCCCAGATCGTGCTGAGAAGTTCCTCGGCTTCGGCCGGGGCGACCATCGCGAGCACGAAGGTGATTCGGCTCAGTGACTGCGCGTTGAGCGTTGCGAAATCTGCGCTCGTTGCGTTCTGTGCGAATGTGACGGCGCGCTCGTTGAAGCGCTCGAGCGCTTCGCGTCTGGCGTTGGTCAGGTCTTCGCCGAAGAGTTCTCTCGCCTCGACCTCACGCACGGCTTGGGCGGCCTCGGCCTGGATGCTCAGGAACTGAGCGTCCAAGCTGCCGCTGTTCTTGCTCGCAAAGTCACGGGTAGAACCGAGCGCGGCTGCGTACAGCTGAGAGACCGCCGAGCGTCGGCCAGTCAGCTTGGCTCTGTTTGCCTTTGCGTTGTAGATATCGAAACGTGCGACCGCGAGTTCGAAGTCGTCGGGCCTGACCTCGAGCGCAGCTTCGATATCTTCGAGTCCGCCATCGAGGAATTCGTCGTCGATGTCGGCCGAGATCTGTGCGATGGTTGCGACCGCGATGCCGCGATAGCGACGGAGCTGCTTCCAGAGATCCGAATCGAGTTGGTCGTAGAGGAGGCCTTCGACACGGGTGACTTCGTCGATTAGTGTCTGGTATCCGCTCGACGAGGGGCCGCTCGATTTCAGCAGGAGCATGAACTCATCGAAGAAGAGCTCATGTGCAGCGAGGTCGGTTTTCTTGAGCTCTGCCAGCTGGCGGAGGCCCGCGCGGTACTTCTCAAACTGGTTGGAGTACTCGAGCGCGGTCTCGTTGGGCTTATGCTGGATCGCGTTGATGAAGGACTCGAGGTACTCGGCGTTGGTGCGGTCTTCGCTGACCGCGTCGCCCCAACGCATCTGGGCTCTGCCCCAGTCGCCCTCGGCCTCGGCTTGCATTGCGAGCCTAGCGTGGTCCTCGGCAGATTTCATCAGAACCTGCGCCGCGCCGTAGATCGCGACACCCGTCACCACGACGAGCACCGCGGTTAGTCCCACCACGAATTTCACGTTTACCCGGCCGGCCATAGTCGATCGGTCCTTTCAGTCGGGATCGGAATCAGTCTTCCGCGCCCGCGTTCTTGTTTCCTTCTGGGTAGCGTCCCGCCTGCACCTCGACCCAGTCGGGCACGCAGAGCATCATGTCAGCCAGCAGATCGTTGAGCAGCTCTGCGGATACCTCCGCAAACTCCTCGTGGCTCGTGACACTCTGGGTGTTGAACTGGACCTTCAAATAGAACGCGTAGTCGTTCCCGAGATCAAACGCCAGCAGGCGCACGTCCTCGGCGCTGGCGGCCACGCCGCCGTTGGCGATAAAGAAGTAGCCCGCGTAGAGCTCGTCGCCCCCCGGGTTGTGGTACGTACTCGCTCGGAGCCTGACGTCTTCGATGCCCCTTGGGAGCCTCACACGCTTGCCGCGGACACTCGACCACTTGGAGCTTGTCCGGGCGGTGTAGATCGTCGCGGGGTCGGTCGATGCCTCTTCGTCTACGAGCCAGCCGGTCTGGGAGAGGTTCATCGGAACCTCCTTGCTGGCCTCGGTCTGCACGATCCCTGCACCGGTGAAGCACCGCTCCGGGACGTGGGGGACGGTGTCGATCTGGTCGGTGTAATACGCGGTGTGCAGCTCAATGAACATTGGCTGCTCGCCCTGTGCCGGGTTTTTCTCGCGGTACAGGCGGGTCAGGTAGTTCGCGGTGCCGAGCTCTTCGAGAATCTCGGCGCTGACGATCTCGTCGGAGCCGACCTGGACCCAGTTCTCGGTTTCGGTTGGTAGTGTGGAGACGGCGCGGTTGCCGGGGGGGTAGATCGGCAGCTTGTCGAGGTGGAGCTTGTAGTAATTGATCGCCCAGCCCATGCCCAGCGCCGAACCGAAGAGGATCACGATCAGCAGGCCCGTGACAGGCTTCTTGAGGCTGAACCGCATGTCGGCAGCCGAGGCCTTGTCTTTGTCGTTCTTCTTGACCTTCTCGGTGGGTGCGATTTTCTCGAGCGCCCAGCCGACACCGAGGAAGAGGCCCAGCCCGGGGATCAGTAGCAGCGTCCCGATGAGCGTGTGCGCCTCGCCCTGAGCGAGGTTCGCGTCGCCAAGCGTGGCAAAGCCGAGCACAGCGACGCGGACGATGTTCATCAGGAGCGCCACGGGTACGCAGAGCATGAAGAGTGTGATGCGTTTCCACCATTCGCGCGTGCTCAGGAGTGCGACCGCGGCTCCAAGCGCGATGAACGCGACAACCATGCGCATCCCGCTGCAGGCCTCTGCGACGTTGAGCGGGTGCTCGACGCCCGACTTTGAGATCACGGTCAGCACGTTCCCGTCGACATCGACTGTAAAGCCCATGGCCATGCCGACGAGACCGAGCATGACATACGCGCCCTGGCTAGCAAGAAGCTGAAGTGGCCAGGTGACGCGGAGCATCACACCCTCTGAGACGGTGATCATGAAAACGAGGTATGCCGTGGGAAGCATGAGCCAACGGATCACGCCCGGTCCGAGCAGGAGCAGCGCCGATCCCCAGATGGTGAGGATCACGAACAGGCCCTGCCCCATGTGCACGCCCGGGATCGGTCCGATCGAGAACGTGAGGTAGCCAAGAATGCCTGTGATGATCGCCACGAGAGCTGGCCAGAAGACACGGGGTCTTTCCTGGGCGATCTCGTATCGTCGCTGCCAGATCATGTAACCCGAGATCACGGGCACGAAGAATGCGTGGCCCCAGTCCTCGATCTGGTGTGAGCTGAACTCGGATTGCTTGAAGAACCAGCGGAAGAAGAGCATGCCAAGCCCGACGGCAACGAGTGCGAGCAGTCCAACGTTCACCCGATCGCGCCAGAGCAGGGGCTCGCTCGTGGCGCGTTCCTGCTGGATATTGCTGCTGGGCGAACTTGCGACAGACATCTCTAACGGCTCTCCACCTGACACGCGTGTGGGCACTACCTAAACAGGTGGGTGTATGCCCTGGTGTGTTGTATCCGTTGATCGGCCCGCAAGACGTGGCTCCTGACGCCGGTTCGCGGATCGGGCGAAGGTTGCCCGGGTTGTGCGACTGGCTCGGAAAGCCCACGAGATGTCCTGCGGGATCGGTGATACGTCCGTGTCCGAGCCGCGGTTCAGAACGGGCCCACGCGATCCTTGCCAGCGTGGGCCGATAGCTGTTGATTGTTGCCTACCGAGAGCCCTGGGGACACCCTCAGGCGTTGGTTTGGGCGAAACGGTGGAACCCAGTCAGACCCGTGGTTCTGGTCAGACCCTGGTTAGAACGTGCCGTCCCGTGGCGGGGCACCGAAGACGTCGTTGCCGAAGTTCCGGTCGAGCAGGAAGCCAAAGCCGTAGGTCGCCCGGAAACCGCCCCGGATGACCGCCAGCGGGAAGGCCCAGAAGTTGGTGCCCACGTTGATGTGGTCGTTGGGCTTGATGAAGATGTCGGGCTGCTCGCGGTTGGCAATCGCACGGTAATTCAGGCGGATCGTTGCCTCGCGGTCGGTGCCGACCATCCGGGTGATGTCCACACGTTCCGGGATCGCCAGGCCGCCGAGACCGCCCGCGGAGGCGAAGAGCCTCTTGAGGGTCAGCTGCGGCACCACGTCGAATGCACCTGGCCGGTTGACCTGGCCGCTGAGGTAGACGGTGCCGCCCGATCGCTGCGGGATGCGGATGATGTCACCCGGGCGGATGACAATGTTCTGCCTCGCGTCGCCCTGCATCAGGGGCTCGACCGGGACCGAGATGATTCTCTGGGTCACGAGGTTTTCGACGGAGAGCTCTTCATCGGCTCGCTCGCGGAGGCCCTGGGCGAGATCACCCGAGCGGTCTTTGATCTGGACCCAGCGGCCGTCGATGAATATCCACTGACTTCGCGAGTCGTCGAACTGGTTGCCCTGCTGCCCCTCGGGCTGGTTGGCCTCGTCGATGAGATCGACCAGGGGGTCCTGCTCGTCGTCCTCGGGCTGCCACGCGAGGTTCGTGCCCTGGGGGGCTCTGATCGCGGGCGAAGCGGGCTCGCTGAGCTCGTCAATGAGTTCGAGGAGCCGATCGCTGCTCTCGTCCTGGCTTTCGCCGTTGTTCCGGGTATCGCCCGTGGTCGGATCGATGGGTGTGGTCCCAGCTGGTGCGCCGATGTCGGAATACTCGTCTGTGAGGGCGATCTGACGGATGATGAATATCTCTGCAACGCTCGGATCGACCAGGCCGCCTGCCGCGGCGAGCGCGTCGAGGAGTCTGTAGGAAGGCTGCGGGATGAAGTAGGGGCCCGGAGCGCGAACGGAGCCGATGAGGCTGAACTGCTGTTCGCTTCGTCCCGTGATGAGGACTGAGATTTCTGGGTTGCGGATGAGGTCCTGCTTGATGAGGCCGTCTTCAACGATTCGGCGGACCTCGTCGCTGGTGCCTCCCAGGACATAGAACTTGCCGATTTGGGGAAGCTCGATGGTGCCGTTGTTCTCGACACGAACCGCAAACGGTGTGGTGGTTCCGCTGACCGGGTAGTTGAAGATCGAGATTTCGAGGGTATCGGCCGGGGCGAGCCTGTACTCGGTGACGAGGGGCCTGAGATCTTCTGCTCTGACCTCTGTGATCTGAACGAACTCGCTGTCGTCGGGCTCGATCGCGGCTATCCGCTTGAGGATGGGCATGGTCGTGGGGGTGTGCTCCCAGTACCCGGTGGTGGACGGGTTGAGGTAGTCATCCATCTCACAGCCGGTGGAGGCGAGCCCGAGGAGGGTCATGGAGGAGGCGAGGGCCGCTGCGGTGATGAAACGCCTAGGGGTGCCGCTGGTCTTCACGTCGTTGATCATGTCTATGGGATCCGGGGGCTCGGATATTCTTCGGTGCCCGCCATCCGTTGGCGAGACGCACACTCTATCGGACCTATCGGCCCTTGGCAGCGAGTCTAGCGGGTCAATGATCGATCCGCCCGCACACCGAGGGACAGGTTTTTATCGACCGCCGAGCCCCGTGACATGTGTCGAATCGCTCGCAAAGCCCGGAGAATCATCGAGGCGCGAACGATGCGCCCTGTCGAGCATGATTCTGGCCCGACGAGGGCGACTGGCCGACTAGAGTTGTCGGATGAGTTACCAGGACCCCAGCCCACCCGTTACCGGCAGCACCCCGAGCAGGACGACCGCCACTGAGCGGACCCTGGCGCGGCACCCGAGGCCTCTGGGCGGCGACCCGATGAAGCGGGCTGCCAAGCCCCTGATCAGCCTGACGGGCATGGTCCTGAATAACCAGCCTGAGAATCCGCAGATGCTCTCGACCAAGCGCAAGCCCAAGTGGCTCAAGGCGAAGATGCCGGGCGGTGAGGGCTACGACAAGCTCAAGGACATCCTGCATGAGCACAAGCTATTCACCGTCTGCGAGGAGGCAGGCTGTCCCAACATGGGCGAGTGCTGGGCCCGGGGTGTGGCGACGATCATGATCCTTGGCGACACCTGCACGCGCGCGTGCGGGTTCTGCAACGTCAAGACCGGCAAGCCCCCAGTGCTCGACAAGGACGAGCCCAGGCGGGTCGCCGAGAGTCTGGCGCTCATGGGCCTCAAGCACGTCGTGGTCACGAGCGTGAACCGCGATGAGCTGCCCGATGGTGGCGCCGGCATCTGGGCTGAGATGATTGTTCGATCGAAGGAATCGTGCCCCGATATGTCGATCGAGGTTCTGATCCCGGACTTCATGGGCGACGCGGCGGCGCTCCAGCTCGTGATCGATGCGAAGCCTCACATCATCAACCACAACATCGAGACCGTGAAGCGCATGTACCCCGCGGTGCGCCCGAGCGCGAAGTACGACCGCTCGATCGAGCTGCTCCGGCGCGTGAAGGAGCAGGGGGGCGTTGCCAAGACCGGCATCATGGTCGGGATCGGCGAGAAAGACTCGGAAGTGCTCGAGCTCATGGACGACCTGGTCGAGTTGACCAGCAAGCACTCGGGCCCGAACCCGGGCGACCCTTGCGACATCCTCACGATCGGTCAGTACCTGCAGCCCACGCGCAACCACCTGCCCATCGACCGCTGGGTTCATCCCGACACGTTCGAGATGTACCACGAGGAAGGTATCAAGCGGGGGCTCAAGGTCGTCGAGTCGGGTCCGATGGTGCGTTCGAGCTACCACGCGGACCACCAGGCCGACATCCTGAGCACGATCGAGGCCGAGCGGAAGGCGCGTCGGGGGTAACTCATCGCTGCAAGAAGTGCATCGAGTGATTGACAAACAATCGCGTGGCTTCCTCGAATCGAATGTTGCTCCATGTCGGCGATGCAACCCGGAGTAGCGGTAAGCTCCGCGTATGAGCGCACACGATCTGCACATCGTTTCGCACGGCACGGATGTCCGACTCGGAGATATCGATCCATCGAGAACACCGGGCCTGAGCGGGCCCAGGGATCTGGAGAAAGCCGCGGCGATCCGCGAGCTGGCGCAGAATGTCGAGCAGATGAAGCTGCTTCAGCGCAGGCTCTACGCGGAGTCGAAGAGGTCGCTGCTGATCGTGCTCCAGGGCATGGACTGCGGTGGCAAAGACGGCACGATCCGTCACGTGCTCGGGCCGCTCAATCCACAGGGCGTGCGGGTTGCGAGCTTCAAGAAACCAACCGATGAAGAACTCTCGCACGACTTCCTCTGGCGCATTCACAAGCAGGCCCCGGCACGGGGCGAGATCGGCGTGTTCAACCGCTCGCACTACGAAGATGTGCTTGTCGTCAGGGTGCTCGGGCTCGTTCCGGAGAAGCAGTGGCGCTCGCGCTACGACCGGATCAACGAGTTCGAGCGATCGCTTGTTGAGTCGGGGACGAGGATTCTCAAGTTCATGCTCCACATCTCGAAGGATGAGCAGAAGGAGCGACTCGAGGCGAGGCTTGCCGATCCGGACAAGGCGTGGAAGTTCAATATGAGCGATCTGGACACACGAGGGCGATGGGACGGGTACATGCAGGCCTATGAGGATGCGCTCACGAAGTGTTCAACCGAGCACGCGCCGTGGTACGTGATCCCCGCGGACCGGAAGTGGTACCGCAACTGGGCGATCTCGCAGATCGTGCTCCGTGAGCTTGAGCAGATGGACCCGAGCTCGCCGCCCAAGGCGAAGGAGCTTGAGGGCGTTGTGATCGAGTGACGGATTCTTCTGGGCTGCGCATCCACCGAGTGACTAGGAGATCCGAATGCCAAGAGTATTGCTGCTGATTGTGATGGGTCTTGCTTCTGCTTGCTCAGAAGCGCAACGGGTAGATCTCGTTGAACAAGTTCGGGGGCAGCCCTTCTATCGATATGAGACCACTGACGAGTTTGATCGCATTATCACTTTCTATATTTCTGAGCCAGTAGGAGATGACGATCTTCCTCTCGTTGTTTGGATCCAGGGGTCGGGGTTTGGCTCTCACTTTCAGGAGCGGGATGGGAGAGTGGCCAGGGTCGGCGGATCGCACTCTGTAGTTGAGGAGAGCCGCGGCAGAGCCCGTGTCCTGCTGATTGAGAAACCGGGGACTTCGTTCCTCGATGTGCCCGAGCAACCTGGCAGCGCTGTTGGCTCTCCGGTCGAGTTCCGCGAGCAGCACACACTCGATCGGTGGGCAGCCGCGATCGAGGCGGCGATCAGAGCCTCTTGGGCGGTTGAGCAGGTCTCACGAGATCGCGTGCTTGTGATGGGGCACTCAGAGGGTGGCATCGTCAGCGCAGCGGTCGCAGCTCGTATGCCAGAAGTGACGCATGTCGCGCTGCTCGCTGGTGGTGGACCTACGCAGCTCTACTCGCTTTTGCGTCTCGCAAGACAAGGTGCATTCGGTGCGCCTGAGTGGACTGCTGATGAAGCCGAGAGTTGGTTGCTAACAGGCTGGGAGCGTGTGTTGAACGACCCGGAGTCTGCTGATGCGTTGTATCTGGGCCATCCACACAGGCGCTGGAGCACGTTTATGACCACCTCACCTGCAGCACTGCTGGACCAGTCAGATGCCTTTGTTTTCATTGGGCAGGGTCTCGAGGACAGGGCGGTTGACCCGAGCTCCGCGGATGTGTTGTACGCGCAATTGCTCTCGAAAGGCCGAAGGGTGGAGCAGATGCTTGTAAAGGGTGCTGACCACAGTTTCAATCGGTTTGAAGACGGCGAATACACCGGCAGCGATCTTGGCAGGGTTGTAAAGAGAGCGATCGACCTGATGCTCGAAGACGAATCCCGTTAGAGACCCGCCATTTTCCGCAGGACCTTGTCGAGCTTCGCGGGCACGGGCATGACGCTCAGGCGTGACTCACGCACGAGGGCGAAGTCGTTGAAGCGGTCGTCGGCTTTGACATCCGCGAGCGTGCACGAGCTCTCGGCTGGTTTGGCAGGCGCGACGTCGAAGAGAACGAACTTGGGTTCTCCCGAGGCGAGTGTCGCGGGCTTGTCCGGATCGGGGTAGGCACCCTTGACGACCTTGCCGAGGCCTGCGATGCGTTTCTCCTTGCCGGTGTGGTAGACGAGGACCTCGTCGCCTTTGGCGATTGAGCGCATGTGTTTCTGGGCGGCGGGGTTGGTGACGCCGTCCCAGGGTTCGCGCTTGTCGCGGATGAGGTCGTCGTAGGAGTAGTCGTCGGGTTCGGTTTTGATGAGCCAGGTCGCCATACGGTGAGTGTAGATGGAAAAAAGAAGCACGCCCCGCGGTGGGGGCGTGCTCGATAGATTTGCTTTGTGTTTGCTTGGTATTAGCCGTTGCCGCTGTCGCCGTCCTCGGCGTCGGTCAGCTCGACAGGTTCACCGGTGACGGGGCAGACCTTGCCTTCGCCGTCGCATTCGGTCTTGCTTTCGCACTCGGTGGCAGCGTCGCAGTCGGCCTTGTCGGCGCAGTCGGTTGCTGCGGAGCAGGCTTCGCCTTCGAGAGCGACGGTCTCGGCCATGCCTTCGGCGGTGCATGCGGTTTCGCAATCGGCCTTCTCGGCACACTCGGTGGCAGCGTCGCAGTCGGCCTTGGCCTCGGCAGCGCAGCATTCGCCTTCCATCGCAACGGTCTCGACGGCGGCGCCCTCGACGGCGCAGCAGCTCTCGCCCTCTTCGGTCGCGGCGACGGTGGTCGCGGCGGCGGTTTCGGTGCCGGTGTCGCAGCTCTCACATTCGCCGCCCAGGACGAAATAGCCACCAACACCCACGCCGACGGCGGCTGCAACGGCGAGCACGACAGACGTCAGACTTGATCCACGGTTCTTCATCACAAGTTCCTTTTGGTACAGAGGCGACGCCTGCCGCCGAATAACTACAGACCAGATACTACCAAACCTTACGCCCAGAAGCGAGGGGCTCCACACCCGTTGCGTGTCGCACCGGGGTGTGCGGGGGTAATCCCTCGGTCGGCCAGATTGTTCCGGGAGCGTGTTCAGTTTGTCACTTTTCGGGTCGATAACCCGATTCGGAGCCATTCTGGGCAGTGTCTGCGGAGTAGACGGTCCGTTTGGCGTGAGAGGTACCGCGCCGATGTCATCAGAGAGCGACCAGAATCCAATTTTCGAGGACACCTCCGCTGGGGCCCACGAGCCCGCGCCGAGCGAGGTGAGTTTCGGGGATATCGAGGCCATTGCGGACATTGAGGCCCGCTGCCGGGCGTTGATTCGCGCCGAGCAGCAACTCGGCGAGCGTGAGCAGGAGTTCAACGAGATGAGCGCCAAGATGGCGCAGGATCTCCGCGAGACCGCCGAGGCTCTGCGAGACCAGGAGAAGGCTCTCGAGGTCGCGGGGGGGATTCCGGACTACCTGATCAACCGTCGGGAGCGGCTGGCGAGGATGCGTCTTGCGGTCCGCGACAGGGTGCAGAAGCTCGAGCGCACCGAGGCGGTGCTCAACGAGCGCGCACGCGAGGCGGACCAGGTGCTCGCCAACAGGCGCGAGATCGCCAAGCAGGCTGCGGTGCTGCAGAAGCGCGAGGAGCGCGTGCGCGCGCTGCTGAGCAGGAACAAGACCATCACGACGATGTTCTACGCGGTCGCGACACTTGCGATTGTTGCGGTGCTGAGCTGGGCGGTCGCAGATCAGGTCGCGCCGGCTCGCTACGCGGTGACGGCAGAGATCGTCGCCGACGGCCGGGGACGGTTGCTTTCCGAGGACGAGCTCGCGGTCTGGCAGAAGTACCACGGCGAACTGCTGACAGATCCATCGTTGATGGAGCTGGCCTCGGATCGTCTTGGCAAGCGGGGCATCGAGGAGCTCTCAAGGCCCGGTGATCTCGCGTCGCGCATCAAAGCAGATCTCTCGACATCATCAACCGAAGACGGCAGGCTTGTACTGGAGCTCAGGGGCGAGGGTGCTGGTCTGACAACACGGACACTCGACACGTACGTCGTTTCGATCGTCTCAATCGCCAACGGGACCAAGGACCAGCGCGCCGGCGGCGCGGGGTCGAAGGTCGCGGTCGATGCGAAGGTCATGGGTGAGCCGCTCGCTGATGAGCGTCCGATGTACGCCGGCGCGATCGGCGGCGGCGGGCTCCTGATCATCGGAGTGGGCGGGCTCGGGATGTACCGCAGGCTCCGCGCACAGCACGCCGCCTACGAGCAGGGGCTCATCGGCGACGAGTGACTGACCTTGATTGCCGGGACGATTCTTACGCGGCGACCATAACGAGCCTGAGCGAACCGTCCGCGAGTCGTGCGGCGATGCCGACCGAGCCTTTGAGGGCTTCGTCGAAGGCGAATTCGTGGCCGTCGGTCTCACCGTTGGATCCGAACGAGGCGAGTGTGCCCGTGATGTTCTGGTCGTCGTCGAGTTGGACGACTTCGTACTGGCCGCCCTCTTCGAGTTCGGGGAGCTTGTAGCAGACGAGGAAGCTTCGGCTTGAGTCGGTGTCGGAGAAGATCGCGGCAAGGGCTTCGGAGTTGCCGTCGAGACTTGTGAAGCGGACCTCCTCGGCGTTGTCCGCTGAGAGCATGGCCTGCTTGAGACCGGGCATGTCGCCGAAGCGGAGGAAGAAGTCGGCGGAGGTGTTGGTCGAGAGCTGCTCGCCCATGGTCTCGATCTGGTTCCGCAGTTCGTAGCTCAGGACGCCTCCGAAGATCGTTGTGACACCCAGGATGATCGCGGCAGCTCTCCACATCGGGAAGACGCGGCGTTGGTGGATGTCGGCGGGCGTGGTGCCCGCCGTGGTCGTTCGGACGAATTCCTCGAACGAGAGTACTTCGTCGCGCTGCTTGGCGGCAGCGGTTCGGACGGCTTCGACGACCATGCGTCGCAGCTCGGGCCTTGGTTCGACGTTGGGTAGAAGCTGGGTCTGGTCAGCGAAGCGTGACTGCTCTCGGCGGATCTGGGCTTTGACGGACTCTGGCGCGTCGGCGAATGCACGCTCGAACGCTTCGAGTTCATCGGGCTCGAGCACACCGCAAGAGTCGAGCAGGGCCATTTCAAGAAGTTGCTGGGCGTTCATGACACGGATTCCTCTACGCCGTTGCGTTCACGCAATCTGACAAGCGCTCTGCTGAGCGCGGACTTGACTGTTCCAATGGGTGTATCGAGTTCTTCGCCTATCTGTCGCAGCGTTTGGCCTCCGAGGTAGGCGCGCATAACGACGGTCTTCTGGAGTTCGGGAAGGGCCTGAACCTTTTCCATGAGCGAGGCGAAGCGTTCTTCCTGTTCGAGGGCGCCGCCGTCGACCGGCTCGGCGACCGGGGGGGTGAACTCCTCATTCATCTTGACGGGCTTGATCCGAGACTGTGTCCGGCGGAGTCGGTCCACAAGGTGCCTGCGGGTGATCAGGAGCACCCAAGTGACGAGGGCTGCACGAGACGGGTCATACCTGTCGGATGTTTTCCAAAGTCGGACGAAGACCTCCTGAACGGCGTCCTCGGCCTCCTCTTTCGTGGGCATGGTCTGATAGGCGACCCGGTACACAAGCGAGCCAAACCGGTCGTACAGCTCAACGACCGCGGATTCCTCGCCCGCAGCGATCCGCTGCATGAGTTCAAGGTCGGCTTGTTTGTTCGATTTGTTTGCCATATGTACGGTGACTCAGAATGGTCCTACGTCTCAGTTTACCAGTACGCATGGAGAAGGTGGGGGATCCCGGGGTTGGAATAAACGAATGCGAACAATTGGTAATCGGAACAAGTAGATGCTGGGTAGGGCCGTGTCGGCTTGTATGCCGATGTCTGACTCGGTACACTCGGTTTCGTGGGGCTCCGTTCTTGGCCCCCACGAGGGGAGGACGGTTTGGTTCGAATTGGCGGCGACATTTCGCGCGTGCGCCGATCCGCGTGTCGTTCGGCGGGGGGGTTCACACTTATTGACGTTCTTGTCACGATGGTCGTGATTTCCGTGCTGATCGGGATCATGCTTCCCTCGCTGGCGGTCGTGAAAGAGACCACCCAGCGCGTCGTGTGTAGCTCGAACGTGAGACAGCTTGGCCTCGGTGTCTCGATGTTTGCGGACGACAACGACGGGCTGCTGCCGAAGTCTACTTTCCTGAATCGGCGATTCGGAAGACTCCCGAGCGAGATGACGCGGCTCCGCATCTCGTCAAACTCAAGCTTCTCTTCGCGGATTGCTGACGGTCAAACCGGTGTGGCAACCTGGGACGGGCTAGGCCGCCTTTTCGATGGTGAGTATCTTGAGACGCAGGGTATTTTCTACTGCCCGTCGCATAATGGTCAGCACACGCTGGAGAGCCAGCTCGAAGCGTGGAACTCCCAGAATCGCGATATCTTGGGCAACTACCAGTACCGCGGCGAAGGCCCTGATGGGGACCGCCGACTTTTCCAGATCATTCCTCGACGAACATCGATCATTTCGGACTCGATTCGCTCCGAAGAAGACCTCAACCACGATGCGGGCATGAACGTGCTGCGTGCGGATCTGGCGGTCTTCTGGTTCAGTGAACTCGACGATCAGGTGTTGGCCCTGCTTCGGTCTCATACCCGGGACTCGACGGACCAGCTCTGGGGCAGGCTCGACGGGTTTGTGTCGTCCGGCAGCAACTGACCCCTGATCTGACCCTGAATTCCCCGAATATCCATGGTTTCGGCGTGCTGCTCTTGTGGCTCCTACTGTCTGTGTGCCCGCAGGCAGCGGGATGAATGTACGGGAGTGTGACCATGATCAAGCGAACCAGTTCTTTCATCTCAGCCGCTGCGATGGGCGTTGTTGCGTCTTCTGCCGTCGGACAGCTTGCGCCTGAGCGGACCTACTATGGCATCGACCGGGCGTTCCCGGTTCAGGTCGAATCCCCTGGCACCGAGAACCCGCTCAGCATCAAGCTGATGGATCCTTCGAACGCGGTCCTTGAGACGAGGGAAGCGGTTGAGCCGGGCAAGGTTGACCTTGTGACGCTGTTCCCGTCGCTTTGGGAGAACGGTGGCCAGCAGGGCGTGATCTACGCGCAGCTTTTCGAGGGTGACAATCCCGTTGGGGCTGCGATTGTGCTCCAGCCCATGGTTTCACCGAAGTACGCTGCACTCGGACGAAGCGGGCTTCCCGAGTTCCAGCCCAGCCCGCGGGTGTTCAGCGGCTACCGCGCGTACGTCGAGCAGTACGCGGTGATGAAGACGACCGAGGGCGACATCACGTTCCGTATGCGCCCGGATGAAGCGCCCAACAGTGTCTGGAACTTCATGGAGCTCGCCGACGGTGGGTTCTACACGGGTGTGATCTTCCATCGCATCGTTGCCAAGCCCAACAAGTTTGTGATCCAGGCGGGCGATCCGCGTGGTGAGGGCTCGGGCGGGCCCGGTTACTTCATCGATCTTGAGGAGTCATTCCTGCCTCACGATTTCGGCGTGCTCTCGATGGCACGTTCGAGAGATCCGAACTCCAACGGTTCGCAGGTGTTCGTGTGCTTGAGCCGTGAGGCAACGAAGGGGCTTGACGGTCGTTACACGGGGTTCGGTCAGGCCGTTTCAGGTGCCGACGTGATCATGGCGATCGCCGACACGCCCCTGACCGACCTCCCGGATTCGCAGTCGCCGATCGACCCGCCCGTGATCCACGCTGTCGAGCTTATCGATGCCGATCCGCGTGGTACGGGTGCCGAGCCTGTGAAGGCCCCGAAGCCTGAAGCTTCAGGCGGGCGTTAGGCCGGATCTGATCCTTGGGATAATCTGGTTTGATTAGAAGCGGTATTCGCAGCTGATTCCGAGCGCGAAGCTTGGCTCGACTTTCTGGCTGCCAACCTTGTCGCCGCTGTTGTTGCGCAGCGAGAGTTCTCGGTAGAACGCCGACCCGATCCGGCCTGTGATGGTGAAGTTGGGATCGGGCGAGTACGTGGTTAAGAAGTAAACTGGAACCACCGTGTCCTCGAGCACGCCGTTGGCGAGCGCATTGTTGTCGTCTTCAAGTCTGAATTGGTAGATATCGAGGCCGCCGTTGACGCCGACAGACCAGTCATCATTGATCTTGTATGTGATCTCGGCGCCGGGCAGGTCGGTCGAAGTCTTTCCGATGTCGAGATGCCAGTAGTTGTCGATCTGCCAGTTGAGTGTGGGCATGGGGAAGACGAGGGTGTAGTCCTCCATCTGCCCAAACACGATGATCGCGAGTCCCACGGAAAGCTCTTCGTGGAAGTGGTGCATGAGGCCGAAAGAGCCGCCGTAGGTAAAGGAATCGTCGAAGAGTGCTTCGACCTCGCCGGCTGTGGTGACGTATGCCCCGCCGAAGATTGACCATTCATCGTCGATCTGGTGCGAGAAGATCGATCCGAGTTCGAGCCGGACGCCGTAGTCGATCGGATCGCCTCGGCCTGGTCCGAAGTCGTTCCATGAGCGGAAGTCGTAGCCCATCGAAGTTTGTCCGACGACAACGGTGACATCTGTGTCGTCATCGATGGGGATATCGGCTCCGATGCGCGTCTTGAGACCGTATGACGCGACTCTGCCGCCCCGTCGTCCGGAGCTCCTTGCCGGGAGATAGGCATCACCGTGGGCGTGTGCGAAGAAGCTGACTTCCTTCGCGGGGGCGATGTAGAGCCCGGGGTCGTCGTCCTGCCCGAACCCCTGTGCTTGAGTAGGGGCGGCCAGTCCCGCCAGGAGAAGAACAGAAAGACATTTTCCTGACATCACGATCCTCCGCGAGGTTGCCAAAGCGGTGCAACGGGGCGAGTATAGGTCTGTGAGTCCTCTTCATCGGCCAGCCGCCGATGGAGTGTCTAAACTCCACGACAACGGGGTGGTAACTCAATTGGTAGAGTGCCAGCTTTGCAAGCTGGAAGTTGGGGGTTCGAGTCCCCTCCGCTCCATTACCCCTTCATACAAGCGATTTCGCACGCACGAACGCGCGATCGTTTCGTTCGCACTTAGCTGATCTATCGGACGTTCGCGGTCTTGCATCCACCGAGACGCGGCCCACCAGTGAAAAAGAAACGAACCGCCCACGCAGTCGCGGGCGGTTCGAAATGACCCCGGCGGGATTCGAACCCGCGTTACCAGGATGAAAACCTGGTGTCCTGGGCCAGGCTAGACGACGGGGCCGGCCGTTGGTGGTGACTGTAGCTCGGCAATCGGTCGAGGTCACGGTGTAGGCTTTGAGAATGCCCTTGACGCCCCAAACGGACCCCACGCCCCTGCCGGATCTCACGGAATTCGGCGATGTCATGCTGGTGGGGGGGACGTTCGATCCGCCTCATCTGGCCCACACGGGGCTCGCCGAGGCGGCCCGTGATCGGGTCGCACCGGGTGCTCAGCTGTTTTTCGTGCCCGCTGCCCGATCACCTCACAAGGAGACCGGGCCTGATGCCGGGGAAGGGGACAGGATCACGATGCTCCGTATCGCAATCGCCCCGATCGCCGATGCTCATGTCTGGACGGACGAGATCGACAGAGCTAGTTCGGGAGAACCCAGCTACTGGTTCACGACGCTGGTGCGTGCACGTCAGTTGGTTGGCGAGGACCGGAGGCTGCTCTTTCTCATTGGCGCGGATCAGGCGTTGAGCTTCCATCGATGGAGCAAGCCCGGGCGGATTCTCGAACTCGCCGACGTTGTGGTGATCAACAGGGGCGAGGTTCGATCGAAGGCTGAGCTCGAGGCGCGTCTTGAGGGCACACCGCTGGCACATGAGTTGGTCGATGCGTGGTGCGATGTGCCGCAGATGGATATCAGCGCGACTGATGTTCGCAAAGCGCTGGCTTCCGAGAATGAAAGCGACCTCACGGGCGTGTTGGCCCGCGAGGTCGCGTCGTACATCGGTCGTCACGGCCTGTACCGTGATTGATCAGCCGATTAGCTTCTTGAGTGCGTCGGCTTTGTCCGTTTTTTCCCAGGTGAAGGTTTCGAACGTCTTGATGCCCTCACGGGTTTCGACCTCGATGGTGCCCGGTTCGCGACCAAAGTGGCCGTGGTACGCGGTGTGCGAGTAGATGGGTGCGTGGAGCTTGAGTGACTCGATGATGCCGCGCGGGGTGAGGCTGAAGACCTCACGGATGGCGTGTGATATCTTGATTGGGTCGGCCTTCTCGGTGCCGAATGTGTTGACGTGGACGCTGGTGGGGTCGGGGACACCGATGGCGTAGCTGAGCTGGATTTCGCACTGGTCGGCGAGGTCCGCGGCGACGACGTTCTTGGCGATGTAGCGGGCCATGTATGCGGCGGAGCGGTCGACCTTGGTCGGGTCCTTGCCGGAGAAGGCGCCGCCCCCGTGTCGGCCGCGGCCGCCGTAGGTATCGACGATGATCTTGCGTCCGGTGAGGCCGACGTCGCCGTGGGGGCCGCCGATCTCGAACTTCCCGGTTGGGTTGATGTGGACGATGATGTCGTTGTGCCAGTGCTCTGCGAGGACGGGCTTGATGACCTTCTCGATGATCTCGGCGGCCAGGCCACTCTGGTTGTCGTTCCACTGCGGCGCGTGCTGGGTCGAGAGGACGACGGTGTTGACTCTCTGGGGCTTGTTGTCCTCTGAGTAGTCCACGGTGACCTGGCTCTTTGCATCGGGACGCAGACCCTCGATGCCGCCCGAGCGGCGGACCTCGGCGTGCTTGTCGACGAGGCGGTGGCTCAGCTGGATCGGCAGCGGCATCAGCTCGGGTGTTTCGGTGCAGGCGAAGCCGAACATCATGCCCTGGTCGCCCGCGCCCTCTTCGCCCTTGGTTCCCTCGTCGACACCCATCGCGATGTCGGGGCTCTGGGCTTTGATGGAGCTGAGGACGGCGCACGAGACGTGGTCGAAGGCCATGTCGCCTGTGGTGTAACCGATGCGTTTGATGGTGTCGCGGACGATGTCGGGGATCTCGACGTATGCCTCGGTGCGGACTTCGCCGGCGACGATTGCCATACCAGTAGAGACCATGGTTTCGCAGGCCACACGGGATGTGGGGTCCTGGGTGAGCATTGCGTCGAGGACGGCATCGGAAATCTGGTCAGCGACCTTGTCCGGGTGGCCCATCGAAACGGATTCGGAAGTGAACTGGTAGCTCATACTGGTCTCCTCTTGGGCCGGCTGGCCCGATTGAACGGGACTGTAGATGCGAAGCAACCCCTGAGCCAGCGCTCGGGGTAACGCCCTTCGCCGTTGCGCGTAAGCACCGGAGGAGGTGTCCCATGGTTGGCCTCGTTCGCGGCTGCTTGGTGTTGGTTCTGGCTGCTGTCGTTTCTTTCTCGGTGCAGGCTCAGGCAGACGGCTTGCCGCTGCTGGACAGGCCTAGAGCCACGGGTGTGATCTACTCCGAAGTGACAGGCTCGGGGCGGGTGCACACGGATCAGGCGTGGGCGTCGCTCTTGCGCGCGGGTATGGACTCGTACGAGTTGGCGTTCGCCTGGGACGAACTCGAGGATGCTGACGGCGATCGAAACTTTACGGGTTTAATCGAGTTGCTCGACACGATCGATCAGGCGGGGCTGGGCACGTACCTGTCACTCAAGACAATCGACACGACGGTTTTGCGTCTGCCGGCGAGGTTCGTCGACCCGGGTGATCCCACGCGCTTGCGCGATGGATATTCGTTCGATTCGCCCGAGATCGTGGACTCGATCGCGACGCTGATGCTCGAGCTCGCGCCGGTGCTTGCGGATCGCGGTTGTTTTTATATCTCGATCGGGAACGAGGTGGACACGTGGCTCGCGGCGAATCCTGCGGAGGCGTTCCCGTTCGCGGTGTTTGCCGAGCACGCGCGGATAGCGACACACATCGTCGAGCCCGATCTGGCGGTCGGGGTCACGCTGACACGAGAGGCTCTTGTGGATTCGGAGATTGTCCAGCTGATGGCTTCTGTCAGCGATGCCCCGGCGCTGACGTACTACCCGGTTGTGGACGGGGTTGTGCTGCCGACCTCGGTGTTTGCTTCGGATCTGGACCTGTTCGAGGCGCTCATCGGGGGCAAGCAGTACCTGCTCCAGGAGGCGGGCTGCCCTTCGGGTGAGTTGGGCGGCGTGCTCAAGACATCGCAGTCGCTTCAGCGGGCGTGGGTCAGGACAGTCTTTACTGAGATTCGTCGCCGACCCCGGGCGAGGTTTGTTTCTTGGCTGCATCTCGCGGACTGGTCGGACGCGACTCTGGATCACTTTCTGGACTACTACGACCACGACTCAGCGGCGTTTCGCGAGTTTCTGGGCACGCTTGGGGTCATGACCGATCAGGGCGAGTCCAAGTTGGCGCTCAATGAGCTCATCCGACAGGTCCGGGCGACTTCGAATCTGGGGACACTGAGGCGTTCTCCCTGAGGCGAAGTGTGCCGATCACTCGCTACCATCTGGCCCATGGCCAAGCGACCCAGCAAGAAACAGGCAGGCGGGCTCACGTACGCCGACGCGGGTGTGGACCTCGAGACGTATGACTCGTTCATCTCGGGCCTCGGATCGATGGTCAGGCGGACGCACGGCCCTCGGGTCATCCAGAACCCGGGCGGCTTTGCTGGGCTCTTCAGGCTTGACTACAACCAGAAGCTCTTCCAGCAGAACTATGTGGACCCGGTGCTCGTCGCGTGCTGCGACGGCGTGGGCACGAAGCTCAAGATCGCGACCGAGACGGGTGATTATTCGACGGTTGGTGTCGATCTTGTGGGGATGAGCGTCAACGACCTGATCGTGCAGGGCGCCGAGCCTCTGTTCTTCCTGGATTACATCGCGGTGCCCAGCGTGATCCCAGAGATGCTCGAGCAGATGGTCCGGGGTGTCGCCTCGGCGTGCAAGGACTCGGGATGCTCGCTCATCGGGGGCGAGACCGCCGAGATGCCCGACGTGTACGCCGAGGGCGAGTTCGACATGGCGGGTTTCGCGGTGGGCGTGGTCGAACTCAAGAAGGCGACGGACCCCTTACGCGTCGCGCCGGGGGATGTTGTGCTGGGGCTCGCGTCCGACGGCGTGCACTCCAACGGGTACAGCCTTGTGCGCAAAGTAGTGAGCACGAAGAAGCTGAAGTATGACAAGGTATACAAGGACCTCGATACGGACCGCACGCTCGGCGATGTGCTGCTGACGCCCACAAGGCTGTACGCGGCGCCGATCGTGAAGCTCCTGCGGGCGTACAAGGTCAAGAAGGTCGTCAGCGGCATGGCGCACATCACGGGTGGGGGGCTCGCGCAGAACCTCGAACGCGTGATGAACCCGGGTGTTGACGCGGTGCTCAATAAGAAGTCGTGGGACGTGCCCGGTGTGTTCGAGTTCCTACAGAAGCAGGGCCGAATCGAGGACGACGAGATGGCGCGCGTGTTCAACATGGGCGTGGGCTATGTGCTCATCGTCAGGCCGACGTTTGCAGACGCGGTGAAGCGCAGGCTCGAGAAGTACGGCGAGACCGTGTACGAGCTCGGTGAGATCCGCAAGGGCACGGGCAAGGTCAAGCTCAAGTAGCGGCTGAGGGCGACAGCATGGCTGACGACGGCGGACGCGCAAAGGCGAAAATGGACGAGCTGACGAGTCGGGGCGGGCTTGTTGGTGCATACCGACTCGACGGCAAGGGCGGCGGCGCGGATATCGACTGGGCGGCCATTGATGATGACCCGCTGGGCGACAAGGTTCACGGGGACATATGGGTCCATCTCGATCGAACGGGCTCACGCGCGAAGCAGTGGATCACAGGCGGGGCGCGCTTGCCGGCTTCGGCGGCGCGGGGTCTGCTCGAACCCGATCCCAGGCCTCGGTTTTTGTACTTCCCCGCGGGTGATGACACGCCAGAGGGGATGCTGTTCGTGCTGAGGGGGTTCAACTTCAACCCCGACGCGGCTGCTGAGGACATGGTCTCGATCCGGATGTGGATCGACGAGGACCGGGTCATCACATCGCGCAAACGCAAGGTGATGTCGATCGATGACCGGAGGCAGGCACTGCTCAGGGGGAGCGGTCCGCGCGAGTCTATCGATGTGCTCGTCGGTATCAACGGGTCGCTTCTTGACCGGATCGAGCCCAAGCTGAGCGAGATGGACGGCGAGCTCTCGCTCTACGAGGACAACGACAACTCGTTCGGGTTCAAGGTCATCCGTTCAAAGATCGCTGATCTTCGGCGCCGGATTGTGATTATTCGCAGATACCTGTCGCCGCAGCGAGGGGCACTCGTGCTTGCAGAGCGCGAGATGCCAGATTGGGTCGGGTCCGAGGTGCGGTACACGATCCACGACTCAGCGGTCAGGCTCGCCAGGCTCGTGGATCATCTCGACGAGATGCGTGAGCGTGCGCAGGCGGTGCAGGACGAGCTCTCTCTGATTGAGAATGAGCGGATGGCGCGGATCAGCATGAGGCTGACCGTGATCGCGGCGGTCTTCCTCCCCGCGAACATGATTGCGGCAATCTGGGGCATGAACACCGGAGGATTGCCGTTCGTCGACCACTCTAACGGGTTCTGGATCGTGATCGCGATCCTCGTTGTGCTTGGGGCAGCGGGCACCTACATGGCGCGCGGTTTGTTCAAGTAGCGGCGTTTACTTCTTAGGCGATATGCCGCGGAACGTCGGTTGAGGCGTGCCCGAGCCCTCGTGCTCTATTTCGCGCAGCTTGTTCAGGTACTCGCTTACAGCGATCATGACGGTCGCGTGACTCCACGTCAGCGGGCTCACAGACAAGGGCTCGCCCGTGTACGGGTGGAACTGCTCGGCGAGCACGCCCGACTCGAGCTGGCGGAACGTGCACCAGTTGATCAGGTCCATCGCCTCGGCGAGATCCTGACGGGTCTTTGCCTTGCGGATGATGTACTGCGCCTGCCAGAGCGTGCAGATGACCCAGGGGTTGCCGGGCACGATGTCGACCTTGTTCGACTCGATCTGGTGGTAATAGTCGTTCTGGTATCTGGCGATGCCTCCGACCTCGGTTCGGACCGAGAGCAGCTCACGAATAGCCTTCTGGTCGGCGACGATCTTCTCGTTTTCTGGATCGAGTTCGGCGATCGCGTAGAGCGCGAAGTTCGAGGCGTCGCAGTTCACGTCGAGCCTGTACGACCCGTCCTCCTGGGGCACGACCCTGCGTGCGAAGCGTCCCTCGGGCTCGTGCCAGAAGTGCTTCATGAACGCCTGTGTCATGCGCTCGGCGGCCTCGGTGTACCGCGCGACACGGTCGGGCTCACCGAAGTCCCTGCAGAACGCTGCGGCGGCGTTGAGCGCGCCGATGGTGCTGGCGACGGTGAACGTGTGCACACCACGGCGTTCTTCCCAGAGGTCCCAGGACTGCTTGGGTAGGCCGTTGGCGTCGCGGTACTCGACCATCCAGTCCGCCGGGCGGACGATGAGTTCCTCGTAGACGCTCTTGACGAACTCGACGTCGCGGTAGGTCTCGAAGTGCTTGCGCAGCGCCCAGAGGACGAGCGCGGTTTCGTCCTGCTGGATTGGCAGGATCTTCTGGCCGTCGAGTGTCCAGGGGTGCCAGCTCGAAGCGAGCGAGCCCGACGGGTTGTACTTGTGGAGGAAGTAGCCCTCGTCCTCGATCACGCTGGCGGAGAATCGGAAGAAGCGTCTGCTGAGTTCGCTCTGACCGGTGAGGATGAGCGCGAACGCGCAGAGTGCGCCGTCGCGGGGCCAGCAGTAGGAGTAATGGTCGCCTCCGAACTGTGCGATATCGGTGTCGTTGGCTGCGATGATCGCGCCGCCGTTGTCGATCTGCGTACGGAGGATGAGCGCCGAGCGGTAGAACATGTCTGCGACGGCTTCGGGCAGCGACGAGGTGTCGATGTTCTCTTTGTGTGCCCAGGTCTTCCAGTACGCCTCGGTCTGGTAGATCATCCGCTCGGCGCCGGTGTCCCAGATGCGCCTGTTGAGCTGCTTGACGTCGTCGTAGCTGCGCCCGCAGGCGAACCAGTTGGTGACATAACTCTCACCGTTGGCCGGGACATGGAGGTTGTAGCCGATGGTTGCGTCGACAGAGCCCTGCGCGATGGTGTTGCGTCCGAGGTGCCCGTCCTCGGCGTCGCGCCAGGTGCCCTCGGCGCCGCCGACCCGCTTGGTGCCGATGGCCCAGTGGTCGATGCCGCACTTGTGCTGATCACATGCGTTGACAAGGAAATAGAAGCCGTCTTTGTAGAAGACGACCGCGTTGGTCGTGGGGTCGTAGTTGGCGGTGTCTCCCACGGGGTTGCCCCCGATGGAGAGGTCGTAGTGGAAGAAGATGCGCACATCGCGGTCTCGTCCAGCGAGGTCGCGCACAACAGATTTGCGGAAGTAGATGGGCTCAGACTGATCGACCGCGTCGTTGCAGGTGATCTCGATCTCGAACTCTTCGTGCGTGAGCACGACCTCGGTGACGAGCGTGTCTGGCTTGTAGCGGAGCGAGCGCTGCCAGCCCTTGTCCTCGATCCACGCGAACTGGCCGTCGACCCAGACGCCGAAGCGCTGGATGTGTCCTTGGGTGTGGTTCGGCTGGCCGACACAGGGGAAGTAGATATCGCGGATTCTGTAGTCGTCGTCGAAATTGATCAGCAGCGAGCCGTTTCCGACCGGGATATCGCGTGGCATGTTCTTCGTTCCTCACGGCTATGGCGCAGCCGCCGCGCTTTGGGTGGTCCGAAAAGAGTATCGGTTGTTCGTGCGTGCGGGTTGTGTCCGTTCGTTCAGAACGAGGGGATTAGCCGCTTAGGAACTGCTCGGCGAGTGCGGCGGCTTCGTCATCGTCGATCTCGCCCGTTTCCTGGGTGGTGACGGCCATTGTCGGCCCCCCGCCCAGGGCCTCGATGCGGGATTTCACGTCTCCGATAAAGGAAATCGAGATGCCGAAGTTCTCGCCGACCTTCGTCGCGGCGCCCTGGCCGATGGGGATATTGTTGACCATCAAGTCGAGTTCATCGTCGGCGGGCTTGTTGAGTTCAATGATCTGCCCGGGTGAGAGGTCCGTGATCTCCTTGAGCTTGAGCGACTTCTGACCCAGGCGCACGATGACAGGGACCTCAAGCTTCAGGATGGCTTCGAGCTTGGCAGACATACCAAGGGTCTATCGGCACAGCGGGGGCCCGGTCTGCTGGAAATCGGGCTGATCAGCCGTCGTAGCGGCCCAGGATGAGCGTGACATTGTGCCCGCCGAAGCCGAACGTGTTGTTCATAGCGTACTTGACGGGACGCTCACGGGCCTCGTTGGCGACCAGGTTCATGTCGTAGGGGACGATTGATCCGTCTTCCTGCCGGTTGCCCGGGTTGTGGAGATTGATGGTGGGGGCGATGATCCCGTCGCGGACCGCGTGGGCACATGCGATGGTTTCGACCGCGCCGGAGGCGCCGAGGGTGTGCCCGTGCATCGACTTCGTGGAGCTCATCAGGAGCTTGCCGCCCTCAGACTTGCGGGCGTGGCTGCCGAAGACCTCGATCGCTGCTGCGATTTCTGCAGAGTCGCCCAGGGGCGTCGATGTGCCGTGGGCGTTGACGTAGTCGATCTGGTCGGGGTTGAGCCCTGCGTCGCGGAGAGCCCAGGCCATGGAGTGCGAAGCGCCGAGGCCGGCCGCGTCTGGCGCGGTGATGTGGCTCGCGTCACACGAGTTTCCGAAGCCCACGACCTCGCACAGGATGCTCGTTCCTCGAGCCTTTGCGTGCTCCTCGCTCTCCATGACGACGATGGCGGCACCCTCGGAGAGGATGAAGCCGTCGCGGTCGGCGTCGAAGGGTCGGCTCGCGCCGGCGGGGTCGTCGTTGCGGGTGCTCAGGGCCTTCATGGTCATGAACGCACCCAGGCACAGGGGTGTGCAGGCGGCCTCGGAGCCGCCGGCGATCATGACGTCGGTCTGGCCCGTCTGGATGTACCGGAGGGCGTCGCCTATCGCGTGGCCGGAGCTCGCGCACGCAGTCGCGTGCGCTGATGCGGGGCCCTGCAGGTTGTGCTTGATCGAGATGTTGCCGGCCACGGCGTTGACCATGAGTCTGGGAACCGTGAACGGGTTGATCCGGTCGGGGCCCTTGGTGGTCAGCGTGATGACGTTCTGCTCGATGGTGGAGATACCACCGACGCCTGAGCCGACGACGACGCCGCACTTGGTCGGGTCTTCTTTGGACATGTCCAGGCCCGAGTTTGCGATTGCCTGCTGCGCAGCGACGAGCCCGAGCTGGGTGCATCGGTCGAGTCTGCGTGCTTCGCGCTTGTCGATGTGGTCCTCGGGCTTCCAGTCTTTGACTGCGCCCGCGATGCGGACGGACCAGTTCTCGTACCGGTCGAACTCGGGATCATCGATCCTGGTGATCCCGCTCTTGCCCTCGCGCATGGCCGCCCACGTGGATGCTGCGTCGTGACCGAGGTTTGTCACGGCGCCGATCCCGGTGATCACGACTCGGCGTTTCTGGCTCATCGTCGGCTGCTCCGATCTGATCTGTCAGGGATCAGAAAAGGCGGCACCAGGGCCGCCTGGAAAATTCAAAGGTGGCGGCAAGCGGACGGATCAGTCGGTGCCCTGTGCGCCCTTGATGAATTCGATCGCCTGACCGACGGTCTTGATGTTCTCGGCCTGATCGTCTGGGATCGAGGTTTCGAATGCGTCCTCGAATTCCATGACCAGCTCGACGGTGTCGAGGCTGTCGGCGTTGAGATCGTCAACGAAACTCGTGTCGCGCGAGATCTTGGCTTTGTCCGCGCCGAGCTGCTCGGCGACAATGTCGATTACCTTGGCTTCGATATCCTGCTCGGTCACTCGTGAATCTCCGTTGCACGACCGCGTGGGGCGAGCCTGCCCCGCAGTCCGGCGTGCAAGGCGAGATTCTAGCCAAATCGGACGTTGCAGCAAGCCCTGGGCCCTTCTGGGCTCAGCAGACCGGTTGGCTCTGTTGTGAGTGCCTGCAAGTTCCCTTTTCATCAGGGTTTAGCCAGATTGGTGTCGCCGGATCGACTTGTCTGGCCACACCGCTGGCGATGATCTTGTGAATAAACCACCTTTTTAGGTGGTGTCCGATCTCTGCCCTTGGGACAAGCAGGTACCGGTTGAGGTCGATGACACGCCCGGCCCGGAGGAGCTGGTTGCCAGGGATGGCTCGGCATGGGCAAGGCAGCGGATGAGGGGAGTGCGATGGCTCATATGCCCAAGGAGTTGAACAAGTTCGCCGAGCAGGTCGCGGCCATGCTGCGCAGGCTCCAGCCCGAGTACGCCGTCAAGCTGATCGGGACCAGCGAGCTTCTTGTCGACGGGCGCCGGCTCGATCTCGACAACCTGTACCGGATGGTTTCGCACGACGAGATGCGCGGGCAGGAGATCGTCGAGCACTACCTCGAGCAGCTGTTTAGTGATGATTCGATCGATCAATCTGATATGAGCTTTGACCTGGTGCGTTCGCGCATCATGCCTCGCATCCAGCCCGAGTCGATCTTCGAGCACCTGTCGCGCGAGCTTGTTGCGCACGTGCCGTTCGTGAACAACACCGTCATCGTCTTCGTGACGGATCTTCCCAACATGACCGTGAGCATCACGACCGAGCAGATGATCCGCTGGGGCATTACTGCTGAGGAACTCGAAGAGATCGCTCGGGAGAATCTTGATTGCTACACACCCCAGTTCGACATGCAGTTTGTCGAGTCGAAGGAGGGCGGTCAGGCCGCGATCATCGGTGAGCAGGACGGCTACGACGCGGCACGTGTGCTGCTGAGCGGGCTGTACAACTCGCTGGTCGATCGCCTCGGGCCCGACTTCCTCGTGGCGATCCCCGCGCGGGACATGTTCGTCGCTCTCTCGGCAGGCCCTTCGCCCTTCCTGCAGAGGCTCCACCGCCGGGTCGTTCAGGACTACAACCGCCTGCCCTACCCGATCACGGACGAGCTTTTCCTCGTTACGCGTGACGGCGTGGCGGGCGCGGTGCTTGAGGACTTCGGCGTTCAGAAGCTCGAGGGCATTGGACCGGAGGCCTTCGATGAGGGCTACGACGAGGACCGCGACGCGGCCTGAGTGCTTGCCGGGCGTACCATGCCCTCGTGATCCTGCTCATCGACAACTACGACAGCTTCACCTGGAACCTCGTGCAGAGGCTCGGGGAGCTCGATCCGAGTCTCGATCCCGATCGAGATCTTGCGGTCGTGCGCAACGACAAGATCACGCCCGAGGAAGCTCAGGCGATGGATGGTGGGGCGGGGCCTTCGCACATCGTCATCTCGCCCGGGCCCTGCACGCCCAAAGAAGCCGGGGTGTCGAGCGACATCATTGGGCACTTTGCGGGGCGGGTGCCGATCCTCGGTGTGTGTCTCGGGCATCAGTGCATGGGCGACCTGCACGGGATGACCGTTGGTCGTCACGACGTCGCGGTGCACGGCAAGACGAGTCTGGTGCACCACAACGGCAAGGGTGTCTTCGCGGGGATCGATTCGCCGACCGAGACGATGCGGTACCACTCTCTGGTCGTGACGCCCGAGAGCGTGCCTACTGGTCTCGACGCCGACGGCAACGGGTGGGAGGTCAGCGCCTGGACTGACGAGGATGACGGTCAGGGCGGCACACGGAGAGTCGTGATGGGTTTGCGCCGGGTTTGGGCGGAAGCGTCAATGAAGCCGCTGGAAGGCGTTCAGTTCCATCCGGAGAGCTTCATGACCGAGGCCGGGCCCGCGATGCTGGCAAACTTCATGGCGATGGGAGCGGAAACCCGCGTGGGATGATGCCCGGGCTCACGGCTGCTTTGAGTTGGGCTATCCTCTGTCACCATGCTCGATCCAGCACCCACGACGAAGATTGATCCGACCATCGCCCGAGGCAAGCTTGAGGAGACGCTCGACGCGACCGCCACCAAGCCTGGGTTCGCGGTCATCAGCTTCCACAACACCAGCTACAAGACTCATCTCGAGCCCGTGGGTGAGATCACGACCAAGCCTGGTAAAACGATCCGGGGCGTTATCCGTGCCCGCGCCAAGCGCATCGATGTGTGCCAGTCGGGCGGCAGGTACATCGACCCGGTGTTCGGCAGGCCCCGCCGGGTCCAGGGCTCGGTGCTGGCGATCAAGGACGGCTGCGTGGTCATTGGGGCGGGCATGCCCGTGCATTGCGAGCCTACGGCGCCGGGTCAGAACGCCGAGGACTTCGAGGTTGGCCAGTTCGTGAGCTTCAGCGTTGAGCGTGGCGCAACGTTCGAAGAGATCGCGGACTGAGCGGGCGCTATTCCCGACGCGAAAGTGAGAATGAGATGATGAAGTTCCGACACGCCGCAGCTGCAGCGGGAGGGTTACTCGTGTGCGCTTCGCCTGCGATGGGTCAGGAAGAAAGCGAGATTTACTCTGCCGATGGGTCGGTCGGGATCGCGCTGGGGGCTATACCCGATGATCCAAAGCTAGACGAAGCGCCTGATAAGTATCTCGCGGTCTTTGAGATCGATGGGGATGCGATCATCGGCAAGTCGATTCGCGATCCGGAAGCCGGTGAGCTTGGGATCCAGTGCTGGAACCGGGTTGTGGCGCTGATTCCCAGGAAGTACCGCGAGGGTGTTGTTCAGTTCAACATCGAGGCGGGTCGGCGCTGGGCAGGTCGCTTCGGGGGCGACGGGAAGAACGACGTGGGGCGCAAGGGGTACAAGTTTTCGATCGCCAAGTACGCCGCGGCTGAGGAGGAGAACCTGTCCGATGCAACGCGCCCGGTGACCGCGCGGCGCGGCACGCTCGACTGGACCATCGTGCATGAGATAGGGCACTATATTTGCCTGAAGACCGACACGATCGAGCGCTTCTCTCGTCAGTTCGACGCCAAGCCCAACATGCCTGTCCGCCGCGAGGCGCCCGACGACTACCCGGAAGACGGCTCACCCGTGACCGAAGGCGGGTTCGTGACCAGCTATGCCGAGCGCACTCCGGGCGACGAGGAGGTCGTCGAGACATTCACGACGTTTATGACTGTCGATGAGCTGCCAGCCAACGGCTCGTGGGCAGGCCGAAAGATCAGGTTCATCGGAACGGTTGAGGGGATGGCGGAGCTTCGGGAGCACGTGCAGGCCGTGGGGGATTGACGCACGGGCGTTCATTCTTGATTCGTGATTCGAGACTCCATCGGCGGCGCTTAGGCGTTATGCTCGCGGCTCATTCTGGAGTTTGTGGACATGGTCATTGTCAATACTGAAACTGTGCCGAGCCGGAACATCACGAAGATGCTGGGCATCGTCCAGGGCAACACGATCCGCGCCAAGCATGTTGGCCGAGACATCGGCGCGAGCCTCAAAAACATTGTGGGCGGCGAGCTCAAGGGCTACACGGAGCTGCTGACGGAATCGCGGAGGCAGGCCATCGAGCGCATGATCGCGCAGGCGAATGAGCTCGGCGCGGACGCGATCGTGAACGTGCGGTTCAGCACGAGCGCTGTCACGGGCGGCGCGGCGGAGATGTTCGCTTACGGCACGGCCGTCAAGCTCGACGGTGGGGCGTGAGCCATGGCTGAACTGATCGCCGTTCTCCTGCAGTGCGGTCTTCCGCTGCTGATCATTGTTGCCGCCTTCTTTGTTGGCGCGTTCACCGAACGCAGGCACCTTGCGCGCCTGCGCGCGTCGGAGGATGAGCTGATGTCCATGCTCCGCTCGAACCTGAAGTCGCCTCCCGGGCTGGCTGAGTCGGGCGGGGGCGAGCTTGTGATCGCCGAGTGTGTGATCGCGACGGACTACTTCAAGAACTTCATCTCGAGCCTGGTCAAGCTCACGGGCGGGGAGATGCGTGCGTACCGCTCGCTGATGGAGCGTGCTAGGCGCGAGGCGCTTGTCCGGCTGCTGCGCGAGGCGAGGGAGAGGGGCTACACGGGCGTGTGCAACGTGAGGCTCATCCCCGCGGACGTGGGCGGCTCCGCGGTTGATCGCAAGGGCATGGTCATGTCCGCAGTGCTCGCCAGCGGGACCGCGTACCACGCACCGGGCAGGTAGCGTGTTCGGCAAGAAGTATTCATCGCGCAACCAGTCCCTCGCGGGCGAGCCTCATCTGCTGAACGCAGCGGAGGCCCGGGTCGATCCGTCTGAGCTGAAAGCCGCGCGCATGATCGTGGGCACCGAGGACGATTCGTTCGCGGAGGAAGCCGAGCGGAGCGTCCACGACGAACCCGCGCACACGGCGAGCCCCGACCAGGTCGTTCCCGAGAACGCGCTGACGTACGCGAGGTGGTTCGAGCGGATGCGCGAAGAAACAGGCGCGATCGAGCGCGTTGTGCTCGCATTTCTGATCGTGCTCACCGCGGGCCCCCTGGCGGTGCTGGGCACGTTCATGGGGTCGATGTACGGTCCGACGATCGGGTACGTGTCCTTCGTCGCGATCGCGGTGATCGGGCCGACCATCGAGGAGGTCATGAAGTCGGCCTTGATCGGGTTCGCGGTCGAGAAGAAGCCCTTCGTGCTGATCTCACGCGCGCACATCGTCGCGATGGGCGCCCTAAGCGGCGTCGCGTTCGCGGTGATCGAGAACGTGCTCTATCTCAAGGTCTATTTCCCCGATTCCGAGCCCGGGCTCGTTGCTTGGCGCTGGACCGTGTGCGTCGCGCTGCACGCCTTCTGCTCCGCGCTGGCCTGCTACGGCCTCGCCAAGGTCTGGCACGACGGGGTCACCCATGGCAAGAAGCCCTCGCTCGACCGGGCGTACCCGTACCTCATCGGGGCGATTCTCATTCACGGGGTGTACAACGGGTGTGTTGTTTTGTTTGAGGCGGCGAGGTTGGTTTAGTGACTGGTGAGCATGTTGTAGGTTAGCTGGACCAATGCGAATATCACGGGCACGCCGTCGCTATAGGAGTACATGCAGTTAATAGTGAGTAACGCAATAAATCTGTGTCTGTCTCGTCGATTTAAATTTGATATACTCCAGAAGTCTCATTCTACAAGGAGTCAGTGAATATGGAACTTCTTGAGCGTCTTTCATCTCTGGGGGATCGTGCGGTTGATCTGGTATCCCGCGTCGATACAGAGGAAGCAACTAAGACCGCGCTTGTCTTGCCGTTCATACAGGCACTCGGATACGACGTATTCAATCCGAGCGAAGTAACGCCTGAGTTCACTGCTGACGTAGGCATCAAAAGAGGCGAGAAGGTTGATTATGCAATCTGTCTGAATAACGAACCAGTGATCTTGGTTGAATGTAAACCTCATGGTTCAAAGCTGGATAACTATGGCTCACAGCTTTATCGCTATTTCAGTGTTACGCCCGCAAGGGTTGCAATACTTACTGATGGAATCGTGTATCGGTTTTACTCAGACCTAGTTGCGCCGAACAAGCTTGATGATCAGCCATTTCTTACAATGAACATAGTCAGTCTCAAGACTTCCTCAGTCGAGAAAATATCGAAGCTATCGAAGTCATCATTTGATCTCGAAGGGATGCTGTCTGCGGCTGAGGATCTGACGTATGTTGCAAAGATCAAAGGGAAGTTTGAAAGCCAGCTAAATGAGCCAGACGACGACTTGATCCGTTACTTCGTAAAGCCGTTTTATGAAGGGCAGCTCAATCAGCGTGTGCTAGATAAATTTAAGCCAATCGTAAAGTCGTCCTTGCGTGGATACATCACAGAGGCTGTTGACGCCCGGTTGCGGGCTGCTCTTGAGAAGAATCAGGTCGGTGCGGATTCGTTAGGGAATGCTGAAAGTTTGCAAGAAGATGACGACGACGAAGTTGTTACCACAGAAGAAGAAATGGAAGGACTCTTTGCTGTCAAGGCTATTCTGCGTGACCTAGTCGAGCCAAGCCGTGTGACTCCTCGAGATGTCAGGTCGTACTTCGGCATTCTTCTCGACAACAACAATCGCAAGCCGATCTGTCGACTTTGGTTTAACGGCAAGACAAAGTATCTAGGTGTTTTTGACTCACACAAGGCAGAGACTCGAATTAGAGTAGATGGCCCGAATGACTTGTTCGCACACGCAGACGCCATCAGAGAATCGGTGAGTCATTTACTGCCGCAGGGTTAGCTGATCCTCGGATCAACCCACTTGTACAGCACGTCCACCGCAAGATTGAACAGCACGAGCATCGTCGCGAAGATGAGGACGACGCCCATGATGAGGAAGAGGTCCTTGTTGAGGACGCCGTTGACGAAGTGCTGGCCGAGGCCCGGGATGGCGAAGACTTTCTCGATGACAAAGCTGCCGGTCATGGCGTACGCGGTCGCCGGCCCGAGGTAGCTCAGGACCGGGAGGAAGGCGTTTTTGAGGGCGTGCTTGAGGAGGACCTTCATCTCGCTGAGGCCCTTGGCGCGTGCGGTGCGGATGTAGTCGGCGCTGAGTGCGTCGATCATGCCCATGCGTGTGAGGCGGGCGATGTACGCCGCGAAGGGCAGGCTGAGCGTGGTGGCCGGGAGGATGATCTTGCCGATGGTGCCCCAGCCGCCCACGGGCAGGATCGGGAAGACGACCGCAAAGAGCATCAGCAGCACCGTGCCCACGACGAAGCTTGGCATGCTGATCCCGATCAGCGCGACGATGAGCGTCGACAGGTCCGCGAACGAGTTTGGCTTGACGGCGCCGATGACGCCTGCGCCGATCCCGATGATGAGCGCGATCACGATCGCTGTCAGACCGAGCACGACCGAGACGGGCAGGCTCGTGGCGATGATCTCGTTGACGTTCCAGTCGTTGTACTGGAGCGATGGGCCAAGGTCGAAGACGTAGTCCTGGGGCGGCGCGACGCCCGCGGCCTGGGCAGCCTCGCGTGTGCGCTCGCGCTGGCCGCTGAACGTGTCGCCCACGTAGTCGATGCCCGTGGCGCTTGAGAGGTACGACCAGTAGAAGGCGGGGAAGCTGTCGAGGTTGTACTGGCGCTTCATCGCCTCGATGACCTCGGGGCTCGGCTGGCGTCCCTCTGGTTTTTCGAGCGGGTTGCCCGGGATGGCCCAGCTGAGCGTGAGCGTGATGGTGTAGATCACCAGCAGGATCACTGGGAGCTGGAGCAGTCTTCGAAGGATCATCCCGGTCATCAGTTGGCGTCCTTCTTCCAGATCTGCTTCACCTGCTCGCGTCCCTTGCCGTCACCGATGACGTCGACGTTGAAGATGTCCTGCTGGAGCCTTGGGTGCAGGCTGATGCCCGTGATCTCGTCGGGGTCGAAGAGGTAGAGGTTCACGTAGTAGAAGAGCGGGACGAGCGGGAGATCTTCTTCCATGATGAGCCGCTCGGCTTCCTGGAGGATCTTCATGCGTTTTTCGGGGTCGGTCTCGATCTTGGCCTCGTCGAGGAGCCCGTCGTAGACCTCGCTCGAGTAGGCGCGGTCGTTGTTGCCGTCTCCGGTCCGGTTGAGGTCGAGGAACGTTGTCGGGTCGGCGTAGTCGGCGAACCAGCCGGCGCGACCGGTCATGAAGTTGTGCCTTTTGAGGTCGTCCTTGTAGACCTTGATTTCTTTCTGCGCGAGGAAGGTGCGGACACCGAGGAACTCTTCCCAGTCTTTGGCGAGTTGCTGGGCGATGATGCCGTGCCCGCCGTCGGTGTTGAAGAGGAGTTCGATGCGGGGCATCGCGGCGGGGTCGGGGTAGCCGGCTTCTCCGAGCAGCGCTTTGGCCTCGTCGATGATGGCTTGTTTCTCTACCTCGTTCGTCGCGTCCGAGATGCACTTGAGCCCAGCGGGGGATTCGTACCCTGCGATCGCGCCGGGCGGGAACATGTTCCTCGCGACGGGGTTGCCGATCCGCATGACATCGTCGCAGATGCGCTGCTTGTCGATGCACATCGCGAACGCGCGCCGGACGCGGGCGTCGTGGAAGGGGTTCTCGCGGCCGTCGGCGAGTGTCGGCAGGCAGTTGAAGTTGTACCAGTACGTCCCGAACGCGGCCAGGGCGTGGATGTTCTTGCGCGGGTCGTCGGGCAGGGCCGCGTCTATTGCGAAGGCGTCGAGGCCTTCTGCCTTGAGACGCTCGTACTCCTCCCGGTTCTCGTCGTAGAACGCCCGCTTGTCGGCGAGCATCTGGATCCGGTAGTCAGCATTCACGTCGCTGATCCACTGGACCGAGCCCGATTCGAACGCGAGCACCTGCGAGTTGGCGTCCTCGACGGACGGGATCGCGATGGTGTCGATGTCGAGCGTGTCCTTTGCCCACCACTCGGGGTTGGCTCGGAGGAACAGGCTCCGCTTGAAGCGCCAGTTCTCGAGTACGAAGGGGCCGTTACCCACGAGCAGTGGGGGCTTGGTCCAGCCCAGGCGGAGCTTGACCATGCCCGTGTCCGGGTCGATCTGCTCGTACTGGCTGACCAGCGGCTCGTAGACCGGTGCGAACACGATGAAAGCGCAGAGGTCGAGCCAGTAGGGCGTCGATGCCTCGAGCTTCATCGTGAGTGTGCGGTCATCGAGGGCTTTGAGTGCGACGTTCTCGTCGAAGTACGCGAGCGCTTCTTCCCAGAGTTGCTGAGACGCGACGAGCTTCTCGTCGGCGGACATGTCTCTCGCGCGGACGGCGTACTGCCTGGTCTGCTCGCTGCGCCACTCGAAGAACTCTGTCGCGCCCTCGATGTTCTGGAAGAGAGCCGTGTAGTCCGCGGCGGTCTCGGGCAGCAGCGCCCGACGCCAGGCGTAGACGAACTGCTGAGCGGTCACGGGCTCGCCGTTGGACCACTTGGCGTCCTCGCGGAGGTGGAACGTGTACTCCTTGAAGTCCTCGCTGACCTCCCAGCGTTCGGCGACGCCGGGTACGATCTCGTAGTCGCGCGTCATGACATCGAGCCGGACGAGCGGCTCGAAGAGGAGCCTCGCGACGCGGAGGTCCTGCATCCAGCTCATCCGCTGCGGGTCGAGCGTGGTGACATCGCCCCGGTTGATGAACGTGAAGTCGGCGGGCGGGTCTGGTTTGTCAGACGCGATCACCGCGAAGATTGCGGCGAACAGAATCACGAAGGGCGCGATCAGCTTCAGCATGGATACAGGATACCGCCGCGTGGGGGCGGCGCGTCATTAGCCGCCCGAGGTAACGAAGCGGTCCGATTCGAGCGAGAACGGGGCCTGCACGAGCACGCCAGAGCCGCCGATCAGCGTCAGAATGGCTCGGTTGAAGTCGCGGTCGTTGCCCGATTCGAATGCGCCGCGGAGGGCGGCTCGGGTCGGGTCCTGACCCAGCGCCGTTTGAGACGAGTAGACGAGATTCTCCGAGGCACCGACCAGCTGCGCAAGCATCTCGGCGTCGTTTTCGGAGATCGAGGCGATCTTCCGCTTCGCGGCTTCGAACTCGTCGTAGGCGTGCGCGAGCGAATCGCCTGCGAGACCCGCGGCGGTGCGGATCGCGTCACGGCCCGGTTTGTTGGGGCCCGACTGGAGGATGCGTCCGAGTTCGAAATTGGACATCATCGCGATGCGGACGACGCCGACCTGCTTGTCTTCCGGGGTGGAATCGATGCTTGTGAGACGCGTTGAGGTCGCGGCAGCGAGTTCTCCGAACGCGAGTTCAGCAGAAGCAGAGAGCCTGGTGTCACGCATCTTCGCCGCGGCGATGAGCGCCCTCGCGGCGCCCTCGGCAACAAACGTGTCAGAGTCGTTGCGGAGCATGTCCGCGACGGTCTCGATCTGGCGGTTGATCTCGCGTGTGTCGATGGAGGGTGTGCGCTGGTTGCCCAGGATTTCGAATGTCGAGCGGAGGGCCTTAAGCGCTGCGTACCTGACGCCCGGGTTCGAGTCCTGATACGACGACTCGATCAAGGCGACGGCTTCCGGCGTGACGATGCTGCCAGCGATCATCAAAGCGTTGACGATCTTGAGTTCGTCTTCCGAGCCGATCATGCCGGTCAGAGGCTCGATCAACTGGGCAGAGGCGGCCAGGCGTTCGCTGGTTGCCATGTTCGGGTCGTCGATGGCAGCCATGATGTCGGAGCGCGCCACCTTGATGTCCTCGAAGCTCTCGGAGGTGAGTCGCTCGAGGTCCCGGCTCTCGACGGGCTGGGCTTGTGCGCTCATGCAGAGGCTGGTGAGCACAAGAGCCGCGATACTGATGGGTCGCGTCAGGCGGGTCATGGGCATTCGTCCTTCGCCTTCAAGGCGGTCTCTAGCGGGTAAGCGTCCCCTCCGGGGGGTCGCACACTATAGGGGGGACCGGGCCGGGCCGCAGCCGGTTCGCTAATACACCTCGAGGAACACCCGGCGAGTGGGCTTGAGCTTGCGGTGCAGCATTTTCCTGGTCCAGCCGTCGATATCGCCGGCGACCTCGTCGTCTACCCGCAGGTACTGCTCGAGCACGTCCGCGGGCAGGAGCCTTGCCATCTGCTGGAAGATGCCCATCTCCATGCCCAGGATGCCGCAGATGTAGACGAGCGTCGTCGGTTTGCTCAGAAGGTCTGTGAGGCGGTCTCGGTGCGTTTCGAGCCTGTTCTGCACGTAGAGCCCATGGCTCGCGCCGGCTTGGTGCTCTCTGCTGATTGCGGTCAGATATGTGAATGAGCTCTGTTCTTGCTGGAGCGCGTTGAAGTGGTCATGGTAGATCAGGTCCGTCGTATAGGGCGAGCCCATGATGAGGGTCGCAGACCTAGGCGCGGAGTTGAAATAGAGCTCTGAAAGCATCCCTCGGAAGGGCGCGATGCCGGTGCCCGTTGCAAAGAAGACATAGTCGTGCTCGGCGTGCTGTTTGGGCAGCACGAACCGCTTCCCGGCGGGCCCGAGCAGCTGCGCGGTATCGCCTTCTTTCAGGTCGCAGAGGTAGTTGCTTGCGACGCCCAGAAACAGCTCGCTCGTGTCCCAGTGCTCCTCGATGACACGCTTGACGGTCGTGGAGACGACGTTGCCTTGGCCGTCTTCGCCTCGCGATGGGCAGGCGATGGAGTAGAGCCTCTGCGAGTGGGGGAGCCCGCGTTCGTTGGTGCCGGGCGGGAGCACACCGAAAGCCTGGCCCGGGACAAAGCTGCGGGCCATCTTCGACCCGCTGATATCAAACTCGATGTGTCGGACGAAACCTGCGGCTTTGGGGTTCGTGCAGATCTCGTTTCGGACGAGGACGCCCGTCGCAGGCTCGTCCTGCCGATGCAGGTGCATCTGCACCTCGGCAAGCTCGGGCCCCTCGGCGGGGTTTCTGTCGGTCATTGAGATCGTCTCCCGGGCGTTTACTCGCCCCCGTCTTCTGCAGCAGCTTCGTCGCCGGCATTTTCAACTGCAGGCTCATCGATATCGGCGGGTACTTCCTGTTCTGGCTCGGCGCTCGGGCCGCCGAGCGACTCGATGGTCTGGGCGATCTCGGCCTTGACCGTATCGATTCGGTCCGAGGCCTCGCCTCTGACAGAAGAGCCGTCGAACGCGTCTCGTGCCGCGATGAACGCCTCGAGGGCCTCGGCCTCGGTGGTATCGGCAGCACCGGCGAACGAGTTCTGCACGCTTGAGATCGTGCTCTGCGTGGGCAGCGGTGCTCGGGCGTTTGCGATCTGGTCCAGAATCGTCGCGGCGTGGCGGAGCGTCGAGGCGTGGGCGGCGAGGGTCGTGCCCATCGCCTGTTGGATCTCGCCCGTTGCAAGCTGCGAGCCCGAACGGTCGGCAGATCTCGCCCGGCCGGCAGAGCTTGCGGCGGTCTCGAGCGAGGACTTGGCCTCGTCGATCGCGGACTGCGCCTCGCCTGTGCGCATCGATTCGAGTTGCTGAACCAAATTGTTGATCCGGGTCGCGGTCTGCGTTGCCTGCTCACGGAGATCGGCTGCCACGTCGCGGCCCTCTACGGCCTTGGCGGCGACTTCCTGGGCGCTGGCGACCAGCAGATCACGCTGCTGGGTCAAACGCTCAACCTCGAGATCTTGATCGATGATCTCGGGGCGGATGGTCTCGGCCTGAGAGAGGAACGTTTCGGCTGTGACCTCGAACGCGTCGGCTTCGCGTCTGAGTGTCGCCGCTTCTTCGTGCAAGGGCAGAGCATCACGAGCCGAGAGGGTCGCGGTCTGGTTGCGTACTTCCTGCTCACGGACACGCAGGGCAGCAGCCTGATCCGAGGCTTCTTTCGCTTGTGCTTCGAGCTCGGCGACGCGTGCCTTGACCGCCTCGGCGCTTTGTTGCGCTTCGGTGATCGCCTGCTCTCGTTCCTGAATCTTCGTGTTGATGTCCGCCTGCTCCGGAGCCGGGTCGAACGCCTCGGCGGTCTCAGCCAGGCTGTTGAGCGATGACCATTCGGTGTATTCGGCTCTGAGTGCAGAAACCAGTGCGTAGAGCTGAGCGTCTATATCCGTGACAACCTTGAGCTTGGGCTCGGCGAGGCCGAACTCGGCGCGGGACATCATCAGAGCCGCGGCTGCGTTCTGGGCGTCACTGCCCGAGCTTGCGATTGGCCTCAGGATGTTGATCGCTTCGCGGTACTCACGCTCGCGGAAGTCGTCGCCCGGCACACCCGAGCCCGGTGCGCCGAGTGCTTCGAGGATGCTTGAGGCTTCCTTGAGTGCGGGTGAGACCTCGTCCTCTTCGAGACAGCCAGGCATGACAGCGAGTCCGGCGAGCAGGATGACGGCCGAGATGCGGGCCCCGGCGTTGCGGGCATGAGAGATGGTGCGAGACATGGGCGCTCTCCGGGCGGGTCAGGTGCGTGTCGTGTCGTGTGCCGGTCCCTGGCAGCGTGCTGGCTCGTTGCCTGCGCTGGTGCGGATCAACGGCTTCCTCTGTCCGCCTCGGCCTCTGGCTTCATGGCGGTCGGGGGATCATAGTCGATGTCATAGTCCGGACGGGGCGTCCACATGGATTCGATCCATTCCACGGTCCGGCGGTAGTTCCGGTCCTCGGGCGAGCGGAACACGAACCGCCAGCCCAGGACGTCGGGGTGGGGCGTGCTTGTCTCGGTCCGGGGGAGGGCCATTTTGAGCAAAATGCTCTCGGCTGGATCCTGGAAGTTGAGCAGGGGCAGCCCCTCCTCTGTCCGATAATTCTCCAGAATCCACATGTTGGTGTAGTAAACCGGCGGTGTGTTGGTGGTTGTCCTGATGAGCCGGAATCGGCCCGCCTCGGTTCCGCCGTGGCACTTGGTGGTGGCGCAGGCATTTCGGAGCCAGGTTCGGTGGACGTGGTCGCGGAAGGTCTTGATCGATTTGGGATCGTCGAGGACCTGGACCTCCGGGTAGAGTTCGCGGGCCTGCAGCTCGAAGAGGAAGTTCAGCTGTTCCTTTGCGCTCGAGCGGAGTATCGCCTCGCGGCCGGCAGCGGTCTCGGGCACGAGCTTGTTGTCGGCATACAGCTCGAAAGCCGACTCGAGTGTCCCCGGGTCGATCCGGAGTCTCGGCGGGTTATTTTCATCGACCTCCCAGACGCGGATCGTGTTGATGTCGCTGTCGGTCAGCATCGGAAAGTCCGGCGCGTCTCTTTGGATTCGGTCCCGAGGTCTCTTCGGCGCATCCTGGTGGTTGTCGGTGTTGCGGGCTTCCTGCAGCCTGATGTTCTGCTCGGCAACCGTCTTGAGGTTTTTGGCGATCTCGTTAAACGGTTCTTTCTCAAGCACGCCGTTGAGTTCGGCGAGCGCGAGATCGTTGCGTTCGTTCTTCATCAGCCAGCGCGCGAGTTGGATGAGCTGCTCGGCGTCATCGTCATCGATCGACGCGCGGACGCTGCGGTAGCGGTCCTCGATCGGAGCCTGGATATACGACTCGCGGATCTTGCCGATCTCGATGGTCGTGCGGATACCGTTTATGTTGAGCGTGATCGCCTCGTCGGTTTCCTCAACGAGTGTGCCCGTGATGACTTGACCGTCGTGAAGGATGATAGTCGCGGTCCGGCCTTTATCCTCTGGCTGGCTGTCTTGAGCGAACGGCGCATCCGCCGAGTCACCGGCACCCAGCAGCACAGGCGCAGACACCGCGAGCCCGGCTGCAACGAGTGCGAGCGGGACGAATCGATGCATCGGGTTGGGGTGTGGCTCGCCGGTCACCTGCACAGATTGTGCGGCAAGTTGATCCTGATGTCCAGCGGGCCGGTCATGCGGCTCTTTGGAGATCCTCAGGAAGGTCATCTGGCGTGTATGAGCCGGCTGCTTTCTCGATCTTCGCGTAAATGCTGAGCATCACTTGTGTTCCGTCACCAAGGTTCTTGCAGATCAGTTGTCCTTCGCTGTCCAGCGAGATCTCGATGGGACCCTCGATGTCCTGCTGGAGCACCGCGTTGAGCCCGGCGGCTCTGATCTCGGCGTTCTGGCACAGACGCCTATGGATCGTGAGTCGGGGCGATTCCAACTCGGTTGCGGCGATCGCGGCACTGATGGACTCCATCAGAGCCTGGGTTTTGCCCTCGTGCTCAGCCGCCTCGAACTGAAGTTGGGTCAGAAGTTCGGCTTTCGTGCTCGAGCATTCAGGATCAGCGTTCAGCTCGGCGAGTTTGTTGAGACAGTCCTGAGCCCTCGCCCTGCACTTGTTGATGATGTCCAGCGCTTCGTTGATCATGACATCGAACTCGGGAACTCTGCCGAGTGTGATGACAGCACGGGTACCAGATGGTGTGCCGGCCTGTGAGAGCTCGCACTGCCCGAGCACCGCGATCTCGCCGCACAAGAGTGTTGCTGAGGGCGAAATCATGTTCCGGGTGACGATCACGCTACAATCATTGATGTCGTTTTCGACGGTCAGATCACGGCCGACCTTGCAATCGCACGCGTCAAGATAAGTAGTCTTCAGGTCGCGTCCAGCGAAGATTTTGCCTTTGCCCCGACCAGCCATCCCAACTCTGAGGGCGATGTCGCGCCCTGATACAAGCTCCGCGGCTTCGACGAGCCCGCCGATTGTGATCGACTTGCCCGACTGCACGATGAACCCGTCGCGCACACCCTGCGAGACGACGATGCTGCCCGGGAAATCGATGTTCCCCGTCGAGTAATCCACGTACCCGTTGATCTCGAGTGTCGGGCTGACGGAGATTGCATCGCCTTCGAATACCAAACGACCGGCGACCTTCGTGAAGATGCCTCCATCCTCGTGGCGTTCGAGCGAGTTGTTGTCAAGTTTGATGCTCGCGGTTTTGCCGGGCTTGGCTGGCACGTTGTTCCCGCACACGTCGATGCCGTCGGTGCCCTGAGTCGCTTCGCGGATGGCTCCGACCCGCTGGCCCGATTTGACAATCATGAACGCAGAACGCTCACGGAAATCGAGCTGTTCATCGTCTGAGTTTTCGCTCGGAGTCTCGGGTTCGGTGTCTCGCTGGACGATGGATTTCCGTGACTGCTCGTAGACAGCCTGGAGTTCGGGAGTGAGCTCGAAGGACTCGTCGTCGCCGTCGATGGGGCACCTGCCCTCGGCGACGAGCACCCGCATCGGATTGTTCTGCGAGAAGTCGTGAGTCTTGTAGGACTCAATGGTTTCGTTGATCCGCTTCGTCAGCGTCGAGCTCTGCTGGATGGCGTGTGAGAGCACCACGGCCGTCACGAACTCTAATGTGAGTTCGGCAGGGTCTATTCCCTGCTGGAGGACAACGTATGATTCCATCTTGTCAGAGAGAGTTTGGACAGAGACTTTGTTTTCGTCGTCCTGCGTCATGTGCGCGTCCCGCCGGCGATGAACTCCTTTACGCCGCTTTCTTGGTGAGTGTCTCTGTGATCCTCTGGCTGAGCGAATCTGGTGTGAAGGGCTTGACAACATAGTTGTTGACACCCGCCTTGATGGCTTCGATCACCCGGGACTTCTCGCTCTCGGTGGTGACCATGATGATGGGTGTGGTCTTGTCGTTCTGGCGGATGTGCTTGACGAAAGTGATGCCGTCCATGTTGGGCATGTTCCAGTCGACGAGCATGAGGTCCGGCTCGAATGCGCCGACCTTCGAGAGGGCGTCTTGGCCGTCACAGGCCTCCTCGATCTCGGTGTAGCCCAGCTGCGTGAGCACGGACTTCTGGATCGAGCGCATGGTCTTGGAATCGTCAACAAGCAGAATCTTCATCGGGTGTACCTCGTGCGTCAGTGCGTCGTTGTGTGGTTCAGGCTGCCTTGCTGGCGGCGTTGGATTCTCGGATCGCGATCTCGATCGCAAGATCACCCTCGTTGGTAGAACATGGGATAGTCACGCAGGGGGTGTCGCTGCGCGTGTTGATCTGGTGACCCGGCCCGATGACCACGCTCGGGCAGCTGATCGAGACGTCCTTGTCAACGAACATGCCCTTGGCAGATCCTGAGACCATGTTGACGAGTTCTCCGACCGCGTCGGCAAAGTCGGGAGAATCCACCGGGAACTCCATGCCGCAGAAAGCGGTGATGAGTTTCGAGGCGGTTTCCTTCGGGAAACTGAGGACGACGGATCCGACCACGTCGCCCGACATCCCGATGATCCCGGACACGTCGTAGGCCGCCGAGTTGCAGTGCTTGATCGTCGGTTGATTGACGGTCACGGGCATGTGGAGCATGGTTGAGAAGACGTTCTGGATGCTCTTTATAAACGGTGTGATGTACTGCGGGTCCATGTTGTTCCTATTCACGCCAGATTAGAGGGTTGTCCTGCCGGTTCTCAGTTATCAGCTACACAGTGATCGAACGATCTGAGGGCCCACTTGAGGACCGGATCGCAGCATCGGAATGGATTCCAGACTATGTACTTCGGGCTCAGTCGAGGGGCGAACCTTCGCTCGGAATGCCGTAGGAATGGGCGTAAAAGAAGAATCGGCCGGCGTAGAACGCCGGCCGGTGCAATGCCCAGGAGAGGACTCGAACCTCCACCCTGTTTCCAGGACTACCACCTCAAGGTAGCGCGTCTGCCAGTTCCGCCACCTGGGCAATGGTGAGCCGAGAGAAGCCTATGGGCCTCTCCGGCGGGCGGAAGTATACGCGCCGCTTCGCCGGAATCGACTCGCTCAGTGGAACAAGGCGCTCCTAGAGTCACGCCCGGGCACCGGTTTCCGGACCCAGCACACCAAGGAGAGGCCATGGCAGCCGCGGACACGCAATTCAGTCAAGCGATCGAGTACGCCCGGACAAAGGCCGAGGAGGCCGGCGTCTTCGAGTCCATCACCCTCGAAGGCGGCGAACTGGTCTGCAAGGCACTGGGCTCCGCGGAGGAGGCGTTCTACAGGCTCCAGCTTCGCGACGAAGGCCTCTTCGTTGTTCTCGATATGAAAGACCGCTGGCAGAGCGAGTCCATCGAGTCGGACCTCATGCACTCGGGCGACTCGCTTGAGGAGCTCTTCGACGAGGAGCTTGCAGAGCTTGGGTACGAGGGCGACACGCCGACGTATCAGCACTACCGTGACGACCAGATGCGTTTCGTCTTTCAGTCGCATGTGCCCATCGACGGCAAATCTTCGGGCGAGGCGGGTGAGATCGCGTCCCAGTACCTTCTCGGATATGAAGCTTGCTTCCGTCAGCTCGGCGACATGGACGAAGACGGCGGCGAAGACTAAGAGACCAGTTGAGACTCTCCTGAGGGGACGGACCGAGACATGCGCATCCTGATGTTGGGCTGGGAATTCCCGCCCTTTATCGCTGGGGGACTCGGCACAGCCTGCAACGGGCTTGTGCGCGCCCTCGATCGGCTCGATCAGGAAGTGCTGTTCGTCCTGCCTCGCGAGGCCGACGGCAACGTGACCGACAAGGTCCGCATCGTCGGCCCGAACGTCGAGCGCAAGTCGGCGCCAACACCAAGCTCCCCCGCAGCAGAGAGCCAACCCGAAGCGCAAGCAGAGCAGACTCCCGGAAGTGCGCCTGCCCCGGAACAGCAAGCCGGCACCGACGGCTTCAAGAACGCGACTTTCTTCTCCGTGCCCGCGGGCCGGAGCAGCCCTTACAAGGCTTTCGCACCAGAAGAGCCGGGTTCGCTCGAAGCGATCGGTTCAGAGCAGACACCGGGCAGCGGTGGGGCGGCGCCGAGCGCTATACCGGCTGGTGTGACACCCAGGCAGTACAAGGCGCTCGCGGCGGCGGGCGTCGCGCCCTCGCCCGAGTCTTACGACGGGCGATCGGGCGACCACTACGGCGGAGACATGATCGGTGATTCCGCCCGCTACGCGAGGTTTGTGACCACGATCGCCGAGTGTGAGGATTTCGATGTCATCCACGCGCACGATTGGATGACGTACGCCGCGGGCGTGGCGGCTTCTGCGATCAGCGGCAAGCCCCTCGTCGCGCACGTCCACTCGACCGAGTTTGACCGCTCGGGCGAGTCCGTCAATCAGCAGATCTACAACCTCGAACGCCTCGGTATGCACGCGGCGGACCGGATCATCGCGGTCAGCAAGCTCACGCAGTCGATTTGCGTCCGCCGGTACGGCGTGGACCCATCGAAGATCGAGGTCGTGTACAACGGCATCGACGATGACCGCATGCAGCCGAGCCAGGCGCAGAACATCGCGAGCACCGACAAAATCGTGCTCTTCCTCGGGCGCATCACGATGCAGAAGGGTCCCGAGTACTTCGTGCGAGCAGCCAAGCGCGTGCTCGAGAAGTACGACGACGTGAAGTTTGTTGTCGCGGGCGCGGGCGATATGGCTGTCCGCATGATCGAGGAAGCCGCGCACCTTGGGATCGGTCACAAGGTGCTCTTTACCGGGTTCCTCCGGGGCAAGGACGTCGACCGGATCTTCCAGATGGCCGACTGCTACGTCATGCCCAGTGTTTCTGAGCCCTTCGGGATTGCGCCGCTCGAGGCGATGAAGAACGACGTGCCCGTGATCATCAGCAAGCAGTCGGGTGTAAGCGAGGTGCTCACGCACGCGCTGAAGGTTGATTTCTGGGATGTCGATGAGATGGCCAACAAGATCGTCGCTGTGCTCAGGTATCCGCCTCTGAGCCAGACGCTCCGCCAGCACGGCCCGATGGAGCTCCGCGGGCTCACCTGGGACGGCGCGGCAAAGCGGACGGCCGATGTGTATCAGGCCGTCCGCGAGATGGAACTCGTCTAGTTGTTGTACGACCCGCCCTGTCCGGGCGAAAAGTGATCAGGCGCCGCCGATTTCCTCTTCGGGGATTTCCTGCTTCTCTGCCTCATTCTCGAGTTCTTGCTGTTTTTCTTCTGAGAGGTCCTCGACCGCGCTCTTGGGGGGTTCGTCTCCGCCGCCTCCAAGGAAGTTCGCGTACGCGAAGTAGCCAGCGACGCCGAGCAGAACAACGGCGATGATGATCTTGATCGTGTTGCCTGAGCCCCCTCCCGAGCCTTCTCCGTCAGCCATGACAGTCTCCTTCGTCAGTCTCCGCGCCATAGAAATGGGCGCTCACCAATCAATCGGGCAGAAGAGCCCAGATCGTGCATTCTACGGTATTTGGGACCGGCTTGTGCGGGATTGCGTGGTACACGCCTGATCTGGCAGCTGTTAGCCGACGTCACGCCTCTGGAACAGGATCACAGCCAGACACAGGAAGGCACCGATCTGCAGCACGCTGTAGACCGCGAGCCTGATGATGTGCGATGCGGGGATGATCCTGTTCTGTGTCACCGCGTCCAGGAGCCAGAAATAGCTCATGTTGGGCACGACCGACCACGCCGAGATCGCTATCGGGTTTACACTCGTCGGCTCTGTAAAGAGGTAGTCGCCTTCCTGCGGCGGCCTGCTGACAGGTAGCGAGCGGGATCCGATGTTCTGGATCGTCAGCGCCTTGCGTTCTGCCGACTTGACGATGAGCGCAGGCTTCGTGCTCGCGTCGAACAAGAGCGACTCGTCTGTCACGTCGCCCTCGAACGGCGCGTAGTCGGGGACAGCCATTCCAAGCCCCTGCGGGCTCGGCGCGTAGTAGATGGGCATCCCAGGCTTGAGCGCTTCCTTTGGGAAGTTCTCAAGCGTGATCTCGTACCTTGCGCCACGGGTGAGGAAGTCGGTGAACTCGATTCGTTCTGGTTCAGCGGTCTCGACGATCGCCGTGAACTCGTTCACGAACGCGCGCTTGCCGAGCAGGTGGTTCGAGAGCAGCCCGAGCACGAAGACGCCCACACAGATCACGAGCGTCATGACCTGGCTAAGCCTGGTCGATGCCGCGACTGCGACAGCCGTCATCACCATGATGGCAAAGAAGAGCGCAAGGCTCGCGAGCATGACCTGCGGCTTGAAGTCGGTTCCGATGGGTTGCAGGTCCCAGTGCTTGTCGATCATGAGCGTCACGACGTATCCGACCGGGACGAGCACCGACATGAGGATGACCGAGATCTGCGGGAACGACCAGCCGTAGAAGAAGTTGGTCCAACCCGCGACAAACATCGAGAACAGCACCGCAGTGACGCTGAACACGACGACGGGCATGTCGACTGTGTCTGAGGCGTTCGTCATGACCTCGTGACGCACTCCGAAGAGCAGGAAGCAGATCATGATGATGGTCGCCAGCAGGATCGCTCCTGTAACGCCCAGATACTTCCCGAACACAACGGTGGGCCTTGCGATGGGCTTGGAGACGATCGTGAGAATCGTTTTGTCCTCGATTTCCCGGCTAATGACAGCCGTGGCCTGGAACGCGGCGAGGATCATCCCGGTGACGAAGACGGTCGCCAGCCCCACATCAAGGAGCATCTTGTCGTCGCCGTGCACCTCGGCCGAGGTTGTGTAACCCATCGAAAATCCGCTCGCAGCGGTGTTGAGGGCCTGAAAGAGCCCTGACACCACGATCAGCACGAAAAACAGCGGCTGCCTGAGGCTCTCTGTGAGCGTGTTTCGAGCGATGATGAGGGTCTGGAAGAGCATGGTCGGCGTCGTGTTCCCGTCTCAGATCGCCCCCAGGGCGGTTGACCTGGCTTGGCTTACGGCTCCGAGGCCGCAAAGTTCATCGCGCGGCTGAACATAGTGCCGTCCCGATCGTAGTTCAACGGCAGCGTATCTGCGCTCAGTCGAAACCATCGGCGGGTGGAAAGGCGAACCCGGAGCGCTGAGAATGCTGCCCGGCAGCACCGGAAGGAATCGATGCGGCGGAGTCGCATCTCCCGCGGACGCGGGGATCGGATGGAGCCAAGGCCCTCGCCAAAGGCTCGGCAGGCCGGACATTCACGACTCTGTAGTCCTCTGACAGGAAGCAACCATGCGGGCGGATCACCTGTCCTACAAGCGGGCAACCAACGTTTCGATGCTGGGCGTGGCCATCCAGGTCGTGCTGGGTATCGCTCTGCTTCTCTACGGCCTCATCAAAGACGACAGCGCAGGGGTCACCGCCTCGTTCCTCATCCTGCTCGGCACTGCGGTCTGGATCGCGCTTGCGATCATCTTCGATCAGCACCGACGCGAGAGGCTCGAAGCCGTCGAGCACGAGAACTTTGCGGATCAGGACCTCTCGAGTTCGAGTGTCTTCGATGAGGCGCAGGCTGATCTCCGGGTCGCTGCCAAGCGACTCGACTGGCTCTACAAGTTCATGCTCCCGGCGGTCAGCATCGCCATGGGCATCGCGCTGATCTCCGTCGGCTGGCTGCGCCTCGGCGATGGGCCAGAAACATTTGAGGATCAGCTCAACGAAGGGCTCATACAAGAGACAGGGCAGGGGCATCACGGCTGGGCGATCGCGTTCGGCATCGGTATCGGTGTCATCGGCTTTGTCTTCGCGCGTTTCACTTCGGGCATGGCGCGGGCCAAAGTCTGGGAGAACCTACGCGGCGGATCTGTTTACTCCGTGGGCTCTGCGATCTTTGGGCTCGCGCTTGCTATCGCGCACTTTGCCGATCTCGCCGGGCTCGGTCAGATTCTCTCCAGCCTGAACACGGTTCTCTGTGTCACCATGATCGTGCTGGGCGCGGAGATTTTCCTGAACTTCGTGCTTGACATCTACCGCCCGCGTCCGGCTGGCGAGTACCCGAGGCCCGCGTTCGATTCGCGTCTGTTGGGCTTCGTCGCGGCGCCGGATCGGATCGCAGAGTCGATCAACGACGCGATCAACTATCAATTCGGCTACGAGGTCACCTCGAGCTGGTTCTACAGGCTGCTCTCACGCTCGTTCCTCTGGCTCTTCCTGCTGGGCGGGGTTGCCATCTGGCTCATGTCGTCATTTGCGGTGATCGAGCCTCACCAGCGAGGACTGCTGCTCAACCGTGGTGAGGTCGTCAGAGAGCTCGGCCCGGGTCTGCACATCAAGGCTCCTTGGCCGCTCGGCCAGGTTGTGGTGCCCGAGTTCGTTCGAACAGAGCTCGAGGGCGAAGGCCCGACCGCGGTTGAGCGTGAGATCATCGAAGAGACCGCGACCGGTGTTCGCATTCTGCAACTCGGCGCCGACGCGCCGGAGGACGAGGACGCGGTCAGGCTCTGGACGACCGAGGGTCTCAGCGAGACGCTCATGGTTGTGCAGCCCTCGCCCGAGGCGACTGGGGTTACGAGCCGATTCGGTCGCGGGCTGTCGCTCGCGAGCGTTCGCGTGCCTGTCTATTACAGCATCACGCCGGGTGGTGTTGAGGCGTACCTCAGGCTCGGCACCGATGCAGAGACGCGCGACTCGGTGCTCCGCATGGTCGCGCAGCGCGAGCTGATGCAGGAGCTGGCGAGCCGGAGCATCGACGATGTGATCGGCTCGGGTCGCAACGAGATCCGTCGATCGCTTAAGGACAGACTCACGAACGCTTTCGCGGGCCTCAACCCCGACGAGAACGGCAACCCGCTCGGCTCAGGCGTCGAGATTCTCTTCGTCGGCTTCGAGGACGCGAGCCCGCCTTTCGATACGGCCAAGGCTTTCGAGCTTGTCTTCGAGGCTGCTCAGAAATCTGAGACAACCGTGATCAACGCCGAGCAGTCGGCTGCCGAGACGCTGGCCAAGACTGTTGGCTCGGTCGAGGACGCGGGCGAGATCGCCGCGCAGCTTGCCGAGTACGACCGGCTCCGCGCATCGGGCAACAGCGACGAGCTGCTTGAGCAGGAGATCCAGATTCGCGAGATGATCGAGGCCGCGGGCGGCGAAGCCGGCGACGCGATCATGGCCGCCCGCGCCGAGCGATGGGAGGCCCACATGAAGGCCCGCTCGCTCTCCGAGGAGTACGGCGGGAAGCTCGCGGCGTTCCAGGCCGCCCCTGAGGTGTACGAGACGCGCATGCGGTTCGACGCGATCAACGACGCGATCCGCGACTTGCGTCTCTACATCCTTGACGAGGACTCAAAGAAGCACATCAGGCTCGATCTGATCGACCAGTACCTCGGTTCGAGCATGTTTGATCCGCAGAATGAAGGTGACATGTAAGCATGATGCAGACACTCAAGAAACCCGTGTTCTTTGTGCTGACCTTCCTGGTCGTGATCTCGCTGGCGGCGTTCAGCTTCACGTACACCGTGAAGTACAACGAGCGCGCCGTTGTGACGAGCTTCGGCTCCGCCGACGAGTCCGATCTGAAGACCGAGGCGGGCCTGAAGTTCAAGTGGCCCTACCCGTTCCAGTCGGTCACGAGCTACGACACGCGGAATCAGATCGTGACCGCGGTCGGCACGCAGCAGCAGACCGCTGACGACCGTCAGCTTGTGGTCGAGTCGTATGCGATCTGGCGCGTGAGCGACCCGCTCGCGTTCTACACCAAGTTCTCCAACGCCGGACCGAACGAGGAAGACCACTACGCACAGGCCTCCCGCACGGTGCGTTCGAGCCTCAACTCCGCGATCTCTGAGACGAGCCGCTTCCGAATGGATCAGCTCTTCTCGGCCCAGCCCGGCTCGTCACGGCTTGGAGAACTCGAGGACGCGATCCTCGCCGTCGTCCGCGACGACGCGAGCGAGGGCGAATCGAGCGCTGCCTTCGGCATCGAGATCGTCGACGTGGGCATCAACCGCATCCGCCTCTCGGAGCAGAACTCTCAGGATGTCATCGAGCGGATGAAGGCCGACAGGCAGAAGCTTGCCAACGAGACAATCAGCGCGGGCGAGGCTTCCGCGCAGTCCATCCGTTCCCGTGCGGACAAGGACGCCCAGCGGATCCGCGACTTCGCGAACCTGCAGGCCGCGGAGCTCAGGGCCGCGGGTGATCTTGAGGCGGGGCAGTACATCGCCGCGATGCAGGAGAGCCCAGAACTGGCGACGCTGCTTGAGGAACTCCAGTTCATCCGCGACGCGTACTCGAAGCAGATCACGCTTGTGCTCTCGGGCGCACCGGGATTCCGGATGCTCCAGCCCTCTGTGATTGAGAAGTTCATTGAGGCCGGCGAGTCAGGCCAGGAGAGCGGCGAGTGAGCGACGAGCGCCCCGATCAGAACACGCCGGAGCAGCCGCCCGTTGACGAGTCGCGCGGCGCGGCCTCGGTCACGCTGAGGTCCTCCGATGACACGGGCGACACGGGTCTCCTACTGGACCGCGCGAACAGGTCAGCGCTCGATGCGCTCCGCATCGCCTACCTGATCATGACTTGGATCATGATCGGGCTTGTCGCCCTCTTCCTTCTCAGCGGCTTCCAGTCCGTGAACGAAGGTGAGCGGGCGGTGAGGCTCCGCTTCGGGCAGATTCAAGACTCGAACCTCGGGTCCGGTTTCCAGTTCGCGTTCCCGCCGCCCATCGGAGAGCTGATCAAGATCGAGATCGGTCAGCAGACCCTGCGGGTCGATAAGGCGTTCTACCCGAGACTCGACGACCGCCAGCGGGCGCAAACGATCGAGCAACTTGCCCAGCGCGGCGGGTTCCGCAGCTACAACCCGTCAGAAGACGGCTCGCTCATCACCGCTGACCAGAACCTGGCGCACGCGAAGTGGCAGGTGATCTACGAACGCTCCGCGCCCTCCCAATGGCTGACACACGTCGATCGGGACTTCGAACTCGAGCAAGAGATCATCCGCCTGAGTGTGGAGCGGGCAGCGGTCCGCGCGATTTCTGAGATCACGATCGATGACCTGGTCAAGCAGTCCGCCGGCAGCGAGGGCTCGGTCGCGCGCCGCGCCGAGCAGTACGCGCAGGAAGCGATCGACCGAGCGGGTGTCGGTATCCAGATTATTCGCCTCGATATGATCGATTCGGGTCCGCCGCTCAATCTGTACAACGATTTCGCGCAGGTCACTAGTGCCGCGACGCAGGCCAACGCCGAGCGGGACCGCGCCCAGCAGTACGCCAGGAGCTCGTTGAACGGCGTCGCCGGCGCCGCTTCAGACGAACTCGTCGAGCTCATCAACCGTTACGAGCGCGCGACAGATCTCGCCAACACCGACGAGCAGGAACAGATCATGGCGGCCATCAAGTCCGTCATGATGGGCGAGGCGGTCGAGCTGCCCGCTTTCAATGACGACGAGCAGCCGATTGCTGTCGCGGAGAATCAGGTCTCAGGCGAAGTGACGCAGATGATCAGCAGCGCCCAGACGTACCGGCGACAGGTGAGTGACGAAGCGCAGGCGGACCTGACTCTCTTCCGCTCCAAGCTCGATCAGTACAACTCGAACAAGCGCGTGCTCGTGACACGAGAGTGGGCGTCGGCTGTCACCGAGTTCCTCCAGAAGGACACGGTTCAGGCGATGATCCTGCCAGAGGGCACGGGCGTGTTGGAACTCCTGCTTAACCGCGACCCGACAATTCTGCGTGAACAAGAGAAGGCACGGAACCGCCAGATGCTGAACGAAGCCAACGAACGCCGCAAGGAAGAGCTCGAGAAGCCAATGCTCAGCGACGTGAACCAGGGCAGCAGCCGCTGACGGAGTACGAATCTTGGCAACAGCCTCGACACAGACCGATCAGAAGCCAGTGGTCGCGTGCCAGCGTCTGACCAAGGTGTTCAAGGATTTCTGGATGCGTCCGCGCGTCCGCGCGGTCGAAGACCTGACGCTGGAGATCCGGCCGCACGAGATATTCGGCCTTCTGGGTCCGAACGGTTCTGGCAAGTCCACGACGATCAAGATGATTCTCGGGCTTTTGAACCCCTCCAAGGGTCGGCTCGTCGTTTTTGGCAAGGCACCCAGCGACGTCGACATCAAGAAGCGCATCGGGTATCTGCCCGAAGAGAGCTACCTCTACCCGTTCCTCAACGCGCGCGAGACGCTCGAGTATTACGGCAAGCTCTTTGAGCTCGATGTTAAAACCCGCAACAAACGGATCGATGAATTGCTCGACATGGTCGGGCTGACCGCCGCCCAGCACAGGCCTGTCCGCGAGTACTCCAAGGGCATGCAGCGCCGCATCGGGCTCGCGCAGGCGCTCATCAACGACCCGGACTTTCTTATCCTCGACGAGCCCACGACCGGTCTCGATCCGATCGGCACAAGGCAGGTCAAGGACCTCATCATCGAGCTTGGCAGGCGCGGCAAGACCGTTCTGCTCTCGAGCCACCTGCTGTCGGACGTCGAGGACGTCGTTGACCGCATGGTCATCCTTTACGGCGGCAAGATCCGCGACGAGGGCACGACCGACTCGCTGCTCACGAAGCACTCGAAGACGACGATCGAGGCCGACGTGCTCGACGATGAGACGATCTCTGAGATCGATGAGCTCATCCGGCGCCGCTCGGGCGGTGAGAAGAGCCTGCTCTCGGTCACGCACCCGCGTCAGAAGCTCGAGGAGAAGTTCCTCGAGATCGTTGAGCGGGCCAAAACCGAGCGTGTCGAGACTTCCGGAGCCGCTGGCGACGGCGCGACTGCTTCGTTCCTTGCGGCCGGTGACGGCGACGCGTCGGTGGGGGGGGACGAGCTGATCGACAAGCTCGTCACCGCAGAGCCCGAGCCGACGCCCGAAGAAACCGCTGCATCGGATCTGCCCGCCGAGCCCACGCAGGAAGAGCAGACGCGCAGCGTGCTCGAAGAGCTCACCGCGGAAGACGAACCGGTTGCAACCGAGCAGACTCCCGCTCAGGAATCTGTTGCTGAAACTCAGGGGCAGGCTCCTGCTCAGGACGACGCGCCCAAGCCGAGCAAGCCAGAGGCGCCTGCGGACGACGGCGGGGTTGATCTGGGCGTCATCGGTTCGCTGCTCGATGACGACAACGACGAAGAACCGGAGCGTCAGGCGTGAACTTCACCGAGCTGAAAGCTCGCGCTGACACCATCCAGCAGAGCAGGGGCTTCAAGCTCATCGCTTCGGCGGTGATTCTGCTCGCGGCGATCGGTTTCTCTGTGGCAACCTTCGTTGCGACCTCATCCCCTGTGTTCCAGGGCGAGAGTGTGCCCGAAGCCACGGCGAGCCCCGACACGTCGATAACGAACACCGACGCCGCTCAGATCATGCTTGAGACCGTCCTCAAGGGGGCGCGCGGGCCGACAGGGACGGTTATCGCAACCGGGATCGTCGCCGTCGCGGCTCTCATTGTTGTTTGGCTCGGATTGGGGCTGACATATCTCACGCTCGGAGTCGTGCTGCTCGCGGTGGCAGGACCGCTGTGGTTGTTCGAGGGCACGCGCGGGTTCTCGAAGCTCGTGATCGGGATCGTCGTGCTCGCCGCTGCTTTCAGCGCACTGATGCAGGGTGCGAGGCTCGTGCTCTCTGGTAAGGGCCCGATCCGCGCGATCGCGAGGAACGTGCTCGCCGAGGCCGTGCGTCTTCGGCTCTCGGTTGTGTTTATCGTGCTGCTGATCTTCGGGCTGGCCGCCCTCCCGGGCGTGCTCGATGCGGACCAGCCCTTGCGATACCGCGTGCAGTCGTTCATGCAGTTCGGCACGGGAGGCTCGTTCTGGCTGATCGCGCTGCTGACCGTCTTCTTCAGCGTGAGCACGGTTTCCACCGAGCAGCGCGACAAGATCATCTGGCAGACGATGACCAAGCCTGTCGCGTCGTGGAAGTACATCTTCGGAAAATGGCTCGGCGTCTCGGCTCTCGCGGCTGTTCTGCTCTCGGTCAGCAGCTCGGGCGTGTTCCTGTTCGTCGAGTACCTCCGCAACCAGCCCGCGTTGGGTGAGAAAGAAGCGTACATCGCGTACGCCGACTCGGGCATGAGCGAGGACCGCCTTGTTCTGGAGACCCAGATTCTCAGTGCCCAGCGTGAGATCGAGGCCGAGGAACCCATCATCGATGAGCAAGCGCTCAGAAACGTGATCGAGGAGACCATCGGGAAGGTCCGCGCCGACAACCCGGACTACGTCGTGACGAGGTCGATCGAAGAGAAGCTCCGCGAAGAGTTCATCAAGCGCGGCAGACTGATGTACTTCGCGCTCCAGCCAAGTGAGAGCCAGACGTACGTCTTTAAAGGCATCGACATCGGCCCCGAAGAAGACATCCCGATGGTGCTCCGCTACCGAGTCGATGCGAGCGCCAACGAGCCCGATCTGCAGTACAAGATATCGATCGGCTTGCCAGGGATGGCCCCGATTGTCCGCGATACGGGACTTGGTCACACGCACACGCTGCCGATCGCGCCCTTGATCCTCTTTGCGCCGACGCCGTCTGATCCTCAGCCTCGGATTCTGCTGCCGGATGAACCGACATTTTCAACAGCACTCACGTTGCTGCGTAGCGGCGAGCTGACCGGTGCGCAGTACATCACCGCGGGGCAGCTCGTCGCCGAGGGCGACTTTGCCATCGAGATCGGCAACGGCGAGTTCGCCTACGTCCTTGAGAACAACAACATCGCAGGCACAGTTCTTATCCCCAACGGCGACCGGATGATCATCCCCCCCGGCGGGCTCACGCTCTCGTACAACGCGGGCAGCTACCACGCCAATTACGCGAGGACGATGGGCGTCCTCTGGCTCAAGCTCGCGTTCCTCGCCATGCTCGGCATCTTCTGCTCGACATTCCTCAGCTTCCCGGTCGCGAGCATGGTCTCCTTCGGTGTCTTCCTAATGGCCGAGAGCGCCGGGTACGTTCAGCTCGCCGTGGATAACTACGCCACGGTTGATGAAGGCAAGATCCAGTTCGGCAAGCTCGCGATAGCGGTTGTCGCGAAGAGCGTTTCCTGGATCTTCCGGACGTACTCCGATCTCTCTCCGATCGAGAGCCTCGTGAACGGGCAGGTCGTGGGGGGCGTAACAGTTCTGAAGGCGATCGCGGTCGTCGGGATCTGGTGCGCCGTGCTCTTCGGGGCCAGCACGCTGATCTTCAAACGCCGCGAGCTCGCGACGTACTCTGGCCAGTGATGGGTCCACGGAGGGCTCTTTGATGACGCACGACAAGCTGATCCAGATCATCGCCGCGGTTGTGATGCTCGTGCTGCTGGGCGGGTCGGGTGTGGTGGGCACGACGATCACGGAATCGACCGGTCGGCACAAACTCGTGTACGCCGACAGCGCGGGCGAGAACGACAGGCCAGAGGTCGCCGTCGGAATCGCGATGGGCGCGTTCCGCGGCGTGTTCGTGAACATGCTGTGGATCCGCGCCAACCGCCTCCAGGAAGAGGGCAAGTACTACGAGGCGATCGAGCTCGCTGAGACGATCACCAAGCTCCAGCCCAGGTTCCCACGCGTCTGGATCTTCCACGCCTGGAACCTCTCGTACAACATCTCGGTCGCGACGCAGACACCAGACGAGAGATGGCAATGGGTGAGCGCGGGTGTCAGGCTCATGCGCAACGAGGCGATCCCCAAAAACCCCAACGACATGCTCATCCACAAGGAGCTCGCGTGGATCTTCGTCCACAAGATCCAGGGCGTGACGGACGACGCGAACCAGTACTACAAGCGCAAGATCGCTGAGGAATGGACCGCAGTCCTTGGCCCGCCCCCGGCGCGGGGCCCCGAGATGCGTGACAGCGACGTTGCCCGCGAGACGTACGCGCAGTGGCTCGAAGTCGTCGCCAACGCACCCGAGTCGATCGAGGGCGCAATCGAAGAAGAGCCGATGGTCGCAGAGCTGCAACTCGCACTCGCTGATCTCTTCGGCACCGAGAACGCGCAGGACACGCTCCGCCGGTACGCCGTCCACGAGGAGCTGCACCGCAAGAACCTGGACGATGAACGACTCGGGCCGATCCTCGGCATCGTCGAGGAAGACGAGCTCGACCGGATCCACACCCTCAGCAGGCTCATGCACGAGCCCGCGTTCGAGAACGCGTGGGAGGTCTACATCGCCTACCTCCGCAAGCGCGTGCTGCTTGATGAGTACAACATGGACCCGTCGCGGATGGTGAGATACACCCGCCGGTTCGGTCCCGTCGACTGGAGGCACCCTGCGGCTCACTCGCTCTACTGGGCCTACACGGGCGTCGAGCGAGGTCTCGGCAGAGCAGAGGAACACAACCGCCGCGACTACGACTTCATCAACACCGACCGCATCGTGATGCAGTCCATCCAGGAACTCTGGCGTTCCAGCGAGGTCTACTTCGACTTCCTTGAGTTCGTGCAGGGCAAGAGGGCGTACTACCTCGCGATGCCCAACACCCACTTCATCGACTCGTACTCGAATCAGATGGAGGACATGGCCACCCGCGGCGGCATCGCGACCTCGATGGAGAAAGTCTTCACCAGCTACGCAGCCGGGTACCAGAACCTGCTCGAAGACGCGATCATCCACTTCTACCGCCGAGGCGAGCTCGAGAAAGCCGAGGAGTACAGGCAGAGGCTCATCACGTGGGCGGGCAGGCCCGGCAACGACCACTACAAGGACGAACGCCTCACCTGGCCTCTGGAAGAACTCGTCGAATGGGAGATGCAGGGGCGGTACGAGTCGCCTTCGGTCTACGTCAACCAGATCACCGCAGCACTTCAGGGAGCATTTTACTCGGGCTTGCTCTCGGGTGACCAGGAGCTCTTCCGCAGACAATTCAACTGGGCGCGCCAGTACCACCAGCACTTCATCGAGCAGCAGAACAACGCGACGCTGCTCGCCAACCCGGACGCCGGGCGGATGGAGAACCTGCCCAAGGATTTCCGCGTCCTGGCGGGCGGCATCTTCTCCAACCTGCTCGAATCGCTGAGCATGGACGAGCGTGAGGCCATGTACCTCGCGGCTCCGAACGAGCTCCGCCTCTTCAGCTACCTCGTGCTCGAACGCGAGCTCTCTGAACGGATGAACGAACTCGCCGAGCAAGGCGAGGGACGACCGTTCGACGATGTTTTCCCGGCACCGGCAGGCATCGATGAATTCCGCGCGCAGCACGAAGCCCAGCGCGCCCAGCAGCGCAACTTCAACGTCAATGTTCGCTGATCAGGGAGTTGGTGAGGTCAGCAGAGCCACCACACTCTCGTAGCGGTCGAGCGTGCCCCGGATGACATCCGCGGGTAGCTCCGGGCCCGGCGCGGTCTTGTCCCACTTGCCTTGCTCGACGAGCGACTCGAGGTATTCGCGCACGTACTGCTTGTCGAAGCTTGGTTGCGTGCGCCCTGGCTCGTATTCATCGGCGGGCCAGAACCTGCTGCTATCTGGTGTAAGCGCTTCATCGATCAGGATCGGTTCACCCGAAGGATCAGCGGGGTCGATGCCGAACTCGAACTTGGTGTCAGCGATGATAATCCCTCGCTGGCGTGCGTACTCGGACGCCTTCGTGTAGATATCAAGCGACAGACGCCTGACCTGCTCGAAGCGTTCTTTGCCGATGATCTGAGCGGCTTGCTCTTCCGAGATGTTCTCGTCGTGCTCGCCCTGCTCGGCTTTGGTTGCTGGGGTGAAGATGGGCTCAGGGAGCTTGGCGCACCTTTGGAGTCCTGAAGGCAACGGGTGGCCGCAGATCGAACCTGTCTCCTGGTAGTCCTTCCAGCCCGATCCCTCGATGTATCCCCTGACCACACATTCAACTGGGAGTACCTCGCACCGACGGCCGATGGTCACCCGGCCCTCCAGCTGATCACGCGTCGTCCCGGCTGGCTTGAGCGCTGAATCGGGCAGGTCTGCTTGATCAGTGGAAATGACGTGCGTCTTGCAGATGCCCTGCTTCTCGATCCACTGGAGCCAGAAAGCGGCGACGGCTGTCAGGAGTTTCCCCTTGCCGGGTACAGGGGTCGGCAAGATGACGTCGAAAGCCGAGAGCCGGTCTGAGGCGACCATCAGGAGCCTGTCCACGCCGGCCTGATCGGGTCCTAACTGGTAGACGTCCCTGACCTTGCCGCGGGTGCCCGGCAGCGCGAGATCCGATTGAAAGAGGCTGCCCATGTTTCCCAGCGAGTCCTTTGATGACGAGGCTCAAAAGCAGATATCGTACGATTGCAGGGTCCACGCCCTCGGACGCCCGCCCCGGGCGGCCCGGCGGGTCAATGATGCCCGGGAGGACGCAGAAGGCGATGCTCAGCTTTGCAGTCTTTGACAGTACGGGCCCCGCTGGTGAATGGTCCACAGCAGACTCTCACGTCTTCGGCCAGGACGAGGTGCCCGTGCCCGCCGAGGTCCGCGCCGAGCCAGGCCGGATCGTGTGCGAGAAGCACTCAGCCGAGGCCGCGGGGCTGGCAACGATCTTCCCGCCTGTCGATGAGAGCTCGGGCTGCCCGCTGTTTCTCCAGACCTGCTTGCTGCCCGAACGCGACGAGCCTTACCTGTTGAGCCTCGAACTCGCCCGTCAACGGATCATGACGCTCTTTAACAAGCTCGAGGACTGGTCGCTGACCGACCTGCCCATCGACCACCCCGCGATGGCAGCGATCGACGGCGCTCGGCAGGCGTTCACCAAGGCGCTCGTCAGCCACCGACTCAACCGGGGAGGCGACGGCTCGTACTCCGCAGAAGCAGACCGACTCTCGCGCGAGGCGCTCGAATTGGCGCTCAAAGCAAGCGGTGCGCTCGTGGCTGCCCAAACCGAACGGGCGTTGCCCGATCGCGTGTCCGGAGCGACGTACGCCAACGCTGTGGGCAAGGATCTTTCGGAAGGTCCGCTCTCAGGACCAGCGGTCAAGAGCCCGAACGACACGGGGCTCGTGCTTCCTGTCAAGCCAGCGGTCTCGGTGGGGCTCAACCCTGTTCAGTTCTCTGAGCCTTTGCAGAAGCTCGTGACCGATGGCTGCGACTTCGTCGCGCTGCCCACACGCTGGCGCGACATGGAACCCGACGAGGGCAAGTACTCGTTCGGACCGACCGATCGATGGATCGAATGGGCCGTGCGCCACGCGAAGATGCCGGTCTCTGCGGGCCCTGTTGTCGATCTCGGTCGTTCAAACGTTCCCGACTGGCTCTACATCTGGGAGCACGACTACGAGACGCTCCGCGAAGTCGTCTACGAGCACGTCAAGAACGTCATCACGCGCTACCGAAGGACCGTGCCCCGGTGGACGGTTCTGAGTGGGCTCAACCGTAACGAGAACTTCCAGCTCAGCTTCGAGCAGATGATGGACCTGACGCGGATGACGATGCTGCTCGCCAGGAAGCTGCACCCGCAGGGCAAGATGCAGATCGAGGTCCTGCACCCGTTCAGCGGCGAGCCTGGGCACCGTCCTCGCTCGCTGCCCGGGGCACTCTACGCCGAGATGGTCCAGCAGGCGGGTATCGGTGTCGATGCGTGGGCCGTCCGTCTCGAACTCGACAGGCCTCGGCCCGGCATGATGCGTCGAGACCTGATGGCGCTCTCGTCGGCGCTCGACCGCTACGCGCTGCTCGACAGGCCGATCGCGGTCACCGCGGTCAGCAGAGCGCAGGAGCCCGGCGCAGCCGAGATGAACGAGGACGACGCAATCTGGCTGCGCAAAGCGATGGAATTGGTCGTCAGCAAGCCCAGCGTTATGAGCTTCGTGTGGCAGGAGCAGGAACTCCCGCCCGGCGCCAAGGGTCCGATGCCGGGCAGCCTCATCGACGCGACCGGCCAGCCCAAGCCCGCGATCCGTCACGCGATCGCGCTCCGCAAGTCGGTTCAGTCCGGCGACGCCGTCGCGACAGGCACCTCCGCAGAGGCGGCAAACGCATGAACGAACCCGCACCAGCCGGCACAATGACCGGCGCGGTGCGATGGCTGTGCGCTCTGGTGCTCGGGGGCATTGGAGTATTCGGTATCTGCGTGAGTATGCTCAAGGAAGAGCCCCGCTCCAGGGCACAGGTTCCGAAACTTGAGCACGACATCCCGCAGGTATTCGAAGACGTGAATGTCATCACTGATGAAGCTGGTGATGCCACACGGTCTGAGACCGGTATCCAAAAACTCATCAACATCAACGCTGCGAGCTTGGCTGAGCTCGACCTGCTCCCCCGCATTGGAACCGTGATGGCTCAGCGGATCATCGACGACCGCGAGGCGAACGGCCCGTTCAAGGATCTGACTGATCTGGAGCGGATAAGGGGTATTGGGCCCAAGACCGCCGAGAAGCTGGCGCCGCTCATCTCGTTCGAGTAAACCGCCTGCCGCCCGAGTGACATAGCATGCCCCGAATACCAGTGTCCAGCCAGGGCCGCAGCGAGCGGACCCGGGCACACCCGTGCGCGCACCGAGGGAATCACCAGCCTTGCCCAGCCAGTCGCCAGTCAGCCCGATGCTCGATTCCAAAGAGCTCAAAGCCCTCGCTGCGGCTCTGGGCGATGGGTCCCGGTGTGTCGCGTCTGGCAGCGTCGGCTCCTCGAGCGTCGTGATCGCGTCGTGCCTGGCGCGCATGACGGGACGCCCCGTCATGCTCGTGATGGCGCACCTCGACGACGCGGAGCACGCGCGGGAAGAGCTTGCCTATCTGGGCACGGACTCGATCAGGCTGCCCGCGCTCGAGGTGCTCCCGGGTGAGAGTGATGCCGCGGCTGATCTGCTCGCAGAACGTATCGCGTGTGTCCGCCAAACTCTGGCGGTGGGGGCCAAGGACGCGCCCGTGATCGTCGCGCCGGTGCACGCGCTCATGCAGTCTGTGCCGAGGTATGAGCAGATTGCCGCGCTCAGCCGCCGAATCAAAGCGGGTGACCAGGTCAAGCCAGAGGATCTGATCGATTGGCTTGCCGACGCGGGGTACACACGCCGCGAGACGATCGAGGACCCGGGCGAGTTCGCCGTTCGGGGCGGCATCATCGACGTCTTCCCCGCGGGCGGGGCGAGCGTCGAGCCTGTGCGTCTTGATTTCTTCGGGGACGAGGTCGAGCGCATCACCGAGATCGATCTGGAAACGATGGGTTCGGATCGCAGGCTCGATGAGGTTGAGTTCATCGCGGCGACGTTCGATCCGAACATCGCCGACGAGGGCACGAGCTTTCTGAACGTTGTTCCTGACCGCGCGATCGCGCTGCTGTGTGAGACACTCGAGGTGACCGAGCAGGCGAGGGGTTACTTCGAACGCCTGACCGATTCGCGCGGCACGTTCGGCCCGCCCGCGGTGCTCAAGCTCCTGCAGGAACGCTTCCACGCGTTCTGTGAGGTCAACCAGTTCTCGCACGGGTCGAGCGCTGCCGACGTTGTGGTTGAGCTGCCGATCGAGCCGCTGCCCCCGTTCAGCAGAGAAATCTCCGAGGCGATCCCCGAGTTCGCGTCGCTGCTTTCGGACAAGAACCGATCGGTGCTCGTGCCCTGTGAGAAAGAAGCAGAGCACCAGAGGCTGAGCGAACTGCTTACGGAGAAGACGCCGAAGGTCAGCAAGAAACCGATCGCCAGGGTCGGGTACGTGCACCGCGGGTTCTCGTTCGAGCCCGCGTCTGGCAAGAAGCTCTCGATCGTGCCGTATCACGAGCTGGTGCACCGCTTCCACGCGAGGCGCGGCATGCGGAAGCTCCGCGCGGGCCGAGCGATGGACACCTTCCTCGAGATCGAGAAAGGCGATTACGTCGTGCACAGTGAGCACGGCATCGCACGGTTCGAGGGCCTCCGACTGATGAACCCGGACAGACTGGGCAAGTCGCGCAAACTCGGCCCTCCCGCGAAGAAGGCCAAGGACGACGAAGGCGAACTCCAGGAATTCCTCACCCTCGAGTTTGCCAGCGGCTCGCAGCTCCATGTCCCCGCGCTCAAGATCGATCTTGTGCAGAAATACATCGGCGGGTTCAGCGGCAAGCCGCCGCTCTCTACGCTCGGCGGGCAGAAGTGGAAACGCCAGAAAGAGAGGGTCGTCGAGTCGGTGCGAGATCTCGCTTCGGAACTCCTGCGCGTACGAGCTGCGCGCGAGAGTCTGCCCGGCGTCCGCTACCCGGCGGACACGAACTGGCAGAACGAGTTCGAGGCCGAGTTCCCGTACCAGGAGACTGATGATCAGCTGGTCGCCGTCGCCGCGATCAAGCGAGACATGCAGTCTGATCGGCCAATGGACAGGCTCCTCTGCGGCGATGTCGGGTTCGGCAAGACCGAGATGGCCATCCGCGCCGCGTTCAAGGTCGTCGAGTCGGGCAAGCAGGTCGCGGTCCTCGTCCCGACAACGGTGCTCGCCGAGCAGCACGAGCGCACGTTCCGCGACCGCTTCGCTGGGTACCCGTTCCGGATCGAATCGCTCAGCAGGCTCAAGAACACGAAGCAGTCCAACGCGCTGCTCGCGGCGCTCCGCAAGGGGCAGATCGATGTCATCATCGGGACGCACCGGATCCTGTCGAAGGATGTGAAGTTCGCCGACCTCGGGCTTGTGATTGTGGATGAAGAGCAGAGATTCGGTGTCGAGCACAAGGAGCAGCTGCTCAGGCTCAGACTCGCCGCGGATGTGCTGACACTCAGCGCAACTCCGATCCCCCGAACGCTGCACATGTCGATGCTCGGCATCCGCGATATCTCGTCGCTCGCGACACCTCCCGCGGACCGCCAGAGCATCGTGACCGAGGTCATCCCGTTCAACCGCCAGCGAGCTAAGCAAGCGATCGCGCGAGAGCTCGGCAGGCAGGGCCAGGTCTTCTGGGTCCACAACCGCGTGCACGACATCATCAGCGCCGCCGACGATGTGCGCAGTCTCGCGCCGGGTGCTCGCGTGATCTACGGTCACGGCCAGATGCCAGCGACCGAGCTCGAGAAGGTCATGCTCAAGTTCATCAGGCACGAGGCTGACATCCTCGTCTCGACCACGATCATCGAGTCTGGCATCGACATCCCGAACGCGAACACGATGATCATCGAGGACGCCGACCGGTTCGGGCTCTCCGAACTGCACCAACTCCGAGGGCGGGTGGGGCGGTCCAAGCACCGCGCGTACTGCTACCTCATGCTGCCCGACAAGCGAAACGTGACCGAGATCGCCCGCAAGAGGCTTAAGGCGCTCGAGCAGTACACCATGCTCGGCGCTGGGTTCAAGATCGCGATGCGAGACCTTGAGATCCGCGGCGCGGGGAACATCCTTGGGGCCGAGCAATCGGGGCATATCGCCGCGGTCGGGTACGAGATGTACTGTCAACTCCTTGAGCAGCAGGTCCGCGATCTGCGTCATGAAGCGCCGCCGCCGTCTGCGAGCCGGGCGAGCCTTGAGATCGGTGTCTGGGGACACATCCCGAAGCCTTACATTCCCTCAGACACGCGGAGGCTTGAGGCGTACCGCCGAATGGCGACCGCGGCTTCACGCGAAGAACTCGACAAGCTCGGCGAGGATCTGACCGCTGCCTACGGCAAGCCCCCGGAGCAGGTCGATCGCATCCTCAAACTCGCCGAGATCCGCGTCGCATGCTCGGAACTGGGCGTTCGCTCGGTCGTGCTCAGAGAGCCCGACATCATCTTCAAGGCGAGGAAGCCAGCCAAGATCATGGCTGCTCTTGACGGGGCCAAGGGCAGCGTCCGCAAGCTGCCGCCCAAGTCGGGCGAGAAGCTGAGTGAGGTGTACTGGAGGCCTCCGTCGAGTTATCTCGATGAAAGCAGTTTGCTCACGATGCTCCGCTCCAAGCTCGCTGGAATGGCTCAAACGACTCAGAAGTGACAGGGGACTTGCAATCGAGTAGGATTCTGTTTGTTGGTTCGAGAACTCACGGTCCGCAATGACCGATAGAAGCCAAATGGCGGAAGCATTCAGCACAGAGATGTCACCCGAACCCTCCCAAGTCGGCTCCACGATCCTTGAGCAGGTTACGGCGATGAAACGCCGGATGATCCGCCAGGGGACGGTCGCCATCGGCATGCTCGAGGCGTCTCTCGACGCCCTCTGGTCCATCGACGCCGAGGTCGCCCAGCACGTCAGAGAGCAGGACGAGCAGGTCGACACCGAAGAGGTCCTGATCGAGGAGGACTGCTTCGAGCTGATGGCTCTGCACCAGCCCGTTGCAAAGGACTTTCGGATCTTGGCGTTCGTGCTCAAGGTCAACCACGACATCGAGCGCGTCGCCGACCACGCGAGCTCGATCGCCAAGGTCGCGATGAAGCTGAGCGAGCTACCTGTCGTGCCCAAGTTCCCGACGGGTCTGCGCGAGCTGGGCGAGCGTGTCCCCGCGGCGTGCCACGCGCTGCTGCGTGCGATGCTCGACGAGGACACCGAAGCCGCCCGCCAGATCGTGCTCGACGACAAGCTCATCGACGAGCTCGACAAGGGCTCCTTCAAAGAGCTGACCGCCAAGCTGGCCAACAAGAGCGAGGACGAGGTCGCCGCGGGCCTGCTTCTCTTCCGTGTGGGTCGTGAGCTCGAGCGCGTGGGCGACCTGATGAAGAACATGGCCGAGGACGTCGTGTACCTGAACACGGGCGAGATCGTTCGGCACGCAAAGGGTCAGTGAACGGGCATTGCCTGAACGACTGACTGCCAGGTCTCACGTTACACTCGCAAAATGCCGCTGCCGTTCGCTGTACTACTGACCGTTCTGCTCTTTGCCGGACTGTCGATGCTGTTCGCTGGCCTGCACATCAGGCGGGGCGACAGACCGCGCTGCGCGAGTTGCTCGTACGACCTATCGGCGCTGATTCCAGACGACTGCCCCGAGTGCAACGAGGATCTCAGCGAGCCGCGAGGGATCGTCAGAGGCGATCGCCGCCCCTTTCTCGCGGGTTTCGGGCTGGTTGTTGTCTTGCTGAGCGTCGTCGGGTTCGGCATTGGGTTCTTAGGCGGCGCAACACTCGATCAACGCAAGCCGGTTTGGCTTCTGGATGTCGAGTTGTCTCTCGTGAACGAGCAAGGCGAGGAGCGGATCAAGGAGGAGCTGCGCCGACGGCTCTTCGATACGGCGACGGGTATCGGTGAAAAACACGCGATCGCCGACCTCGCGCTCAGGCGGGCCAGGACAGCGTACTCCGAGCCGATGAGTTTGCTGCTCGCCGATTGCGCGATGTCGGGCGTTGTAGACGCAGAGAAGGCGGACCCGTACATGCGTGAGCTGATCGCGCTGTGGTCGAGCGACTGGCTCTTGACTGAAGAGGGGGAATCTCGATCGATTGAATTGCGTGCGCTTATTGAGTCTTGCGGAATCGAGTTGGAAGCACTCAGCAGGATTATCAGCGAAGCCTCGGCTTTAGGTATCAGGGTCTCACCTCATGACCGAACGCCATCTCAGGAACACATCATCCAGTCGTGTGAGCTCTTGTTAATGAATTGGTGGCGTTCGCCCTCTTCGCCCGGCGAACTGACGGACAATTACCTGCGCACGCTGTTCAAGGATGCCCCAGTAGCCAAGCTGACGGCAAGACCTGCAATAAATGCTCAATTCGGCAAGCTCCCGTACCGGCTTGAGTATGCATATCCACCTGTTCAAATGGCTGACGGCGAAGCTGTTCGTCTGTCATGCAGCATTGAGAGTGTGAGGGTTAATCAGGGCAATCAGATCGTTTACGAACAGACACAATCCCAGGGCGGCTTCAGTCGTACACATCACCACGCGTTTAGATTGTTATCAACTTGGGGGGCGATGGGTACAGGGATACTCGTCGAGGGTATCGAAGCTGGACCGGGCAACATCGAAGTAGTACTCAAGTTCTCGATCGATCGCGGTGACGGAGATGTTGTACTCGAAAGATCAGTCACCGTAGAGGACTCGTTCGAGGCCGTACGCTCTGGAGAGGATAAGATCGCACTCGTCTCATCTGAGTTGGCTGGTGTGACACCATCGCAGCTGCTTGAGTGGTTCCATTTCACCGATCTCTACTACAGCACCCCGGATCCGTTCGGGAGCCAAGGTCCGTGGTCGTTCGGGTATGGCAGATCCGATGTGTGGCGAGTCGATCTGATCCCACATGACAAGCCGACCCCAGAGTTCCACGCTGCGTGGCGTGTGCTCGCCAACCAGGGTGACACCGAGTGGGACATCGGCACCATTCGGTTGTTCGATGTGTTGTCGCTTCGTCGCAGCTTCTTCCAGACAGTAGTACCAACAAGGACACCGATGAGGACATCGGAGTCGGGGTCGAGTGAATGGGCGACTCTGAGACCCGACTTCAACAGGCCTGTTCGTCTCAGGTTGGAGCCCGACCCAGACTTGGCGAGACTTTCAGTCGACATCCACGAGATCTTCGGCGAGCCCATCGAACTGGGCAATTTCATGATCGTTCAGACGGACCAATTCATGAGAGCACAGAACGATGGAGAGAAGCTCAAGCCAGCTCCGATCCTGAGCGAGTAGCGCAGGCTCTTTGCTGTCGGCTCCGCGATAAACACGAAAAAAAGACAAGGCCCGCCTCTTGCGAGACGGGCCTTGGTTTCGTGGTCGTTGCCCATTGGCCGGTGGTTACCCAACCGACTATCTGTCGAGATCACCTGGCTGCGTGAGCAGCAGGGGGATCTGGGATTGTGACAGACGAGAGTGTGCTGACAGTCTCGCTGTGGATCGCTCCACACGATGCTCCGGTGAACAAGTCTCACGATCGTGTAAGACAGGGCCCGAAGGCTCCGGAAGAATCTGGCGAGTCTAAGGAAATCCCTTAGAAAGGAGGTGATCCAGCCGCAGGTTCTCCTACGGCTACCTTGTTACGACTTAGTCCCAGTCACCGAACTTGCCGTAGGCACGCCTGAAACGACGTGACTTTGGGCACTCCCGGCTTCCATGACTTGACGGGCGGTGTGTACAAGGCTCAGGAACACATTCACCGCGGCGTAGCTGATCCGCGATTACTAGCGATTCCAACTTCAAGCAGGCGAATTGCAGCCTGCTATCCGAACTGGGGCACGGTTTTTGCGATTTGCTCCCCCTCGCGGGATCGCCTCGCTCTGTCCGTACCATTGTAGCACGTTTGCAGCCCTAGGCATAAGGGCCATGAGGACCTGACGTCGTCCCCACCTTCCTCCGGTTTGACACCGGCAGTCTCGCTAGAGTACTCAACATAACTTGTTAGCAACTAACGACAGGGGTTGCGCTCGTTAAGGGACTTAACCCGACACTTCACAGCACGAGCTGACGACGGCCATGCAGCACCTGTGTATGTTCCACCCAAGGGCGTCACTGATGTTTCCAACAGCTAATCCATACATTTCAAGCCTAGGATAAGGTTCTTCGCGTTGCCTCGAATTAAGCAACATGCTCCACCGCTTGTGTGAGCCCCCGTCAATTCCTTTGAGTTTTAGCCTTGCGACCGTACTCCCCAGGCGGCACACTTAATAGTTTTCCTTCGGCCGAGACGACGTCAGAGACGCCCCGACCTAGTGTGCATCGTTTACGGCGTGGACTACCAGGGTATCTAATCCTGTTTGCTCCCCACGCTTTCGTGCCTGAGCGTCAGGACAGGCCCAGCTGATCGGCTTCCCCATCGGCGTTCCCATGAATATCTACGCATTTCACCGCTCCACTCATGGTTCCATCAGCCCCTACCTGCCTCAAGTCTGGCAGTTCACCCTGCAGTTCCCCGGTTGAGCCGGGGGATTTCACAAGATGCTTGCCAGACCGCCTGCGCACGCTTTAAGCCCAGTGATTCTGATTAACGCTCGGGCCCCTCGTCTTACCGCGGCTGCTGGCACGAGGTTAGCCGGCCCTTCCTCTGAATCTGGTCAGTGTTCCTAGATTCTGACAGTGGTTTACACATCGAAGATGCTTCATCCCACACGCGGCATTGCTCCGTCAGGCTTACGCCCATTGCGGAAGATTCGTCGCTGCAGCCTCCCGTAGGAGTCCGGACAGTGTCTCAGTTCCGATGCGGCGGGTCATGCTCTCACACCCGCTACCCGTCTTCGGCTTGGTGAGCCGTTACCTCACCAACTACCTGATAGGACGATCGCCACTCCCAAGGCGCCAAAGCTTTCCTCCGTAGAGCACATGGAGTATTACTGCCGATTTCTCGACGCTATCCTCCACCTTGGGGTATGTTCGATCGCATTACTCGCCCTTTCGCCACTTTCCACCCGAAGGTTTCTCGTTCGACTTGCATGCATTAGCCATGCCGCCAGCGTTCAATCTGAGCCAGGATCAAACTCTTCAATTGATTGCCTTTGCGTCCGGTGACAAGCACCGGTCAATTTCGAGATTTGAAACTGTAAAAACAGCGTTGTAAACAAGCTCCCGAAGAAGCAAATTCACTCTGCTGCGGTCTGATGACGATCACTCGTCACCACCCCGGGGTGGCTACCACCGAGGATTTGTTCTTCCTGCCGATCCGGACGGGGCCGGATGAACACTCGACAGGAAACGTGGATGCTGTGACATCCACGTGGCTTGCAAGAATTTGGTCACATACCTGGCCCAGCCGGGCCGCGTCGTTCAACGCTGGCATGCTCCCCACATTCTCGCGGGCATTGACCACGACTTGTCAAAGAGGTGGAACGATCAGAGCCATCCGGCCGATACATTCCTGTGCCCTTTCTGGGCAGGAGACGAGTGTAGCGCACGCCCTCCGACGGTCAAGCTTCTGCGCTAATTTCTCTGCGCGCGCTGCGATTTCTTTCTGCCGTCACTGCGACCACGGAGGCCCATATCTCCGCCTTGGATTCGCCCAGAACCCCTCGGATCGCCCTTGAACAGGCCCTCAGCGTCGCACCGGTCGTCTTTACGTCATCCACGAGTACCACGGCTTGTGGGCAGCCGATGCTGACTTGCCTCAGACGCACTTTGTTCCGCAGACTCGCCGCCCGAAGGCTCGGGGCCACCTCAACCTGGGGTTTGCCTCCGGACCGGCGGAGCATCGGCACCAGCCTGACGCCGCTGGTCGCCCGAACGCCTCTGGCCAGCACCATCGAGTGGTCGATGCCTCTCCCAAGCCTTCTCAGCGTTGGCATGGGCACAGGCACCAGGATCGCTGCTTCGGGCGGGATGCCGGCGGCCCGCAGTTCGTCCAGCACCCGATACCCCAGGACACGCCCGAGCTGGGTCCCCTGGGCTCGCCAGGCCTCGTACTTGGTCGCGTGAACCGCGTCCCGGAGCTCACCGGCGAAGTCGCCCAGCCTGATGAACCGGTCCCAGGCCAGCTTCTCGGGTCGGCAGGAGCTGCACCTGCCGTCCTCGGGCGAAACCTCGCCTTCTCCGACACCCCGGCCGCAGCTCGGGCAGGCGAAATCGGCGGGTTCTGGCACCCATCTGCTGTCCCGCCCCGTCAGCAGGCGAGCACGCGTGCCGAGCAGCGCCGACTCGACCTTCTCGAGCAACCTCGGCGGGGTTGGTTTCGGCAGATCCACACGGCGCGGCCGATCGAGGGGGATCGGTTTGGCTTCGATGACCGCGCCTGATTGCTCGTAAGCAGCGGGGGGCCAGACGAAGCTCTGCTGCTGCGAGTTATCAGGTTGGGTGGTACCGTCTGCGACCACGGCTAGCAGAGGGTCTCGCGCATCAGCGTTGCGCGGGCGGCTTTGCGCTCGCCCTGACCGAGCAATCGCCCCGCCGCGTGCTGGAGGTGCGCCGGGTGCACGAGCAGCAGGAGTCTGTTGATCGTCGAAACGTCGGGCGATTGCAGCAGCCCGAGCGAGTGCCCGAGCCGGATCTCGCTCAGCTTGCTCATCGCCTCTGCCGCCGAAAGCCTGCGTGCATGGGTCAGGATGCCGAGCGACCTATAGACCAGATCCTCGGTGAACTCGCGGCGCTGATTCAGCAGCTTTTCCCGTGCTTTACGCTCGAATTCGATCACGCGGGGCACGATCGAGCCCTGGATATCGCTGAGCAGAAGCTCCTCGGTCTTGCCGAGCGTCGTTTGGTTCGAGAGCTGGTAGAAGTCGCCGTCGGCCTCAGAGCCCTCGCCCCAGAAGCCCCGCAGCGCGAGCGACATGTCCGCCGCGGCTCTCTTGACCTTCTCGATCTCACCCAGAATCCGAAGCGCCGGCAGGTGGAGCATCACCGAGACCCTGATCCCGGTCCCGACGTTGGTCGGGCACGCTGTCAGGTAGCCGAACCTCGGGCTGAACGCGTATTCGAGCACGCTCTCGACCTTGTCGTCGATCTCGGATATCTCCGCGAGCGTCTCGTCGAGCGTGAGCCCGGGGCGCACCGCGTGCATGCGCAGGTGGTCTTCCTCGTTGACCATGATCGAGACCCGTTCGCCTGGCCTGAACACCACGACCGCGCGGGGGTCCTGCTCGGCTTTCTCGCCCGACGCTTTGTGCCCCTTGGCGAGCAGCCTCGAGATGATCTGCCGTTCCTTGAGAGCCTCAAGCGAGAACTCGTCCAGCTTGCTCACGTCGAGCCAGCACGTGCTCTTGTCGTCCTCGGCGATCACGCCCGCCTTGGTGAGGTTCTTCCGCACGAGATTCATCACGGCGCCGCGTTCACTGATATCAGATTTGCCGACAAAATTGAATCCAGAGATGTTCCTTGCAAGCCTGACCCTGCTCGACAGGACGACGTCTGCGTCCTGGCCGCCTCCGGAGAGCCAGGCCGGGGCGCTGCTCAGGATCTCCCTGATCGGGCCCTCGCGGCGCATGGGTGACGGGTCTTCGGGGATCACGCGGAGTCTCCCGAGGGGCGGGGCTTGTCGGGGGTGGACTCGAAGAGCGACTGGAGCTGCTCGATCTGGTCGCGGATGAGTGCGGCCTGTTCGTACCGCTCGCTTGAGAGGGCGGCGCTCAACTGGTCACGCAGCGAGGCGAGCTTTCGCGCCCTCTCCTCGGCCTGCCCAAGGACTTCTTTGAGGATCTGCTGCCGCTCTTCGCCCGCCTCCGTCATCGAGACGCCACGGAGAACTCGCTTGGGCAGCTTGCCCACGTGGTGCGTGGCGCCCTCCTGGGCTCTTGAGATCATGGGCCCGATGACCTGCTCGAAGTGGGTGTAGCAAGAGGGGCACCCGAGTCGGCCCGTCTCGCGAAACCTCGCGAATGTCACGCCGCAACTCGGGCACGGACCGAGTCCTGCCGCGGAGACGCGGACGACAGCAACCTGCGAATTGTCCGGTTTTTCCTGCCCGGCATGGCCGATCATGCCCTGTGCTTTCGGGCAGTTGGCGCAGAAATGGTGCTCGACGTACTTGCCGGTGACCGGGTCCTTGAACACCTCGTGGGTGACGGGCTCTTCGTCGCACCCATCGCAGAAATTGGCCATCGCGTCCTGCTCCGCCGCGCCATTGAACATAGCGTAAGCCCCAGTGTAAAACAAACCGCCGAGGTCATCGGCGGTTCGCTTCAAAATCGGCTTGAATCGGCAGAAAAGTGGGGCCAGCCCGCAGGTTGTCTGCAGCTGTCAGCGGGCGATCAGTTCTCGCCCGCTTCCTTCTGCTGGCGGGTGTAGCCGTACTTCCTCTTGAGCGGCTTCTCGATCAGACCCATCCGGATCGCCTTGGCGGAGACCTTGATCCGCTGAGGGCGGCCATCGACCATCGCCGTCACCTTGTGCAGGTTGGGCTTGAACGAGCGTCGGCTGATACCCGTGGTCTTGAGACCGAAACCGCCCTTGGTGATCTTCTGGCCCGAGTAGGCACGCTTCTTCCCAAAGGTCGTCTTCTTGCCGGTGAAGTGGCACACGTTCGGCATAACAGGGCTCCGATCGTCCCGGTGTACGGTCTACGTTCGCATATGCGACATCTTTCCCGAGACAGACCCACTGCCGATCTCGGGCGGTAAGTGTAGCGCGGGTCGCGGCGGGTTCAAGGCATCAGGGCCTGATCTAGCCCCGACTCAGATTCTGCCGGCTGATCATCACCTCGAGTGTCTGGCAGATCAGGTCGATCTCGCGCTCGGTCAGGTCGTTGAAGAAGGGCAGGGCGATCGTCCGGTTGCTCACGCTCTCGGCGATCGGGAAGTCGCCGGGCTGGAAGCCGTACTTCTCGCGGTATGGCGGCTGCAGATGGATGCATGGGAAGTACGTAGCGCTGCCCACGTCGTGCATCCGCAGGCCCTCGACGATCCGATCCCGGTCGTCGATCGTGAAGTCGGTCGTGAGCCTGACCACAAAGACGAACCAGGTCATCTGGGACTCGGGCTCGATGGTCGGGAGCACGAGCGATTCGGTGCCCGAGAGCCGCTCGATGTACATCCGGGCGACGGATTCGCGCCGCTCCATCATCTCGTCGAACCGGCGCATCTGCGCGCAGCCCATGGCCGCCGAGAGCTCATCCATCCGGTAGTTGAACCCGATCCTCGGGTGCTGGAGCCATGATCCGAGCCGCTGGGCTTCGCTCGCGCTGTCGGGGAATGTGTCGCGTCCCTGGTTGCGGAGCGACATGCAGATCTGCGCCAGGCGTGTGTCGTCGGTGACGATCATCCCGCCCTCGCCCGTGGTGATCTGTTTGTTGGGGTAGAACCCGAAGACGCCCGCGCGCCCGAAGCTGCCGCAGGGCCGGCCCTTGTGCGTGGAGCCGAGCGCTTCGCATGAATCCTCGATGAGCGGGATCTCGTATTTGGCCGCGATCTGCGCGTACGCGTCCATGTGCGCCGGGTTGCCGAACGCCTCGACCGCGACGATCGCCTTGGTCCTGGGCGAGATCGCGGCCTCAAGCTTGTCTGGGTCCATGTTGAGTGTCTTCGGACAGATGTCCACGAAGACGGGCCGCGCGCCGACGTACACGATCGGGTTCGAAGAAGCGACGAAGCTCAGGGGTGTCGTGATGACCTCGTCACCGATCCCGATCTCCATTGCTTGCATGAGCAGGTGCAGGCCGCCGGTTCCCGAGCTGACCGCGACGCCGTGGCTGCACCCGGCGCGGCTCGCGATGAGCTTCTCAAACCGCTCGGTCATCGGGCCGATCGCGAGCCGGCCGCTCTGGATGACCTCGCGGACCATCTCCATTTCGAGCGGTCCGACGTCGGGTTTACTCAGGGGTATTGCATCTGGGCCCATTGCTCAAGGCTATCGGCGTCGCCCGGCCTCGGACTGGATTCATCGGGAGACGCGTTCCTGGGCTTGGGCAGGTGGGCCAGCGCCTCGGAGGTCTGGTCCCTCAGCACCAGCGCGAGCCACGCGGCCTCGGCGCGGATCGGAGCAGCGAATCCCCTCGACGGGTCGACGATCAACATCAACTCGTTCGCAAGCTCGGCCCTGGCCTCAGTCCGGTTGCCCTCGACCTCACGCTCGGCGAGCCAGAGCGAACGCACGAGCCTCAGTGTCGGATTGTTCGAAACCTCGTCACACCAAACGCCAGCGAGCACCAGGGCTGTCGCGATCTGGCGTTTACCCATGGCGTGCGCATCGGTCAGCACGACCTGAGCGCCGATCGGGTCGGCTTCAACGAGCAAGCGAGCGGCGTGCCTTGCAAACCATGGCTCGCTGCCGCCGGCTTCGCTCTGAACAAGCAGCGTCAGCGCCCTTGTCCGTTCGTGGTGGGGGAGTCTGTCAACGAGTTGCAGCGCGAGGCGTTTTACAGGGTCACCACCCGTCGATGCCAGGCGTGCGATCTGCTCGGGCGTGCACTTGCGTTCTTCTGTCAGTGACCGGATCGCATCCGCGCAGGCCGCGATAAACCCGCCGTGCGTCTGGCCGGCTCGTTCGATGTCATCAACGATCCAAGCTGGATACCCGCGAACGTGCTGACGGCTAGCGCCCTCGAGCGCCCAGAACGCGATGGGTGTGAGTGCGCTGGATTCAGCACGTGCGCCTTCGAACGTATCTGTCCACCAAACCCGGAGGCCGGCCCTGTTGGGATCGACCGCAAGCAGAGCCCTGAGTGACTCGCGTGACACGAGCCGGCATTCTGGAGAAGGTTTCTCGTTGCACGCTTTGAGAAGAGCGGCTGCCCAGTGCGAGAGGTGTACGGTCGGCACCTTTCGTGCGATCGCCAGAGTCTGTACGACGCTCGCGATCCTGCCCTCTGATGCATCTCGCACGCCCTTGCGCAGGATGTTCGTCGCGTGGTCCTGCGCGACCGCGACGGGCCGGGTCTTTGGCGCAGGGGTCATGACCGAGAGCGCGGCCAGCATCTGGATCGATTCGTCGTCAGAGCCGAGCAGCGGCAGCCATGACTCCGCGTCAACTTGCTTGCCCAGCTTCATGAGTTCGATAAGCGCGCTTGCGCGTTCAGCGTCTCCGGCGCTGCTGTCCATCGCGACCGACCGGAGGGCGTGCAGATCGATAAGGCCCGCCTCTGAGCCGAGCGTGATCAAGTCGGCGCGCTCGTCAGGTTCGAGGTGCCGCATTTGGAACGAATCGAGTGCGCACTCGGACGCGATCTCCGCCAGACCGAGGAGCGATTGCGCTCGGACCGCGGGCGATGGATCTGACTTGGCGCGGTAGAGCACCTGGTATGCGGCCGGCGTTCGGCGTTCACGCAGCCAGGCGATTGCGGCTTCCCGCTCGCGAGGGTCGGATGACGAGTAGCTGCTCTCGAGCACGTGCACGAGCGGCTCGCACGATGGCACAAATACCACCTGCTGCGCGTGCGACATCGGCGCGCAGAGCGCGAGCGCCACGACGCATCCCGAGATGTACCGATGCTTCCCCACCAGATACGAGGTGGTAAGCAGGCACTCGCGGTGCAAGCAGCGCGAAAGAGAATCGGGGGGCCGGGCACGTATCGGACGTCACAGACGCCAGGGTCGGCTCCGGGTGTGTCCTGTAACCGAATCAGCTCTGGCGGATGCGGCGCTCGATGGTGTCAGCGAGTTGGTCGATCGTCATGCCGTCAACTGAGAGCCCGAGGCTGACCGTGTCCTCAAGCTGTTTGGCGATCCGCTGGTGGGCGGTGATAACCGTCGAGTGGTTGGTTTTGCCCATCTTGCGAGCGATCTCGGGGTAGCTGAGCGTGGTGGTCTTCTTGCAGAGCATGGTGATCAGCGCACGTGCCATCACGACCCGCTTGTGCCTGCCGCTTGCGCCGAGATCCTTGTGCTCTACCTCGAGCATCAGGCATACCGCGTCTCGGACGTTGTCGAACCGGATCGCCTGCGCCGGGGCCGAGCCCGGGCGGCCGAGCGCCGAGAGCGCCCGCTCGATCACGTGCGAGGGGAGCTTGCCCTCCGGCGTGCGGTCGGTGATGACACCGGCAGCGGCGGCGATACGAGTCAGCGCACCCTCCAACTCACGCACGGACCACGATCCCTGCGCCGGGTCTTCGCAGAGCCTGCGGACGGCTGTCTCCTCGAGCCGGATTCCGCGGCGGGAGGCCAACTCGCAGACGAGTCTCTGGCGGAGCGGCATATCGGGCGTGTGGACCTGAACGACCATGCCCGACAGGAAGCGGTTGACGAGACCTTTGGAGAGCGCCTCGATCTGCGACGGGTGGCCGTCGGACGCAAGCACGAGTCGCGAGCCGCCGAGGTCGATCGCGTCGAAGGTGTGCAGCAGCTCGATCTGTGTCGCGTTTTTGCGCGAGAGGAAGTGGATGTCGTCTAGGCAGAGCAGGTCCAGGCCCCGGTAACGTTTGCGGAAGCTCTCGACGTTGCCGGCCTGCACCGACGCGATGTACTCGTTCGTGAATGCCTCGGCGGGCACGTACCTGACGCGAGCGCCGGGGTTATGCGCCAGGACGCGGCGAGCGATGCCGCGCAGCAGGTGCGTCTTGCCCAAGCCGCACTCGCTGTGCAGGAACAACCTCGAGAACGCCGGGTCACCGTCGAGGTTGGCGATCTGGTGCGCCGCGTCGAACGCCATCTGGTTGGACTCGCCCACGACGTATCGGTCGAGGTCGTAGCGCTCGTCGAAGACCTTCTTGGCGGACTTGGCTTTCGCGAGCGACTGTGAGGGCTTGGCCTTGGCTTTGGGAGTTGCGCTCTCGAGCGGGATGTCTGGGTCGAGCGTGTCAACAAAGAGAGACGCATCAATCCGGATCGCGACAGTGGGCGAGCGCTCCGGCGCGAGCTCGGTCACGATCTCACGCAGCTGTTTGGCGAACAGCTTCTCGAAGATGTCCTTGTGGAACTTGGCGGGCACCGCGATGTCGAGCGCGTTGCCGACGAGCGAGACCTTCGCCTGGTCGTCGGTGAAGTAGCGGTTGACACGGTCTTCGCCGAAGTGCTCGCGGAGTTGGTTGAGCACGGCGCCAATGAGCTGGTCGCTCTGGTTCGTGTCCAGGGTGGTGGTCTGCGCAGCGGCGGTGCGGAGGGGCTTTGCGCGCCTCGGTTGCTCGCGTTCGGTCTGCTCGCTCAGAGCCTGACGACCTGGCTTGCCGTTGGTTGTCAGAGGCTTGGCGCTTCTGTTGTGCTTCGAGGTGCTGCTCGCCGTGCGTGCTGTGGACTCCACCAGGTCCGTCCCCTCTCTCGACCAAGATCGCTGGCCGGCGCGTTGAGATATTGAACTACGTGTGCTCCGATCGCCTCCCGGGGGCAATTCACCCTCGGTTGGCCGCACGTAGAGATTCGATTTGAGCTTGTCTTCCCTGTCCCACGAGCGCGCCGATGTGAGTCGGGCGCCGCCGCGTTCCCTGCAGCGGTCCACAGCCTAGGGCATGCACGTGTGCACAGCAAACGTTTCGTTCGTCTAAAACCCCGATGAATAGCCGCTGTTGTCCTGCGCACAAGCACTTAGGTGCCAAAAAGTCTTTATCCACGCTTTACACAGTTCGTCGTGCACATCCGGTGGAAGAAATTACATGTTCGGTTTCACCCACGCGTCTCGCGCAGAGAACTCGGTAAACCCGAACGTGTCATACATCGCAAGCGCCGGCGCGTTGCGCCGATCAACGGCGCACACCAGCTTGCCGATGCGCTTCGCACGGAGTTCTTCGACTGCGCGGTGCAGCAGCGACTTGCCCAGACCCATGCCCCGGCCCTCGACAGCGAGCCCGATATAAACAAGCTCTGCGGATCCTGTTTCGGGGACGATGCTCACGAGCACACACCCGACGGGCTTGTGGTCCTTGAACGCCAGCAGCCAGTGCGCGGGATCGAACGAACCCGTTGCTTTATGGCTCTCGATAACATCCTCCGTGTTGCGCAGACCGCAGAGTTCCGGGCAGTCGGATGTGTCAAGGTATGAGGAATCTAATACCCTCTTTAGGCGATCGTGGTCGGGGCTCCCGGGCTCCAGATTGTCTTGCAAGGGTCTGACATGGATGCCCTCTGGCATCTCCGGCTTGCGCATCACCGGGCTTTGTTTGATCGCCAGTTCCATATACGCCAACTCGCCGACGTGGGTGAACCCGGCGGTTTTGCATGCCTCGATCACCCACGTCTCGTGCGGCTCGGGCAGAGCCTGCGAGATCGCCACGCGCTGCTTGTCGAGGTGAGCCGTCGCCGCGGAGATGCAACTCGCACGCGCCTGCACCGCGTGGCTGTCATCGTCCTCGCCGTTTGGATCGGGGTGGGAGACGAAGAGCATCGCTGTTCTGCCAGGGCCTTCGATGGCCAGGCACGCTTCTCGGACCCGGGGTTTCTCGCCGGTCTGGTCGATGACCCCGAACAGGTTGTTCAGGCGGATGCCGCTGGCCCTAATCCCCGCGAGGAAGCGTTTGGCGGTGGTTTCCCGCTCGTGAGGCGGTGCCGGGAGGATCCGCATCGCGGCCTCGAGGTGCAGGCTCTGCGGGATCAGTACCGGATGGAGCTCGCTCGCGGGTGATTGGTCGTGTCTGGTCATGGCTTTGGCCGTAGACTACGCTTGAGGCGGAGCCGAAGGGATGCCCAGACCGGTGAGAGGCACCCGCGGATCGGCCCGATTCGGAGAAGTGACCATGCGAATGACCCGCTCTCGGCTTTCTGCCGCGGCTGCGTGTGTGCTGACCATCCTCACCGCCACGGCGATGGGGTTCTCGCGTCCGCCCGAGCCGGACCCGCTGCCCAAGCGCTGGCAGCTCGATCTCGACGTCGGCCCGCTCCGCGTGGCTTCAGTGAATGTCGAGGACAAAGGCTCGCAGCTCTTCTACTACCTGACCTACCGCGTGACCAACAACTCCGGTCAGGACCTGACCTTCGCCCCGATCTTTGAGCTTGGCACCGATGAGGGAGAGCTGTTCCGTGCCGGCAAGGACGTGCCTCGCTCGGTGCGTCAAGAACTGCTCGGCAGGCTCAACAACCCGCTCTTAGAGGGGCAGATCTCCATCCTGGGCACGCTGCTCCAGGGCAAAGAGAACGCCAAAGACGGGCTCGTGATCTGGCCCGTTGGGGACATCGATGTGGACGAGATATCTGTCTACGCCGCGGGTTTCAGCGGTGAGACGGCCAAGGTCGAGTTCAAGGACCTGAAGACTGGCGAGACGAAGGAGGTCACCCTCCGCAAGTCGTACATGGTCCGCTACGACCTGCCCGGCTCGCTCGAGCGGCGCGGCTCGACGCCAATCGAGGCGAAGACCGAACGCTGGATCATGCGCTAACCGAGGGCTACGATCGCCTTCCGCTCAGGCGAGCGGAGTTTTGAACGAACTGAGGTCATCCGACATGGCACACAAGAAGGGACAGGGCTCGACCCGCAACGTCCGCGACTCGAACCCGCAGTACCGGGGCATCAAGCTCTACGGCGGCGAAACCGCCAAGCCAGGCTCGATTATCGTCCGCCAGTGCGGCACGAAGTTCCAGCCCGGATTCCTCGTCCGTCGAGGCAACGACGACAGCCTCTACTCGACCGGCCTGGGCAAGGTCGTCTTCCAGGGCAGGCGTGTGCACGTCGATCCCTACGACAAGGAGATCGCCACGCCCAAGGCGCTCCGCGAATTCATCGCAAGCAAGTCCAACTGACCGAAGAGGGTCAGGGGAGAGAGAGCAACCTTCAGCTTCGAGCCAAGGTTGACGAGAGAGACGAACGAGCCGGCCCGATTCGGGTCGGCTTTTTCTTTTGCACTACCGCCTAGCAGCTTTCTTTGCGGCCTTCTTCTTCCCGGCTTTCTTCTTCGACGGCGCGGTGCCCGCAGCGAGCGCGTAGCTCTCCTTGAGCCACTTGTCCCACAGGCGCTTTGGCATGGGCTTGTCAGCGCTGAACCGCGCGGTGACCCAGCCCGTCGATCCGGTCTCGAACCGATCGGGCTCGGTCTTGGCGAGCTTCTGCGCATCAGCCATCGACGCGTCGAGCTTGAACATCGCCTTGAAGCGGTCGCCCTGCGGCCCCGTATACAGGAATGCCTTCTTGCCGAGTTTGAATGACGCCTGAGTGCACGACGTGCTCTCGGTTGCGCCATGCATCGCGCCAGCGGCTTTGCGGATCGGGTCGGTCGGGTCGGTGTCTTTCGCGGCCAACGCTCACCTCCTGCACTGGAGTTTGTTCACACACCCGCTCTGAGCAGGTCGTCGAGCTTACCAAAGGCAGCGGTCCAGCCGCCGCGAACGAACTCGGTGAACTCACCGGGGATGCCCTCGTGGACGAGTGTGACCTTCGTGCCGCCTTGAATCGGTTCGAAGTCGACGCTCACGGTCATCTCGGGCGATATGTCGGTCGCTTCGGTCACATACACGAGCCGATCGGGTGGATCGAACTCGGTGAAGCAGGACTGCTGAGGGAACTGGCCAGCTCCCTCGATCGTCATCATGTGGTTAAACTTGCCCCCGAGCTTTGGTTCGATCTCTGACTCGACCGCTGTCGTCTGCGCGCAACCCCACCATTTCTCGATCTTGCTCGTCTCAACCCAGGCGTCGAACACGTCTTGGGGCGCGGCGTCGTACTGGCGGGTGACGTAGAGCTTGCCGTCTTCAAAGCGGATCTCGGTGCTCATGTGTTGTGTCCTTTCCGTTTCCTTCTAATCTTGAGGTACTCGTCGACCGCGTCGAACTGCTCCTTCCAGAGCCTCGCGTAGACGCCGATCCAGCCTCGGGCCTGCTCGATGGGGGCGGTGTTGACTCGGATGCGGTGCTCTCGGCCTTGCTTGGTTCTTGAGATCAGCCCGGCGCGTTCGAGCACGCGCATGTGCTTCGAGATCGCGGGTTGTGAGACGTCGTAGGGCTCGGCGAGCCTTGAGATCGATGTCTCGCCCGCCGCGAGTTGCTCGAGCATGCCGCGTCTGATCGGGTCAGACAGCGCCGCGAAGACCAAGTTGAGTCGGTCCCGATCGGCCTTTGCTGGAGAATCAATAACCATATGGTTATATATTGCCGTGAGGCGATCACATTGTCAAGCGCATTTCTGGAACGAAAAGCCTTTGTCAGGGGGTGAGAGCGCTGCGGATCATGGCGCAGTCCGCGATGATCCCTGATGCGATGTCGATCGGGAGAACGGTCGCGCCGTCCGACTTGGCATTTGATGGATCTGGGTGGGTCTCGATGAACAGTGCATCGACGCCCGCTGCGGTGGCGGCTCTGGCTAGTAGCGGAGCCCGCTCAGGCCTGCCGCCCGTCTGCGTGCCGGAACCGGGCAGCTGCGTCGAGTGCGTGACATCGAAACACACGGGCGGGGAGCCTCGCTCGGAGCTGAGTTCCATGAGATCTCCCAGCCCGGTGAAGTCGTTGACGAGGCGGTGGTAGCCAAAGAACGTGCCCCGCTCGGTCAGCATCTGGTTATCGAGCCCGGCTTCAGAGAGCTTGGCGACCGGACCCAACATCTCGGCTGGCGAGAGGAACTGGCCTTTCTTGGTGTTGACCGCTCTGCCGAATTCCTTGGCGGCTTGCCCTGCCGCAAGCAAGAGGTCGGTTTGCCTGCAGAGGAACGCGGGGATCTGGATCAGATCGACCGCCTTGGCGATCGCGGCCGCCTGGCTCGGCTCGTGGATATCGGTGGTGGTGGGGACGCTAAGCTCCGCCCCGATCTGGTTGATCATGGCGAGCCCTTCGTTGATGCCCGGCCCGCGGTAGCTTGTGATGCTTGAGCGGTTGGCCTTGTCGAACGACGCCTTGAAAATGTAAGGCAGGCCAGCGGCTGAGCATGCTCCCTTCATCGCGCGCCCGATCGCGAGACCTTGTTCGAGCGATTCAAGCACGCAAGGCCCCGCGATGATCGCGAGGGGCTGGCCCTTGGCGATGGTGATGTCGGAAACTCTGCACGCTCGTGGCTCTGTTGACATGCCAGAGGATAGGGGCCTGCGGTCCGCGGAAAGGGTCGATAGGATGCCCCCATCAAGCCGATTGCACACTGAGAGAGCCGAGATTCAGTGATTGGACGCGGACCATGGCAAGCAAGAACCGGCTGATCGTCGTTGCCAACCGGTTGCCGGTGAACCGGGTAAAGAAGAAGGGACGCCTCGCTTGGGAGACGAGCCCGGGCGGGCTTGTCAGCGCGCTCAAGCCCTTTCTGACTGAGACGGGCGGCTCCTGGGTTGGCTGGAGCGGCTCGCCGGGCAAAGCGCCCACGCCCTTTACGCACGAGAACATCCAGATCAGACCAGTCTCGGTGACCGCCGAGCAGGTCGAGAAGTTCTACGCGGGGTTCAGTAACGCGACGCTCTGGCCGCTCTATCACGACTGTGTCCGGACACCCCAGTTCCATCGCCGGTGGTGGTGGCCTTATGTCGATGTGAACCGTCAGTTCGCCGAGGCAGCCGCGGCTGAGGCAAAACCGGGCGACACTGTCTGGGTGCACGACTACCAGCTGCAGCTCGTGCCCGCGATGCTGCGCGAGATCATGCCCGACATCCGCATCGGTTTCTTCCTGCACATCCCGTTTCCGCCTCTGGAGCTGTTCGCGCAGCTGCCTTGGCGCCGGGAGATCCTGACGGGGATTCTGGGCGCCGACATCGCCGGCTTCCAGACGCCCCAGGGGGCTCGGAATTTCTCCGCCGCTTGCAGGCGGTACGCGGAGGCATCTGGAACGGATACGAAGCTCGAGCACCGTGGGCACACGGTTGTCTCGAAGGCGTTCCCGATCTCGATAGACATCGAGAACGTCGAGCAGGCGGTGACGAGCAAAGAAGTGATCGACCGCGCCGAGGAGCTCCGCAAGGACCTCGCGTCCAAACGCGCCGGCGAGCGGAAGATCCTGCTGGGCGTGGACAGGCTCGACTACACCAAGGGCATCGAGATCAGGCTCCGCGCGTACGAGGAGTTGCTCAGGCGCGGTGTGCACACGGTGGACGATTGTGTGCTCGTGCAGGTCGCGGTGCCGAGCCGGGAGACGGTCGGTGAGTATGCGGAGCTGCGGGCGTTCGTTGAGCGGCTGACGGGCCGGATCAACGGCGAGTACGGGCAGGCGGGGCGGACCGCTGTGCACTACTTCAGGAGAAACCTTGACTACAAGGAACTGATGGCTTTCTACAGAGCGGCGGACGTGATGCTCGTGACGCCCCTGCGTGACGGGATGAACCTGGTCGCTAAGGAATACGTGATCGCCAAGACGGGCGAAGAGCGAGCGGGGACACTCGTTCTCAGCGAGTTTGCGGGGGCTGCCAACGAGCTCGGCGGTGGGGCGCTGCTCGTGAACCCTCACGATGTGGACGGGTTGGCGGCGACGATGGATGTGTCGCTCACGATGCCTGAATCCGAGGTGCAAAGACGGATGGGACTGCTTCAGCGGGCGGTGCGAAAGAACGATGTGTACGGTTGGGCCCACGGTTTCCTGGAGGCGCTTCGCTCGTGATGGATCTCTCTGATCAACTCGAACAGATCACGCGGCAGCCGACGCTGCTTATCGCGTGTGACTACGACGGCACGCTCGCCCCGATCGTGTCCAACCCGAGCGATGCGAGAGCAGACCGAGAGTCGCTCGTTGCGCTGAGAGCGCTTGCGCACCTGCCCTCGACACATGTCGCGGTCATATCCGGACGCTCTCTCTCTGATCTCTCCGAGATGATGGGTGAAACCGACGGCATCCACCTCGTTGGCTCACACGGCAGCGAGTTCGACGTCGGGTTCGCGCAGGAGATCAGCAAGGAGGCCAAGGAGCTTCGAGACAGGGTTCTCGAAGAACTCGAACGCGTCGCCGAGACGGGTGATGGTTTCGGGATCGAGACCAAGCCCGCGAGTATCGCGTTCCACTACCGTAACGCGAACGAGGTGAAGGCCCAGGAAGCGGTCAGGACGATCGAGTCGGGGTGTGCCGCGTGGGACGGCGTGCACGTGAAGCGCGGCAAGATGGTGATCGAACTCGGCGTCGTCAACACGAACAAGGGCAAAGCGCTTGAGACGCTCCGCAAGAGGTTGGGCGCGTCGGCGTGCCTGTTCATGGGCGACGATGTGACGGATGAAGATGCGTTTGCGATGCTGACCGGTCCCGATGTGGGGATCAAGGTCGGGCCCGGTGCATCGGCGGCGAGCTACCGGGTGGGTGACACGCACGACATCGCCAAGCTCCTTGCGCGCGTGACGCAGCTGAGGCAGGAGTGGGCTGCGGGCGCGGACGCAACACCGATCGAAGAGCACGCGATGCTGAGCGACCAGCGGACGGTTGCGCTAATGACGAGTGCTGCGAGGATCACGTGGCTCTGCGCGCCGCGCGCAGACTCGCCGGCGATCTTTGCCGAGCTCGTGGGTGGTCCGAGCGCGGGGTTCTTCTCGATAGGGCCCAGTGACAGCGCGCTCGAGGCGGGTCAGCGATACATGCGTGAGGCCAACACACTCGAGACGAAGTGGGGCGGGTTGACCGTCACGGATTACATGGACTGCTCGGGCGCCAGGCCCACGCAGCGCGCCGGGCGAACGGATCTCGTCCGCGTGATTAGCGGCACGGGCAAGGTGCGGATCGAGTTTGCGCCGAGGCTCGACTTCGGACGTGTGGCGACGCAGATCGCCATCCGAGACGATGGGCTTGTTGTGGAGGGTCTGCCCGATCCCGTCGTACTCCGCGCGCCGGGTGTGACGTGGGAGATCGTCAAACATGGTGTGCATGAGACCGCGGTCGGCGAGATCGAGGTGTTCGGCAAGCCCGCGGTGCTCGAGCTGCGGTTCGGGACGGGCGATCTCAGCGAGGCCAAACTCAGCGAGAGTGAACGCCGGTCGCAGACGACGAAATTCTGGTCGAAGTGGCTCGCGGGCCTGAGTGTGCCCGAGGTGATGCCCGACCTCGTCAGACGCAGCGCGCTGGCGCTCCGCGGGCTCGTGCACGGACCAACGGGCGGTGTGCTCGCGGCGGCGACGACCAGCCTGCCAGAAGACCCGGGCGGCGTGCGCAACTGGGACTACAGGTACTGCTGGCTCCGAGACGGGGCGATCACGTGCGAGGCGCTCGTCAGGCTCGGCAGCAACGCCGAGGCGATCCGGTTCCTTGACTGGCTGCTCGGGGTGCTCGATAAGACCGCGGCACCCGAGAGGCTTGCGCCGGTCTACACGATCACAGGCCACGAGCTCGGCCCGGAGGCAGAGCTTGCTGAGCTCCCCGGGTACATGGGCTCGCGCCCGGTGCGCGTCGGCAACGGCGCGAGCACGCAGCTCCAGCTCGACGTCTTCGGGCCAGTGGTCGAGTTGATCTGGCGGCTCGTCGAGAGCGGTGCGCCCGTGACGTTCGAGCACTGGCAACTCGTTGAGCAGATGGTCCAGGCGGTCGAGCGTAGATGGATGGAGCCCGACCACGGCATCTGGGAGGTCCGCGTGGAGCGGCGCCACTGGGTGCACTCGAAGATCATGTGCTGGGTGACGATCGATCGCGCGATCAAGATCGGGCAGTCCTACCTCGGCAAGACACGGAACGACTGGCAAGAGCTCGCGGACACGATCCGTGACGATGTCCTTGCGCACGGGTACAACCAGGAAGCCAGGGCTTTCACGGCGTGGTACGGGTCCGATGAACTCGACGCCTCGGTTCTGCTGGTGGGCACGATGGGCCTGATCGACCCGGAAGACGAGAGGTTCGTAAGCACGGTCGATCGGATCGAAGCGGAACTCCTCGAGGGCCCGACGGTCTACCGCTACAAGTACAACGACGGGCTCCCTGGCCACGAGGGCGGGTTCAACTTCTGCACGAACTGGCTGATCGACTCGTACATCGCGGTCGGTCGTGAGCGAGATGCGTGGGCGCTCTTCAATGAGTTCGCGACGCTCGCGGGGCCGACGGGGCTGATCCCTGAGGAGTACGACACCAAATCGGGCAGGGGGCTTGGGAACCACCCACAGGCATACTCACACGCTGGCTTTATTATGAACGCGCTGAACCTCGCTGCGTGTTCGTAGAGTGATGCGCGTCGGCTGCTACACTGCGATATGAGATCCGGGGAGATCGTCGTTGTCAAGATCGGTAGTTCGGTGCTCGCGCCGGGCGGGCGGATGGACCACACACGCCTCATCGGGATCGCGGAACAGATCGCTCTAGCGAAGGATACTGGTTTTCACGTTGTTCTTGTCTCGTCTGGAGCGATCGCAGCGGGGTTCCGTGATCTCGGTCTCGAAGAGATGCCAAGCTCGATCGTGATGCGCCAAGCCGCTGCGGCGGCGGGCCAGACAAGGCTCATGAACGCTTGGGCCGCGGCGATGGAGCCTCATGATCTGCGCCCAGCGCAGGTGCTGCTGACCGCGGATCTTCTGGAGAAGCGGGATCAGTTCCTCAACACCCGTCGGCAGCTTGAGTTGCTGCTCTCTGTGGGCGTTGTCCCGGTGATCAACGAGAACGACTCGGTTAGCTTCGCGGACACACGCTTCGGCGACAACGACCGCTTGGGGGCGCTCGTTGCGAGCCTGCTGGATGCGGAGCACTTGGTGATTCTCTCTGTGGTCGATGGGTTGCTCGACGAGAACGGAGAGGTGTTGGAAGAGGTGACCGACCACGCCGCGGCTCGTGCGCTCGTGAGCGATGATCGTTCCGGTACGGGTGTCGGCGGGATGGGCGTCAAGATCTCCGCTGCTGCGCTCGCCGCAGACGCCGGGGTGAGCGTCAGCATCTCTTCGGGCCTGCGCCAGGGCTTTCTTGAGGATCTCCTTGCGGGCAAGAACATCGGGACTCGTTTCGGTCGCAGCGGCGGGAAGTCGGCACGCAAGCGCTGGATCGGGCATGCACGAACGGCGCAGGGGACGGTTGTGGTGGACGCCGGCGCCAAGCAGGCACTGGTCAACGACGGCGCGAGCCTGCTTCCTGCGGGTGTGGTCGGTGTGCGTGGTGACTTCGGTGTCGGGGCCGCGGTGGATGTGTGTGTTGCGGATGGGGAGCCCTTTGCGCGAGGGCTTGCCGCGTACTCGTCCGCAGACATCCGCAAGATCGCGGGGCTGAAGTCCGACCGGATCGAGCAGGTCCTCGGTGTGGTGTACACGGAGGAGGTCATCCACCGCGACGACCTGCATGTCAGCGGAGAGGATGCGCGATGAGCACGATCAGCGATTCGGCGAACAGGGCGAGAGAAGCCTCGCAGGTGCTGGCATCGATCGAGAGCGAAACGAAAGACGCCGTGCTCCGCACGCTCGCGCGTCTCATCCGTGCTCAGTCGGCTTTGATTCTGGGAGCGAACACCGGGGACATGGACGCGGCCCGCGAGTCCGGGCTCGATGCGCCAAAGCTGGCCAGGCTCGAACTGACCGAGGCGGGTCTTGAGCAGATGTGCAGGGGTCTCGAGCAGATCGCCGCGATGGAAGACCCTGTCGGGATGGTCACTACCGAGCGCGTTGTTGAGAGCGGTTTGAAGGTGCAGAAGGTGCGTTCGCCCCTTGGTGTGATCGCGATGATTTACGAGGCGAGGCCCGGGGTGACGATCGATGCGTTCGCCCTGTGTTTCAAGGCTGGCAACGCGTGCCTGCTCAAGGGGGGCAGAGAAGCGGCACACTCGAACGCGGCTCTTGCCGAACTCGCCAAGCGGGCGCTTGGCGAGAACGGTGCGCCCGAGAGCGCGATCGAACTCGTCACGACGTCTGATCGCGAAGAGATCAAGGAGATGCTGGGGCTGACGGGGGTGATCGATCTGGTGATCCCGCGGGGCGGGGCCAGGCTGATCGAGTTTGTGCACGAGCACGCGCGAGTGCCGACGATCCAGCATTTCCACGGCGTGTGCCACGCTTTCGTGCACGCCTCAGCGGATCTCGAGAAGGCTCTTGCGATCTGCACGACAGGGACGACCAGCGCGCCCGCGACGTGCAACTCGCTTGAGTGCGTCCTTGTGGATGCGGCGATCGCTGATGAGTTCCTACCAAGGCTCGGAGCAGCGTGTGGGCGAGATGGCATCGAGCTTCGGGGCGATTCGAGAACTGTCCAGCTTGCGCCGGGCGCGGTCGCTGCGGCTGAGGATGATTGGGGCACGGAGTTTCTCGACAAGATCATCGCGTGCCGGGTGATCGATGGGCTCGACGGCGCGATCGAGCACATACAACAGTTCGGGTCAGATCACACCGAGACGATCGTCGCGCAGGACGAAGAGGTGTGCGAGCGGTTCGCCAGGCGCGTGACGAGTTCGTGCGTGCTGACAAACGCCTCGACCCGGTTCAACGACGGATTCCAGCTCGGGCTCGGCGCCGAGATCGGGATCTCAACGAGCCGAATCCACGCGTACGGGCCGATGGGGCTTGCGGAACTCACGATCGAGCGCTACATCGTCCGCGGCGACGGGCAGGTCCGATGACGGCTATTGTTTGACCGCTCGGGCGAGTAGCTCAGTTGGCTAGAGCGCCCGCCTTACAAGCGGTAGGTCCGGGGTTCGAGTCCCCGCTTGCCCATTCCCGAGCATCGGCACCGAATCGTTCGTGAATCGGTTTGTATTCGGGTCCCAAATCTGTAATACCGGGATGAACGAACAACACCAGCGGTATGCTGGTTGTACCGGCAACCGGGAGGTTGTGTTGAGCAAGCAGTGTGACATCAGCGAGATCCACTCGACGGCGTGCAAGCTGCGGCGCACGTCTCGCGAGATCATGGCGTTTGTCAATAAGCTCCTTGAGCCCGTGGGTGTCTCGCAGAGCCAGGCCGACTTCCTCTACTTTTTGCAGCAGGGCGAGACGACACCCTCGGTCATCGCCCAGGCGATCGGCGTGGACGCTTCGAACCTCTCGCGGATGATCAGGCACTTCGAGGAGAACGGCTGGGTTGAACGCCGGGTCGACGAGAGCAACCGGACCCGCGTGGAGATCCGGCTTACGGAGGAAGGCAAGGCGTTCGCCAAGCGCGTGGGTAAGCACGCCGACGCGGTCCACGAGACGCTGGACGCCGAGCTTACCGATTCCGATAAAGAGGCCCTGAATAGGGTCTTGGGCAAGATCCACGACTCGATGCAGCGGGGCCCGGTCCATGACTGGCCAGCGGAGCCGAACGAGAAATAATTTAGTCAATTATTGCGTTTACCAGAATAGGCAACGCCTGGGCGGTGTTCTATCTGTGCCGAGTGGCACAGGAGAACTCACGATGTCAGGACGATTAGACACGAAAACCGCGCTTATCACGGGTGGCAACAGCGGGATCGGCAGGGCGATCGCCGAGCGATTCGTCACCGAGGGCGCGAGCGTCACGATTACGGGTCGGGATCAGGCAACGATCGACGAGGTGGCCTCTTCTCTGGGTGAGCGGGGGCAGGGCATCCGGTCGGATGTTTCGGACATGGCTTCCCACGCGGATGTCGTCGAGAAAGCCGTCGCAAAGTTCGGCAAGCTTGATGTGTTTGTTGCCAATGCGGGTATCGCGGAGATGATCCCGTTCCTTGAGACAACTGAAGCGGACTACGACCGCGTGATGGATATCAACCTGAAGGGTTTATTCTTCGGGGTGCAGGCAGCGGTTCGTCAGATGAACGACGGGGGCTCGATTGTCCTCACCGGTTCGGTCGTTTCCGTCAAGGGCTTCCCCGCGTTTTCTGCTTACAGCGCGACAAAGGGGGCGGTGCGGACACTGGCGCGGGTGCTGGCAGCCGAGCTCGCCGAGCGCAAGATCCGTGTGAACGTCATCTCGCCCGGTCCGATTGCTACACATATCTTCGGAAGACAGGGAATCGAACGGGATTTCATCGAAGACAACTTCACGCAGATGGTCCCACTCAAGAGGCTCGGTGAACCCGATGAGCTGGCCAATCTCGCACTGTTCCTAGCTTCGGATGAGGCCTCGTACATCACTGGCGCGGATTTCCACGCAGATGGTGGTGTTGCGCAAGTCTGATTCTGCACTGAACCCCGTATCAGGAAGATTGCAGGCGCTCGGTTCCAAGCCGAGCGCCTGTGATTCATAACCACGGAACCAATTACGTGGTTTTGGTTCGTTGAAACTACTTGCAAAAACACCAGCAACGACGTCAAAACGCAGAGCTGGCACCCGGAGTTGAGCTCGGGTGCCAGCTCTTTACGCGCAGCGGCTTCGTGTGTGCTTTAAGCCGCTGCGGGGGTTGGGCTCTGACGAGTCTTCCATTCGAGCGCTGTCGCGGTGCTTGCTGTTGCCAGCGCGACGAGCGCCATGATGAACACACCCATAAAGTCGCCGTCGAATCCGACCGGACCCAGGTGGCTGGCGATTGCGCCGAGCATGCTCAGGACCGCAAGCGCCGAGGCGAAAAGGCCGGTCCTCGGGATCAACAGGAGGACGACGATCACCAATTCGATCGCCGCGATTGTCAGCACAGCGGGCTCGCCCCCGGGGAGTCTTTCGACGAGAGGCCCTGCGTTGCCGGTGAACTTCGGTAGCCAACCAACGACTGTGAAAATGCCCGCAGTTGCGACCTTTGCGGTCCAGCGTGTGTACAGGGCGGCTGCTGATTCGGTTCGTGATGACATGGGAACCTCGCTTCGCTTCGGTTTGCCCCCTCTTGAAGAGGCGTTGTGTGACCAACCCCCTGAAGAGGAGTGGTATTCCGCTCGGCGATGAGCTTCGCGCGGAACTAGGATTGCGGGTCTGGCCCGGGAACTGGAGTTTGCCCTGTTGAACCCTGTCGATGCCGCCTATCTGATGCTCGCCGCCGCGGCTTCGCCGAGGCTGATCCAGAAGTCGCGCTCGGGCTGGAGCGAGCGGCTCGGGATCGCGATCGAAGCCAAGCCAGCGCGTGGTGAAAGGCCCCGTGTATTGCTGCACGCGGTATCGGTGGGCGAAGTGAATGCTTTGCGGACACTGGTTCCGCTGCTTGCTGAAGACGCCGAGGTGCTGGTGTGCACGACGACGGACACTGGTCTGGCGCGCGCTCGTGAGTTGTACTTGCAGACAGCATCGGTTCACCGGATGCCCATGGATTTCTCGTGGGGTGTCGAGCGGTTCATCGCCAGGACTCGCCCGGATGTCGTTGGGCTTGTTGAGCTTGAGCTCTGGCCCAACCTGATCGCTGCGTGCAGGCGGCGCGATATCCCGGTCGCCGTGATCAACGGCAGGCTTAGCGAGCGATCGTTCGAGGGTTACAGCAAGGCCCGCCGGATGATCGGGGGCATGTTCGAGTCGCTCTCGGTCGCGGCGGTGCAGGACGAGGACTACGCAGAGCGGTTTCGGGCGATGGGCACCAGGCGGATCGAGGTCACCGGCTCGATGAAGTGGGACGCGGCGAACCTGTCGACCGATCCCGAGGCTGCCGACAGGCTCGCCGACGAGCTCGGGATCGACCGCACGAAGAAGCTCATCGTGGCGGGCAGTACAGGCCCGGGCGAGGAAGAGCTGCTTAATGGGGCGTGCCCGTCGGGTGTGCAGCTGCTGTGCGCTCCGCGAAAGCCCGAGCGGTTCGACGGGGCGGCGCTGGCGCTCGGTGATTGTGTCCGCAGGTCAACAGGCGAGAAGCGAGAGAGCGCGACACGTTTCCTGCTGGACACGATCGGTGAACTTCGCACGGCGTACGAGCTCGCGGATCTCGTCGTCATGGGGCGATCGTTCGGTGATCAGTTCGGGTCGGACCCGACCGAGCCGGCAGCTCTGGGCAGGGCGACGCTCATCGGGCCGAGCGTGGGAGATTTCCTGGCGATCGTGGGTACGCTCGAGAAAGCAGGGGGGGTGGCGAGATCGACTCGCAGGTCGCTCGCGTCTGATCTTGAGAGACTCATCCGCGACGACGACTCGCGGCAGAAGCTCGCGGACGCGGCGTCGGCTTGCGTGCGTGAGAACCGCGGCGCGAGCGGGCGTCACGCGGAGCTGTTACTGACCCTCGCTGCGATGACCAAACGCCGCCGCGGACCGGAGGTGGCGGGCTAGTATCAGGTCTTGGATTTCGCGAAGGCGCGGTCCGAGGGGACGTAGCTCAGTTGGTAGAGCATCGGACTTTTAATCCGCTGGTCCAGGGTTCGAGTCCCTGCGTCCCCATTTCTTAGCCGGCAGACTCGCAGGCTCTTGCGAGGTCGTCGAAGTCCTTGTTGATCATCTTCTTCATCGTGCCCTTCATCATGACGCCCGTGATTGGTGAGATGATCTTCGAGGCGAACGTCAAGGGTTTGGCCGACATCTCCATGCGGAGCATCGTCCGATCGCCCATGGGTGTGAGCGAGTGCGCCGATTCGTAGTGCATGCCGCAGGAATTGCAGACGAGCGTGTAGCCCTGGTTGGGCCTGACGTTGGTGAATGTCATTCGCTCGGTGTGCTCCTTGCCGAACATGACCCGTGTTTCGGAGAACTCGGTGCCGTCGCGGACGGGGCCCTCGGTGTGCTTCTCGACATTGGTGATCCCCTCGATCGAGTCGGACCAGTTGTCCAGGTTGATCATCTGTTCGTAGACACGGTCAACCGGGGCGTTGATTTCCTTCTCGATCACGATGTTGCCCATGGGTGAGGCCTCCTTCAGAGCACGACCAGCATACAGAATCCGGTTTCACTTTGATACGCTGGCAGCGGAGCCCGAGAGCGGATAGCTTGGTCGAGGGCCAAGAAGGCACCCCCGGAGGAGAGCAGGATGAAGAGGCTGATGACCGCGTGTGCGATTGGTGTTTCCGTCGTTTCGACAGGGGCGTTCGCCCAGGAAACCGGGACGTGGCAGCAGCTGTTCAACGGCGAAGACCTCACAGGCTGGGTCTCGACTGGTGCTCAGGACGCCTGGGGCGTCGAGAACGGTGAGATTGTCACCGTCAAGCCCGGCACGGGCGGCTGGCTCCGCACCGACAGGATGTTCCGTGACTTCGAGCTCTCGATCGAGTTCTTCATGCCCGAAGGCGGCAACTCCGGGCTGGGCCTGCGTGGCTCATCAGGGGGTGATCCGGCGTTCACGGGCTTTGAGGTTCAAATGCTCGACACGCACGGCGAAGAGCCGGGCCTCCGCAACTGCGGCGCGATCTACGAAGCGGTCCCTCCCAAGCGGATGGCGGTCAACGAACCTGGCAGCTGGAACGAGTACCGCGTCATGCTTACGGGCGACACGCTCAACGTCTGGCTCAACGACATCCCGATCCATGTGGACACGAAGCTCGACGAGCGAGGCATCTACAGGAGCGAGGAGAACCCGCTGCCGCTCAACACCCGCGCAACCACGGGCTACATCGCGGTTCAGGATCACGGCCACGCATTCCGCTATCGCAACATCCGTATCCGTGATCTCTCGCCAGACCCGGAACCACAGGGCATGACGCACCTGATCGGCAGTGACCTCTCCGGCTGGTTCACACTCGACAAGGGCACGTGGACGGTCGAGAACGGCGCACTCGTCGGACGCGACGGCCCCGGGCACATCTTCACCGAACGCACCTACGACGATTTCGAGCTCCGTGCACTTGTGAAGGTCAACTCACGAGGGAACAGCGGTATGTACTTCAGAACCGTTCCCAGTGAGCAAGAGGGCTTCCCTTGGCCGACCGGCTACGAGGCTCAGGTCGATCAGCACGACCCGAAGAACTTCACCGGCTGTGTGTACGACCGAGCCTGGCCCGAGGGCGATGCGGCACCGATCACACGCGATAACGCGTGGTTCGATTACCGCATCCGCGCCGAGGGTGATCACATCCAGACATGGATCAACGGCGTGCCCTTCGTGGACACGACCCTGAGCGATTTCAGCGAAGGCCACTTCGCGCTGCAGACGCACCACGAGGGCAACGAGATCATGTACAAGGACATCCGCGTTCTTGAGCTCGGAGACTGATCAGACCCAGGCGCCGTCCTGAGTGCTGCTGCTGACCACGCGTTCGACGAAACGCATGCCGCAGAGTCCGGCTTCCGGGCCCGGCACGTCGTGCCCGAGGGGTCCGACCGGGGTGCCGAGTTTCTGTGCGTTGATCAGCTCCGCGACACCGCGGTAGATGTTTGCAAAGGCTTCGAGGTACCCCTCGGGGTGGCCGGGGGGCGTGCGTGTCGCGGCTTTGGCTCTTTCACTCAGAGAGTCCTGTCCCCGCGTCAGGAAGTAGGTTCCGCGCTCGAGCGTTGAAACCTTGAGGTCGTTCGCGTTGCCGTTGGTCCACCAGAGCGAGCCCTTGTCGCCGTAGACACTAAGGGTGATCGTGTTCTCTTCACCGATCAGGACCTGTGTCGCGAGGTACGTTCCCTTGGCTCCGCCCTCGTACCGCACACGGACGGCGGTGTCGTCGTCGAGCACGCGACCATCAACAAACGAGGTGAGCTCGGCAGAGAGCGATTGGATCTCAAGCCCGGTCACGAACGCGGCGAGGTGCTCGGCGTGCGTGCCGATGTCGCCCAGCGTGCCGCCCGCGCCGGCTTGCTTTGGGTCCATCCGCCAGCTCGCTTGCTTCTGGCCCTCGCTCTCGATGTCGTTGGCCAGCCAGCCCTGCAGATATCGCAGTTCGACGCGTCGAATGTTGCCGAGTGTTCCGTTCCTGACGAGTTCTGCGGCCTCGCGGATCATCGGGTATCCGGTGTACGTGTACGTCACGCCGCACACGAGCCCGTTGTCGTTGGCGAGGTGCGCGAGCTCGCGTGCTTCCTCGCTCGTCGTGGTCATGGGTTTGTCGAGGACGACGTTCAGGCCGGCTTCGAGGCAGGCCTTTGCGATCGGGTGGTGTGTGTTGTTGGGTGTGACGATGACAACGAAGTCGACGCCGTCGTCGCGCTTGGATTCCTGTTCGACGAGTTCCTGCCACGTGGCGTAGGAACGGTCCTCGGGGAGACCGAGTTGCTTGGCGGATTCTCTGGATCGCTCAGGTGTAGAAGAGAGTGCGCCGGCGACGAGTGTTGCCGAGTTGTCCAGCGCGATCGCCTTTCGGTGCACCTCACCGATGAAGGCGTCGATGCCTCCGCCGACCATCGCGTACGTCAGACCCTGCTCGGTAGCCATCAGTCGCGCTCCTTGTCGAACGCCGCGTCGAACGCGCCGTGCGCGGGCGGGAAGTCGATCATGCGGACAAACTCGACGGCCTCCTCGGCGCCGTGCTCACGCGCCATCGCGCTGTCTTCCCACTCGACACTGAGCGGGCCCTCGTAGCCGATCCTGTTGAGTGCCCTGATGATGCTTTCGAAATCGACCTCGCCCCGGCCGGGCGAGCGGAAATCCCACCCCCGGCCCGGATCGCCGAACCCGAGGTGGCTCCCCAGGATCGAGGTCGACCCGTCGAGCGCACGGATCGCATCCTTGACGTGCACGTGCGCGATCCGGTCGGGGAAGACATCGATGAACTTGACGGGGTCGATGCCCTGCCAGATCAGATGCGACGGATCGAAATTTGCGCAGAACGACTCGTGGCCGCCCATCGCGTCGAGCGTGCGGTCGAACGTGAACAGGTCGTAGGCGATCTCGGTCGGGTGGACCTCGAGTGCAAAGGTGATGCCCTCGGCCTGGTACGCGTCCATGATGGGCAGCCAGCGCTCTGCGAATTCGTCGTAGCCTCGGTCGATGTCTTCCTCGCTGGTGGGGGGGAAGAAGTAGAGCTTGTGCCAGACGGGCGAACCGGTGAACCCGTTGACAACATCGACACCGAACAGTTTCGCGGCTCTGGCTGTATCGATCATCTCCTGCGCTGCTCGCTCGTTGACGCCGTCGGATGACCCGTCGCCCCAGATCCTGTCGGGGACGATGGACTTGTGCCGCTCGTCGATCGGATCGCTGACGGCTTGCCCGACGAGGTGGTTGCTGATGGCCCAGCAGTCGAGGCCGAACGACTGGAGCAGTTCGCGTTTGGCTTTGCAGTAGCCGTCGTCGGCGAGCGCTTTGTCGACTTCAAAGTGGTCGCCCCAGCACGCGAGTTCGAGGCCGTCGTAGCCCCAGTCACGCGCCATCTCGCAGAGGGTCTTGAGCGGGAGATCGGCCCACTGTCCTGTGAAGAGCGTGACTGGTCTGGCCATGCGATCGGCTCCGTGAATGGTGTGTTCGGTTGACGCGAGGGGGGTTCGTGTCTCGCGTGCGATACACGGTAGCCGAACGGCGCTGTATACAGCCAACGGCGGTATACACAATCCGCTACACTCGCCCCGCAGCCGAGTTCCCGGCTATTACAAGAGGGAATCTATGGATCAGGTTCAGGCACCGTCCAGCGTCCGCACCCGTCTCTCTGTCATGATGTTTTTGCAGTACGCGATCTGGGGTGCTTGGCTCCCGATCCTGTACCCGTTCCTGCTTGGGCATCGCAAGTTCTCGCTCGACGAGGTCGGTGCGATTCTTGCGGGCGGAGCCGCGGGCGCGATCGTGGGGCCTTTCATCGCGGGTCAGGTCGCAGACCGCTACTTTGCGACCGAGAAGTTTCTTGGGATCAGCCATCTCGTTGGCGCTGTTCTCGTGTGGTTCCTCGCCGGGTCGGATTCGTTCTGGCCTTTCATGATGATCTCGGTTGTGTACGGCATCGTGTACGCACCAACGCTCGCACTCACGAATTCCATCAGCTTCCACCACCTGCCCGATCGTGACGCGGACTTCGGCAAGGTGCGGGTGTGGGGCACCGTGGGCTGGATCGTGGCGGGTATCGCGGTCGGGCAGTGGCTCGCGATGAAGCACACGCCGGACGGTGATGATGCCGCTCTCATCGCTGCTGCACAGAACGCAGGGCGCGCAGACGCTTTCACGCTCTCGGCGATACTCGGTGTCGTGATGGGTGTGTACTGCTTTACGTTGCCGCACACCCCTCCAGCGAAGTCACCCAAGAGCGGCAACGCGGTGATGGAGGCGATCAGAGAGGTCCGCCGAGCGCCGCTCGTGACGCTTTTCATGCTCGCGGTTCCGGTTTCGATTATCCACCAGTTCTACTTCGTGCACGCATCGGGCTTTCTGACCGAGATTCAAAATCGCGCAGGTGGCTCGGCGCTCGCAGACGGGATCAATAAGGTGTTCGGCGTGGGCGGCGGCGGGCTCATGACCATCGGGCAGATGACTGAGATCGCGGTCATCGCGTGCATTCCGCTGGTCGCGAAGAAGATTGACCGGAAGACGTTCCTTGCGATCGGGCTCGTTGCGTACGGCCTCCGCATGGCGATCTTTGCCTACCTCGAACAGATTCACGCTTCCACGGGAATCCCTGAAGTCGTGCTCGCCATCAGCGGCGTGTTCTTCCACGGGTTCTGCTTTGGGTGCTTCATCTTTGTCGCGTTCATGATCGTGGACGAGGAGACCACGCCAGATGTGCGTGCGAGCACACAGAACCTGTTTAACCTGGTCATTGTCGGGGTTGGGATCATCGTCGGGAGTTGGTTCGCAACGAGCTTTGTTGGCAGTTGGGCGACCGAGGTTGTCGGCGTCAACGATGCCGGGGAGCAGATCACACAGATGAACTACAAGAAGCTGTTCTCCGTTCCGCTGTGGATATCCGTGTTCTACCTGGTCAACCTGATCGTGTTCTATCCGACGCGGAAACGCTCGGCAGCGGAGATCGAAGCGGCGGCGGGCGCATAAATCTGGTGTCGCGTGAAGGAATGTGTTAGCCTCCGGTTCAACACCGGTTTCAGTCAGCGCGAATCGAGGAGATCATTCGGATGAAGAAGCGGGCAAAGGGTTCGAATCAGTCAAGGCGTCAGTTCCTCGGGACTGCGGCGTCCGTTGCGGGCGGTGCGAGCCTCGCCGCCGCGGGTTGCAGCGGGCTGGGCGACAGGTTCGGGGGCGGCATCAAGACCTCGCCGACGGTCGCGCCACAACCGGGCGTGAAGCTCGGTGACAACGAGCCCATTCGGGTCGGTGTCATCGGTACGGGCGGCATGGGCACGGGCCACTGCAACGCGATCATCAACCTTGCCGAGCAGGGACGCACCAAGGCAGAGATCACGGCTCTGTGCGATGTCAACGACCTGCGCGTGCAGAACGCGCAGAAGCAGTGCCAGGACAGGCAGGGCATCGAGGTGCCGACCTACCGCGATTACCGCGATCTGCTGGCGCGCGACGACATCCACGCGGTGCTCATCGCCTCGACCGAGCACTGGCACGCGCAGCACGCGATAGATGCGCTGACCGCGGGCAAGGACGTGTACTGCGAGAAGCCCCTGACGCTCCGCCTTGATCAGACGATGGATGTCCGCAAGCACGTGCTGGACAACCCGGACCGGATCTTCCAGGTCGGCACGCAGATGATGATGCTGCCCAAATACCTCGAGGCCCGCAAGGCGATCAAGGCCGGCAAGATCGGCACTCCCGTGTGGAGCCAGACGAGCTACTGCCGGAACTCGAAGACGGGCGAGTGGAACTACTACCACATCGATGAGAACTGGGCGCCCGGCGTGAACGTCGACTGGGACGCCTGGTGCGGCCACCTCGGGCCGCGCGAGTGGGACCCGAAGGTCCTCGCCCGCTGGCGCCGGTACAAGGACTTCTCGACGGGCATCATCGGTGACCTGCTTGTGCACGTCATGACGCCGCTGATCCTCGCTGTCGACGCGGGCTGGCCCACGCGTGTGACCGCATCGGGCCATCACGTTGTGGACATGGACATGGAGAACCACGATCAGGTCAACCTGAACGTCGAGTTTGAGAGCGGCCACACGATGGTCATCGCCGGCTCGACGGCCAACGAGGTGGGCCTCGAGACCATGATCCGAGGCCATGAGGCGAACATCTATCTCAACAGCCGTCACTGCGAGATCCGCCCCGAGCGCATCTTCGTTGATGAGATCGATGCCGAGCGCATCGAATGTCCTGACATTGGCAACGATCAGGATCAGCTCAGGCTCAACTGGCTCGAGTGCATCCGCACCCGCGAGGAGGCGGTCAGCAACATCGACCTCGCATCGAAGGTCATGGTCGCTGTGGATCTTGCCACGCGGAGCATGTGGGAAGGCGGCGCGTTCAGGTTTGATCCGAAGACCATGCGTGTCAGCCGCGCGTGATCGAATCTCCCGATGTCAACAAGTAGTAACACACCGGACGGAGGCTCATCGGGCCTCCGTCTGGCTTTAGATGCGATGGGGACTCGGTTCGAGCTGCTCATCGCGAGCGATGGGCCGGCGCACGATCTGCGAGCCGCGGGCGAGGAGGCGCTGGATGTCATCTGCGACTGGCACAACCGCCTGAGCGCGTTCGACAAGGGCTCGATCGTGAACCTGATCAACCAGCACGCGGGCGAGCGCGCGGTCCGGGTGGACCGCGACATGCTCGATCTGCTTATCGCATGCAGTAAGTGGGACGAAGAGACGGGCGGCGTGTTTGACATCGCTTTGGGTTCGTTGATGTCGCAGCTCGGCTTTAGGGGTCAGGCTGGCTCGAATTCGACGCCGGCGTTCGGGATGTCGTATCTGGAGATCAACGAGGAAGAGAGTGCTGTCTTCGTGACGCATCCCGAGGTCCGGCTCGACTTCGGAGCGGTCGCCAAGGGCTGGGCGATCGACGAGGCGTGCAGGGTGCTGCAAGAGCTCGGCGTGACGAACGCCCTCCTGCACGGCGGGACGAGCACCGCGAAGGCGATCGGTTCACGCCCCGACGGGCAGCCCTGGCAGGTCCGGACCGATGCGGAAACCGATGCGCCGGTTGTCTTTCTCACGGACAGCGCTTTGTCGGTGAGTGCGCCACGAGGCCGACTGAACGAAGCTGGCCAGGGACACGTGATCGATCCTCGTACAGGAGAGCCGACTCGCGGAGCGCAGCTCGGGGGCGCCGCTGTATACAGCGCGGCCGAGAGCGACGCGTGGTCGACTGCATTACTTGTGCTCGGGGAAAGACCGGGGTCGATGCGCGACGAGATTGCAAGTATCCTCCACACACCCGCCGGCGAGTGGAGTCTTGGGGGAGCGTCGGCTCCGGATGTGTTCAGAGGCGGGTCAACCGATCAGAAAGTTTGAGGCAGTGATGAAGAACAGGCGTGAGTTTCTCGTACATGCGGCAGGCGGTCTGGCGGCGGCGGCGGTGCTGCCCGAACTCGGGTTCGTCAGGCTCCCCGATCGCTCGGCAGGTCTCCGCGTTGGGGTCATCGGCGCGGGCCGACAGGGCCGAACGATTCTGGGTGAGCTTACCAAGCTCGATGGCGCCGAGGTCGCGGCGGTCTGCGATATCGACGAACGCCGGATGCAGTCGGGCTTGCGCCGCTCGTCCGGCGCCGAGGGCTTCCAGTCCGTTACCGAGATGCTGAGCTCGGGCAAGGTCGACGCGGTCGCGATCGCGACACCGACGCAGACCCACGCGGATGTCGCGAAGGAATGCATCGACGCCGGTGTGCACACGTACATCGACGGGCCGCTCTGCAACACGAGCGAGAAGTGCCAGGAGATCGTGACCGCGGCGCGCGGCGCCAAGGGCGTTGTCGCATCGGGTCTGCAGGGCCGGAGCAACCCGGTCTACAAGCTCGCACGCACGTTCTTCAGGTCTGACTCCGTGCGCGATCTCGTCGGCATGCGCGCTCAGCACTGCCAGAAGACGTCGTGGCGCACGCCTGCCAGCGACCCGGCTCGCGAGAAGGCGCTCAACTGGAGGCTCGACCCGGAAGTCACGCTCGGGCTCGCCGGCGAGTGGGGGACGCAGCAGTTCGATGTGTTCCACTGGTACACGGGCCGATACCCCGTCAAGGTCACGGGCTCGGGCACGATCCGCCTGCACGACGACGGCAGAGAGATCGCCGACACCGTGGCGTGCACGCTGACGTACGAAGACGGCGCGACAATTCAGTACGAAGCCACGCTCGCCAATTCATACGAGGGCACGTACGAGCTGCTCCGCGGCACGAACGCGGCGATCAAGCTGGGCTGGAGCCACGGCTGGATGTTCAAGGAAGCCGACGCGCCGACACAGGGCTGGGAGGTCTACGCCAACCGCCAGCAGTTCCACAACGACGAGGGCATCACGCTCATCGCCGACGCGACCAAGCTCGCAAGCCAAGGCAAGCTGAAGGAGGGCATCGGTCTACCCAACCCCGCGTTGTACTACACGCTCGCGGACTTCGTAGCCGCGGCAACGAACGGTGAGGCCCCGGCGTGCTCGGTCGAAGAAGCAGCGCGCGCAACCGCGGTCGGCATCGCGGCGCACCAGGCGGTCGTGTCTGGTCAAGAGCAGTCCATTAGCGTCTGATTCATCTGAATCATGGAGACGAACGTGACGACATCGACACACGCATGGCCCAGACTCCGCTCGCTCGGGCTGCTCTCGCGCATCGGGCTCGTTTTTATGGTCCTCACGCTGCTGGGCGGTTACATCATCAGCGGCATCTTCCTGCAGTGGGAGTACGAGAACCGCGATGAGCGTGAGGGCCTGACGATGACGGACATCGTCGGCGCGTACCACGGCGTCAGTTCGCCCTCGCCTTTACTCGATGCGATCGAGTCCGGTCACCCCGAAGACCTGCCAGACCCGGAGCGCCAGGCGCTGATTGACTGGCTCCAGGGAGACGACCTCAACCAGAATTACGACAACTTCGATCTGGGCGACATGGCGCCCGCGGAGATCATCGCGTTCTCGTGCCTCGACTGTCACGCACGGGGCGCCGAGCAGGGCGAGGGTATCGGCGACGAGGTGCCGCTCGAGTACTGGGACGACATCCAGCCCATCGCGTTCAGCCGGGACGTCCAGCCCAAGAACACGCGGATCGTCGCGCTCTCGACGCACGTGCACGCTCCGAGCCTCTCGATGGTGCTCATCATGGTGACGCTGCTCTGCTCGATGACGCGCTGGCCAGGCGTGCTGACAGGCGTCATCGCATCGGCGGGCGGCATCGGGATCTTCTTCGACATCGCAGGCCAGTGGCTCGCGAGGCTTGATCCGCTCTGGGCGTACGCGATCGTCGCCGGCGGCTTCGCGTCTTCCGTCGGTGTGGGTTTGCTCGGCGCGCTCGTGATTCTGGATATGATCCTGCCGAGCGGGAAACCAAGGCCTGAGTCAGCTGACTCCTGAGCTAAAAGCAGTCCTCGCCGGGCAGGTTTGCGGACTGCTTGATCCAGTCAACGAACTGTTGTTCATCGAGCACTTGGTTCTCGAAGATGTGAAAGTATCTGACGTCCTTGTGCTTCGACTCGACCGGTGGCAAGGGGTCGAGTGAAGAGCCGTTGAAAAAGTTGACTTTGATGTACCGCGTGCAGCACGAGTAGGCCATGAACCAGCCGTTGCCTTCGATGCCGTAAAAGGGTGTGTTCCAACGCACGGCTTTCTGCACACCCGGCGCGTGCTCGACGATCAGGCGATCGATCTTCCCGCCCATCGCGCTCTTCCAGCCAGGCATCGCTCTGATGTACGCCTGTACCGGTGCGTTGCCGTCGCCCTTTGGAATCTGAGGATTACCACCAGTCAGCAGCTTGGTTTCGGCTTTGGTTCTTTGGGGCGAAGCCTCTATGCTTTCTCTTTTCGCCGACTTCCTTGCCATGAATGGAACTCCGAAGCTGACAGAACCGGCGCACTAAGCCTGCTTCATGATCTTCTCAAGCAGCGCCTTGGTCAGCCTGGATCCCTCACGGGGCGTGTGCTTATCGCCTTCGTACTCAACCCCGATCCAGCTTCTGTACCCCGCGTCGTGCACGATCTTGAGCATCTTGTAGAAATCCGTGCGGACCTCGTCGCCTTCTTCGTTGAACTCGTGGCTCTTGGCGCTGATGGCTTTGGCGTACGGCATCATCTCGCGCACGCCCTTGTATCGGTCGTACCACGCCTCCGGGTCGTCGGCCTTGCTCCAGTCGAAGCAGAAGTTTCCGAAATCGGGCAGCGTGCCGCAGGTCGGTTTGTTGACCATCTCCATGACACCCGAGAGCCACTCGCCGTTTGAGCTGAGCCCGCCGTGGTTCTCGACGATGACGTTGAGCCCGTAGGGCTGGGCCTTGTCGGTCAGCCTGCTCAGGCCGTCTGCCGCGAGCTTCTGCTGTTCCTCGTAGCTGCCAGCGCTGGCGGCGTTCACACGGATCGAGTGGCATCCGAGCCTCTTGGCTGCTTCGAGCCACTTGATGTGATTCTCGATCGCGGCAGTCCGTTTCTTCTCGTCGGGGTCACCGAGGTTGCCCTCGCCGTCGCACATGATCAGCAGCTGGACGAGCCCGTGGTCCTTGGCGCGGGTGTCCATCTCGGTCAGGTACTTCTCGTCGAGTGCTTTGTCCTTGAAGAAGCCGTTGACGTACTCGATGGCCTTAAAGCCCATATCGTGCGCTTCTTGCGCGAAATCGAGGTTGTCGATCTCCCCCGCGTAGAAGAGTTTGTGAAGCGACCACTGGGCAAGTGAGATCTTGACCTCCGGTGACCTTTCTGAGAGACCCGAGAGTGCCGACGCGGTGCCTGTTATAGAGAGTGCTCCCATCGCTGCACCTGCTGCCAGAACCCGGCGCCGAGAGAAGGAGTAGGTATCGATGGAGTTGTCTGGTGTCAGCTGCGTCATTGCTGGGGCTCCTGGTTTGTCTGGAACATATGTTGTGCCAAGCGAGTATGACGGATAAGGCCCCTTGGTGCCAGCGGCTCGCCCGGATGTGGATTGTGAGAATTAGGCGAGGAGAGCGGCTTTCGCCGGGTTCTCGCCTACAGTCCAGACCGGCCGGGAGATCGGCCCGAGGGAGCGAAAGGGAACGCACGGATGATCGTTCTGCACAGTGTCTGGACCGAGGGGCAGCTGCATTTCTGGGCCGAGAGCGCCCGCGGCGCGGCTTCGTACGTCACCCCAGTCGAGGACATCGACGTCAGCGCCGACGACGAGGCGTTCGATCCGTCTGAACTGGCTGAGACCGAAGACGACTTGCCCGGCGATGACACCGAGGGCGGGGTCGCGGTCGAGGTACAGATCGAGACGAAGCTCGCCGACCACCCGTTCGCGGTTCCCTCAAGCGAGCTGCTCGATGCACTCGAGCCGTTCCTGAAACACGAGCCCGCCGAGGGCAAGCTCGAGCTGCGACTGCCTTCACAGGAGAGCAAAGCGCTTCCTTCAGCGAGGCTTGCACACGCATCGGGCATCGCGCTTGCCGATCGCGGCGCCAATGGGCTCGGTCTCTTTGCGGTTGAGTCGGTGGTCGTTGACCCAGAGCACGCACCATTCGTTCTTGAACGGATCGAGGAGCACGCCTCGAACACGACGGGCGATGACGGTCTGCTGGTCGGTCGCGCGGTTGATTACCTCTCGCTCGTCGGGCGTTTCTCGCGCAGGCTGATGGCGCAGCAGCGTTTCGTGCCTGCGCTGAGGCAGAGTGCTTCTGGTGAACTCGACGGCGCCTGGCAGGCGTGGTTCGCCGACGAGCAGTCTGCGGAAGATGCGACGATCCTGATCGCCGCGATGCCCCCGGCCGTCCGCGCGGTCGTCGACGGGCGCGAGCACGACCCCGCTGGGATTTTCGATGACATGGTGACGGGGATGGTCGACGCGGGGTGCCGAAGGGCGCTCATCGCAGACGACCTGCCCGAGGTGATCGAAGGGCGCGACACGAGCGACCCGAGCGTGTCATGGCTCTCAGGGCTGCTCGGCTCTGTGCACGGCGTCGAGCCCGCTGACCGACGCGCGATGATCAAGGACGTCCGTTCATGGATCGGTCGTCTCGAAGACCGCGGCTCGAGCACGGAGTGGAGGCTCTGCCTCAGGCTCAACGAGCCGATCATGCTCCAGGCGGTCGATGAGGACGCGGACGAGATGCGGCCCCAGATCATCGAGCCCGCCGACGCGACTTGGTCGCTCAGCTTCCACCTGCAGCCGATCGGCGCCGAGGAAGTGCTGGTCGACGCCGCGGATATCTGGCTGCTCTCGAGCGAATCGGTCACGATCGAAGGCCGGCGCATCGACAGTCCTCAGGAACTGCTGCTGGCAGAGCTCGGCCGAGCGAGCAGGCTCTACAAGCCCCTCGAACGCGCGCTCGACGAGTCAGAGCCGGTCGATGTCGAGCTCAAGACGACCGAGGCGTACGAGTTCCTACGCGAGATCAGGCCGCTGCTGCGCGAGCAGGGGTTCGGTGTCATCGAGCCGGGCTGGTTCGGTTCCACGACGTCGAGACTCGGCGCGAAGCTGATGCTGGACTCGGATCCGATGGAGGATCCGCTCGACCCGGCCAATGCGCCGACGGTCGCGGGCGCTTCGCAGCTCGGACTCGATGCACTTGTCGGGTACCAGTGGCAGATCGCGGTGGGCGATGTCACGCTCACGCTCAAGGAGTTCGAGGAGCTCGCCGAGCGGAAGACGCCGCTCGTGCAGATCAACGGTAAGTGGGTGGAGATCAGGCCCGAGGACGTCGAGGCCGCGATCAAGTTCATCCGCGAGAACCCGGGCGGCGAGATGAGCGTGGGCGAAGCGATCCGGATGGCATTCGGCGCCGACGCACGCACGAGCGGGCTTCACGTCACGGGACTGGAGACTACAGGTTGGCTCGCGGATGTGTTCGGCGGGTCCGCGGCGGGCGAGGCGCTGCCTGTGCTCAACCAGCCGACGGATTTCCAGGGCACGCTTCGGCCTTACCAGCTGCGCGGGTACTCGTGGCTCAGCTTCCTCGAGCGGTTCGGATTCGGCGCGTGTCTCGCTGACGACATGGGTCTCGGCAAGACGATCCAGCTGCTTGCGATCCTCTCGGGCGAACGCGAGGAGGCCGATGCGAAGGGCACGCGCGACCAGATCCTGCCGACGCTGCTTGTCGTCCCGACCTCGGTCGTGGGCAACTGGGTGCGAGAGACCGAGCGGTTCTGCCCGCACCTGGACGCGATGATCCATCACGGCCCGGCGCGCCTGACCGGCACCGAGTTCCTCAAGCGAGCAGCCAAGGCTGACCTCGTCGTGACGACCTACGCGCTCGCGAACCGAGACCAGGACATCCTCACGGTGATGCAATGGGGGCGCCTGGTGCTCGACGAAGCCCAGTTCATCAAGAACCCCGCGGCGAAGCAGGCGCAGGCGGTCAGGCAGATCAACGCCAAGTCACGCATCGCCCTCACCGGTACGCCCGTCGAGAACAGACTGAGCGAGCTCTGGTCGATCATGGACTTCCTGAACCCGGGCTACCTCGGTTCGCCAGGCACGTTTCGCAAGAAGTTCGCGGTGCCGATCGAGAAGTACCGCGATGACGCCAAGAGCATGCAGCTTCGGTCGCTGGTGAGGCCGTTTGTTCTGCGCAGGCTCAAGTCCGACCCGAAGGTCGTGGGGGATCTGCCGCCCAAGGTCGAGAGCCGCGAGTACTGCCATCTGACCAACGAGCAGGCGGAGCTCTACGAGCAGACGGTCAAGAAGATGCTCTCAGACGTGGACGCGACCGAGGGCATCAAGCGTCGCGGCATCGTGCTCTCGGCGCTCGTCAAGCTCAAGCAGATCTGCAACCATCCGGCACAGGCGCTCAAGGAGCACGTCAAGGGCTCGACCACGCCTCCCTCGCCGGCGCGATCTGGCAAGACGACGCGTCTCATCGAGATGCTGGACGAGATCATGGCCGCGGGCGATCAGGCTCTGATCTTCAGCCAGTTCCGTCAGATGGGGCACTTGCTGGCGACGACATTGCGACACTCGCTCGATCGCGAGGTCCTGTTCCTGCACGGCGGCACACCTCGCCTGCAGCGTCAGAAGCTCGTGGACGAGTTCCAGAAAGCCGACGGCTCGGCGCCGATCATGCTCGTCAGTCTCCGTGCGGGTGGTGTCGGCCTGAACCTGACCGCCGCGAACCACGTGTTCCACTTCGACCGCTGGTGGAACCCCGCCGTGGAGAATCAGGCGACCGACCGTGCGTACCGCATCGGCCAGACGCGAACGGTTCAGGTCCACAAGTTCGTCTGTCGAGGCACGCTCGAGGAGCGGATCGACGAGATGCTCGAAACCAAGAGCCAACTCGCCGAGCAGATCGTGGGCTCGGGCGAGCAGTGGTTGACCGAACTCGATACCGACGCGCTGCGTGACCTGCTGACGCTGCGGAGCGACGCGGTGGGCGAGTACTGATATCTAGTTGGCGATTGATTTACGCTGGTGCCAAGGGATGTCAAAGCCAAGCTGAGCCATGGATTCACCGCATATATTCTCAAAAATAGCTTTTTTTTTGAATCGAACCACGCCCTCCATGGGGTTGCGGTGCCATGATTGCTGGGGTGGTAAGTGTTTAGGCTGAGATGCTCTGAAACTACATCACTTGCCTCAAGGCCGCAGAAAGCCATGACTCGTTTGCACACTTGGTCGGTTTCGTTTACAAGATCGTCATACTTGACGGGGAGGGCGTGTTCTTGCTGGCAGGCCCATTTGTACATTTTGGCAGCGTTTGTCCATACCTTGCATTGCACTTCAAATGGCTGGAACCCAAGATGCTCGTGCTTCAATCGCGACGCGATGACATCAACACCGTTTCGATATAAACACAATACCTTTGTATTAGGCCAGATATCTATGAGGTACGACGCGAGTTTGGGAGTCAGGCCTGTGAATATCAGTATGCCGTCCCCATCAGGATGGATGACTTCGGCGGGATAAACAAGATCGAGAATTAGCCTTTGGAATAGCGCATCGTGTTGTTCGTCTGTCACCTGCATCGAATAGCGACGGCTCTGAGCAGTTTTGTTTCGTAATGCTGCGTCAAGAATGTCGTACACAACGTTGTGCTCGTGGCCTGTACTAATGAGCTTTGGGTGCTGTGTCAGAGCCTTACGGAAAGCAGTGGTGCCGCTACGACCAATCCCAGTGAGAACAATCAGAGGTATGTCTTGGTACTTGTGGGAGCAGCTCATGTTGCTGGTAGCGGCGGATTACACGCTAGAATTGGAATGATTCGTAAATGCCCGCTGGACATCAGCGGCTTTGGAGCCAACCGTTACCTCTGGCAGAGACGGCAATCGGGCCCCACGGGATGGGGCACCAATGAGGGATGGAGACCCGGTCGAAGATGCAGTCGCCTCACTTTCCAAAGAAGCCCGTTGAGAAGACCAAGAACCCGCGCCGTGTTCGCGCGGGGGTGAAGATCCCTTCGAACGAGCGCGCCGCCGAGAGCTGGGCTGGCCAGCGCTGGCTTCGACTGATTGAGGCCGGGGCCTCGCAGGAGGCGCAGGTCGAGGGGCTCGAGTATGCCAAGCTGGGGCAGACGCGATCCGTCAAGATCGAGCCCGGCAAGGTGAGCGCTCTGGTCCAGGGCCGGATGCCCAGGGCGTACCGCGTGACGATCGAACTCGAGTCGTTCAGCCGCGAGCAGTGGGACAAGATTATCCAGGAGATGGCGGGCCAGGCCCGGTACTCGGCGAAGCTGCTGGCGGGTGAGTTGCCCACGACGATCGAGGAACTCTTCGCCCCATTCGGGCTGCACCTGTTCCCCGTTGAGCCGACCGACATCAAGACAGACTGCAACTGCGACGAGCCCCGCGAGGAGGGCTCGACGTGGTGCAAGCACTCGGCGTGCGTCGCGATGATCGTCGCCGACAAGCTCGCCGAGGACCCGTGGACGATCTTCTCGCTCAGGGGCATCGATCGGGACGACCTCGTCGAGCAGCTCAAGCACCTGCGGCTGCTGCCCGGCTCGGGCGACGGTTCTGCTCCGGTCTACTCACCCCACATCGAGTCGATCGAGACCATGGCCCCCAAGCCGCTCGAGGAGTGCCTGGACCACTTCTGGGACCCTTCATCCGGGCTCGAACACCTCCACCTGACCCCCGAGAAGCCGGCGGTCAGCCATCCGCTGCTTCGCCGGCTCGGCCAGAGTCCCTTCGAGGGCAGCAAATTCCCGCTCGTGGGGCTTTTGGCGACCTGCTACGACGTGGTCAGCGAGCAGGTCCTCACCGATGAGCAGGGGCCTGAGGATGGGGCAGGCGAAACTCCCGAAGAGGGCTTCGAGGACGAGTCGGGTCTTTGACTCCGGCCCCGCCAGGCCCAATAGTTTGCAGTCCGAACGAGCCGACCGCGATGAGGCATGATGCCAAGGCGCGGTCATGGGTCCGGGCCGGGTAAGAAGGGGTTTGAGCCCTTCTCGCTGCGGTAGGTCCGGGTCCAGCTCCGGCGTGCGTTTGTAGGCACGCCCAGTCCGCGGCCGGCGCCTCAGAGGGAGGCCTGTCGGTTGCGATCCGATAGGCCGCGCGGGTCGATGATCCGTGCCCAACGAGAAGGAGCCCGGCCGCGAAGGTCGATTCAATTCAGCGATCCGATCTGACCCGATAGTGTAATGGCTAGCACCACAGTTTTTGATACTGTTAGTCCAGGTTCGAGTCCTGGTCGGGTTATTTCTTATTTCTGAATCAACGACGCGCAGCCGACCGCACACGTGACGAGCGCACAACCCATCGCGATCATCCTCGCTGCGGGCAAAGGCACCCGGATGAAGTCGGATCTGCCCAAGGTCTGCCACCCGATCGGCGGGCGTCCCATGGTGTGTGCGGTTGTGGACACGTGCCTCGCCGCTGGTTGCGCGAGCACCGTCGCGGTGGTGGGGTACAAGCAGGAGCTCGTCCGCGAGGCGCTCAACGAGTACGGGGGCAAGGTCGATTACGCGGTCCAGGACGAGCAGAACGGGACCGGGCACGCCGTCAAATGTGCGCTGCCCAATCTTGAGGGCGCAGACGACGACACGCCCGTCTTCATCCTCTGCGGCGACGGCCCGCTCATCCGCACCGACACGCTCGATGCGATCCTCGATATGCACACCAAAGCCAACGCCTCGGCGACGCTGGCGACCGCTGTCGTCGACGACCCGACCGGCTATGGCAGGATCGTGCGTGACGCGAACGGCAGGTTCCTCCGCATCGTCGAGCAGAAGAACGCGAGCGACGAAGAACGCGCGATCCGCGAGATCAACCCGAGCTACTACTGCATCAGGCTCGCGGACCTGCGTGAGGGCCTCTCGCGGGTGACTCCCAACGAGGCGACGGGCGAGGAGTACATCACCGATGTCCCGGAGATTCTGCTTGGGCTCGGGTGCACGGTTGAGGTGATCGACGCGGTGCCCGCTGAGGATGTGCTGAGCATCAACACACCCGAGCAACTGGCGGATGTCGATTCGATTTTCAGGAGCCGAACAGGCTCCGCGGGACGGGTGTAAAGGGGAGCCCTGGGCATGACGAACTCGGACGCGAACAAGCTGAAGATCTTCGCCGGTCGGCACATGCGTGATCTCGCGCAGTCGATGTGCGACCATCTCGACATCCCGATCGGCGAGGCGCGGACGCACGTGTTCCCCGACGGCGAGATGATGCTCAAGGTCGAAGAGGATGTCCGGGGCCGAGACTGCTACATCGTCATCTCGACGTGCATGCCCGTGAACGACAACCTGATGGAGCTCCTGATCTTCCTTGACTGCCTGCGTCGCGCGTCGGCGGAGAACGTCACGATCGTGCTGCCTTACTTCGGCTACGCGAGGCAGGACCGCAAGAGCGAGGGCCGGGTGCCGATCACAGCGAAACTGGTCGCCAACCTGCTCACTGCGGGCAAGGCCGACCGGATCATCGCGCTCGACCTGCACGCGGCTCAGATCCAGGGCTTCTTCGATATCCCCGTCGATCACCTGTCCGCGACGCCCGTGTTCAGCGACTACTTCAAAGCGCACCGCGATGACCTGAAGGACCTGTGCATGGTGAGCCCGGACGTGGGCAACGTGAAGGTCGCCGAGGGCTTTGCGAACATGCTGGGCGGCGATCTGGCGATCATCAACAAGCGGCGACTCTCGGGCGACTCGGTCGAGACGGGCCACATCATTGGTGATGTGAAGGGCAAGACCGTTCTGATGGTTGACGACATGATCTCGACGGCGGGCACGATCTGCGCCGCGGCCGAGGTTGTCATGGAGAACGGGGCGACGGATGTCATCGCCGCAGCGAGCCACGGGCTGTTCGTTGGCAAGGCGTTTGAGCGTCTCAACGACAGCCCCATCAGCAAGGTTGTCGTCACCAATTCGATCCCGCCTGAACGAGCCAAGGAGGCTCTGGGCGACAAACTGGTCACGCTGGACGTAAGCGGCCTGCTGGGCGACGCGATCCACCGTGTCCACCACAAGGAATCTGTCAGTGCGCTGTTCAAGGGAACCGCGGGCTTCAAGAGGTAACAAGAGAATCGGTTCCCCGAGGGCATCCGGCCCCGGGATGTTGTGAAGGAAAGTAACTATGCACGAGAAAGCACCCGTCCTCAAGGGCGAAGTCAGAGAGCGGCTTGGCTCCAGGTACTCCAAGCGACTGCGCGACGCGGGCCGACTGCCCGTCGTTGTCTACGGCCACGGCAAGGATCCCGCTTCGATCAGCGTCGATGCCAAGGAGACGATCAACTACATCCACCACGGCGAGCGCGTCTTCACCATCGACGTCGCAGGCCAGCAGGAGACCGTTCTGCTCCGCGATGTGCAGTTCAACCACCTCGGTGACGGCATTATCCACTGCGACCTCGCTCGCGTGGACCTCGACGAGACCACGCACGCACACGTGCACGTCACCCTCAAGGGCGACGCGGCCGGCCTCAAGGAAGCCGACACGCTGCTCATGCACCCCGTGACCGAGCTGACCGTCGAGTGCAAGCTCAAGGACCTGCCCGACGAGATCGTCGTGGACATCAGCGAGCTCGGCTCTGGCCAGGCGATCCACGCTGGAGAGGTCACACTGCCCAGCGGGGTCAAGCTGCTGAGCGATGGTGAGGACATCCTCGCACAGATCGTCCACTCGGGCGGCTCGACTGAGTCCGCAGAGGAGACCGAGGTTTCGGCAGATGCCCAGCCTGAGGTCATCACGGAGAAGAAGGAAGAGGAGAAGGAAGACGAGTGATACTCGTCCGCTTGCTCAACGCGATGAAACTCCTAATCGGCCTCGGCAATCCCGGATCGGAATACGCAAGGACCAGGCACAACGCCGGGTTTATGGCTGTCGATCTGCTCGCCGAGCGGTTCGCAAAGGGCGAGATCGCACGGAGCAAGTTCCATTCCCTCATCATCGAGGCGTCGGTGGGCGGCACCAGGTGCCTGCTCATGAAACCCGTGACCTACATGAACCGGTCGGGCCAGGCTGCGGCCGAGGCGTGCAGGTTCTACAAGCTCAACCCAGCCGAGGACGTGCTTGTCCTGGTCGACGATGTCGCGCTCCCGTGCGGCATGATCAGGCTCAAGGCGACCGGTGGCGCAGGCGGGCACAACGGGCTGACCGACATGGCCCGCAAGCTCGGGACTGAGAACTACGCCAGGCTCCGCATCGGGGTGGACGAGAAGCCGCCGATGATGCGGCTCGACGACTACGTCCTCGGGCGGTTCACGGAAGAGCAGTTCGACCGTCTTCGGCCGGCGCTGACGCAGGCCGCCGACGCGGCCGAGGTCTTCGCGGCAGAGGGCATCGAGGCCTCGATGAACAAGTTCAACACGAGAAACTCCTCGTCCGGTTGGGGCACCCCCGAGACGGACGAGAACGAAGAAGAAAGATCAGCTTGAAACAAGCGCGGCGAGATGAACCGCGAGAAAGGCAACCCAGAAATGGCGGATACCCAGAGATTCAATGAGTACGAGGTGATGTTCCTCATCAGTCAGGCCGAGGCGAACGACTTCCAGGGCGTCATCGATCACATCAACAACCTCTTCGATCGTGCGAACGCAGAGGTCATCTCGATGCAGAAGTGGGACGAGCGTCGTCTCGCCTACGAGATCGACAAGCAGAAGCGCGGCGTGTACATCCTCAGCTACGTCAAGGCTCCGACCGAGAGCATGCAGGCGTTCGAGCGTGACTGCAACATCTCCGAGCGTATCCTCAGGACGCTGGTCACTAAGGCCGACCACCTGACGCTTGAGGAGATGAAGGCATTCGACCGCCGGAGCGACCTCGAGACCGAGGCCAAGGAGCGTGCCCTGCGTGCGGCAGAGCGCGAGGAAGCCGGCATGAGCTCGAGCGTCTCGCTCGGCGCCCCGGTCAAGGAAGAGCCTAAGGCCGACGCACCCGCCGAGGAGCCGGCACCCGAGGGTGAGGCCAGCCCCGCAGAGGCGACCGCCGACTCGGAGTAACACCCGACAGGCCGTTCCCGCCCTAGCTGAACCCGAACGCTATGCTCTTGTGGACAAGCGATAAGGAGATACGCCATGGCCAGCTACAACAAGGTCCTCCTCATGGGCAACCTGACGAGGGACGTCGAGATCAAGCAGATCGGCAGCGGCCAATCGGTGGCCAACATCGGTCTCGCGGTCAACCGCCGATTCCGCACCCAGTCGGGAGAGGATCGCGATGAGACCACCTTCATCGACTGCGAGGCCTGGGGACGCCAGGCCGAGGTCATGGCGCAGTACCTCTCCAAGGGACGCCCCGTGTTCATCGAAGGCCGGCTCAAGCTCGATACCTGGCAGGACAAGAACGACGGCTCGAACCGCTCGAAGATGCGGGTCGTCGTCGAGGGCTTCCAGTTCATCGACAGCGGAGGCGGCGGTGGGGGCGGAGGCCAGAGCCGAGGCGGCGGGGGCTCAAGAGCCCAGTCCAGCGGCGGCGGCTCCGGCGGGTACGACAACTACAACGAACCAGTCAGTGCCGATGACATCCCGTTCTAAGCCCTGACCAACGAGCCAAGGCTTGGTAACTCCAGCCCAGACATGCCTTTCGACTCCCGGGCGCCTACGCTCCCGGGCACAATCTGAAGAGCCCGCCGACTGTCGGCGGGCGCCGTTGGGGCCCACGCGAGGGCTTCTAAACTCCCGCCTAGTACGCGGGAAGACAGCGAGGACAGCACCATGCGTAAAGACGTACAGCTTCTTCTTGTAGAGACCGTGGACAACCTTGGCATCGTCGGCGATGTCGTCAAGGTTCGCGCGGGCTACGCCCGGAATTACCTCCTGCCTCGGGGCCTGGCCACCACGCCCGACGAGTCACTCATCGCCTCGCTTGCCGAGAAGCGCAAGCAGGCCGAGGTTGAGCAGGGCAAGCTCCGTGTCGAGCGTGAGGCGCTCATCAAGCGTCTTGAGGGTGTCGAGATCACGATGCAGCGCGCCTGCAACGATCTCGGCCTGCTCTACGGCTCGGTCACCCAGCAGGATATCTCCGGCGCACTCAAGTCGCTTGGCTTCGAGGTCAAGCCTCGCGAGGTCCGTCTGCCCCAGGTCATCAAGCGTCTGGGTCAGTTCGAGGTCAACGTCAAGCTCGCCTCGGATCTCGAGGAGCACGTCCAGGTGCACGTCGTTCCGGACCGCGAGCTCGAAGGCGACGAGCGCGAAGAGATGGAGTTCGACAACGAGGGCAACCTGATCGAGAAGCCTGAGAAGCCCGCCAAGGCGGAGGCTCCGGCAGAAGAGGCCGCCCCGGCTGCCGAGTAACGCTTACGCGTTCAATCAAAGCAACAACAAAGAAGGCCGACCCGCGAGAGGGTCGGCCTTCTTGCCTTTGACTCAGTTGTTTGTGCTTCTTGATTATCTGCCGCGAGGCCTCGTGAGCACGAGCGGTGCATCGAACGTGACCAGCGCGGTATCCCCGATCGCGAAGTGCTTCAGATCGACGCCGATACTCGGGCGGAAGATCAGGATCAGCACCTGGTCGTCTCGGCTCCGCACGAGCGAGTCGGCTTCGTTGAGGCCCAGCATCGGGCGACCCGGGGTGTAGCGAATCTGAACCTTGTTGTTGTCTTGGTAGATAAACCCGACCGCGTTATACGCCTGTCCATCCGCGTCGATGATCACGGGCGGGACGTCGGCTCGGAGTTCAGCAGCAGCGGTTGTCGAGAAGTAGCTCGCGGGGAACTGCGAGGGATCACCGGTGACCTGGACCTGCACAATATTCGTGTCGCGGCTGATAAAGAACTCATCAACACGCAGCGCCCGGTCGAGGCCCCGGCCGCTTACATCGCCCGGTGCGAAGACGCCCTCGCCGTTGACGATTTGGTTGTCGTCGTTGATATCGAGCCCGCTGGTGTTTCCCTTCTGGAGCACGACGCGGTTGCCTAGGCGAGGCCCGGTGTCGATGCCCGTCCCGCGTGGGTTCGTGCCGTCAACGGTGGTCGCATACTGCAGGTTGAGGTTCTGTGTTCTGTTCCCGACGAGCATGTCGCCCGTCTGGATCGCGATGTCGCGCGACGAGGCGTCGCTGAACTCGCGGACGGTGTCGGATTCATCGAGCTCGTGACGGATGTTGCGGATGTAGAGCGAGGTGGGTTCGTAACCGGCTGGGACGCCGAACTCGAAGGCCATTGGTGACTCGGTCGCGCCGCCGACAGACGCGACGTACATCTCACCGTCGAAGCGGAACCTGCCGAACGTCCGGTTGCCGGTGCGGGCCTGCGCGGTGACAGCGATCGGGTAGAGCGTGACCGCATCGCCCGAGGCGTTGTGTGCCACGAGGCGGAACTGGCCCTTGCCGACGACGACCTTGCCGAACTTCTCTTTCGCGCCGGCCTTGAAGTTGATGAGGAAGCCCTCGATGTAGGAGCCAGCGGGGAGATTCTCGCCGTTGAGCGTGTTGACCTGCTGGATCGCCGCGTTGAATTGGTCGGCGAAGACCTGATCGGCTGGGAGGTCTGACCCCTTTCCGACGGTGAATCGCGTGACGACCTCGAACGCGTCTGGCACGATGTTGTTCTTGTTGGCGCCCTGACCCTCGCTCATGCGCTGCGTGCCCGCCGCGGATGCGAGGTCCGGGTAGTAGTACGACAGGGGCGATGATGAGTAGAGCACGTTCTGCGAGAGGTGGTTGTACAGACCTGAAGTGAGGCGATCGACGGGAACCCAGAGACGTTCCTGGATCTGGAAGTTGCCCTGGTTCGCCATGTGCACGGGCTGGTAGCCCATGAACTTCGTGGGTACGCGCAGGAAGCTGACACTGATGACAAACATGCCCGCGGTGATGACCCCGATCATGGCGCCGCAGATGCCGCCTCCGATGGAGTCCATCGTGTCCTCGATGATGATGTTGCCCGGCGCGATCTTGTCGGTCGCCACGCGGAGCAGCGCGAGGCTGATCACGAAGGGCAACGCAAGCCCAAGACCCCAGGCGGCGTCACCGACGAAGGTCAGGAAGCCCGATGTCGGAGCTTTGTTGAGCAGGAACAGGGAGATGGGCTCCCAGAACGCGAACGCGATGGCGCCTGCGGCGATCACACACCCGAGGTGCAGGAGAGCCGAGAAGAAACCGCGCGTGACCCAGAGGTACCCGAGGCCGAGGATGATCGCGATACTAAGCAGATTCATGAACATGGCACAAAGCTCCTGTTCGTGCTACGCGTGAGCGCGGGGCTCACGACTTGGCCGGGACTCTGGGTTTAGACGAGGAACTGCCGCTCTTTGGCTTCTGAGGTGCAGCGGTGACGCGGCTGAACTCTTCGAGACTCGTGGCGCCCTCGATGACACGGAAGAGCCCGGACTGCTGGATGGTGCGGAGGCCGCGTTTGCGGAACTCTCCCCTCAGTGCGTTCCAGTTCTGCTCCGCGATCAAAGCGCGCTCGGCATCGCCGATGGTGAAGACTTCGTGGAACGCGACCTGGCCGAAGTACCCGCCGCCACTACACATGGGGCAGATTTCGGGCTTGTTCTTGATGAGCACCTGGCCGCCCTTCTTGTAGAGTTGCTTGGCCTTGTCTGCGGGGATTCCGAGTTTCTTGAGCAGGTTCGGATCGGGCGTGTAGGCGACACGGCAGTTGGTGCAGAGCCTCCGCGCCAGCTTCTGGGCGATCACGCCAACGAGCGCATCGGCGCACTCCTGAGCGTTGCCCTGGTGCTTGACGAGCGTCTGGATCGCGGCGATCGCGCTGTCGGTCTTCACCGCGAGGTACACACGCGAGCGCTTGAGGTCCGCTCGGACGACTTCCTTGGCGGTTTCCGCGTCACGAAAGTCGGTGACTCCGACTGTGTCGGGGTCGCGGCGCAGGATCGAGCGGACGGTCGTCGCGTACTCGGCGTCGCTCGTCGGATCGAACTTGTTCTGCATGACGCCCTCGATCGGCGCCTGAATGTCGTACTCAACAGTCTGCACGATCGAGGTGTACGGGTCGTGCTTGCCGAGGATGGAGTACATGAGGCTTGTGAGCCCATGACCGGGAGGGGCGGCGACGAGTACGAGCCCGCCTGCGGTGTCGCGCATCTCGTCGATGAGTTCGACCTGTGAGTCGAAGAAGCCCACATCCTCGAACTTGCGGGTGACGGCCTTCGTCGGGTTGAACGTAAACTGGAGCTTGGGGCCTGCCTGACCCCCGATGGTGTCGAGGCGCACCTGGTGGTGCCAGATATCGTCTTTGGAGACTGTTGCTTCTGAGCGCTGGGCGCGGCGTCGGTCCTGCACATCAAGACCCGCCGAGGCTTTCCAGAAGTCGATGATCTTGACCGCGTTCTGAGCGGGCATCTTCTCGATGCCCTGCTTGACGCCGTCAACCGTCGCGGCGATCGCGTATTCGCCATCGCCTCCGAGTGGCGCGATCTCGAACCGAGATGCACGCATATCGACAGCGCGGATGAAGAGGTCTTCGGAAGTCGCGCGAATCTCGTACTCCGCGGTTTCCTTCTCGGGAACGGGAGCCGTGACCTTCTCGGCGTTGACGATCTTGAGCTGAACCGTCCCGGCTTCCTTCGCTGATTTCTTGGCTTCGCGCTTGGCTGCCATCTCGGAGAAGTCGAGCCGGATCTGGTGATCCTCCGGGACGCGTTCGTCCCGGTTGTGCAGGTTCATGAAGATGAGGATGTCGGCGGTGAGGACGATCGTGATCGCCGCGAACCCTGCGAAGAACCCGCCGATGCCCTGGACGGGCAGCAGGAACGCTGCGAGCAGCGCAACGAGACCGACAAAGAGGTGGATCGTGTTCCACTGCTTGCGGGGCAGGTGGAATCGGTGAGCGTGCTTGTCCATGACGCTCGAGACGAACCAGCCCCAGAGCACCAGCGGGATCAGCAGGAGCACCGGGAAAATCGGGTTGACGAGTATCTTCGCATCCGCAAGCAACGCGATCGCGAGTTCGGGATGAGACATGGCGGCCTCGATGGGCATGGTCGCGGTTCCTTCGTCTGGGTGGGGGGTGACTCCCCCCCGCGTAGGGATAGGTTAGCCGAGCTTCTTGAGTCGCATGGTTAGCTCGTCCACGTTCGGGCTCGCCTCCAGGGCGACCCGCATGTGGATGTACTCCTCCTCCACGAGCTTCACGAGCGTGCCGTTGAAGTCGATCATGCCCGACTGCTCGGCCTCGATCGTCCGTAGGTACTCGCGGAGCTCGCCCTCCCGGCCCTCGAGGATGTGCGTCCGGACGACGCCGTTATTGATGAGAATCTCGATGCCCGGGATTCGGGCGATGTTCTCGTGGAGCGTTGGCAGGAGCTTCTGGTACACGAACGCACGCATCTGGTAGGCGAGGATCCGCCTGACCTGCTCGATCTCATCCTGCTCGAACAGGCCGTAGATTCGGCTGAAGGTCTGCGTTGTGCTGGAGGCGTGGATGGTTCCGTACACGAGGTGACCGGTCTCGGCCGCGTGGAGCGCCGCCTCGAAGGTCTCCTTGTCACGCATCTCACCGATCAGAACGACGTCAGGGTTCTCACGTACCAGAGCACGCAGGCCTGTCTTGAAGTCGAGGCAGTCCAGCCCGATTTCGCGCTGGTTGATTGTCGCCTTCTTGTCTTCGAAGATGTACTCGATCGGGTCCTCGAGCGTCAGGATGTGAACGGCTTTTCGCTGGTTCACATAGTCGAGCATCGACGCGATCGTCGTTGATTTACCCGAACCCGTCACGCCGCAGAGCAGCACGATGCCCTGCGGCTGCATCGCGATCTCGGACATGACCGGCGGGAGGTACAGCCCCTCGAAGGGCTTGATGTCACTGGTGATGTTTCGGGCGGCGACCGAGATCTTGCCTCGCGCCATGAACAAGTTGACGCGGAACCTGTTCTTATCGGTGTAGTCGTACGCGAAGTCGACAGAACCGAACTTGTGCAGGTCCTCGATCTGCTCCTCGCTCAGGATGTGCCGAACGATCTGCCAGAACTCTTCGAGACTGACCGGTTCGGTGTTGAGCGGCTTGAGCGAACCCCTGACACGGACCTTGGGCTGCTGGTCCGTTTTCATGATGAGGTCAGAACTCTCGATCTTGATGGTGGCCTTGAGGAAGTCGCCCCAGCGCGTGGCGTGGGGGTCCTGTTTCTTCGAGCCGGGCATCGCCACGTGGCCTACAGCGGTTGCGTCGCTGTGGATCTCACCGTCTACGCTCATGGTGCGTACTTCCTCTTCAGGCGTTGTCTGTCGTGCTGTCATCGCGGGGACCATCGGCGGGCACGCGCTGCCTGGCGTTTGCCGCTCCCTGATTGGTCTTGCGCGGAGCCGGCCTGGCCGGTTCCATCCGCACACGATATACGAGATTCTGCCCACGCGGGAGCCGATTTCGCCCCTGGCGGCGTGAATATGGGGTTTTCCTCTGCTCTGGGGCCAGTCGGGCTGTGTGGGGTTTGCGGAAAACGAAACAGGCCCGGCTCAAGGCCGGGCCTGTGGGTGTGCTGAGGATGAGGATTACTTGCCGGCGACTGCCTTGCCGGGCTCCTCGTTCTGCTCGGCGTCCTCCTGGTTCTGGCCCAGGAACTTGGACTCCAGCTCTCGGCGGATCTTCTCCATCGCCTTGTTCTGGATCTGGCGGACGCGCTCCTTGGTGACGCCGATGATCTGGCCCACCTGCTCAAGCGTCATGGGCTTCTCTTCACCAGACTCAAGGCCGAAGCGGTGCTCGATGACCGTCCGCTCGACGTCGGTGAGCTCGGCGCGGTTGTCCTGAACGATCTCGCGGACCTCGGCAGCCGTGTCCTTCTCGAAGTCGGCCCTCTTGGTCTCGAGGAAGTTCGATTTCTCAAGCTTCGGGTCGAAGTCCGTGGGGAACCGCTGGCGGTATTTGCTGAGCTTCATGCCCTGTCGGCTAAACGCCTTCAGGATTGCTCGGCACGCGTAGGTCGAGAACTTGTAGCCCCGGCCCGCGTCGAACTTGTCGACCGCGCGGAGCAGAGCCATGTTGCCCTCGCTGACGAGGTCGGCGAAGTCCACCTCGCTCATCCGGGTCCGCTTGGCCATCGCCAGAACCAGCGCGAGGTTGGTCTCGGCGATCTGCTCGCGGATCCGCTCGGCGCGGCGGTGCCAGCCAAGGATCTCTTCGGCCTGCTCGGCAGTGGGGACCTGGCCGGGCTGGGACCGGATAGCCTTCTGGAGTTTGTTGACGCAGTACCGCGCGTAGTTGAACTGGTGGAACAGGATCCGTTCCTCGGCACCAGTCAGGATGACCTGCTGGCTCGACTTGATCGTTCTGGTCCGGCTCGCGGAACTCAGGTCGTCCATCACCGGGTGGTACCAGGTGGTGTCGGGCTTCTGGACGTCGGGGACCTCTGTGTAGATCTGGTGCTCGGCGTTCTCTTCGTAGAAGGCCGGCGAGTCGATGAAGTCCTGCTCGCCCTGGAGAAGACGCTGCAGGAGCCTCTCGTCTGCAGGGCTGAGCTTCCGCGTAACCTTGCGGCTGCTCGCCGAGCCCGGCGTGGTGGCGACGCGGACACGGTGTCGGCGCCGGACCTGCTCAAGCGGGCTTGGAGATTTGTGCTGAACTCGATTCATTCCAATGCGTTCCTTGCGTTCGTATACCAGGCCGCTCGGAGAGTGGTCCGGTTTCTTTCAATTCGTCATGGGCACGGAACCGATGCCTTTCTCGGCGCTGATATCGCGGTCGGCTGATCGATCATCTGGTGTCCCCTGGTTCGTGGGAGATCACACAGGCTCAGCACCCCGCGGGACAGGCGGCTATGCCGCGCCGATACCCCGGTTCGTGTACCCTAAGTTGTACGCCCGAATGGCCTCCTTGGTTCTTGACACCCCAAGACTTGCGTCAAATTAGGGAATGTCCCTCACCATTTGCTGGGCCGCCCCCGCGAGCCGCCTGTCGTTTGGAAGAGGGGTCAAGCTCCGCTGAGCCCATCCGTCAATCAGATTTTGATATCCGGTGCAGCCTGCCCGGCACATCCCACCCGGGAAAGCTGCCCGCTCGGTCCAGATTGACCGAGACGTACAAAACACGTATTGTTATCGGTCGAAGAACAGGGGTATTTGTGGACTTACCACCCATCCGACGACGGTCGTTCTGCACGTTAATTGCTGCCGGTGCTGCTGTCAAGCTGCTCCCGGGTGGCTCGTTGGCCAGTGCTCGTGTCATACCTTCTTCGGGTACAGTTCCGCTCGACGATCACAATCTCGAATCTAAGGGGAAAGCCATGGCATTCAGCCTGCCCGATTTGCCGTACAGCTACGACGCGCTCGAGCCCGCCATCGACGCTCGCACGATGGAAATCCATCATTCCAAGCACCATCAGGCCTATGTGGACAAGGCCAACGCCGCCCTTGAGGGCACAGCCTTCGCGGGCGAGCCAGTCGAGGTCGTGCTCGCCAAGCTGGCGACCGTGCCCGACAACGTCCGTGCTGCCGTTCGTAATAACGCCGGCGGGCACGCCAACCACAGCCTGTTCTGGCAGGTGATGGCCCCCGCGGGTCAGGGGGGCGCGCCCTCCCAGTCGCTCGGCAGCGCGATCAACAGCACGTTCGGGTCCATGGATGATCTCAAGGCCAAGATCGCCGATGCCGCCGCCACCCGGTTTGGCTCAGGCTGGGCGTGGCTTATCGTCCGCGACGGCAAGCTCATGGTCGGATCCACCCCCAACCAGGACAGCCCGCTCATGGGTCAGGACATGTGCGAATTCCACGGCACACCGATCCTCGGCATCGACGTCTGGGAGCACGCCTACTACCTGAACTACCAGAACAGGCGCCCTGACTACATCAATGCGTGGTGGGATCTCATCAACTGGAGCAAGGTCTCCGAGTTCTACGACGCGGCGATGGGCTAAACATCTAAGCAAGAAGCAGACATACCATGGGCCGGGGCGATTCGATCGTCCCGGCCTTTGTTCTTATGGATAGGAACGAGTTGCCAGCAGACCCGGACAGACCGAGCCTGAAGAAACGTGTGCTGCTCACACTCTTTCTGACACTCCCGTTTGTTGTCCTCATCCTGCTGATGTACATGATCGCGTTCGAGGTCTCAGAACAGGGCGAGACCGTCGGCGAATCTGCAGAATCTCACGAATCCGCTCCTGAATAATCAGCTCTTACGCAGAATCTGCAGCGGGCGGTATCGGCCTTGCAGGATCTCGTTCGAATCGGCGCTCAGCCAACTCTCAAGTATGCCCGCGTAGACGCTTCTGAAGTCGATCTCGTACTTCAGATCGCCGTTGTCGAGGTTGGTGAGCGAGGGGTGCCTTCCGATGATACCCTGGCGGACCATGGGGCCGAACAGGAACATCGGCGCCGCGGTGCCGTGGTCTGTGCCGCCCGAAGCGTTCTGGCTGACGCGGCGACCGAACTCGCTGAAGCACATCGAGAGCACGCGAGTGTCGTTCTCGTGGCGCTTGAGGTCTGAGTAAAACGCACGCATCGCGTCAGAGAACTGTCGCAGCAGGTTTGCGTGCGATCCGTTGGTGTTGCCCTGCCCTGCGTGCGTGTCGAAGCCGCCCATCGAAACGTAGTACACCCGTGTCTTGAGCCCCGCGCGGATCATCGACGAGACCATCTGGAGTTGTCTGCCAAGGGGCGTGCCCGGGAATTGGGTCATCGGTGCCTGGCTGACCGCTCTTCTGATGAGGTCGCTTGAGACCTGCGCATCGAGCGATGTCTTGAGCAGGAACGAAGCGGTGGGGTGGTCGTCGTGATCGTCGCCCGTGCCGCGTGAGGTCAGACTCGTGTAGGGCTCGCGGAGCGACTCGTGGATGTCTTGGCCCGTCCAGCGGAAGAGGTCGGCGGACTCGAACGCGATGGGCTTGATGCTCCCGCCCTCCATCGCCAGCGGCGCGGTGCGCCCGATCGCGATCGCCGGCTGCATCGGTATCTCTTCTTCCGATCCGTCGGGTGCGCCCGACTCGCCCTTGCCGTAGCCGCAGCATTCGGAGTCGAGGTAGCGCCCGATCCATCCGTTGCCGGTGCCCGTGGTGTCGGCGGTGTGCCAGATGTCCATGGACTTGAAGTGCGAGCGGTTCGGGTTGGGGTATCCCGTTCCCTGGATGAGGCCGCAGAGCCCTTCGTCGTAGAGCGCTTTGATGCCTTCCATCGCGGGGTGCAGCGCGATGTCGCTGCCTCGGCTGAGTTCGAGCGCCTGGTTCCGAGCAATGCCGATCGTCGGGCGTGCGCGGTAGTACTCGTCGTGCCTGACGGGGACGACTGTGTTGAGCCCGTCGTTGCCGCCGCCCAGTTGGACGACGACGAGGATGTTGTCCTCATTAGCGCCCGGGATAGAACTCATCCCGAGGTCCGGCATGGGCATCCCTAGCGCCGAGGATTGGATAAAGCTCGGCACAACCGCGGCCGCGGAAGCGAAGGTGAGCGACTGCCCGAGGAACATCCGCCTCGTGAACGCGCGTGCCTGTGATGGATCGTTGTGCAGACTCATGTCGCTGTCCTCATGTGTACGGCTAGCACAGCTGGTACTCGGGCATCGCGCTAATCAAGAGCAGCATCCCGATGACCGTCTCGCGGTTGATGTGGTTCTGGTGCTGGGCGAGAAACGCCCTGATCGTCGACTCGGGCTGCCCGGTTGTGCTCCCCAGCGTGAATCTCAGCAGGTAGTTCGTCACCGCCGCAGGATCTGAACCGGCGTTCTTGAGTGCGCCCGTCAGGTGGTTCATCAGCGGCATCGGGTCATACTGCTCGCTGCTGGCGAGTGCGTCGTAGCCCTGCGGCATCTTGCCCGTCAGTAGATACGCCAGGATGTTTTGCCTCACAAAGAGCGTCGATGTGTTGATCCAAGTGCGCCCGCCGTCCCAGCCCTTGACGCTGGGTGGGAAGAAGATGTTTTGCCCCATCAGATCCATCGCGTCGAGCAGGACGGACAGATCACGCACCGGCGTGTTGAGCGAACGCACCGAGCCCACGATCAGATCGATGGGGCTCTTGATCTGCTCGCGAACAACTCTGTCTGAGTAGAAGTGCTCGGAGAGCAGGAGTTCTCTCATTGCGGGCTTGATCTGGTACTTTGAAGCCCGCATCGCGCGTTCCATGTCCGCGATCGTGCGCGCGGCGTCCTTGGGCAAGTCGCGTTCGCGGGCGGTGATGTCGATCTCTGTCGCGAAGAAGCCGTAGAGCTTTCTGCAGATGAACATCGCGCAGGCGCGCTGTCTCAGGATCGCGTCGACGAACCCGTCGCCGTCGAGTGTCCCGGTTCTTCCAAGGATTGTCTTGCGTCCGTTGTCGTGGTTACCTGCGTTGAAGACGAACGAGTCGTCGTTGAAGCTGTAACCAGTAAGTGCGCGGGCACCTTCCTTGATGTCGCGCTCGGTGTAGTTGCCTTCGCCCAACCCAAAGAGCTCCATAAGTTCTCGCGCGAGGTTCTCGTTCGGGTTTCCTTTGCGGCTGTCGTTGTTGTCGAGGTAGGCCAGCATCGCCGGGTCGCGGATGATCTCTGAGAGCAGCTTGGCGAAACTCCCCAGCGCGTTCTGTCGGAACAGCTGATTCTGCATGTACATGTGGTAGCTGTTCTCGATCGTGCGGTAGCTCGTTGCGAAGTGGCCGTGCCAGAAGAGGGTCATTTTCTCTTGCAGCGGGCGCGGCGTGGAGATCATCCGCGCGAGCCACCACTTCTGCATCTCGCGCATCTGGCGCCGGTCGCTGCGCTGCGCCTGCTGGCGCCGGAGCCTGAGCGACGCGAGCGCATCCTCATCGCGCCGGCTCTGCGCATTGGTGAGCATCCGGCGTTCGTCGTCGGACAGAGGCCGCATGATGTTCCGGTCGAACGTGTTGGGCAGAGGCTTGTCATGATCCGGGACTTCGTCGTACTCGAGCAGATACTCGACGGCTTTCTCGGCGCCCCAGTCTGCGAGCGTGCGGATCTGGTCGGGTGTGCCACCGAAGCCCGCTCTCAGGAGCAGGTGCCTGGCCTGGTCATAACCGAAGTCGATGTCCGAGATCCGCGTCGTCATCCGTGGGCCTCACCTGGGGTGTTATCGGCAGGTGTGCCGCTTGTTCACCCGTGCCCACAGACTAACGCATCACGTGTCTGCCGATTGCGTTGTTTCCTCGATTGTTTCTTGTGCACGGACGCGGAGTGTCCATGCCGAGGCCAGAATCGAGCACGCCAGGATCGCTGCTCCGAGCGCCTGGTGAGCCGTGGCGAACAGCACCGGGAGCGCACGGACTTCGGGCGCCCCCTCGAGGTCGTCGTACATCACGACGCGCTCGTCCCCGATCTCGCTCGGCCTGATGACCAGCGCGAGGATGCCCAGGATCATCTGCAGCGATACGCCGTGGAGCAGGAACATGCCCATTCGCTTGAAGAGAGGCGAGCCCCCCGATTCCTTGTCGATTTTCATGAGATTGAACGCGAGGATGACCGTGAACGTGAGCGCGATGAGCGAGAAGCCCACGTGAGTCATGAGCGCGTGGCCCGAACCGAGATGCCGATACATCGCAGCGAGTGTGAGCTGGATCAGCAGCGTTCCGATCGCGAGCGCGGCCCATCGCTTTGATTTCTGCGCAGTCTCGAGATGGATTTCTGCTTTCGCTCGCCAGGTCTCAGTTGTCGAAGCGGCGAGGATCACGGCACCAGCGAGAATGATCTGTCCGAACACGCCGTGGAACACGCCGAACGCGGGGCTGATGTCAACGACGCGTATGGCGCCCATGATGCCCTGGGCGATAACCGCGAGCAGAAGTGCAACACTGAACACCTTCGAGAACTTCGCGTTCCTGGTCGTGAACATACATACGACGAGCGCAATGAATGTCGTCCCTACAAGTGTGCCGAACAGGCGGTGCGTGTGTTCGAGGAAGATGCGCGAATCGACGGCTTCTTCCATGAGCGAGATCGGGTAGAGGAACATGTTCTGGCCGTAGGTCCCGGGCCAGTCGGGGACAGCCATCCCGGCGCCGGCACTGGTAACCGCGCCTCCGATGGCAACGAGCGGGACGAGCGCCGCGACCGCTGCGAAGGCGAGCTTGTAGGGCCAGTTGGTGAGGGCTTCTTTCCGGCTCTTGGCGAGTTGCCGACCGATCAGCCCGGCGATGAGCCCCGCGGCGAGGCTGACGAGCAAGAAGCCGCCGGCGATCATCGCGGCGTTCTCTCTGAGCGTGACTTCCTCGGTTACGGGATCTTTTTCTGTGAGTGCGTTGCCAAGCAGAAGTAGATTTACAAACGAGCAAGTCAGGGCTGCGATGACTCCGCCGAGGAATGCCCGCCGTCCGATCAGGCGGGTGCCGCGCGCGATGACTGCGATCATGGCAACGAGCAGCAGGGGGGCCGTGATTGTGGGCGAGAGCTGTAAACCCGGTAAATGCAAGGGGTACCAAACGAGCCACATCGCGATCGCGGCAGTGAAACCCGTGATGATGCCCGGCCAAACGACAGGCTCGAGGGTTTGTTCCTGTTGAACAGAAATCGTGTTCTGTTTTTGATTGGTCACGTCGCAAGTCTCCATCGGGTGCAGCAGGCCCTCAATCGTGTTGAGACTGGGTCTCAACTGTGCTGCGGGAATCTGGACGCCTTGACAGGATACGCTCAGAGTGGAGAAATTTCGGCCAGACGAGAACACAATCGGGCCGATACGACTCGGAACGTTCTCGACGGTGAGGCCTGAAATAGGTCTCCAAGGCAGCAGGCTGCAATGCGCGGGCGCGACGGCTCCCGCACGGGAGATGGTTTCACATGATGCTCTTCCCTCGATGGATGAACGCATTCCCCACAGTGGCCGCCCTCGGCGCAACTACAGCGCTCGTTGGCGCAAGCGCGGGTACCTACTACTGGGCGACGCCCGAGTTCTGGGAAGTCGGCTACATGCCCACCCAGCCAGGCTCTGGTTTTAACCACCAGATTCACGCGGGCCGGCTCGGCATGGACTGCCGGTACTGCCACACCAACGTCGAGGATTCACATTGGGCGAACATCCCGACCGTCAACACGTGCATGGGCTGTCACACCGAGGGCAAGCTTGCGCCGCAGTATGACCCACAGGAAAAAGTCGTGTTCATCCGAGAGGCGTACGCCAGAGACGAATCGATCGAGTGGCGCCGGGTTCACAAGCTGCCCGACTACGTCGGCAACTTCCCGCATCACATGCACGTCCGGGCCGGCGTGAGTTGCTTCTCGTGTCACGGGCAGATCCGCGGCATGCCGGTCGTGTACCAGGAAGAAAGCCTCTCAATGGGCTGGTGCCTCGATTGCCACCGCAACGTCGAGGACAACATCGTCGGTCCGAGCAAGGTGACCGACCTCGTGTGGGCCGAGCAGCACCTCAAGGAACGCCGCGATGGCGCAGACAACGCGACACCCGAGGCGAGGCAGATCATCGACTCGCTGAAGTCGAGTGTTGCCGAGGGCGGGCCGCAGAACTGCGGTGCGTGCCACCAGTGATGAGTAAGCGAGCGTAAGAGCATCAGCGACGAGCAAGCAGTAGCAGACACGCCCACCGGGGGCACCTTTAGGAAAGAGCGACCATGAGCGGAGCAAATCAGTGCCCATCAACGGTCGGGAAAAAGGATCTTGATCCTGCTTCCACGATCAACGGCAACGGCGAGAGGCTCTGGCGGAGCATCGACGAGTTCGCCGCCAATGACTCGGGTGAGTTCCAGTCCTTTCTCCAGCGGGAGTTCCCCGCCGGCGCAAGCGAGCTGCTCTCATCGAGCCGCCGGACGTTCTTGCAACTGATGGGCGGCGCGATGGCGCTCGCCGGCGCTGCAACGATCCCGGGCTGCAGGCGTCCCGATCACAGGATCATGACGTATTCGCGGAACGTGCCCGTCGACGTCGTGCCCGGTCGCCCGCTGTACTACGCGACCAGCATGCCCATCCCGGGCGGCGGCGCAGAGGGCCTGCTCGTCAAGTCGAACGAGGGCCGTCCGACGTTCGTCGAGGGCAACCCGCTTCACCCGGTCAACCAGGGCAAGAGCTCGTCGTGGTCAAACGCCGCGCTGCTGTCGATCTACGACCCAGACCGTCTGAAGTACCCTGTGTACCGCGAGGGTCAGGGTGACACGGGCCGGACCGCGGTTGCGACGTGGGACGACTTCCGTGCGTGGAGTGCCGATCACTTCGCTGAGTTCGATTCGACCAGCGGCAACGGCCTCGTCTTCATCGTTGACAAGAAGACCAGCCCAACACGCGATGCGCTGCGTGACCGGATCAAGGCGCGCTGGCCTCTGGCGCAGTGGGTCGCGTACGACGCGACCGGTGCTGACAACAAGATCGCCGGCCTCCGCATGGCGTTCGGTCAGCCCCGCAGAGAGCTGCTTTCACTCGAGAACGCGGATGTCATCTTCGGCTTCGCCAGCGACGACCTCGACAGGGGCGCGGGCATGCTCCGCAACGCCCGCGGGTTCGGTGCGGCTCGCCGGATGCGTTCAACGAACGACACGATGTGTCGGGTGTACGCCGTTGAGGCCTCGTACACACCGCTCGGCGGGTGTGCCGATCACCGCTACACGCTGGCACCCTCACGCATCGGCGCCGCAGTTGTCGAGCTGGCACGCATGATCGTCGATCGTGTTGGTGGGGGCGGGGCGCTGGCAAACGCGGTCAACTCCTTCGACACCCGGGGCGATATCTCAAGCGAGCTCCGCGAGATGCTCGACGCTGCGGCTGATGATCTGATTGAAGCCCGGGGCCGCGCGGTTGTGACCGCCGGACAAGATCTTCCTCCTGAGATTCACGCGTTGGTCGCCGCGATGAACCGCGTGCTGGGCGCCGTCGGCAAGACCGTTTCGTACGTGCCCGCCGGCGCCGAGGAAGCCCGCGACGGCATGGGCGATCTCGCCGAGATCATGGGCCCGATGGGCTCGGGTCGCGTTAAGACTGTTGTCTGTGTCGAGACAAACCCGTGCTACGACACACCGGCCGAGCTCGGATTCGCCGAGGCGTACGAACGCGTCTCGAACCGGATCTGCTTCTCGATCGGTCCGTCCGAGACCGGTGCGAAAGCAACATGGCAGCTCAACGCGGCGACCTTCCTCGAGTCGTGGGGCGACACGGAGGCTGTCGACGGCACGATCGCACCGATCCAGCCGTTGATCGCACCGCTCTACGACGGCGCACTGAGCGATATCGAACTGCTCGCACTGATCGCCGAGCCCCGCAGCGCTGACGACTACACAAACCAGCCCGCCGGCTACGACGTCGTCCGCGATGTCTGGATGAGCCGCTTCGACTGGTCCGACTTCGAGAAGACCTGGCGCCGCGTGCTGCACGACGGCATCGTCGCTGGGACAGGTAGCCGGGGCGACGACGGCGGCGCGACATCGAGCTCGCTTGAGTCGAACGTGGCGGGTGTGCTCGCCAACGCCTCGATCGGTGTTCAGCCTTCGAGCGATGCCCTCGACGTGATCGTCTCGACGAACAACATGTACGACGGCCGGTACGCGAACCTGCCCTGGCTTCAGGAACTGCCACAGTTCGGAACAACCGTCGTCTGGGACAACCCGGCTCTCGTCAGCCCGGCGACCGCCGAGAAGCTGGGCCTCGAGCCCGATCCGTACACGGTCAAGGAGCCCAAGGCTCAGATGGCCAAGGTCGAGGTCGCTGGCCGCGAGTGCGAGATCCCGGTTTGGATCATGCCGGGCATGGCTGACAACACGATCATCCTGCACCAGGGCTACGGCCGTGAGGTCGTGGGCGTCATCGGTGCGGGTGTTGGCTTCAACGTCCAGTCCATCCGCGATGTCGCGGGCGGACGCGTGTACACCGGTGCGAAGGTCAGCCCCGCCAAAGGGCGCTATCCGATTTCGAGCACGCAGAACCACTGGTCGATGGAGTCACGCACTTCGATCGTCCGCTCGGTTGATCTGCCCGCGTACCTGCGTCACGGGGACGAGGTCGAAGAGAAGAAGGGCCACTACGGCACCAAGACAAAGCTCAACTTCGGTGAGAAGCTGGGTGAACTCAGCCACACCCCTCCAAACGAGTCCATCTACGAGAACCCGTTCAACGAGTCGCGCGGTGACGCGGCCGAGGGATCGGCATACTCGGTCGGGCCGCAGTGGGGAATGAACGTCGATCAGGGCGTGTGCACGGGCTGTGCGACGTGCACGATCGCGTGCCAGGCCGAGAACAACATCCCGGTCGTCGGCAAAAAGGAAGTCCGCAAGGGTCGCGAGATGACCTGGATCCGCGTGGACCGCTACTTCACCGGCAGCGACATGAACCAACCGGGCGAGATGCACCACCAGCCCGTGATGTGTCAGCAGTGCGAGAACGCACCCTGCGAAACCGTGTGCCCTGTCAACGCAACGACGCACGGCCCCGAGGGTCTCAACTACATGGTCTACAACCGCTGCATCGGCACGCGGTACTGTGCAAACAACTGCCCCTACAAGGTCCGCCGGTTCAACTTCTTCGATTACGCGACGAAGAAGACCAAGGGTTCCTACCGGAGCGAGTTGCCCGAGGGCACGCCCCAGCCAGAGAACATCAACCTCATCCCGCCTCGCCTCCGCGAGAAAGTCGAAGAGATCCAGAAGCTGCGCAACAATCCCGATGTCACGGTTCGAAGCCGAGGCGTCATGGAGAAGTGCACCTACTGCATCCAGCGCATCAACGCGGCCCGCTACGAGATAAAGCTCCAGGATCTGGACAACGTCCCCGACGGGTTCTTCCAGACCGCGTGCCAGGCAGCTTGCCCCACGGGCGCGATCGTCTTCGGCGATCTGCTCGACGACAACTCGGCCGTCAGCAAGGCGGCCGACGACGGTCGCAGCTACGGCCTGCTGGGCTATCTCAACACACGGCCCCGCACGACCTACAAGGTCAGTCTCTCCAACCCCAACCCGAAGCTCCGAACACCCGTCGAGGATCCGTTCCACCATGGGCACGGCGACGACCACGGCGAGGACTCGGGCCACGCATCGTTCATCGATAAGTTCAAGAAGCATGAGGACAAGGGCTACGCATTGAGCCTCAAGGTCCTGGGCGCCCCGGCAGGAGTGCACGCATGAGCACGATCAACCCCGACCAGATCAACGCCCAGCGGCTCGCCGGGATGAGACCCAGCGCCGACCGCACGGACATCGATCCGGCGCTCGGTGACGGCAGTCTCGTCGACGACCCCGCCCAGCAGGGCCCGCTCGTCCTGAACAACCGTTCGTTCCATGACATCACCGAGATCGTTTCAGGCTACTCCGAGAAAGCGCCGAGCTGGTGGTGGTTCCATGCTCTAGGCTTCGCGGCAACCGTCGCCGCGATCGCCCAGATCATGATCCTCTACCTGATCATCACGGGTGTCGGTGTCTGGGGTCTCAACAACCAGGTTGACTGGGCGTGGGACATCACCAACTTCGTGTTCTGGATCGGTATCGGTCACGCAGGAACGCTGATCTCCGCGATCCTCTGCCTGCTGAAGCAGCAGTGGCGCACCGCGGTGAACCGAGCGGCGGAAGCAATGACGATCTTCGCGGTGATCTGTGCGGGTATCTTCCCGGGCATCCACGTCGGTCGTGTGTGGTTCGCCTGGATGCTGTTCCCGATTCCGAACTCGAACATGATCTGGCCCAACTTCCGCAGCCCGCTGCTCTGGGACGTCTTCGCGGTCTCGACGTACGCGACCGTGTCGCTGCTGTTCTGGTACATGGGCATGATCCCGGACTTTGCGACCTTCCGTGACCGGGCGCACCTGCGTCTGCGTCAGGGCAAGAGCAAGCTGGTCGAGCTCCGCCTGCCTGTGCCGCTGCCGATCCCGACGATCAGGCTCCCCTGGCGGGGTGATCTTATTCGCGCGTACTGTTTCGGCTTCCTCAGCCTCGGCTGGCGGATGAGCGGTCGGCACTGGTACCGCTACGAGAAGGCGTACCTGATCCTGGCCGGTATCTCGACGCCGTTGGTGCTCTCCGTGCACTCGATCGTTTCGTTTGACTTCGCGACATCGGTGCTGCCCGGCTGGCACACCACGATCTTCCCGCCCTACTTCGTCGCCGGTGCCGTGTTCGGCGGGTTCGCGATGGTGCTTCTGCTCATGATCCCGCTGCGGGCGCTGCTGCCTAACTTCAGCGATCTGCTTACACTGCGTCACCTCGAGAACATGGCCAAGATCCTGCTCGTTACGGGCATGATGGTCGGCTTTGCGTATTCGATGGAGTTCTTCATCGCCTGGTACGGCGGCAACACATTCGAGTGGGACGCTTTCATCTACAACCGTGTCACTCCCAGTTGGGTGAGTGAACGCGGCGCACCGTACTGGTGGGCTTACTGGGCGATGATCTCGTGCAACGTCATCTCGCCGCAGATTTTCTGGTTCAAGAAAATGCGTCGCAGCCCGCTTGCGATCTGGATCGTGGGATTCTTCGTGACAATCGGCATGTGGTTCGAGCGATTCGTCATCATCGTGACGAGCCTCCACCGAGCGTTCCTGCCAGGTGAATGGCACATGTTCTTCCCGACGCCCGTCGACATCCTGACCTTCGTCGGATCGTGCGGCATCTTCCTGACGCTCTTCCTGCTCTTCATCCGCTTCCTGCCGATCTTCCCGATCTCCGAGATCAAGAACGTCCTGCCGGGCGCCAGCCCTCACGACTACCACGATGACCACGGTCACGACGAGGCACACTCCGCGGAGGGAGCCCACTGATGGCAAAGACAACCTTTGAAACCGAGTCTGGCGCAAAGGTGTTCGGCTTGCTCGCCGAGTTCACCAACCCGCACACGCTCACCGAGGGCGCCAAGAAGATCCGCGACGCGGGCTTCAAGAAGTGGGACACCCACGCCCCGTTCCCTGTCCACGAGATGGAGGAGTCGATGGGCATCGTGGGCAAGGCCATCGCGCCGATGATGTTCGTCATCGGCTGTGCCGCACTGTTCGGCGCAGGCGGCGGTTACCTGCTCCAATGGGCGATCAACATCAACTATGAGATCATCGTGCAGGGCAAGCCGGCCTCGAGCGCGTGGGAGCCCTTTGTTCCCGTCACGTTCGAGCTAGGCATCCTGTGCACGGCGTTCGGGGCGCTGCTGGCGATGCTCGCGTTTAACGGGCTTCCAAGGCACCACCATCCGCTCTTCTCGAGCGATAACTTCCTCCGCGCAACCGACGACGGCTTCTTCATCTCAATCGAGGCCGCCGACGACAAATTTGATCCGGAAGAAACACGCAAGCTGCTCGCCGACGCGGGCGCGACCAGCATTGAACTGATCGAGGACTGAGCATGAACCACGCACGAACAAGCATGTTGCTCGGCTTCGGTCTCGCCGCGATCGTCGGCACGGGCATCGTCGGCTGCCGGGGCGAGCGCTCCGACAAGCCGCCCAGACAGTTCTTCCCGGACATGGACGATCAGGAGCACTTCAGGCCGCAGAATGAGACCGAGTTCTTCGCCGACGGCAGGTCGCAGCGACCCAGTGTCCCGGGCACGGTCGGCTACGGCCGGGCTCCGATCGACCACGCCGAGGCCGAGACTACCGGCTGGGGCGAGGAGTACGGCGTCCAGCGCGCACGTCTGCTCCGTGAAGACAAGGCGCTCTACTCGGGCACGACCGATGCGCCGGTTGATGACCCCGCGCACTACATCGACGAGATTCCCGTCGAGGTCACCATGGACCTGATCCGCTTGGGGCAGGAAAACTTTGACATCTACTGCGCCATCTGCCACGGCTACGAGGGTGACGGTTACGGCACGGTTGGTGATCGCTACGCGGTCCGCCCGGCCAATTTCCATGACCCGAAGTACACCAACACCGACGACATCCTCGGACGCGACGGGTACCTGTACAGCGTCGCACGCAACGGGCTCTACGACCCGGCCGGTGCGATGCGGATGCCCGGTTACGCACACGCGCTCGACGAGTACGAGGCCTGGGCGGTCGTCGCGTACATCCGCACGCTGCAGGCGTCGCGGGGCATGTCGATCGACGACGACATCATCCCCGGCGCCGAGCGCAACAGACTTCTCGAGCAGCGCGGCACGCCCGTTGGCAGTGCCGATCAGCCAGCGAGTCAGGAGCAGATCGCTGAAGGAGGCGAGCAATGAGTCAGGCCTCGGTCAACAAAGGCCAATGCCTCAGCCAAATCGTCAACGACGCGAGGCTCACCCGTGACAACATCACCCTTGTAGGCAAGTCGCCCGCAGGGCTCGTCGGGCTCTTCCTTGCCGTGGGGGTCGTGGGCATCGTCCTGACGCTCATCGGCTCGCAGGTCGTGGGCATCGATCACGCGTTGGCGGCGTACCACGTAGGCGTCATGGGCGTCCTTGGCATCTGCCTGGGCTCGCTCTTCTGGGTGATGCTCTCGCACGTCTTCGCGATGACCTGGAACGTCGCGCTCCGCAGGCAGTTCGAGAACGTCATGCGGGCGATGTGGCTCGTGCTCATTCTCATGCTGCCCATCATGCTCATCGAGGTCATCTCGCACGGCGTGATGTTCACCTGGATGGACACGCACTACGTCTCGTCCGACCCGATCTATGTGCACAAGTCGGGCTATCTCAACGTGCCCTTCTTCATCCTCCGCTTTGCGGTCTACTTCGGCCTCTGGCTGCTGCTGATCCGCAAGTTCTGGACCTGGCAGCGCGAGCAGGACGAGACTGGCGACCGCTGGTTGTCGAACAAGGCCCGCTTCACGAGCTCGTGGGGCCTGCTGGTGTTCGGCATCACCTGCGCGTTCGCCGCGTTCGACTGGCTCATGAGTCTCGATTACCACTTCTTTAGCACCATGTGGGGCGTCTACTTCTTCGCGGGCGCCGCGTACAGCGCGATGGCTGTCAACATCCTGATCACCCGCGGGCTCAACGCGATGGGCAAGATGAACGGTGTCGTGACCGTGGAGCACCGCCACGACCAAGGCAAGCTGCTCTTCGCGTTCACCGTCTTCTGGGCGTACATCGGTTTCAGCCAGTACTTCCTGATCTGGTACGCCAACATCCCGGAAGAGACGAGCTACATGCTCGCCCGTAAGGTGAACTACCCGAACCTGACAATGGCGCTCGTGCTGGGGCACTTCTGCCTGCCCTTCCTGATCCTGCTGCCAAGGCCCGTCAAGCGGTCGGGCATGCTGATCACGATCATGGCAATCTGGGCCGTCGTCATTCACTTCATAGACATGTACTGGATCATCCGCCCGATGGCTGACGCGCACCTGACGTACAAGGGTGAGGAGCCGCTCGGCATGAGTGTGATCTGGTTGGATATCGCCGGCGTTGTCGGAGTGGTCGGCATCTTCGCCGCGGTTGTCGTGCGGAACATCTTCTCCGGACCCTTGATTCCGGTGAATGACCCTCGGCTGCCGGGCTGCCTGCACCACAAAAACTACGTCTAAAGAGGCATCGAACACGAGCGCGGGGAATCGCGATTCCCCGCGAGAAACGAGACGGATACGCTGAATCGGGGACGTTCCCCGCAAGGACAGACGATGAGTCACCAACACACGCCGGAAACACCGCAAGTGCTCGACGAGTGGCACGACCAGCCGGTCAGGCCCAAGCAGGAAATCGGCGCGCACATCAACGTGCCGTTCCTGCTGATCTTCTACGTCGTCATGGTTGTCTTCATCCTCATTACGGTGGGGGCGCTCATCGTGTTCTTCAACTACACGAAGACCAATCTCGCCTCGCAGCTCGTCGAGAACACGTACGAGTACGAGACGGAGTACAGACCCTACGCCGAGGAAGCCAGGGGCCGACTGAACGAGTACGCATGGGTCAGCCGTGAGGACGAAACTGTCCGCATCCCCTGGCAGGTCGCGGCTCGCAGCGTCGTCGATGACTACGCCGGGCCGGGCAGCGATGCAGAGGAGTCGAACGACTAAATGCGCAAACTCGCTGTTGCCATCCTGACCGCGATCACGCTCGCCGCCTCGGCGACCGCTGCTCGCGCGCAGGTGCTCAGCGACACACTCCCCAAGGAGATCGACGGCCTCGAAGTCGACGACCGCCGGGGCAGCGCGATCCCAAAGGACATCCCCCTCATCAACGCCGACGGCGAAACTGTCCTCATCGGTGACTACTTCGACAACGAGCGGCCGACCGTGCTCCTGCTCGTCTACTACTCGTGCCCCAAGATGTGCGAGGTCATGCTCGGGCACATGAACGAGGTCATCAACGACGTCACATTCGACGTCGGTGAGGACTACCAGGTCCTCGTGGTCAGCTTCGACCACCGCAACACGACCTCGATGGCGCGCAACAAAGAGACGTACCACCACGCCGCCTACCGGCGCGGGCTCGACGAGATGGGCCGGGAGAGCTTCCTCTTCCACACCGCGACGGCACAGGACGCCCGCAGGCTCGCTGATTCGGTGGGTTTCGACTACCGCTTCCTCCCGCAATCAGGCGAGTTCAGCCACCCGTCGGTGATGTACGTCCTGACATCCGACGGCAGGGTCTCAAACTACCTCTCGGGCCTCGAGTACGAATCCAAGCAACTACGGATCGCGCTCCTGAGCGCGAGCGACGGGCAGATTGCCGAGTCGATCGGCGACTTCTTCCTGCACTTCTGCTTCCGTTACGACCCGACTGCGGGTGCGTTCAACGCCGAGGCGATGCAGATCATGAAACTCGCGGGTGTGTTCTCGATCTTCGGCGTGGGCTCGCTCATCGGCGGTCTGTTTATCGCCGACGCCGTGCGCAAGCGCAGGGCACTCTCAAAGATGAATCCAACCAAGAGCGGCAACTCTTCTGTACCCGGAGGCAGTCTCCAGGGTCGGACGCCGCACGTCAGCGGAGCTGGAACATGACGGCAACTCTGGCCGGTATCAATGACTTCGTCATCAAGCTGTTCTTCGGGCAGAAGGCCGATTCTTTGGTCGGTTCGGGCCTGGGCGGCTCCGACGCGGTATTCCTGTTTATTTGGTGGGTCAGCGTGTTCTTCTTCGTGCTGCTCATGGGCATCATGGGCTACTGCATGGTCAAGTATCGCCGCAGAGAGGGCGTCCCCGCCGAGCCGAGCCCGAGCCACAACACGCCGCTCGAGATCGCCTGGTCGGTGATCCCGTCACTGCTGCTGGCTGTCATGTTCTTCTGGGGCTTCAACGGCTACATGAAGGCCCAGATGGCCCCAAGCTACGCCGAGCAGATCGACCTCATCGGTCAGAAGTGGGCGTGGTCCATGACCTACTCCACCGGCATCGGCGCGAGCGAGTTCACGACGCTTGGTGGTAATAACAATGTCCCGATTTTCGTTGTTCCTGCCGAGACGCCCGTCAGGCTCCGGATGAATTCAGCCGACGTGATTCACGCCTTCTGGGTTCCAGATTTCCGCACCAAGCTGGACGTCATGCCCAATCGCTACACGCCTTACGTGTTTACCGCTAACGCGCTGGACCGCTCGGGCGCCGATGACCGCGTGCAAACCACAACCGACAAGAAGGGCAACGAGTACGCCTACCGCGATCACATTGTGTATTGCGCAGAATACTGCGGCGACTCGCACTCGGAGATGGTCGCCGTTCTCCGTGTGGTCGAACCCTCTTACTACCAGACCTGGCTCAATACGCCTCCTTATGGTGTAACAACCGAGCCAGTCGAAGTCGGAGCGCTCGTCTGGCAGGCCAAGTGCGCCGTGTGCCACACCGTTGACGGCGGCGTCAGCACGGGGCCGACATGGAAGGATGCGTGGGGGTACTCGCGTGAGTTCACTAACGCGGACTCGTTGACCCAGGAGATGATCGATCGCGACCCGATGGAGTGGGACAATTACATCCGTGAATCGATCATCCTGCCCGGCGCCAAGGTTCGCGCAGGGTTCACGAATGCGATGCCCTCATTCGACGGTCAGCTGAGTGATGTCGAGATGCGGGGTGTGATCGCGTACATGCGGAGCCTGTCCGACAGAGACCCGGGCACACCGATCCCGGGATACCCGGAGCTCGAGGCCGAGGCCGCTGAGCTCGAAGCCGCGGAAGAGGGCGGAGAGTAAGAGAAGTTTCCGGCGGGCGAGCCGCCGAGTCAGACCGCTGAGAGCAGCGGAAGGAACGAGTCATGACGACCGTTGATCGAAATCTGGACCAGCTCGGTGACCACGGGCATCACGACGAGGGTTCGTACCTGAACCCGAAGTACGGACCGATCGCCACGGTGTGGGATTGGATGACCACCGTCGATCACAAGAAGATCGGCGTGATGTACCTCTTCGCCGTGCTGTTCATGTTCTTCTTGGGCGGTGTTGCCGCGCTGGGGCTCCGCATCGAGCTGCTCGAACCAACTCGCATCGATGAGACTGGCAACCTCACCGGCGCTGCACTGTCGTTCCTCGCCGAAGGCGAGACGGTGAGCCAGGCAGCGGTGGGGCAGGCGTACAACCGAGTCATGACCATGCACGGCGCGATCATGGTCTTCATGTTCATCGTGCCCGGGATCCCCGCTTCGCTCGGCAACTTCTTCCTGCCGCTCATGCTGGGCGCCAAGGACGTCGCATTCCCGAGGCTGAACCTCGCGAGTTGGTACATCTACGTTTTCGGCTCCCTCTTCGGCGTCTTCTCCATCCTGATGGGCGGTGTTGACACGGGCTGGACGTTCTATACGCCGTACTCAACAACAACGACAGGACAGCCGCAGGTCATCGCGATGGTGCTCGCGGCGTTCATTCTTGGTTTCAGCTCGATCTTCACGGGCCTGAACTTCATCGTGACGACGCACAAGCTCCGTGCACCGGGCATGGGCTGGTTCGACATGCCCCTGTTCATCTGGGCCGTCTACTCGACCTCGATCATCCAGGTGCTCGCGACACCCGTCATCGGTGTCACGCTGCTTCTTCTCATCTTTGAACGCGTCCTGCAGATCGGCATCTTCGACCCGGGCTTGGGCGGCGACCCCGTCCTCTTCCAGCACTTCTTCTGGTTCTACAGCCACCCCGTGGTGTACGTGATGATCCTGCCCGCGATGGGCATTATCAGCGATGTGCTCGCCGTTCATTGCCGCAAGCGCATTTTCGGCTACCGCGCGATCGCGTTCAGTTCGCTCGCCATCGCCGCGATCAGCTTCCTCGTGTGGGGCCACCACATGTTCACCAGCCAGGGCGAACTCGCCGCGATGGTGTTCAGCTTCCTGACCTTCTTCGTTGCGATCCCGACCGCCGTGAAAGTGTTCAACTGGATCGCCTCGCTCTACAAGGGCTCGATCACGTTCACCACGCCCATGCTCTACGTCTTCGCGTTCCTCTTCCTGTTCTCGATCGGCGGCCTGACCGGTCTGCCTCTGGGCACGCTCTCGACCGACCTCCACCTGCACGACTCGTACTTCGTCGTCGCGCACTTCCACTACGTCATGTTCGGGGGCACCGTCATCGCTTTCCTCGCAGGCATCCACCACTGGTGGCCCAAAATGTTCGGCCGCATGTACAGCGAGAAGGGCGGCGCCCTCGGGTGTGCACTCGTCTTTATTGGTTTCAACATGACCTTCTTCACCCAGTTCTTCCTGGGCACCCAGGGCATGCCTCGCCGCTATGCCAGCTACGTCGATGAGTTCACGCTCCTGCACCAGATATCCACGTACGGCTCACTCATCCTCGCGCTCGGTTTTGTTGTTCACCTCGTGGTGTTCCTGCACTCACTCTTCCTGGGTGAGAAAGCCCCGCAGAACCCGTGGGGAGGCCTCACGCTCGAGTGGGAAACCGAGACCCCACCCATCGAGCACAACTTCCACCACGAGCCTGTCCTGACCCATGGCCCGTACGACTTCGACGAGGTCGTGCCCCCGGGCTGGGATCCCAAGGACTACCCGCTCCCGGAGCCGACACCGGGCGGACACAAGCACTGACTGAAGCAAGGACCAGACCTCAAAAAGAGGAAGTCTCCTGATGGCAAGTATCGACACCCACCAACCCGCACTCCCGCAGCCCGGGAAAGAGAAAGTCCCGCTCTGGCAGCGGTACACCCACGGCCACCACTGGCGCAATGCGGACGACGAGTTTGACGGCGCCAAGATCGGCATCTGGCTTTTCCTCGCAACCGAGGTGCTGCTCTTCTCGGGTATGTTCTGTGCCTACGCACTCTTCCGGTTGATGTACCCAGAATCGATAGCCGCGGGCTCGGGCTACCTTGACTGGCGGTGGGGCGGGCTCAACACGGTCGTTCTGCTGATCTCAAGTTTCACGATCGCGATGGCGATCCGCAACGTGCAACTCAACCAGCAGTTCTGGGCACGCATCAACCTGCTGATCACGTGGCTCTGCGCCGCGGCGTTCCTGGTCATCAAGCTCACATTCGAGTACATCCCGAAGTGGAGCGATGGCAAACGCCCGGGCGCTCTCTTCGATTACCCGTTCGCCCAGCACGCGCACGAGAACGTCTGGTGGAGCATCTACTACGTCTCCACCGGTATCCACGCGACGCACGTCATCGGGGGCATGGTCCTCATCGCCTGGCTGATCTACCGCCAGGGCAAGGGCGCCTACGGCCCGACGCACTACACCATGATGGAAGGCGTGGGCCTCTACTGGCACATCGTCGACCTCGTCTGGATCTTCCTCTTCCCGCTCCTGTACCTCGTCCACTAACCAAAGAGCATCACCATGAGCCACGCACAAGAACATGAATACAACCCCGCTGACCCGCACGGTTTTCACGAAGACGGGCATCACGGTCACGTCATCGTGCCCTGGCAGGTCCTGCTTGGCGTTCTCCTTGCGCTCCTGTTCTTCACCGTCCTCACGGTGTTCCAGGCGCAGTTCGAGAAGCACGCTGTGTACCAGTGGGGCTGGGTCATCCCGGGATGGGTCAACATCGTGCTTGCGATGGGCATCGCCTGCATCAAGGGTGGGCTCGTCGCGCTCTTCTTCATGCAGCTCCGCTACGACAGCGGCATCAACGTCCTGCTCTTCCTCTTCACGCTCTTTGCTGTTTGGCTTTTCATCATGTTCACCGCGCTCGATCTCAACAACCGAGGCCACATCACAGAATGGCGCTCGGGCGAAGTGATCAGCGGCGGGTCAGGTGTCGGCTTCGGCGAACACGGCGCATCCAAAGGGCGAGTTGATATCAATTCCGCGGCGGGCCCCGTCTACATGCGTGTGAAAGACAACTACATCGCCGAGCACGGCATCGAGGACTACGAAGCCCACGGTCACCACGACGACCACGGCGGCTCGGCACTCTCGGACGCTTGGCAAAGCCGCTCGCATTCAGGCCTCACCCCCGGGCTCTTCTCGACCGGCGTCTGGGAACACCTCGACGACGGGCACGGCCACAGCCATGACGATCACGGGCACGACGACCACGGGGATGATCACGCCGAAGACGGCGAGCATCACGATGAAGAACACGCCAACGATGATCACGGCGAGGAAGAGCACTAAACACTCGCCGCTGCACCCCAGGAAATCATGAGACCAAAGAGACCAGTCACCGCAACCATCATGGCGCTCTCCGTCGTGGCGTTTGTGATCGCGGTCGCGTCGCTCGCCAAGAAGATCGCGAACTACAACGAGAACGAGCTCCCCGCTCGTGCCTATTTCTCACCTGTCCTCGACGAGCACTTCGCGTTCGGTCTCAACGAAGTGAAGTTCACTGAGGAGACATCTGAAAGCGACCAGGTCTACGTTAGCGTCAGCTTCGGCGATGAGTCCCTCCGCATCCGCGAGACCATCCCCAACGATCTCGACTTCTTGCCTGATCTCAGACGCTACGAAGACTGGCTCCGCGTCTACAGGTTCGTGCTCGTCAAGGGCATGAGCGGCAAGGACGCGATGCAGGGCATCCTCGACGACACCCTCGACGATCGGCTCGTCATCGTCGTCCGCACGCCGCCCCCGGGCACTGACCACCGCACATGGGGCGAGGTCTGGAACAACGGCTGGATGTTCGACCTCTACGAACTCAAGGAGTCGGGCGAGATCGTGCACGAGCGCCTCGCATACCCCTCCAAGCGGCGCGGCAACGAACCTCCAAAGGAAGGCGAGCTCCTCGAGGGAACCTGGCAGTACGACGCGGCGATGACCTCGATCCCGCCTGTGTCGAGACCAAAGCCCCAATTCGATAACGACGCGTCACTTGAGTTCGGATGGGACTTCATGCTCGCGGGCGTTGCAGGCGTGGTGTTTGCTCTTGCCGCTGCATTCTTCTTTGCGCCAAAGCGCGTGACAGAAGAAGATCTCAATGCCCAGACCAGCTGATCAGGTGAACACCGCTCGGAGCACGCCGCCCGTGCGCCACAGGTCCAACTCGTTGAGCAGCTTGGCCAGCACCAGATTGATCGCGACGATCGCAAGGAAGCTTGTGACGAACGAGTCCGTTGTCGCGCGACCAACACCAACCGCGCCCGGGCGACAGTTGAAGCCCTTGTAGCAGCTGATCAGCCCGATCGCGAAGCCGAACACGATGCTTTTGGTGATCCCGTTGAACAGATCAAACCAGGTCACCAGCGCCGCCGAGTAACGCCAGAACTGATCGCTGTTGGCCTCGTACACCTGCGTCGTGACCCACCACCCGCCGAAGACGCCGCACGCATTTGAGACGATCGTGAGCGCAGGAATCATGAGCACGCACGCCGCGACACGCGGGCACACAAGCACGCGGATCGGGTCGGCTGCCATCGAGCGCATCGCGTCGAGCTGCTCAGTTACGCGCATCGAGCCAAGCTCCGCGGTCAGCGAACACCCAACCCGGCCCGCCAGGATCACCGCAGCGAGCACCGGCCCGATCTGTTTCGTCAGTGAGATGTTGATCACGCCGCCCAGGCGGACTTCCTGACCGATCGCAGCGAACTGGAGGTAGCCCTCGATCGCGAGGATCATCCCGATGAACGCGCCCGTGATCGCGAGCACAGGGATGCTCATCGTTCCGATGAAAAACAGCTGCTTCGCGAAGCGGTCCCACTTGAGCCAGGTCCAGGGCGTCGCCAATCCGTGCACCGTTGCGGCGGCAAACTTCGTGAAGTTGCCCGCGCCCTTGAGCACATGATCGATGCGCATACCAAAACCCGCCAACAGAGTCAGCGGGTCTCGGCTTGGTGAACTTGATTGGGTCTGATCAGCGACGGGTACGCTCCCTCGTGAGCCTCACCGTATCAAACGAGCGGTGGGGCGGCTGTGAGTGAAGCGTATGCGCTTACTTGGTCGGATCGATCGCCCGAGTCGGGGCCTGGGTGCGGTCAGCGCCGCTAGTGCCAGTCGAGCCCGTGCTGCCCGCTGCGTTCCGGTCGGCGCGGAAGAAAATCTCGACCCGGCGGTTCTGGGGCGTGTTGCCCGATGCCGAGTTGGGGACCGCCGGCTTCGACTCGCCCCAGCCAGCGACCAGGATCCGGTCAGCAGGGATACCGAGCGAGGTCAGCTGACGCTTGACCGAGATCGAGCGGTGTACCGAGAGGTGCGTGTTGGTCGGGTGACGCTGGGCCGTGCCCGAGCTGATCTGCTGCGAGTCGGTGTGCCCAACAATGTGCAGTTGGTACTGAGCGGCTTCCTGGCCCTTGAGGACGTTGGCGAGCATTGACAGTGTCTGCTGGGCGCCCTCGCGGAGTTGGTCCGAGCCCGAATTGAAAGTCAGGTCGCTCTTAAAGCGGAGCATGCCGCGCTCAGAGTCATACTCCACCACATCCGGGTGCTGAGCGGCGAGCTGACGCAACGCGCGGTCGGTCGCGGGGTCCATGAGCTGCAGGCCGCGGAGTTGGTTGTCCAGATCGAGCAGGAGATCTGCGTTCGAGGCAAGCTCGCCGCGGAGACGCTCGTTCTCAGCGCGGAGTTGGCCGAGCGTGCTCTGGGTGTCGTTGGTGGCGTTGCCCTGGAGTGCCAGAGCGCTCTGGAGCTGCTCATTCTCACGCGCGAGCTCGGCGTTGCGGTCCGCAGCGGCACGGTACTGCATCTCCATCTGGTCATAGTGCTGCTGCGAGACGCATCCACCCAATCCGAGGGCAAGCCCCGAAACGAGGATCGTGGATGCAAGAGCCTTCTTCCCATTACCTGTGAACATCGACCACTCCTTCTCTGGATCGTCCCAACCACCAGAGCCCGCGTTCAAATCGCAGGCCGTTACCGAGGGCGCAGACCCGTCGGACAGGCAAGGATACCAACGTGCAGTGTCGAGTGTCGCGGGAGATCACAAGATCATGACCAGAAGATCAAGTTCTGTTCAACTGATCATCGCCGACGCAATTTGCGACGCAAATCTGTCGGTTACAAGCGACGCTAATTCACAGGTAGCACTGCTTCTAGCGCAAACCAAGCAGACTTTGCGCGTTCTCGCAGTCGGTCACGAACGCGACGTTCTCGCGCACGAAGCAGCGCCATCTGCGGTGCGCACCGATTGCTCTGGGCACATCATCCTGCCCGCCCTCGTCAACGCGCACACGCACCTTGACCTCACCCACATCGGGCCCCAGCCGTATGACCCGAGCGATGGGTTCGTCTCCTGGGTCGACATGGTCCGCGACGGACGCCGCGATGAGCCGGACCAGATCGCAGAGGCCGTGCGCCAGGGCTGTGATCTGCTCAAGAGGGGCGGCGTGTCGCTGGTGGGGGATATCGCCGGGGCTCCGATGGGCCAGCCCTCGCTCATCCCGTTCGAAATCCTCGCGGAATCTGGGCTCGGGGGCGTCAGCTACCTCGAGTTCTTCGCCATCGGAACCAGAACACAGTCGTCTGTTGACCGAATCAGGGATCTGCTCGAGGCCACACCTGTGAAACGCAGGCGCGAGATCAGACTCGGCCTCCAGCCTCATGCACCCAACACCGTCGCTCCGGAGGCCTATCTCGCCGCGGGGAAGCTCGCCGAACGGTTCGATCTACCGCTGATCACGCATCTCGCGGAGTCCGCTGAGGAGCGTCAGTTCGTGGCCGAGGGTGCCGGCCCTCAACTCGAGTTGATCCAGAGGCTCGGGATCTGGGATGAACGATCCACCGCTGTGTTCGGCAAGGGCAGTTCGCCTGTTCAGCACCTGTCAGCGGTTCTTGCTGGTTTCGACATGAGCGCCGTGCACGTCAATCAGTGCTCGGACGACGACCTCAATCTGCTTGCCCTTACAAACACTCCGGTGGTGTATTGCCCGCGAGCCAGCGAGTACTTCGGCGCAGCAAACTCGTTCGGGCCGCACCGGTACCAGGAGATGATGGATCGGGGGATCACGGTTGCGCTCGGCACCGATTCGATCATCAACCTGCCGCCCGAAGAGGTCGCGACCACCGGCCTGAGCCCTCTCGCCGAGGCACGCTTGCTCTACAGGCGAGACAAAGCTGACCCGCGATTACTCCTGCGGATGATGACGACAAGCGGAGCTCGGGTTCTGTGTGAACCAGAGACCCGTATCCTGTTCTCAGAGGGAGCAGCCCCGGCGGGAATCATCGCCGTCGAGGCGATTGGTGCAGGCGATCCTTTGCACCGCGTGATGTCCTCTGACGCCTCTCCGAGGTGGGTCGCGGGGGCGGATTCGTTTTCTCGTTAGACGAGAATTGATCCGGTAAAGCAGAACGAATTGGGCGGTCTGCGTACAGTCGGGGAAGCGAATTCGAGCGTGGAGCGGAGACCGGTTTGAGCGCGAAATGGCGTCGAGTACAGGCCTGGGACAAGGAGCACCTGACGGGGGCACTCACGCCCGTTCGGCTTGTGCTTCACGCGTTGAGTTCAATCACACTCGCGCTCTTCATGCTGATCGGGGTGGCGCTCTACGCGGTGCTGGCGAGCGTTCCGGTTGGGCTGCTTGCACTCATTCCGACGTGGATCATCTACATTGCCTCGATGCTCGCTGTCTCTGTCGTGCCGGGTGGCATCTGTGCGTTGATCTCGCGCAAGATCGCAGCCCAGAAGTCGATGGGGCGTGCACCATCGTTCTTGTTCTCCACGGGTTCGCTGGTCGTCATCACCGCCGCGGGTGTTGTGTTCTGGACTGACTTCATCTGGCCCGCGCTGCGGTATGAACAGTCCACGGGCGAGGGGCTCAGGCTCTTTGCCGGCTTTGTCGAAGCCAACGCGAGCACCACGATCCGGAGGTTGCCGCTCTTCGAGATGACGGAGCTCGAGTTCTACGCGTGGTGGCCGATGCGCGTGATGCTCATGATCTTCACGATCAACCTCATCATTGCGACCATCCGCCGGATCGAGTTCAGGTTTGTCAACCTCGGAGTGCTGACCGTGCACACGGGGATCGTCCTGATCGCGGTCGGAAGCATCTACTACCAGATGTTCAAGCAGGAGGGCGACACGCTCCTGCTCGCGGGCGGCGCGATGCAGGGCCACGCCGGGACGGGCGCCGGCCCTGCCCAGGCGGCGTTCTACGACCGCGAAGACCCGGCGCTCTGGTTTCACACGGGCATGGACTGGCAGCAGCGCCGGATCACAGGGCTGCCCAGGTACAACGACTACAACCTCGACGTAGGCCGGGGCGAGACAGTGCAGTCGCTCGTCTCGCCCGAGCTTGTGCACAGGCACGAAGACAACGGCGCGATCGGCATCTCCATCCCGGGTGACAACAGCGACGGTCTCGAGTTCAGGGTCGTTGGTTTCGCGTCGTACGCAGAACCGGAGACATTCTGGCAGCGCGTGGACCCGCCGCGGCCTGCCGGAAGGCGCCAACCTCTGCAGATCGTGTATCTGGTCAATCACATCAGCGAGTCAGGCGAACACGACGAAGAAGGCAGGCGCGCGTTCTGGTTCGCGTTTGCACCGAACGACCCGGCCCACGGCATGCGCGATATCACCGATATCGGTGTTGAGTATGCCCGGGGCATGGACCCGGTGCGCTGGCGAGATCTCGGCGAGGAACTCCCACGCGGCGCACCGTTCGGGTTTGTGATCGAGATCCCCGAAGCGGACTACCGCTCGGTCATGACGCCGCCGACGGGCGTTCGCACACCGGTGGGGGACACGGGTTGGCACGTCACGCTCCAGCAGATCGCCGAGGAGCCGCCCTTCCCGATCGTCACGCCTGGCTACGAGGGCGCGACGAGCAGCGTCGCGTTTGTGCAGGTCGAGCCGCCCGAGGGCGATCCTTTCGTGCGGTGGGTGTACCACCGTTTCCCCGAGATATCGCAAGACCTGCGTGAAGGCGCGACCGACGACGGCATGCCCCTGCGGAGCGACCCCGACCAGCGCATCCGCGTCGGGTTCATCGACGCGAGCAAGTTCCAGGTTTATTTCAATGAAGACCCGCAGACCGGTGAGGTCTCATCGATCGTGCGCACGAGTATGACGCTCGTGAAGAACGAGGGGCTCAAAGCCGGTGATCGCCTGAAGGAGCCGGTGCCGCGACTCTCGTTCGACCTCGCGGATCGCTGGGTCGATGCGAAGCAGGCCGAGTTGCCTGAGCCCGTGCCGGCTGATGCGCAGGACGGCAACTTTGTTGGGACGTACGACCGAGCGATGATCGCCGTCGAAGTGTCGCATCTCAGCGCGGATTGGAAAGAGGTCGTTTGGCTGCCGTTCTGCAAATTCACTGATGTCACGTCGCTCCGAACCGCATCACAGCGGAGTTTAAGCCTGCCCGATGGGCGCCAGATCTCGCTCGTGTTCGGTCGTGTGCAGCACAGACTCCCGGGATTCCAGATCCGGATGCTCGACTTCGAGATGCTCAGCTACGACCACCGCGGCTCGCCCCGCGATTACCAGTCGCTGCTCCGTGTCGAGCCGACGGGTGGGCAGTTCGAGCCTTACGACCACATCACGAGGCTCAACGCGCCGCTCAAGGCACCGTTCCAGTGGTCGAGCAGGCGTGGGTACATGTCCAACCTGGTTGGCGCGATCGCGAGCCACCTGAGCCCGACGCAGTACAAGTTCTCGCAGGCTGGGTGGGATCGCGCGGGCTGGGAGCAGAGCCAGCAGCTCGTTGACCAAGGCCTGCTTGAGAGACCCCGCGCGAACTTCACGATCCTCGGCGTTGGCAACAACCCGGGTATCCACATTATCGCGCTGGGCGGCGTCCTGATGGGTGTCGGCACGCCCTGGGCGTTCTACATCAAGCCCTGGCTCGTCCGCCGACAGAAACGAAAGATTCAGCAGCAGCTCGCTGACAACGCGAGCGATTCGGAAGGGACGGTCCCGGCATGATCCGCGCACTCGTTCTACTTATCACGGCTTCACTTGCTCTGGCAGCTCAAGCCCAGCAGGCACCCGCGGGCAACGCGCACCCTGATGCGCAGCTCGTCGCCGAGCAGCAGGGGGTGATCGTCAACCCGTTCGGTGAGCCCGGCGGGCACAACACCGCATCGCCCGACGACAAGCACGCCTTCGCGCAGCTGGTCGATCTCTCACATCTGCGCAGCGCCGCGGTCTTCCACAACGGCAGAGTGAAAACGATGGGCACGCTCGCCGAGGAGACCGTGTCACAGCTCACCGGCAAGCGTCGCTACGACGAACCGGGCAAGCCCGCGTCGAACGGCAAGTCGCTGAAGCTCAAGTATGACCCGATGTTCACACTCATCGATCTTGCGATCGATCCGGTGTACTACATAGACAAGCCGATCATCGCCGTGGATTTCCTCCCCGCGCGGCGCGCGTTCGTTGAGATCGCGTTCCCCGATGATGGGTCCGCGCGTGAGCGGTGGACGAAGCTGGGCCGGATCTCGCCGGCGATGGCGGTCCAGCTCGGAGGCCAGATATTCCAGACGTACGAGTCGGACCCGGCCTATCGCGAATCGATCGGCATGATCGATCGCAGGGTTGGGCTCTACCAGAACAACATCAACAACCTGCTGATGGTCGCGCCGGAGTCGAAGCAGGACAAGTGGCACCATCTGAGTGAGTGGGGGAGCGATACAGATCTTGGGGCGATCTCTCGCAGGCTCGGTGATGCGTGGCGCGCAGCCGACGCAGACGCGGTCAACACGGCGATCGCAGACCTGGCTGCGGCGCTCCCTGCGATCAACACCGCCCAGTACCCGACATCAAAGCTCCGGGTCGAGTCGCTCTACAACTCGCTCAACGCGTTTGAGTGGGGGCTCTGGCTCTACGGCTTCGCGCTCGTCGCGCTCATGCTCGCGTTCGGTACGGGCCGCAAATGGATCATCGGGCTCGGCATCGCGTTTCTCATCTCGGCGATCGTCATGCACGCGACGGGCTTCACGCTCAGGTGTCTCGTCGCGAACCGGTTCGCGATCCAGAACCAGTTCGAGTCGATGACCGGCCTGAGCCTGTTCGCCGCGATCGTCGGCGGTGCGTTGATGCTGTACAAGAAGCAGTGGCTCTTCGGCGCCGCGACCGCGGGAGTTGGGTTTCTCGTGCTGATCACCGCGACGCAGACCGGGGTGCCCGGCAAGGACATCCAGAACGAAGCGGCGATCCTGAATACGAGTGTGCTGCTCAAATACCACGTGACGACCGTGCTCGCTTCCTACGGCCTGATCGCGCTCGGTTTCATCGTGAGCCTGTTCTACCTGGGTACGCATTACATGTCCAAGATGCGCGGCGCAGACATGCAGCCGCTGCTCGCTGCGGACGCTCTCGGGATCGAAGAGGGCAAGCCGACCGGCGTGGCGCGCACGCTCTCGGATCTGCACACCGCGCAGATGAGCGTGCTTCAACTCGCGTTCTGGACACTCGGCGTCGGCACGCTGCTGGGCGCGTGGTGGGCCGACCACTCGTGGGGACGCTGGTGGGCGTTCGACCCGAAGGAAACCTGGGCGCTCGTGACATGGATCGTGTACCTGATCGTCATCCACGTGCGATTCGCGGGCGTCAAGAACCCCGGGCTTGTCACGGCGTGGCTGAGCGTCATTGGGTTCTTCATCATGCTCTGGACGTACTTCGGCGTGAACCTGCTCCTGCCCGGACTGCACGCCTACGCCTGAGGCACACCTGTTTCTAACGTCTGGTGGGGTGGTCCGGTGGAGAGAAACCACCGTTTTGGCTCCGAGAAGATCCAAAGCAGACACAACCACGTATCAGATCCCATGAAAGGGTATCGGGAGCCCGGAATCGGCCTTGGAGGTCGGTTGGGAGCCTGATACGATTGGACCGGAGAGACCGGCTCAAGCGGCCGGCGGCGACTGGCCGAGAGAGTGTTTGCGATGAGTACCGAAGTCCCAGTCATCGACTGGCACAAGCTGGCTAAGGATGCAGGCGGGTTCAGCCCGCAGGTCTTCGAGTTCGTCCGCGACGGGCTCCAGCACGCCTCCGAGATGTCCTCAAGGGGCAGGCAGGAGGAAATGGTCGCCGACGAGTCTCGCCATGTCTCTGGGCAGGAACTCTGCCTGGGTCTGCGTGATCTCGCGATCCGCCGCTACGGCCCGCTCGCCCGCACGGTCCTCGGACACTGGAACGTCCACTCCACCGATGACTTCGGCAAGGTCGTCTTTGCGCTCATCAACGTTGGCATCCTCCGCAAGACCGATGAGGACAGCATGGATGACTTCATCAGCGTCTACGAGTTTGACGAAGCGTTCGCCGAGGGCGAGCTGATCTGAATCAACAGCATCACAGTTGATCCGCACCATCAGGACCCCCTCTCGGGGGTCTTGTTCTTGGTGTATCCTGTGCCGCGATGAGCGATCAAGGCGAGACGAACGAACAGAACGAGCAGCACGAGGGGCGTTGGCTCGATCGGCACCTCTGGCAGATCCAGCCCGTGCGCGATGTGCTGGTGCTGCTGGCTGTGTTTGGCGTCTTCTGGCTCGGTTACAAGCTGAGCGTCGTGACCGTGCCGCTGCTCTTGGCGATCACGCTTGCGTATCTGTTCGAGCCCGTGATCAAGTGGGCCACGAAGCGCGAATGGGTGAGCAGGCAGGGCGCCGTCGCGGGCATCATCGGCGCGAGCGCGCTGGTAGTTGTCGTGCCGTTGGTCGTTGGTCTCTCGTTCGCAGCGATCCAGGGCGTGCAGCTCGCGGGAGAGCTCGCGACAACCGCGAACCAGATCAAGGAAGCGATCGAGAACCCTGATGACCAGTACAGACAGGATCAGGTCGACGGGCGCATCCCGATCTGGATCGTGGACACCGTTCTTGAAGCCCGTGAGCGAGAGCTCGAGGCTCAATTGCAGGCAGAGCAAGACGCCGAGGCCATGACCGGCGACGAATCAGGCGAGCAGCCCACGGGTGAATCGCCAGGGACGGAGAACGACGAGTCAGTCAATGCTGCAGATCAAGACGATCAGCTCGTCACGGACGGCACTGAATCAGAGCCAGATGCTGATTCCCAGCTCGCGGATGCAAGTGAGGGTGAAGCCGAAGCGATCGACGAAAGCACGCCTCACAGACAGCGACGCCCGCGCACGGAGGGAGAAGAACAGTTCGACAGCGCCATGATGATTGTGGTGTCGTGGGTGGAGGCAAACGCCAACGCTCTTGTGAACCAGAGCCTGCAGACAGGCCAGGCCGCGCTGCAGACATTCATCGGGTTTGTCAGCTCGGTTGTCTATGTCGGGTTCACGCTCTTTCTGACTGCGTTTTTCTTCTTCTTTATCGCCAACAGCTTCGGGAACGTGCTCGAGTTCGGGAAGAAGTTCATCCCTGAAGATCACGCCGAAACGACGCTAGATCTCCTAAAGAAATTCGATGCGGTGATCGCCGGATTCATACGCGGTCGGCTCACGATCGCGTTCATCCAGTCGATCGTGTTCTCGGTCGGTTACTGGATCATCGGCGTCCCCGCACCCGTGCTACTCGGTGTTGCGGTCGCGGTGCTCTCGATCGTGCCCTACGCGGCGCTCGTTGGCATCCCGGTCTCGATCCTCTTGCTCTGGCTCGAATCGCGCACAGGAATCAGGGGTTCGCTGCTCTGGACGCTCGGCGCGCCGGTCATCTTCTACTTCATCGGGCAGGCGCTCGACGATTATGTCTGGACGCCGCTCATCCAGGGCAAATCCACGGGCATGGACACACCGACGATCCTGTTCGCGACCCTCGCGGGCGGCGCACTCATGGGTGTCTACGGCTTGCTGCTGGCGATCCCGCTCGCAGCGTGCATCAAGATCCTGCTGCAGGAGGTCTTCTGGCCCCGTTTCCAGGACTGGATCGCGGGCAAGAGGCCTGACTTTCTGCCGATCAACAAGGACTGATCAGGAGCTCTTATTTATCTTGTGCGGTGTACCGAACAGGCACGGGTATCTCCGCGGACGCCTGGTTCCAGATGAGCGAGAAGACCTTCCAGCCATCGTCGGTGCGTATGAGTTGGATGCTGTTGACGCCGGCGACTTCCAGCGGTGTTTCTGCGTCTGCGTTCCCGATGCCCTCGTAGGTGCTGAATGCGTGCGCGATCGAGCCGTAAACCTCGAGTACCCTGTGTGTCTCACGTTCGGTGAAGCCAATCTGAACGAGCATCTGGCCGGATCGTTCGATGTATTCCTCTGGCGTCATAGTGATCGAATTGACCAACCCGTCGGGGCGGGTGAAGCATGCGCCCATGTGCGCGGTAGATGTGAACATGGCACGGAAACGGTCCCAGTCGCGTTCTTCGCCGGCGGGGCCTGAGATCACGTCGTACAACGCCACGATGGCCTCGTCGATCGCGTCGAGGTCGGCCTGCGCCACCTCGGGCATGCGCTCGGCATCGGTCGGCTGAAAGACCGCCCTGGCGGTGAACCCGCCAGCTGCGAGGACCGCTGCCGCACCGAGGATCGCAGCCGTGTGCTTCTTCATTTGTCATCTCCGAGGATCGGTGTGTTCGAGCTTACCTGCGCTTCTTGCGCTGCTTGAACTTCTTCTTACCGCCCGATCCGGATTTGGTTGAGCCCCTGGCGGACATGCCTGGAAGCCCAGAGAGCCCTGGCATCATGCCCTCCATGCCGCCGCCCGCGGCGAGCTGCTTGACCGCGCTGACCTTGCCCCCGGCTCCGAGGTTGGCCATCTGCTTGCTCATCTGGCTGACCATGCCGAACTGCTTGACGATCTGCCCGACCCGGCTCTGATCGCCCCCAAACCCCTTGGCGATCCGGCGCTTGCGTGAGTTGTCGATGATCTTGGGCTTCTCGCGCTCGTCCTTGGTCATCGACCCGATCATCGCCTCGACGCGGTCGAGCTCCTTCTCATCGAACTCGATGTTCTTCATCGCCTGCCCGACGCCCGGGAGCATGCCAAGCAGCTGCTTCATCGGGCCCATCCGGCGCAGGGTCTTGAGCTGCTTCAGGAAGTCGTCCATCGTCATCTCGCCCTTGGCCATCTTCTCCTGAAGCCTGATCGCCTCTTCTTCGCTGACCTCCTGCTGAGCCTTTTCGACGAGGCTGACCATGTCGCCCATGCCCAGGATTCGGCTCGCGATCCGGTCCGGCGCGAAGACCTCCATGTCGCCCAGCGTCTCACCTGTTCCGATGAACCGGATAGGGGCGCCGGTGATGGACTTGACCGAGAGTGCTGCACCGCCCCGTGTGTCGGAGTCGAACTTGCTGAGGATGACGCCGTCGATCTCGAGCTGGCTGTGGAACGCCTTGGCGCTCTCGACCGCGTCCTGACCGGTCATCGCGTCAACGACAAGGAAGATCTGGTGGGGCTGGATCGCCGTGTTGACCTGGCGCAGCTCGCCCATGAGCTCGTCGTTGACGTGAAGCCGGCCCGCGGTGTCGAGGATGAGCACATCCACGTCCTGCTCGCGCGCTTTCTTCAGCGCGTTCTGGCAGACCTTGACCGCCACACCGACCGCTTTGCCGTACTCGTCGCACTTGTCCGGCTCGGAGTAGAACGATACCGGCGCGTTGCCCGGCATCTTCTCGTGCGCCTGGCTTGCCACGATCCCCAGCTGCTCGACCGCGGCGGGTCGCTGCAGGTCCGCGGCGCAGAGCATGACGCTCCGGCCCTGTTTCTTCAGGTGCGCCGCGAGCTTGCCGCACGTGGTCGTCTTCCCCGAGCCCTGCAGCCCGCACATCATGACAACAGTGGGGCCCGGCGCGACCTTCATGATCCCCTTGGGCTCGCTGCCGTCCTCGCCCGGCTGCCCGCCCAGGAGTTCGATCAAGCGGTCGTTGACAATGCCGATCATCTCCTGCCCGGGCTTGAGGCTCTTGGTGACCTCCTTGCCCAGCGCATCCTGCACGACATCCTTGCAGAACTTCTTCGCCACGTCGTAGTGCACGTCGGCTTCGAGCAGCGCGGTCTCGACCTCTTCCATCGCCTCGCGGACGTTGGCCTCAGAGATCTCAGCTCGACCAGAGAGCTTGCGGAAGACGTTGTTGAAGCCGTCGGACATTCGATCGAACATGACACACCGCCCCGAGTTCGCGGGGCGCTCCTGAATCGGATGTCATGGCTTGACCGCAGCCGGGGGGAGTCTAGCGCACAGACTCGTGAGAGATCATTCTGATTCTCCCAGCACCCACTCAAGCCCGCCCGCGAGATGCTTGACGAAATCAGGCTCCGAGTACGACTCCTTCGTGTGCCCGCCGCCCGTGTAGAACGCGCGGCCGCCGTCGTACTCGTGGTACCACGCGATCGGGTGGTCGTCGCCCATCGACCCGCCCTCGTAGCTGGATTCGTCGAGTTCGAGGAGTCGGCTGACGTCCTCTGACGGAACCGCCCTGAAGTCATACCACTCGTCGGTTCGCGTCCAATCGGCGCCGAGGTGCCTTGTTGACGCGTGCTCACGGTTCACGACGCGGATGATCGCCTGCTGGATCCGCGGGTGGCTCTTGAATTGTGCGCCGACGAGCTTGGCGTACCAGGGCCAGTCGTACTCCGTGTCTGCCGCGGCGTGGACACCCATGAAACCTTTCCCGTTTTGGATGAACCGCTCGAACGCGCCTTGCTGATCGTCGTCGAGCACATCGCCCGTTGTGTTGAGAAACACAACAGCGTCGTACCCGCTCAGGTTCTCATCCGTAAACGCACCGGCATCTTCTGTGTGCTCAACCGGCCAATCGCGTTCCACACAGATTTTCCGGAATGCTTCGACCCCCTCGGGGATCGATGAGTGCCGGAAGCCAGCTGTTTTCGTGAAGACGAGCACGCGCACGGATTCGTCTCCTTCTTGTGCGAGCGCGGAGTTGGCTCGCGCCGTACCGAGCAGAACGAGTAGTGCGCAGACGAGTCGTGTGAGGTGTGCCATACACACAGCTTACCGCTTCGACTTCAGCCAATTGTGGAGTTTCGTCTTGCTCCACGCGTTGACGCACAACTCGGGCGTGAGCCCGCCCCGTCTGGCGGTCACGACCCCGAATCGCAGGTTGTCGAAGTCCTCGGGCGCGTGGTCGTCGCAGTCGATTGCGACTTTGCACCCAGCCTCGACCGCGGCCCGGACATGGCTGTCCCGCAGATCGAGCCTCATCCAGTGGGCGTTGATCTCGAGCGCAACATCGTGTTCCACCGCCGCAGCGATCAACTCGTCCATCGCGGGCGAGAGCCCGGGCCTGCGGTTGATGAGCCTCCCGGTCGGGTGCCCGATGATGTGCACCATCGGGTGCTCGATGGCTTTCAGCAGCCGCTTGGTTGCGGTCTTTGGATCCTGCGTGAGCGCCGCGTGGGGGCTGGCGACGACGATGTCGAGTTCGGCGAGCACGTCATCGTCGTAATCGAGCGAGCCGTCCGACAGGATGTCGACCTCCGACCCTGCCAGGATCTTGATGTCCTTCCCAAAGTCCGCCTGCGCCTCGTCGATCGCGTCGCGCTGCTCGCGCAGGCGCTCGACAGAAAGTCCGCCGGCCTGCACGCTGGATCGGCTGTGGTCGGTGACCGCGATCGTGTGGAATCTGCGGTCGAGCGCGTTCTGTACGAGTTCATCGAGACTCATCTTGCCGTCGGACGCGGTGGTGTGCGCGTGGAGCTCGGACTTGATGTCGCCCAGTTCGACCAGCTTGGGCGACGTATCGAGATCGAGCTCACCGATGTCCTCACGGATCTCGGGTGGGATGTAGGGCAAGCCGAGCTTCGTGTAGACCTGTTTCTCTGTTTTTGATGCGACCGGCTTAACGCCCCTGCTCTGGGGCGAGCCCTCGGCGTCCTTGTCGAGAGGGAACAAGCCGTACTCGTTGAGCGTGAGCTTCTGCTTGAGCGCCTTCTCACGCAGGCGGACGTTGTGCTCCTTCGAGCCTGTGAAGTACATCAGTGCAGCACCGAAGCTCTCGGCGGGCACGATCCGCAGGTCGGCGCCGACCGTGGCGTTCGCCTTGGCCTGTCCTTTCCAGCGCCCCGTATCGGTCGCGATCTTCACCCGCACCGAGCACTTGGTCTCGCCCCGTGCGACGACCTGCTCCACATCATCGGCTTCACAGAACGCCTCGCGAACGCTCTCCGGATCACTCGCAACGACGAGAATGTCGATATCGCCGATCGTGTCCCGCCCGCGCCGATACGAGCCCGCCGCCTCGCACTGCTTGACACCCTTGATAGCGCTCAATCTATCGACAAGCCGGTCGGCGACGATCGCCGCGAGTCCCAGCGGGAGACGTTCGTTCGATTTGGAAGCGAACGTCAGCGCGGTCTTGATGTTGTCGACCGTTTTCTGACCCATGCGAGGGAGCTCGAGGATGCTGCCGTCGTCGATGACCTTCTTCAGGCTCGCGCGGTCTGTAACGCCCAGGTCGTTCCAGAGCTGACGAACCGTCTTGGGTCCGAGACCCTGTATATCGAGCACATCGATGAGTCCATCGGGGACCTCGTCTCGCAGCGCGCTCAGTTCTTCGATCTCGTTTGTTTCGCTGAGCTCGCGGACGATCGCCACGACGCCTTTGCCGATGCCGTCGATAGCGATCAGCCCTTTGTCGTCGAGTGTGCTGAAGTCCTGCGTGTGGTTCTCGGCAGCGCGCGCGGCCTTCGAGAACGCGGCGATCCGGAACCGGTTGGCGCCGGTGAGCTCGAGCAAAGTTGCCATTTCGTGGAGTTGGTCGGCGAGTCGTTCGTTGAAAGACATGCTCGATGGTAGGGGATCGAAGAATCAGTCCTCATTCAGACGCGAACTGCCTCAGGATTTCCGCCTCGACGCTCTCTATGACGCCCTCGCGTTCTTCTTCGGGGACAAGCGTCAGAGCCGCGAGCCATCTGCGAGCGAGTTCGGGGCCCGTGGGTTTCATCAGATCAACCAGCAGCTTGAGATGGTCGCTTGGCGATAGCTTCTCCGATGCGTCGCGCTCGGCCATCGGCGTGGGTTCTCTCAGCAGCGGGTCCCGATCCATCACCTTCTCCGGCCTCAGTCTCGGGGGCGAGCGACTCTTGTGCCGTTGTCATGAGCTGGGCTTTGCCCCGCACCCTTACTTCGAGTGACTGTACAAAGAGTTCAAGCCTGTCGAGTCTGTCCCCGAGGTCATCCAGCGTACCGGCAATTGCCTTGAGAAGCTCCCCCGGATCTGCCTGGCTGAGTGCATGCTGCTTCGCGTCGGCGGCTCTCATTGGACCCTCGCCCGTCAGGAGCCACTGCCCACTGATCGAGAGGGCGCTGCACAGCGCAGTCACGAACTCGACGCTCGGAGACTGGCCCTGGAGGTATCTGCGGACGGTCTCTGGGTGGGTACTCGTCATCTCGCCGACTTTGCGGTAGGTGCGATCGCCTGTGGCGGCCAAGAGGCGTTCGTGGAGTGGGGAAGCGGTTTCGATCGAGGACATGGCTCGGTCTCCGAGGTTGTCTGGCGGCTGGTTGCCCGGACGGCATCCTATCAAGTCGCCAACAAGTCAGCTCTGTATCGCCTCAACTTACCCTGTATCTCCAAGCCCAAGCCACCTTCCGTGTGTCTTAAAAACACGCTGCTGCACCAGTTCTTCCCCTTCAAATGACAGCTCTGGAGAGCGCCTGATCCATTCTTGTGCGTCAATTCTGGCGCGCACCAAGAGATCTGTGTCACGAATCAGATCGGCAACACGAAATGGAGGCAGACCCGACTGCTTGGACCCGAATATCTCACCCGGGCCGCGAATCTCAAAATCTCGCTCAGCAATGCGGAAGCCATCCCCTGTTTTGGTCATGATCTTCAACCGCTCGACGCCGTCGGTCGTCACCGGAGAGGAAATCAGAATACATTCGGACGCCTTGCTGCCTCGCCCGACCCGACCTCGGAGCTGGTGGAGTTGGGCAAGCCCGAAGCGGTCGGCCTGCTCAACCACCATGACCGTGGCGTTGGGCACGTCCACGCCCACCTCGATCACAGTCGTTGCAACGAGTACGTCAATCAGGCCTCGTCGAAACCGCTCCATGATGTGCTCGCGCGTGTTGCGCTTGAGCCTGCCGTGCACGAGCGCAATACGGAGCCCTCTCAGGAAACCCTCTTCGAGTTCGCGCTGCAGATCTCGCGCTCCGACGAGCACGCCCGACTCGCTGTCGATCGCGGGCGCGACGACGTAGGCCTGTTCTCCCGACTCCACACGCCTGCGCACGGCCTGGTAGACCCGCTCGCGCTCCTTGGGTGGCGAGTAGGTCGTCTCGATCGGTTGACGCCCGGGCGGCAGCTCGTCGATCGTGGAGACATCCAGATCGCCAAACAGCGTGAGAGAAACCGTTCGCGGGATCGGGGTCGCGGTCATCACCACGACGTGCGGCGTCGTGCCTCCCTCGTCCTCGCCCTTGGTCCGCAGTGTCGCCCGCTGCTCGACACCGAACCTGTGCTGCTCGTCGATGATCGCGACCGCGAGCGAATTGAACCTGACATGCTCGGTCAGCAAGGCGTGTGTCCCGATCAGGATGTTGATCTTTCCCTCTTCGAGTCTTGCGAGTATCGCGTCTCGGTCGCCTCCTGTGACCGATCCGGTCAGGAGCTCGACCCGGACGTCCTGGTTTGCAAGAGTCCGAGTGATCGATTCAAAGTGCTGCTCCGCGAGGATCTCTGTTGGAGCCATCAACACCGCCTGGTGTTTCGACTCGACCGCTAGCAGCATCGCGTAGAGGGCGACCATCGTTTTGCCGGACCCGACGTCGCCCTGGATGAGCCTGTTGGACGGGATGTCACGCGTGAGTTCGCCAGAGAGTTCACCCACGACCCGTTGTTGCGCCCCAGTGAGTGTGAACGGCAGCATCGAGAGGATCTTGTCGTGTGTCGCCGGGCTCGCGCGTAAAGCCGGCGCCCTCTGCGAGTCGCGGAGCTGGTACCTCTTCATCGCGACGCCGAGCTGGAGCATCAGCAGCTCGTCGTAGGCGAGTCGGCGCCTGCCACGGGCGACCTCTTCCTCATTCTCCGGCGCGTGCATCATCCGGTACGCGTCGGCGAGCTTTGGTAGATCGCGTTCCGTTCGGGATGTCTCGGGCAGGTGATCCTCGATCATGGGCAGCGCGATGGGCAGTGCCTTCTCGATTGCCTGCTCGATCACGCGGGAGGGCACGCGCTCGGAAGCCGGGTAGATCGGGCGCAGGCGGGCTTCTGTCTTGTCTGAGTCTGGCTCGACCTCGCCTGACAGGACTTCGTACTTCGGGTTGGCGATCTGCAGGCCGTGGTTGTAGGTTTTGGCTTTGCCCTGCACACGCAGCCTCATGCCTGGGTGGAGCTTGCCTCTGAGATACGGCGCGTTGAACCACACAAGATCGAGCCGCCCGGTCCCGTCCGTGAGGACCGCTTGGAAGCGCGAGCGTTTGCCGTAACCTGAGAGTCGGCAGCTTGTGATCTCGCCCCTTGCAGAGACGATGTGGTCCGGCGCCAGTTCCGACATCGGTGCCTCGGCTTCCTCGTGCTCGTGGCGCGAGGGGAGGTACGCGACGAGCTGGCCGACCGCGCGCAGGCCGAGTGTCGCTAGATCGCGAGCCGTCTGATCGCGCACGCCCGGCACGTCGGCGATCGGTGATGTGAGTGCGATTCGTTCACTCATGGGAAGAGCCAGCTTCGTCGCCCGCGGATCCTTCGGGCCCGTCCGTCTTCTTGTTGGCGGGGTCGATGCTCCGCAGGTACGCCCACGAGTAGATCCCCGTGTCGTGCCCGTCGGAGAAGCGGATGCGGATCGCGTAGTTGCCGACCAGCTCTGCGCCGCGTGCGACGACCGGTTCGTTCGAGCCAGAGCCTGCCGGGAGCACCGTCAGCGGGTTCTTCTTCATCTCGTCTCGGAGCTGTCGCATGTCCGCCGAGGGGGACATCCTGCGGAGGTACGCGATGGAGTAGTACGACACCGAGCCGTCGTGCCACTGCACGGTCAGGCCCTTGTCTTTTTTGAGGTCGATCTCTTGGGGCGTGGGCTCGGGCATGCACACCAAGCGTAGGCTCAGGCGGCAACTCGCTCGGAGGTCGCATGGACAACGCCCGCTTCGTCGATCGCTTGCACGCACGCATCGCAGCTGTTGGTTCGCCGACCTGCATCGGGCTGGACCCCGTCATCGAGCGCATACCTGAGGATGTACGCACGAAGTCGTCGTCTGATGTCGAAGCCGTCGAGCAGTTCTGCTTGGGCGTGATCGACGCGACTTGCGAGCACGCCTCGGCTTTCAAGCCGCAGTCCGCGTGCTTCGAGCGGTTCGGCTCCGCTGGTGTCGCGGTGCTCGAGCGTGTGACCTCGCACGCGAGATCGGCAGGTGTCCCGGTCGTGCTCGACGCGAAGCGGGGGGACATAGGTATCTCCGCGGCTCACTACGCCGAGGCCGTGAAAGCAACCGGTGCCGACTCGGTGACCGTCAACGCGTACCTCGGGCCATCGACGGTTGAGCCCTATCTCGAAGCTGGGCTCGGTGTGTTCGTTCTTGTGCGCACGAGCAACCCGGACAGCGACGCGGTGCAGTCGAACGAGCTGTCATCGGGCGGCACGGTCGGCGAGATGATGGCTTCGCATGTTGCCCGGCTCGGCGCGAACAGGCTGGGCGAATCTGGTATGAGCGATGTCGGAGCGGTGGTCGGGCTGACCAAGTCCGCAGACGGCGAGGCGCTGCGGGGGTTGATGCCCAGGCAGTATTTCCTCGTGCCCGGTTACGGCGCACAGGGAGGCGGGGCTGAGGATCTCAGGCCTCTGCTTTGCGAGCAAGGCGGGGTGCTCGTGAACGCGAGCCGGTCGGTGCTCTACCCGGAGCGGGGAGAAAATGAGCGCTGGCAGGACGCCGTGGCGCGCGCGGCGAAGGCCATGCATACGGACCTCGCGAGCGTGATGAGTTGATTGAGAATCGCGAGCGGTGATCAGCGGCGTCGTCTGACCAGCCCGATGCCAGCAGCGGTGACCAGGAGTGCGCTACTAGGAGCCGGGATGAAGAACGCCGAGCCCGAGTAAGAGCCTTCGCTCTGCCAGTTGTCCGTCGGCAATCCGGTGCCCGGATTGAGCGCTACGCCTGGCGTTTCTTGCCCCCCGTCGGGGAACGAGAGCAGGCGAGTCAGCGTGAACGCCGCGTCTGTCATGTCCGACGTGATCGCGCCATCGAACAGGTTGTACGCGGGCTGGTCGTCGGTCATCCACTCATATGTCACCGTGCTTCCGGCGAGGCTCGAGGCCTGGATCGTCGCGGTCGAGCCCCAGCTGAACTCGCCGCCCAACGCGGTGAACACGCCGTCTTCGATGGTGACGGTCATGACAGTGACGCCCTGGAAACTGAACGAGCCGTCGATCGAGTAGGTATGGAGGTACTGGCCTGAAGGGAGAAGAGTTGATCCCACCGTGGTCAGTGTGAAGTCGTTGTAGAAGAGCGTGTCGTATTCCAGCGTTGGGAGCGGTCCGTTGGCGTCATCGACGAGCAGATCGGTGCCGACGCGGAAGAAGCTCATCTGGCCGTCATCGGCGGTCCCGGCGAACGTGGGCCTTTCGGACGCGTTGTCAGACGCGAAACTGAAGGTGACATTCTGCGCCGAGGCGGTCGTCGCGGTCATGGTCAGAGCCGCGAGGGTGTAGAAACGCATTGTGTGCCTTTCGCAGTCGGTGGTTCACTTCACGGACTTGTCGCGCACGACAAGACGGGTGTCCCACTGACCACGCAGACAGAACATGCCACGGCTTTCCGGACGTGCCAGTAAATCGAGTGAAAGTCTTAGATTTCTTTTATTGCCGACGCTTGCGTCTGCTCATGGCTAGAACCCCGCACCCGAAGACCAGTGCAGATCCTGGGCTCGGCACAAAGCTGGTCGAGCCTGCAAACGAAGCATCGCTAGTCCAATTGTACTCGGGCAGACCTGTGGCAAGGTCAATGTCAACGCCGACCGTGCCCTGAGGAGGTCCGATCGGTGGGAAGGAGGTAATGTTGGTTAGCGAGAAAATGGCATCGGAGAAAGACTCATCATTCACACCCTGAAAGAGTGAGTAATCCGAGTTGTCGTCACCAAGCCACTCATAACTCACAATGCTGCCCGCGTCGCTGGAAGCAACGATACTGGCAGCCGTACCCCATCGGTCGGCTTCGCCAAGAGTGGTAAAGACACCGTTCTCGATCGTGACCACCATGTAAGGGTCATCGTCAAACCAGAAGGACCCATCAATGAAGTACGAGTGGAGATACTGTCCATTTGGAGTCAGTCGGTCAGATTCTATGAATGTGAGCTGGAAATCAGAATTGAACCGGCTTTGGATCTCCAAAGGCAGAACTCGGTTCACATTTGACTCCACGAGCAGGTTACTCAGCACGCGACTGGAGGAAATACCGCCGTCTAGGGCAGAACCGGCGAATGTGCTCTGGTTGGTCGGCTGGGGAGAGTCGTTGGCGGCGAAACTGAATGTGACGTCCTGAGCGTTAGCCGCTGCGGTATAAACGAATGCTAGTGTGACTGCTAACTTTGGTGAGCGCACAGAATACCCTTCCAATATGGAACTAGGTCCTCCGGCATGCCACGAGATAGCCAGTGCCTTGTTGAGCCTTCGATAAATATGACTCAGCAGTGAGCAAGTACCATAAAAGCGAATATCACATATCAGATTTCTTAGTTGTACGCTAACCCGGTGTTGTCTACATGGGCTTCTTATCTATTGTGACATCAAAGATCGACAACAGCTTCTCTTTGTCGAAGATCATCTCCTGTCTGGAGAGGCCCACGACGTCGTACTCGGTGGTCAGCTCGATGGCGTCCACCGGGCATGCTTCTTCGCACATCCCGCAGAAAATACACCTCAGTTCATCGATCTCGAACTTCTTGGGGTACTTCTCGCGGTCGTCCCAGGGTGACTCCTCGGCAACGATGTGGATGCAGTTTGCGGGGCAGAGCGTTGGGCACATCATGCACGCGACACACTTGACGCGGCCGTCCTCGTCGCGGTTGAGGCGGTGGATGCCGCGGAAGTTGCTGGGCTCCATGCCGCCGTCTTCGGGTTTGTAATGCTCCCGGCGTTCTTCGGGGTACTGGATGGTCCGGCTCGTCTTCCCCTGGCCGAACGAGGAGAAAAAGTGCCGCATCGTGGTCCCGAATCCTCGGAAGAACTCTGGGAGGTAGACGCTCTCGAGCCTGTTCATCGGCTTGGGGGCGATGGTCACGATGTCTTCGTCTCTGATGGCCATAGGACGGGAGTATACGGCCCCTGATGGGGACCGGTGACGAGCCGGGAGGGGGAGAATTGACCAATGTGCCCCGCGTGCGGGTGTCTGATTTGCAACCGGGCCCTCTGGCGGGGAGAATGCCCCTGTCATGGCCAAACGTCGCAACGCGCCCGCTCTCTTTGAACTCCTCCGGGAGACGAACTCCACCAAGTCGGGACAGGTGGGCAATGAGCAGATGCGCGAGCGTCTCGGCGGCGGGTCGGTGGACAACACCGCTCCGAGGCCGCCTGGCCACCCCGCGGTGATCGCCGCCAAGGAAGCCGAGGAAAGGGCGAGGCGTGAAGCCGCCGAGGCGGAGCGCAAGGCCGAGGAGGCGCTGGCTGCGCAGGTCGCCTCTGAGAAAGTCCTCGAAGCCAAGAGCGGCGACAACCTTGACATCAATATGGACGCTCTGCTCTCGATGCCATCGTTCAAAGCGGGCCGAGAGGTCGAATCGAGTGAGCCAACGCCCGCCGAGCCAGAGGCGAATACTCCAGATACCACGGCATCATCCGAACCGACCGAGCAAGCGAAGGCACCGGAGCCTGACACGGGAGCCGAGAAGCCTGTTGCCAAGAAGAAGCCCGAGAAGAAACCAGAGCCCAAGGTCATCAAGCCGGAGCCTGTGAAAGAGCCCGAGACGAAGATCGAGTCGAAGGTGGATGTTACGAGCGAGGCCGACGTGAAGGCGTCGAAGCCGGCTGTTGAGACTGGCGTGGCACCTGCGGTTGCATCCAAGGAAACTGGCACAACTTCAGAACGCTCCGAAGCCAAGGGCTCGCAAGCGGATTCCCCGGTCGATCAGAAGCCTGTCGCGGTGGGGCAGTTCGGTCTGACCCCCGTCAAGCTCGGCATGTTCGGTGCGTTCGCTGTTCTGCTGATCTTCGCGATCTTCGTGATCGCCTACAGCCTCGGCAAGAGCGACGCCCGCGAAGAGTTTAAGGACCCGATGCGGGACGAGGCGAGCAAAACGCTGGCTGGCATGGACGGCGAAGATGCCTCCGGAGCGGGCGGTGAGGACAAACCCATCGACCCGCTCCAAATCGCCCAGGACGACGATTTCATCAAGCCCGGGATCATCACGCCGCCTCAGAACAACGATCAGGCAGACGACTCGGCAGAAGAGACCCCGGCGAACCAGCCGATCGAGATCACCAATGAGGACACCCGTGAACCGGGCGTCAACTACCTGCACCTCGCCCCGCTGGCGGACGCCGAGGAGGCCCGCAGGCTCCAGATCTACCTCGCTGAGCACGGCATCATGAGCTTTATCCGGACCGGTGACCGGGGCGGCAGGACCGTCCACGAGCCCATCACGCTGGTCGGGATCGAATCAGACGGCTTCAAGACCAGCACACGGAAGATTTCCCACGAGCGAGAGATTCAGCGTCTGGGAGGCATATGGTTCCAGGAGCACGGCGGGTCTGTCGACTACAGCCGGCCCAACCAATGGGTGTGGTACAAGGCCCCCTCCCAGTAAGCCCGCGGCACTGATTTTTGCAGAGAGCTACGCCATGAGTCTGAATCGATCACTGAAAACCAAGGGCAACCTTTCCGGCAAACGGAGCGTCATGAAGCGCGCCGAGCGCCTTGAGAAGCTGATCGAAGACGGGAAGTTTAAGAAGGGCGAGCAGTCGCCCCTCGGACTGCCCAAGACGCACGTCGTCGAGAAGTAGGCCCTTACCCATCAGGATGACAACCGATGAACACCGAGCGTTTGATCAGTGATCGTGCGCGGGCTGTCGATGCGTCAGGTATCCGGCGCATCTTCAACCTCGCTGCCAAACTCGAAGACCCGATCAACCTCTCGATCGGTCAGCCGGACTTTGCCGTTGCAGACGAGATCAAGAAAGCCGCGATCGAGGCCATCGACCAGGATAAGAACGGCTACACGCTCACGCGCGGCATCGACCCACTCCTCAAACGAATCAACCAGCACCTGAAGTTCGACCTCGGATGGGACATCGACAACAACGACAATCTCGAGTCGTTCGTCACCAGCGGCACCTCGGGCGGGCTTACGCTCGCGTTCCTCGCGCTCATGGGCCCGGGCGACGAGGCGATCATCCCCGACCCGTACTTCGCGATGTACCCGTACATGGCAACCATCGCGGGGGGCAAGGCGGTCCGCTGCGACACCTACCCCGACTTCCGGATGACCGCAGAGCGCGTCGAACCGCTCATCACAGAGAAGACCAAGTTTGTGCTCTACAACTCGCCCGGCAATCCGAGCGGCGTCGTGGGCACGGTCGAAGAGTGCCGGGATCTGCTCGACCTGTGCAGGTCCAAGGGCGTGCTGCTTATCTCGGATGAGATATACGACGAGTTCACCTTCAAGGACGGGCTGACCGATGTCGCGAAGTCCGACGACAAAACGTCCCGTTGCCCGAGTCCCGCGAGGCTCGAAGGCGGCGAGGACGTCCTGCTCATCCGCGGGTTCGGGAAGACCTACGGCATAACCGGCTGGCGTTCCGGGTACGCCGCGGGCCCGGCGCCAGTCATCGACGCGATGACGCGGATCCACCAGTACACGTACGTCTGCACGCCATCGATGGCGCAATGGGGCTCGCTCGCGGCGTTTGATGTAGATATGACTCCTCACGTGGACGACTTCGAGAGCCGGCGCGACATGGTCGTCGCCCGCTTGAGCGAAGTGACCGAGGTATCGGTGCCGCAGGGCGCGTTTTATGTGTTCGTCAAGGTCCCCGAGCGTCTCGGTCTGACAAGCAACCAGTTCGTGGACAGGTGCCTCGACCGCGAGGTGATGGTGATCCCGGGCAGCGTCTTCAGCGACCGCGACACGCACTTCCGCGTGAGCTTCTCCGCGCCGCGCGCCAAGATAGAGCAGGGGCTCGACATCATCTGCGAATTGATGCAGAGCTGAGGCAGCTCGTTAGAAACAAATTCAGAACCGAACCTCGCCGCCCATGTATACGCCTTGGAGCGTGGCATCGACTTCGAGATCGAACTCCTCGCTCTGCACGTTCATGACGCGGTATCCGACGAACAAGCCGAAGAAGCGGTTGATGTCGTACCCTAGTTCCGCCTTGGCGTCGTACACCTGCCCGAAATCGCCCAGGTAGAGTCCCGCGAACTGTCCCCGGATTGCAAAGTGCTTGCCCAGGTCGATGTTGGCGCCGACCGCTGCGACGGGGATGGGCAGGAAGAGGTCCTCGCTCTCGGTGGTCTGCGTGCCGCTGACCATGCCCGAGATCTCGGCGTCAGCGTCGATGACCCGTGCGCCGCCGCCCAGGTAGAGCGTGACGAACTTGAGTTCCGCGAGCTCGTAGAGCACGTTGAGCTCGAAGATCGAGAGTTCCTCTGAGCTGTCCACGGTGCCCGTGAACTCCTGATCGTCAAAGCTGACAGAGTTGGTGGTCGTGCCCTCGAACTCGTACGTGCCGACGTATCCGAGCTCGATGAGCAGGTCGATGATCGGAATAGCAACGGTCACGCTGCCGATCGGGCTGAACTCGTCGGTGTCCTGGTTTAGCGTGTCTTCGAGGTCCAGCACGTTTGTGGAGCCGCCGATGATGTCGCCCGAGGTGATCTCGCCGTCGGCGAAGACGAACATTCCGCCGGCGCGGATCTTCACGAACGTGTCATCGCCCGCGTTGGGCGAGTCGAGCGGGCCCGACAGGGCGCCCGCGACGAGCGCCGAAGGCGCGTCCCAGCTGGGCGAGCCCAGCAGCCCCTCGCGGTCGTTTTCATCGGCGCACGCGAGCGAAGCCGGGAGTGTCATCAGCAGTGCGGTAAGCCGTCTCATGTCTTCGACCTCCGTGTTTGGACGCGAGTGTAACTAGCAGGCTGAGAGTGTGCTTTCGACAAAATCCGTCATGTAATCCAGCGCCTTTTTCAGTTGCGCCGAAGGTTCCGCGCCGACCGGGAACGGGTTTGGCGTATTCAGCACGTGGTCCCCGCCTTCGATGATTGCGAGTTTGGCGTTTGGGATCGCGCCGGCAATGCTTTGCGCGCAACCGGGCGGGACCGTCGGGTCGGAGTCGCCATGGATCACAAGAGTGGGGGACGGGATGTGCTCAGCGAGCGTGAGGAGCTCGTGCGCACCGGGCTCGGCATGCTGTTCATCCCAGAACGCCCGATCGATCTGCAGGGTTTGCCCCGTCCTGCCGCTGGTGACCACGAGGTAGCCCTGCTTCTCCAGCAGTTCGCGCTGTTCCGCGGACTCTCGGCTCGTTGAGTCCGGCGCTGCGATCGTGACGATCGCCTCGAGCGGCTTCATCGCTGCAGCCGCTCTCCGGCCCGCGCAGAGCAGTGACGCGACGCCGCCCCTTGAGTGGCCCACGAGCAGGACAGGAATCCCCGGGCCCACGAGTTCGTGACGGTCCAGCGCGTGGATCAGCCTCTCGATGTCTTCGACCTGCTTGTTCCACGTGTTTTTCGCGAAGAGATCGGGGCGTGCGAAGGTGTCGATTTCGTTTGTCATGCCCGAGTGGGAGAGGTTGAACCGATGAGCCGCGATCCCGATCCTCGCGAGTGTGTCGGCGATCGTCGGGAAGAAGCCGTAGTCCTTGTAGCCCAGGAACCCGTGCGCGATGATCGCCGCTGCTCTGGGCGTGCCTTCAGGCAGGTGCGTGTTGCCCAGGATGGTCTGACCATCGGCGCCGGGCAAGGACCAGTTCATGACGTCGATCTGCATGGCGCAAGTTTACCAAGTTGCAGGGGCGGGTCAGCCGATCAATCCGCCCAGCTTCGCCGCCGCGGCGAGCAGCACGAGCGAGACGATGGGGCGAACGATCTTCACGGGCAGCTTGTGCACGAGCCAGGAACCAGTGAGCGAGCCGATCACCGCTGCAGGCCCAAGGAGGCCGACGAGCGTGATGGCATCGATCGCCGACTGGTTGTGCTGATCGAGTGTGGACATCTTGACGATCGCGCCAACCGGGGCGGTCAGGCACATGAGAGCAGCGCTAGCAGCGATGGCCTGTCGAATAGGGATCTTGCCTAGCACCTGAAGTCCCGTGACCGTAGTGACACCACCGCCGACTCCGAGCAACCCCGCGAGAAAGCCGGTAGTCACGCTCGTGCCGAAGATCGCCGGTGTGGCCCTACGGATGCGAGAAGTGTCATCGAGCCCGCTCGGCTCCTTTGTTCTCAAACGGTTGCTGATTTCTCCAGATACAACCATCACCGCGATGACTACGGCCAGTATTTTGACCAGAACATCTCCCTGAATTCGATCAGAGACAAGAACCCCTATGACAATGCACACCACCGCGGGCGGGAGCAGCAAAACGAGGAGATCTTTCCGAACCGCGCCGGCATTCGTGTGCCTCCAGACGGCCGGGACCGCGACAAGAAAGTTCACAGCCATGGCCGCGGCCTGATAGGTGTGTTGCTCGGTATGAGTCTCGTTGGCATAGCCAACAAGAATGGCAAGGCCTGGAAGAATAATGATCGATCCACCAAGTCCGGTTAATCCGCCGACGAGGCCTGCAATCAAGCCAATGAGTGCGATCAGAGCAGATTGTGTGACCGAGTCCATTGCCCCTTACATCGACGCACGCTTGCGGTAGCGGACACCGATTCTGCGGGCAACATCTGCAGGGGTCTCGTCCTCTTCAGCCTGAGCCATGAGCTCGTCGTACACACGCATCGATTCCTCGTGCGCCCAGCGGACGTGGTCGAGCATCAGGTCGCGTGCCCGGTCGGCGTCGCCCCGCTCGACCGTGCGAAGGATGATGTCGTGGTCGCTGAAGATTTCGCCCAGCTTGTCGTGGGTCAGAGGGCTCGGGCGGCACGCGGTCGCGTGGATCAGCAAACGGTTGTCGTTGATGATCTTGACCACACGCCGGTTGCCCGCGGCGTGGAGCATCGCGGCATGGAAGTCACGGTCGAGACGTTCGAGCAGGTCGTACTCGTCTGATGAGATTTCTTCGTCGCCGCCTTTGCTGTCGGCCTTGAGCATCTCAAGCATCTTGTCGCAGCCTGCGCGTGCCTTGTCGAGCGATGGGCGAACCTTCATCGATGCCAGCGCATAGATCGCTTCGCACTCGAGCCACTCGCGGACCTGGAACGCCTCGTCGAGTTCTTCGCGGGTCGGGCTCTTGACGAACGCGCCGTAGCCCGGCACCTGATCGAGCACGCCCTCGCTGCGGAGCTGGCCGATCGCCTCGCGGACGGGGCTCCGGCTCACGCCCGTTTCTTTGGCGACCGTCAGCTCGCACACCCGGCTGCCTGCGCGGAGCACACCTGTGAGCAACTGCTCGCAGAGGTGGTCATAGACAACGTTTCGAAGGCCTTTGGACACGGCAAGATCCCCGGTGAACACACCTGTCGTGGCATGCCCCTACGGGTAACAGAATAGCGAGCAGGGCCTCGCTCGGACCGATTTTGTGCCTGAAAACTCGGGCTCAGAATGCAGAAATGAGGGCGAGCACCGATGCCAGGATCGCTGCGGCACCACTCAGACGCCCGATCAGCAGGTGGCGAGCGGCTCTGGATTCCGCGTGATCGAGTTCGCCCTTGAGCACGTCGTAACGGACGTGCAGGGCCGACATGGCTTCGATCGTGTCCGAGTACTGTTGGGTCCGGACGCTCGCACGCCTGCGGGCGCGCATGACGATGGCCTGAGCCTTCTCAAGCGAAAGCTCAGCGGTTTCCATCCGCTCGCGGTATCGCTCGGCACGCTCGTCGGCACGGTCCATCTGCTGACGCATGTAAGAAGCTTCGGTGTTCCGGGCGTCGAGTTCGGACTGGAGCCTGTCGATCTCTTCACTTTCGAGAACGGGCTCAGAAACCGGGAGCTCCACGATCTCGATTGCTTCTTCTGCAGCTTCGTCGGCACTCTTCTGCCGGTGCTCACCAGGAGCCGCAGTCGGAGTGCGGACCTGCTTCGAGAGCTTCGAGATCGTTTTGTCACGGTCCGCGAGTCGGCCTGTCAGCTCCGCGATCTCGCTGCGGACGCCGTTGATCTCCTCGCGGAGCTCGGTGTCGGTCTCGCGGAGCAGGTCGCACGTCTTGGTGAGATCGGCGTTAGTGCCCTGGAGTTCCTCGGCGAGTGCTTCGCTCGACTCGGCGCGGGTCTCGATCTCGGCGACCTGCTCACGAAGCAACGTCAGGTTCGACTGCGCAACTTCGAGACGCGAAGAGCGCTCGGCCAGTTCATCACGGACATCGGCAAGCTGCCCCTCTGTGTGCTCGTTCTGCGCGAGCGCTTCGTCACGCTCCTCGATCGTCGATGCCAGCTCAGCGGCGAGCGTCGCAAGCTCCTTCTCTTGCTTGGCGACATTCATGGAAAACGTCTCGAGCTTCTCGCCCAGTTCGTTGGCGTGCGTCTGAAGCTCAGTTGCGCGGAATGATGCCTTGTCGAGCTTCGATTCGAGATCCTTCTGCATCTCCGCTGCATGCTTGTTGCACGAATTTAGCTCGGCTCTGAGCTCTTCGATTGCCTTCTTGGATGAAGCCAGCTCATTCTTGAGTTCGGTGATCTTGTCGGTCTTGAACTTCGTCTCGGCGACCTGCTTCTCAAGCTCGGCTTTCTTGGACTTGATCTCCTGTGCCTGCTCGGCAGCGACATCCCAGACGCGCTCGGCTTCCTCGAGCCGATCGGCAGCCAGCCTGTTCGCGTGGCGCAGCTCGCCCTCGACGGACTTGATCTGCTCGGCGGCGCCCTGAAGACGGTGCTCGAGGTTCGTGATCTGCTCCTCGAAGCCGGCGACCGCCTTGGCGTGGCTCTTGCGGAGTTCCTTGGGCGATTCTTCGCCGAGGATGTCCAGCGCCTCGTTGGCGATGTGCTCGATCCGGGCCAGCTTGCCCTCGGCGATCGAGCCGTCGGGGGTTGCGCTGCGAGACTTCGTCTGTTGGTTTGATCGCCGTGACACGTCTTCGATCTCCGGATCAGCTCTCTTATTGGTCTACCCGGGTCATAACGGCGGAATCGGGCCGCCAGATCAGTCGCGATCCACGGAACCCGAGCGATAACGATGACGGACGATCGACTCCGCTTGATGGGTGTGCGGGCTATTCCCCGGTTCGAGAGTGCTACGCTCCGCCGTGAGTTCCGCCAACCAACATGATCACCACCCGGGCGGGGCTTTCATCGGATTGCTCACGGTCGTCCTCACGCTCGTCGGGTGGTCTGTGACGCCGCTGTTCATCAAGCACTTCTCCGTGCCCGGGACGCCCGGTTACATCGACGCCTGGACCAGCAACGGCTGGCGTTACGGCTTCGCGGCGCTCATCTGGGCACCTGTCCTGATCTTCGCCCACAGAAAGGGCAAGCTGCACCCGAAGCTCTTCGTCGCCGCGATCGTGCCAGGCGCGATCAACAGCATCAGCCAGGTCGCCTTTACCTGGGCGCACTACAAAATCGACCCGGGCCTGCTCACGTTCGGTCTCCGGGCGCAGATGGTCGTCGTCGCGTTCGGCGCTGCGATCCTGTTCCCAATCGAACGCATGGCAATCAAAAAGCCCGCGTTCATCGGGGGGCTCTTGCTCGTCGTGCTCGGGACCGCCGGGACGATCTTCTTCGACGACGAGTTCGGCAACAAGTCCAACACCCTGGGCGTCGTGCTCGCGCTGGGCGCCGGCGCGGGCTTTGCGGGGTACGCGCTCGCGGTGCGGTATTTCATGGTCGGGATGAACCCGCTCTACTCGTTCGCCGCGATCAGCCAGTACACCGCCGCCAGCATGATCACACTCATGCTCTTCTTCGGGGAGAACTTCGGGACCACCGCGGCCCAGATGCCCAGCACGCAGTTCATGTGGCTCCTGATCTCATCGATCATCGGGATTGCCCTCGGGCATGTGCTGTACTACATCAGCATCGAGCGCCTCGGCGTCGCGGTCTCGACGGGTGTCATCCAGCTCCAGCCCTTCGTCGTCGCGATCCTGTCCTACATCTGGTTCGGTGAGGTCCTTGATCTGCCCCAGTGGGTCGCCGGCGCGATGGCTGTCACCGGAGCCGTCACCATGCTCGCGGTTCAGCACCGGGTGATGTCGAAGGTGCGCAAGAGCAAGCGGGACGAGTCGGGCGAACTGCCCGCCGATCACGTCGCGGCGGCGGTGGAGGGGGAGCAGTCATGATCGACGAAACCGTGGTCAACCCGTACCTCGATGCGCACCCGAGCCCTGTGCTCTTCGTCACGGTCAGCGGTGCGCATCTCTACGGCTTCGCGTCGAAAGACTCCGACTACGACATCCGGGGCTGCCACCTCACACCAACTCGCGAGCTCCTGAGACTCAGCCCGCCTCGCGAGACGTACGAAGTGCTAGACCGCGAGTGCCGGATCGAGATGGACATCGTGACTCACGACGCGGGCAAGTTCTTCCGCATGCTGCTCAACAAGAACGGCTACGTGCTCGAGCAGATCTTCTCACCGATCGTCGTCCGCGCCCTGCCCGAGTTCGAGGAACTCAAGTCGATCGCGCGCAAGTGCATCACAAGGCACCACCATCACCACTTCCGAAGCTTCGCGACCCACCAGTGGAAGAACATCGCCGGCTCCTCGGCGGGCACGGTCAAGGGCCTGCTCTACACCTATCGCCCGCTCATGGCCGGCATCCACCTCATGCAGACGGGTGAGGTCGAATCAAACCTCGCCACGCTCAACGAGCGGTTCGGCTTCACGTTCATCGACGAGCTGATCGACCGCAAGGTCAACGGCGGCGAGAAAGACCCGCTGGGCGACGACGATATGTCGTTCCACGAACACCAGTTCGAGAAGCTGCAAGAGCGGCTCATGGCTGCGGGTGAGGCCTCTGACCTGCCCGATACTCCTAGTGCTCGGAGTGAGTTGGATGATTTTCTTGTGCGTTTGAGGCTGCAGGCGTAGACGAAGGAATTGGCTCGGTTCCACATTCGGGGCAGCGGTCTGATGTGAGACCTACGAGCGAGTAGCCGCATTCATGACATAGGCCTTCGGGACCACCAGCACTCTCGTTAGAAAGACGGCTTGCTTCGAGGGCAAGCCACATGTAAAAGAAAGTGTTCCAAAGAACAACCGCAGACACTTGCCATGTATTAGTCAGTATATCATCAAAACCGAATATATTGTTGACTTCAGCGGCTAGTGGCCAAACAGGGAGCAGAATGCCAATCGGAACAAGTGTGTTGCTCGGTCGTTTGTACGCCGATGCCAAAAAGAGTGAGCAGACAACTGCGTGCAAAAACCCAAACAATCCACCTAGAAGAATTGCTACGAGTGGTCCCCACAATGCAAAGGAGATTCCAAACAGAGTGGTCTTTGCAAATGTGTTCTTGGCCGGGTGAGATATAGCAATGAGCCTGGGGGCATACAGGCAAAAGAGGAATGCCCCAACTACAAACGGCAGAAGAAAGTGTACGAACTTGTTTAGGTTGACTCGTGTGTCTGCAAGCCATGCGATGTACATGAATGACATCGCCGAAACAACGAAAATGCAGGCATGGATTTCTGGGTAGATTCTGTCGCGATGAGGTTTCCAGAAATGCATTGTGGTGGTGTTTCGTCGTTTAAGTTTATCTAGTTCTCCACTTGTTCCCATCACGCTCCACCCGCCTGTACAGCGTGTCGCGCTCAACCGGCTCGTACCCCGCCTCGCGGATCGCGCGCTGCAGGTCCCAGACGCTCGTCTCCTGGTGGGTGCTCTGGCCTCCGACCTTGGTGATGTCGTACCAGACGACCGTGCCGTCGATGTCGTCGGCGCCGGCCTTGAGCATCAGCTGGCTCATGGGCAGCGTCTGCATGATCCAGAAGCTCTTGGCGTGGGGGAAGTTGTCGAGCATGAGCCTGGCGACCGCGAGCGTGCGGAGGTTCTCAAGGCCCGAGGGGCCGTAGAGATGCTCGAGCTCCGATCCGTCGGGGAAGAAGGGCAGGGGGATGATGGTCTGGAAGTACCCGGCGTCCTTGTTCATGCCCGGGTGGGGCAGCTTGGCGCCCTCGCCCGTGAGCGTGATCGCATCGACGGAGTTGTCGTCGATCGCGTCGTACTCGTCCGAGTAAGCGTTCCAGTTGGAATCGCCCGTGTAGCCGAGTCTCGCAAGCGCCTGGTCCTGCGCTCTACGGAGCATGTCCATGTGCACGATGCGCTCTGGGCGTTCTTCGATGTGGCCGTAGAGCATCGTGCAGTTCGAGTTGAGCCCGAGTTCGTGCGCCACGGTGTGGACATCGAGCCACGCGTCGTGGCGGATCTTGCCCTTGTACGCCTTGTCGTGCACGCGGTCGTCGAAGACCTCCGCGCCGCCGCCCGGGATCGAACCCAGCCCCGCGTCCTTGAGTTCCTGGATGACCCACCGGATGCCGGCTTTGCGGTCGTCGCGCTTGAACCTCTTGGCGATCTTCGCGAGGTGCACGATCTCGACCGCGGTGAACGCCTTGATGTTCAGGTTGCTGCCAGCGCTGTCGACGACCTCGCGGATCGCGCGCACCATGTCGGGGTAGTAGTCCCAAGGGAGGTAGGGGTGCAAGCCCCCGACGATGTGCATCTCGGTCGCGCCCGACTCGATGGCCTTGTGCGCTTCTTCGCGGATGTAATCGAGATCGCGCGTGTACGCGCCGTCCTCGTCTTTCTTTCTGTAGAACTCGCAGAACTTGCAGCTGAGCGCACACACGTTCGAGTAGTTGAGGTGGCGGTTGATGTTGTAGTATGCCACGCCCGGGTGCAGCCTGTCGCGGACGAGGTTAGCCAGTTCGCACACGCTCCAGATGTCACTGGTGGTGTAGAGCGTCATGCCCTCGTCGAGGGTCAGCCGCTGGCCGGCGAGGACCTTCTCGCGGATGGGCACGAGCGCGGGGTCGGCGGGGCCTGAGCGGAGCATCGGGTTGGCTGTCTGCAGCATGGTCATAACACTCGATTCAAGCGGTTGGGTCGTTTGATTTCAATAATTCTTGAAAGAATTATGGTGCTGGAGGCTCGGGCAAGCTGCAGCATCTGCGCGTTCTCGGCCTTTGTCTGACCCAATCAGGTGTCGCAGACGCTCCGGTCCGCTCTAACTTTGCCCCCGGGTTGGGGTTAAACGCCCATCTGAGCCGCTGTAAATCCGATGAATGCTGATGCCGGATTCGGGGTAGGACCCCGCCAGACAGCACAGGAGCAGCCCATGTCCACCGCATCCACCGGACGTCCGACCTTCGGCCTTTCGAGCCGACCCTCGGAGGACAGCAAGAAGCTTGGGATCAGGCAGAAGTTCAATCGGGGTGTGATCCAGATGGTCGTCTCGGCCGTCGTCTGGCTCTTTGCACTTGGCACCGCGTCCAAGCTGATCATCTTCGCCGAGCAGGTGTACAAGGGCGGCATGGCCGAGTTCTTCAGCGCACGCATGGGCGATCTCACGTTCCCGGCGTTCGGTCTCCACTATCAGGGACAACTCGGCGCGGTCATCGCAGGCGGTCAGGCCCTCGCAGTGCTCGCGGGTCTTGGTATGACGTTCTCGCCCGCAGCAGGCATGCGCAGGCTCGGCTCAATGATCCTCGTTGCATGGGCAGGCCTCTGGGTCGCCGGCGCTGCGAGCCTTGTGATGGAAGTCCAGAGCAGCGAGATGATTGTGATTACCGCTGCCTCGACCGTCGTCTTCATCTGCACGCTGATCCGCGGCTTCCGTCTGTGGAACTCGAAGAAGTCGGCGAAGCACAGCTGAATGCTGTCCGGTTACGGCCGTTTCTCCCAAGGCTCGAGCACACCGACGACCGTGCGGGGCTGAGGGTGATCCACGGCGTGGAGTACGCCCTCGCAGATCTCCTCGTTTGTCAGCCATCGGCTGCCGGCTGGACCAACGACGAAACCAAGAACGACATGCTCAACGCCCGCCTCGGACCGACCCGGGGCGGCTTTGTTCGCGCTCGCGCTGCCCAGCACGCGGATGTGCCTTGTGGGGTCCGTCCACGAATGGATCTGATCGGCGCCGTTCGGAGCGGTGGCGTGGATCCATGTGATAAGCAGCGAGGGCTTGCCGGACTGTCGGATCGCGCTGCTCGCAGCCAACTCGAACGAATCGGGTTCTGTGTAGTCACACGGGTAGCACGTCACCCCCGGGCCGAGATCAGCAGGGCGGCGCGCCAGAACCGACAGCCGGCTCCCGCGCCCGGCCAGCTCTTGGCAGGCCCCGGCGAGCATGCCCGTGCCGCCGATGACCATCACATGTGGGGGGCGTTTCGCCCCGGCTTGAGGTGTCACAGTGCCAGCCTAGCGGGTCTGCCAGATCGGCAGCAGCGGGGCGGGCAGCGCCGGATCGGGCGGTCGAATGGGGCGTTTGGGCCTCGAAAACACCGATTCTCGGGTTGGCACCGACCTTGCAATCTGTTTCCTGGCCTCGCCCAGGCGGGGCGGAATCGGAGGTATTGACTCATGTCCAAAATCATCGGCATCGACCTTGGCACAACGAACTCGGTTGTCGCGCTCATGGAAGGCGGCGACCCGAAGGTGCTCATCAACAGCTCGGGCAACCGCACCACGCCATCCGTCGTTGCGTTCACTGACAAGGGCGAGCGGCTGATCGGTCAGCCCGCCAAGCACCAGCAGGTGACCAACCCCAAGAACACCATCTACTCCATGAAGCGATTCATGGGCCGACGCGCCTCGGAAGTCGCCGAGGAAGAAAAGGGCGTCCCCTACGAGGTCGTTCACGGCTCGGGCGATGACTTCGTCTCCGTCCGCGTGAAGGACAACGAGTACACCCCGCAGCAGATTTCCGCGTTCCTGCTGCAGGAACTCAAGAAGATCGCTGAGGACTACCTGGGCGAGACGGTTGACCGCGCGGTCATCACCGTCCCCGCGTACTTCAACGACTCGCAGCGCCAGGCGACCAAGGACGCGGGCGAGATCGCGGGTCTCAAGGTCGAGCGCATCATCAACGAGCCTACGGCCGCGGCGCTCGCCTACGGCCTCGAGAAGAAGACCAACGAGAAGATCGCGGTCTTCGACCTCGGTGGTGGCACGTTCGATGTCTCCGTCCTCGACGTGGGCGACGGCGTCTTTGAGGTGCTCTCGACCAACGGTGATACTCACCTCGGCGGTGACGACTGGGACCAGCGCCTGATCAACCACCTCGTCAGCGAGTTCAAGAAGCAGGAGGGCATTGACCTCTCCGGCGACGCGATGGCGATGCAGCGCCTCAAGGAGTCCGCTGAGAAGGCCAAGATCGAGCTCTCGACCATGCAGGAGACCTCGATCAACCTGCCCTTCATCACCGCCGACCAGAACGGTCCGAAGCACCTTCAGATCTCGCTCAGCAGGAGCAAGTTCGAGGAACTGTGTGCGGACCTGTTCGACAGGCTCCGAGCACCCTGCGAGGCAGCGCTGCGTGACGCGAAGCTCGACGCGAGCAAGATCGACGAGATCGTCCTCGTCGGTGGTTCGACCCGGATCCCCAAGGTCCAGGAGATGGCCAAGGAGATCTTCGGCAAGGAGCCCAACAAAAGCGTGAACCCCGACGAGGTCGTGGCCATCGGCGCCGCGATCCAGGGCGGCGTGCTGCAGGGCGACGTCAAGGACGTGCTCCTGCTCGACGTGACCCCGCTCAGCCTGGGCGTCGAGACCCAGGGCGGCGTGATGACCAGGCTCATCGAGCGCAACACCACGATCCCGACGTCGAAGAAGGAGACTTTCTCGACCGCTGCGGACAACCAGACAAGCGTGCAAATCCACGTGCTCCAGGGCGAGCGTGAGTTCGCGCGTGACAACCGGACGCTCGGCCAGTTCGAGCTCGCGGACATCCCCCCCGCGCCGCGCGGCACGCCTCAGATCGAGGTCGAGTTCGCCATCGACGCCAACGGCATCTTGAAGGTCACCGCGACCGACAAGGCGACCGGCAAATCGAACAAGATCGACATCACCAACTCGGGCGGCTTGTCCGAGGGTGAGATCGACAAGATGAAGGCCGACGCAGAGGCCCACGCGGAAGAGGACAAGAAGCGCCGCGAACTCGTGGACCTCAAGAACCGCGCCGAGGGGTTCGTCGCCAGCATCCGCAAGAGCGTCGAGGAGCACGGCGACAAGGTCTCGGCAGAGATCCGCAGCAACATCGAATCGTCGATCAGCAACCTCGAGGACAAGCTCAAGTCCGACGACAAGGCCGCGATCGAGGCCGCACTCAAGGACCTTGAGAACGCGTCAACCGAGCTCGGCAAGGTCGTCTACGAGCAGGCTTCTGCTTCGCAGGGTGCTGCCGCGGGCGACGCGGGCGGCGACAACACAGGCGGCGATGACGATGTGATCGATGCGGACTTCACGGTCAAGGATGATGACAAGTAAGCAGGAAGCGTGAGTCCAACACGAGCGCCCGTCGCGAAAGCGGCGGGCGTTTTTTTTGCTACTGGCCAAGCCCGAGCGTGCGGATGTGCTCCATCATGCTGCGTGATGCGGCGCCGCGGTGGCTGAGCCTGTGTTTCTCTTCTGAATCGAGCTCGGCGCTTGTTCTGGCCTCATCCGGCACAACGAGAAAGAGCGGGTCGTAGCCGAACCCATTCTTGCCTCGGGGCACATCGCCGCGTTTGCCGATGGCGCCCTCGAAGGTGCCGACGGATTCTGCGAGGACTCTGATTCCGCCTTTGTCATCCTGCCCTGCCAGACACATCGCGCAGATAAACCTCGCCTTGCGGTCTGCGGGCTCACGTTCGCCCAGCTCGTTCAGGAGCTTCTCGTTGTTGAGGCTGTCGCGTTTGGCGCGGGGCAGATCGCTCGGGTCGATGTCGATGCTGTAGCGTGCGCTGATGACGCCCGGTGCGCCGCCGAGCGAGTCCACGACGAGCCCCGAGTCGTCGGCGAGGCAGAGCCTGCCGGTCTGCCGGGCATACCCGATCGCCTTGATCCTGGCGTTCTCTTCGAACGTTGAGCCGTTCTCTTCGGGTTCTTCGAGGTCCATGCCCAGATCGGTGAGGGGGATGATCCCGACGCCGATCTCGGCCATGATCTCTCGGAGCTCGACGACCTTCTTGGGGTTCCCGGTGGCCAGCACGATCGGGTCTGCGGTGCTCATGCCCGACTGTAGCTTGGCTGCAACAATCCTCGCATGACGACCGACGAACGAAGAAGCGTGGCAGTGTCCGCCGCGAGTGCCCTCGGCGCCCTCTCGGCAGAGGAGTTGGCCGCAGTCAGAGCGGTGGTGGGGTTCGACGGCTTCATCGATTCGATCATCCGCGTCGTCGATAAAAGGCGATCGATGGAGCCCGAGGACTTCGCGCCCGTGACGACGATCACGGGCTACGCCGACCGCTGCGCCGCAGCCGCGGGCAAGAGCACGAATATTGAGCTGCACACCGTCGAGCGCCGGTTCGGGGGCAACGGTCCCTTGCTCGCTTCAGCGATGGGCGGTCTCGGGGCGTCGGTCACGTTCATCGGCGCCGTGGGCAGCGCCGCGGGGCACACGATGCTCGACCCGGTCTACCAGCCGCTCGCCGATCGCTGCGCTCGCGTGTACCCGGTCGCGCCCGCGGGCGAGACGGATGCGCTCGAGTTCGATGACGGCAAGATCATGCTCGGCAAGCCTACCAACGTGCAGATCGTCACCTGGGCGCACATCAAGAGCGTTGTCGGGCTCGATGTCATCAGAGAGCTCTTTGAACGTGCGACGACCATCGGCATCGTCAACTGGGTGATGCTCAAGGGGGTCGAGGGAATCTGGCAGGGTCTGATGGACGAGGTCTTCCCGGCGATCTCTAAGAAACGCCGGCGCGTGTTCATCGACCTCTGCGATCCAGCCAAGCGCACCGACGAAGACCTGCGCAGGGCGGCGAGCATCCTGACCGATCTCAACAGCCACGCCGACGTCACGCTCGGTCTGAACCAGTCCGAGGCGGAACGTGTGGGGAAAGCTCTTGGTGTGGACATCTACGAGGGGCCTGGCAACCAGTCGCTTGGTTCGGCGATGCGGCACGCGGCCTTGTCCATCCGCGAGAAACTCGGGATCGCGTGCTGTGTTGTGCACCCGCGTGAGGGCGCGGCGGCGGCGGATGAGCACCACGACGCGTGGTTCGAGGGGCCCTTCACCGTGAAGCCCAGTATCTCCACGGGAGCGGGCGATCACTTCAACGGCGGGTTCGCGCTCGCGCAGGGTCTCGGGTTCGGGCTTGCCCAATGTCTCGCTGTCGGGTGTGCCGTGAGCGGGGCGTACGTCCGCGACGCGGCGAGCCCGTCGCGGGAGAGGCTGATCGAGTTCCTGACAGATCTGCCAACCTCTCAAGCGGGCTGAGAACTCGCCTACCATCGGCATATGCACAAGCCACACCCGGATCTCAATCTCGACAAGGACCCCAGGTACGTCGCCGACGTGACCGGGAAGGAGGGCCTTGAGTCGGGCATCGCCGTCAGTTTCAACCCTGCCACGGGCGAACCCATCGCGGGCGTCAAGCTGGACACCGCCGACTCGTACGAGCAGACAGTCGCCGAGGCGCAGGAGGCGTATAAGCGCTGGCGCACAGTGCCGGCTCCCGTGCGGGGCGAGGTCGTCCGGAACATCGCGGTCGAGATGCGGCGTTTGCTCGAGCCCCTTGGTGAACTCGAGAGCATCGAGGTCGGCAAGATCCGAGCCGAGGGCATCGGTGAGGTGCAGGAAACGATCGACATCGCCGATTACGCGGTTGGTTTGTCGCGCATGCTTGGAGGCAAGACAGTCCCGAGCGAGAGGCCTCAGCACCGGATGATGGAGCAGTGGCTCCCGCTCGGGCTTGTTGGTTGCATCACGGCTTTCAACTTCCCGAACGCTGTGTGGGGCTGGAACGCGATGATCGCAGCGGTCTGCGGCGACGTCACCGTCTGGAAGCCATCGCTGCTCGCACCGCTGACCGCGATCGCGACGAACAACATCGCTGACCGTGTCGCGACCGAGATGGGGCACCCCGGCATCTTCCGACTCGTCATCGGAACCGACGACGAGATCGGCGAGCGCATGATCGCGGACAAAAGGTTCCCGCTCATCAGCGCGACCGGCAGCTGTAACATGGGGCGCCACGTCGGCCAGGTTGTCGCGGGCAGGCTGGGCAGGTGCTTGCTTGAGTTGGGCGGCAACAACGCGGTCATCGTCGACAAGGACGCTGACTTAGATCTGGCTGCCAAGTCCACTGTCTTCGGATCCGTCGGGACTGCTGGCCAGCGCTGCACGACCTCCCGCCGGCTCATCGCCCACAAGGACGTCGTGGACGAGCTCGTCGGCTCCATGGCCCGGGCGTACAAGACGATCAAGATCGGTGACCCGCTCGAAGACGGCACGCTTGTCGGCCCCGTCATCGGGCAGCGAACGGTCGACGCCTTCGAGAGCGCGGTCGAGCAGGCCAAGACCCAGGGCGGCGAGGTGCTGGTGGGCGGCAAGGCCCACAAGCCCGACGGTCTCGGGGGCTGGTTCGTTGAGCCGACCATCATCCGCGCCCCGGCGAGCAACGAGCTGCCTATCGCGATGGACGAGACGTTCGCGCCGATCCTGTACGTCTTCACGTTCGAGGATCTCGACGAGGCGCTTGCGATGCAGAACAGCGTCGACCAGGGCCTGTCGAGCGCGATCTTCGCGAGCGACGTTCGGACCACAGAGCGGTTCCTGAATGTCGATGGCTCGGGCAGCGACTGCGGTCTCGCTTACGTCAACCTCGGCACTTCGGGTGCGGAGATCGGCGGCGCGTTCGGCGGCGAGAAGGACACCGGCGGCGGCCGCGAAGCCGGCAGCGACAGCTGGAAGGCGTACATGCGACGCCAGTCATGCACAATCAACTTCGGAAGCGAGCTGAGACTCGCGCAGGGGATTCGCTTTGAGTGAGCAGCAGGTCGTCGATCAACTGGCAGAAGCAGCCGTCGCCCCGATCGAGTCGGGCATGCTCGTTGGGCTGGGTACCGGTCGCACCGCGCGCCGTGGTGTTCGCGCGCTCGCAGAGCGGATCCGAAACGAAGAACTCAAAGTCGACTGCATCGCTTCGAGCGAAGCGACCGAGCAGCTTGCGCGTGAGCTCGAGCTGAAGATTGTTGATTTCGCTCTTGTCGAGGAGGTCGACTACCTGTTCGACGGCGCAGACGAGATCGACGCCAACCTTCGCATGCTCAAGGGTTCAGGCGGTGCGATGACCCGCGAGCGAATCATCGCATGGGCGAGCAAGCGTCGGGTCTATCTCATCGACAGCGCCAAGTACGTCGACCACCTAGGCGAGAACTCCTCGCTCTCGGTCGCTGTCATGGCCTTCGGCCTGGCGAGCACCCGGGCCTCACTCAGGAGCGTGGGGCTCAATGGCGTCTGCCGCCGTAATATGGATGGCGAACTGTTTGTCACCGACAACGGCAATCTCATTCTCGACGTCCCCCTGACACCCGACCACTGCCTCGAGGAGCTCGCGGCGCACCTCAACGACATCCCGGGCGTCATCGACCACGGCCTCTTCCTGGGCGAGGCAGATGAGATCCTGGTTGACCGTGGCGGGAAGATCGAGAAACTGGTTCGTCAGGACTGATCCTGCAACTGTTTACTGGCCCTGTGCGAGTGAGTACCCGGGCTTGCCGTCGTAGTCACGCAGGGGCTGGAAGTCGGTGACCGGGAAGGCCTGGCCGATCTTGCCGAGCAGTTCGATCGAGGCTGCCTGATCGACTGAGCCGATCTGTGCGCGGTCACGCAATTCGAATCTGCAGCGGTAGTAATCGACCATTTCGGTGTAGATCGAACCCATGGGCCAGATCTGCGTGCCGCGGTTCGACATCATCGTGAGTTTGAAGGGTGTGCTCTCACAGATCGCGTCGAGTTTGTTCGCCAGATCATTCGGGCTGAGCAGTGTGTCGATGTAGACATCGCACCCCGCGACCTCGCTCGTCGAATCGGTGAATGTGCGCATCATCCGGTTCTCGCTCGGGCGCGAGGGCGGGGTGAACTCTGGCGTGCTCTCACTTGGAACCTTGCGTGCTTCGCGACCGCTTGGCTCCTTGCCGAGGTTCCCGGCGATCGCCTCGCCGAACTCGCGGGTGCCGACCGGGTCATTCTCCCCCTTGACGTCGCCCGTGTGGATGCCCGACTCGAGCGTGTAGAGCAGCGCGTTCTCGATGATCGCCGCTTGCTGGCGCATGCCGATGTGTCTGAGCATGATGAGCCCCGAGAGGAGCAGGCTCGTTGGGTTTGCCTTGTTCTGGCCTGCGATGTCGGGCGCGGTGCCGTGGACCGCCTCGAAGATCGAGATTTTCTCTCCGATGTTCGCCGATGGTGCAAAGCCGAGCCCGCCGACGAGCCCTGCTGCGAGGTCGCTGACGATGTCGCCCTGCAGGTTGGGCAGGACGACCATCTTGTAGGCGTCGGGCCTAAGCACCAGGTTCATGCACAGCGCGTCGATGATGACGTCTTGTGAGTCGATCGAGGGGTACTTCTCAGCTTCGTTGTAGAACCGTTTGAGGAAGAGCCCGTCGGACATCTTCATGATGTTCGCCTTGTGGCCGCAGTGGACGAGATCGATCCCGAAGTTCGCAGCGGTCTTGAAGGCAAAGCGGTGCACCTGATCGGAGCCCGGCGCGGAGATGAGTCTCTTGCACTCGACGACGTCGTTGGTGAGGCGGTGCTCGATGCCGCCGTAGGTGTCCTCGATGTTCTCGCGGACAACGTAGAAATCGACCGGCACACCCGCCTTGGAGTACACGGTCTCGACGCCCGGCAGGCTCTGGAAGTGACGCAGGTTGGCGAACGCACCGAGTGCTTTGCGGAGCGTGACGTTGATCGACTTGCCGCCGCCGCCGGTGGGGGTGCCCATCGGTCCCTTGTAGAGCAGGCCCAGGTTCTCAACGGTCTCGAGGGCCTTGTCGGTGACACCTTTGGTGTTGCCCGACTCGAAGACGGCCTCACCCATCTCTACAGGTACGAATTCCAGGTGATCCATGCACCCGGCGGCCTCGAAAACGCGAAGGCACGCCTTCGTGATCTCGGGACCGATGCCGTCACCTTCAGCCAGTGCAATCTGCAATTTATCGGACATTATGGGCCTCTTAGGGGTGTATGCGGTTGTATGCAATAAACCATAGCCCCACAGGATCTCAGTTTTGTGCGGAGGCTCTGCGGAGTCGGTCCCGGACCGCATCCCAGATCGGTCCTTTACCCGCGGGTCTTTCGATGAGGATGATTTCTGGTGCGAATGCGTCGGCTTCTCGGAGCGCCGCGTACAGGCGGGCCGCGTAACCGGAAGCATCGCTCGGCATCCGGATCGCACGCGAGCCAGCCGGGGGCTCGCTGATGCAAACGACCACCGCTTCACCGGGGATTTCTCCCAGATCATCGACGAGTCTTGTCTCGCTGCTCGGTGCGTAGTGCTTCGTGAGCATGCCGGGCGAAGGCAGCGGGGCATTCGCGGGCGGCTCGTGATCTGACTGGACGATGGAGATGATCTCCTCGATCTCGTTGGTCCCGGTGACCCCCGGGCGGAGAATCTCGGCCCCGGCTTCGGTGATCCGAATCACCGTTGATTCAATGCCTCGCTGGCACGGGCCTGCGTCCAGAACAAGCGTGTCCGGCCCCAATGAGGCCTCCACGTGCTCGGCGGTTGTGGGGGAGATGGTCCCCGAGCGATTGGCGCTCGGGCCAACGAGCGGGCCACCAAACGACTCGATGAGCGATCTCGCGATTTCGTGATCGGGCATCCTGATCGCGACAGTGTCGCCGCCGCCGGTGACGACACCGGGCACGCGGTCAGACTTTGGCAGGACCATTGTCAGAGGCCCGGGCCAGAATCTGCTCGCGATGAGGCTTGCGGTCTTGGACCAGTTGCAGACAAGGCTCTTGGCCATCTCAATCGAGGACACGTGCACGATCAGCGGGTTGTTCGCTGGGCGCCCTTTGAGGGCGAAGACCCGGCGAACAGCATCCTCATCCAATGCGTCTGCGCCCAGGCCATAAACCGTTTCGGTCGGGAATGCGACAAGGCCACCTCGGCTCAGTTTGTCTGCAGCCAGCTGGATGTCACTCGTGATCACGCCTTACTCGTCGGAGAGCTCTGGGACGTCGAAGTCGATGCCGTTGCGTTCGAGCGAGCGGCCGATCGACGCGTAGAGCCTGGAGATCGAGATGTTGTAGTTGATGAGCGCCTGGATCTCTTCGGCTTCGGCGAGCGCGAGCGCCTGCTGACGCGAGAGCAACTGGTCGAGGTTGAACGCCGTGTACCCCTCGGTTGTGTCGATCTGGACCTGCAGCGCACGCAGATTCTCGGTAGACGCGAATCGGGCCACCCGTGTCTGCTCGATGAGGTCGTACCCGGTATCAACATCGCGGAGCGAGTTTTTCACGTCCAACACGATCTGCTGAACCGTGTTCTGGAACGAGAGCACCGCCTGGATGTTCTCGAGCTGCCTTCGGCGCAGGTCCGCGTTCGCCTCGCGGTTGCCAATCGCGTACTCGTACGTGATGCCAACGACGTAGTCGATGAAGTTTCCTTCCCAGATATCGCCGTACGCGTCTTCGACGTCGCGGTCGAGCTCGGAGTACCTCGCCGAGAGTTCGAGGTCGAGCCTTGGCAGGATCTGGTTGCGGGCGATCTGCTTGCGGATGGTTGTGTCATCGATGGACAGCAGCGCACGCGTGATCTCGGGCCGTTCTGTGATCGCCGTCGTGACCGCGTCAACGAGGCTGTACCGGATCGGTTCATCGATGGCCATATCCGCGGGCAGAAGCAGGACCTCGGAGCCGATGGTCAGCTCGGGGTCGTTCATGAGCGTCTTGAGTGTGTCGCTCGCCGAGCGCAGGTTGCGCTGCGCCCTGATGACCGCTGCCTTCCGGTTCTCGACCTCGGCGCGGGCGTCGGCGATCTGCGCCTGCGTCGCGTCGATCCGTCCGCGGTTGATGATGATGTCGCGGACCTTGATTCCTCGCTCGAGCAGCCGCTGCTGGATGAGCAGGTTCTGGTGGGTCTGCACGAGCGTCCAATAGGCCTCCTCGGTCTGGCGGATCGTGTTGATGACGTTGGTCTCGAGCTGCGCGATCTCGTCACGCTCGGCGTTCTCCGCGAGGCGGATGGACGAGAGCGCGAAGTCCGAACCGCCGTTGCGGAGCAGAGGCTGGGTCAGCTGCGCACCGACGGTCACCGTGTTGGCGGGGTTTGGCACCACTGTGAGTCCTGGCGTGTCGTTGTCGTTCCACGTCCAGGACGTATCGACGGTCAGCGTGCCGCCCGTGGTCAGTGTGCGCCGCACGCCCGCGGACACATCTGACTGTTCGAACACATCGGCAGCGGTCCCGAAGAACGTCGAGCTTGTGCGGGGTCGATCGATCGATTGATACTGGCCGTTGACGAAAAACGTCCAGTCGAACGCCGCTTCCGCAGCCACAAGCTGCGCCTCGGAGATCGCCGGGCGGAGCCTGTCGAACTGGAGCTGCGTGTTCCGCTCCATCGCCGAGCGGATCGCGCGCTCCAGGTTGATCGAGACGAAGCGTTGCTCACCCCCAAGCAGATCGGAGTCCATCGGGAACGCGCCGCGTTCGTAGGACTTGTAGCCGCCCATCTCGCGAAGCTGGTTGAGCCTGTCCTCTGGGATGCCGAGGCTATCGATCGACGCGTCACGCTCGGTCAGTATGTAGCCCGGGGCGTTCTCGGCCTCGACCAATTCGCGCTTCACCGCGTCGATGACCGACTTGGTCAGCACCGCGCTGTCGCGTTCGAGAACGGGACCTGTGCAGCCAGAGAGAGCAAGTCCTGCGCAAATGACAGGCGCGGATCGCACAAAAAACGGGGGAAGAACGGATCGAAGCATGTGCCAGGAGTCCTTTGTCATCCCAACATGGGTGTTTGACCCTGTTCGGGCCAGCTGGGTGTCGTAGACTATGCCACCCGGCGCTGCCTATCCGCTAGAACGGTCCAGGTGACGTTTGGATTTCCGGGGACATTTTCCGACTCGAGGAGCGTGGTCGTATGGATTGCAAGTGGATCGGTGGAGTGGTCATCTTCGGGACAGTTCTGGGCGTATCCCCTCTGGGCACCGCGGGGCAGGTCTCGGCTCAGGTCTCATCTCAGGTCACCGAGTCTAAGCCCACGCACATGGTTGTCACAAACCCGCAGGCCATGGTGCGTTGCGGGGCAGGCATGGCCTACTACCCCGTTTCTGAGCTGCGCCAGAACGCCATCCTGGTGATGGACGGCGAGACGCAGAGCGGATGGGCTCGCGTCAAGTACCCGAGCACCGCCTCGGCGCTGGTCCGCATCGAGTATGCCGACGTGGCCGCAGACGGGAAGTCGCTCCGCCTGAATCGGGATGACTCGCTGATCGCCTACAACGCGCTCGCCGGCGCCAAGGGCAGCTGGAGCAAGCTCGTCTCCGATCCCCTGCCAAGGGGGGCCGAGTTCGTTGTGACCGGCGAGGCCACCAATAAGCAGACCGGTGAACTCGCTGGCTACACCGTCGAAGCCCCTGCTGAAGCGCGCGGCTACGTCAGGCTCAAGTTCCTGCGTCGGGCGACCAATGCCGAGATCGAGGCGTGGAAGAGCGCCGCATCGGGCCAGACCCTCGCTGATGAGACCGAGTCGGGTGAAGGCTTGCCCGCAGTTGATCCTGGTGCAGGCGATCAGCCCGCCGTCGATCCGGGCATCGGTCAGCCGACCGAAATCGCCGAGGGCGATCCGAACGCCGGCACCGAGTCTGCCAACCAGGACTCAGAAAGTCTGATGGATCCGATGATCGGGGATGATGCGCAGGCGACTCGCACCGATCCGGAGACGGGCGTTGACACGCAGGGCGAAACGACCGAGGTCGCCGACAACGATGGCGGCACTCCAGCAGATGCCGACACCACCCCTGCGGTCGCCGACTCTGGTGAGCAGGCTGACCAGCCCGTCGAGAACGCGCCACCTCCATTAAAAATCAGCAGCCTCGATGAACTCGAAGAGATATTCGCGGCGGTTCAGAAGCAGACTGCTGAGGAAGCCGAGTACGGCCCGCTGCTGACCGAGGTCCAGCGGATGTATGACGAAACCGCCGATACGCCAGAAAGCGCGGGCATTCGCACTGCACTTCGCCAGAGGCTCTCGGTTCTCAAGATCCGTCAGCGGATTCAGGAAGCCGCTCGCGCTAACGCCGCGGTCCAGAGCGACGCGGAAAGCCGTGAGAGCGAGATCGTCGAACGTATCCGTGAACTCGAGATCAAGCGTTCCTACGCCGTGGTCGGCAGGCTGCTCCCGAGCGCGGTGTACGACGGTCAGCGTCTGCCCCGCATGTACCGCGTGCAGTCCGTCGACGGCACCGAGGCGCCCCGTACGCTGGGCTACCTCCGCCCGAGCGACGAGATCAATCTCGAGACCATGCTGGGTGAGACAGTCGGTGTCATCGGCACGCCCAACCTCGACCCGAGGCTCAACCTGCGGATCATCACGCCGATCAAGATCGACCTGATCCATTCGGTCGAAGAAGCATCCACCGAGAACCGGGGCTGATCAGGATTCTGATTCGGGTTTCTCTGGCTCAGCGGGCTCGCTCGCAGGCGATGGGTCCGCCTTCACGGGCTCGGGCTTCTTCGCCTTCTCGGGCTTCGGGCTCGCCGCCTTCGCCTCTGGTTTGGGCGGGAGTTCGGGTCTGCTCAGCAGCAGGAACATGAACGCCGCGACACTGAATCCGAAGAGCAGAGTCAGGATAAATCCGAGATACGCCTTGTCGTACTCTGGGATGTCCTTGCCGTTCTCAGGTTTCGCGCCAGAGAGGAACGACTCGCGGAGTGAATCAGTGTCGGTAACATCACGAGACTTGATATCCGCCTGGTACGAATCCTCGAAGTAGTTGTACACGCCTGAGGAGCGGTAGTTCGAGCCGGCCCGCGTCAGGAAGACGCCCGCGAACACGAGGGGCAGAACGAGCCCGAGATGGATGCCGATCATCCCTACTTTGCGTTTGGTCTTGATCATGAGCGACATCACGCCCATCGCAACCATGATCGCGGCGCAGGCGCCGGTGGCGATGATCGCGGTCGTGGCATTTGCGCCGGGCGGGGCGATCAGGTACGCGAGCACGCCGAACGTGAGCATGAGCGCTGCGTAGAGAAACATGATCATCGCAACGCGTGAGATCGAGGAGTGCTTGCTCAAAGGTGTTCCTTTCACGGAGTCCGGGACAGTCTAGTGCGTCCGGCGTGTGTCCGGGATCTACCATCGGGGGTATGGCCACGGCTGCCCAACGTACTATTCCGAGCTACGCCGCTTCGCTTTCGGTCCGCGCCGAGAGTCCGCAGGCCGCGAAGGAAGCAGCCGATCGCGCGGTTCAGCGATTGGGCGACGCCAGACCGGATCTGGCGTTCCTGTTTCTGACCGCTCCGCATGTGCCCCGGGCGGGCGAGATCGCCGCTCTCGTGGGCCGGATCACCGATGCGCGATACCTCGTGACGATGTCGGCGTCGGGAGTCATCGGCGGGGGCGTCGAGGTCGAGTCGGGACCGGGCATCTCGCTCTTGCTCGCATCGATGCCCGGGGTCAACATCAGGCCCTTTCTGCTGGCGGACCTGCCCCGCGTGCCTGATCAGCCCTCGCCCGACTGGTACAAGGACGTGTTCGCTCCCGCGATGCACATCGAACCCGGGCACGCCGCGACGTTTGTCTTTGCCGATCCGTACTCGGTGCCGCTTGTGCGAACGCTGCCCGCGATGAGCCGGGCCGGGAAGAACGCGCCGATCATCGGATCACTCGCCTCCTCGGGCAAAGCGCCGGGACAGAACGTCATCGGGCTCAACGACCAGATGATGACCACGGGCGGTCTCGGTGTCAGCATCTCGGGCGATATCGCCATCGACGGCGTCGTGAGCCAGGGCTGCAAACCCATCGGCCCGACAATGCTCGTGACCAAGGCCCGCGACAATGTGATCCTCGAACTCTCCGGGAAGAGAGCGGTCGATACTCTCCGTGACTCGGTGCAAGGACTCTCGGCCAAGTCGCGCACAGCGCTGACCAAGGGCATGCTGCTGGGCAGGGTCATCAACGAGTACAAAGAGCGCTTCGGCCAGGGCGATTTCCTCATCCGGGGCGTGAAAGCGATCGAGAACGCCAACGGTGCTGTGATCTCCGACGACTTCTTCAGAGTCGGGCAGACGGTTCAACTTCACGTGCGCGACGCGGAGAGTGCGCGGGGCGATCTCGAGATGGTCCTCGATGCGCAGAAGCTCAACGCGAAGCCCGACGCGGGTCTGCTGTTCACCTGCTCTCAGCGGGGCGTCAAGTTGTTCGGTGAGCCAAGCACCGATGCGTCGGCGGTCATCCGTGCGTTCTCTCCCGCAGCCGCGGGCGTGGAACAGGCCAAGAGCGGCCAGCGCATCGACGTGGGGAAGCAGGCACTCCCGCTCGCGGGCGCGTTCTCAGGTGGAGAGATCGGGCCAGTGGGAGAGATGAGCTACCTACACACAATGACAGCGGGCCTGACGCTCTTTCGAAGCGACAGGCCCGCGTAAGTCGGATTCATTTCTCAACCGGTCAAGCCGGGCCGGGGTGGCTCAGTAGGCCTCGGTCAGATCGCCTTCACAGACAGGGCAGTTCTCGGGAGCCTCGCCGTGACCGATGAGCGGGAAGAATTTCTCGCAATGCGGGCACTGGCCGGCGCTGACGCGGCGTTCGTCTGCCTCGGCGGAACTGAGGATGACGTCGTTTCGACGCTTCTTGAATTCCTCAACGGTCATGCTCGCCACATCCTGCGGGTCGTTCAGGACCGACTCGGGATCGATGTAGTGAACCATCTGCTGTTCCTGAGGGTTCGAGCCGCCCATCGTGGAAATGCCGTAGATGGCACCGCCGATCGCTGCAACCGCGATGATCAGGAGAATTGCGTTCTTTCCGCCGCCCTTAGCCATGGTGTGTCCCCGTGTCCCGCAACAGATCGCCCTCGATTCAAATGGGCCTGAATGCGGTTAGTGATTACCTCTTCGTAATGTCAATCTTACCAACAAATCCGGGCCCAATCGAGGGCTGTCAGAATCGGGTACCAGATGCCTCGAATCGGGCGTTCCGGATGGTATTGTCCAGTCTCTGCCTCTAAAGAAGCGCCGGCTCGATGATGCCCCGGCACTCCCCGAGCCCGATCCTGCGGAAACCCTCGCGTTCGCAGTAGCCCCGGATGATGACCTCATCACCATCGGCAAGGAACTTACGCTCCTCACCCGTCGGCAGTTCGATCGGGGTTCGCTGAGTACCAGGCACGAGCTTTGGCGTATCGGCGAACGGGTCGCCGTCCCAGGTCAGTTCGAGCAGGCAGCCCCGGGCCTCGCGCGTGGGCCCAGAGATTGTGCCCGAGCCGAGCAGGTCGCCCGGCTGCATATTGCACCCGTTGCTCGAGTGGTGCGTGAGCATCTGCGCGATCGTCCAGTACATGTCTTTGAAGGATCCCTTGCTGAGCCTGATCGGCTCCAGGTCCTGGTCACGCATTTGCTTCGACGCGAGGAAGACTTCGAGCGTGATGTCGATGCCCCCGTGTGACTGGTCGTTCTCATCATGAAGATGTGCCAGGGGCTTCGGGTCGCCGTCGTCACGCGTCATCGCCGGACAGCGGAACGGCGCGAGCGCTTCCATCGTCACGATGTAGGGCGAAACCGTCGTCGCGAAGTTCTTGGCAAGGAACGGCCCCAGCGGCACGTACTCCCATTTCTGCATGTCACGCGCCGACCAGTCGTTCAGCAGGCACACTCCGAGGATGTGATCCTCGGCTTCGGCGATCGGGATCGGTTGGCCGAGCTCGTTGCCGCGCCCGACCACAACACCCAGTTCGAGCTCATAATCAAGCAGTTTGCAGGGCCCAAAGCCCGGTGCGCCGCCCTCTTCCGCGGGCGAGAGCTGCCCGACCGGCCTGCGCACTGTGGTTCCGCTCGGGACGACAGACGAAGCCCTGCCGTGGTACCCGACCGGGATCCACTTGTAGTTGGGCAGCAGCGGGTTGTCTGGTCGGAACATCGATCCGACGTTCGTGGCGTGGTAGACGGACGCGTAGAAGTCGGTGTAATCCCTGCAGTCGAACGCGGGCAGCAGCTCGACATCTGTCACATCGAATAGAGCGTGCTCGGCGAGTTCGTGGTCGCGCAGCTCGGCGTTGTCCTTGTTGAGAAGAGAGACGAGTCTCGCGCGGAATTTCGCGCGGTCTTCGCGTGAGAGCTGGCTGAAGTACTCATCGATGAGCATCGTGCTCATGATCTCGTCGTCAACAAACCCATCGAGGAAGCCCTGCTGCGCGATCAGGTCGAGCACAAGCAGCTTGCTGCCGATCACGACTCCAGATGCGATGAAGGTTTCCTGCTCCTCGTCGTCAGTAAAGACCGCTCTGACAAACGGCAGGTTCTGGATAGGGAAGTCGGTGTCCGAGTCATTGGCAGACTCAACCCAGCTCTCAAGGTTCTGGTCGTGGGTCTCGTCGATCTCGTAGGGCATCTCGGGGCTCCTTCGGGGGCTCAGGTCTCAGAGTCGGATGAGTCTAGACCCGGCCCCGTGCGGACCAGAAACCGCTATCGGGGGCCGATGGAGTCATTTTCTCCTGGTCTGGTTGACAAGGGGGGCGTCAATATGTAACCTATATGTTACATATGAGCCACGACTCCATGGATGCGGTCTTCGCGGCTCTCGCCCACGCCGACCGCCGGCGGATCCTCGACCTCGTCAAGGACTCACCCGGCGTGAAAGTGGGGGACGTCTGTTCTCACTTTGGCACCAGCAGGATCGCGGTGCTCAAGCACATACAGGTTCTGGAAGACGCTGGCCTTCTCATCCGTGAGCGAGAGGGACGAACCAAGCGTCTGTACCACAACACCGTTCCGATCCAGCAGATCTACGACCGCTGGACAACGGAGTACAGCAAGCACTGGGCCGGGCACCTCACGTCCATCAAGTACCGGATCGAAGAAGCAAACAAGGAACCGCACAATGGCAACGACGAAAGTGATCGATGAAGCCGCTCGCAAGGCGATCTACAAGGTGTTCATCCGAGGCACCGCCCAGCAGGTGTTCCACGAGCTCACAAAGACGGACGATATCCAGAAGGCGCTCTTCTACTGCAGGATGCACGCCGACGATTACGAGCCGGGCACGACGATGTCTATGCGTTCCCCCGATGGCAAGTTTGTTTCCATGATCGGCAAAATTCTCGAATACAAACCCTACACACGCTTTGTGCACACACTCAAATTCACATCCTACGACGACCCCGAGTGCACCGTTATCTACGACATTACAGAGCAGGAGGGTGGTGTCGAGCTCACGCTGACGTGCGAGAACCTGCCGATGGGCACCAGGACCGCCAAGAACATGGCTTCGGGCGGCACACTTATCTGCAACAACGTCAAAGCCATCGTCGAGACGGGCAAACCCACGTTTATGTACCGCACTGTGCTCAAGACGCTCATCAAGCTCGCGGGTGTGTTCACACCCAAGAAGTGCCGAACCGAGAACTGGATCTGATCTCAATCACAAAGCCGCCCGTGGTGGGGTGGTTCGTATCTTGGAGAATCGAAATGGGTAAGGCAATCGGTGCCGTAGTTGTCGGATTCATCGTCTGGAGCGTGCTGCACTTTGGGAACATGACTCTTGTGCGTGCAATATTTCCCGATGCGATCGCGGAGGACGGCTCGTGCTTCGAGGCCGTGCCGCTCCTGGTCACGCTCGCGATCACGTTTATTCAGTCGGTCATCGCGGGCGCCGTGTGCCGACTTGCGGCGAAGAAAGGCCAAGCACCGCTCGCGCTGGCGATCCTGCTGACTGTTGTTGGAATCGGTGTCGAGGGATCGATGTGGCACCTCGCGCCGGCGTGGTATCACATCAGCTTCATCGTGATGCTCGCACCGTTGACCCTCATCGGCGCAGCTGTTGTGACAAAGAAGGTCGCGTGATCAGAACCTGCCGAGTCAAAGCCAGCCCAGCTCGGCGAGTTCCTCGGTTGGCTCGGTGAAGCTGCAGGAGCCGTAGCTGAATGAGAATTGACGCCTCGCGTCAACGATCTCGTCCGTGGTGAGGGAGACCTCACCACCGGGTGCGTGCCAAGACGCGCCGTTGTCATCGAAGCTGAGTTTGTCTTTGTCGGACTCGACAAGCAGCGTCGCGGCCAGCGCCTCATCGATCTTGCCCTGACGGATGAGTGCGCTTGCGAGAAAGACATTGAGGAACCCGAACATGGTTCCCTTGTCTGAGCCCTTTTCGTACGTGAGCCTGTAGTCGCCTCGGAGCGGGTGGTGCAGGCCCGCGGTGCACTTGAACGGGACATCCCCGATCTGGCAGCACCAGATGAACCGCGCGACCTCCTCGGGTGCGGGAATGAGATCGGGCGTGACGCCCCCCGTGCGGATTTTCGCCGCGGCGGGTAGCCCGGAGAGAGCCGCGATCATGCCCCGCGGGTCTTCGCGGTGATCGATCTCGAAGAATGGGATGATATCGTCGGGCATCGCCTCGAGCGCTTCATCGATGAACGAAGCGCTCGGCGCTTTGATCTCGATCGCATCGATCTTCGCGAGGCCGTTGCGCTCGTCGCCGTGGTGCTCGTTGAATGCCCTGATCTGCTCGAGCCCGGTCTGCGGGTCGTCGGCTTTCACGATCGCCGCGACTTTCCAGGGCGGTGTGACGTCGGCCATCTCGGTGTACCCGCTGGTCGCGAACGTGCCGGGCATGACCATCGCCGCGTGCTTGGTGAGCTCGTCGAGTCTCCAGGCGGGGCAGATGAAGTGACTCAGCACGCCCGCGTGCGGCCCGCGGAGGTGCCGAGCGAACTCGGTGACCGCAGGCTCCATGTCCAGCTGCGCGGGAGGGAAGAGCCCGGCGTAGTCGATCAACTTATCCAGGAGCGCATCAATCGAGGCGGGCATGGTGGTTCCTCCGTCTGAGACCTGACCATAGTCAGGCAACAATCTCGGGGGCGGAGGCTTCCAGCCTCCGTAACAACAGTGTTCTACTTTGCGAGCTTGGCGATCACGCGCCAGAGAGCGTGTCGATCCAGATTGAGCCCGGTCTCTCTCGTGAACGTGCCCGCCAGATCGTCGAAGTCTTGTGTATAGGGCAGCTGATCGCGCTGCCCGAGCGAGCCGGCGGCGTCTCTGACCAACCTAATCAGGAGTTGCTCATTCTCGTAGGAGAGATTGAACGGCGTCGATGGCGCACGTCCGAGCCTCGGCAGCTTGCTGGCTTTCCGCAGGTTGTGAAGTCTGTGGAACACCTCCCGGTGCTGCGCCTGCTCGTCGGTCTCGCGGACTTTCGCCATAAGCGTTTCGAATTCGTCCGTGTAGGGCAGATCGTCGAGCGTGCGCCCGGCGTGTTCGTATGCGTTGACGATCGCGTCGTCGCGCGCGGCTCGGTCGATGTCGTTGCCAAAGAGCGAGTCGGTCACGAGATCTCCTCGGGTCTGCGCACGCCGCTGGTCAAGACGTCCTCCCACTCGGCGAGCACATCCATCGGCAGTCTGTCAGGATCGAGGAAATCCCGCGAGATGCGCTCGAACATCGCGTGCCTGCGCAGGTCCGTCAGCCCGCCGTCGAAGTGCCCGAACTGTGTGACAAACCGACCCTTCAGGCCGGGCGGGGTGCCGATCGCGTTGTAGATCGCCGACTGAGTCGGCGCCGGGACGACCTCGTCTTTCACAGCTACCTTGAAGAGCGCCGGGCAGTTCAGGTGCTCGGCGTGCAGGGCGGCATCGAACAAGTCGAGCAGGTTCCTCATGCCCTCGGCTGCCTCGCCCGAGGCGAGCAGGAACCGCTTTACTTCGCCCCCTGCGCCGAGGCTATTGGGGTGCACGCGTTCGAGCCGCCAGCGCCAGTCCCCGAACGTCGGGAGCCCGATCACCACGCGATCGATGAGCTGTTCCGGGTGATTGCATGCCATCGCGCAGGATCGCGCCGCGGCGATGGTGGCTAGGCCGCCCCCGAAGCTCTCGCCCCTGATGTACACGGGCAATTCGCGCCCGAGCAGCGCGCGGGCTGCGCGAATGCAGAGCAGCAGATCCGCCACCGCGTGCGAGAGCACCCACTCTGTCATCGATGCACCGTGCTCGACGGGCTCGGCGAGCCCCGATGAGATCCACCCGAGCTCGCCCGCCTTGAGATTGCCGACCCTCGCACGCGATCCCGCGTACCCGCGCACACGCATCGCGACGACCGCGACGCCCGGTGCGACGTGCGCCCGGTTGATCGACTCGGCGAGCGACGGGGGGTCCTCGTAGCCGTGCAGCAGGATCACGATCGCGCGAGGCGGCTCATCCGGGTAGTGGATGCGACAGCCGATCGGCACGGAGCGATCCCCATCGAAGACGTGCGTCGCCGTCGTGTCCGACGGGTCATCGTCGGTGCCGATCGAGCGGAACTCGGGCTCATGGTCATCGAGCGCCCGGTGCCACTGCTGCCAGAACGCGCCGTGCAGCCTGCTCCTGTTCGCGTGGGAGACGCTCGCAAGCGTCTCTTCCCAGTTCAGTCCAAAGTCGTCGGGCTCGATCATCCTGCTAGAGCTTACCAGCCCGGACCGGACGTAGAGTCCGCCCATGGCAGACGAGTCCCTCGAACTGAAACTGGTCTACGTCGGCGAGCGGTTCGTCGTCGTGGACAAGCCCGCCGGCCTGCTCAGCGTGCCCGGGCGGGGCGAGGACAAGGCCGACTGTGTCGTTGCTCGCGTCCTTGACCTGTTTCCCGAGGCGACCGGTCCGATGGTCGTGCACAGACTCGACATGGACACCTCGGGGCTGCTCGTCGTCGCCCTCGACCGCGGCGCGCAGCGGCACCTCTCCGTCCAGTTCCAGGATCGCAAAGTCGAGAAGACCTACATCGCGCTCGTGGACGGCATCGTCGAGGAAGAATCGGGCCTCATCGACCTGCCCCTCCGCGTGGATTGGCCGAACAGGCCCATGCAGATCGTCTGCTACGACGAAGGCAAGCCCGCGCAGACCGAGTACAGGGTCATGCTCCGCGAGACCGACAGGACAAGGCTCGAGCTGACGCCCATCACCGGACGCACGCATCAACTCCGCGTGCACTGCGCCGACGAACGCGGACTCGGCAGGGCGATCCTGGGTGATCCGCTTTATGCTCAGGGCCCGGTCCGGGACGATCACCCGAGGCTCATGCTCCACGCAGCCAAGCTGAGCATCCGCCCACCAGGCGCCAAGCGCGTGATGGATTTCGAGTCGCCGGCGCCGTTTTAGTCAGATGACTTTCGAGGGAACCCCGTCTGCGGTCGTCAGCCCCGCACGGACAAGCAGCGCGAGCGTCTCGCGTGCATCCCGCTCATCGAACGAGTTCTTGTCGAAGCTGTCGGCGTCGTAGACACCCCAGCATTCGCCCGAGTCATCGATGAGCGGGATGACCAGTTCGCTCGTGTCCCGCGGGTCGCACGCGACGTAGCCCTCGCCCAGGTGCGCAACGTCTGTGACGACGAGTGTTGTCCTAGTAATGCAGGACTGGCCGCACGCGCCGTGGAGCTCGATCGGCGAGCAGGCTGGCTTGTCGCGGCGTGCCTCAAGGATCATCTCATCCGCGCCCGGTTTGCGGGAGTAGAAGCCCAGCCAGCTGACACCGGTGGGGGAGAGGCCGGGCCAGAGCGTGTCGACAAACACGCGCATCCGATCGGCTCGGGTCATGTCCGGAGTGATCGCGCGATCGAGTTCCTGCCCGATCTGGTCGTAGTCTCGTGTCATGGGTGGTGCTCCGTACCGGAGCCCTGGCTCAGAGCGTTGCCGAGGTGTAGGGCAGCAGGCCCATGAAGCGGGCACGCTTGATGGCCTGCGAGATCATCGCCTGCTCGCGTGCGCTCGTGGAGAGGCGCTTGCGGCTGTAGATCTTGCCGTTGGGGCTCATCATGCGGCGCAGGTCCTCGAAGCTCTTGTAGTCGACGTAGGCGACACCCTTGTTCGAGGTCTTGGTGACCTTGGGTTTCGGGCCGTGGCTGAATCGGTTGAACTTGCTCATCTCTGGGCTCCGTCGTGGGCTGTGTCGGCCTGCCCACCGGGACAGGCGACGGATGGTTTCTGGGTGATGAGGATAGGCGTCCGCGGGGCCCTCGGCGAGGGGTCTCAGTCGAACATCTCCTCCTCCTCTTCCTTGCCGTAGTCCTCGTATCCAGAGTCGGCCTTGGGCGAACTCAGGGCGTCCGCGGAGGCTCTGCCGCCGCCGAGCACCAGGGGGAAGAGGGCCAGAAGGGCGAGGATGCCGTTCTGGATGAGGTTACAGTTGGTGATCTCGGCCTCGCAGAGCAGCTTGAGCTTGCCGAAGCAGCTGCAGATCACCGGGTGGTCCTGGCTGAGTGCGTGCAGGACGAGCGCCACGAAGCCGGCGAGCATCAGCATGATCACCGAAGCCGCGGCTCGGGTGAAGAGGCCCATCACGAGGAGCAGGCCGGCCACGATCTCCGTCCATGGGACGATGTGCGCCGCGAGTGAGATCAGCGTCTCATTGTCCTTGCTGATCACGTCGAACGTGATGATGGACATCGCCACGCTCTGCGGGTCAGCGACTTTCATGAGGCCTGCGAAGATGAACACCTGACCGACGATGATGCGCCCGATGAGCGAGAGCCAGCTGGCGAATGAGCCCGCCGACTGCGCCCCACGAGATATCGAGTCTTGCCCCATCCGCTGGTTACTCCGCGAACGGGTCGGGCCCGTCCTCAATCGGCAGGCCAGCGTCTTCCCACGCCGGGTAGCCGTCCACGTAGATGTGGATCATGTTCGCAAGATCGGGTCGTTCGATCGCCAGATCCTCGGCGACCAGGTGCGATTCTTCGCAATTGCCGCCCGAGCAATAGATCACAACGAACCGTTGATCGTCGAGCATATCAACCGCGATAGGCACACCGTTCTCGAACGCACCCATCGGCACGCTGAACGAACCGGCGATGTGACCTCTTTCGTAATCACCCGATGGGCGGGCATCGATAAAGATCGCTAGATCGTTCTCGAAGAGGCATCGTGCCTGCTCGCTCGTGATCTCCGTTTCCAGGATCATGCCCGAGCAGTCGATCGCGCCTTCGTTCACTGGCTCTTCAGCAGAGTCACCCTCTTGCGAGGCAGACTCATCGCCTGAGTTCTCAGGGGTCTGAGTAAGTGAATCGGAGTTGTCCGAAGGGGCGCCGCTCGGGATTTCGTTTTTGTTGTTGAGATCGCCCTTTGCGAATCGGATATCGTCACCGAGCGCAAAGTGCGCCACACCCGCGAGTGTCGCGATGACGATAATGCCGATGGTCTTGAGCAGGTACGCCTTCATCGGGCCTTACCGCGAAGCGCTCTGGACACGGACGACGCCCGAGACCTGGGTGCGGACGATCCGCTGGCCGGGAGCGTCGGTCAGCATGACGACGCTGCCCTGGATGATCCGCATGGTCTCGGTCGCCTTGCCTTTGATGGTGAGTTCGTACCCGACTTTCTCGCTGTCCTCGGGCAGGGGCTTATATGTGATCTCGATCGTGTCGCGGTCGTCTTCACTCATGGTCGTGGTGACAAAGCGGGCCTTGCTGATCTTGAAGGGCGTGCCCTTGCCGCTGACGACATTGACAGTCTTCTCGAACTCCTGACCCGGGGTCAGCGCGCTGAGCGAGATGCGCCCGGGAATGGAGTTGATGTCGCCCGCGACGGTCGCCATGGCGCGTAGCGTCAGAACGGGGTTGCTGGGTTCGGTGGTCTCAAGGCGGATCTGGCCGTCGAGGCGACCGATGCGAGCGGCCTCGGACATGCTGATCTCGATGGTGGACTCGCCGACCATCATGACTTCGCCCGTCTTGGGATGCTCGCGCTCGACAAGCTTGGTCTCAAGGATGCGGATGCCGAAGGAGTCCTCGCGATCGATGCTCGCACTGGTAACCTTGAAGTCCTCGGTCATGCCCATGACCTTGATCTGTGTTGCGCCCGAGTCGCCCTGGATGACCTGGCCGAAAAGGGCAGCGGCTGGTTCGGCAACAACGCGCGGGATCACGAATGCTTTGAGGGTCACCGTCGAAGCACCGCGAGGATCGTTGCTGTCGATCGTGACACGCTTGCCGTGCTGCTCTCCGGTTCGGCGGGCCGGGTTAAACCGCACCTCGAGCTGGGTGGACTCACCGGGCTGGAGCTGAGTCTGCTCGACCTCGCTCGCGGTGCAGCCGCAGGTGACGCTGACGTTGCCGATCTCAAGAACCTCATCGCCCGTGTTGGTGATGGTCACCATCTTGCTGATTGTCTTGCTGTCGTCGACATCGCCGAACTCGACGATCTCATTGCTTAGCGTGAGCTGTGGGCCCGTTGTGCTGGCTTCGCCCGCGGCTGGTGGGGTCGGGTTGACGGTGTCCTGCGCGAGAGCAGCAGGAGCGCCTGCGACAGCGATGATGGAGGCAATCAAAGCGGCGGTTGGTGCACGCATTTTCTCTTTCCTTCCGGAACCCGGCCCGACCAGGGCCGATGAAATTACTTGTTTCCCCGCTGGGCCTTCGAACGCACCCAGGAACGGACTCTTTGTACTCTACGGTACCGCCGGACAGCGGTTGCGGGAGGCGAATTTGATCCCCAATCGGTAACGGGAGCCGCCCAGGCCTCACAGCCCTTCGCTCTTGGCCAGATTCTATGTTAAGAGCGTCCGTGGGGATTATGTGTTTGTAAAAAATTCGGCAGTTCCGGTCGCCTCGTGGGCATCTGCCAGCCGGTCAAGGGCCAGGGCGTACGCAGCCGTCCGCATGTCGATCGATTTTTCGTTGGCGAACGCCCAGATCGAGCGGAATTCCTCTGCCATCTTCTTCTGGAGGCGCTCGTGGACTTCGTCGAGCGTCCACGCGAAGCCGGCCTTGTTCTGGGTCCACTCGAAATAGCTCACTGTCACGCCGCCCGAGTTGGCGAGCACATCCGGGATCACGATGACGCCACGGTCACGGATTGCCGCGTCCGCTTCGTTGGTTAGTGGCCCGTTGGCGAGTTCGAGAATCACGCCCGCCTTCACGTCGCCCTGATTGTCCGTCGTGATCGTGTTCTCGAGGGCCGCGGGGACGAGGATGTCCACATCGAGCGCGAGCAGTTCGGCGCCTGAGATTTCCTTGCCCTGACCCGAGACTTTCCCGGTCGAGTTCTTGGTCTCCATGATGCTGGCGACATCGAGGCCCTCCGGGTTGTAGAGGCCGGTGCGTGAGTCGCAGACCGCGACAACCTTGAACCCGTCTTCGTTTGCGAGCTTTGCAAAGAGCTGGCCCGCGTTGCCGAAGCCGTGGATGGCAACCGTGATCTGGCTCGGGTTCCAGCCCTTGATCTGCGCGAGCTCGCGTATCTGGTAGAACCCGCCCCGCGCGGTCGCGTCGTCACGGCCGACCGAGCCGCCCATCGAAACTGGCTTGCCCGTGATGACAGCAGGGGAGCGCTTGCCCGCGATGGCCGAGTACTCGTCCATCATCCAGGCCATGACCGTCGCGTTGGTGTACACGTCCGGTGCCGGGACGTCTGTGTCGGGCCCGACCACACCAGAGATTGCACGCATGAAGCCCCGGCTGACCCGCTCAAGCTCGGCCTTGCTTAGCTCTTTGGGGTTGACGATGACGCCGCCCTTGCCGCCCCCGAAAGGGATGTTCGCGACAGCGCACTTGATGGTCATCCAGAAGGCGAGCGCCATGACCTCTTCACGGCTGACGTCCGGGTGGAAGCGGATCCCGCCCTTGCCCGCGCCGCGTGTGTCGTCGTACAGGCACCGGTACCCGGTGAATACCTGCTCGCTGCCGTCGTCCATCCGGACGGGGAACCCGACCTCGATGCACTGCTTGGGCTGCCTGAGCCTGTTGACTGTTTCGGCGTGCGCCCTGGAGTACTCGGCGGACGAATCGAGACGCTTGATCGCGTTGGTAAAGACGTTGTCGGACATGATGCGCTCCCTGTGAGATGCCCCCGATGGGCACACGGCAAGCGTATCGCGCCCGGACGCTGCATGGCGAACATTGATTTCGCGTCCGTCATTTCCGAGAGGTGACAAGCACTGCTAGTAATCCCGACCCCGGACCCCGTCGGGCGTGTTGTGCAGACGCCTGATGTCGGTCTGATTCAGCGGGTTCGGAGCGCCCGCATGCGCCTTGAGCGGGTTCTTTACCTCGCCGTGCTGGTCGGCGAAGACCATCGGCGTGCTCTCGTTGTAGTGGCCCTCTTCGATGTCGGGCTGCTGCGAGTGATACGTGAGGTGCCGATCCCAGAGCAGGACCTTCTGCGACGTGTACGCCACCGCGTCGGGTCTGACCGGTCCGATCAGCTCACGGTTCTCCAGCGCGTTGTCGGCCCAGTTGCGGTGCGATGCAAGGAAGCTGTTGCTGTACTCGTAGCTGACCACCTCGTGAGGCTCGACATCCTCGAAGATGCTCTCAAGCGTCGGGAGCGATTTGTCCCGGCCCGGGCTGACCCACGTCGCGTACGCCTCTTCCCAGGGCGTGATGTTGCTGACCAGCGCGGGCCAGAGCGTCGAGAATTGCCAGATGTCTGTCGTCGCGACGATCGCACCCTGCGGGAACCACTGGAAGCTGTAGATGTCGTCAGGAATGGGCGCGTCCACATTCTCGACCTGGCCCGGGAACGGGTACGTGCGGTGCGTGTCGGCGTACATCATGAACGTCTGCCCGATCGAGCGGACATTGGCGAGCGACTGGGTCTGCCGCGCCGACGTGCGAGCCCCGGCGAGCGTCGGGAGCAGGATCGAGATCAGAAGCGCGATGATCGCGATCGCGACGAGCAGCTCGATGAGTGTGAATCCGCGTTTCATAGTGTCCGTCTCCTCAGCCGCCGCGACGGCTCATCATCTCTCGCATGACGCTCTGCATCAGTTCTTCGTTCCGCACATCAACAACAAACCCCGCGGGCTGCCAGCCGGCGCCGGGGACGTTCCGCATCTGGAGATTGACCACGATGTCGGGCTTGTCGGACTTTGAGCCATCGGACAGGAAGGGCAGCCTGACCTCGATGAGCTTGCCCTTGGCGCCCTCGACCGCCGCGAGCGGGAAGAGCTGCACCGGTGCACCGGTCATGATGCTCGAAGCCGTCTCGACTTCCTCTCCCGTGTCGGGGTCCTCTGCGATGTTCCGGTTCATGCTGATGCTGACACCTTCCTGACCCGCAACAGACGTGGTCGGCTCACGCACCTGGATGTTGGTCGTGTCGAGCGAGGCGTACTTCAGCAGGCCAGAGAACAGCGTGAAGATGCCGTCGGTCGGCAATGCCCCCTCTTCGTCGGCTTCATTCGAGCCGCCAAGCTGAGCCACGGCGCTGACGAGTCTTTCCTGATCGCCGGCGTTGATCGGTTCGAGGAACGCAGCCACGCGCGAGCCGAGCGCGCCGGGTTCGCCCTGAGTATCGCCGTTGAGCGCGGAGACAACTTGTGTCATCGTGCCCATCTGCTCTGCGACGTCGTTCGCGTTCTTCACCGAGTCGAACGCGTACTCACGGCCGGCATCGTCCTCTGAAGTTTCCCAGTTCGTCGGTCGGGCCTGTCTGCGGCGCTGCCTCGGTTCAGGTGTCGTGCCATCGGCGCGAACGAGCGACGGCTTGGGCTTGTCGGTTCGCTCTGATCGGCTCGGGATGGCCTGGTAGATCATGAGCCCGATGCACCCGGTAGCGAAGATGCCCGCGACGGGGAGCTTCCAATCTGATGCTGCAAATGCGCGAGAAGATGGCATGGGTTGTCCCCCCTTGACCAGCAAAAACCGACGGAGTCGGGCCGGATGACGGGGTAGATGCGCAGGAATCTGTAACCCGTCACGTTCCGGGTGATTTTCTTGGGATCAGTTGGTTATGCCGCGCCGGTAGTCTGACTCTTTGGGATCAGCCTGTGCCCGCCGGCGAGAAACTCATCCAGCACGCGCCGCACGGACGCAGCATCAGAAGCTGTCCGGACCGCGGTCTGCAGGGGTTTGCAGCTCACAGCACGTGTGTTCATCGCCTTGACGAACCAACTGATCCGCGTGCGGATCTTGTGGACCGCGTACGACTCCTTGCGGAACTCACACATCATGTCAAAGTACGACCGCACCATCTGCGCGATCTCTTCGACGCCCGGCTTCTCCGGGTAGCTCCCGGTCGTCTGCAGGAGCCAGCTGTCACGGAATATCCATGGTCTGGCAAGCGACCCACGCCCGACCATCACACCCGCGCAGCCGGTCTCTTCGATCATGCGTACGGCTTCCTCGGCGCTGGTCACATCACCATTGCCGATGACGGGCACCTTGCCGTCTGTGTGCGCACGGACCGCGTCAACCACGTTCCCGATCTCGTCGCGTCGGCAATCACCCTTGAAGCGCATCTCGGTTGTTCTGCCGTGCACCGTGATCGCCTCGCAGCCGACATCAACAAGCCTGCACGCAAGGGTGGGGGCGCAGCTCTCACCTACAGCCTGTTCATCCCAGCCGATGCGCATCTTCGCAGTCAGCGGGATCGCCCCGGGCAGTGCCTTGCGCACTTCCTCTGCGATGCCGACCGCCTGGGCGATGTCGCACATGAGCTTCGACCCGCCGTCTTTCTTGACGACCTTATCGACGGGGCAGCCCATGTTGATATCCACGATCGTCGCGCCGTGGTCCGCCGCCCACTTGGCACCCTCGGCCATGAGCTTCGGGTCTGAGCCGTAGAGCTGCATCCCGACGGGTTTGTCCTGGTCGTTGGTGGCCGCCAGATCGAGCGACTGCTGCGTGCCCCTGAGCAGTCCGTGAGGGGAGAGCAGGTCGGTGCAGGCAAGGCCGACCCCGCCGTAGCTGCGGCAGGTGAGCCTCCATGCCAGATCGCAGTAGCCAGCCATGGGCGCGAGCATCATGTTGCTCTCAAGCCTGACTGAACCGATCTGGAGGGGAATCCCAATCACGAACGATCATAGAGAGACAGGCACGCCGGAAACGGGTTTGTGCGTGCTTACCGGGGTACAGTCACGCCGTGTTCCAGAGCCTCCTCACACGCCGATACCTGACCAGCAAGGTCATGCCTCTTCTCGCGTCGGCTGCGGTCATGCTCTCTGTCGCGATGGAGCTCATCACCTGGTCGGTTATGGGCGGCTTCCTCGAGCAGCTCATCCAGTCGGGCCGGACGCTCATGGGCGATGTCGAGATCACACGTCCGCAGCGCGGGTTCCCTCACTACGAAGAACTCATGGCGGCTCTGGAAGCCGACGAGTGGGTCGTGGCCGCCAGCCCGACCATCGACGCTTTCGCGCTTGTCAAGCTCAACGCCCAGCAGGTTCGCGGGTGCCAGATCAAGGGCATCGATCCCGAGAGCCTCGACCGCGTGACGGGTTTCTATGACACGCTGTACTGGGTGCCGCGGGACGAGCCCTTGCCCCGCGATACTGAGCGCAAAGATCCGAGGCTCGATCCGGACAAACGCGAGACTTTTGAGATGCTCGAAGAACTCGGGCGCAACCTCTACGGCATCGACGTCACCACGCAGAGCGACCGCCCGCAGGCAGTCCTGGGCATCGAGGTCTTCGGCAAGCGAGGTCTCCGCGACCCCGCGGGCTTTGTGACCGATCAGTACGTCTTCCTGCCAGGGTTCGACGTGACGCTCAACGTTCTGCCCATCGACACCAGCGGCGGATTCCTCGAACCAGTCGCGAGGAAGCTCCAGATCGGCAACGAGTTCTCGAGCAACATATATGAGATTGACTCGCAGACGATCTATGTCCCGCTCGCGTTCCTGCAGGACATGCTCAAGATGGACGAGGCCGAGCGCGTCGAGCAGACCGGGCCCATCGATTTCATATACGACGACGATGGCAACCCGATCGGAACGAGGCGGCCAGAAACGGTCGGCGTGGTGCCGGCGCGGGTGACGTCGCTTCTGGTCAGGGGGGGCGACGACGTGCCGCTCGAGGATCTCAGAGCGCGCATCGAGCAGATTTACCACGAGTTTGCGCAGACGAAGGACGACATGCCCTCTGTGGGGCTCATCGACATCCTGACCTGGGAAGACCGCAACGCGACACTCATCGGCGCGATCAAGAAGGAAACCGGGCTTGTCCTGTTCATCTTCGGGATCATCAGTCTGACAAGTGTGTTCCTCGTGCTCGCGATCTTCTGGAGCATGATCAGCGAGCGCACGAAGGACATCGGGATTCTCAGGGCGCTCGGCGCGAGCGGGCCGGGCGTCGCGTGGCTCTGGGTGCGGTACGGGCTGATCATCGGTGTCGTGGGTTCGATCCTCGGCGTGTGCCTGGCGTACCTCGTTATCACGAACATCAACGCCATCCACAACTGGCTCGGCGAAGCGTTCGGCATCGCGATCTGGGATCCGTCCGTGTACTACTTCACGGAGATCCCCGAGGACTTCAGCCCGATGAAGGCGGTCATCATCGGGTTGGCCGGGATTGTCAGCTGCGGTTTGGGCGCCCTGATCCCCGCGTGGCGCGCGGCGAGGATGGATCCTGTCAAGGCACTCAGGTTCGAATAGTGGGAGCAACGAGCGAGCGATGAGCGCGATCAGCGTCACCAACCTGCACATGACCTACAAGCTGGGGAAGGTCCCCGTGCCCGTGCTGCGCGGCGTGTCGCTCGAGGTCGGATCGGGCGAATGGCTCGCGATCCTCGGCGCTTCCGGCTCGGGCAAGAGCACGCTCCTGCACCTGCTCGGCGGGCTCGATAAACCAAGCGAAGGAGAGATCGCGTTCGACGGCAGGGCGCTCAGCTCCATGTCCGCGGGCGAGCGCAACAAGCTCAGGCGCGAGCACGTCGGGTTCGTGTTCCAGTTCTACCACCTCGTGCCCGAGCTCACGGTGCTCGAGAACACGCTCATCGGCGCGATGATCAGGCTCGGGAAGGTCGGGTACATGCGCGAGTCGGGGCAGCTCCGCGATCGTGCGAAGGAGCTGTTGGACAGAGCCGGGCTTTCGCACAGGTTGGGGCACAGGCCCGCGCAGCTCTCGGGAGGCGAGCGCCAGCGGGTCGCGATCGCGCGGGCGCTGATCAACGACCCGCCCGTCCTGCTGGCGGACGAGCCCACAGGCAACCTTGACCAGAAAACGGGCCACGAGTTGCTGGACGTCTTCGAGTCCATGCGGGGGTCAACCGAACGGACGATCGTGATGGTGACCCATGACCAGAAGGTCGCCGACCGGGCAGACCGGGTGATCCACATGGCCGACGGGCTGATCCGCGAAGGGCAAATGACAGGGTAATCGGCCCCAGAAGTTCCCCACCAAGGGTGGTGGGCGTCCAAGAGGGCTTTGCGCTATCCTATCCGACGGAGTATTTGCACCAGGTGTCCTCGTTCATGACCTCAATCTCTGATTCCAAAGCACCGGCAGAGGGGACCGTGGAGCTCGTAGGGCTCGCGGGCAAACCTGTCGAGGCGAAGGTCAAGGCATTCGGCTCGGGCAAGACCTTGTGCTTCCTGCACGGGCTTGTGGGTCTGAATGACCATTGGGAGGACTCGGCGCTCCAGTTGGCTGACCGTAGAAGGTGTGTGCTGCTGGAGTTGCCGCTGCTGAGCCTGCGTGGGGACGACTGCTCGATCACGGGCGTGACAGACCTCACCGCGAAATTCCTGCGCAATCACGCGGACACACCGGTGTCGCTCGTCGGGAACTCGTTCGGCGGGCACGTCGCGCTTCGGCTCGCGCTGGATTATCCGGAGCTGGTCGATTCGCTCATCCTCGCCGGCTCGAGCGGGCTGATCGAGAAGACGATGGTCCGCGGCGCGCAGATCAGGCCCAGCAGAGAGTGGCTCTCGGAGAAGCTCGAGGAGCTGTTCTACGATAAGTGCCACGTTCGCGAGGAAGACCTCGACCGCGCCCATGCTGAGCTCTCGGTTAGGGGCGGCGCTCGCGCGATGGTCAGGCTCAGCCGATCCGCGAGGCACGATCACCTCGGCGATCGGATCAAGAACATCCAGTGCCCGGTGCTGCTTGTCTGGGGCAAGCAGGACGTTGTGACACCGCCGGAAGCCGCGGCGCAGTTTGCACGCGATCTGCCCGACTCGCGGATGATCTGGCTCGAAGAGTGCGGCCACGCCCCGATGATGGAGTGGCCCGAGAAATTTGCGCAGGCGATGATCGATTTCGTCGATGAGCGCGATGCTGCGACTGCCAAGTGAGCACGCCTCTTTATACATGGACCGCTGCTGTCGGACTCGCGCTCGAGGCGCGACTCGCTCTGCGCGCGCCCAAGCTCGAGGACACCGAATTCTGGCGCACGAACACCGCGAAGATCCAGCTCGCTCAGCTCCGAAGGCTCTTCCGCAAGGCTCACAAGACCGAGTTCGGCAGGGCGCACGGGTTTGCCGGGCTCGCGCGTCTCGGTGACGCCGAGATGCTCAGCGCGTACCGGCAGGAGGTCCGCGTCCAGGACTACGAGGGCTACCGGTCGCTGATCGAGCGGATGCGCGAGGGCGGCGAGCCGGATGTTCTCTGGCCAGGGCTTGTCATGGACTTCGCGCAGACGAGCGGCACAACCTCGGGCGACAAGTACATGCCTGTCAGCAAGGAACTGTTCCGTTCGAACTACTTATCGAGCCTCGACATCTTCGCCAATCTTATGCGGTGGGGTGTGTCGCTCGCGCAGATGATGTCCGGGCGGTGTCTCTTCCTGGGTGGATCGACCGACCTCGAAGTCAACGAGCACGGCATTCGCACGGGTGATCTTTCAGGGCTCGTCACACCTCTGATCCGCTGGCCCATCAGCGAGGTATACACGCCGGGCCCGGACATCGCGCTCATGAGCGACTGGCCGGCCAAGATCGAGGCGATGGCGCAGCGCACGATCGATCAGGACGTGCGCATGATCAGCGGCATCCCGAGTTGGGCGAGTGTGCTCTTTGCCCGCGTCATCGAGCTTGCCAACGAGCGTGGGCACAAGGCGTCGTGCATAAGAGATATCTGGCCCAATCTCGATCTGTTCGTGCACGGCGGTGTGAACTACGCGCCGTTCAAACCCAGGATCGCTGGGCTTGTCGAGGGCGATGCCGACGCGGACATGCGCTGCAGGCTCGAGCTCTATCCCGCGAGCGAGGCGTTCGTTGCGCTCCAGGACGAACGGGGCGAGAGGGGGCTGCGACTGTGCGCCGATCTTGGGAACTTCTTCGAGTTTGTCCCGATCGAGGAGATTCACAACGACGAGCCGACCGCGCACGCGGCGTGGGAAGTGGAGAAGGGGCAGCGGTACGTCGTTGTTCTCTCCACGTGCGCAGGGTTGTACCGGTACATCCTGGGTGATGTTGTGGAGTTCGACACCGTGCCCGGGGGGCTGGACGGCACGGGCGGCGAGGGGCCGTTGCGGATGCGGATCGTGGGGCGCCACAGGCTGTTCATAAACGCGTTCGGTGAGAACCTGATCGTCGAGCACATCGAGAGCGCCGTTGCCAGGGCTGCTGAAGAGATCGGTGTGAGGGTGGGGGAGTTCACCGCGGCCCCGGTGTACCCTGACGGCGCGACGCGCGCTGGTCTGGAGATCGCGATCGAGGCGGATTTGCCCGAGTTGAAGGTGCCAGCGTTCCGCGACATCGTTGATGATGTGATCAAGGCACAAAACGTGGACTACACGACCAAACGCACCGAGGGCGTCGGCATGGCTGAACCCACGATCACGGTGCTCCGCGAGGGTGCGTTCCACGCGTGGCTCGAGAGCAGGGGCAAGCTCGGCGGTCAGCACAAGTGTCCGAGGTGCGCCAACCACCGGGACTTCATCGAGGGCGTCATCGCTTGTGACCGGCGCGAGACGGCGGGCGTCTGACGTGTGCACGCTGAGCGTCATCAATACGATGCCTGGGCATGGCGAGGAGGGCTACCGCCTTGTCATGAATAGAGATGAGCAACGGACCCGAAAGCCCGCCCTGCCTCCAGAGTGGCACGAAAGAGATGGCACGCTGGCAATGTGGCCGACCGATCCGGATTCTGGCGGCACGTGGATCGCTTCACGAACCGATGGGCTCACACTCGCCTTGGTCAACTCGTATCCAGAGCCTCAGCCTGAGCTACGAAACGATCTGGTGAGCCGGGGTGTGATCATCCCGGAGATGATTTACAGAGATGGCATCGAAGACATCATCGATGCGTTCGATAAGGTCGAGATTGAGTTGTTCGCGCCGTTCCGGCTCGTCATGATTGATTTTTTCGCGAACGAGGAGACTGCTCAATCAGTGCCGATGATCGCTGTCCTCGATTGGAATCTCAGGGAAATTGCGGTTGAGATCCACCAGGATGGCCCCTTGTGCCTTGTCAGTTCTGGTCTTGGGGATTCCGCTGTTGCACCTCGATTGGAGCTCTTTGAAAGGACGGTCCTCGAGGGTCGGTTGACAACCCGGAAACAGGATGTCTTCCATAACCACCGCTGGCATGACCGTCCCGAGGTCAGCGTGATGATGGAGCGTGAAGAGGCTCGGACCGTCTCGGTCACCACTGTGGAGATGAGCCCTTACTTTTCAGATGACTCGGAGATCATGACCTACCGGAGCATCGAGCTTTGACGGATAAGGGGCACAGGCTGGACGAACCCATCGATGATGCTGAGCTGGCGCGCCGGCTGGCTCGAGACATCGAGACGCTCCGCCGGATCTGCGAGGATCAGGAGGACGAGATCCGCCTGCTTCGGCACCGGATCGAGCAGCTCCGGGCGAGTCGGTGGAGGAAGCTTGGTCAGCGGCTCGGTCTGGCGATGACGCTCGACTGGGAGAAGCCCAAGTAGAGGACCGGTGGGCGATCTCATATATGTCAAAGAGCCTCACTCGCCGCCGGTTGGCGGGGTTTCTGATTGTCCTGCAGTGGGTCGTCTCGCTGGTCGGCCATGGTGCGCTCCAACCTGCCCTCACTGGGGTGGGCCGGGAGCTTGTGTGTCTCGAAGATGATGTCGGACGTGTCCGGCATTCTGGGGTGCATGATTCTCTAAACGGCTTGAATCGCAGTGGTTTATGGGTGCCCGCCTGCAGAGGCCGGGCATTGTGATGGGGGTGCTAGATTAAAGAGTTCTCGCCAGTACATGGGGTCGAACCCGTGGATGCGGAACGATCCGATGGGGCTGGCGTGTTCAGGTCTGCTGGAGTGGAAACTGTATTGTGTACCACAGCCCAACAACCGGGTACTTTACTATGCATCGATAGAGGCGGAAGTCACCTAGTTCCCAGTCCATCTGTTCATGGATATATCTCACAAGCGAAAGCTGGTTGAGATAGTGGCGGTGGGGGATCGCAGAAGCAGAGCTGCCGAGTCGCTGAAGAGTCTCAATGTAGTCGGCACGATCGAGGGTGTGTGCGAGTAGGTTGGGAGAACTCGGGTTTCCGACACGAGCGAGGATCAACTCGGGTTCAACACCGGGCCACACATCTTGGTGCACGAACACGTCCATGATCATGTAGCGTGACGGATTCTGCGGGATGAACGCGTAGCGAGCGCGAGGGATGTCAGGTGAGCCCAGCATCGGATCGGCGCGGCGATGCATCGATGAGAAGAACACGTCCATCTCTGTGGGAAGCTTGTCCTGTGGCTCGGCTGGCAGCGCGTAGATGAGCTTGTTGCCATCTGCGATAATTTCGATCTCGGGGAGCGGATCTGTGCAGAACGGGAGCAATGCGGTTGTCATCCCTTCCTGGCAGATTGCTCCGCCTCTGAGACGTTCGAGAGTTACCTGCCGAGAGGGTTCGTCGTCGAGAATCTCTCGGCTGCCAAGGAGCAAGGGCAACTCGGGACGCAGACGCCGCAGCCCGTGGTAGCCGTGGACGACGAGCTCGTCGCACCAGCCCGGCTCCTCGCTGGGGAACACGAAACAGCTCAGGACAGAAGCTGCTGCCTGTACGCCGATCAGCGATGAGTAGCCCCGCGAAATGTTCTGCTTGGCTGCTTGCTCGATCCGCTCTCTTGAATGGTCTAGTCGTCTTGCAACGAATGTGTCGAGGTCGGTTTTCTTTCCGCCCAGACGCTTGATGAGTTCCTCGTAGGCTTCCAGGGCGGCATTCGCCTCTCTGAGCGCGGTTGGATCTGCGCCATGCTCGCGGGCGATCACGAGAAAGCTGCTTAGCCCCTTGGGCGTTGGCAGCAACTGTAATGAAGACACTGGGTCTGGTTGGCGAACAGCCTGGAGCACCCGTGTTGCGAGCGTGAGTTCAACACCCCAGGCACCAGTGAGAGTCGTCGGGCGTTTGAGATCGATATCCGTGCCCCGCAGGAGTCGGCGGATCGCGTCCTGGATCCGGGTTCCGATCACGTCGAGTGATTCGGCAGATCCTGCCCGTGTGTGCTCGGGCTCATGTGATCGGACATTGTTTGGCATGGGTGTGAGATTCTCTGTTCTGGGCCGGGAATCGGCCATTTCTACATCGTACATGGGTCGAGGATCGAATGCTAGCTCATTTCATTGCAATATCATTGCAATTGCATTCCGATTGATTTATGCTGGCTGGAACATGGGAAGTCCCACATACAGGGAGTAAAGAGATGATGAGCAAGAGAGCCAAGAGGCTGGGATATGTTGTTGCGGCTGGTGCCCCGAGCATGCTTGCGTCGGCGGTTGCGGCGCAGGGTGCAGCTACGGATTTGTTACCCGGCCAAGCGCCGCTGATATTCACGCAGGGGAGGGATGGTGGTGTGCTTCGTGATGGCACGGTCGCCACGACCGACGAGATCTATTTGTGGGTGCCGGCACTCGATGGCAGCAACAACGTTGATCTTAGTAGCACTGGCCAGTTCTTCAAGATCTGGGATAGTGGCAGCACGGGGGGGGTTCCGAACAATGTCGCGCTCGGCGGCAACGATGATGAAGACAACGAGATGCGAGGCCTGCACTTCGATCCGTCCGGCGGCGGTTCGTTCCTGATCAGCTACGACGACAGCACGACCACGGGCTTCGCAGCAGGGTCGTTTACTGATGGCTCGCTCCTACGTGTATCGCCGACGGGCCCATTCAGCGGCAGCGGCGCGATGCAGGACTTCGCGATCAGCGCCGAACTGATCGAGGGACCCAATGGGACTGCTGGGAATTTCGCTGACACGGATCTGTATGGCTTCGCAGAAGCGAATGATGGCACGTTCTATTGGTCGTCGGGTTCGACGACGCTCGACACAACCACAGGCGGGACAGTTTCCAAGGCTTCCAACGCCTTTGCGCACACCGAGGGGTTCGGCTCGCCAGTCGGCTCGCCTCGAAACATCGGCGATACCTTGCTGTTCGATGGCAACGAAACGCCCGCGGGCTCCACTTTCCCGGCGTTCATCAACGGCCAGGGTCGTGGCATGGAAGTGCTCGATGATGGCACGATTCTGGTTGGAGTGAGCGATACGTACAACTATCCCAACGCCGGGGACACCGGAGTAGATGTGGTCCTCGATCGCTGGGACATCGGCATGTTCGATCCTGCGACGTTCGAGGTCTCGGCACTCTACGAGGGTGAGCTGTTTTTTCAGACCATTGGTACTAGTACCTCTGAGATGCTCGATTTTGATGTTTTCGATTCACAATTCGAGCTTCAAGCGTTTTACAACATGATCGGTGCGAACTCGGACGCGGGCCTTGCGCTTGCCCCCTTTGTTGTACCGGCACCGGGCGTGATGGGACTTGGCGTGTTGGCGTTTGGCGCCACGTTCCGTCGGCGGAAGCGCTGATACTCATGGAACTCGTACGTACAGTCGGGTTAAACGCCCGGCTGTGCGATTCTGGGGCTGGAGGCGGAGCTGGACTCGATGAAGTGCTTGAGACAGATGCTTTCTTGTTGCCTCTCGCTTTCGGCGAGCGGGTCAGCTGCCGACATGACCTATGGGGTTTCACCGGACGGCGGTGTGTACGCGGTCGATCTGGATGATGCGCACTCACGGTTGTTGTTCTCTGGCCCGTTCGAGTGGCTCGGCGCAGCTGACAGTGGACGCCCTGGTATTCTGTACGGTGCTGTCGGGTTTGACAACGGCTTTGAGTCGCTGCATGAGATCGATGTAATCAACCAAACGGTGACTCCGATTGGAGACTGGGGTGGTGCTGAGATACGTGAACTCGCCTACGACCCAGCCAGGGGGATCCTGTATGGCAGCGAGCAGGACGAACTCTATCTGATCGATCAAAGTACGGGCCGGGCGTCACTCATCGGGCGGTACTTTGGGCCAAGTTCGATATACGCGATGGCGTATCTCCCGACGCTTGATGTTCTGATCGGCATCGATTTTGCGACGAATCAGCTGTACCACATCTCAACTGAAACCGGGCGTGCAACGCTCGTCGGAAGCACAGGCGTGGCTCGCATCACGGATCTATGGTTCGATGCGGCAGCCGAACGACTCTATGGCGTGACGAACTTCGACGGTCACGTGTACTCAATCAGCCCGCAGACCGGTGCGGCGTCGCTGATTGGAACGACCGACACACACCTGACCGGGCTGGGTATCGGAATACCTACGCCCGGGGCTCTAACGGCTTTGGCTTTCCCACTGGCGGGGTTGGCTTGCCGGCGAACCCGAGAGCGGATTGGAGAGCAAACATGCGGATGAATCAATACACAACACTCATCGCCGGTCTTGTCGCGTGCCAAACCACAGCGGTTTGTGCTGCGCAGGATCAGCTCTTGCTCGCAGTGATTGAGTTTGATGGGCTGCCAACGGGCGTGCGGCTGCTCGATCAGACAAACGGCACTATCTTGGGTGACTTTGTCATCCCGGATTTCCCGAACAACGGCATGCTCAATCCCGTGGAAGCGATAGCAGCCGGACCGAACCGGACCGTGCTTCTTGGGCAGCCCGGCGGAGATGGTGCCGTGTCCCGATATGACGAGTTCGGGGCGTTCATCGATGTTTTCATCGGTGGCACGCCTGATCCGAATCCGGTCGACAACATCCGCGGTATGGCTGTCTCGGCCGACGGTCAGTTCCTTTTCACGTCCGACTGGGACGACACCGATGACATCCATCGATTCGACCTGAGTGACGGCTCGCCAGTAGGGGGCGACGCCCTTGGTACCTTTATCTTCGGCTCGCAGGCGCCGCCGTTGCTTGATCGGCCACAGGCGATCGAGGTGTTGTCGAATACCGATCTCTTGGTCGCGGACATCGGGCAAGGGAAGCTGATGCGATACAACAGCACGACCGGTGCGCTGATCGGTGAGTTCACGGCCGAGAGCGTCGTTGGGACAGTCGGCGATATCGACGAGCAGCCCGATGGCACCGTCGTCACCGCTGAAGACGGGAGCGGCGATCGCATCCGCACATACGCAGCAGACGGAACGCTCTTATCAGCGTTCGGGTTCAACGGCCCCGACGGCGTGCATCGGCTGCCAAACGGTGAGTTCCTCGTCACGAGCAGTTCAACGTTTGGCCAGGGCCGTGGTCTGTTCCGCGTCTCTGCTACGGGTGCGATTGTCGAGACGATCGACGACACACGCAGCTACGGAGCCATCGAATTAGTGACGCTGATCGATCCGGTGTGCGTTGCAGACGTCAACGGTGATGGGATGCTGACACCATCCGATTTCACGGCTTGGATCGCGGCATTTAACGCGAGTTCACCGGCGTGCGATCAGAACGGCGATGGGCTTTGCACACCCACCGACTTCTCCGCTTGGATAAGCAACTTCAACGCAGGGTGCTCGTGAGATAGGAAGACTCCGATGGTTGAGATTTTCTTTCCCGTCAGCATCCTCAGTGCAGTTGCTGTCGTTTTTGTCGGCGGCCCAAACGACGTCCCGGCAGCGGACGCTGACCGAGTCCATGATGGAGCCGTGGCCGGCGATCTGAAGGGCCGGAGCGTGGCGATGCTCGGTGACATCGACGGGGACGGTAAATCTGAGTATGCCGTGGCGTCGCGCGCAGAACCTCCTGCCGGGTCGGCGGAAGGCCGGGTGACAGTGTACTCCGGTGCAACAGGGCTGGAGGTTGCGGTGCTCAGCGGTGAGAACGCGTTCGATCAGTTCGGTGCCTCTGTGGCATGCGCGGGCGACGTTGATGATGACGGCCTGCCAGATCTGATTGTCGGCGCGTGGGGCAACGGAGCTGGTGGAACCGGTGCTGGTCGGGCGTATGTCTATTCGGCTGCAGCGGGCGTGCCGATCTATACGATCACCGGATCCGGTGCAGGGGACAACCTCGGCACCTCTGTTGCTGGTGCGGGAGATGTGAACAATGACGGGTTCGATGACTTTATTGTTGGGGCTCCGACGAACGACACCGCCGGATCCAACACCGGGCTTGTTCAGGTGTTCTCAGGCTTCGACGGCTCAGTTTTGCACGCCGTTTCAGGAGCAAACGCCAACGACAGGCTGGGCAACTCGGTCGCGGGTGTTGGCGACATCAACGGGGATGGGCATGACGACTTCGTATCCGGCGCACATCTGTTCGATGATGGTGGCCCGGCTTCTGCCAACATGGGGCAGGTGAACGTGTATTCGGGGCTAGACGGGAGCGTCATCTATTCACTCACGGGAGAAGAGGATGGCGACAACTTCGGATGGGCGGTCGCGGGAGTGGGCGATATAGATGGCGATCTGGTACCTGATATTGCTATCGGTGCCCCCCTACACGATGGCCCCGGGATAGCAAACGCCGGGCGAGTGTATCTTGTGTCCGGCGTGACCGGCACAGTGATTCATTCGTTTACTGGTGAAGGGGTATCTGACAAACTCGGATTACGTGTTGCATCTGCCGGGGATGTGGATGGCGATGGCTCGGCGGATGTTCTCTCGGGCGCATGGTTCTGGGACGAGAGCGATGATCCCTCGGACAACAGAGGGCGGGCATGGATATGGTCCGGCCAGACCGGCGATGTACTGTGCTCGTTCACTGGGGAAGCCGCGGATGATCATCTCGGCCGGTATATCGCCGGGGGTGATGATGTCAACGGCGATGGCACGCCAGATGTACTCATCGCTGCACGAGATAGTGATTCGGTGGCCACCGATGCCGGTCGGGCGTACGTCTTCCTGCTTCAACCTGCGGTTTGCGTCGCCGATGTCAACGGTGATGGGGTGTTGACGCCATCCGACTTCACTGCTTGGATCGCGGCGTTCAACACGAACTCACCGGAATGCGATCAGAACGACGATGGGCTGTGCACACCCACCGACTTCTCCGCATGGATCACGAACTTCAATGCAGGGTGCCCGTGATTAATTCTCATCCCAGGATGGTGTCATGTTGACGGTATGCAGCAAATGGTGTTGTGTGGGGGTGTTGCTGGCCACGGGTGCAGCAGCGCAGCCAACAGATATTCTTGTGATCGATGCAGACGGCAGAAACAGCCCTGCGGGTACCGGACTCCCGGCCCAGGTGCTTGTCACTTCCGCAGGGTACGAGATCACCCGTGTTGTGGAGAGCGGCGATGAGCCCCCGGGTCGTGCTGGGGCAGTGTTTGGCCGGCTCCGCGATGTGTCTCTTAACAGCACCGGGGAGGTCGTCTTTCGGGGCGACTACTCTGGGGTATCTTCGGGCAATCAGGGAATCTACGTATACCGTAACGGATCGCTTGAGCGGGTTCTCGATGATGGGTTCGACTTCTCGCCTCCAGGTCAAGGCGGCGCCGTGTCTTACACAGGGTTTGGCCCACCAGTTGTCAACGACAAGGGGCATGTTGGGTTCACTGCTAATTTCAGCTTTGGCGATGGCAACGAGGGGCTCTACATCTGGCGCAACGAGACGGTCGAGCGGATATTTGACAACAATCCCCTCGCGGGTGTCCCCTCGCAGCCTCCAGGCACATCGTGGTCTTCGTTCCCATTTACGGCCGGCATCAGTTCGATCATGAGTGGTCATGACTATGCCGCTACGATCGCGAGGTTCCATGACCAAGCGTTCGTGGAGTATCGGAGCATTGTCATCGGTACACCCGCTTCGGGCGCAGTCATGGCTGCGAATACACTGGAGTCAGTTCCTCCGGAGCAACCCGCGAACGCTCGCTTCACAGAGTTCAATACCTTCATGGTGACTGCGAATGGCGATGAAGTGGTGTTTATCGCTTCATACACTGGTGGTGCCGGCACAGCTGGTGTCTATCGGTACTCAGTGAGCACGGGATCATTGACCCGTATCGCAGATGGTTCACTGGGGCCGGCCGGACAGCTTGGCTCGGCTTTCACGTCATTCGATCAATTCCCATCGGCAAACGAGAGTGGGGACGTATTTTACGGAGCCACCGTGACTGGGGGAGCAGCGTCACGAGGGTTGTTCCGAGGGGACGGCACCGCATCTCCTGAGACTGTCATTGATACTTCGGGGGCCTTTGCCGTGCCCGGACACCCGACTAAGAGCTTCACACTCTTCGGCCCACCTGTCGCGAACGCAGCAGGTGATGTCGTGTTCGTTGGAGAGTTTGGGGCCGGCGCGGATGATGTTGGTTTGTTTGTTCGTTCTGGTGGGGTAACAAGCCGTGTCATGGATCTCGCTGATCCGGTCCCCGGGCAGCCGGGAGCATCGTTCTCGTTTCTCGGTAGTCCGAGTATCAATGCTTCCGGGCATGTTGCGTTTACTGCGCGGTATACCGGTGGGGCGGGTACTGAGGGTGTCTACATCTGGGATGGAGTGGAACTCGGCCGCATTGTTGATGAATCGCAGGATCTGTTTGGACGTAAGCCGACCAACCTCGACATGATGCTCGGCATCGGCGGCTCGGGAGGGCAGGATGGTAAGGGACGGGCGTTGAATGACGCCGGGCAGATATCCTTCCGGGCGACATTCGGCGACGGCTCTCACGGGGTCTATCTCGCATCACCGGCTGTCGGCTGTGGGCCGGACTACGGGATCGCGCTGTCAGCGATCGGATTCCCGGACAATATGCCTGATTCAAACGGCTATGGTGCGGTCGCGCGTGAATACCGCATCGGAACGTACGAAGTTACAAACACGGAGTATGTCGAGTTTCTCAACGCCGTGGCGGCGAGCGATCCTAATGAGTTGTACACGAGTGTAATGACAACAAGCCTTCGTGGGGGGATACTCAGGACTGGTGAGCCCGGCAGCTACATGTACAGCGTCAAGCCCAACTTTGCAGACAAACCCGCGAGCGGTTTCAGCTGGCTCTCCGCAGCGCGGTACTGCAACTGGTTGCACAACGGCAAGCGGGTGGGGTCACAGGGCCCGTTGACGACTGAGACAGGCGCCTACAACATGGGCAGGCCGATTGAACAGATCGTCCGCCTGCCCGGTGCGCGGTGGTTCCTGCCATCTGAGAACGAGTGGTACAAGGCCGCCTACTTCGATCCGGGTTCTGGAGCCGGCGGGAATTCCTACTACTGGATGTATCCGACATCCGCGGACACGATTCCGGTTCAGGCGCGTTCAGATTCGCTGGGTACTGTCGTGAATCCAGGCGCGAACGTCGCGAATTACGCCCGGGGCGTCGATTGGAACGGCACGGATTGCGATGATCCAAGTGTTCCTTGCGGCAACGTCTCGGCCGTGGGCAGTGCCGGATCAACAAGCCCTTTGGGTTGCTTCGACATGGGCGGAAACATATACGAGTGGACCGATACGCCGGGCCGGACCATCCCCGCTAACCCGCCGTCGATCCCCGAGCCACTTCCAACACGCGTTGCAAGGGGGGGCGATTTCGCCAACTCCGGCGTGCTCCTGGGCTCGAACCTTGGGATCGATGTGAACCTGCGGGCGGGTGCGGCCAATTTCGGGATGCGTGTTGCGACGGTCGCGTGCGAGCCGTGCCTTGCGGATGTGAATCACGACGGCATGCTCGACCCGTCTGACTTCACGGCCTGGATCGCTGCATACACTGCCGGTGCAACTGAATGTGATCAGAACGGCGATGGCGTTTGCACGCCGGCTGATTTCAGTTCTTGGATTGCAAATTACAACAACGGATGTCCGTAGCCGCCGCGAGAAGCTGCCGGTGTTTGTTTCACACTGACCTCGCTTGGATGGAGGTGCTTGGAGCAAACACAGACATCAGTGATATGGCGATATCTGAGTGAAGCGAGTAGGCAACGGCGAGAGCACGGCGCCTGCTTTTCTGCGTGCTACACCGTTGGCTCGTCCGCTACTCTAGTCCACTTGAGCACGGCGATAGCCCAGGTGACATGTGTATCTATCTATTCGCCGTACTCTCGATCTAGTGCCGCATGCAATTCAGCGTGATCCATCATTTTCTCAGAGCTGAGCCAGTGTGCGGCCCTCGACGCGAGACGAACCCTGGGATCTCTGCGAGCTGAACGCTCCAGCCCTGAAGGATTGAACAGTCCTTTGGAATTAAGAAACTCAGATAATGTTGCCAAATGAAGATCCATGTCCAACCGAGCGTAATCGGTTTTCTTGACTTGCTCCATAACAGCCTCTTTTACTGCAAGAACTGCAAGGAAGATATCGATCTGCTCAGCATCCTCTGCAGTTAGAAGGTTTGAATTAGTTAGTGCATGATACTGCTCATCTATGAGCACGCCTATATCCGGGTGTCGCTCTCTAGAGTGCAGCATCCGAAAGATTAGTTGCTCTCTGACAAGGATACTGTCAATAGAGTTTTCAGGCAGCGAATCATGGAGTGCCAAGAGCTGAGCGATTTCCGTTTCAATATCTGGAGCCACCGTTCTTGCCCAGTCAAATGCGCCTGTGTCGTCGATTGAGTTGGCAAGAGCATAGCGACTTGCTAAATCGAATATACTGGAACGGTCGCTGAACGCTGGATTAAATCGCTCATGCCATACTGATACATTGCTCGCGGCAGTCCTACGAGCAGATTCATAAACCCATCCTTTCCAAGCGTGCGCTCCGCCGATGACGCCGATCACGAGGAACAGAATTAGTGCAACTGCAGCTGTAGACATGACTGGTCGTCTGATGCTGTGAAGTAGCATCTTATGTGGTAAACGATCGATACCAGTGATTGGCTGATCTGTAAGCCAAGCGTCAAGGCGGTTCGCAAACTCAATCGCAGAAGAGGTGCGGTGAGCGGGCGATGGAGCAGTAGCGTCGTTGATAATCGTGTTGAGCCTATATTTGCCGAAACGTGATTTATATGTGATATTAGACGAAGCTGAAGGCTGTCTACTAATTAGAGATCCAGTGATAAGGTAGTGAAGCATAGAGGCCAGTGAGTACACATCAGACTGGATAGTGGGGTGGGCACCTGCCCACACTTCTGGCGCCATGAATGCAAGGTTGCCAGCATCTGAGTATGAACTGTTGTCTTGTACCGGCGCACGGCCGAGCTTGAGCGATTTAGATGTACCAAAATCAGATACCTTTGGCACAAGATGCTCATTGTCTTCTGCTACTCCGAAGAGCAGTATGTTGTCTGGTTTTATATCACCGTGCACTACGCCCATTGAATGAGCTGCATGGAGACCAAGTGCTACATCACGAATCAGACGGACTATTTGTCGATATTCCCTTACTTGTAAATCATGAAGAGATCCGATGCATGAGTATTCCATGGCAACGTACTGTTGCCTATCGTTAATTGTGCCTCGGTCGAACACCTGCACGACATTCGGATGTCCTGCGATCGAAGCCAACACGCCTTCAGAGTGCAATTGATCTGGTCGTAGACTGTTCGAATCGAAGATCTTGATCGCAACCAGGGAAGTGTGATGAGCATCACTCATTTTCCGGTCGACAGCCTTGTAGATAACAGCGGTCGATCCTCTGCCGCATGCCTCTACGATTTCGTAACGTGGGAGTCCATTATCGTCGATAGGTCCAATTCTATGGCCTATACCAAGGGTAATCGTCTCTGGTACTTCATCTTGCGATGAATCTAGTATCAGCGATAAGCATCCCGCTCGACGAATTGCTGATGCATAATGTGGGTGCCTGCTAGCTATCGCTTCAGTTGCAGTACTTACATCTGTCCCATCTCTGCACACGTAGTCAATTGCGTGTTCGATAACTGCGTCTAGTAGTACAGGGTTGTCACGAGCTTCGGGAAAGGCATCCAGCAACTCGTTGAGTGATACTGCTTGTTCCGCCGACGTGAGTGATTCTACATGGTGTGACAGATTCAATAATGTCTCTGCTTCGTCTTGACAACGTGAATCAAGAAAAGTAAATCGTTCTGTAGAGATCATATCCCGCTATCCATCTGTTTAGGTTGCATTGCAGATATCTCTCGCTTCAGACTTACCCATCTTTGCCGGCAAGCTGCTGGAGAAATCTCAAGAATCTCTGCGATCATCGAGTGCGATGCGCCTCCAAGACGAAGCGACAGCATGAGACGATCATCAGCGGATTCGATCGAATCAAAAAGTTCAGTAACCGTATCAATTGCGATTTTCTCGTCATCGGGGCGTTCATGAATCCGAACCCAGGATGCCCATACGCGATCATCTGCTTCTAAACGTTTGATGCGTTGCATAAGTCGATGGCGATCGATCAGGGTGTTGTCGAGCATAGTCAGAACAAGAGATATGAGCTCTCTATCAGTCGTAGCTCTTAGAGTGCCCTTGGCGATCATCGCATCGACTCGGCGCAGAATAGTGGACAAAAGATCTTGGGTATCGAACAAACGCCGGTCGTGTCCTGACAACTTATACTGAAGCCGCCTCCTGATCAGCGGTGCAAGTTCTAGCAACTTAGTAGCTACTTCTTGCCGATCGGACGGATCGATTTGCTCACGCGATGACCAACTAGAGCTTACATGTCCAACCGTGTCCGGTTTTCTCTCTTTGTGATTCGGCACCAATATTCTCCGGCCTTGTAATAGGACGTGACAACAGCCTAACACCATCATCGTGTATTCAAGGGGCTATTGCAAGATAGAAAATCTGCTCATTTGCTCACACACATAGGTTGAGCTTCGTCCCTCCTGATGTAGCGAGTTAGTGCTCGCACAGCATCCGGAGGGACCAATATGAGACATATAGAGAGGCGGCCAAAGCGCATTTTTCGAGCAGTGTTGATTTCTACAGCACTTGCTGCTGGATCTATCGCTGCACATGCACATGCGAGTGATGGTGAATCGAGCGATTCTGTAATTGATTTACTCATCGAGTGGATTGAAGACGTATTCAATCCAGACTTTCCTGCCGAAGAGCCGCCGGCTGATGACTCTTCGTGGTGAGCATCAATATATGCACAAGCTAGATCATATTCCAACTTAGAACGATCGCGCAAGCAACATGAGTATGAGGGGTATTCATCGTTTCAGTGTGCGTTAACCGAAATCCCTGGTTGCTGAGAATGTAGATGGATGCAAATACGATACGTAATGGTATTCTTGCCACCTGCGATCAGATAGGCAGGCTGGCAGGTGCTTGTAGATGCCGTACGTATGAACAGGCCGATTATGCGTTATGTGTCGAAACCACGTGGCCCCTTGTCGAGGGTTCCAACTGTCTAATAGTTTATGATGAAAGCAATGATGTTTGCAGGTATCGCGTAGTGTCTCGCAGCGAGCTATTACAGAATAATTTGTATCGAACCAGTATTGAACACGAAAGAACAACAAATGCTGTAAAGACAGCTGATGAGGTGCGAGATCTTGTATAAACCGGTATACGGATAAAATAGAAATTATGATAGCTATTAGCGCAGAAAGTGAAAATCTGATATGTGCCAAAGAGATCATCGGTTGCGCCCAGCTACAGTGGCCGATATTGCAGAACTCGAAAATCAATTCAACTGTATAGTTGAAATACGCTTAGGGCATTGTGTGATAACGGGTTACAATGCTCTTTCTGAAGCAGGGCCAATACGTGCTCAGGGGAAGAGCCTCTACGGCATAGTGGCAGACTCTAACAAGCCCGTGGCCGTTAAGGTCATACAAGGGGTTGCGGCTGTTGAGGAAAGCATATTGCATGCAAACGTATATGTAGCTCGTCTGCGTTTTGCGGCTGGTACTGCAACTGCTTCTTTGTGCCCCGCACCTACTGTGCAATCTTGTGTCGAGTTTCTGCTTCACTTGAGTCGTTATCCGCACTACCGAGAAGCATGGCAAGCACAAAGTTTAAGAGCATAATGCTGTGGCCGCTCAGCATTGGCGACAAACCAGCATACGTACGACAACTTATGCCATTTCACAAGATGCAAGATGCGCAGTGGTGACCTGCCCCCTACCCCTAAGAGTTGGCCCAGAACACAGACTACTAGCCTGAGCACGGATCAACTCTTGGGGGCAGGTCATCAGTTTAAATCCGATCATTCGGATTCATAAAATCTGAACGCAAGATAACCTCAACCACACCCCGCATTGAAGTTGGCAATCCACGCTGCGAATTCGGTTGACATGCACGACCCATCTCAGTTTTGATCGCATTCAGGGGCGTTCGAGTTGAACGCTGCAATCCAAGCAGTGAAGTCCGACGGTGATAGCATCCCATCGCCGTTCACATCTGCGATACAGCCACCAGCGGTGAGCGATCTCATATATATCAAACAGCCTCTCGCGCCGCCTGCTGGCAGCGTTCCTCAGGGCCCAGTAGGGGGGCGTCTAGCTGATCGGCCAATCTGCCCTTACTGGAGTGGACCAGGAGTTTGTGCGCCTCTCAGTTGATGTCCGCTTGTGCAGAGCTGGGCCTCGTGGTAGGGATGTTAAATTGGGCAAAGACCGATCCGTCTGGGAGGTAGTCGACGGCACCGCTACTACTTTCTATCTATGTGCGCTGTGATGACGACCAGGGCCAGGATGCTGGAGCACGCCTCGCCGCTGATCCGGCTGTTCGGGCAGCGGGATGCACTGCACCACGATGCTTCTCTGCTCAAGCGAGAGCTGGCCGTTTTTAGATCGCAGCGTGAGCGGAAGCCCGTCCACCATAGGAGAATGCTTCAGGAGGATCAGCCGGTCCCGAAGAAGCAGCATTCTAAAGCACGAGTGACGCAGGCACCTAGCAATATGCGCCATCCGACGGAGTCGAACCAGGTGTGGCATCTGAATATGACCGAGAGCAGTGGGGCGTCATCGTGGTTTCTCGTGACTGACCACGGAAGCCAGTTTTAATCTGAATTCACATCAAATATTAAATAAATTGGTATCACGCACATCCGACGCCAAATCTGGATATGGCAGTTTAACGCCAAGGTTGAGCGAGTATTTAAATGACGTGAAGGCGTTGGCGCGTTGGTCGGCGATGCCAGCCGACGCGAAAGCAGTTCAACGCCGCCTCGATTCCTATGCGATTGGCACAATCGGTACCGGCCACATTCAGCTCACGGTGCATTGGCCCCTTCCGAGGTGGAACAGGGCGTTTCACCTGTCGATCTTGTGACGTACAAACAGAGAGGAGGTGTCGAACCCAGAATCAAGATGCACCGGCGGTGCGTGCGAGGTAATCCGAGGCTGGCTTATCTGGTCATACGCGTTTCTGAACACCGTAACGATGCCGCGTAGATCGGCGCACAAACTCTTGGCCCACCTGGATGGAGGTGCGTGGAGTGGGTGTAGGCTGCGTGATGCGGCGACATGTGATCGAAAGCCGTGATGACCGGCAGAGGCGGGATGCTCTGCTGTTCTTCTTGTTACATAATTGGCTTGTCCGCTACTCTCGCATTCACGCCCCGGACTTGCGAAAAAGCCAATCTCAAGGGATACTAGACGAGATACGCGCAGCGACGTGGCAGCGCCAGGATTTCGACTCGATGAGGCACCCGATGACCAGAGCAGAGGCAACCACCCTACCTCACCTGATCGGTTCCGTGAAGCACCGAAGCACGGGCGGAGCGATCCGGATCAATGTTAATCCGGGGACAGGTGAGGAGATATCTTCGGTGCCGCTTGACGATGTTGATGCTGCTGAGCGAGCTGTTCGCTCCGCGGCGAATGCGTACGCGGGCTGGTCACAGACGCCGGTCGGCGACCGGATCCAGCACCTGTTCAAGTACAAAACGGTGCTCGAATCGCACATCGAAGAACTCGCCGGTATCATTGTCAAGGAGCACGGCAAGACTACAGGCGAAGCGATTGGTTCGGTCCGGCGCGGCATTGACTGCATCGAACACGCTTGTGGCGCCCCCATCCTGATGATGGGTCGGACCCTGCCACGAATCGCGGTTTCTTCGTCCTTCTGTCGCACGCAAAACGAAGGCGACGTCGGTCTCGATTCGTCCGTTGATCGGCTGCCTCTTGGCGTTTGTGTAGGGATTACACCGTTCAATTTCCCGATGATGGTCCCGTTGTGGATGTGGCCCATGGCGGTCGCGTGCGGGAACACGTTTGTGCTTAAGCCTTCGGAGCGGGATCCGCAGGCGGCGATTCGCGCGATCGAGCTGGCGAACGAGGCCGGCTTCCCCGAGGGCGTCCTGAACCTTGTTCACGGCGGGCCTAACGTGGTCAACCACCTTATCAAGCATGACGAAGTGAAGGCTGTTTCGTTTGTGGGCTCGACTCAAGCGGGGAAGTACATTTATTCGACCGGCAGCGCGCACGATAAGCGCGTCCAGTGCATGTGCGGTGCAAAGAACTTTTCGATTATCATGCCCGACGCGAATCGTGGCGCTGCGATCGATGGCGTCTTTGGTTCTGCGTTCGGTAATACCGGTCAGAGGTGCCTCGCGGGATCAGTCGTCGTTGCTGTTGGAGATGCGGCCGACTGGCTCGTCCCGGGTCTCGCCGAGCGTGCAGAGTCCGTAGTGGTGGGCAAAGGGGATGACAAGGGCACGCAGATGGGCCCGCTCCAGGACCCAGCGGCTCGCGACCGGGTACTCCAGTACATCGGCCAAGGCGTGGAAGAGGGTGCTTGCCTAGTGGTCGATGGGCGCACCGCGTCGATGCCCTCTGAAGGGTGTTTCGTGGGCCCAACGATTTTCGACAACACGACCTCCGCGATGTCGATTGTCCGTGAGGAGATCTTCGGGCCGGTTCTGTCGGTCATGCGAGCGCAGACGCTCGATGAAGCTGTCGCATTTGTGAATGAGTCGGAGTACGGCAATATGTCCGTGCTGTTCACTGATTCTGGGCACGCCGCACACCGTTTCGAGACAACCGTTCAGGCGGGGATGATCGGCATCAACGTCGGTGTCCCCGCGCCGATGGCAGCGTTCCCCTTCGCGGGCTGGAAGAAGTCGTTCTTCGGCGATCTGCATACCAATGGTGAGGACGGTGTCCGGTTCTTCACCAAGTCCCGTGTCACAGTCCGTCGTTGGATTTGAATCTTATGTTCAACCGCTGTTGAGGAGCGTCACCGCATGCCACGAATCACACGAGCCGCGATTATCCAAGCATCCGATGCGCTCCCGGGATCGGATGATCTGTCCGCGATCAAGAAGGCGATGATCGACAAGCACATCACGCTGATCCAGGAGGCCGCGGACAAGGGCGCGAATATCTGCTGTCTGCAGGAGATATTCTATGGCCCGTACTTTTGCGCCGAGCAGGACAAGCGGTGGTACGACCTCGCCGAGCCCATCCCGGACGGACCAACGATCAAGCTGATGCAGGAGCTTGCGAAGAACCACAAGATGGTGATGGTCGTACCGATCTACGAGCTCGCGATGACCGGGGTGTATTTCAACACCGCGGCGGTGATCGACGAGCATGGCAGCTACCTGGGCAAGTACCGCAAGCACCACATTCCACACTGCAAACCTGGGTTCTGGGAGAAGTTCTACTTCAAGCCCGGCAACGGGGGGTACCCGGTCTTTGACACGACCTTCGGCAAGATTGGAATCTACATCTGCTATGACCGGCACTTCCCCGAGGGCGCCCGTGCGCTCGGGCTCAATGGTGCAGAGATCGTGTTCAACCCGTCTGCCACCGTCGCGGGACTGAGCGAGTACCTTTGGAAGCTCGAGCAGCCCGCGCATGCGGTCGCGAATCAGTATTACGTGGGCGCCATCAACCGAGTGGGCACCGAAGCGCCATGGAACATAGGGCATTTCTACGGCCAATCCTACTTCTGCGACCCGCGAGGCCAGATCATGGTTGAGGGCTCTCGCAACGATGACGAGGTCGTCGTCGCAGATTTGGATCTCGACAAAATTCGCGAGGTGCGCGATACATGGCAGTTCTTCCGTGATCGTCGTCCCGAGTCCTATGGCAGCTTGACCGAGATATAACGTGCCTGTCGACGAGCGAAACACGCTGATCAATGAAGATCTCGCTCCGGTGTCTCCCGAAGACCGCACGTGGTCTGCGTGGAATATCGCCGCGCTCTGGATCGGGATGGCAGTCTGCATCCCGACCTACATGCTCGCGTCGGGAATGGTCCAACAAGGCATGAACTGGTGGCAGGCGACCCTGACAGTCATGGCGGGTAACCTGATCGTCCTGATCCCGATGATCCTCAACGGTCACGCAGGGACCAAGCTCGGCGTCCCGTTCCCCGTGCTCGCACGGGCGAGCTTCGGAGTCACCGGCGCGCACATCCCATCGATTGCTCGATCACTCGTCGCGTGCGGTTGGTTCGGCATCCAGTGCTGGATAGGTGGCGCCGCGATTTACGCGATCCTCGGCGCGATGGGCGCTTTCGACCCTGCGGCCGACGCGGAGAAGGTTACCGTGCTTGGTATCTCGGTGATTCAGTTGCTGTGCTTCTTCGCGTTCTGGATCGTGCACGTTGTAATCGTGGTCCGGGGGGTTGAGTCGATCAAACACCTCGAGTCGTTCGCGGCGCCGTTCCTGATCGCGTCCGGGGTGGCACTGCTGATCTGGGCGCTGGTCAAGACTGACAACCCGTTGCAGCTGTTCTCATCTGAAACGAACTATGAGGAGGGATCGGGGTTCTGGACGATCTTCTTTCCGCAGCTCACCGCAATGGTTGGGTTCTGGGCGACGCTCAGCTTGAATATCCCCGACTTCACCCGCTACGCGAAGTCACAGCGGAGCCAGGCGACAGGGCAAATGATCGGCTTGCCCCCAACCATGACGCTGTTCTGCTTCATCGGAATCATCGTGACAGGCGCGACCGTGATAATCTTCGGCGAGGCGATCTGGGACCCGGTCGTACTCGTCTCGCGGATGGGTTCCCCGGTCGTTGTTGTCGTCTCGATGATTGCGCTGCTCATCGCGACGCTCTCAACGAATCTCGCGGCGAATGTTGTCAGCCCGGCGAACGGATTCTCAAACCTTTCGCCGCAGCGAATCGGGTTCCGGCTGGGTGGGCTGCTGACTTGTGCGATCGGCGTGCTCATCATGCCTTGGCGCCTTGTCAATGACATAGGGGCCTACATCTTTGTGTGGCTCATCGGATACAGCGCGCTGCTCGGCCCGATTGTTGGAATTCTGCTCTGCGATTACTTTGTGATTCGGCGCACCAAGCTCGACGTAGACGAATTGTATGAGCGTGACGGCTCGTTTGCGGGCGTGAACTGGCGGGCGGTCGTTGCGCTCGCGATCGCTGTGCTGCCCAACCTCCCGGGTTTCATTAATGCTGCTTCGAACAGCTCAATATTTGCTCCGGTATTTGACAGCTTCTATGGCTACGCATGGTTCATCGGCGTCGCCGTCGGCGCGGCAGTGTACTGGGTCCTTACGGCCGTGAGCCCGCCACGTTCAGGGTCGGATTTAGACCAGAAAGAGACTCTAGCATGACAACACGTGCCACCCCCGCTCTGCCCGAATACGACCATTTGCCTGTGCCCTACAGCGGGCCTTCTCGCGAGGAAGTACTCGCGATGCGTCAGGAGTTCTTGTCGCCCGCGATCTTGATGTACTATCGCGACCCGGTCATGATCGTCGAAGGCTCGATGCAGTATCTCTTCGACGAAACGGGGCGCCGCTACCTCGACGGGTTTGCGGGGATCGTGACCGTTTCGGTCGGGCACTGCCACCCCAAAGTCATCAAAGCGGTTCGCGAGCAGAACGAGAAGTTCCAGCACACAACCACCATTTACCTGCACCCGAACATCGCGACCTACGCGAAGAAACTCGCGGCCACCTTCCCCAAAGACTCTGGGCTGTCGGTGTGCTACTTCACCAACTCGGGCTCTGAATCGAACGACCTCGCGCTGCTCATGGCGCGGGCATTCACGGGCAACTATGACATCCTCGCGCTCCGTAATGCGTACCACGGCATGTCGCCCCAAGCGATGGGTGTGACGGCGCTAAACACGTGGAAAACGCCCGTGCCCCAGGGATTCGGTGTGCACCACGCCAAGTGCCCTGACTTGTACCGCGGGCCGTTCGGCTATGACGATCCGGATGCAGGGGCGAAGTACGCTGCGGACGTAGACGAACTGATCCGGTTCTCGACACCGGGTAAAGTCGCCGCGTTCATCGCCGAGCCGATCCAGGGCGTGGGTGGAACTGTCGATCTGCCCGAGGGCTACCTGCAACACGTCTATAAATCGGTTCGCGACGCGGGAGGGCTGTGTATCTCTGACGAGGTCCAGACCGGGTTCGGGCGCACGGGGACCAAATTCTGGGGATTCGAGAATCACGGAGTCATCCCCGACATTGTGACAATGGCCAAGGGCATGGGTAACGGGGCATCCTGCGGCGGCGTTGTCACCCGCCCTGAGATCGCCCAAGCGATAGCACAGCGGCTGCACTTCAATACGTTTGGCGGGAACCCTGTCTCGATGGCGCAGTGCGAAGCGACGCTCGACGTGATTCACGAGGACAACATACAGTGCCGGGCTCTCGAAATCGGCGGCTACCTCATGGACGGGCTCCGCGACCTGCAATCGCGCCACGATTGCATTGGCGACGTTCGCGGGAGAGGTCTGATGATCGGCGTTGAGATCGTGCTCGACCGCAAGAGCAAAGCACCAGCGCCAACGCTCTGTGCCGATATATTCGAACGCGCCAAGGACCTCGGGCTATTGATCGGCAAGGGCGGGCTGCACGGCAACGTCCTCCGGATCAAGCCGCCCATGTGTATCACTCGCGAGGACGCCGAGTTCATGGTCCGCGTGCTCGATATCGCGATCACCGACGCGGCAAACGCCGCGGAATCATGAGGAAATCGGTATGCCACTGTTGATTAAGGGCGGGCGGATCATCACCGCGACCGACGACTACACCGCCGACGTGTACTGCGAAGGCGAGACGATCTCCCGTATCGAGACGGACATCACCCCCTCGGTGTTGCCTGCCGAGACAGAGGTTATCGACGCGGTGGGGAAGTACGTCTTCCCGGGGTTCATCGATCCCCACGTGCATATCCACCTGCCGTTCATGGGCACGAACGCGAAGGACGATTACGAATCCGCATCAAAAGCGGCCCTCGCGGGCGGTACAACCACGTTGATCGAGATGATTTGCCCTGGACCCGACGACGAGCCACTCGTGGCGTTCAACGAATGGAACGATAAAGCATCGCCCCTCGCCGCGGTGGATTACACGTTCCATATGTCGGTAGTCCGCTTTGATGAGCGAGCGAGGGAACAGTTTAGGCAGATCGTCAACGAGCACGGCATTGCTTCGTTCAAGGTGTTCCTTGCGTACAAGGGGGCGCTCGAACTAGGCGATGCGGACTTATTCGCGATGCTCGAGTTCGCCAAAGAACTCGGGGTCATCACTACGGCGCACTGCGAGAACGCAGAGGCGATCGATGCGATGCAACGTAGACTGATCGCGCAGGGTAAGACGGGACCAGAGTTCCACGAGCCCTCACGCCCCGTCGGGGTCGAGGCATCGGGCGTGAACCACCTCGCGAGCTTCGCGGAGCTGACCGGCGCCCATGTGTATGCCGTCCACACCTCGTGCGCCGATGCGCTGCGTGCGGCGGTTGACGCAAGGATCCGCGGCGTCAATATCTGGGTCGAAGCGGTCGCGCCGCATCTCGTGCTAGACGAGACCTACGCACAGAAACCTGGTTTCGAGGGTGCCAAGTACGTCATGTCTCCGCCGTTGCGAAATAAGAGCAATCTGGATGTGCTCTGGAACGGTCTCCGAGCGGGGTACATCTCGACGATCGGAACCGATCACGCGCCGTTCGATTTTGGCACACAAAAGAGCATGGGCCGGGACGCGTTTACAAAGATCCCCAACGGCATCCCGTCGGTACAGGAACGCGTTGATCTAGTTCACACGTTCGGCGTGATCACCGGGAAGATTGACCTGAACACGATGGTCAGCGCCTGCAGCACGAACGCGGCGCGGCTCTTCGGGCTTTACCCGCGCAAGGGCGCGGTCAAGGTCGGATCCGACGCGGACCTCGTGGTGTACGATCCAAGCTGTGAACACACGCTGAGTGTTGAGTCCAGCTACTCGAAAGTGGACTACAACGCGTTCGAGGGCTGGAAGGTCACGGGCCGCGCGTCGGCCGTGACCGTCCGGGGAGAGATCCAAGCTCGCGACGGCGAATTCGTCGGCACAATCGGGCGAGGCAGGCTCCTCAAACGCCCGCCCACGCACGGCTGAGTTGGCACACTAGTCGTCATTTGCGACGAGCTTGCTCGATTGAGCGACGAAGTTGTCGCCCTCCCACGCAGTGTCCTTAGTGACCATACCTTCATTCGCGGCTTTCTGTGTAGCCTTTGCTTCCGCTTGACGGCGAACAAGGTCCGCGTGCGTCGAGAAGTATTTGAGCGAATGCCCGCGGAACTCCTCGATCGAATTGAACCCGTGTTTGTCCATGAATGCGCTCAGTTCATCGCACATGCGCCCCGCGAGTTTGTACCCGTGGATCATCACCCCGGTACAGACCTGAACTGTTGAAGCACCGAGCAGGATGAACTGCGCTGCGTGTTCGCCCGATTCAACGCCGCCGATCGCCGAGATGGTCCGGTCTTTGAAATCATCCTCTGACTCACTCCCCGACGAGTCATCCCCGTACATCATCGCCGCTAGCTCCATGACCATCCGTAGGGCGATCGGACGCACCGCTTTGCAGGAGTACCCACCCGGGACTGAGTACCCCTCAACGGTCGGTTCCGGTCGAAGTGTCTCAAGATCAACTCCCATCACGCTCAGGATCGTGTTGATCGCGGCGACGCCCTCGCAACCGGCCCGCAGCGCCGCACGGGCAGGATCCACGATGTGCGTGACGTTTGGGGTCATCTTCGCCCAGACCGGAACCGTCGCGGCGTGGTTAACCCAACCACAAACCTCTTCGAGTAACTCAGAATCCTGTCCCATTGCGGCGCCCATCTTCCGTTCGGGCATGCCGTGAGGGCAGGAGAAGTTCAACTCGAACGCGTCAACACCACACGCCTGACAGCGCTCGATCATCTCGACCCAGGCCTCTTTGTTGTACTCTTCCATAACCGACGCGATAAGTACGCGATCGGGATACTTGTCCTTGATTCTCTTGAACTCGTCTTCCCACGTCTCGAATGGGCGGTCGGAGATCAACTCGATGTTCTGCCAGCCGATTACTTCCTTGGTACCGGTAGCGCGCATCCGGGCGTAGCGCGGTGCGACGTTTACGACTTTCGATGCGTCGAGGCTGACAGTCTTGCAGATCACCGCACCCCAGTTCTCGTCGAATGCCTTCCCGATGACATTGGCATTCGTTCCTGGAGGGCCCGAGCCAATCACGAACGGGTTCGGGAGCTTTAGCCCATTGGAAACAACACTAAGGTCTGACATGGCGCTTCCTTTCACTGCTCTATCCGGACCAAGCAGTGTATCGGAAATCGTACCCCACGCCCTCTCTTACCTATCAGACTCGGCTGGTGGGCGTGACCTGCCTTCCCAGATGCGTCCATCACACCGCATTATCGCATAATGGGTGGGCTAGATTCTGGGGGGAAGGGCGAGATGCATTGCTGTCCTTGTTGCCCCCATCTCGCTCGCCCGCTACTGGTAGAGAGAGGCATCCGCCGGGTTGCTGTCGTCGTCTACGCCTCATCCCAGCCGGGCGGCGGCCAGTCTTTGGCAAGGTAGTCGATCGGACGGCCGCCGGTGTAAATCGCATCATGGGTACGGAACATGGCATTCGTCCAACGCTCTGTGCGGGCGACTTCGATCACTCGCTTGCTAACAAACACGCCATGTCCAAACGGTAGATATGTAAAAAAATCAGATTTATCCCAATCGAACGATGACTCATCAAGCACAATCCGCTCAGGATCACGGTACTTGCTCGTGAACTTGTGGCACTCAGGGCAGAACGTCGAATCGCCGAACCCGCTGGCCTTGAGGTCTGGCTTCCCCCAGTGATTGTCGACACCGAGCGCATACAGCTTCGGCAGACGCACCTTCAGCAGACGAGGAACATCGCGCGGCTCCGCCTCATACGCCTTCCAGCCCCTGATGCCGTGCTTTGTGAGGCCGTCGATGACACGCTGGGTCACGCATTGGAACTGTATCGGTCCGCCTCCAGACACGAAATCCGTGATACGCCTACCCTCTTGGTAGTACCAGAGGGCATGTTCGCCGAGAACATCAAAGTTTCTATGGCATGTACTGCACGGCTTCTGATCCATTGAAACAAAGGCGAGACCTCCGTGAATGACCGGATAACCAAGTCCAGCTGTGTCGGATGATAACTCGTACAGCTTCAAACTCTGCAAACCTCTCTCCTACGGTCCCACGTGCCAGATGTCACTACGAGTTGGGTCAACCTGTACGCCGTAGAACCGTTTTAGTCCCAATCCGGCGGCGGCCAGTCTTTAGCAAGATAGTCAATCGGACGGCCGCCGGCATACCGCGCATCGTGCTTCGTGAACATCGCGTTTGTCCATCGCTCAGTTCGGGCGATCTCGATCACACGCTTGGTCACGAAAACGCTATGCCCGAACGGGCGGAATGAGAAGAAATCGGACGCATCCCAGTCGAACGATGACTCGTCGAGCACAACCCGTTCTGGTCTTCGATACTCACTCGTGAACTTGTGGCACTCAGGGCAGAACGTCGAATCGCCGAACCCGCTGGCTTCGAGGTCTGGCTTCCCCCAATGGTTGTCGACACCGAGAGCGAATAGCTTTGGCAGACGCAGCTTCAACAGGCGCGGCACCTCGCGCGGCTCCGCCTCATACGCTTTCCAGCCCTTGATGCCATGCTTCGTCAAGCCATCGATGACACGTTGGGTTACGCATGCAAGACCGGTCATGTCGCTGTGAGATACAAAGTCTCTGATCCTTTTACCTTGTTTGTAGTACCAAGTGGCACATTCACCAACAACCTCAAAAGGACGTTGGCACGTGCTGCACATCTGCTGCTCGATTGGTTCGACGATGAGCACGCCGTGTATCACCGGAAAGTAAGGACTGGCGGTTTCGGAAGAAACTTCGTAAATATCCATATAGCAACAACGTCCTTTATAGGCACGACATGCCATATTTCTTACTAACTAGGGTCCACTTGTACGCCGTAAATCTGCTTCAGTTCCAGCCCGGTGGAGGCCACCTATTTGCGAGGTAATCAATCTCCCGACTGCGAAAGAAAACAGCGTCGTGCTTTCTGAAGCGAGCATTTGTCCATCGCTCGCTTCGCGCAATCTCAATCACGCGCCTAGTGACAAATACACCTAGACCGAACGGGAGATACGAGAAGAAGTCTGACGCTTCCCAATCGAACGAATCCTCATCGAGCACGAGTTGCTGTGGATCCCTGTATGGACTCGTGAACTTGTGACACTCCGGGCAGAAAGTTGAGTCACTGAAGCCACTGGCATCAAGATCGAGGGCCCCCCAATGGTTGTCGACTCCAAGTGCATATAGCTTGGGGAGCCGCAGTCGAACCAATCTGGGGACATCCTTTGGAGTGACTTCAAAGGCCGACCACCCTTTGACGCCGTGCTTCTGGAGGCCGTCGATCACACGCTGCGTAACACACTGAAACTCGACAGCCCCTTCGCAAGACACAAAGTCAGTAACCCGCTTTCCCTGTCGATACTGCCAGATGCCAGTTCGACCGTAACGAGGACTAGAACGATTGCACGTGCTGCATATAGCTTGACCTTTGTCTTCAACTAAGAAGCTGCCATGTATTAAGTGATCAACAGACGAGGCTACACCGCTGCTTAAATGAAATAGTTGCATTTGCTCTCCGTTGCAAATCTACGGCATTATTCCCCAAATATCATTCCGAACCGAGTCGGACTGCACGCCGTAAGTTTGCATTACTTCTTCAATAAACCCTTGAATTTCATCAACCGAGAATTCTTCACCGCCCGCAGCAATTCTCGCCCGTTCCTGGGCATCCAAATCACCCCACCATTCATTGTACCGAGAGGGTGGCGGGTTATCCGGGTTGACCCTCTCCGGCCATCCATGCAGCCTGCTGTGTTCGGATCGGCTCATCCATCGGAGGTACTGAGGTTCATTCACATCGATGCCGTGCGCGAGGAACCAGTCGGCGTGCTGGAGCGGCAGAACATGATGAACTTCAGGATTCCGTTTGAGAAGCCCGAGGAGCGTCCGCTCGCCGAGTTCTTCAGGTACAGGGTTGCCTGTGTGAGCGACCAGTGCATTTCTGTAGGTTTCGGAATTCTTCCGCTTGACAGGAAGCAGCCACTTGTACCGACCTGACTGGATCGCTGATACGCGTTGCTGCACATTCATGCCGCCGGCCTTGAGCGCCGCCGCGGCCTGGGCGACCGTCATCGGGTTCGGGCCGTTCATCACCGCGGCGATGCTGGCCGCCGCCTGATGATTTGCGACACGGAAAACGCCGCCGTTCGGCATGACGATCTTGACCGACTTGCCCGCCTGGTACGCGACGGCAGGCACGGCCGGCAGGAATCCGATGGCGGCCCCCCAGTTGCCGTCGGCGAGTTCGCTGACAGTGATCACCCAGTCCGTCGGCTCGTTCACGATCGATGCGATCATGGGGATGGCCGCGACGACCGGGCCGATCTCCGCGGACATGTTGTCGATCATCGCCTGAGCGCGGTCCCGGTGATCATCCAGGTTGGCGATGATCCCGTGCTCGGTGAACATGTACCATTCGTAATCTTCCCAGTAGGCCGACTTACCCAGGCACTTGTCGAGCGCCTGCATCAAGTAAAGAGAGGCGTCAGCCGGGTTGCACTCGTCGTCTATCGTGATGGTTGCTTTGGAGCCATCAAAGCTGACCTTGAAAGACGGTGCCTTCACGTCGATAACCGGCAGCCCCATCTCCCTGATGACGATCTCACCCTGGAGCGCATCAAAAGCCTGCAGTCTTCTCAGGGCCTGGTCGTCGGTGGCCATCATCTCGTAGATGGTTCTGATATCGCCTTCGTTGAGGGGACGCTCGTTGAGTGGAGGAAACTCGCTCTCAGCTAAAAGAGATTGATACTCTGTGAGCGGGATAACCAGGACATCTTCATAGCCGGGGAGTGCAGCTCCTTGGCTGCCTGCGGAAATCTGATACGTGATCTCATTACCCGAACGAATCCGACGGATGTTCTGGGGAAGAACCCGGCTCGTGTCGTAGGCTTCATCGCTGACAAAGACCAACTGCAGGAAGTCTGTGCTGCCGCGCTCCGAGAACACGACATGATGCAGATTCGGGTCGTCCGGATCGATCGAGACAATCTCGAGATGCTCGGGCTGGATGAGAGCCTGGCCGCCCGGAACGAAGTACGGCGCGATCATCTCGATGGTGATCTGCTCGGCGGTCTCTGGGTCGATCGGCGAGAGCGTGAAGACCAGAGATTCAAAGCTGCCTTCCGGCGAGCGAGCCAGGTGCTCGACCCGGTTGAGCGACGAGCGCATGTACACATCAGAATCGCCCGGGTCGCTTGGGTCTGCCTCGATAGCAAGGAACGCCCCGGGGTCGCCCGGGCCCGCCGCCTCGACCACATCAAAGATGACTGCGGAGCGGTCGTAGCCCACGTGGCCGACCGCGTTGGCTGAAGTCCGGGCTTCAATCGTGATTGCAGAAGCGCCCCACGAACGGATCGAGCCGTTCTCGCCCGTGGGGGGCGGGACCGTGAGTTGGATGACCCCTGACGCATCGAGCTCGCACTGGAGATAAGGGAACGAACCGCTCGGGCCGCAAAGGCCGGCGAGTGAGATATCGTCGAGCTGCACGCCATCGGCGAAGAAGCGAACATATTGAAGTGCGTTCTCTGGGGGAACGACACCCGTCAGGGGATCCGTGACGCGCCAGTGAGCCCAGACTACGAGTTCACCCGTCGCCTGGTTGATCGCAGGAGCCTGAACACCCTCGTCGATGATCTCAAGCTCAACGTACGGCCTGGGGTCGGAGGTCGGCACCACATCCTGTGGGTCATACGCCTCGGTAAATGTGCCCGAGGAATAGCTCCTCGCTGTCGGGACGAGCTTCGGGACCGTGCAACGGACAGCATCTTCGACAGCCGGTATACCCGGGCCGACGAGCTGTGCGTGGATTCTCAGGTCGCCCACATCATCGCTAAAGCGAACGGATTCGAGATAGAGCGTGACGCCGTCGCCGCCCGTAGAGGGCAGACCAAGACGCGAGAGCGGGATCTCTATACCTGCTGGAACAAAGTCACCGGCATGCTCGGGATTTTCTGCTGCCGCACTCTCTCTGTTCCTCGCGACACCCTGGTCTTTGGTCCACAGCCGGAGTGCGCCATCTGGCAATAAGAACCTCTGGGTAAGCGGACTGATTGTTTGAATAGCATTTGGATCGGATGCGTCGTAATCAAAGATGATTCCGTAGTCATCAGGATCTTCTGACTCTGGCAGCTTGCTGATCTCAAGTATGACAGGGATAAAGCCTTCGGACCCTCCCGATTCGATCTGATCATCATGGTCTTCGGGTGTAAGATCAAATCCATCGGCAGTGTCGATGCGACCATCGAAATCAATGTCACGGCCATGCCAGACAATCAGTTTGCCATTGCGTTCTTCATTGTCTTCGATGAAGTCCTCGTGAACGGAACGTTGTGGCAGGTCGAATCTATTTGTGTTATCGCTGTCGATATCTAGATCAACAATCGGCAGGTAGAAACTGGCTGTCTTGCCGCTGGCCGGGTTGCACACGTACGAGTCGTAGCAGACCCTGTTGGCGTAGCACGTGAGCAGCGGGAGATCGTCGTCCTGTTCATCATCGATGATCAGCGGCCACTTCGCAGGATCGGCTGACGAAACCGAAGCGCAGTAGCTGAAGTCGTGCTCGCACGTGCCGGTAAAGCTCTTCGACCCGCCGTACTTGAGCCGCACGTCGTACTTCTTGCCCCGCCTGAGCGGGATCTCGACATACTCTGTGCTGGCATCGTCGCTGTCGTAAGCGGCCGTCGCGACCGGAAACTGCCTTCCGCTGACGTACATGCTCCATGAGCCGTCGCCGCCGTTGGAGTGGACCCTGAAGCGGACCTTCGCCATCCACTCGTCTTCGTGATCGGAAACGAGGAGGGTCGGGTCGGTCGGGTCGGAACCGCCGTTGATCTCCTCATCATCGCTCTGGCCGTCGCCGTCCGAGTCGGTGTCGAATGGGTTTGTTGACCAGCTCTGCTCGACGCTGTTTGGGATGTTGTCGCCGTCGAGATCCTCGTCGCCGTCGAGGATGCCGTCGTCGTCGGTGTCCTCGTCGTTTGGATCAAGCAGGATCGCGGCCGCGCCGTTGCCGTTCGTTGCAGACGGCACGTTCAGAATCTCGAAGCTATCCGTCAGGCCGTCATCGTCTGAATCGGGGTCGCACGGGTCTGTGAGATACACGTCGACTTCATCGCCATCGAGCAAACCGTCGCCGTCCGAATCCGGGTCGAACGGGCTCGTGCAGGTCATGTACTGGAGCTCTCGACCGTCGAGAATGCCGTCGTCATCGGTGTCCGGGTCGTTCGGGTCGGTGCCCGAGCACAGCTCCTGGATTGTCGGCGCACCGTCCTGATCGGGGTCATAGATCAGCGGGTCTGCGCCCAGCGCGATCGGGTCGGAGCTGTCCAGGGGATCCGTTTCGTTGTCTACTTCGCAGCCATCGCTGATCCCGTCGTTGTCAGAGTCCCAGTCCTCACTATCAGTCCCGATACCGCCGCAGATCGATCGCTCCTCGTAGTCGTTGAGGCCGTCATGGTCCGAGTCCATGTTCTTCTTGTCGAGGAAGTCGGACGGATCGGTTGGGTCCATGCCGTGCGAGACCTCGCAGCCGTCGTCCGCGGTATCCCCGTCGCTGTCGGTGCTGCACGGGTCCGTGCCCAGCGCGGCCTCCTCGACGTCGGTGAGCGTGTCGCCGTCGGCGTCGATGGAGAACTGCGCGCCGCACCCGCCGCCGTTTTCGTCTCTGTCAGGGATCCCGTCGCCGTCTGAGTCGAGGACGATCGAGAGGAAGGCGAACGAGTACGCGGTGCAGGAGCCGACCGTGTATGTCACCTTGACCGGGACCATCACGACAGCGGTTGTGTACAGCGGATCCGTGGATGCGACTGTAACGTCCACCGTGCTTCCGTTTGGCACGAAGGACGTCACCATGTGGGCGTTGTCCAGTATCTCCCAGAGATATGTGCCGCCGGGTGGCACGCCGATAGCCTCCAGAGTGATCGACGCACCGCCGTCGATGAATCCCGAACCCGCGATGTCCTGGATATACACAGCGCAGTACACAATGGGTATCGTCACGCTGTCTGAGACGTCGTCGCAGTCGGTGCAGCGCACCGAGACGACCGCGTGCCTGTCACCCGGGTCGATGTCAGAACCAAGCGGCGGCACGGTGTAGCTGGCGCAGTCACCCCCTGCGACCCAGCCGGTGGAGTAGGAGGGCGACTCGATTTTCCATTCGAGTGTTCCGCAATCGCCCTCTTTCTCGGCGCAGACATCAAACGGCGCATCGAAAAGGATGTGCTCGGGGAAGGACGAGATACTGACATCGGCCTCGCAGCCGCAATCAGGATCAGCGCTGTCGATGGAAAACTGCCTGGCACGCTGGCCGTGGTCGTCAAGGACCGGTTCGACAGCGCAGCCGCCCGGTCCGCCAGTGCTCCGCCAGCCGTTGCCCAGGATGCCGCCGCGCGCCCGGAACTCATGCCCGAACCACCAGTCGGGGATCACCCCTTCGGTGACGGCGGGCTCGCCCACCGAGTGGCTGATGTGGTCCTCGGGGTATAGGTACGCCCAGAGCGACATGGCGTTGTTGAGCGCTTGCCACTGCGGGGCCGGGATCGGGTCTGTCGCCGGGCCGATCGGGCCTCCGCCGTTCCCGCCGCCGATCGCCGTCGCGAGCACGCCGACATCAACGGCGTCGACTTCCTGATTGCCATCGAGATCACCGCCCGCTGGTTCCGAGCCCGCGTTCACCTCGTTCATAAGCACGACCACATCGGTCGCGTCCGCGTCGGCGTCTTGGTCGATATCGCCCCAGACCAGGCCATCGGGCGTGATCACTGGCAGCAGGCCGCTGATCGGGTCGGAGTGTCGGCCAAGAAGCTCGCCAGTGGTCGCATCAAACCAGTGCGTGCGGTCAACCGGCACGCCCTGAAGATCCAGCGCCATGCCCGCGACTACCAACAGCGGCGTGCCGTCGTTTAGATATGTGAGCGGTGTCGACACGGCCATCCCGAACCGGTCGCCGTTGGAGCCCTGAGCCGAGTACAGCAGCGTGCCGTCTGCACCCGAATACACATAGCCCCTGCCGACCGGGCCCCGGCCGATCCCTGCGCGCGGCGCTGTCACGATGATGTCTGGTATCCCGTCCGCATCGATGTCGGGCAGCACTTCAACCACGAACCCGAAGCCGTCGTTGGCCACACCGGTCGTGAGCTGGTACAGCAGGTCAGAAGTGGCCCCGTCGTAAACCGTGACAATTCCGGAGACCGGGTTTGCGAGGTCGATCCCGAAAGAGCTGTACACCTCATCTTGAACCCCGTCGTTGTTGACATCAAGAAGAACCAACTGAGACGCGGCTTGCTGGGGTGCGAGAAGAAGTGTGACGAACAGGAGAGAATGAACAGCCTGGATCCAACTCACGGCACGGCTCCGTACGGAAACAAAGACGATCGAGAGAACAGCTTTGGGAATCTACCGTGGCGCGATGATCAATGAAAGATAGAATAAATTAATAAATCGTATTTGCACCATCAAGAGATCGGTAACCAGCGTGAAATAGAGAAGATAGAGCAGCGATGTTGACGGGATCCAAACCAACAGTGTCCTCTTGGGCTGTCCGAGAAGAAGGGGGTATGTCGAGCAGTGGGAGGGCACAGATTTGTGGCAGGGTATTGGTGTGCACGAACCTTTGCATGGATCAATCACTCTTCTCCACACACGGATTTATGGCACATTGATACCGGCTTGAGCGGAACGCGGTGTTTCGGCTTGTAGAGCATGGCCTACAGAACATAAGGGTGAGCTGAACCCAGAATCAGAAGGAATAGGTGGTGTTATGTCAGATAGGCTGATGTGGCTATCTGTGTCTCAGAATCTGCCCACATGCCGCGTAAGGCGGCGCACAAACTCCTGGCCCACTTATTTGGAGCTGCTTGGAGCGAAGATTGGCTACGTCGGGCGGCACATCTGATTGAAGTAAGTTGGTAACGACGAGAATATGGTGTTTGTTGTCCTTCTTGTTACACCATTGGCTTGTCCGCTATTATTTGAGTTGGTTTCGGCCACTCGTTTACGCCGCTTGCTTCTTACGCGTCTTCTGTACCAGACTCGTGGTCTGCCCATATCTGTTCGATCGTCTGGGTGTACAGCTTGTCGAGTGCGGCGCGTGGATCCGGATGCTTCGCGATCTCGTTGGCAATCTCACGTGTGCCCCGCTCAGTCTGCTCGATGAATCGGCGACGCGTGTCTTTATTGTCCGTGGTCATGTGCCACCTCCTTCAGCAATATCTACGAGATGGAATTGCCTTAGTTTTTGCTGATTGCCGCGTTGCGCATCGCTCGAACACGCTGAGCAAAATGTGTTATTGGCAATCTGATGCGCGTACAAACCTTTGCCTGATGCATGGGCACTAAGGCTTGTACAAATACAAATCGTTGTTGCTGATCTGTGGAGGGCGATTTATTGATTACGTGATGCATCAGTGGCGTGGAGCAAAATAGATACGGACCGCTTACGCGCGAGTAAAATGCGTGCAATCACATGCGATCTGAGTAGCGGCATCAAGATCAAAAAAAACTGCGCCAAAATTTATAGCGAAAAATGCTCTAGACCAAGCAATCAGTGATCACGGGCGGTAAGTCTCAAGTAAGCATCTCGTGGACACAAGCGGGCGTGCAAGTAGTAGCCAAACATGCGAGCTGTGATGACCGGCGCGTGATCACACGAGTGGCAAGTGCCCGGGATCGCCTGCCGCAATAGTGAACACATCACGCAAAACTGCGCGAGCGGTCGGCGTGATGCCAGCGCCAGGACCAGAAATGCTCACAGGTGCAACACCGGGGCCGGGCTCGATGACAAAGACGTTCTGCTCGCCGGACACCCTGGCGTGGTCAGAATCGGCTTTGACCCTTCTAAAGCCCACACGGATGCCTTCGGCAGTCAATTCTGCGAGGTACAAATACGCTTGGCCGGTCCGTTCTGCGATGGACTGCTCGCGTTGAATTGCTTCGCCGGCGGCTCGGGTTGCCCCGCTGGCTGCAAACGATTCCCTCTCGAGAACACGATCAGACAAACCGCTGAGCCGGGCCAAAATGGTTGCTTTGCGAAGCACATCGCGGCCTGCAATGTCCACAGTTGGGTCCGGCTCGGCGATTCCCTTGCTCACCGCCTCGGCGAGATGGTCATCGAGAGCCTTGCCGGCGCGGAGTCCTTCGAGGAGATATGTCAGGGTTCCGCTCATTGATGCGGTTATTCGATCGGGGCAAACATCGGCGCGAGCACCTTGCACGAGCGCGTCCATCACAGGTAAACCTGCACCGACCGTGGCTGAGGCGCGCAGAGAGGCGTTTCCTGCCTGGGCGGCATCCTGTATCAATCGAAAATACTCAGCATCACCCGAAATAGGGATCTTGTTGGCGAGTACAACCCCGCAGCCTTGACGAAGAGCTTTGCAGATTCGGGTGTGTGTCCGATCGCTGGCCGTGAGATCGACAAGCAGATCGGCAGAGCCCAGTTCGCGGTCTTCGGGCCACGGGTCGAGACCGGTCTGGGAGAGGGGAGCGCCGCCTTCCTTTATAGAGATCGCTCGATCGGTCGCATCCGGTGCTTCGGTATCAATACGGAAGACACCCGACCGGTCTTCGACTGTTGCCAAGGCCACCAGTCCGCGTTGGTCCCGAAGCAGCGCCCGAGCAACAGCCCGGCCGACACGGCCTAGCCCGAGTAGATGGATTGAGATGGGGCCGGTTGAACTCATGCTGATTATCGAGCGTCATCGGGCGAGAAACGGTGCTCAGTTTGCTCTTTGTGGTCACTTGCAATCGGAGTCCGGTTAGATCAAATCAACAAATACTCGGTCTTTGTATTGGTATTAGAGGTGTCTTTTTCGGGCTCCAGCGGTCCCTGTGCTGTATGCTGCTCCGCCTAAGGGCATTTTTTGCTATTTGTGCCTTCGGCTCAGTGGGGGACCAATGGGATCAAAATCTGGAATCCAGATCGTCTCAAGCGACAGTTTCTTGATCGGGTCAGCTCTAGAGCGAGTCCTGCCAGACCTGACACAGGACGAACTCTCTGCTGCGGGCGCTGCTTACAAGCAGTGGGCAATCTCCTCCAAGTTAGTCGAGGAGGTTGATGCACACAAAGTGTGGAAGCACTTTGCGGAGATCCATAAGTCCGGCAAGACAGGACTCATAAAGTGTTTTCAGCGTCTCCACGGGTCGGCGCGCCTGTACGGGATGGATGTCTGGATCACGTTCGTGCAGGCTGGTGCAGCACTTAGACATCAACTCGCAAGTACTCTCGTGGACCAACTGGAATCCTTGACATGCGCGACCGGCGATGGGTCGTTTGACGAAGAACCAGAGTGGATACTCCGCTCGGCGATCGCGGTGTTTTGCGACGAAGTGAGGGATGCTCTAAAACGACTTGCCGACTCGGAGCCCGAGGCCGAACTTAAGCCCGAATACCTGCACTACGCAGACATCTCGAAAGCCGCTTCAGAGATCAATTGGGATCACTCTATGGCCCCGGTCGCATATGCATGGAAGCCGGCTGCCGAGCGGCTTGAGCGGATCTATACCGATTCACTGGAGCGCAGGAACCGAAGGGAAGGCTTGCTCGGAATCAACAGCTTCCCGGCGAGGTTTCTCTCAATCGGGATGCCGTTCGACGGACAGATCACCGTCCGACCCGCATCCGATGTCAATAGTTTGAGCACGCTTCCACCTGGGCAGGCCGACGGCGACGGTTTTCCAAGCATGCCGTTCGTAGACAGCGAGAAGATCAAACGGAGTATCTTGGTTCGCATCCGGTGGGAGGACGACCAGGAGGTCGTCCTGTGTCTGAACTTCCGAGACAACCCGTTGGACGGGCAGCTTTTGGATCTGCTGGAATCGAGTCTTGCGCCCGCGGTGGATCTACTTGTCGGCTGGCTGCGTCGGCACGGGATCCGAATGACGGATAATGCCGAGCCGCTATTCGGGAACTCGGTGCGGACTGTGCTTGACCAGATTCGCCTCGCGTTGGCAACAACGGATCGCCATCAGCAATCTGAGCTGCTCCGCTCGGGGATTGACTCGGCGATTCCCGACTTGGTTTCTCCGAGTGTGGCTGTGCACAGGGTGCTCCCGGTAACAACTGAGGCCAAGATCCGAACAGCTACGAACGAGCGGGCCGAGAAGAGTAAATTCGGCGGCCACCCGCCGGCACTCCGACCGGGACTGATCTGGGTTGACCCCGAAACGAAACGAGTCTGCTGGAGCAATGACGGGTCATCCATCGTCGTAGATTCGGACATCGTCCCCGATGAGTACGCGCAGCCCGGAGAGGATGGCATGGACTTCATCGTGGAGTTTGCAAAGGGGATCCACGAACTCCCTCCGCCCCATAAAGGATCCACAACGAAACCCGTTGTTCCTCTTAAGAGCTTATGCCCAGATCCCAAAAAGGACGGCGATCTGGTTGAGACCGGGCTTTCTGTCCAAGCAGCCAGATGGACTGCTCCGATCTTCTTCAGGTCACTAAAGGCTGCGAGAGAAGACAAAGTCGAGTTGGCGAAACTCAGTGAGAAGTGTCGGTATTCCGATCGGGACAAGACTGCGACCGACTGGGAACTAGCGGTACCGATCCGTCAACTCCCGCCCATCGGGCTTGGTGGAACAGCCAGCCTCTCTCCGCTCGGTGTGATCGATGTCGAGTGTCCGGCAATGCCAGACAGGGATCCGGACCAAGACAACAAGGCCATACTGCGTGTGGACGCGATCGCCAAAGCCTACTCGTCATTTGATGCAATCCGGCGGTACCTATATAAAGATCAGGACGGAGCAGAGATTCTTAATGAGTGTTTGCATCTCATGCAGTCGAACTCTCATGCAACTACGCGTGCTGCAGTGCTGGAGGCGTTTGGCAATCATCTGACATACCGGACCCGAACGGACAAGTTAGAGAAGGGGCAAGCAAAGCTCTTTCCCGACTATATCGCGTTTGTGAATCCCCTCCGTGCGGGTCAGGAATCCATTGAGTGTGCTGGCGGGGAGTGTATAGCCACCGGAAGAGAGGCGTTGCAGAATTCACCGATGGCACGCGAACTCGCCGGGCAGCTTTGGCACGCCACCTCACCGATTGCCGATGTGGCATCCGTGCTGGTTGAAGATCTGGTGGTCTCTGATTCCAACGATGTCTCGGACGAGCAGAGAGCCAAGCAACTCGAGGAATCCACCGGCATCCCCGCATCTCACGGCATCCAGAATGTGTATTGTGCAATTGTGGCGTCGCATCTAGAGCCATTACCGTGTGCGGTAGCTTTGCTCGGGTGGAAGAGTAGACAAAGTCCAGATCTAAAACTGTTTCAGAGAATTTATCTTCCTGTGTTTACGGCAGTTGCCTCGGTCGCAGCGATGCGCGAGCTGAAGTACTAAGCTGTAATCTTCAAATCAATTGCGGGGCCGAGCGGGCTTGACGGGATCCGAACCACATGTGCCCCGCCTGTGTGTCTGTGAAGAGGCGGTTATGTTGAGCGGTGTTGGAGTTGTACGCGGCTATCAATGCTCAAACAGTACCTCCGGCACTTAGCGCTGAGCGGTGTGCCATACTGCTCGACGAACGAGGTCTCGACCCGCTCGTCAGTCGGTCGGTGTGGCGTGGCGTGCTCGGCGTTCATCGATCGGTACTCGTGTGTCCCGAGTGTCAGCAGAGATCGGACAACGCCCGTCCGAGCGCTCCAATGAAACGGTCCGCGTGGTCTTGAGTCATCGCGATCGGGGGTTTGAACTTGAGGACATTGTTCAGCGGCCCGTCGGTGCTGAGAAGCACGCGCTGCGTCTTGAGGTGCTCGATGACCCGGGACGCGAGCTCCGCGTTGGGCCGGAGACTGTCTCGTCCCTGCACCAGCTCGACGCCCAGGAAGAGCCCGAGCCCGCGGACGTCGCCGATCTGCCCGAACTGATCGGCAAGCCCGGCAAGCCCTGTCTTAAGCTGTGCCCCGCGGTTCAGGGCGTTTCGCATCAGTCCCTCGGACTCGATCACGTCGAGCACCGCGAGACCGACGCGGCAGCTCACCGGGTTGCCCCCGAACGTGTTGAAGTACTCCATGCCGTTGCAGAACGAGCCGGCGATCTCGCGTGTCGTGATGACCGCGGCCATGGGGTGACCGTTTCCGATGGGCTTGCCGAGCGTCACGATGTCTGGGCACACGCCTTGGGTCTCGAAGGCCCACATGTGCGTCCCGACGCGCCCGAATCCGACCTGGACCTCGTCGGCGATGCACACCCCTCCCGCGCTGCGGGCGTGCTCGTAGCATGCCCTGAGATAGCCGTCGGGCAGCACAATCTGCCCGCCCACGCCGAGCATCGATTCAGAGATGAAACCTGCGATTCCCAGGCTCTGGTCCGCCGCGGTGTTGCAACACGCGCGGACCGATTCGGCGTACTTCGTGCCCGCGTCAGGGTCATCCCTGCCGTAGCGCCCCCGGAATGTGTCGGGGAACTCCGCGATGTGCGTGAACCCCGGCTTGCCCGCACCGCCCCGCCCGTTGAACTTGTACGGGCTGATCTCGATGAGCGACTGGGTATGTCCGTGATAAGCGTGATCAACGACGACCATGTCATTCCGCCCGGTGTGCGTGCGCGCCAGGCGCAGAGCCAAATCGTTGGCCTCGCTCCCCGAGTTGACGAAGAAACACACCTCGAGCGATGGCGGGAGCATGTCAGTAAGCCGCTTGGCGTAGCGTGCAATGGCCGAGTGCAGGTAGCGTGTGTTTGTGTTAAGCGTGCCGATCTGCTCCTGCGCGGCTCGCACTACACGCGAGTGACAATGCCCGACATGGCATACATTGTTCACGCAGTCGAGGTACTCAACGCCATCGATATCAATGAGGAACTGCCCGAGCCCCCGGACGATGTGCAGCGGGTCCTGGTACGAGGTGCTCAGAGTGGCGCTGAGGTGTTCCGATCGGACGTGCAGGATCTCGTCGGCTCCAAGCTTGCCGCCTGAGTCACGAGTGAACGCGTCCACCGCGGCCCGTAACTCATCTCCGTCGGCGCCCCGAAACCGACGCAGCGCCTCCCAGGCGGGCTTCTCGCTGATCGAGAGGTACTCGTTGTCCGGTGCCGCCAGCCTCTGATGTGCTGACATCGTGACACTCAGGCAGAGGCGGAGCCTGACGAAGTCACAGATCGCCCCGACTTCTTGGTCTGTCAGCGGGCAGGCGGTGAGATAGCCCCCCAGGAACCCCCGCGCGATCGCGGACCAGCCGGGCCTTGAGAGCAGCAGGTATGCGAGCGCGTGGGCCGGGTCGCAGACGCGGTAGCTGTGGACCATGTCCCCGAAATCGATGATCCCCGAGACCTGACCCGTCTCATCAACAAGCAGGTTGTAATCGTTGACATCGTTGTGGACGATCTGCATCGGCAGTGTCGAGTACAGGGGGAGCAGAGAGGCTTCGAGTCTGCCCAGTTCATCATCAATGAGCGACCGGTCCGCGTCGTTCCTTATGGCGTTGATGCGTTCGCGGATGATCGAAAACGAGTGTTTGCTGTCCCAGTCGAGCCAGCGGTGCATCGCGGGGTGGCAGAACTCGCTCATCGCCATATCCATCTGACCAACAACCCTACCGACGCTGATCAGCATTGATTCGTGATGCTTTTGCACGTCGGCAATCGGGGTGCCGGGCAGGTAGGACACCACCCGGACTGCGTGCGACCCCGTCTCGGATTCCAGTGTCTCGAGCTCCCGCTGCCCCTTCGACGCGATCACCCTCGGGTACACGGACGGGCCGAGCGTCCTCTTGGACAGCATTGAGAGTGTCGCGGACTGCAGATCGAGCACATCGGCTCGCTCCTCGGGGTGCGCCACCTTGACGACGTACCGATCGCCATCCGGCGTGGTAAGCCTGAAATTCAGATCACGTTCGCCGTCGAGTTCCGACAGCTCGCCCGCGAGCGCGTACCGCTCGGCCAGGAATGCTTGAACAGCCTGCGACGGAATGTCGGGTTTGTCGGCGACGTTCACGGCATTGGCTCGCTCACCGGCGTGATCCGATACCGCAGCGACATCGGGCTGGGCCTGATCAGGAACTCCTCGTGCACCCAGCGTCCCCACGAGGTGTCGCCGCCGACGCCCATCTGGCTGTGATCGATGCTGACGGTGCGTGGTCCGCCGACGTGGATGTGCGCGCCGTGCTTAGACGGGATGGGAACGAGGCCCGACGCGGACTCCTCGCCGCGGGACGACGGCACGTACTCGAGCTCATCCGCGGCGAAGGGCCAGACGCTCACGCTCATCGGCGTATCGGACTCGAACCGCAGCCCGACGCCGGTGTCATCGAGCAGCGTCATCGACCGCACGTCGGTGCGGTTTCCCGTTTCTTGTGGTCGCGAGTACCGATGAAAGGCGTGCTCAACGTCGAGCTGGTGCATCGCGATGCGCCCCGATCGCTTGCGATCGGCGTACGTCTCGTGCGGGCCGCGGCCGAGCCAGCGCATCGTATCGAATGACTCGGGCACGATCAGCCTCGTGCCGAATCGTGGCATAGGGGGCAGGTCCTTGCCCTCATCCTCGGTGCTGTGTTCCGGCGGTTCGTACTCGACCAAGACGTCGAGCGCGCCGTCGGCGGTTACGCCGAAGCTCGTGCGCACCGCGCCCGCGCCTCCCGGCAGCGTTCGCACGGATCGGACGACACGCCCCGTGTCGGCTTGCAACAGGCTTATCTGCGCGGGCGCCTCGATGTCGGACGCATCCTTCCATAGCTTGGCCCAGTTGTGCATCCCGTTGCCGAGGTCGTTGTCCGTCGGCGATCGCCAGAAATTCACCCGCGGCCCTTGATCGATCAGGCGGCGTCCGTTCCACTCGAGGCCGGTCAGATCGCCGGCGCCCTTCGACCACGTGTACCGGAACGCCGGGCCGGCGAGCACAATGTGATCATCAGTTTCATTCACGTCGATCTGCGCAGCGATCCGAACGGGCCCGAGCGGTGTGGGTTTCTCCTGGATGATGAACTGATCCCACGCGATCAGATGGCCTTCGGGGATCGATGTGGTCGCCTCGCGCTGCGTAGCCAAGAGCGTCAGTGTGAGCAGGCCCGGCTCATCGGGTGCGATCTGCGCTGAGGTATCAAGCCTCGGCATCGGTGTCAGCCCGCGATGGCCCGCACCGACCCGCGTGGCGTCGAGCGCGGCGATGGGTCCTTGCTGGATGACCCGGCCGTCGCGCTCGTACGCGTACGTGAACTTCAGGTGAGACGTCGAGAGGAACCCGTAGGTGTTCTCGATCTCGATCATCCCGGGCTGATCTTCGCTGAGCCTGAAGCGGACAGGCTGGTAGATCTTGCGGACCTCACTCAGGTGCGGGTGCGGCTTGCGGTCGGGATCAACGAGCCCGTTGTTGAGGAAGTTGCCGTCGGTGGGAAGGTCGGGGTGGTAGTCGTGCCCGTACGCCCAGTACCGCCGTCCCTGATCATCAACGAACGCCAGCGACTGGTCGGCCCAATCCCAGATGAACCCACCCTGCAACGCCGGGTAGCGTTCGATGACCTCCCAGTATTTGAACAAGTTGCCCACCGAGTTGCCCATCGCGTGGCAGTACTCGATCATGATGGAAGGGTGGTCGGGTTCGTTCTTCGCGAACTCTTCGAGCCATTCGACGCGGGGATACATCGGGCAGTAAATGTCCGTGTAATCCTCCTTCCCCGCGGGTTCGTACTGCACGGGCCTAGTCTGGTCGCGATCTTTGATCCACCGGTAGGTGTTGCGGAAGACTTTGCCCTCGCCGGCCTCGTTGCCAAGTGACCAGATGATGATCGATGGGTGGTTCTTGTCTCGCTCGACCATGCGCCGGGTCCGGTCCAAGTGCGCCGGGAGCCAGCTCATCTCGTTGCCGAGTTGGGTGTTCTCACGGATGGCCAGCGGGTGCGACTCGATGTTGGCCTCGTCGATGACGTACAGGCCGTACTCGTCGGTCAGCTCGTACCAGCGTGGGTCGTTGGGGTAGTGGCTCGACCGGACCGCGTTGATGTTGCTCTGCTTCATCAGCTCGATGTCGCGGTGCATGTCATCGATGCTGACCACGTGCCCGGTCTCGGGGTGGGTCTCGTGGCGGTTCACGCCCCGGATGCGGATCGGGACGCCGTTGACCAGGAGCTGGTTCCCGACGATCTCGACGGTCCGAAACCCGACGCGGGCGGTGGCCCGGTCGAGCCGGGCGCCGTTCTGTTCGAGAAGGCGGACACGGAGCGTATACAGATGGGGTTGCTCGGCGTTCCACGCGAGGACATTGTTGAGCTTGTGCTCGAACGAGTGTTCGCTCTCTTCGCCAGCGTCGATCGAGACCGACTCACGCCCGCTCGCGATTACCAGCTCGCCGTCAGCCAGCTCCCATTCGACCTCATGGGTCGTGTCCCGGTCGGCGCCGTTGGCGACCGTCACGTCGAGCCGCATCTTCCCGTGCTGGTCGCCCCGGAAGAACAGATCCTCGATGCGCACCCTCGGCGTCGCGTACACGCTCACGCTTCGCTCGATGCCGGACATCCGCAGCATGTCCTGGCTTTCGAGGTAGCTCGCGTCGCTCCAGCGGTAGATCGTCAGGGCGATCGTGTTCTCGCCCGGGCGTACGAGGTTCGTGACATCGAACTCGGCGGGCGTCTTGGCGCCCTGGCTGAACCCGACCCGCTCCCCGTTGACCCAGACAAACAACGCGGAGCGCACGCCGTCGAAGCGGAGCACGACCCGCTGCCCAGCCCACTCGTCCGGCAGTTCGAACGCTCGGCGGTACTGCCCCACGGGGTTCTCGTCGTGCGGGGCATCGGGCCAGGTCGTCGTGAACGGATACCGCTCGTCGAGATAGATCGCCCGCCCGTAGCCGTGGACCTCCCAGTTCGCTGGCACGGGGATTGTGTCCCACGTCGAGTCGTCGAACGCCTGCCGCTCATGACCAAAGACCTGCCCGGAGGGGTTCGCCGCGTAGTGGAACCTCCAGTTTCCATCGAGTGATCGCCACCGATCTCTGTCCGTGCGGCGCCCGAGCTCCGCGTGCGGCTCGAGTTTGTTGGCACCGAAGACCTTGTGATCCTCCCACACATTTCGGTGGTCCATCGCCAGCAGGAGCAGGTGGGCCGCGGTCCAGCTGAAGTGCGGCGCGTTGCGGCCCTCACCCGTGAGTGGGTGATAGTTCTCGCGCAGGGGCTGGCCCGGGGTGGTGGCGCCCTGGAGCCTGGAGAGCAGTTGCTGTGTCATTTCCTGGGCGTCGAGCTCGTATCCGTAGGCGCGCAGCGCCTGGATCCCGAAGTACGCCTGATCGAGCCAGACCAGCCCACGCCAGTAGCCATCGGAGAACCCCGGGTCGCTGGCCGAGACGGTCGGGAACGGGAGGTGTGTCCGGAAGTGCACCGGGTCGAGCATCTTCTCACGGACACGGGCCGCCTGTTCGGGCGATGCGACCCCGGCCCAGAGTGGGATCCAGCCTTCGGGGCCGAGGTGCTTCACAAACCGGCCATCGCTTGGGCGGCGATCGAAGAACCAGCCGGTCTGGTCGCAGAAGAACGTTTCGCGGATCAGCGCCCCGAGGCGTTCGGCCTCGGCTCGGTAGCGTTGCGCATCGTCGTCGTTGTCGATGCTCTCCGCGATTGCCGCGAGGGCGAGCTTATCGCGATAGAGATACGCGTTGAGGTCCACCGACTCCTGGTCCATCGACCAGGCCTGGTCGTTGTTCTGGACGAGCGCCGTGCCGTCGAAGCGCACCGCGTTGTCCATACCGCTCTCCCACTTCGCAGCAATCAGCGTCCCGTCCGTGCTCCCGTACTCGCACAGCCCGTTTCCGTCGTGGTCCCGGTCCGCGTACCACCACTGGTGGTACCGGACCAGCTTGGGGTACATCTCTCGCGCGAATCCCGGGTCATCGCTCGCCCGCAAAACCTCTTCAACCGCCCAGCCCGCGAGCGGGGGTTTGGTGTCCCGCCAGTTATCCTCGCTTGGGTCCGCATAGACGACATCGGCGATCATCCCGCGCTCATTCTGATGTTCGAACATCGTGCGTATCTGGTTTTTCGCAAGTTGGACGTCGAACCGGGCAAGCGCCACCGCGTGCTTCCACGAGTCCCACGCCCAGAACCCGTTGAAGTAGGTCACCGCGGCGGACGGAAAGAGCCCCTCCGTGGTTAGCCCGCCGCGCGGCGCTCGCCAGTTGCTCACCAACGTCCGCAGGGCCTTCCTCGCGAGAACCGACTGCGGGTGGTCCTCTGCGTGCCCGCTGTGGATCGATTGGAAGTACCCATCCCATCGGGCGTGGGTCTGCTCATATGTAGCGGGGGCCTGCCCGTCGCCCGAATCGCCGAGTGTGATCGAGACCTCGAAATGAAGCATCTGGCCGACGCCGAGCGTTGTGGTCTCGAGTTGCAGGATCCAGTGCGCATCACGGACCTCGATCGGCACCTCGGCGCTGGAGACAGTCACCGCCTCGCCGGCTGGCGTTCTGAAGACAGTTTCTGTTTGCTTACGTCGTGTTGGCTGTTGGTGATCAAAAAGCGATGAAGTGAAATGCCCGGAGACAACGGTCGGTGATTCACTCCTGTTGACCAGTTCCACCCGGATTCGTGCGGTCTGGGCGCTGGCGAAGTACAGGATCGAGCGTCCGTGCACGCCACCAGCCTCAAAGTGCTGGACCAGTTCGCCCGGTCGTGAATCGCAGGCTGCGCCCTCGAATTGGTGCGCCGCGTTGGGGATTGAATCGACCGTGAGACTCGGAACCATGAGGGTGGATCCGAGCCACCGGTGCTCGGCGTGAAGGTACGGACCAACGAACCCGCCGGAGGCCATCTCTCGATCCGGATCAGGGATCGCAAAGCCCATCCACGAGCCTCGATCCGAGAAAACTGCGGTCCGCCGGTCGTCGGCTGCTTCAGGCATACCCTGGTAGAACTGGGTTGGCTGAGCGATCGTCGGCATCGGGAGATTTCCGAATATCACCATTGCGAGCAGAGTTGCTTTGATATGCACAATCGGTTCCTTCCACAGAGCCCTACCGTGAGATCGCGAACAACCCTATGTAAATCGCGATAGTCGCCAGCACAATCAGCGAGGATACAACACGCCGGAGCTTCCAGGGTGTCATGTCTACGGGGGCTTGCTTGCTCAGGCGTTCCGCTTCGATCTGATCCGCCAAACGCGGAGCGATGAGCGTGAAGAACGCGAGCGTGCCTAGGGCGCAGAGCACGCTGGCCGCGTACCCGTGCAGCCAGTGGTACCAGGCGATGTGGTCCGTGAACACGAACCCGGGCACGATCGTCTCTGCGAATGTGAACACAGCGTAGGTGAGGATCCCGACCACCATCGCGGCCTTCGCGCCGATCGCGGGTGCGCGCTTGGTGAGGATGCCGACCAGGAAGATCGAGATCACGGGCACGCTGTACAGCCCGTTGACCTTCTGCAGGTACTCGAAGATCGACTCCATCTGGGCGAGCAGGGGCGCGACGATCATCGCGAGGATCGCCAGGATCGTCGCGAAGATCTGCCCGACGACGACGACCCGCCGGTCGCCCGCGGCGTTGCCCCGCTTGAGGACGAAGGGCTTGTAGAAGTCGAGACAGAAGAGGGTCGCCGCAGAGTTGAGGGCGCTGTTGAACGAGCTGAGGATCGCTCCCACGATGACGGCGCCGAAGAACCCGAGCGACCAGGTGGGCATCACCTCCCGCGCGATCGCGGGGTACACGGTGTCAGTGTCCTCGATGCTCAGCCGGTCGGTCATGTGCAGGGCGATGATGCCGGGCAGGCACAGCATCACGGGACCCAGCAGCTTCATCGAAGCGGCGAACAGCACGCCCTTCTGCCCGCCCGCGAGGCTCCGGGCGCCCATCGCCCGCTGAACGATGACCTGGTTCGTGGACCAGTAGAACACCTGGATGAACATCATCCCGGTCAGGAGCGTGGGCCAGGGGACGGAGACCATCTCGCCCGACTTGTCCTTGGTCGCGATCGGCGTGAGCGACTCGGGGCGGTCCTGGGCCAGACGCGAGATGCCGCCCGTCAGCGAGCCGTCACCCAGGACGATCAGCGCGAGGATCGGGACCGCGAGCCCGCAGATGAGCAGGCCGACGCCGTTGAGCGTGTCGCTGACCGCGACGGCGCGGAGCCCGCCGAAGATCGCGTACAGGCTCCCGAGCACTCCGATCCCGGCGATGATCAGCCAGAGTGGGAGGTCGATCCGGAACATCCCTTGCAGCGCCAACCCCCCGGTGTACAGCACCACCGGGAGCAAGACCGTGACGTATCCAAACAGGAAGAGCCCCGAGACGAGCACCCGGGTCGCTCGGTCGTACCGCTGCTCGAGGTAGGCCGTGGTCGTGGTGAACCCGCTGGCCATGTATTTGGGGAGGAAGAGCAGGGCCGTCGCGATCATCGCGAACGCTGCCAGCGCCTCCCAGGCGATCCCGACGAGGTTCCCGTCCTTGAAGACCGCTCCGTTGAGCCCGACGAGCTGCTCGGTGGACAGGTTCGTCAGCAGGAGTGAGCCCCCGACGATCGGCCAGGCCAGCGAACGCCCCCCCGCGAAGAAATCGTCGATCGCGTTTTCCGAACGCTTCATCCGACGCACGGCCAGCAGAGTCAGGGCCGCAACCAAGGCGGTCGTACCCACAAACGAAATCAGAGCGACACTCATTCGGATTCCTCCGGGGTTCAGGTAGATCCAATCGTAGTAGTACTAGAGCGGCTTGTTCGCGGATGGACTTTGGGAGTTGCCCCTGGTCAGTGCAGAGCCACGCCTAATCAGTTGTTCGCCTCAGAGAACGCGGAGGAGGCATTCGGGGTCGTCATTGAGACCTCACAGACGGTGGTCCCGTACGCGAGAGATGAGATCGAGCCGTACCTCGCGGCCACCGGTGTGACAGTCCAGTTCGTTTGGAACCTGGTGCCGTTCGCACCGGATGTCGTGGACATCGTCCACGAAGGCGTCGTGAAGGTGTACATCACCGACGAGGAAGTCGATGTTGTCAAGATCATCGTTGCCGAGGTGTTCCTCGCGGTAGATGTGATACCCGGGGCCGGGTCGGCCATTAGCGCGCTCGGCAAGACGGCTGTCCTAAGGATCATCAAACACACTCCCGGCTTGGATAAGGCGCTCAGGTCCGTCGTGGGCACCGGTATCGGATCGGCCAGAACATTCGTCAAAGCGGTGGCCGAGCGATTCCCGATGACTTCTTTTGAGCAAGAGGATCCAACACTTGCAGCGCTCTACCTCCAGCGAGTTATTACGGGGATTGCGAACGAGCACAGAATCATAAGAAACGGACCGCTTATGGATACCGTTTCAGATAAGTTCAAGGGCGATATCCAGTAGTCATACCTCAGACTTACTGTTTCGACTACTACAAATGGACAGCGGATCGTTGAAGGTACATTCTCAAAGAGTGCAGTTGAAGGTATCGCCGCATTCTCGAGAAACGCGCCCTTCTCGGCTATGCAGAAGATTCAGCAGCTCGCGAGACAGCTCAGACAAACTGCAGGCATGACCGCTCTTCGTGCGACCAAGGCGCTCGATGACATCATGGAATCGATCGGGAAGGGATTCGATCGCATCAACTCTGGCACGACGCCATCAGATTTACCGGATAGATTGGATATTTACGATTTCCGATTGTCAGATGCGATTGCAGCTGCTACGAGGCCGGGCCACACTAAATCGAGAGTATCCATCCGCAGGAAACGGATTTACCGCCTCAACAGATGGTCACCTAACACCCGAATGGGCAGCTCCTGGTAATTCCATGGACATGCAGCCTGGGAATACTTACATGTCAATACGTAATCCTGATGGGAGTCCAAAAGTAATATCTAATGGCAATGGAACTTTATCAAGATGTAGACTTGATTATATGTGAACTCGAGTGGCCAAACATTCGGCGTAAAATGGAAGCCAGCGCCTTAATATGCAGACATTACTAAGTTCATATAACGGCGGATGGTATGTATGTACGGGGTACAACTCCGAGTTAGGCCACTTTGGACTTAGGACAGTAAGATCGGCTAGCTATTTGCCATCAGATTTTGTTCCTCTGTCATCAGATTCAATTATTGCGTACGGAGCAGTTAGGGATGTCAACAATGTGTATGTGCATCCCAATCTAAGATATAACGGTATCGTTGTACATATGTATGGCATGCCCCCTGATTCACTCGGGGAATTACTAATTGTTCAAACGTCATCCTTGTATGATCGACCTGGTAACAATGAAATTCACAATCTACAGTCCGAGTATGGGGACATGAGTTATGAAGAACTATTGATTGCTGACGGCTGGAGTTGTGTTGACAGGCAAGAGTATAGAAAAACAGCTCATGTTAGTGAACTTGAGTACGATACGATTCTCGGAATCGACTACTTTGAGCAACTAAATAGCAATCATGACTAGAGATGAATCGCGTTCGTAGCCACTAAGAAATATGTAAGTATCGCATGGTCATTATTGGTGGTTGTGGTATGTGGACTGCATCTTCCGTGCCGACGCCCAGAGCGATGTAGCAACCATCCGAGATGGCCAACAGGTCAGCGTCGAAGGACGGGTCGATGGCAAACTGCTCGCTGTTCAACTGCGGGACTGCAAGCTGCGCTGAATACAGGGTTTTGGCGTTGGAATGTGCTTGGGCGAGCGAAGCCCAAGCACCGATGGGCCGAATCTGCTGTCAGGCCATCTGCAAGAAATGCCCATGGTGTCCGGGCAGGTCGAAATAGCTGGGGCGTTGCAGGAGTTGTTCCAACACGGCCTGTTCCGTACAATATACCTATGACTCGCGTTCTGGCCATCCTGATCCTTGTTGCCACGGGCCTGCCCCGCCTCGGGGTCGGTCTGGCTGGTGGCCAAGACCATTGCGGCGAGTTTGCGTGTCATCAGCCCGTCGTTCAAGTCGACTGCTGCGGCAGCGAAATGGTCGAGGAAGCCTATTGCCCCATGAGCAATGGGTCGTGTGAATGCATCGCGGCCCCAGCTTCGGATCCGGAACCCAAGCCCGAAGCGCCGCTGCTGCGGTCCGACCGCGACACGATCACCGGCATGCCTAACGGCCCGCCGCAGGTCATGCCTGTTGCCGAACCGGATACGGCCACGCCGAAGGTTGCTTCTTTGGTGCTCGCACTCACAGCGGGCAAGTCCCACAACGAAATCCAGGCCCTCCTGGGTATCTGGCAAACGTAGAGCCCGAGTTCCACAAGGGTGGTGTGCGCTGAGCGCAATCGCCCGTGTCGCATGTACTCGGTCCTCACAAGCAGCCAGAACCCAGGAGCCATACTATGGCCGTCCGTCTCGCCCTGTGCGTGGCGGGGATCACGCTGGTCGGCATCGTCGGCGGTTGTTCTTCGCCATTCGATGCCACCGGCGATCTACCCCAGTCGTACGCACGCCCCGAGCCCAACAGCCCAGAACTGCGCCCGTACTCAGTTTTCCGACAAGACGCTCGGACTGCCGATTCGGCGCCGCGCACGCTGTCCTCAGATGCTGCGCCGGACGACTACATCCGGTACGCGTTGTATCACAGCCCGGAGGCCGAAGCTGCGTTCCAGCGGTGGCGGGCAGCTTCGGAGCGTCTGCCGCAGGTGTCCGCGCTCCCTGACCCAAGGCTCGCGTTCGGGTACTACATCGAAGAGGTGCAGACCCGTACCGGGCCGCAAGAGGCGCGCATCGGCGTCGAGCAGACCTTACCGTGGCTGGGCACGCTGCAAGACCGTGAAGATGCCGCAGCCAAGGCGGCCATGGCCGCGTGGCGCGAGTTCGAAGCGGTCCGGCTGACAGTCGCCGAGCGGGTGGTCACGACGCTCCATGATCTCGCGTATCTGGACAGCACGATCGCGATCACCCGCGAGAATCTGGAGCTGCTCCAGTCGTTCGAGGAAGTGCTGCGTGCTCGATACCGGGTCGGTTCAGGCTCGCACCCGGAGCTGGTTCGGGTCCAAGTTGAACTCGGGCAGGTCGAAGACCGAGTAACACAGCTCGAAGCCATGCGGCTGCCGTATGTCGCGGAACTCAACGCCGCGCTCAACCGTCCGATGGACACCGATGTGCCGCGAGCCGTCCGTATCGAAGGGCGCGTCGCAAGCGTCGATGCGGCCCAGCTCTCGGAGATTGCCCGACGGCGGAACCCGGCCCTGCTTGCACTCGACGAAGAGATCGAACAGCAGCGATACCTGGGTGCCGCCGCGAGGAAGGACGGACTCCCCGATCTGACGGTCGGACTCGATTACGTCTTCACCGGCGATGCGGTCAATCCCACGACTCCCGGCAGCGGCGACGACCCGATTCTCTTGCGTTTCGGCATCAATGTTCCGCTCTGGCGAGAGAAGTACGACGCCGGCGTCCGAGAGGCGACAGCGCGTCGTCTTGCGGTTGCTCATGAACGCGCCGATCGGGCCAACCGGCTCGCCGCCGGGATCCAACGCGCATGGTTCGAGCATACGGATGCGAACCGGCGCGTTGGTCTGTACGAGAACACGCTGATTCCCAAAGCAGAAGAATCCCTTCGCGCATCACTCGCTGGATTCCGGGCGGGTGACGCCAGCTTCCTCGATCTGCTGGACACGGAGCGCACACTGCTGGAGTTTGCAGTCGCCGCCCAACGCGCTCGGGCCGACCGAGGCAAGGCGCTCGCACGACTCAAAACGCTTGTGGGAGAGCCGATCCCGACGAAGCCAACCGAGAACGTGACGACACCGTCCGACGACAATGAGGTAGAACAATGAACCAAATAGCACAAAGAGCCCGTGGCGTGCTGGAATGGATGTGGAAGCACACGGCCGCAGGCGTGGCTGTCATCCTGATCATCGCGGCGTTGGTCATCGGGTACCGATTTGGCCGGCCAGCGCCGGAGCCGGAGCCAGAAGTCGCCGAGGTTGACTCCGAAGCCCCATCTGGTGAACCGCAGTTGTACACCTGTTCGATGCATCCATCGGTGCGTTTGCCGGACCCGAACGCCAAGTGCCCAATCTGTTTCATGGATCTCATCCCCGTTATTGACGACTCCGGTGAGGGTGGCGAGCTGCGGGTCACGATGAGTGAGGAGGCTGCTGCGCTGAGCAGAATTGAGACGACTCCCGTCGCCAGGTTTTTCCCTGTTGCCGAGACCCGCCTATACGGCAAGGTGACCTACGACGAGACATCAGTCGCGAGACTTACCGCGTACTTCCCGGGGCGCATCGAGCGGCTCTTCGTCAACTTCGTCGGCATTCCCGTTGCCAATGGCGATCACGTCGCCGAGGTCTACAGCCCGGATCTACTGGCCGCCTTCGAAGAGCTTCGCCAGGCGGTGAAGTCGAGCGGCGAGTCCGCGGGCATGAGCGACATCGTCAGGGACGCGACCCGCGACACGCTCGCGGCGGCCCGTGACAAGCTCCGGCTCTACGGGCTTACCCCAGAGCAGATTGAAGCCGTGGAAGACGGTGAGTTCGAATCTGATCGGCTGACCGTGTTCGCGCCCATCGGCGGCATCGTGACGCACCTCGCCGTGCGTGAAGGCGACTATGTCGAAGAGGGCATGTCCATCGCGACGGTCGCGAACCTCTCGCGGCTCTGGCTCGATCTCGAAGCGTACGAATCACAGTTGCCGCTTCTTCGGTGGGGTCAGCGTGTGTCGTTCACTGTTGAAGCTCACCCCGGGGAAGTGTTCGAGGGGCGGGTCTCGTTTATTGAGCCCATAGTTGATGAGCAGACCCGAACGGCTGCGGTGCGTGTCGCGGTGGACAACTCGGCGGGACGACTCAAGCCGGGCATGTTCGCGTCTGCGGTTGTTCGGCCTCGTATGGCCGAGGGGAGGGCGGTTGTGAGCAACGAGCTCGCCGGACGCTGGGTCAGCCCGATGCATCCAACGATCGTAAAGGACGAGCCGGGCACGTGCGACATCTGTGGTATGGACCTCGTGTCCGCGGAATCGCTCGGCGTTGTGGGTGATCCGACCAATGTTCGCGAGCCACTGGTTATCCCGCGCTCGGCAGTGCTCTTTACCGGCACGCGATCGGTGGTCTACATCGAAACGCCTGACGTCGAGAAGCCGACATACGAGGGACGCGAGGTCATGCTCGGCCCGCGTGCCGGCGAGTTCTACCTCGTGCGTGAGGGCCTCCGCGAGGGTGAACGCGTCGTCGTCAACGGCGCGTTCCGCATCGACAGCGCCATGCAGATCGCCGCGAAGCCCAGCATGATGATGCCGGGAGGTGGTGGGAGCGGCGGCGGGGCGCACGCGGGTCATGGCTCGATGGCGAGCGGCATGCCTCAGGGATCGCAACGCGTCGAGGCGCCCGAGTCGTTCATCTTCGCATTGAAGCCGGTGTACACGTCGTACTTCGATGCGCAGGAAGCGCTCGCTGCTGATGACCTTGGCGGCTTTCTCCAAGCGACCGGCGACCTTCGGACGGCGATCGGGTTCGTCGAGGAAGCCGGTCTTGTGGGCGAACCGCTCGCGACTTGGCGGCGTGCCTCCGCTCGCCTCCGCGTCGAGGGCGCGCTCACCGATATCGAGATCGCCCGTGTCCGGTTCGAGGACATGAGCGAAGCTGTGATCTCGCTTCAAGACCGCTTCGGGCATCGAGGCAGTGAGACCTGGCACGCGGCTTTCTGCCCGATGGCATTCGACAACGCGGGTGCCGAGTGGCTTCAGCGCGATACGCAGATCAACAACCCGTACTTCGGCGACAGCATGCTGCGGTGCGGAGAGATCCGAGGCGAGTTCCCCCCGTTGAGTACGGCCCGGCCGTCCAACCCAACGCACGAGGGGCACGACCATGACTGAAGCTCCGACGCCACAGAAACAGGGTGGTCTCCTGAACGCCGTCATTCGGTTCTGTCTCGAGCAGAAGCTTGTAGTCGCGATCGTGCTGCTTGGCACGCTGCTGTGGGGGGCGCTCGTCGCGCCCTTCAACTGGGAACTCGGCGGATTGCCGCGAGACCCGGTCCCCGTCGATGCGATCCCCGACATCGGCGAGAACCAGCAGATCGTTTTCACGGAGTGGCCCGGCAGGAGCCCGCAGGACATCGACGACCAGATCAGCTACCCGATGACGGTTGCGCTGCTCGGCATCCCCGGCGTCAAGGACATCCGCAGCTACTCAGTCTTCGGCTTCTCGACGATCTACGTCGTCTTCGAGGACAACATCGAGTTCTATTGGTCGCGCTCACGCGTACTGGAGAAGCTCAACTCGCTGCCCGCAGGCACGCTGCCGCCGGGCGTCACGCCGGCGCTCGGTCCCGATGCCACAGCGCTCGGCCAGGTCTTCTGGTACACGCTCGAAGGTAAAGACGCGGATGGAAACGCCACCGGCGGATGGGGCCCGGACGAGTTGCGGTCCATCCAGGATTTCATCGTCAAGTACAAGCTCGCAGGTGTCGAGGGCGTGGCCGAGGTCGCCTCGATTGGCGGATTCGTCCGCGAGTACCAGGTCGATGTAAACCCGGATGCGATGCGGGCCGCGAGCATCTCATTGCAGGAGGTCATCGCAGCCGTCCGGCAGAGCAATCTGGATGTCGGAGCGCGCACGCTCGAGGTCAACCGCTCCGAGTACATCGTCCGGGGACTGGGCTTCATCGAGAGCGTCGGCGATCTGGAGCAGACCGCCATTACCGCCCGCAACGGGCAGCCGATCCTTGTGAGCGACATCGCCAAGGTCTCGCTGGGTCCAGCGCTCCGGCGCGGCGTGCTGACCAAGGCGGGCGAGGAAGCGGTCGGGGGTGTCGTCGTGGTCCGCTACGGCGAGAACCCGATGGCAACGATCGAACGCATCAAGGACAAGATCAGCGACATCGGACCAGGTCTGCCGTCCAAGGTGCTGGCTGACGGCACCGAGAGCCGTGTCACGATCGTACCCTTCTACGATCGGACCGGGCTCATCGAAGAGACGCTCCAGACGCTCAACTCGGCTATCTCGCAGCAGGTGCTCGTCACGATCATCGTCGTGGTGCTCATGGTCATGCACCTGCGGAGCAGCCTGCTGATCAGCGCGATGCTCCCGGTGACGGTGCTGATGACCTTTATCGGGATGAAGCTCTTCCGGGTGGACGCGAACATCGTCGCGCTCTCGGGCATCGCGATCGCCATCGGCACGATCGTGGACATGGGCATCGTGCTCAGCGAGAACATCCTGAGGCGGCTGGACGAGACACCGGAGGATGAGAGCCGGATCGAAGTCATCTATAGAGCGACAACCGAGGTCGGGGGAGCCGTGCTTACCGCGGTCGCGACGACGGTCGTCGGGTTCCTGCCGGTGTTCACGATGGAAGCGGCCGAAGGCAAGCTCTTTAAGCCGCTCGCATATACCAAGACCTTTGCTCTCATTGCCTCGATCATCATCGCGCTGACCATTCTCCCGGCCGCGGCCCATGTGCTCATGGGCTGGAAGCCGAAGAAGGGTTCATTCCGTATCGCTGGAGCGACACTGCTTACGTTGGCGGGCGTTGGCCTGGCAGCCTTCGTGCATCCTGTTGGCGGGACCATCGTCGCCGGATTCGGGGTGTTCGACCTCATCAAACCATGGCTGCCGATAGCCGTCACCAAGACCGTGCAGTGGTCGGCCAACCTTGTTGCCGTGCTTGTCGTGCTCACGATCTTGGCCGATGCCTGGGAACCGCTCGGACCGACACCTGGCATCCTCGGCAACGCGCTTTTCATCGGAGCCATCGTCGGCTGTCTGCTTCTCGTGTTCTGGCTTGTACGGCTTGTCTTCCCCTACGCGCTTGCATGGTCGCTGAGACACAAGCTCATCGCGCTCTCGCCCGCCGCGTTGCTCGTGGTGACCGGTGCGACCGTCTGGCTCGGCTTCGACCGCGTCTTCGGCTGGCTCCCCGAGTCTGTCCGCAGCAGCGAGACGGTCGTTGAGGTCGCGCACGCCTTCCCCGGCCTCGGGAGCGAGTTTATGCCATCTCTTGACGAGGGCGCGTTCCTCTATATGCCCACGACCATGCCGCACGCGTCGATCGGCGAGGCGACCGACATCCTCGCCGAGCTCGACCGCCGCATCATGAGCGTGCCTGAGGTCGAGATCGCCGTAGGCAAGATCGGGCGCGTCGAAAGCCCGCTCGACCCGGCGCCCATCTCGATGGTTGAGACGGTCATCCAGTACCAAAGCGAGTACAAGACCGACGAGCGCGGCAAACGCATCAAGTTCCAATTCGATGAAGGCACCGACCTATTCGTCCGTGATGCCAACGGCCAGCTCATCCCCGATAAGGACGGCCGGGTCTTTCGGCAGTGGCGCGACGAGGTCGAGTCCCCGCAGGACATCTGGGACGCGATCGTCGAGGCCGCGGATATGCCAGGCGTTACGAGCGCCCCCAAGCTCCAGCCGATCGAGACACGCATCGTCATGTTGCAGTCGGGCTTCCGAGCCCCGATGGGCATCAAGGTCTACGGCCCCGACCTGGAGACCATCGAGTCGTTCGGGCTCGAACTCGAACGCCTCCTCAAGCAGGTGCCGAGCGTGCAGCCCGCGGCGGTCTTCGCCGACCGCGTCGTCGGCAAGCCGTATCTGGAGATCGACATCGACCGGGAACGTATCGCCCGGTACGGCCTACAGATCGCGGATGTACAGGAAGTCATCGAGGTCGCCATCGGCGGTAAGCCGCTCACGATGACGGTTGAGGGCCGCGAGCGGTATCCAGTCCGCGTTCGCTATCTTCGTGAACTCCGCGACCAGCCCGAGACGCTCGGCGACATCCTCGTGCCCACACCGGGGGGAGCGCAGGTCCCACTGCGAGAACTCGCCGAGGTCGAGTACCGCCGCGGCCCGCAGATGATCAAGAGCGAGGACACCTTCCTTGTCGCGTACGTCTTGTTCGACAAACTGCCCGGCTACGCCGAGGTTACGGTCGTTCAGGACGCGCAGCGGTTTATCCAGGAGCAGATCGACGCGGGTGAGTTGGTCGTTCCGGGCGGCGTGAGCTTCGAGTTCGCCGGCTCGTACAAGAACCAGGTCCGCGCCGCCGAACGGCTGAGCGTGGTGCTCCCGCTTTCGCTCGTAATTATCTTCCTGCTCATCTACTTCCAGTTCCGCAAGGCCGGGCTGACGTTCATGATCTTCACGGGCGTATTCGTCGCGTGGGGCGGCGGCTTCCTGATGCTCTGGGCCTACACCCAGCCGTGGTTCCTTGACACCGAGCTACTCGGCACCAACCTCCGCGAGCTCTTCCAGGTCCGCCCGTTCAACCTGAGCGTCGCAGTCTGGGTTGGCTTCCTCGCCTTGTTCGGCATCGCAACCGATGACGGAGTCGTCATGGCGACGCGCATCGAGCAGTCGATGGCTGAGGAGAAGCCGGACTCCATCGAGGCGATCCGCAAGGCTGTGGTCGAAGGCGGCAAGCTCCGCATCCGCGCCGCGGTCATGACCAGCGCTACGACCATCCTCGCCCTCCTTCCAGTGCTCACGAGCACGGGACGAGGCTCGGACATTATGGTCCCCATGGCCATCCCGACGTTCGGCGGCATGGCCGTCGCGTCCATCACCTGGTTCGTCGTGCCCGTCCTGTACTGCTGGGGTGCAGAGTGGAAGCATCGTTTGTCCTTACAACCCCAGCCTGAGGTGTTGGCAACCGCTGACACAGACCCGACATCGTCTCAACCCATCCAAGGAGCCTGATCATGCTGAAGTCGTTCATCGTACCCATGGCCGTCGCGTGCCTCTGCACAGTCAATCCGTTCGCTCACGCGCAGGCCGAGTCCAACGAGACGGAGCCAATCAACGTCATGTGCCCAATCGGTAAAGAGCCCGTCGTGCCGGGCGCCGGCACGGTCGAGTACAAGGGCAAGGCCATCGGTTTGTGCTGCCCGGGCTGCGGCAAGCAGTTCCTCACCTGGGACGGAGCACGCAAGGACGAGTTCGTTGCGCTCGCCGTGGCGCACAATGAACCCGATCATGACCGGCATGCAGGGGGCACAACTGACGCAGAGCCATGGACGGACTCGTTTTCGCTGGACACCTGCCCCGTCTCCGGTGGGAAACTGGGTTCCATGGGTGATCCTGTCCTCAAAGTTTACGACGGGCGAGAGGTGCGCTTCTGCTGCGCTGGGTGCATCGGCAAGTTCGAGGCCGACCAGGAGGGTTACTGGAAGGCGATCGACAAGCAGATCGTCAAAGACCAGATCCGCTACTACCCGACCGAAACATGCATTGTGTCCGGCGAGCCGCTATTCGAGAACGGTGAGGACATCGCCGCCAACGTCGTGTACGGCAATCGACTTGTTCGTCTGTGTTGCAAGATGTGCGAACGCGAGTTCAAGGCCGACTCCAAGAAGTTCATCGACGAACTCGATGAGGTGACCGCCGATGCGCAGCGGACGGAATACCCGTTGGCCACTTGTGTAGTGGCCGGAGGCGCCCTCGGTTCGATGGGCGAACCCACCGAGATGGTTGTGGCTGGGCGGCTCATGCGGTTCTGCTGCGCAGGGTGTGAGCCAAAGGTCAAGGCCGACCCGGTCAAGTACATCGCCGAGATTGACGAGGCGTGGCAGGTGCAGGGCAAGTTCATGCCAACCGAGCGCGAAGCCCATGAGGGCGGGCGCAGTCACGGCGATCATGACCACGGCGGCTAATCCGAGACCATCAAGAGGACCGCACCATGAACGCGCTTGTATCGACCATCCTCCGCTCAGGGGCCTTACTGACCTTCATAGTGTTTGTCATTACCAGCCACGCCGGTGCGCAGCCGTCCCCTCCGGACCAGCCCGGGGGGGACGGCGGCTCGGTCAACTCGATGTGTCCGGTGATGTCGGAGGAGCCCGTCGATCCTCGGTTCATGGTTCAATACGAAGGAAAGACGATCGGCCTGTGTTGTCGCAGGTGTCTCACTAAGTTCGAGGCCGATCCCGCGGCGTACACAGCGCACCTACCGGCTGTGTTCGCGTTGCTCGAGCAGACCGAGAAACTGGGTATCCAAACGGATCAAGCAAGCGGGGACCACGCGGATGACCACCATCCAGGTGATCACAGTGACGCCGAATCGATGGCTGCGAACTCCGCAGAACACACGCGACCTCCGGAGGCCTCCTTCGATCAAATGGATCACGCACATACGCATGGCACTGGATCTCGGTCGAGTCTCGCTGCATGGATCGGCAAGTTTCATCCAGCATCAACCCACCTTCCGATCGGGCTGCTCTTCGGCGCGGCAATTGCAGAGTTCTGCATGATCGTGACGCGCAACGCAAGGTTCAGGCATGCCGCAGGGTTTTGTCTGGTTGCCGCGTTCATCGGTGCGATCATTGCGGTTGTGCTTGGGTGGCTCAACGGTGGTTTCGTTCTCTGGGACGATCATTGGGTGCAGGCTACTCACCGCTGGCTCGGAACCGGAACCGCCGCACTGTCTCTGGTCACGCTGGGTAGCTTTGTTCGCGCTGCTCACTCCGACGCCTCGCGGCGCGCAGTGATGAGGTATCGCCTCGCGCTGTGTGCCACAACTGTGGTGGTCGCGGGCGCTGGTTTCTTCGGCGGCGCGCTCGTCTACGGGATAGATCACTACGCGCTGTAAGAGACTGAACACGAGATAAACACACGATGACACACGCATCCGATCGTAGCACCGACCCCGTCTGCGGCATGATGGTCGAGCCCGGCAACGAGGCCGACTGCATCGAGCACGACGGAACTGTGTACCTCTTCTGCTCAAAGGGCTGCGCTGATAAGTTCCGCTTGGACCCGGCTCGCTATGCGAAAACTCAGAAGAAGCAGACTGCCAGCTCCGATCACTCGTGCGGTAGCCGGCACGCTGGGATGCAAGCAACTGTCAAGCGAACGAGACTGAAGGACGCGATCTACACCTGCCCGATGCACCCCGAAATCCGTCAGGTCGGACCCGGCGACTGCCCTAAGTGCGGCATGGCGCTCGAACCCCTTGACGTAACAGCCGAGCAGGACGACTCCGAACTCCGCGACGTGACCCGCCGATTCTGGATCGCGACCGCCTTCACCGCGCCGCTGCTCATTTATGTGATGAGCAACATGCTTCTGGGGCACCCGTTCGAGTCGTGGATCATCCCCGTTGCGAGTCAGTGGGGAGAGCTGCTGCTTGCGACCCCGGTGGTCCTTGGGTGCGCGTGGCCGTTCTTCATACGCGGTGTGCGTTCGATCCGAGCCTTGCGGCCGAACATGTGGACGCTGATTTCGATTGGAGTATCGCTTGCTTACGTCTTCAGCGTGATCGCGACCGTTGCACCCGGCTTGTTTCCCGAAGCCCTGCGGGGAGATGATGGTCGTGTCGGCGTCTACTTCGAGGCTGCGGCGGTCATCGTTGCGCTCGTGCTGCTCGGTCAGGTCATGGAACTCCGCGCTCGCCACCAGACGGGCGGTGCCATCCGCGAGCTCCTCCAACTCGCACCACCCACCGCGCGCCGGATTTCCGAGGATGGGAGTGAAGAAGACGTGCCTGTCGAGGAACTCCATCCGGATGACCACGTCCGTGTCCGCCCAGGCGACAAGATCCCCATCGACGGTGGCGTCGTGAAAGGACGCAGCACCGTTGACGAGTCCATGCTCACCGGCGAGCCGGTCCCTGTGGAAAAGAGCGAAGGCGATGACGTAACTGGTGGCACGGTCAACAAGACCGGATCGTTTGTCATGCGGGTCAGTCGAACCGGGTCGGAAACGACACTTGCTCAGATTGTGCAGATGGTTGCCGATGCCCAGCGCTCGCGGGCGCCCATCCAAAGCATCGCCGATGCCGTGGCGGCGTGGTTTGTGCCAGCTGTCGTGCTCGTGGCCATCGTTGCGTTTGTGGCGTGGAGTCTTGTCGGGCCATCGCCCGCGTTCAGCTACGCGCTCATTGCCGCGGTCTCCGTCCTTATCATCGCCTGTCCCTGCGCGCTCGGGCTCGCAACACCCATGTCGATCATGGTCGCCGCGGGCCAGGGGGCCAAGCAAGGCGTGCTCATCAAGAACGCCGCCGCGTTGGAAAAATTCGAGAAGATCGACACAATCGTCGTGGACAAGACCGGAACGCTCACGGAGGGCAGACCCAAGCTTGCCACTGTAGAGGTACAGGGGGGATTCGACGAGCCACGATCGCTCGCACTCTTGGCGGCGGCGGAGCGAGGATCGGAGCATCCGCTCGCGGAAGCCATTGTGACCGGTCTCGAAGACCGCACTGACGAACGCTTCGAAGCAACCGAGTTCGAAAGCGTCACCGGCAAGGGCATCATTGCCACTGTTGATGGCGCGCGCGTCGCCATCGGCTCGCCTGCCCTCATGCATGACGAGGATGTCGATGTTTGGGCATTGATCGATCGGGCGGACGAGCAGCGCCGCAATGGCGGTACCGCGATGTTCGCAGCCATCGACGGGACGCTCGCTGCGCTACTCGCGGTTGCCGACCCGCTAAAGGACACCACCAAACGGGTTATCGACGAACTGCATCAGGGCGGCCTCACCATCGTCATGCTGACTGGGGACAACAAGACCACCGCCGAGGCAATCGCCAACCAGCTCGGCATCGACCGCGTCGAAGCAGAGGTTCTTCCCAAGCAGAAAGCCGAGGTCATCCGTAAGCTCCAAAATGAGGGGCACAAGGTTGCGATGGCGGGCGACGGCGTCAACGATGCCCCCGCCCTCGCCCAGGCTGATGTCGGCGTCGCGATGGGCACCGGGGCTGGCGTCGCCATCGAAAGCGCCGGCATCACGCTCGTCGGTGGCGATCTCAAGGGGCTCGTCCGCGCCCGTGAGCTGAGCCGGGCGACCATGCGGAACATCCACCAGAACCTGTTCTTCGCGTTCGCCTACAACACCGCTGGTGTCCCGATCGCTGCGGGAGTGCTGTACCCCTTCTTCGGTGTAATGCTGAACCCGATGATCGCGGCGGCCGCGATGAGCTTCAGCTCCGTCTCGGTGATCGCAAACGCTCTCAGGTTACGGCTCACCGCAAAGTAGACCGCTGATGTCCCGGCGCCAGACACTTCGCAAAGGTCGCGATGGCCCCGACGGGGACACTTTGGGGACATCGAGTAGACGCACTTGTCGCCCTGGATCGCAACTCCCCCAAAAACAAGGCTCTGCGAATGCAGAACCTTGTCAAGCGGTGGGCGATCCCAGATATGTCAAACAGTCTCTCGCGCCGCCATCTGGTGGCGTTTCTCATCGCCCGGTAGTGGGGTCATCTAGCAATCGGTTTTGGTGCCCTCCAATCTGCCCTCACTGGGGTGGGCAAGGAGTTTGTGCGCCTCCCAGATGATGTCCGATGTGTCCGGCTTTCGAGGGTGCGTGCACTTCTAAACTGCTTGAATTGCAGCGGTTTATGAGTGTCCGCCTGTGCAGGGCCGGACATTGCCACGGGGGTGTTAAATTGGGCAAAGATCGATCCGTATGGGAGGTGGCCGAGGGTATCGCTACTACCTTTATGTGCGCTGCCGTGACAGCCAGGGCCAGGATGTTGGAGCACGCCTCGCCACTGATTCGCCTGCTTGGGTACCGGGATGCAATGCACCACGACGCCTGCTTGCTCGAGCGGGAGCTGGCCGTTTTCAGATCCCAGCGTGAGCGAAAGCCAGCGCACCAGCGGTCGCACTACTCGCCCTCGGAGCGAGCCCAGATCCTTCAGGTCGTGAAGCTCCGGGGATGGTCTGCCAAGGAAGCCGGGGCACGCTTCGTCGTGCATCCGAACACGATCCGCAACTGGCAGAAGGCTGTTCATGACAAACTGAAAGCCGAGCAGCTGCTCGGAGGGCCGCCGTGGAATCGGTTGCACGTCGGTGTCCGCAGGCTCATCCACGAGATCAGAGAAGCGTTCCCTGAGCCCGAGTTCGGGACGAGGACGATCGCGAGGCACATCATCGATCAGGCGAATGCTTCAGGAGGGCCCGCCTAGCCCGGCGAAACAACACGCACCAGTTCGTGTGACAAAGGCGCCGGCACATGTCCGCCACCCGGCGAAGCCGAACCAAGTGTGGCATCTGGACATGACCGAGATCGGGGTACTCTGGAAGCGGATTGAGATCGCTGCAATTGTCGACGGCTTTAGCAGGAAGATCATTGCGATGAAGGCGTTTGGGTGTAGACCCACATCTAAGGATCTGGCGGAGTTGGTCGAATCGTCGATCGAGAGCGGTGGGGCATCGCCCAGCTTTCTGGTGACGGATCACGGCAGCCAGTTTCGGTCTGGATTCCGTGCGAGCATCGAGTCGCTTGGTATGACGCACGTCCGCTGCCAGGTCCGGACTTGGCAACTCAACGCCAAGGTCGAGCGGGTGTTCAAGGATTTGAAGATGTGGGTACGTCGATCGGCGATGCCAATTGGCGTGAAAGCGATTCAACGCCGCATCGATACATATGCGAAATGGCACAACCGGTACCGGCCACATTCAGCCCATGGTACATTGACACCAGATGAAGCGGAGCAATGTGTTCATAGACCCGAAACTGTCACTTATAGACAGAAAGGAGAAATTGAGCCCAGAATCAAGATGCGCAGGCGGTGCGTACGAGGAGACCCGAGGCTGGCCTACCCAGTCATCCGGGTCTCGGAAGGCCGCCTTGATGCCGCCTAAGGCAGCGCACAAACTCCTGGCCCACCTGTATGGAGGTGCTTAAAGCGAATGTGGGCTGCGTGGAGCGGTGACATCTGAGCAAAGCGAGTAGGAAACGGTGAGAACGCCGTGCCTGCTGTTCTTCTCGGAACACCCTCTGCTCGTCCGCTACTGGCAGTCAAGGTGATTCTAGCTGAAGCAGATGAAGTCATCGAGATAGTTGCCTTGGATCGCGCGAATCGCTTGTCGAAATCGTTCATAACAGGAATGCCGAGTGGCACGCGTTTGGGATTGCAGACGCAATCTCGTGGCACATTGAACCCATTCAGAACCCATGAATCTTAGCTTCATGTTGAATGCGAGCGCCGGTGATCCGGTATTCATCGTATTCAACTTCGATGACGCGTCGATCTGAATCCAGGAGAACTCGCGTTACTCCCCGGACATGCTCGAGTGCTTTGATAAGCTTCTGGGCGCCGGGTGTCAGATCGCCGTTGGTGCTGAAGAGATTTGGGTTATCCAGGGTCTTGCTTTTCAGTGTCTGTGTTCTCTCGAGCGATGTCGGGACGAGGGCGCTAAACGCGGCAAACACCCGTTGAGCGATGCCGAAGATCATTTGCTCGCCGGCCTTAAGGAACATCCCGACAAGAAGAGACATCAGAGGTAGCCAGACCAGCAGGCTGCGGGCGTCCTCTTGTGCGTCAACATTAATCGTGATAATAAAGAGAAACAGGACAAGATTGAAGACCACTGCTTCACCCATCCGGAACCAGAGGCCTGCCCAGAACAGGTTGGGATCAAACTGTTCGCGTGATTGAGCGTTCATCTTCTTCCAGAGCGAGTTCGCTAAGTAGAACAATGCTCCAAGGATCGCTACCATCGAAGAGGTGAGAAACAGCACGGCCGTGAACCGGCTTTCGGCAAGATTCGTTCCAAACAGCGAGTTATACGCCCCGTAGGACGATGAGGCTGACTGTTCGACAATAGTGAGTTCCACTGCCCTAGCATTAAACGAATCGCCCGAGAGTGAACCACCGATAGCCGTTGGTGGGGACGCGGCAATGCGGCCTGATGCCAAGGAAAGGGCTGTAATCAACACGGTGCAGAATATTGCATCAAGAACAAACGCAAATCCGATCCCCACCAGATGCCTGCCAAAGAGCTCGGTGCTTGCCACCGTTGTCCCGACGGCAGGCGTACGGTCGAGGTTGCCGGTCAACCGGAGGCAGAACACGATGCCAATGACGAGCAGGGCGGACGCGCAAACTCCGAGCCAGAGCGCCGTTGCATTATCGAAGAATGGATCAATCCCCAGCCAAGCTGGCACCGCCCAGAACCCGAGGGCCAAGCTACCCAGTAGTGTGAAGAAGCCCAGCGATACACCCGCGATCGTTGCACGACCCAGTGTTGTCATTTCAGTGCCTCGCAGCTGATTCAGAACCCTTGATGATTAACGGTGATCCGATAGTCCCGTGTGGGCGTTGCACGCACCCTGATAGTGCCGTCCCAGCCCGTCGCGTAGACACGTTTGCGCACAGTGTACTCGACGAAGTCACGCGAGCCGCGAGCAGCCATGGCAATGGTTCGGCGGCTTCGGTATCCGGGGATCTCTTCTTCGAGCAACTCGACAATCTCCGCCCTGGGATGGCCGTAACGGAATGTCGAGAAGGGCAGCACCGATCCGTCGGGCTGACGTCCGAACTCCCAATAGCCCATCGAGATGATCGCCGCGTGTGGTGTCATGGCCTCGAGGAACTCCCGTGTTGTCGCGTTGTGAGAGCCGTGATGGCCGACTTGGTGGATGTCAATGTCGAGTGTGTCTGTCCCTTGGTAGTATTCAACCAATGTCTCGATGGATTGCTCTTGCAGATCCCCGCTAAACAGGAACGATGACTCTTCGAAGTCAACGCGGATCACGAGGCTGTGGTTGTTCTCATTTTCGAAGTCGCCAGAAGGCCAGCCTGGGTTCTCGTCGTAAGAGGCAGCGAGAATGCGGATCACAGGGTCGCAATCTCCACAGTTCAACGGGTCGATTGCTGCGTCCGTGAGTCCTCGCCGGTGCGGGAGCGTGGTGACTTCTGCGTCGGAAACATGCCGGATATTGATACCGAGTCGCCCAGCTTCGGCTTCCGCCATGATCCACCGTTGATCCGCTCCACCCGAGTGGGTCGCGTGCCCGTTGTCAATGATGTTGTGGATGGTAAACCGTTCGGCGATCTCGCGTAGAGCACGCGTGTGGTCTATGTGCGAGTGTGTGATAAACACCGTGTCGATCGTCTCATCAAGATCCGGGCGTCCGGCGAAGAAATGCTCCAATTGAGTGATCAGGCCGGCAGTCCGCTCATCAGACTGCGTGCCAGCGTCGATCAGAATCACACCGCAGGGGAACTCAAGGAGTGTGCAATCCGCTTGACCCACATCGATAAAGTGGGCGTACATAGCCGGCTGCAATTGCAGCGGTAGTCCTGATGCAGGAACACCGGAATGGCTACATATGACGAGGAGCACAACCGCTGTACCGATGAAATGACGGAGTAGGCTGGGCATTGCCGGACTCCTACGTAGAACAGAAAACACTCAGTGAATAAGGGCATGGTACCGACTGTAGTTGGTTATTGCACGACGATGGTTGCATCTGTACCGGTCTCACTGGGTCCCGCGTTCTTTAGAGATGGATCGCTCGACATGCGATTGCCTCAATTCTGTGGAAAGTTTCGCCGCTGTTGTGGAGCCATACACGGATGCGCGAGCCGTGAGCTACATTGCATACCCAAAACGGTGGATATTCTTCACCTTATCGAGAAGAAGTAGTAGGTTAAAAATTGAATACCAATGACATTAGTGACCATGGGGTGTTATGGCACAGATTTGTGTTAATCGGTATGCACGGCCCTCTGCTACTTTCCATATTTGCTTTGGTGAAATATGCCCGATCATGGAATCATGTGAATAGTTTTCATTAGGCTACAGGGGAATAGGGTATATCGCCCTTTTCGTGCACTTGGCGGGGGAGGTCCTGATGGCGAGAAAACTCTCTAATCCCGTGATCGTGGTCCCCGGTATCACTGCGACATATCTTCGCGACGAATACGCACTTCCGCCCAAGACTGTGTGGAGCGTACTCACCAAACGGTATGAGCAAATCGCGATGCATCCCGACGAGCGCACTCTAGAAGCAAGTCAGCCCGCGAGGCTAGCACCGGGGCAGATCTTTGAGATCGCCTACAAGGAACTGATCGCCGAACTACGACACGGGCTCAGTGAGCGGCGAGATCAGCCTGTGCCGGTCTATCCCTTCGGGTACGACTGGAGGCAGCCGCTGGCCTTCATCGAACTGCAGTTGGCAGCCTTCATCGAAGAAGTTATCGAACGCACCAAGCTGCTTCGGCACTACAACAGTGACGAAGCGTTCAAGGCGGATCCAAGGGTGAACCTTGTCGGTCATTCCATGGGAGGGCTCATCATCGCGGGATGTCTCGCAACACTCGGCGGCGCAGCCAGGGTCGGAAAGGTCGCTACTCTCGCGACACCATTCCAAGGTTCTTACGAAGCGGTTATCAAGATCATCACCGGTACTTCCGATCTCGGTGCTACCCCTCCGAGTTCCCGCGAGCGCGAAGCGGCCAGGCTCACACCGGCACTATATCATCTGATGCCCTCGTTCCCCGGACACCTCAGGCCAACTGAGCAGTGGGATGGTCCGGAGACATTGTTCGATCCCGGAGCATGGCAGCCAAGTGTGGTGGACACCATCTCGGACTTAGTTAGAGAGCATGGTCTGAGTCGTCAAGCCCCGAAGGAGCAGGCGACCGAGATCTTCACCGATTTGCTCGGTCAAGCGAAGAGTCATCGTCGAAAGACGGATCGGCTCAAACTCGACAATGTTGGACTGACTTCACAGGATTGGCTCTGCGTGGTGGGCCTTGATGCGACCACTCGGGTCCAGCTTGAGATTACCAAACGCAGAGGGGCTGCGGAGTTCGTGCTGAGCAGCAAGGACCGCAAGAACGAGTGGACCCGAGAACCCCAGGAAGGAAAGAATCCATCGCTCACCGGCGACGGCACGGTGCCTTTCCGAGGCGCCGTGCCGAAGTTTCTGGACGAGCACAACCTCGTGTGTGTCAGACCCGATGACTTCGGCTACTGGGAGATCGCCGACAACGTTCTGACACGGGTCGCGGGGTTCCACGGCATCCTGCCCAATATGGACATGCTGCACCGGATGCTCATTCGCCACTTCACCGGCAAGCCAGGTAGGCACAAGAACACGTGGGGGTGGGCGGCACCCGGCGTAGATCCAGTGCAGTGGGATCCGCCTCTCAGTCTGGGAAAGGCAAAGAACAGCTAGTCTAGAGCAGGCCTGTATCTCGTCTGCCACGGGTTGTACCCAGCGAGCAACTGAGCAAACTGCTTGCGACACTGCATGAGGCTGCCACTGCATGCCATACATGTTCTTTGGCAGAAACCCTCGCTAAGCGGGATTATGCCATTATTCGGGTGCTCTCAGCAACGGGTATCCGGGTAGCCGAGCTCTGTGAGCTCTCGGTTGTAGACTACCTTGAGACAGAATCGGCACTCCGGGTATTCGGCAAGGGCAGCAGAGAACGGCTCGCGATGCTGACCATGGAAGAAGACAGAGAGTGCCTAATCGACTACCTCGCCGAGAGGTACAGGCTTGAGCCGAAGAGCGATCACCTATTCTTGAATGGTCGTGGAACGGCGTTATCCACAGAGGGGGTGCGCGGCGTGCTTCGGAAAGCAGCTGCGGCAGCGGATCTCCCGTGCCACGTCACACCGCACATGCTCAGACACACCGCAGCGACATGCCTGCTTGAGCATGGCGCAGATTTGCGCGTAGTCCAGACGTATCTGGGCCATGCTTCTGTGCGCTCGACAGAGCGGTATACACATGTCTCCAATGCCCATCTGCGAAACGTACTGGAGCGGTGCCACCCGCTCCGGAATGCCGCATAGATCAGAATACAGACTCTGGTCCAATCTGGATGGTGGAATGGAGATGACGTGATCACAGCAGAGGTCCGCGAAGAGGCGGTTATATTGAGGCGGGAGAGTGGCACAGATTTGTGTCATCTTGGTCTTTAGACAATACGGGTTACAATAGCGGAGTCGAATAGGATTATGAAATAGGATGTTCTGTGAAGGCCTTTAGTCTATTGTTGATTAGTTGTAATTCAAAAATACGACGTGATAGCGGAGTAATTGATGAAATTGACAGAAGTACTTCTCCGAAGCTATAGATCATTTAATTACGATTTTCAGAAAAAAATTACAACAAAAGAGGCAAATTACCCAGATTGCGCATCTTTATGGGAATTAGACGAGTGTAAGGCATTTGACGGGTGGCGACCATGGGTACATGTCCCAATCAACTTTCCAACAACTTCGATCATCGGTCTCAACGAGTGTGGTAAGAGTCATCTAATTAATGCAATTTACAAGTGCCTTACACTCGAGGAATACCTACCAGATGATGTATGCCGATATTCACTTGAAGGTGACATATCAAGTAACGGAACACCTGGAATCGGCTTGCGGTGGATTTTGGAGGAGGGTGACAACGAGATAATCGCACCTCTTTTAGGAGATCCAGAATCTACCGAAGAAACGGAAGAACGGTCGGAATGGCACGGTACTTCAGTGGTCATCATACATAGGGGTACCGGCGGGTTCGAAGTATTCGTTGAGACTCAGGAGTCACAGAGAGTCCGGATTCACAGGTTGACTCCGGAGCAGTCGAAACAACTTAGGGATGTATTTCCGAAGCCCGTGATAATCGAACGAAGCCTTGATCTCCCGGCAAGCGTAAAGATTGCAAGCCTATTTAAGATTGCTCTGGAGCGGGAAGAAGAAGAGGAAATTGCAAAGTTCATTGAGAGCAGTCAGAACCGCAATATCTTTGACACAGTTGACGATTTCAACAGTCTTGAGATCTTGTCGCAGGACAGATTGCTGTTCCGCCTTCTCGCAGTATGTGCGTCACTCGACTACATGTCATTGATTCGTATTACAGGTTCTACACAATCAGGTCAAAAAACATTTTCAGTGCAGTGTACAGAAAAGGTTGAGCAACTCATAAACCTGAGTCATTGGTGGGGTCAAGATGTAGATGCAAGACTAGATTTGAATTTTACACAGCAGAATGTCTCTGTCACGCTTACTGACCGCACTGGGCATTGGTATGGACTTGCTGACCGTAGCCAGGGAATGCGATACTTCCTTGGATGCTTGTTCCAGCTCATTCTTGCGACAAAAGAGTCGGGCCGCTCCCTGCTCATTCTCTCAGATGAGCCCGATTTTGCACTATCCGCGGTCGGCCAGCGTGACCTCTTGAGGGTGTTTAGGAAACTTTCGATGCCCGATATGGGCATGCAGCACGCGCAGATCGTATTTTCAACCCATTCTTGTGAGCTAATTGACCCTAATTTTCCCAGCCGGGTCACGATATTGCGGAAGGGTCTATATGATGAAGGTACTACAGTCGTTGAGGCGCAACATAATCGACTCTTCGAACCTGTCCGGTCAGCTCTTGGACAAAGGGGTTCCTCGCTTCCATTTATTGATGGTGCAAATCTTCTCGTAGAGGGTGAAACAGAGCGAGTCTTTATCGTTCGGATGAGCCAGTATTTTGCTGAGACTAGGAAGAATTACATTGATCTTGCCGACATCAGCATTATTGATGCTGGTGGGTGTCCAGGTATGCTTGGAATAGTCGGGACAGCAAAGTCAATGCCGGGCGACCGTGCTTATCTAACAGTTCTTCTTGACAACGATGAAACCGGGCGTACAACCGCGGAAGAAATCGTCAATCTAGATTCTTATCTCAACAAATCCAAACAAATAATAACAGTCGATCAATTTATGGAAGAGGGCATAGGTAAAGATACCGAAATTGAAGACATGGTGTCGCCTAGGCTGTACTTTGCAGCTCTCAATCGCGCCCTTATGGTTGGTGGAGTCGCCGAGAGCGACTTGCCGTCAGCTGACGCATTTATTCAAGCTGTAACGGCGGAACCTATGGCGGACGTCGCGGAAAAATATGTCGAGCAGAGCACGGGTGATCCAACGAACTATGACAAACCAAACGTGATGAAATTAGTATTTGATATACTAGAGGAAACAGACAGTGCTGAACACGATGAATTTATTGATCGATTAACACTGATAACGGATTCTCTACGCGACCGAATTGCAGCAAATACACTACAGAAGAGACATGATGAAGTGCGGCGAGCGATGAGGCAGCGTGTGCAGACATTTAAACATGCCCATCCGGTCGAATGTACGAAGTACAATGCCAGTGAACTTCTTGGGCATCTGCGTGAACTTGGGAACCGAGTGTCTGCACCAGGGGTGTTGGATACTGCAATTGACGCTACAACTGAAGAGTTTGGCCTGGCCAACGGTCTGCAGTCCGATTTGTTGGGCGATCATTCTAAGTTTGTGCAGGCGGCGTATACTCTATCACAAAAATTAACAATAACAACCTAATATCAGGACAGAGCAGCAGAAGCGGCTTGTCCGCTACTACGTCAGCCAGAGTGCGATCAAGCACGGGTTCAAATCCTGTCCCATTAAGTCGATCAACGCCGAGCATCTTGACGAGCTGGCCCGTGGTGTGGTGCTTGTGTACCTCAAGAATGAACGGCTTGTGAATCAGCCCGACGAGGTGCGGGATCACTGGATCCGCTCAGTCGTTGACAGCGTCATTCTTTCGACTGATTCGATACAGCTTTCGCTTGATGCAGATGGGATCCGGAGCCTTCATGCGCATGAATTCGACGATCCACCTGAAGAGTCACCGGGTTATCCTGTCTGCCCGTTTGAACCCATAGTCGAGGACAGTGGCAAGCTCGTCCGTCTCACACTCAAGATCCAGATCAAGAAGCTCGATGGTCGCCGGGTCCTGCTCAGCCCTTCCAGTCAAGATCTCGTGATCCCCTCAAGACCAGAGCCGAAGCCCCACATTGTGAGGGCAATCGGCCTCGCCTACCGGTGGCACCAGGATCTCGTGTGGGGTGGCATGCAAATCCGTGAATACGCCAACGCAAACTCCATCGCTCGAATGCGGATCCTCAAGCTTCTTCCGCTCACACAGCTGAGCCCTGAGATCCTGAAGCGAGCTCTAACAGGTGCGCTTCCAGACTCAATAACACTCAACGATCTTCTAGCAGCCTCCACGCATTTGAACTGGAAGAGGCAGTCTGAGTTTCTCGGGCTTAGTACCACAAGTCGAGATTGATTAGGTGCAGGCTGACCGAATTCCCTGTTCTTTCCCTGTTACCATGCAGCAGGGAAATCACTGAAAATGCACTCAAACATCCGCTCATGTGCGCTCAGCAGCGTGTGAGAACGATGATGTCTCGCCGAGATCCCTGCAAATCGACGGTTTTCCTTGTATATACGGCTGGAACAGGGAAATTGAACGCGCGGGGACACTCCTCGAAATGCCTCGAGAGACTTTTGGCGAAGATTGGGCGATATCCGGTTCGGGGCTGAGAAAATGCCGAGCATGGAGACTTGTGTGTGTGCCAGATTGCGCGGTTATTCCGCGGTAAAACGACTAAACGTCCCGCATATGCGGGACGTTTAGTCGTGTATCTAAATCGAAAGCGGAGAGGGGGGGATTCGAACCCCCGATGACCCGGAGGCCATACTGGATTTCGAATCCAGCGCATTCAACCGCTCTGCCACCTCTCCGACGACGGTTGGGGGCGGATGATAGCCTCCATATCCGCCCCGTGACCACTTTCGATATGGGGCCTAAGCCCCAAGCAGACGATCGGCTTCCGCGAGGATCTCCTCGGGTTCCGACATCCTGCCGGGGCCCACAGCACGGCAGGCCTGCCAGCCGTCAACAGGGCCGATGAACATAAACCCATCGCCTCGAAGCACCTCGGCGTTCCGCTGCGTGGCGGGCTGGCTCCACATCACCTCGTTCATAGCCGGTGCCAGGAGCACAGGTGTCTTCGACCTGTCAATCGCGCTCAGCACAAGCGTAACCACATCATCCGCCCGCCCGCTGGCGAGTCTTGCCATGCAGTCCATCGTGCAGGGGGCAATGATCACAAGATCCGTATCTCTCGCAGTGGCGATGTGCTGAGGATCGTCGCTCTCGATGTGATCCCACATCGATGTGTAGACCGGCTTACCGCTGAGCGCCTGGAATGTCAGCGGAGTGACAAACTTCGTCGCCGAGTCACTCATCAAGACAGTGACCTGCGCACCCGCCTGTGCAAGCTTGCTCGTGAGCGCTGCCGATTTGTACGCAGAGATACCGCCGCACACGCCCAGAACGATGCGTTTGCCGTTGATGTTGGTGGGGGTGGTCACGGTTGTGCCTGCTCAACCGGAGTTAGAGCAGCGCTTCCTCTTCAGGAGCGGCGATCTCGAAGTCGCCCTCTTCGCCTGCTTCGACGATCTCGATCTTGTCAGCGAGGATCTCAGCGACAACAAGCTCAAGGTCACTCCTGCCTTCGCGCTCGACCATTGGGCGGGCGCCGTCCATGAGCTGGACGAGCCGACGCTGGATGACCGTGGCAAGGCGGAAACGGCCGCCGAACTTGTCAACAATCTCTTCGCTCTTGAGTGCTTCGATCATGGGTGTCGCTCTTTCGGGCTCCCCGGCAGCCCTCACCTCGGGCTCGGACCGGTCCGCCTCAGGTCATGATTCTAGGCCCGCAGGTCCCCCAAGGGCGCCTGAGTGGCTACCCTATCTCGGCGTCCGAAACGAGCGAATCGGGCTCCCCAAGGATCAATCGGCCCTCCCTTCAACGTACCCACGGGCCCCTCTCAAGCTCAATCCAGAACAGGCACCCAAGGCATGTCAGCATCAAAATGGTCATTCGGCGACCGAGTCACTCACGCGGATCGTCCAGAGTGGGGCGAGGGCGAGATCACCGCGATCCAGCCAATCATCGTCGAGGGACGCCCGTCTCATCGGCTGACCATCCGATTCGAGCGGGCAGGCATCAAGAAGCTCGCCACCTCAGTCGCCAACATCAAACCAGCCGGCGACCAGGCGCCCGTCGCCGGGCCCGCTTCAGCAGAACCGGAGATCAATCTCGACGACAACGAACTCGCGGCAAAGCTCGAACGAATGCCCGAGGACGCGATCGATCCGTTCATCTCTCTCGAAAAGCGATTCGAGTTCACACTCAAGCTCTACCGCTTCTCGGATCAGGGCGGCTCGCTGCTCGACTGGGCAGCGATGCAGACCGGCCTGGCGGACCCGCTGACCCGATTCCTCAGGCACGACCTCGAGATGCATTTCGCCAAGTTCCGTCGGAACCTCGATCGCCACACCGGTGCCCTTGCCAGTCAGGTCTCCCGCCAGAGCAAACAGACGCTCCGCGATATCGCTGACAAGGCGCCCAATGAGGGCCAGCAAGCGCTGCGTCGGATACTCGCCAAGCGTTGATGCAGGGCAACAGCCCGCTCAACCGGCCAGTTCCGCGAGATCGCATATCCATCACATCCTGAACCCGTGCTTTGCTTGCAGTTCGGCTATGCAGTTTTTATCTGGACGCAGCCGCTTCTTTCGCAAGTATGGCACACCGGGCACGCCCGTTGACATGTCTTCATTGATCGCGGTGTCAGCACGCCGTGACGGAACAACAATCAAGACAGGCAGGAGTGACAGGCCATGAGCGAGCGAGAATTCCAGAACCAGTTCAACAAGCTTCTCGAGAAGATCAACACACTCCCGCGCGACCAGCAGGACAAGCTCAAGGAGATCGCTTCGGATACCAAGGGACGACACGAACAGATGAAGAAGACCATCTCTGAGCTTCAGGACTCGCTCGATTACCTCCGGGTTAGCGTGAAGTACCTGGTCTTCGATCTCGAGGCAACCCGCCGCGAGAACAAGCAACTCCGCGCACTCCTTGAACGCCGTCCCGAGGGCGACGCGTAAGGCCACCAATATCCATCCTCGAAAGCACCCCCATTGACGCGCAGGACCCATATGCGGGCCCTGCGCGTTTTTTTTGGTTTCAACGATCCAATATGATCTGAGAATATGAGGCACTGGGGGAGTGTTGCCCTTGAAGAGGGGGAGGCGGGCGCGATCGCATTATCTTGGGCGTTCCAATCGGGTTATCTATTACACTATATGATGCGTCAGTTAATAGAATACTTTTGGGGGATGAAACATGAAAAAGTACATCATGAGTATTGCGTTCGCGTCTCTCTGGGTGCCTTCGGCGCTCGGAGATATATTAACTGTTCCGGCGCAGTATCCAACGATCGCAGCGGCAACCGCTGCAGCCGGAAACGGAGATATCGTCGTTGTGAGTCCGGGGACTTATGTAGAGAACATTTCAGTATTCGGCAAGGACATCACAATCCTCGCGGCGGGATCTCCTGCCGACACGTTCATAGATGGAAACGTATCTCAGGATGTTGGTGAGCTGGAAGGCTTTACGGTTCTGGGCACTCTTCGCTTTGCCACAGACCTGCAAGTAACAGATTGTATATTCGATGGCGGAGGTGTTGATGTTGAGAACTGTGTGATTGATTTCAGCAACACAGTTATCAGGAACTGCACTGAAACCGCCGTTGTTTCATTCTTGAGCGGTCTTACGTTTACGAACTGCCAGTTCGAGAACAACTCTGATGGTGTTGTACGCCCGTTTGATGGCACCGCTACGTTTTTTGGCTGCTCCTTCGTGGGCAATGCGGGCGGTGCTGTGCGAGGTGACAACCTTCAGTTCGTTTCATGTCAGTTTGTGGGAAACACGAACACGAGCGGTCCCGCGGCTATCCAAAGCACATCTGAATTCGCGAGTTGCAGTATCGATAGTTGCGATTTCTTTTCGAATTCATCAGGCGGCTTGGCCGCGGCGATCTATATCTGGAACGATAACGAGGGCGTGCCTGTAGGCGCGATCAGCGGCTGCGCATTTGAAAACAATACTGCAGGGGCCGGCGGCGGGGCGATTCGGCTCTCTCTGCTGCCTGATCCGCCGGTCATGATTTCCAACACCGCCTTCTGTGGTAACTCGCCAAGCGATATTGTCGGCGTCGCTAACCTCGGCTCGGGCAACACGTTTGAGGCGCAGTGCGATTGCCTGGCAGACGTGAATGGTGACGGTTCTGTTACTCCCGCCGACTTCACGGCATGGATCAACGCATTCAACAACAATCTTCCCGAATGCGATCAGAACAGCGATGGCTCATGCACGCCTGCTGACTTCACCGCGTGGATAGCAAACTTCAACATCGGTTGCTGACAACATACTGCGTGATGATAATTCACCGCAAAAACGAGCAGGCCGGGCCCGTCATCGGACCCGGCCTGCTGATTTAGTGGTCGCAACTCGTGCGAATCATCCGGAAGGTAATGTGTTAGCCTTTGCCCCGAATCTTCTCACTGAACGACTGCACGACATAGTAAAGCATCGGAACCGTCACGACCGACACCGCGGTCGCCACGAGCATCCCGCCGAACACCGAAGCGCCCAGCACCTGCCGGCTCTGTGCGCCGGCGCCCGACGCAACGAGAAGCGGGATTACGCCGAGGATGAAGCTCATCGCCGTCATGAGCACGGCTCGGAATCTCAGCTTCGCCGCGGCGACCGCTGAGTCGCGGACCGAATCGCCCGATTCCCGGCGCGCCTTGGCGAATTCAACGATCAGAATCGCGGTTTTCGTTGAGAGCCCGATCAGCAGCACCACGCCGATTTGTGTGTAGATGTTGTTGTCAAACCCGCGCAGCATCACCGCGGCGACCGCGCCCAAGAGCGCCGTCGGCACCGCGAGGCACACCGACATGGGCAGCGTCCAACTTTCGTATTGCGCGGCAAGCACCAGGTATACGAGCACAATCGAGAACAGGAAGATGATCGAGGTCGAGCCGCTTGCCTTGTCTTCCTGATACGACAAGTCGGTCCATTCATATCCGACTGAAGGCGGTAGCTGCATCGAAGCCATGTCGCGAACCGTGTCCATCGCCTGGCCTGACGACACACCCGGGGGCGTGAAGCCGTTGATTTTCGCCGATGGATAGATATTGTGGTGCGTCACGACCTGCGGCCCGAGGATTTCCTCGATGCTCACAATCGAACCGAGCGGCACCATGTCGCCGAACGAGTTTCGCACATCCAGACGCAGGATGTCGTCGGGTGTCATGCGGAACTGCGCATCGGCCTGAACCTTGACCTGAAAGATTCGGCCGAACTGCACAAAGTCATTCGCGTAGGCCGACCCCAGATACGCCTGCAGCGCACCGAAGACCTCGCTCAGTGGAACGTGCAGCTTCTGTGCCTGTTCACGGTCGATCTCAACAAACAACTGGGGACTCGAAGCTCGAAAGCTCGTGTACATCCCGGCGATGTTGCTTTGGGTCGTGCCCGTCTGGTTGAACGCACCGGCAACCTGTTCGAGTGTGCCGAGGCCAACGCCGCCTCTGTCCTGCAGCACCAATGAGAAACCGCCCGACATACCCACACCTGGCAGGCTGGGGGGAGAGAACGCAACAGCGGTGCCTTCCTGGATATGCCTGAGCCCCGCGTTGAGCTTCGCAACGATCGCCTCCTGGCTGAGGTCGCTGGACGACCTCTCGTCCCAGTGGTCAAAGGTCACGAACAAGCTGCCCTTGTTCGATCCCCCTGAGCCATCGATGATCGAGTATCCGCTAATGCCCAAGGTACCCTTGATGCCTGGGATCGATGAAGATATCTCGCTGGCTCGGCGAACAACCGCCGCTGTTCGCTCAAGCGATGCCCCTTCGGGGAGCTGGATATTCGTGACGCAGTACCCCTCGTCTTCCTGAGGCACAAACCCCGTCGGGAGGCGTGCAAACCCCATGATCGCCACGACACTCAGCCCTATGAACAGCACAACACCAACAACCGCGACGCGGATAACACGATCAACCGCGCCCTCAAGCCCGTTCGTTGTTCGTTCAAGGCCTGAGTTGAATATTCGGAACGGCGCGAGCGGCCTGCCTCGCTCACGGAGCAAAATCCCGCACAGCGCCGGGCTGAGCGTCAGCGCGTTAATACTGCTGAACACCGTGGCGATTGAGATCGTAACCGCGAACTGACTGAACAGTTCGCCCACGATCCCGCCCATGAACACCGTGGGCACGAAGACCGCGAGCAGCACGAGCGTTGTCGCAATCACAGGGCCCGTCACCTCAAGCATCGACTTGATCGCGGCGTCCTTTGCCGAGAGATTCTCTTCCTCAATCAACCGCGTCGTGTTCTCGACCACAACGATCGCATCATCGACCACGATTCCGATCACGAGCACGAGCCCGAACATCGACAGCTGGTTGATCGAATACCCGAGCCCGGCCATCATAGCAAACGTGCCGATGAGCGAAACGGGGATCGTAACCAGTGGGATGATCGTCGCGCGGAAGCTCTGCAGGAAGATATAGACTGTGAGGACCACGAGCACAAGCGTGATAAAGAGGGTCACCACGACTTCACGAATCGAGGACCTCACCACGTCGGTGTTGTCGTAGTGCACTTCGTAAGCCAGCGAATCGCCGTAGCTCGTTGAGAATGTCTCTGAAAGGCGTTCGAGTGTAGAGACGACGCCGTCGGCGACCTCTATCGCGTTGGCGCCGGGCAATTGGTATACGGCAAGAGCAGCGGTAGGCTGGCCGTTGAATTTCGCCTCGGCGTCATACGTCTGGCTGCCCAACTCGACCCTCGCGACATCTCGCAGGTAGACAAGACTGCCGTTCTCACCGACCTTCACGACTATCGACTCAAACTGCTCGGGCTCGGTGAACCTGCCCGTCGTGTTGACTGTGAACTGGAATGCCTGACCCTCGGGGATTGGTGGAGCACCGATCTTGCCCGCCGCGACCTGCACGTTCTGAGCCTGGATGGCGCTCATCACGTCGCCGGTGGTCAGCCCCCGACTCTTGAGCAGATTTGGGTCAAGCCAGATCCGCATACCGAACTCGCCGGTACCGAAAGTCTGTACATCTCCGACGCCGTTGACTCGTTTGATCTCGTCTTCAATGTTGAGCTTAACGAAGTTGTGCAGAAAGCTGGAATCAAGTGCGCCGTCGGGGCTGTAGAACGCGACGAACAGCGTGATCTCGGGCGATTGCTTGCTCACGCTGACGCCCTGCCTGCGTACCTCCTCCGGCAAGCGTGTCTCTGCGATGCTCACGCGGTTCTGCACAAGGACGTTCGCGATGTCAAGGTCTGTGCCGACTTCGAAGACGATCGTCAGTGTCATCGCACCGTCGGCTGTGCTGACGCTGGACATGTATGCCATGCCCTCGACACCGTTGATCTCCTGCTCGATCGGTGTCGCGACTGTTTCCGCGATCGTCTCCGCGTTTGCGCCGGGATAGACCGCGCTCACTTGAATCGTCGGGGGCGAAATCGATGGGTACCGGCTGATCGGGAGCGATACAAGAGCCACCGCGCCGAGCAGTACGATCACGATCGACACAACAGCCGCGAAGATAGGGCGCAGAATAAAGAATCGGCTGATCACGGCGTGCCTTCCTCGTCATCGGAGTCACTCGCCGGAGGCTGCGGTGGGGATGCTGGTGCGGAACTCGCCGTCTGCGGAGTGACAGTTGCCCCTGGGAACGCCCGTTGCACACCGTTGACGATGACCCGATCGGTATGTGCAAGGCCGCTCAGGACGATCCGATTGCCATCGACTACCTGTGCCGTTTCGATGGATCGTCGTTCAACAGTATTCGAGGCATTCACCACCAGCACGTAAGAACCAGCGAGATCTCTCTGCACCGCTACTTCAGGAACCAGCGTCTGCTCGCCAGTGATGTCGGGAACGAGAAGCCGTACGAACATTCCAGGGAAGAGGCTTCCGTCCGCGTTTGGAAACGCGGCCCGTGCCGTCAGCGTGCCAGTCGTTGCATCGAGTCCCGTCTCAGCGAAATCGAACCTTCCCCTATGTGAGTACTCCTCTCCATCTGCTGTCACGAGTGTGACAGGCTTAGCTTCCTCGTCGGAAGGGCGCTCCGGCCTGTGGCCGGCATCCTCGACGAACTCCAGCAGGTCACGCTCGGAGATCTCGATGTACGCGTAAATAGGGTCATCCTGCACAATTGTGGTCAACAACGTGGGCTCGCCGCCGCCAACCAGGTTGCCGGGGTCCACCATCGATCGTGAAGCCCGTCCAGAAATCGGGGCACGGATCGTCGTGTATTCGAGTTCGATCTCCGCAGTATCAACCTGTGCCTGAGCCGCCAGCACGGCTGCCTCAGCCACCGCAACCTCGGCTTCCCGCTCGATCACCTCGATCTCACTGGCAGCCGCCTGCTCTAGAGCCTGCTTGGTCCGGTCACGCCGAACCGACGCGAGATCTCTTGATGCAACCGCTTGGGCAAGTTCAGCCTTCGCTGCACTCAGGCGTGCTTCAAAGGGCTCAGGCTCAATAGTGAAGAGCACCTGGCCCTCTTCGGATTCGGTAGGGCCTGTCACGACGAAGCCGTCTTCAAACTCCACCGTACGGAGGAAGCCCTGGACTCGAGCACGGACATCAATACTCTTGTCCGCCGCGAGTTGGCCTGTGAATTCCTGGAATGTCGTGACTTCCTGTACCAGTGGCGTCGCGACCGTCACGGTCGGTGGCGGTGGGGGCTCGAAGGAGGTCGGCTCCTCACAAGAGGCAAGAACGCACGCGACACCCATGGCCAAGAGGAGCTTGGCAGTCACCGATTGCTTCAACTGAATCATGAGAAGATCTCCGATCGTCAGGCATAGTAACAACCCTAACGAAGCTCGCTCCGACGCCCAGGTTTGCTCAGAATCCCCTAGCACACCTCAGATGTGACTAAAGGGGCTATGTGGGGTATCCTTTCTCCCGAAGCAGGCGGCTCCCAGAATCCGACTGGACCCGCTGAACTTTGAGGAGCGGTGCCCGAGAGGCTGAAGGGGCCGGATTGCTAATCCGGTGTGCGGGGTTACCCGTACCGCGGGTTCGAATCCCGCCCGCTCCGTTCTCCACTACATCGACGCAGTGACCACTCCCACAGTTCACTCAGGCGTCCGCGCGTACACTGGGCGCATGAACCGCACATCAATCGCCGTCGCGTTGCTCGCTCTTGCTGCCCCACTCGCTTCGGCACAACTCGATGACCTGACCGTCCGCGTGCCCCATGAGACAACGGACAAACGCGCGCCCACTGGTGACAACGCTATGGGCGCCGCCGGCCCGCGTGGGCTGATCACGCAGGAGGTGTACCGCGAGCGTCGGCTGCATCTACTCAATCACATGCGGGACAACGGTTTCTCCGCCGCGGTGATCTTCAACGACACCAAGAAGTCGCCCTCAGGCGGGCCCGACCGCTCGGGTCTCGATTTCTACTACCTCACGGGCATCGAGCACGAGCCGGGGGCGGCGCTGTTGCTCGATCCCGATGCTGACCAGCATCTCGAATCGCTTTACCTTCCCATGCTCGACGTCGAGGACCACGTCTGGCACGGCGAACGCTCAGCTCTCGGGCGTGAACTCGAGCTCAGCACCGGGTTCGCAAGGGTTCGCCGTCTCGGGTCTCTGCCCGGGGCGCTCGCATCGGCGATCCTCACTGGTGAGTCGAATATGGCTGTTTTCCTGGGGCCAGTGGTGGGGTACTCCACCCCGGTACCAAAGCAACTGCAGGTGCTGCGTGACGCGACATCCCGGATCCCGGGCGCCTCGGTGGGGCTCGATCGTGAGATCCTGCCAGCGATGCGTCAGGCGAAGGACGAGCACGAGATCGAGCTGACGCGCCGAGCGATCGCAAACACATTGGCGGGTCTCCACGCAGGCATGACACAGGTTGAGCCGGGCATGACCGAATTCGAGCTGCGGACAATCATCGAGACCACGTTCCACGAGGCGGGCTCGCGCCGCCTGGCTTTCGGCAGCATCGTGGGCTCAGGACCCAACTCGTGCGTGCTGCACTACCGGGGCGAGCACGACCACCGCGTCATGGGCGAGGGGGAGCTGGTGCTCTGCGATGTGGGCGCCGAGGTGGAGAACTACGCGGCGGATATCACGCGGACCTTCCCGATCTCGGGCACGTTCACACCCCGCCAGCGCGAGGTGTACGACGTGGTGCTCCGCGCCGCCGACGAGGCGATCGCGGCGACCCGCCCGGGCGTGACCTTTGCAGAACTCAACGACATCGCCCGCAAAGTGATCGAGGAGGCGGGCTACACCGACGACATGAAGCACGGGCTCGGTCACTTCCTCGGTCTGTACGTGCACGACGCGGGCAACTACCACCTGCCACTTACACCCGGGACGATCATCACCATCGAACCCGGGATCTACCTCTCGGATGAGAACATCGGCATCCGAATCGAGGACGACGTGCTCGTGACCGAGGACGGCTACGAGGTGCTGACGCGCGAGCTGCCGCGGACAGCGGATGAGGTCGAGGCGTTCATGGCTGGCGGAGAGTGAGCTAGGCCAGTTCATCTGTTTCCATTGTCAATTGCCACTATCGATCAGCCGCGAGGCGTGAGGGTTGTTTCGCAAAGATGTCAGCACACTCTGTGGGCTGAGTGGTTCGTCTAGAATCACAAGAACCCAGTGAAGGAGTGATTCATGGCGCGCACACCCTCAACCATGCTCGAACTCGGCACACAGGCCCCAGCGTTCGAACTCCAGAACTTCAACGCCAATGTTGCCGAGAAATCGGTAAACATCGATGATGCTCGAGGCCCGCAGGGCATGCTGGTCATGTTCATCTGCAATCACTGCCCGTTCGTGATCCATGTCGCCGACGAGATTGCGCGCCTCGGACACGACGCAAAGTCCCACGGCATCGGTGTCGTCGCGATCATGCCCAACGACGTAATCACCCACCCGGACGACGCTCCGTCCCACATGACCGAACTCGCCGAGAAGCTCGGTTTCACGTTCCCATACCTCTACGACGAGACGCAGGAAGTCGCAAAGGCGTATAAAGCCGCCTGCACACCGGACTTCTTTCTCTTCGACCGCGATCTGAAACTCGTCTACAGAGGCCAACTCGACGACGCACGCCCAGGCAACGACGAGCCAATCACGGGCAGAGACCTGCGAGACGCTCTGCACGCGGTTGCGCAGGGCGCACCTGTTGAGATAAGTCAGAAGCCCAGCATCGGCTGCAACATCAAGTGGAAAGCCGGCAACGAGCCCGATTACTTCGGCTGATCATTTCCGGCTTCGGATCTCCCGCCAGTCTTCAACGGTCATCGCGTATCGCGCGTGGTCCTGCCACCTGCCAGCGATCTTGAGATACCGAGGCGAGTACCCCTCCCGTCGGAACCCGGCCCGCTCGGCTAGCGCAATCGAGGGCGCATTGTCCGGGATCACGTTCGCTTCAACTCGGTGCAGCTTCAACTCCCCGAACGCTCGACGAAGCACAAGCCGAACGGCTTCAGACGTGTAGCCCAAACCGGCGTACCGCTCGCCGACCCAGTATCCCATGTAGCAACTGCGGAACGGGCCGTGGAAAATCTGACCAAGATTGACCATCCCGACGATCCGGTCATCAGCACGCCGGCACACGAGGTGCTGCTGGTTCGAGTGAGTATCGCACGACTTCAACATCAATCCGAACCGTGTCGCCGCCGCGCCGGCACGAGCTGAAGCGGGTCGCGGGAACCAGGGCTTCAGGTGCCCCCAACTCTCGTCCCAGAGCGCACACCACTGGGCCTCATCGCGCTTCACGGGGTGGCGGACATACACCGCCTTTCCTCTAACCAGTGCGCGATCGATCGGTTTCTTGCGTTGCGTTGGCATCAGGCGACGTGCACGACAACACGGCGCGTGTGCGGCCGGTGCCGATGCTCCCACAGATAGATCCCCTGCCATGTCCCGAGCACCAGTTTGCCGCCCACCAAAGGGATGGCAATACTCGTCGCCGTGATCGCCGACCTGATGTGGCTCGGCATGTCGTCCGGCCCTTCGTGTGTGTGCTCAAACCCCGTGCCGTCCGGCACGTGCTCGTCCATCCAGCGTTCAAGATCCCGTCTCGCGCTCGGGTCAGCGTTCTCCTGGATGATCACGCTGGCCGAGGTGTGACGGACGAAGACCGTGCATAGCCCCTCGCTAATCCCCGCAGTGGCCGCAGCCCCCGCGACCTCCCGCGTGATCTCATGGAGCCCACGTCCAGGTGTTCGGATGGACAACTCGTGCAACACGCATGCAATATAAGCCCGATCGCAACATCGCACCCGACACTTCGGTATCAGCCCCGCACAAACCGGAGGCATTGACATGACTCTCTCGTTCCTGACCGCTGCTGCCTTGTGTCTGTCAGCCCAGCCCCTCGAAGACATGAGCGCAAGCTACATCCCCCTCGCCGCGACCAACGGCAGGACCATGGACGCAGAGTTCGCAGATCTCGACGGCGACGGAGACCTCGACCTCGTCCTCGCCGCCGAGTTCGGGCAGAACGTGGTCTGCTTCTGGGAAGACAACAGGTTTGAACTCCAACCAGACGCCATCACACAGGGCAAACGCCACGACTCGGAGGACATCGCGATCGCGGACTTCACGGGCGATGGCCTCCTCGATATCGTAATCGTCGCTGAGGACGATCAGACCAATGAGTTCTACATCAACTCCGGTGACGGCACATTCGCCGATGCCTCTGATCGAATTCCAGTCTCGGGTACCTCCAACGCGGTGCTTGCCCTTGATATCGATGCTGACGGCGACCACGACCTGCTCATCGGCAACAAAGGAACAAACGTGCTCCTTCTCAACGACGGCGCCGGCAATTTCACCGACGCTTCCGATGAACGCCTGCCCACTCAGGCGGACACAACACAGGACATTGAAGCCGGTGACATCGACGGCGACGGTGATCCCGATCTCATCATCGCTAACGAGCAAGCGAACCGAATCCTAATCAATGACGGCAAGGGCATCTTCGCCGACGAAACTCAGGGGCGGCTCGAGATCAAAGCACTCGAAGAAACCCGCGAAGCCGATCTTGGTGATGTCGACAACGACGGTGATCTCGATCTCGTTCTCGCCAACGTCGCCTGGTCCGGGGCCGACCCGACCGATCGCCTCCTGCTCAACGACGGATCCGGCATCTTTACCAGGTCAGACGGGTTCACAGCCGACAGCGTGTTCAGCGTCGATGCGGACTTTGCCGACATCGACAGCGACGGCGATCTCGACATCATCACCGCAAACCTCGGGCAAGGAGCGGCCATCCCTATCCGCATCTACCTCAACGACGGCAGCGGCGGATTCACGAACGCCACCACAGATATCGTGAATCCGATGAGCCTCGTACACGGGATCGATATCGAGTGCGTCGATATCAATAACGATGGTTCCATTGAGATGTACCTGACCAATCATGTTTCTTCAGACGTCTTCATGGTACTGAAGAAAGACTGATCTACTCCCATTCAATTGTGGCGGGAGGTTTGCTCGAGATGTCGTATACCACTCGATTCACACCCCGGACCTCGTTGATAATCCGGTTCGAGATGCGAGCCAGGACATCGAAGGGGATCCTCGCCCAGTCCGCGGTCATGAAGTCGCGAGTCTCGACCGCACGTACCGCGACGACATTCTCGTATGTCCTGCCGTCGCCCATCACGCCGACCGATTGGATCGGTGTCAGCACCGCGAACACCTGACTCGTCGAGCGGTACAGGTCAGCCGCGATGATCTCTTCGAGCACGATCTCGTCGCACTCGCGCACGATCTCAAGCCTGTCGGGCCTCACCTCACCCAGGACTCGCACCGCCAGACCGGGCCCCGGGAAGGGGTGCCTCCACAGGATCGCATCCGGAACACCAAGAACCTCGCCGAGCTTGCGAACCTCGTCCTTGAAGAGCTCCCGGACCGGTTCAACAAGATCGAAACCGAGATCCTCGGGAAGCCCGCCCACGTTGTGGTGGAGCTTGATGTTCGCCGACTTGCCAGAGTGCCCATGTCCCGACTCGATCACATCCGGATAAAGCGTCCCCTGAGCGAGGTACTTCACGCCCTCGATGCCTTCCGCGGCTTCCTTGAACACATCCACGAACCGGTGCCCGATCCGCCGACGCTTCTCCTGCGGGTCCGTCACGCCCGCGAGATCCGAGTGGAACTGCTCCGTCGCGTCCACCACGCGAAGGTCAACACTAAAGTGATCCCGGAACGTCGTCTCAACGAGCTGCCTCTCGTTCTTCCGCAGCAGCCCGTTGTCCACAAACACGCATGTCAGCCGATCGCCGATCGCTCTGTGCAGGAGCGCCGCAACGACTGACGAATCGACTCCCCCCGAGAGCCCGCAGATCACTCGGTCCTTGCCGACACGTTCTCTGATCGCTTCGATCTCGGTCTCGGCGAACTCCGCCATGTGCCACGTGCCAGTGCTGCCGCAGATTTCGTATGCGAAGTTTCGGATGATGTCCGTGCCGTGCGGCGTGTGCGTTACCTCCGGATGGAACTGAACTCCGTAGAACCTGATGTCGTTCTCTAGACATCTGACACCCGCGAACGGGCATGTCGGTGTCGATGCGATCGTTTCGAGATTTGCGGCAGCGAGGTCAGTTACCTGGTCGCCGTGATTCATCCAGACCGTCGTCCGCTGAGGGACCGCCTCGAAGAGATCGCTCTCATCAGCGATCTCCAGATTCGCCCGTCCGAATTCCCTGTGGTCCACAGGGGTGATCGAGGCCCCGAGTTCCTGGCAGACGATCTGCATGCCGTAGCAGATTCCAAGGACGGGTACGCCCAGTTTGAGAATCTCCGGGTCGATCCTGGGTGCTTCCTCGTCGAACACACTCGAAGGCCCGCCTGAGAGGACGATCCCCTTGGGGTTCATCTTCTTGATCTCTTCAGCCGGGGTGTCAGAACTCAGTATCATCGAGAAGACACCGGCCTCGCGGAGTCTCCGGGCGATCAACTGCATCGTCTGACCACCACAATCCAGCACCGGGATGATCTCATCGTGCGGATCCAGGCTCTGATTGGTCGATGGCATGTCTATCAGGGCTCCTGTCGGTTGTCTGGCCAGCCTGTGCCGGCTGGAAACGGAGAGTTTAGGATCATCACGATGCCAAGGCCTACGCCAAAGACCATCTTCATACTCCCGCTGCTGTTTTATGCGGCTGGCTGCAAGGTCAAGGTCGATGCTGACTTCACGTCTGCATACCCGCAGGACCGGCTTGCCGCGATCGCCGAGGCCCGAAAGACGAATGATCCCGCCGCGGTCAAGCCCCTGATCTCGCTCCTCAATAGCGACGACCCGCTCGTTAGGCTCGTAGCCAGCGACACCCTCTTCCGAATCACCGGCGAAGACTTGGGCTATGACTATGCTCAGCCCAGGGCGAAACGGCAGGAAGCGATCGATCGGTGGGTCGACTGGTATGAACGATCAGAGGAGGCTGGCAAGTGACGAGTGAGTGCCCCTCAGTTGAGATCAAACTGGTGAGCGATCCGGTATTCCTCGCCGGGGCCCGCGAGCTCATCCTTGGCCTCACGCACAGACTCGGGTTCAAACAGGACGCGTCGGGTCAGATCGCTCTCGCCGTTGACGAAGCGCTCGCAAACGTGATCAACCACGGCTACGAGCGACAGTGCGATCAGCCTATCTGGATCAAGATATGGACGACCGCTGACGAAGACGAGCCCGGGTTGCGGATACACATCGAAGACGAAGCCAAGCAGATCGATCCGGAATCAATCTGCGGCCGCGATCTTGATGACGTGAAGCCCGGCGGGCTCGGAGTCCACATCATCCGCCAAGTCATGGATACAGTCGTCTACGAGAAGAAAGAAAGCTGCGGCATGAGGCTCAAGATGTCCAAACGGCTCGCCTCAGACACAAACGCCGACCAGCCGGAGCACTCACATGGCTGACCAAGCCGATCTTGAGATCACATGGGATACACGAGAAGGGGCAACGATTCTGCGCCCAATTGGCGACGTGGATCTCAGCCGATCCCCTAGCCTGCGCAACAACATCCGCAAGGTCTTCGAGAATCCCCCTGAGAAGGTCATTGTCGAGCTCTCGGAGGTGTCCTACATGGACAGCTCAGGCGTGGCGACCCTCGTCGAAGCAATGCAGCTCTCGAGGAAGTCCAACGCGAAGCTCGTGCTTTGCTCCATGACCGAGCGTGTCTTCTCGATCTTCGAGATCGCACGACTCGATCAGGTCTTCACGATCCGCCCAGACGTAGACGCCGCCCTCGCGGAGTGACACCCGTGTCCAACGCACCCGAGCAATCAAAGCGCTCCTTACCACTCGACTTCATCGACTGGTTAGGCAAACGCACCCTGGGTGTCATCGAGCACACGGGGACCGTGCTGCTCCTAGTCATCGAAGCCATCAACTGGTTCATCAAAAGTCTGGGCAAGGGCCGCGTCGGCACCGGCGCGATGACCGCGCAGATCATCAGGATCGGAGTCCGGTCCATCTTCATCGTCTCACTCGTCTCCTTTAGTGTCGGGCTCATTCTCGCGCTCAACATGGCACCGCCGCTCGATCAGTTCGGCTCCCGAGATCTCGTCGCCAACATCATCGGTGTCTCAGTCTTGCGGGAGTTGGGCCCGCTTATGGCAGCCATCGTGCTTACAGGCTTTGCAGGGGCCGCGATCGCCGCAGAGATCGGGACCATGGTGGTGGGGGAGGAGATCGAGGCTCTTGAAGTACACGCCCTCGATCCGGTCCGATTCCTCGTGGTCCCAAGGCTCATCGCCTCGATTTTCAGCATGTGCTCTCTGGCAGTGATCTCAAACATCGTGGCCGTCGCCGGCGCGATGCTCGTCTCCAGGCTCGTGCTCAACATCCCCTACTCGACGTTCTGGGGCAACATGCTCGATCAGCTCAAAACCGTCGATTTCTGGACGGGCATGATCAAAGCCGCGATCTTCGGCGCACTCATCGGCGCCATCGCCTGCGCCAACGGCCTGAAAACCCGAGGCGGCGCCGCAGGCGTGGGCAAAGCAACCACTGACACCGTTGTCCAGTGCCTCGTGTCGATCATCATCGCGGACTCCGTCTTCACCGCGATCTTCTTCATCTTCGATCTGAACTGAGCTACCTGCGGAACTCGATCGGTTCTTCCACCAACGCGTACGCCTCGCGCAGCGCCGTCATGCCCAGAATCCCCAGCACGAGCAGCCCAATCAGAGGCCAGGCCTCCTGCGTCTTGCCCGCGCCGGCCATCCACGCGCAGGCGTACACAGCGGGCCAGAGGGTGCCGTAGCGCCTGACTTTCTCGCCCGCTCGCTCGTTGAATCCGAGCCTCGCGATTCGCCTGACGCACATCCCGGCAAAGAGCGCGACCGAGACGAGGACCCAGACGAGCGTCATCTTGGGCACCCAGGCGGGCCAGAGTGCTCGCCCGCTCGTCTCGGTGCCGCTGTTCCAAAAGAGCAGCGCTGAGCACACTGCCCAGCCCGCGATCGCGAACATCACCGCTCTCGGGCTTAGCCTTGGCACCCTGTGCTCCATCGAGTGCGCCAGTGCACCCACAAGCATCGCGTGGGTCATCACGAGCCACACCGGCCAGACAAAGTGCAGCTTCACGTTCGGCGCGAGCATGTGCCCCGCGTACACAACCGCCAGCACGGGCAGCCCAACCGCAGGCACAAACTTCCCCGCAACGTTGTAAATCGTCACACCGATGACTGCCACCGCGGTCAGCGTGACCGCCTCGGCCCCGAGAAACAGAGCACCCAGAATCGCCGCAACGAGCGTCCCGACCACCACGCTCATCGCGATCTCTTCCGAGATCTGCTCCGCCGCGAGAGGTCTGTTGGGCCTGAGCGTCCGGTCTCGCTTGGCGTCCAGGATATCGTTGAGCGCGGCTCCGAAGGCGTATAGCCCGAGGGCGGCCACCGCGCCGCCGGCCAGCAGGACCCACATCGATCGCTCGTTGATGGCCCGAGTCCCAGGTTCCTCCGTAAACGCCCTCGTCCAGACGATCACGAACCAGACGTTTGCGACCGCCGAGAAGGCCCCAGTCACCCGCGTCAGCTGCAAGACAGGCACCATTCGTTGGATCACGGGTCGCATGGCGGGATCGTACCGCAGACCGAGGCGTACCATCGAATCCGTGGAAGCAAGCCCCCGAAACATCGCCGTCGTCGTCAGCCGATACAACTCGGCCGTTACCAATCGCCTTCTTGAGGGCGCGATCGCCGAGATCCAGTCCCGGGGCATCCCCAAGGACCACATCGCGGTCATCGATGCGCCCGGGGCGTTCGAGCTGACCGCGCTCTCTGCTGAAGCGGCTAAGTCCGGCGCGTACGCCGGAGTCGTCGCGATCGGTTGCCTGATCCACGGCGAGACGCTCCACGACCGCTATATCGCCGACGCGGTCGCACAGGGCGTCACTCAAGCCTCACTTCAAACCGGTGTCCCGATCGCGTTCGGTCTCGTGACAGCCGAAACACCCGAGCACGCCGAGGCTCGCAGCGGCGGAGCCAAGGGCAACAAGGGCCAGGAATCCGCCGCGGCTCTGCTCGACACGCTCGATTCGATCGCTGCCGTCCGCGGTGCCGTCGCCGAGGGCAGGCCTTGTCAGGTCGAACGCCTCAATTCCCAACTCCCACAGGACAAGTCATAACCGCATGGCCACCCCCCGCACCATCCGACGCCTCGCCTTCCAGGCTCTCTACCAGTTCGACGCGGTACCGGACTCAGAACTCGAACGCGTCCGCGCCTCGATCGACATCGGGGGCGATATCAAGCAGTCCGATGTGGACAAAGCGCTCAACCTCGCACGCGACGCGTACGAGCACCGCGCCGACGCCGACGAGGCGATTTCCAAGCATGCCCAAGAGTGGCCCGTGCACCGCCAGCCCGCGGTCGATCGAGCCCTGCTGCGATTGGCGTATTACGAGATGACTCGGGGGACGACCCCGCCCAAAGCCGCGGTCGCCGAGGCCGTCAAGCTCGCGCGCGAATTCAGCACCGAGAAATCGCCCGCGTTCATCAACGCCATCCTCGACAAACTCCTCAAGCAAGTCCTCGCCGACACTCCCGCTTCGGCGAGCGAATCTGCGGAGAGCTGATCCCATGGCGCTCTTCAAATCAGTTATCGGCAAACTCAAATCAGGCCTCGCCAAAACGCGCGAGAGCTTCGGGGGCATTGTCTCGCTCCTTTCCGGTCGGAAGCTCGATGAGCAGCTCATCGAAGAGATCGAGGCCAGGCTCATCCGCGCCGACGTTGGCGTCTCTGCCGCCCGGACGCTCTGTACCGGAATCAAGGATGCCTACCGCAAGGGCGACATGACCAAGGGTGAGGATGCGCTCGAGTACCTCAAGCGCGAGATCAAAGCGATGTGGCCCGAGGAGGACCGCAAGCTCCACACAGCAGAGTCGGGCCCGACGGTCATCCTCGTCACGGGCGTGAACGGCGCGGGCAAGACCACAAGCATCGCCAAGATCTGCAAACGCTTCAAGGACGACAACAAGCAGGTCCTGCTCGGCGCGTGCGACACGTTCCGAGCAGGCGCCGTGCGACAGCTCGAGATATGGTCCGAGCGTTTGGGCGTTGACATCGTCAAGGGCCACGAAGGCTCGGACCCCGCGGCAGTGGCATACGACGCCTGCTCTGCCGGTCTCGCCAGAGGAGCAGATGTCATCATCCTCGACACCGCGGGTCGGCTCCAGACCCAAGCCGGGCTGATGGACCAGCTCACCAAGATCCGCCGAGTTGTCGAGAAACAGATCCCCTCGGCGCCCCACGAGGTCATCCTTGTGCTCGACGCGACCGCGGGCCAGAACGCGCTCAGGCAGGCCGAGGGCTTCGCCGAGGCAGCCGGGGTCACCAGCATCTTCCTCGCCAAGCTCGACGGCACTGCCCGGGGCGGCATGGTCGTTGCCATCCGCGAGCAGACAAACCTCCCTGTCAAACTCATCGGTGTCGGCGAGACCCCGGACGATGTCGAGCCATTCGACCCGGAACGCTTCGTCGAAGCCATGTTTGAAGAATCTGCGAACGTCGGCTGACCAGTCTCTTTCTCCGGTAATCGTGCGAGGGTTGACTACAATCCACGAGCACACACGGAGGAGCGATGCAACCCGATCCCAACCAGAACCAGCTCGAAGAAATCGGCTACCGCGGTCTGGCCTACTCAGAGCATTACCCATTGAGTGGTGCCAACCCCGTTGACACAAGCGAGCACCCCGGTGCACTTATCTGCATCGAAGGCACCGACCGCGCCGGAAGATCGAGCCACATCGCTCTCCTCCGTGAATGGCTCGAGAACGACGGCTACGGCGTGGTGTACACCGCCTTCACAAGCTCCGGGCTCGCGGGCGAAGGCATCCAGAAAGCCAAGGCTGGCCACACGCTGGGCCCACTCACGATGGACCTGTTCTACGCGACGGACTTCGCCGATCGTGTCGAGAACGACATTCTCCCCGCGCTCAGAGCTGGCTTTGTTGTGCTCACCGACCGCTACATTTACGCCAGCCTCGCCCGCTCAATCGTCAGAGGCTCGGACCCCGAATGGGCGGAAGACATGTACAGGTTTGCACCAAAGCCCGATGCAGTGTTCTACCTCGATGTCACCGTCGAGAACCTCATCCCCCGCGTACTCTCGGGCGGCGGGTTCGACCACTGGGAGTCAGGACTAGACTTCCAGGAAGAACGCAATATCTACCCGTCTTTCATCCGTTATCAGCAGCGTCTCCTACGTGTCTTTGACGATCTCGTCGAGCGGTACCACCTCACGCGTATCGACGCAAACAAAACAATGCGCGAAGTGTTCGGCGACCTGAAGGATCAAACGAAGGCTGTCCTCGATCACACCGGCGTGAGGCCTACCTCAGCCAAAGCCGAGGAGGGCAAGTAAGTCATGTCCATCCCCGATTACCACGTCGCAAACCCGAGCCAGCGTGCATCACGTCTCGCCGCGATCGATCTCGGCACAAACAGCATCCGACTCGTTATTGCAGATGCGCCCCGCTCGGGCGGCTACCGGGTCATCGACGACGAGAAGGCAATGACGCGCCTCGGGCGCAAATCCGCGACACCAGGCCACCTTAATCCCGAGGCGATGGCCGCATCAGTCGACGCCGTCTCGCATATGTGCGATATCGCGCGAGGCTTCGGTGTGCGCAAGTTGCGCATCGTCGCTACCGCAGCGGTCCGCGATGCCGAGAACAAAGCCGAGTTCATCGAGATGATCCGCACGAGAACGGGGCACCCCGTTGAGGTCGTTTCGGCACAGAAAGAAGCCGAGCTCGCGGTCCGGTCTGTCGCGGGCGAGTTTGATCTCGAAGGAATCGCCTCAGCAGTCGCCGACATCGGAGGCGGGAGCACCGAACTCGTCTCGCTCGACGACGGCAAGATCGATGCCGTCCACGCACTCAAGTTCGGAGCCGTCCGGCTCACCGAGCGTTTCGGGCACTGCGAGCCCGGCAACGAGAACCAACTCGAAGAGATGCGGGCGTTCGTTCGTGAAGCGGTGTCCGCCGCTTCGAAGGAGTTCAAGTCCGATCCCGCGATTCTCGTGGGGACCGGGGGCACGATCACATGCCTCGCCATGATGGCAACCCGGCAGGAAGACACGGGTGACCTGCCCACCTTCTTCCCGAATTCCAGCAGAGGTCACGAGGTCACCCTCGCTGAGATCCGCGAGTTCATCGATGTCCTCGCCGCGCTGCAGGTCTCCGAGCGTGCATCGCTGTCGGGACTCAGCACCGAACGCGCCGACATCATCGTCGCGGGCCTTGTCATCATCGAGTCGCTGCTCGATCTCTTGAATGTCAACGCGGTCAAGGTCCACGACCGGGGTATCCGCGACGGCATCATCCTCGAGATGATCGATGAACTCGCCGGAGCGTCGTCCGCTGTCGCGGCGGGGGCGCTCCCGACACTCGCAACCGCGGTCGAGTTCGCCGACCGCTGCGGCGTCAACATCCCCGGCGCGATCCACACCGCAAAGATCGCCACGAGCATCTACGACCAACTCGCGAAGCTGAATGTCATCAAGCACCACCGCCGGCTCCGCGAGGTGCTCGAAGCCGCTGCGATCCTGCGCGACGTCGGTGCGGTCATGAACTACAACCGCCACCACAGGCACAGCTATCACCTCATCCTGCACTCGGGCCTAGCGGGCTTCACACAGGAGGAGATCGAGCTCATTGCCGTCATCGCAAGGTACCATCGGAAAACCAAACCCAGCCCCTCGCATGACGAGTTTAAGCGGCTCACATCAGAGAGTCAGACTGTCGTGCGCAAGCTGGCGGGCATCCTCCGCATTGCCGACGGGCTCGACCGAACGCACACCCGCGATGTCGAATCCGTGAAAGTCGAGAAGGAAGACAACACGATCCGCATCCTCGCGGTCAGTAAGGTCAACCCCACGGCCTGTATCGAGGGTGCTCAGCGCAAGTCAGATCTCTTCGTTGAGGTCTTCGAAGTCGAGACCATCATCCGCTGGCTCGATCCGGGCATGGGTGACTCTGCAAAGTCAGCCAAATCGCGCAAGCCTTTCAAGTCCTACAGCGAAGAGCCGCTGCCCGGCAAGCTCATCATCGTCGAGGGACTGGACGGTTCCGGCAAAAGCACACAGATGGATCTGCTCAAGAAGTGGGTCGCCTCACTCGGATACTGCTCCTACTTCAGCGAGTGGAACTCCTCTGATCTCGTGCGTGAGACAACCAGGCGGGGCAAAGCCACGCGGCAGCTCACGCCGCTGACGTTCTCGCTCATCCATGCAGCTGACTTCGCGGACCGTCTCGAGGGCGAGATTCTGCCCTCGCTCCAGGCGGGCGGTGTCGTGTTCGCAGACCGCTACATCTACACCGCATTCGCTCGCGACGCAGCGCGCGGCATGGACCGTGACTTTGTCCGCAGGCTTTACCGCTTCGCTCCAAAGCCTTCGCTCGCCGTCTACTTCAGACTCCCGCTCGAAGAAGCGCTATCACGCATTCTGCACGGCAGACCCGAGCTCAAGTACTACGAAGCAGGCATGGACCTCGGTCTCAGCGAAGACCCGTACCAAAGCTTCAGACTTTTCCAAAGCAGGATCTATGACGAGTACGAACGGCTCGTCGAAGAGCGGGGGCTCTCGGTCATCGACGCGCTGCTCCCCATAGCGGAGCAGCAGGTCCAGTTCAGGAGCCTGGTCGAACCGCTGCTCGAGGATGTCGTGCGGATGCCCATTCTCGACCGGGTTGAAGTGCTCAAGAGCAACAAACTTGTCGGCCGTTACTGGTAGATCAACGCCCGATAGTAGTGGTCTGTTTGACGACTATATCGACTGGTTTGGTACTATCTGACAGCTTGAAACGTCCCGAGAATCGCTGATTTGGCTTGATTCTCGGTATACCGATAGCATTTTTGACACATGGCAGCGGCGTTTGTCGCATATATCCAAGTTAGCGCACGCGGGGTGTCGCTGCAGGGATTCCAGGTTCTGCGGAGCGGAGCCTCTACGCAAGGGATTGCTCAACAGGCATGAACAGGTTCAAGCAACTCATTCCGATCACCGCTGCGGCGAGCACGCTAGCGTTTTCAGCGCAGGCGCAGCTCGTGCAGAGCGACTTCAACATCGATACCGAGGGCTGGACCACCGCAGACAACGGCGGTGTCGCCCCGGTCCTCATCGCAGGCTCGCTCACGCAGCAGGACACGGGCCCGGGGCAGATGGCTTTCGTCGCACCCGCAGCATTCCTGGGCGACAAGGTCGCCGCGTACAGAGGCACGTTGAGCTTCGATATCAGTACCTCGAAGTTCCCCTTCGCCCCATCGAACCCGAGCGTGCAGATCACCGGCACCACAACGCAGGGTCCGCTCTCGCTCGAACTCAAGCTAGCACCTCCCATGCCCGCGCACGCGTTCAACGACTACACGATCATCTTCTCAGAATCGAAACCGTGGAACGTTGTTGGCCAGGCCCGTTCGCCCTCGGCGCTCGAGTTCAAGGAAGTGCTCTCAAGCCTGACGGAGATCCGCATCACGTGCGATTCAGACGCCGACCCGGGCGATTACTACTGGCTCGACAACGTGACCATGAACGCCGCGACCGTCCGCGTCTTTATCCTCGCCGGCCAATCCAACATGTCCGGCTGCGACGATGTCCGAAACGTGGACCCGATCTGGCAGCTCCCGATCGACAGGCACATGTTCTACTGGGACGATCAGGATCCCAACCCTGGCTTCCTCTCTCTCACCACTGGCTCTTCAACCGCGTCGTGCGCATCCTCAGCGCCCGAGTTCTTCTTCGGACCCGAGCTCGGTTTCGGCGCCGAGATCGCGGAGCTCTACCCGCACGACCGGATCGCGATCATCAAGTACGCGGTGGGCGGCACAAACCTCTACAGCCAGTGGACCACGCCCGACAACGAATTCCCAGACGGCGGACCAATGTGGAACGAACTCCTCGACACGCTCACCGCAGCGTTCGGAGAACTCGGCGCACTCAACCACGACTACACGATCGAGGCATTCCTCTGGATGCAGGGCGAATCCGACGGAGACCGCCGATTCCGCGCCCGCGACTACGATGAGAAACTCACCGCATTCATCGCGGAGATCCGGGCGTTCCTCGGCGAACCCGAGATGCCTTTTATCCTGGGCAGAGTCCGAGATGCTGGACAGGAGCACATTGAAGACGTCCGTATTGCACAGGTCACCGTCGCAGACGCAGACCCGTGGGCCTGCTGGTTCGATACCGACGACCTGAACTTCCTCCCCGACGGCATCCACTACGACGAACCAGGCATGCTCATTCTCGGGCAGCGCTTCGCAGAACGCCTCTACGTCTTCCTCGAACCAAGAGGCGACGTCAACCGCGACGGCGTCGCAGACGTGGACGATCTCTACGACTGGACGCAGAATCCCGTCGATCTCAACTGCGACGGCGTTGCCGACCAGGCTGACATGGACATTGTGGTCGAAGCCGTCCGCTCGGGAGAGTAAGGACCTAGAACCACCGGCAGGCCCGATATCAACGCGAGAACCGGCACGGAATCTGAGCATTCTGCTGGCCGCGCCAAGAGCCCGCATTATCTTCGATAGCGTGCACCCGAACCGTGAGTCGGTCAAGCCATCCGCGACGGGGCACGCGGTCTGTTCTCTGTAGCAATCGAAGAAGCGAAGGAATGCTCAATGATGCTCGCTCGTACACGCGCCCTGCTCGGCTGTGCCCTTGGTCTGTGCTGCGCCGCAAGCGCGAATGCCCAGATCGCTGTCAGTGATTTCTCGACCGGCACCGACGGCTGGAGAACCGTCGCCAACAAGAACGCCGCCATCGAGTGGCAGCCCGGGATGATCACCCAGCAAGACATCCACTACGGCACCATGGCTTTCAAAGCGCCTTCGAAGTTTCTGGGCGATGTCTCCGCCGCCTACGGCGGGCTCTTCAGCTTCGAGTTCATGACGGACTCGCCGAACTTCTGGCCAAGCCAGCCCAAGATCCGCATGTCGGGCCAGACGCAGTGGGGCACGCTGACCGTCAAGCTCGCCCTGCACGAACCCGCAGAGGCGAACACGCTGCTGGCGTACGAGATCCCGTTCGAAGAGAGCGAAGACTGGTCCCTCGTGGGCCGCCGCAGACCACCGACGCAGGAAGAGTTCCAGGCGATCATCTCCAAGCTCACCGACATCCGCATCATCGGTGACACCAGCTCCGAGTCGAACGAGCTCTTCTCGATCGCCAACGTGCGTCTCGATCCACCCGACCTGCCCGAGCCAGAGCCCGGTGCGCTCAAGGTCTACATCATGGCAGGCCAATCCAACATGGCCGGCTGCGACGACGTCCGCAACGTCGATCCGATGTGGGCTTCTGCGAACGACGACGTCATGCTCTACTGGGGCAACGAACTCAACCCGGGCTTCGCGCCGCTCACGCCGGGCACCTCCGGCGCTTCTTGCTCTGACGCCGCCCCCGGTTTCTACTTCGGACCTGAGCTTAGCTTCGGCAGCGACCTCGCGTTCGCGAATCCCGATGATCAGATCGTCATCATCAAGTTCGCAGTGGGCGGCACCAGCCTGTTCAATTACTGGACCACGCCCAACCGTGAGTACCCGAACGGCGGCATCCTCTGGAACGAAATCCAGTTTGCGATGGACGACGCGCTCAATCAGCTCACCGCGATGGGCTACGACTACCGCGTCGAGGGCTTCCTCTGGATGCAGGGCGAGTCTGACACCGACAAACGCTACCGGGCACGCAAGTACGCGAGCAACCTCACCAAGTTCATCGCCAGCATGCGCTCATTCGTGGGTGATCCCGAGATGCCGTTCATCCTGGGGCGGATCAGAGACGCCGGTCAGCCACACGCTCAGATGGTCCGTGACGCGCAGGTCTACGTCGCTACCAACATCCCGAACGTGTACTGGATCGACACCGACGACCTCGGCTGGCTGCCCGATGGCATCCACTACGACGAACAGAGCATGATCGAGCTCGGCCACCGGTTCGCAGACATCGTCATCGCCATCGATTGAGTCTCACCCAGGCTTCCTACACTCTGTCCATGCAAAGAGAGGGCGCCGATCTCGACAACATGCAGCCTGAGGACTTCATCTGCGACTTCTCCCGCAGAGCCTGGGACGGCTCATTCCCAATGGTCGAGGGCCACCGCGGCGCTCTGATCTCGGGTGATTGCCTCACCGTCGCCTTCCGGTTCGTCGTGCTCGAGGAGCAGACCTCGCTCGAGCCGGGCTACACCTGCACCATGTGCCTCGAGGAACGCAAGGATCGATGCTGGCAGAGCCCAGCGTACGAGGACGCCCTCATCTGTCTCCGCTGCATCCGTCAGGGCTCGACCAAGCTCGACAAGGACCCCGACTGGGATTGGACCAAGCCCAAGGCCGAGAACCCAGCCGAGCCAGCCAGCTAGCGAGCAGACTTCAGAACCTCCCCAGCCTTGCCGATCCCGTCCGTGAGACCTACATTTCCACCCGGGCCCAAGGCCCGGCCACGATGGGCGGATGCCAGAGTGGACAATTGGAACAGACTGTAAATCTGTCGGCGAAAGCCTTCGGGGGTTCGAATCCCTCTCCGCCCACTTCTTTCTTACGCTGCACCCAAGTACATTCTTAATCGACCAAAGAACGCGCTATCCGGCGATTCATGCCCCACGTGCTCGCTCAGACGTATTTCACAGTCACGAATGGCGCTAGCCCGATCAATAGCATATGCAAACTGTTGGTCCAGATATCCGACTCGATCCGCTCCAGCAAATGAACCAAGTAGATGGCCTGCGAACAAGACTTGTTGATCGCACAGCAATCACGTGCGCCGAGCAGGGATTCCGCCGGATCGCTCTCTACGGCGGGGGCGTACACACGCGTCGTTTCATCAGGCAACCCTGGCTCTGGCGTGGAGTTCATGTGACTTGCGTGCTCGATGATTTCACTGAGAAGACCAGCATCGATGGCGTGCCCGTCATACGTCCAGACCAGCTTCATTCAAGCGGGTTGGGGGTTGACGCGATCGTCATCAGCTCTGAACATGGCGAGTCTCGGCTCTACCAGAACGCGCTGCTCTCGTTCGGCGACTCCCTCCCGATCCTGTGGATCTACGGCAAACCAATCCCTGTCTACGAGCCCGGTCCGCAAGGCAGGGATCAGGTCATCGCTCGCCTGCTCGACGCCGGACGATCACGCGCCGACGCCGAGTGGCTCGCCGATAACAGGGCCGAGCGGCACGACGCATCAGTCGGCACGCTCCCGCCGGCACGCACCGAGATCCACATCCGCAGGTACACACTCGCCGCCAGCTTCGCAGAGAACGCTCGTATTCTCGATATCGCCTGCGGTACAGGCTACGGCTCTGCTTTGCTAGCCGACCTGGGCGCAAAGCGCGTGATGGGGTTGGATATCGATCAGGCGTGCATTGACTATGCCAGCCGGTATCACGCAAGATCAAACACAAACTACGCGGTCGCCGACGCCGCAACGACGAAGCAGGAAAACGAGTCCTGCGATCTCATCACCAGCTTCGAGACGATCGAGCACACCAGTGATCCATCCGCTGTAATCACCGAATTCGCGAGGGTTCTCAAACCAGGAGGCGTGCTCGTCATCTCAACCCCGAACGATCTCGGGCTCACCGACTTCCACGAGCACAGCCTTACATCCGAGCAGTTCACAGAGATCGTCGCGTCTCGGTTCGACATCACGCACGAACTCGGGCAGATCCCCGGCAACGAGCCGGTAGAAGGTGATCTTCCACCGGGCATATTCAGTGCTCAGAACGCTGCGATCAAACCCGAGACGCTTCTCGCGACCGCGATCAAGCGTTAGCTTGCGAGCTTACCACCGTCGCCGTCGATCCCGAAGGCTTTCATCTTCTTGTAGAGTGTTGTCCGGTTGATCTCGAGCTGGTCCGCTGTCTGCGAACGGTTCCAGTTGTTCGCCTCGAGAGCTCGCAGCAGGATCTGCCGCTCGGGCCCTCTGAGCGCCTCGGCGAGCGACATCGGCTCCCACTCATCATCAGTTTCCTGAACGATCGAGAGCGGATGCGATGCAGCCTGCCCATCGACAACGTGTGACGGAAGCGCATCGATGCCGACTGTCTGCATCGTTGAGAGCACCGCGGCTCGCTCGATGATGTTTTGAAGCTCACGCACATTACCCGGGTAGGTGTACCGCATCAGTGCAGCCATCGATTCGTCACTGAACCCGATCAGCTCTTTGCCCATCTCCCGGCCAAACTGATCGAGGAAGTGCTCCGCAAGCAGGGGTATGTCGTTCGCCCGCTCTCGCAGAGGCGGCAGATCGATCTGCACAACATTGATCCGGTAGTACAGGTCTTGCCTGAACCGACCTTCTGCAACAAGCCTGTCGAGCGATTCGTTCGAAGCGAGGATCACGCGTACATCGACTTCCTGAGTCTCGTTCGAACCGACCTGCTCGAACTTCCGCTCCTGCAATACCCGCAAGAGCTTGAGCTGCATCCCCGGGCTCGCCGAGTTGATCTCATCGAGGAAGAGCGTCCCCCCGTGCGCCGCCTGGAACTTGCCAACCTTGTCTGTATGAGCGCCCGTGAAGGAGCCCTTCACGTGCCCGAAGAGCTCGCTCTCAAGGAGCGTCTCCGGGATCGAGCCGCACGCGAGTTCGACGTATGGCCCGCGTGAGCGTTCGCTCTGCTGATGGATCGCGTGCGCGATCAGGCTCTTGCCCGTGCCGCTCTCGCCCGACATCAACACGGTCGTCTTGCTCGGCGCCACCGCCGACACCAGCTCGTATACCCGCTGCATCCGCGCATCGCGACCCACGATCGAGTCGAGGCTGAACTTGTCATCCAACTGCTTCCGCAGAGTCTCGTTTTCCTGGAGCAGCGACCGCTGCTGGATCGCCCTCTCGATCGCGAGTCGAAGCTCGTCCTCGACGACCGGCTTCGTGAGGTAGTCCGCTGCGCCAAGCCGAAGCGCCTCAACCGCGGATTCGACCGTGCCGTAACCGGTGAGCATGATCACCGCGGAACCGATCCGCAGTTCCTTGATCTCACGCATCAGCGCCAACCCGTCCATGCCGGGCATAAACACGTCCGTGATGATCGCATCAGGCGCCCGCCCCGCAGCCGTAATCAGTTCGAGCGCCTCTGACCCGCTGAGCGCAGACGTCACCTCGTACCCCGAGACGCGCAGCAGCTCCTCGAGTGATTCAGCGACGATCGGGTCATCATCAACAATCAGAATCCGGTGTGGTTCCTGGGCATTGTCTGCAGACATCACATGCTCTATCGGCCCGTGTTGCCTGCGGTCAACGCGCGATGCCGCAACACCCACAGAATCGGGACATGCCCGCCCCTACAGGTGTTGCCACCGCGCAACGTCCGGGCTCTGCCTCGTCCGAGAACCTTATTCGACCCCGACCGCCGCCGCGTCCCGGCCCGAGAGCATCCCGCCGTCAGAACGCTCGCGAACCGTACCGTCACGCTTCCAGCTGCGTTCACATCGGGGTCTGTCACGAAGGTCGGTCACGCTTGCAGTTTCAGCAGACGCATCAAGCGTAACCTCGCTCACACCGAGCAAATCCGCAAGGTCGCCATGCTCGATCAACTCGAGCGCACCCGACTTGTCTGCAAGAACGACAGCCATATCAAGAGGATTCTCGACGCCGGATGTCTTTGATGCTTCCATCGCGAGCAGGCCGGCATCCCTTGCTTCCATCGCACTCAACCACGCATCGCTCGGCTTCACACCAGTCGCGTCCAGCACCTCCTCGAGATGCACGCAAGCCTCGTCATCGCCGGTCAGCGATCTGAACGCCTCGTCCGCGGTGTGGCAGAGCATCGGCGCAAGAAGCCTGCACAGCTGATCGGTGATCCTGTACAACGCCGTCTGCGTGCGCCTCCGCCTGGATGAATCCACCGCGTCGCAATACAGCCTGTCCTTGACCGCCGCCAGGTACACCGAGCTCATCGTGTCGTTGCAGAAGTTGTACAGCGCCGAGTGGGCCTGCTTGAACTGGTACCGCTCGTACGCACCCGTGACCGCCTCGGTCAGCTTGTCGAGCTCACCAAGCGCCCAGGCATCGACGCAAGCCGGATCGATCGACGAGAGCTCGACAGCATCCCTCGAGACATCAAAGTCGTTCAGGTTGCTCAGCATAAACCGGAGCGTGTTGCGTACCTTCCGGTAGCTTTCGCCCGCGCCCTTGAAGAACTCGTGATCGACCTTGACATCGTTCTCGTACGCGAGCGAGCTCACCCACCAGCGCAGCACATCGGCGCCGAACTCCTTGAAAAGCTCCTCGATCGTGTCGCCCGAGCTCTTGCTCAACTTCTTGCCGTCCTTGTTGACCATGAACCCGTGAGTGAGCAGAGCCCTGTAAGGCGGCTCACCTTTGCTCCCAAGCCCCGCGATCAGCGACGACTGAAACCAGCCTCTGTGTTGGTCAGAGCCTTCGAGATAGAGATCGACCGGGAACCCGTCATCGCCAAGTCGCTCCCGCATCACCGCGTTCCACGACGAACCCGACTCGAACCATACATCGAGGATGTCCCGGCCCTTGGTCAACTCCGAGAGAGCCACCTGGCCCGAGCGAACCTCTTCCGGCGCCTCGCTGTCGCCAGCCGCATCGTAGTTTGCCAGCAGGTCACCCGCGTCCATCGTGAACCACGCGTCCGAGCCCTTCTCGCTCACAACCTGCGCGACAGCGCGAACGACAGCCTCGGTCATGAAGCTCTCGCCGCCAGGCAGCGTGAAACTCGGGATCGGAAGACCCCACGCCCTCTGACGGCTGATGCACCAGTCAGGCCGCCCCTCGAGCATGCCCCGCATCCGGTTCTTGCCCCACGCCGGGATGAACTCAACGCCCGACTCTGTCTTCTGCATCGCAAGATCGCGCAGCGACTTGTTGTCGCGATTCGTCGGGCGATCGACACCCACGAACCATTGCTCCGTCGCGCGGAAGATCACGGGTCCCTTGCTCCGCCAGTCATGGGGGTAGCTGTGCATGAACGTGTTCGAGTGGTACAGATGCCCGCTCTCGCCGAGCCGGTCAGCGACGAGCGCGTTTGCCTTGAACACGTGCATCCCGCGCAGCCACTCGGGAACAGTCTCGTCGTACGTGCCGTCGCCCCTGACCGGGCAGTACACGCCGATGCCCTCACGCAGACCTGTCTGGTAGTCGTCGGCGCCGTGCCCCGTCGCGGTGTGCACGAGCCCGGTGCCGTCTTCAAGCGTGACATAGTCCGCCTGAACCACCGACCACACCTTGTCCACCGGCCCGTCCGCGGGCGGCACCTCATCACGAAGCGGGCTCTTGTAACGAACGCCAACAAGCCTGTCGCCCGTCGTCGTCGCCAGCACCTCAACCGAATCGCTCTTGGCCTGCTTCGTTACCTGCTCGACGAGTCCCGAGGCCAGAACCGTCACGTTCCCGTCAACACGAACCAGCGCGTACTCGAACTTCTCGTTCACCGCGACCGCCATGTTCGCAGGCAGCGTCCAGGGCGTTGTCGTCCAGATCATCAGGCTCGGCTTCGTCCCCGGTCGATCATCACCCGTAAGCCCGAACCGCTCGTACACGTCGTCCGCGTCGGCGCACTCGAAGTCCACGAACACCGAGAGATCCTCGCGGTCGTAGTACTCAAGTTCAGCCTCGGCGAGCGCCGTCTCGTTGTCCACCGACCAGTGCACGGGCTTGAGCGCCCGGTACACGAGCCCCTCCCTGCAGAGATCGCCCAAGACCTCAAGCACCTCGCGCTCGTAGCGGGGCTGCATCGTCAGGTACGGATCCTCGTAGTCAGCAAGCGTCAGGAGCCGCTGCATCTGGCCCGTCTGGAGCTTCTGGAACTTCTCCGCGTTCTTCTGGCACTCGCGCCGAACAGCGACCCTTCGCTTGTCCTCATCGAGATCCAGCAACTTCTTGATCTTGCCGCTCTCAACGAGACCAGTCATCACCTTGTGCTCGATCGGCAGCCCGTGACAATCCCAGCCGGGAACGAACGGCACGTCGTAGCCCATCACCGTCCGCGAGCGCACGACGAAGTCCTTCAGACACTTGTTCATCAGGTGCCCGAGGTGGATCGACCCGTTCGCGTAAGGCGGCCCATCATGGAACACGAACCGGCCCTTGGGTTTCTCGCTCCCCGAGTCCCGCAGTTTCTTGTACAAACCAAACTTGTCCCAGCGCTTGATGCTCTGGTTCTCGTTCTGCAGCAGGTTTGCCTTCATCGGGAAGGACGTCCTGGGCAGATTCAATGTCGACTTGTACCGGTTCTTGTCCGGCTTGGCGGCTTTCGTGTCGGTTTCTGACGCGCTCATGGCGGTTCACTCCACGCGACCAGGCAAAAAACGCTTCCGGGTCGCGGCTTCATTCAGGTGTGTGCGATAGTAGGGGATGCTCTGACAGACTTCGGCCAAGGCCCGGCCCGATCCACTCGTGATCAGCCATGCCCTCATGCCCCGCCCCGGCTCGATGATGCCCGGGCATACCCGAGCAGCGACCCTCAGCGGGGCCTGCGAATTCGCTCGTCGAACTTGATCTGGCGGACTGTCATCGCACACCAGTATCGGCGCGGCAAGTCCCAACGCCAAGCCCAGCGATCATTTTTGAGCAGGAATGGGCTTTCAGTCGGCCTGATGCTCGAAAATCGAGGCCGTCCTGAGCACGAACCCGCCCTGTGCGACCAGGTGGTACGCCTGAATATGCACCTCGGTGTGCATCGCCTGAACATCAAGGACTGACAGGTTGGGCCCTGCCTCCGACTCCCAGGAGAACGTCTGGGACTCGTTCTCACGGATGTGGTCCATCATCTCTCGGTACGTCGAGAGGTAGAGGTTCTCGCTGAGCATCTCAGTCTGGACCGTCGTGAGGTACTTGACCTTGCCGGTCTCGAACGAGTGCTCGAAGTCCTTCTCACCAGCGCAAGGGAACGCGGAAACCACCCCAGTCGATGGCAGGTTGTCCTCGCGATCGATCACGAGCTCGCTGGCGCAAGTATCACCCAATTCGAATCGAAGGACGTGATTCCCTGGCATAAGCCACGATTCGAGCTCATACCGGCCGTGGTGAACCACCTTCCGGCTCCGAAGATCGAAGAGCTCCGGATGGAGCGCGCGGGCGTACAGAACGACTTGGTACGATTGAGTGCACAACTGTTTGGTTACGACGTCCATGGCTGGCTCCAGCGCCGCCCATTCCTGGCGGCATGGTTTCGGATCCGCCCAGGCTCTCGCCTGAGGGGCGCTCCGTCGCTGGCTGCCAACCGGCCTCCCTGCCGGTTTATGACCTGAAAACGGTAGCCCCCACAAGCCGCCGACTCACCCTTGCCCACAAGCGGATCAGCAACTTTTTGCAGCGGCCCCATCATATTGTGCATACAAAAAAATGGAACCCCTGTCCTCGTACAACCCCCGTGTTTTTGCGATTCCCTGTCGTCTGCCGATAGTTGACAGCAGGAGCAAACCCACACCCCATGCAACCGACAGCCTTCCAGTTCCTGATCCTCAGTCTCACCTCGCCGAGGCTTCTGGCTCGCTCCGTACGCAACACACGCCGCCTTTCGTCGGCTGACACCGAACGCGCCGTCATCGAGCTTCTCGATATCTGCCGGAACCTGGAATCCAGACCCGCCGATCCCGCGGGCCACGACCCGATCGACGAAACAGTACGACTCCTGCGCAGCGCCAGGCTTTCAAGGGTGCGAAAGCTCCAGAGGCTCATCGCCAGCGCCTATACCAGGCTCACCCCCGAAGCCCGCGCTCACCTGCGCGAACAGGTCGGCTCCGCGATGCCGACTCTCGTCAGGATGCTCGCGCGCAGCGAGACAGAACTCGCCCGCAGGTCAGCAGTCGATCTCGCGTGCGACGCCGGCCAGCCGGCTCTGCTACCGAGCATCCTGCCGCTCGCCGAGGACAAAGACGAGCTGGTCGCCCAGGGCGCTCGGCTCGCGCTTAAACAGCTAGCCTCAACCCTCGCCGATCTTCGGATCACAGATGCGGTCGACAACGACCTATACGAGCGCATCACCTCGGAAGTCCTCACAGCGGCGGACCGGTTCCACGACCACCGCGCGCCCGAGATCATGGACACCGCTCTGCTGCTATTGGATCAGCGGACGCTGCGAGCACGATCGACATCAACCAAGTCCTCATGGCTCACCGAGCGAGACGAAGCCGTCCGCATGGGGTTCCGCTCGGCTCTGCGTCGCGCATCCGGTTCCGTCGGCAGGATTCGCGCGTGGGAGATGCTGACCGAGCCCGAGATGCGCAAGTCCGCCATCGAGTGTCTCGTCGTCGGCACGGACTCTGCCGACCTGATGGGGGTCATCTCAAAGGCCCACCTCGGCATCCGAGCCGCCCGGCGTGTGCCCATCAAAGCCCGAGTCACAAGAGCCCAGTGGCCAGCTCTCGTGCCCACACCCGAGGACATCGACTCGGCACCCGCAGAAACCCGCAGGGGCTTGCCGCAGTGGATGGACACCATCGGCGCCGACGCCGCCTCGTGTGACCTGCTGCTCGAACCTCTGCTCGTCGATCCCGACCCTTCAGCAAGGCTCGCCGCTCTGCGCCGGGCGCCGGGGCCGTTGGTCCGAGACTTCGCATTCGACACCGCAGCGCCCATCGCAAACTCCGCTGCCCTGCGACTCGTCCACACGCACACCGATCAGCTGACGACCGACCTCAGATCCAAGCTGAGCCGGAGCAAGCACCAGGCAGTCCGCAACCTCGTCAAGCCCCGCAAGCTGATCAGCCGAGACACCATCATCGCAAGACGCGAACTTGCCCACGATCGCAACCAGGCCATCGAGAGCCTGCGCGTCAAGCTCGCCTCGGGAGATGAACGAGAGATCACCCAAGCCGTGCACGTCGTCAAGAGACTAGGCGTCGCCGACGAACTCACCGATGCGCTCATCGAAACGCTCGACCTCGCGTTCCGCAGCGACGACTCACCCGCGTGGCGCATCATCTCATCCGTGCTCACGATCGTGCCCGAACTCCCGCACCCGTCGGTCGCCAGACTCCTCGCCGCGGCTCGTTCGCACCACAACGCACGCGTCCGCGCAAACGCGGTAGAAGCCGAACCGAAACGCCCACGAGGCCGCGCCTCTTCCATGGTCGAGATACTCAGCCCCGCGTGCGATGACCAGAATCACCGCGTAAAGACCAGCGCCCTGCGCGTGCTGCTCCAGCAAGAAAGCGCGCCCGAGGACACGGTCGAACGTGTGCTCTCGACGCTTGGCGAAGAAGACCAGACCTCCAGAGCCGCAGCGTTATGGTTGGTCGAACGGAGCCTCTCGACCCTCCGGCCGGTTGCAGGCAGACGTTGGTCCGATGTCGCCGCACGCGTCGCAGAGATCGCGCGGTCATCAGGCGACGACTCCGAGCGCGCACGCGCCACACGCTGCGCCCGCAGGATGCTCGCTGAGGTGAAGTCTTAGGGATCAGGTCTCGTTGATCGTTAGCCCCGTCGCCTTGGCGACGTTGCCCGATGCGATCTTCTCGACACCAGAACCGAGTTCGCCGATCGGATCGGGCGGCACAATCTCGACCACCTTCTCACCAAGCTTGGCCTCGCCGTCAAGAACCCGGCGCTGGAACGTCAGACACTCCGCAAGAAGCCTGTCGAGGATCTCGTTCTCTGGGATGTTCGCGACCCGCTCGCCCTGCACATAGATGATCCCCTTGCGGTCACCGGCAAAGACCGCGACATCCGCGCCCTCGGCTTCGCCCGGCCCGTTCACCACGCAGCCCATCACCGCGACCTTCATGGGAACCGTGATCTCGCTCGCAAGCTTTGCCCGGACATCCTGCACGAGTGTGAACAGGTCCACCTGAATCCTGCCGCAGGTTGGGCAGGCGATGAGTTCCACACCCTCGCGCTCACGAAGACCGAGCGAGTACAGCAACTCAAGCCCGTCCTCGACCTCGTACACAGGATCGTTCGCGTAACTGATCCGGACCGTGTCGCCCACACCTTGCGTCAGGAGGCCAGACAGCGCGGCGATCGAGCGGATCGCGCCGGTCTCTTTCGGGCCCGCGTGTGTCACGCCAAGATGCAGCGGCTCATCGAAACGTGCCGAGACCTCCTTGTAAGCAGCAACAGTGAACGCCGCGTCCATCGACTTGCAGCTGATCGCAACGTCGAGAAAGTCCCGATCGTAGAAGATCTCCATGTACTCCTCAAGCTTTGCGATGATGAGCGCAAGCAGATGGGCGTGCTTTGCACCGAGAGTGCCTGTCGCGCTGCTTTTCTCGAAAAACTTGCCGAGCTCTTCTTTGCGTTTCTGCTTGTCCTTGCGCTCGATGATCGAGCCTTCGTTCACACCCACCCGGATCGGGATACCCGCGTCCCGGCAGGCGTCGATCACCGCGTTGACCTGGTCGCGGTCCTGTATGTTGCCCGGGTTGAGCCGGATCTTGTGGACACCCGCCTCGACGGCTTCGAGCGCACGCTTGAAGTGAAAGTGCACGTCAGCCACGATCGGGACCGAGGTCTGGTTCAGGATCTCGGAGAGCGCTTCGGTGTCCTTCCGCTCGGGCACCGCGACCCGGACGACGTCCGCACCCGCCGCGGCAAGCCTGTTGATCTCGGTCACGCAGCGGTCGATGTCGTAGGTGTATCCGGCGGTCATCGTCTGAACACTGACCGGCGCAGGGGTGGTGGGCTTGCCGTCGGATCCGGGCAGCCCGCCCCCAATCAGGACGACGCCCGTTTTCTCGTTGCCGACGCGGATCTGGCGGGTTGGTCTGCGTTCAAACATGGTCTGTAAGGGTAGGTTCGCCCATCACTCTCTGCGGATTCACAGGTCTCTTCCGGCCCCGGGCCGGCTTGCGTGATACGCTCTTGGGACCCGATCCGTTCGGATCTGACTGAGGCCTGAGAATTGATCACCTACAAGCAAATCACCAAAGATGATCCTCTCTACCCGGGCGAGTGCAGGCTCAGAGAGCGTGTCCTGCTGACGCCCATCGGCTACGACATGGACAGATTCGTCTCCGAGTACCCCGGGTTCGAAGACAAGTTCGAGCACTTCGTCGCGACCACCAAGACACCAGGCGGCGACCGAGTCGTTGGCTGCGCCCTGCTCCTGCCCGACACCGACCGCCCTGGCTACGGCAAGCTCATGCAGATGGCTGTCGATCCCCAGCGCCAGGGCGAAGGCATAGGCCGGAGACTCGTCATCGAAGTCGAGAGCGCGGCTTTTGGAGACATGGGTCTCGAAGGTATCTACTGCCATGCCCAAACATCTGCGATCAGCTTCTACGAGCGACTCGGCTGGTCGACAGAGGGCGACGAGTTCGATGAGGCCGGCATCCCGCACCGGAAGATGGTCATCGCCCGCCCGCCCGTCGAGACCGGCGAAACGCCGATACCGAGCTGGTAAAGCGGGGCACTCAGAGCTTTCTTTGAATTGTTCCAGTCAAGGCCGCTATACTCCCGTGTAGAAGGGACTTGTGATGCACCCACACGACCACCACTCTCTCACCCGCGAGCAGGCCAAGGAAATGCTCCGCCAGCACGGCCTCCGCGCGACCCGCCAGCGTGAAGACGTCTACCTCGCTCTCGCTTCCACCAAGTGCCACAAGTCTGCTGACGAGCTCTTTGCTGAGGTCCGCGAGGATCAGCCGGGCATGAGCCTCGCAACCGTGTACAACACCCTCGAAGCGCTCGCCCAGGCAGGTCTCTGCAAAAGGTTGCCAAACCCATCTGGGGCCTCGCGTTATGACGCGGATGTCTCTGAGCACGCGCACTTCGTGACCTCAGAGGGCCGCGTTATGGACGTCCCTATGGACCTGAGTGAGCAGCTCTACGGCTCGATCGATCCAGAGATCATCAAGCAGATCGAGACCAGGCTCGGCGTCAGCATCGAGGGCATCAGCCTTGAGCTGCGCGGCTCAGAACCCGCTGAGTAAGCGACTTTCAACCTGCGAACCAACCTCTCGCCTGTATCTTTCAACATCCAGTTGTCGTTCTGCCTGAAGTGCCATCGTTTCAGGACCGATAGCCATTCCCGACCGGGGGCCGACCCCGCTCGGGAGACACATCAGATGCAGAACCACATCAACCGACGCAAGCACGACCGCTTCACGCTCTCGCCGATGTACTCCCGCGTCACGATGAGAATGCTCGATCAGGACGAGTTCCACTTCGAGGGGCACGCTTACGACATCTCAGAATCCGGGCTCAAGTTTGAGATGGACCGCCCGGTCGAGGTCGGGTCCAACGTCATGCTCCGGATCGATCTTCCGCTGGACATCCACGGCTTGCCGCCAACCGGCTCCAAGAACCGCTACATCGAGGTCCTCGCCCGAATCGCCTGGCTCGACGAGGAAGACATCGAGGTCGGTCCAGCCAAGATGGCCGCCGAATTCTTGCGGTTCGTCCACTTCGGTGACAAGGAGCGTCTCATCGCGACGTTCTGCACCGGCAGGTACATGCGAGCCGCTTGATCCCGCTGACGGGTGACGACTGCCAAGGCGACCTATCGTCTGGCGTATGTTCGTCGATGAAGCCACAATCAAGGTCAAGGCGGGCAAGGGCGGCGACGGGTGCGTCTCGTTCTACCGTGCCAAGTACCAGCCCAAGGGAGGCCCCGACGGCGGTGACGGCGGCAACGGCGGGTCTGTCATCGCAATCGCCGACAACAACGTCAACACACTCGTCGAGTACCGAGGCCATCACCACTGGTCGGCGGACAACGGCGAGCAGGGCAAATCGAGCTCCATGCACGGCGCATCGAGCGATGATGTCACGCTCCGCGTCCCAGCCGGCACACTTATCTACGACGACACCACGAACGAGCTGCTCTGCGATCTCGGTCCGGGCGAGTCATTTGTCGTCGCCAAGGGCGGCAAGGGCGGGCTCGGCAACGAGCACTTCAAAAGCTCAACGAACCAGACCCCGCGCAAGGCAACCCCGGGTGAACCGGGTGAGCAGCGCACCGTCAGGCTCCAGCTCAAGCTCATCGCCGACGTCGGGCTCGTGGGATTGCCAAACGCCGGCAAGAGCACGCTGCTCCAGGCGATGACCCGAGCGAACCCGAAGATCGCCGACTACCCGTTCACGACGCTCAGCCCACAGCTCGGGATCACCGATCTGGGCGGCGACCGGAAGCTTGTCATTGCCGACATACCCGGGCTCATCGAGGGGGCCGCCGAGGGGCACGGGCTCGGTCACGACTTCCTGAAGCACATCGAACGGACACGCGTCATCGCGCACCTCATCGAATCCGAGCCCACCGACGGCTCATCACCCCTCGACAACTACAACAAGATCCGCGCTGAACTCGCGGCGTACTCACCCATCCTCGCCGAGAAACCCGAGGTCATCGTTGTCAGCAAAGCCGACCTCGTGCTCGAGGAGGATCAGCAGCAGCTCGTCCGCGAGATCCGTTCCAAGCTCCAACTCGGCCGCAACGACGAGGTCCTCGTCATCTCCAGCGCGACGCGTCAGGGTCTGAAAGAACTCCAGGAGATGCTCTGGTCGATGCTGTCGAAGAAGCCCGAGCCGGGCTGGGCCGAGGAGGCTTAGCACGGGTTCTGCGTGAGCAGCGCAAGCCACTCAGCGTTCCCTTTGGACTTGCTCTTGGACCGCTTCCCTCCTCCGAGAATCGGCGACTTCGTCAGCCCTGCAACCTCGAAGCCGAGCGGCTTCAGGGCATCCGCAGATGCCTCCGCGATCGACTGTGCTCGCTCATCATCGAGCACGATCTCCTCGTGCCTGGTCTCACGGTTCTGGTCGCTCAGCTCGTAGTGGGGCTTGATGAGCGTGATGATGCGGCCGGAATTGTTCAGCCACTTCTGAGCCGCGGGAATCGCGAGCCGCTGAGGCGTCCAGCCCAGATCGATGACCACCAGATCAACACCCTTCTCGGGCGGCTCAGCATGGAGCGCGTTCGTGCGCTCCATCACGGTCACGCGTGCATCGGATCGCAGCTTCCACTCAAGTTGTCCGTAGGCGGTATCGACGCAAACCACAGACGCTGCCCCGTGCTGAAGGAGGCAGTCAGTAAACCCGCCAGTCGAGCAGCCGAGATCCGCGCACGCCGAACCTTCCACTGCGATATCAAACGTCTCGAGCGCGTGGCGCATCTTGAGCCCGCCCCGGCTGACATACGGGTTGTCCGGATCTTTTGGCATGTGTCAGATCAGTCCCGGGTCGGGATGTCGTCCCGGATCGTTGCGCTGCTGCTCGGGCCGATCGGCACGCCGATGACCGCGATGCCCATCTCGTCAGCCAGGTCGAGCAGGTAGGGCTTATCGAGCATGATCACGTCGCCCGCTGCCAGAGCGAGACAGCGCCCGCCGTTGTCGTAGAGGTTCTTGATCGTGTCGAGCCCGACGGTCGGCACGTCGCTTCTTCTGTCGTGCCCCGCGCGGGCGCCCTTGCAGAGCGTCCAGCCCTTGGCCTTGCACAGCCCAGAGACACGCTTAATCATCCGGTCAGTGCCCTCAACCGCCTCAACAGCGATCACGTCCCTGTCTCGCACGGCAATCGCCTGTCCGATGTCCAGGCGCAGCGTCTCGGTGAGCAGGGGCCAGACGAACTGAATATCAGCCATCTGGTCAGCTGTTGGTTTGCGCCTCGTCATGACGCCGCTGGTTGCCAGTTGATTCCCGATGGACATGGTCGAATCGATCAGCGCCACCCCGCTCCGGTCCAACTCGTCGGCGACCGCCCTCAGCAGGGCGTGCGAGCGCCGATCGTGCCTGAGCTTACGGTACCAGATCACCAGCGTCCTGAAATCGGGTGTACTCCGGATCAGCTTCAGGGGGTCGTGATGGATCCGCGCTTTGTCGACGTTGCCCACCATGATCGCGTGATGAACGCCCAGCCTGCGCAAGGCCTTGCCCCAGCCACCGACCCGAAGGAGCCCGACATTCCGGAACGAATCGCAGAGCAGGGGCAGCTCGGGGTCGTACATCCCCGAAAGCCCCAGCCCGTGGACCGGATGACCCGCTTCGCGCAAACCCTCTGCGACCAGCGTTGGCAATCGGCCGCCTCCCGCGATGAGACCGATCGCCGTCGGTGGGGGCGGGGGGTCTGGCAGGATGGTCAAAGGTGATGTCATGTCGCGGTGCACCGCACGGCTCGTGCTTCAGGATTCTAGATCGGTCGGCCTCGGCGCAATGCACCAAAGCAGACACAATCCTAACTTGCAGCGGGGCTTCACTGGGGCCAATCTGGCCCCAAGGCCGATACTCGTCTTGGGATGAGTACCTCTCAGCGATCCTCCGAACAACCGACAGGCCAGGCGAGGCCCTATCTCCGCATCTACTTCCGATGCGCGAACCAGTACATCCGCGTCTACCGGAGGCCCGAAGATCCGGAATACTGCGCCAGATGCCCGACCTGCGGCATGACGAAGACCTTCCGTGTCGGTCGAAGCGGGACCGCCCAGCGGTTCTTCGAGTTGTCGTGCAAGTAACAGACGTAGACTCGGTCCGTGAGCGCCACCCAACCATTTACGATCCCACGCATGACCGGCCGATGCGCCGCCACGGGCGATGAGCTCGCCCCGGGCGAGACCATGGTCGTGGTGCTGCTCGACCGCCCCGAGGACGAAGAACTCGACAGGCTCGATTTCTCGCTCGACGCATGGAACGAGGGCGCACGACCCGAATCCGGTCGGCACGTCTTCGCCACCTGGAAGACCGAGGTCCCAGAACCCGGCAAGAAGCAGGATGCGCTCATCAGCGCCGACGGCATGGCCGACCTGTTCGAGCAGCTCGAGGGCACCGAGGACCAGCGCCGGCTCGCCTTCCGCTACGTGCTCGCGCTCATGCTCATGCGTAAGCGATTGCTGGAGTACGTGGGCACAGAGGGAAACGACCTGCTCGTCCTGCCCAAGGGAGCCGAGGAGGGCACAGAGCCCACGCGTGTTCACGACCCGCAGGCAGCGGGTGAACTCGATGAGGCGGCGCTCACCCAGCTCGCCGAACAGGTCGAGCAGGTGCTGGACAACACCGATGGCTGATCTGCGCCGATTTCTGTTTCTCGGGCTCCTGACTGTTCTCGTCGTTGGTTGTCAGGCGAGACCGACACCTCTGACAGATAACCCGCCGGAGCCCTTGCCCAGTTACGAGGATGTACAGACGCGCGCGCAGGAACGCGTCGGTTCGCTCGATCGCTTCTGGGCTGTTGCTTCGGTAGGGCTCAGGTTCAAGGACGCCGACGGCGACAGCCGGCGCGAACAGGGCGAGGGCCACTTCCAGATCGTCAAGCCCTCGAGCGTCGCGCTCACTGTCGGCAAGCTGGGCGAGACATACCTCCTACTCGGCTGCGACGACGACAGGTTCTGGTGGATCGAGCGCCTCGATGAACGCGTCGCGTACGTCGGCGACCAGGACGGCGCTCGCGATCTCGCGGCCGCGAGGGTGGGGGTGCCGGTGCTCCCGACGGATATCCTCAAACTCGCAGACCTCAACGCTTGGCCCGAACCAGGTTCGCCCGGAGCGGGGCGTGTGATCGAGATACAGCGCGATGATCTGGATGCGTCGAAGATATTCGCCGTCGAGTTCGATGAGGGCGATCGGACACGCGTTGTGTACCTGACCAGACTCGCATACGAACCGGTTGGCGTGGATCTCGTGACTGAGGCCGGCGACATCGCTGCTCGTTCTCAGCTGCTCGGGTTCGAGCGCGTGCTCAACCGGATCGATCCGCTGAACCATCAGCGCGTGCCGAGCCGGATTCTTGTTGATGTGCCGAGCGCCGAGTCGCGCATCGAGCTCTCGCTCAGCAGAATGGAGATATCGAATCGGCGGCCAAAAGCCCTGGTTTTCGATTTCGATGAGCTGGTCAGGCGTTTCCGTATCGACTCGGTTGTGCCTCTTGAGGACATCGAGCTCGGAGCTGGCAGGTGATGCGCAGACTCTTCACGCTCCTGATCATGCTCTGCGCCGCGGCTAGCACTCATGCTCAACTCCCGGCTGCATCAGGCACGGACGACGAGAGCCACGGCTGGCTGATCGCGCAGGTCCCGGGCGAGAAGTCAGCGACGCTCGTGCACGTCCCGCCGCGCATACCGACCACGATGGCTGTGCCCTCGGTCGCGGGCAGACTCAAAGCCGCGGCCTCACTCAGCGAGGCACCGATCCAGCTCGCAGCCGACGGCACCACCGTGTTTATGATCTTCGATAAAGGCGAGGGCGAGTCGTTCGAGGTCGCGCAGCTCACCGCGATCCCGACCGGCATCCAGGACAACTGGGTGCGCGAGCCAAGAGATCGTCTGAGGTTCTTGCCTTCGATCGAGAACGCTGACGCGGTGCTCGGATTCGCAACAGCAGGCGGCAGACCCACCGCGTTGGTTGAAGCAGGTCAGTCCAAACGGTTGCTCTCGCTCGAGGCCGGTGAATGGACAGAGAGCGGCAGCCCAGCGCTTCTCACAGATTCGACGGTTGTGCTCGTCTGCTCCGAGCCAAAGCGGCTGCACGTCGTTGAACGCACCGAGAATCGCTTCGTCATAAACACGCTCTCGGGCGATACGTGGCAAAGCATCGAACTCACAGACGCAGTTCCATTTCCGTTAGAGACGGTTCAACCGGTGGGGGTGTACTGCGGCGAACTCGTCTGCATCGTCCCCGCAGGGACTCGGCACGAGATATGGTCGCTCGGCGAGCAAGACTTGATGAGACTTGGCACGATCGATCCGCCAGGCTCGCCTCTCGCTGCAACGGTTCTGCACAGCACAGGACGCCTCGTGCTCGCGTGGACCAACGCCGACGAGCGAACAGGCGAGGTTGAATCGGGATTGCCCGCGCCCAGGGAAGTATCGAACCCCATCCGCAGGGTGATCGAGTTCAGTCTGATCGAAGGCCGAACCGTGTACGCCGGACGCGCCGTGGTTAGCTCACCCGTGAAGCAATCCGAGTTCCGCAATCTCGCGTTCCTGATGATGCTCCTGATGGGGCTCGTGCTGCTTGTCGTGCTCAGGCCTCCGGCGGATGGCGCAGCGGTCTCGCTCCCGCCGGGTCTTGCGATCGCCGGGCCCGGTCGACGAACGTTGGCAACGTTCTTTGATGGGCTTGTCGGTGTCGTAATCGTTGCGAGGGCTTTGGACTTGACCGTGCTCGAGGTGCTCGGCCCCTTCGCGGTCCCGGCCACTGGTCGGCTCGACATCGGTCCGCTGCTTGTCGCGCTGCTCATCAACGTGTTCCACTGTTCTGTCGGGGAAGCCGTGTTCGGCCGATCGATCGGGAAGTCGTTCATGGGTCTGATCGTGGCTCGTGTCGATGCCTCGTCTGCAGGCTTGCCCGAGGGGCAATTCAGGCCGCCTGCCCCGTTCCGATCGCTCGGGCGCAACCTGATCAAATGGCTGCTCCCCCCGGTCGCCATGCTCGCCCTTTCCGATCCCGGCGGTCGGCATCGGGGTGATCTGCTCGCTCAGACCGCCGTGCTGGGCCGGGCGAATCCGCCGTTATCGGACGATTGACGGGTCTCAGTTGTTCCGATCGGCGATTTCTGCGCGTCTGTGGTCAAGCTTGCGCAACCGACATCCCGATAACCGGCTTACGGACGCCGCACGAGATGTACGCGGCCCGGCTGGAGTGCGCCGTGTCGGAAGAGATCGTGGACATCGAGATCAATCCCAACAAACGCTCCTGGCGTGAGTTGTGGCAGATCCCAACGCTCGGGGTCGCGGCGCTGCTGCTGCTCACAGGGCTCATCGGTGTCATCCTCACCCGCCCCGAGCCAGATATCGACGGCATGATCAAAGCCGCGGAAGCCAGGATCACCAAGGCCGAGCACGCCGAGGCATTGGAAATTCTTAACGGCAAAATCCGTCAGCACGTCGATGCGCCCTTCTTCACCGAGGATCAACTCCAGTCGTTCCACCTGCTCCGAGCCCGCGCGGTCGGCAAGGGCCAGCGCGAGCTCGGGATCAGCGATCAATCGAACTACGAATCCGTGCTCAACGAGTACAAATCCGCTGAGCAGGCTGGCGCCGAGTTGACGATTGATGACCATGTTCTCAGGCTCGAGTCGATTCTCGAGCTTGGGCAGTTCGATGAAGCCGTCACAAAGCTCGGTGAATTGGGCGACGAGCACTCTGGTGAGCGGATCCGGATCCGTAAAGAAATCATCGAGCGTGCACTCGGCGCTCGGGTTCCGAGGAACGAGCTCGCCGAGGCGCAGCTGCTCGAGCTCACCCAGGACACGATGCTCGGCGTCGATGACCGCTGCTGGGCCGCCGCCCGGCGTGCGCAGATGCAGCTTAACCAGGGGTTCGTCGACGAGGCGATCACCGGGATTTTACGCGAGATGCCGCGTGTTGCTTCTGCCGAGCCCCACGCCCGGGGTGAGCTTTTCACCCTGCTCGGCCGGGGTTACATGGAGACCGGCGCTGTCTCAGAAGCACGCAAGCAGCTTGAGCGCGCGACGGAGCTGATCGAATCGGATGACGACCTGTTCGCCGAGACACTGCTGCAGTTGGGCATGTCGCTCGAGCAGACCGGCGAGATGGAACTCGCGCTCGACCAGTTCGACCTGATCACGCAGGATTACGCGGGTTCAGACGCGTACCTCCCGGCATTGCTCTCGCGAGGCGACGTGCTCAGCGCGATCACCGAGACCGACCCCGCACTGATCAGCAAAGAGGAGGCCATCGGCGCGTATGTCCGGTTCGTCGATGAGGCGACCGGCAAGGCATCAGCAGCGCTCTTAGACAAAGCAGTCAATAGCCTTCTCAGGCGAGCAGAGGAGCAATTTGTCAAGAACGATCTGGTCGCTGCGTCTCAGTACGCACAGCTCGCTGAAGACATTCACGGCCTGAACGACACGCCGACGGAGGTCCTGCTCTCGCAGGCCAGGATCAGTCGGGCGATGGCTGACGAGATGCTCGCAGGCGCCACCGAAGGCGAGTCGCACGTGATCGATCTGGCGGATGCAGACCCGGTCACTCGCGCACAGACGCAGCGTTACTACGTCCGCGCTGCTGATTACTACCGCAGGCACGCGGATCGGCTCGCAGGGTCCGACGACGACGTGGGCTACGCGCAGAGCTTGTGGGCCGCTGCGGACGCGTTCGATCGCGGGGGTGATATCGCCGAGGCGATCGCGGGCTTCACCGAGTTCTCGCAGTTGATCACCGACGATCCGCGAGTGCCCGAGGCGATCTACAGGCTCGCTCGTGCATACCAGGCATCGGGCAACTACCCGTACGCCTCCGAGCGATTCGAGGCTCTGCTGACCGCGTCGCACAGCGAAGACCAGACGATCAACGTCGGGCCTTACGCGGTCATGAGCTACGTTCCCCTCGCCCAGGTCTACCTCGCAGACCTCGACGATTCCAACAACGAACGCGCAGAAGAACTTCTTGACATCGTTATCAGCGGCGAGCTCGGCGACATCGACACAACCGCTTACGCGATGGCGCTCGCTTCGATCGGGCAGGTGCACTACCTCAAGGGCGACTACCCGAAGGCCATCGAGAGCCTGACCGAGGCGCTGGCGCGCAACCCAGACCCTCGCGAGGTGTACCGGCTCAAGTTTCTGCTCGCCGATGCGAGGAGGCTCGAATCCGAGAGCATCAGCGAAACGCTCTCAACCGGTTCGGTCGCTCCTTCCGTTGCCCGCGAGCTGGGTGAGAAGCAGAGTGAGCACCTTCAGATCGCAGCCGGTATGTTTGCAGAGGTACGCGACGGGCTCGAGACTGTTGATCCGCGGCGCCGAACCGCGCTCGAGCAGATGTATCTCCGCAACAGCTACTTCTACGTGGGCGACTGCGCGTTCGATCTGCGCGAATACGAGAGCGCGATCAGGTCGTACTCGATCGCCAAGGACAGGTACGCCGACGACGCGGCGTCGCTCGTGGCGATGGTGCAGATTTTCAACTCGTACTTCGAACTGGGCGATCTTGAACGCGCGCGAACCGCAAGCGAGCGGGCGAGGCGTTTCTACGAGACGCTGCCTCCCGAGGCGTGGGAGGACAAATCGCTTCCGATGACACAGGCAGACTGGGAACGGTGGCTCGATTCGAGCTACGAACTCGCCTCGATGCGTACGGAGGATATGGGCGGGTGATCGCAGATGAGGGCGGCGGAGTCCGTCCGGGAAGGGTCAAGGATGACCGGGATCGAATCCAACGACAGCCAGAACCTCGTTGCGCTTGTTGATGAGCAGCTCAAGCTCTACAAGCAACTCGATGCGCTCAGCATGCGCCAGCATGAGTTCGTCGAATCCGAGGACACCGATGGGCTGCTCAAAGTGCTTGGCCAACGCCAAGAGCTGATCAAGAGCATCACGGATTCTGCGACACGCATGGCGCCGTACCGGGCGCGCTGGGACGACCACGTGCGCGAGCTCAAGGAGCCGCTGCGCGACAGGCTCCGCAAAGGCCTCGACAACCTCTCAGCTGTGATGCAGGCGATCGCCGAGCGCGATGAATCGGACCGAGTTGCTATGGAGACGCGCCGCGACGCTGTCAAGGGGCAGCTCGGTGGGGTCAAGCGTGGAACGGCCGCGGTATCCGCGTACGGCGGGACGGCGCAGACGCGCGGTCCTCGGTACCAGGACAGGAAGGCATAACGCGTGACCGATGCTGTCCAGACAATCGAGGCCGCCGCGGGCACGTTGAGCGCCGCTGAATTGGGCGAGGTGTTCAGCGCGTTCAACGACGTGACGACCAGGCTTCAGGAGACACACGAGCGGCTGACGAGCGAGGTTGTCCGTCTCAAGGGTGAGCTGCGCCGCGCGAACGACGAGCTCGATCGCTCGCGTCGACTCGCGGCGCTTGGAGAGATGGCCGCGGGTATCGCCCACGAGGTCCGCAACCCGCTCGGCTCGATCGGGCTGTACGCGGAGATGCTGATCGCTGATCTCGATGACCGAGCGCAGGAACGCGAGACCGCCGAGAAGATCAAGCGTGCGGTCACCGGGCTCGACGCGGTAGTGGGTGACGTGCTGACGTTCAGTAGGTCGATGCAGGTCAGGCGAGTCGAGCTGTCGGCGTCCGACGCAGTCGAGCGAGCGTTGTCCAGCTGCCAAGACGTGCTGAGCAACTGCAAGGTGCACACGAACCCATGCAGCGATGCCGACGTGTTCGAGGCCGATCACGCGCTGCTGCAGCAGGCGCTTGTGAACATCGTGCGCAACGCTGCGGAAGCCGCAACGAGCAACGAGAATGCCCGTGTGCCCGAGGTCGAGATTGCCTGGAAGCAGTGCAAAGCCGAAGTCGAGGGTGACGAAACCGATTGCGTGAGCATCATCGTCTCGGATTCGGGCGGGGGACTTACAGACGAGGTCAAGGAGCGGATGTTCAACCCGTTCTTTACGACCCGGAACATCGGGACAGGGCTCGGGCTGGCGATCGTGCACAGGATCATCGACGCGCACGGCGGTCATGTCCGAGTCAGCAACGCGGAACCGGGTGCAAGATTCCCTGGGGGGGCGATGGTTGAATTGACCATCCCGAAACAACTCGAAAACACAATGAACACAGATACACCACCGCCCGGTGACTCGGGTGAGGTCGGGAGCGATCGATGAAGACTGTGCTGGTAGTCGACGATAAAGAGATGATGCGTGACAGCGTGGGCTCCACGCTCCAACGCGCTGGGTTCGCGGTGATCACCGCAGAGAACGGCGAGCACGCGCTGACCGCAGCCGCCAAACGCAGGCCCGATGCCGTCGTGACCGACCTGAAGATGCCCGGTCTCAGCGGCATCGAGCTGCTCGAAAGGCTCCGCGAGATCGATACCGAGCTTCCGGTCGTGCTCATGACTGCGTTCGGGACCATCGAGACCGCGGTCAGCGCGATGAAGCTCGGCGCGTTCGACTACATCACCAAGCCATTCCAGGGTGACGAGCTCGTCATCGCTGTGAAAAGGGCATGCCAGCACGGCGGGCTCATCCGCGAGAACGCTGTCCTCAAAGCGCAGGCCAAACGCGAAGCGCCGGTTGCTGAGGCGGGCGACCAGCCGACCGGCCTTGACAGGCTGATCGGGAGTTCGGCCGCGATGCGCCGCGTGCGCGAGCAGGTCGCCGCGGTCGCCGAGAGCTTGGGCACGGTTCTCGTTGTCGGTGAGAGCGGGTCGGGCAAAGAAGTCGTCGCACGCGCCGTCCACGAGGTGAGCTCGAGGCGCGAGAACGCGATGCTCGCCGTGAACTGCGCGGCGCTCAGCGAGTCGCTGCTCGAGTCTGAGCTGTTCGGCCACGAGAAGGGCGCGTTCACCGGCGCCGATCAGCTCAGAAAGGGTCGATTCGAGCTCGCCGACCGGGGTTCTCTGATGCTCGACGAGGTGAGTGAGATCCCGCCCTCGCTTCAGGCGAAGCTGCTGCGTGTACTCCAGGAGCGCTCCTTTGAGCGTGTCGGCTCGAGCCTGACGATCGGCGTCGATGTTCGCGTGATCGCGACGAGCAACCGTGATTTGCCGCGTTCGGTCGCCAAGGGTGACTTCAGGCAGGACCTGTTCTTCAGGCTCAACGTGCTGCCGATTCATCTGCCTCCGCTGCGTGAGCGGTCGTCGGATGTGCCAGAGCTTGCAGAGTTCTTTGTGAACCAGATCTCCGCTCGCGAGGGTGTCGAGTCCATGGTGTTCTCGCAGGAGGCGCTCTCACTTATGGAGCGCTACACCTGGCCCGGCAACGTGCGCGAACTCCAGAACATCTGCGAGCGGGCGGTTGTTCTGGGCAAGGCGCGTGAGGCGCGTGTCATCGGCAGCGAGACCATCGAACCGTGGCTTGGCATGATGGGGATCGAGCCGACCACGGATCCGTCGGTCCAGATGCGCAACGAAGCAACCGCTGCGTTCGTCGAAGCCGCGGGCGGCCAGATTCAGACCGAAGCCAGTCCCTACTCGCCGCAGACTGAAGAGACTGTCCCGGCAGTGAGCAAAGCACTCTCCGAAATCGTCCGGCCCGACATCACGCTTGAGGAACTCGAGCGAGACGCGATTGTCCGCACGCTCGAAAGGTTCGGGGGTCACCGTCAGAAGACGGCAAAGAGCCTCGGGATCGGGGTCCGCACGCTCGGCCTCAAGCTCAAGAAGTGGAAAGAACAGGACATCGTGTCCCAGTCGCTTTAGGTCGCACAGCCGCCGATCCCGGTGGCCCGGCGTTTGCTCAACGAACGGAAGCATGATGCTCAACGACGTGCTCAGTACCGGTGCCCTGCCTGCCCTCGAAGCGACGATGCGCTTCGCGGGCCAGCGCAACAGGCTCCTGACGCACAACATCGCGAACCTATCGACGCCCAACTTTCAGCAGAAGGACGTGTCGCCGCAGGACTTCCAGCAGTGGCTCTCCAAGGCGGTGAACGAGCGTCGCGATCGCAACGGCGGCACCCACGGCAACCTCGAGATGAAGTCCGATCGGCAATTCGTGCAGCGCAAGGACGGCAGCTTCACGATCAAACCACTCACCAGCAATGGGGGGGTGCTCGCGCACGACAGGAACAACCGCGACGTCGAGAAACTCATGCAGGACCTCGCCGAGAACCTCGCCGCCTACCAGGTCGCGACCGATCTCATGAGGTCACAGATGGGCATCCTTAGAACAGCAATCACTGAACGGGCATAAGCAAAGAGGCAACTGAGGTACACATATGTACGGCTCTCTCGACATCTCGACCAGCGGCATGATCGCCCAGCGGACCAGGCTCGATGTCATCAGCGCCAACATCTCGAACAAGGACGCAATCCTTGATGCGCAAGGGAATTACAACCCGTATCGCAGGCGGATCGCCTTCATGGCAGCGGGGAACCCTGGCGCCTCTTCGAGCACGGGGCGCGATATGGGTGTGCACATCGCTGAGATCGGGCAGGACCAGTCGCCGTTCAAGCTGAAGTACGCCCCGAACAGCCCTTACGCCGATGAGGCCGGGTACATCAAGACACCCAACATCGACACGACGACCGAGCGGATCGACGCGATGGAGGCGGTTCGGGCGTATGAGGCCAACGTTGTCGCTGCGGAAACGACCAAGCAGATGCTGGCCCTCGGTTTGCGGTTGATCGCGTAGAGTATGATTGATTCGCGCAAGAACGAGCCCATCGGGGGCTCCAGGGAGCGTCAGGAATGACAGACCCACTCGGACTCGTCGGACAATCTCAGCATATGGGTGCTGCGCAACAGGCCCAGCAGGCCAAGCGCACAGAGTCCGCTGCCAGTCAGGGGTTTAAGGACCTGCTGATGCAGAACATCGAGCAGGTCAACAAGCTCCAGGAAGATGCGACGCACGCGATCGAGGACCTCACGACCGGCAAGCGCGACGACGTCGAGAGCGTTCTCTTGGCGACAGCCAAGGCCGACACCGCGTTCCGTCTGCTCCAGCAGGTGAGGAACAAGGTGTTCGACGCTTACAAAGAGATCCAGCAGCTCCGGGTCTGATGCGCAGCAGCTGCGCGTCTCATGTGCGCAATATCTACCCATCTGTGCGCAAGTTCAAGCAACTGTCCTGACGATGCCGAGGAAGCTCTGACCTGAGTGCGAGATCCGTCTGATTGGGCGGGCTGCGCGCTCCGGTTGCCGCGCGGGAGGCGTGGGGGTTCAGGTTCGGCACGGAGGCCGGTGCATGTTCGACTCGTTTGGTCGCATCCTGAAGAACTCGGGTGATCAGCTCGGCCGTCTCACTCCGACGGCTCGCCTTCTGGTCATGGTGACGCTCGCTCTGATGGCGAGCATCCTGGTCATCGTCGCGGTCTCTGCGAGTGGCCCGAGCCGAGCCGAGATTGTTGCCGGCACCGATCCCTCTTACAAGTCCGAAGCGATGACCCAGCTCAGAGCTGCAGGCATCGAGGCTAACATCAACAGCAAGGGCCAACTGCTCGTCAAGCACGGCGATGTAGACCGGGCGGCCGGGCTGCTCGCCTCGCAGGGTGTCTTGCCCGCCGACGGCACGCTGATGTTCAAGAACCTCAGCGAGCAGATGAAGTGGACCAACCCGCGCGAGGTCAACGAACAGATCGTTCGCATGGCGTTGCAGAACGAGCTCGCGAGAACAATCTCGAACTTCCCAGGCCTCAAGCAGGCCAGCGTGTTCCTGGACAACCCCAAGCCAACCGGGATCGGCATGGTCGTGCGCAAGCCAACGGCTTCAGTAACGGTGTTCAGCAAGTCTGGCGCATCTATCAGCCAGAACGAAGTCGACGCGATCGCGAAGCTGGTCAGCCACTCGGTCGCCGGGCTCGACCTTACCAACGTCAGCGTTATTGATGGCACCTCGGGCGTTCCCCACCAGGCTCGCACCGACGACAACGCGATCGCGTCGAACTACCTCGAGCACAAGCTGAAGTTTGAGCGCGAAGTTGAGCAGAAAATCCGCGGCATTCTCGCGTCCATCCCGGGCGTCGCGATCGCGGTTACCGCGGATGTTGATGTCAAGCGGGTCACCAGCAAGCGCGAATCATTCTTTGACAAGGGCAACGGCACAGTCTCGCTCTCCCAGTCGCGAACGAGCGTGACCGAAGAGCAGCAGGCGGGCAACCGCGGAGCCGAGGCTGGCACCAGACCCAACACGGGCGCTGACATCAACTACAACACAGGCAGTTCGACCGGGTACACGAAAGAAGACACATCGGAAGACATTGAGAACCGTGTCGGCTCAGAAATTACCAGCACGATCGACCCCCGAGGCAACGCGACATCGCTGAGCATCTCGGTGCAGGTGCCCAGGGGCTATATCGAGGCGCTCATGCCTACCCCCGAGGGGACCGCCGAGGGCGAGTTGCCTGTGTTCGACGACGCTGCCGTCGAAGCGAAGTTCGCGAGCGAGCAGGACCGCATCCGCGAGATGATCGAGCCTCACCTGCCGATCCGGCTCGCCGAAAGTGGTGCGACCGAGCCTGCCGGGACTGTTGTCGTGTCGATGATGCCGCTGGATATCGCATCGCTGGCTGGCACCGCACAGGCGGCGAGTCTCGGCTTGCCGGGCATGACTGCCGGAACACCTGGCGGCGGAGCGCTCGGCGGGATTATGGCCAGCGGCCTGATCGAGAAGGTCGTGCTCGTCGCGCTGGCGGCGACGGCGATGCTCATGATGCTGATCATGGTCAAAGGCGCCACCAAGCGTGTCGAACTGCCCAGTGTCGACGAGCTTGTCGGCATCCCGCCCGCTCTCGAGCAAACAACCGACGTCGTCGGTGAAGCGGACGAATCAGAAACACCCATGGAAGGCATCGAGGTCGATGATCAGCATGTTGCCAGCACGAAGATGCTCGAACAGGTCGGCGACTTAGTAGGCAACGAGCCCGATCTTGCAGCCCGCCTCCTGAACCGCTGGATCCAGCCTTGAACACAACGATGGAATCTCGTTAGAGCGAAACAATGCCACGCAGACCGCACGAATTACTCCCAACCGATCCAGCAGAGCTCGAGGGCCTGACGAAGGCCGCGGTCCTGATTCTCACGCTCGACGCGGAGAAAGCGGCGTGGGTTCTCAAGTCGATGACCCCAGAAGCTGTTGAGGAAGTGACGCGCGAGCTCGCGGGTCTGGGGCAGGTACCTATTCCCCTGCAACGCGCGGTCGTCGAGGAGTTCTATTCGACGGCGCTTGCGATGCAGAGCGCCAACGAGGGCAACCTCGATCACGCGAAGCGGCTGCTGCGCGAGTCGCTCGATCCGACGACGGCTGCGAAGGTGATGCAGCAGATCCAGACGCAAGTGCAGAGGACACCATTCTCGTTTCTCCAGCGCGCCGAGAGCGAGAATCTGTTGACGTTTATTCAGGACGAGCACCCTCAGACGATCGCGCTGATTGTGTGCCACCTGCCGCATCACAAGGCGAGTGAGATACTGATAGGACTGCCCGCCCAGAAACAGATCGAAGTCATCAAGCGCATCGCCAACATGGATCAGACCAACCCGCAGGTTATCCGGGATGTCGAGAAAGGACTTGAGAGCAGACTCTCGAACGTGCTCGGTCAATCGACCGAGAAGATGGGCGGCATCCCAACCGTTGCTGAAGTCCTCAATCTCGCAGATCGCGCGACAGAAAAGACAATCATGGAAGGCCTCGAAGTCGAGGACCCGGATCTCGTTGAACAGATTCGCAGGCTCATGTTCGTCTTCGAAGACATCCTCCTTGTGGACGACCGTGGCATCCAGGGCGTGCTCAAAGAGGTTGACAATGAAGAACTCAGCCTCGCGCTCAAGACCGCGAGCGAAGAGTTGCAGAACAAGATTCTCGGGAACATGTCTGAGCGTGCCGCGGCTCTTATCCGCGAAGACATGGAATTCATGGGCCCCGTGCGTGTCAGCGATGTCGAAACCGCTCAGCAGCGGATCGTCGACATCGTTCGCAGGCTCGAGGAAGCGGGCGAGATCATCATCCAGGGACGCGGCGACGCGGATCTCGTGGTCTAAGGAAGCAACATGGCGGTCATCAAACGCGCGCATGCCGAGAACGCAACGAAGAACGCGGTCGTGCTCGACCTAGGCGACATCGCGAAACAGGCAGAGCTTCTGCGCAAGCAGGCTCAGGCACGCGCCGATGAGATCATCCTCGACGCCGAAGCAAAGCACGAGGAACTCGTCGATACGGGATATGAACAAGGCGAACGCAACGGCTACGCGGTCGGCTACCGCGAAGGCTTCGCCAAGGGTGAGGAAGAAGCCAGGCAGCGGACCACTCTTGAGTCACGCGCCGAACTCGAGAAGATCGAGGACTCCTGGATCAAGGCGCTCGACGATTTCGCTGACAAAAGGCACCACCTGCTCGTCGAGGGCAAAGAGAACGTGCTCAGACTCGCGCTCGCGATCGCTGAACGCGTCATCCATCGTCAGATTAGCGTTGACGATCGCGTCGTGCTCTCACAGGTTGAGCACGCGCTCAGGCTCGTAGGCAAACCTACCTGTGCGACGATTCTCATCAACCCGTCAGACGGAGCGATGGTGAGGCGGGCCCTGCCGACCATGTCGGCCCGATTCGGCGCGATCGAGCACGTCGTGTGCGAGGAGGATGAGTCCATCGCAAGAGGCGGCTGCAAGGTTGTCACGAGCGAAGGCGGCGAGATCGACGCGTCAATCGAGACACAGATACGGCGCATCGCACAAACGCTTCTGCCCGGTGCCCGCGAGAGCCGCGACTCAGAGCAGAATCTTGACGACAAGCGCGGGGATCGGGCGGCGTGAGTGCGCTGGGCGACCAAGTCAGGCTCGTCGAGTCCATTCAGCCGGTTGGAGTCGCAGGCAGAGTCGTCGCGCTGCGCGGGCTGACCGTGCTCGTCGATCAACTGCCATTGCCCGTCGGTTCAGAGATCATCGTCGATTCCACGAGTGTGAGCGGCGAGATCGTCGGCTTCAGTGAAGGTCACGCGATCGTCATGCTCTTTGGCTCCGCCGTCGGGATCAAGCCTGGCGATGTGGTGAGAGGGGCGCACGCCGCGCAGGTCGCGCCGATTAGCGACCTGCTGCTCGGCAGAGTGATCGATGCGCTCGGCGCGCCGTCGGACGAATGCGGTGTGGTCGGGGATACCGTGCTCAGGCCGATCAATGCCAAGCCGATCGCACCCATGCAGCGCTCTCGCATCGACCGCCCGATCTGGACCGGTGTGAGGGCGATCGATCTGATGACCACGCTCGGCAGGGGCCAGCGCATGGGCGTGTTCGCAGGCCCGGGCGTCGGCAAGAGCACGCTGCTAGGCACGATCGCGCGTCGCTCGTCTGCGGATGTCAACGTCATCGCGCTCATCGGCGAGCGAGGCCGAGAAGTTCGCGAGTTTATCGAGCACTCGCTTGGTGACGAGGGGCTTACGCGATCGGTCGTGGTCGTGGCAACAGGCGATGAGCCGCCTCTCATGCGGATCCGCGCCGCCAGACTCGCGTGTGCGGTGGCTGAGCATTTCCGCGATGCCGGCAAAGACGTGCTCCTCATGATGGATTCGGTCACGCGCTTCGCTCACGCGCAGAGACAGGTCGGTCTCTCGATCGGCGAGCCGCCCGCGACGAAGGGGTACACGCCGAGCGTGTTCGCGGAACTCCCTGTGCTGCTCGAACGCGCAGGGGGCACCGACCAATCGGGGGGCTCCGTCACCGGGCTCTACACGGTGCTCGTCGAGGGCGACGACATGACCGAGCCCGTTGCTGATGCGGCGCGGGGTATCCTCGACGGGCACATCGTGCTCAGCAGGAAGCTTGCGCAGCGGTCACGCTACCCCGCGATCGATATCCTCGATTCGCTCAGCCGCGTTGCCAACGACATCGTTGATGATCACCACCGCGTTGCTCGAGATCATCTCAGGAAGCTCGAAGCCGCGTACGCAAACATCGAGGAACTCGTCCAGATCGGCGCATACGCGAAGGGATCGGATCCCGAGTCCGACGTCGCTGTGATGTACCACGACCGGATCGAGGACCTTGTGAGGCAGGCCGTCGACGACGCGACCTCGCCCGAGCAGGCGCGAGAGTGGATGCTGCGTCTGGCGATGGAGTCGAGCGAGCAGCTCCGGGTGCTTCGCGCGGGCGGGCAACCACAACACACAGGCCGGGGTGACTGATGGCAAGGTTCCGGTTCAGACTCCAGCCCGTGCTACGCCAGCGCGAGCTCGCCGAGCGAGACGAGCAGCTCAAGGTTGCGGAGATCGAACAGCAGAGGCTCGGTCTTGAGGACCGTCTCCGCGCGTGCCAGCAGCGCATCGAGGGTGAACAGGGCGAGCTAGGCGGGCTCATCCGCGGCGGAGCGATTAATCCCGCCGAGGCCAGAGCGCAGGGCGCAGCAGTGATGGCCGCAAAGGCAGAAGCTCAGCGGCTGGCTGTCGAACTCGCGGGCGTGTACAAGCGGCTCGAAGCCGCGCGTGGTCTGCTTGCCAAGGCAGCCATGCGACGCCGATCGATGGAACTCCTCCGAGACAACCACAAAGAGAACTGGAAGCAAGAAATCAACAGGGCCGAGGATATCGCGGTCGATGAGCTCGCAGTGCTCCGCGCATCACGGCGAAATGAGGGACAGCTATGAAAGCAATCTTCAAATCCTTCGTGATCCTGGCGCTGCTGCACTTCTTCTTCATCATCGGGTTCGTCGGCTGGATGTTCGGCACGGGCCGCATCGACGAGCGTCGCCTGGCCGATCTCAGAACAATGGTGACCGAGACGATCGCCGATCGAGACAAGCGCGAGGCAGAGGAGCAGGCCGCGATCGAGGTGGCGCTCCGCGAGCAGGAGGCAGCGGAGAATCAGGCGATCCCGCTGACTTCCGATGACCGGATCACTCGCAAGCTGATCGCGAGTGAAGCGGATCAGCAGAATGTGCAGCGCATGCGTCGAGAGATTCAGGATCTGCAGCGCACACTCCAGATTGAGCGTCGTCAGCTTGACGAGGAGCGCAGTGAGTTCCTCGCTGAGAAGGACTCGTTCGAAGCCGCCCGCGAGCGGATCCGTGAGACCGAGGGCTCGGAGCAGTTCCAGTCGGCGCTCACGACGCTCGCTGCCATGAAGAAGGATCAAGCCCACAGCCTGCTCAACGAGACGCTGACCGTCGATCCGAACGGGTTCGAGAAGGTCATCGCCTATCTCGACAATCTTGAAGACCGCCAGCGGGCGGAGATACTCGGTGTCTTCGAGGAGGAAGACCCGGCTCTGGCAGCGAGATTGCTGGAACTCCTGCGGACGCGTGGCGTGGTTGCCACCGCCGCAGGGAACTGAGCTTGAACCAGGTCACACTCTCGACACTCTCAGCATCAGGCCAGAACACCGATCCCAAGCGGGATTCGGAGGCGTCGCAGTTCCGCGCCGCGCTCGAGCAGCAGTCGGTGACGCTGCTCCAGACGCTTCTGGATCCGAGCCAGTCGGCGAGCCTGCCTGGCGCAGCATCGGCGCTCGCCGAGGCACAATCTGCCGAGCAGGACGTCGTCGCGCGGGCTTCAGGGCGGCTTGCCGAGGCCGAGGCGAGGCAGGGTTCACGCGAGCGTGGGCTCGATGTGTCGTCGCAGGCAAGGAGCCAACTCGCACAGAAAGCCGAGATGCCAGCCGCGGTGCTGGATGAGGCCGCGGGCAAGGCGGCCGCACGTGCAACCGATGCCAGAAGCGCTCAGCCTCAGCAAAGTGCCACACAAGCTGATCACGAAACGGGATCCGCACCCAGAGAGAGGACTGATCAGTCGCAGCACGCGCGTAGCGACCAGGTTCGCACACCTGAGGTGCAAGGCAACGAGCGGCCGACAGACGCACAGCACGTCTCTCAGTCCGGCTCGAAGCGTGGTGAGAGCGCTTTCGCGGCGGTCACCCGTATGACTCAGCACGCAGCCTCGGCTCAGTCTGCGGTGAACACGAACACTGCGACATCGGTCACGCCCGCGTCAACAACCGCGAAGGTCTCCGCACCAGCAGAACTCGGAGAGATCACGGACAGGCGTGCCAACGCAGCACCCGGCACGAAACAGGTCATCAAGCAAGAACCGCGCACTTTCGAGGCGCAGCTCCAGCGCGGCCTTGCGCAGGTCCTGCGTCAGAAAGGTGGCACGCTCAGTCTGAAGCTCACCCCCAACGAGCTGGGAGAGGTGAAAGTCTCGCTTTCGCTAGCCAAGGGGCGTGTTGATGGCAGCATCGAGGCGACAAACGAGTCGGCACGCGGATTGCTTGAACAGAACATCGAGAAGCTGAAGAGTTCGCTCGAGCAGCGGGGCATCACGGTGGATCGCCTCGAGGTTCGGCTCGCTGGAGCGGGCAGCAGCGAACGTCAGGACGCGCAGGGGCAGGAGGCCCGAGCGAATCTGAATCAGCAGCAAGCCGACGCGGGAGGCGATCGGCATCAGGATTCTGCCCCTGGCGAGGAGCGCCAGCAGGGGACGCGGGGCGGGACGCCCGGCGGGTCCGAACTTACCGATCTCCGGGGAGCGGAGTCGGCAGCAGATGATGACGCTGCGCAGGGAAGCGCGGCCGAGCCCCTTGGAGGGTGGCTCCGTCTGGACACGTTGGCCTGAGTGATCAGGCTCTGATTGTGTGACCGGCTGCGCACGGAAGCGAAACCGGTGACGGAACCGAACCTGCGCCCGCGATCCGGGCACCAGGGGAGATGTGTTCATGGATGCTGTGAGCGCCACCGCTGACGGTGCGCCGATCCCAACGGTCGACAAGGGATTCGGCACACTGGATTCTGACCAATTCACCCAGCTCATCCTTACCGAACTCGGCAATCAGGATCCGCTGGAACCAAACGACACAGGTGCGCTGCTGGAACAGCTCTCCACGATCCGCTCCATCGAGTCGGACACCAAGCTCAACGACACGCTGGCGAGCATGGTCGAACGAACCGACTTCATGGGAGCCGCGGGGCTGATCGGACAGAAGATCACGACCGCCGACAATCCGCTGACGCCGCTGACAGTCACGAGTGTGCTCCAGAACGACGACGGCGTGAGCGTGAGCCTGGAAGACGGCAGCTTCGTTCCCATCACATCCATCACAACGGTGTTCGGTGACAACTACGAGTCGCCCGCGGACGAGGAGGCGGGGGAATGACACTCTCGCCGCTCGAACTGCTTGCGCTCCCCGGCCTTGCTTCTGCAGCAACGAGGTCTGTCGGCAGAGCCCTCGACAACCTGATCCCGGGCGGATCCCCGTTTGCCGAGAAACTCGCAAGCGCGCAGGCGAAGCAGCCGCAGCTGCCAGTCGAGATCGGCAAGGGGCTTGATCTCGAACTCTCGCAGGAACAGATGAAGCGGATCGCGGACGCGGTTGACCGAGCCGAGGCCGAGGGGGCTTCGAATGCGGTCGTCATGATCGACGGCAATGCGCTCGAGGTCGACATCACCATGCGCACTATCAGGGGCGAGATCGATCCCGAAGGCGGCATCAACACCCAGATCGACGCAATCGTCTATGCCGACGCCGCACATGAGCAACCGGCAGCGACCGGACCAGACGGTCTCGCAAATAACCATGACGTGCTCAAGATCATCTCAGACAACCGGGCGGCCTGACCGCGCGGGACTCGTTTCTATTGACGTATTAGGAAACACACAATGGCATCAACCTCAAGCCTCTTCATCGGCCTCTCCGGGCTCAACGCCAACTCACGAAACATCGATGTGATCGGCAACAACATCGCCAACGTCAACACCAACGGCTTCAAGTCGGGCCGACTGAACTTCGCCAACTCGCTCTCGAGAACGATCAGCGAAGGATCATCGCCAGGATCCGACTCGGGCGGTTCCAACCCGACCCAGTTCGGCCAGGGTGTCACCGTCGCGGGTACACAGCGCAACATGTCCGACGGCGCACCGACCGGTACAGGCGACAGCCGAGACCTCGCGATCGAGGGCAGCGGCTTCTTCATCGTCGAAAGCGCGGATGATCAGCTTTACACTCGCGTCGGCTCGTTCCGCACTGACCGTGATGACTTTCTGACATCTGTCACCGGCGATTACGTGATGGGCTACACCGTTGACGACAACTTCCAGATTCAGCCCGGTCAACTCGAGAGGCTCAACATCCCGCTCGGCGCGCTGACTATTGCTGAAGCCACGACAGAGGTCAACATGTCGGGCAACCTCGACGCCTCGGGTACCGTTGGGTCCACGGGGTCGATGCAGACTCTCCAGGGCACGACGGGCACGGGTTTCTCGCTCGTCGCGGGCGCAACAACTCCAGCAACCGCGCCCAACGTACTCGAAACCACGAGCCTGCTGGCCGAGATCGAAAACCCGGTTTCGCCCGGTTCGGGCACGCCGCTCTTCACGGCTGGGCAGACCATCCGAGTTGACGGTGTCGAGAAGGGCACGCAAATCCTTGGGGCGGCGGGCTATCTTGTAGACGCCGCGAGCACCGTGCAGGATTTCATGGACTTCCTTTCGGACACTCTCGGTCTTCAGACAACGATCGGCACGAACCCAGATGGCTCGCAGCCCGGCGTCGCGCTCGATCCGCTTACAGGCGAGATCAGTGTGACCGGCAACACAGGCGATGTGAACGGCATCACAATGACAGGCGAGGATATCCGAGTCTTCAACGCCGATGGCTCGCTCGCATCGCAGCCGTTCCTCGTCACCGAAACCGGTACGGCCACGGGCGAATCGGTCAAAACCGCGTTTACCGTGTACGACTCGCTGGGCACGCCGCTCCGCGTCGATGTTTCGATGGTCCTCGAATCAAAGACCAACACCGGTACGACCTGGCGTTACTACGCCGAGAGCCCGGACGATACGCTTGGGGGCCCACGGATCGGTACGGGCACTGTCTCGTTCGACAACTTCGGCAAAATCATCGGGCCGGAGTCTGTGCCGCTCGTGCTGGATCGTGACGGCACGGGTGCTGCATCACCGCTTACGTTCAATCTCAACTTCAACTCGGACGGCGACCAGGTCACCTCGCTCACCGACACCGAGAGTTCGCTCTTCTCAACATTCCAGGACGGCGTGCAGATCGGCACACTCAGCAGCTACGCGGTGGGTGGTGACGGCAGGATCTCCGGCACGTTCTCGAACGGGCTCATCCGCACGCTCGGGCAGGTCGCTATTGCGTCGTTCACTGTTCCCGAAGGCCTGGTAGAGCTTGAGCAGAACCTTTACCGCCCGGGCCCCAACTCGGGTCCCGCGATCATCACCGAACCGACACAGCTCGGCACCGGCCGAGTCGTCTCAGGTGCGCTCGAGACCTCGAATGTCGATCTGGGACAAGAGTTCATCTCACTGATCCTCGCATCGACCGGTTACTCCGCTTCGGCGCGGGTGATCCGTACGAGCGACGAATTGATCCAGCAACTCCTGGTCCTCGGGCAGTAATAGGGGTGTGATGCGATGATCAACGTCACCCGACTCAACGGCCAGGCGTTTGTTCTCAACGCCGACCTCATCAAGACAGTCGAGCAGAAACCGGACACCATCATCACACTCGTCAACGGCGATCACATCGTGGTCCGAGAAGCGATGCGCGATGTTATCGAACGTGTGATTGAGTACGGCAGACGACTCCGGCGACTCACACCCGTCGACTAGTACCCCAAATAAGCACCGATCTGCCCCCGGGCCCCCTCAAGCGGGACCCCGGAACCGTCGATTCTGATCTACGGAGAGTCGGCGACGGACCGCCGACGGGTAAGGGGCGATCCGAGTGGACATCGGAACCATAGTTGGTGTTGCGGTTGCTTGTCTCGCGATCGTGCTCGGCGTCGTGTTCGGCGGCAACCCGCTGGCGCTCATCGATGTCGTATCGGTATTCGTGGTGCTCATCGGCACTGTCGGCGCGACGATCATCTGCTTCCCGCTCGCCAAGTTCCTCAAGATCCACACCGTGATCCTCAAGGCCGTCTTCTCGACGCCGACCGACATCGTCGAGATCATCCTCGACATGGTTAAGTACGCCGAGCTCGCTCGCCGTGAAGGTATCCTGAGCCTCGAGAACATGGTCGACGAGATGAAGGATCCCTTCATCGTCCGTGGAATCAAGATGGCTGTCGATGGCACCGACCCCGAGCTCATCAAGGAAGTCATGGACACCGAGCTCGAGGCGCTCATGGACCGTCACGCTCAGGGCAAGCAGATGCTCGACTCGATCGCCAAGTACGCACCCGCGTACGGCATGATCGGCACGCTGCTCGGTCTGATCTTCATGCTCCAGTCCATGAGCGATCCGTCGCAGATCGGCCCAAGTATGGCCGTCGCGCTTATTACCACGCTCTACGGCGCACTCGTGGCAAACCTGTTCGCGAGCCCGGTCGCCGAAAAGCTCGCGGCGAACGACGCGGACGAAGTGATGGTCAAGACGATCATCATTGCCGGCGTGATGGCGATCCAGTCGGGTGACAACCCGCGTGTCGTGCAGTCGAAGCTCGCCACGTTCCTGCCCCCGGAGGACCGCGATCGCGTCCTCGAGGCAGCCTGATCCGGGAGAATTGCCATGGCCAAGCGAAAGAAGGCCGCGGGCGGTGACATCCCGGAATGGGTCGTGACCTACGGCGACCTTATGTCGCTCCTGCTCTGCTTCTTCATCCTCATCGCCGCGTTCAGTGAGATCAAGAAAGAACGCGAGTACCAGGAAGTCGTGCGTTCCATCCAGGAGGCATTCGGTTTCCAGGGCGGTGTCGGGCAGATCGAAACAGACACTCCGCCCACAAACTCAAACATCAGTCGTATGGAGCAGATCATACAATCGACGGGCCAGGAGTCTCGCCAGAGTGAGGCCCGCACACCCTCGATCAACGGACCCGACCCGACCACGGCGTACCTCGCCGAGGGTGTCAAGACCGTCGTCGGCACGACGATCCCGTTCGAGGGCGGATCAGCGGAGATCTCACCCACGACCGAGGCGTACCTCGTCGAGCATGTTGTCCCCAAACTGATCGGGCGATTCACCGTCGAGATCCAAGGCCATGCGTTCGGCCGTGACGACCGTGCCGCGGGCGGCAGTGTCGACGATATGTCTTTCCTGCGCGCCAAAGCGGTCAAGGACTTCCTCGTCTCGCAGGGCATCGAGTCGAGCCGACTCGTGATCATCGCCGCAGGGAGCACGCAGCCGATCAGCACAGATGTATCTGACAGAAACGCGATGGGCCAGAACAGAAGAGTGCAGATCATCCTGACCGAGGAGCTGCCCTCAGACACCCATCCTGATCCGAACGGAACAAGTCCGAGCGCCCAGTGAGGGCCGAGGCGAGTAGACAGCAAAGAGGTTTGGTCCCATGGCCGACGAATCAAAGCCAGCCGAAGCAACATCCGAGACCGAAGAAGCCAAGAGCGGCGGATCCAAGAAGATTCTCCTGATCGTCGTGGCGATCATGGTCATCGAGACCATCGGCGTCGGTGCGTTCCTGTTCCTGTCGGGCGGTGCGCCGAGCACCGCATCGGCGGATCTGGTGGGCGACCCCGCGGACAGCCCCGACTCGCTCGTCGAGGTCCAGCTCGTCGCGGATCGCTTCCAGAACATGCACACGGGCCGGGTCTGGCAATGGGACACCGAGGTCTACGTGCAGGTCCGCAAGAAGGACGCCGACCGCGTGAGCGAACAGCTCGAACGCCGCAAGGCCGAGATCACCGCCGGTGTCGGCGAACTCATCCGCAAGGCCACGCACTCGCAGCTCCGCGAGCCCGAACTCCAGACGCTCAAGCGCAAGCTGGCGACCTATCTGGAGGAAGCGTTCGGCAAGGACGCCGAGAACGAGCCCCGGGTCGTCAGAGTCCTGATCCCGAAGCTTCGCGGCGCGCCCGCCGACTTCTAATCAACCATGCTCAGTCGGTGCGCAGAGGTTGCGCATCAATCTCGCGCAGAACCCGCGCAGGTGCGCAGAAATGTATGGGGCGTACCCGGTGACTGCCGATGCTGGCTCCTAGCACCGGGGCGGTGCGCGCATCGACGGAGTCGAGCATGACAGACGAGCAGGAATCCTCACAGAATCCGACCGAGCAGGACGCCCAGTCGCAGCCTGAGCCAGAGTCGGTCCAGCCCGAACCCGCGGCCTCTGAAAGCGGTGATCCCACGGACGAACTCGCAGCCGCCGCGCTCGCGTCCGCGCAAGCCGCGATCGATTCCCTTAACACCGAGGCGGACTCCGCACAAGCAGACGAAGGGCAGCCTGCAGATTCACCTGCCGGTCCGCAGGGCGGCCAGCCGGCGGGATTCGACTTCCCAGACTTCTCTGCCAGCGAGAGCGACTCGGTGCCCAAGGGCATGGATCTGCTGTCCGACGTGAACGTCGATGTCACGATCGAACTCGGCCGCACGCGGATGCTCGTTGAGGATGTGCTCAGGCTTGCCGAGGGCGCGGTCGTCGAACTCGACAAACTTGCAGGCGATCCGGTGGACATCTATGTCAACCACCGCCTCGTCGCGCGCGGCGAGGTGCTCGTTCTGAACGACAACTTCTGTATCCGCGTCAACGACATCCTCGACGCGGATCTCGTGGAACAAGAGGCATAGCTCAACCATCCAGAGGCCGAGGATCGGCCCTGACCGCAAAGCCAGGAAGGCGCATGGCGGCGAAGCTCATAACTCGATTCACACTTGCCGCCGGGGTTCTCGCCCCGGCGTTCATGTGCGCAGCCCAGCCCACGCAAGAGTCGCTCCCACTCGGCGCGCCCGCACGAGGCAACGGCGCAATCGACGGGATCACAGGGGGCCCCGGATCGTTCGTCACGACACTCGCATCGCTCCTGGCGGTTGTCGGGCTCATCATCATCTGCGGCGTCGTCTACAAGTTCCTCGTCTCCAAGACGGGCGGGCTTGCCGGGCAGGTTGGCGCCGCGGGCAAGTCGCCCGCTGGCATTCTGAGCGTGCTCGGGCGTTACCCGCTCGGTCGCGGGCAGACGCTGGTCCTGCTCCAGGTCGATCGGCGCGTGCTGCTCCTGTGCCAGTCCGCGTCGGGCAGATTTGGACGCACGATCACGACGACAACACTCTCCGAGATCGCCGATCGCGACGAGGTCGCTTCGATCATCGCCAAGGCCAACGGCACGACGAACGAGTTCGATGATGTACTCACCGGCTTCGAAGCCGAGGGCGAGGCGCCAGAATTCGGCAGCGATGTCGAGGTCGTCGACCTCACCAAACGCCGCGGCAAGCTCCTCTCACTCATAGGTGGGAGAGCGTCATGACACGCGCCCTCGTCCTCATCATGGTCGCCCTGCTGACGTTCGCTGCTCTATCTGTTCAAGCACAAGAGGGTGTAGAGCCCGCTCAGCCTGAGACGCTCCTCGCGCAGCCAGACAGCACAAACCCGATGGCGATCCTCTCCAGCGCCGGCATGATGTTGCCCGGGCAGGGCGAGTCAACGCCGACAGAAGACGGCCCGGTTGACGGCGGCGGTCTGAGCACCGCGATCAACGTGATGATCCTGCTCTCGGTCATCACGCTCGTGCCCTCGATCCTGCTCATGACAACGAGCTTCGTGCGCATACTTGTGGTTCTAGGTCTGCTCCGCCAGGCGATCGGCACGCAGTCGCTCCCGCCGCCGCAGGTCATCACGGGTCTTGCGATGTTCATGACGCTGCTCGTTATGGCGCCGACATTCGAACGCATCTACGACGAGGCGCTCGACCCGTACCAGCGGGGCGAAATCCGGGATTACGACACGCTCTGGGACAACGCAAAACAACCCCTGCGGGACTTCATGTTCGATCAGATCGAGGCGACCGGCAACTGGTCGAGCCTCTACATGGTGCTCAACTACCGGGGCATCGACACGTCCGACCCGGGGTCGCTTACTCGCGCAGACGTCGACATGGTCTCGCTCATCCCGGCGTACATGCTGAGCGAGCTCAAGGCGGCATTCCTGATGGGTTTCCGTGTCTATCTCCCGTTCCTTGTGATCGACATGGTGATCGCATCAATGCTGATCTCGATGAGCATGATGATGCTGCCGCCCGTGCTTATCAGTTTGCCGTTCAAGCTGCTTCTCTTCGTGCTTGTTGACGGCTGGCAGCTCGTCGTGGGCGGGTTGCTCATGAGCTTCGCACACGACGGGGCGTCACCGAGGCTATCGAACGAAACCGCGATGTTGCTCATGGATCCGGTGGTGCAGACGCTTGCGCGCGTGACGTAGGAGTAGGGTGGTGTACGACGAATCTCTGATCTACATGGTCCGCGAGACTCTGATCCTGACGCTCAAGATCATCCTGCCCATTCTCGGAGCGGGCGTGATCGTGGGGTTGCTCATCAGCATCTTCCAGTCGGTGACCTCGATCCAGGACCAGACGCTCACGTTCGTGCCCAAGATCGTGGTCATGCTCGCAGTCGTTGTGTTCCTCACACCCTGGATTGTCGCGAGGCTGTTCGATTTCACGTCGGACTTGTTGTGGGTTGCTCTCCCTTAGGTGCATGATGCTGACACTTGAGCCCATCTACCAGCACGGGATCACGCTCATGCTCGTCGCCTTCAGGCTGGCGGGCGTTCTGCTGTTTAGCCCCGTTGTCGCGGGCGCGAGTATTCCCAACGCCGCGAAGGTGCTGCTCATCGTCATGTTCGCCGCCGCGATTTACCCAGGGCTCACGCCCGATTGGCAGGCGACGCCTGACATGTCGCTTCTAACGCTCGGCCAACTCATGTTCACCGAGACGCTCATCGGAGCCACTATTGGGTTCATCGTGACCATCCCCATCGTCGCGATGCAGCTCGCCGGTTCGATCATGGGTCTGCAGATGGGCCTGGGCCTCGCTCAGGTCTTCAACCCCGAGATGGGGGGCAACTCGGGAGTCGTCGATCAGCTCATGTTCTACCTCGCCGTGGCGATCTTCGTCAGTGTGGGCGGGCTCGACATCATGTTCATGTCGATCGTCCGTACGTACGAGTTCATCCCGCTCGGGCACATGCTGCTCGAGGCAACACCCATGGATATGCTCGCGGGCCTGATGCACTCGGCCTACGAGCTCGCGCTCCGGGTCGCCGCGCCAGTGCTCGCGATCATGTTTCTCGAGACGATCGCCAGCGGTGTGCTCATGAAGACGATCCCGCAGATCAACATCCTTTCTATCGGGTTCGCGATCAAGACAATCGCCGGGATCATCGGGCTCGTCGGCGCGCTCATCGCGATCGAGTCGGTGTTCATCGATGAGCTGCGCAACACCATGTTCACGATCATGGATTGGGTCACGCTCGGGGCTCCGACAACGGAGGTGAGCGGTGGCTGAAGAGCTCGGCGAGAAAACCGAAGATCCGACCGGCAAGAAGCTCGCAGACGCGAGGAACAAGGGCAAGCTCCCAAAGAGCAAGGACCTCTCCGGTGCGATCGACCTGATCGCCGCGACCATCGTCGTGCTGATGCTTGGCACGTTCGTCGCGGGCCGGATGGCAGGTCTGCTTGAGCGATCGCTCGGCGGGCCGTCGATCGGGCTCGGCAACCCGATGGACATTCTCGGCGAGTCGATCCATGGCGCTGCCGTCAACATGGTGGGCACGCTCGCCCCGGTCATGGCGATCATGTTCCTCGTCATCCTGATCTCGAATTTCCTGCAGGTCGGCCCGCTCATCACGTTCGATCCCCTGCAGCCCAAGCTCAGCAAGCTCAACCCGATCTCAGGCGTCAAGCGCATCTTCGGGATGCGTGGTGTGATGCAGACCGTGATGAGCATCGCCAAGCTCTCGGTTGTGGGTGTTGTCGTTGTACTCGTCATGATTCGGAACGAGGCCAAGCTGGTCAGGCTGCCGCTGCTTATGCCCACGCAGGCGGCGATGGTCACGATCTACGTGCTCATCGAGATCCTCGCGTGGGTGCTCTCGATCCTGCTTGTCATCGGCGTGCTCGACTATATGTACCAGAAGTGGCAGCACAAGCGTGACCTCCGCATGACCAAGCAAGAGGTCAAAGACGAGGTCAAGTCTCTCGAGGGTGATCCCGACACGAAACGCAGGCGCTTCAAGATGGCTCAGGAAATCGCGATGCAGCGGATCGGTTCCGAGGTTCCCGACGCTGACGTTGTGGTAACAAACCCGACGCACTTCTCGGTTGCGCTCCGATATAAATCCGACTGGGGCGCGCCCCGCGTGGTCGCCAAGGGAGCCGACCATCTCGCGTTCCGCATCCGCCATGTCGCGTCCGCGAACAACGTCCCCATCGTCGAGCGTCCTCCTCTAGCGCGAGCGCTCTACTGGGGAACGCAGGAGGGCGACGAGATATCTGAAGAGCACTACGAGGCGGTCGCCGAGATACTCGCGTATGTGTACCGCCTCGACGGGACCGCGTCCGAGATGCGTCAAGAAGCAGGAGCATTGGTGTAAGTAGATGGCAGACAAGCCTCAACAACCCGCTCTCGCCCCGACGCTCCCAGCGTGGATGCTGCGCATCCAGCAGTACCGCTCGCTGTTTGTCCCGCTGGGCTTTGTTCTCGGATTGATGGTCATCCTGGTCCCGCTGCCCCCGATGGGCATGGACATGCTGATCGCGCTGAACATCAGCTTGGGTCTGGTCATCCTCCTGACGACGATCTACATGAACCACCCGCTGGATTTCAGCGTGTTCCCCTCGCTTCTGCTCGCGACGACACTCCTCAGACTCGTCCTGAATGTGGCGTCGACAAGGCTCATCCTGACCGCCGACGCTTCGTCTCCAGAAGAAGCGGTCAACGTCGCGGGTCATGTGATCGGCGCGTTCGGCGCGTTTGTCGCAGGTGATTCACTCGCCGTGGGCGTGATCATTTTCCTGATCCTGATCATCGTGCAGTTCATGGTGATCACGAAGGGTGCGACGCGGATCAGCGAGGTCGCTGCGAGGTTCACACTCGACGCGATGCCCGGCAAGCAGCTCGCGATCGATGCCGACCTGAACGCGGGGATCATCACCGAGGGCGAAGCTCGCCAGCGTCGCGAAGACATCCGCCGCGAAGCTGACTTCTTCGGCGCCATGGACGGTGCTTCCAAGTTTGTCAGAGGCGACGCCGTCGCGGGCATCCTCATTACGCTCATCAACGTGATCGGCGGGTTCGCGATCGGCACACTCGAGCGGGGTTGGCCTGCGGGTCAGACCGCAGAGGTCTTCACCAAGCTGACGATCGGTGATGGTCTGACCAGCGCCATGCCCTCGCTGATCATCTCCATCGCCGCGGCTCTCATCGTGACCCGCTCGGGCTCGAAGGCAGACCTCGGCACAGAGATGACTGCGCAGCTTGGCAGCCAGCCGCGAGGCCTCTTCATCACGACCGCGTTTCTCACGATACTCGCCGCGACACCGCTCCCAACCTTGCCGCTGCTCGCTTGTGCTGCAGTCTCCGCGATCGTCGGTTTCGCGATGATGCGGGGTGCCAAGATCATGGAGTTCAACGAGAAGCAAGAGGTCGAGGAATCAAACGTCCCCGAGCCCGCGCCGATCGAATCGCTCCTGAAGGTCGACACACTCGAGCTCGAAGTCGGTTACGGCCTCGTCGCGCTCGTCGATACCAACCAGGGGGGCGACCTGCTCGAACGCATCAGCTCCACACGCAGACAGCTCGCGATCGAGATGGGCCTCGTCATGCCGCCCGTGCGCATCCGTGACAACATGCAGATCGATCCGACGAAGTACAACGTCAAGATCCGCGGCGCAACGGTCGCGTCTGGCGAGGTGGTCCCGAGTCGCCTCATGGCGATGGACCCAGGTCTCGCCTCGGGCGAGATCGAGGGCGTCCGGACCGTCGAGCCAGCCTTCGGACTGGACGCGTGGTGGATCGAGCCCAATCAGAAGCAGCGCGCCGAGACTCTCAATTACACCGTGGTCGAGCCATCCAGCGTACTGGCGACGCATATCTCCGAGATCATCAAGCAGCACGCAGATGAACTGCTCACGCGTGAAGAGGTGGGCAACCTCGTCGAGCAGCTCAAGGAACAGGCCGGCAAGCTCGTGGGCGACACGATCCCAACAATCGTCGGCATGGGCGATCTTCAGAAGGTGCTCCAGTCGCTGCTCAAGGAACGCGTCTCGATCCGCGACCTCGAGACGATCGTCGAGACACTCGCCGAGTGGGCGCCCAAGACCAAGGACGTCGCGGTGCAGACCGAGTATGTCCGCAACGGACTCAAGCGTTCGATCAGCCACCAGTACGCCACGCCCAAGGACGAGGGCGGCCTGAAACTCAGCTGCGTCACGCTTGATCCCGGGCTCGAAGAACGCGTGCAAGGCTACATCGACCGCTCGGGTGACACCACGGTCGTCACCATGCCACCGAGGTCAGCCACCGAACTGGCGGGCCGGGTGCTCGAGGCGATGACGCCGCTCACCGCAGCCGGGCACACGCCGGTCGTGCTCGCGTCGCCCGCAGTCCGTGGTGTGATCCACCAGCTACTCGAACCACACGTGCCGGGCATCGCGGTGCTCGGATACAACGAGGTCGTTCAAGGCATTGAAGTCGAGTCGCTGGGCTATGTCACGTGGCCCGCGACAGAACCAAGAGCAGTTGGAGATCAGCAGGAGGTAGCGGAAGCAGGCGCAGGTTCTGCGGCATAGGGCATGCACGCCCTGTCATTTGCTGCTATGCTCCCGCCTGTCCGGCCGATCGGTCGGGATTGAGTTTGGATCAGAAGCGGGGGCGGCAAGGATGCGGCCCAAATCCGTGAGCCAGGGAAGGCGACCATGCCACTCAAGGTCTATCGCGCACGCACCATGTCCGAAGCGCTGGCAGAGGTTAAGAAAGACCTCGGAGCCGAAGCGGTCATCCTGCACACACGCTCGTTCAAAACCTCGGGCCTGCTCGGTCTGGGGTCGAAGAACATGGTTGAGATCACCGCGACCGACGACGAACCCACGGCCTCGAAACGTGCACAACGACCGGCGCGACGAACCACAGAGCGATCGCCGACGCCCGCTGCACGCTCACTCTCTTCCGCGGCTGCCAGTAAGGCCTACGGCAAGCCCGCTGCTCCGGTCGCTCTCGCTCAGTCCACCTTTGCCACACCAAAGTCAGACCCCAGTTACACCCCGGAATCCGAACCAGCCGTCGCGCTCATGGAGCACCCGGTGCCTCCATCACACCAGAATCGCGGCTTCTCGCAGCCGTCTGCCGGTGTGATGCCCGTGGCGCCGTCGCGTCAGGACAAGCCCGCGCAGGACGCGTCTCTTGAGGACGAACTGCACTCTATCAAACGAATGATCGGGCGGATCCTGAGCAGCTCTTCATCGCCCTCAAGCGCCCCAGGATCGATGCCTGACGCGTTGTTCGAGCACTACCTCGCGCTGACTGAGCAGTCAGTCGCGACCGAGATCGCCGACGAGATCGTGGGCAAGGTCCGCGATGAGCTCTCGGCTGCCGAACTCGCGGATGCGGAGATCGTGCGTGAAACGATGCTCAGGCAGATCGCCAAGCTTGTCCCCGCCGCAGGTGACAGCCCGCTCCCGCGGAGACCCGCCGACGGCCGTCCGCTGACCATCGCGCTCATCGGGCCGACTGGAGTCGGAAAAACCACGACGCTCGCCAAGCTTGCCGCAGTCGCCAAACTCCGTCACGGCAGGACAGTGGGACTCGTCACGACCGACACCTACCGCATCGCAGCCGTTGAACAGCTCCGCACGTACGCCGACATCATCGGGCTCACACTTAAGGTCGTGAGCTCGCCCGCCGAGATGCGCCCGGCGCTCGAAGAGCTCTCAGACTGCGATGTCATCCTGATCGACACCGCTGGGCGAAGCCAGCACGACGGCGACCGTCTGTGCGAACTCCGCACATATCTAGACGAAGCCGACCCGCATGAGACACACCTCGTGCTCTCGACGACCTCAGCCGAGGCAGTCATGCTTCGAGCCGCCGAGCGGTTTGCAGAGCTCCGCCCGAACCGCCTGATCCTGACCAAGCTGGACGAAGCCGTCAACTTCGGTGTGCTCCTGAGCGTGACAAGGAAGGCCGAGGTCAAGCTGAGCTATGTCACGACAGGGCAAGAGGTTCCAGACCACATCGAGGCAGGCAGGCCCGACCGGATCTCAAGATTGATACTGGGCGGGCCTGACGCGTGAGTGTCGTTCCGCTCCAGCACGGCGTTCGTGTGCGCGACGATCAGGCAACCCGCCTGCGCGCGATGCTCACGGGCGATGATCGCGCATCAAACGCTGCGCCGAAGCACATCGAACAACCCCGACCAAAGATCATCACGCTCGCCTCTGGCAAGGGCGGCGTCGGCAAGACGTTTACTTCGATCTCGCTTGCCACCGCGTTTGCCTCTCTGGGGCATCGCACCACGCTCATCGATGCGGACTTCGGCGCGGCCAACGCGGACATCATGCTCGGGCTCGCGCCGCTTCGCAGGCTCGACGAGTGTTTCATCCGAGGGTTCGCGCGTGGACACACGCTCCGGGATATTGCCATTGACTCAGGTGCCGGCTTCAGGCTCGTGCCCGGACCGGTCGGAATGGGAAGACCGCCCGCAAGCGCCGACCGCCAGCGATTGCTCTCGGGCCTCTCGGCCCTGAACAACACCACAGACCTCGCGCTTCTTGATTGCTCTGCTGGTGTCGGCCCGAGCGTGCTCGAGTTGCTCGCGGCTTCTGATATCGCGGTCGTCGTGCTCACGCCTGAGCCGACTTCGATCGCCGACGCGTACGCGCTCGTGAAGTCGCTCGTGCGCTCGAAGGGGCCCGAGTCTGCATCGAAGCTCAAGCTGCTCGTGAACCAGGCGGGCTCGAAAGCGGAAGCCGAGCGCGTCCATCGCAGAGTGTCCGCGGTCGCCAGGCGTTTCCTCGGCCTGACGCTGCCCCTCATCGGGCTGATTCCATATGACAAGACAGTCAAGCGGGGGGTCTGTGACCAACGCGTAGTTCAGGGCGGCAAGCTGAGGTCTGCATCGGGCCGAGCCGCGAGACGGATTGCAGATCAGCTCTCTCCTCAGATCGAAAGTTTGGATATTGGTAGGCGCGGGTCTTGCGCGGCGCCCGATTCTCTGGATGCGAGGTCGCGTCTCGGGCTCGTTCTGGACCGATGATGCGGGTTGTGAGGGCGACAGTCCGGCGCGGTGATATTTTTCTGCTCTGCGAGTGAAGTCTCGCGCCGTTCGGGACGATCCCGATTTCAGGAGTGGTACGGCTTGAGCACAATTCCTCACGCAACGCGGTGCTCGATGAGGCGGCTGTCCGCGGGCACCATGGCACTCGCGGGCTTTGTCGTAGCGCTGCTCGCCGGGATGCAGGCAGAGAACCCAACCGGCAGAGTCATTGTCACAGCGATTGTTGCGCTCGTTGCGTGCCACATCGCCGGCACGATTCTGGGGATGGTGATCGAACGCGTGCTCAACGAGCATCAGCTCGCTGTTTCGAACGAGTATCGCCAAGAACAAGAGACGCACGAGGTCTCCTCGGAAGAAGACTCAGTCATCCCGGAAGCGACGGAAGTGGAGCCAGAGAAAAAAGCCGCGTGAATAGGCTGTGGAGCGCTGGCGGAGCGCGCGCGGAGTCCATATACTCCACCCCGTCCAAGGATGGACGCATTTTCGAGTGGTTCCGATTGGCTTTTCAGAGCCGGTCGCCTCGAGAGACAATTCGGCAATTTGCCGCGTGAGAGGTCAAGGAGCAGACCATGCCCACGACAAAGAAGGCTTCGCCTTCCAAACGAAGCGCGTCTTCCACAAAGAAGCGCACCACCAAGAAGAAACCCAAAGCAGAACTCCCAATCTCTGAGCGCCCCATCGAGGAGCTCTGGGTCGACTACACCGCCAGCCGTGATCAGGGAATCCGCAACTTCTTCATGGAGAAGTACTATCCGCTCGTGCGATACCACGCCGAGCGTGTGCACGCCCGACTCCCCGATGAGGTCAACATCGACGACCTCATCCAGGCCGGCGTCTTCGGTCTCGCCGACGCGATCAACGCGTTCGATCTGGCACGCCAGGTGAAGTTCGAGACCTACTGCGCCCCGCGTATCCGCGGCGCCATTCTCGACGAGTTGCGCCTGATGGACTGGGTCCCAAGGCTTGTGCGTCACAGGTCCTCAAAGGTCGAGCAGGCTCGTCAGAGACTCGAAACCTCGACAGGCAGGCCCGCCACGCACGAAGAGATCGCAGAGTCGCTCGGCGTTGACAGTGAGGAGTACGAGAAGATTCACCGCGACTCGTCGGCGGTCGGCACCTTCAGCCTGACTCGCAAGGCGTACCCGAGCGATGGCGACCGCGATGTCCGCGAGATCGATGTCATCCGCGACGACACCCAGCAGAACCCCGTTCGCAACCTCGAACGCAAGGACCTGCAGGACCTGATCACCAAGGGGCTCAGCAGAGCGGAGCGGCTCATCGTCATCCTCTATTACTTCGAGGGCATGACGATGAAAGAGATCGGCGCCACGCTCGATCTCTCCGAGAGCCGCGTCAGTCAGATGCACAGCTCGATCCTCGCACGCGTCAAGGCACAGGTTCAGCACCGCGTCCGCGAGCTCGAACCCGCGAGCTGATCGGATCGGCCCCTCCGAACGAATGCACTCGCTCGGCCCCATGCTCCGGGGCCGAGCTTGTTTTTTGCCCGCCGCCAGCGCACGCTATGGCATGACCGACGCCGTCGTCGCCCTCGGTTCAAACCTGGGCGACCGCAAATCCAGCATCCGCGCCTCACTCGCACGCATCGAGGAGTTGCCTGGTACATCTGTCGTACGTGTGTCGGCACTCATCGAAACAGACCCCGTCGGGCCGATCGAACAGGGCGCGTATCTCAACGGGGCGTGTCTTCTTGAAACGGATCTGGACGCGAAGCAACTGCTGGCGGAGTTGCTCTCGATCGAGCGTGAATTGGGCCGTGATAGATCCCGAGAAGAACGCTGGGGGCCACGCACGATCGATCTCGACCTTCTCGTCTTCGGCGATCAGATCATCGACGAGCCGGGCCTCACAGTCCCACACCCGCGTATCGCTGAGCGGCTATTTGTCCTCGAACCGATGAACGAGATCGTTTCGGAACTGATCGTGCCCCCCGGGCGTCTCACAGTGCATCAGCTCCACCAGAGACTGATTCAGGCCGGGGAAGAAACGTGCTCGTAGCGATCGCAATCCTGAGCACCGTTCAGCCCCAGCCGGTCGAGCCAGCCTCCGACCCCGCCCCGATACTTGCGCAGCTCTGTGAGAGCAACGAGTCGGGTGTCTCGGCGGATCTCGTCAGGATCGCGACGCCGAACACGAACGCGGAACCGAGTGTCATCACAATGACGTTCCGTAGGTCAGCTGGTGCCGAAGGTACGCTCACACGGGTCGAGCTGCCCGAGGTCACGTTCTTCCACGACGGGGCATTTCTCCGCGCCGAGCGCACTGGTGAGGGCAACCACGCGGTGGTGTACGAAACTGCCGCGCCGCCAAACTTCGCGGAAGCGATTTCGCACATCGCGCCTGTGTGGCCCATGCCCAGGCTCTGGACGCTCGACGAGTTTGGCTCGGCCAAAGACCCTGCGCTCGGGACCATCGCATTCTCACATGCAATACTCGATGGCTCGATGGCAACCCTGATCGGAGAAATTCCCGCGGGAGAAGTCACGGTACTCATCGATACGGAAACCGATTCGGTGCTCTCGCTCGAAGCACAGGTCCGTGACGGCTCGATCTTGTGCACCTACACACCGATCGAGACCGGCGAACCAGATGCCTGGCGCATCGAGCCCGATGGCCGCTGGGTTGTGCGCCGGCTCGCCCAACTCTCACTCGCGGGGCCTCCCATCGAAACCGGAGTCACGCTCCCAGACCTTGGTCTGATCACTCCCGATTACAGCGGCATATCTCTGAGCGAGATCCAGAGCCTCGATCAGATCCGCCGATCAGGCCCATGGGTTGTGCTGCTGATGCTGAAAGCAGACTCGACACCCGATGTGTACGACCTCTCCGGAGAGGTCGCAAGGGGCGTCTGGTCCAGAGCCGCGAACGAGATCGCCGCCCTGGGTGCCGATGATGTGTCGCGATACTGGCTCGGCCACCGCTCGCTCATTGTGGCGGTGACCACGGATCTGGACATCCTCCCCGATCGTGTCAAACAGATCGCCGCGATCGCACCGCCCGGCATCCCGACACTCATCAGCACCGAACCGGAGCTGACGCTCGACAGGCTCGATCGGGAACTGCCATTGACAGCCATCCTCGTTGATCCCGAGCGGACGGTCGGAGCGGTTGTTCCAATAGAAAACGCCGAGACCGGGATCTCGGCGATTCTTGACGCGATGCGTTCGTACACGAGGCCCTCGGCAGAGCCCGAGGCACCCGTGCTTAGTTCAGAGTGATCAGCTCGCCTCGGCGCGGGGGTGCGCGTCGTCGTACGCGGTCCGCAGGCGAGAGGTCGACAGGTGCGTGTACACCTGTGTCGTGCTGAGTGACTGGTGCCCGAGCAATTCCTGCACGCTGCGCAGATCTGCGCCGTTATCCAGGAGGTGCGTCGCGAAGCTGTGACGCAGCGTGTGCGGGCTGATCGAGGGGTCGAGCCCGATCTGCCGCAGGTACTTGTCGAGCTTCCGGCGAACCGAGCGGCTCGAGAGACGCTTGGCGTGCTTGTTCAGGAACAGGGGCTTGTTTGTGCTGCCCTCGCTCCACGCGGCGACGTAGTGGGGATCCTTCTCGGCGAGCTCGATGTAGAGCTGGATCGCGCCGACCGCGTGGGCGCCGAGCGGGACGAGTCTTTCCTTCTTGCCCTTGCCGCGGACCCGCATGGAGCCGGCCTGCAGGTCCAGATCGTCGATATCGAGCGCGACAAGCTCGCTCACCCGGATGCCGGTCGAGTAGAGCGTCTCGAGCATCGCCCGATCGCGTCGGCCAAGGACATCCGAATCGCTCGGAGCCGAGAGCAGACGCTCGATCTGCTCGATCGTGATCGCCTTGGGCAGGCGCTTGGACTGCCTGGGCGTGCGGATGAGCGTCATCGGGTTGGTCGAGGTCAGCCCAGTGCGGAGCGACCACTTGTAGAAGCTGCGGAGTGTCGCGATCTTGCGCGCCATCGTGGCGGGCGAGTATTCCTTCTCGGCGAGATGTTCAAGGAAGCCGCGGATCAGGTCCGCGTCCGCTTCGCAGATCACGCCGGTGAGTGTCTTAGGGCCAACGGTGCCCGCGACCAAACCGTTCCCACCGGCCTGGCGCCTTCCGAGCTCAGCCTGCTCGGCCTCGGTATCGATCTCGATCCCGGTCTCGGACTGCAGGTGTTCGATGTACTGACGCAGGTCTGCGCCGTAGCACCTTGCCGTGTATGGGCTGAAGCGTCGCTCATCAACGAGGTAGCTTCCGAAGGTATCGGTGATGGGAAGTTGGGACATCGGTCGAGCTCCTTCTCGCTGACGATTCCGGGGCCTCGTTGCCCCGCGGGTGCTGCTTTTCTCCCGGGCTGCACGGCCCGGGAGGACCGTCAGCGGGATGACTCAGGACGTCTCGCTCGTGCAAGCCTGAGCCGCTCTTCGTCAAGCAGCCGGCCCACAGTCGCGTGGGTCACAAATTCGGTGTACAGAGGCATGCTCGCCATGTATGTCTGCCAGCCGCGTGGCGCGGACGGATCACTCCGGCCCTCCGCGTAGTTGCGGATATCGATCTGCACCGCATGGTTCCGCGCGGAGTAGACCTTCGACGCCGTCGCGATGGGGGACTCGAGGTACCGATGCGCCTCTGGCGCATCGGGATCGGTCACGCTGCCCCTGAGCTCATCGATGTTGAGCGAGCCCGATCCGGAGATCGGCCCCGCGTGAAGAGCGAGGGTCAGCCCGAGCGTCGGCGGGTCGTACGGGTCGTACGCTGTGATCGCGCCGACGATCAACCCGTCCACACCGAGCGCGTCGGCAAGCGCCGACACCTCGCGCGGGCTGCGAAGCTCACGCAATCCCATCCCCCGCATCACTGCGAGTGTCCGGTTCAGAGGAAGACACGTGAGCCCTTCAACTTCAGATACGGCTTGGACAAGCGCGTCCGTGACCGTATCTGGCTGGAAGACCGTCGTGCCCGACTCGTTTGCCAGCGGCGCGACCGCGAACACCACCTCTCCCCGTGAGGAGTCGTAAGGCGAACGCAGCACCGAGGGCGGCGTGAGTACTGGTGGTCCCTGGGAACAGCCCGGCACAATAGCCAGAACCAAGAGCCCAAGGAGTACGAGCATTTTCTCTGTACTTGTCATGGCGTCCTTGCCGCTTCAGCGCCCGGCGTCCGTGCCGAGCTGACCATTCGTGTTCGAAAGCCGATCCGGGCCGCTAAGCCCGGGTCGGTGCAGTACGTGCGATCAGTCGATGTCCGCCGGGACCGGGAAGTCGGCGAAGTTCGTGTTGCCCTTGTTCTGCGACTCGTTCTGGTTCCGCTTCGTCGCGGTGCGGACGTTGCCGGGCAGCCCCACGTAAGGCTCACCCGCAGCGATCACTGCCTTGTTTGCCCCGAGCGACCAGATGTTGTCCGTGCCCGAGCGGTTTGAGATGAAGAAGATTGTGTTCTGCTCGCCCCAGGTCGGCATCAGGTTGACCGCGTCGTCGGCGGTCAGGTTTGTTTCTCCTGTGCCGTCAATGTTGGTCATCCAGATATCGGCGCGCCTGGGCTGGCCGTTGGTGTTGGTCGCGGCGAGCGGGACGCTTGCATACGCGATGCGGTTGCCGTCCCGGCTCCACGACGGGTTGATGAGCGCGTGGTCAGAGCTTGAAGCGATCTCGGTCAGGTTGCTGGCCTCGTTGCCGTTGACATCGATCGACCAGACGCTGAAGAGGCGCGAGCCTCGCTCGCGTGCACGCTGGAAGACGATGCGGTTGCCGCCGTTGAAGCCCGTACCGACCTCGGGGCAGAACTCGGGGAAGAGGCCAAAGCCGATCTGGTGCTTGACCATCGGGTTGTTGACGTCGACGAGCCACAGCTCCCAGCGCTGGCTGACCGGGCCGAGCCTGCTGTAGACCATCGTCTGGCCGTCAGGGCTGAACGACGGGTGCAGCTCGTGCGAGGAGTCCTGCGTGATCTGGCGAGCCTGGCCGCCCTCGGCGTCGATGACGTAGATGTTCCAGTTGCCTGAGCGGTTGCTCGAGAAAGCGATGGTCTGGCCGTCGGGGCTCAGCGAGGGCATCACATCGTGACCGGGATCGTTGGTGATCTGGCTGACGACGCTCGAGTTCACGTGCTTGCGGTAGATGTCCGCGGTCTCGCGGTGACGGGTCGAGGCGAAGAAGATGTAATTGCCATCGTCGGTCGCGACCGGGTCGAAATCAGCGCCGTAGGTGCTGAACGAGACGCGGTGCAGGTCGGCGGGGTCGTAAGCAGCGGGGGCATTGGGGTTGCCCTGGGTCATGCTGCGACCCTCGATGCCGCCAAAGATGTCGATCGGTCCGAGCGCGGGCTCGGGTTCGGTGTCGCCCTCTTCGAAGAGGCCGTCCCAGATCGAGCCCTCTTGGTCCATCATCGTGACTTCGTAGGTGTTGTTCTCGGTATCGGTGCCCTCTGCGCTTGCGAGCGCTTCGGGGTTGGGCTCGTCGGTCGTGGACCAATCGCTGTTGTGGTCGTACGTGCAGCCGCCGGCGAGGCCGACCGCGGCGATGATGGAAACGGCGCCGATTCGGCGTGTCTGGGTCTGGTTCAGCATCTTCAGGCTCCGAGCAGCGACCGGCGACGGGCCGATCAGTTTCGAATGAGGTTTCTCTTCACACATCCGCTGCTCCGCAGCACCGAGGCCGATCAGCCCGGGCGTCCTTTATCGGACACTGGCAGGCCATCTCATCGACCATCACCTCCGGCGATGTGCAGCAAATCGGACGTTGGATGGTCCGAGTTGAGACGGTCCAGAAAAATCGGCGACAAACGCGCCATGACCCGTAAACGGGTGTGCGCAGGAGCACCCTTAACCCGGTCAGGGCCTGCTCGATACCAGCCGTATAAAGGAAAGTCCTGGCAGTGTTTACGCCACACTACGGGCGTAGATCACCGCCGGAGCGTCGCCCGGCCTGTTCCAGGGCTGGGCCGCCCCGCGTGGGGTGTCGACCGTGCAGAGGTGGTCGAGGTAAAAGCGGAGTTGTATATCTGAAAATTGCTCAAGGAAAGCGGCTGATGCGGTCGGGTTCCGATCGATGATCCGAGCGATCACCTGCGGACGCACGAGATTCGACGATTCCTCGCTCGGCTTGGGATCAGGCTTCTCGGGGAAGCGGTTCTCGGCGAGGTCATCAAAACCGAAAAGCGTCTGCATCGCGGACTCCTGGCGCTTGGGGATACTGTGAGATCAAGCGCCGGCTCCGCCGACCTGCTCTCGATTCGGTGAATCGACATCCCCGCCATGAGTGTGTAATCATTTGGGACCATGCCCGACACCCAGATCATCCCGACGCGCAACCTCGGCCGATCCGGCGATGCAAGCACGTACATCCACGAAAACCCGCTCGAACAGGGGGTTGCAGACTCGGTCGAGCCTGATTCGACCCTGATCGCGTGGGCGGGGTGGTACGCCGAAGCCGCGGACCCGGCTCTCGGAGTCTTCCCATCTGACTTCCGTCTCTGGAATGAAGGCCTCGACCTGCTCAGGCAGCGGATCGACCTGCTCGGGCCCATTCTCGAAGAGAAGAAGTCCCGGCTCCTGCTCAGGCCAGCTCTCGGGCTTGTGCTCTCCGACCCGCACAGCATCTGGGCTCTCTTTGAGAAGCTCTCCGAGTGCCCCATTGGCGTGCTCGTCGATCCCGCGGCGATGCTAACCCCTGAGATGATGAACCACGCCGAGGACCACCTGCCCAGGATGTTCGACAAGCTCGGCAATCTTGAACGCTGCGAAGCCGTCGTCCTGGCAGGTGCAAGCGTTCACAGCGATGACAGACTCACACACCAGCCGCTCGATTGGTCGAGGCCCTTCGATCAGACACTGATCTCCTGCTGGCGAGAGTCCGCCTTCGTCCAGCGCGACGTGTACCTGATCAGCGACGCGTGCCGGTCGCAAATCGCCTAGGCTTGCCGCGGAGCAAGAACATGACCACGACACCCGATCACCCGACCTTCGCACGCGTCAAAGAGTCCTTCCCGGACAAGAAGTTCCGCGCGACAGAGTTCCGCGGCGACAGCACGCTCGTCGTCGAGCCGGGCGATCTGCACGAGGTCATGCAGTTCCTCAAGGATGATGAGTCGTGCAAGTACGACTTCCTATCCGACGTCATCGGGGTCGATTACCTGAACTACCCGGCCAAGATGCCGGGCCGGTTCGGAGTGGTGTACATCCTCTGCTCGTACGAGCGCGACCTCCGCTTCTACGTCAAGACGTTCCTCGACCCGAGCGTCCCGACCGAGGGCATCGAGGAAGACCCGGCGCTCGTCATCGACAGCGTCACGGACATCTGGGCCGGCGCCGAGTGGACCGAGCGCGAGGTCTTCGACATGTTCGGCATCCGCTTCAAGGGCCACCCCGACCTGCGCCGCATCCTGCTCTGGGAAGACTACCCCGGACACCCGCTCCGCAAGGACTACCCCGTCAAGGGTCGCGGCGAGCGCGAGATGTACAAAGTTGTCGACCGAACCGACGCCTGATCAGACATCATTTCTAGAAAGGCGATTTACCGAGGGATGCTGACCGGGTTTGGTCGGATGACTTCGATGCGCCCTGACTTCAGCGACCAGAGGAGCTCTGCTGCGGTGACCGGCGCCGGCTGCGATGGATCAAAGAGCGTCACCCAGCCCCCGCCCGCGGCGGTCGCGGTCGCGGCCTGAGTCTCTGCGACATACACGAGCTTGTCCGCGAGAATCTGCTGCTGACCCGTGCGCGCCCAGACCGCGCCCGATGCCTCGACATCCTCAAGCTGGCTCGACTCACCGGTAGATGTCAGCTCAGAGCCGGCGTTCTCTTCGGAGAACTCAGCCATCAGTGACTCGCACTCGAGCTCGACATCGGCGCCGTCCCCCGTCGGTCGGTGGATCATCCGAACGCGATTGGACATGTTCATCACGCCCGATGGTCTGTCCAGAAGCAGATCGCCTTCCCAGTCGAACAGCGCCGAGCCGCGGAGCGTGGACGGATCGCTCGAATCGGCTTCCAGGCGTTGATCGGAGACAAGCAGCCGGCCCGCAGCGGGGACGGTCAGGATGCCGCCGATGTTGTCGATGTCGATGCGGGTGCTGTCAAGACGCGTGATCCTCGCGGGGGTCGTGTCATCTGCAGCCAGGAGGCGCAGCACCTCGACAGAGGCGCCGTTCTCTTCCTCGGCGGTGATGGTCGCGCTGATGAGCTGGCGATCGCTCCGGTCGTCAATCGCTGCAGAACCGTCGGCGGGCATCACGAGCGCGAAGAGCCTGTCGCCCGTGAGCGTGTCCTGCGAGAGTTCGTCGGGTGTCGAGACCGCGACGACCTGCCCAACGGCTTCGAGCTCACCGGATGCGTCGGTGTACGCCATCGAATCGGTCCACGTCGCGTGGGCAATCTGGGTGTTGCCGTCCTCGCTCATGAGCGTGAACTCGCCGGCGCCCGGGACATCGATCGATCGGCTCGAGCCATCAAGCGTGATCGATCGGGCAGCGATCTGTGCGCTGTTGGCACCGACGACAGCCGGCGCACCCTGGACCTCGACATGCTCGCGGTCGAGATCGGCGCGGAGCCGATCGCCCTCGGCGAACGCGCCGTCCTCGCGATCGAAGCGGACGTTGTCCGATGCGCGAGCGATCGTGACCTTTGGCCTGCCTTCCTCGTCGTTCTCGAGGTCGGCTTCAAGCAGATCCGCTGTGATGACCGCGTCGTCCTGCTCGCCTCGGACAGAACCCGAAGCGGTGACTGTTTGGGGCACGGACTCACCCGTCGAGACATCGAACCGGACATCCAGCCGATCGGCGCGGAGCGTGCCGTCGGCGGTCTTGGCGTCGACCGCTCCGGTCAGGACAGCGCGTTCGAGAAGCGTGTCGTCACCCTGCGCAAAGCGTGTGTTGATCGAGTCGGCCTTGATCGTCGCGTCTGAGTCCTTGAGCTCGATCGACCCGCTCGCGATGGCTTGTTCGAGTGATCCGGTGATCCAGCCGTCTTCGGTCCGGAACACCACGTCGGCCTGCTCGGTCCAGGTCAGGCTCCGGCCGGTGTCGGCTTCGGTCAGCACGCCGGCGCCCATCGCCTGACCGACACCCGATGCGAGCCCGATCGTGAGCGACTCGCCCATGATCGAACCCGAGTCCTCGACGTCGATGGTGGTGGGGTGCCCGTCGTATCCCGTGAGCGCGAGGATCTTGTTGGTGAAGCCGTACTCGATCGCTGAGGAGTTGCCCTTGGCTTTGAGCACGTCATCGCTGAACGCGACGGTGTTCTCGGGCTCGGACTCGAAACGCAGCACGATGTCATCGCCCGAACCAAGAGCAGCGGGGCGCTCGCTCATCGGGCGCACAACCGTGGGCCCGACGCAACGGAACTGCACATCGTCGTACAGCTCCATGTCGCGCGAACTCGGAAGCTCGGGCTGGCTCGAGGCGACCGCGAGCGAGGTCAGGATCGCGTGCAGCCCGACCGGATCGGGCAGCTTGGGTGTGATCGCGCGAGAAAGGTTGCCATCAGGGATCTCATTGTCGACGAGTCTGATCCACACGCGCGCACGGTCCGCGTCGATCCTGCGGACAGGCTGTTCGACGTGCACCGATCCCTCGAACGTCACCGCGTAGAACTGCTCGGGCCCGGCGGGCTCGGCAATCGGCTGTTCGTCGCCCTGTCCCGTGTTGCCCCCGTTCGCCTGGGCCAGTCGTGTTTCGGGTGTCCCCTGCGTGCCCGGGTCTTCCTGTGGCTCTTCGTCTGCCGGTGAGTCCGGTCGGACAGTTGCCAGCAGTGTGCCCGGCACCTCCAAAAGCTCGATACGTTCGTCAACCTCGTTGAACACGATCCGTAGGCCTTCGCAGTCCGCGTCGATCGACTCGCTCGCGATCAGCACGTTCTCTGTCGTCGCCAGTTCGCTGCCCACCGCGTCGAAGTCGAGCCAGTTCGTGGTGATCCGAACGGACGAGCCCGATGCCACGGGTTCAGGGAGCGAGCCATCGTCGCGGCGTTCGAACTGCAGCACCTCGACATTGCCTGTGAACCGACCCGAAGAGGGTTCACTCGTCATGTCCGTCATGATGAACTCGGCGCGATCAGAGCGGATGAAGACGAGGTTGCTGCTGCCAAGCAGGTACCACGCTCGTGGCTCTTCGATCTCCACCATGTCGGTGTCACGGATGGGCTTGAGCTTGGCGAACTCGACATCCCATGCCGTTTTCGTCGGGTCGTCTCGGTCTTTGAGACGGATGTGTGCATCCGTGGTTTCGTCTGAGATCGATGGCTCGTTGATTGTTCCCGCGGACTGCACGGGGCTATCCGTGATGCTCGGCACATCAGCAGGATCGATGTCATCGAGCGCTGAACGCTTCGCGGGCCCCGACCGAGTCGAGATGATCAGGATGAACGAGACGAGGATGAGCGAGACACCGATCGCCACGAGCAGTGCGGACCTGCTGGCGCCAGGGCGTGCGGTGACGGCAATCCTTTTGAGGGTCTCGATCATGGGGTCATGGTACCTCGGACGCGGGCGCCGAGACTAGCCGCGGTAGTGCGACAGGGCCTCTTCGCGGAGCCCACGGGCGTCGATAAGACACTCGATCGCCTCCCGGACAGCGCCGTGCCCGCCCGGCCTCGAACACACGTAGTCCGAAACCTCGATGACCTCTTTCACGGCGTCCGAGGGGCACATCGCGTAACCGACACGTGTCAGCATGGGCAGATCGATCCAATCGTCGCCCACCGCGGCGGTTTCTTCGAGCGATATCCCGAGCGTGCCGAGCAGTTTGTCAAGCACCTCGCCCTTGTCCTTCACGCCCTGGTAGAGATGCTCGATCTTGAGCTCGCGGCAACGCGCCGAGACGGATCCACTCGTGCGTCCGGTGATGATCGCGACCTCGAACCCCAGCTTCTTCCAGGCGGAGATGATGAGGCCGTCCTTGATATTGAAGCGTTTGGTTTCGTTGCCGTTGGCGTCAAGGTTGATCGAGCCGTCTGTGAGACAGCCGTCGACGTCGAGCACAACGAGTTTGATTCGGGAGGGATCGCTCAACTGGTTCTCCGATCAGTCCCTGACGAGCTTGAGCGCGATGAGGTCCTGCACGTCGAGCATCCCGACGGGTCTGCCCTCTGCATCCACAACCGGGATCTCGTCCTGACGCTTCTCGCGGAAGAGCGTGATCGCGTCACGCACGAGCGAGGTGTCCGGGAGCGTGCGTGGTGAACGCGTCATCACGTCGGTGACCGGTTTCTCGAGTGAAGCCGGGTCGCCCATGACGAGTCGGCGCAGGTCACCGTCTGTGAAGATGCCTGTGAGCGATCCGCTCTTCTTGTCCACAAGCAGCATTGCGCCGGGTCGCCTGCCGTCGTTCTTCTCAGCCTGCTCAAGAGCCTCGGCGACACTCAGGTGATCATCGATCAGTGGCAGGTTCTGCCCCGCCTTGAAGCGGACGATGTCCATCACCGGGCGGAGCATCCCGCCGAGCGAGCCTCCCGGGTGGCGTTTGGCAAAGTCTGCATCCGTGAAGCTGATCCGCCTGGCCGCAGCGATCGCGAGCGCATCACCCAACGCGAGCGTCGCGGTCGTCGAACTCGTCGGCGCTGGCATGTCGCCCGCCTCGTGATCGACCCCGATCGTCAGCGGCACGGACGCGATGCGTTCAAGACTCGATGGCTCATCGCCGCCGCCCGTGATCGAGATCACCTCGAGCCCGTCTTGTCGAAGGATCGCCGCGAGGTTGACAACTTCCTCGGTCTCACCCGATTTGCTGAGCGCGATGACGACGTCTTTCTTGCGGAACTTGCCCAGATCGCCGTGGGTCGCCTCTGTCGGGTGGACCGGGTGAGAGGGCACACCCAGCGATGCGAGCGTGGCTGAGATTTTGGCGCCGATCAGGCCCGACTTTCCGAGTCCCGAGACGAGCACCGTGCCATCGCATGCGGCGCAGGCGGTGATGAGTTCGACCGCGCGGACGAACCGCTCGTCGAGAAGCCCCGCGACCGCGGCGACCGCCCGGCCCTCCTCTTCGAGGACCTGCCTTGCGAATCCGAGATCGACAGGCTGCTCCGTCATCGCGGTAGCGTACACTGCCAAAGACGCCCGGGGCGCTCACGGAGGATCGCATGGTCGGCACCGAGTACAACATCAAGCTCGAGGACTTTCAGGGACCCCTCGACCTGCTGCTCCACCTGATCCGACGCGCCGAACTCGACCCGACCGAGATATCCATCACCGAGATCACCGACCAGTACCTCGATCACCTGGAATCCGCCCAGAGGATCGACGTGGACGTGGGCAGCGAGTTCCTGGTGATGGCAGCCACGCTCATGGAGATCAAGTCCCGTTCGCTCATGCCCCCCGAGGAGCGAGCTGCTGCTGAGCGCTCTGCCAAGGACGACTCCGACCCGCGGGCCGACTTGATCCGCCAGCTGCTGTCCTACCGCCAGTTCCGCGATGCAGCGCAGGATCTGGGCGACCGCCGCGACGCGTTCCAGCGACGCTGGCCCGCGGCGAGGATCGGCGTGGACAAGGACTCACTCCGAGCCGTGATCGACGAGTCCGCGGAGCAGGATCTTGAGGATCTCGACGTGCTCGATCTGATCGAGTCGTTCGGCAAGGTCGCCGAGGCCGTGAACTTCGACCGGCTCGGCGAGCACAAGGTGCTCTTCGACGACACGCCCATCGAACTCCACGCCGCGGACCTGCTCGACCGCCTCGAACGCAGGCAACGAGACACCGGTCATAAGAAGATGACGACCCGCGAACTTTTCGAGGGGGCGTCGCGTCTGGACATCGTGGGTCTGTTCCTGGCGATGCTCGAGTTGACTCGACAGCGCAAGATCGAAGTCCAGCAGGACCCCGAGTCCGGCATCATCACGCTCGAAGCGCGCGAGGCGGACGATCTCGAAAGTTCGGATGATCCTGAACCGGTCGAATCAGCTGAGTGAAGACACAAGAGACGCGAGTCGATCAATCCCAGCGTTGATCTGATCCTCGTCGCAGGCGTACGAGATACGGATGCACCTGTCGCCGCAGCCGCCGAAGTCTTCGCCCGGGACGACTGCCATCTTCTGGTTGTTCAGCAGCGCCTCGGCGAACGTCATCGCGGACGAGATATTCGTGCCGTCGGGTGCGGTCTTGCCGAAGTGCGCCGAGATGTCGGCGAACACGTAGAACGCTCCCTCTGGCGAGGGGAACTCGACGCCCGGCACCTCGCGCAGCCTGCGATCGATCAGCTGCGCCCTCACTTCGAAGGCACTAACCATCTTCGCGACATGCCCAGAGCACTCTTTCAACGCCACCTCGATCGCGGGCATGATGAACGTGGGTATGCCCGAGGTCATCTGGCTCTGGATCCTGTCCATCGCCTTGATAAAGCTCAGCCCGAACTCGCCGGGGCAGGCCGCGTACCCGACACGCCAGCCGGTCATCGCGTAGGCCTTGCTGAGCCCGTTGATGGTGATCGTCCGGTCCGCGATCGAGTCGATCGACCCCATCGAGAGGTGCTCGCGGCCGCCGAAGATGATCTTCTCGTAGATCTCATCGGTGATGACGACGAGCCTGGGTGCAGTGGAGGCGGCCATCTCCGCGACAACCGCAGCCAGGGCTCGAAGCTCGTCTGGTGAGTACATCGTGCCGCAGGGGTTCGAGGGGGAGTTGATGACGAGCACCCTGGATTTGGGAGTGATCGCAGCTCGGAGTTGGTCGGGGGTCATTCTGAACCCCGACTCTCCAGAGGTCTGGATCTCGACGACCTTGCCGCCGGCGATCTGAACCTGCGGCGCGTAGCTGACCCAACTGGGGACGGGCAGGATGACCTCGTCGCCCGGGTCGAGCAGCGCCTGGAAAGCATTGAAGAGGCAGTGTTTGCCACCGACCCCGATCGCGACGTGTTGAGGGGTGAGGCCCGCGATGCCGTTCTCGGACCCCAGCTTGTCGGCGACCGCCTGTCGGGCACCTGGTGTCCCGAGGGTGGGGGCGTAGTGGGTCAGTCCGTCATCGAGAGCCTTCTTGGCGGCTTCCCTGATCGGCTCGGGGGTGATGAAGTCAGGTTCGCCGGCGGCGAAGGCGAGCACATCCTCACCCGCGGCACGCATCTGCCGGGCTTTTTGGGCGACGGCGAGGGTGGCGCTGGGTTTCAGCTCGTTGGCCCGTCTGGAGAGTAATGGGTCGCTCATGGCGCGGGCAGTGTAGTCGCCCTGAGGGGAACTCGTTCGGCCCGGTTTAGGGCTTGGGGAAAGCTCTCAACTCGCTTTTTCGGGTTGTCGGATGGATTGATAGATTGTTGGCGGGGCGCTAACCTTGCCCACGAGTGAGCGGGTGCTCGCCGCGGAGATGATACGGACTATGGCACTTTCAACCCAGACGCGTAGCGAGGTCGTGAGCGAATTCCGTCGGGACGACAAGGACACGGGCTCGCCCGAGGTCCAGATCGCGATGCTCACGGCGAAGATTAAGCACCTCGCTGCACATCTGCGTGACCACAAGCACGATCATCACAGCAGGCGCGGCCTCATCATGATGGTCGGCAAGCGCAACCGGCTCCTTCGCTACCTTGCACGCAAGGATGTGAACGCCTACCGCGAGCTGATTGGCAAGCTCGGCCTGCGGAAGTAAGACCAAACCTTCAGGGCCCATCGGTTCACCCCGGTGGGCCTTCTTTGTATTTGTGAACGTCGGCGCGTCGGCAGCCGTCTTCGAAGGCAGTCGGCAGGCTTCAGATTCAATATCTTTCTGAACCCTGCCCTCTGCCCCCGGAGAGATTTCGGCTCCGGCGCTCCCGAGACATCCAAGGTTCTTTGCTGCAGAGCGTGCGCCGTTTGGGCGCCATCGCACTGTGCTTGCGGAGAGCGTCCGCCGCACGATTGGCGCGCGGGATAGATCAGGAGTTTTGAAAATGGCAAGCAGCAAGCTCGGCACGGTCCGTGTAGAGAAGGAAATCGGCGGCCGGACGATGGTCATCGAATCGGGTCGGGTCGCCAAGCAGGCAACCTCGGCGGTCTTCGTCAGCTACGCCGACTCGACGGTCATGGCGACCGTGATGCGCGCTGACCCCCGTCCGGGCCTCGACTTCTTCCCAATGCAGGTCGACTACCGCGAAAAGCTCTCGGCGGGCGGCAAGTTCCCCGGCGGTTTCCGCAAGCGTGAGGGCGCTCCCAACGAGAAAGAAGTCCTCACCATGCGGATGATCGACCGACCCATCCGCCCCCTCTTCCCAGACGGGTTCATCGACGAGGTCCAGATCCAGTGCTGGGTCATGAGCCACGACGGCGAGAACGACACCGACGTCATCGCGGGCACCGCGGCCAGCGCTGCGCTGGCGATCTCCAACGCGCCCTTCGAGGGACCGACCGCGACCGTCCGCGTCGGACGCATCTGGACCGATGACGGGCCCCAGTTTGTGCTCAACCCGACGGGCAGCCAGATGGACTACTCGGATCTTGATCTCGTGCTCGCCGGCCACAAGGACGGCATCAACATGATCGAGGTCGGTGCCGCTGAGATCCCCGACGAGGAAGTTCTCAAGGCGATCGAGTTCGGCTACGAGGGCATCAAGGAAACCCTCGATCTGATCGATGAGCTCGTTCAGAAGATCGGTCAGGAGAAGACCGTCAAGAACCCGCTGGCTATCCCGAGCGATGAGATCACAAGCAAGGTCAAGGAGCTCGCGCACGACAAGCTCGTCGAACTGCGTCAGCTGCCCGGCAAGGTCGAGCGCAACGAGGCTGTCAGCGCGTTCCGCAAGGAGGTCCTTGATACACACTTCGCCGAGAAGCTCGACGGCTCGGTTGCCGAGGCCGACGAGAGCAAGAAGAACCGCTCGATGGCTGGCGAGGCCTTCCGCCGTCTCGAGAAGAAGATCACCCGCCGACTGATCGCCGAGAACGGCGTCCGCGCCGACGGCCGCAAGCCCAAGGAGATTCGTCCGCTTGAGATGGAAGTCGGCGTCTTCAGGCGCACGCACGGCTCGGCGCTCTTCCAGCGCGGCGAGACCCAGTCGCTCGTCTCCGCAGTGCTCGGCACCGGCAAGGCCGAGCAGGTCGTCGACGGGCTCATGCCCGAGTACAGCAAGAAGTTCTACCTGCACTACAACTTCCCGCCCTTCTCGGTCGGTGAGGCAGGCCGGATCATGGGCCCGGGCCGACGCGAGATCGGACACGGCGCGCTCGCCGAGCGTTCGCTGCAGGCCATCCTCCCGAGCCCTGAAGACTTCCCCTACACCATCCGTCTCGTCTCGGACATCACCGAGTCCAACGGTTCCTCGTCGATGGCTTCCGTCTGCGGCGGCTGCCTCGCACTCATGGACGCCGGTGTGCCCATCACCAACACCTGTGCGGGCATCTCCGTCGGTCGGTTCACGGATGACGACGGCAACAACGAAGTCTTCGTCACCGACATTCTCGGCGAAGAGGATTTCTTCGGTGACATGGACTTCAAGGTCTCGGGTACACGCGAGGGCATCACGGGCATCCAGCTCGACCTCAAGGCTCGCGGCTTGTCGATGAAGCAGATCGAAGAGATCTTCGAGCAGGCGAAGGAAGGCCGTATCGATTTGATCACACAGATGGAGACGACCATCCCTGCGCCGCGCGATGAGATCAGCGACTTCGCGCCTGGCATGGAGACGATCAAGATCGACCCCGACAAGATCGGCAAGCTCATCGGCCCCGGCGGCAAGATGATCCGCGGCCTCCAGGACAAGCACGGCGTCGAGATCGATGTCGAGGAAGACGGCACCGTCTTCATTTCGTCCACCGACATGACTTCCCTCAAGGCCGCGCTCGCTGAGGTCGAGGCGCTCTGCGAATCGATCAAGGTCGGCGCGATCTACGAGGGCAAGGTTGTCAGCGTGAAGGACTTTGGAGCGTTCGTCGAGTTGGCCCCTGGCACCGACGGCATGTGCCACATCTCCGAGCTCGACGACGGCTATGTCGAGAAAGTCACCAACGTTGTGAACGTGGGCGATTCGATCCGCGTCAAGGTCATCAATGTGGATGATCAGGGCCGCATCAAGCTCAGCCGCAAGGCTCTCCTGAAGGAAGAAGCCGATAAGAAGGGCGAAGAGGGCGAGTCAGAGGACGCCGAGGCCGCCGCGACCGCCGAGTAAATTCGCTATTCATCCGAATCCGCCCGAACGGGTGGTGGATCGAGGAACTTACCCAGAGCCCCGGCTTCGAGTCGGGGCTCTGTTTGTATACCCGAACCCCGGATTGACGCGCCACGGCGGGTTCCGGTACATTGGGTTGTCCGGCATCGGGGGGTTGGCTCGGGTGTTGGGTTCTTTTCGCAGCCTTCGGGTTGCTGTACAACCAGCGCCGCGAAAGGGGTGCAACTGATTCTCGTTCGGTTGCGCTGTCTCGCACGAGACCATTCTGGTTCTTGTGTGAGCACTTCTCGGTTCCCTCGGCGACTGGTAGTTAGGGGGTACTCGGATGACCGAGTCATCGAGCGAAATCGTCGGCGCCCGAGGTGTCGTCAAATGGTTTGATTCGCGCAAGGGGTTCGGCTTTGTCGTGGGGCCTGAAGGCCAGGACATTTTCATTCACTTTACCTGCATCGAGGGCGATGGTTTTCGGGCGCTCAAGGATGGTTCGCACGTTGAGTACGACGCATCCAAGAGCGACAAGGGCTGGCGTGCGACGCGGGTTGTACGCGACGACTCAGTCGAGGTGACCGTCGTTCCGAGACGGTCTCACGCCCGGACGAGCCGGCAGTAATTCAGTTCCTATCCTCCTTGCATGTCGGACGTGGTCGGTTGGCTGATTGCAGGTGGTGTTGGTCTCGCTATTGGCGGCGCGGTCTCCACGCTCTTCTCCAGAGCAAACTCACGGAAGCAGATCGTGCGCGTCCGTCGCGCCGAACGAAGAGCCAGATCCGCTGAGCGGCTCGCCGAACTCGGTTCAATGACCAGCGGTCTGGCCCACGAGATCAAAAACCCTCTCTCGACCATCGGGCTCAACATCCAACTCCTCGCTGAGTCTCTCGCGGAACTCAAGATCGAGCAGGATGATCGTGTAAGGCTGGGTCGCCGAGTTGATGCGCTTCAGCGTGAGATCGAGAGGCTCAAGGACATCCTGACGGACTTCCTCGACTTCGCGGGCGAGAAGAAGCTCGATCCGAGCTCGACCGACCTGAACGCGATGGTGGGGGAGCTTGCCGATTTCTTCCATCCGCAGGCAGAGAGGCAATCGGTCAGGCTCTACGTCACGCCTTCGACGGATTCGGTTGTCGCCACAGTTGATGGACCGCTTGTGAAGCAGGCGGTTCTGAACCTCCTGCTCAACGCACTCCAGGCGATGGGCGAGCCAGGCGAAAGCAGCGGCCCCCGCGAGATCTACCTGCGGACAGAGATCGCAGACGACGCTGAGCAGCGAGAGGCAAGGCTCCGCGTCGCCGACACAGGCGAGGGCATGGACGACGAGACGCTCGCGAGCATTTTTACGCCCTACTTCACGACCAAGTCGTCGGGCACCGGGCTCGGTCTGCCGACCAGCCGCCGGATCATCGAAGAGCACGGCGGGCGCATCGAGGTTCACTCGGAGCCAGGCCGGGGCACGGAGTTCACGCTTGTTTTCCCGATCGAAGAAGGCGCGGGCGCTGCGTGATCAGTCTGTGACTTCCTTGAGGTTCGTCCTGACGTGCCAGAGTTCGGGGAAGAACTGCTGGCTGACGATCCGCTGCAGGTAGGAGACCCCGGCTGTGCCCCCCGTCCCAGTCTTGTAGCCGATGATGCGTTCGACGGTCTTCATGTGCCTGAATCGCCAGAGCGTGAACGCCTCCTCGATGTCCACGAGCTTCTCGCACATCTCGTAGTCGTCCCAGTACTCTTCGGGGTTCTCGTAGATTGTGCAGAGGACCGCGGTCACCTCGTCGGACTGCTCGTAGGGCTTCGACCAGTCGCGTTCGGTGTGCGATGCGGGGATAGGCAGCCCCTTGCGCGAGAGATGACGCAGAAACTCGTCGTAGATGCTCGGCGCGTTGAGCGTCTCTTTGAGCTCGGCGTACTCGCTGGGCTTCTTCTTGTGCATCTCGAGCATCCGTTCGTTCTTGTTGCCCATCAGGAACTCGATCATCCGGTACTGCGGGCTCTGGAACCCGCTCGCGGAGCCGAGCACGTGTCTGAACTGCGCGTACTCAGATGGGGTGAGCGTCGCAAGCACGGACCACTGGTTGAGCAGCTGAGTCTGGATGTGCTTGATGCGGCTCATGATCTTGAAGCTCGCCTCGAGCTGATCCTGCTGGATGTATGCCATGGTGGCGCGCATCTCGTGGATCACGAGCTTCATCCAGAGTTCTGAGGTCTGGTGCTGGATGATGAAGAGCATCTCGTCGTGGTGCGGCGGGTCGCTCAGCGTGTGCTGTGCGCTCAGCAGCCGTTCAAGATCAAGGTACTCTGCGTAGTCGTCGGCTCTCTGCATCGCGTGGCTCCGGCTTGTGTCGCCAAAGCCTGAGCCTAGCGGCGGGATTCGCGCCGGTCACTCCGGGGTGTGTCGCTGAACAGTGCAGCGCTGGCGGGCTCGTCACCGATCGGGGCAATACCAGACGTGCGGGATCCATAGAACGTGTCCCTGAGCGTTGTGCCGCACGAGGTCATCGCGCACGTGGATGCCGCGATGATCCCGATTGCCACGATGGTCCTTGCCCGCTTCATGACATCTCCCCTGCCCCGCCAGAGTCGGCGGGGAGCCCCTGCAGAGAGAACACTCGCTTGTGGAGGCTCGCGAGCCAGAAAACCGGGCCTGAGAGCCGATGAAGAGGGGGAAAGGGGAGGGTCTGTTGGGGCTTTGAGGTTTGACCGCGCCCGTTTGCGGATTACCATCCTCACATTCCCGGACCCAGGCTCTCCAACATGAGAGGACGGAGCATTCGATGATCGAGATCGCGATGAGCACACTCGCCTGCCCAAGCGTCACCATCGCCGAGGCGGTGCGGATCGCCGAGGCCGCGGGCTGCGACGGCATCGAGTTCCGCACAGGCGGTGTCCGCGCCAGCGAGTTCGCGTGCGACCCGTTCCTCACCGACGAAGCCAAGACCCGCAGCATCCTTGACGCCGCGGGCCTCAAACCCGTGAGCATCGCGACCGGGACCAGCTTCGATGCGCCGATCAACCCGCCGGTCGTCGGGCAGCTCTTCGACAACGAAGCCTCGGTCCGCGAGGCCAAGCGCGCTATCGACCTCGCTGCGCAGCTGGAGTGCCCGTTCGTCCGCGTCTTCGGTTTCGAGAAGACCGAGAGGGAAAGCCACAAGTCGGCGCTCAAGCGCATCGCGGGCCGACTGAGCAAGGCGTGCGACCACTGCCGGCACACGGGCACGGCACTCGTTATCGAGAACGGCGGCAGCTTCTCGAGCGCTGAGCAGATCGTCGAGCTCATCGATGCCGTGTCGAGCCCTCTCATCAAGGCCTCGTATGACATCGCGATCGGGGATGAAGCTGGCGACTCTCCCGAGGACGCGATCTCTATGCTCCGCACCAAGCTGGGACTCGTGCGTGTGCGCGACAACGACGAGAACGGCCCGGCCGAACTCGGCGCTGGTACCCGGCCGGTCGAGGAGTTTGTTCGCGCACTGGCAAAGCGCCGGTGGAGCGGGCCCGTGGTGTACGAGTGGGAGGCCGCGTGGTTTGAAGGGCTCCGCCCCGCCGACGAAGTGATGCCCGGCGCGATCCGCAGGCTCTGCGAATGGGCGGGCCTGACCTCTGGCGCGCAGGCCGTCGCGTAAGCACGAAGGCAGCACCATGGCCGGCGACTCCGATCCGGCAATCTGGATCCTCGACCAGTGCAAGGCTCAGGGTTTCGCGCTTGCCGGCGTAAGCGATGTCGACCCACCCAAGTGGGGCGCCGAGTTCCGCCAGTGGCTCGACGCGGGCAAGCACGGCGAGATGGCCTATCTCGACGAGCACTACGGCGCGTCCCAGGACCCCAACCAGATTCTCGACGGTGCACAGTCAGTCGTGATGGTCGCCGACCTGTACGCCACGCGTGACGTGCCCGCAGATCAACCGGAGCCGGGCGTTGGGCGCATCGCCAGATACGCAAGAGGCAAGGACTACCACAAGGCGATCAAGAAAAGGCTGCACACGATTTGCGACGAGGCTCGGGTGAGGTTCCCGGGCGAAGCGTTTCGCGCGTTTGTTGATACCGCGCCGATGAATGAGAGAGAATTCGCCGCACGCGCCGGGCTTGGCTGGATCGCCAAGCACACGCTCGTCATCAACCCGACACTCGGGTCGTGGATGGTTCTCGGCGGCTTTCTGACAACGATGAAGCTCGGCAAGCCGCCTCATCAGCCGGGCTACGAAGACCACTGCGGTACATGCACGCGCTGCATCGACGCCTGCCCGACAGACGCCATCACGCCCTACTCGGTCGACGCGACCAAGTGCATCAGCTATCTGACGATCGAGCACCGGTCACCGATCGACGAGCCGCTCATGGCGCAGATGGGTGACTGGATCGCCGGGTGCGACATCTGCCAGGAAGTCTGCCCGCACAATTCGCCCAAGGCGTTTGCAGAAGGTCATGAAACGCACGCGAGCTACGGCACGAAGCAGGCGGGGCTTGATCTGCTCGCAATCCTCGGCTGGGACAGCGATAAGCGTCGCGAGGCGCTGACAACGAGCTCGCTCAAGCGCGTGAAGTTGGATCAGTTCCGGCGCAACGCCGCGATCGCCGCTGGTAACGCGCTGCGAGACGAAGGTCTGCCCGAACTGCGCACGAAGCTTGAGCAGATTTCGTCGGACGAATCAGAGCCTGAACTGGTCAGGCGGGCTGCGCAATGGGCGCTGGCCGATCGTCCCGCCCCGTGAAGAGCTTGGCGGCTAGCAGGATCGCCACACCCGCGGGGATGAAGCGTTCGTCTCTGACGAAGAAGCCCATGAAGAAGAAGGGCGACGCGAGCACGATCGCGACGACTGTGACCTGCAGACTCCGTCTTGTCTGCCTGCGTATCGAGCGTCGGCGGATGTCCCAGACGTTGAGGTAGACGTAGGTGGGGAAGATCAGGCCGTAGAAGGTGAGGAAGAGGCGGTAGACGATCTCGCCCGACGTCATATCGAGTTGACTTGTGATCGAGGTCGGCAGGTCTGGTCTGAGCCCGCAGAACAAGCCGAACGCGAATGCGATAAACGAGCAGAATTCAAACCACGTGTAGCTGCCAAGGAATGTCTTGGTCTTGCGTTCGAGTTCTTTGCGATGCACGCTTGTTGTAAACATGAACTGGGTGAACATGTGCAGCGCGATAAAGGCTGCGATCCAGAATCCCACATTCGCGACAGTCGCAGGATCACGATCAGTGAGTGCGGAGATCGGACCCGCGTAGAGAACAGTAAGGACGATCATCGAGAAGAAGAAGATGCCGAAGCCCATGCCAAACGCGAACCTTGATTCGCTGCTGGTTTGGCTTGAAAGTCTGGCTCTATGGAACGTGAGATCGAGATAAGGGCAGAACAGAAAGCCGAACACGCTTGCTGGCAGTAGCCAGAGCACGTCAGTGGAGAACGGCACACTCTGCAGAGTATGCTGTGGGCTGGGAGAAGCCGAATCGGTCACGACGAGCGTGACGAGAAGTGCTGCCGAAACCACCCAGGTAGCCAGCGCTTGGAACTGAATACCCCGAAACCCTCGCCCAAGCAGACCAACCGAAAGGACAGCGATGGTCGTTGCGCCCACACCGAGCGCGACCCAGATCGACCAACCCTGTGTGAAGAGGGCCCAAGCGAGGAGCCAGGCGAGCCAGAACTCGTGAAAGAGCACGGTGATCTTCGAGAAAAGCACCGCCGCCCCCCGGTGCTCCTCGACCAGCCTGCGGCTCGAGTCTGGAGACCTGAGTACCCAGCCCATCGCCGCGGCTCCGATGACGTTGGGCACCGCGAAGACCACGTACCCCCAGAGCCCGAGGTCCCGAATGAGCAGGGCCGGCATGAACATCCCGATGCACCACGTCCACGAGCAGCCAAGGTAGACGGCCCAGCCTGCGGGCCCGAGGGAGCGTTCATTGGGGGTCTGCATGGGTCATCAGTCTAGGAAGGCCCAATAGCACCACGAAACGTGTGGCACCTCGCCCATCTTGTGCTAGGTTCAGGGTACATCCGGCCGATTGAGCCGGATTGTCGTGTCGTAAGAGGGGACCAGGTTGAGACTTACGCATCAATTGACAGGGACGACGCTCATCGCTCTCCTTGCCGGGGCTACCGGTGCGCAGCAGAATTACACCAACAACATCCTCCTGACCGGCTACTGGCCCGAGACAAACAACATGCTCCGCCAGTTCAGCACCAACTCTGTCCAGAACCCGGGCGGCTGGGCCGGCGAGAACTGGAACAACTCTGGGTACAACATCTACGCGTTCTTCCCAGAGTTCCCCGGACAGACAGGGCCCAACTGGGGACAGGGCGAGGGCGACTTCGAGGTCGATTACCAGGACACCTCCGCCGACTGGGAGCGGATCCTGCCCACGATCAACCCCGCCGCGATCATGACGTTCAGCAGGGGTGCCCCGGGCAGCAACTGGGAACTCGAGGGACGCCTGCAGATGCACGAGGTCAGGCGCTGGCTCGCCGACTTCGACGGCGACCGCCGACCCTCTGAGGACATGCCGATCTTCCAGACGTTGACGCCAGGTGAGTGGTACGACAGCACTCTGCCAGTCGACGAGATCATGGCCGACATCAACGACCAGGATTTCGGTGTCAACGCGTTCATCGACGACAACGGTGGGGGTCGGTTCCTCTCCGAGTTCATCGGGCTGCACGGCATGATGCACATGCTCAACAACGGAGCCGACTCCGACTACCAGACCTTCGCCGCCGGGCATATCCACGTCGGCATCGACACCACGCTTGCAGACGCCGAGCGTGCGACTGAAATCACACTCAACAACCTGACCAGGCATCTCGATCTGGTGATCCCGTCGCCTTCCGGGGGGGCAGCGCTTATCGCGCTCACTGCGACGGCATTCGTTCGGCGCCGACGATAAAGGGCGCCAACTTCTCAAGCACTGAGGGACCATGGCTTGGAGGAGGGCCGTGGTCCCTCGGTCATTATTGTGTTTGAGGCATGAGAATCTGGGCGACGGATTACGGCAGCCTGCCGCGGCTCTTCTGGTGCAGCTTGGGCGTGGCGTGGAAGATCGCGATCGCCCGACCCACGCGCTTCTCCTTCATAGGCACATCCTTGGCCTCATCCTCGGAGATTTTCTTCTTCTTGCCCGGTGTGGGTATCGCCTGGTAGATATCCAGCTGAACCGTTGCGTCGAACTCCTCACCCTTCTCGACGAGGGGCTTGATGTCGGTCTTCGGGCGGATCTTGTAGACCGCGGGTCCGAGACACGGGCGGAGGAACCGGTACTCGAGGTTTTTGCAGACGACCGTGTAATCGCCGCCGCAGAACCCGAAGACGTACATGCCGCCTGCGATTTCTGAGTTACCCAGGAGCGCAGCGCCGGCCATCGCGTTGTACCAGTTCTTGTTGATCTTGCGGAAGGGCAGGACCGCTTGGAACGTCTCGTCGTCGATGCGGCGCATCGAGATCCCGCTTCGGAACGCGTAGGGCAGCCAAATCATCGAGCAGACCCGGTGCCAGAAGTTGTTTCGCGTGCTCAGCCTGCTCACGAACGCCTCGATGCGATCCATGAATGTCCGCTTCGCCGGTATGGCTTCGCCAGCCTTGATCGGCGCACCCTTGGCCTTCCGCGGGCGGCTCCGCGGGGTCGCCTTGGGGGCCTCTGGCTCGGATTTGACAGCCTGTTCACTCACGCTGGCCAATCCTAGCTCCGATCACCAGTTGCAGTCCGTGAGGCCTGTTGACTCCAGATCGAACCAGCCCCGGTCCCCCTTGTGGACCTTGAACACCGCATCTCCGGGCTCGTGGTCGAGAACGAGGTGCCAGCCGGCGTCGGCGGCCTCGGTCAGGAGCCACTGCTTGCTCAGCATGCTCGTGTAAGGCTCGACGTCGTAGCCGAGGCTGTACGCCTTGCCGAGGTGGTGGTGCGTGGGCATGACGTCGGGTGTGAAGACGACCTTGCGTCCCTCGGTGTCCTCGAACATCACCGCTTGCTGGCCCCAGGTGTGCCCCGGGACCAGGAACACAAAGAGACCAGGGGCGATCTCGGTCCGCCGATTCCGAACGGGCGAGGTCGGCAGATCGTTCCGGTGCGGGCGCTGATCGTGCGGGAACGGGATCGGGCTCTCGACGAGCCTCAGCCTCGGACGCTCGCCCTGCAACGCAAACTCGAGCGGCAGCAGATGGTCGCGGTAGTACGTCCGCGTCATCACCGCGTCGTTGGCGATCGCATCAACCCATTCCTGCTTCTGCGTCACGACCTCCGCGTTCGGGAACGTGAAGCATATCTCGTTCTGATCACCCGATGCCTCGCCCTTGCCGGCGATCCAGTCGGGTGTCTCGCCCGCGCGCGCCCGGCGTGTCAGCCCGCCCGCGTGATCGAAGTGCAGATGGCTGACCACTGCCAGATTGACATCAGCAGGATCAACCCCCGCGTCCTGCACGGCGTGCTCGATCGTGCGCCCGTCGAGCCCGAAGATCTCGGACATCTTCGGGTCGAGTTTGTCGCCCGTGCCCGCCTCGATCAGGATCGTTCGCCCGCCGCCCCTGAGCAGCAGCGCGTTATGCGTGAGCTCAATCCGATTTCGCTCATCGGTGTCGATCGATCGCGACCACACACTGCGCGGGATGATGCCGAACATGCCCCCGCCGTCGAGCAGGAATCGGCCCGCACGCAGAAGCGTCCACTCGTACTGAACGGTCTCAGCCATGAGATAAGGGTAGTCTGTCTGGATCGATTCCGCGAAAGGACACGAATGCTCACGCCCGCCGAGATCGCACACATGGAGGAGGCTCGCCAGGCGCGTGCGATGACGGAGATCGGCGTCGAGGCGGAGCCCATCATGGGAGGGATCATGACCTACCTCGAGCCAGGTTCGTGGTCCAACCAGGTGTGCGGCATCGGTCTCTCAGGTAAGGCGACCAGCGACGAGGTCGCTCGCATTGTCGAGTTCTTTTCCTCTCGTGGCGTCGAGCCCAAAGTTGAGATCGCCCAATTCGTTGACGAATCACTGCTCATCGCGCTCGCCGAGCACAAGTTCGAGCTGCGACAGTTCGAGACGGTCCTCGCGAGACAGATCGGGGATAACGAGCAAATTAATCCGACGCCCCCGGGCGGCTGGCCCATCGATGGCGAGGGCAACGAGCTCGTAATCGAGCGTGTCGATCCTGATGACGAGCCGACTGTTCTCGAGTCGTGGCGCGTCTCGATCAGCGGATTCATTGACGAGCCGCGCGACCCGACCGAGAAGGAACTCGGGATGCACCAACGGATCGTCTCGCACCCGCACAGCGATTACCTCGTCGCGAAGTTCGGGGAGCGGATCGTCGGCGCGGGCGGAGCCGAGTATCCGCGCGGCGATGAGATCGCAGTCGGTGTCCTCTTCGGTGTCAGCGTGCTCGATGAGTTCAGACGCAGGGGCATTCAGCAGGCGATGATCCTGCGCCGGGTCATCGGCGCCCAGAATCGGGGCGCGAAGGTCGTCGTGATCCACTCGGTCCCCGGCGCTTCGACCGACCGAAACTCGATGCGTCTCGGCTTCGAACCTTGCTACACGAAGGTCATCATGGCGGTCAGCGGCGAGGGGTTGGAGCCTTCGCCGTAACGCATCAAATCACGCTGATGGCCTTGAGGAAACTGGCGACAGCAAAGATCACAATTCCGGCCAAGAAAAGGAAGAAGAAATTGGCTGGAGTGAAAGGCCCACTCGTAAAGCGCTCTTCATAATAATCCTCGCGCTCTCCCTTGATGTGCGACATCTCCCCCTCGGGCTCACCCACATCAACCTCGTCCCAGTCCAGGTCGACCGAGGCCTCCCGGTTCGAGGCGATCAGCTGCTGGGCACGCCCGAGATCGCTTCGCTGCACGTGGACGAGGTAGGGGTTGATGATCCGGGGGGCGTCCCACTGGAGCGTCTGGGCGGCGGTGTCGAAGACGAACGCCTCGATGCCGTTCTCGCGGAGCATGGACGCGATGATGTGCGCCTCGCCCGGGCCAGCGGCATCGGAGACCGGGACGAGGTCGTGCGGTGATGGCATGGTGCGAGTGTATCATCCGTCGATGTGCGGGCGATACGCGTATTTCTACAAGTTGAATCAAGTGCTGCAGCTGATTGCAGGCGGCTGGACGACCGAGGAAGCCTTCGACGCAATCTTTAATGTCGCCCCGACCATGCGTGCGCCGGTTATTCTGCTCGGCAAGAACGGCGAGCCCGGATTGACCAAGCTCACGTGGGGGCTCGTGCCGAGCTGGACCGAGGATACATCGATCGGCGCGAAGATGTTCAACGCCCGCAGTGAGACCATCCGCGAGAAGCCCGCATACAAGGAGCCCTTCGAGAAGCGCCGGTGCGTCGTCCCGATCAGCGGCTTCTACGAGTGGGAGACGCTCCGGGAACTGAAGCGCAAGAAGCCCTGGTACGTCTCGCCTTCGGACGAGTCGATCATGCTGCTGGCGGGTGTGTGGGAGCGGTGGGGCACGGGCGAGGACCGGCTCGACACATACACGGTTGTCACGACCCAGGCGAGAGGCCGGATGGCCGAGATACACGAGCGTTCACCCGTGATGCTTCGAGGTACAGACTGGAGCACGTGGCTCACGGGCACGCAGGAAGAAGCGATCGGTCTCTGCGAGCCGCGCGAACCCGACTGGCTCTCGTTCAGACCCGTCTCGACTCGAGTGGGCAACGTGAAATACAACGACCCGTCTCTGCTGGAACGAGTCGAGAACGAGCCGGGTGAACAACTCGGCTTGTTTTGAGGGTAAAAGGCACCCGAGCACGACGCCCGGGTGCCCGGAACAAGACGTCAGCGGCGGCGCCGACGCAGGGCCATGATGCCGCCGGTCAAGGCGATCACGCCCGAGGCGGGGGTCGGGATGACGATCCTCGCGGTGAACGCGCCCGGATCGAGGCTTGCAGCGGACGAGTTGACGAACCCGATCGCGGTTTCAGGGTTGGTGTCGAGCAGAGCGCTGGTACCGATCGTGTAGGCGAAGTTTGTGTCGCCGTTGGCGATCCACTCGTTGACGAGATCGGTGATGTCCCACGAGAACACGCCCAGATTGTCAACGGTCGACGTCGACACGATGCTCGAGGTCGTGATCTCGTTATTGCGGAACTCAACCCACGAGCCGGGGCCTGACGCGATGTTCTCGTCGATCGCGACGAGCGGGTCGGCGCTCAGGCTGTGGATGGAGATGTCGGCGGGGTTGGCAGGCGAGGGATCGCCGAAGAAGCCGTTGGCGACAACCTCGACCTGGAAGGACGCCGACTGGACAGGTCCCGAGAACTGCGCAGGGTCGAAGTCAAACCCAAAGTACGAGGTTTCGCCTGTGACACCGAAGATGGTGGGGGAGGTGGCGCGGTTGACACCCCGGGTGCTGTTGGCCTCGTCGCCGCGGAGGTAGTCGCTCTGGAAGAAGCCAGAGCTCATGTAGTCGTATTGAACGGGGATATCGCTTGGCTGCGCCGAAGCCGAAGCGGCGGCGATACTCGCGAGAATGAGTGCTGCTGTGCTCTGCATGCTGTCTCTCCTTGTGTTGGTGCAAGAGCGTGGAAACGAATGACGTTCTTTGCTGACAGATCAGCGTCTGCGTCTCGTTGAGGCGCACGCGGCGAGCCCGATGAGCGTCGCCGACGCTGGCGCAGGAATCGGGTCTGTACCGTCGGTGTTTGTCTTGGTGCCCGAGAACGGACCGGCGACGAGGGCACTGGTCGCGAATGTGTCGATCGCGAGTTTGTCGAGGCTCATCGATGATCCGATGGCCTTGAACTCAAGGAGGTAGTCGTCAAAGTTGCCGGGCAGTTCGAATCGGAAGAGCGTGTCGACCTGGAATCCACCGGGGCCGCCGCCCCCTAGAGAGATGCGGTCAAGCTCGGTGGTTTCGACGGGCGAGTAACTACCGATGGCGAGTGATTCTGGGTCGAGCTCGTTGCCCTGTGTTCGGATTTGCACGAGGACGGTTGTGTCGAATGACTTGCTGCCGTAGCCGTAGTTCGGGAACGATACCTCAAACTCGGTAGCCGCTGCGAAGGAATAGATGTTCCCGGTCGATGTGATGAACCCGGTTCCTGTTGTCTCGACGACATCGGGCTCAGACCAGCCTGTGGGCAAGGGGTTGGGGAACATGCCGATGTCGGGCGTGTTGCCGCCAAGCGGGTTTGAGAAGTCGTCCCATTCGAAATAGGTCGAGTCCTGGTCGAAGCGCTGCCAGCCGTAGTCGTCGGGCGTTGCAAAGTCAGCGTGCGCGTTCGCGGCGAGAAGAAGCAGCGAAGCGATCGAAAGATTGGATGCGTTTGCGTTCATCATGCTCTCCTTGGTGTGGTTCGGAAAGCCGTGATGGCGGGGGTAGGAGCGGATGCCAACCAGGCAGAACCGCGCCGACGCATCCCCCGCCATCACGACCGTGGCCGCGACACAGGGCCTTGTGTCGCGGCTGATCTCGCGGCTTGGGTTACGAGCGGCGGCTTGGGCTTTGAAGCAGACTGGGACGCGCCTGGTGCTTGAGCGATTCGTTCATGCTGAACCCCGTGCCGATGCTCGGCGAGAAGCTCGTGCCGGTGTTTGGCGGCGATCGGTCCATCCGGGCGGTTGTGCCCGGGGCGCGTCGGCTCCGATTCTGCCGGTAGGAAACCGGTGTTGTCCTAATTGAGACTGAGAATCAATCTCAGTTGCTCAGTGTAGTCAGCAAGCCCCATTCGTCCAGTCTGGCGGGACAAAAACCGTCATCCGCAAGAAAAAACCGACCCAATTGGGTCGGTCAGGGGTGATCGAATGTTCGGTTGACTCAGCCGCGTGCCGGTGCCAGGAGCGATTCCGGGTTCTCCAGCAGTTTGATGATCTCAGCCAGAGCCAGGGCGGCGGTTGCGCCGTCGACGACGCGGTGGTCGCACGCGAGGCTGAGCGGGAGCAGCATGCCCACGCGGAACATGCCATTCTTGACGACCATGCCCTCGCGGCCCCGGCCTGCGGCGAGGATGCCGACCTCGGGGTAGTTGATGACTGGAGTCGCGAACCTACCGGCGTGGCTGCCCACGTTGCTGAGCGTGAAGGTTGAGCCCATGAGCTCTTCGCGGGCGATCGAGCGGTCGCGTGCGCCGCGTGCGAGGCGGTTCACCTCACGACCGATCTCGAGGACACCGAGGCCGTCGCAGTCGCGGATGACGGGAACCATGAGCCCGCTCTCGGTGTCCGCCGCGATGCCGAGGTGCACCGCGCGGTGCTGGATGATCTGCTCGCCGTCATCGTCAACCGTTGCGTTGAGCGAGCGGAACTCGTCTCGCGACATCACGCTGCAGATTGCGCTTGCGACGAAGGGCAGCGGGCTGACCTTCTCACCTGAGGCAGCCGAGAGCTTCTTGCGAAGCGCGTTGAGCTCGGTGATGTCAGCCTCGTCCATGACGGTGAAGTGGACCGCCTTGTCAACCGATTCGCGCAGACGCTCTGCGATCTTGCGACGCACACCCCGGAACGGGATCGCGACGGTCTCCTGTCCCTCTGGGATGGGCGTGATCTCGCGCTTGGGAGCGGGTGCGGGTGCTTCGAACGTGGGGGCGGGGCGCGACGGCGCCGCGGCCTTGCGCGGGGCGGATGCGCCGCCGCCAGCGATGGCGTTCTCGACGTCCTTCTTGGTGACGCGTCCGCCGAGGCCAGAGCCCGCGACGGTGTTGATGTCGATGCCTGCATCGCGTGCGAGGCGGCGGACCGCGGGGGTCGCCAGCGCTTTGCCGTTGGACGAGGAAATGCCAGCCAGGTCATCACCGACCTTGCCGACAACCGTGCCCTGGTCTTTCTCTTCGTTCGAGGCGGCCTCGGGCTCGGGTGCGGCGGGCTCAGCCTTGGGAGTGGGCGCCTCGGCAGCGGGGGCGCTGCCGCCTTCGAAGATGACGAACGGGTCACCGACCTGGATCATCTCGCCGGCTTCACCTCGGAGCTCCTTGATGACGCCGTTGCGGGGCGAGGGGATTTCGGCGAGCGCCTTGTCGGTCTCGACCTCGGCCATGTCCTGGCCTTCTTCGACGGTGTCACCCACGGACACGAGCCACTTGACGAGCTCGGCCTCTTGCAGGCCCTCGCCGATGTCGGGCAGGAGGAAGACGTTCGGATCTGATGAGACTTTGCCGGCCATGGGTGGTACTCGCTAAATCGGTGGGTTTCGCTTTTCGCGCTTTCTATCCCGAACGCTTGCATACAAGAAGTAGCACAGAACGACTAATACTGAGACAATAAATAATCCGTTTGGATCCATATCTAGTACGCCAGTGCTTCCTCGATCGCCTGGCCAACACGCTTGGCGTTGACAAGGTACTCGTTCTCGAGCTTGTAGTACGGCATGAGTGTGTCGAAGCCCGTCACGCGCTGCACGGGGGCCTCGAGGTGCAGGAAGCATCGCTCCTGCACGCGGCTGGAGATCTCGGCGCCCAGGCCGCACGTCATCGCGGCTTCGTGCACGACGACGCAGCGCCCGGTCTTCTCGACACTCTCTGCGATCATGTCCATATCGAACGGGTCGATGGTGCGCAGATCGATGAGCTCGATCGAGACATCGTCGGGCGCGTTGTCGAGCGCTTCGATGCACTGGAAGAGGCTCGCACCCCAGGTGACGACTGTCAGGTCGTCGCCCTCACTGACGATCTTGGCCTCGCCGATCGGGATGGTGTACTCGTCCTCGGGGACCTCTTCGCGGAAGCTGCGGTACACGCGCTTGGGCTCGAAGAAGATCACCGGGTCGGGGTCACGGATCGCGCTGATGAGCAGGCCCTTTGCGTCGTAGGGGGTGGTGGGCATCACGACCTTGATGCCGGGAGAGTGTGCGTAGATCGCCTCGGGCGAATCGGAGTGCAGTTCGGGTGCGTGGATGCCGCCGCCAACCGGGACGCGGATGGTCAGCGGGACGGTGATCGCTCCTCGGCTTCGGCTGCGCGAGCGAGCCGCGTGGTTGACGATCTGGTCGTACGCCGGCCCGAGGAAGCCCTCGAACTGGATCTCGGGGACGGGCCGCAGGTCGTTCATCGCCATGCCGATGGCGGTGCCGATGATGCCCGACTCTGCGAGCGGCGTGTCGATGACGCGATCGTCGCCGAACTGCGCGTGCAGTCCTTCGGTGACGCGGAAGACGCCACCGTTGGGCCCGACGTCTTCACCGAGCACGATGACACGGTCATCCTTCTGCATCTCCTGCTGGAGTGCGAGGTTGATCGCTTGGACGAGGTTGAGAGTTGCCATGGTTTGGTTCCGTTGTGTCAGACGTTCTGGGTCGTGTTCTTGAGTCCGGTCTGGCTCGGGTCCTTGCCGAGGCTGCTGGTCCGCATCGTGTCGCGCTGCCTGACGAGTTCGGTGTGGGGCTCGGCGAACATCGCGTTGAAGATGCTGTCGATCTCGGGCTTGCTCACGCCCTCGGCGGTCGCAACGACTTCCTTAACGATGGTCTTGGCGCGCTCCTGGAGCGTGTCATCCTTGGCCTGATTCCAGAGCTTCTTGCTCTCGAGGTACTTCCTCGTGCGGATCAGGGGGTCGCGAGCGATCCAGGCCTCGACCTCCTGCGGGTCGCGGTAGCGCCTCGCGTCGTCGGCGGTCGTGTGGTCACCAAGTCGGTACGTGACGGCTTCGATGAACGAGGGGCCTTCGCCCGCGCGAGCACGCTTGACGGCGTCGTCCATCGCGTACTTGACAGCGAAGATGTCGTTGCCGTCCACACGCACGGTCGGCATGCCGTAGGCCAGCGCCTTCTGCGCGACGGTCTCGGATGCCATCTGCTTGTCGCGCGGGACGCTGATGGCCCACGAGTTGTTCTGGTTGATGAAGATGACGGGTGATTTGAGCACGCTCGCGAAGTTCATCGCCTCGTGGAAGTCGCCCTCGCTCGTCGCGCCGTCGCCGAAGTAGGTCGCCACGACGTTCTTGGTGCCCCGGATTCTTTCGGCATAGCCGATGCCCGCGGCGTGGAGCATGTGCGTGCCGATGGGCACGGACAGGGGCGTCATCTTGACGTTCTCGGGTATCTGGCTGCCTCGTTCGTCGCCCATCCAGTACTGGAGGACGTAGTGCATAGGCAGCCCCATCATGAAGAGAGCGGCGTTCTCGCGGTAGCTGGGCACGACCCAGTCCTGGCCTGGCGTGAGCGCGAGCGCCGAACCCACGGCGGCCGCTTCCTGGCCCTTGTTCTGCGGGTAGGTGCCCATGCGCCCGGAGCGCTGGAGCTTGAATGCGAACTCGTCGAGCTGGCGGCAGACGGTCATGCGCTCGTACAGGTCGAGTGCTTGCTCGTCGGTGATCAGCCCTTTGCCGAGCTTCTCGTCGAACTTGCCTTGCTCATCGAGGATCGAGATGTACTCGATGCTCGCTGTGTATGCGGTGGTCTTCGGCATGGCGTTGCGTCCTTGTGTGTTTCGTCGTCTGCCGATTTACGAATGTACGTGTCTGTCGCCCGGGAACTTCTTGACCGCCTCGCTGCGTGAGGTGCGGCCCTTGCCACGCATGTCGGTGGGGGTCCTCTCGGGGATGATGAACAGCTCTGTCGGGAGCGTTTCGTTGTGCTTCATCGCGGCTTCCGCGGCGGCTTCCATCGTGTCGTCCGCGTTGCGGTACCCCTCGCGGAAGAACGCCTCGACATCGAGCTCGGCAAGGTCGAAGAAGTGCAGCGCCGCGGCCTTGTCGCGTGCGAATTCCTCGCCCCCGTTGTTGCCGTGCGTGCGGATGTCGCGGTCGAGCTTGCTGAGCGTGCACGCCCAGGCGTGCAACTGGATCGCGGCCAGCGCCAGGCGGGCCTGGGGCACCTGCCTCTGCAGCATCGCCGCGTCGTGCTTCTTGGACATCTGCTTGAACTGGTAGGTGAACTCGCTGATGAGCTTGCGGAGCCTGTCCGCGTAGGGGCGGAGCGAGGGGTGGACATTCTTGATCTCGGGCGCCTTGCGGCGGATGCCGAGGAAGACCTCCATACCGAGCGGGATCGCCTTGGCAAGGAACGCGGGCTTGAAGATGCTGCTCTTTGCGTTGTCACGCATGCCGAGCATCCACTCGCCGAGTTGCTTGCCGCCGTAGCCGAAGATGAACGACCACATCAGATCGTTGGAGCCTTCGACGATGGTGTTGATGCGTGAGTCGCGGAAGATGCGTTCAAGCTCGTTCTCGGTCATGTAGCCTTCGCCGCCCATGATCTGCATGGCGTCGTTGACCACACGCCAGCCCATCTCGGAGCAGAAGACCTTGCAGATCGCGGTCTCGACCATGATGTCCTGGTCGTTGCGATCGAGCATGCCCGTGGTCATGTAGAGGACCGCGTCCATCGCGTAGGTCAGCGCTGCCATATGCGCGATGCGCTGGCGGACGAGCTGCTTGTCGTCGAGCGGGTCACCGAACTGGTAGCGGGTGTGGCCCCACTTGATGGCCTGGTCCATCGCGCGCTTGGCGCCACCGGTCATGCCCGCGCTGAGCGTGCATCGGCCGTAGTTGAGACAGGTGAGCGCGACGTTGAGTCCCTTGCCTTCCTTGTGGAGCAGGTTTTCCGGTGGGACCTTGACGTTCTCGAGCTTGATGCGCGCCTGCCAGGTGCCGCGGATGCCGCACTTTGAGCGGTTCTTCTCGAAGATGTCGATACCGTCCATGTCTGGCGTGCAGACGAGTGCGGTGACTTTCTCCTTGCCGTCGGGCATCTTCTGCTTGCTCATGACGGTGAAGATGCCGGCCAGCGCGCCCGAGGTGGACCACTTCTTCTCGCCGTTGAGCGTGAAGGTGCCGTCGTCGTTCTTCTCGCAGTGGGTTTCCTGGCCGCCCGCGTCGCAGCCGACGTTGGGCTCGCTGAGGCAGAAGGCGCTCAGCTTCTCGCGTGCGACGATGGGGAGCCAGCGCTTCTTCTGCTCTTCGGTGCCGAAGAGCATGATGGCTTTGCAGCCGATCGACTGGTGAGCGCTGACCATAACAGCGGTGGAGCCGCAGTACTTGCCGATCATTTCGAGAACGCGGTTGTAGCTCGTGATGCCGAAGCCCAGCCCGCCGTACTCGGTCGGCACGGTGCACCCGAGTGCACCCATCTTGAAGAGGCGCTCGACAACCCACTCGGGGATCTCTTCGTGCTGATCGATCTCAATCGAGGGGTGCTCGTTCTTGAGGTACTCCTCGAGTTCGGCGAGGAGCTGATCGCAGCGAGCCTGCTCGTCGGCTGGCGTCTCGGGGTACGGGAAGATCATCTCTTCCTGGAATCGACCCCAGAACATGTTCTTGACGAAGCCCATCGCATCGGGTTCGGGCCCGAGCAGCGCCTCGGCTTCTTCGAGGGTTTTGCGGTCTTTCTCCGAGAGACCCTTCATGTCCTTGAGATCAGCCATCTGATGATCCTTCCTGCTGCATCGGCGTCCTCTCCGAGGATGCCGGTTCTGTTTGAGGGGCGTTCACGAGTGCCTCGTCGTGGGCGTTGGTTCGCGAGACGTCCGCTCCTTTAGATTGTTTTATGCCTTCTTCGCCGACCTTGCGAAGAAAGCCTCGATTGCTTCTTTGCCCGCCGGCTCGTTCCGAAGTCGGACAAGGTGCTCCTGCTCGACCGCAAGAGCGGCGTTCCAGCCTTTGGCGAGGCCTGTGTCGATCGCGTCGCACACGGCCTGGCCAGGCGCGGAGGTGATCTCGCCCCGCACGCTGTCGAGTGCCTCGAGCACACCCGGGGCGACATCCTTCATACCGATCCACCGGCTCGGTGTGCCCGCTCGGCTCACCGGGCCCGGCTGGCTTCTGATCCAGCTCGTGCACGCCTCGATCAGATCACCTTGAGTCTCGGCGACCGCATCAAACAGGCCCGCTTGCTCGGCCTGATCGAAGAGCATGGGTTTGCCCTCGGCGGTCAGGCGGATCGCGCTGGCGGGGTCCATGCGCGCCGGGAGCAGGTTCGTACCTCCCCAGCCCGGGCAGATCGAGAGGCCGGCTTCTGGGAGTCCGACGGGGTAAGGCTTACTCTCAGGGCGACTTGCGATCAGAGCATCGCAGTGCATGGCGAGCTCAAGACCACCGCCAAGGGTCGCGGCGTGGATCGCGGCGGCGGTGGGGTATGGCAGATCGCTGATCATGCCGAACACGCTGCTGGCATAATCGAGGTACCGGTGCAGTTGGTTGTTGTCGAGCGCCATGATCGCCTGCAGGTCGGCACCGGCGACGAACGCACGCGGGGCAGCCGAGGCGAGGACGAGCCCCTCGGCGTTGGCCGGGAGCGATTTGAGCGTCGTTTCGAGGCGTTGGATCAGCTCGTGGTCGAGCACGACCACGGGACGACCCTCCTGCTCAAGCCAGAGTGTGACAACACCCGGGGATGAGCCGGGGCGCTCGGTTTCGAGGCGGAAAGGATCCATCTGGGACATTGTATACAACCCATGCGGATCCGTCCGCATTGAATGAGATGAATACCCCACAGTCCTTATTGTGGGGGATCGCCGGGATTATCAGACCTAGTTCACTTTTTCGCCTGAGCGAGGTACTCGGCGAGGATGTTCCGGGCTGCTTCGAGGTCGCCCTTGTCGCACATCTCGGTCACGGTGTGGATGTACCTGGTGCCGACGGTGATCCCGATCGCGCGAGCGCCGGCCGCCGCCTGCTGAGCCGCGGCTCCGTCCTGCCCGCCGCCCGAGAGGATCGAGCGCTGGAACTTGATGTTCTTGCCCTCGGCGATCTTCTGGAATTCGTTGGTGAGGGCGTAGTCGGAGATGAAGCTGCTGTCCTTGATGTGCAGCGCGAAGCCCTCGCCGTGGACGGTGCAGGCCTCTTGCTTGGGGACACCGGGGGTGTCGCAGGCGAGCGTGACGTCGAGACCGATGCCGATATCTGGGCGGACCGCGAAGGAAGACGTCTTGGCGCCGCGGAGGCCGACTTCTTCTTGGACTGTGAACGAGACGACGATCTTGGCGTCATGCTGAACGCCTGCCTTGTCGAGCTGGCGGATGGACTCGATGCCGAGCCAGCAGGCGACTCGGTTGTCGAGCGCCTTGGAGACGAACTTCTCGCCCATCTGCTTGAAGGGCTCGTCCATGACGATGTAGTCGCCGACTTGGACCTTCTTTTTGACTTCTTCCTTGGGCATGCCCGTATCGACAAAGAACTCTGCGATTTCCGGGACTTTCTTGCGGTCCTCGGGCGAGGCGATGTGCACGGGCTTGCCGCCCGGGTTCATGACCGCGGGGATGTCTCCCGATTCGGTGCAAACGAGGACGCGGCGGGAGAAGAGGTTTCGGGTATCGAATCCGCCGACGTTGTTGATCCAGAGGAAGCCGTTCTCGTCGATGTGCGAGACATAGAAGCCGATCTCGTCCATGTGGCAGAGCATCATGACGGTCGCCGCGTCGTCGCTGCCTGTTCGAGAGTTTCTGGTGCAGATGAGCGAGCCCATCGCGTCGGTCTCGACGGAGTCGAAGAGGCCGCCGATCTCACTCTCGATGAGGGCGCGGACGCGTTCTTCGCGCCCTGGGACGCCTGGTGTTTCACAGAGACGGGCGAGCAGATCGACGTTCATTCGAGACTCCCACAGAGTTGGTAAGTGGCCTGACGGGTAGGAGTGTATGGCTCAACCTGTCCGGGTTTGCACCCGCGGGCGGATCGCTTCGAAATCACAGCCGGGCCTGTCGGGGCTACGGTTGGGTTATGGCGATCCCCTCACCTGTCAGAAGCGAGCTTCTACGAAGACAAGCCGACGTTGCGCCGTACGGCCCTCCCGACGCGGGGGTGGAACTCGTGCAGGGGTTTGGTGTACTGGAATTCGAATACGCGGCGTTGCGCTCCAACTGCGTGCTGATCGATCAGCCGAGCCGGGGCACGGTTGAAATCAGCGGCTCCGACCGGGTCGACTTCCTCAACCGCATGCTCACACAGGAGCTCAAACTCCTTGAGGGAGGCGGTCTCGTGAGCAGGGAGAGCTTCTGGCTCAACCGCAAGGGCAGGATCGACGCTGATGTGCGTGTGATCGGCGCGAGCGATTCACTGTTCATCGATCTCGACACGCATTCGCGGGAGACGTTCATAACCACGCTCGACGCGTTCCTCTTTACCGAGGATGCGGAAATGAAAGACGTGTCGAACGACTGGCACCGGATGTCGCTCATCGGACCGACATCGGTTGATCTGCTGCCTTTGGCCGTTGAGGAGGTTGTTGCCGGAAACGTGCCGCAGGATCTCGGTGATCGAGAATCGTGCGAGGTGAAGATCGCTGGTGTGCGAGTGGTCATCGATCGCCTCGAGCGTCTTGGTGTGCCAGAATTCGGATTGCTCATCGAGGCAGCGGGCGCTGAGGCGGTCTTCACGAAGCTGTGCGAGATCGGGATGCCCGGCAATCAGGATGAGATCGGCGAAGAGGGCGCGGGGTTCAGCGATGACACGTCGCCCGGCGCCTCGATCAGGCTCAGGCTCGCGGGCTGGCACGCGTTCAACATCGCGAGGATCGAGGCAGGGATCCCGCTGTTTTTCCTTGATTTCGGGCCCGACAGCCTGCCCGGCGAGACGGGTGTGATCGAAGAGCGCGTGTCGTTCACGAAGGGCTGCTACCTCGGACAAGAGATCGTCGCCCGGATGCACTCGCTGGGTCACCCGAAGCAGATCATCCGCGCGATCAAGTGTGCAGCACCCACCGACGAGAACGCACCCGAGCCCGTGACCGGTTCGCCCGTCATCGTCGAGGGCAAAGAAGTCGGTGCAGTCTCGAGCGCAACGCTCAGCCCGATGCTCGGGGGCGAGTCGGCGTGCCTTGCGATCATCAAGTGGGACTCGCACGAAGCCGGAACAGAAGTCGTGATCGCGACACAGTCGGGTGAGGCCAAGGGCGTTGTGCAGGAGTCACTCAGGTTTGTCTGAGACGTTCTTGTCCGCGACGACCGGCGCGTGCTCGACCGGCCTCCGGTAGATCAGCTCAATATCATCGCCCACGCGTTTGACGTGCATGAGCTTGAAGTTGCGCCCGCCCGAGAGCGTCGGAACCGTCCGGCCCGAAGCGGCGGCCTTTGCCATCTCGTCACCCAGGAGCAGCGGCGCGATGTACACGACCGCTTCGTCAACGAGGTCGTGCTCGAAGAACGAGCCGAGCAGGCCCGGGCCGCATTCGATGAGCGCGTTGGTGACGTCGTACTCGGTGACGAGCTGCTGGAGCATGACGTCGAGGTCGAGCCTTCTGCTGTCGGACCGGACACCCATGATCTCGACGCCCATCGCTTCGAGCGCCTCGCGTCTTGGGCGCAGGAACTCGCCCGACTTGAGCTCGTTGGCGCAGCACGCGGTGACGGGCACCTCGCGAGCGGTGAGCGCGAGCTTCGAGTCTGAGGGCAGGTCGAGATCGGTGTCGATGACGACTCGTCTTGGTTCGCGCCGCGGCTTTCTGCCGACGCGCGCGGTGAGCATCGGGTTGTCGTAGCTGGCGGTCCCGAGGCCCGTGATGATGGCGTCCATCCGCTCGCGGAGCCTGTGCACGCGCCTGCGCGATCGATCGGAGCTGATCCACTGGCTCTGGCCCGTGCGCGTGGCGACGCGGCCGTCAACGGTCTGCGCCCACTTGGCGATCACCCAGGGCATGCCCGTGCGGATGCGCTTGAAGAACGGGTCGGACAGGTGCACCGCGGTTTCGCTCGCGTCGCAGTGGATTGTCTCGATGCCTGCGCGGTTGAGGATCGCGCAACCACCCGAGGACTCCTCCGCGGGGTCGTGCCTTGCGAAGACGACACGCGTGATGCCCGCCTCGATGAGCGCCTCGGTGCAGGGCGGCTGCTTGCCGTGGTGGCAGCAGGGCTCGAGCGTGACGTACGCGGTCGCGCCCGCGACGTCGTTGCCTTGCTGCTTTGCGTTGGCGAGCGCTTCGCGTTCGGCGTGGAGGTTGCCGAACTGCTTGTGGTGCCCGATGCCAAGAACGGTGTCGCCCTTTGCGATAACACACCCGACGAGTGGGTTGGGCTCGGTGTGCCCGCCGGCGCGCCACGCGACTCGGGCGGCGAGGTCGAGGAATCGCTTGGCGCGTTCGAGTTCGGCAGGGGACAACGACAACTCTACTTCCGCCTCGCTTTGAGCCTGTTCTGCGCATCCTCGGTGGCGAGGACCTGCGCCGAGAGCCGGGCGGCTTCAAGAAGGATGGCCTCGTCGCTCGACCCGTCGAGCGTGTTGAGCAGCGCTTTGGTCGCTCGGAGCGCATCGGGCCCGCCCGAGGTGAGCGAACTGGTGACCTTCGTGACCACCTCGTCGAGCGACTCGCGCGAGTCGGCGCACTCGGTAACGATGCCGAGCTCGTGTGCGCGAGCGCCGGAGATCAGACCTCCTGTGAGCAGGACCTGCCGCGATTTGCCCGGTCCGATCTTGCGGACAAGCCAGGGCGCGACGACAGCGGGGCAGAGCCCGAGGTCGACTTCGGGGAACCCGAGTTTGGCGTCTGCGTGAGTGATGGAGATGTCGCAGACTGTTGTCATGCCGCAGCCTCCGCCGATCGCGGCGCCGTTGACGCGCGCGACGGTGACCGCTGGGAACTGGCGGATGCGGTAGGTCAGCCTTGCGAGCGATTCGAGGAGTTGGAGCGGGATGCTTGGGTCGCCCTCGATGATGACTTCCTTGAGATCCATCCCGGCACAGAAGCTCCGGCCCGCGCCGGTGATGACGAGGACGCTCGGCTTGTCATCCATCGCTTCGAGTTCGTCCATGCACAGGTGCGCATCGCGCAGCATATCTCTCGACAGCGCGTTGTGTGCGTCGGGACGGTTGAGCGTCAGCGTCGAGAGGCTTTGTTCGTGGGTGAGTGTTGCGAGTTCGAGCATGGTGTCGTCCGTGTTAGAAAGTCAGCGCGCCGAGCAGACGTTGTTCCTCTTGTTTGCCGGTGAGTCCGAGGGATGTCTCGAGCCCTTGCTTGATTCTAGTTTCGCGTTCGTCGCCTTCGAGTCTTGTGATGAGTCCCTTGGTCGCGGCGTACGCGTGGGGCGGTTTGATCGCGAGCTTCGCCGCGATCTCGAGTGCGCGTGGCTGGACATCGTCTGGTTCTTCGGTGAGTTCGTGGACGAGCCCGAGTTGGTGCGCTGTCGTGCCCGAGAAGAGGTCGGGGAGGATGAGCCGCTCGCGAGCGATGCCTTGCGTGACCGACTGGGTCATGTAGGGCGCTGAGATCGCGGGGCTGACACCGATCTTGGTGACCGGGTAGCCGAGCTTGGCGTTCGTGTTGCTGACCACGATGTCGGCGCCGCCCAGGATGGCGCACCCGCCCGCGATGGCGGCGCCCTGCGCAGCGATGACGACGGGTCGCTCGCTGAGTCTGAGCGTGTTGCACGCGGCGCTGAGGCCTGTGAGGAGCTTGCGCATGATCGTGCCGTCGGGCGTGGTCTGGCAGAGCGCTAGATCGAAACCTGCGCAGAAAGCCTTGCCTTTGCCCGTCAGGACGATCGCGTCGTGGTCGGCGCTGGATGCCTTCGCGACGGTGTTGAGTTCGACCAGCATCTCGGGCGTGAGTGCGTTGCGTTTGTCGGGGCGGTCGAAGGCGATCATCGCGATGGAGCGCCCGTCGATGGTGTGCGTTTCAAGCGTGATCACGAGGGCACCGCCTGGGTGAGTCCCTGCGCAATGGACGATGCCTTTGCGAGCTTATCGAGGTCGACGTTTGTTTCGAAGCCCTGCGCTTGGATGACGCGGACGAGCGTGTCGGTCGCGATGTTGCCCGGTGCGCGCTTGGTGTCGGTCGAGGCGTAGGGACAGCCGCCCAGGCCCGCGGCGGATCCGTCGAATGAGGTCACGTTGAGCGCGAGGGCTGCCCGGACGCACTCTGAGGCGCGGCCGAACGTGTCGTGCAGGTGCAGGACGATCTTGCTCGGGTCGATGCGGTTCGTGACGCATGCGAGCATGGCTGCCATGGTCTCTGTGCAGCCTGCGCCGATGGTGTCGCCAAGATCGATCTCGTCGGCTCCCAGGCCGAGCAGCTTCTCGGCGACATCCGCAACGGCTTCGGGCATGATGATGCCCTCGAACGGGCACGCGATCACGCAGGAGACGTAGCCGCGGACCTTGAGCCCGCGTTCCTGCGCGAGCTCTATGACGGGCTTGAATCGCTCGAGCGTTTCTGCGATCGACGCGTTTGTGTTCTTCTGGCTGAACGTCTCGCTGGCAGCGGTGAAGACGCTGACCTTGTCGATCAGCCTCTCGCCCGGTGTCTCGTAGACCTCGAGGAGCGATCGCATGCCCTTCTCGTTGGGGACGAGTGCGCTGAAGGAGACGTCTTTCGGGCGCGAGCCCCGGAGCATCTCGCAGAGCTCGCGGGCATCGCCTAGCTGGGGGATCCACTTTGGGCTGACGAAGCTGGTGATCTCGACTTCGTCGACGCCTGTGTTGGTGAGCGCGTTGACGAGGCGGGCCTTGTCGGCGGTGGGGATGGCTGAGCCATCGGCGCGGAGCGGTTCGTTCTGGAGGCCGTCACGGGGGCTGACGTCGGTGATGCGTGCGCGCTTTGGCATGTAGAGAGGATAGGTGGGCAGGGGTGGGGGAGGGTGACTAGGCGTGTTGGCAAGTGGGCCAACAAAGAGAGGCCCCGCGGGGCCTCGTTGTGGTTCGATCGGATGTGTTTGTTTGAGGTGCGAGCGCGTTTAGAAGCCCGCGGCTGCCATGGCCATCGATGCACCGCTAAAGATGCCCGCGACGGCGAGGTAGAACGCCATGCGGATCGGTGCGCCGGCGGCGAGCTGGTCCTGACGCGCGGTGTCGAGCCAGTACTTGCCCGAGCCGGTTCTGCGGATCACGCCCCGGCGAGTGAGCCACCATGTCCAGGGCGAGGTGATGAGCCCGACCTCGCTTGAGCGGACGGCGGTGCTCCTGCAGGTCGCGCCGTGCTCTTTGAGGACGTGGACCGCTCTGCGGGTCTTCTTGTGATACCGGACGCGGTCGACGATCTCGATGTCACACTCTCGGAGTTCTAGTGATGCCATGTCTCGATTCCCAACTCGTTTCCCAAGGCGGAGCGCAAACTCCTGTCTGGAAGCAAGATGCATCTCGCTTGGTGAGATTGCGAGGTGCTTGAGGGAAACCTCTGAAACCGTGACGGAACTGGTGTTAGAACTTCACAGGCTTGACAGGGCAAGCGGTTCTATCCGGACGTGCGAAGGTCCGAGAGCCGAAAAAACGAGTAGTCCTTGAACCGGTCGCGCCCCGGGAGCGACTGGGATAGGGAGGTGCCCTTGAAGCGAGGCGTTGGCCAGGTCGCTCACGAGATGCTCGTACTCTCGGCTCAGGCGGGCGATGACCACTCGCTGGCGAGGCTCGTCAGGGTCTGGCAGAAGCCGCTGCTGCGGCACGCGCTTCGGCTCATGCCCGACGAGTCGTCCGCGAGCGACGCGGTGCAGGAGGCGTGGATCGCGATCGGGCGATCGCTCCGAGGTCTCGACGACCCGGCGAGGTTCAGATCCTGGGCGCTTCGGATCGTCACAAACAAGTGTGCCGACATCGCGAGGACCGAGTCGCGCCGACGCAAGGTGGACCGGGCACGATCGCCAACGGGTGGTGAATCTCGCGATTCATCTTCTTCTCGGACGGACGAGCTTCGTCGGGCGATGGGCGAGATGGACACCGAGCGCAGGGCGATGCTCGCGCTGCACTACGTCGACGGGCTGGGTGTCGCGGAGCTGGCGGAGGTGTTCGTGGTGCCGACCGGGACCGTCAAGAGCAGGCTGTACCACGCGAGGAAAGAGCTTCGGGAACGGATCGAAAGGATGGAGTCATGACGGACATCGATAACGAGATCAGGAAGGCGCTCGAGGAAGAGGACCGCGAGTGGTTCGACAAGCTGAGCGAGCCCGCGCTGCCGATGCAGGTGATCGAGAGCTTCGGCACGAGGTCGAGGTGGTTCATCGCGGGCGCGATGCTCTCGGTCTTCGGGTTCATGGGCGTCTGCATTTTCAGCGGCTTCAGGCTCGCGCAGGCCCAGGAACCCCGCGAGATCGCGGCCTGGTCGCTGGCCATCCTCGGAGGGTGCATGGCGATCATGGCCATCAAGATCTGGTACTGGATGGAACTCCAGAAGAACACGATCGTGAGAGAACTCAAGCGACTCGAGCTTCAGGTGGCAAGGCTCTCGCAGAAGTGAGGCGGAATCTCATTGATGAGGCAAGTTGACACCCGGTTCGGGCCGATTATGATGTTGGCATCATAATGCCAATAAGGAGTTGCCATGTCCGCACACTGCTCGAACTGTCTGTCCTCGAACGTCATCGGTGTTGAAGCCGCCTCGGTGTGCACCGAGTGTGCGAGCCTGACCGTCGCCGGCACCGGTATCGGGGCGCCCGTGATCGGCGCTGCTTTGCTTGCAGTCGCGACCTTCGTCGTGGCGTACAAGCTCGGCCGCAAGATCAGGCTGACCAAGCCGACGCACTCGCTGGTCTGACCGGTCCGACATACGATTGGATCACATGGTCCAACGGCGTGATACAGCACAGCAGAGGGCGATCCGCGATGCCTTGAATTCATCGGGTCGTCCTCTTTCTGTTGATGAGATCCATCAGCTTGCGATCGACGATGTGCCGAGCCTCGGTGTGCGGACGGTGTACCGCGTTGTCGAGCGTCTCTTGGAGGATGGAGAGATCGCCTCGGTCGCTGTGCCGCGCCAGCCCGACCGGTACGAGCTGGCTTCGGTCGCGAAGAAGCATCACCACCATTTCCATTGCGACAGTTGCGACCGGGTGTTCGATGTGCAGGGATGCCCGGGCGGGCTGAGCCGGATGCTGCCCGACGGTTTCACGCTCGCGGGCCACGAGCTGACGCTCTGGGGCACGTGCCCGGACTGTGCATGAACTGATTGTGCTCGGTCAGCCTTCGTTCTTTGCGGGCTTGGCGGGCCAGGCGAGGCAGAACGCGATGCTTGTGATCATGCACGCGACCCCTACGCGGAAGAGCATCTCGCCTGTCTGATCGCTGAGGTAGCCAAGTGCCGTCAGGAACGCGGCGAGGCCCAGGAAGAACAGGATGCGCTGGATGATCCGCATGGCGATTGCTCCGTGCAGGTATCGAGTCGTCTGGGTTTGGAGGATACCTGATAAGCTGCTGCAGTGGAGTTCTACCTGGGCATCCTGCTGGGTTTGATCGCTCTGTGTGCGATTGTCTGGGCGTTTGTGCGGTCGCGGGTTGGTGATGAGCCGCACTGCCGGCGGTGCGGTTTCAGTCTCGCGGGGCTGACGGGGCCCGAGGTGTGCCCGGAGTGCGGCAGGTCGCTTTCGCGCCGGCGTGCGGTCGTGGTGGGGAACCGACGGAGCCGGAAGAAGCTGGTGGTTGTGTTCGCGGTGCTCGGCGGGTTGTCGTCGGTGCTGCTCTGGCTCGATGGCGCGAACAGACGTGGGTTTCTCCCGGTCAACGAGTACAAGCCGGCGTGGTTGCTGCTCAGTGAGGCGTATCTGCTCGGGGATAAACGTGCGAGCGCTGCGACAGACGAACTTTACTCTCGGATTGATTCTGCCAGGCTCGGGCGTGAGTGGTCAGATCGGCTTGTGAACGTCGCTCTAGATCGACACCGGCAGACATGGAGGGTGTTTCCGGAAGCTCAATGGAATTCCTTATATCTTGCATTGGGCTCCGTTCAGATGGATGCAGATCGCATGCATCGTTTGTTGGACGATTTGGTGATAGAGACAGCGGTGGAAGGGCAGATCCGTGATGTGAAGCGTCTTGAGCCTGGCGTTAGTGACACCGTGACTGTCGGGCTCAAACTCCGGGGTGGTGTGCACGCGCAAAGGATGTTCATGCGTCTCTTCTACAACGGCGAGTCTTCCATGCGGTTGCAGGGTATTGGAGATATCACGGCGTTTGATTACAAAAGAACAGGGACGAGGAGATTTTCTCTCAGCAGATTCGGTCGAACCCGTAAACCCTATGTGTTTGATTTCGAAACCGATATATGCATCGATGTGGATGTTGTTGCTCCATGGGAATCTGGTCGGTACGAGGGGGCTGTTGATCTACTTGCGGACAGTGTCTATCTGCGTGCCCGTACGAATCGCGTGGGCGGGTCATCAGTAGATCCAGAGCTCAGCCCCGTTGCAATCCTCTCAGTGCCGGTCACCGCTGAGGTGAAGTCGTACGACTTTGATTCGGTTGAGTTCGATCAGACGGGGGGTGATCCATCAAACCCGCTTGAATTCGACGTGATTCGCTATGGATGGGAGACAGCGCTCAAAACGCCGACGTCACTCGTCTTTGCGTTATGGTTTAGCGATTCGGCGTCGATAGACACAGAGATGGTCGGGCTGGGTGGCTTTCTCGTTGCGAGACAGGGAGATGTCGAAGTACGAAAGCTCATCGCCCACGGCAGACTTCGAACTTCCATTACCGGCAACCTCCCCGCGTGGAAGTTCAAAGCTGGGGATGTGCACTTGACTTATGAGCACAACACCAATGTTGCGCACGAGTTCATGCCACCGGGCGGGCTGTTATTGGAGGGCCCGATCGACCTCGGCACAATCACCATCCCTGAACAACCCGAACCCGACGAAACCACAGCCCCCTGATCACCCCTCGTCGTTCTGATCCGGCACGAGTGTCGGGTCACTGTCGATGTTGATGTCGATCTCGGTCTCGCCTTCGCCGCCCTCTTTGAGCTGCTGCTTGGTTTCATCGTCGTCGCCCGAGAGGCTGAGGAAGGGGATGGTCGAGTCGATGTTGTTGATCGTCTTGCGGAGTGATTCGAGCGAGACGCTGACGGCGTCGAGTGTGACCTGCAGGTCACCCAGCCTGGTGTCGACCGAGTCGAGGTTCTCGTCGATGGACGCGAGCTTGGCGTCGATCTTCCCGAGGTTGTTGTCGATGTCCACAAGATTGTTGTTGATCTCGCCCAGCTGTTGGTTGGCCAGCTCGACCTGGTCGTAGGCGTCCCAGATGATGCAGCCCTGCGAGGCGAGGGTGAACGAAGCGAGGAGTGCGATCGGCGCGAGGTGTTTCATGCGGGGAGGGTAGGTTGGCAGCGGGCGAATGCAAGCGGTTACACCTCGGGATCACCCCGGTGCTCGGGCTCTGTGTAGAACTTTACGGTGGTGCCGTCGGGTTTGGTGCAGGTGACGCATGCGCGCGTGAAGCCGCCTTGGGTTGGGGTGGTGCTGAGGCTGAGCAAGATCGAGTCGCCGGGCTCGATGGTGATCTTGCCCATTCCCGTGCCGCAGAATCTGAGGGTGCCCATCTCGACCCAACCAGACTCTGTGAACTTCTCGACGGTGTTGTACACGAAGAAAGCGTGGCTATCGGGGAATTCATCATGACTCTTGAAGCCGAGGTCGGCCCAGAATTCGAGCGGCTCATCGAACGGGTTGACGAGCACGGCATGTGCGCTGCCGATGCCTGTTTCCCTGACACTCTGGAGCATGTGTTCATCGTCGTTGTGGGCAGGCTCTTTGTCGATGACGTCGAAGCGGAGCTTTGGTGTGCTGATCGTGAGGCGGTCGTAGATGGTGTGACCGTCGTGTGCGCGGTTGAGCGAAGCCGCGGCATCGATGTGCACGCTCAGCGTGTGTTCGCCCGGCTCAAGTTCGCCGAAGATGTAGTGCAGCTTCGCCCATGCGCGGAGGATGGGTTTGCCTGTGTCGATGCGCCCCTGGTTTGTGTCGTTCTGATAGATGTAGACTGGTTCGAGCTGCGGCTCACTTTTGATCGTGCTCCCGTCGGGTCGGGTGAGTTCATAGACGACCGACGACAACGTGTTGATTTTGGCGGGCAGCGCGCGCACGGGCCTGCCCCGGTTGATGAGCCTGATCTCGAAGCTGGGCCAGTCTTTGACCAGCGGCGTCTGGTCGTACGCGATGATCCAGTCCGTCTCGTGAGGGCCTGGCACCGACCAGGTCTGCATCTCGACCGACGGGTACAGCTCATAACTCGGGCTGATCTGCGAGAGCTCGAGCCGCTCCGGCAGAGGCTGGGCGCCAGCGGTGGGGGCGAGGACGGTGAACGCGATAGCAAGGAGATGGGCTTTCATGCCTGCTTGGACGCAGCGGGCGGGCGTTCGGTTCGTGCTGCGGGAGATCCACTTCACCCCTCGGCCAGCCGCCTGCCCAGGTATTCCTCGGAGTAGTCGATCCGTAGCTCGGTCCACATGACGAGGTGGTCGGACATCTGGTGGGTGCGCCAGTAGGTTCGGAAGTACTTGGTTTTGTCCTTGACCGAGCGGGGTTGGCCCTTCTTCTGGCCCGAGGTGTACTTCTTGTATGCGGGGCCCATCTCCTTGACATAAGCGGATTCCTCCTCGAGCCTGTACACCGAATCGAAGAAGTTGAACACGCCGTCGCGGCCTGTGAAGTCGAGGTGGTTCGGGCGCGCACGGAACGCGATCTGGTCGTAGTGACGGTTCTTGCCCCAGTTGGACGGCAGTTCTTGCAGCGACTCGGGCACGGTGAACCCCGCCTTCTCGAACTGCGCGAAGGTCTCGTTGTCCGTATTGAAGATGTTGAAGTCGCCCAGCAGGATGAGGTTCTGTGACCACACGTGCTCGTCGAGCGTTCGTTTCTTGAGGAACTGTGCGATCTGTTTGATCTCGTTGATCCGGTCTTCGGGCTCGGCGTCCCCGCCGCCCCAGAGGATGTGCACGGTCGCGAGCTGGAACTTGCACCAGCCCGCCTGGAAGCCGGCGATGAACGGCGTGCGCCAGATCTGATCTGGGTTGACGATGTTGCCGTCCTCGTCCTCGACGGGCGGGAGCACGAGCTGGCCCGCCAGGCCTTTGAAGCTGACCTTGCGCGTGTCGAACACGAACGCCATGCGTTCGTCGTTGCCCCGATTGCCCTCTGTGGTGTCGGTGAAGATGACATCCCACTGCCCGCCCAGGAGCCTCATGACACGGTTGAGCGCTTCGAGGTCTTTGTAGACCTCCTGGATCGCGACGATGTCGAACTTCGAGATCACCTCCGCGATGTACTGGATCGCCTCGTCGGAGCGCCTGCCGTAGGCGGGTTTGTCGAAGTCTCGGATGTTCCAAGTGGCGAGCAGGAGTGTCTCGTCCATGGTGCGTTCTGGGACTTCGGTCGCGAGCTGTTCGCGGAGCCTAAAGAGGCCCGCGACGGTCCGCCTGCCCTCGGGTGTGCTGTACTTGATGTCTCGGTAGAACGGCATGTGCGGGCTCCTTGTGCTGATGACGGAGCCGGAGGATACCGCGCGCAGGGGGACGGAAACGTGATTCAGATTGTGATTGTGTAAAGAACAGCAATGCTCAGATCGGTAACACACCCGTTCTGGTGCACAGCTCCAGAACTGTGCGCACAGCAAACCGGCACCCCGGACCCATGTTGTGCGAAATCTGCGATTTTTCTAATCCTTGTCCCGCATGGCGTTGCGCGCATGTCCGGGTTTGTGTGTCCGCGTTTGTGCGCCCAGATGTGACTCGGCGCCGGTTTTATAGAGGGCGTGTGGTTCGTCCTCTGACACACCGAGCGCCGAGCGCAGAGGAGATTCACATGCAGGGCAACCATCACCACGGATCGGGCCGGTCGTACGACGGCGTGCCCGAGCTCACACGCGTCTTCGACATCCAGCGGGAAGAGATCGAGTGGATCTGGCCCGGTCGGCTCCCGGCGGGCAAGCTCGTGACCGTTGCGGGCGACCCGGGTCTGGGCAAGAGCTTTCTGACGATGGACATCGCCGCGAGGCTGAGCGCCGGTCACCCGCTGCCCGACGAAGAAGACCAGTCGCGTGTCGATGCGCTCGAGCGGGCGCCAAGGCACACGCCGCGCGATGTGATCATCCTCTCGGCGGAGGACGACCCCGGGGACACGATCCGCCCGAGGCTCGAGGACGCGGGCGCGAACCTGAACCACGTGCACATGATGACCGGTGTCCGGTTCGGGGATGTCTCGGGGCAGACCAGGCTCGACCGCGACGCGATGGCGATCTGGCGCGCGCTCAAGTGCATGGACAACCCCGGGCTCGTCATCATCGACCCGATCACCGCGTACCTGGGCAACACGGACGCCAACAGCAACGCGGATGTGCGCAAGGTGCTTCACCTGCTGTCGAGGGTCGCCGCGTCGATGCGGGTGTGTGTTCTGTGCGTGACGCACCTGAACAAGTCGACGCAGACGAAGGCGCAGTACCGCACGATGGGGAGTCTGGCGTTCACAGCCGCGGCGAGGATGGCCTGGCTCGTCGCCAAGGATCCGAACAAACCCGACAGCCGCGTGCTCGCTCCTATCAAGAGCAACATCTCGGGCGGCGCGCCCGGGCTGCGTTACAAGATCGTGCAGCGCGAGGATGCGCTCGGCCCGACGGTCGAGTACGAGATCGACCCGAACCCAGTGACGCTCGAGGACCTCGAACCCGCGGGCGAGTCCGACCAGCCGGGCGAGCTTGACGAAGCCATCGCGTGGCTGAAGGAGACGCTGAAGGACGGGGCGATGGGGGCGAAGGAGGTGAACCGCATGGCGGGGGAGGTTGGGATCAGCAAGATCACGCTGAAGCGCGCGAAGCGGAGGCTTGGGGTGGTGAGTGAGAAGGGTGACCAGCCGACAGATCCGTGGGTGTGGGTATCTAAAGCTGATTCGTGATTAAATGTGTAGTGAGTTATTAGGGGATCATGCCTGTATAGGCAGGCATGATCTCCTGTACAGTATCTGGTATGGCCAAAACGATCGCAGATGAAATTGAGCGTCGCGAAATTATGTGGGATCTACTTCAAGGCCAACCAGCCGATCAGTACAAGCCAGATGAGTTAAGGTCGCTCGGCGTGTACGGTGGGGCTCAGGGAATATGGGTAGACAAAGAAGAAACTGCTTCGTTAGTCGAGGATGGTTGTGGAATTGCAGTAGGGCTTCTTCATACCGGTACACACTACGATGATCTCTGGGGCGATTCAGGCCTCGCGTACATGTATCCAAGTACTGAACGCTTAGGGACGCGTGATACAAATGAAGTGAATGCACTAAAGAATGCTGCTCGCTATAAGGTACCTGTGTTTATAATCCGCCGACCTTCACGGTCTTCTAATACCCGTGAGGTTCAGGTCGGATGGGTTATTGAATGCAGTGATGCAGCCAAGGCTGCCTGGGTTTCATTTGATCCCGAAGCTGATCCAATCACGCTGTTGGACGAAACCGATGATGTGTTTCAGTTAACAAAAACCGGAAGGCCGCCACGATACAGCTCAACAGTCCAGCGAGAAGGTCAGTCGTTGTTTAGGTATCGAGTCTTAAAGAGATATGGCGCGAGGTGTTTGTTTACAGGCATAGACCATGCTTCTTTGATTGATGCGTGTCATATATGTGGGCATAGCTACGGCGGTTCAAATCACCCAGGTAATGGGATTCCGCTTTCTGCTACCGTCCACCGTGCATTTGATTCTCACCTCATACGAATCAATCCAGAATCATATTTAATAGAAGATGACACTAACGGAACAACATTGCGCATGCTGGGTATCGATCCTTCGGCCCTTGCAAATGAAACTGTGAAACCGAATCAAGAAGCGATAAGGTGGAGATGGGAGAACACGCAGTAACCAGTGGATCATGCCTCTGAACGGGGACATGATCCCCTGACCCCCTTGCAAGTTCCCCTTCCCCAACCCCTTCCGTTCGCCCCCCAACCAAGTATCCTGAATACTTCTCAACTCTGGGGATTCAAGCCATGCCGCGTGTGGTTGCTGTTCATCTGTCTCCGCTTCAGCCTGCCCGAGTGCGACCAGAACGGTGACAACGCCTGCACCCCAGCCGATTTCACTGCGTGGATCGCAAATTACAACGCGGGGTGTTAACTAGACCCCTGTGGGCAGGTGGCATCCGCACATCAACCGCTGTGTACTTTTTGGGGAGCAGTTCAGCTTACCGCTATACTGTCTCCTTCGTCGACATCGGGGGTCGCAGAGGAGCTAGGAATGCGTATTGCTTCATTGGTTTGCATCGCGGCTGTGAGTTCAGTTCTCGTATCAGATGCACAGGCGCAGCAGCTTGTCGGGCCGACCGACGCGTGGTACGGCATCAACAACCTCGAGGTCACGTACTCCGGCGGCACAGCGCTATTCAACGTCCGATTTGACCGCAGGTCGTTCAACGATGTGTTCGGCGAGGGCACACCCGACCTCCCGCTCTCATCCGTCGAAGACATCGGCGCTGCCTACTCGGTGATCGCGGACTACTTCAACAGCAACCAGATCAGGCAGACTCAGCTCAGGCCGATCATCCCGGTCGCAGGAACTCCAGACGTCGTCGACAACCTCTTCCTGCCGATCAACTACACCGACGACACCATCAACGGCGTGATCAACGTCGACGACGGCGGACCGACCGGCTGGATGTTCAACCCGGATTTTGATCTCTTCAAGACATACACGATCGACCGCGACCAGGCATTCGCCGGTCCCGACAAAGAAGATGACGCCGTGTGGGCGGTGTTCTCACTTGCCTCTGTTTCAACCGGCTCACTTATAGGTGATTCAATTGATTGGACCGTCGATTCAGGGCCGCTCGGCGGGGGGACAGGATCGGTGGTTGTTGTCGATCCGGGTCTAGAAGTTGATGTCGAGACGATTACATTTGTCACCAACCGCCGCGCCGACTTAAGAGCACGCAGCTTTACGCTTGATACGCTCACCCAGAGCCTCACTGTACCAGCCACAACTTGGACGTTCGACGATCTCGATTTCACAGACCGCCAGGTGATCAGCGGTGTCTCACAGTCCTCTGGTGGGGTAATAGACAGCCTCACGTTCACGGAAGACTCGATTACTGTGCAGCTGCCTGAAGTAAGCGGCAATACCTCGTACAACTTCGATATTCAGCTGGAGACAGTAAGCGAACTGACAAAGGATGAAATCCAATGGACATTCGATGCTGGCATTCTCGGTGGCACATCTGGTGTCGCAGTCATCGATGACGAGATTGAGGCTTCATACACCGCACCCAGCCCGTTCCCCGTGCATTCGCATGCGGACTTTACTGCAAACACTTTGACAATCGCATATGACCCAGCAGGGCTATCCACGTTTCAACCTTCGGTTTGGACGTTTACTGATCTGGACTGGCTCTCGGATAGCGGACAACGCGTTGATTTGGGCGATGTCGTACAAACGAGCGGAACACCTGTGAACAGCATCATCGTGACCGGCAGCTCGATTACGATCGATGTCCCGGAGCTTGGTGCAGGCGAACTCATGTTTACAATTCACCCAGTACAACCATGCCTCGCAGACGTCAACGGCGACGGGCTGCTCACCCCGACCGACTTCACCGCCTGGATCAACGCCTTCAACAACAGCCTGCCCGAGTGCGACCAGAACGGCGACGGCAGCTGCACGCCGACCGACTTCACCGCGTGGATCGCAAACTTCAACGCCGGGTGTTAGCGCACAAACCGCAAGGAGTTCAAACCCACTCTCAAGAGGTTGGTCCCCTTGCGAGATGTCAGTCGCTCACGTCTGCAAAACACCCGTCTTGAACTCGCGCGACAGATCCCAGCCCTGCAGCGCCGAGCGCAAACCTTCGATCAGCTCCTCGCGCGTCTTGTGCGGCTCGATCACCCGGTCGATCCAGCCCCGGGCGGCCCCGTGGCGGATGTCCTGCTGCTCGTTGTAGCCGGCGCGCACCGCATCGAGGATCTCGTCGTGCGTCGCCTTGTCGATCTCTTCGCCCTTGCGCTGCCGGCTCCGCTCCTCGATCATCGCCAGCACGCCCGACGCCTGCGCAGCGCCCATGACCGCGCACTTGCTGCCGGGCCAGGCGAAGCTGAGGAACGGCTCGAACGCCCGGCCGCACATCGCGTAGTTGCCTGCGCCATAAGAAGCGTTGGTGATGACGACGAGCTTGGGGACGATGCAGTTGCTCATCGCGTTGACCATCTTGGCGCCCGCGCGGATGATGCCGCCCTGCTCGCTGTCGCGCCCGACCATGAACCCGGTCGTGTCGTGGAAGAACACGATGGGCACCTTCCGCTGGTTGCAGTCCATGATGAACCGCGCAGCCTTGTCCGCCGAGTCGTCGTAGATCACGCGGGGCATGTTCGAGGACTTGCTCGGGCCCGCCTTCCCGCCGGGCATCGTCCGCTCGGTCAGCCTGCCCTGATTCGCAACGATCCCGACGGGCATGCCCCCGATCTTCGCGTACGCGCAGCAGAGCGACTGCCCATACTCGGATTTGTACTCGTCCATGTCGGGCTCGAGCGACTCGTGGCCCTTGCTGTTGGGCGCGGTCCTTGAGTCCACGATGCACGAGAGGATCTCCCGCACGTCGTACTGCTCGCCAGGCTTGTCGGTGAAGAGGTCGTAGATATCTTCGCCCGGCTTGAACGACGGCGCCGACTGCTCATCGCTCCCGCCCGCGTCGGGGTACTTCGACACCAACTCGCGAACCCGCTGCAGGCACGCGTCGTCGTTCGGTTCCTTGAAGTCGATCGTGCCCGAGATGCTCGCGTGCATCTCCGCGCCGCCCAGTTCCTCGTCCGTTACATCCTGACCGATCGCCGCCTTCACCAGCGCCTGACCCGCGAGGTAGAGCCCAGAGCCCTCGGTCATCAGCAGCGTGTCGCACAGCACGGGCAGATACCCACCCCCCGCGACACAGAATCCCATGATCGCCGCGATCTGAGGGATGCCGTCCGCGGAGATCCGGCTGTTGAGATAGAAGATCCGCCCGAAGTCGTCCGTGTCCGGGAAGACGTCCTCCTGCAGAGGCAGGTACACGCCCGCCGAGTCCACGAGGTAGATCAGCGGCAGCCTCGCCTTCCGCGCGATGTGCTGCGCTCGGATGATCTTCTTGCACGTCATCGGGAAGAACGCACCGGCTTTCACCGTCGCGTCGTTGGCGATGATCATGTGCCTCCGGCCCGAGACCGTCCCGACCCCCGTCACCACGCCAGCCGCGGGCGCCCCGCCGTGCTCTTTGTACATCCCGAACGCGGCCCAGAGCCCGAGCTCCTGGAACACCGACCCCGGATCGACAAGCTTCTCTATACGCTCGCGAGCCGTCAGCCGGTCCTTGGCGTGCTGCCGATCGATCGCCTTGGCACCCCCGCCCATTCGGATGGAGGCCTCCTGCTCAAGAAACTCGTCGGTCGTGGTCCGCAGTGTTGATGGCTCAGGCATGCCCCTAGCTTAGGGCCAAGCGGGGCCTGTCAGTCCCAGATCGCCTTGTACTGGTCCTTCGTCGAGCCCGCCTGGGTGAAGATGCCCAGGAACAGGTTGCTGGGGTAGCCCTCTTCATCGTGGAAAAGCACGTCGTGGTAATCGGTGGTGGAGCCGTCGGGGTTGTCGACCGCGATCGGGTTGTGACCGCTCGTAGCGCCCGAGCCCGTGTTGTGCGTGTACAGGTCGCCGTTGAAGTCCACGTGGTTGTCGTTGTACGCCACGTTGCCAGACCAGGCGTACACGGCGCTCTGGAAGAACTGTGTCGTCAGCGACTGGGCGTTGGCAAACGTTGGCACCGTGTTCCCGTTGGCACGCTGCACCCTTGCGATCTCCGGCCCGCGGTTGGCGAGCACCGCTTCCGACGCCTTGTACGTGTTCGTCCACATGTTCAGGCGGTTGTCGTCAGGGATCAGGTGCGCAAAGCTGACGTGGCCGCCCTGCCCCGATGTGAAGTCGGCGCTGAGCCCCGGGTCCCAGTGCGCCCTGCTCGGATCAGCCGCGGCGCGGGGTTCCTCAACCTCGTACATCTCGTACGCCTTGATGTTCTCGTTCTGCTCGTCGGAGCTGATCAGCAACTCAGTCGTGATGAACCCATGGCCGGCGAGGATGGACATGATGTTCCCGGTCGTGTCCTTGGCCCGCCCGGTCGCAGCAACTGTCGTGTTGTTCACATCGACCATCGACGGCATCGGGTACCTGTCGTCGTTCGCGTCCGCCCAGAGCACCATGCCCTGACCGATCCCGCGGAGCTGTGTCGCGTCCTTCAGCGTCCTGGCAGTCGCGTTGACGCTCGTGTTGTTCCCGCCTCTAGCGCCCAGGTACACCAAGACCCCCGCGACGAGCACGAGGACGAGTCCAAGAACCACGAGCATCTCGATCAGTGTGAATCCACGTCGCTTCATTCCCATTCTCCAATCTGATTTCCTATTGGCAACATACGGGATTTCCATGTCTCTGTTGCAGATCACCCCCGCCCGAAGCACCCCGAACGGCTATCCACAGAGCCCGATCGCTCTAACTTCTTGCCCCCTCAATACCTACGTTTGTCACGAATTTGTTTGGCCCTGACGTAGACAGAACAAGGCTACATGTGGTAGACTTCGCCCGCTGGGCACGCGACCGATGCCGCCCCCGGCCCGAGACGGTCCCGAACGAGGGATCTCCGGATTCCGCATCGGCAACGGCTCCGACCCCCGGACCGGCTCGCTCACCAAAGAGCACACGAGCCGCCATCCGAGGACCACCGGTGCAGCACATCAAGGAGGCCACAGATGGCCAAGCGCAACAGCGGTCCCGCGAAGACGCTCCAGCCCAAGACCGAGGGCGACGCACGCAAAGACGTGCTCAAAAGAACAATCGGACAGATCGAAAAGCAGTTCGGCCAGGGCGCCATCATGAGCCTGGACGAGGACGCCTACCTCTCCATTCCCGGCATCTCAACCGGCGCGATCAGCCTCGACCTCGCGCTCGGAGGCAAGGGCATCCCCAAGGGCCGCATCGTCGAGGTGTTCGGCCCCGAGTCCTCCGGTAAGACAACGCTCTGTCTCTCCATCGCAGCACAGGCCCAGAAACTCGGAGGCACCGCCGCCTTCGTCGACGCCGAGCACGCGCTCGACCCGTCGTGGGCCAAGAAGATCGGTGTCGACATCGACCACCTCCTCGTCAGCCAGCCCGACTCGGGCGAGCAGGCGCTCGAGATCGTCGAACTCCTCGTCCGCTCAAACGCGGTCGACCTGATCGTCGTCGACTCCGTCGCGGCTCTCATCCCACGGGCGGAAATCGAGGGCGAGATGGGCGACTCCGTCGTGGGTCTGCAGGCGCGCCTCATGTCGCAGGCGATGCGCAAGCTCACGGGCGTGATCGCGCGAAGCCAGGTCACCGTCATCTTCATCAACCAGATCCGCGAGAAGATCGGCGTCATGTTCGGCTCTCCCGAGACCACCCCGGGCGGCCGGGCGCTCAAGTTCTTCTCGTCCGTCCGCATCGACGTCCGCCGGACCGGCGCGATCAAGGAAGCCGACCAGACCGTCGGCTCCAGAACCCGCGCCCGCGTCGTCAAGAACAAGGTCGCGCCGCCCTTCCGCGACGCCGAGTTCGACATCATGTACGAGGAAGGCATCAGCTCCTCGGGCGACCTGCTCGACCTCGCCGTCGAGACGGGCGTCGCCGACAAGGCCGGCGCGTGGTTCAGCTACGGCGAGATCCGCCTTGGCCAGGGCCGGGAGGCGTCCAAGCGGTTCCTCTCCGAGAACGAGGACCTGTTCGAAGAGATGAAGGAAGCCGTCCTCGAGAAGAAGCTGCCCCAGAAGGTCCGCGAGCGCATGGCGCAGATGGAAGCCGAGGAAGCAGAAGCCGAGCCCGTCGAGGCATAAGGAGGAGGGGAGTGAGAGGAGCAAGGCGGTGCTCATCGAGCCCGGGAGCCTTGCTCACCGTTCCCGACGGGGCCTACCATGGCCCCTGCTGCGGATGTGGCGGAATTGGCAGACGCGCTAGGTTCAGGTCCTAGTGGGGGTAAAACCCCGTGGAGGTTCAAGTCCTCTCATCCGCACTTGACAGGTTTACACGGCTGGCACCTCTCGCCAGCCGTGTTTCTTTTTGCATTCCAACGTACCCTCACCTCCCATGGCGCTCATCTATTGCGGCATCGACGAGGCTGGCTACGGACCCATGCTGGGCCCGCTCTGTGTCGGGCTGACCACACTCCGAGTTGATAGCTGGTCCGGTGAGCACGTGCCCGACCTCTGGAAAGAACTGAGTGCGGGCGTCTGCCGATCGCTCGCCGAGCAGCGCGCCGACAAAAAGAGCCGGGTCGTCATCGCCGACTCAAAGAAACTCAAGCTTTCCAACCAGCTCAAGACAAAGCACCCGCTGACCCACCTCGAGCGCACGGGGCTTGCGATTCTCAGAGCCGCGGGTGTGACCGTGCCCGACGATGATCACCTGTTCGCGGCGCTCGGAGCAAAGCTGCCCGAAGAGGCGTGGTACCGGGGCGAACCCGTCAAGCTCCCGCTCGCCGGGACCGAGGCGGAGCTCGCCATCGCGTCAAACGTGCTGCTCGCGTCGCTCACGAGCACCCACGTGAGCGTCGAGGAAGCCGCGGTGGGGGTGGTCTGCGAGAAACGCTTCAACGAGATCGTGAGGGCGACCGGAACCAAGTCCGAAGCCACCATCAGCGTCATCGGTGACCATCTCAGACGCATCGCTTCGCGCTGGAAGGACTCGGGCGAGGACGTCCGCATCGTCTGCGACCGCCTAGGTGCAAGGAAAACCTACGCGAACGTCATCGAGCGTGAGCTTGCGGGCACAAAGGCGACGCCTCTCTACGAATCGCCCGAGCGGAGCATCTACAGGCTCGAAGGTTGGTCGGGCGATGCGCGCATCATGTTCGAAACCGAGTCGGAGCAGGCCCACCTGCCCGTCGCGTGCGCCTCGATCTACGCCAAGCTCACCCGCGAACTCGCGATGGCCCGCTTCAACCGCTACTTCAAAGAGCGGCTCCCGGAACTCAAACCCACCGCGGGCTATTACGCCGACGCACGGCGTTGGCTGACCGATGCCGAGAGTGTCGTCGATCAGCAAACAAGGCGAAGGCTCGTGCGTATTGGGTGAAAAAGAACAAGGCGGGCACAAAGCCCGCCTCGCGTCGTTGTTTGGATTGATCGGTCTGTTTTAGTAGACCATCGCGGTCGCGGCTTCGATCGACTCGACAACCTGGCGGACTTGGAAAGGCTTGCGGAGGAAGCCCTCGTAGCCCTTGCTGGCCAGAGCCGCGGCCTGGCCGTCCGTGAGCTTGCCGCTCATCGGGACGATCTTGGTCATCTGCAGGTTGTCGGACGTCTGCACGAGGTTGGCCACCTGGTCGGCGTCGTTGTTCTCGCCGAGGTGCAGGTCGAGCAGCAGGACGTGCGGGCGGAACCGCTCGCACTCCATGCCGGCCTCGAAGCCCGAGCTTGCGGTGTGCACGTCGTAGTTGGTCCGCTCGATGAGGACGTCCTTGAGCGTGTTGGTCACGTCCACATCGTCATCGACGATGAGCACGCGGGTCCGGCCCCCGGTGATCCCGTCAAGCGGGATGCCGTGCGCCTTCATGAACTTGACAAGCTCTGCGACCGGGATGCGTCTGTCCTTCGACCCGGGGATGCGGTATCCCTTGAGCGACCCGGAATCGAACCATTTCGACACGGTCCTGGGCGCCACGTTGCAAATCTTTGCGACTTCGCCGGTTGTGAGTACGTCCTTGTCGATCGGCATGGATCACACCTCTTGCAACGGGGCACCTCCCCGAGCGGATGGATCGGCGACGTCCAAAACACACGAACGACCGCGTCACCGGCAAAGGCATCGGTTGTCCGCGTAGGCGGCTTGACCCCTCCTTCCGACAGAAACCGCTCTTTGAAGCTATTCGGACCTTGGACGGGTCGACGCTCGCGAGCAATCGTCAACTCTCCCGATTGACGGGGGGGCTCTCGCGCTGGTACCTTGCCTAGGCTGGTCTGTCTCCACGCGGGGCGTGGTGACCCGGCAGGACGGGATGGAACGTCCGGCGGCGGGTATACGTAAAGGTCGGCACCGAGGCATAGATTGGGAGATGGACGGGCAAGGCGGCCCGCCGGGCAGAGCCCGGAGACATCTGTCCCAATACAAGCCAACCTGGAGTGAGGCGTGCGGATGGATTGGTATCGATCGGTGCGGCTGTTTCGAGCAGCAAGCATTGGAGTCTCTGTTTCTCTCGCCGGCTTTGCCTCTGCGCAGAATGCCGAGCCTGATATCAAGACTCAACTCAGTGACTTCGTCTTCTATGTCAATGTCCACCAGACCGAAGCCGCTGCCGGCATGGCAAGCGAGATTTTCGGCGCTGGTATGACTCCAAGAGAGTTCCTCGAAGCCGTCGAAGAGCACGGCCTCGAAGACGACCTCGACGAAGCCATCGGGAAGGCCCTTCGAAGCGACGAGCTCGAGCCCTTCGGAGCCCGGATGCTCAAGATGCTTACCGACGGCCGCCTTCAGCGCGCCCGCGATCCGAACGAGATCGAACGGAACATCGAAGGCCTCGTTGGTGGTCTCCGCGAGCGGCTCTACGCACGCGAGCGACTAAAGGCCGCCGGCGAATACGCCATGCCCCAGCTGATCGACGCTCTCCTGCAGCGCGCCGACATCCAGCTCCGCACACAGGTCCAGAGGCTCCTCAACGAGTCGGGCCGCTCTTCGGTGATCCCGCTCTCCGTGTCGCTCATGGATATCGAGCCCGCGGCGCAGGAGCAGGTTGTCAACGTGCTGGGCCAGCTCGGCTACGAAGCCGCGGCTCCGTACATCTCCGAACTCCGCGACAAGACCCTGAGCGACCCTGTCCGCGCCGCGTGCGACCGGGCTCTGGATTCGCTGGGCGTCTCGGGCAGCACCGCCGAGCTCTACCTGCAGCTCGCCGAAGGCTATTACAACGAGCGTGAGGAGCTCACCTCGTTCCCGGGCGAGCAGATGCAGCTCCTGTGGGATTACGACCCCTCGATCGGTCTGAACCCGACCGCGATCGAGACCGAGGTCTACCACGAGGCTCGCGCGATGAGGCTCGCTGAGCGCTCGATGGAGTTCGGCTCGCAGGGCCCCGGCGCCCTTGGCCTCTGGGTCGCAGCGAACTTCTCCCGCGAGATTGACGAGACCCCAGGCTACGACAACCCGGCGTACCCGCCCTCCATGCGTGAGGCGATGTACTACGCCGTCGCGTCGGGCCCGATCATCGGTGAGGTCGTCCTGAGCAGAGCGCTCGAGGACAACGACACACGCCTGGCAAGGCGCGCTGTCGAAGCCATCCACCGCACCGCGGGTCCCGGCCTGATCTGGGATCGCTCGAGCGGACAGAGCCCGCTCGTGTCCGCACTGACTTACCCGAGCCGACGCGTGCAGTACGACGCGGCTCTGGCCATCGCGGCTTCGCAGCCAAGGAGCAACTTCGCAGGCTCTGAGCGAGTTGTCCCGGCCCTCGCAAGCGCCATCCGCTTCGCGGGCACCAGCTACGCACTCGTTATCACCGAAGAGGAAGAGCAGTACCGCTCGATCCGCAGGGTTATCGAGTCGCAGGGCTACCAGGTGCTGCCGTTCGGCAGCGATGTCGCTGAGATCGCGGAAGCGATCGCTGAGGCACCCGGCATCGACCTTGTTGTCACACAGGCGGCTGCTGGCCGGACCGAGCCGCTTATCGATGCGGTCCGCTCGCGTGCCAAGCTCTCGGCGGCACCCATCTTCTCGATGGTCGCCTCCAACGAGTTGCCCCGCCTCCGCAGGCTGCACAGCGGTGACGTCTCGATCATGGTCCGCCCCTTCGGGATTGGTGAGGATCTGCTCTCGTCCGCTCTCACGGAACTCGTGGACTCCGCCTCGGGCGGCGTGATCGAGGTCGACGAGGCGCGTCAGTTCGCGATGCTCTCGCTCGACGCACTGCGTGACCTATCAGTAGCCAATAACGCCGTGCTCGATGTTTCCGACTCGACCGCGAGCCTCGTTTCCGCAATGAACGAGACGACCGGCGAGGTCCGCCTGCAGGTCGCAGAGGTACTGAGCCGGATCGGGCGTTCGTCGGCTCAGGCCACGATTGCTGAGGCGGCCTTGGCGGCATCTGGCACCGAGCGTGTCGATCTGCTGGGCAAGCTCGCTGGCTCGGCCAAGCGGTACGGCAACCAGCTCGACGCACCGATGATCGAGCAGCTCGTCGAGCTCTCGGCGACCGGTGAAGACGACGAGGCGACCGCTGCAGCGACCGTTATCGGCGCACTGGGCCTGCCCCAGAGCGATCTCGTCAGGCTCATCCTGGCGGGTCAGTAAACGTTCAGATCGGCGAGTCCGATTTCTCGGACGAGACGAATCCTGAGCCAATAACCAAGTCATCACATCGAACCAGACGAGCCTCCGGGCTCGTCTGGTCGTTTTTGCTGGGCGCAGAGCGCATAACCGGACCCGTATCAGAAAAACTCCTTTGCAGAGCGGCAAAGCGCCGGGCAGTCGTATCCGATCCTTGCATTGGCCTCAGCGAGAACCCGGGCGAGCGGGGATGGGAGGCTGGCTTCGTCGAGTGTTCGGCGGGCACGAACACCAGACGGTGTTGAGGTAAGAACGAATCAGCTCGCACCGGTGCTTTGAAGGAGGAACTTGCTCATGAGAGCTCGACGGAACCGTGCATTTACGCTTGTTGAAATTCTGATCGTTGTGGTCATCCTCGGCATCCTTGCCGCGGTTGTGATCCCCCAGTTTGTGAACGCGTCTGACGAGGCCCAGGTCGGTAACGTCGAGACCCAGCTCCGCACCCTGCGCACGCAGGTTCAGCTCTTCCGTGCCCAGTCGGACACGAACGACTTCCCCGCTCTCGTCGAGGGTGAGGATGACGGCGCGGTTGCTTGGGCCGCGATGATTGACGAGCAGCTCCTCCAGGCTGCACCCGTCAACCCTCGTACCAACTCCTCGACCCTCACCTTCACCGAAGAGACCGGTGTTGCTGGTATGGATGAAGCCATGGCTGACGGTGACGTCGGCTGGTTCTTCAACGAAGAGACCGGCGAGCTCTGGGCCGCTTCGTTCAACGAGAACTACCGCGACCCCGATGACGAGGACACCGGCGAGCCGTGGCCCGCTGGCGACGAGTAAGTCACCTCAATTCAGTGATCTCTCGCACGGCTGGCTCGAAAGGGCTGGCCGTGCTTTCAGGAACGGGAATTGACGGGCAGTGGTATATTGAGGTGCTCGTTCAATTCGAACACCTTGCAAAGGACACACCATGAGCAACAGCCAAGCGAGTCCAAAGTCCCGTTCAACGACAGTGCTTCTCTCGGCCATCGCCGCACTCCTCGCGGTCGATGTGAGTGTCCGCCTGATGGACACCGAGCCCGCCTCGCAGGCGGGTGAAGCGATTCCGGTTGCGTATCAGCCCCAGCCTGGGCTTGCCAACCCGATCCATCAGCGCGAGCAGATGATTGATGAACTCCAGCAGATCGACAGGCGTCTCGCCTCGCTTGAGAACAAGCTCAAGGGCAACATCCGCGTTGAGGTCATGAACTTCCCGAAGGTCACTGCGGAGAACGATTGAGATGATGCTTGGTCGCTCGGCAAAGAGTGGCGGGGGCGTTCGTCGGCGCGGCGGGTACACCCTGCTTGAGCTCATGATCGTTCTGATCTTGATGGGCGTTGCCGCGGCGCTCGTGATCCCCAACGTGAGCGGCAGCGAGTCGATCCGCGTGCAGACCGCGGTCCGCGCGATCGCTGCGGACATCATGTACACCCAGAGCGATGCGCTCGCGTACCAGGCGAGACGTGCGGTTGTCTTTGACCCCGCCAGCAACTCGTACTGGATCGCGGAGGTTGCCGACGACGAACTCGACTTCGACGCCGACGCGATGTACAAGATCGATGGACCCGAACAGCGATTCCTGGTCGACATCGATTCGACCAGCGGCGGGGCGGCTCAACTCATCTCGGCAGACTTCGACGAGGATGAGGTTCTCATCTTCGACGAGCTTGGCGGGCCCGTGGACGGCCTCGATAGCGATTCACCCAGCGCCGGCGGCGAGATCCTCGTCGGGGGCGATGACGGCACTGTCTACAGGCTCATCGTGGAGCCGTACACTGGCCGTGTGGTTGTAGAGCGGGTCGGGGGCTGATTACTGATGGGTGGGGAATCACGTCAGCACATTCGACGCAAGACCGCGCTCTATGCGCTCGGTCTCTTTGGCAGCCTCCTCGCGGTCGCGATGTGGGGCAAGATGCGATTCGTGACGGACATGCCTCGTATCGCTTATGCGGTCCCAGAGGGTGAAAAAATGACAGGCGATGACGCCTGCCATGGATCGAGCGAGGCAAAGGCCCCTGTCCAGAATGACGATGAGGAGCGAGAACCAGCCGAGAGCGAGGTTCTTGAGCCCGCTGATCCTCAATCTGGGGACAATTGATCTCCCACTTGTCCCAACCCTCCTATCTTCTCAGAAAAACACAGAACCAGCCAAAGTAGCCCCCAAAAGGCTCCGACCAACGTGGAGAACCGCCCCGCAATGTGCGGAAAGCGGCTCGCCAAACGTGTCATGGACGGCACTGCCGTGTGCAGAACGCCGAGGGGACTTACGGATGTTGGAATCGCACTTTGCTGGTTGTGGGCTTCGGGCGTGGGGAATTCGTGCCGCCGCTGCACTGGTCATGGTGTCGGGCACGGCTGTTGGCCAGGGGCTGAATCAGGCGTCGCCTTCCGCTTCGTTCGTCCAGCCCGAGGACGAGCCAGAGCTCAACGAGCCCGGAGGCCGCGTCAACGTCGACGAGAACCTCATCACCGAGCTTTTCGTCAATGACGAGGATCTGAACACCGTTCTCCAGCTCCTGGGTGTCCAGGCACAGAAGAACATCGTCACCGGCCAGAGCGTTGCCGGTCGTGTGACCGCCAATTTCTACGGCGTCACCTTCTACGAAGCACTCGAAGCCATCCTGAACGTCAACGGGTACGGCTACATCGAGCGCGGCAACTTCATCTACGTTTACGGCCTTGAAGAACTCGAGCGCATCCAGGAAGCCACACGCGTCCGTAAGAGCGAGCTCGTTCGTCTCGATTACATCTCGGCTGTGGACGCTCACGCATTCGTCGAGTCGATGCTCTCTGATAATGGAACCATCACGTTCAGCCCAGAGGCTGGCCAGTTCAGCATCCCGGGGGATGTCCCGACGGGCGGCGAGAGCTTTGCATCCGAGAGCACCCTTGTCATCACCGACTACGAGGAGAACGTTGACGCGATCCTCGACATGATCGCTCAGATCGACACCCGCCCCGCGCAGGTGCTCGTCGAGTCGACCATCCTCCAGACCTCGCTCAACGAGGCCAACGCGTTCGGCATCGACTTCTCCATCGTGGGCGACCTCGACTTCTCCGAGTTCACTGGCTCGGGCGGGCCGCTCAACGTCATTCCTTCACTGATCAGCGGCCAGGGCGGCACGCTCGTCGGCGGCTCCGAGACCCCGATCGCTACCCCCGATGACGGCGACGGCGGCGGCGTCACCTCGACCGTCGGCAACACCGCGGGCCCCGCGACTTTCCGCGCTGGCATCGTCTCGGGCGACTTCGCCGTCTTCATGCGGATGCTCGATGAGGTCACCGACGTGACCGTCCTGAGCTCGCCCAAGCTCCTGACACTCAACCGTCAGCCGGCCCGCGTCCTCGTCGGTCGCAAGATCGGTTACCTCAGCTCGACCACGACCGAGACCTCAACCACGCAGTCTGTTGAGTTCCTCGATACCGGTACTCAGCTTTACTTCCGTCCCTTCATCTCCAACGACGGCTTCATCCGCATGGAACTCAAGCCTCAGGTCTCAGATGCTGAGATCCGTGAGGTCACCGCTGTCGGCGGCTCGGCCATCACCATCCCCGACGAGATCACCAACGAGCTGACCACCAACGTCATGGTCCGCGACGGCCAGACCATCGTGCTCGGCGGCCTGTTCCGTGAGGCGACCACTGTCACCCGCAGGCAAATCCCGTTCCTTGGCGATGTCCCGATCCTCGGGCACGCGTTCCGCGGCAACGACGACAGCACCGAGCGTCAGGAGATCATGTTCATGGTCAAGCCGACCATCGTGAACGATCAGATCCTCCTCGACGAGGCCGACCGTGCGATGGCGACCATCGACAACGCACGCACCGGCATCCGCAAGGGCCTGCTCCCCTGGAGCCGGACAAAGATGACCGCGAACTACAACGTCGCGGCTCAGGAGCTCATCCGCAAGGGCGAGTACAAGAAGGCTCTCTTCAAGATCAAGCAATCTCTCGCGCTTGACCCGACCCAGACAGTGGTCATCGAGATGCTCGAGCGTCTCACAGGCGAGGAGAACTCCTGGAACGCCAGCTTCCTGGATGAGATCATCTCGGGCGAGATCGACAAGATGTTCGACGCCGACCAGAACGAGAACGAATCCGTCTCGAACCTGCAGCGGATCGGCGTTCCCGGGGAGCGCAAGGATTACGACCCCACAATCTTCGAGACCGAGACCGCTGAATTCGTCGAGGATGTGTCTACCTTCGAAGCCGATACAGCTGAGGAGACGGACAACACCGAATTCGCCGACTTCCCCGTGGAAGACGACGAGTAAGGCAGCCTCGAGCGACCCGATTCAACTTTGGAGTGGACTGAAATGACGAAGTCACGACGCAAGGCGTCTCTCGGCTCGGCCCTGGTTCTCGGACTCGCCGTCTCGGCGATCCAGACCGGGTGCACGGGGCACGGCAAATCAACCTCGGAAGGCCTGACACTCGCCCACCAACGCATGGCGCAGATCAAGAGCGCCACCAAGTGGGAGATGGCCAACGAGTCATACATGGCAGGCGATCTCGAGCGGGCGTTCGAGAGCATCAACGACTCGCTCGGGCTCAACCCGTCGGTCGCCAAGAGCCACACGCTCAAGGGCAAGATCCTCTTCGAGATGGGACGTCTCGAGGAGGCCCGTGACTCGCTCCTCCGCGCCGAGATCATCGACCCAAACTCGATCGACGCGATCTACTTCCTCGGCATCGTGCACGAGCGTCTAACACAGTTCGATACCGCGCTGACCTATTACCAGAAGGTCGCGGAACTCGATCCCGCAGAGGCGCTGTACGCGGTGGCCTCGGCCGAACTGCTGATCGATCTGGAACGCACCGACGAAGCAGAGGCTTACCTCGCCGAGCGTTCGAACGTGTTCGGTCACAACGCCGGTGTGCAGCAGACGCTCGGTCATCTCGCCGCGATCAACGGCGACGATGAGAAAGCCGAGGAGCTCTTCCGCACAGCCTGGACGCTCGCGTCCGACGAGCCGGCGATCCTTGAGGATCTTGTCAACGCACAGATGAACCTGGGCAGGTTCGCAGAAGCGGAGCACAACATAGCGCAGATTCTCGAATTCGAGGGCTACGAACACCGCCGAGATATTCTCAGGCTCCGTTCACGCTGCCTTCTCGAACTCGACCGTAAGATGGAGGCCCGTGAGCTTCTGATCGAGTTGACCGACGCCCGCGAAGGCAAGAACGACCTGAGCGCCTGGCTCGATCTTGGCGCCCTCTCGTACAGCATCAACGACATGTCGCGCCTCCGCCAATCGGCGCAGCGCATCATCGAGCTGGCACCCGACCGGCCCGAGGGATACCTGTACCGCTCACTCTGGCAGCGCAAGCACGGCGACTCGAGCGCCGCGCTCACCACGCTCCAGAAGGGGTTCCAGAAGGCAGACATGCCCACCGAGGCATACCTGCTCAAGGGCATGATCGAGCACGATCTGGGTATGCGTGACGCCGCCGAGCGGAGCTACATCACCGCGTTCGAACTCGATCCGACCAACGAGCGTGCGGAACTCCTCCTGAGTCTCCTGCGTGTCGAGGGCGACGGTGTCGCGAGCTTCCCTGCCGACGCAGAATGAACCCGGTCAGGCGAATCGCCAGTCATCGATGACCGGCTCAACCTGACCCGAATACGAAGAAATCTGCGGCGAGACGACCGCATCGACGAGCTGGCCCCGCGCCAGCTCGTTTCGTAACACGCCGCCGCTCCACATGATGCACCGCAGCGCGCGGCCCTCGTGCTTCAGGTGAAGCGAAAGGTGATTGCCTTTCGCACCGAACACGCCCGGTTCCCTGTCGATGCGGACGCCTTTGAGCAGAAGCCTGACCTTTGGGTTGCCCATCCCGAATGGACGGAGCCTGAAAATCTCGCGGATCGCATCGGGAGTCAGCTCGTGCGTCTCCGCGAGCGTGTCCACGCGCAGATCGTTGATGAGTTCGTCGGGTGTGAGCGCGCTGTTGGCGTAGCCGACGAACGCTGTCACGAATGATTCGAGGTTCTGCTCTTGGAGCGAGAGTCCTGCGGCCATGTCGTGGCCTCCGAAGCTTGCAAGGTGTTCGCACGTCGCTTCAAGCCCGGCGTGGAGGTTGAACGCGGGGATAGACCGGCCCGATCCTTTGTACTTCCCGTTTTGCTTGCAGAGCAGGATCGCGGGCCTTGCGAACCGGTCGACGAGTCTTGAGCAGACGATCCCGACCACACCCGGGTGCCAATTTTCGTGAGCGAGCACGATCGCTCGGCGGTCAGGGCCTGTCATGCCCTGCGCTTCTGCGAGTTCGATCGCCTGATCAAGGATCTTGCGTTCGGTCGACCGGCGCGACTCGTTCTGGTCGTGCAAGCCCTCCGCGATCTCGCGGGCGCGCTTGCCGGTTGCGGTTGTGAACAGCTCGACCGCGTCCGCGGCATGGCCCATCCGGCCGCACGCGTTCAGTCGAGGCCCGAGCCTAAATCCCACATCGTCGGCTTCGATCCTCTCCCCGTCGAGGCCCGACGCGGAGACGAGCTCACGGAGCCCGCCGAACATCGAGCGAGGGATGCGACCGAGCCCGAACTTGGTGATGACCCTGTTTTCATCGACCAGAGGAACGACATCCGCGATCGTGCCGAGCGAAGCGAACGCGAGGAGTTCGAGCAACAGGTCTCGCTTGTCTTTGGGGAGCTTGCCCTGCTCGTCGCCGCATGCAATGACGAGCAACCGCCACGCGAGCTTGTACGCGACGCCCGCGCCGCAGAGTTCGATAAATGGATACGAAGAACCCGGCGCACGCGGGTGCACGACAGCAAACGCATCGGGCACGCTCCCGTCGCTTGGCGGGTTGTGGTGGTCGGTGATGATGAGATCGACCCCGAGCGACTTCGCAAGATCGGCTTCGTCGCAAGCGGTGATGCCGCAGTCAACGGAGATGATCACCTTCGCGCCTTCCTCGGCGAGTGAGCGGATCGCGTCGGCGTTGAGCCCATATCCCTCATCGAGGCGGTGGGGGACGTAGGTTCTCACGTCCGCATCGGGACCACCGATGGCTCTGAGTGTGTGGAACAAGATCGCGGTCGCGGTGATCCCGTCCACGTCGTAGTCGCCGTAGATGATGACGGGCTGCTTGTCGCTCAGCGCATCAATCAGCCGATTGGCGGCCTTGTCGGCGCCCGGCAGTAACGTTGGGTCGTGCAGATCGTTGAGTGTCGAGTTGAGCTGCGCCTGGGCTTCTTCGCCCTCAAGCCCTCGCGCCTTGAGAACGCGGTCGAGCAGCGATTGGCTAGGCTCGGACTCGGTTCCGCTGAGCAGCCAGCGCTTTGATCGGCCTCGCAATTGGGGTTGGGTTGCTTGTGACACGCCTTAGACTAGCATCCAGCGGAGTCCCGGTTGAACGATCTTGTCGGATACGGGGATCTGATGAAAGGCGCGAGATGGTCAAGCTCACGAAGATCTACACGAAGACGGGCGACGAAGGCGAGACCGGTCTCGGCGGCGGCGAACGCGTCTCGAAAGTCAACGCACGGGTCGAGGCGTACGGCACGGTTGACGAGGCCAACTGCTTCATCGGTGTCGCAGCAGAGGCGTGCGGCGCATCTGACGGTGAGATTGTGTCCATGCTCCGCCGGATTCAGAACGACATGTTCGATGTCGGCGCCGATCTTTGCACTCCCCGGAAGCCGGGTGAGCACGTCGGCGACGCCCTGCGAGTGACCGGCGCACAAACTGCGTGGCTCGAGGCGCGGATCGATGAGATCAACGCAGGGCTTAGCAATCTGACAAGCTTCGTGCTCCCGGGCGGGACAGTGCTCACGGCGCATCTGCATGTTGCGAGAGCCGTTGTGCGGCGAGCCGAGCGCACGGTGGTACACCTAGCAGAGGAGGTCGGACAGAGCGAGGTTGCCGAGCCCCTGCGGTATCTCAACAGACTCTCGGACCTGCTCTTTGTCCTGGCCCGTCACGCGGCGTCGAAGGATGGTGGCCCGGGTGATGTGCTGTGGGTCCCAGGAGGAGATCGTTCATCGTCCGGCGATTCCGAGTAGAATGGGGTTGCTGAAAGTGCGGCCGCCGTTCGGCGAACAAGTTGCCGTCGCTTCGAGATAAACGTGGGGTGTTCCTTTGGCAGGTTCGAGCGCGAGCTACACAACCGAGTTTCAGCACGAGTTTGCGACCCAGATGGGTTCGCTGCTTTCGCGCCGGTTCAGGTGGTTCACCGGGATCATGGGCGGGCTGGGTATTCTTTCCACCGCTCTCATCCTGCTGCTCGTCGTCACCAGCATGTCAGGCGAGAGCCCCGAGATCGCGGGCAGGCCTATCGACGGAAAGATGACGGCTACGCTGGCTTTCTTTGTGCTCTGGAGCGTGATGTACCTCGCGGGGTTCCTGTACGTCTCGTTCAAAAAGCACGATGCGGCCAAGCTCGTCAACCTGTCTATCGCTCTCGTGATCACCGACGGGCTCATCAACATCGGGATGCGTGTGCTCGACCTGCCGTTCGCGAGCGGGCTGCTCGGGTTTGTGATCTCGTTCACGATCGCGACGTGCTTCCTGCCATGGACTGTCCGTCAAGCTTTGCTTGTTGTAGGGGCGGTTCTTGGGATCAACGCGATCTGCAAGCTCACCCCGATCGAGGGTGGATTCGGATTCGATCGATTGTTCGGTGTGCTGCTCACTTCGCTCTTTGTCTTGCCCGGCATATTCATCGCTTGGTACCGGTCTTCGAGCAGGCTTCGCGAGTCTCAGTTCTACTTCCTCCAGCGCCGCTATGGAGAGGTCCGACGGGAACTCACAGATGCGCGTCGGATTCACGAAGCCATGTTCCCAGCCCCCAAGACCTCTGGGGAGATCTGCTTCACCTACCGCTATCAGCCCATGAGGCAGATCGGCGGCGATTACCTCCACATTAATCACTGCCCGAACGACGATGGCAGCGAAGAGACGCTGTCTGTCGTCGTGCTGGATGTGACGGGCCACGGCATCCCCGCGGCGCTCACGGTCAATCGGCTCTACGGCGAACTGGCGCGTCTGTACGCGGAAGACCCGTTCATCGAACCCGGCGACGTGTTGGCGCTGCTCAACCGGTATGTCCGCCTGACGATGGCATCGCACTCGGTCTTCGTGACAGGGCTGGTCGTCAAAGTCGATCCGAGCAAGCACACGATGGTGTACGCGAACGCGGGGCATCCACCGGCGTTCCACATCCGCGCCGACGGCTCGATCGATCAGCTCGACTCGACCACGTTCCTTCTCGGCGCGGTTGACGACGAAACGTTCGACGCCTCGACGGAGTCGGTTGACTTCGCCACGGGTGATCGATTCATCGCGTACACGGACGGCGCAACCGAGGCTCGCAACAGCGAGGGTAAGATGCTCGGCATCCTCGGCATGCAGGCAATCCTCGCGTCGAGCTCGATCCAGGCCGAGGGCGGTTGGCCCGCGACACTGCTTGGGCACGTAGATGAGTACCGCAACGGCCCTCCCGACGACGACACGCTTGTCATCGAGATCTACAGACCGCTATCGAAGGGTCCTGAGAAGCGGAAGCCAAATAAAGGGCGCAAGGACGCCGCGACGGTCAGTCCTTGACGCCCTCGACACGTGAGGAGTCTGTGTACTTGGCGAGCGCCTCGCTCAGATCGACGCCGTTGATGTTGGCGAGCGTGCAGAGCCACGCGATGACATCCGCAAACTCCTCGACCATGTTCTCGCGTTCTTCGTCGGTGGGGGGTGACCGCCTGCGGTTGTTGTTGGCGATGGCGGTCGCGAGCTCACCGACCTCTTCCATGAAATACAGAAAGGTGCCACCGCTGCCCCGGTCGTTGTCAGACTCGAAGTAGCGGTCGCGGATGAGCTGTTGGATCTGGGCCACGGTGACGGAGTGCTTATCGGTCATGGCTGAGGGTAGGACGAGCGGTTGAAACTCGTGATGCTAGTAATTACTATACAAACACGATGAAGAGGGGTCTTTCCATCCTGGTGCCCTGGCTCTGCCTCGCGGCGGCCTTGGCTGGTTGTGAATCGGCTTTCGACCGGCACCGAGACAGCCTCCTGCAGGCCCACGAACGGGGCCAGTACGCCCTGGCGGGCGACATGCTCGAGGCCGCCAACGAGAAAGGGCTGTACTCATCAAAGAGCCGGGTGCTCTGGCTCCTCGAGCGGGGTGCCGCCGCCGCCGCGGAGGGGGATTCCGAGACCGCGCTCGTCATGCTTAACGCGGCCGAGGCCGAGACGGAGCTGTTCAACGAGCAGAGCATCTCAGATCTGGCAGGTCAGTGGCTGCTGAGCGAGCGGGCGACGAAGTACATCACACGCGCGTACGAAGAGCAGTACATCAACGTCATCAAGATGATCGCGCACTATCAGGCGGGGCGCACCGAGAACGGGCCGACAGTGGAGGCCCGGCGCATGGCGCTCAAAGCCAACGAGATGCGCGACAGGTACGCGGAACTGCTCGACGAGCTCAAAGACAGAGGCGGCGAAGTCGACGTGCAGTACTCGTCATCGGCCGAGTTCATCGAGAGCCCGCTGGGTGTGTACCTCTCCGCTGTCGCGTTCATAGAGAACGGTGAATCTGAGATGGCATCAACCGCGATCCGCAGGCTCGAATCCGCCGCGGCGGCGCAGGCGGGGCTTGGTATCAGCGCCGACACCTCCTACGCCGGGACGCTCGAGGGACTTGAAAGCTCGGAGGCAGACGCATTGTTCGTTGCTCTGGGCGGTGTAGGACCAACACTCGCGCGGCAGAGCATCGGGCCGTATTTCGTGTACCTGACCCCGATCTACTTCGAGCTGCCCCAGATCGTCCCGGGCGGGACTGGCTCGTCGCGAGCAATCGCTGAGATTGAGTACGCGGACGGGACAACAGGCGAGATCGAGTTGAGATATATCGAGGATTTCAGCGCGGTCGCCGAGGCGAACTTCGCCAAGGAATTGCCCGCGGTGCACGCGAGGACGTACCTGAGAGCGCTCACCAAGAGCGGCATCTTCACCGCGGGTGGGGTCATTCTTGAAAATTCTGACGCGGATTCCGGGGTCAAAGCCGCTGGGCTGCTCGTCTCGGTTGTTGGCGGTCTTCTCTACCTCGCGGCGACGGAGAAGGCTGACATCAGGAGCTGGACGATGCTGCCCGGCGCCGCGTGGGCGTCGGTGACGGATTTGCCAGAGGGGGCGCACCGCGCGAGGGTCGTGTTCATCGGGCAAGGCGGCCAGCGGCTGCACGCCGGTGAATGGAAACAAGTTCGGGGCGGCAGGTTCGGCCTCGATTCGATTATTGAGTACTGGTCCGGCTGATTTCGCCGGGAGACTGGAGCATTCAGATGCGTATCAACCACATGCTTGTTCTCGGCGCGTTCGTGTCGACACTTACGTTCACGGGCTGCAGCCCGAATTGGAAGGTCAAACGGATCGACCCGGCTGAGACGGTCGATCTCGATTACCGCTTCGACGATGAGGATGCCCGCCAGGTTGCGCACGGCATGATCGAAGATGCGCTCAGCAAGCCCTGGCTCGTCGAGCACATGGCAGTCAACGACAAGAGGCCGCTCGTCGTCGTTGGGACCGTCAAGAACGCGACGGGCGATTACATCGACTCTGACCTGTTCACTGACGTCATCCAGGAAGAGTTGCTCAACTCTGGCAAGGTCCGCTTCATCGCCGAGCGTGATCTGCGGGCCGAGCTGCGCCAGGAAAGGCTCGAGGAACTGGAGTTCCGCGATCCGGTGACGATCAAGCAGGCCGCGATGGAGAAGGGCGCCGATTACATGATGCTCGGCAGGATCAAGGACGTGAAGGAGCGTTCGATCGACTCGAAACAGGTCGTGAACTTCTACCAGGTAACGCTGGAGATGATCGACATCGAGACCAACGAGAAGGTCTGGATCGAGAGCAGGGAGATCAAGAAGACGGCCAAGCGTCGATGATTGGGGGTGTACCCGGCCTCTCGGGCCCCCGAGGGGGTCAAAAAGGGGGTTCTGGGGTGCCAGATTGTCTTGAAGAGACGCGGCGTCTGGCTACACTTCCGGGCTCAGGCGGCCGGGGTGGTCCGGCTGCTGTGGGTACTGAATCGGACTGACAGGCCGGGGCCGGGCGGCTCCGGAGAACGTAGAGAGGCCCGAGACGAGGGCCGAACGGGATCGCACTCGAATGCCAACGATCAACCAGCTCGTACGCAACCCCCGCAGGACACCCAAGACCAAGTCGAAGGTGCGCGACCTCAACTCGTGCCCCCAGCGTCGCGGTGTGTGCCTCTCCGTGAAGACCACCACGCCTAAGAAGCCCAACTCCGCGCTCCGGAAGATCGCACGTGTGCGTCTCTCCAACGGCAAGGAAGTCACCGCCTACATCGGCGGCGAAGGCCACAACCTGCAGGAGCACTCGATCGTGCTCGTCCGCGGCGGTCGTGTCCGCGACCTCCCCGGTGTCCGCTACCACGTCGTCCGTGGTTCGCTCGACACGCTGGGTGTTGACGGCCGCAAGCAGGGCCGCTCCAAGTACGGCGTGAAGAAGGGCAAGTAATTCGTCGGATTCATGCCGGCAGACCATGCTTGCAGACACATTGACATAGGCAAGTAATCCCGCACGCCTTGAAGAGCGGGGTGAACACGAGTCGGCACGCTCGCCGGCAGATGAGCCAAGGAGGTCCACCATGGGTGGTCGAATCACAAGAAGCGCGGATCAGCTCCGCCCCGATCCTGTCTACGGCGACAAGATCCTCGCAAAGTTCACCAACTGCATCATGCTCGACGGCAAGAAGTCTGTTGCCCAGCGCAACATCTACGCCGCGATGGACAACATCCAGGCACGCCTCGATAAGATCGACGATCCCAACGCTCCCAAGACCGCTCTCGACTGCTTCCACAGAGCTATCGATAATGTCAAGCCATTCGTCGAGGTCCGCAGCAAGCGGATCGGCGGTGCGAACTACCAGGTCCCGATGCAGGTTGACCGCAAGCGTCAGCAGGCTCTGGCATTCCGCTGGATCATCACCGCGGCCCGCGCCGAGAAAGGCCGCCCGATCGCCGAGCGGATCGCCGACGAGCTCTTCAGCGCTGCTCGGAGCGAGGGTAAGGCCATGACCAAGCGGGACGAGGTCCACCGCATGGCCGAGGCGAACAAGGCGTTCAGCCACTTCGCCTGATAAGCAGTATCAGATCAACTTCACGGGCCGCTCCGAACACGGGGCGGCCCGTTCTCGTATCCGGGACATGCCCGGAGAGAGAGTCCGCAATCTGACATCCTGGATATTCTCCCGCCGGGTGCTCATTGTGCTCGCGGCGTGGATCGTGCTCTCTGCTCTCGGGACCTGGCGACATCACAAGCGATGGATCGAGTACAACGCGAGCGATTCATGGACCGTCGTGGACTCGATGCTGCACGTGCTCGTCTTGCCGGGCTGGGTAGCGGCGAAGGTCACAGGCGGCAACTACAACGCGGTCTACTCGCTCCGTTGGGCGATCATTGTGAACACGGTCGGGTTCGGCATGCTCGGCATCGGCTATCTCGTCGCGAGCGGTGTGTCGAGGCAACTCGCGGCCTGGCTCCGTGACTCTGCTCGAGTTGAGAGCGAGAGCGTGGATATCGATCGCCGATCGCTCTTGAGAGCGGCGCCAGAGCTTGCGGCTATCGCTGGTGGTGGGGGGCTCGTATATGCGACGCTCATTGAGCCCGCGTGGATCCACGTACGCAGGCACGATGTTCCTATAGCAGGATTGCCGAGCGAGTTCGATGGGCTGCGTGTGCTCCAGATCACCGACACGCACCGGGGGCCACGCGTGACCGCTTCGTTCATCGCCGAGGCGGTGCGGTTGGGGCTTGCCCAGAAGCCCGATCTCACCGTACTCACGGGCGACTATGTGCATCAGGGCGAGAAGTTTATCGAGGAATCGGCGGCACTCATGGCGCCGCTCGCGAGAGCCGTCCCGACGGTCGGCGTGCTCGGCAACCACGACTGGTATGCCGGTAGCCGGCGTGTCCGCGAAACACTCTCGGCGCACGGCGTGTGGATGGTGGACAACGACAGGTGCTTCATGCGGAACCGCTATGCACTGAGCCGCGACGCGGGCGGGCTCTGCATCGCAGGCGTTGGCGATCTGCTCGAGGATGACGTCGAACCAGACATCGCGTTCGCTGGGATCAGGCGAGATGTGCCCAGGCTTTTGCTTTCGCACAACCCCGATGTCGCCGAGATGACCCAGTTGGGCAATCACCGCGTGGATCTGATGCTCAGCGGGCACACACACGGCGGGCAGGTGTCGCTCCCACTCATCGGCGCACCGGGCGTGCCGAGCAGATACGGGCAGAAGTACGCAAGGGGCCTTGTCGATGGCCCATCGTGCAGAGTCCATATCTCGACGGGTGTTGGAATGTCGGTCGCGCCGTTCCGATTCGGTGTGCCGCCCGAGATCAACGTGCTGACGCTGGTGCGTGCTTAGAGCGGGGTGAGCTTCCATTCGTCGGCCATGACACCCCATCCCATGCGCGTGGTGCATCCGACGCCCTCGATCCAGTAGTCGTCCTTCATCTCGACTTCCTTGCGGATGCCGAGCTTCTCGATGACGCGGACCGATGCCTCGTTCTCCTTCGAGCAGAAGATCCGTACACGTCTAAGCCCGAGCCCGCCTTTGTCCTGCGGCGCGAGTGCCCAGTCGATCGTGCGCCGGCACGCCTCGGTCGCGTAGCCCTTGTTGCGGTGCTTGATGTGCATCCAGTAGCCGGTCTCGCAGCTCGCGGTGTCTCGCCTGACATCATGCACGCCGGTCGAGCCTATGAACTCGCCAGTGTCTTTGAGGAAGATGCCCAGTCCCACGTTTTCCCACTTGTCTGGCGTGCGGGTGTTCATGATCTGGGCTGTGATGTACTGAGCCGTCTCCGCGATTTCCCGGTGGGACTTCTCGGCCCAGACCATCCACGGACGCAGCTCAGGCCTGCACTCGTTGATCGCGTCGTACACGGTCTCGATGTCCGAGAGCTCGTAGTTGCGGATGACAAGCCTCTCCGATTCGAACCGGATCGAACTCAGATCGGGCGGTCTCCACCCGAGGCCCTCGGCTGGCCACCTCACTTCGCTGTCGCATCGTGCCATGCCGAGAGCCTACCGCGTGAGCGCCGGATGAGCCATACGATTCGCGATGGGCAAGATCGATCGATACCACCGCCAGGCTCTCTTGCCCATGATCGGCAAGGAGGGCCAGTCGCGGATCGGCCGGGCAACGGCCGCGGTTGTGGGCGTGGGTGCGCTGGGCTGCACGTCTGCAGACCTGCTCACAAGAGCGGGTGTCGGCAGGCTCATCCTGGTCGATCGAGACATTGTCGAGCACACAAACCTGCAGAGGCAGACGCTCTATACAGAAACCGACGCTGCATCGGGTCGGCCAAAGGCACATGCTGCGCGTGATCGCCTGCGGGCGATCAATTCAGAGATCGAGATCATTGCACACACCTCAGATCTCTCGAGTGAGAACGCCGAGGAACTGCTCGACGAGTCGGACGTCATCGTCGACGGCACGGACAACTTCGAGACTCGCTATCTCCTCAACGATCTCGCTCAGCAGGAGGGGATCCCGCTGGTCATCGGTGGAGCCGTCGGGACGCGGGGCACGATCACACCCTTGATTCCTGGGCGTGGACCTTGCCTCAGGTGTCTTGAGCCCGAGTTGCCGGTGCAGCGCGAGACGTGCGACACGGCGGGTGTACTAGGCCCAATCGTTCAGATGATCGGCGCACGCCAGGCCGCGATCGCGCTGCGGGTTCTTGCTGAGGGAGAGGGCAATGTTCCGATCGTGCTCGAAGAGTTCGACGCGTGGTCCGGCCAGACCCGTTCGATTGATCTGAGCGAGAGCAGGAACGAGTCGTGCGTGTGCTGCGTCCAGAACGAGTACGATTTCCTCGATGGTGTCGGTGTCGGGCGCACAACCAAGCTCTGCGGCAGGGGTGCTGTTCAGGTCACCCCGCCGAGAGTTGGCAGGGTAGATCTACTCGCGGTCGCGGCGAGCTTGTCGAAGCAGGGCGCAGTGACCTCGCTTGATGGCCTGGTTCGTGCTGTGTTAGATGGAGAACTGGCTGAGATCGGCGATCAGGTCGAGTTGACGATCTTCTCCGACGGGCGCGCCATCGTGAAAGGGACCGAAGAGGCCTCGCGAGCGAGAGCGATCTACTCGAAGTACATCGCCGGCTAGTTACTCGCCCCGTACGAACGGGTTGAAGTTCTTTTCTTGAACGATGGTTGTGGGAGGTCCGTGACCCGGGAGGATCTGGGTTTCGTCGGCGAGTGTGTAGAGCTTGGTTCTGATGGATTCGAACAGGTCTTCCTGGCTGCAGCCCGGGAAATCGGTTCGTCCGATCGACCCCGCGAAGAGCGCATCGCCAACAAACGCGACCGGGGACTCGTTGCAGACGAACGTCTTGCTCCCCGGCGAGTGGCCGGGAGTGTGCAGGACGCGCCAGGTGGTCTCGCCGAGCGTCAGGGTATCGCCCTCGTTCAGCAGGCGGGAGGCGGGCGGTGCTGTGACCGAGAGCCCGAGGAAGGCGCTCAGGTTGAGGTTCGGATCATTCAGCCAGTCTTCTTCTTCGGCGCCGATCCAGATCGGTGTGCCGGGAAATCGGCTCAGGACCTCGTTGATGCCCGCGATGTGATCAGAGTGCGCGTGCGTCAGGACGATCGCCTCTGGTGCAATATTCGTCTCTTCGATGAGTTTGATCAGTGGGGCGGGCTCATACCCCGCGTCGATCACCCAGAGGTGATCGCCTGACTGGGCAGTGTAGCAGTTGGTCTGGTAGTCGCCCAGGGCGACGCTGTTGATGGTGAGATCGGGAACGCTCATCTTGGGCGATGGTAGACTATCTGCGGAGGTCCATCGACATGATCCGGAACATCGACGAAGTACAGATGAACGATGTCCAGATGGAGGGCGTTGAGGGCGCACAGATGGCTGTCATGGTTGGCCGATCTGACGGCGCCCCGAACTTCGCCCTTCGGAGTTTCAGCGTCGCGCCGGGCGGTCATACCCCAAGGCACAGCCACGATTTCGAGCACGAGGTCTACGTCGTCTCTGGCGGGGGCACGGTGCTGCTGGGCGAGAAGCAGCACACCATCAAGGCGGGTGATGTGATCTACGTCGAGGCGGAGCTCGAGCATCAATTCAAGTCAGGCGACGCCGAGCTTCGATTCCTTTGTATGGTGCCCGTCGAGCGGAACTGCGGCGAGCCAACACCGGGCAGCGAATGATCGGAAAGGTGCGACGATGAAAAGCAGTGGTGTATCGATCGTGCTGTTGGTGATAGCGGCTCTCGTCTCGCTGGCGATGATCGTGCTCGGGTTCGTGGGCACGGAGGCAGGCCCCGACAGAGGGCTCATCAACTTCGGCATGCTCGCGCTCGTCGTCGTCGCCTGTGCCGCGTCGATCGTGCTCGGGAAGTCAGAGCCAGCACAGGCTCAACAGCAAGACCCGGGCAACGCGGACGTCGTCGAGCACCTCAGGCTCGTCCAGCAGTCGATGGACCGGATGAGCCAGCACGCGGCTCTCTCCGACGACGCCCGCCGCGTGCTCAACCGGACACGCGAACGCGAACTGCTCAACAAGGCGATCGAAGAGGACATCCGTTCGCAGGACTGGTCGGCGGCGCAGGTTCTCGTGACCGAGCTTGCTTCACGCTTCGGTTATGAGCAGGACGCCGAGCGATTCCGTATGCGGATCGAGCGGGCACGCGCCGAGGGGCTCGACAAAGAGATCAACGATGCGATCAAGGAACTCGATCATCTCATCGTGCAGCGCCACTGGGACGAGGCGCTCCAGAAAGCGGACAGCATCGCAGCGGGATTCCCGGTTTCGCCCCGCGTCAAAGGGCTGCGTGACCGCGTCATCAACGCACGCGAGCAGTACAAGCAGGAGATCGAGCGTCGCTTCCTCCTCGCTGCCCAAGCCGAGCGGGTCGATGAGGCGATGGAGATCCTGACCGAGCTCGATCACTATCTGAGTGAACAGGAAGCCGAGCCTTTCCGCGAGGTCGCTCGAGGTGTCATCGGTAAGGCCCGTCAGAATCTCGGCGCGGCGTTCAAGCTCGCGTGTCAGGACAGGCAGTGGAGCATGGCTGTCTCGCTCGGCCAGCAGATCAACGAGCAGTTCCCGAATTCGCGGATGGCTCAGGAGGTCGAGGGGCTGATGCCCCAACTCCGCCAGCGAGCCCAGGAAGAGCCCGACCGCTGATCAGGAACTCGCGGCTTCTTTCGCGGTGTTCTCGTCTTTCGGGTCGGCACGCCAGAGATGCCACATCAATCCGATGATCCCGATAATGAGCAGCGCGTCCGCGACGTTCGAGACATAGGGCCAGACTTCCCAGCCGCCGATCCAGACATCGGGCAGCGGGTGGATGAAATCGCGCACGCATGCGTACACAAGTCTGTCGTACAGGTTCCCGAGCCCGCCAGAGAGCAGCAGTCCGAGCGAGACGTGCGCGAGCCAGTCCTTGCGGGTGGTCCACGCCGCGAACATCCAAAGCCCGAGACATATGGCAGCGACGGTAAACGTGACAAAGAGCCAGCGTTTGCCGGCGCCCATGCCGAACACCGCGCCTTGATTGAGCACGAGCGTGAAGTTCAGGACTTTGGGGATGACCTCGACATTGGAAGGCGGCACGAGTCTGCGAGGGTCATCGGAAGCGAGGACCTGCTCACGCACGACCGAGACCGGCGCGTCACCGACATGCTTGAACGCAAAGTCCTTGCTCCAGAGATCCCCAACCAGACCGAGCACGAGTACGATCAGCAGCGTGGCCCACGCCTTGGGGCTTTTGACGGCGGATTGTGCGTGGATCTGATCGCTCACATTCATGAGCCGCGGCGTTCGAGTTCACGGGCGGCATCGATCGAGAGTCGCGTCCAGGGCAGTTCTTCCAGACGCTTGACAGCGATGGGCTTGCCGGTCATCTCGCACAGGCCGTAGACCTTCTTCTCGATGCGCTCGATGGCATCGTCGATCTCGCGGATGAGCTTGCGATCAACCTCGGCAAGACCGATCGAGAGCGACTGGTCGTACGCATCGGATCCCTGCTCCGCGACGTCGGTCGCGGGGTCGCCGCCCTTGTCACCCAGCGAGAGCACGCCCTTTTCCATGGTCGCGACATCGCCGACGAGATCGGCTCGCTTGGCGAGAAGGATCGTGCGGAACTTGTCGAGCTCGCGCTTGTTGAAGGGGGTCTTGGGCTTCTTCTTGCTCTTGCCGCCCTCGGCATCTTCGAGTGAGAGATTGTTCGCGGGTGTTGCGCCGGGGCCGGACGAGATCAGGGGCTTGCGCTTCCTGTTCAGCAGGCCGGCACCGGGTGGTGGGCCGAGCACCTTGGTCGGCTTGCTGCTGCCCGAGCGGCGCTTGGGCTTGTCATCAACGATCGTGATGCCCTTGCGGCCGGAGTTCTTCTTCGCGTCCGCAGCCTTGGCGTCCGCGATCTTTTTCTCTGCGGCTTTCTTGGCGGCTGCCATCTCGGCGGCTTCCTGGTCGGCCTTCGAGACAGCTTTCTTTTTCGTTGTTTTCTTGGTGGGTTTCTTGGTGACCGTCTTCTTCTTCGAAGCGGGTGCCTTCTTTGTTGTCTTTTTGGCGGCGGCCTTCTTCACGGCAGGCTTCTTAGTTACTGCCTTCTTTGTGGTCTTCTTTGAAGCGGCCTTCTTGGGCACCTTCTTGGCGGGTGCCTTCTTCTTGGCGGCAGACTTCTTTGCAGTCTTCGTCGCCGGGGCCTTCTTGGTGGAGGACTTCTTTGATGTTGTCTTTTTCTTAGCCACCGCGGTCCTTTGCAAGTGGGCCGCGCCGGGAATCCGAACATTTACCAAAACGGCTGAATCCCGAAGCGGTGGGCCAAGGGTAGGCCTGCGGCGCTATCGAGTCAAAGCTGGTAATCCCGGGCGGTTTCTACCGCGTTAGGCGTCAGTGGAGGCCGATTCCGAGGGCTCGGGCGTCGTCTCGTGGAAGGATCCGAGGTTCCGGAATCGCTCGTAGCGCCCTTCAACAAGTTCCTCGGCGCTCTTTGCCTTGAGCTCGTCGAGTTGGCTGATGATCCAGTCCCGGAGCAGGTCCGAGGCCCCGTCAGGGTCCCGGTGGGCACCGCCGAGCGGCTCTTCGACGACCGCGTCGATGATCCCGAGTTTGATGTTGTCACGAGCCGTCAGGTTGAGAGCATCCGCTGCGGATCGGTTCGTCTGCTCATTCGCTTGCTTCCAGAGGATCGCGGCGCACCCTTCCGGGCTGATCACCGAGTACCAGGAGTTGCGGAGCATCGCCACACGGTCGGCGACCGCGATCCCAAGCGCACCGCCCGAGCCCCCCTCCCCGATCACGATGCTGAGGATCGGGACCTTGATGCGCGCCATCTCGCGCAGGTTGACCGCGATCGCCTCGGCCTGCCCACGGCGCTCTGCTTCAAGGCCCGGGTACGCGCCGGGCGTATCGACGAACGTCACGATCGGTGTGCCGAATTTCTCGGCGAGCTTCATCTTGAGCAGGGCCTTGCGGTACCCCTCGGGGTGTGCACATCCGAAGTGGCACGCTATGCGTTCCTGCGTCGTCCGGCCCTTGTGGTGACCGACCACAAGGCACTTGTGGTTCCCGATACGGCCGAAGCCCGTGATGATCGCGGGGTCATCGCCGTAGCGCCGGTCACCATGCAGCTCGCCGAAGTCGCGGACGAAGTGCTCTATGTAATCCCATGTCTGCGGGCGGTTCGGGTGCCTGCTGACACGGACGGTGTCCCACGGGTTCAGATCCGTGTAGAGCTCTTCGAGGAGCTTCGCGTGCTGGCGGTTGAGATCCTCCAGCTCCGCAGAGGAAGCGGCTGATTCTTCAACGCCCTCGACTCCGATCGGCGCACCAGGGGCACTCACGCCCTGCTCAGCTTCGCGGATCCGGTTCTCGAGTTCGACCAGTGGCTTCTCGAATTCCAAGGTGTAGAAGGTGCCCATGTTCGCTCCGTCGTATGGCTTTCCTGCACAGAGTTTATGCCCTGAATCCGTCGCTGTGTCCTGCTAGGCTCTTTTGGGAACTCGCAGCAACGATGTCGGCCAGACAGGAAGGATCGGCGAAATGGGCAAGGCTCAGCCAGCACTGGCGGTGATTGGTGGCGGCGCGATGGCGCAGGCCATCTTGGGCGGGGCAGCCGAGTCGGGCGTGCTCGAAGGGCCGCTGTGCGTTGCAGACCCCAACGAGTCGTGTCGGGAGCGGTTCAACAACGCTGTCAGCACCGCGCGAGAGGCCGTCCAGTGGCTCACCGAGCACGAGGGCGACGATGGCTTAGGCCAGATCATGCTCGCCGTCAAGCCCCAGATGCTCCCGGATGTGGGCGATGAGATCGCGGGTCTCGTGGGTGATCGCGTGGTCATCTCGATCCTCGCCGGTGCAGGTGGTGAGATGATCCGCGGCGCGCTGGGCGGCGGGTGCCGAGTTGTGCGCGTCATGCCCAACACGCCCGCGCAGATCATGCGAGGCATGTCAGCGATCGCCTCCTCGGTTGGTGCGAGTAAAGCCGACACCGAGTTCGCCGAGGCACTCTTTGAGAGCGTGGGCAGCGTTATCCGGATCGACGAGTCGATGATGGACGCGTTCACCGCTGTCGCGGGCTCGGGTCCCGCGTACGTGTTCTACCTCGCCGAGGCGATGGCTCGCGGCGCACGAGAAGTCGGCTTCGACAACCAAACCGCTGCGAGGATTGTGACCGAAACCGTGTCGGGCGCCGCCGAGCTGCTCAGGCAGGATCCCGCGTCCGCAGCGGAGCTTCGTCAACGCGTGACAAGCAAGAGGGGAACGACTCAGGCCGCGACGGACTCGTTTGACGAATCGGGTGTGATGGAAGCGATTGCCAGAGGCGTGGTCGCCGCGCGCGATCGAGGAATCGCGCTTGGGCGGAGTTAGAAGTCGCGTCGTGCAAAGAGCCAGCCGGCAATCAGCAGGATCACGGCCTCGAACAACAACGACGTTCCCAGGATCCAAAGGAGCGATCGCTCGTTGTATGCCTCGGTTGTGATGCGCTGCATATCAGCACTGGAAACATCGACTTCGCCTGTTTCGTCGTCGACTTCCGACCTGTCATCGTCGTCCGCGCCGATCCTGAGCGCGGCCTCCATGTCCTCCTCGGAGAACACAAACCGGCCGAGCAGCGCGATCGTCTCCTGTGTCTTGGGAAGTACTGTCTTGAAGATGTACAAACCCTGACGCCATGGAGCGAGCTTCTTCGCAAACTCCTCGTTGTCTGCCTTCTGATCACGAAGAATCGGCAGGAAAATATTCGCTGTATCGAGTTCTTCCTGTGTGGGTTCGTATCCGTCTGGCAATTCATTCCCGTCGGCGCGCTGCCTCGAGATATAGAGAGCCGCGGCGTTTTGCTCGGCCTCTACCAGGCGCTCTTCTATCAAGACTACTCGGAGTTTCATCGCCTCATGCTGCTGCACAAGGATGCTGTCAGCCGTGTTGACCATAAAGAGCAGGAACCAGAACAAGATCGTGAGCAGCAAAGAGGCGATGGTCGATCGTGTGAGAATCCCGATCAGTGTCATGACCGCGAACAGGTAGCTGTAGAACACGAGCACGATCGGGACAGAGATCAGGATCTCTGGCATCCACGCGCCGCTGCGGATGCCAATGACGATGATCGAGGCCACACAGAAGACGCCGACTTGAAGGGCGACGAACAGGAGTCCGGTCAGGAACTTGGTGAAGAACAACCTGGAGCGTGAGATGGGCTTGCTGAGCATCGTCTCGATCTGGCCGCCGGTCAGGAGCGTCGGAAAAATCCCAGCGGTTGATACGAGCGCAAGGACCGTCGCGATCCATGTCAGCCAGATGCCGATGCCGAGGTTCAGGAATACGCCCTTGTAGAAGACTTCCTTGCTGATCACCTCTGAGTTCAGGCCCGGGATCGGGATATCCATCCCGAAAATGGACATGCCCTCTTCATTGATGCCGAACGCAGCGAACGATGCGACGCAGACGAGCGAGAGGGCCATCGTGATCCAGAAGAGCTTCTTCGAGTTGAGGTCCCGGTAGGCGTCGAGGAACAGCGCCGATGTCTGGATGATCATGACGATTTCCTCGCTGCGCCGGGGGCGAGTGTCTCGCCTGTGGTGGGATCAACGACCGCCTGCATGAACAGGTCTTCAAGAGACGGGCGGGTCCGCCGGATCGAAAGGATCACGCCGTCCTTCGCTCTGATCTGATCGATGACGGGCTGCACATCTCTGGGCTCGACCGAGAGCAGCTTGAGCGTGTGTTCAGTGATCTCGGCACTCTTCCCCGCGAAGGCTTGCAGGATCGGGCTTGACTCTGGTGAGAGTTCGATCTCGTAGCGTTCCTGGCCCGCGGTGAGTTCGTCGATGGTGCCCTGGCTTGCGACCTGCCCCTGAACAAGGATCGCGACGCGGCTGCACACCTGTTCGAGTTCGGACAGGATGTGGCTGTTGACGAAAACGGTTTTGCCCTCGTCGCGGAGCCGGTCGAGGATGTCGCGGATGTCGCGTCGTCCCACGGGGTCCACGCCATCGGTCGGCTCGTCGAGGAGCACAAGATCGGGATCGTTGATGAGCGCCTGCGCGATGCCGATGCGCTGGCGCATGCCCTTCGAGTACGACCTGAGCTTTTTCTTGCCCCAGTCCTTCATTCCCACGAGTTCGAGCAATTCACCCGCTCTTCGTTTGCGGTCGGTGCGCTTGATGTTGTTCATCGCACCGAAGAACTCGATGAGTTGTCGGCCTGTGAGGTAAGGCGGGAAGCTGTGGTGCTCGGGCAGGTAGCCGACCTTCATGAGCGTGTGCTTGTCGCCCACGGGCTGGCCGAGCACGGTCCCTTGGCATTTGGAGGGACGGATGACGGTCATGAGGATCTTGACGAGTGTCGATTTGCCCGCGCCGTTGGGGCCGAGCAGGCCGAAGACCTCGCCCCGGTGGACCTTCATATCAATCCCGCGGAGCGCGTGGATGGACTCCCTCAAGGGTGTCTTGTACGTCTTAGCGACGTTTTCGAGATCGATCGCGAGGTGTGCTGCCATGACTCGTGGATCTTATGGGGAATGGGTCAGCCGTGCTTTCGCGCGACGATGTGGAAGACGTGCCATCGTTTCTCGGTGCCCTGGTAGTCCTGTTTGTCTCGTTCCTCTTCGTCGAACATCTCGAGCTCGAACCCATCGAACATCACCTCGGCTTCGTCGCGGGTCTGGTGTGACCTGTCGGGGATGCTCGCCCACGAATCCCGGTCGCCGAAGAGTTGGCCCGAGAACCGTCCCCCAGGCTCGATCGTGTCTGTGATTGTGTTCCAGAACCGATCGAAGTGAGCCGGGTTGCAGAAGGGGATCGAGAAGCTTGCGTTGAGGAGCCTGACCCTGGGCAGGCCGCCAAGTTCCTCGAATACCGAGACCCGAGTCGTGAGGTTCGGGTGTCCCGCGAGCCCGGGCCGTGCAAGGAGTCTGTCGATGCCGACTTGGGAGCCATCGATCGCGAGGACGTTCCATCCTCGTTCGAGCAGTTCCTGCGTGTCTCTGCCCTCGCCGCAGCCGAGGTCGATCGCATCCGCGGGTGGTTCATCACCGAAGCGAACGAGGGCCTCGGTGAGCGTCTCCCGCGGGGGCTTTCCCGCGACGGCTTCGAAATAGCCGGGCCAGTCGCGCGTAGCGCCGTAGATGAACGTGGGGGGGCTAGCTTCGGGCGTGGGGTTGGGTTCCGACATAAGGTGTGATCCTATGTTCAGCGATCTGCGGGCGTTCATCGAGGCACTGGAAACCACGGGACAGCTCGTGCGCGTGCGGGAGAGGGTCTCGCCCGTGCTCGAGATCTCGGCGATCGCCGATCGGATCAGCAAGACCGAAGCGCCCGCAGAGCCGAGCACCTCGGCGAAGATGGCGGACCCCAACAACTGGGATCGGGGCGGCCCTGCGATTCTGTTCGAGAATGTCGAGGGCTCAGGAGTGCCGGTGCTCATCAACGCGTACGGCAGCTACGCGCGCAGTGAGATGGCGTTCGGCTGCCACGCACAGGGGCACACGCCTGGCGGGTTCGATGCGATTGGTGCGAAGATCGGCGATCTGCTCAAGCCCGAGCCTCCGAAGTCGCTGCGCGATGCGGTCGGCATGGCGCGCAAGTTTGCGCCGCTGCTCAAGGTCGGACCCAATCGATCGAAGAAACGCGGCGCGTGTCAGCAGCGCGTGCTGCGCGGCGAAGAGATCGATCTCACCAAGCTGCCGTTTCTCAGGTGCTGGGAGAAAGACGGTGACTTTGCGTCGATGGGATACCCAGAAAATGTCAACGAAGGAATCTCGGGGCTCGGCCACCCGCAGATCGACGACGAGACGTGGGATCGCGAGTACAGAGGCCGATACATCACGCTCGCGGGGATCCATACGATCCACGCGGACGACCGAAACGAGGCGAAGCCTGCGAGCCACAACATCGGGATGTACCGGGTCCAGCTCATGGGCAAGGACCGGGTCGCGATGCACTGGCACGTGCACCACGACGGGGCAGCTCACTGGCGGTCGTGGAAGAAGCTTGGCGAGCCCATGCCCGTTGCGATCGTTTTGGGCGGTCCGAGCGTGCTGCCTTACGCCGCGACCGCGCCGCTCCCGCCCGGGATCAGCGAGCTCCTGCTCGCTGGGTTCCTGAACAAGAAGGGCATCCGCATGTGCCGGGGCGCGAGCGTGCCGCTCTGGGTGCCGAGTGATGCGGAGATCGTGATCGAGGGCTATGTACGCACCGATGCGGGCGAGATCGGGTTCGATCCGCGCACGCAGGAGCTTGGACCCGGCGCGGTGTTCGAAGGTCCCTTCGGCGACCACACCGGGTTTTACTCGCTGCCGGATCGCTACCCGATCGTTGAGGTGAGTGCTGTCACGATGCGCGAGAAGCCGGTCTTCCCCGCGACGGTGGTCGGGCCCCCGCCTCAGGAGGACTACTTCCTCGGCAAGGCGACCGAGCGGATCTTCCTGCCGATGCTCAAGACGCTGATTCATGACATCGAGGATTACGATCTCCCGATGTTCGGCGCGTTCCACAACTGCGCGAGCCTGCAGATCAAGAAGGCGTACCCGCTGCAGGGTCGGCGTGTGATGCACGCGGTCTGGGGCGCGGGGCAGATGGCTTGGACCAAGACGATCTTTGTCGTGGACGGATCGGTCGATGTGCACGACTGGCGCGCGGTGGTTCGGGCTGCGGCGGAGCACTGCGCGCCGTCTCAGGACATTGAGCAGGTGCGCGGCCCGCTGGACATCCTCGACCACGCGGCGCCCTGGCTCGGCGCGGGCGGGAAGATGGGGTTCGATTGCACACCCAAGTGGGAAGGCGAGGAGTCCTCGAAAGATACGAGACCCACGAGCCTGCGCACGTTTGCAGATCCAGAGCAGAACACAGAACGCGCAAAGCGTATCGATGGGGTTGTTGATGCGGCGATGCCTGAGGAGTTGGGCGGCTGGCTCTTCGTGACAACCACGAAGCGAGGGCAATCATCTGTGCGCGAGATCGTGGATCAATTCCACGTGGAACAGGGCGGTTCAGCACCGGCGTTTGTTGTTGTGCTGGGCGAAGATGTGGACATCACCGATGCCGGTCTTGCGATGTTCCACTGGGTTGCCAACGCGGACATGTTGAGGGATGCGCACGTTGTCGACCGGACGATGTGGTTCGACGCGACACCGAAGGAACCGGGCGGGTACCCGGGTGTGCCGGCGAGACAGTGGCCCGAGTACCTCGGTATCGATGAGGCGACACAGGGGCTCGTGCGTGAGAAGTGGTTGAGCTGCGGGTTTGACTCGCAGTCAGCCGCCGAGCTGTGGGGCTGATTCGGCGTTGGCGGGCATCGCGAAGAGGTGGATGTTCCGGTCGATCGCCTCGACGATCTCCTTGTGCAGCCGCTTTGAGTTGGTGACCGCGTCGCCGGTCGTGAGTCCGTTGACCAAGATGCTGAACGCGGCTCCCTGCCCGGTCTCGGGGTTGATGACGTAGCCAGAGAGGCACCGGACGTTGTTGATGGTGCCGGTTTTCGCGTAGACCTCCGACTCGAGGCCGCTGAACCGGAAGCGGGACCTGAGCTTGGTGTCGGCACGCGGAAGTGAGGCGAGCAGGGCTGGGCGGACCTCGTTGTCGTGGTACATCTCGTAGAGCCAGGCGGTGAAAGTTGATGCCCGGACGCGGTTCTCGCGGGAGAGACCTGAGCCGTCTCGGATGATCATTGAGGCGGCGTGATCTGGTCCGAGTTGCTCGGCGATGAGCATGCGGATGACCGCGCCGCCGTTGTCCCAGGAGCCGGGCTCACCGGTGACGACGTTGCCCATGCGTTTGAGCAGCGCCTCGGCGTACATGTTGTGCGAGTCGTAGTTGACGCGGTAGAGAATCTCGTCGAGCGATGAGACGTGACGAGCCAGAGGGGTGTCTGGCATGTTGAACGTTTCGTGCTGACCCGCGAGCCTGACGGCTTCTTGCGGTCGTCGGCCCGAGCCAACGATGACGCCCTTGCCGGAGAGGCGGTCTGCCATGAGATTGCCGAGGTACGTCGCGGGTTCGTGCATCGAGACTTCGATGGGTGATTGGCTGGGAGCGCGGATCGAACCACGGATGACCCAGTTGTTGTCGGTTTCGGTGCGCTGGACCCACACCGCGTTCCTGCCGTCGTACACACGTTTGGACCTGTTCTCGACTTGGATCCATGGTGAGAGCGGCGAGAGATCGCACGTGGGGCCGGTGTCCGGCGTGCCAGGGCTTGGGTAGAAGGCGAGTACGTTCGAGTGGATGTTGATGCCCTGGACCGGAGCGCAGTACCAGCGTTCGAGTTGGTCGCGTGGCCAGTCCGGGTGGAGCAGCTGGCGGTCGAACACGCGGTCGTCGATGATGATCTCTTTGATTCTGTCGTTGTCGGCGGCGACCACGTTCGCGAACGTGTTGAAGAGGTCGTGGGGGGTCTCTGCGGGGCTGCGTTCTTTCATGACCTCGGGGTCACCGAGCGCTGGGTCGCCCGAGCCGGTGATGACGACTTTGCCGTCGCCTGTGATGTTGATCTCGGTGATGAAGGCGTAGTCGGGCCCGAGGATCTTGACCGCTGCGGCGCTGGTCAGGAGTTTCATGTTGGACGCGGGCGCCATCGGGTCGTTGGCTCTGCTTGAGAAGAGCGTCGCGCCAGAGTTGAGGTCGACGATGGAGACACCCGCGTAGCCCTTTTGTCCCAGGGCTGCGTTTCGGACGATCGCGGAGAACTCGGTCGAGATCTGAGCCGCGGCGGAGGCGGTAGCGATCATGGTCGACGCGGCGGCGATTGCGATGGTTCTGAGCATCGGTGTCCTCCTCCGTGAGGGCGCGTGGGTGCCAATGCGAATCGGCTGAGCTGGGTTGTCTGTCTGAGAAGTTAGCCTCAGGGTCAGACGGGCTGGCCGTTGATGATACCCTGAGCAAGCCCGAGGACGTCCGATAACTGGGCTCTGCCCTGGATCGACCACTCGGCCCAACGGATGTGCCCGACCTGGCATGCGTGAAGGAGTGTTTCTTTGATGTAGCGGCTGCTGCTTCGCTTGGCGAGCAGTTCCTCGACAACGCTCGCTGGGACAGGCATCGCGATAGAAGGCCAGTCAGGGGTGGGGATGAGGTACACGCAGGGCTCGGGCTCGCCCTCGGCCCGATAAACGCATGTCCAGCGCCAGGGGAGGCCCTTCCATTCGATGGCCGGCTCCGTCTCGACAATCTCCGTCAGGCCCTTAAGGGCGTTCTGGGCGAGTGTGAGGGCGTGGCTTTCGTACTGCTCGAGGAGGGTGTCGATCGAGGGGGTGTTGAAGCGGTCGATCCACGGCGTATGGGTCGGCTGGGGCATCTGCGACATCGAACTTCCTTCTGACAGGGCAGGGGATGGTATTCTCCCCGATCGGGCATCTATCGTCTACAGGAAAGACCATAGAAGGCTGCGGCCCGAGGAGGCGGGAGATGACTGAGATCGACCCGGTGTTCGAGGATCTGAGTGTTCCAGAGGATTCTCTGATCCTGATTGTGGATGACAACGCTCAGAACCTCGAGCTGCTTCAGGCCTACCTTGAGGATCTTGGCTGTCGCACCCAGATCGCCCACGACGGCGCTCAGGCGATTGAGATGGCCAAGGTGGAGACGCCTGATGTCGTTGTGCTCGATGTCATGATGCCCAGGCTCAGCGGTTTCCAGGTGTGTGAGAAACTCAAGAAGGACCCGCAGACCGCGGCGGTCCCGATCGTCATGGTGACAGCGCTGAACGAGATCTCGGATGTCGAGCGAGCGATCGAAGCGGGGGCGGATGATTTTCTGACCAAGCCGGTGCAGAGGCTTGAGCTGCTTGCGCGCGTGAAATCCCAGATCAACGTCAAGGGCATGGAGCGCAGGCTCGAGAGCGCGATTGAGCGCATGCGCGAACTCGGCAAATCCGAGGCTTGAGTTGATCAGGTAGTCGTTACGGGCAATTCGAGTTGAACGCGTTGATCCACGCGGTGAAGTCGGTGGGGGTGACTGAGCCGTCCTGGTTGACATCGGCGGTCGGGTTGTTTGTGTTGAAGTTGTTTACCCATGCGGTGAAGTCGGTGGGTGAGACGATGCCGTCGTTGTTCTGGTCGCCGTAGCCGATTGTGGTGAAGGTCGAGACCGCGGGGGTTGAGGTTGTTGCGCCGTTGGTGTTGTGTGCGAGAACCGACCAGTAGTAGGTCGTGCATATGTCGAGGCCGAACACGATCGCCGATGTCGTGGGAATCGATGTGCTCGTGAAGACGACGTTTGTGAGGCCCGGGTCTGTGGCGACGAAAATCTCATAGAAGTCCGCGTCGTCGGCAGCTGTCCAGCTCGTGTTGACGATCTGGTTGGTCTTGGTTGCGCCGTCTGCCGGCGCGACGAGGTCGAAATCACCGGGTGCGGGCTGGCTGCCGAGCGGGACGATGAAGTCTGCAATCACCGCGAAGTGGTCGGAGGCGAATGAGCTGGTGAGCGTGCCGTTGTTTGCTGGTGGGAATCCGAAGTCGCTGATCTCGGGGGGCATGCTCGCGAAGGGGATCTCGGCGCTCTGGAAGATGAACGACCTGCGGCGCTGGGCGATCGAGTCCTGCCAGATGATGTGGTCGAGCTTGCTCGAGCCTCGTGAATCGAGGTCTCCAGAGAAGAACTCGCTGGAGGCGTCGAGGATGCCGTCGGTACCGTCGGCGTCTACGCCCGTCGTTGAGTCGTTTGCGGTTGGGCCTTCAGTCATCCACGCAGCGGGTCCTCGCCTGCCGTTGGTGACTTCATCTTCGTTGAGGTCGCCGCCCATGATGATTGGTGTGAGGTTGTTAAGTACTTGCGTTGGGTTGGGGACTGAGATGATCGCGTTCTCGGGGTCGGGCGTGGCGGTGCCGTTGCCGTTGTAGAAGTAGCGGGCGTAGTACCAGATGTTCTCGCCTGCGTCGAGGCGCTGCGCGAGGTCGCTTGATGAGCCGCCAGCCTTGAGGTGTCCGTTGCCGACGACGAAGTCTCCGAGGTAGGTGTCGTTTGGGAGATCGATCTCGGCAAACTGGAAGCCGCGGATGCCGCCGCTGCCGCCCGAGATGGGTGTGGCGTTGGATCCAACGACGAAGTCGGAGACGGTTGCTTTGTTGTCGCCGTTGAGGTCTGCGAAGGGCCAGCGGCTGAGAATGACGTTTCGGTTGAAATTGTCGGTCGAGCTGCTGACGTAGATGTGGGGGAGGTCGTAGCCGGGGCGGTAGGCCTGGACGTACTGGGTGACTGTGCCGCCTTCGAATGGGTCGTTGCCGCCGTTGAAGAAGAGTTCGAGGGTTGTTGTGAGGTTGCTGACCGAATCGACGCCCGAGCCGGTGTTGTTGCCCGAGTTGTCGCCAGCTTCCTGGAGGATGAGGATATCGGGTTCGAGGGCGGCGACAGTTCTGACGAGAGCGGCCCAGTTGTTGACGTTGTGATCTTTGTCTGCGGTTCTGCAGATGCCGTCTTCGACGTTCCATGTCATGACACGGATGTCTGTTGATTCGGTCTTGCCCCACTGAGCGTTGTTTGGGTCCCACTGCGCACCGGCCGAGAGAGCAGCGAGGGCGGAGATAGCGCTTGCGGCTTTGAGTGTGTTGTTCATGGCATAGTCCCCTGATCGATCACGGACTGTTCGGGTGGCAGGCGGGGTTGGTTCCCGGACTTTTGGTTTGATTGGAAACGAAAGCCCGCCCGCCCCTTTCGGGACGGGCGGGTGAGAGTTGGGGTTCTCTCGCGTGTTAGTTCACGCAGAACGGGCCGTTGGCGCCCTGGTTGAAGTTTGCGATCCAGGCGGTGAAGTCGGTCGGATCGACGGTACCGGTGAAGTTCTGGTCGGCGCGGTAGTTGTTGGTGTTGAACGCGTTGATCCAGGCGGTGAAGTCGGTGGGCTCGACGCTGCCGTTGTTGTTGACGTCGGCGCAGAGACGGTTCATCTGGCCGGGGCACTCGTCGGGGACGCCGTCCATGTTGAGATCGTCGGATGTGCCGTTGGCGATGTCGGTCGCGTCGTCGACGCCGTTGTTGTTGCAGTCGGTGATGTCGTCACCGGGGAGCGGTGCGATGTAGAAGAGGTAGTTGTAGCCTTCGTCGCCGAGGGTCTCGTCGAACATGCCGTCGAGGTTGCTGTCGTAGGTCATGTCCATAGCAACGACCATGCCGCCCAGGTTGAATCGGTCGCTCGGATCGGTGGGGTTTGCGAGGCCCGGGTAGCCATCGAAGGTGGTGTTGTGGCCGTAGAAGGTGCCCGAGGAGGTGGAGTTGCTGTCGGCGATACTGAGGAAAGTGATGACGTAATCGAGCCCGGTGTTTGCGGATGTGAAGACGGAACCGGTCTGGAGGATGAGTTCGAGGTCGTAGCCGCCGGTTGTCGAGTCGTAGACGGCGCGGAAGAGTGCGCTGTCGAAGTCGTCGTCGGCTGTGCCTGCGGTCATGTCAGCGCCGTAGTCAAAGAAGGGAGCGAGGAAGTAGACGTTGCCTGCGGCGTCCATGGAGACGCCGGAGATCGAGGGGCCAGCGATGCCGAAGACGCCGATTGCGGTGAGTTCACCGATCTGAGCGCCGGAGCCGTTGAAGACGGGCTTGCCGACACCGGTGTCGCCGTCAACCCAAGCTGCGAGGTTCCAGGTGAGGGTGTTTGCAGCATCGGTGGCGTCGAAGCTTGCGACAGCGATGCCCTGGACGGGAGCAGTCGCGGCGCCGCCGCCGTAGGTGAGGCCGCCGCAGTTGTTGCACGCGATGTCGAAGACACCCGCAGCGACGACTTCGCCCGTGACTGCGTCCTGCGAGACTGCGCCGGCGCCTGACGGGCCGCGGAATGCCATCTGGCTGCGGTAGCCGCGGAACTCGGCGAATGGAGCGACGTAGCCGTCAATCGGGTCTGAGATCATGGTCGGTGCCTGTAGGACTGCGACGTCCTGTGGAGCACCGGTGGCGTCGATACCGAAGACGGCGAGGTCAACGGTGTCGGTGCCGTTGATGCGGCCGAGGCCGATTGCGGTGGCGACGCCGCCGAGGGGGTTGATGGGCGAGTAGCCCATGGTGCCGCGCTGATCGGTCGCGGTGGCGAGCCCGGGGAGAGTCGAGGTGAGGTGTGCGGTGGTAGCAGTGTTGTAGTCGTTGTAGACGAGTTCGCCGTTGAAGTTGGGACCGAAGCCTGAGGGGCCGCCGACGGCTTCTTCGACCTGGCTGCCGGGGCTGTGGGTGGTGCCGCTGGCGTTGAGGATGAACTCGGAAGCTGCGGCGTCACCGGCACCGGAAGCGCTGATGTCGTTGACGGTGCCGTTGGAGCGGAGTTCGGCGTTGACCCGGATCATGTTGTTGCCTGAGATGACGTTGGAACCGCCCGTGCCGAAGCCATCGGCGCGGAATTGGGTGTTGAGGTTTGCGTCGATGACGCCCATGCCGAATTGGGAGTTGTCGGTGCCTGCTGCGTTGGTTGCCTGGTTAGTGGCGGCAACGATTCTGTCAACGTAAAGGGTCTCTGGGGTGCTGGGGTCGAATGAGACGAGACCAGCGATGATGTTGTTTGCGGAGTTGCCGAACTCGGCAAAGCTCACACCAACGGACTTGAGGCCCGAAGCGGGAGCATTGACGCTACCGGGGGCGGAATTCTCCTGGGCGTTGACGCCAGCGCCGGCGGTTGCCCAGTCGGCGTATGCACCAGAGGTGAGGGTGTTGTCGACGATGCTCTTGCTCATCGCCTGGCCCGAGAGCAGGTGGCTGAGGAAGTTGTCTACCGGGAGCGCATCCGAGGCCTTGACGAGCGGCACGATGCCATAGGTGTTGCCGAGGCTGGATGTGAACGGGGTGAGTTCAGCAGTGAACTTCACGACCTGGTTGCTGGTGTTGTACGCATCGAGCGCATCACCATTGCCGGTGCTGGAGACACTGTCCTGAGCGAGCGCGGGAGCAGCGATACCAGCGCAAGCGGTGAGTGCCATCAGACGAGTCATCTTCATTTCTGGTTCCCCATTTGTGCGGACGCTTTGCCGCAGGATCTCTCTCGATCAATCTCTCGAATCACAAATGATTCACGGTTCAACGATGCTTCAAACAGATCCGAACGCCCGGTTGTCCCCCAACCACCGGGATCGTTCATCTCTCCTGATCGGTGGCGCTCACGCACAGATCCGAACGCCTTGTCGATCGTTAAATCGTAGCCTAAATACAGCCGTAAAGGCGTCAGAAAGCAGGTTTTAGGGATGAAGCTTTTGTGTAGCTGCGTGTCGGTTGCGCACGCAATCATAACACAATGTTTGGATAAAATTCGTTAGCTTTGGCCCGATAGCGCGGCAGCGAGGGAGCCGGCGAGACTCGCGTTGGATCGCGCGAGCGCGATGTTGGCTTCGATCGTTTTACCATCCGACAGGCGGTGTACCTCGGCGAGCAGGGCTGGAGTGGCGTCACGGCCCTTGGAATCCATCACACTGGGCAATGTGCGGGCTTGGGAGAGCCAGCTCCCCCATTCAGTGAGCGGGATTTCGTCCGGTTCGGGGATTGGATTTGCGACGACGATGCCGCGTCCGGTCCTTGCGAGTTCGAAGCCGACAAACTCGGCGAGCTCGCGTGGGTCGTCATATCGGGCGTCGACCTGGAGGTCGGTTTCCCGCTGATAGAAGGCGGGGAATGTGTCTGTTTGATAGCCGATAACCGTGACACCGAGTGTTTCGAGCAGTTCGCGCGTGGCTGGGATGTCGAGGATGTTCTTGCAACCAGACGTCACGACAGCGAGTCTGTGGCGCGTGAGCGCGAAGAGATCGGCGGAGATGTCGGGTCTCTCGTGGTAGTTCTGGTGCACGCCGCCAATGCCGCCGGTCGCGAAGACTCGGATGCCGGCGCGCTCGGCGAGTTCCATGGTTGTGCTGACGGTGGTTGCGCCGTTGATCCCCGAGTGGATTGCGTGACCGAGGTTTGAGGCGTTGAGCTTTTCGATGTGATCGGCGTCGAGGAACGCCTGGAGTTCGCTTCTTGTCATACCAACGGTTGGTGCGCCGTTGACAACACCAACGAGCGCCGGGTGTGCGCCAGAGCTTGAAACTTCCTGTTCGAGTTGGTGGCAGACTCCGAGGGCTCGCTGCTTTGGGAGGCCATGGACGAGGATTGTTGTTTCGAGAGCGACCGCGGGTGATTTGGCGCGGTTGACGAGTTGTGTAGCTGGCATTTCATCCTCCGCGGAAGAGATGTGTAGATCATAGACGCTGAGGTGGAACGCATTTACGGGGCAGTAGGGATGAGGTAGTCTGCGTGCTTCTGTACACGGGGGCTGCATGGGCACGGTTCTGATCGCGGTTGGTTCGTTTGTCTTGTACCTGGTGGCGTACCGCACGTACGGCCGGTACCTGGGGCGGCGGATCTTCCGTGTCGATCCCGCCCGGGTCGCGCCGTCGGTCGAGGTGAACGACGGTGTCGACTATGTGCCGAGCAAGCGGAGTCTTGTGTTCGGCCACCACTTCACATCGATCGCGGGGACCGGCCCGATCGTTGGGCCTGCCGTCGCGGTGGTGTGGGGCTGGGTGCCCGCGCTGATCTGGGTCAGCGTTGGATCGATCTTTGTCGGCGCGGTTCACGACTTCGGGTCGCTCGTGGTGTCGATGCGACACCGTGGTCGCACGGTGGGTGATCTCGCGGGTGATGTAGTCAACCCGCGGGTCCGGCTGCTCTTTCTTCTCGTGATTCTGATTGCGCTCTGGATCGTGCTCGCGATCTTCGGGCTTGTGATCGCGGTTGTGTTCTCGTCGTATCCGTCGAGTGTGGCGCCGGTCTGGCTTCAGATCCCGATCGCGGTCGGGCTTGGCTACTGGCTGCGCAAGGGCGGTCATCTGCTGATCGGGGCGGTGGTGGCGGCGGGGCTGATGTACCTGACGATCTGGTGGTCGGCCGGCGTGGACTGGGCGAACGTCTGGGGTGAGGGCACGCCCTTGCTGCCGCCGGGGCTGACTGAGGTTGTGTCTCCTGTGGCGTTCTGGACGTTCGTGCTGATGGGGTACGTGTTTGTCGCGAGTGTGCTGCCCGTGCATGTGCTGCTCCAGCCTCGGGACTTCATCAACAGCACTCAGCTGCTGATCGCGATGGGGCTTGTGTGTGCAGGGCTTCTGGTGAGCAGGCCTGAGATTGTGGCGGACGCGGTGAATTTCACTCCGGCGCCCGCTTCGGAGGGCGCATCGGTGCCCGCGTTTATGCCGTTCTTGTTTGTGACGATCGCGTGCGGTGCGTGCAGCGGGTTCCACTGCCTCGTCGCTTCGGGGTGCTCGAGCAGGCAGCTCATGAGCGAGCGTGATGCGCAGTTTGTTGGCTATGGCTCGATGCTGACCGAGGGCTTCCTGGCGACGCTCGTGATCATCGCGTGCGTTGCGGGGATCGGGCTCTCTGCGGGGGTCGGGGCGAACCCGGCGACGGGGACCGAGGTGTGGCAGCAGTACTACGGCTCGTGGGGCGGCGGGAAGGGTCTGGGCGCAAAGCTCCAGCCTTTCATCGAGGGCTCGGCGAACATGATGCAGAGCATCGGGCTGAATGCTGGGTTTGCAACGGCGCTCATGGGGGTGTTCGTCGCTTCTTTCGCGGCGACGACGCTTGACAGCTCGACGCGGTTGCAGCGGTACATCATCGCTGAGCTTGCGGGTGGCGGTAAGGAGACCGGGGCAGCGGGCTTGCGTGTGCCTGCGCTGACGAACAGGTATGTGGCGACGGCGGTCGCGGTGCTCACGGGGCTTGCGCTGGCGATCGGAGACGCGTTCAAAAGAGATGCTGAGGGGGCGATGATTGGGCTGGGGGGCGCGGGCAAGGGCGGGCTTATTCTGTGGCCCATCTTTGGCGCGACGAATCAGTTGCTGGCGGGTCTGGCGTTGCTTGTGATCACAGTCTGGCTCATCAAGCGAGGCCGGCCGGCGTGGGTGACCGCGCTGCCCATGTGCTTCATGCTGCTGATGACGGGGTGGGCGATCATTGAGTTGATGCGGGGGTTTGCGTCTGAGCAGGGGCGCAACACGCTCTTGCTTGGTGTGACGGTTGTGATGCTGATCTTTGAGGTTTGGATCGTGATCGAGAGCGTTGTGCTTGTTCGTAAACGGCTGGGATCGGAAGCGGGTTCGTGAAAGAAGGGATGCGGATGTTCAAGGTGTTGAGCGGGTTGGTGCTTGGGATGGCTGCCTGGACTGTGGGTGCGCAGCGGGAGATCGATCCGGCGTTGCTTTCGTACTGGCCCGAGGAGAAGCGGGGGGCGTATGCGGAGTATGAGCGGAGGCTGCAGGAGATCCCGACGTCCGAGCGGCTGCGTGAGTGGCACGATCTGACCGCTGGCCATGTGCATGTCGCGGGCATGCAGGGTGATTGGCAGACGATCGAGACGCTCGAGAAGGCGTTTGCCGACCTTGGGCTCGAGGTGACCAGGCACGAGTTCTGGGCGTACCTGGCGGAGCCGATCGACGCGGGCGTGTGGATCGTGGATGGTGGCAGCGAGCACGCGCTGCCAATCTCGGAGAGTCCGATCCCGGGCGATCCGTATCAGCTTGAGGGCATGCCTGAGTTCGGGTTCAACGCGTATAGCGGATCGGGTGATGTGACCGGCCGGGTCGTGTACGCGAACCGTGGGATGCGCGAGGACTTTGATCGGCTCATTGAGATGGGCGTTGACTGTGAGGGTGCGATCATCATCGCTCGGTATGGAGGCAACTACCGGGGGTTCAAGGCGAAGTTTGCGGAGGAGGTCGGCGCGGCGGGCGTGCTGATCTACACGGACCCTGCTGACAGCGGGTACATGAAGGGCATCTCGTACCCAGAGGGCGGCTGGCAGACGGAGACGTGCATCCAGCGCGGGTCGATCAAGACAACGCCCTGGCCAGGTGATCCGCTGACGCCCTTTGTCGAGGCGACCGAGGACGCGGAGCGGATCGATCCGAGCGAGGCGGGGCTGCCGACGATCCCGGTGCAACCGGTTGGTTGGGCGGCGGCTCGAGAGATCATGTCTCGGATGCAGGGCGAGTACGTGCCGGGCGGCTGGCAGGGCGGGTTGCCTCTGGCGTACCGCGTGACGAGCGAGGGCGGTGTCATGGTGCGGGTCAAGGTCGAGCAGAATCGCAGGATCGTGAAGACGGCGAACGTGATCGGTGTGCTTGAGGGGGCGGTCTTTCCGGACGAGCGCGTGATCATCGGTTGCCACCACGATGCGTGGGGCTTTGGCGCGGGGGACGCGACGTGCGGGATGATCTCGCTGCTTGAGAGCGCGCGGAGCTTTGCGGAACTCGCTGCGCAGGGAGAGCCTCCGGCGCGGACGCTGATGTTCTGCGGCTGGGGCGCCGAGGAGCACGGCATCATCGGTTCGGTCGAGTGGGTCGAGGGCAATCTCGAGATGCTGACCGAGGAAGCCGTCGCGTACATCAACCTGGACATGGCATCGATGGGCCCGAAGTTTGGCTCAAGCGCTTCACCGAGCCTGAAACGGCTGATCGTTGAGGCGTCGAAGAGTGTGCCTCAGGCGAGGGAACCCGAGAAGAGCGTGTACGACGATTGGTTTGGCAGGTCGCCGAGCGAGCACTACGAGGGCGAGCCCAACATCGGCTGGCTGGGCGGGGGGAGCGACCACCTCGGGTTCGTGTGTCACGCGGGCGTGGCTTCGGCGGCGCTCAGCGGAGGGGGGAGTTCCGGGGTGTCCTATCACACGGCGCGTGACACGCTCACTTGGTACCGCCAGGTGGTGGGGGAGGACTATGAGCCGGCGCTGATGATCGCGAGGATGACGAACGCGGTTGTTTCGCGGCTGGCGAACGCGCCGATCGCTCCGCTCGATGTCAATCGCGTCAAGGCAGATGTAGCGATTGAGCTCGACAGGCTGGCTGAAAGATTCACAGACCATGCCGATGAGATGAATCGGTTCGCAGACAGCTTACGGGAGATCGATCCACAGTTTGAAGTGAGTCCCAAAGACACTCGGCATGCGATGGCGTATGACCGAATATGGACTCAACGCGGCGGCCTCGCGGATCGGCCTTGGTACCGGAACCGACTTGTCGCAACAGATCCGACCAGTGGTTATGGCTCTTGGCCTTTACCCGAATTGCGGGTTCGATTGGAGTCAGGTGATACCACTGATCTTGAGCAGGTGTTGCTTGATTTGGCAAACGATGTGCTTGGCCCGGACATAGGGCTTGGCGGATAAAAGAACGGGCCGACCCGTGAAGGTCGGCCCGTTTCATTCGACTAACTAGTTAGTGTCTGGCTGATCAGACCATGTCTTTGAGTGCCTTGAGCGGGCGGACCTTGATGACGTTGCGGGCGGGCTTGGCCTTGAAGACGGTGGGTTCCTTGGTGAAGGGGTTGATGCCCTTGCGAGCCTTGGTGGCGGGCTTGCGCTGAACGACGACCTTCATGAGACCAGGGACGTTGAAGGTGCCTGCGTTGCCCTTCTTGAGGTCGGCTGCGATCATGGTGCCCATGGTCTCGAAGACGGCGGCGACTTCCTTCTTGGAGATGCCGACGTGCTCAGCGATGGTGGCCTGGACGTCGCTCTTGGTGCGTGCCTTGCCCTTGGCGCCGACGATCTTGGCGGGCTTCTTGGCTGCGGCGGTGGTCTTGCGAGCAGCGGTCTTCTTGCGAGCGGTGGTCTTCTTCTTGGCGACCTTCTTGCCGCGGGCGGCTGGTTTGCGGGTCGTCTTTTTCTTCTTTGCGGTGCGCTTTGCCATATCCGTATTCTCCGTTTTTGGGCAGTCCTCGCCCGGGAAACTGGGGCGGTTTGTACCCCACTCCTTCGTGTTTCGCAAGTGCTTATCGGGCCCCGGGCATGATTTCACCCCTAAAAAACAAGGATTTTATCGGTATCGCGCTGATTTTCGCTCTTTCGGGGTGCGCGGGCCTGTCGGTTGGGTGGCTCTTGGTGTGGCTGTTTGAGCCTGTTTTTCTAGGGTTTTTCGCTCGTCGGGCGGCGGCGTGGGCGTCGGTGTAGTGTTGGGTCATGACACAGAAGCAGCCGATTGTCGCCGTCACGAGAGCCACGCCCGGGGGAGATCTGCGGGTCGAGGGTGCAGAGATGCGCCAGTTCGGGGACGCGAAGCCGACGAGGCAAGAGCTGTTCGAGTTGGTCGAAGGGGCGAGCGTGATCGTCTCGATGTTTTCGGATCCGGTGGACCGTGAGCTGATCGACGCGGCGGGAGAAGGGCTGCGGGGAATCTGCAATTTCGCGGTCGGGTTCAACAACATCGATACCGAGTGTTGCAAAGAGCGGGGGATCGTGGTCGCCAACACGCCCGATGCCGTGACGGAAGGCACTGCGAATCTGGGGTTTATGCTGCTTCTCGCGTGCGCTCGCCGGCTTGTGGAGTCGGATCGGTTTACGCGTTCGGGGGCGTGGGTTGATCATGGACCACTGTCGATGTCGGACTTCATGGGTCTGGAATTGACCGGGCGGGTGATCCACATCGTTGGCGCGGGGCGGATCGGGTACGCGATGGCTCAGCGTGCCAAGGCGTTCGGCATGGATGTGATCTATACAGCGAGATCTCAGAAGATCGGGTTCGAGATCGCGCCGCTCTCTGCGAGGCGGGCCGGGCTGGAGGAGGGGCTCGCGATGGCGGATGTGGTGAGCATCCACACGCCTTTGACTCCTGAGACGAAGCACCTGCTGAACCGGGAGCGGATCGGGATGCTGAAGCCCGAGGCGATCGTGGTGAACACCTCGCGTGGGCCGACGATCGATGAGGCTGCCTTGGCCGAGGCGTGCAGGGAGAAGCGTATCTGGGGTGCTGGTCTGGACGTCTTCGAGGAGGAGCCTCGGGTGCATCCGGAGCTTGTCAGACTCGACAACGTGGTGCTGACTCCTCACATCGGGAGCGCGGAACGGCGCTGGCGCGAGGAGATGTCCCGGATGTGCGAGCAGAACGCGGCCGCGATTCTGGCGGGCGAGGAGCCGCCTTACCGGGTGGTTTGATGTTGTTCTGGGTTAGGCGCGCCGGAGTGGGTTGTCGTCGGCTGCTTTCTGGATGTGCGCGAAGTGCATCTCGAGGTATCTGGCGACGTAGTCGACGATTGAGTCGGCGGTTGGGATGTCTTTGTTGCTGGTGTGGCCGTGGGGCTCGAACCGCATGCCTTTGAAGCGAGCGACGGACTCTTTGATGGTGAGGCCGTGCTGGATGGCGAGGCTGAAGGCTCTGCAGAACGCCTGGCACATGCCGCTGAGTGCCGAGCCTTCCTTTGAGATTTTGATGAAGATCTCTCCGGGCGTGCCGTCGCTGTAGAGGCCGATAGTGAGGTAGCCCTCGTGGCCGCCCACGGAGAACTTGTGGGTGATCGACTCTCGGGTATCGGGGAGCGACTGTCTGGCTACCATCATTTGATAGGATTCCGTTTGGTATTGATTTCCGCTTGCGACTCTATCTGACGGGTGGCATATCGGGCGGGCGGGTCGGAAATCGTGAAATGCTTGTGTCAATAAAGGAGTGTGCGGGGCTGCTGAGCTTGCTCCGCGGGCTTTGTGTGTCGATGATTCTGGTGCAAATGGGCAACGAAAGCCAGACATCGCGTCAGACGGGCCGGTCGATCTCAAGCGGGATCGCGCCGACGCTGCTCATCGCGGTCGCGGTGATGGTGCTGGCCAGCGGCGGGGTTTCCTCGGCGCGGGCACTTGGCACCGCGGGTGTCGGGCTGGCGATGACGGTCATGCAGGACCGTGTGCCTGGGTCCGAGACGCAGCCCGAGTTTGTAGACGACCAGGGAAGTGATGCGGGCATTGGTATTGCTCTTGGGTCCGTGCCGACTGGCTTTGCTTTCGGGTCGCCTTTGCGTGAGATGGTTCGTGGCGGGCTTGCGGATCTGCCGCCCCCGGCTTTGGTTCTGAACTGATTGATTTCTTCAATAGGAACGCAGCGGCAATGCCGTTGCATGTGGCGGGCGGTCTTTGGGATTGCCAGCCGACGCACTCAGAACCAGGCACCCGCTCGGTGATTCCGGGCAATGAATGAGACATACATATGGCTAGCGCAGACCAGGGCATCCCTGTTGTCGGTCCGATCTTGAACAAGTTGATCGGTTCGCGGAACGAGCGGTTCGTCAAGCGATACACGACCCGCGTAGACAAGATCAACGCGTTGGAATCTGAGATCCGTCAGCTGACGGACGAACAGCTTCGCGGCAAGAAGGCTGAGCTGAGCGATCGGCTCGCGAAGGGTGAGAGCGAGGATTCGGTGATGATCGAGGCCATCGCGGTTGCCCGCGAGGTGATGGATCGTCACGTTGGTATCCGGAACACGCTGAACCCGGAGTCCGGGTTTGATCCCGAAGCGCTCGGTTCCGAAGCGCGCCGGTGGTATGACAAGGCGGTCGCCGAGGCGGCTGACAAGGAGCCGTCGCCTCCGACGGATGATTTCCAGGGGTGCACAGAACCGGTTCCTGCGTGGCGGACGGTTGAACTGCCCGTAGGTTATTACGATGCGGTTCGTGAGCTGTTCCCGGAGTCGAGGCCTCCGTTTAGGGCGAGGCCGTTTGATGTGCAGCTGATCGGTGCGATGGTGCTGAGCCAGGGCAAGATCGCCGAGATGAAGACGGGTGAGGGCAAGACGATTGTCGCGCCGCTCGCTGCGTACTGGGCGAGCGTGAAGGACGAGAAGGTCCATGTCGTTACGGTGAACGACTATCTCGTGCAGCGAGACCGAGACTGGACGTTCCCGTTTTTCTACGGCTGCGGCATGACCGTCGGCGCGATCCACCCGCAGCACATGCAGCCCGAGCCTGTCAAACGCGTGATGTACATGTGCGACGCGGTGTACGGCACAACGAGCGAGTTTGGCTTCGACTATCTCCGTGACAACATGAAGCGGAACGTGAATCAGCAGGTGCAGCGCCGCCGGGACTTTGCGATCGTTGACGAGGTGGACAGCGTGCTGATCGATGAGGCCCGGACGCCTCTGATCATCTCGGGCGCAGCGCACGATGCGCAGCCGCGGTATGACCTGGCGGATCGGCTGGCGATCGACCTCGTTGCGCAGCAGAAGCCCTGGCAGGACCAGGAGGATCAGGTACAGGCGTGTCTTGAGAAGATCAAGGGGCTCGAGGGCGATATCCGCCAGGCGAAGGACAAGTCGCGGGTGCCCGAGTTGCAGAAGGAACTCGAAGCGGTGAAGAAGGACCTGCCGGGTCTTGAGAGCCAGCGGGATCAGCACACGCAGTACTACGAGATTCAGATGGACCGGAAGCAGGTCCACCTGACGCACGACGGCATTGCTTTGGCGCAGAAGTCGGCTGGTGTCGGCTCGTTCTACGTGGGTGAGAACACGGATATCCCTCACCTTCTGGAGCAGTCGCTCCGCGCTCACGCGGTGTACCAGAAGGACAAGGACTACGTGATCATGAACGTGCCCGATCAGCAGACGGGGCGTTCGGATCCGACGATCGTGATCGTGGACACGTTCACTGGGCGCCCGATGATCGGGCGTCAGTGGTCTGATGGTCTGCATCAGGCGATCGAGTGCAAAGAGAAGGTGCCGATCAAGCAGGAGACGCAGACGGTCGCGACGATCACGATCCAGAACTTCTTCAAGATGTATAAGCGTCTTGCGGGTATGACGGGTACCGCTGATACCGAGGCGCAGGAATTCCACGATATCTACAGCTTGGACGTTGTGTCGATCCCGACGAACAAGCCCGTCGTCCGCGCGGACTTCGACGACCTGATGTTCATGCGCGAGAAGGACAAATGGGACGCGATCGTGGACGAGATCAAGGCGTTCCACGACGTCGGCAGCCCGATTCTGGTCGGTACAACGAGTGTTGAGAAGTCTGAGCGGTTGGCTCAGATGTTGACACGGAAGTACGGCATCAAGCACGAAGTGCTCAACGCGAAGCAGCACGAGCGTGAAGCTCACATCGTTGAGAACGCTGGCCAGCTTGGTGCGGTGATGATCGCGACGAACATGGCTGGTCGTGGTACGGACATCAAGCTTGCGAAGGTGTCGCGAGAGCAGCTTCTGGATCACTGGCTCCGCCGGGGGATTTGCTCTAGGAAGCTGACCGCGGAATCGAGCGAGGCGGAGTTGCGCGAGGATGTGTACCGCAAGGTCGCATCGAGCGAGCTCGGGCTCAAGAAGCGTGATGCGGAGGAGATGGCGTTCGATGAGCTCGAGCTCATGCTGCTGCGTCACTGGGCAGAGAAGAACACGTGGCTGAGCCCGAAGCAGATCGAGCGCGCGGATGTCGAGGAGCTTCGCGAGGAGCTCGATGCGTCCGGGCGCTGCGTGCTTCACAACATCCGCTGGTACGAATCGATCGAGGATCTGAGCGGTCTTCATGTGATCGGAACAGAGCGTCACGAGAGCCGACGGATCGACAACCAGCTCCGTGGTCGATCGGGCCGTCAGGGCGACAACGGTTCGAGCCGGTTCTTTGTGTCGCTTGAAGACGACCTGATGAAGCTCTTCGCGGGTGAGACGACGATGCGCGTGCTCTCGAGGCTCGGGATGAAGGAGGGGGATGCGATCGAGCACCCGATCCTCTCTAAGAGTGTGGAGAAGGCGCAGCGGAAGATTGAGGAGCGTAACTTCCAGGGTCGCAAGAACATTCTTGAGTACGACGAGGTGATGGAGCACCAGCGTCAGCGGTTCTACAGCATCCGTCAGCGGGCGCTCGAGAGCCGGGATGTGAAGACGCTGATCCTTGAGTACATCGACGACTGCATCGACGACGCTTGCGCTGAGTACCTTTCGAAGGATTACCCGGCGCGGTGTGCGATTGAGCTTGCTCGTGAGAGACTCGATGCGCAGATGAGTGTCGAGAGGCTTCGCGGCCGGGATCAGGACGAGATGGACAAACGCATCCGCGAGGATGCCAAGTCTGATGCTCGCTCGATGATCGATGTGACGCTCGGTGAGTACATGTCCGCGGAGGGATCGGACGTGGTTGTTGACTTCGACTCTGCAGGCCTTGCCAGCTGGGCGAAGACGCATTTCGACATGGAGCTCGACGTTGGCGAGCTTGCTGAGAGTGACTTGCAGGGGCGCAGGGCGATCCGTGAGCAGCTGATTGAGGCTTCCGAGAAGAAGATCGACGCGGCTGAGCTCGGGAAGCTTGCGGAGTACGTCGATCCTGACTACGGCATCGACCGCCTCGTCGCTTGGGCGAAGACGCAGTTCGGTATCGAGTCGAACAGAGAGGAGATCCGAAACGCGCTTGATTCGGGCGAAGAGAGGCCCAGGGATCGGCTTTGCGAGCGTGCAAGGAAGCGTTACCAGATGCGCGAGGTCGAGTACCCCGTGGATTACGCGCTCGCGATGACAGTGATGGGCATGCGTCAGTCGCCGCAGGAGTCGCTCGATGCGCTCATCAACTGGGCGAAACAGCGTTACGATCTTGCGCTCGATGCTGACGAGGTGCGTGGTGCTGGTCCTGCGAAGATGAAACAGCAGCTTGAGGACGGCATCCGCGCGTGGTTTGAAGATGGGAAGCTCGACGGTGTCCTTGACGAGGCCACGGCCTGTGATGACATTGAGAGTCTCGACTTGTTCCTGGCTGAGAAGTTCGACGCGAAGTCGCCCGACTGGGTTGCATGGCTCGACGAGGACGAATTCCACGCTGCTTCGAGGGGGCTTGTCGAGGCGAGGCTCCGCCCGGAGTTGCTCCAGCTCGAGACGACGGTGCTTCTCGATACGCTTGATCAGTCGTGGAAGGACCATCTCTACGCGATGGACCAGCTGCGGGACGGCATCAACTACCAGGCGTTCGCGCAGAAGGATCCGAAGATCGCGTACAAGAAGCAGGGCGCTGAGCTGTTCCGCGAGATGATGACGGATGTGCAGGAGCGTGTTGCGGAGTACGTGTATAAGGCGAGGATCAACCCCGCGGCGTCGATGCCGCCGCCTCAGCAGCAGCGTCCCCAGCCTGTCGGTGCGGGTGCTGGCGGGGGAGGCTTCTTCGGTTCGACGATCGCTGGGCCCGGGATCGGGGCACCTCCGAGCCAGCCTGCGCCCCGAACACCGCCGGCAGATCAGGCGTAATCAGAGGGATCAGTCCGGGATTCCGGTCGTATTGGTGAGTGGCTGGTATGCTCTGCGGAGCAGCCTTGGGCCTGTGTTTTACTCAGGAGACCGTCGCATGAGCCATGAGCAGAGAAACAGTCGGCACGCCTTCACGCTGATCGAGCTTTTGGTGGTGATTGGGATCATCGCGATCCTCGCGGGGATTGGTCTCTCGGTCGGCCTGGCTGTGGTTCAGTCGTCGCGGGCCTCGGCGACCAAGAACACGATTCAGACGCTTGAGACATATCTATCTGACCTGAACGCGTCGGTCGATCATCAGCGTTCGTACAAGGCGTTCGAGACCGTCGTGGGTGCGACGAGTTACAAGCTGCCCGTGCTCGACGGCCGGGAGAACGGTGATGGTGCTGACAAGGACGCGGATAAGGCGTTCCCGTCAGGCGCGAGATTCATCGCAGCCGGCGATACGTTTCTTGGTGACAGCGCCGAGCGGTGGGGCGGCTTCGACAGCGATCAGGTCCGTGAGTTCACGCTGATCGATACGGGGAGCGAAACTGTTCGGGGATTTGAGTTGACCGATCAATGGGGCAACCCGATCCGCGCGGTACATCCGGCGTACGACGGCGGGCACGGCAACTACATGTCGAGTATGGGTTCACTTGGTTCTCGTGATCCGTTACGTGGTGTTGAGGTTGAGGACGATACGGGGTTGAATGACATCGACTTCCGAAGATCGTTCAGGCCGTTCACTGCAACTCAGAGGAAAGATAATCCGAATTGGATTGGCGATGCGGATGAGGGTGATTGCTCAAACGACACGATGTACTTCTACTCCGCCGGCCCCGACGGTGACCCGGGGACACGCGACGACAACGTCTACGGCTCGGCTGCGGTTCAGTACCCGGTTGAGACGAGAGACCTTGAGTAATCAGGATTGAGGCCGATGCTGCCCGGGTTGGATAGCCGACACAGGCTGGGGCAGCGGCTATAGTTGTTGGCACATCCGGGGTGTAGCGCAGCTTGGTAGCGCGTCTCGTTCGGGACGAGAAGGTCGGAGGTTCAAATCCTCTCACCCCGATTCACGTAACACTCGCTGAACGCACGGTTAAGCGTACCTGTCCCGCGTGTGGCAGAGCGGCTCGAAGCGAAATTGACTGGTAGTCATACCAGTCTCGCTGGAGGTCGCTCAAATGCGTTCTGATCACCAATCTCATCTGCCAAAGTACGGTTTTCACAAGGCTTCAGGACAGGCTCGAGTCCTGCTCAGTGGGCGTGAGGTCTATCTCGGGGTGCACGGTTCAGCCGAGAGTCACGAGAAGTATGACCGGCTGATCGCCGAATACCTCGCTTCAGGCCGTGATGTCACCCGGATGCCCTCGATCGGTACGCGAGATTCCTACACGATCACAGACCTCGTCTGTGCGTTCCGCGATCATGCGGAGGAGTATTACGTCAAGGACGGCAAGCCGACGCGCACCCTAGCCAACATCCGGTACGCATGCAGACGCCTCCGCAAGCTCTACGGGTCCCTGCCGGTGGATGACTTCAGGCCGGGGTGTCTCAGGGCTGTGCGGGAGACCTGGATCGACGACGGGAACAACGTCCGCACCGTCAACTACAAGACGCAGTGGATCAAGCACGTCTTTCGGTGGGGTGTCGAGCATGAGCTCGTCGAGCCTTCGACCTTCTCGTGGGCTACGAGAAGCTGAGGACCACCGTTGTCTGTCAATGCCCTCCGTGATCGTGGCGTCGTAGGCGGCTGCCTATATGACCTGCCCACCAGAACCTAGTCCACTTGCTATGCGACAATGCAGCAGGATGGGCGTATCTGGGAAAGCAGGTCAACCCCACTACCGGGCAATGAGAAACGCCGCCAGTTGGCGGCGCGAGAGACTGTTTGACATATCGGAGATCGCCCGCCGCTCGGGCGGTGCACTCACCATCGTGCACCGCCCCCTCAGTTGTGAGTCAGGTTTTGCTGGTCAGCAGCCCGCGTTGTAGTTGGCGATCCAGGCGGTGAAGTCTGCCGGCGTGCACTGATCGTCTCCGTTCTGATCGCACTCGGGAGCCTGATTATTAAAGGCATTGATCCAAGCGGTGAAGTCCGCGGGTGTGAGAACACCGTCGCCGTTCGTGTCGGCGAGGCCGCAAGCAGAGCCCGCCAGCGTTAGCCGCACAAATGTCACCGGCTCATCGAACGTGTCCGCCGATCGCAAGAGTCTGAGCGTGACAGACTCACCCGCAGTCATTGCATGGGTGATAGCGGGAGCATCACTGCTGTCGCACGCTAGCAACGTGCCGCTGCATCCATCGTAGAGCTCGAATCCGCCGGAAAGGGGAACGGCACCACCTCGCAGAGACTCGAATGTCGCCTCGCCTCTGACCGGCGCCGTAAACGTGAACCACACATCGTACTGGTCGACGCCGCCGGTATCGAAACAGAAGCCCGTCGAGCCTTCATTCTGAGTCCGCTCCATAGAGCGGTAGACTGTGTTCGTCTCGCCCAGATCCGTCATCACGATCTCGGTCGCGTTGCGGCACGTGTCGTTGGGCAACGTCGCGTCAAAACCGGCCTCCAGGAAGCCCGTGCCTGTCGAACCCTCTGCCGCATTCGGCGGTACGCTCACACGCACCAGCACGGTCTCACCCTGACGCATCGAGACCAGCCCGACCGCCTGACCCGGCTCACTCCAGGCTCGGCCCGCGTCCTCGCCCCTATCGCAATCAAGCTGCGTCAGACCGTCCGCAGTAAATGCGGCAAGCCCGACCAGCCCCAAGGCCTGGTCGCCCGCGTCGGAGACGAGGTTAACGACCAACTGCCCGTCCAGGGGAGCCGTGTACGAGTACCACACGTCCACATCCTGTCCAGTGAACTCGCAGTTGCTCGATCCGTCCCGAGTTGCAAACCTCGTGTCATACAGAGCCGGAACCGGGAGGCTGATGGGCTCGGCATTGGCGGCCAGATCATTCGCTGGCGGCTCGCAGGCCCCGTCTATGTCGCAGCTGTCGGGGATCCCGTCGTTGTCGCAGTCGATCAGCGGTCCGGTGAAATCGGTATCGATTCGGAACGTCACCGGTTCACCCGTCTGTGATATGATCTCGATGAGCATGCGTTCGCCGGGAGCGAGCGTCTCGGTCAGGCTGCCGAACATCGCTTCCTGGCAGACGTTCTCGATGCTGAAGATCCGGAGACCGTTCAACGAACCGCTGGTCAGCGAGAATGTTGCACCGATATCGCAAAGGTGGGGATTCACAAACTCGTAGTACGCCGCGAAGCCCTGCGTGATACCGGGGTCACAGACCGCGGAACCGATATCGCTCAGCCCACCGCCGCAGAACGACTCGGTCGTCCCGACGCCCGGCACCAATGCGATCGGGGCTGACGGGCTTGGTGTGTTCGGTGTGTCGAACGCGCTGACGGTGAGCAGCGCGTTCACGTCGGGCCCGGGCGAACCGCCACCCGCCGCCGAGACCCGGATTAGCACCGTCTCACCCGGCTCGACCGAATCGTTGTACGAGCCGACCGACGAGCCCCGGCAAGACGAAGCCGATGGGATGGCTCCCGTGAAACCATCAATCTGGACCACATCAGTGGAAAGCGGAGCACCGCCGATGGTCAGCGGCAGCGATGACAACGAGAGCGTCTCGACGCAGTCGCCCGTGTTCGTATACCGATACCAGAGATCGGCACCGGGCGCGACACTGCACGACGTCACGGCAGAGTCGGTGGCTTGATCGAGCGTCGCGGCTGTGAACATGCCGTCAGCCAGCACCACCGCACCGGCGGGCTCGTCGTTATCGAGAGTGAGAACGACCGGGGCCGACGTCGCGTGGCCATTCTCGAACGAGTTGCCGAACCACGCGGTGTCGGTATCCACGACAAGAAAGGCGTCGTTGATGTAGCTGCCTCCTCCTCCGCCGCCGCCCTTGCAGTCGAAGTTGCGTGCGAGCGAGTAGCCAGACGCCTTGTAGGTGTCCCCGCCCGAGTAGCCCCCGCCGGCACCGGCGCCGTAGTCGGTGTCCCCCATGCCGCCCTCGCCGAACCCCCACGCGACCCTTGAGACGGCGGCGGTCACGGGATCGCTCCCGTTGGGAAAGCCGTGCTTGTTCAGTGACTCATGACCCGGGCGCGGGTACGCCCCGCCGCTGGCGAACTCATGGTAGAAGATGGCTCCATTGTACAGGGGATCGAAGAGATCGGGACCGCTGTCGCCCTCCAGACTGATGACGCCGCCGATGCCCTGGCAGTTCCCATTCGGGGCACTGCTTCTATCACACCCGAGGCTCGGCCCGGTGCTGCATTCGGTTTTACTACCCCACGCGCCGTCACCATCAGCCGATGTGGTCGGCCCCCCGATGATGAACCCGCCGCCTCCGGCTCCCGCCGCGATGAGAATGTGAGCGTTGTTCCAGTCGGTCTCGCCGGGTGGCAGGTAGAGGATGGCGCTGCCTCCTCCTCCGCCGGCTCCGCCGCGTGAGGTGCCGTTCGAAGTCGAGATGAACCCATGGGGCTTGCCGGCCTCCCCGATGATGTAGCGGAGAATTCCCCCGGGCGCCAGTTCCCCCGTGCCATGCCCGATGCGTGCGTGGAGTCCGATCGTCGCGCCCTCGCCTCCCTCGCGGAACTCGACGCGGTTCCCGTTCCGGCGGCGCTCGACGTCTCCTCCATCCGCCCCCTGTAAAGAGAACGACCATTCGGAGCCGACGTAGCCCGGCACATAGAACTCTTGGACAACACGGCCGACGTACCACGTGTCTTGCAGTTGGTCGAGCAGCGTCGGCAGTTCCTGCTGACCCAAGGTCTGGCCTGCAAGCATCGCCGCCAGACAGGCGGGAGTGACGCTCATTCGGATCGTATGAAAGGTTCTCACTTCTGAATCTCCTGTGTGTGTGCGGCTCGCTTGCCGAAAGGTGCACTCGTTCCGACGGGCCCTACAGCTCCACCACGTGGCCCGTCACACCGTTCACGACAACCGAGAACACGATCCGACACCACCTCGCATAAATCCCGCGTGATCCCGTCTCACGGCCCGCAATCGACGATTTCTCGCTTCTGATATCATGGGGCAATGGACGAGAGCGCCAGCAATCAGCCTCCGCCCGAGTCCCCTCCAGCCGGTCCGATCGGCGAGGTCACACTGCTGATCTCGCAGTCGCAGACTGGGGACACCCAGGCCGCCGACAAGCTGCTCGATCTCGTTTATGAGCAGTTGCGGGCAACGGCGAGCTCGTACTTCCGGGCTCAGTCCGCCGACCACACGCTCCAGCCCACCGCGTTGGTGCACGAGGCATATCTGAAGCTGGTAGGCGATCCCGACAGACGCTGGGAGAGCCGCGGGCACTTCTGCGCCGTCGCCGCAACCGCGATGCGTCAGATCCTGCAGGACCACGCGAAGTCCAAGCGGGCAGCCAAGCGCGGTGGGCCCGACTCCAAGCGTGAGCCGCTGACCTCGATCGAGTCCCCCTCTGGCACCAGTCCGGTCGATCTTGTGCAGTTGGACGATCTGCTCACCGCGCTCGCCGAAACCGACGAACGAGGATCCCGCATCGTCGAGATGCGGTACTTCGGCGGGCTGACCAATGCCGAGATCGCCGCACTGCTCGATGTCTCCGAGCGGACAATCGAGCGCACCTGGCGCCGCTGCCGAGCATGGATTCTGGCCGAGATCGCCGCCGCGGACCCATCGGCATGACCCCCGAAACTCGCAGACAAGCGTTCGAGATCTTCGACGAGGTCTGCGATCTGCCCGAGACCGAGCGGTCCGAGCGACTCCGCGAGCGCTGCGGAGACGACACTGATCTGCTGACCGCGGTCAAGCAGATGCTCCACGCGGACACGACAAACCACGACAGCATCGCACCCGGTGCCGGAGCCGAGCTGCTCGCCGTTGAGCTCACGAACGAAGAGGCCCCGATGCCCGAGCGTATCGGGGGGTACCGCGTGGTCCGCGAGCTCGGGCGGGGCGGCATGGGTGTGGTCTACGAGGCCGACCAGGACGAGCCGCGGCGGCGCGTCGCTGTCAAGGTCATCAGAGACGTCGCGGCCGGGCGAGAGGTGTCGAGACGCTTCCGGCTCGAATCCCAACTGCTCGGTCGGCTGCAGCATCCCGGTATCGCGCAGGTCTACGAAGCAGGGACCGACACGCAACTTGGCATACGCCGTGCCTTCTACGCGATGGAGTACGTCGAGGGGTTGCCAATCGATCGGCACGCCAACGAGTACGCGCTCGGCATCGATCAGCGTATCGAGCTGATCGCCCGCGTCTGCGACGCGGTGCATCACGCTCATCAGAAGGGAGTGCTGCACCGTGATATCAAGCCCGCCAACGTGCTCGTCGTGGCCGACGACGATGGAACAACGGCAACCGATACCCGCTCAGGCTCTATCGACACGATCGGCCAGCCGAAGATCGTCGATTTTGGCGTTGCTCGTCTCACGGATGACTCGACCGAACACACGACACAGCGCACCCACGCGGGCCAGATCATCGGATCGCTGCCCTGCATGAGCCCGGAGCAGCTCTCGGGCCGTCGCGACGAGGTGGATACCCGCACCGACGTGTACGCCATCGGCGTGCTGCTCTACCGCCTGCTCTCCGGGCGCTCGCCGCACGACCTGACCGGTCTGTCGATCCCCGAGGCTGCGCGCATCGTCGCGGAGCGAGAGCCCACGCCGCTCGCCGAAGGCAACCCGTCGCTCCGGGGGGACCTGTCGGTCATCGTCGCGAAGGCCATGGAGCGGGAACCGGACCGACGGTACGACTCCGCAGCCGCGCTGAGCGACGACCTCCGCCGCTGCGTCCGAGGCGAGCCCATCCTCGCGCGCCCTACATCGGGGTGGTACCGCTTCGGGAAATTTGCGAAGCGGCACAAGGCCTCGTTCGCCGCGGGCATAAGTGTCGCGGGGCTCCTCGTCGCCGCGAGCGTCATATCCCTGAGTCTTGCGTGGAGCGAATCCGAAGCGAGACGCAAGGCTGACCACGCCACCTACCGGGCCTCAATCTCCGCGGCGGCAGCCGCCCTCCGTGACGGTGACTCACGCCTCGCGCGCGAATTTCTCTTGGAAGCACCCGAGGAACTCCGTGGCTGGGAGTGGGCATATTTTTGGAACCAACTCGACCAGAGCCTCGCCCACGGCCAGCGCACGTATTCACTGACTGGCGAGCAAGCGGACTTTATGCACATGGGTGCCTGGCTCAACGACGACGAAACAATCCTGCACACCGCAACGACGTACATTCGCAACCATTCGCTCCATTTCGAGTCATTCGAAGCTGACACGATGCGATCACTGGGTACATGGGACCTGCCGACCAACGAACAGTGCATCGGGATCGCCTATAGCCCAACCCGGGTCGTTCTTGCCGATTTCGAGTCTGACGAGTTCGTTGAACGTGATAGCCGCACCGGCGACGAACTGCGGCGGTGGACTGCGACCCACATTGTGCACCCGCCGCTCGCCAGTTTCGATCCCCTGCCCGACGACAAGATCGCCCGCACACAGTGGCTCTCATACGCCACATCACAAGCCAACCCGCACGCCTCTCTGGGCACTGTCAACCACTTCGGCACAGCCTGGGTCCCGCGGAGTGGTCGGGAACCGGGCATCTGGCTTGCCAGCACCAGCCAGGCGGTCCCGCTTGCGGTGCTCCGAGAGGGGTCTGCCTGTACGCGATTCAGCCCGGATGGGCAGACTGTGATTCTCGCCACCCTCGACCGTCAGCTTGCTCTGCACGACGCAAGCACAGGGAGCCGCATCTGGCATCACCGTGAAGCGCATGCCGATGCGCCGATGAGCGTCGCCTTTAGCCCGGACGGGTCTGTCGTCGCCTCCGGAGGCCAGGATCGCAAGATCCGTCTATGGGACACATATGACGGCTCGCCTCTAGGGACGCTGATCGGGCATGACGCCACCGTGCTGGCACTCTGCTTTAGTTCAGATGGCGAGACCCTGTTCAGTTCCGACGCTTTGACGGCGCGCCGCTGGAGGATCGGCGATGTATCCGATCCGGATGTGATGATGACTCACGGCTACTTCGCGTATCGCGTCGCCGTCAGTCCAGATGGGAGGTTCATTGCGTCGTGCGTGCCGAGCCACAGGATTGGTGTACCGAACCCGACCGAGGTGTTTGTCCGACGGAGTGACGAATCGCAGCCAGCCCAGGCCGTGCCCGTCCCCGGCTTGGTGTCCCGCGTGGTCGACGTCGCATTTTCAGCTTCCAACCGCCTCGTCTTGCTGGCTGAAGGTCACGTCGACGGGTCTGAACTCCAGCCGTTGCTTCTCGAGTACAACGCTGACTCATTGGAGTCCCTGCGAACAATTCCCCTCGGCGCCCGTTCTAGGCCGGGGTTCCTGGAAAGTGGCACCTTGCACTATGCTATTCTCCAGGTCGACAACGCTCTCCACATCGTGTCTGGTTCTGATGAAGAGATTTACACGCTGCCCGCACTCGATCTCATGCCTGAGGATGCAAACCGAACTCCCCGAGTATCGCTCGGCGACGACGGTGGCGTGGAAGTTCACAGCTACTCCGGAACAGCCTTGACTCTCCGTGGACTCTCCAGCCATGATTTCGCCGGATATCTATTCGACCTCGCTCAATCGCGCATCTTCGTGGTCTCCGTCGATCAGAGGATTCGCGCGTTCAGCCTCAACTCGGGCCGCGAGATCGCATCGACCGGGTCGCTACCGACGACGATCGACGCCTTGGAACTCCAGCCGGACAGCACCCGCCTTTTCGCTGGCTGCGGTGACACAGCCATCCGCGTGTGGGACACCGACACACTCGAGCTCGTCGCTGTGCTCCGAGGCCATCGAGATTCCGTTAACGACCTTGCGATCTCACCTGACGGCTCAACTCTGTTCTCCGCCTCCGACGACTACACCGTGAGGACCTGGACGACGGCACGAAGTGCGCGTCGTCGATAGCGCCGCGGGACATTGCCATGACCCTGTAGCATCCAAATAGTCGGCCGACACATATCTGTGTCATGCCACTGCTTTGCTTAGTTGTAGGCTGGCCCAATGCGACCCCATCTCCATCCCTGGCAACTGATCAGCGTCATCGTGCTTGACCAGCTTGTTGCTCATGGTCGAACTAAATCTCTTGTGCGTGTCTTCGTCAGTTGCTCTTTGGCCCATTGGCGGGTCGACTCACTGGCCGTCGTAAAAGCGATCTGCTCAAGCAGGTTCAAAGTATTCTGGTCTGTTCTGCGATGTCGGAGCTTTAAAGACGCAAGCCCGACCATTGCAGTTTCTAGTTCTGGCCTGATCTCGAGCACGGATTCGTACGTCGCGATTGCTTCATCGACCTGGCCGCCCCGTTCTAGTGCAATGGCGAGGTTGATTCGTGGGTCGGGGTGCCCGGGCATCAGCTTTCGTGCCCATTCAAACTCAGACGATGCCTCGTATAGATCTCCTCGCGATAGGAAGATCACACCGAGATTGTTGTGCGCTGGCCCATAGTAGAGATCGTGTGCGAGTGCCTCGCGTAGCAGTTCCTCTGCTTTTTCGGGCTCGGACGAGAGGAGGTCAGCCGCCTCGCTATTTAGCTCCGAGGCGCGTGGAGTGTTACGCCGATCTGAAGACTGCCCGGCATACGGGCTAAGAGGGGTGCTCTGACAACCACTCAGGAGAACAAGCATGACACTGAGAGCTACAAATCTGGTCATCTCTGGTTCTCCTCTTCTGCTGAGATGTACTGACGCTCAAGCACGATGTCCACGCCGTACCTGGTTTCTGTTTCGCTCAGGCCGCCGGGCCTCTGTAGGTTTATATCTGCAGGTGTGAAGCTCGGTAGCACTTTCGACAGCTCTTGGAGCGTGCGACCGAGTTGCACCGGCTCTACTGGCCGGAGTCTGATCGAAAGCCGTTGGAGACGGCCTGTTTCTTGGCCGTTGGCTCTGATTGAATCGTCTCGGAGTGTAAGTTCGCTGGCTGTTGAAGGCGATAGGCCTGCATCAACCAGAGCGCTGTTTACAAGTCTGACAGCATCTGCTTGTCCGAACGACTCTGAGGCATCGGGCGGGGCAACCGACCTTGTATGGACGATTGATTGTACAGCGCTCCGTGTAGAATCAAGCTGTCTCATGGCGTTGGTAGCGCGTTGTCGTGAAATGTCCATCTCACGCCAGGCCCAGAGGGGTGGGGTAGCGAACAGGATTGCCGAAAGGCAGACATAGAGCATCTGTCTGTTCATCATCTGGCCTCCTGTTTTCGCTGGAGGCTGACTGAGACCGAGGTGGTCGAAGTCGTGCGCCGGATGCTTGGCGCCGAGAGCGACCAGCCCTCAAGCGTTTCGAGATGCTCGATGAAGTTGGTAGGATCGAGTTCGATCGGCATAGACAGATCGACACGGACATCTTGCTTGCCTACCGACAGACGTTGGAGTCGTGCACCGTCGGGCCAGATCGAGAGAATCTGCTCGAGTGATTCTGACGCCGGTGTGAACGAATTATCTTGATTATCGTGCTTGTGGGTGCTTGTTGAGCGAAGCATGGCTGCGAGGCGGATAGAGGCAGGTTGGCTGTTTGGTCCAGCAGGCGGGAGCACGAGTTCTTGTGCGAGGCTCGTGGCGCTTGCTGCATCGTCGCGCTGTGTGTTGTACGCCTTGGTGCGGTTTAGAAATCCAATCATGAGCATCGAACTGATGATGAGACCGACTACAAACACGCTTGCAATGAGCGTTCGGCGTGCATGACGCGATCTTCCTGACACTATCGAGCCCTGGAGCAGGTCAAAGTTACTCGCCACATGCGAGGTCTCAAGCCAGCTCGGGACTGAATCAGGTACGGCGATATCAGCAGCCTTAGCTATATCTTCAAGCCGATCACGTCGGCACGCACAGGCCGTGATTGCTCCGTTCGGTTCAGCGCGGAAAAGGGCCTCGACCTCGTCTATTGGCACAGGCAGATCGGGTTCGAGCGCGTACAGCAGTGCCCGCTTCTGGGTCTTGCCGCGAAGGCCATCCGTGGCGCTCGCATCAAGCACCGACCAGAAGCAGGCTTCGCTGGGGATAGCCGCAACGCGGGATCTCGGCAAGGCTGGGCTCATCCTTTGGTTTCCTCGCTCTTGCCGGTATCGAGGATAATCTCTGTTTCGCCTTGTGGGGTGATAAGACCAGCCGAAGTCGGTGTGACGTTTCCGATAGAGAGCCCGCCGATGGTCTCACCTTCGCCAAGTATGTGTGTCGTGTCGGTGTCAGGGTTGTAGAGGATCGCGAGGCAGCGATCCGAAACGCCTTCTTCGGGAGTGACAATGCCGACAAGCTGTAGCTTCGGAAGTGGCGGTGGAGGAGGTTCGGTGGTTTCGGCTCTCTGTTCAGTTTCTTCGACAGCTGGTGGCGTCCAGAGCCGCTTGTCGAATGCTGATAGCTGGTAATGCGTTTTGCTCTGTGGTTCAGTGATTGTTGGATCGTTGGTCTGCGGCGCCCACTCGGTATCGATTTGGTCAGTATTGAGAGGTTGGAACGCCCAGACTGCGGTTACAGCAATTAGAAGAGCACCAGCAACACCGATGGTTACAGTTGCAAGCCACACTCGCCGGATTGGGTCACTCACTGATGGCATGACGCTCGATGATCTCCCAGTCGCTTCGGCGTGAAGCGTACACAGTCCACCAAGACCTGCCGATGCCATCCACCGAAGCATCGGTCCTTACAGCCCAGAGTGTACTGTGCCCTGTCAGCCTGACGAGTGATTCTCTGTTCCCGGGGCTTCGTGGTGGTGCGGGGGCGGGGCGTCCGTCTTCTCGTGCCGCCAGGATCGAGGCGATGTCGCCCCGCTGAGCAAGCCTGAGCGCCGCCTCGAGGAGCGGCTTCGGGGCTGTATTGATGTTGATGGTGGGGGAGCTTGACGCACGGCGGTTTTGTTCACGCGGGTAGATCGCAAGCGTTGAGCCGATGCAGACTCTCGGTTCGTCGGTCAGCGGGTAGATTGCAGCGTGAGTAGCTGGAATTTCACAGAGTGACGCAGTCGTATCGAGCTCTAAATCCCGGATTTGATCGTTGGTGGCGAGCCACAGGGGGGATGATGAATTGGTTTCGGGTGGGATCATGCCGAGAAGATCCCAGGCCGCGATGCGAATTTCGTGTTTAGCCCCGTCATCATTGGTCCACGCTATCGCTGCAATCTCGACCCGAGGCTCACTCAACGTGGGATCGACTGTGGCCCGCGATGCGTGCTTGGCGAGCCAGCTTTCGATGATGGGGTCACACGAATGCAGGAGGTCATCCGTTGCGCGTTCTGTAATACCAAGTGAACGAGCTTGATATGCCTGTGCAGACGAGAGTGTGAGCAGACTTAGTGCACCAGTGACGAGGACCAGTGATGCCAGGACGAGCAGCATGGCCATACCTTTTAGGTGTAGCCGTCTCATGATCCGATCTCCCACGAGCGCATCGCGGTGAGCCCATCGCTTGATTCGAACGTGACAGTGAAGACTTCTGCCACATCACTTAGTTCAAAGCTAGCAGAACTGACGCGACCGAGTAGAAGTCGTGTGTCATTGTTTCCGTCTCGGTACTCTAGCTTATCACCTTCATGTGTTATCGTGACTGATACGCCCGTAGCTGTCCGTACGATGAATCTGTCGTTGGATGCGCGTATAGGGTTGGATTGACTTGAGTCTCGGTCTCTGCGGAGCAGCAGCCGGTCGATCTCGGATAGAGTCATATCGGCGCTGCGCTGCCATGCCAGGCTCTGATCTATGTCGTGCATCGCAACGAGTGCTGTGCGGGTCAGCGGCACTATCGCTGCAGCTACACCGGCAAGAAGCCCGATAGCGAACAAGAGTTCCAGCAGCGTAAGACCGCGTCTCATGGGTTCTGCTCCTCGACTGGCTTGAATTCGTAGAAACGCGTAAGTGAGAATTCATCAGCCGTGATTTCTATTCTGCCCCAACCTTCTGGACAGTCATCGCAAGGCTCCCTCGTAAATGAAATGGTGATATCAACTGGCAAGGACTCTGCAGGGGGAGTCCAACGCTGCCCGGGGGCGAGCTCCCAGACCGTGCGTGAATGCTTCGTGAGGATCAAGTTGACCTGTCGCGTTGTTTCGTCAAACCTGTTCGGTGTGTCGTCTCTTGCCCTGGCGTTGCCCGCGTCTCGGAGAATGCCAACCGAGATAGTTGTGAGCATCGCCAACAGGGTTACAGCGAGCAGAACCTCGATGAGTGTGAGCCCCCTCCTGCGTAGATCAAATCGGTTCATGGCTCACCCGCCTCACGGTTGATCGTCGACCATCCAGTAAGTCCAGCGATATCTAGCTTGTCTCGTGTGGCGATGAGCGAAACCACATAATCAACGCTCTGGCCGTGTCGGTCGTAAGCGAGTACGCCCTCGGTTTGTGCGTCGCTTTCGACTCGGACCAACTGGTCGAGTGAGTAGCTTCGCTCAAGACCTTCGCGTTTCAGTTTGACTTCGGTTGTACCGCTTTCCTCGTTGGTTTCCAGTGTCAGCGATAGCGGCCCGTCCCGACGGGCGAGCAGCCTCGCTTCAGCGTCGATAGCGACCAGTTGCCGCAAGGTCTGCTTGGGTGATACGGGCTGCAAGAGAACGCTCCTTAGCGTGTATCCGGCGAGCAAGCCGAGCAGCATCACCACAGCGAGCAATTCCAGGAGTGTGAAGCAGCGGCAGTGGTGAGTGTGGTGTGGGCGTCTCATTCTGTACCGCGGAGATTTAGATTGGAGATGTCTGCGTTCTCGCCCGTGCCGCCGGCCTCGCCGTCGGCGCCGTAAGACACGATCTCGTACGGGTGTCCGTTCGGACCCGGGACGGCGATGTAGTATGGGTGGCCCCACGGGTCCAGCAGTCTGTCGGGTCCGATGTAGTAAGCCGCGGTTGGTTCGGCGTGGCCGTCTGAGAGCACCGCCAGGCCTGTGTTGTTGTCGGGGTATGTATCGTTCTCTTGTTTGTAGAGTTCGACGCGCTGGGCGATCATGCCGATGCCGGTCTTGGCCAGTTCGCGCTTGCCCTTCCCGAACGCGCCAGAGAAGCCGATCGCCAGCGTTCCGGCCAGCAGCCCAAGAATGACAACCACCGCGAGCACCTCGACAAGCGTCATGCCCCGTTGGGCCCGGTACAAAGTAGTTACAGCACATCTCATGAGATCAGCTCCTGCATTCGGATGAGCGGCAGAACAGCTCCGAGCACGACAGTACCGACGACGGCACTCATGACGAGGATCGCGGCTGGCTCGAGCAGCGACGCAAGCCGGTCGATCGCACGCCGGGACCTCTGCTCGTACCTGTTGGCAAGCCGGCGGAGCATTGACGGGAGTTCGCCCGATTCCTGGCCGACCGCCAGAAGCCTGCGAAACTCCGCATCGAACCACATCTCGTCATCGAACGCGTCCTCGAGTCTCGCGCCCTCGGCCATCGCTGCGCGGGCCGATGTGAGCGATGCCCGCAGGCGCGAGGTCCCCGGTCCTCGCAGCGTTGGCTCGAGGATCTCGACAGCTTGTGCCATCGGGACACCGCTTGCGATGAGGTCCGCGAGGTCGCGCGCGAGTGCGGAGACTGGCAGTCTGTGGCAGACTGCAGGCAGCGATCGTGCATACCAAGCGGGGGCGGTGCGGACCGAGCTCTTGATATTGAGAACGGCGTAGAAGAAACCTATCGCGGCGAGTGTGATCGCGGCGATAACGATAGAGATGGGTGATGAGAACGCGTGGCCTGCTGTGACGAGCGCTCGTGTGAGCGCCGGGACCTCGACATCCGATGACCGAAGCATCTCAACAATTGGCGGCAACGTCTTTGTGCTCAGGAGAACAACGACCAGTGCTGTGACGACACCAATCAGGATCGGATACGTTAATGCCGCGATGATCTTGTCGCGCAGCTCAGAGCTTCTCGATTGCCGTTCGGCGAGCCTTCGCATGGCGGGTGCCAGCTCGCCGCTCTGCTGGGCAACACGGATGACCGCGATCTCAAGTTCGTCGAACCACCCGCCGTGCCCAGCGCACGCGTCGTGCAGAGCCGTTCCTTCCGAGAGCTCGTCGGTGAGTCGCGTGATAAGACTCCTGACCTTCTTTGGCACGCGGCTTCCCTTGCCAGCGATCTCGATTGCCTTGCGTACCGAGACACCGGACTCGATCAGCGTCGCGAGGCTCTCGAGCAACTCGGCTTTCTGCGATGAACGCCTCGATCGGAGCCAGCCATCAAGCAATTTGCCGGAGGTCGACTCGGCCCGATTGGCGCGCTCCCGGACAGGCCTAATGTCGAGCACGATCATCTCTGCTTGTCGAAGGATGAACCTTGCGGCGGCGGGAGACTCCGCGGTCAGCTCGCCGGACTGTTTCTGACCGGAGTTTGCGAGCTTGGCTTGGTATCTAAAGCGTGTCACGCGATCACCTCGGCTGTGCCGAGTGCCCGCTCGATCTCAATCTGGTTCGTGATGCCGCGGTCGAGCAGCGATTGGCCTTCCTGCAGGAGTGTGTGCATACCGCTCGCGCGAGCGCTATCTCTTAGCGATCCGATCTCCGCTCCACCTGCAATCAGTTTTCGGATGGGATCAGTGATAGGAAGCAGTTCAAAGATCCCGACGCGCCCCGCAAAGCCCGAGTCGAGGCAGTCCTTGCAGCCTTTGCCGCTACAGGGCTCATGAATTCTTCGCACGAGCCGCTGGGCAAGCACTGCTGAGAGCGAGGCGCTGACGAGGTACTCTTCCACACCAAGATCAACCAGGCGCGAGACGGCGCTGACTGCGTCATTTGTGTGCATTGTCGAGAAGACGAGGTGGCCGGTGAGGCTCGACTGGATCGCGATCCTGGCAGTTTCTGTGTCGCGGATTTCGCCGATCATGATGACGTCGGGGTCCTGTCGCAGAATATGTCTTAAACCGCTCGCGAATGTCACCCCCTTTTTCTGGCTCACTTGCACTTGGCTAACCGCGATCGAGGGTGCGGAAAGATCGCACTCGATTGGGTCCTCGATCGTCATCAGGTTCACGCCTGGACGGATGTCTGCGATCCATCGCAGTGTCGCGTAGAGCGTTGTGCTCTTACCCGACCCTGTCGGCCCGGTGACAAGAACGATGCCGTTGGATCGCCCAGCGGCTTGTTTGTAGCGAGTCTGCACCTCACTCGGCATTCCGAGCCGCTCAAATGACTGCAGTCCCTCGTCACGTTCGTGGTCAAGCAAGCGGATGACAACCCGTTCCCCGTGCGGCGTCGGTAGCGTACTGATCCGTAGATCGATCGCGCGACCAGACTCGCTCTTCTTGCCAATGCTGACCGTTGTCCGTCCGTCCTGAGCGAGTCGCTGCTCGGTGATGTCGAGGTTGGCAAGGATCTTGATCCGGCTGACGATAGATGAGGTCGCTGAGCTTGGAATATCGCGTACTGTGACGAGAACGCCGTCGAGCCGGTACCTACACAGTGTGGTATCTTCTGTTGGCTGGATATGCACATCGCTGGCGCCGCGCATGAGTGCCTCGAACAGCAGCGCATCTACGAATCGCCCCGTATCACCCTTAGTCGCAATCGAGAGCAGGTCCCGATCGGTTTCATCTCGAACAGATTCGAGCTCTGCAGAGTCTGTCAGAGCCAACGCCGCGGAAGTGGTGTCTGGTGCGTGCGCCTCGTATACCGCGTCAATGAGTTTGGCAATGAATTCGGGGTCTTCGTTGGTGACACGTGTCGGTGACCCGAGATGGGCGGAGATATTGTGGATGATGTAGGGCGGGGTTGACTCGGCTGCGAGGAGCAGCTCTTCGTCATTCTCTGTACCGCACGATAAAACGAGATGGGTCCTGGCATACTCTCGCGAGATTGACGCTAGAAACCTGTGTGAAGGCTGGGCATACTTGGTCTGGGCAGTCGCGCTCATCGGATCACCCGAGGCTCGATTATTGGCCAACCAGTCGGGATACCCGCATCGTTTGCGAGCTGGTCGCTGGCGTACCGCAGCTGTTCGAACAGCTCATCCTGATAAATGCTGGCACGGATGAAGACGTAGAACTTAGTCTTGGATCTGGATTTCGAGCGGTTCTTAAAGAACTCGCCGATGACCGGCACCCGGCCAATCCAGGGTACGCGCGATTCGGCATCGCCGAACGTGTCGAGTTCTATACCACCAACGGCAACGGTGTAACTGTCGGGGATCGTTATCGCGCTTGAGAGCTGGTTCTGTTGACGCGGCGGTGGCAACGCCGGATCGCTGCTATCACCAATGAATGCGCTAAGCGTGACCGAATAGTCTAGATTGAGTTGTTCGCCTGCAAGAATCTGCGGGGCAATGGAAATAGTCGTTCCCGCATCTTCGAACCCACCGAACGAGGTCGTTGCGATCACATCACTCGTGTTCGTGCTCAGGATCGGTTGCTGAGTCACTGAATTGAACTCAGCTTCCTGTGAATTGGCCACGAGCACCCGCGGCATGCTGAGCGACCGTCCTTCGTTCACAGTCTCCAGGGCGCGAACAAGCACACTGAACTCGCCGGGGTCTAAGACCACACCTGTCAGACCGGTGCTCCCGGCTGGTAATTCAGAAGCGGCCGCGTCTGTGCCGAGCCCGAAGAGACTGCTTAACCGGTAGAGTGTCCCGCCGCCTACTTCGATTTTCTCTAGCTCAACGCCAAGGTCCAGTGTCTCCGAGTCAGACAGGCTCACGAGCAGGACCTCGATCATCACCTGCGAGATTGGTGTGTCGAGTTGATTCGTGAGCGTCCGGACCGAGGCGATCTGAGATGGCGTGCCAGTGACGAGGAGCGAGTTAGTAGACTCATCGACGGTTATCAGAGGACCGGAGGATGGCTCTTGAGTACCCGATTGCGTTGAGAGCTCCTCGGCTTCAGTGTCATCTATGTCACGAGAGGATGTAAGTGTCCGTCCTTCATTCCTGCTCCCTGTCTGCAATTCATCCGCATCGAGTAGTCTTGTGAGCTGATCAGCAATGTCTTGGGCGACCCGCTGGCGGATGTCTAAGCGTTCTGTTTTAAAGCGAGCACCGGCCGGAAGTTGACGGAGTTCCTCGACAAGCTCTTTGAGTATTGTGTGTGTTAGCTCGTCAGCTGTCACAGTGACCGAGCCTGTAAACGAATTAGCAAAGATTGTGACTTCGTCAGGCGTCGGGCTTTGTGCCTGGATGGCCTCGCTCAGCACCGCTGAGAGTGTCTCAGAATCGAAATCTGGAACGAGATAACGCATCGATTCGAGCGAATTCGGCCATGCTTGATTGGCGATTGAGAGCCATCGTGGAAGCTCTTCAACAGGAGCTACAACGGAAACGGAAGTGTTGTCAGCAGTAGCAATCACGTCCCCCCGTAAAGGCTTCCCGCCTGCCGATTGCTGACGGTCCACTAACTGCTTAATCGAAGATACAAACTCAACTGACCTCCCCGGTGGAGATCGGATTACCTCGACAACAACTTCGCCTTCCTCATTTTGGGCGCGTTCAAGTGCCGCTCGAATAGTCGAAACACGTTGTGTAAAATCTGAGATCAGAATCTCATCAGAGCCTGGCAGTGCGACAGCCTTGCCCACAGACGCGCTGACCAATGGCTGAATGAGCGAAACCGCTGAAGAAGCATCAAGCGGGGAAGAGCTGATAATCACTGATCGGAAACCGGGATTTAGTACTCCATTGTTGTCGTGCTCAGCATACTCGATGAGAGCGCGGTTCGCCGCATCTCGCAACGGAACCACCTCGTAACTGCCAAGTTGCCCATGCAGTATTGTTGTGAACTCGATTCCGCTAAGGGCTTCATTAAACTGAATCCAGAGCTCGTCGTCAGTGAGAGCCTTCGTTGATCTGATGGTAATGGTCCGATTGAGTGCGCCTGGATCGTATCGGATCGAGATCCCGAGCTTTTCGGCGGCAAGATCGGCAAAGCGGGCTAGAGGTAGATTGCCCGAAAGCTGGGTGTTTTGGCCGTGCGCACCATATGCCAGAGCACAAAGTGTGCCGAGCAAAAAGATCAAACGTAGCAAACTGATCGGTCGGCTATATTGGCATCGTAACTCATTGGCAATAAGGAGTATCCTCATTCCAGCAGTCTACCACCAACCGGTAATTGGAAAAGCTTAAAGACGAATTGACGCGAGGCTTAGTCTCTAGAAGCCTGTGAGGCGACCATAGGTTAAAAGGTGGAAGGTAGCTACTTCAATTGCAACTGAATGCGGTCCGGATAGAACTTAGGTTCGAGTCGAGTCTAACAGAGGCGGTAAGTACGGACTGATTTGAGTTATAAGTACTCACAACTGAAATGACCCATGCCGGAGGCTCATCTGTTTGGGCAAGCTTTGATGCGAGCAGCAGCGCAGAGGCATCACTGTCAGTTAGTTCAAGCGTGCAGTATTCAAGCGGGAGCCTCTGAGTCCGATTGGCTACTGCAGTTTCGATGAGATCAAACTTTCCGCTTTGGAGTAGTGAAGAAATTTCATCCCACAGTTGGGCTTCGGCTTGCTCATTGGCAACTTTTGCCGTTGTAACAGCTTCTTGTGCCTGCTCTGTTGCAACCTGCGCGGACTGAGGGTCATCGCTAACAGCCTCGGCCTTCATGGTTGCCGTCAATTGCTCGATAGAGGCCGAGTATGCAGCTTTGGTAGATAAATACGTGCTAAGTTCAGTGGATTGATCAAGTTGTGAGATCAACAACGATACTTCGGTTGTGGACACACCCGCAATGCAGAGTATTTCCGGAGTAATTCCGACGGACTCGAGCGCAACTGTAGGTTGGCAAGTAGTTTGCGCATTACATGCGCCCACCGTGCTCATGCAAGCAATGCCATATGTGAAGAGGAAACGCGGTGAAGTGAGTCTCTGCAGCTTTGCAATGCGATTACACATACCTGCACTCCATTCAGATATCACACTGTCTCACGGTACTGAGTAAACGACTTGTATGCAAGTAAAGCTCGCATGAAATTAGAAAAGAAAGTTCGAGTCTTTCTTATGATTTGTGTGAACCTTGTTACACTCGACGACGTCGAACAATGTCAAACTTATTGTCGTGCATTGGAGCTGTATAGATGATGTTGAACTCTAAGTCGATCGCCGCGGTGTTGACGTTGTCTGGTCTTGCGGGATTGCCATTTGGGGTCGCCAGTGCTCAAGTGACCTGTGAGCCCGCAACTGCTGTAGCGGGTGAGGCGAGAATTTGCATTGACAACGTCGATGATCTCGATTCCGATGAAGATAACTACTACTCCGCGAATGACTTTCTGACATTTTACTACGAGAGTCTTGACTGCAACACGCACCTCGATTGGAGCACTGTCGAAGCGACGGAGAGCAATATCGTCGCGATCTATAACCTCTATGTTGAGTACTTCGAAGACGACTGGGTCGTAACCACGACAAACCGAGCCTCGGTTTACGTAGGAGTCCCAGAAGGGCCGATGTCGCCTGGCGGGGTTTGTATTGATGTTGAGGGCCCAGCAGGCTTACCGGCGATCAATACAGATGCGGACCCTGTCTTTGAGTGTCAATTTTACGGAGATTGCGGTCTTCGGCTTGTATTTCTCATAGAAACTGGCAGGTTGCCTTCGAGAGACTTCATCACTCCGACCAGCTATACCGAAGAAGATGATCCATGTGATGAGGAAGAGGAGGATGACGAGCTCTTTCCGATCATCTGTGTTGGCGAAGATTGCAAACCCATCATTATGCCACCTCCCGCGTCTCCGGCTCCTGATATATTTATTTGTGCGAGCCTAACCGGTTGTGACATTATCGATCCGGGTGACGTCTCTCTTGAGCCACTCGATCCCACAGATCCCGATCCCGAAGCGCCGGCGATCCCGTGTGATGCTCCAGTCGGCATGGAGATCACCGAAGTACCGGACTGCCCTCCGTCGGGGAATACACAGAGCAGCAGCGATGACGATGAGGAGGAAGAGAAGGGAGGAACCCGAATGGCCTCATACGATGAAGATGCCGAAGGGTCTTCATCGGGTTCAGGAGATTGTGGAGACTCTACTGGTGCCGGGGCTACGTCTGAGCAGCCCGTTCATCTTGCATCTGGGCACAAAGCGTTTAGCGTTTCGGATCTGACCGTACCGGTGACCGGTCCCGATTTCGTGCTCAACAGACAATACAACAGTTCGACGACACTTGGTGGAGAATCAGTCGTCGGCAACAACCAGTGGCTGAACGTGTTCCAGCGGGTCAAGGTCGTCAGCGGCGATCTGACCCACTACGGCGAGTCTGCGCACGCGACCTACGTGTACTCCTGGGACTCAGGTGAATCGAAGTATCTGTCCGGCGGGCCGACTACGCGGTATGTTGAAGAATCGGCGACAGCGGACTGGGAAGATGGCGGCTCGACGGACGTCGCGGTGTACCGGATGGTCACACCTGGTTCCGGTGTGCGTGAGTTCTACAGGGACCCCACCGGCACCTCGTACAAGTCGATCGACAGCGAGCTCTACGGTCTTCTTCGTTCGGTGAGCGACGAGTACGGAAACACGCAGTACTACGAGTATGAAATCTACGGTGGGAATGTAACAAACGCGACAACAGTTGCCAGATTACGTAGCATCTATCTCAATGGGACTCCAGCCGCTGATGACTGGGAAGCCCGCGTTGACTTTGGATACTACATCGGTTCGCCGGATGATACCACGACCCCCGAAACTCCATCCACTTATCACAAACTGCACGGCAAGCTCGCGTTGGTTCGCGTCTATCGGCAGGCCAGCCCGACCGATGTGCTGACGCAGTGGGTTGCGTACACCTACCAGACCGACGATCAGGCGATTTCAACTGATGCCGGAACAGATGGAGATCTGGTGCAGGTCAGTCGTTTCGTCGCGGTGGATGACTCACCGGCCGTGGGCGTCATCGACTCGGGACCTCCGGTTGCTCCGATCTCGTCTGCGTGGCGCCCATTCATCACGCAGTACAGGTATCACAACTCGGCAACGGCGCTTCGTGGCGGCGGAGAACCCGACTCAGTCGATGGACGCGATGGTCAGTTGAAGGCGATCATCCTACCTGAGCAGATCGAGTTTGCGTCGCAGCGTCGGAACCGGGCTGGTATCGGAGATCCCGCGTGGAACGTGCTGAACACTTCGATCGAGATCCTGGGTACGAGTGATACGGGTTACGTGTACGCGGATGGCCCCGGGGCTGATCTCATCTGCACGATCGATCTCGCTGCGAAGGTCATCGGATACGAGACGACAGGTGACTACCGCGTGGCCGAGCAGTTTATCCAAGCAGATTGCGGCTGTTCTGGTGCCGAGCAGGGCAAGCGGATCGCGTACACCTACACCGATGGGACGACCGGCGCTTCGATCGATTGGCAGACCGTGCAGCTCACCGAGAAGGGCTGGAGCGGCACGGCATATTCGGTTGATTACCGCACTCTATTCTACGATCTCGAGACACTCAACAGCACCGACAGCACCATGTACCTTATGACCAAGTCGATCCGCGATGACGCCGCGGGCGCTGGTAACCGAGAATGGATCACGCACTACGTCTATGACTCGTCGGGGAGGATGACCGAGAGGTGGATGCCCTCGGCGGTGAGCTCGCGTTCGGCGGGGTCGGGGAGCACGGCTCCATCCGTCACGAGCCATGGCGCGGGCACAGGTCTTGTCTGGGGATACGACTACAACTCGGACAACCTGAGAACCAAGACCTATGCGCAGGAGGGCGTCGGCAGTTCGAACAAGCATTTGACTCTGGAGACAGTGTTCGATAGCCGCCCGGCGGTGTTTTACCTGCCGGTCGAACAGAAGCGGGTCCGGATCACCGACGAGACAAGCACATCTTCGATCGCGGCCGCCGATATCGAGGTGACGAGTTTCGAGTACGGCTTATCGACGAACACAGATCACCCGAGCGCGATCGCGTGGATGAAGAGAAGCGTTGAGGCAGAGTCCAGTAGTGAGAACGGCCCCGGTGGGGGGGTGACGACCTACGACAGGTATGATCTGTTCAACACTTCTGGCCAGCGAGTCTGGAGTCGGGACTCAGAGAACATGCTCATCAAGCGTGAGTACGGGCATGACTCCGGCCGGATGACCGCACGCAAGGTCAACGTGCCGTCAAGCTCATTTAGTTGGACGAACTTTGGGCAGTCGCTCAGCACGTCGGGTTGGGGTCAGTCTGGGTCGACCGCGCTGACAACATCCTGGGAACGCACCGATCGGGGTCACATCCGGAAGATCACTCGCCCTGGCGACGTAGAGACGTACGTGTACCGCGAGTATCGCACTTTTAAACTTGATGGCCGGGAGGCGAGGAAGGGGATCGCCTACGGCGTCAAGACGATCCTGCCTCACAAGCTCGATTCGTCCGGTGCGTACGGCTCTGACTTTGCGGGGCCCGCCTCGATCATCGTGACCAACAGCGCTGGACGAGCAGTTGGCTCGATGCAGTCTGAAGTCGATTCAACGGCAACGTACCCGCCGTCTTCGAGCGCGGTCAGCGACGGGCTCGAGTTGCTCCTTGACACCGAGAGGAAGCTCGGCGTCAAGAAGGTCAGCCACGCGCTTAGCGGGCTCGTGAACGAATCGACCGTGTACGAAACGGTCGTGCTCGATGAGAACGACGACGAGCAGGAGTATACGACGAGCTTTGAATACGACACGCTCGGGCGGATGACCCGCAGGACGGATCCTGCCGGTTCTGTGATCGAGGTCGATTCATATGATGCGCTGGACCGTCCACTCTCGCTCGATTCGGGAGCTGTTATCAGCGGGTCCCCCTCGACAGTGCGGGTCGCTGACTTCTACTACGACGATCCCGACACTGATGCGGTAGCCGAACAAGGCAGCGGCGACGGCAACCTTTCGTGGATCGTGATGCACGAAGATGGTTCGACGACGAGATCCGTGCGACGAGAGTACGACTTCAGGAACCGGCTTGTCGCGATTACCAACCCGGATGCTCCTCACGTGGCGATCGAGTATGACAACCTCAGCCGCGTGGTGGCCGAGGAGCTCCACAGTGACGATGCCATCATTGGTGGTGAGTTCATACCGTCGACGACTACTCGTGGGTACCGCAGCCAGACACTCTACAGTCAGCGTGGTCTTCCATACAGGACAGAGCAGTTTGTCGATCCGACGCAGACCTCTCCCGATCTTCTGACGTCCGATGTCTGGTACGACTCGAGGGGCTTGCCCATCGCGATGCGTTCGCCATCGGGACCAGATTCTAAGTTTGCGTATGACGCATTCGGCAGGCTGTCGAACGCGTACGCCACGGACCAGGTCGGCAGCACATACTCTGCCGCAGAATCTGTATCGAGCGATGTGGTGCTCGAGCAGGTCGACTACCGGTACGACTCCACGCGAGGCTATGCCGATCTCATTACCAGCTTTATTAGGCCGCATGATGCGACTGGGACTGGGGCGCTCACAAGCTCCGGCGCGATCGCCAGCTATCTCGCGATTGGCTACGACGACGCGAGCCGACCTGTGCGCCGTGTCGATTATGGCACGAACCAGACTGAGTTTGGGACCGGTGGGTCGGCCCCAACGTGGCCACCGTCTGGCGGCACGCTGCCGGACTACAACACCAGCGGCTACGGTGACACGCTTATCGCTGCTGTCGAGTACACGGAGTTCGGCTCGGTTGGCGCGTTCGTCGACGAGGAGGGCCGCGAAACGACCTACACGTACGATGATCTCTTCCGCCCGGTTGTGGTGGTCGAGAACGCAAAGGATGCGTCGGTTTCATACTCAACCTCGCTCGATCGGTTCACGGCCTCGGGCATTGCTCAGCTGGATCTCTCGTCTGGCACAACCGATGACCACATCGGGACCGACCGGGTCACGAGCATGTACTACGACGGCATCGGACGTGTGATCAGGACCGTGTCCCACATGGGCGATTCGGTCGGCACCGAGACGATCCAGTCGACCGAGTACGATTACGCCGCTAGGACCACCGGGAATCTGCTCGCATCCGATGTCAACTCGAACAGCGTGCTCTCGCGCATCCGGTTCCCGCTGGAGTCGACCGGCGTGGCGGTTGCCTCAGGGCATTCTTCAGTCGAGGACTACTCGGTTGAGTTCGCGTACAACAGGCTCGGTGAGCTGATCTCGTCGCAAGACCAGAACGGCAGTGTTCATAGCTACGATCGCGATGCGATGGGGCGCGTGCTTGAGAACTCAGTCACGCAGGGCGTCGATGTCGACGACCTCGTCGATGCACTGTCCTACGAGTACGATGATTTCGGCAGGCTCTTCAAGGCGTCTTCACTCGACACGGCTTCGGGCACGACCGTGCTCAACGAGATCGCGATCAAGTACGACGGGCTCTGGAGACCGACAGACTTCCACCAAAACGTGCTCGGCGAGGTGTACTCATCGCCGACGGTGCTCGCTTCCGACACCGAGTCCGTCGAGTACACGTACACAACCGCAGGCGGTTCCTCGTCAGAGTCGCGCCTCGCGAGCGTGACCTATCCCGACCTTTCGGTACTGAGTCTTACGTATGCGGGCGCTGGATCACTCGACAACAAGGTCGATCGTGTAACGACGAAGACCCTGACCGACGCCTTCCCTGCTTACGGCAATGTATTCAGCACTCACGCGTACATGGGAGTGGGGCAGTCGGTGACAACCGATATCGTCCGCCCGCTGATTCAGCTCAGCAGGTTCAAGGACCTGGGCGGTGAGACGACGGCGGGTGAATACGCTGCGCTAGACCGTTTCGGAAGGCTCCAGTCCCAGCTCTGGATCACGACGTACCCGAGCTTCGGTCAGGGGACGACCTCGGGCGACGGCATCCCGAGCGTGCCCGCGATCGTCGCGCAGACTCAGACGTACGACCGAGTCTCGAACCCGCTCACACGCTTCGATTCCAGGACCGGCGCGGCGCAGGCCGGGCGGGACATGGCGTTCCAGTACGACGGCCTCAACAGGCTTTACGGCGTCACGAAGGGAACCGATGCCAATGACAACGGCAGCCTCGCTACGAGCGAGTACGACTTCGGTCTCAGCGAGTACGCCTTTGACCACCTCGGGAACTGGACCGAGTTCCGGCAGGACCTGGACCTCAACGGCAGCTTCGGCAGCGGCGAGGTCGAGGAACGCACGGTCAACCTTATCAACGAGCTCGAGGAACGCGAGACCGAATCAGGCACGCCCCCATTCACGTTCATCACGGGCGAGAACTACGAGTACGACGACAACGGCAACCTCGTGTCATCGACGATCAAGAACGGCAACACCGAGATCGTGTACATCTACGACGCCTGGAACCGGCTCGTCAAGGTCAACAAGGAGACCACGACGACGAGCCAGCAGGGCACGACCGTGACTGTCACGCTTCTCGGTGAGTACGAGTACAACGCGCTCAACCATCAGACCGTGCGGACGGCGGACCCCGAGCCGAACACGGCCGGGGATATCGAGCAGCGCCGCTACTACTACCTCCTGAGCTGGCAGCTCGCCGAGGAGCACGTCGACGACTCGTACGACAGCGGCACGGGCTTCGTGCACGAGCGCACGGGCCAGTTCTACTACGGCGACGGGGGCATCGACGACGCGTGCTACCGCCGGATCGATGCCAACGCGGACGGGGATTACCTGGACAGCACGGACAGCCACTGGTACCTGCTGCGCGACATCCAGGGCAACGTGGTGGCGGTGGTGGACGAGACCGGCGCGCTGCACGAGCGCGTGCACTACAACCCCTGGGGCCAGGCGAGGCACAGCTGGCCGGGCGATTTCGACGGTGACGGGGATGTCGACGCGACCGACGGGGGGTACTACACCGCGTTGACGCTACCGGTCGCCATCACGAGCACTTCGTACAACGCGGACCTTGATCTCGACTTCGATGGTGACATCGACCTGAACGACCAGACGCTGTTCAACACGGCGGGGTACAAGTCGGCGCTGCCGGCGGGTTCGGTGTCAGACCGCGCAGGCCCCGACAACCCGTTCGGATACGCCAGCTACCTGCACCGCCCCGAGACGAACCTGTACCTGGCGCGGCACAGGCACTACGACCCGATCGACGGACGCTGGATCTCGCGCGATCCGATCGGGTATCTGGATGGGTACAACCTGTATGAGTATGTCAGCAGTAGTCCAAACCGGTATGGTGATTCATACGGGTTGAGTAAGGAAGGCAATAATACGGGAGATTCTGGCTCTTGTGCTGAAGCCAAGGAGCGAGTCCAGCGTCAATCTGAAAAGCTTGACAATATTGCAGAATCAAAGAATGTACGTGGATGTGGGGGAGAATCGAGCAGTTCGTCAACTCATGCAGATCATACTGATACGGCTGTGGGCTGGGCCATAAGTGCTGAAGAGTCTCTGTTTGATAGTGGTAGGAAACCAAAGGACGAAGGGATTATTCACAAAGTCGCTAAGGCAGATGGTCATCTGGTCCGGCGCGGTGGTAGGGCCACTTTGATATGGGGTGGTAGGATAGTCGGAATCGGGGGATACGTGTGGGATGGTTATACTATCCAAAGAGATGTAAAGAATGGTGATTATCAGTCTGCAGCACTTACTGGTGTCGATATAATTGGCGCAGGCGCAGCAACAGCAGTTGCCGGTCCACTTGGTGCTTTGGTTTATAGTTCCCTGAGTGCTGCGGGTAACGCGATAGTTGATTCCCATTTTGCTGCCCAAGATGCAATTAACAAGACTAACGCACTGAATGAAACATGTGCAGGACTGGATTCTCGACAACAGATTGAGGAAGATAGGTTGCGCGATGCTCAACGGAATGTATCTTCATGTTGTAATTAAGTTGTGTGGGAAGGCGTCGGGAGATTAGAGTGATACTGCGTAAGTATGTTGAGTTCTATTCTCGATGGAGTAATGGCGACTTGATAGGCGGACCGAATTCGCATACAAGTATCTATTTGGTCTTCTTCTTTACAATAATCTTTCTTGGAACCAGGGCAGCCGGGTTAGATCTCCCTTTTTGGATCATGGTAGTGTTACCCATAGTTCCATATACTGCACACCACTACCTTGTTATGAGATTGCACTCTCATTAATGAAATAAACGGTAAGATCGTAAACGGAAATTCTAGTATTGGCTACAATAACACGGATTCGAATATAAATCTGTTATTATGAAAGAAGTAGAACTTTCGTTAGCCACTAACATGGTACTAAAAAATTGGCGGTTGAATAGTTAGTCTGACTGCTCGCCGAGGAGCACGTGGACGACTCGTACGACAGCGGCACTGGCTTCGTGCACGAGCGCACGGGCCAGTTCTACTACGGCGACGGTGGCATCGACGACGCGTGCTACCGGCGGATCGACGCCAACGCGGACGCCGACTATACGGACAGCACGGACAGCCACTGGTACCTGCTGCGCGACATCCAGGGCAGCGTGGTCGCGGTGGTGGACGAGACCGGCGCGCTGCACGAGCGCGTGCACTACGACCCCTGGGGCCAGGCTCGGTACAGCTGGCCGGGCGACTTCGACGGCGACGGCGACGGGGACGTCGACGCGACCGACGGGGGGTACTACACCGCGTTGACGCTACCGGTCGCCATTACGAACTCGTCGTACAACGCGGACCTCGATCTCGACTTCGATGGTGACATCGATCTGAACGACCAGACGCTGTTCAACACGGCGGGGTACAAGTCGGCGCTGCCGGCGGGCTCGGTCTCTGACCGCACAGGCCCCGACAACCCGTTCGGGTACGCCAGCTACCTGCACCGGCCAGAGACGAACCTGTACCTCGCGCGGCACAGGCACTACGACCCGATCGACGGACGATGGATCTCGCGCGATCCATTAATCTATCGAGACGGAATGAACCTTTATCAGTATGTGAGGAGTAACCCATCACGTTTCTCAGATTCTTCTGGTCTTCATACCGATGACTCATACGATTCTCCAAGTAACCAAGAGAGGCTAAACAATGTTGAAGAAGCGATGGATAAATACGGGTGCAAGGGTAATGCGACAAATGAAACTGGAGTTGGCATCGGATCAGGGAGTGGAGCCGGTGCAGTTCTCGGCATTACTGCTGGTAGTATTGGGAGCGCAGTAAGTGATGGTATCGGAACGAATATGGAGAAAGCCAATAAGTACAAGTTTGTAGAGAATGGGCCAGTGAGCACCAACCATCCGCATGGAAGGCGAGGTACGATGCTACGCCGATTTGGATCGGGCTTAGGTGGTGCTGCCACTGTTGGAGGTGCTGCATGGGATGGTTATTGGATAGTACGTCATCTAGATGAAGATAATCATTATTCAGCTGCAGCATCCGGCGTCAGTCTCGGTGCTAATGCTGGATTTGCAATGATTGCTGGTAGCCTATCCACTGGTGGCGCAGTCGCAATAGTTGGTGGCATAGCAACTGTGGGTATCTTGACGGGTGAGTTGGCGTCGCAATTAGATGAGAACGCTAAGACCGAGGCGGTGAATAATGACGCAAATAGGAATGGCCAATGTATGCTATATGAAAGAGCCAGGAAGCGGTTAAAGTGTAAGATCGAAGCGGAGGAACGTGGAGAGCAGTAGATTTAATGGGCAATGATAGCAGAGAAACTGAAACATTAGTGAGATCAGTTGTAGGTCTCCACTCAACGCTAGAATCCGACAGACTATTAGTGTACTGCGTAGGTACTCGAAGTATCGTTGTGCTATTCTTATACTTCATTGCAGTAGCCCTGTCATTGGTGTATTATGACACTGTTGTAGTACAGAAAATACTTCAATCGCTTATAATACCTACGTGGTTAGTTTTTCTAGTGACCACAATGCTTGTATTGATTGAATTAGTTACATCTTTGGTGCTGCTTCGGTTAGAGAGAGATACGTCTGAAGCCGGTCCATTAGTAGCAACGTCAGATTCAATGACAGGTTCTGTACGACTAGAGAATGTGGTTGTAGATACAGCAAAGATTCATTGCGTGCCATATCGGCTAAGGTCTATTAAGATAACTAGCGGTAAGTATGCAATGTATAGTAGTATGTATTCTGCGAATGCATTGGTCAAAAATATTGTAAAATTTACTGAATCATAATTTAGCAGTACATCTGCTTCCGAATATGTATTAAGCGATTGCATGCTGTATATATGCAGTGCACGAGCGCACGGGCCAGTTCTACTACGGTGACGGGGGCATCGACGACGCGTGCTACCGCCGGATCGATGCCAACGCGGACGGGGATTACCTGGACAGCACGGACAGCCACTGGTACCTGCTGCGCGACATCTAGGGCAACGTGGTGGCGGTGGTGGACGAGACCGGCGCGCTGCACGAGCGCGTGCACTACGACCCCTGGGGCCAGGCGAGGCACAGCTGGCCCGGCGACTTCGACTCGATTGAAGGCTCCACCTCTGTGACATGTACCAGTTATTAATTAACGTATGTGATTTCAAATGCTATGGGTTGCAATCTGACTGACAACGCGATAAACCAGTACCAGCACTTAGCTTCGAGCTGAAATAGCCGTTAGATGGTAGAGATTTCGGGACGAGAAGGTCGGAGGTTCAAATCCTCTCACCCCGATTTGGAGTTGAGTCTTATCGAAGCCAGTGTGCTGGTTCCGCGGTCGACCCCACGTTGATCAACGGCGACGTCGCGCCGACAGGAGGAGGCCGATTCCGAGGAGCGACGCAGAAGCTGGGCTCGGTGCGACGACGACCCGCCAGTTGTCGATCCCAGCATCACGAAAGTCCGTGCCGACAAAGTTGCCGCTGGATGCGCCTCTCCAGAACCCGAACTGCATGACCGCTCCAGAAGCAGAAAAGTCCGGGTTTGACGAAGCGATAAGGGTTCCTGTCGCGGTCACTTCCCAGAGATCTGAGGCGACGAGACCCGGCGCTGAATTCTGCGCCCAATCGGAGAACCCGGGGTTCGGCATCACGAGCACGGGTGACCGCTGGATGTAGGTCTTGCCGCCCTGCTCGATGAGCAGGCCAGTGCCCTGGACGTTGCTGCCACTCACAGGCTGGAAGTTTCGAGAGTCCTCCGAGTAGTCGATGTGGGTGACAGCGCCCTGGATCGATGGATCGTAGAAGGCGTTGGTGTTTCGGTTGAGACTGAACACACCTCCGCCGGCAGCGATCGCGACGAGGTTAATCTCGATTCGCATGTACTCGTTGCTGTTGCCGCCGGTGAGAAACTGAGTCTCGAGCGAGGTGCTGCCAAAGCCGTTGGCATCCGCGATGGTGTTCGAAGTCCAAGATGCAGGCGCAAAAACGCCGTCTGTAAAGGTCACATTAGCTTGGGCGCTTGAAGCGTAGCCTGCCGCGATAACAAGTGTCAGTGTCTGAATATTCATGTCCAGTTTCCTTCAGTTCTGTACCGAGCAGAGCCCGTACCAACGTGGAAAACGGGTCGCTCTATGGAGACTGCGGAGCATCGAGTAGAATCTTGCATCGGAACGGAGAAATTGTTTGGTCGACCTGAGCCCTGATCCAGTAACGACCACGCTGTTGCTCTCACGGCTAGGCGATAGTTCTGATCAGAGCGCATGGGTGGAGTTCGACGCCAGGTTCAGGCGTGTGATCTTGTCGGTTGCATTGAGGTTTGGTCTTGCCCGAACGGACGCCGAGGAGGCTGCACAGGAGACGATGCTTCAGGCATACCGAGATTACCAAGAGGGCAAGTACGACAGAACGCGAGGCAGGCTCTCTTCCTGGCTCATTTCCATTGCGCACCACAGGATCATCGACATGAAACGGCGTGATCGCGGCCGGGCGTCGGGTTTGGCCGAGGATATCGAGTCGATCCCGCAGAACGAGGTCATGCAAGCGTTTGAAAAAGCGTTAGAGCGGACAGTGTTCGAGGACGCATGGTCGTGGCTCGTTGAACACACACGGGGCAGCGATGACGGGATGCTCGCATTTGAATTGACCGCGATGCGAGGAGTCCCGGTTTCCGAAGCGGCGTCGCAATGCGGAATGTCGGTTGACCAGGTGTACGTCGCCCGAAGCAGGATCACTGCGAGACTGCGTGAAGCTGCCGAACGGATCAACCAGGCGTTTCGTGACGGCCTCTGAAGAAATGAGAGGGCCGCGTGTCATTGGACCCCGCTGAATGCCCCACATTCAAAGAGCTCGAGTCGATAGCGCGAGGGGAGTCACCTTCCAAGTCAGTTGCAATGCACCTCTCGCGCTGCCGGCGGTGTGCGCAGTATGTGAGCAACGCGAGATTCGGTCAGCGGTTCGAATCTGTGATGTCCGGTGCCAGTGAAGAAAAGATTGCCATTCGGGAGAGCTTCCCAGAAATATTCGGGTACGAGATTCACTCCGAGATCGCTCGCGGTGGACAAGGCATTGTGTACCGCGCAACGCAGGGGACAACAGGCAAGGTTGTCGCGATAAAGGTGCTTCATCCGGAAGTGGCCGGAACGTCCAGGCAGGCACGAGAGAGAATGGCTCGCGAGATACAGATCGCCAGTTCGCTCAGCCACCCCGGGATTGTGGGGATACTTGATTCGGTCAAGATGCTCGATGGACGCGATGCTCTTGTAATGGAGCTGATCGAAGGAGAAGGCCTAGGCGACTGGTGCAGGCTACATTCTGAACACACCGAACAGCAACTGCTTGATCTATTGGCACAGATAGCCGAAGCGGTTCACTACGCTCATCAGCGGGGTGTGATCCACAGAGATCTCAAGCCAAGCAATGTGCTCATCGACTCATCGGGTGTTCCGCGGATTCTGGACTTTGGAGTAGCACGGCGCAGTGATCCGGGTCTCATCGACTCGGATATCACTCGGACACGCGAGTTCACGGGCACGCTCGCGTACGCGGCTCCCGAGCAGGTGTCGCAAGAAGCGCAGACACCAGATATCCGCACCGATGTCTATGCGCTCGGAGCTATCGGGTTTGAACTGCTGACCGGGAAGCCATTGCTCACGACAGATGGCTCGCTTCTAGATATCGTGGATCGGATCACTTCTGAAGATCCGCCTTCAAGAACGGAGGCCGGCATTAGCAGGGATGCTTGGGTTGTGCTTACTAAGGCCGTAAGCAAACGCAAGGAACGGCGATACCAGTCCGCTGCAGAGCTAGCCCGGGATCTGCACAGCGCTGCCCTGGGGGATGCGGTTGTCGCTCGCGCCGATAGCAGCTGGTACACACTCAGAAAGTCAGCGAGGAAACACAAAGCAACACTTACAATTACGGCACTCATACTCGCTGGTTTGGCTGGTGTTCTTCTAAGCCTCGTGGTTGGGAACACTCGTCTGAGCAGCGCACTGCGTGAGAGTCGTCTGCTGCAGATACGCGCTCAGATCTCTCTCGGGAACCGGGAGCAGTCAGAACGGCTCTTGTGGCAGGACATCGACTCAGATCTCGGCTCAAACCTCGACGCGACGGATGCATTGTGGTTGGGCTCGCCTAGAGAGATGGAATTGCTGTGGGCGTTTGTTGAGATGCAATCAGTCGCTACGAACCTGAACCATGTTCGGAAGATCGCTATACCCGAGTACGGGATCTGGAATCTGAGTAACGGCAAGCTGCTCTGGGTTTCGAGAGACAGACGCGTAATAACCGCTGACCCAGAGACCTGGGGTGGGGACTCCTACACAGGCATCACCGTTCCCAGCAGTGTCGATGCTGTCAAGGCCACGCCTTCGGGTAACAATCTGGTCTGCTTCGAGAATGGACTCATGAGAGTGATCGATTCCAAAGAAGGCCCTCTATCCGCACAGCAACAGCTTGGGTATAGCAATCTGTCTGATTTGCGAGTTGCAGCCGCAGAGTGGGGGATCGCTGTAGCGGATGAGAAGTCAGGGCTCACTTTGTATGGTCTGCCGACTCTGGGTGAGCTCGCATACTTCGATGATGCGCTTCCTGCGCAGACTCCATGGCTCGATCAGGATCGGCGTCGGATCTGCTACATGACAACTGATGGCACGCTGAGGCTGCGCGATATCACTGCCGACACCGTTCTTGTAAGTCGAGAGCTCGCAGAACCTACTTTCTCTCAGATTGGGCCCAGCCCACAGCTCCTCGTGAGTCCGGATTACACCCGATGCGCGATCGCCTACGGCGGGGGCCTAGTCGTGATCGACATGGAGAACCAAGTGCACCCCGAGCCGCTGCTTTCGCACCCCGGGTATCGCGTCTGGGTGAGCAGCGACCCAGACTGGAACGTGATGACCGCATTTGCGCACGGCGATCCGACACTGCATCTGTGGGACACCAACACCTGGCAACCTTATGACGGGCTACCGGGGCACTCCGGGTCGGTCGTATCACACTCTTTTACTTCGGATTCAAAGAAACTTGTCACGCTTGATGCAGCGGGTGACCTAAGAGTCTGGTCCTCGCCGGTCCATTCTTGGAGGCGAGGACTCGGGGGGGCTACAGGCAAGACCCATCAACTCGATTACTCGGCGAGAACCTCGACGCTCTTTACGTTCGATGATTCAGAGAAGCTCCAGGCGCACAACCGTACTGGTGAATCTGGACCGATCGAGAGTGAGATCCGGGCAGTCAGGATTGCTGTCTCTGACGACCACGGTCTGCTTGCAACCTGTGATCTGAGCAACACGCTTGAGATCCTGCCTCTTGAGGATGCCGGGAGAGGTCAAGTCGTCCGCCTGGATTCGGATTCGATCGCGGGCATGCAATTCCGCCCGGGTGAACATCCACCCGTGCTCGCTGTTGCACAGAATCCGGGCGCGTTAGTGCTCGTCGATCCAATCAACTCTACCAAGACGGAGACACGCGCAGTCCCATCGGCAGCTGTGATTTCTGATCTGACGTGGTCAGGGGACGGGAACTGGGTTGCGTTGGGGATGCGCGATGGCACAATCGCCGTGCTCGATCTTCTAAAGGAAGGAGGCGAGTTCAAGATCATCCGGACAGCATCGGCTCAGTTACGGAGTCTCACGTTTCTCCCGGGTTCTATTGAACTGCTTGCAGTTGGGGATCCGGGTATGCTTCACAAGATCAATGTTCAAACCGGCCACATTCACTCATCGGGCACACTCAGTGAGCACAGCTTGTTCTGTGTCGAGGTCCACCCCGCGGGCGAGATTGCGATGGTGGGCGACCGCGCCGGTCTGGTGAAGGCAATCCGCCTCTCTGATATGCGAGAACTCGCACTATTCGACGCGGTCGGGTCGGTGATGTCCATGCGGTTCATCGACGACGGAGATGCTCTGGCGGTATCAGCGCTCGACCGGCCGCCGGAGTATTGGAACTTCAGAGGCATCATTGAGACTTTCGATACGTTGCGTGATGCTCGCAGATAGAGCCAGAGTTTATCGACAGAGATGAATAGTCACTATATCTCAGATGCGCTGGTTGCCGGCATAGTCAAGTATGTCGCTCCTCGCTCTGGAGCAGTTCTTGCGACAGACTGACTCAATTGTGTACATTGCCTGGATGATTCACGTCCAATACTGAACCTCACTATATGTGATAGGTTGATGTGGATAGCAATCCACCGAGCTGCAGTGTAACTTATAGCTTGGACTATGTTTCGAGCCGAATCGATCGTTGGTCAGTAGAGATTTCGGGACGAGAAGGTTGGAGGTTCAAATCCTCTCACCCCGATCTGAAGCGGAAGTCCTTGGAAATAAGAGGCTTCTGCTTTTTTGTGCGCTGAGGTAAGGCGATAGGCTCGCGCCGGATCATTCGGGCGAGATCGGCGATAATCCGGTTTCGGCACAACTTCATACATCACCTTGGCCATTGGGAAGCGCCTAATAGAGCAGGGGCATGACGTTTGGCCGACATTGAGGGGACGGGGCGTTCCGCCGAGTCATCCACGGATGTGATTGAAGTCAATGCGTCGCAGATGAGTGTTGGCGACGCAATCGAGATGTACCGCGAGGGCGTTCGCAGCCGGTGCGAGATCGGCTTGGTCAGCATTCGTACAGGAACACAACCAGCTACCGGCTTGACTGGCTCTATCGAGCGATCCCTGGTCGCCTGCTGCCCTCGCAAGTTGCGCCGCATGAGATCAAGTCGCGTCGGCGTGGTTTCACGCCGACGCGATGAGAGAGGGGCATGCTCAGCAGGCGCAAGCCGGCTCGACTTCGGGGAAGTCGATGATTGGTTGGGCAGCTCGGTTGAAGTAGTTCGTGAACACGTTGACGACGACATTGCCGATGATCTCGGTGATCTCGGAGTCGCTGTATCCAGCTTGGCGCGCCGCATCGAAATCCGATTCGCTCACGCCGCCACGTTCAGCAAGGATCGCCTTCGCAAACTCCAGACCCGCAGCCTCTCTGGGATCGGCGGCTTCGCCCTGGCGTGCGTTGTTGATCTCGTCTTGGCTTAGACCAACGGACTTGCCAATCGCGGAATGCGCTGAGAGGCAGTACCGGCAGCCGTTACTCTCCGCCGAGAGCAGCGCGATCTGTTCTCGCAGGCGAGGTGAGAGTGTCCCCGAGCCAATCGCTCCACTCAAGCCGAGGTAGCCTTCCAAGACCACGGGCGCATTCGCCATTGCTTTGGTCATGTTGGGCACGATGCCGAGCTTCTTCTTGACTGCGTTGAGCAGTTCAGTCGCTTGCTCGTTGGCTTCAGGAATTTCGATGAGGTTCAGACGTGTCATGGTGATTCTCCTTTCAAGGGTTCTAAAATATGTGCCGGATTGGCCTGGGTTATTCGCGCACGTCCGTTGAAGCGTGCGTGCTTGTGATGTTGTTCTGACCAACGACTTCACGCTCAAGCCAACGGCGGACGAGCGCGGCGATCAGGTCGCCGTCCTCATCGAGAGCGAAGTGGCCCGTATCAAGCAGGTGGAGTTCGGCGTTGGGGAGATCGCGCAGGTACGGCAGCGCGCCGGAAGCAGGGAAAATCTCGTCGTGACGACCCCAGGTGATGATGGTGGGGGGCTGATGCTCGCGGAGGTACGTTTGCCACTGCGGATACCGCGGCGGATTGCTCCCATAGTCGTACGCGAGTTCCAGTTGCACGAAGACATTCCCGGGACGATCGAGCAGTGGCTGGACCACGAGCCAGTTGTCAGGGCTGATCGCATCAGGGATGCGCGTACCGTGTGTGAACTGCCACTTCGTCGCTTCGAGTGTCAGAAGACCGCCGAGGTACTTGATCGCCTTCTGGTCATTCGGGTTCTTCCAGTAGTCGCGCCATGGACCCCAGAACGAATCAGGGAGGCCCTCCTCATACGCGTTGCCATTCTGAACGATGAGCCCTGCGACTCGGTCGGGATGCTCCGTGGCAAGGCGGAACCCAACAGGTGCGCCGTAGTCCTGGAGATAGAGCACCCATTGCTCAGCACCGAGACGGTCGAGCAGTTCCTCCATCATGCCCGCGATGTTGTCGAAGGTGTACTCGAAGTCTTCAGCAGGGGGCGCGTCCGATAGTCCATACCCTGGGTAGTCGGGTGCGATCACGCGATACTCATCCGCGAGCTTCGGAATGAAGTCCCGGAACATGTGCGAGCTGGTGGGGAAGCCGTGCAGCAGCACAATGACCGGCTCATCAGTGTCCTGTCGGTCCGTCCCAGCTTCGCGGTAGTAGATGGTCGTGCCGTCGATTTCCATCGACCGGGTGTAGACCGGCACGCTTTCAACGATGGCGTCGGGTGCAGCGCCTGGAGGCGAGGCATTCGCAGGGATCGCCGCAAGCGACAGAACGCTCAGCCCGACGGCCGCGAGCAGGCTGGACGCGGTTTGGCGTGTGGTGTTCTTGATCATTTCAGAGTTCTCCGATATTGACCTACTAGTAGGTAGGTATTCTGATGAAATAAAAACGACGACTATGCCGCTTTCAGTGATTCCTTGATCTGGTCCATGATCTGGCGTGCCTTGACGGCGCCATGCGCTCTCCCGAACTGCATCGCGCCTTGGGCCGCGGCAAATACGAGCGCCGCTTGATGCTCAGGCTTTCCTGGAAAGTCCATCATTCCTTCTCGGCGTCCTACTTCAAGCACATCGGTGAGCCATGCGATGATGTGCTTCGCGAGCCTTGCCATTGCGTCGCTCATGGATTCAGGCACGACGTTGTATTCAGAGTGCACGGCACCAGCGGCGCAGATGCGGTCCCGAGTTTTAATCAACTGCAGGATCTGACCCACGTACCCATCGAGTTGTTCCCATGGATCATCAGTATTCTGCTTGACCTCAGCGAGCGAGGCGGTGACCGCGGTGGAGTACCGCTCTGCCACGGCAAAACCAAGATTCGCCTTGCTGGGGAAATGATGGTGGATACTCGCCTTGGTAATACCAAGACGGTCTGAGAGATCTTGGTAGCTGAATGCGGTGTAGCCCCGCGTTTGGATCAGCTCTGTAGCGATCTCCAAGATTTGCTCTTTTCTGTCCATGTGTGCACTCTACCAACTAGTAGGCAGGCTGTCAAGGCTCACACTCTTCTTTTCTCTACAGAGAAGGCAGATGCTCGCAAAATCGCCTTTCAGTACCCAGAAAGCCGCAAAAAATTGTTCCGAGCGCCCGTGCATCACCCCGAGCTGTGGGATGACGAGAGGCACATCGGGTGCATGCAGTTGCCGGTATGCGTACCGGTAACGGTGTCCAGCTCTGGCCCAACGTGTCATCTGGATAAGCCCTCACGGCCCAGAAATCGAGATTGCCATGACTTTGGGGGCGAGAAGGTCGGAGGTTCAAATCCTGTTACCCCGATTCACGAGAGATCAAGCCCTTCGACAAGCATGTCGAAGGGCTGTTTCGTAGTGGGAACGAGGTTCTTGCCCTCCAATCGGAAGTTCAAACAGGCAATCCACCAAGCACGGCTTGGATAGTCAATCTTCAGCGCATCAACCAAATATGCGAGATCGTCTGTGAAACGGTGACGTAGACCGCGGGCCGCGGAGCCCTATTCATTCATGTTCGAGTCAACATGGAAAGTACTATCACTTCGTTTTGGGGCTCGCGGCAGTGTGACTGGGCTTTCATATGTCACTGTTTTGTGGGCTCGTCTGGATGTTTCCGATCTTCGCGAGTGCTTCCCAAAGGATCGCCGTATCTGAACCAAGCTCACTTGCAATCGAGTCATTCAACTCATCCATCGCCGATTCGAGAGGGGCCTGAAGAGCAAGTCCCTCGCTCGTCGGGTGCAGGCAGTAGACTCGTCGATCGCTCGGATGACAACGTCGTTCGACAAAGCCTGCTGACTCAAGGCGATCGATCAGGCCGGTTGTCGTAGCGCTGTCGAGTCGCAGCCGTGCAGCGATGTCCGCGGCGCTCAAGCCTTCGCGTTCCCAGAGGACCCAGAGGACCGCATACTGTGCCGGTGTCACATTGAACGAACTGAGTGTTTCCCGAGTTCGCTTGGCAACCCCCTGGGCCGCTTTGTTGATCAGGAAACTTATGCAGTCTTCGATGCGTTCCACTCTCTTATTCCTCGTCCGAAATCTGTGTGGCGGGGTCTGCTTTATCTGCCCGTGACGCGGCAGCACATGTGGCTCGCAATTCTACCTTCAGCGCATCGTTCAGACTGGACACAAGGTGATCAATGTCGTCCGGGTTGGATTCATAGTTGGTGATGCTGGCCCTAAGCGCATACTGGTTCTCACGGAGTTGAAGCGATGAAATCCAGGCGAGTTGGTTGTTCTTGAGCCATTGCACCATGCTTCGATGCGTCGCTGCGTCGTTCCGCAGATCGTGGTGAGTGAAACAGATAACAGGGAGAGTCGTCTCGTTGAGGATGCTCCATCCTGTACGAATCAACTCTCCCCTGAGGCGCTGCCCCATCTCGGCCTGATGCTCGATTCGGCGTACAACCCCGCCAAGGCCATGCTGCGCAAGCATCATGAACAACTTCAGCCCCGTGCATCGCCGAGACCATTGCATAGTTGTGTACATCGGGTAGATTCGACCGTCATCAGCCAGGTCGGGCACGTAACCCGCGTTCGTGCTGAAAGCTTGATTGATCGGCTGTCGATGTCGGCAGTAGAACATCCCCGCTCCTACTGGACTTGACAGCCATTTGTGAGCATCAACGGTGAGGGAATCAGCCTCATCCATGCCTTTCAGAACAGGCTTCAGGCTCTCTGACAACGCGGCGGCTCCACCCCACGCGCCATCTACGTGCATCCAAAGGTCGCATTCTGCAGCAACCCTAGCTATGGAGTGCAATGGGTCAACCACGCCTGCTCCAGTAGTGCCCGCAGTGGCCACAACCATGAATGGGATACGACCCTCTGAACGATCTTGATGTACAAGCGCCTCTAGTCTCTTCACGTCCATTTTCAGGTCTTCGCCAACCGGGACGCGTCGAATTGCGTCTCGGCCAAGACCGACTGCCAGGGCGACTTTGTCAAACGAGTGATGAGCCTCGTCTGATACGTAGAGAGTCGGCGCGCCTTCAAGCTGGCGGACTCCACCTTGGGCGAAGTTTGGAAACTTGGCAGTAAGTGCAACAATGGTCGCTGTGTGATTTGCCTCTGCTCCACCCGACGTGAAATTCCCGAAGCCCTCGTCAATGTCGAACCCAAATTTCCTGCCTAGGACTCGAAGTACGTGCCGTTCGATCTCCGTGGCTCCAGGCGCGAACTCCCACATCGCCAGATTGGGGTCGTAGAGCGCTGTGAGTGCATCGGCCACGATTGAGATGCGGTCGACAGTTGGGCGGGTGAGCCCATAGTGGCGGGGATTTGTCGCGTGCTCGGCCCAGTTCCACAGCATTTCGGTCGTGCCAGAGAACACCGATTCTGCTGACAGTGGAGAGCGAAAGTCAAAGGACGACTCGAGGTGATCTCGAATCGTTTGGGGCAGAACAGGGGTTGAGATCGGCGCGGCCCGTCGTCGCTCAATCTGCTCTTCAATATGGTCAGCCAGCAGAGATGTGAGGGGGTGTTCGTTCATGGGGGACACGGTAGCGTGCAAAAGACTTGCATGCAAGTAATTTGCAAGGCAAATATTTGCATGCTTGCAGCATGGTGCCTAGACGTGCCGCCAATCAACACTGCCGTCGATGTGTAGATGAACAAGTAGAGCGGACGTCTCGCGGCGAAAGCAAGATCAGCGTTTTCAAGCTCCAGAGGCCGACCTGCTGAGTGAAAAGTTCAACTGGTGTCCTGTCACCCCGATTTACGGCCGGTCGCGAGGAGCGCGCTGGGTCAATCGCCCGAGACCCGCCGAAGCGCCCAAGGGTCCTCAGGGTCGATCTTGAGCATCCGCCGACACGTTTCGAGCAATTCCTCGGTCCGCCCCGCTTGCTCGTAGATGAACCCGAGATCCATGTAGTTCCTCAGGATTCGCGGGTAGGCCTTGATCTGCAGCTTGATCACGTCGGCCGCGCCGTCGACATCGCCGGAGGCAAAAGCCGCGGTGCCAAGGACAGTGAGCTCGCGCGGACCGAACAGCTGCACCGCGGGATCCAAGCCGCGAGCCCGATCGAACTCGGCTTCGCCCGCCTTGAGCCCCTCCGCCTCAACGAGCGCAACGAACTCAGCCCCGCTCGGCGGACGGCGCTCTCCCCGCTTCGAATCGACGTGCACCGGTCCGGGGACAGCCATCCGCTCGACCGTGGGTTTGATCGACTCGGTTGTCAGGGGCGCACCGCCCCGGAGATGCTCATCAAGGAATCGAAGGCTCGCGGCGGTTGCCGCCGCGAATGCTCGATCCCGCTTTCCGGGCTCGACCTTCGTGTGTCCGAAAAGCACAAGTGTGGTCGACGCGAACCCCGAATGATCCATGTCTTCAAGCACCAAAGCCGACCCGCTGCGATACGGGCTCTCATCGAACACGCTCTGGGCCCGTCGTTCATCCACCGGCACCGGGGGAAGCATGGAGGCTTTCCGGCCGGCCATCACATCCAGTACTGGCGTGTCATCAAGACGCATCGAGTGCTCGGGGGACATCGACTCGAACCACGATGTCATCCACTCAAATCGGAGCCCGGGCATTGCGTCGTGAAGCATCGTGGCGTCGATCCGCGCGTCCATCACATCAAGCCATGCCGCCGCCCAGCCGCCCCAGCTGTACCCCATCGCCGCGACCCGTTCTGGATCCACGTTGTCGAAACGAGAAGCCACACCGAGCCCGTACCGGAGGTCCCCCAGCGTGGCTTCCATATCCGCAAGTGCGCCCCGCACTTGCTCGCCGTGCAAACCAAGGCAGCCCACACCCGCAACGACATACCCATGGCTTGCTATCAATTCGAGCAGCGGCGCGTTATCACTCGCGTCCCCAGGCGCCCCAGAGGCATACATCACAAGCGGGAATCGACCACCCGACTCCGGCGCGTTCTTGACAGCTCTCATCGGACGGCTGAGTGCTTCACCGAGTTGCTCCGGGCTGAGAATCCGCCGGAATGCACCTTCGTACTCGGCGATCCTCGCCTCGTACCGCGCCTCGGTGTACCCAATCTCGCCGATCTTTCCTGTCCCAAAGCGCAGATACTCGCCCAGCGTGAGTGACTCCCCGTCGCCGGAGTCCTCCGCCGGGTACCACAACCACAGTTGAACCGGTCGCGCCCGCTCACCGAACGAATCCGACAGAGCCCGGGCATGATCGGTCAGATCAAGAACCCGGAACCCGACCTCATGAGGCCCACGCTCGAGAAGCTCCATCGGAGACGTTTGCGCTGAGCTGAAAGCCGCAGGTGCCGCTGTCACCAGCAGCCCGGCCAAGATGTTCTTCAATGACGGCATTTCAAATCTCCGGACACGAAACGATCAATCGACGGACGGCCCGTGCAACCGTGGATCAGGCCAGCGAGCACATCTATCGATGCGCGACATCCAGCCATCTGGCAAAAACAACTCGCAATGCCTAGCACTGGTTCTCATGCTGAGCTGATTCTACCACGGCGAAACCAACAGCTGCGTTTCCAGGCTCCAGAGGTCGATCTCGGTCTGAAAAAGTTCAACTGGTATCCTGTCACCCCGATTCGAAGCGGAAGTTCTTTAGTGACAGTGGGCTTCGCCTTGTTTACTACCTAGGCGTATAGGTCGCCATTCAGGTACCGCAGCCCGGTGTCAATGACCACCGTTACAACAGTCTTTCCCGGGCCAAGCTCCCGCCCTCGCTTCAAAGCTGCCCAGACATTCGCGCCCGAGGTTGTTCCGCCCAGGATACCTTCCTGCTGGCTTAGCGCACGAGCGGTCGAATAGGCGTCTTCGTCCTTGACCGGGATGACTTCGTCAATCAGGTCGCGCCTGAGAATGGTCGGAACAAAGGACAGCCCGATCCCCTCGAGTTTGTGCTTGCCGCTTGTGTCGCCGCCTGAGACATTGCGGACATAGTACGGTTCCACACCAACAACCTTTATGGATGGGATAGCTTCCTTCAGGACTTCTGCATTCCCCGAAATGCAGCCCCCTCCACCAACGGCCATCACGAACTCATCGATGTTCGTTCCTAGCTTCGCGAGGATCTCCTGCCCCATCGAGTGGTATCCGAGCTTGTTGTCAATGTTGTTCACCTGATCAGGCCAGAACGTCCCAGGTTCATCTACGAGCTCCTTTGCCCGAGCAATCATCCGATCGATGACGTCAGCAGTCAGTATGCAATTCTCGGCGTGGACGATCTCTACGGTTGCCCCGTAGGCACGCATTGTCTGCAGCTTCTCTTCTGCAAATCCATCCGATGACACGAAGTATGCCTCGTATCCGCGCGTCGCACAGACCATCGCAAGCGAACTCCCGGTGCTGCCCCCAGTGTATTCAACAACTCGCCCTCCAGGCCCGAGTTCGCCTCTGCGCTCCGCACCTTCAATCATCGACAAGGCCATTCGATCCTTCATGCTCCCAGTCGGGTTCGCCCCTTCGAACTTCACATAGATATCCGCGCAATCCTCTCCTGTCAGATTACGGAGCTTGACAAGAGGCGTATTCCCGATCAGGTTCATGGTTCTTCTCCTTTCTGTTTGAGTTGCTCATTTGCCTCATGCGGATGAGGTGTATCCAGCAGAACAGAACAGCACCAACGGCCACTGGCGCAGGCTCCACGAGATACCCATAGAAGGCGCATAAACACAGGAAGCAACATGCAGGCATCTAAGTGGGTAGATGTTTGTTCTTGTCAGCGTCAGAAGTGCGAGGCCCAGCGCCGTATATCTGATGGCGTCAATCATTGGAATAGCGCTCTCTTGCTCGATCATCAAACGCCATCAGCTCCAACTCGTTTTTGAATAAGCTGAGCTGATCGGCCGTGCAGTTGTGCGCTTCGAGAAGCTCGCTACCGCCAACGACCAACCGAGATGAATATCCTTGCGAGGTTCTCAGGAGGAGGCGGAGTTCTCGGTAAATCGTCATCGGGGAATCCCGCTAGCCCTAGAGTCAATCAGGCGATCGCAACACCAAGTCCGTGACGATCGGCCTGTGATCAGAGGCCATCGCCTCCGCAACGACCGTGGTGTTTCCGGAGATCCAAGCCGTTCCCGGGGCGCACCAGATGAAGTCGATCTCTCGTGCGGGTTGGTTCGACGGAAACGTGAACCGCCTGGCGGCGGGCTTCTTGATCTCAGTCGCCAGATCTTCGAACAAAGCCAACGTCCGTGAGCCAGATTCGTCGTTGAAGTCACCGAGGAGGATGAACGGCTGCGTAACGGTGCGCAGATACTCGGCGAGCACATTCGCCTGACGGAATCGGTACGCATCGTCTTCGACCCAGTCGAAATGGACGTTGACAACGAGGACTGTCCCACCCTCCGGAAGTCTCGCCTCCACGATCAACGCGATGCGCGGTTCGTTTCCGTCGGGTAGGGACAGACGCGTGACGTTGACAATTGGATGGCGGGAGAGAATCGCCATGCCATAGCGCCCTCCCTGGAACTCCATAAACGAACCGAATGCAGGATGCATCGAGAGGCCTTGGGCAAGGTCGTTGACCTGATTCCGCTGACCGCTCCTCGCTGCACCGAGATCGACCTCTTGCAGGCCTACAAAGTCCGGCTTGAGGTCACGCAGCACCTTTGCGGTTCGATCGAGATCGATCGTGCCATCCATGCCGTAGCCATGCTTGATGTTGTAGCTGACCGCACGGATGGACGTGCCGTCGTCGCTACCGCCTCTTGGCTCGTTGCTCGAGCGCCCAAGTGTGGTGACCACGGCGGCATGATCAGACGGAAACTGCACTGCGTGATCTCGCAACACTCGTGAGGAAGTGGCTCCCCATTGGGTAGCCTTGACGTAGATGAAGTCGATGCGGTCCTGCTCCTGCTCAGGAAAGCGTGGTGTCCATGTGCTGTCGCGCGTACGGTCGATGTGCGGATTGCACGCACGATACGTATCCACGAATCCGTGGTGCGTCAGGATGCGGCTCGTCGGCCAGTCGATGACCGCGTGGTACTGATCCCACCCGGCTTCGCCATAGTCCAGATGGGACATAGAGTTGAAGTCACCTGCGATCACAACAGGCACGTTGTCGTACTTCGCATCCGCCAGTCGTGCTTCGATCGCCGCGTGCATCGCAGTCAGGCTCTCGTGTGAGGCTTGGCAGGCCGCGAACATCGTCTCCGGCCGAGAGACATCACGGGTTCCCGCCTCCCAGATCTCGGCTGAGTACGGCAGCCAGATCGAATAGACGGCAACACACGATGAGTCAGGCAGCTCTATCAGTGCGCCGACGCACATGAACTCCTCGTGTACCGAGAGGTCTTCCACTATCGGGTAGCGGCTGAGGATCGAGACGTTCGTTCCACGAGGTGCAAAGTGGAAGCCGAGCGCCTCTGAGATCCGTTCACCCGATCCGTATGTTTCCTGCATCGCCACAACGTCAGCGCCGCTCTCGCGAATCAACTCGACAACGCGATCAGGTCCGATGGTTTCGCCATCCTCGCACCCACCGCGCCAGATGTTCCACGTCATCAAGGCCAACTCCGTGGTCGGTTGTGCCGCGATGGGCTCTGCTGTGCTCATCGCTTGCGGTGCCGATCCTGCAACAAGCCACAGAGCGATAGTCAGGTTGATCAGGTGCCTCAGCATTGGTGCATTCATACACGCTCGGCACCGTGCGTGCAACACTGCTGTAGCGGACCGCATCGTCAGGCTTCGCCTCATCAACCTGCCCCTCGTCAGTGTTCTGAGTGAGGGCGGGGCGCCGTCATGTGCGTCACATACGAGTCCCACATCATCGTACGCATCTAGTACGTAGCGACTGTGTATCTAGGGTGACCCAGCTTCTTCGTATTTCCTTCAGCATCCGTTGTTATAGTTGTTGATCCACGCGGTGAAGTCGGTGGGGGTGCAAGAGCCGTCACCGTTCTGGTCACATTCAGGGAACTGGTTATTGAACGCGTTGATCCACGCAGTGAAGTCGGCGGGGTTGACGATGCCGTCGCCGTTCGTATCCGCTAGGCAGGTCGATCCGGTGATCGTGATCGGCCTGTCTGTGTCGTCCGCGCCTTCCCGTCCGTCCGCGTCCCTAGCCACTACCCGGAGCGTTCCGGTCTCGGTGTTCACGTCCGGCGCAGTCCACGCGAACGAGCCGGTATTGGCGATGCCCTCAGCGATCAGTTCGAACGCCTGCGACGGCTCGGCTCGGAACAGGAGATCGACCGTGACCACGCCCTCGTCGTCATCAGTCCTCCACGCCAGGTTTACAGTCTCACCGGCTTCGAACACTCCGCCGTCCGGCGCGGTCAGCCACGCGACTGGATTGAGTCCGCCCGAGTTCTCTGGAATATGCATGACAATGCAGTGCATCACTCCCGACGCCGTCACAATCGCGTCGCAGTCGACCTGCACCACTGTCCTGTTGGGCACAGCCAGTTGCCATGCCGCCAACGCTTGTTGCGAATAGGTTGCACTTATGTTGTCGTACTCCGGGATCAGCACGATGCCGTTGCATATGACGACGTTCGTAAACGTGTAATGCGTTCCGCCCTGGCGGACGGCAGGCGTCCGGATCACTGTCCACCCCGCAGCCGCGTAGTCCGCCGCAGCCGCATCACAGGTTGCGTCCCACGATGACCCGGGCTCCAGGGGCCAGTCCGAGATCACGATCACGTCGTCGGCGACGATCTGCATCCACATATCGATGTGCTGCGTCGAATCAACAAATGCCGGGAGCGGGTCGAATAGCGTCGTATCGACACCCTGGAAGTCTCGCCACAGCTCGATGATCTGGCTGCCCGTCAGTCCCGGGTTCTCATTCGCGATCAGCAGCGTCGACGCTGCGCCGCCGAGTGCATCGAGGTGGTAATTGCCGCCCCCGTGCACGAGCGGGATCGTGTACACCACCTCGCCTCTGTCTGCGCCCCAGAACGTCGGCAGCTGGTTGTCGTTCGGCCGGGGCCGGTTGTATGTGTGATCCACGATCGCGCGGATCCCGTTCTCGTAGATATACCGGGGTCCGTAGTCGCGCATCCAGATTGTGTCGGTCTGCCGGACCTTCGTGAATACGCGCGACGCATCTGCCCCCGCCGCGATGAAGTCCGACCGTGCGCTTGTTGCCTCGCTCGAAGTGTCGCACATGATGAACAGGTCAGCGTTCCCTGTCGTCGTGATGTGCCGTCCCATGTTCCGCAGCACGGCCCGCCACGATGAAGGCCCCTCGTACGCAATGAGGATCCCCTCCATCGGCTCATACTCAGCAACCGCGCGAACATCTCCCATTGGGGCTCCCGCGCCTCTAGCCGCTAGAAGGGGGGATTTCGCGATCACCGTCCGCTCAGCCGCGGTCAGCCCCCGAGGCGTGGCTGCCCCTTCGGGATACCGATCCTTGGTTTCCTGCGCGAACCCGACGCCTGCGACCGCTACCAAAGCCAACACCAACAGAACTCGATGCATTACGGATCCTCGCTTCCCCATCTGATGCCTATACAGTACCGCGGATCGAGCGGCCCGTACAACAGAATCTGATTGGTATTTCTCGGCTGTTTCAGTTGCTATTTTGCTCGGAAGCGGCACTAGAGGCTGTACGGCATTTCTGAGTCGCCCACCGCTTTCAATAGAGCAGTCACTATGCCGTCTAAGTAACTTGCAAGCCGCGAGTGATATCGGCATTCTAAGTGCTCATAAAGAACCATGCCTACACAAATATGACTGATGTCAAATTGATGATTGCACTGCGCATCGTACCGGTCATGGACACCCGGCATTGAAGTTGGCGATCCATGCAGTGAAATCGGTTGGGGTGCAAGAACCATCTCCGTTCTGGTCACACTCAGGGAGGTTGTTGTTGAACGCATTGATCCATGCTGTGAAGTCGGCGGGTGAGACGACACCATCGCCGTTGGTATCTGCCAGGCATGGGGTCACATCGTCGCAAGTCTGGGCTGAGACAACAATGTCATCCAATCCCGCCTCGATGACGCCCTGTGGATCATCGTCGTTGACCAGGAACCTCACTCGAGTTGTGGATGAGGGTTGGTAATCTACTCCGGCAACCAGTATGTCCGAGCGCCAAGTAGAGGCGGTTGTGGTAACAGTTCGAACAGCTGTGTATGTCGCGCCGTCGTTATCTGACACCTCCACGACGAACGCGTCATTGTCGGCTGGGCCGCCAGGTATATCGTTGAACCAGTACTGGTATGCGATGGTTGAGCCGGCCGGCGTGTTGAGCTGGGGACTGGTGAGGATCGTTGTCCCGTTATCGATGTCGGAATTTGTTGTTCCATCATCGATATCAGTCAGCCATGCCTGCCCTGATCCGTCGGCGTCTGCCGCGGGGTCGCCGCGATCGTTACCTTGCGGGAAGCCCCGTTGCCATTGGCCGTCCGAAGCGTCGCCGCTCACGGTCCAGCCCGTGTCGGTCTCCGAGTTGTCAGCAAACAACTCGTCGATCGTGCCAACGAATGTCGAGATTGAGCCGCTCGCTGGGAAGTTCACCGCACCTACCGCGGCACCCGTGAAGGTAACGAAGTAAGTTGGGTCATCGCCGCAGCTGAAGGCTGGCAGATCACCCTCCCAGATTCCAGGCGAGGTCTCGACGAGATTGACACTGCCGCCTGTCGCATCGGCACGGGTGAAAGAAACAGAAGGCGTACCAACAATGGTGTCGTCTGTAACTACGGCGCTGAAGCTGAGCGCCGTAGCGATGCCTGGCTGCAGAGTGGTAACCAGACTACCTACGGGTTCGATATCGATGCCCTGTGAGGAGAGCTGAGTAATGAACGCGCTGCGGCCGTGTGTGAATGCAACGAGGATGTCGTCGCTCACGAACTCGATGTTCTCGACAACTGTGTTGGCCATGCCGCTACTGGCGGGTGTCCAGTTGTCTCCTCCGTCTGTTGTGACGAATACACCAAGCTCCGTTCCCGCGTAGAGCGTGTCCGGGTCGCTGGGGCGGACCACGATGGAATGCACGGGGATGTCTGGGACACCCGTGAAACCGATGCCATCGATGGAGTTCCACGACACACCGCCGTCTGATGTCTTGTAGATATGATCAATACCGAACGTGGAGCTGGTCGCGTACGCCGTCTGCGAGTCGTTCGGATCGACGGCGATCCAAGATATGAATCCAGCTTCAGCAGGAAGTCCGGCACTTCGCAGCGTCCACGACGGGTTCGCACTCCGTGCGTTGGTAGAGGTTGCGACATAGCCATCTTCGTAGCCCAGGTACACGACGTCGCCGTCGCTCTCTGCGATACCAATAGCGCTGATGCGTCCCGCATTACCAAAGTTCGGCCCAACGGCCTGCCACGACGATGCGCCGTTGGTTGTACGCCATGGGCGTCCGCCGCCTGTGAACAGTGTGTTCGGATCGTTCTGATCCATGATGAAGGGTGTAATAAAGAGGCCATCGGAATCAGTGATACCGCTTGTTGCATCGCTGAAGCTGTTGCCGCCGTTCGTCGATTTCCGGATCGTGGGGAAATTCTGAGTCTCGGCGTACATGATATTTGAGTTGGTCGGGTCGATTGCGACATACCCGCCGTCACCGCCGACAACACGGTCCCAGGGCTGTGACAGATTTGCCGAGTTGCCTCTAGCCGTGCCGTTGTCCTGTGAGCCGCCGAGGTACAGTTCGCCGGTCTGTGCCGCGTCACCGTGATAGAACTGGGTGACCGCGTAGCCGTTGTTCAACTGGGTCCAAGTGATCCCGGGGAGAGCGCCTCCGCCTGAGAACGGGCAATCGTTCTGGCTCGTTGAAGCGCGAGCATTCGTTGTGCGGGCGACACCTCCGTCGGAGCCGGAGTAGAGAATCTGGTTAGAAGTACCGTTGTAATCTGGATGGAACGCGAGCGCGTGATGGTCAGCGTGCACGTAGTTCGGGTCTGTTGGATCGAAATACCAGTAACTCGCAAGACCGAATGTCTGCCCGGCGTTGTCCGACCGGAACAGATCAACACCGCCTATCCAGACGATGTTCTCATCGACCGGGTCGACTGCGAGCGCGTTGTCGTACCAGCCTTGGGCGAAGTTGGAGGTTCCGAAGCAACCTGTACCGAACGGGACGTTCGAGAACAGGAAGTTGTTGAATCCTGTACCGAGGTTGGTTTGGGGTGTCCAGGTGAGCCCGGCGTCAGCGGTGCGGAACAGGTTAACAAAGGTACCGAACGATCCGCCGTTACCGTTGTCAGCCATCGCGACATAAGCGACGTTGGGGTTTGAGGGCGAGAACTCCACGTTCATCCGACCCTGGTTGAAGATGTTGACATCACCCGAAGTCCCGACCTCTGCCCACGTGTTACCGCCGTCGGCGGAGCGGAAGAGGCCATCGGAATCGAACGTACCGAATGTTGCAAGTATGACTTCGGGGTTAGAACCGGGCTGGATATCGAGGTCGAGCGCTCCACCTGTTGATCCGTTCGATGCAGGCGATCCACTGATCACGAATGGATTGCGGAGAACGGGATCGAAAGTTGCGCCGGCATTGACTGATCGCCAAACACCAGAGCGAGTGGCTGCGAAAATCCGGTTCGAATCGGTCGGGCTGATCTTGATCTGGTTTACATGATAGAAATTGCTGCCTGTCGTCGAGGCAAGCTGCGTCCAGGTCGCGCCGCCGTCAGTTGTCTTGAAGACACCGAGCCCGCGCACCGAGTCGCCGTTAAAGAAGCCCTCGCCTGTGCCTGCGTAAAGCACCTGAGAATTGTTGGGATCGATTGCGAGAGAACTCACCGCGAGATTGATCAGGGTGTCGCCTGTGGGATTCCAGCTTGCGCCGGCATCGATCGATTTCCAAACGCCGCCGGCAACACCACCAGCGTAGAGAATGTTCGGGTTGTTAGTATCTATGGCCAGACCTCGTGTGCGACCACCGATATTGCCCGGGCCGATCGATTCCCATCCGAGAATGCCGCCCGGCATAGCTCCGCGGTTCTGGGCCTCTCTTGCTCGGATCTGCGCAGCGGACTGCTCGATCTGCCTGATCGGGTATCCGTCCATCGCGGGAGTGAGACGTTGAGCCATGAAGAAGTCGATCGCCTCCTGCGGTTTGTCGGCCCGCTTGGGACCACCGCGACGATCGAACTTCGCCTGCTTCCGTTCGAGATTGGCGAGAGCCGTGGCTTCCTGTTCAGCCGTGAGCGCTTTCCGGTCACGTTGCTCACTTCCGCGTTGCAGCGTTCCATAGCCGCTCTGAGTGGAGCAACCAACGGTCAATATGATGAATCCGGAACCGATCGCAGAAACAGCTCGAATCCAAGTGCGTTCACGTTTCATGACATTTCCCCGCTGATGAGCCGTGCACCTGAGAGCATGGCACAGGTTCAAACATAATCAGCGCCACGTTCGGAACGTGTTCAGATTATACAGGCAATCCCGGACGACCTTCGATGGCTGGGCTACGCAAGGATACATGAGCAGGTTGCATCTGATTGAGAACTTCATGCAAATCGAGACAAATTCAATCGGCAAGAGATATTAGTCCAAGTCTGTTCGTTGACATGAGGGCATCCCAACTTCACAACGAGGCGTTCGGGTTTACGCTGATCGAGTTGCTCGTGAGCATCGCGATCATCGGAGTGTTACTTGCGCTTCTACTCCCGGCACTCGCATCATCGAGAGAATTGACACAGAAGCTTGTGTGCCTATCCAATACTCGACAGACCGCAATTGGATGGCAGTTCTATGCAAACGAGAACGATGATTTATCTGTCCCAGGTCAGCCAGGTAGGTTCGCAGACGAGCAGGACAATATCTATCAACTCGGGAATGGCCGACAGTATCGTCCGAGGTGGTTTGCGGTCATCGGTGCGGCAGCCGGTTTCGATGCTTATTCGATTCCCTCGGAACGGCGCGAGGACGAGCATTCGCTGGCCGTGGATGGGGCGGCCGTCTTTCTATGCCCTAAAGCAGACACATGGTCCAGCTCAAGAAACTTTGGGTACGGCTACAACTATCAATTCCTCGGAAACACGCGATTCACATCTATCGACGGTGGTATTGACAAGTTCGTGAACTTCCCGGTACGGGCTTCGTCCATTGACAGTTCGAGTACTGTGATGTCTGCAGACAGCCTCGGTAGTGCGGCGGGCAAGCCAGAATCTCTGCGGACTCCAAACCGATCGGACGGCAGCCGAGACTCCGAGCGATTTGCAGAAGGCGGTCATGGATACGCTCTTGATCCCCCTCGTATCTCAGAGAGCAGCGACATATGTGATCCGCGTTCTCGGGGGACGCTCGAAGATAGGTCTGCGCCTCATAAGAGGCACAGCGGAAAGACGAACGTCCAGTTTGTCGATGGGCACGCAAAGACAATGACGCTTGAGGAGCTTGGGTACTCGGTTGGTGACCAGAATGAAGTACGCGCTGGCAATGAGCACGGTAGTAATCGGTTCTTCTCCGGGGTATCGAGAGACGTCCTGCCGCCGAGCATCTTGACTGGAAAGCTTTGATGCGCGCTTGGGCTATGCCTGTTTGCAACCATAGATTTCGGGACGAGAAACTCGAAGGTTCTAATTTTCTCACGTTAGTCCCAGGATGAGCATACTGCGTCCACGCATACAAAAGGCCCTCGCACGCATGCAACGTGAGAGGGCCTTAGCTGTGATTGTACGAGACCGAGCATGGATCTTAGGGCTCGGTGGTGTTGCTCAAGAAACTACTATTTGCAGCGGCCGCGGACGTGTCCGGTCAAGGGCAACCGGCATTGAAGTTGTCGATCCATGCTGTGAAGTCGGCCGGTGTGCATGCGTTATCACCGTTCTGATCGCATTCAGGGAGTTGGTTGTTGAACGCGTTGATCCAGGCGGTAAAGTCGGCAGGGTTGACGAGGCCGTCGCCGTTGGTGTCGGCCAGGCAGACATCCACCGTGCAAGAGACGCCGAAGATGCGAACATCGTCGATGCCCGCCTCCACGATCGAGCCCGCGCCGAGATCGCTCGCGACGAACTTGACACGGATCGTTGAGGTTAGATCAACGAAGTCGGCGACATTGAACTGAGTTTCGATCCAGCCGCCCGATGTCCCGTCGCCGGCGGGTCCGACCGTTTCAACGAGCGCGTAGTTCTGACCGTCGTCGTCTGACACGAATACCTCAAACACATCCGTGTTTGGTGCGCCACCTGTGTCGTTGGAGAACCAGCGTGCGTACGAGATTGTCGCAGATTCTGTATTGCTCAGGTCGATCTGGTTGCTCACCAGTGACGTCGTGCCGTTGTCGATATCGTTGTCACCGAGCCCGCCCCCAGGATTTCCCTGGCCGGTGACCCACGCGAAGATGCCGTTAGGGGAGTTGTCGTTTTCCGGCTGAGCTGCGGTGCCGACCGGATCGACGCGGACCCATACGCCCGTCGTAGCGTCGTCTCCGGGCGCACCTGCCGAGAAGCCAACAGGCGTTTCAAAGTCATACAGGTCATCCAAATCCACTTCGTCCGCTGCCACCGTGCGGAATACATTCGATGACTGAGGCGAGGCGCCACTTGGCGCGGTCACGGTGGTTCCCGACTGAAGGTCGAACGAGATGAAGTATTCTACGTTCGTTGGGCACTCGGGAGTCGCAGGGAAAGTGGCTGTGAAGCTGTCCTGCGTGTCGGGAGCGAGCGCAATTTGCTGGAACCCCGAGCCCGTGTCGACGTGGAATGTACCACTTCCCGGGACGATCGGATCTTCCGGAGATGGGACGATATCGACTCGAAGTGTGTCCCCACCCGTAGAGGAAACGACATCGGGCAACCCATCAGGGAAGAGGATATCTAGGCCAGTGGTGAAGTCGCCGCCGGCGGATTCGATTGCATCGCGGTAGATCGCGGTGCCCGTCCACCATGAGATATCACCGTAGACACTCGTTTGCGTTGTGCCGCCTGAGAGGACACCCGCGATCACCCACTCGGAGTTGGACTGAACCAGGACTGGGCCACCGCTGTCTCCAGGCGCGGTTGTCGCTTCGAATTGAATCGGAGTCGAGCTGCTGCTCGGAATCGTGTTCGCACCGCTGGTGCCGTTGTCGAAGTCGGTCGAGATGATGTTGGTGCCCCCCGCGTTCACCGGGCTACCGTAAACATCGATGATGTTCTCTCCTCCCCAGCGGATATCATCGGTGCTGAACCCGTGGCCAACGCTGCCGAGCCCGTTAAACCCGTATCCAACAGTTGCAGCGACCTGCCCTACGAGTGCGTTGGTCTCGTCGATCAGCCGCATGGGCTGAGCGATGTTGGCAGGAACCGACGTTGCCAGAATGTGGATGGACACATCGCCTCCGTCTAGGAGCGAGCCGCCGCCGTCTGGGAGAATCGACGATTGAACCGTGGTGGTGAATGTGGGGCTATTCGAGTTGTCGCCGAACCTGACGATGGTGCCGGCACCGATGCCACAGTGGCGCGCACTGAGGACGACGTTTGGAGCGATCAGTGTGCCGCTGCACCCACCGATGCTGACGACGGCGTCGAACGGGGCGGCGTAGTCTCTTGAGCCCTGTGCACCGATCGTGTCATTGATGACAATACGAGGGAAGACACTGTCTTCCGCCTCAGGCGAGCCCGGGGCGTACGTCTTGGTGTCAAACTGCCGCTCGGACAACACATCACCGGTCGTCGCATCGATAACCGTCTCGAAGTGCGTCGGGCTTGCTGGCAACCCACGATCATCCAGCAACGTGGTGACCTCCCATGCCAAGAGGGCTTGGTCGCCCGTCTGAAACCACACCTGCCGTGCGGTTGAGGCGATTGCTTCGGGCAGGACCACTTCGGCCAAGTCAACGGCTAGGCCCTGCGTAATGTCAACACGATTGCGACGCAGTGCCAGGTCTTCGGTCGAATTGTCGAAGACTTGTGCCACTGTACCATCGGCGTTCTCGATCACAACAACTCTTGCGCCGTGGATCGGAAGACCACCGATGAACTTCTGGAACACGAATGTGTTCGGCCGAGCACGCTTCCCAGGGTCCGTCAGCTCGATGCGAGAATCCCCGGTTTGTAGATAGGCGGTGGACTCGACCTTTGCCAAGTACGCTCGAATGCTTGCTTCATCCGCAAAGCACAGGCCGCTCATCCATATTCCACATGCAAACGTCAATCCCATTCTTCTGAGTGTCATTACTCTTCACGCCTCCAATATGTCAGTGCGATGTCGCAGATAGTTCTCTTCACAGTGGCCAGCGTGTGCCGCCGTCCACGTCAATATCCAGCCCCACGACAAACCGCAACAAGGATACCGTGGATTCCTGGTGCACTGGGGTACTTCTCAGGAAATACTACCTCAAGACAGCTCTGTCCCTATGGCCATTGCGGTCACTGACCATCGAAGTGATTGATCGCAATGGTCGCGAGCCTCACCTTCCCTATGTAACTCGCGGACGTACACGTTCGGATGCCTGTTGCACCCTGTTGATGTTCGGTCTTTGCAAGCGTGCCGTGTACTTATACGCTTCCAAAGTTGGCGTTGCAGGTGTAGGACGTGCTCATCAATAGGTAGGCTCGGGCGGTGAACTAAACTACTTAGTGATTAGTGAGTGATGGTGTAAGGCGAATACAAATAATCAAGAATCGTTATAATACTTTGCACAACACACCGCTAGTTGAACTCGTGAGTACGCGAGTATGATCGGGTATAGTCATGCTTGTGCTAGTAGTTATCAAACCATGGATTACCGGTTGCCACAAATGGTGCTAGCCGTTTCTAGTTCGGGCCGCCAAAGACGGTGCAATGATCCCTTCGTGTAGAGGTTGGAGTTGCTCAGAGCATGGTGCATGCCGTGATGCGTTTTCGTCCTGGGCCATGGATCGTGAACAAACTCGTACTCGCCTACCGGTTCAAACCAGATTCAGATTCCGCCGTGATGATCGTCGAGTTTCGAGACTCGGTCGTGCTCATAGCGAACCCACTTCAGCGACTGGCAGATATCGAGCATTGCGACAATGACTGCGGCAAGCAGGATCAACAGGCCGAGTGCGAAGAATCCAAGCGCGACGTACTCGGCCGGTGACCATGCGACAGCGATTCCCAACCCGGTCGAGCTCAGCAGCAACGCCGCGATGCTTGCGTAGATCAACAAGAGTGAAGCCCGCGTCATTGCTGCCCTTCGGATGAGCCAATGAGCTTGGACTTCAAGCCCTTCGAGCCGGATCTCGCGGACCCGGTTCGCACGCTCATCGTCTTCGGTGTGCAGCACGTATGACTCAAGGCGTTGACGGTGCAGATCACGCACGCGCGCAAGGATCGCCGAGAGCCGGGCAGAGGTGGACATCGCAAGTAGCCCGCACGCTGGTATCAATACTGCGGGCGCGACCAGCAACTCGATCAGCGTCGCGTCGAGCAAAGCCATCAGCGAACCAGTCTCTTACCGCTGTACCGCGGAGCCCATGCCGCGATGAGGTCTGCGACGAACTGGGCGTCTTGTGATCTCGTCAGGAGATGGTCCGCATCGTCCAGTGACACGAAACTCTTTGGGTGCTTTGCCCACTGATAGATCTGTGCCGCATTCTCGATGCCCACGATCGCATCGCCGGGGGCATGCATCACGAGCAAAGCTCGATTCAAACCGCCGACTACCTGCGCCGGTTCTTGTGAACGAAGGTCATCCAGCAGCCCGCGTCCGATGCTGAACGGCCGGCCTCCGATGGATACCTGGACTCGGCCGCGTTCTTCGAGCTCGCGAGTTGCTTCGTCGCCGAACAGATGTGTGACGTGGGCTGGGTCGGCCGGGGCGCCGATCGTGATGACCGCTGTCGATTCTGGTATCTGATCCGCTGCGGCGAGGACGGCGGCTCCGCCTAGAGAATGACCGATGAGCAGTGTCGGAGCCTGTCGCTCAGCTCTGAGCCAAGCGGCAGCGGCAACGAGGTCACCGACGTTCGACGAGAACGAGGTGTTCGCGAACTCGCCATCGCTGTGTCCAAGCCCTGTGAAATCGAACCGCAGCACACCGATGCCCCGTTCGGCGAGCCCGCGGGCGATTCGGCTGGCAGCGGCTATGTCCTTCGAGCATGTGAAGCAGTGTGCGAACAAGGCGTAGACACCGTTCTCGGCTTCCGGCTCGTCAAGTCGTGCGGCCAGGCGATCGCCTAGTGCACCCGCGAACTCCACGCGGAGCATCAGCCTTCCTCCGTGGCCCGCATCAACGCCTCAAGCTCTGCGCGGCAGTCCGGGCAGACCTTGACGTGCTGCTCGACAGCGGCCATCTCTGGATCGAGCGGGGCTTCGTCACTTCGGGCTTCGATGTAGGCTGCAACACGCGCGAGCCACTCGTCGCAGTCGATCTCATCGGGCCGGGTCTCTGCTGTCGCCCGTGCAAGTCCGCGAAGTTGGTCGATGGTGTACTTCATCGCGTGGGCACCTCCGAAGTACTAGACGCGTCCATGAATGCTTCTCTTACCTCTTCTTCATCGATACCTTCTTCAATCAATCGTTTCTTCAGCGCCTTTCTCGCGTCGTGTGTGGCTTTGTACAGAGCGTTGCTTGTCAGGCCGAGTTGGTCGGCAATGGATTCCTTTGGCATCCCCGCGAGCTTCGCGAGGAGCACGACGCGTTGGCGTTCGGTGAGATCATTTTGGATCACCCGCTGCATGACGCGCAGGACGCGAGATATCTCCTGATTCCGCTCGACCTGGATGGCAGCCGATTCATCGGTTTGCAGTTCGGCGAGCCCATTACCGCGAGAGAGTGCTTCGAGGGAGACATCATTCCACCGCCTCTTCCGCAGGTGCGTCAACGCCACGCGGATCGAGATAGCGATCGCCCAGGTGGTGAACTTGCTGTCGCCGCGGAACGTGTCCAGTTTTTGGTGGATGCGGACCACTGACTCTTGGACAAAGTCCTCAAGATCGGCTTCGGACACACCACGACCGGCCAAGGCGCGCCTTAGCCCGCGAGAGATAACTGTCGTAAGGTCCGCAAATGCGGCGTCCGCTATCGCCCCCGAGGCGGAAAGATCGGCGACCCAGCCTTCAGGTTCTCTGTTCGCATCGAAAGAGCCCATTGCCATATTCTAGCCGGAACGGCCGTGAGCAGGACGCGACAAAATTCTCAAAGTCTGGCGGTAAGACATGTCTGGCAGGGCGCGTCAAACTGGTGGCGGGCGAGTATCGCTCGAGGCGACGAAGCAAAACACCAGACCACGATCAGGAGCCCATTGCCATGAGCACAGTTCATTCAACCGAATCGCATCAGACGGGCGAAACGCCACGAGATATCGCGTTGACCACCACCCAAATCGGCACGATCGCAGATCGTATCGGTGCACATGCCACCCGTTACGGAATGGTGCTTGTGATTGGATGGATCGGCGCGATGAAGTTCACCGCGTACGAGGCCGAGGGTATCTCGGGACTTGTCCAGAACAGCCCGCTAATGAGCTGGATGTACAACATTCTGAGCGTGCGGGGCTTTGCGAGCGGGCTCGGCGCGGCAGAGCTGGTCATCGCCGGTATGATCGCGGCCGGTCCGTGGTTCAGACGAATCGGTGCAGTGGGCGCTTTGCTGGCGGTCGGAATGTTTGCGACTACGCTGAGCTTCATGCTGTCGACTCCGGGTGTCTTCGAGCCCTCGCTCGGCGGTTTCCCGGCACTCTCAATTGCCCCCGGGCAGTTCTTGCTCAAAGATGCGGTCCTGCTGGGCGCATCGATCTGGCTGCTTGGGAATTCCTTGAAGACACACCGCAACTAACGCAAATCTGTACTTGGTACCGTGTATGGACCAGAGATTCAACCGGGGCGAATGTCCCTATCAAGCGAAAGGAAGATCAGATGTCATCGATCATCGACCACACGAATACAATGATGGAGCAGCTCCAGCAAGGCGATTTCCTCTCAGGGATGGAGCAGTTCTACGCGGATGACGCAGTGAACGAGGAAGTCACCGGAGCCAAGGTTGTCGGGCGGGAGGCAATTATCGAGAACGAGAAGAATGTTCTCGAAGGTGTGAAAGCGTTCCACAGCGTGACGGTGCATAGCGTAGGTGGGCACGAGACCAGCCCCGGCAATGGTGTGACATTCGCGGAGTACTCGATACGAGTGGACATGAAGGACGGATCGACCTTCAACCCGGATCAAGTGCAGGTGACGACATGGAAGGACGGTAAGGCCAGCCACATCAAGTTCTACTACGATCCAAGCCAGATGTAAAAACACCCCAGCCGCGCCCGGCGGACACGCGGGGTTCGGCATTCGAGAGTTAGCCTCTACTGATCCATGCAGCACTCATACACGCGACACGAGGACACGTACAATGCCGGATTCACAACTGACCCTGTTTGGTGCGAATTGGTGCCCCGACTGCCGCAATACAAAGGTGTTCCTAGGCGAGATGGGTGTGTCTTATCTGTGGGTCGATGTTGATGCCAACCCGGATGCCAACGAACGAATCGCGTCGCTCAACAACGGCAAGCGTGTGATCCCGACGATCGAGCTGGCGGACGGCGGGGTGATGGTTAACCCATCGAATGCCGAGCTTGCCGACGCGCTCGGAATCCAACGTGAAGCCAAGCGTGAGTTCTACGACCTGATCGTGATCGGTTCCGGCCCCGCGGGTCTGACCGCGGCGCTCTACGCGGCGCGAGAGGGGCAGGACGTGCTGGTTATCGATAAGGGCCCTATTGGTGGGCAGGTTGCGACAACAGATCGCCTGGATAACTTTCCCGGCTTTCCGGAAGGCATCGAGGGTCGGGAGTTCTCGGCTCGACTCGGGCAGCAGGCAGAGCGGTTTGGCGTCGAGGTCCTCACCGCGACCGAAGTCACGGGCCTCCAATGGAGTGACTCATGCCGCACAGTCCGTGTTGCCGGCGGACGCGAGTACGGAGCGGCTGCAGTTCTGCTCGCGACCGGATCGACCTACCGACGGCTAAACGTCACCGGCGAAGATGAGTTTGTCGGGGCGGGTGTTCACTTCTGTGCAACCTGCGACGGCCCGTTCTACAAAGGCAAGCATGTAGCCGTTATTGGCGGTGGCAACAGCGCCGGCGAGGAAAGCCTGTTTCTGACCAGGTTCGCTGATCGAGTTACGCTGCTTGTTCGAGAAGACGCCATGACGGCTAGCAAGCTCGTCGCGGATAAAGTCGCCGAGCACGACGCGATCGAGGTCCGCTACGGCACCACTGTGTCGAGGTTCGAGGGTGATGGCTTGCTTGAGCGCGTCGTCACAAAAGGCCCGAGTGGTGAGCAATCGATCGAAGTCCCGGGGGTATTCCTGTTCATCGGACTTCAGCCCAACACCGGATGGCTGCCAGACTCAGTCGAACGTGATCAAGGCGGTTTTCTCACAACGAATGCCAGCATGCAGACCAACATCGCCGGCGTATTTGCCGCAGGTGACGTCCGTGCGGGGAGCACCAAGCAGGCCGCGAGTTCTGCGGGCGAGGGTGCCGCGGCGGCCTTGATGATTCGAGACTTCCTTAAGCGACGCCCAGACCTCTCAGATGCCGATTCCGTGTCTTAGGTGACGGCTTTCAGATATTTCTGTTTGTCCTCAGCGGGACCCGCATTGCTGATACTATTGCGAAGAGATCTACTCGCGGCCATGGTCAACGCGATGGCAATCCCGGTTTGCGAGATTAGCTCTTGGAGGGTACCTGTGTAGCTGGCTGCACAGCTATATAAAGGTTCGTGAAGCCTATCCCGAACCACGGATTCTGATCCTCCAACTGCAACGGCTGTCGAGTTCGAGCGGAACACGCGTCTTTCGACTCTGCTGACTGCTCTTCATATGAAGAGCTTGAGTCGATCGCGAGAGGGGATGTCCCTCCAAGTCTGTTGCGATGCCCGCGATGCCCGCGATGCCCGTGGTGTGCGCGGTATGTGAGCAATGCAAGATTCGGGCAGCGTTTCGAGTCGGTGATGTCCATGCGATTCATCAACGGCGGGCATGTTCTGGCGGTATCGGCGCTCGACCGGTCGCCGGAGCTTTGGAACAATAGTGATGTCATTGGGGCATTCGATTAGGCCAATCCTTGAGACAGTTTGGGCCAACTGTGATACCTTGCCCGCATGACACACGACGACCAAGGCCAGTTGCAGAGGAATGAGCCGTCCGGGGGCAAAGAGCCATCAGGCCCGATGGCCCGCTTCCTGGGCTTTGTCGAGTGGCTCGGTAACCTCCTGCCCCACCCGGTTTCACTCTTTGCGCTGTTCGCGGTCGGTGTGGTGATCGCGAGTGCGGTGTTCTCGTGGACAGGGCTAAGCGCTGACGACCCCCGAGTGGGGCGAGAGGGCGAGGTCTTCACGGTGACGAGCCTGCTCTCGGGTGAAGGCATCCGCTGGATGGGCCAGAACATCGTGTCCAACTTCGCCGGCTTTGCGCCGCTGGGCACCGTGCTGGTGGCGCTGCTCGGAGTGGGTGTCGCGGAGAAATCCGGTCTACTGACCGCAGTCGTCCGCGGCATGGTGCTCGGCGCACCGCCAAAGCTTGTCACGGCGGTGGTCGTGTTCAGCGGTGTCCTGAGCAATACCGCGAGCGAGATGGGCTACGTCGTGCTCATACCCCTCGCGATGGCGATCTATCACGCGCTCGGTCGGCATCCATTCGCGGGTATGGCAGCCGCCTTCGCGGGTGTGTCCGGTGGGTACAGCGCGAACCTGCTCATCGGGACCGTTGACCCGCTCCTGGCGGGTATCACTGAGGAAGCCGCGCGGCTGATCGACCCGACGTACGAGGTCCACCCCGCCGTGAACTGGTACTTCATGATCGCCAGCACCTTCCTTGTGACTGGTGTGTGCTGGGCGGTGACGACGTTCATCGTCGAACCAAGGCTCGGCACCTACGACGTGTCCGAGGCCGAAGACAGCCTGAGGCAGGCTTCGGATGAAGCGCACGAGATGCAGCCCGTCTCGAAACAGGAATGGCGCGGCATCGCATGGGCGGGGCTGAGTTGCCTGCTGGTGTGCATGGGCATCGTCGTGCTCGCCGGACCCGGCGGGGAAGCGACGAGGAACATGCTTGGCTGGCTGCCAGGCTGGGGTGTGCTGCAGAATCCCGATCCCGAGGCGAGCGGTGCCGAGGTGTTCAGGCCGCTGCTGAGAAGCGTGGTGCCGATGATCGTCATCTTCTTCGTGGTGCCCGGATTCGTGTACGGCCGGGTTGTGGGGACGATGAAGAACGATGTGGACGTGATCAACGCGATGGCCGACGCCATGCGCAGCATGGGGCTGTACATCGTGCTTGTCTTCTTTGCCGCGCAGTTCGTGGCGTTCTTCGGCTACTCGGGGCTTGGGCAGATTCTGGCAGTCAAGGGCGCCGATCTGTTGATCGCCATGAACCTCGATAACCCGCTGGTCTTCTTGCCGTTCATTCTGATGTGCTGCTTTGTCAACCTGATGCTGGGTTCTGCGAGCGCGCAATGGGCGGTCACCGCACCGATCTTCGTGCCGATGCTCATGACCATCGGGTATAGCCCAGAGGTGATCCAGGCCGCGTATCGGATCGGGGACAGCACAACCAACATCATCACTCCGATGATGAGCTACTTCGGTCTGATCCTTGCCGTCGCGACGAGGTACAAACGAGACCTCGGTATCGGGACTATGCTCGCAACGATGCTTCCCTACTCGATCGCTCTGCTCATCGGGTGGACACTGCTGTTCTACCTTTGGGTGTTCGTGCTCGGTTTGCCCGTCGGACCCGACTCGCCGACAACGTACACGCTCGCATCGCCAACCTAATCTGGATAGGCTTGCGGCATGCATATATCACCCATCGTTCGATCCGGGCTGTTCTGTCTTGCTCTGCTCTGGTCAGGCTTCGCGCACGCCGTCGACGATTCATGGGAGTTGCTGCGCGCACACTACAAAGAGGCGTCGCCGCTCGCTCAGCGTGCTGCCGCGTTTCTCTATGAATACCGCCCGGAGCGTGATTCGGACATAGAGCCGCAAATCCTCATCGATAGTGTTGATTTGGCGATTCAAGCCCGCGATGAGTTCCAGTGGGCACACGCCGTGCCTGAAGACGAATTCTTGAATGATGTGCTGCCTTATGCGGTTCTGGACGAGACACGCGAGAATTGGCGCCCAGAAATGCTCGAGCGGTGCAGGCCGATCGTTGCAGGATGCTCCACCGCTTCAGAAGCAGCACAAGCGCTCAACCGTGAGTTGTTCAACCTCATTAATGTGCATTACAACACCGGGCGAAAGAAGCCTAATCAGAGCCCGGCGGAGTCGATCGTGCAGGGGCGAGCAACCTGCACCGGCCTGTCGATCATTCTTGTAGATGCCTGCCGATCTGTTGGTGTCCCCGCCCGAGTGGCTGGCGTCGCGAGTTGGCACGACAAGCGGGGCAACCACACGTGGGTCGAGATATGGGATGATGGCTGGCACTTTCTCGGCGCCGATGAGTACGACGCGAAAGGACTGAATCGCGGCTGGTTTGTTGGAGACGCGAGCCGCGCCATCGCTGGCAGTGAGGAGCACGCGGTATGGGCTTCATCATACAGGCGCACCGGTCGACACTTCCCGATGGTCTGGAATCGGGGAGACAAGACAGTTCACGCAGTCGATGCCACCCCTCGGTATACCCCGACGGAAGCGAATGAGGCAATCGAGTCAGATCTAGGTAACAACCAAAGTAAAGTTCAGATATATCTCAGAGTTTTTGACACTCGAGGCGGTGAGCGCCTTGTGGCAAGCGTGCGTGCGGCTGGAACGAACGAGACTCATGCGGTTATCACAAAGGCCGGCACCGCAGATTTGAATGATATGCCCGCGTTGTTTCTTGACAAGGCTGAACGTGCCATACTGCTTATCGAACACGAGGGAAATATCCGGCGTTACATGGTTCCAGCAACAGGTGAAGGCACGCAAACGCTTGAGTTGTTCTGGGACGAACTCGGCCTGAGTAAAGCCGAAGCCGAGTCGCTGCTCAATGAGATGTATCAAACGCGAAAAGACTCGATCGCGAGCGAGAGTTGCAAAAAGCTGGAGTCTGGCGTGATCTCCATCGGTGATCACACGATGAAACTGATGGAGAAGACATTCGGGGATGAGCCAACCAACGGCCACAGCCTGTGGATCTCGATGCACGGCGGCGGGGGTGCTCCTCCTGAAGTCAACGACCGGCAGTGGCAGAATCAGATCGGTCTGTATGAACTCGATGAGGGGATTTACGTTGCGCCCCGAGCACCGACCGACACATGGAACCTGTGGCATCAGGCCCACATAGATGACTTGTTCGGTGAACTTATCGAATGCATGATCGCGACGCGCAACGTCAATCCTGAACGGGTTTACCTCATGGGCTACTCTGCTGGCGGCGATGGGGTCTTCCAGCTTGCGCCGCGGATGGCAGATCGATTTGCAGCGGCAGCGATGATGGCGGGTCATCCCAACGAAACCAAACCTCTCGGCCTACGAAACCTGCCCTTTGCACTGCTCATGGGGGCAGAGGACTCGGCGTACGACAGAAACAAGAAAGCCCGAGAGTGGGAGAATTCTCTCGCAGAGCTACAAGACAGTGATCCTGATGGGTATCTGCATGAGGTACGAATCTACGAGGGGCTCGGCCACTGGATGGAAAGACGCGATGCGGAAATCCTCCCTTGGATCGCTTCGCAGACCCGCAACGCCTGGCCGAAGCGTGTGCTTTGGCATCAGGACGATGTGACTCACAATCGGTTCTATTGGCTTGCCGTGAACCCGGCGGACGCAATGCCTCGTACGACAATCGATGCGGTAGTGGAAGGCCAGACGATATCGATTACTGTCCGGGACAATCTGTTTGCAATCACGCTCCGGTTCCGAGATGAGTTGGTTGATCTCGACAAGCCGATCAATGTGTTGGTCAATGAACAGCTGCTCTATGAAGGACTAGTTACAAGGTCAGTCGATGCAATCCGGCAGACGCTCGAAGAGAGGCTCGACCCACGAACCGCCGCTACGGCCGAGCTGGCGCTTGATTGGAATAGCAGCGATACGCCCTGACCGCAGTCTCACTACTGCTCGTTTCTGTCATGCATGCGAATCAATCTATGCACAACAGCAGCGAGCGCAGCACCAACGACATACGACGCGAGATCGGGTAGGTGAAACACTTGTCCAAGCACCCACTTCGAGAGCGGAAACTCAGATGCCAGCCATGCGGGAAATGGTGTGAGTTGCAGAAATTCAACACACCAACCCGTCACAATCGCAGCAATGCATGCTATCCAGACTGAAATTCGAATCAGCAGAACCGCGATGATCCAGTAAACAAATGCACACCAGAGCGCGACCCCGGCCAGCTTCGCCAGAGCTGGGTCCAAGATGCCTGATCTGGATGCGAAACCCGCGCCAAGTGTAAGCACAGCCATCATGGCGGCACTGAGCCTTTCCCTACCGACGGCTGAGTGTGACTGGTTGTTTGTGGTCGCCTGCTGATTCACTGCTCGGTGCTACGGCTCCGGAGTCGGTCCTGGTTCACCGTATGAGCGAAGAAATATAGAATACAGACCGCTGGCATCCGATATTGTCTGATTCTCATTCCCCCAGCAGACGCCCTCCTGTAGCAGAGATATCGGTCGGCATTATGCTCCTACGTATCGTCTGTTCTCTGCCTGCCTGAGCGCGAACGCGATCTGCTCACTCCGGTTCAAGCAGTCTTGAGTGGAGCTGAGCTCTTGCTGATAATCGTGAAAATGTCTTCGACTTGTGAGCGTGTGAGCTTGGCACCAGGCCCGCCTGCCTCAACGGCATCGATAGTCGCCTGAGCCAGAGCCAAATTGAGCGCGTTAAACCGCACGATACCAATGTCGCTCTCACCATTCTGGAGATTCAAGATATAGCTTTCCGCACCGCTTAGATTCACCCGAGCAATACCGATGAGACTCGCCCGATCGAGAGTTCGTGGCAGGTAACAACGACCCGCGTGAACGTCGTCTGCGGAATCTCGGATGATGTTGATAAGCTGGAGTCCCTCGCCGAACGCGGTTGAGTCTGTTCTCAGGGCATCGAGCATCGGTGCGAGATGCTCGTTGTGAGCAACGAAGAGATCGGTGAGCATCTCGCCAACGATGCCGGCGACGATGTAGCAATACTCCTTGAGATCCTCGACGCTGCCGTCGGAAAGGTCACGCCCGAGATAATGCGCCATTCCCCTGCATGTGCGTACAAGATGAAGCTCGATTGGAGACCGCTCTCTTGTATCGAGCATCTCGTAAGCTTCGATCAGGATCGATGTGCAGTCGAGGAGCTCTGAGTATCCGTCGTTCTGGATGGCCTGCGGATCAAACTCCAGCCTGCCTAACACTTCTCGCATGATTCGAGGGTCTTCTTCGAAGCGATTCGAAATGGTCTGCAGCGCTCGTCTGCGATCCTCGATCGAGCATGGCAGCTCATCCTCGATAGTGTCGGCGATCCGAAAGAGGAGGTAGGCCACGCTTACAGAGTGCTGGAGTGAGTCGGGCAGAAGAGGAATCGAGAGGGCGAACGTTCTGCTCGTCTTCCGGAGAAGATCATCGATGAGACTCACAGTCCTGCTCCTGCAAGTTCGGTTAATGGAGCGCACCCAGCGCCATGCGCTGCCTTGATGCCAAGCTCCTTGAGCAGGAGGCCTGCGGTGATCTGTGAGGAGAGGAAAATAACGGGCAGGCCCGATCCGGGATGAGTCCCACCGCCTACAAGCCACGCCCCCTCTACGAACGGGAGTTTGTGTTGCGGTCTCTTGTGGAGCATCTGATCAAGCGAATGGGCAAGGTTGAATGTCGCACCGAAATTAATGTTCGATGCCGCCCAGTCGTCTGGCGTCAGAATCATCTCTTCACGCACACGGCCTCGGAGATCAAGCCCCAAGAGATCACGCATGCGATTCAACAGACGATCCTTGCAGACTGGATCCTGAATATCGATGCCGATGTGAGGCTCGCACCCGACGCGGTAGGTCGGGCACTCGCGTTCGCTCGCAAGTCCAAAGCCGGGCTTATCTCCACCTTTCCGCGCCAGATCACGTCCTCGCTCGGCGAAGCGCTGGTTGTACCGATGATCTTCTATCTTCTGATCGGGTACCTGCCGTTCTGGAGTATGCGCCGGTCACTCTCGCCCTCCACGAGCGCTGCCTGCGGCCAGTTCATACTGGTGAGGCGCGATGCCTACTTCGATTCGGGCGGGCATGCCGAAATCAGAGATTCGATGCACGACGGAGTCAAGCTCCCCAGACTCTTCCGGAAGGCGGGGCACAAGACAGACCTCTTCGACGGCACCACACTCTGCTGTGTCCGTATGTACACAGGATTGGCGCAGACCTGGCGAGGTTTCGCGAAGAACGGCTACGAAGGGCTCGGCTCATTTGGGCTTCTTATCTTTCTTACCGTTCTCCATTTGACAGTCCACATTGTGCCGTGGTTGTTGCTCCCGATACTGCTTATTGCTGGACACACAGGATTTGGACTGGCATTCGCCGCATTGGCGGTTCTGCTGCAGATCGCTCAGAGGCTCATGCTTACCACACGGTTCGAGCATTCTGCGGCACTCGCGCCGCTACACCCGGTCTCGATACTGCTGCTTACTATCATCCAGTGGCACTCATTCGCCCTGCACCGCAATTCCGGCAGGTCTTGGAAAGGAAGGACCATGTCTGAGCACAATTCAGAAGAGCTCGTTGTTCTTGTTGATGAGAACGACAATGAGCGGGGCATCATGGGGAAGCAGGCCGCGCATCTGAACGGCGGGTCTCTCCACCGCGCGTTCTCGGTGTTTGTGCTTGATGCCGGTGACAGGCTGATGTTGCAGAAGCGCGCCCAGGGCAAGTACCACTTCGGCGGACGCTGGACGAATACGTGCTGCAGCCACCCCAGACCCGGAGAGAAACCTGAGGAGGGTGCAATGCGTCGGCTGCAGGAAGAGATGGGGCTTGATCTCTCGGTCGAGTTCAGAGGCTCGTTTGTTTATAAGGCTTTTGATTCCGGCTCGGGTCTCACTGAGCACGAGCTGGATCACGTTTTCGTCGGTAGAACATCCCGGGAGCCGGCGCTCAATCCAGAAGAAGCCGAGGGGTGGCGTTGGATTACGATGCAAGACCTCGCACAAGAGCTCGAAGAATCCCCTGAGAACTTCACACCCTGGTTCCCGCTCGCGTTGAAGGAGTTGGATGAGTTCCATGAGGTGCTTAACCGCCGCTCACGCGTGACTCATCCAGCACACTAACCCGGCTCTCACTGTGCACGGTGATCCCGAAGACCTTGATGGCTTCTTTGCCTTCCTCGGCAACCATGCCCGCCTGCCTCTCGCCCTGATCGATCCAAGCCCGCTGAGTGAGAGCAATCCTCGCCGGGCCGGTCGCAAACTTCAGCTCTGATTCGATGACAAAGGCATCGAACACACCAGCGGGAGTTTCGATCGTCTGTGTGCCGATCCCACGCACGACCGATGTCCCCCTGCCGCTTCCTGAGCCAAACATTGGACCAGTTGATGTCACCTCGATCTCGCGTTCCACTGTGTCGCCAGCATGCAGTGTCCTCGGGAGGAACACTGCTCGCGGGTCAAAGTCGCTCTCAACCTTGTTAGACAGATTCGAGACAATCAAGATATCTCCGGATTCACCAAGCTCGAGTTGGGTTCTTCCTGAGACGACGGACTGCACTTCTGTTGCCAACCGGATGATCAGAGTACCATCCGATTTGGGAGTGATGGAGCGGAGCACGGATTCTGGCCCGTTGCGCTCGGATGTGAATCGAAGGAACCGGTCGCTCCGAGCCGACTCGGGCCAGATACCAGCTGCCGATATAGAGCCCTCCGTACGGAGTTCGCCAACCCTGAGCTCGCTCTCGCGGGCGGTCATCGGGGCACCGATGATTGAGAACGCGTCGTAGACCGCGGTGGCTCTTGAGCTGCATGCATTCAAAGCCAAAGTGCATCCAACGATCCCCGAGAGCGAAACCAGCATCGCTAGAGTTCGGCACGGTTTCTGTATCATGAGCACCCTCTGGTAGGTCATGCGATTCCCCAAAGCGCGAAGCCTCGCAAGTGGATTCGTCAGGATGCTGAGGTCTGGATGCAGGCGACGGAGAAAGTGATGAAGCCGCTTCAGGTTGGAGACGAATCCCCAGACTTTGCTCTCAAGGGCGCCTCGTACTCAACTCTCTTCCAGCTCATCCGTGAGCAGAAAATCCCGGCCTTCGTCTATTTCTACCCAGCCGACTTCTCACCTGCCTGCACGGCACAGGCCTGCATGATGCGCAACACCGTGCGGCGCGAGTCGGCAACCAACGGGGTCGTCATCGGTGTGAGTCCGCAGGGCGCCGGGCTCCATCGCGCATTCCAGAGCATCATGCATCTCCCGCAGCAGCTCGTGTCAGACCGGAACAAGGAGATCGGGCGGTCGTACGGAGCCGTTGGACCCTTGGGAATCTACCGGCGGCTCTCGTACATCATCAGTGAAGATAAACGGATCCTCATGATGGCCGAGGGCGGTTTGGCAATCGCTTCGCATAAGAAGCTTGCGAAGAAGTATTTTGAGATATTGCAGTACAAACACGAAGGTGATCCAGCAAGCAAGTGATGCCGCTGGATTGGCTACTCGTTGCAGTAGTTCCATCGTAGGATGCCGTTCAATCAGCGTTTCAGGCACCAAAATGTTCATTTCTGATCAAAGTGTAACAGTTGCATTCGAATTGCCCCTATTGTCTGTGAAGTGCGGATTTTAGTCCCTTAGCTCTCTGTGTGGCAGCGCGATTACGGTTTCATCTCAGCAGCAAGGTAATCGCCTCATAGGATCAACCAAAAAAATCCGCGCCGAGAATGGCGCGAAACCGACTCGGGCTAAGAGCATATTGGACGGGTACGGCATTCTTATATCGTTGCAGAGTCGGTCCGCACACAATCACTGGGGATTGCGAATCGCTGCTTGAGCAGCACGTGCCCCTTTGTATGCAGCCACAGCCTTGGTTGTAAGAGATAACGTGATAATCACAGCTATTTTTCGAGGTGCATCTGCGCTCGCGATAATCAATAGGTCGACCGCCATATACGAAAGGAAGACGGCGAGCGCAAACCCGAGAGCATGTCGCTCAGGTTGTTTTCTAGTACACCAAGAGAGCGCCAAGTAAAACAGAAACGGTCCCGCGATGACACTGGACCATGGTGCAATCTCTTTGGCGGCTGCCTCGTAGAAACTTACATCGCGGCCCGGTTCAATAAAGAAAGAATAGACGGCAACGACAATGATGCTGATAGCAATGTTCACTGCCATGATCAGCAACGAGACACCGATCGCCTTGATAATATCAATTTCCCTAAACATTGAAGACCTCGCACAGTGTAATACGTGTTGGCGGTGGTACGTTCAACGTGTTGCTAGTGATCGGCCAAATGACTTGAGTTTGCCACTGCTCTGGTTCCGGGATCTCAGCTGGGTCGGTAAGGTAGACTTCGCGAGGTGCCCCGTTGCATTCTCGACCGTTCTCGGCTATGTGCTTCTCCAATGCACCGTAGGCATTGGTCAATGTCTCGTACGGGCCAACATGTATGGTGATCGCAGCGTCGGTCGCCGGCAGAGTTTCTACATAGATATCACCCGTGGGAGCCGTCCCCGCAGGGACGCAAAGCCCTGACTTGAGCGACACCAACCCAGGGCTCCAATTCGTGTATAGTGTTGTCGGTGGGCTCAGCATCTCGATACCGTGCTTGAGCGCGTGTTGGAATACAGCTGGGATTATCTCGCCAAGAGCTTGGGCGATATCCGATTGGCCGCATCGTGTAGATTTGTAAAGAAAGGTAGTCTCGGAGATAGACCGAAATTCTATGTCGTAGTTCATGTTCATCCTTCGTGTGTCTAAATCATTCAGTGATAATTTTTTGAACAATTGCAGGCACGGCCCTGCTTGTCTGATGATGTGTACGTGCGTTGCGGATCCTGCGAGGCGACGATTGTGCTTACGAAACTGAATCGGGCTGATCCCGTATTGCTTTATAAACGCACGCGTGAATCCTTCATGACTCTCGAACCCGGACTGGATCGCGACCTGCAAGATGGACCTATTGCCGCTAATCAGCAGCACAGCGGCACATTCAAGCTGGAGACGGCGACCGTATTGCTTCGGGCTCTCTCCCACAACCCGAGAAAAAGCTCGCTGGAAATGCGATGGCGATTTCTGAATCTGTGCGGCAAGCTCACTCAATGATCGGCGCCGAGTGCGGCTCCGGCTGAGTTGAACAAGAAGTGGCAAGAGGTCGTCAAGCGAAGTCATCTGTCGGATTCTACAAGGGTGCTCGCTGCGTTCTTGACCGATCGTGCAAACCAAAGAAAAACGTGAGGTGACCGGGTCACGTGGCTCAGGTGGCAGGCGCCGCTGCCGCCACCTTGTGATCGCTCAATATCACTACCCCAGCAGTTTCCTCTTTGAACTTGCAAATACTTCTAGGGATTGAGTTGAGTAATCATGCAGTCATAGGTATAATCATGCATGTCCCGTGTCCGCCGCCATTCTGTGCTCCGCAAAATCCTTGCTGATCGCCCTGCTTCTACCCAGGAAGAACTGGTCTCAGCGCTCGCGGAAGCCGGGATGCCGGTGACACAGGCGACGGTCTCGCGTGACTTGGCTGCGATTCGAGCTGTGCGCGGGGTGGATGGGTATCGGCTTGCCGGGCATGTCGTCGGGGAAGCGCTCCCGGAGGCGGAACGCCGACTTGCAGGCGTGATCCGCGAGCACGCGATCTCGGTCGAGGCCGCGGCGTCGTTCGCGGTGGTGCTAACTGCGCCCGGACACGCAAATTTCGTTGCGGCGGAGCTCGACGGTGCCCGCCCGCCTGGCATGGTGGGGTGTATTGCAGGGGACGACACTATTTTCGTTGCGACAAAGTCAGAACGAGAGGCGGACCGGCTCGTGCGCCTCCTCTGTTCCATGATGGAAGGGTGAGGATGCAGGTCACTGAGGTCAAATCGAAGACGGGGTCACCTCGGCACTTCCTGAACACGCAGGACTGGTCATGGTCCGATCTCTGTGCGCTGCTCGAACATGCGGGGGAACTAAAAGAGAACCCGATCCAGCCCTTGCTGAGCGGGAAGTCTGTGGCACTGGTCTTCTTCAACCCCTCGCTCCGCACGCGGGCGTCGTTTGACATCGGTGCGACACAGTTGGGAGGGCATGCTGTCGTGCTCGAGCCTGGAGGAGGCTCGTGGGAAATGGCCTTCGGCGAGGGCGAGGTTATGGACGGTGCCGCTGAGGAGCATGCCAAGGAGGCGGCGAGGGTGCTGAGCAAGTACTGCGACATTATTGCCTTGCGAGCCTTCCCCAAGTTCCACGACTGGTCGGTCGACCGGCGCGACCTCGTGCTGGCAGCATTCGCGACACACGCGAGCGTTCCGGTGATCAACATGGAGACGATCACGCACCCTTGCCAAGAGCTGGCACACCTGATGGCGCTCCGCGAATTTTTCGGCACCGACGACCTGAAAGGGAAAAAGTATGTACTCACCTGGACATACCACCCAAAGCCGTTGAACACGGCGGTCGCAAACTCCGCAGCGATGATCGCGACTCGTGCTGGGATGGACGTGACGTTGCTCTGCCCCGACGAGCGATACCTGCTCGACGAGCGGTACATGGGATTCGCGACGCAGAACGCAGAGGACGCCAGCGGGTCATTCGAGGTGAGCCACGACATTGACGCCGCCTACGACGGCGCGGACGTCGTGTACGCGAAGTCGTGGGGCGCGATCCCGTTCTTCGGGAATTGGGAAGCCGAGAAGCCGATCCGAGACGCGAACAAGCACTTCATCGTTGACGAGGCAAAAATGGCGAAGACAAACAACGCGTGCTTCAGCCACTGCCTGCCAGCGCGACGGAATATCAAGGCGACGGATGCGGTGATGGATTCGCCGAACTCACTGGTCATCGAGGAAGCGGAAAATCGCCTGCATGTGCAGAAGGCACTGATGACGGCAGTCGCAGGGACGAAGGTTTGAATTTGTGCTCGCCCAAGCGGACTATGGGAGCTGGTGATGTCGGATAAACCGTTGGTTGTGCTGGCTTTCTCGGGTGGGCTGGACACGTCATTCTGTGTGCCGTTTCTCATTGAGCATGGCTACGACGTGCACACGGTCTTCGTGAACACGGGTGGGGTTGGCAAGGGCGAGCAGGCTGCGATCGAGGCGCGTGCACTCGAGCTCGGCGCCGTCGGACACAATGCGGTCGACGCCGGGGCTGAACTCTGGTCGTCGATCATTGTCCCCTTTGTAAAGGGTGGAACGCCCTATCAGGGGCGATACCCACTCCTTTGCTCCGACAGATATGTGATCGTTGAAGCACTCGTTGAGAAGGCACGCGAGCTCAAAGCCGCGGCGGTCGCACACGGCTGCACGGCGATGGGCAACGATCAATTCCGCTTCGACCAGTCGATCCGCTGCCTGACGGACCTCCCAGTCCTTGCCCCAATCCGAGAAATACAGGGCCTTACGGATTCCCCCCGAGCATACGAGATAAATGAGCTCGCAAAGCGAGGGTTCGAAGTAGACAGCGAAGCGAAGCGTTACACCATTAACGAGAACGTGTTGGGCGTGACAATCTCCGGATCGGAGATCGACGAACTGGGCGCGCCAGAAGACTCCAGTCGGAAGCTGACGAAACTTCGGTCAGCATGGCCCGACGCACCGCTCAGGGTCACAGTTACTTTTGATGAGGGGACGCCGGTCGCGATCGACGGCGCACCGATCGCAGACGGGAACGCATCACTTGCATCGCTCAACGAGTCGTTCGGAGCGTACGGCGTGGGGCGAGGGATCTACACCGGGGACACGATCGTGGGCCTCAAAGGACGAATTGTATACGAGTGTCCCGGCATCGAGGCGCTACTTGTGGCGCACAAAGCACTAGAGGAGCTGACGGCGACCAAGCAGCAGGCGGACTTCAAGCGCATCGCAGCGACGAAATGGACGGAACTGGTATTCGGCGGGCTGTTCTACGAGCCGCTACGGACCGACCTCGAGGCGCTTATCGAGTCCTCGCAGCGGAACGTTAGCGGAACCGTGACACTCGAAACACAGGGCGGTTCAGTGCATGCGGTCGCCGTCGAGACGAAGAGTGTCCTGATGGACGACAGAAACGTATACGCACAGAAGGCGGGCTGGTCTTCCGCGGACGCTGAAGGCTTCATGAAGATTGCTGGAAACGCCTCGGCGATCGGCGCTTCAATAGTCCGGGCGGAAGCAAAGACTATCGCGGCGTTGATTAACCCGAAGCCTTCGGCAGGTATGACAACATGACCGAGGTTCCGTTGGGCTCTATTCTTGATCATCTGCGAGTGCTTGTTGCAGCGGACTCGTCCGACCCCGCAACGCAGGTGAATCCCTCGCACCGGGCGGTGATGCACGTATCGCACGTGCTCGAGGAGGCCGAGTTCTCGGTTTCGACCGATGACCTCGGCGGCGGGTGCGTGAACCTTCTCGCGGTGCGGGGTGACGCGGACGTGCACACCGGGACGCTCTTCAACTGCCACCTTGACACTGTGAAGGTCAATCCCAACTGGACGCGCGATCCGTTCACGTTGGCGGTCGAGGGGGATGGAGACGACACGAAGGCTTTCGGGCTCGGCGCTTGTGACATCAAGGGGGCAGCGGCGTGCCTGCTCGCTGTCGCAGAGGCGACCGACCAGCCGATGGCAATCCTATTCACAACCGACGAGGAAAGCGGCAAGGGAGTTTGCGTGACCTCGTTCCTCAAGTCATGGGGCGAGCGATGGTCTCGCGTCGTGGTTGCGGAGCCAACAGGTGCACGTGCTGTACTGCAGCACCGGGGATTCGCGTCGTTCGAGATTGCCTTTAGCGGGACGCCGGGTCACACATCACGTGCGAACGGCGCGGCGGGTAGCGCGGTGCATAAAGCCGCGAGGTGGATGAATGCGGCGCTCGATCTCGCCGAGCCAGGGGGGGTGCTCGATGGTTCTCGGTTTAACATCGGGATCGTCAACGGCGGGGTTGCGTCAAACGTAGTCGCATCTGAGACAAAAGTGCGGTTCGGATTCCGACCAGAGCCTGACGCTGATGCGGCATCGCTGATGAACGAACGTGTCGCGGCGCTGCGCGCGCTGTTGCCATTGGATGGATCGGCGGTATGGACCGACCGGTTTCTCGCGCCGCCTCTGAGTTCGGATGACGCGATGGCGGATGCGGTATCCGCCTGGGGGCTCGAAGAGGGTCCAAACGTCGATTTCTGGACGGAGGCGGCGCTGTTCGCTGCAGGTACGGACCGTGTCTACGGCCTGCCAGCGATGGTGCTCGGGCCTGGCGATATCGCGCAGGCACACACCGCGGACGAGTTCGTCTACGTGTCACAACTCAGGGCGTGCGCCATTGCGTATGAGTTAATAGTACGGGCGGACGGAGTCCGCTGCGAGAACGGCTCGGGGGCGGTCTCGATCAAGGGTGAGTCGTATGTCTCGTGAAATCTTGCTCAACTTACTGCATAACCTTGGCGGCCGCGCCGAAGTTGACCGGTACCTGCGCGAGTACACGGGCACCGGTCGCTACGCGGTGGTCAAGGTCGGGGGCGGGCTCGTCGCTAACGATCTCGAGGAGCTGTCGAGTGCGCTCGTGTTCATGCACCAAGTGGGGCTAACCCCGGTCGTTGTTCACGGGGGCGGGCCACAGCTGACCGACGAGCTGGCCTCGTCCGGCATCGAGACGCAGTTTGTCGACGGGTTGCGCGTGACGACCCCAGAGGTTTTGGGTGCCGCACAGCGGGTATTCCAACGGGTCGGGGCCCAGCTCGCGGACGCGATTGACCAACGGGGAATACGGGCGCGGCCGTTACCGACGGGTGTGTTCGAGGTGACACAGACGGAGCGATCGGAGCTGGGGCACGTGGGCGACGTCACTGGAGTTTATCTCGAGGCGATTACGCGGGCCGAGGAAAAGGGGCAATTACCCATTCTCAGCCCAGTAGGGACCAGCTCCGACGGGAGGCTGCTGAACATCAATGCTGACTCCGCAACGCGGACATTGGCGCTCGCGCTCGGCGCGAGGAAAGTGATCTTCCTTACACCGACGGGTGGTATCTTGGATCGCAACGGCTCGATCATCCCAGCGCTGGACTGTACAGAGGATCTCCAAGGGAAGCTCGAAAGCGGCCTGGTCAGCGGCGGGATGGCGCGGAAGCTCGTCGAGATCCGCAGCCTGTTAGACGGGCTAGACGAGCACGCATCGGTGTCGATCACTAGCCCAGCAAAGGTCGCGAGAGAACTGTTCACTCACCGGGGGAGCGGGACGCTCGTCCGGCAAGGGCGGCCAATCACGGTGCAAACGGGGCTCAACGGTCTCGACCGTTCGCAGGTAGCTGCGCTCCTCGAGCAGAGTTTCGGGCGTCATCTCGACCCCTCGTACCTCGAAACGGTTGGGGACGCGAGGGTGTACGTCGGGGGCGAGTACGCAGCGATCGCGATCGTGAAGCGGCGGGGCCCAGGCTGGTATCTCGACAAACTAGCGCTGAGCGAGCGGGCGCAGGGTATCGGGCTCGGCGCATCGCTCTGGAACCGGATCGTGAGGAATCATCAAGCTCTCTACTGGCGGAGTCGGACAACGAACGAGGCGAACAAGTGGTACCTCAGCCGGGCCGACGGCATGCAACGCGCAGGAGAATGGCTCGTGTTCTGGTACGGGATGAATAGCAGGGCGGCGAGCGAGGGGTGCGTCGCGGACGCGCTGAGTCTCGGGCACTCGTTCGGCGACGAGATTCATAAAATCGTGCCGGGGGAGCCCCCCGGGATCGCGGAACCCAAAACGGGCGACAGGATGGAGACGGCAGATGTCGGCTAACACAGGGAACAAAACCTGGGCGGGCGCGGCGAAGACCGAGCTCAAGCCTGCGAGGTTCGAGACGCTGAGCGTCGGACTTGTGGGTGCCCGCGGCTACGTGGGAATCGAGTTGCTCGAGATCATCGGGTCGCATCCGCTGCTAGACCTCGAGTACGCCTCGTCTCGGCTGTTCGAAGGCGCGCGGATCAGCGAGCACGCGAAGGTGTCGTTCGGGGGGCAGAAGTTCGAGCACATTACTTCTGAGAACGTTGTCGAACGGAGTGCGGACATCGTGATCCTCGCGCTGCCTGACGCGGCAGCAACACCTTTCATCGACGCGATCGAGGCGTGTCCCAAGAACCCGCGCCTGATCGTGGACCTTAGTGCCGACAAGCGGTTCACAAACGACTGGGTGTACGGGCTCCCTGAGCACAACGCCGCGGCGCTGCGCAGTGCGACGCGGATCAGCAACCCCGGGTGCTACGCGACGGCGGCGCAGCTCGTGTTGCGGCCTCTGCTCCCGCTGCTCACCGAGACGCCGCACTGCTTCGGGGTGTCGGGATACTCCGGAGCCGGGAAGAATCGCTCAGACCGGAATGATCACCGGGCGCTTGCGAACGGTGTACTGCCGTACAAGCTTGTAAACCACACACACGAACGGGAAATCGCGACGCATCTCGACGCGAACGTCCGTTTCTCACCGCACGTCGCGCCCTTCTTTAGGGGCATCGCGATGACGGTTCAGGTGAGGCTGAGTGAGTATACGAGCGCCGCGGCTCTGAGAGAGCTCTACATTGCGGCATACCACGACCATCCACTGATCGAAATCACAGGGGAGGACACACCGCGGGTTCAGGAGATCGTGGGGCGCGACGGCGCCGAGATCGGTGGGTTTAGTGTCAATCCCGAGCGTCCCGACGAGGTCGCTATGGTCTGCACGATCGACAACCTCCGCAAAGGTGCCGCCTCTCAGGCGATCCAGAACATCAACCTCACGCAGGGGTTCGGCGAGCTAACCGGGCTGAGCACAGGATTCAAGGAGAATGGGGAGTGAGCAAGGGTGATTCCATTGCCGCGAGTCCGCTCTGGGCGAAACCGGGCGCCGCGATCGCGGCGGATGCAATGGCGTTTATGAGCCGGGACGACGTACTGTTAGACCGAGAGCTCTTCCCGTTTGACATCCTCGCGACGCGCGCGCATGTGAAAGGGCTAGCGTCGATCCGGCTGATCGAGGAGGCCGATGCGTCACGGATAAACACGGCGCTCGTGGAACTCGACAGGCTGTTCGCGTCCGGCGCATTCGTGCTCGATGAACGCTACGAAGACGGGCACTCCGCGATCGAGTCGTTCCTCGTTGACAAGCTCGGGGAGGCGGGCAAGCGCGTGCACTTGGGACGCTCGCGAAACGATCAAGTCGCCGTGGCGCTACGCCTATATATGAAGGCCGTCCTAGACCATGCACGCACCTCCTGCGTCGCGATCGGGCGGGCGGCGCTCGCCGTGGCGCGCACGCACGAGATGGACGCAATGCCGGGTTACACCCACCTTCAGCGCGCGGTCCCGTCGACGGTAGGGCTCTGGATGGGTTCGTTCGCCGAAGGGTTCGCGGACGTCGCAGAATTGTGCGCGCTGACGCGTTCTTGGCTTGATGCGTCCCCACTCGGCACGGCCGCGGGGTATGGCGTGAATCTCCCTCTCGCGCGGCAATCGGTCTCCGACGAGCTGCAGTTTTCACGCCTGCAGGTCAACCCGATGGCGGCGCAGGCCTCGCGGGGACGCCTCGAGCACCAAGTCGTCGCGACGCTTTGGCAGGCCATGCAGGAGGTTCGCCGGCTCGCGTGGGATTTCTCGCTCTTTAGTGCCGAAGAATTCGCATTCGTGACGCTCGGGCCTGGCTTTGTCACAGGCTCATCGATTATGCCCAACAAGAAGAACCCCGACATGGTGGAACTGCTCCGCGCATCGGCGGCAGTGGTGGGCGGCGCGATGACTGAAATCCAGCAGGCGATGAGCCTCCCAAGTGGATACCACAGGGATCTGCAGATCACGAAGCCCTCGCTGCTGCGTGCGGTAAATGTCTCCCTCGAGGCGTTGTCGCACATCCCTTCGCTGATCGAGACCGCGACGCTCCACACGGATCGAATGCGGGCGGCGATGGATTCCGCGATGTTTGCAACCGATTTTGCCGTGAAGCTTGCGGGTGAAGGCGTCCCCTTCAGGGATGCGTACGTGCGAGCAGCGCAGGCGATCGAGGAGATGGATGATGACGTGTGCGACGCGGACGCGAGCGTGCGTGCAAGGGTCTCCCCTGGCGCGTGTGGCAATCTGATGCTTGATGTGATCGCGGCGAGGCTAGGCTGACCTTAGACGTCTTGGCACTGTGATCACAGGACGCGCCCCGGGCACATGTCCGGCATGAAAAGCGTACCATCCAATCAGACTCAGTCACAAGATTATCGAGTGCTGAAGTTCCCAGTGGAAGGGAATACAAGCCCAGGTCGAAACTGACCTCGCAGCAATCGGCGATGGTGTCAAGCTGCCGCCTGTGAAAGAGATCGGGAGGCGAATCGCAGAGGAGTTCGAGCGATTCGATAAGCTGTTCGCCTCTGGAACAATTGAGGAACGCCGAGAACTGATCGCGTGCTCTGTAAAAGAGATAAAGGCTGATCCAGACTCTCAGCGAGTCAGCATCAGCCTTTACCCTGTCCTTGTTAGTCAAATAATAGCGGGGGCTGGATTTGAACCAACGACCTCCGGGTTATGAGCCCGACGAGCTACCAGACTGCTCTACCCCGCAATCAGGAGGGGACAGTAGGCGGCTACTTCGATCCCGTCAACCGGCGTCAGGCCCTCGCCGACGACCTACCATCGTCGCGTGAACGACACCACCAGAATCAACGTGCTGCTCATCGGAGGCGGGGGACGCGAGCACGCGCTCGCCAAAGCCATCGCCGACTCTCCAAAGCTCGGCAGGCTCCATATCACACACCCGCAGAACCCGGGTTTGGCCAAGCTCGGCACGCCGGTGGATGTGCCCGTCGGCAAAGCCGAAATCTACCGGCTTACCCAGTACTGCGACAAGCACAAGATCGGCCTCGTAGTCATCGGCCCCGAGAATCCTCTCGCCGAGGGGTTCGCCGACGCACTCGCGGCCAAGGACCGACTAGTCTTCGGCCCAAACCAGCAGGCGGCGACCCTCGAAGCCGACAAGGTCTGGGCGAAGCAACTCATGCGCGGCGCCTCGATCCCGACCGCCGAGTCAAGAGATTTCACGAACCTCGACCGAGCGATCGCGTATGTCGAATCGCGCGAAGAACCGCCCGTGCTCAAAGCAGCGGGCCTCGCGGCGGGCAAGGGCGTCGTCCTGCCCTCGGCGATGGACGAAGCCGTTGCGTTCCTGACCGATTGCCTCGGGGGCAAGAAGTTCGGCGATGCGGGCCGAAAGGTGCTCATCGAAGAACGCCTCTCGGGCCCCGAGGTGTCGGTTCTCTCACTCGTGGACGGCCGAAACATCTACGTCCTCGAAACCGCGCAGGATCACAAGCGCCTCAAAGACAACGACGACGGCCCAAACACGGGCGGCATGGGCGCCTTCTCGCCGAGCACGCGGATCGATGACCGGACCATGGACATTGTCCAGCGCGAGATCCTCGTCCCGACCATCGATGCGCTCAAAAGAGAGGGTATTGACTACAGGGGGGTGCTCTACGCCGGGCTCATGCTCACGCCAGCCGGCCCGAAAGTGCTCGAGTACAACGTCAGGTTCGGGGACCCCGAGTGTCAGGCGATCTTCCCACGCCTGAAGTCCGACTTCATCGATATCTGCATCGCGACGTGCACCGGTAAGCTGAGCGACATCGACATCGAGTTCGACGAAAGGCCAAGCTGCTGCGTTGTTCTCGCCTCAGACGGCTACCCGGAAAGCCCGAAGAAAGGTGACATCATCTCTGGCATTCCGGATGCCGAGGCCATCGACGATGTCGTGGTCTACCACGCAGGCACCGCGCTCGACGAGAAGGGCAACTTTGTCACCAACGGCGGCCGCGTGCTCAGCGTCGTCGCGGTGGGGGATACTCCGAAGGCCGCCAACACGAAAGCCTACGAAGCGGCGAGCAAGATCAGCTTCGCCGGCATGCAGATGCGCACCGACATCGGCGGCTAACCGCTCAGTCCAGTTCCAGACCGAGATCCAAACCACCGGCACCAGCCGAATACCCGCGCCAGACGTGGTCTTTGCCTATCCAGAGAACCCCGCGTTCTTTGTCGTACGTGATCGCGTACGACCCGAGATCAAGCCCGCCGAATCGTTGTAGGGTGATCTCATGCGTCGGCTCAAACTCCTCGCCCCCGAGCAGGACAGTATCTGCAAGACGCTCGGTGAGCAGTGTGCTCCATGCATCCGCGTACGCGGCACCCGTGCCTTCCCAACCGCTAGTGCCGCGTGAACTCACCTGCACCGGCTCACCACCACCAACCGGTGTCACCGAGAAACGCTCGATCTCACTCGCAGGAACACCGAGTAGTCGCTTGCTGATGAACTCGGCAGGGTCGATAGCAAGCAACTGATCGAGTTCATCGGACACGCTCAGCCGAGTCCGTGCAACCTCTATCCGCTCGTCTCCATTCAGAAGCGAGAGCGACACATCCACCACACGCGAATCGGCACCAGAGATCAGTGTGTACTGCCGATCGCCTCTATCTGACTGTCCAGGTTGCGTCATGGTCAGCGTTCGGATCTCCCCCTCAACCTGCGCATCCGTAAAGGAGTCAGACCTCATACCAATGAGCCCCTCAAGGAGTGCTTGCACCGCACCCTGATCTGCGTGTTCTGCAACCGGATACGTGAGCGACCAGTTCTTGCCAACGCGCTTGAGCGAGAGCAAGACGAGGTCTGAATGCCCGATTGAAATCGAAGATACGTTCGCGTCGAATCCGGGTAGAAGAGACGGATCCCTCCACATCAGCAACGCATCGGCCTTGAGGAAATCGCCGACCTCTCTGCCGACCGCCATCCACCGTTCGCTGCCGTGCACACGAACAGGCAGAAGGCCAGCGAGAGCTCTTGCCCCGACATCCATCGAGGTGAGCAAATTGCCGTCAACAGATTGGATGTACACCTCCGAGGCAGACGCCAGATCCGCCTCGGGCCCTCGTTGCAGTTGTGTATTGCTCAGGATCCGAGCGCCCGCATTGCGAGTCGATTCGGATGCGGGCCAAGCTCCACTGCCTCGACCCGCGGGACCGCCCCAACTCACGAGCCAGCCGTCCCAGGCTCCATCAGCCGAGATCAGCACAAATGAGTCATCCTTCTCTCGCACCTCAATCGCGCCGATCTGGCTGGGAGGCGCATCGACAAGCCGCCTTACTTCCTGGGCCATTTGATTTGACCCCGCGCCCTTTGGCTGAGTCAGCACGACCGCGCCGATAAGCAGTGCGAGCACCCCGACTAAGATGGCTACAACGCGTCCCGACATGCGCGGAGTCTATCACCCGTCGGCGGCGCAGGAGCAGCACATCACGCACCCCCGATCCAACCCGGAACTCTCCTCAGAAGCCAGGCCGATCGTGGGCATACTCGCCGATGTGCAGACATTCAACAAACGCCCACGCCACGTCATCACCTCGCACTACACCCAACGCGTTGTCGAAGCGGGGGCTATCCCCATCGTGCTGCCGCCCGCGATCGACGCTCTGGCAGAGCACGCCGCTCTCTGCGACGCGATTGTCCTTGTCGGAGGCGATGACCCGCGAACCGAGCCCTTCGGAGAGCCGACGCATCCCGAAGCCAAGCATGTCGATCCGGTGCGACAGGAATACGAAACCGCGCTCATCAAGCATCTTCTTGAGCAAACTCCTGATACACCGGTCCTGGGTGTGTGCCTCGGTATGCAGATGATGGCGCTTGTCGCGGGCGGTCATCTCAACCAGCACCTTCCCGAGACGCACGATTCTCACGCAGATCACTGGGATCACGATCACGAGATCATCCCGACCGGCGACTCGCCCATCGGGCGAGGCACCGTCCACAGCAACCACAGACAAGCCATCGACGATCCTGGTTCGATGGCTGTTCTCGCAACCGCACACGACGGCGTCATCGAAGCCGTAGGAGATACCAGCCGCGCGTTCTACGTGGGTGTGCAGTGGCATCCGGAACGCACACAAGACGAAGCGCTCGGAGCCAAGCTGTTCCGTGACATGGTCGCCGCGATCAGGTGATGAGTTGGGTAGAGCTCTGAACGCCGAGTGATGCATAGATCTCTCGCGTCGCGCTGGACTTATTCAGCGTGTAGAAATGAATGCCGTCGATACCGTTATCGAGAAGGTCGGCGCACTGCTGGGTCGCCCAGTGGATGCCCACGCGTCTGACCGATTCCTCATCGCCGTTGGTCCTATCAAGCGCTCTCAGCAGCTTCGCGGGGAAGTGTGTCCCGAGCGCGAGTTCCGCCATCCTGCGCATGCCCGTGATGCTCGTCACGGGCATGATTCCCGCGATGATCGGCACATCGATCCCGGCGTGTCGGCAGCGATCCCGGAAGTCGAGGAACGAGTGGTTGTCGAAGAACAGCTGCGTGATGATGAAATCCGCGCCCGCGTCAACCTTCGCCCGAAGATGATCCATCTCCTCAAGCCTGTTGGGTGTCCCCGGGTGACCCGCCGGGAAGCCCGCGACGCCTACACCGAAGCCCTTACCGTTGATGTGCGTGCCGCGGTCGTTGAACCGCTGTATCGCCGCGACGAGCTGCGCAGCGTACCTAAACGCATCGTCCTCGAACCGGTGCCCCTGGGCCGATGCAGGAGGGTCGCCCCTGAGCGCAAGAATGTTGCTGATCCCCTGCTCCGCGTACCGCTCGAGAAGCGATTCGATCTCATCTCTCTGGTGGCACACACAGGTCAGGTGAGGCATCGCGTTGAGCGAAGTCTCCCCCCTGATCCGTCCGACCAGTTCGTTCGTCAATTCACGAGTCGAACCGCCCGCGCCGTACGTCACGCTCACGAACGAGGGCTGAAGAGGCTCAAGGTCGGTGATCGTCTTGAACAGGTTCGCCGCGCCCTGCTCGGTTTTGGGCGGGAAGAACTCGAACGAGAACGTCGCCTTGTCACGCTTGAACATGTCCCGCATGTGCATGGTCTGATCCTCGCGGTGCAAAGCACTCGGGGAGATCTCTCCCCCCGAGCGTGAAGTGATTAGTAACGGTAATGGTCAGCCTTGTACGGGCCTTCAACCGGCACTCCCAGGTACTCGGCCTGGTCAGCCGTCAACTTTGTCAGCCTCACGCCGAGCTTGTCGAGGTGCAGCCTCGCGACCATCTCATCGAGGTGCTTGGGAAGCACATACACCTGATTCTCGTAGTTGTCGAGGTTCTCGTGGATTTCGATCTGAGCGATCACCTGGTTCGTGAAGCTCGCGCTCATCACGAAGCTGGGGTGACCCGTCGCGCAGCCGAGGTTCAGCAGGCGGCCCTCGGCGAGCACGAGAATGCTCTTGTCGAGATCCTTGAAGCGGAACTCGTCGTACTGAGGCTTTATGTTGATCCGCTCGGTGTTGCCGTCCTTCGCCAGCTTCTCCATCTGAATCTCGTTATCGAAGTGACCGATGTTGCCGACGATTGCTTTGTCCTTCATCTGGCGCATGTGCTCGTGCGTGATGATGTCCTTGTTCCCGGTCGTCGTGACGAAGATATCAGCGGTCTCGATCACGTCCTCAAGCCGCACGACCTCGAGGCCCTCCATCGCAGCCTGCAGTGCGCAGATCGGATCGATCTCGGTGACCAGCACCCGGCAGCCCTGACCGCGGAGCGACTGGACACAGCCCTTGCCGACATCGCCGTATCCGCAGACAACCGCGACCTTGCCCGAGAGCATGACGTCCGTCGCACGGTTGAGCCCGTCGATCAGCGAGTGACGGCAGCCGTACACATTGTCGAACTTGCTCTTGGTGACGCTGTCGTTCACGTTGATCGCTGGGAAAGGCAGTGTGCCGGTTTCCTGCATCTGATAAAGACGGTGCACACCAGTGGTGGTCTCTTCGCTGATGCCGCGGATCGCGGTTGTGCACTTTTGGAACCAGCCGGGTGTCTCCTCGATGGTCGAACGGATCGTGTTGAGGATGTGCCCGTACTCCTCGGGGTCGTTGTTCTCGTCGAACGCCGGAACGCTGCCCGCGTTCTCGAACTCGAGCCCCTTGATCATCAGCAGCGACGCGTCGCCGCCGTCGTCAACGATCTGGTCCGGGCCAGAGCCGTCGGGCCAGGTCAGCGCCTGCTTGGTGCACCACCAGTACTCGGCCAGCGTCTCGCCCTTCCAGGCAAAGACGGGCACGCCCCTGGGTGCTTCCGGTGTGCCGCCAGTCTCGGGGCGACCAACAACCACCGCCGAGGCGGCTGAGTCCTGCGTCGAGAAGATGTTGCAACTCGCCCAGCGGACGTCTGCGCCCAACAGATCGAGAGTCTCGATCAGGACCGCAGTCTGCACGGTCATGTGCAGCGAACCCATGACCTTCACGCCCTTGAGCGGCTTCTTGTCGGCGTACTTCTCGCGCAGCGCCATCAGCCCGGGCATTTCCTGCTCGGCGAGCCGCAGTTCGTTGCGACCCGACTCGGCCAGGCTCAGATCACGGACCTTGAAGTCGATCGTCCCGATTTTGTCGGCCTGCAGGTTTGGTGTTGCCATCGTCGTCACGTTCTGTCTCCTTGTGGGGTTCGTGTCAAACCCCTGTTCAATCCGCTAATCAATGCGAGCCGAGGCCACGAAAAGCCCCGGGCCGCGTGAGTCTGTGCTGGTCGGAAGCTCGTGCACACGAACCGTGCCGAACCCCGCACCTCTGAGCTGTTCTGAAATGTCTTCCCTGGAAAACCCGAGGTGGATGTGCCCCATGGTTCTTCTGTATTCCTCGCGGTCGTGCGCGAGCATGTCAATCACAAGCAGCACGCCGCCGCCGTTCGTTGTCCTCAGGATGCGACTCGCCTCGCTGAGCACGCCGCTCGGGTCATCGATGTGGTGAACGACCAGCGAGAGCACCGCGGCGTCGACGCTCGCATCCGCGATCGCAATCCCTTCAAGATCGCTCGCCTCGAATTCAACGTTCTCTACATCGACGAGCCTTGCCTTCGCCGCTTCGAGCATCGCCTCACTCTGGTCCACAGCGATCACCCGGTGTACGTGCGGCGCAAGATAACGCGTGACATCTCCTGAGCCACAGCCAAGGTCCGCAACCGTCCACTCCGGGTTGATGAGCGCCAGAAGAGCCGGCGCCGTGAAACCCTCTCCGAAAAGTGAGTGTCTGATCTCGTTCCACTCACCGGCGACGCGCCCGAAGAAGTCCTTGCTGTCGAGCTTCCGCTCAGTCAGCACGAGCTTGAGTCTTCGCAAATCGTCGTCGTGGTCTGGCTGGCCTCGAAGCTGATCTCGAACAGCCATCCAGAGCGGCCGGATCTCTGGGCTCAGGTCGTCCAGCAAGAGTCGGTAAAGCGTCGCGGTCCCGACGGATCGCTTGACGATCAGCCCGACCTCACTGAGTGCTTTGAGATGCCTGCTCGCCGTGCTCTGCGGGATCTGGATGATCTTGGCAACTTCACCAACCGAGAGTTCTTCGACCTCAAGCAGCCTCAGCGTCCGCAGCCTGATCGGCTCGGCGAGAGCCGAGAGAGCCTGAGACACGGGTTGGAGCACTTGTTTCGTGTTCATCCGTTCTTCCGGATGAATGGTACAAAGCTTTCCGGAGATGTCAAATCACCCGGGCCAGTATCGTGTGGATTGGGTGTGTCAGGGGCGGTTCAGCCCCGCTCAGCGGGCGGAATCGAGTACGCAGGTCCGGGAATCTCGCCGAGGGCCCGGATGTCGTCCATCACCTGCTTGTTCTCTGGATCGATGAACAGAGCCATTCTCAGCCTTTCGAGCTGGCGAGCTTCATCGCCAACGAGCCCGTAGAACTCCGCGAGTTCCAACTGGGGCTGTAGGTTCATCCCCTGATCCAGCTTCGCCGCAAAGAGGAGCGCCTGCTCGGCTTCGTCAGGATCGCCAACTCTTGCCGCAAACCTGCCAAGCCGAATGTAGTCATCGATCTCCTGAGTTTTCTGAGCTTGGCCGCGCAGGAGCCTGAAGAGTTCCTCCTGCTGGCCCATCTCGACCAGCGTGTCCGCGGTGCCCTCGATAAAACGCTCGTCCTGATCTCTGAGCTCTAGCCCCAGCAGGAACTGCTCACGGGCCAGCGAAGGGCGATTGTCACCGAGATAGGCGGTGGCGAGCTTGTATCGGCCTTCGGGGTCCAGCGGGCGGCGTTCAACAAACTGCTCGTAGTAACCAGCAGCTTCGGCGTAATTACCCGCTACGAGGGCGTTATCGCCGTAGATACCAAGGGCATTGGTCGAAGGTCCCGATTCGCAGCCTCCAGCTGCCAGAACCACCGCCAACACTGTCCCGATTGCCAATCCATGTGCACGCATCGCCGAACCTCCGTTCTTCAGGCCAAGCAGTTTAGCGGGTCTTCCCCCTGTCGGTTGCTCTGTTCTTTACCTAGTCTCAAGCGTGAAACGAGCAGTCATTCTCAGGCACACGCTCCCCGACGGCTCCTGGCACTATGACTGGCTTGTGCAGCGCTCGGCCAACCCAGATGATCTTGTGCCCACGTTTCGAACTGATCAAACCAGGCCCGACCAGTCGGGCTCGTTCGAGGCCGAGCAGATCGGTGACCACCGCGCGCTGTATCTCGACCACGAGGGCGAGGTCTCAGGCGGCCGAGGCGAAGTCGCCAGGATAGTCACGGGTGAGGTACGCAGCGCGACCTGGGCAGACGACTACATCGGTTTCGAGATCAGGTACCCGGGCGAGGTGATCGTGTACCTGGGTGAGCACCTCGGCAGCGGCCGGTGGAACTTCACCACCCGATGATGGACCGCTGCATCCCCAAGCGTCGATAAACACGGCGATGTGCGGCATCCTCACAATCATCGGGCAGGACCCGGGCAACGATCACGTCGTTCGAATGCGCGACTCCATGACGCACCGGGGGCCTGACGGCGCCGGGCTCTGGCGCGGCACCGGTCTCGTCATGGCGCACAGAAGACTCGCTGTCATCGATACGTCTGACAAGGGCCTCCAGCCCATGCACTCTGCCGACGGCAGGCACGCCCTCGTCTACAACGGCGAACTCTACAACGAGCCCCAACTCCGCGAAGCTATCGGGAAAGCCGAGGAGTCCTACCGGTCCCTTTGCGATACCGAAACGCTCATCGAACTCCTCGCGTGCAGCGGCGCGCAAGCGATAGATGCTCTGCGAGGCATGTTCGCGTTCGTATGGGCGGACCTGACGAACCGTAAGGTGTACGCATGCAGAGATCAGCTCGGCGTGAAACCCCTCTACTGGGCGCGCACCGGGCATTCGATCACGATCGCCAGTGAGATCCCCGCGATCCTCGCGCACCCCGAGTTCCTCGTGCAGCCTGACAACGTCGGAATCTCAGGCTACTTGACGACTGCACGGGTCGAACTCGATGACCGAACGATGTTCGATGGCGTGCGCGTTGTGCGGCCGGGCGAGATTCTCGCGTTCGATCTTGACAACCCTCTCGCCCAGCCTGAGCGAAGAACGATCAAGGCTTCTCTGCCCCGATCGCCCGCGACACCACACGAGATCCGTCACGCGATCGAGCAGTCCGTGCTTGCTCACCTCCGCACCGACGTCCCGATCTGCTCGCTTCTTTCGGGCGGTCTCGACAGCACGATTATCGCGAGTGTCGCAGCACCGGCACTCCCCGGGCTGCGTACATACTGCGCCGGAGCGGAATCCGAATCAGGCGATCCAAGTTATGCACGAAGCGTCGCCGCGGAGTTTGGCACGCAGCACACCGAAGCGATCGTCGATCGCGATTGCTTCCTCTCGATGTGGCAGAACTCTGTCGCACTCCAAGGCCTGCCCATGTGCACGCCCAACGAGGTCGCGATCCGGACCATCGCGCGAGCGCTCCGAAACGATGGCTGTGTGGTCGCGCTCACGGGAGAGGGCGCCGACGAGCTATTCGCCGGGTACGAGATGCCCATGAGGCTCGCAGCCGAGCACGTACAAGCGGGGAACAACGAGCCCGGAAAGTTCCAACTGCTCTCGAACGCGTGGATGCCTCCCGAGATGAAGCAGGCCGTTCTGATGCCCGAGTTGTTCCGCTCGCTCGAAGGCGATGCTGTTCTGTTTGAGACCTTCGAGCGTCTCTACATGAGAGCCGCTGGGGGAACGACGTGCGAACTCGGCGCACATCTCAATTTCCACCGCAACGTCAATCTTGTGGGTCTGCTCCGCAGGCTCGACAGCGCGACAATGCTTGAGCGTGTCGAGAGTCGCACACCCTTTGCAGATCGTGAAGTACTTTCAATCGCGCTCTCGGTTCCTCTGGAGCAGAGTTACGATCCGAGGGCAGAGCCCGTTGCGCTCCGCACGAAGCGCGCCCTGCGCGAGGCGTTCCGAGGGCGTGTCAGCGATGAGATCATCAGTCGCGAGAAAGCGAGCTTCCCGCTCCCGTTCCAGTCTTGGATCGCGGGCGCGACAGATCTGCTCAAGACTTCAGGCTTCGCACGTCAGCTCTTCACACCAGCCGCGATCCACACCGTTGCCTCAGACCCGACCGGGCTCTGGAACCTCGCCTGGCCCATGATGAACCTCGCGATCTGGGGCGACCGGTGGTGGGGCAGCACCAACGCGCAGGTGATGGATGCAAAGCCCAACATTGGGCTCACTTTCGTCAACTAGCTCACAGCCCGGTCGGTCCTGGGCACCGAGCTCAAAAGCCTCTTCGTGTACTCATGGCTCGGCTCATACAGGATTTGGTCCCGTTCGCCCGCCTCAACCATCTGACCCTTGTACATCACCGCGATCCGCTCGCACATGTGTCTGACCACGGCCATGTCATGGCTGATGAACAAGTAGCTCAGGTTGAACTCACTCTGTAGATCCCGTAGCAGATTGATGATCTGGCTCTGGATCGAGACATCCAGCGCCGACGTCGGCTCGTCGCACACGATGAACTTGGGCTTGACCGCAAGCGCCCGAGCGATGCCGATGCGTTGCTTCTGGCCGCCGGAAAACTCGTGCGGGTACCGCTCTGCCGCGGACGCCGGCATGCCGCAGCGTTCCAGCAACTCACAGACCTGCTTGTCGATGTCCCGGCCCTTGGCCAACCCGTGAACCTGCAGCGGCTCAGCAATGATCTCCCTGATCCGCATCCTCGGGTTAAGCGAGCCTGATGGATCCTGGAAAATGATCTGCATCTCCTGACGAAGCTTTCGTAGCTCGCCCGTGCCGGCAGCCAGGACGTCAATCCCTTTGTATGTCACGGTCCCCGAAGTCGCAGGGATAAGCCTGAGCATCGCCCTGCCGATTGTGGTCTTGCCCGAGCCCGATTCACCGACGACACCGAGCGTCTGACCAGGGCCGATATCGAAGCAGACACCATCGACGGCCTTGACCGTTCTCGAGTCGCCGCCCAGCAGTCCGCCGCCCGTGTGGAAGTGCACTTTCAGGTCGCGGACGCTGATGATCGGTTCGCGGTCGGCTGTCGTCATAGGCCCAGTGTAGAGCAATCGCCCAACACGGGTGGGGGCACGGCGTGCAATCGAGCCTTCTTGACGCCCGCGGGCAGCCGCCTACACTTGCCGTCTACCGGGCAGGTAGCTCAGTTGGTAGAGCACGGCATTGAAAATGCCGGTGTCGGCGGTTCAAGTCCGCCTCTGCCCATTCAGTACTTTCTCAGATACTCTCTACAAGCAATCTTCTCTTTCATAGCCAACTAAGTCATACGTCTTATCACAGTGCCATGGGCAACACGGCGGTTGGGACAACCTGGTCGATACAGGTGCGCTATGTGCTCTTGGCTTACTCCGAGTTCGCGGAGAGAGGCCAGCCTCTTAGACCAACTCTGGGTCGGTCATGATCTCGATAGTTGATGGGCCGCTTGTGTGTGCCAACGCCCTTTGCAATGAGTCTTCTAGGTCGCTCACCCGATCAACACTGATCCCAAGCCCACCGCAACTGCTCACGAACTCGGCGATGTCTGGGTTGACGAGATCTGTGTGCCAAACTTCCCAACTTCCCGCACGCTGTTCTTTGGTGATCTTCCCGAGTTGATCATTTCGAAGCAGGATGTGTGTAAGCGGGATGCCATGTTTCACTGCAGTCGTTACTTCCCAGGGGTACTGTCCGAATCCGCCGTCCCCCGTCACAACGACTACAGGGCGATTTGCAAACCGTTTCCAGAACGGATCACCCGAAACGGTGTGTGCACGAGTCGCGCTCCAGGCACCTATTCCTGCTGGGTAACCAAACCCAATCGAACCGAGGTAGCCTGACATCAAGACGGCTTGACTGCCGCTCGCTTCGAAGTACCTGCCGAAGCTATAGGTGTTATTGCCGACATCAACACAGATGATCGCGTCCTCTGGAACGAGCTTATTCATTGCCGCAAAGACAGCTGCCGAGTTGATACCCTTACCACGATCGTCACGAAGCCGGTTGTCTTTCTCGCGACGCCAGATCGCCCACCTGGAAGCGATTTCATCCGTGTGGTCGATTGAGTTGAAGTCTGCGGCGAGTGACTCGCGCAGAAGCTTGGTAGTGACTCCGATCTCGCCCCAGACAGGGACGTCGACGCCGTGGAATTTGCCGAGTTGCATTCGGTCGGTATCAACCTGGATTGTTGGTTTCTTCGGCGTGATGCCGGTGTGATTGCTGAATGAAGCGCCCATGACGAGCAGCACATCAGATTCGTTCATGAACCAACTCGCGATTGGTGTACCTGATCTTCCCAGAACACCACAACCCAGAGGGTGTCCACCGTTGATGGCTGCGGCGTGATCCCCAATGAGCCCTTTGCCCTTGAATGTTGTGAGCACGGGGCACTTTAAGTGCTCTGCGAGTCTGATCACTTCTTCCATCTCGAAGCGTGCGCCGTGCCCAACGATGATGACCGGCCGTTTCGCCTTGCGGAGGAGTTCCGTCGCGGCTTGAAGAGGCTCTGGTGCAGGGCTGATACGCTCATCTGCCAATCTGCCGTCTGGTTTACCGGCAGGCTGGTCATTACCCGCGGGAAACGTCTGCACATCGTCAGGGAAAATGACATGCGACACGCCCTTATCAACGACGGCAGTCTTGATTGCAAGGGACATCAACTCGGCGTGGTTCGAGCCAGGGAGACATATGTGACTGAATTCGGCTACAGATGAGAACGCATCTTTCAGCGGTAGTTCCTGGAAGGCGCCAGGGCCGAATACCTGTTGATTGACTTGGCCAGTCAGCGCAAGCAACGGGGCGCGATCCACGTTTGCATCCCAGCAACCTGTGAGCAGGTTCGTCGCTCCCGGCCCTGCAATCGTAAGACAGGCCGCTGGGCGGCCTGTGAGTTTGCCAAATGCCGATGCCGCAAAGGCAGCCGCGCCTTCGTGCCTGATTCCTATGTAACCAATCTCACCCGCAAGTTCCCGTCGCCTTAGTGCGTCTGCCAATCCGAGGTTCGAATGGCCGACCATACCAAATACATGTGTGACGCCCCATTCGACGAGCGTTTCTGCCATGACGTCGGTCACGGTTCGCTGGTGCTGAGATTCTTCCTCAAGGCCTACGTAAATGCCATCGGCACGCTCTTCGACCGGAAACGTCTCGATGCCCTCGTCTTCGAAATCGCCCGGTGATCGACCGGTGGTAGGGTCGAAGTCCCAGCCATGCCAGGGGCACCGAAGGTAGCACTCACCCGATTCGTTGCACTCGATTGAACCCTCACCAAGAGGCCCACCCTGGTGGGGACACTTGTTGTCCAGCGCAGCGTATGCACCCTCGTGATGTGTGAGACAAATCTGTTTGACCGAGTCTCTCCGCTCGATCGATACGGTCATCACACGGCCGTTTGGGAGTTCATCAGTCGCTGCAACTCGGTGCCAACTGAGTTTCTCTTTACGATCAGGCATACATAGCCCCTTTCTTCTTACTCAGACTAACTCATCTGAGCTCGAGTGGTTTGGCTGCACCGGCTTCGATTGAGGCTGCTGGTTTCAAGCCTTAGAGCAGAATCCGGACTTCTTTGTATCTACCACCAAGATCCAGTCGATCTTCCATGAGAGCGTCCGGCACCAATAAAGAGAGCTCAGTCTTCTATCCGAGACCGATTGAGTTCAGGGGTTGAGAACGGAGAATCCTGATGAGCAAGGCAGCGAAGAAAGATCCCTCCGACTGGTTCGGTGAGATCATCAGGCCCGGGGAGGACGAGGTCGTTTCATGCCAGATATCTGAGCGTTGCCTCGGTGCTCCAATCAAGCTGCCCATGCACGTCTGGCGTGGAAATCGCAGTGGACCAACGGTGCTCATCATGGCTGCCCTTCGCGGTGACGAAATCAACGGCGCAGGCACTATTCGGCACATCATCAGTGAGCAGCCCTTCGATCTCGAGGCGGGCACACTTGTTCTCGTGCCGGTTGTCAATCTCATCGGTTTTCAAAGCCGCTCGCGTGTTCTCCCAGACGGGCATGACCTGAACCAACACTTCCCGGGCAGTGCCGATGGAGGCCCCGCGAGCAGAATCGCGCACGCTTTCTTCGAGCAAGTCGTGAAGCGCTGCGATTTCTGCATCGACCTGCACACCCCAGCTGCTGGCCGGGCGACGTTTCCTTATCTTCGGGCGGACATGTCGAACGAGAAAGTGGCCGGTCTCGCCAGGGCGATCGGGACAGAATTCATCATCGACCACAAGGCCCCAAAGGGCACGGTAAGGAATGCCGCAAGCAACGTCGGCTGCGCCACAATCGTTCTCGAGGCGGGTGAGGTTTCTAAGGTCGAGTCAGCCGTGGTCGAGTACAACCTGAGGGGTATCGAGAACTGCCTTCTTCATCTGCGCATGGTCAGCGGAAAGATGAACAAACCTGAGTACCACATCGAAACGAATGAGACGCGGTGGATTCGCACCAATAAAGGTGGTTTCCTTGACTTTCATGTCGCGCCCGGAGATATCGTCAAGCAAGGTGAACCCGTCGCAACAAGTACCGATCTCGTTGGAGACGATCCGCACCCAATCAAGGCACCCCGCGATGGTTTCGTGCTCGGAATGTCTACGCTCCCGACAGTCGCACCGGGCGACTCGGTGTGCTATCTCGCATATCCCGGCAGGAGTGAACTCAAGAAGATTGCGCGAGCACACGAACGCCTGCCCGAAGAGTCTCTCCACGAGCGAATGCGCAACAGCCTGGCACGCGGTGTGATGATGACAGATAGAATGAACTGAGTTGAAGAGTGGGGCAGGTCGCTAGTGAGGCACTTCTTTCACGGCGTTCCTGTTCCACGCCGGCACTCGCACCACGATCGGTCCGTCACCCTCGATCTCGCACTGGCAGCTCAGTCGGCTGTTCCGCTGAAGACCCGGGGCCTCCTCGACCCGGTCATCCTCGGCCTCGGTCGGCTCGCTCAGTTCGTCCATGCCCTCTTCGATGTAGACATGGCACGTCGAGCAGGCACACACAGCTCCGCAAGCGTGCTCGATGTTGATCCCATTCTCGACCGCGACCTCGAGCAGGTGCTCGCCCTTGGAAGCCATGAGTTCGATCGTGTCCTTGTCCTCGCCGGTGAGGGACTCGGGGTCTTCGAGCTTGTAGGTGACTTTGACGACCTTGGGGCCGTGTTCGTGATCTGAGTGTCGCAGGTGCATCGTGCTCTCCAGCGGTTCTTTTTTGGAACCCCTCTAATATAGAACCCCGCAGACACCGACGTCCACAACCCGCCGTTCAATCGCCCCCAACAGCCGTCGACGCCGATAGTGTTGATCCGATGACCGACGCGACCACAATCCACGACGCATCGAAAAGGCCGTTGCTGTCGGTCGTCGCGCCGGCTCACAACGAAGAGGACAACGTTGTCCCTCTCGTCGAACAACTCGAAGCTGCCCTGAAAGACATCGATTTCGAGGTGCTGATCATCGACGACGCCTCGACAGACCTGACCGCCGATCGCACACGAGAGCTGCAGCTTTCCCGACCGTGGCTCAGGCTGATCTCGCTCGCAAAGCCTCAAGCCGGCGGCGGTAACGGCCAGTCTTTCGCGTTCAAGGCCGGTTTCCTGGCAGCTCGGGGCATACTCGTTGGCTCCCTCGACGCCGACTTGCAGAACGACCCACATGACTTCCCAAGGCTCCTCGAGGAGTTCAAACGGACCGACGCAGACTTCGTTCAGGGCGACCGCTCTGCAGCGCGCCAGCAGGGCGACGCCTGGATTCGTCGCTTCACCTCCGCCGTTGGCCGGTGGTTCAGGCGGATGATTCTGGGCGACACCATCCGCGACACGGGCTGCTCGCTCCGGGTTATGAAACGAGAGATCGCAGTCCAGCTGCCGCTTGAGTACAAAGGCATGCACCGCTTCATCCCGGTGACCGCCCGGCAGCTCGGCTACACCGTTGTCGAGCTCGCTGTTTCGCACAGAGCGCGCCACGCGGGCGAGCCCAAGTATGGCATGGGCATCACAAAGCGTGCGATCCCCGGGCTGATCGATTGCTTCGCCGTTCGCTGGATGCGCTCGCGCCGTCGTGCGAGCATCACGGTGACCGAAGATCAGCCGAAGGCAGCGGGGATGTCTTCTTGAAGTCCGGACCGATCATCGCGATGATCGCGCTCATTCTCGTGGGCATGTGGCTCGTCCTCCAGCCAGCGCTCTCGCGCGAGGCGTACGACTACGAGGTCCATGTTGGGTCCACCGAACTCCGCATCAAGAAGACCGAGAACGGCTACCTCTTCGTTTCTCCTCCACACCTTGCCGAGCGAGGCGAGGTGTCAGGCGATGAGCGCGACCAGATCATCGAAGAGCAAGTCGAGGCGTGGAACGCCAGGCCCGAGCTCGAGCGCAGACTCATGGGGTTCTTCAACATCACGCACTGGATCAACTTCAGCTGGGTCGCCATCGGTCTGATCGGCCAGGCCGCGTTCTTCGGACGTATGTTCGTCCAGTGGGTCGTCAGCGAGAAAAGCAGGCAGAGCCAGGTCCCGGAGATATTCTGGTGGTTCAGCCTCGTGGGCGGCGTGTTCCTGTTTACCTATTTCGTCTGGCGCGTGGACGTCGTAGGGGTCCTTGGCCAGTCCACGGGGATCGTGATCTACGCACGGAATCTGCGCCTGATTCACAAGCAGAAACGACGCTCTGGCCGACAGTTAGGAGGAGATACCAACGCCGGAGGCACCCCCGATGAACGTCCTGCTTGATGAGAACCCGATCGACGTCCAGGACGAGACACTCGCCGGCGCGATGAACGCCGCGGTCGAAGCCGCCGAGAAGCAGGGACGCACGATCATTGAGGTGGTCCTCGACGGCCAGCCAGTCCGAGGCGAGGCACTCGAGAACGTTTCGACCACCCCCATCCCAGACTCAAGCGTCGAGTTCGTTTCAGCGGACCCAGTCGCGCTCGTGCAGCAGTCGCTCTTCGACGCCTCGCAAGCGCTCGCCGCGACCCAACGGGCGCACTCTGATATCGCTGACATGCTTCAGGGCGGCGAGGATGTCCCAAAGGCCATGAACAAGCTGGGCGAGACACTCAATGTCTGGCAAGGCGCTCAAGATGTGCTGGCCCGCGGCTACGCCCTGCTCAATATCGACCCCGCGACGATTAGTCTGCCCAAGGACATCGCCGGCGGCAAGCCCGTGACTTCGCTCTTCCAGGATCTCGGCGAACAGCTCCGCGAAGTCCGTCGGAGCATCGAGGACCACGATCTTGCATCTCTCGCTGACGCCATCGGGTACGAACTAGAGCCGCTTGCGGGCGAGTGGGCCAAAGTGCTCGCGTTCGCGGCTGAGACTCTTGTGAAGCCTTGAGCCCCCGATTCCGAACAACCCGGACGGGACGTACAGTCAATGAGCGTGATGAGCGAAACACGGGCCATGCATCAGATCGATGAGATCATGGAAAAGGCCAGCGGCCTGCTCGCTGCCATGCGCCCGCTCGAGAGCGAGCAGTTCTCGCTCCGCGCTCTGGACATCGCGCTCAAGCAGAAAGACTGGGACCGCCTCGCCCGCATCGTCATGCCTCTCCAGGAAGCACGAAGGCTCCGCAGGCAGGAAGCCACGGACGCTGGCAAGGTGCGCCTGATCGATACTCAGACACAGCTCCGCGCCAAACCAGAGCCCGGCTGCTACCTGATCCAGCCCCCGCTGATCGCAGCCGAGGCACGCGCGTTCCGCGAATCAGCTCTCCGCAGGGGTGCTGGTGTCTTCGTCATGACCCGCGAGCCGATGTCGCGCGACGGCAAGTGGCCCATCGTCGCCGTCGGCGCTCTCTCGGTGCGCACCAAGGTCGATCCACCCGAGGGTGTCGAACCACACGACTCGGGGGTCACGCGCGACGCGGTCACCAAGCCCATCTGCGTCTCGTGGTTCGAATCGGCAGCCGAAGCGCTCGGCGACGCAGCCATCGCGAGCGTCGATCCCGATGAGCCAGCAGCCCACCGCGTCGAGGACTTAATCGAACGCCTCGACGCCTTCCCAGAACACGAAAAGCTCCACCAGGCGCTAGAACGTGCCGCCGAGGAAGCACTCACAGAGCCCGCACCCAAGCACGAACGCCGACGTGGCCTCGACGACCCGACGACATTCTGATCACTCAATTCCAGCTCATACCCTTGGGCCAGTCTTCAGGCCTTTGGTGTCTCGCGAGCCTGAGCATCTTGCTCGTCTTCTCGAGCTCTTTGCGGATAATCTCCGACCGCGCCTCCGGGTTGCCCTCTTCGAGCAGCTTGTAGCGCAGATCCGCATCATCAAAGAGTGTGAAGGAGATCAGCTCGAGCAGCGTCGGTGTCGAGATTCGCTCGTCGCGCACGTAGTCCAGCAGGTCGTCCGCCGTCTCGAACCCTGACAGCTCGCCAGTGCTCAGTTCGTTCTCGACCCACTCACGCATCGGCAGCATGACCGATTCATCGGGCTCCATATCCTCGACGGGCTCCAAATAGACCTCGCGGTAGAGACGCGTACCGTCCTCGGGCAGTTCCTTCGAGACTCTCGCCCGGCACACGCCCTGTAGTAGAATCTCGAACCGCCCGCCGCTGAGTGTTTCGTGCTGCATGATCTGGCCCACGCACACCGCGGTGCGGATCGGCGGCCTGCCCGAGTAGGGCTCGCCGCCCGAGTTCTTCGCGAGCACGCCCATCGCGATCTGGCCCGCACCGTCGAGCGCATGCGAGACCATCTGGATGTAGCGATCCTCAAAGATGTGCAGCGGGATCACCTGCTGGGGGATCAGCACAGCCTGCCCGAGCGGAAAGACCGCCATGGGCTTGCCGAAGTTGACACGCACCGACTGCTCATAGTTCATGCACCGAGTGTACCAGCTTTGCCGGCGTATCCAACAGGCGCCCGAATCAGGCGAGCGGGTCTGGTCTGTAGAGTTTCGTATCCAGAGCCCATTGTCTCTGAGTGAAGTTGCCGCCCAGATCGAACTGCGCATCGCGATCGGGCCTCGCGGCATCAAGCGCGATCGTGGTCTTCGCGTCCACGTTGTCCAGCATCGAGACAAGGATCGCCTCGGGTGTCGCTGGGATCTTGGCTGCGCCGTACTCGGGGATGCCGTGGTGCGACAGAACGATGTGCTCAAGCACGAGCGCCGCGCCCGCGGGCAGACGCTGGCCCGTGTTGACCATCATTTCCTTGAGCTTGTCCCGCAGCATGTGCGAGCCCTCGACGATGTGCCCGACGAGCTCGCCCATGTCGGTGTACCCGAACGATTTGTCGTACACCAGCTCGCGCGTCTTGCCAAGGTCATGGATGAACAGCCCGAACACAACGATATCACGGTTGATCTTCGGGTAGAGCGGGCACACGAGCATGCCCAGGCGCATCAGGTTCAGCGTGTGCTCAAGCAGCCCGCCAAGGTACGCGTGGTGCATGCTCTTGGCAGCGGGCGCCGTACGGAACCGGTCCATCAGATATTCGTCGGCGAGGTATATCTCCGCGAGCGCCTTCATCGCAGGGTGCTCGAGCTCACCGAGGATCTTCTTCACCTCCGCGAACATCGCACCCACATCTTTGTCCGTGGTCGGCAGCAGCTCCGTCAACTGCTCCGGTGATGGCTCGATCGGGTCGATATTGTGGATGATCAGCTGCAGGTCGCCTTGGTAGGGCTGCGTCTCGCCCTCGATCCACACAAAGCCCTCGGTCGGCAGCCTGCGGAAGGTCTGCTCGTCGATCGACCACATCCGCCCGGAAAGCTCACCTGTCTTGTCGCGGAGCAGGCATCGCAGGTAAGGCTTGTCCTGCCGCGTCCTTCCGATCTGTGCGTTGGAGATCGCGAACGCGCCGCTGACACGCTCCTGCCCGGTCATCTCGCGGATAAATCGCCTCGGCCCCGATGCCTGCGTGCTCATTCTGGTGAAGTCTCCATCAAAAACAGCGACAGTTCGCCGCCTGGGAAACATGCTACACACGCCGTTACTTTCTCGCTCCCGGGGCGCCGGTTTTCGTACACTGGGCCTGGCCGGGGAAGTACACACGAGGAGATCAGAAATGTCCACTCAAGAAGTCGCAAACCGATTCCATGAGCTCGTCAGTTCGGGCCAGTTCCGCGAAGCCATGGACGAGCTCTACGCTGACAACGCGAGGCACGTCGAGGTTATGGAGATGCCCGACACGCCTTATCCGCGGATCCTCGAGGGCAAAGACAAATTGCAGGAAATGAGCGAGTACTGGGAACGAACAAATGAAGTCCACGACTCGTCCTGCGGCAAGCCCCTCGTCAACGGGGAACAGTTCATCTGCGAAATGATGATCGACACCACATCTAGCGAAGGTCCGTTCGCAGGCCAACGCATGAAAATGTCCGAGCAGTGTCTCTACACCGTCGAGAACGGCAAGATCACCGAGGCCAAGTTCTTCTACAGCATGGACTGTTAGCACATACACCCAGCCGTTCCGGTTCTCTAACGAGTTCCGGGGCGATTCCAAATCCAAGACGAGTGAGGGTTTTCCGATGCAGGAAGATGCAAGCAGGCAACACGAGTGGCTCGAACAACTCCTGGGCGATTGGACGTTCGAACACGAAGCGACCATGCCCGGCGGTGAGAAACACGAGATGAACGGCAGGGAGGCCTACCGCCAACTCGGCAAACTCTGGGTCGTCGGCGAGCTCACGAGCCCCATGCCCGATGGCTCCGAGGTGACCGCCATCACAACGCTCGGGTACGACCCCAGGCAGGACGCCTTCGTCGGCAACTGGGTCGGCTCCCCGATGACACACATGTTCATCTACAAGGGACAGCTTGATGAATCTGGCAAAGTCCTTACGCTCGACACGTCGGGCCCGGGATTCGAAGACCCGAACACGACCGCCGACTACCAGGACATCATCGAGATGGTCTCAGGCAATGAGCGACGGTTCTATTCGCAGGTCAAGAACCCCGACGGCTCATGGACACGGTTTATGGAAGGGACCTTCCATAAACCGTGAGCAAACCCATTACACCAGCCACAACTCGGGCACTTCGCCCGCTGTCGCTCTGATCGTCGACCTGATCCCACCTCGGCCCTTCCAATCCGTGCGGACAACAAGCCACGCGGGGTTCATGAGCCCCGCAAGATCATCGCGGATCGTGTTCGTGACAGCCTCATAGAAAATGCCCTCGTTGCGGAAGCTCTGGTAGTAGAGCTTCAGGCTCTTGAGCTCGACGCACGTCCCGCCGTCTTTCGCAGGCTTGGGCTCGTAGATGACCGTCACATCGCCGAAGTCAGGGTGACCAGTCTTCGGGCACACGCTGGTGAATTCTTCCGACGTGTGTTCGATCACGAACGGCGCATCGGAGGGCGACTCAAAGACTTCAAGAAGGCTGGTGTCTGGCATGGAAGATACTAGCGATCAGCCAAAGCGAGTCAGCAGTTCGGTGATCTTCGGCTGGTTGCGGTTAACCCGCAGGCTCCGGCGCATCGCACGGATCGCGGCCTCGAGCGCCTGGGTGTCGGTCTTTTCCGACCAGAGATACTGGTTGAGCAGGCAGACAGCGACCCCGTTCAGCGCCGGCGTGTGGTTCTCGTCGTGCTGAAGCGCCTTGCGGAACGCCGCCAGCGAAGCCTCGTACTCCTTGTTCCGGAACCGAGCCGACCCGAGCCTGTGGTACGCGTCAGCCGACGGATCAGTCGCCAGCAGTCTCTCCATCGTCCGCGCCGAATCGGTGTACCGACCAAGCGCCGACTCGCTGTCGGCTATCCCCATCAAGATCTGCGGGCTCGTGCCCATGAACTCCGAAGCCCTGCGGTAGCTCGTGATCGCGTCATCATGCCGACCGACCGACGAGTACACCACACCCAGGTTGTAGTTCGCGGGGCCGCTCTCTGGATTGAGACGAACCGCGCGGACCGCGTAAGGCAGCCCCTGCTGAGCCTCGCCGACCTGAACGAAAGCCAGCGCGACGTTCATGTTCGCGTCGAAGTTCCGCGGATCGATCTGCAGTGCACGGAGGTACGCCCGGATTGCCTCGCGGAACCGCTGCATGAGCTGGAGCACCAGCCCATGCGCGTACTGCGCCTCAAAGACATCGGGGCCAACCTGCGCTGCCTGGCCATACCAACGCTCGGCTCTCGGCAGGTCGCCCTCTTCTTTGTAGACATCGCCGATGCCGATCCGCGCATCGACCGATCTCGGGTCGAGCTCGACAGCGCGCTCAAACTCATCGAGTGCCTCGCGGAGTCGGCCAGACGCCATCAGGAGCTTTGCCCGCTGGGTCGCCTCGTCGGCCGCGATAACCGCCTCAAGGCTTGACCTGGTCGACCGGGTGCCGTTGCCGCCCGAGGACCCGTCGCCCATGCAGCCAGTCGAGAGCAGCAGCGCCGAAACCAGAACGAACGGCATCAGTGGTCTGTGATTCAGCTTCACTCGGCGATCCTGCACAACCTGCGGGGGCTCCGTCCCCTCAAATAGGGTTTGATTCAGGCCCGGGGTGCGTCCACCAACCGCCGGAGCCTTCGGACGTTGATCGTATCCCAGGGCGTGCCCTTGGGATCCTCGCCCTTCGGCGTCTCTAGGATCATCGGTTTATCGGCCAGTTCCGGGCGATTCACCACCGCAGCGAAGCCCGTTTTGCCCAATGCGAGCTTTTTCCCGCAGGCCTGGCCACCCGATAAACCCAGCGTTCCCTGCCCGATGTGCTCGTGCCGGTCCTTTCTGGATCCCACATCGCCCTTCGAATCGTTCAGGTGAAGGCAGTGCAGGTGGGCCAGGCCGCAGGCTTGGTCGAACTCATCGAACGCCGCATCCGCCGATTCGCGTGTGGACATGTCGTACCCGCCCGCGTGGGCGTGGCACGTGTCGAAACAGAAACCAACCCTCTCGGGCTCGCCCGTTGCATCGATGATCATCGAGCGCAGCTCTCCGAGCTGATCGAATGTTCGCCCGAGGTTGCTGCCCGAGCCGACGGTGTTCTCGAGCAGCGAGATCACCCTCGCGCCCTTCGTCTCTTTGAAGAGCTTCTTGTACGCCTTTGCGATCTGCTTGAGCCCCGATTTCTCATCGCTCGTCGTATAGGCCCCCGGGTGGTGCACGAGCAGCGGGATCTTCAGCGCATCGCACCGCTCGATCTCGATCCGCATCAACCCGATCGATTTCTCCCAGAGCTCATCGTCCGGGCTCGCCAGATTAATCAGATAACTCGCGTGGCTGACCGACCTGGCCGGCCCACTCAGGTCGTCCCAGCCGAGCCTCGCCAGCTCGCTCGTCCAGTTCTCGATCTGATCATCACTCAGCGGCTTGATCTTCCACTGCCGCTGGTTCTTCGTGAAGACCTGCACGCAATCGAGTTTCAGTTTCTCCGCTTCGAGAAGCGCGTTCTCCATGCCGCCAGCAACTGAGAGGTGGGATCCGAACATGATCGGACGATAGCAGCAACCGCAAAAAATGTCCTCGCAGTGGAACCCAAGACCCACCAACTGACTTCTAGTGGTGTGAGCCTGGTGTCCATCAACATCCCGAGCGAGGTCCAGAGTCATGACCCCGAAGCCGAGCTCATCGAGCGGGCTAAGGCCGAGCCCGATGCGTTTGGCACGCTCTACCGCATGCACTACCAGGCGATCACCGCGTACCTCTACCGCCGCGTAGGGGACCAGTCGCTGGCAGAGGACCTCGCAGCCGACACGTTCATCGCCGCGTTCCGCTCGATCCGCAAGTACCAATGCCGAGGCGTGCCCTTCCGCTCTTGGCTCTACCGGATCGCCTGGAACAAAGCCAGCCGTTGGCACACCAAGCACAAGAGACGCATCCCAGCACCAATCTCTCAAGGGGTCACACAAGACAAATGCCAGCAGCAGCGCAACGAGCTGGTCAGAGCCGCGATCGAGTCACTTTGCGAACGGGACAAGTCCATCGTCACGCTCGTCTACTTCACGCCGCTCAACACCGAGCAGGTCGCTGAGGCGCTAGGCGTCCCATCTGGCACCGTGAAGTCGAGGCTCTCGCGCGCACGCAAGGCACTGGCAACACAGATCGAACGTCTCGGAGGTGTCTCATGAAAGAGCAGCAACTGATCGAGATCCTGGAACAGATGGGATCGCAGGAGTTCAACGGTTCGGGGACGAACAAGCGGGTCGAACGCTTCATCCGTGAAAGGGAACTCAGCATGAGCAAGAAGCAGCGCATCACCATCGTCAGCATCGTCCTCGGATCCTCGCTCGTCTGCGCCGGGCTCGCCGCCGCGGTGACGAACCAGATCGTCAGCCAGCGGTTCCAGTTCGTAACCGACTCGGGCGAAGTCTTCGAGGGCGAGATCATCACCCCGATGGGCCCAGGCGCCACCAGCGGCACGTTCGTCACCTCCGATGGCTCCGTCTACGAGTTCGACATGGATACCGACGAAACCGAGTCCGAAACCAAGTCTTCGGAATCCGTGACCGGCGACTAAGCGTCCACGTCCGGTGCAACTCGACCCCGTGCCGGACTCCCCGGACCGCCCCGGCGTGCGCTATCGGCACACGCCGGGGCGATTCTCGCTCTACGCTGTGCCCATGAGCACACTCCAAAACCGCATCGGCATCATCACCGGAGCCAGCGCCGGCATCGGCGAAGCACTCGCACACGATCTCGCAAGACTGGGCGCCAGGCTCGTCATCAACGCCCGCAGAGAAGACAAACTGAGCGAGATCGCAGCCGCGTACCCAGAGGGCCAGATCAAGGTCGTCCCGGGCGACGCGGGCGACCCCGCTCTCTCCAAGACGCTCATGCAGGCCTGCGAGGACGCGTTCAGCGGCAAGCCGAACCTCGTCGTCGTCAACGCGGGCCGCGGCCTCCGCGGCGCGGTGACCGACTCAAACACCGACGAGTGGGAAGAGATGATCCGCACCAACATCCTCGGCGCCAGCCACCTCATGCGCGAGGCAGCCGAGGTGCTCACGGGCCAGATGACCGACCCGGACGCCAACCCCGAAGGCTTCGGGCAAGACTGGGCATCGCTCATTGACCAGGACGGCCCGCCCCGCGACATCGTCGTGCTGGGCTCATCCGTAGGCCGGCACATCAGCCCATTCAGTTCGATGTACGGCTCAACCAAGTTCGCCATCAACTCCCTCGCCGAGGCCCTCCGTCGACAGATGGCCAAGTTCGGCGTCCGCGTCACCCTCATCGAACCGGGCGTCGTCCGCACCGAGTTCCAGGAATCCGCGGGCTACGAGATGGATGGCTTCGGCGCGTTCATGGACCGCGTGGGCCCGGTGCTCAAACCAGAGGACATCAGCAGGACGATCGTCTTCGCCATCAGCCAACCCCCGGCGGTGCACATCAACGATATCATGATCAGGCCGACGAGGCAGGAGTATCCGTGATATAAACGGTGGATGTTCGAAGCAGTAATTGCATTTGGGGGCGTATTGTTTGGTTTCGCTCTATCAACCGGACGGTACTTAATTCAGCGAAAATCTGATCAAACCAGACAACTCGCGATAATGATGTTGGAGTGGGTTGGTGCCGTACGGGCATGTCAGTTTGTAGATGATGAGCAACAACTAGAGAGCTTGCACATCCAACTGCAGAAGCTGATCTGGCAAATCTGTGTATTGGGTAATCACGAATTACAGCATGCGGTTCTTCAGGGTCATTACCAGGTTGTGCAAATCATCAAGAATCGCATATTTCGTATTAGAAGCGCAAACTCTGCATCTGCTTCAGGTGCGGAAACGGCATTCCATCTCGGTTGTATATCGCACGATGCTGACAAATTGAACGAGATAGCAAACCGAATGGTAGAAGCTTGCGGAAGACTTCTTGACCGCGATTGGATAAATAGAGTCACCGAAGATATCAGCCCATAAAATAAAACCCCCGGCTCGCGCCGGGGGCTCGTTGCGATTCAGATTGATACAAAGCCTTACGGCCAGATTCCGCGGTGGTTGTAGATATCGCCGAGGTGCTCAAGAGCCGCGATGTACGAAGCAAGGCGCATGCTCACGTCGTACTTCTGCTTGGCGACGATCGTGCGGCGGGCTGCCATGCACATGATGCGGTTGAGCTCGCGGTCCACCTGCTCGACGTCCCACGTCACGTTCGAGCGGTTCTGCACCCATTCGAAGTAGGACACCGTCACGCCGCCCGCGTTGCAGAGCATGTCGGGGATGACCTCGATGCCGCGCGAGGCGAGCACCGCGTCGCCCTCGGGCGTGGTGGGGGCATTCGCCGCCTCGGCGACGACCCGGCAGTGCAGCTGCTTGGCCCGCTCCTCGTCGACCATGCCCTCGAGCGCTGCAGGGATGAACACATCCACGGGTGTCGTCCAGAAGTCGTCCTCGTTGATGACATCGCAGCCCTCGCCGCAGTGTCGGCCGTGACCGCCCGTGCCCGTCTTCTTCTCGAAGCCGGCGACCCCGCCGTGCTCGGCGACGTGATCGGCAAGCGCGTGAACGTCGAGGCCCTCGGTGTTGCGGATCGCGCCGGTGTGGTCCATGACCGCGACGATGTTCGCGCCCAGATCGCTCAGGATCTTGGCCGCCCACGAGCCCACGTTACCGAAGCCCAGCAGGCTGACGCGCATGTCCTCGACCGGGATGTCAAGGTCTGGCAGCATCTCGCGGAGCACATCAACAACACCCTGGCCGGTCGCCTTCTCGCGGCCCAGGCTGCCGCCCACGCTGATGGGCTTGCCGGTCACAACCGCGAAGGGGTCGGCAGGACCGTGGCGCCCTGAGAGCGCACCGTAGGTGTCGGCGATCCACGCCATGATCTGCGCGGTCGTGCCGACGTCCGGAGCGGGGATGTCGTAATCGGGTCCAATGTCGTTGGCGATCGCAGCCGTGAAGCGGCGCGACACGCGCTCGAGTTCGCCCGGGCTGAGCTCGCGAGGGTTGCACTTGACGCCGCCCTTGCCTCCGCCGAAGGGAACACGCACGAGTGCGCACTTCATGGTCATCAGGAAGGCGAGGCTCTTGACGTCGTCGAGGTGAACGTCTTCGTGGAAACGCAGGCCGCCCTTGTACGGGCCGACCGCGTTGTTGTGCTGCACACGGTAACCCTTGAAGAGCTTGTGGTGCCCGTCGTCCATGCGGACCGGGAAGTGCACCATGATCTCGTTCTTGGGCTGCGCGAGGATAATCCGAACGCGGTGACGGAGGTTGATGATCTCAGCGGCCTGAAGCATCGACGCGACGGTCTGCGTGTAGATGTTGGTGGGGTCCTTTGGAAGGCCGACCTCGTCAAAGATCGGGTCCCACTCGGTACCGCCTGCGTCACTCGACATGTTCACTTCGGTCGCTGTCGTGCTCATCGAAAACACACTCCGTGTGGGGGCGGATCGGGCCCCGTCGGGCATCTCGGGGGACCCCTTCCCCGCATCTCCGAAAAGGGCCTTGCTGAACCAGAATCAGCCGCCCTGGGCTTGAACGCTAGCCCAATACCCTTGATTCCTCAATGATTTCCAATCGCTTTGTATACAAAACGCGTGAAGGATCTGCTTGGTTGTCCAGACGAGTTTCAGGGGGTCGGAAGATGGTCGTATATCTCGCGTCGGATCTCATCTGGGCGACGAAGATCAAGTCCACCGCCGAGGCGATAGGTGTCTCGGCGCGGCCTGTCCGTGACCTCGGCATGCTGGAAGCCAGACTCTCAGACTCGGACCCCGCGGCGCTTATCCTCGACCTTGAGGCCCCCGAAGCATCGCGCGAGATGATCGGACGCCTGCGAGGTCAGGACGCCCAGGAATCTGATCGCCGAATCCGCATCCTCGCCTTTGCCCCGCACGTGCAACGCGACCTCATCGATGAGGCCCGCAAGCTCGGCGCCGACGAGGTCTTGACCCGCGGCGCGTTCGATCACGATCTGCCCGAGATCCTGCTCAGGCTGGCCGCCCGGAGCCGCTGAGAAAGCCCGGTTTGTGAAGCGTTCTTCGCTTGCTTTGCCTTGGCATTTGTCCGATTGAGGGCTATTGTCGTAACCCCGCGCATCGCGACGCGGGCCGGACTCGGGTGCGTTGCCCGGGATCGGAACGAGCATGAACCCCAAGCCGCCCCCAAGGGGCCGCGTCCGGTCTCCCCGGCACGCGTCAAAGGCCGAATCCCGCCGACAGGGGCCCGATCGCGAGGGGCAGCCCGGTCAGAGCGGCGATCGGGAAAGGACACAGAAAACGTATGGTAGATGAGACGCTGATCGCGTCACTCGGCTTTGATGAGGCCGAGGCGGACGCAATGCTCAAGAGCGCGATGGGTGAGGATGCCGGGATGGACTCCGTCCTGAGCGACCAACTCCAGGACCTCAAGCCCGGCAAGCTGATCAAGGGCAAGATCATCGGCATGGCCGGTGATGACGTTGTCATCGAGGTCGGGCTCAAGAGCGAAGGCCTCGTAAACAAGGAAGAATTCGGCGACGATGAAGTCCGCGTGGGCGACACCGTCGATGTGCTCCTCGAAGCGCTGGAGGACGAGACCGGCCTCATCCAGCTCTCCAAGCGCAAGGCCGACCGACAGATCGCCTGGCACCGCATTACCGACTCGACCAACGAGGGTGACGAGGTCGAGGGAACGGTCATGCGCAAGATCAAGGGCGGGCTCCTCGTCGATATCGGCGTCCCCGTCTTCCTCCCCGCAAGCCAGGTCGACATCCGTCGCCCGGGCGATGTGGGCGAGTTCATCGGCCGCAAGATCCGCGCTCAGATCCTCAAGATCGACATCGAGCGCCGCAACATCGTCATCAGCCGACGCAAGCTGGTTGAGGACGAGCGCAGCGCCGCTAAGAAGCGCCTGCTCAGCAAGATCAACGAGGGCGACATCGTCAAGGGCACCGTCAAGAACATCGCCGACTTCGGCGCGTTCGTGGACCTGGGCGGCATCGACGGCCTCCTCCACATCACCGACATGTCCTGGTCGCGGATCAACCACCCGTCCGAGATGGTCAAGGTCGACCAGGAGATCGAGGTCAAGATCCTCAACATCGATCACGACCGCGAGAAGATCGCACTCGGTCTCAAGCAGACCGAGACCAGCCCATGGGAAGAGATCGAAGCCAAATTCCCCGTCGGCAGCCGTGTCTCGGGAGAGGTCGTCTCGATCATGTCCTACGGCGCGTTCATCAAACTGGGCGAGGGTGTCGAGGGCCTGGTCCACATCTCCGAGATGTCATGGACCCGCCGCGTCAACCATCCGTCCGAGATGCTCGAGCCGGGCCAGGAAGTCGACGTCGTCGTGCTCGACATCGACAAGAACAAGCAGGAAATCAGCCTCGGCATGAAGCAGGTCGAGGTCAACCCCTGGGAGCTCGTCGCAGAGAAGTACCCCCCGGGCACCATCATCGAGGGCGAGGTCCGCAACCTCGCCAACTACGGCTCGTTCATCGAGATCGAGCCCGGCATCGACGGTCTCCTGCACGTCTCCGATATGTCCTGGACCAAGAAGGTCACACACCCCAACGAGCTCTACAAGAAGGGCGACAACGTCAAGGCTGTCGTTCTCGAAGTCGACCAGGAGAAGCAGCGCATCAGCCTGGGCGTCAAGCAGCTCACCGAGGACCCGTGGCTCCACCTCATCCCCGAGCACTACAAGCCGGGCATGGTTGTCCGCGGCACCGTGACCAAGGTCACGAACTTCGGTGTCTTCGTCGAACTCGAGGACGATCTCGAGGGCCTGCTGCATATCTCCGAACTCGCCGATCACAAGGTCGAGAACCCGCTCGACGTGGTCAAGCAGGGCGAAGAGGTGGACGTCAAGATCCTCCGCGTCGATTCGTCCGACCGCAAGATCGGCCTCTCGCTCAAGCGTGCCCAGTGGGGTGACACCTCTGGCGGCGGCGACACCGGCGGCGACGACTTCGGCGGCGGCGATTTCGGCCCAACCCGAGGCGGCATGGACGATCACGGCGCCATGGGCACCGACAAGATCCAGCTCTAAAGCCGCTGATCAAACTCACTCACTCTCGAGCCCCGCATGGATCTCCCATGCGGGGCTCTTTCATTCATAATGAAATCCAGCGTGCAAACGGCCAATATGTTAATATGCACTAACTATCGGGGGTGCCATGGCCGCTCAAAACAAGCCAGAGGTTGTGAAATCGAGTAACCCGCAACTCGCACGCTTTCGCAGACTCCCAAGACAATTACGGCGTCGTTCCCCGTTTTCTGGCTCGATTGAACCGAAACGAGTGCCGTTGATTGCACTTGGTTCATCGAGGCCGACGCTGCCATTTCCACACCCTTGGAATTACGGCAAACCAATTGAAATCCTCGAGACCTTTTTCCACAACGCCGACCTTGATGAGAGCTCTTCCAGACATAATCGATATCTCGATGTGCCGGGCTTCACACCCGTTCTTGTTACGCGCGATCCGGCACTCATCCGCGCGATCTCCATGATGACTGGCGACAAACCTGGGATGTTCGACCGCGACACACTCCCATCTTCGGGAATCGCCCGAGCGACGGGTGCCGACACACTCCTCTATGCCAACGGTGCCAAGTGGAAGCGGCAGAAGAAACTCTCCACGCCTCCATTTGCAAGAACGTCGCTCTTTGTACCCGAGCGGTTTCACGAGTTCGAAGAGACGTTCCGCGCGACGGTTCGTAAACGTCTCGGTGCGGTACGCGATACGGTGGCGATCAAGGGCGAGCCCTTGCGTGTGGAGCTCGAGCCTGAAATCAAAGCGATCATGCTCGAGATGCTTGTCGTGAATTTCTTCGGTGCCGAAGTCTCGTACGACGAGATCCGTAATCGGTATGTGCCCGCCCTAGATACTGTGATCAATCACATCGTTCGGGACACGGTCGTCAACAAGCTTGGAATCCCACTCTACAGGGTGCCAAGCCTGACGAACGGGATCGCTGAAGCCAAGGAGGCTCAGAGAGATTTCGAGCGACTCACAGATCTCGTTATTGCACCTCGCGTGACTGGCAAAGGCCAGTGGGGCCAATTCAAGTCTGATGCTCCCGACGACCTGCTCCGCGGGAACATCCGTGTCTTTCTCGCAGGTGCGCTCGAAGCAACGACGTCCTATGCGAGTTGGGCTCTTTCTCACCTGGCCCACAGCCCAGAGTGGCAGGATCGGATCGCGGATGAGGTAGCTGGCATTGATAGCTATTCGCCAGAATCACTGGCGAGCGCCGAATGCCTGAATCTTGCACTCATGGAAACGCTGAGGCTGACGCCCTCACTCTACTTCCACCCACGCCGCGCGACGAGTGAGACTCTTGTAACCACACACGCAGAGCAGACGATCAAGATCCCGGATCGGACACACATCCTTCTCGATGTATGGCACGCCAACCGTCACGAGGATCACTGGGGCGAAGAGATCACCGGGCACAGGGCCGACAGATTTGAGCCAGATCGCTGGAACGAACTCGAACGCCGCGGTCGCTCCGCCAAAGACATGCTGCATTTCGGATTCGGCCACGGTCCGCGATTCTGCCCGGGTAAGAGCCTCGGGCAGCTTGAGGTCGCCCTCGTTGTCGGGTCATGTGTCAAGCTGTTCCGATTTGCTGCGGTCAACTCTCATAATCAAGCGCGAGCTGGTGTTTCAACCAAGCCGGCAGATGGCGTGCGTGTGGATATTCATTTGCGTGACCGGAGAGACGGTCCAGTGAGCCAAACAAAGAGTGGGTCTGGCAGGATGAAATGCCCATTCAATCATGGTGCGTAGTGCAAGGTGATAAGGGCACCAATTGGCGCACAACCACGCCCGTGTTCCTCGTGGAACACGGGCGGTGTCAAGGAACTATCCAATTGCAACGGAGGCGTGATAACCTTACTAGCAGAGCGCCAGGAAGCACAGCACGACCAAGATAGCCAGACGCTGACGATGGGGAGTAAGGATGGTCCGGTCCATGGCAAATCACCTCTTCAATTACCACACGAGGAAGCAACCGCTGTGCCAGTCGCTGGCAGGCGGCTCCGCGGTCCTTCGCGGCTTCTCTCTGGGGTCGCTGATGAGGGCTCGTTGCCCGATCACCACATCCGTGCAGGAGATGTTGTACCACGGCAGCACCGTGGTCTGCGCGCTGGCAGCACTCATTTTGACGGTTCTCGGACCGCAAATCTGCAATGCCCAGGCGGATTTGACGCCCGCCACCCCCTCAGATGAGCCGCCCGGGCTGATCGAGACGCTCGACGCATACGTCCAGATGGAGCCCTGGGTCCGCGCGATGGAGGTCCCCGAGGGCGCCATCGGACCGAACGTCATCGGCGCGTGTGTCACGCTTCGGTTCGACGGCAAGGTCATGGGCATCGGGACGATCTACGGCGGGGGACAGTTCTCAGTCCCCGAAGCGACCAGGCTCGCGGTGCAGCAGGCAAGGTCCAGGCTCCCGATCATACAGGACGCGATGGCGCAGGACAGGCTCAGGCTCGCCGCGGAGCAGATGACGATCAGCCTCGAACTCGCCGGCCCCGCGGTTCCTTTGGGCAAGGGCACCTACGAGCAGGTCGCGACACTCTTCCAGCCGGGCATCCACGGCGTGGCGCTCCGCATCGATGATTTCGCTTCGGCGTCGTATCCGGGCGAGATGCTCTGGATGCAGCAGGAACCCTCGTTGGCGCTGCAGCGTTTGATCGCGGGCATGACAGGCGACGTCGCGCTCTCGCTCCGCCCACTGGAAGATGTTCTGGAAGCAGAGAACGTGTCGGTGCTCAGGTTCAAGACGAGACACGTCGCGCAGCTCAAGGCTGGAGGTGAGCCGAGGCTTCTCGAGCGGGGCGGCAAGCTCGTTTCCGCAAACTCGATTCGCTCGCAGCGGGCACTCAAGCAGTGGGCCGACGGGACAGCATCGTTCCTGATCGGCATGCGCAGCGTCGGGACCTACAACCCGATCGCTGGAACTGCCTCCGAGCCGGCGACCCCTTTCACGAGCGCGATGCGGATGTATGGACTGTTTCGCTACGCCAGCCTCGGAAGAGACACCGAACTCACGTCTCAAGCACGTGAGGAAGCGAGCAACATCGCAAACGCTCTGCTGACCCTGATTGCAGAGGGCAACCGACTCGGCGCACCCGCCGACGCGTTGCTTGCGGTGTGCTTCGCGCAGGGGCTTGAATACGACGAGGGCCTCAGCGAGACCAGGCAGAGGCTTGAAGGTGCGATCAGTTCGATGGCAGACCGCATCGAAGAGTTCCCGCCCGCTGAGCGCCCCATGATCGCGTGGGCGCTGGCATCGATCGGTGAGCGAGAGAAGGCACTTGAGATCATGCCCGCGTGTCGACGGGTGGAGTCGCAGGGGATGTACCCGTCGCTGATGCCCTGGCTCGGGTACGCCGAGCTCGAACTCGCGGGCGAGGACGAGATTCCAACCGCTATCGCGCTTCGGCTGATGCGGTCGAAGATGTGGGAGAACCAGCTCACACTCGAGGACGTCCGGGGCTACTCGCCCGATCTGCAGGGTGGGATCGTGTTCACAGCGGCTCGGAACCCAGCCCCGACCTGGTCGGCGGCAAGACCTTTGTCGTTCGTTGCTGCGATGTTGGGTGATCCTCGGTTTACACCGGGCGACGAGTTGCCTGCCGAGATGTCCGATCTGTTCGACTCGCTCAGGTTCCTCAGGCAACTCTCAGCTGGCGAGCATGAGAGTCACATGTACCAAGAACCGAGCCGGGCGATGTGGGGGACCAGGGCCGCGTTGTGGTCCCAGGACATGCCGATCCCGGCGAGCGCACTGACGCTTTTAGCGGTGTGCGAGACGCTCGAATCGCTGGACGAATTGGCAGCCGCCAGCAAGGCACCCTGAGGCCCGTTTGAGCCTTCAAAAACAGGGGTTGCTGGTTCAAAAAATCGTCTCTGGCGGGGTTCAAAAAGAGGCCGAGATTCGGGGCTTGGCCTACCATAGATATGCGCATTTTTGAGGCCCGGGCGGGCCTCTCTGGAGCCGTGTCCGCATGAGCGAGAACGACGAAAGCCAGCAGACTCCGAACGGCGATTCGGGAGTCATCACGCCAAGCAACGTGGTCGATCTAGAGATCGAGAACGAGCTTCGCGACAGCTACCTCACCTACGCGATGAGCACCATCATGGACCGGGCGTTGCCCGATGTCCGTGACGGTCTGAAGCCCTCGCAGAGGCGCATCCTTGTCGCGATGAACGACCTGAACCTGCGGCCCAACCGCAAGCACCTCAAGTGCGCCAAGATCGCGGGCAACACCTCGGGCGACTACCACCCGCACGGCGAGTCGGTGATCTACCCGACGATGGTCGGCATGGCGCAGGGCTGGAAGATGCGTGTGCCTCTGATCGACCCGCAGGGCAACTTCGGGTCGATCGAAGGCGACCCGCCCGCGGCGATGCGGTACACCGAGGCCCGCATGACCCACGGCGCGATGGACATGCTCGCCGACATCAAGCTCGACACCGTCGATTTCCAGCCCAACTACGACGACCGGCTGAACGAGCCGACCGTCCTCCCGGGCAAGTTCCCAAACCTGCTGATCAACGGCGGCATGGGCATCGCTGTGGGTATGGCAACGAGCCTTCCGCCGCACAACCCTGACGAGATATTCGACGCCATCACACGCGTGATCGACGACCCAGATATCTCACTCGCCGACATCATGACCGATGAGACGGACGAGGACGGCAACGTCACGCGCCTCGGTGTCAAGGGCCCAGATTTCCCGACCGGAGGTGTTATCCTCGGTCGCAGAGGCATCATGGATGCGTACTCGACCGGGCGAGGCCGCGTCACCGTGCGGGGCGTGTGCCACGTCGAGGAATCGGGAGGCAGGCAGGCACTGGTCATCGACCAGATTCCCTACTCGCTCGTGCAGAACAACCTCGTCGAGAAGATCGTCGAGGCCGCCAAGGAAGACCGGATCAAGGACATCGCCGACGTCCGCAACGAGTCTGGCCGGAACGCGCAGACGCGGATCGTGATCGAGCTGAAGAAGGCGGGCGACCCCGCGGTCGTTGAGAACCAGCTTTACCAGTTCACGCCGCTGCAGCAGACGTTCAGCATGATCCACATCGCGCTCGTGGGGCGCAGGCCCCGTACGCTGACGCTGCTGGAGATGCTGCAGTTGTATATCGACCACCGGGTCGATGTCGTCCGTCGCCGCACGGCTCACCTGCTCCGCGAAGCCAAGAAGAAAGCCCACGTTTTGGAGGGCATGATCTTCGCAGTCTGCGACATCGACGAGGTCATTGCAATCATCCGCGGCAGCAAGACTCGCGAGGAGGCGATCCAGAAGCTCGTCGAGAAACGCTTTAGGATCCCTGCTGACCACCCGCACGCGCCGAAAATCCCCGAACGGATGATGCAGATGGTCCGAGCGGGCGACGAAGCGGGCGGCGTGCTGCTGACACGCGTGCAGGCCGAGACGATCGGCAACATGCGGCTTATCCAGCTGACGGGTCTTGAGATCGAGCGACTGGTCAAGGACTACGCCGAGCTCGTCGCGGAGATCGAAGGCTACGAGCTGATCCTCTCCGATCACCAGCGTGTGCTGGACATACTCAAGGAAGACTGTCTTGAGATGAAGGAGCGGTACAACAGCCCGCGATTGACCGACATCCAGGACGCTGCAGGTGATATCGATCTCGAAGCTCTCATCAAGGAGCACGAGGTCACCGTCACGATCAGCCACCAGGGTTACGCGAAGCGTCTGCCTCTGGATACGTACCGGTCACAGGGCCGGGGAGGCAAGGGCATCCGCGCGTCCGAGTCCAAGGACGACGACTTCATCGAGCGCGTGTTCGTTGCGAGCACCCACGCCGACTTGCTGGTCTTCACGGACCAGGGTCGTGTGTTCAAGCTGAAGGTGTACGAGCTGCCCGAGATGAGTCGGACGAGTAAGGGACGTTCGATCGTGAACCTTGTCAACCTGCGCGAGAGCGAGCGGGCACGGGTGTACCTCACCATCGACGATTTCGAGGACGAGGGGAAGTACCTGACCTTCGTCAGCAAGGGCGGCATCGTGAAGCGCACGCCGCTGCGCGACTACCAGAACGTCAACCGGTCCGGTCTGATCGCGGTCGGTGTGAAGGAAGGCGACGAGATACTCAACGTCCTCCTCACCGATGGCTCCGACGATCTGATGATCGTGACCGACCAGGGCATGGCGATCCGCTTCAACGAGGGCGATGTCAGGCTCATGGGCCGAAGCGCCGCGGGCGTCAAGGGCATCGATCTCTCGGGAGGCAGCATCGCGATCGCCGCGGACCGTGTGCCCATGGAGCCCGATCCCAAGGATGACGAGCAGACTGTCACCATCGAGCCGGCACACTCGCTGCTGACCGTTACCGAGCATGGCTACGGCAAGCGGACACTGGTCGATGAGTATCGCGTCCAGCCTGAGACTGGCCCGATGAGGAGCCAGAGCCGGGGCGGCAAGGGGCGGAAAGACATCCGCTTTACGACCAGGAACGGTCCATCAGTGGCGGCTTGCATCGTCGCGGATACGGACGATATTGTCGTGATCTCTCGCAAGGGCCAGCTGGTCCGGATGGCCGTGGATTCGATCAGCCAGTACAGCCGGGGCACCCAGGGCGTGCGTGTCGTGGGGTTAAAGGACGGTGATTCCGTCGTGGCGGTTGCCAGAGTCGCCGAGTCTGCCGTTTCGGAGCCCGAGACGGAGACATCGCAGGCCGAGAGCGAGTAGACTGCCAGTGAGATGTTGACAGATTGGTCCGATGACATTGTGGTGGTGGATCTCGCCGACGATCCTCAGCTGAGCGATGAGTTGAGCGCGATCATTGATCGCGTGGCAGGCTCAGAGACTGACTCGGTGCCGCATGTGGTCCTCAACATGGGGCTGGTTGGGTACATCAAGAGCTCGAACCTGGCCCAGCTGATTCGGCTCCGCAAACTCGTCCAGGATGTTGGGCGTGAGCTTGTATTGTGCTCAGTGGATGATCGGGTCTGGTCTGTGATGATGGTGACTGGTCTTGACAAGATGTTCGAGGTCGCCCCCGATCCGATGACAGCGCTCGCCGGGATTCAGCTGGGCGACTCCGACGAGCAGGCCGACGCGAAGCGGTGAGGTAGGCAGTCTCACGGGGGTTGAGATCGCTGCATGACATTCTTCGCCCTCTTTATTATCGCGATGGTCTCCCTCCTGATTGTCCGTGTGGGCGCAACAGCGTTCCGGATGACCGGGCTCTCCGATGATGTGGCGCTCTTTCAGTCGCTCTCGTGCTTCTTCGGGGTCGGGTTCACGACCCGTGAGGCGGAGTTGATCGTGACGCATCCGGTTCGGCGGAAGATCGCCAGTCACCTGATCGTGATCGGAAATGTCGGCATCCTCACGGCGCTCTCGGCGATGGTGGTGACATTCATGCAGAGTGAGCCGGATTGGCTCGAGAAACTACTGGGTATAGAGAGTGGCCTGCTGCCGTTTGTCATCAGGGTTTTGGTCATCATCCTGGGCGTGTTGCTTATTGTGACGCTCTTCCGGTTCAAGGTCATCAGTCTGGCGCTGGAGAGTGTCATCCAGAAGTCACTTGAGAAATCCGGTGTGGTCCGCCCGGTGGATTTCGAGACTCTGCTCCACACCGGGCACGGATACGCCATTACCGAGTACCTGCTGGAGAAAGGGCATCCGCTGATCGGTCGATCGCTCGGGGACGCTGGGCTTGGCCAAAGAGGGGTGCTGGTGCTGGGCATCGATCGAGGAGGCGGCGAGTACATCGGAGCACCGAACCGCCGGACGACGCTCGAAGAGGAAGACCTTCTAACTGTGTACGGATTGGAAACCGCCATGGAGCGGGAACTCACACCAGAGGCGAATCACGCAGCCGTGAGCGGCGGGAGTGGTAAAGAGGGTGTATGACTACTGTTCAGACCGAAGACATTACCGAATCGCAGAGTGCCGCCCCTGAGACCGTTGCCGAGCTCAGGGATGTTCGCAAGGTTTACTACAAGCCCGACGGGTCGGTCATGGTTGAAGCGCTCCGCGGCATCGACCTGACGATCAGCAAGGGCGTCTCGATGGCAATCATGGGGCCATCGGGTTCGGGCAAGTCCACCATGATGAATGTCCTGGGGTGTCTCGACAGGCCGACGCACGGCAACTTCTTGCTGTCAGGGCGCGAGGTCGTCACGATGAACGACGAGGAGCTCTCGATCTTCCGAGGGCAGACGATCGGTTTCGTCTTCCAGGCGTTCAATCTGATCCCTCAGCTGACAATCGAAGAGAACGTGTCGGTGCCTTTGTTCTATCAGGGCATCCCTAAGCACGAGAGGCTCAAGCGTGCGTACGCGTCTCTAGAGCATGTGGGACTGCAAGACCGGATCGGCCACAGGCCTCGCGAGCTCTCGGGTGGTCAGCAGCAGCGCGCGGCGGTTGCGCGTGCTCTCGTCGGGAACCCGGTCATCATCATGGCCGACGAACCAACGGGTAATCTCGACTCAAAGACGACCGATCAGATCCTCGATCTTTTCGATGAGCTCCACGCAGACGGCAAGACGATCGTCATGGTCACCCACGACGACGAAGTCTCCGAGCGGTGCGAGCGGGTTGTGCGCCTTCGCGACGGGCTGATCGAGTCGGATATCACTCAGACGCCTACGCGGCGGCCTTTGACGAAACCGCTTGACGACTGATCGCGAGAGCCGTCACGTCGTCCGCTTGGTGAAGCGAGCCGCACGCTTCGTCGAGTTTGTCCTCGAGATCCGAGATCGCGCAGGCGAGTGATTTCTTGCCTTTGTCCATCCAGCGTCCGATGTGTAGCAGGTGGTCGAGGTACGCCATAGCGTTCGACTTCTTGGTTGTGTTCTCGACAGCCTCGGCCTTATTGGGGAACACAAGCTCGAATCCGTCGGAGTAGAGCAGGAGCGTCTCGCCCGGTGCGAGCTCGATCGTTTCCTCAGGGAAGTGCGCGTCGTGGAAGACGCCTAGCAGCGGGCCACCTGCTTCGATGTCGTAGTTCTCGCCCTTGTCGGCGGCGATCCTGACGGGCGGCGGGTGCCCGGCGTTTGCGATACGCATGAGGCCCGTCTGCGAGTCGAGGATGCCGTACACCGCCGTAGCAAATCGCGGGTTGCCGTCGCTGACATCGCAAAGATCATCGTTGAGACGTGCCAGCGCATCGCTCGGTGACAGCAGCCTGCCCTCGACGACCCCGCCTCGGATGTTCAGTGCTCGGCTGATGATCATGGTCAGCAGCGCCGCGGGCACTCCGTGACCGATCGCGTCGGCGATGAAGAAGCCGACGTGCCTGTCGTCGATCTGCTGGACGTTATAGATATCGCCGCTGACGAAGCCGGCGGGGCGGTAAAGCACGCCGAACTCAAGCCCGTTGATCTTTGGGAGCTCGCGCGGGATCAGCTCGCGCTGGATCGTGCTCGCCAGCGAGAGTTCCTGGCTGATGCGCTCCATCTGCTCGCGGACGCCGCCCGACGAGCGGACACTGATGCTCAGGTCACGTACGAGATCGTTAATGGTTTCCTGTCGCGAGCAGAGCGCGTGCACCGATGCCGCGAGCACATCGTCTGAGGTCTCGCAGCACATGGTCAGCACGCCACCGCTGGACTGGCCTGTATCGCAGGTGCAGTCATCGAGCAGGAGGATTGCGGAGATGCGAGCCGCTCTGAGCAGGTCAATGGTTTTGTAAATCGCCGGTGATGGGGTGTCCTTTGGGACTCCGACGAGGAGCACAGAACCGTCGTCGATGGCGATCTCGCTGCTCGCATCGTTGAGAAGGGTCTGATCGATGGTCAGCTCGTCAAACCTGGGTTGGGAGTTGGAGTCGGGCCAGCTTGTGAGCAGACCCTTGGCGCGCTGCTTGAGCGAAGCGAGTCCGTTGTCTGTTCCGATGAGTCGTACGCGGTGTTCTGACATGCCCGCCCCCAGGTGGTGCTCGGAATCTGGCCGAGCGGTGTTTCCCGGGGTCGGATCGACTTATTTCACCCGCTTCTCCAGATCATCCAGACCGTAGACCTTCAGAACAACGCTCTCATCGATCCCGAGTTTCTCGATCATGCCGCCCTGGAGTTCGATAACAAGCGGTGTCGCGAATCTGCTGCTGTAACGCTTGAGACGTTCCTCGTACGCGCTATCGGACTCGTCTTCTCCTTGAGGGTCCTCGGGTAGCATCGCGTGGGCCGCGATCACCCGGCCTCCGGTATCGATGTAGACGATGTCGATCGGGATCGGGCAGTCGCGCATCACGAACTTCCGCACCGCTGCATTCGGGAAGACGAAGATCATCCCGCCGTCGTCGTCGATCGAGGTCCTGCCGCTGAGGCCCTTGAAGCGGGATTCGTTGTTGATCGCGGGCTCGAGGAAGAACGTGTGCTGATTGCCTTCTTTGTCCGAGATGTCCACCCGGACGAGTCCCTCGGGCGCACCGCCTCCTGCGTTGTCGCAGCTCGGGACAAAGATCACGAAGGCGATCAGGGCCGCGCCTGCCAACAGGATCAGCGGGAGTGTGGTGCGCGTTGTAAGAGCCATCGATCATCCTCCGGCGTAAAGGTCAAGTCGCCTCGTGGCATCGTATCGACCCGGAATGCCTCGGTGAACGCCTGTATCGACAGCGAGCCGGGATTCTGAGGAATTCCCGCCCATCGGGCCAGCAGGGCAAGGATTCGTTCTGGCTGAACGCCCTTGTCTCTGTATGTATCGATCCTTGTGTCGCCGTGCCGTTTGGCGAGGCGCCTGCCGTCGCTGCCTCTGACGAGCGGCGTGTGGAAGTGGTGGGGCTCTGGTTCGATACCGATTGCTCTTCGCAGCAGAGCCTGCCGAGCTGCCGAGTCGATCAGATCGTTGCCCCGGACGATGTGCGTGATGCCTTGTCGCGCGTCGTCGACGGTGACCGCGAGCTGGTACGAGGGCTGCTCCCTCTGGGTCCAGACCACGAAATCTCCGACTGACTGCCCGGGGTTGGAAGATATGACATCAGCGAAATGCTCGTTGATCTCGATGTCCTCGTCGGGCACGATGAGCCGCCAGTTTGTCTCGGTGTCATCGAAGAGAGTCGGGATATCACCTGGTCTCAGGCTGGGGTCGAAGCGGATTTCACCCTCGTGTGGCGCGCCCGCAGCTTCTGCGATCTCGCTTCGTGTCAGCGAGCACGGATACACGCTTCTTCTCGACGCGAGGGTCCGCATTGCGTCGATGTATGGAGACAGGTCGCTCGATTGAAGCGGTTGCTGGGTGTCCCAGTCGAGCCCAAGCCAGCGGAGCGTCTCGATCGTCTGCTCCACTACCCCGGGCTTGACGCGCGGCGTGTCGAGGTCCTCGATCCGCAGGACGACCTCCCAGCCTCGCTGGCGCGCCAGAGCCCAGTTCACCACGAACGTCAGGGCATTGCCGAGATGCAGCGCACCCGTTGGCGAGGGCGCCAGGCGGGTTTTCTGATTCTCCATCACGCACAGGCTACACTGCCACTCGCCCCCGGTCGCGCCGTTTGGCGATCGATGGAGATGAGTATGACCAAGCTCTCAGAGTCTGAGATCAACAACAAGCTCGCCGATTGCCCCGAATGGACAGAGGTCAACGGTGAGATCACTCGGACATACCAGTTCAACGACTTCAACGAGTCGATGGTGTTCGTGACCAAGGTAGCCGGGTACGCCGAGGACGCCCAGCATCACCCCGACATCCTGATCCGGTACAACAAGGTCACGCTCACCGTATCGACACACGATGCGGGCGGGATCACGCAGAAAGACTTCGACCTCGCCGCGAAGGCCGAGGAACTGGCGAACGCGTGATCTGGTTCAGGATCACCTGAGTTCGACCGACCAGTAAGCGTTGTCGAGGAACTGCTTCCACGACGCGTAGCGATCGTTGCCCATGCGCATTGAGATGAGCGGGTTGCGTTTGGGCTGCTTTGGCTGAGTGATCAGCTTCATGTTCGCCTGCTTCGGTGTCCTGCCGCCCTTCTTGGCGTTGCAGCGGATGCAGGAGCAAACCAGGTTCTCCCACGTGTCGCGCCCGCCCTGGCTCTTGGGCACGACGTGGTCGATCGAGAGCTCGCTCGTCGGGAAGTGAGAGCCGCAGTACTGGCAGTGGTTGCGGTCGCGTGCGAACAGGTTTCGGCGATTGAGTTTGACCATCTGCTTAGGGAGTCGGTCGTAACCGAGGAGCCTGATGATCCGGGGCACAGCGATGTCGAACCGGACGGTCTTCACCCAGTCGTGATTGTCACGTTCGATCTCGCTTGCGGCCTGAGACACCTCGGTCCATGACGCGAAGTCGTAGTTCAGGTACGAGCCATCATCGATGTGGATGACTTCCGCGAGCTCACAAGCGAGCAGGCTGAATGCGCGCCTGGCGGGGATGACGCGGATAGCCATGTAGAGCTTGTTGAGAACCAGCACCTTGCAATCGAGACCGGTCGCAAGACCCACGCCCACGGGCAGCGCGGCGGCATCGCCCTCGGACGGGATCATCCCCGCCGATGGGTTGTGATGCAGTGATCTCTTGCCGTGCCTGGCCATCCGTGCTCCCTCAGCCGTCCGGCCGAGCCGCACAGCATGGTCATTGACGACCACAGAGTAACGGATTTTGTACGTATGTTCAACGCAGCGGTTCGTGCCTGAAGTGTCGAAGGCCCGTTAGCAAGCACGAAATGCCGCGGCTTTCACACAGCTTGAACGTATCCTCGTCTCGTTTGGAGCCGCCCGGGTGCACGATCAGAGAGACTCCGGCGTCTGCAAGGATGGCCGGCCCGTCGTCAAACGGGAAGAACGCGTCGCTCACCACGATCGCCCCCTTGGCGAGTTTGCCTGCTTTCTCGCACGCGATTCTGCAGGCGGTGAGCCGGTCCATCTGACCAGCGCCCGCGCCGAAGAGTCTGACGCAACCCGGCCTCTCGGGATCAGAGCCGCCCAGCGCGACCGCGTTGCTCGCGAGGGCTTGGGTGAAGGACTCGATGTGATGTGCAGCGGTGCGCAGCTCTGCGCCGGGCTCCGGCCCCGCCGCGAGTTCCCACGCGGATGGATCATCCGAGAGCGTGTCGGGTGTCTGCACGATCGCGCCGCCTGGCAGAAGTCTGACTAGGCGATCCTGTTTCGCGACTGGTTCCGTCTTCAGGATGCGAAGGTTTTTCCATCGGTTCTGGAGAGCGCTGAGTGCGCCCTCGGTGTACCCGGGGGCTGCGAGCACCTCGAGGAAAACGCCCTCGGCGCATAGCCGCTCGGCTGCCTTCTCATCAACCTCTTTGTTCACAGCGAGGATGCCCCCGAACGCGGCGATAGGGTCGCCCGCGAACGCGCCGTCGATCGCTGTGAACGCGTCCCCTGCGGTCGCGGCTCCGCACGGGTTGGCGTGCTTGACAACCACCGAGGCGGCCTTGTCCGGAGCGAGCTCTCCGAGCGTGCAGACCATGGCCCAAGCGGCAGCGGCGTCGGCGATGTTGTTGTAACTCAGCTCTTTGCCGTGCAGTTGCTCGGCGTCGAGGATGCCGCCCTCGGCCCTGTCGGTGCGGTAGACCGCGGCGCTCTGGTGAGGGTTCTCGCCGTAACGCAGCGTCCGCTCACGCTTCAGGCTGATCCCGATCCGCTCTGGCATGTCCTGCTGATCAGCCGAGAGATACTCGGCGATCGTCATGTCATACGAAGCGGTCCTCGCGAAGGCCTTCGTTCCGAGCCTTCGGCGGAGCTCGATCGAGCACTCGCCCCGGTTGGCGTCCATATCTTCAAGCACGGTGCCGTAGTCGTTCGGGTCGGTGATAACCGTGACCGACTCGTGGTTTTTGGCGGCGGAGCGGATCATCGATGGACCGCCGATGTCGATCTGCTCGATGGCTTCTTCCCGGGTGACGCCCGGCTTTGCGATCGTCGACTCGAATGGGTACAGATCGATGACGACGAGATCGATCGGCTCGATCTGGTGGTCGGTCATCTGTTGCTGATGATTGGGGTTGTCCCGTAGGCCGAGGAGCCCGCCATGGACCTTTGGGTGGAGCGTTTTCACCCTCCCATCGAGCATCTCGGGAAACTCTGTGATCTCTTCGATGGGCGTGACGGCGACGCCCGAGTCTGCAATCGCCCTGGCTGTCCCGCCAGTGGAGATGATGGTAAACCCTCGCTCCGCGATAGCGCGTGCGAAATCCACGATTCCATCTTTGTTGCTGACCGAGAGAAGCGCGAGGCGACGGGATTGGTGAGTGCTCATGCTGCACGCTTGATAGGCGCGTCAGCGGTCGTCGTCATTCTGAAATGGATCAGTCGGCGACAAACTTCGCAACCACGCCCTCGCGGCTTGTCAGGTAGATGTCGCCGTCCACGAAGGGATCCATCGTGATGCTGTGCACGTTGGAGAGGCTGATTTTGTCCAGGACGTTGCCGCGCTGGGGTTCTACGGCAACGAGGTACTTGCCATCGAATACCATAAGCCTCCCGTTGCGGAGCCCGATGACACGCCCGAACTGGTCTTCGCTCGTCCAGAGGACCTTGCCCGTGTCGGCGTCGAATGCGGTCAGGCCCGTGTCGGCGAGCGAGCAGTACACGACGCCCTCATGAAAGACGGGAGGCTCGGTGATCGGGCTCGGGGTCAGGTGCTTCCAGGCGAGTCGGGAGTCTTCGGCCCTGAACGCGTAGAGCGTCTGATCGAGACTCGCGACGAACATCTTGTCATCGCTGGAAGCAAGAGCCGCTCCGGGGCCCTTGAAGATATCGTTCTGACCGGTCTGTCTCTGGGTCTGGGTGTTGACGCACACAACCCGGCCCGTGGTAGTGACACCCCCGACGATGGGGCCCATCGCGACGAGGTCATGCTCGAAGGTGCCGGGCATGTCGTGGCCCCAGAGCTTGATGTCGGCGGGCATGTACGTGCCCATGACCTCGCCGGAGGCGGAGCCGGTGACGGCATCGGTGCCGAAGAGGATGAAATCGGTCGCTGCGAGCTTCTCGTAGGAGTTGCGCCGGACGAGTTCGCCCGTCTGTGCATCGAGCGAGAAGAGCTCCGACTCACTCGAAACGAAAACGGTGTTCTCGCGCCTATCCATGCCAGTGAACTTGGTGAGGTCGCCTGCGGGCTTGTTGGTCCAGATGGTGGAGCCGACCTGATCGTCGATCGCGGTGATCGTGCCCCCGGTCTCCTGGAAGACGACAAGGTCGCCGTGAGGCTCGGCCCTGAGCGGTCCCTCACCGATCAGCAAGACCGGGAACGCGTTCCAATCCCAGCGGTAGCCGAGCTTGCGCCAATCGGAATGAACGATCGGGAGACGATCGCCACGCTCGTCGGCGGTCAGGCCCTTGGGTTTGGCACAGCCGGTGGCGGCAGTCGAGATGACCAGGCCTGCGAGTGCGATTGAGCAGGCCGAGAGAGCTGGGAGTCTGGTTGAACGCATCAAGGGCACCTCTGGTCGTGTCATGGTTCGAGTGTCGGATCCGCCACGCCGCTGCCAACGGGCGTAGGCTGATCCTATGCGGCCTGTGGGCCGGGAGGGGGAGTATCGAGCAGGCTCGCCCAGCGGTCAAGCAGGGCTCTGACAGGAGAGAATGTGGGGATGTTCACAGGGCTCGTCCAGAGAACAGGTGAGATCGTCCAACTCCGACCCGCTGAGGCGGGCGGCGTCAGGCTCACCGTCCGCTCACGCGCGTTCGATCTGACGCCTTCGCCGGGCGATTCGATCTGTGTCTCGGGCTGCTGTTTGACCCTCGTGGGCGAGGCGAGATCGACGGGTGAGCAGATCGAGATGGACTTTGATGTCATCGAGGAATCTCTCGCAAAGACGAAGCTGGGTGGTTTGGCTGAGGGCTCGCGGGTCAATCTCGAGACGAGTTGCACCCCGGCCACGCTGCTCGGCGGGCACGTGGTACAGGGGCACGTCGAGGGCGTGGGCGAGGTCGTCCGAATCGAATCCGGCGAGAGCTACGAGGTAACGATCAGACCTCCCGAAAAGCTGATGCCATGCATCACACCCAAGGGCTCGATCACGCTCGACGGCATCAGCCTCACGATCGCGGGTGTGGATGTTTCCGGCGGAACGTTCCATGTTGCGCTCATCCCGACCACGCTCGGCGAAACCACGATCGGTGATGCCAAGGTCGGCGAGGGCATGAACATCGAGACCGATATCATGGCGCGCACCGTTGTGCATTACCTCCAGAACTACTCGCCCGGGGGCAGCTGAGCCGTGCGCGTGCTGGGTATCGATCCCGGTCTCCGGTTGACAGGCTTCGGCTGCGTCGATGGCCCTGCCCAGGCGATGTCGCCGCCCAGCTTTGTTGACGCGGGTGTGATCAGGCTTGTGTCGAGTGGATCGCCCACACCGAGTGTGCAGTCGAGGCTCGTCGAGCTCGAGCGAGACCTGGCCGAGATCATCGAACGAAACGATCCCGACCTGATCGCGGTCGAGGCGTTGTTCACTCACAAAGAGCACCCGTTCACGGCGGTCCTCATGGCGCACGCGAGGGGTGTGATCCTGCTCGTCTCGCAGCGGGCGGGCAAGGAGATCGTCGAGCTCCCGCCAGCCGACGTGAAACGCGCGGTGACCGGCTCTGGTCGCGCGACGAAAGAGCAGATGCAGGCGTCGGCGACGAGGCTCCTGGGGCTTGCCGAACCACCCAAGCCAGCCGATATCGCCGATGCCCTGTGCATCGCGATCGCGGCCAGGCAGCGCGCGATGCTCGCGGCGGGCCTGGGCGACAGCGGGGCATAAGATCGTCCGATGAGCACCGATACCACCAAGAGCGAGGCCCGTGCGCAGGTCCTGATCGTCGAGGATGAGGAATCCCATGCCGACGTGATGTCCGACGCCCTGCGCAAACCCGGGCATGTCTGCACGATCGTCAACGGGGTCGAGGCAGCGATCGAAGAGCTTAAGGGCGGTGTGTTCGACGTGGTCGTCACCGACCTGCGGATGCCCACCTCGGCCGGTGCTGAGTTCGAGGGTGAGAAGGTGGTCCCCGATGGGGCCAACGCAGGTCTCATCGTGCTGCGAGCCGCCGCGAAGCTGCAGCCAACGATCGAAACGATCATGGTGACCGCCCACGGCGATGTCCCGACCGCCAGGAGCGCGTTCAAAGAAGGTGCGTACGACTTCATCGAGAAGCCCCTGGATCTCGAGGTGTTCCGGAACCTTGTCGGCCGCGCGGCCCAGACGGTGCTCCTGCGACACCAGAACAGTGAGCTGAAAGACGAACTCGAGCTTGCCGGCTTCGAGGGATTGATCGCCGTCAGCGAGCCCATGCGGAAGGTCCTCCAGATGGTCCGAACCGTTGCGGCGAGCGATATCCCGGTGCTTATCACTGGCGAGAGCGGGACGGGCAAGGAGCTGATCGCGCGTGCAGTGCACCGCAACAGCAAGCGCAGCGCCGGGCGGTACGTCACGTTCAACTGCGCGGGCCAGAGCGAGAGCCTGCTTGAGGACCAGCTCTTCGGGCACGTCAAGGGCGCGTACACGGGGGCGGAGAAAGAGCGCGAGGGCGTGTTCGAGTACGCGTCGGGCGGCACGCTCTTCCTCGACGAGATCGGTGATATGCCCGTCGCGATGCAGCCCAAGCTCCTGCGTGTGCTCGAATCGGGCGAGGTGATCAGACTCGGCGCAAACGAAGCCAAGCACGTCGATGTTCGGTTTGTCAGCGCAACCAACCGAGATCTCAACGAGCTCGTCAAGACGGGAGATTTCCGGGAGGACCTCTTCTTCCGTGTCAACGCGGCGAAAATCCACCTGCCCCCGCTGCGCGAAAGGCGAGAGGACATCCCGCCGCTCGTGGTTCATGGTGTCAAGAAGTTCGCTGATGACCTGCTGCAGGGCGAACCCGAGCCCACGGTCAGTGACGCGGCGATGCTCAGGCTCACCTCGTATGCCTGGCCCGGCAACGTGCGCCAGTTGCTCAACGCGGTCCAGAACATGGTGGTGACCGGTATCGGATCGCGCGAGGAAGGCCAGCCGATCGTTCTCGGAGTGGATCATCTGCCGCCGGAGATCCGAGAAGCCGAAACCGCTGATCTCGATGATTCGGGTACAGGGGGCTCGCTCGCTGGGACGAGCCTGGATCAGCTTGAGAAGAGGGCCATCCGAGAGACGCTCAGGCTCACGGCGGGCAACCGGGAACAGGCGGCCAAGCTGCTCGGTATAGGTGAGCGGACGCTTTACCGGAAGCTCAAGGAATACGGCCTCAGGTAGCCGTCCCCAAGATCGGGCCCTCGGATCGAAAAATGACCGCCGAGGTATGAAATCCGGCCGTTGCAATGTTGAGAATGAGTCTCAATAGCAGTAGAGTTCTCGGTCAGGCGGGAAACTGTCCCGTCAGGCAGGAATGACGATCCGAAACGGAGAACACCAGATGCCGACCCTGTCCCGATTCGTCTTTGCTACTGCCCTCTTGATGATTGCGACTCCCGCATCTGCACAGAACTTTGTCACCCCGAGTGATGGCTACGGCTGGACGCGTGGTGACGCGAACTCCTCTTACTTTGCCTGGGACGATTTCACGACTGGTAACGGGCCGAACTCGCCCGATATCGACGCGTTCCCGAACCCTCTCCCGGCGGGTTGGGCTGAGCCAGCCGTGACTGAAACGACCGGCACTGCTTTCGTGACGAGCACGGGCAATCTGTACTCATTTGGTGCGACACCGCTCGAGTTCGAAGTGGTTGTGCCGGGCGAGCCGGTTGCTGGCGGCACGATGACCGTTCTGCTGCAGACCAACACGCAGGGGCGAGAAATCGATCCCGCAACGATCGTGTGCGATGGCGCTGCACCTGTTGAAGTTGTCGAACTCAACAGGGTATTCCTCGGCCCCGACGGCATCGGTGGTGGCTCGCTCGTTGAGACGCTCTGGCGCTTCGAGGTGCCGGCCGACGGCACTGCTGTGATGACTTTCGCCGCTGACGGTGAGTCGCTGAGCCTCGATAAGATATCTGTTGACACGTTCTCCGAAGAGAGCAGCGATTGCATCGCTGATGTCAACGGTGACGGTGCACTCACGCCGACCGACTTTACCGCTTGGATCAACGCGTACAACAACGCCGGCGCCGGCTGCGATCAGAACGGCGACGGCGCTTGCACGCCGACCGATTTCACCGCCTGGATTACCAACTACAACAACGGGTGCTGATCACGATGATGAAGCCTCGCAGATACAACGCGTTCACGCTGATCGAGCTCTTGGTGGTGATCGCGATCATCGCGCTGCTCATCGGGATCCTGCTCCCGGCGCTGGGCAAGGCGAGAGAGCAGGCACGCAAGTGCGTCGAACTCGCGGCGAGCCGAACGCTGACGCAGGCCCTGCATATGAAGGCCGATGACGAGGATGACCAACTCATGCGGGGCGGGTACACGTCGGCCGAGGCTGCGAATCTTGAGGTCCTGAACGAGTTCGGGACTCCGATTGAGTTCACCGAGGTTAAGAAGCGTTACCCGTATCACCTCGGCAGCTACTTCGACTACGTCTGGGCGGGTACGACGCACGTCAACGCCCGTGCAGCTTTGCTGAAACAGAGGCAGGAGGTCATGCAGGACGCAACCTTTGGCGATGCGTTCGAGAGCTGGGCTTACCAGGTCAGCGTGTTTCCCTCGTTTGGCTACAACGGCGTCTACGTCGGAGGAACCACGAACACAACGAACGCTCTCTCGTCAGTGTGGGACAAGGGGCGGTACACCCGTCGCTTGGGTGATGCGTTGATGCCAAGCGAGTTGATCGCGTTCAGTTCCGCTGCGGGTTTCGACCCGTTCTCGGGTGATGTGTACGAGGGCTACTTCATTGTGTCGCCGCCCCCGCTGAACGTTGACTGGAACGAAAACACGCGTCCGGATGTGTGGAAGAACTCCGATCCTCGCTACGGCGGCAAAGCCGTGGTCGCGATGCTCGACGGACACGTCGAGATGCGGGCCGCCGAGGAACTCAAGGATCGCAGGATATGGTCCGACTACGCGAGGCGTCGCAACGATGCCGAGTGGGATCCGGCAGCGGCTGCTCGATAAAGCTAGATGATCTCGCCGTTCCAGGCGGATACAAGTTTGTCGGTGTCCACAGGCTGCCCGGGTATGTTGAGCTTGCCCGAGTCTGTGACGGCTCCTGTGTGGCGCATCATCACACCGTGCTTGGCGAGAGTGTCGGCGATCCGTTGCTCGGCATCCCTCGAGTACTCGATGAGATACCTGCCCGCGCCTTCGCCGAAGTAATCGAGGGCTGATTCTTCATCCACATCCACGCCGAGGTGCTGGCTCGAGTTCGCCGAGGCGATCAGCATCTCTGCGAGTGCGACGAGCATGCCGCCTTCTGAGATATCGTGCGAGCTGAGGACGAGACCCTGCTGGATAAGTTCTGAGAGGGCTCTGGCAATCTTCGGGCCTTGTCGCAGATCAACTGGCAGCAGCGAGTTGTGGCTATCGGTGCTGTGAATCTGCGAGTAGTGGGAGTGGCTCAGTGACTTGGCATCGATCCCGATCTCGGCGATCTTGCTGTCGATCTGCTTGAGGTCCATCGTCACGCATTTGGTCACATCGTCCACGATCCCCATGCCCGTGATCAGGAGCGTGGGCGGAATCTCGATCGTCCGGCCTTCCTGTGTGGTGAACTGGTTGTTGAGCGAGTCCTTGCCGGAGACGAACGGGGTCTTGTACGCCTTGGCGCCGTCGTAGCAGCCCTCGGCGGCGCGGACGAGCGAGGCGAGGTTCTCGGGTTTCTTGCAGCTGGGCCAGCAGAAGTTGTCAAGGATCGCGATCCGGTCGGGGTTCGCGCCCACGCACACAAGGTTGCGCACGCACTCGTCGATCGCGGCGAGCGCCATCTGGTACGGGTCGCCCCCGAGCGCCGGATCGCCCAGGTTCGTGGCTAGTCCGCAACCGATTGCGAGCCCCTTGCCCGAGCCCGGCACGGGTTCGATGACCGAGGCGTCGCCCGGCCCGATGCCGCCCGGGCCAACGAGCGGCTTGAGCACCACGTTGCCCTGCACCTCGTGGTCGTACTGGCGGATGATCGAACGCTTGCTTGCGATGTTGGGGTGCGCGAGGAGCCTGAGCAGGGCGTCCGTGGTGCTGGGTTGCTGGTCGTTCGGCTTGGTGTCTCTCGCGCGCTTTGGGCTTGTCCATTTCGCGGTGCGTGTTGGTGTCGGGATGCCGTCGTGGAGGAAGGGCATGGGCATCCGGCCGACTTCGTTGTTGTGGAAGTTGAGCACGAGTTCAGGCTCGTTGTTGTCGTTGAACTGGCCGAACTCGCCGAGCACCGCGAGCTCGGCGTGCTCCTCGTCGCAGATCGCCTGAAACTTCGCGAGGTTGTCCTGGGGCACAGCAAAGACCATGCGTTCCTGGGCTTCGCTGATCCAGATCTCTGAGTAAGTCAGCCCGGCGTACTTGAGCGGCGCTCGGTCCAGGTGCACGCTTGCCCCGACTTTCTCTCCCATCTCACCGACCGCGGAGCTGAATCCGCCCGCACCGCAATCGGTGACAGCGGTGAAGAGTGGTCCCGACTCGTGGTCGCGTGCGCGGAGCGTGGCGTCGAGGACACGCTTCTCTTCGATCGCGTTTCCGATCTGGACCGCGTGGTTGAACTCGTCGGCGTGTGTGTCGGTGAGCTCTGCTGAGCTGAACGTTGCGCCGTGGATGCCGTCGCGTCCGGTTCTGCCGCCCAGCGCGACGATGAGGTCGCCCGGCTTGGCGTCTCCCCCGATCAGATCCTTGGGCATGACACCGACGCAGCCGCAGTACACGAGAGGGTTCCCGACGTATCGCTCGTCGAACCAGACGGCGCCGTTGATCGTTGGGATGCCCATCCGGTTGCCGTAGTCACGAACGCCCGCGACGACCTGCTTGAGAACGCGGTCCGGCGGGAGGCACCCAGCTGGTACATCCTGCATGTCCTGCGGCCCGACACAGAACACGTCCGTGCTCGCGATAGGTTTGGCGGCGAGGCCCGTGCCCATGATGTCGCGGATGCACCCACCGATACCCGTGGCGGCACCGCCGTAGGGCTCGATCGCGGAGGGGTGGTTGTGCGTCTCAACCTTGATGCAGACGGCGTGGTTATCGTCGAATTCGATGATCCCCGCGTTGTCCACGAACACCGAGAGCGTCCAGTCGAGGCCTTCTTCGATCAGCTCGAAAGTCGCCGCGGCGACGGTGGACTTGAGCAGATTGTTGATGGTTACTGAACCGTCGTCGTTCACGATATGGCCAGGCCGGTTCAACCAGTCGATCGTGTCGCCCTCGGGGCCTGTGTAGTGGATGGTGCTCTTGAGCGTCTTGTGGACGCAGTGCTCGCTCCAGGTCTGGGCGAGCGTCTCTAGTTCGATGTCGGTGGGTTCGCGTCCGAGTTCCTGGTATTTGGACCGGATGGCCTGCATCTCGTGCAAGTCAAGGAACAGGTGTCCATCTCGGCTGAGCGTTTCAAGACCGGTGTCGTCGAGCGTTGTGATCGTGACATGCGTGAGGTTGCACTCGCTCTCGGTGCCCGCCGGGAGAGAGTCTGGGTGGTAGGAGCCGTCGTGGATGTGGTGGACCACGGTGTTGGCGAGGAGTCGCTCGGCGAGTGTGTGTGCCTGCTTCTGTGAGATGCCCTTGAGTGTGTAGCGGTGCGCAGTCTGGACCGCAGGCCTGGTGCCGGTGAGGGTCTCGACCGCCGAGGCAACGGACTGCGCGACCGGATCCATCACGCCCGGGAGCGGGTGAACCTCGACGACAACCCCCGTTGCCGATTTTTCACAAGTGGCGGTTTCAAGCACCGGGTCGACGAGAAGCTCCGCTGTGATCTGTTCGATCTGCTCGTCGGTGAGCTCGCCTTGCAAGAGGAAAACACGCGACGTCCAGACGCCGGCGAGCCTGGTCCCGATCGCTTCGGCCTCGCGGACGAGCGAGCTGGCCTCGGGGTCCGGGGCGTCGGGCTTTTTCGTGATGACGATGCGATGGACAGCCGGCGCGAGGGTATCGGACGTGCTCATGCGTGATGGTAGGGACCGGTCTCCGCGAGAGTTGGTCCGGGAATGTGAATGTGGGCGATGAGTAGAGTTGTCTGAAGGAGTACACGTTGCCAGACGAGACCAAGCCCACCGTTCAGCTCTACACAGACGGCGCCTGCTCGGGGAACCCAGGGCCAGGCGGCTGGGGGTTCATCCTCAGGCACCCGTCGAGCGGCAAGGAGATCGAACGCGCCGGGGCCGAGGCGAGCACGACCAACAACCGCATGGAACTGATGGCGGTCATCGAAGGGTTATCTCTTCTGTCAAGGCCTTCGGTCGTCGAGTTGTATTCGGACTCGCAGTATGTGCTCAAGGGACTCAAGGAGTGGCTTCATTCCTGGAAGCGGCGGGGCTGGAAAACAGCCGATAAGAAGCCCGTGAAGAACGTCGAGCTCTGGAAGAAACTCGATGAGCTTGCGCAGGAGCATGAATTACACATGCACTGGGTTCGCGGACACACGGGTCATCCTGAGAACGAGCGCGCCGATGAACTCGCGGTCGAGGCCCGAGAATCTCTCGTGTCGTCCGATCACTCGTAAGACCTCCACCAATACCAAGGGTGACCCGGCTCATCCGGTGCAGACGTTGCCGGTGGAGCGAGCGTGCGGATCGAACGATCTTCGCGGCTTTCCCCCGTCAACCGGGTCGCTCGGTCGTCCGATCTTCGACGTGACGAGCGAATGCCCGCTCGTCGGAGGATCATGCCGTGGATCTCAAACGAGTGCTTCAGGCCGCCTTTGATGCGGACGCGTCGGACATCCACCTCGTCTCCGGGCACAAGCCCATGATGCGAGTCCATCGCGTGATGACCGCGATGGAGTTTGATGTCATCACGCCCGAGGACGGCCGCAAGATTCTGCAGCAGATGGTCCCGGCAGAACTCGTCAAGGAATTCGACAAGAACAAGGATCTCGACTTCTCGTACGAGATCGAGGGCATCGGGCGTTACCGTGTGAACGCGCATATGCAGCGCGGCACGCTGGGCTTCGCCCTCAGAACGATCAAGACCGAGGTGCCGCCTCTTGCGAGCCTGGGTCTGCCAGACGTGATCGGGCGTCTGACCTACCTGCCCCGTGGGCTCGTGCTCGTCACGGGTGACACGGGCTCAGGTAAGACGACCACGCTGGCGGCGATGATCCAGACGATGAACCAGCGTTACCGCAAGCACATCATCACGCTTGAGGACCCGGTCGAATACGCGTTCGAGAGCGACAAATCCGTCGTCGAGCAGCGCGAGCTCGGTGCCGACATGCCGACTTTCGCGTCGGGGCTGAAGCACGCCTTGCGTCAGGATCCCGACATCGTGCTCGTCGGTGAGATGCGTGACCTCGATACCACGGCGTTGGCGATCACCGCCGCCGAGACCGGTCACCTCGTGCTCTCGACCCTGCACACGGTCAACGCGTCGCAGACGGTCGAACGAATCATCGATATGTACCCGGCGAACCAGCAGAACCAGATCCGGGCGATGCTTGCCAACACGCTCCAGGCGGTTGTCTCGCAGACTCTGTTCACGCGAATCGACAAGCCCGGCATGTGTCCCGGCACCGAGATTCTGCTGTGCACGCCCGCTGTCCGCAACCTCATCCGTGAGGCACGCACGTTCGAGATTCCCAACGTCATCGAGACGAGCCGGAATCTGGGCATGCAGAGCTTGGACAGCTCGATCGCTGAGTTGTACTTCAACGGCATGATCGGTCGCGACGACGCGATCGCGCAGGCGGCGTATCCCGACAAGCTCGAACGCGAACTGGCGGCCTGAGTCCTGATCAGAGCGGAATAGCCAAGCCCGAGGAGCAGCATGGCCAATTACAAGTACACAGTCCGCGACGCGTCGGGCAAGTCCCAATCGGGTGTGCTCACTTCTGAAAGCCTCGAGGCCGCCGCTTCCATCCTGCGCGGCCAGGGCCTGAAGATCAGCAGCATCGCTCCCGCCAATAGCGGCATCGATAAGGACCAGCTCTTCACGAAGCTCGCCGAGCTCAACGCTGGCAAGCCCAAGACGGCACATGTTCTCGACTTCACGACCCAGCTGGCGGTTATGATGCGTGCGGGTATCAATCTCCGCTCGGCGCTTGAGGGCATCGCAGAGCAAACCTCGCACGCGGGGTTCAAGAAGATCGTGCTCCAGCTGAAGGCGGACGTCGAGGCCGGTAAGCAGTTCTCCGAGGCGCTCTCGAAGCACCCGAAGCTGTTCGGCAAGATGTACATCAATATGGTCCGCGCATCAGAGATGTCGGGCTCGTTCAGTGACATGCTCGACCGGATCGCCGCGTACATTGGACAGGAGATGGAAACCCGTCGGATGGTTATCGGCGCGGCAATCTACCCGGCGGTCATCGGCACGATGGCTGTCGTCGTAACGGTCTTCCTGCTGACCTTCGTGCTGCCCAAGTTCTACATCGTCTTTGAGGGCAAAGAAGAGATCCTCCCCTGGGCGACCAAGTTCCTCATGGGGCTTTCTGAGTTTGTGATCCAGAAGAAGCTCTACCTGGGCGTGGGCTTCCTCGCTGCTTTCGCGGGGCTGTTTGCATTTAGCAAGACCGAGGTTGGCGGCTTCTTCATCGACAAGATGAAGCTTCGTATCCCGGTGCTCAAGGGGATGTTCAGGGCGCTCTACATCAGCCGCTCGCTGCAGACGATGGGCCAGCTCATCAACGCGGGTGTCCCGATGCTCGACACGATCGCCATCACGGGCGATATCTCGGGCAACAGGCTCTACAAGGGGATGTGGAAGTCGGTGTACTCGAGCGTGAAGCAGGGTAAGAAGCTGACCGCGCCGCTGCGCAAGACCAAGCTGCTCCCGATGAGTGTGGTGCAGATGATCGCGGCGGGTGAAGATTCAGGTAAGCTCGGCGAGGTTCTCGACGAGGTCTCCGAGTATTACCACAAGAGGCTCCGAGAAGCGATCAAGACGGTTACCGGAATGATCGAGCCCATCATGATCATCGTAATGGGTACAGTCGTTGGCTTCATCGCCATGGCGATCATTCTCCCGATCTTCAAGATGTCGGCGATCGTCAAGTAATCGATAATCGGGGTGTGACCGTCATGGAGAGGACTCCGATGCGATACTTCGGACGACGACAGAGGCGGCGCCTCGCACGGCGCCGGGGCTTTACGCTGCTTGAGACGATGCTCACACTTGTGATCGTCTCGGTTGGTGTGGCCGCGGTGTTCGATTCGTACGGCGCGTTTACGATTGCCAACCAGTGGTCTTCGCGCACAGCGACGGCTGAACTGCTCGCAAACGAGATCCGAGAATTCACGCGCTCGCTTCCCAGGCACGACCCGGTCACGGGACTTGACCTCGACGAGGACTCGGGCGATGTGTATGGCTGGGGCCTTGAGCCGGGTGAAGTCGAGGCGACCGACGTTGACGACATCGACGATCTCGATGGGATCAGCTTTGTCTGGTCCGGTGCCGATCTCCAGAACAGCGAGATGCCCGGTCCCATCGACGCGGCAGGCAATGTCATCGAGCAGTACGTGCTCAATTCTGTTGACCGCGCCAGCGGTGACGATGTCCAGTTCGGGTGGGTCCAGACGATCACTGTCGACAAGGTCAGCCCGTTCGACTATGCCGAGGTACTTGAGCCGGGCTTCGACGAGCCCGCCGACGGTGACTTCCGCGGACGTGACGTTGATGACTACCCGCTTCGGATCACTGTCACGGTTGGTTACCAGGGCATGTTCGATGCCGAGCCAGACACGGTTACCACACTGAGCTGGATCGTCCCGTAAGGGCGTCCGCTGCTGTTTGTTTGATAGATGCCCGGCGGGGCATAAACCGCGACTTGGGAGAAGACTTATGCGCAACACCAAACCGATCGAGCGGAACGAGGCCGACCTCCGCGCGGAGGCTTCGGTGCAGGCGAATAAGGGTGGGGGTATCAAAGCGTGGTTCTTCGCGCACCGCAAGGGCGTGTCGAGCGTGCTGGCGATGATGATGGCGATCCTTGTCGGGTCGCTCGCTGTTGCGATGGGCACAGTTACGCAGGGGAACCTGCGCAACTCGGCGACGCACCTGCATGTGATGCGCGCGATGCAGGCCGCCGAGACAGGCATGAAGGTCGCCGAGCTCAGGCTCGAAGAGGCATCGAAGCGGTTTGTCGTAGAGCGTGGCGAAGTCGATCTCTTGTTGGGACAGCGCCTCTGGCAGGGCACGTACTCGGGCGCCGACGGCGAAGTGCTCGTCATGCCCTCAATCAGCGGCCACGACGAGCCGGGCTCGCCGGCGGGCGTTGCCGAGGCGTTGTTCTACCGCCACGGAGCTGACACGAACACCGTTGATGTTGGTTTCGGTACCGATGTTGTCTTGGGTTCGGCTCCTGCCGGCACGGACATGGACGAGTACCAGGCTGAGGGTTGGGTGACCGCTCCCGCGATCGCGCTGCGCTCGCAGTCCGGTACTCACGATCTGCCGACCGCGTTTCAGATCACGTACGCGCCTCTCGCCAACGGCACCGATGTCCGCGTCTTCGTGACAGGCTACGACTTCGACCCGACGAGACCGGGCAGGCCCCTGACTCGTGTGATCAGCAAGGACTTCCGCGTTCGCAAGGTTGTTGATACCGCGATCGTGAGCCAGAGCCGAATCCTGATCGGCAAGAACGTCCACATCGAGGGCGACCTGGGCACCAGGTTCGATGACCTCGAAACCGAGAACGGCAACCCGGTCACCATTCGCTCTGACTTCGCGGGTCTGGACGATGTGCTGGACAACAAGATCGAAGATCTCTACACCAATCTGGCGCTGCACGACGTTGACGGCGACAACCGACTCCGTGTCGGGCACCCGCTCGAAGGGATAGGCCTGAATCAGGACGGCGACCCCGACGGTGATCCCATGGACGACGTCGATTACGACGGCGATGGCGAGGGCGACGGCGCATTCAGCGATGTCACAGGCGATGGCTATGTCGATGAGTTCGACCTGTTCATCAATCACTTCGACGAAGACGGAGACGGCAAGATCACGATCGGCGGCTGGCCCGCGATCGGGACCGATGCCGAACTGCGCACGCCCGAATTCACGAACGCCGACGGCGATCCGATCGATGTCGATCTGGTGTACATGATCGATTCGTCGAGCCCCGACCGCAACAAGAACGGCGTCTCGGGCTACTACGACAGCAACGGCAACGGCATCTGGGACCCCGGCAGCGAGGACGCGGCCGACTACGATTCGACGCACGACATCTGGGCTGATCAGCAGCTCGGCTACCGTGACGGGTTCATCGATTACAAGGACAAGTACGTCAAGGTTGACGGCCGGCTGGTCTTCCAGGTCGCCGCGAGTGATTGGGCTGCTGCGCAGGGCAACATCTACGACGCCATCGAAGGCTCTATTCGTCCGGGGAACGGCAACTCGCCAGTCGAGTTCGAAGCCTCAGAGGATCTGCTGCCAGACATCGATTCAGACAGCTTCAGTGAGACACAGAACGCTCTGTATGCAGCGGCAGATGGTGCCGATTTCTGGGTGCAGGTCGCTCAAAACCTAGGGGTGAGTGTTGGTTCGCTAGATGGTTATGTCGAAGCTGGACTCGATCCCGACGCGCCGCAGTTCGAGCGCTTAGACGCGGACGCCGACGAGGACGGCCTGCCCGACAACTTCATCACTGCGCACTGGGAGAAGATGCCCTTCAACTCCCCGGCGCAGGCGGACTGGTACTACCGACCTGTGTTCAGGAACATGGTCTTCCGCAACGTCATTATTCCCGTTGGTGTCAACGGTCTGTTCGAGAACTGCACGATGGTCGGCGTGACCCGCATCGAGAGCTACGCGGACAACGACCACATCAACTGGGCGCTGTACGGTGCGCTAGAAGGTGACGGCGTGCTGCCGCCCTCGCCCAAGGATGATCCGCTCGACAAGAGCGACTTCGAGCGATACACGACGGGCGTCGTCACCGACGGCCCCTCGAACTACGACGATTTCCCGGATCCGCCCGTGATCGACGGTGTCGTCCGCACGGGTATCGAGCGTGACACCAAGAACTGGTCTAACAACGTTCGATTCCACGACACGCTGTTCGTTGGATCGCTGATCTCTGATGTCCCTGGGACGTACACACACCTGCGTAACAAGATCCAGCTGACCGGTGCGTGCCGGTTCACCAACGAGCACCCGAGCGAGCCGAACAACTCCGAGCTGAACCCGGACGAGGACGACCTGGACGAGATCGCCAAGAGTTCTCTGATGACACCGAACTACTCGGTGGACATCGGGACGTTCAACAGCCCGCCCGAGCAGAACGTCGCGCTGCGTGGCGCGGTGGTCGCGGGTGTTCTGGATATCCGCGGCAACGCGAGCATCGATGGTGCGCTGCTGCTGACCTTTGACCCGATCCTGGGTACCAGCCCGCTGGTCGATACATTCGGTGTGCCTCTGGGTAACCCGTCTGACTTCAACGCGTCGATCGGGTACTTCGGTGCCGAGGACGGCGACGCCGAATCGCTGGACCCAGCGGAGTTGCCGATCGTTGATGGCGAACGCATTGTGGGTTGGGACCTCAACGGCGATGGCCTGGCCGACCTCGGCCCGGACACGCCCCCGAGCGCAGACCAGATCGCTGCCGGCGCGACCGCGGTCCCGTTTTACGGCTACGGCCGGATCAACCTGCGGTTCAATCCTGACATGGTGATGCCCGACGGGCTGATGCTGCCTCTGTCGACACAGGCCCTGTCTGATACATACCGGGAAGGGACACGCCGATGAAAAGGCGCACACGCACGCCCCGGCGCCGGGGCTTCAGCATGGTCGAGCTTCTGCTCGCTCTGGCGATCGTCAGCATGGTGCTGACCAGCGCGATGGTCGCGCTCGACGCGGCATTCAAGGGGTACCGAGCAACGACCGACTCGGCATCGACCCATGTCGTCAGCCGGATCGTCATGCATCGAGTTGTTGCCATGATTCGTACGGGCAAAGAGTTCGGGCCCTTCCCGAGCGATGTGCTCGATTCGGCTCAGAACCCGATCGAGACCGATTTCATCGAGTTCGTGAGCTTCGAAGACACCGATGAGGATCTCCGCGAAGTGACGCGCATCGAGTTCCGAGAAGCAGGCGACGGCGAGGACTTCGGCGCTGTTTGGTTCGTGCTTTTCCGATTCGAGGACGGCATCCAGACCGGAGACCCGGTCGAAGCCCGGATGATCCCAAACGTCGAGGACGCGACATTTACGCTCGAGTATGACGTAGGTCCCAGACTCGAACGCGCGACGATCGATCTGCTGATCCGTCCGAACGACGATCTGGATCCGATCGGTGTTGAGGCACGCAATGAGAACAACAGCGAGCCGATCAGGTTGGTCGGGTCGGCCACGCCTCGCAGGTTCTAACGAAGCCCTGTGATGATCGCGGGGAGCTCGTCCGAGAGTTCGCTTGCGAGCATGCCCGTGTCCGCACCGCGTGATGCCGCCCACCTCTCGCCCGCCAGGGCGTGCGCCTGAACAGCGATCCGTGCCGCGTCATACATAGAGGTACTGTGATCGCGAACCTGCGCGATGATAGACGCGATCAAACCCGCCAGGACATCGCCCGTGCCTGCTGTGCCCATGCACGGATGGCCGTGCTCGCACACCCAACTCCTGGTTCCATCGGAAACAACTGTTCGGGCGCCCTTGAGCACAACCACGCACCCAAGACTCTTGGCGAGTGCCGCAGCGGCCTCGGGGCGTTCGGCTTTGTTGGTGCCGTCCGAGGTGATCCCTCGGTCCTTCGCGAGTCTCACAAATTCACCGGGGTGGGGTGTCAGAACGCATCGTGAGAGGTTGAGCTTTGCCAGCAGTCCTCCAGTTACAAGCGCGTTGAGGCCGTCGGCGTCAACCACCGTTGGCAGCCCGATCGCGATGCAGTCTGAGACACACTGTGCGATCGGGTGCTGGCGTGTCCGATCGGCCCCCATTCCAGGGCCCACAACGAGTGAACCGGAGTTCTGGATCAGGTCAAGCGATGCCTCGGTCAGTGCAGCGTTTCCGTGTTCGTCCGTGTCGAGCCCGATCCCTGTCGCCGAGGGGATTTGCGAGAGCGCCTTTGTCAGAATCTGCACTGGCATCGCGAGCCTCGCAAGACCGCATCCGCTACGCAGAGCCGCTCGTGCGGCAAGTGCTGGTGCACCGATCATCGGTGTGTCTGCGCGGGCGCAACCACCAATGATACAAACTGTGCCAAACGTTCCCTTGTGACCTTCGGGGTCACGTGGGGGGAGCGAGGGCAGACCGGTTGTGTCGATCTCGATCACTTGGCTTCAACAATCTCAATCTCGAGTCTTCCGAGCAACGGGACAAGCGTGATCATGGAGTTCGTGCTGTCGTCGTCGCTCATCGCGCTGACAGCGAGTGCGATGTGCGTCGCGTCGTAGCGGTTGTTCGGGCCCAGGGTTGCATCGTAATCCACCCAGCGGCCTTGGCCGTCCTCTTCAATCCATGCCTGTGTCCACATGTGATACCCGAAGATGTCCTTCGAGCCCTCGAAGTTCTCGACGAACACGAGACCGCTGACAGTCCTTGATGGGATGCCGTCGGCGCGGAGCATCGCGGCGAGCAGTGTGCCGTGCTCGGTACAATCACCCACGCCTGTGCGAGCGACCTCGGAAGCCGTTGCAATTCCGACACCGAGATTCTTCTCGTCGATATGGTTGAATACCGCGCGCCTCATCGCCTCGGCGCGAATACTTGCGGGTGCATCGCCCGAAGGCTGTGCTCGTTTGGTGAGCTTCATGATCTCTGGGTCATCCTTGTCGAGCATCGTGCTCGCTTCGAGGTGGATCTCGCCGGGTTCTTCATCGTCGATCGCCTCGTCACCCATTGTGACCTTGAGCCTGATTGTTCGATCGTCGATGCGGGTCATTGTCTGGCTCGGCAGGTTCGGGAGATCCGCCAGTTCACCATCGGGCACGCTAAGGATGTACGTTGCCTTTGTAGTCTTGCGCGGTCGATTGATCTCGCCGATCGGTGAGACGAACGTCGACTGCATGAGTTCGGGCGGATCAAGCTCAGCGAGCGCAAGCTCCTTGTCCGCTGCGACGATGTTCATCCTCATGCCGCCCATGTCGGTGACCGACCTGAGCATCCTGCCAGAGTGGTCCATGTGCTCGATCGAGGACATACCCGGCGCGACCGACTGGGTGACGTTGGCCCGGACGGCGGGCACATCGCGCCCAAACACCTCGATCGTCTCTTCTGTGAATCCCGTGTACGTGGTGATGATCGGGGCGAGCCCGGCCATCGGCTCGATGGTGCGGAGCTCGATCTCCTCTGCCCCCGCGGCGAGTCTGCGCTTGAAAAACTCCTCGGCGCCACCAGGTGTCAGCCATGCCCCCTCGGGCAGGGGCTGAGACTGCTTGTTTGTCACGCCGTTCTGCGTGATGGAGACGTCCATAGAGTCTTCAGTAAAGACGACTTCGGTCGTCACCGGCAGAGCGGCCATCGATTGTGTCGAAGTCACACGCACCGGCTCGTAGTCCGTCGTCTCGACAAACTCGCTTGAAAGTGTGATGGCGACCTGGATCGCTCCGCGTTTGAGTTCAAAGTGCAACTCGCCCGCGGAGATGATCTGATCATCGACGATCCGAGTCGACTCTCGCATCCAGCCCGCACGCTGATCGTCGAGCATGACTACGAAGTACCGCTCTCGCTCTTCGGGCTGAGCAGTGATGCCAGCGGGCAACGCTACCAAAATCATGGTGAGCAGGTTGAGGCAGACCCGAGGGGCGAGTGTTCCGATCCTGAGTGCAGATTTCATGCCCTCAGTCTACCGTCTTGGGCCGGGTCGGCTTCATATCCTCAGTCGTGATCGATACGCATTGCCATCTGACCTTCCCCGATTTCGCAGGCCAAGCCAGCGCCGAACTCGACGAGGCCCACGCTCACGGCGTGACCGGTTGCATCACCATCTCGACCACGAGCGTTGACTGTCAGGAGGCTCTTGCGATCGCCCGATCGCACGATCGCGTGTGGTGCAGCTCTGGAGTGCACCCGCTCTACTCCGACAAGGGGCCTCACAACTGGGATGTGATCCGAGCCGTGGCTCGCGATCCCAAGTGCGTCGCATGGGGCGAACTGGGGCTGGATAATCACTACCCGGAGCCCGCGAGATCGATCCAGGATGGCGTTCTCGCAGAGCAGCTCTCGGTGATCGAGAACGAAAGATCTGAGTCGGGTGAGCCCGGGCTCGGCAAGCCGATCGTCATCCATTGCCGAGAGGCGTTCGCGGATCTCATTCCTGTGCTCAAAGAATCTCCGTTTGATCCGTCACGGTTCGTCTTCCACTGTTTCACGGGCAACGCCGACGAGGCCCGCATGGTACTGGACTTTGGCGCCAGCATTTCGTTCACGGGTGTGGTGACGTACAAGAACGCGAAGGAAGTGCAAGAGGCGGCAAGGATCGTGCCGATCGACAGGATCATGGTTGAGACCGATGCGCCCTTCCTGTCACCGATGCCAAAGCGCGGCGAAAGGCCCTGCAGGCCCTGGATGACTTCGCTGACTGCAAAGTTCCTTGCCGAACTTCGGGGTGAGGACTGGGACGCCTTCCATCAGACGATCAACGACAACACCGAGCGTTTCTTCGGCATAGATGTCCACGGAGCGGGTGCATGACAACGACCATCGCTGCATGGCTGCACGATATCGATCCGTTCGCGATCCGCATCTCGGGCGCCTTCGGCATCCGTTGGTATGGGCTGAGCTATGCACTGGGGTTTTATCTGGGCTGGGTTGCGCTGCGGTTCCTGCAGAAACGTGGGGCTGCGATCATCCCTCGTGAACGGGTGACCGACGCGATCATCTATGCCGCGTTCGGCGCGGTCGTGGGGGGGCGGCTCGGGTATGTCCTCTTCTACCAGCCGAGTCTGCTCTGGATGTTCGAGAGCTCGCCGCCCTTCTGGGGCGTGTTCATGCTCAACCACGGGGGAATGGCGAGCCACGGTGGGATGATCGGTGTCATCATCGCGGGCTATCTCGTGAGCCGAGGGCTCAAGAACGAACAAGGCCAGCGCGTCGGAGCCGTCAGCCCGTTCCATGTCTTCGACCTGTACGCATTGATCGCGCCGTTCGGTTTATTCCTCGGACGCCTGGCCAACTTCGTCAACGGCGAGCTGCTGGGCAAAGTCGTCGCACAGCCCGGCGAGGACGCCCCATGGTGGGCCGTGCGGTTCCCGCAGGAGATCTACAGCGGGCACGACATCGGACTCCGGACCGAGGCGCAGGATATCCAGCTCGAGTCGCTCATCAACAACTACCGGCTCCCCGATCAGCCGCCCACCATGGGCCTGGAGATGCTGATCGAGAAGGTGCAGTCGGGATCGGCGGAGGCTGCGCAGCAGATCGAGCCACTGATCTCAGCGCGGCACCCGTCTCAGCTCTACCAAGCGCTCGCCGAGGGTGTGGTGCTCGGGCTTATTATCTGGATCGTCGCGCGCAAGCCCCACAGGCCCGGCGTGATCATGGCGCTGTTCCTGATCTGCTACGGCGTCATGCGCATCGCGACCGAGTTCGTGCGGCTGCCAGATCCCGGCATCTCGGGCCTCGCGGGTCTGTCGCGAGGTCAGCTCCTGAGCACCGGGATGATCATCGCCGGTGCCGCGATCCTGCTCTGGACGCGTTCAAGAAACGCGAGCCCTGTTGGCGGCTGGGCAACTGGGGCAGAAGTCAGTGCGTCTGCTCCGCATGATCATTGAGCGTGATCTCGGGCGGGATTCTGCCGAAGGCGATCTTGTCGTCCATGTGGTGCCTGTAGCCGTGCAGGGAGCCGAAGTAGATCGAAGACAGGCCCCATCTGCTGTTGATCTTGTCCATCGTTTTGGACAGACCGACTTCGCGCTCGGCTTCTTCGAACAGATTCCCCGCGATCTGCGATTCGTGCACGAGCCTTGTGACCACAGCGCCCACTTTCAGCGGCTGGCCTTGCATGGGCGTGCATCGGTCGAGCAGCCTGTTCAGTGTCTCGAGAAGCGTCCGCGTGTCCTGAATGTGCGGCAGGTCGATCGATGACACGAAGCCGCCCTCGCCTACGTAGACGATGTTGATGCCCAACGCTCCCGCGGTATACCCCTCAGCGCGCATCCGGATCCCGAGTCGGCAGACCAGCCGGGCCAGGATCCCGCGTGCGCCCTCCTCGTTGCGATACTTCGGGTCCAGTACGTTCGCGTGCCCCATCGATCCCTTGCGCGTCGGGATCTCGGGCTCGTCGCGCCCGTGGAACGCGTCCCACCACTGGGCGCCGGCGATCGATCCCCATATCTGCTTGGCCTGGCGCCTGCTGAGCGCCCAGAGCTGGGGGACCGTGCGGATGCCGTTGTGTTCGAGGCGCGCCGCGATGCCGCGACCTATGCCGCAGAGGTTCTCAGGTTCGCACCCGTCGAGTCGCTCGGGCAGGTCCTTCATCTCGATCAGCGTGAGCCCGTCTGGTTTCTGGATGTCGCTTGCGATCTTGGCCAGCAGCCGTGTCGGCGCGATCCCGACCGAGCACCCGAGCGTCGGGCTGAAGTCGGAGTAGATCTGCCGCTTGATGTCCACACCGAGTTGCCGGGCGGCTTTCGGTTCGTGCTGGCCGTGCCCGAGTCTGACCGCCCATTCGTCGATCGAATAGGCCTTGTGGATCGGCGCCCATCGTTCGATGGAGTCGCCGATCTCGTGGTGCATGCGCACGTATACGTCTGGCCTGGCGCGGACGAGCTCGATCTCGGGGCACTTCTCTTTCGCCTCTCTGACACGCGTGCCCGTCTTGAGGCCGAACGCCTTGGCCTCCTTGCTCGCGGCGATCAGGCACGTGCCCTCGGTCTCGACCGGGATCACCCCGACGGGCCTGCCCCGGAGCCCAGGACGCAGGTGCTGCTCCGCGGACGCGAAGAACGAGTTCATGTCCACGAAGAGCCAGTTGAGCGGGGCGGATGACGGCTGAGCCATGCCCTGATAATATCCTAACGAACGGGCGGTGCAAGAGCTTGCTCAGGCGTCAGGCTGGTCTTTCTTTCGGCCCACCCGATCGATGCCGAGCGTGATGCCCAGCCCGAGCACGATGAGCCCGAACGATCCACCCAGCTGCCCGGCGGTTGGGGTGAAGGTCCGCTGGGGCCAGTCCTTGGGGTCAACTTCCGCGGCCTGCTCGGGTGTTTTGAGCGTCTCGCCCTTGATGATCTCGCCGATCTGGGGCTCGACGCCCTCACGGAACGGGTAGAGCCCGGCGGGTGCTGCGATGAGCAGACCAAGCAACACGCCCAGCGTTGCCCGCTCGTAGCGGTGCAGCACAAACCTCAGGATGTTTGCCACGCCGGCAATGCCGAGAACAACACCGACGCCGACTGGAATGACGATCCAGAGTTGGTCGATGATCGCATCGACGTTCGTGTCTTTGGCGGCGTTGATGCAGTCCTTGATCGCGTTGATGATTGTGTCATAGAGCCCGAGCAGGAGGAGCAGGTACGCGCCGCTCACGCCGGGTAGGATCATCGCGCTGGCGCCGGCGATGCCCCCAATGACAAGCATGACAATGTTTGCGTTTCCACTGCCCCCGGTGGCGCCGGTCATCTGCATGATCGCAAGTCCCGCCATGACAACCATCCCGATGACAAAGCCCGCCGAGACTGGCTTGTCCGCGAGCGTTTTCTTGTCTTCGGATGACTCGCGGATCATGCGGGCGAGCAGCGGGGCGCCGCCCCAGGTCAGCCCGATGAACAGGCTGTACATCCCCCAGCGGAATCCCACGAGCGCCGAGGCGATCACGCCTGTGAGCGCAGCGACTCCGATCACCGCGCCGACGAGCACGACCCCGATCAGGACGATCGATTCCTTGCGGAGCCTGAGCCTCGTCAGATCGCTGATCGCGTCGATGAAGTTGGTGTAGATTCCTGTTGCGACGAGCATGGTCCCGCCGCTGATGCCAGGGACGAGGTTGGCAAGCCCCATCAGTGCGCCGCCGAGCCCCGCTCGCAGGATCCCAGAGGGGGTCAGCACGGTGAAGCCGTCGCCCCAGGTCTCAGCGCCCGGGTCGGGCTGGCCGATACTATCGCTGTGGGCGCTGTGTTCGGCGTCGGGATGTTGAGGAGTGTCGTTCATGGCGGTATTGGTCACAGGCGGTGCAGGCTACATCGGCTCGCACGCGGTCAAGCGTTTACTCGAAGAGGGCGAGACCGTCGTCGCCGTGGACAATCTTTATCGCGGGCACGCCGAGGCGATCGAGGCCCTCGGATCCGTCAAGCCCGGGACGCTCCATTTCTCCGAGACCGATATTGCCGACCGGGACACGCTTGTCCGGCTCATGACCGAGCACGGCGTGGACACCGTCATGCACTTTGCTGCCCTGGCGTACGTCGGGGAATCGGTCACCGAGCCCCTCGATTACTACCGCAACAACACGGCCGGGGCGCTCTCGCTCATCGAGGCGTGCGACAAAGCTGGTGTCTCAAAGCTTGTCTTCAGCTCGACCTGCGCAACCTACGGCGAGCCTCCCAAGGTTCCGATGGACGAGAACACACCTCAGTCGCCCATTAACCCCTACGGCTGGAGCAAGCTCCACGTGGAGCACATCCTCCGTGATTACGCACACGCGTGCCGTGTGAACCAAAGGCCATTCGCGTACGCGGCCCTTCGGTACTTCAATGTTGCCGGTTCCGATCCCGAGACACTCATCGGCGAAGACCACGAACCGGAAACGCACCTGATCCCGGTCATACTCGAAGCCGCGCTCGGCGTGCGCGAGAAGATCATGATCTTCGGGACCGACTACGATACGCCCGACGGCACGTGCATCCGGGACTACATCCACGTCTGCGATCTGATCGATGCGCACGTCGCGGTGATGAACGCACTCAAGCCAGGCGACGGCCGGTTTTACAACCTGGGCATCGGTAACGGCTACTCGGTGCGCGAGATCATCGAGTCCGTCAAACGCGTCACGGGCAAGGACTTCAAAGTCGAGGAAGCCGACCGGAGGCCCGGCGACCCGGCGCAGCTCTTTGCTGACCCGAGCAAGATCAATTCCGAGCTCGGCTGGTCGGCTACGTTCACCGACATCGACGAGATCGTGCGCACGGCGTACCGGTGGTTCGAGAAGCACCCGAACGGGTACGCAGAGTGACCAAAGCCCTTCTCGCATTTTGGTGCCTCCTGCTCGCCGGGTGCAACATCCCCTCGCCGCTGGCGCCTGAAGCGACAGAGCCCGAGCACCGAGCGCCCGAGACAGCGACTGAGATTGTCCCAGCCGACGACCAGAGCATCTGGCCCCAGCGAGTGGGAAGCCGCAAGGGCGTGGTCATCGAGGACACGCGCCCGATTTCCAACTGGCGCACTGCTCGAGTTCCAAACGACCAGCGGCTCGTTCCCTATGAGATCGAGCGAGAGCAGTTCGCCGCGTTCAATGACGCGATGGGCACGCAGTACACCCCGGCCTTCGAGCCCGGCGGCGGATTCGTCGTTATCCCATACATCACTGAGAGCGGTCCCGACGGCAAGGACCACTTCGTGTTCTACTCCGCAGCCGAAGGCGCTGAGGCCGGGGTCGCTAAAGTGCAGCGAACATGGTTCACCTACGACGAACCAGATGATGTCGAACCGATCGGTCTTGCTGTGCTCATGCCCGGCATCTTTGCGACGCCACGCGACGTGAGTGATCGCGCGGAGCGAGGCCTGCTGATGCGGGGCTGGGCGGTGCTGCGGATGCTGAGCCCGCCTTCGCGGATGACGGAGCACACTGAATACACCATTGATGCTGAGGAATCCGAGACGACGATTCGATCGATAGCACTCGATTTGGACAACCGTGCCGCGGAAGCATCATTTGCTGTTCAAAGCGCGGCAGAACATGTGACTTCAGGTGAGTCCGGATTGCGCGACAAGCCCCGGATCATCATCGGCATGAGCGGCACCGCTATAGCGTTGCCCACGATCATTGCATACGAACCCGAGACATACAACGCCGCCGTGGTGATCGGTGGTGGGGCAAATTCATATAGAATCGCGATCGAGAGCTCGTACCGTGACTGGATTGATTCGATCCAGATCTACAGTGACGTCGGTCCCCCAGACACAAGTCACTATCCGCGATGGCTGTTCACATATGAAGAGACGTATTTCAGCCACTCAAGACTCGACGGCGTCCACACCGCCCAATTCATGACTCATATTCCAACCCTCATGATCCACGGCAGCTCGGATACCGCGGTACCCGCCTCCTCGGGCGATCTGCTCTGGGAGAAGCTCGGCAAGCCCGAACGCTGGGTCATGCCCGTCGGGCATGAGCTTCTGTTCGCCGCGATTCCCCTTCGCATGGTCGCCATCCTCGACTGGCTCGAAGAGAACACGGGTGTCGGGGGTGAAGCGCGATGATCGTTGTGGTCAGCCCATATCACATGACATCTCGCGAGCCCGCCGCGATGGTCTCGATGGTCCTTGCTCGCAACATCGTGACAGCGATGCCAACACCAGCCGGCTCGCTCTCGAAGGAATCGGTCTCGGAGGCTGCTTCTCGCGTGCCCAGGTACGTCGAACTCATGGAATCGTGGGATTGGGCATCGCCCATGTTCGCGGGCGGGATCTGCGGCACATCATTCGCAGGTGAAGACCCGCTCGACGAGGTGCTCGGTGTCTGCGACGACATCGAGCAGGACGATCTCTACGCGCCGCTTCGGCCTTTCATGAGAACCGTGCTCGAACAGGAGAGCGACACCGTCATCAGCGCGATCAGCAGAGACGTGATCAAGGCGGGGCCTGATCCGTCGATCAGTGTGCCGCTCACCGCTGCGATCGATCGGTTCGCATCGAGACACGGGCTGATCGCGGTCCGGAGCGAATCTAAGTCCGCTGCTCAGAAGGCAGAACAGAAACTCGCGAGGCCGCTCGTGAAGTTCGCGTTCGAGACAATCCTGCAGGCGCCTTCGAATCGGCTTCTCGAGATGCGCACGACCTTCGAGGTGGAACTGGATCGGCTCCGCGAGGCTCTCGATGCCGAGGATGAGTCCGCTGCGCGGGTCGCTGCGGATTTGCTCACCCAGTCGTTCGAGCGCGAGCGAGAGGACCTCTTGCGGGTCGAGGACCCCGACGATGTGCGAGCAGTTTCAGGGCTCGTTTCGTTGACGCTCGCCGAGCTACCGGAGGACGCGGTCCTGCTTTCGAGCGCAGCCGCTGCAACCCGTGTGCTCGGGAGGCAGGGAGAGTCCGCCTTCAGCAGCGCTGGTCCGGTCGGCACAGTCCGGTCGCTCACGATCCGCCCCATCGGCGGGCGCACCCCCCGGTGCTAGGCTTCTGCGATGCGTACAACAATCCCGGCAGCGATCGCAGCCCTGGCACTGACCGCCTCGGCTCAGCAAGCCCATCAACCCGAGGCGAAGCCCATGCACACCAACCGCCTCACAGGCGAGACGAGCCCCTACCTGCTTCAGCACGCGCACAACCCTGTGGATTGGTTTCCTTGGGGTGATGAAGCATTCGAAGAGGCGCGCAGACGCGATGTTCCCATCTTCCTCTCGATCGGTTACTCGACCTGCTACTGGTGCCACGTCATGGAACGCGAGAGCTTCGAGAGTGAGGCAACCGCGCGAGTGATGAATGAACATTACGTCTGTGTCAAAGTCGACCGCGAGGAGCGACCAGACGTCGACGACATCTACATGGCTGCGACGCAGGCCCTGACCGGTCGGGGCGGCTGGCCCATGAGTGTCTGGCTCGAACCCGAGTCGCTCCGCCCGTTCTACGCGGGGACGTACTTCCCGCCCGAACAGCGTCACGGCATGCCCGCGTTCACCGATGTCCTCCTCGGCATCAGCGAGGCATGGAAGGGCGACCGACGCCAAGAGATCATCGAACAGTCGCAGTCGCTCGCCGACGCCGTCCGCCATCAACTCGAAGAGCGTGAGGCTCCGGTCGTGGTCGGCGAGAATGAGATCATGGATGCGGTCAGCGGCTTGCTCCGGATCTACGACTCGCAGTGGGGCGGCTTCGGCGGCGCACCCAAGTTTCCACAGCCCACGTACATCGAGTTCCTGCTCGCGGTTCGAGATTCTGCCGACGAGTCAACGAGACAAGCCATCGATCAGTCGGTCCGAGGGACGCTCGATAAGATGATGATTGGCGGCATCCGCGACCACGTGGGGGGAGGCTTCCACCGTTATAGCGTCGATGCGGAGTGGACGGTCCCGCACTTCGAGAAGATGCTCTACGACCAGGGGCAGTTGCTCTCTGTGTACGCGAAAGCCGCGGCGGTTTACGAGGACAGCGAGTACGAACGCACCGCGATAGAGATCGCAGACTATGTCCTGCGAGAGATGACCGACGAGAGCGGCGCGTTCTACAGCGCACAGGACGCAGAAGTCGACGGCAAAGAAGGCCTGAACTACCTCTGGCTCGAATCAGAGCTGCGCGATGTCCTGACCGAGGATGAATCTAAGCTCGCGCTCGATGTCTACAGCGTCGCCTCGGGCCCGAACTTCCAGGATCCGCATCACCCCGACGAACCGGCCCGGAACGTGCTTCGTTTCTCCGAGCGCCCCGAGCAGACCGCCGCTCGATTGGGTCTCTCGGTTGATGAGCTGCACGCGAAGCTGGACGCGGTCAACGCGAAGCTCAAGTCCGCGCGCGACGAACGCAAACAACCGGGGCTGGATGACAAGATCCTGACATCGTGGAACGCGATCGCGATCCACGGGCTCGCCTCGCTCGGGAATGTCTCAGGAAACCAGGCCTACACAGACGCCGCTGTCAGGGCGACAGATGTGATTCTGACAACGATGCGCGACGGCGAGGGCACGCTCCTGCGCACCGCGCGAGCCGGCGAAGCAAAGACACCCGCGTTCTTCGAGGACTACGCATGGCTGACCGCTGCGTTGATTGAGCTTCATCATGCTTCAGATGACACGAAGTGGCTCGACAAGGCCTCGTCGCTCGCCGAGGAAGCCGAAAGCATCTTCGGTGACCCGGACTCGGGCGGATTCTTCGATACTCGCGAGAACCAATCTGATCTCTTCGTTCGTGGGCAGATCATCTACGATGGAGCGATCCCGAGCGCAACCAGCGTCTTCCTGAACGCGCTCATTGATCTGTCCACACTCACCGGCGAACAGTGGTTTGCCAGCCGCGCGGCGCGTGGTCTAGTGGCAACCAGCGGCGCGATCCACAGGGCACCCGTGGGGTATGTCAACTCTGCGCGTGGGCTCTACCGGGCGTTGTCATCGGACATCCCGCTCGCCCAGGCGCTGCAGGCCGCGGGTGCGAAGCAGCCCGCTCAATCACATGAGAACGCTGAGAGTTTCCAGGCGGTCGAGGTCTTTGCCGATACTGAGCGGATCAGTTTGAAACCCGGAGAAGTCGAGACATTCCGCGTCAAGCTGCAGATCGCCGACGGCTACCACATCGTCGCAGCGGACCCGGGGCCCGACGCCGCCGACATGCTCGAGCCGTTGCGTGTTGGTGTCGTTGGAGGAACCGGTGTTGGTGCCTTCGCCGATTACCCGGCGGGCGTGAGCTACAGAACAGAGGGTGTTGAGGGTGAGCTGCTCGTGTACTCGAGCGAAGTCGAATTCGACATTGTCCTCGAAGCCGAGAATGAGCGAGCCGGGCGCCCGATTGTCATCGTTACCTTTCAGGCGTGCAGCGACACGGAGTGTCTGCAGCCGCAGACCGTCGAGCTCGATGTGGCGATCGATGTGACGAACTAGAGATCGTCCGTCTTCATGATTTCGCGCAGGACGGCGGTCGCGTACGACCCGGGCGGGAGATCGAACGCGAGACGCACATACCCGCCGTGCTCATCGATCCCGCCCTCGACGTCGGCATCTGCCAGCGGAATCCGCAGCGGGCGGCGCACGCCCGGTACGAGTTTGGACTGTGAACTCCTGGCGAAGTCATCGGGAGTAAGCTCGAACTTCGCAAGCGCTGCGACCTCGCCATCGTCGCAGGCCCCGGAACAGCGTGACATCTTATCGCCCCACATGGGGCCGCTCGGGCTGATCTCGAACGATGCAAGTCTCGCCCTCAATTCCTGGTCTCTAATCGCATCGGCATCAACCGTGAACACAGATCCTGAGTCGTGCTTCCACGCGAGATCGCCCTCGCATACCTCGCCCAGTGTGCCCGATTCGATGCGTCGATCGAGCACCTCGTTGAAGACGGCAGACTGAAGCGCATTCAGGAAGAGCCGGCGGCGCCCGACACCGAACTTTCGCCTGGATTCACCGGTCAATATCGCCCGGCCGAGCTCGTGGTTGTCGCCCCGGCTGCCGAAGCGCTGGACCCCGAACCTGTTAGGTACGCCCAGTTTCTCAAGTGTTCGCACGATCGCAAGCGCGCGAGGCGCAGTTGTCATGTCGATGCCACGGATCTTGATGCTAAACCGGTTCGACTTCAGGTGTCCCATCCTGAGCTTGTTTGTGTGCATGTCAGCCCAGAGCACACCCATCGACGGGTGCTGAAGCATCGGGAAGCTGTCGATCGTCTTGCCTGGCGTGTGGATGCTTACGAGCTGGCGGGTGATCGCTTTCGCATCCTTCTGCCCAGCAACGCCCACATCACGCTCGCGGACACCGAAGTGTTCGGCGAGTTCTTTGGCCATCTCACGAGTGTCGATGCCGCGCTTCTCGACGAAGAGGTAGCAATGCTCGCCCTCGCCCGAAGGCTGGTACAGGGGTTGCTCTTCGACGATGAAGTCCTCGGGGCGTTCCTTGATCGTGCCCCCGATGCCCGCTTGATCGTGCGTGAGATAGACAGCGTCGGTCGAAATCAAATCTCTTCTCGCGTGGCGGACTCGATGACGTCCTCTGCGACATAAATCGGGGTATCCGAGGCGACGCCGAGCGCGATCGCGTCGCTGGGTCGGCTATCGATCTTGATCAACTTATCCGAGGATGTACGCACCCAGAGCTCCGCAAAGAACGTGTGCTCGCTGAGCGTCGTGATGCCGATACGTTCGATCCGGCCGCCCATCTCGCGGATGACGTCTGCGAGCAGGTCGTGCGTTTGGGGGCGTTCGATCTGGACGCCCTTCAGCCTTCTGTCGATCGCCTGAGCTTCGGGCAGACCAATCACAATCGGGAACGAGCGGGGCTCACCCGTCAGCTCTTCGCCGGGTTCGGCTACTTCGCGAAGCTCGATCAGCTGGCAGTCTGAGAGCTCGCGGATCAGAATTCGTGACAGTTCCATCCGAACATCCATCGGCGTTCACCCCTCCCGGTGCATCTGGCCTGGCTGCTATCCTAGCTTCAGCGATGGCTATCCGATTCCGCAACAAGCAGCCCGAGCCCAGGCTCGAGATGATGCCCCTTCTGGACGTCGTCTTTCTGCTGCTGACGTTCTTCGCGTTCGCGCTCATGGTCATGGTCCGGGCCGACACCGTGGATGTCGAACTGCCCGTGATCGACCCGACGGGCAACGCTCGCCAGGGACCGCCTCCGATCGTCGTTTCGCTCGCGGACGACGGCAGATTCGCGCTCAACGGCGAGTTCATCGAGCAGATCGCGATCCCCGAAGCCGTCAACACAGCCGTCGCGGATAGCCCCGATTCACCCGTGGTGCTTGAGATCGACGTCGGCTCCGAGAGCGGCAAGCTCATCGAACTCGTCCAGCAACTCCGCAGCGCGGGAGTAGAGCAGTTCAGCATCCTCGGCAATCGGCGCGAGGATCAGCCGGTGTCCGAGTGATCAGTCCACCTGCTCGAATTGTCTGACGTACCGATCGAAGAACTCGTACTCACCTGAGCCGTAGTCGAAGAAATCTCTCGCCCAGATCGCGTTCTTGACCGCCTCATCCTGATTTCCCGCCGCGAACTGTGCGCGCGCCAGCACGAGGATGTGTTCGGGGTGCGGCTGCCGGCTCACGACGAGCTCTGCCGCTGCAACCGCGGCCTCCCGGCCCTCATCTCCCGGGTCGACGTCGCCAGTGAACAAGTTGACGAAGCTGAGCAATGTCTCGTTGTCGTCGAAGTAGGGGCCATCGATCATCTGCACGAAGAATGCACTCGCCTCTTCGGGTTTGTTCCGCTCATAGAGCAAAACCTCTGCCTTGCGCAGAGCGAGCCCGCTGTTGTTCTCAGGTTCGAGTGAGACGATCTCGTCGATGATCGTCAGAGCACCCTCGACATCACCCCCGCCCCAGAGGCTGCCCATCTCCTCGGTGAGTTCCTGAACCCGCTCAGTTCGTTTCTGAGCTTCGCGCGCGTGCATGATCTCTGCTCTGGCTTCATCCACCGCTTCAGCGACATCGTACGTATCGCTCATGATCTCGCGAAGGACCCGATCGATCACGGGTTCACCGAACTCGCCCTCGGGTGTGTTTGGATTCCCGATCCAGACGACAGTGCCATTGCGGTCCACAACATACGTGGACGGGATGCTGTCTCGACCGGATGTATCGAGCCACGCAGATTTCGTACCACCTGCATCAAGCACGACATCGAATGAGATGTCTTCCGACCGGCGTTCGAGGAACCGCTGGACCTGCTCGTGAGCGCTGTCACCCGTGTCAATGCTGACCGCGATCACCTTGAGACCCTGGTCGGCGTACTTGTTCTGCAGTTTGCTCAGATGAGGCATCGCACGCACACATGGACCGCACCACGTCGCCCAGAGATCTACGACATGCACGCTCCCAAGCGCCAGCCGAGACCTTGGCTCGCCCTGATACCAGTGCTCGGCGTCAATCAAAGGGGCAGGATCGCCCACCAGCAGGCGACCCTGCTCGAAGGGCTCACGCGCAGGGACAGTATCGACCTCTAGCTCGGGCGTGCCTGCGACTTCATCTGCCAACTCGGGAGTTTCTTGTCCGCTCGGCTCGGCCCTGGTCGGCGGCGGGGTCGGCTTGCCCGGCGCGAGGATCACGCCCGTGGCGATCACACCCCCTACAAGCGCTACGCCTAGTGCAATTCTGAGCCCGGTACCTGCCATCAGTCGCTTCTCCGTGAATCGCGGCCTGTGTCATGCTACCGTTTACGCATGGATGGTGTTCGGTCATCCCGGCGCACGGTTGGTATTTGCCTGCTCGTGAGTTTTATGTTCCACGCGGCGGTGATCCTCATGCTCGCCTCCCCCGACTCGGCGCTCGCGTCCGTGTTTCTTCAGAAAGCTGTCCCGGACAAGAAGCCCAAGACCAGACTCGGCATCGACAACGGCGAGCCTGTCTCGATCGCGTGGATCGGGTTCAACGAAGAGACACCGCACGCGGCTGTCAAAGCGGAGACGCTTCAGCCCCAGCTCTCCGTCGAGGCAATTCAGGCGAGCGTGCAGGCAACCAGAGTGGTTCAGCAACAACTCTCTGAGTCCGCGCAAACGCTGAGTGAATCGGTGCTCGATCGACTCAACTCGGTCGCCGAGCTCGCGGCCAAGCTCGAAGACACGAAGAAGAAAGCCGAGCAGGCAAAGCAAGCCAAGCAGCGGCAAGAGCAGCAGGAACCTCAGCCTAAACCCCAGCTCGCCGAGCCTGTGAAAGAGGCAATCCAGGACGACCGAGAATCGGACGCGACCTCTCCAGTCCAGGTGAGGACGAGCAACCTGGGCAAGGTGCTCGCGCGAGAGGGGATGCGCATCCAGACCTTCAGGCCGCAGTTTGATGCCACCACGAAAATGCACGAGCTCCGAGCCCGTAACGGCAGCGTGACCGCGATCATCCACTTCGGCAAGGACGGCTCGGTCCTCAGTGCATCCATCAAACCGGGGACAGAGTCAGGCGCTCCAACCATCGATGAGCCGATACTTGACTGTGTGTACCGCTGGAGGGCTTCGGGCAAAGATATCGATGAGCTCCCAACTACCGCTGGCGCGTACATCGAGACGCAGATCCAGATTTTGTTCTAAAGGGGCAGGGCAGCACAGATGACACACGCCGCACTCATCGCTGCCCTCATGCTGATCGCACCGAGCCAACAACCGGAACTGAAGCCCGTCGAGGAGGGCTTCGAGGATGTCTCCCCGCTCGCCTCGCCCAACCGCCTTGAGCCCATTGATCTGCGCAGGCCAACAGGATTTGAGCAGGTCTACGAGATCACAACCCCTACGGGCGAGAAGGCCTTCGTCCGCATCGACAACGGCCTCGTCGCCATTTTCGATCGATCCGACTACCTCGCGGGCACCGACAGGGCATTCATCCCGCCAAACACCCGGTTCAAGATCGGTACCCAGGGGCTCACGGCGAGGAGTGATCAGACGATCGAAACCACACCCGCCTCGGGCCGAATCGATCGGCGTGTTTCGAATCGCGTTCCGAATCGTCCAGCCGGATTCAGACCCGCTCAACAGCGAGCAGAACAGGCACAGGAATCTGAGGAAGAGGGGGATCGAAACGTCGCAGCGGTCGAGGGCCCGCCCTCGATCGTGACCAACGAAATCTACCGGAGGCTCAGGCTCACACAACTTTTGTTGGACGCCATCGAAAAACCGTGAAACGCGGTGTTGTGGATTCCGTATGACGCTCCGTACGTCTGTAGTAAACGCTAACCAGTACGGGGTACCCAGATGAAAACCAAGCTTCTCGCCGCTGCCTTGACAGCCGCAATGCTCCTCCCAGCCGCCGGCTGCATCAGCGGCAGCTCTCACTCCACGCTTTCCGGCAATTACATCGGCTCGGGCACTTTCAAACGGATCAAGATCGGCGAGACGACCGAGTCGTGGGTCTTGGCGGCACTCGGTCAGCCGACTCGGCGTTCGCAAGTCGAGGGTGGGGAGCTCTGGGCGTACGAATACGAGCGGACCGAACGCAGCAAGGGCTCGGTTCTCCTCATCGTCGGCGGCTCTAGCTCCGAAGAGACTGCCGGCGGGACGTACGTTGAGATCAAAGACGGCATCGTCACCGACGCCTGGCGTGACTAACCGGGTTGATGCTCAGCTCGGATTCTGACCGTTCTGGCCGTCCTTCTGGTCATGCCCCGAGATCGCCCTGCGCATCGAGGTATCGGCCTCGATATTGCGCAAACGCTGGTAGTCCATGATGCCCAGGTTGCCGCTGCGGAACGCCTCGGCCATCGCCTTAGGAACCTCGGCCTCGGCGAGCACGACGAACGCGCGGTTCTTCTCGATCTCCGCCTTGTTCTCCTGCTCCTGAGCGATAGCCATCGCGCGCCGCTTCTCAGCCAGTGCCTGCGCGACCTTCTTGTCCGCCTCGGCCTGATCCTCCTGAAGTTTCGCGCCGATGTTGTCGCCGACGTCGACGTCTGCGATATCGATCGACAGGATCTCGTACGCCGTCCCCGAGTCCAGCCCTCGCTCCATCACTTTCTTGGAGATCGCGTCGGGGTTCTCGAGCACGGCCTTGTGCGATTCGGCAGAACCGATCGAAGAAACAATGCCCTCGCCGACACGCGCGACGACCGTTTCCTCCGTTGCACCACCGACGAGCTGCGAGAGGTTCGTTCGCACGGTCACGCGTGCACGGGCTTTGAGTTGGATGCCGTCTTTGGCGACCGCATCAATTGTTGCACGCCCGAGTGTCGGGTTCGGGCAGTCGATGACCTTCGGGTTCACACTCGTGTTCACCGCGTCAAAGATGTCGCGGCCTGCGAGATCGATCGCGCAGGCGGTGTTCCAATCCAGATCGATCCGGGCTTTCTTGGCGGCGATGAGTGCGCTCACGACATTCTTTACTCGCCCACCTGAAAGCAGGTGCTCCTCGAGTTGCGGTGTGTTGACGTCGAGACCCGCCTGAACAGCTCGGATCCGATTAAGCACAATCACCCGCGGATCGATTTTGCGGAATCGCATGCGGATGATGTCCAGAATCGAGACGCTTGCGTTTGATGTCAGAGCCTGGATGTAGAGCTGGATGTAGTTCCCAAGGACGATCAAGATGATCAGCAGGAACAACGCCGCGATACCGATGACGACCCACCCCCACATGGGCATTCCGCCGCCGCCGCCGCCGCCGGCTTGTGCGAGTGATTGAGCAGCTGGTGAAAGCACAAGAACCGAGGCAGTATGCAGTCGGGCTGTACGCATGAGGTCGCATTCCTTCATGACAAGGTATTCAGTGCAGAATCTACAGGAGTATACGCGATTCGAAGTACCTTTTAGTGGCTATCTAGACAGGCCTGACCTTGATCTGAGCGTTGACAACTTGTGTGACACGGATGCGTTGGCCTCGCTCAATCGCAACCCCCTCGGCCAGTGCCTGGTACGTTTGGCCGTCGATCTCGATCGAGCCGACTGGTCGAAGCGGTGAGCGAGCGACACCCACTGTGCCTATCAGAGCCATGAGCTCGTCGTGCTCAGCCCGCTCGAGTTCGTATTCTCTCTGCTCCTCGCGCTCATCTGGGATGCCCATCATTTTGCGGCCTACCGATGTGTTTGGCATCACCTTGACCCATACCGCAAAGGTGCTCGGGAAGACAATGAGAAGCATGAGCGTGCCCGAAACACCCCAGAGTGTGCCGCCTTCTTTCATCATGAAGAGGCATACGACGCCAGCAATCCCGACAACACCGCTGACAAGAGCGATCACACCCCCGGAGGGGATGATCACCTCAAGAGCAAGCAGGAAGACCGCTAGTGCGAGCAGGCCAAGTCCCCAGATAAGCATCGGATCCATCAGGTCTCTTCCCTCGCTGGGGTGTCAGGATTGTCATTGTTGATCGGCTCGACCACGACCTGCCAAGTTGTTACGCGGGTGACAAGCACTGGTGTTTTCGGATCGATGTAACCCGACCCAGAAAGCGCGTCATAAAGTGTGCCCTCGATATCTACTTTGCCCGATGGGCGCAAAGGTGTGGCGGTCACACCAGACGTGCCAACCAGTAGCGCAAGGTCTGTTGACTCTCCCATCGCCTCGACGAGCCCGATGCCGGTGTTGCTCTCGACCTGGTCGGGGCGCAGCGTGAGCCTGTTGAGCACAGGCAGTGATCCGAAGTACTTCACAACGACAAACATCCCACCGCCAGCGGTGGCCATCGCGAGCGCGACCATGACCACGGCTCGCGACAGGTCGGTCTGGCCCGCGGGTGTACTCGGAAACACTCCGCTGCTGGCGCTGACGAAGGCCATCACCAGGCCTCCAAACAGCAGGACCAATCCCGATATCCCGAACACGCCAAAGCCAGGCACGATGAAGATCTCGATCAGGATGAGCAGGATCCCCGATGCGATGGCGATCAGCTCCCACCAGCCGGCAAGGCCAAGCATCCAGGCAGGAGCCATGACCAGCAGCAGCGCGATACACGCCACAACGCTCGGCACGATGAGTCCTGGGCTCACCATCTCGATGAAAAGCGCGAGCAGAAAGACAGCAATCAGGATCATCCGGACCCACATGTTCGAGAGCACCTTGACGATACGCTCAGAGACAGTCGTGTTGATCCTGATCACTTCTTTGGCGCCGAAGTACGCCTTGAGATTATCTTCACTGTTGATGTTGCGGGTCGCGAACTTGTAGGTCAGCATCTCGTTCTTGCTCATGACGATCGGGCCGCTGCCGTTGGTTAGATAGCGGACCACGCGCCATTTCCCGGCGTCGTCGCTCGTGAGCACCGGACGCTCAGAGATCGACGCGAGCATGTCGAGATCCTGTGACGATGCGGCCGATGTCTCGCCAGAAAGCTGAGGTGATAGGTCGCGCAAAGCTGGCGTCGCCGGGCGGAACTCGGTGTCGCCGGTAGGCGTTTCGACGCTATTGCTTTCGGAGTCGGGGACTAGCCCTGAGAGTCCCGCAGCTGATGCGCCGACGATCGCTGGTGATCCTCGAGGTGGTTCCTGCCCCGGAAAGAGCATCCTGAACTCGGCTTCGTTGATCGCGAGCATCCGGGGTTGTTGACCAGTTTCCGGCGCGATCTCCTCGATCCACCAGAGCTCGACCTTATCGATCACGATTGCCTGAACGATGAATTCGTCCCAGCCGCGTGTTCGCGCAGAATCAACGACCTCTGCGAGCACGGGCGGCACCTGCTTTTTGCGGAGTTCACCCTGAGTCGCTACATCAACCCCGCCGGGCCCGATCAGGACCGGGAGGGCATCTCCCATGCGCGCCTCGTTGGCAACGACAATCTCGCGACAGGCCAGCGCGATGATCGCGCCGCCGCTGTACGCCTCGGGGTTGATCCACGCCACGGTGTTGGGAACGGACGAGCCCTTGATCGCGGCGCAGATCTCCAAAACCGCGGGCACCTCGCCACCAGGGGTGTTGATATCGAACACGAGCGCCTGCGCACCGCCCTCGATCGCCAGCGCCATCCTGCGTTTCACGCTGAATGCTGTGACCCTGTCGATCGGCTCATGGATCGGGATGATCGCGACGCGATCGGCTTGGCGGTTCGCAGCAACCGCAACGGGTGTGACCTGGGCGAGTGCAGTCGGAGCTGTCAGTACAGACAACAACCCCAGCACACAGGCCAACAGGCAACTGACAATCTCACCCCGCTCAATCCGTTGAGCATTCCGCATCATGTCCAAGTATACGACGAACTCCCTGAATCACGTTCCATGGGCCCTAGATCAGCCCTGTCAGGTCTGCACGGGGGTGAGCGGGGGGGTCGAACTGCTCCTCGACGCTCCAGGTCATCTCGTCGCCCCTGCAGTCCACGTGGACCGCGAAGAACCCCGGCCTGCCGTCGGGCCCCGTCGCTTCATGGCGACGCACGAGTGGCCAGATGACCTTGCGATCCGTTTCAGGGAGCTTCAGAGAATCCAGTTCCTCGGGCGCGTGCCACTCGAGCCGGCCCTCATCCATGTCGTGGGGTTCCAACTCGACTGCGCCAAGGACCCTGTAGTAGAACAGCAGCCAGTGGCCCTTCCCCTCGAACGCCTGCTCAGAGATCAAGCCCATCAAGTGAAGCCTCGAGAGCGGGATCTCGAGCCCGGCTTCCTCGCGGATCTCCCGCTGAGCGCACTGCGCGGGTGATTCACCAGTGGACATTTCCAGCTTCCCTCCGATCGGGGAGCAGAGCCCCTGATTGGGCGCTCGCAGTCTGTGGAGCAGGAGGATGCGGCCCTTGTCGTCGCGCAGGTCGCAGAGTGTCGCCAGTTTGTAGGGCAGTGCGGGTGTTTCCATTGTCGGAAGCGTAGCAGGGAGGCTGTCGGTTGTGCATAAACCTCGCGGCTTGGCGTAATTGACAGCTTGTGGCCGATACTCTCATGCCGTGTCGAACACACCTATCAACATCGGATTTGAATCTCTCGCTGCTGCCAACGGATCGTGCTACATGATCGGGATCGGCGGTTGTGGCATGTCGGGCCTCGCCCGCCTGCTCCACGCCCACGGCGTCGAGGTCGCGGGCACCGACTCTGTCCCGAGTCCAACGACCGATGCGCTCGGGAACGAGGGCCTCTGCGTCGCCGTGGGGGACACCCCGGTCGAACTCCCGGTCAACTGCGGCTCGGTCGTCGCATCCGCAGCGGTCCCGGCGAGCCACCCACTCAAGCTGGAAGCGGACCGCCGGGGAATTCCTGTGTTCACTTACGCCGAAGCGCTGGGCCAGACCATGCGTTGCATGTCGGGCGTCGCCCTTGCGGGGACCCACGGCAAGAGCACAACCACCGCTCTGCTCTCAACGGCGCTCATCGAAGCCGGTCTTGACCCAACCGTGATCGTCGGCGCCAACTGCTCGCACCTGCGAGACAACAAGGGCAACGCAACAGGTTTCAGGCTGGGCTCCACGCTCGTGCCCGAAGGTCCGCTGCAAGGCCAGCCGGGTCTGCTCCTTGCCGAGGCATGTGAGTTCAACCGCAGTTTCCACAACCTCGCGCCGAGGATCGCGGGTATCGGTTCGGTAGAGGCCGACCACCTTGATATCTATGGCTCGATCGACGCGGTCGTCGAGGCGTTCCACGAGTTCGCCAAGCTCATCCCGCCTGCCTCCGACAGGCCTGGCCAGGGAGGCAAGCTCATCATCGGTCACGACAATGCACACCGGCGCGATGTGACGAGCGGTTTGGAGTGTGAGGTCGAGACGCTGGGCTTCAACCCGGCTGCCGACTGGTCGATCACGTTCGATCCCGAGTCGCGCCGCGTCAAACTCAGCTACAAGTCTGAGTTCGCAGCCGAGTACACGTGCCCCATGCCGGGCGATCACTCGGCGCTCAATTCGGCGATGGCGTTCGCGCTCGCCGAGTCACTCGGCGCCGACCGTGAATCGATCGTCCGCGCGTTCAAGACCTTCAAGGGCATCGGACGCAGGTTGGAACTCCTCGGTGACAGAACGATGCCTGAGGGCGGCACGGTTCGCGTCTACGACGACTACGGCCACCACCCGACCGAGGTCGAGATGACCCTGCGTGCATTACGCCAGCACGAGCGCCCGCAGGACAAGGGCGGCAGACTCGTGTGCGTATTCCAGCCTCACCAGCACTCGAGGACACGCTTCCTGCTCGACGACTTCGCTGCTGCGTTCGGACAGGCGGATGTTGTGATCGTGCCGCACATCTACTTCGTGCGCGATTCAGAGGCGGAGAAGCAGAAGGTGTCTGCGGGCGATCTCGTTGACCGCCTTCGTTCCCGCGGCACGCGCGCGATGCACCTCTACCCGTTCGACGCGATTGTTGAGCAGGTCGAAGAGACCTGCCGCGCCGGCGACCTGCTGGTCGTGATGGGTGCCGGTCCGGTCTGGACCATCGCACGCTCTTTCATGGAGCGTGCCCCCTCACCCAACACATCAGCGGTGGGTGTGTGATGAGCAAGACCCAAGCGCTCCCCGAGATCGAACGCGATGCACCGATCCCGACCTGGTTCAACGTGGGCGGCGGTGCGGATCGTCTGGCTCGCCCCGCATCGGTCGAGGAGCTCTGCGCGTGCAAGGCCGCCGAGCCCGAGATGCGCGTGCTTGGTGATGGCGCGAACCTACTCGTGGCTGATGAGGGTGTTGGCGAACTCGTCGTGAAACTCGATCAGCCGGTTTTCCGAGCCGTGGAGATCAACGAATCCACAGGAGTTGTTCGCGCCGGGGGCGGCGCAGATCTGTCGAAGCTCATCCACGCCTGCGTTCGAGCTGGCCTTACTGGAATCGAGGGCTTGATCGGCGTGCCCGCGACGCTCGGCGGCGCTGCGTTCATGAACGCTGGCGGCGCGCACGGGCAGATGGCCGACGTCGTTGGTTCGGTCCACGCGGTGAACACCGAGGGAGAGATCGTCGTCATTCCTCGCGATCAGATCAGCTACGCCTACCGCACCAGCGGCTTGTTCGATCTCGTGATCAGCGAGGTTGAATTGCAACTGACCCCTGGAGATCCAGACGCTGCGCGTTCACGGCTCAAGGGCATCATGGCGCAGAAGAAACTCACCCAGCCCCTGGCGGCAAAGACCTGCGGCTGCGTGTTCCGGAACCCGGTGCTGCGCCACGGCATCGAGGGTGTCGGGGCTGCGCACGATCGGGTCAGCGCGGGCAAGCTGATTGATCTTGCAGGCGGGAAGGGGCTGACGACCGGTCCATGCGCAGTGAGTAACACCCACGCGAACTTCATCGAGACCGACGACACCGCCAACGCAACGGACATCCTCCGACTGATCCAGAAGGTGCAGGACCTTGTCTACGACCGTTACGAGATCCTGCTCGAAACCGAAGTCGTAGTGTGGAGGCGCTCATGACCGGGCGGATCGCAGTTCTGGGCGGCGGGCCGGACGCCGAGCGGGAGGTCTCGATCGAATCGAGCACCGCGGTTACGAAGGGGCTCGTCGACGCGGGGCTCGATGCGAAGCTCCACCTGATCGACAGGCCCGATTCTCTTGCACATATCGAGGCGGATGTCATCGTCCCGGTTCTGCACGGCAGGTGGGGCGAGGGCGGCGCGCTCCAGGACATCCTTGAACGCGACGGCAGGCCGTACGTCGGCTGCGGACCGCGTGCTGCGCGTGTGTGCATGGACAAGTTCGCTGCGAAGCTGGAAGCGGCGAGGCTCGGCATCCGAACGGCACCGGCGCAGCTGCTCAACATCAAGGATCGTGTTGATATGCCGCTGCCCTACGTCATCAAGCCTGCTCTCGAAGGCTCGAGTGTCGGGCTTCATATCTGTCACACGAAGCAGGATGCAGAACGGGCATTCGAGTCCTCGTTAGCAGACGTGCATGCGAACCTCGGGCAGGTCGTCATCGTGGAGAAGATGATCATTGGTCGCGAGGTGACTTCTCCCGTTATCGAGCGCGACGGCAAGCTCGAAGCGCTGCCTCTGGTGAGCATCGAGCCAGCCGAGGGCATCTATGACTTCGAAGCCAAGTACAAACGCGATGACACGGTCTACACCGTCGAGCCCGAGGGGGTGGACATCGAGGCGATCCAGAGCGACACGCTGAGATTCGCCGAGGCGATCGGGATCAGGCACCTGGCGCGCGTTGACTTCATTGTCGATGGGCAGGGTGATCACTGGTTCCTTGAGGCGAACACGATGCCGGGATTCACGGCTCACTCGCTCGTGCCCCAAGCGGCGGCGAGGGGCGGGCTGCCCATGCCCGATTTGTGTGCCCATCTGGCAAAATCAGCATGCTCGGGCCCAGAACGGGCCTTAGGCGCTTCTCATTCAAGCCTGAAGCCCTGCTGATCCGACGCAAGTAGCTGTATGGCTGCGCGCAGGAAGAAAAAGAAGACCAAACGCGAGCTCATCATGGAGCGGATCTCGCCCGAATTGGTTGGGACCGTTCTGACCGGGCTTGTGCTGGTGGTTGGGATGGGCGTTGGGCTCAGGTTCGCGGATCATCAAGCCGCGGATATTGCATCGAGCGGGCCCCCGGTCGTTCGTATCAACTGGCCGAGCGCCGTGTCAGCCGGGCAGCCGGTCAACTGGCCTCCCGCGACCACTCAACGGCAGCTGCTCGATGACGCGTACGAAATCGTCCAGAAGCATTCCGGCCCCTTCTCGTCGCGCACGCTCGAGTCACTCGGCGTCTGGCTCCACCAGTCGGGTTGGGTGAGCGAGATTCGTGACATCAAGCGGCTTGATGAGGGTGTCATCGAGATCGATGCCGCCTGGCGTTCACCCGGCGCGGTTGTCCGTGAAGGCGCGCACGATTACCTCATCGCGAGCGACGGCAGGCGTCTCAGGCTGAGCTGGCGGGCTGACCTGTCACCTTTCCCGGTGATTCGCGGCGCCAACGATGCAAACACTCTGCAGGTCGTGCCCGGCGAGGTGTGGCCGAGCCGATCTGTGCAAGCGGGGCTCGAGGTCCTCAATCTGCTCCGAGAGCAGTTGCCTGGCTCGCTCGGGTCTGATCAGATTCGAGGAGTCGAGGTCTCCGCGTATGACCGGTTCAAGCGTGTGGTGCTGCTGACGGACAAGGGCACACGCGTGATCTGGGGCCGCACCCCGAGTGACCCTGTGCCTGACGCAGTCTCAACCGAGGCGAAGCTCAATCAGCTCCGGTATCTGCGCCAGAACCCCGAATTCGGCAGACGGATCGATGCCGGTCGAGAGCTTATTGATATCAGCTCCGGGCCGGTTTTGGTGGAAGATCGCCGGTAGCACTCCCAAGATTCTCACAAGGTGAGCGAACAGCACACATCCGAGAGCAGCGAAGGTGATCAGAAGACACCCGGCGCGTTCCGTGAATGGATGGAGCACGTCGGACTCGTTGCCCCTATGGACGAACCAGACCGCTGGGCGCACAGGCGGGGCGAGCCACGCGGCTTTGCTGTCATCTGGATGGGGTTCCTGCTCGTTTCAACCCTGGCAGTTTTCTTGTCACTCGGCGACCCGATGCGTGTGACCGCCGAGGGGTACCGCGAAGGCGCGAGGATGCTGGTCACTGTGATCTCGATCGGGATCACAGTCATGTGGCCCATGATCAGACTCAGCCAACTCTCTCCTGTTGGCGGCGGCACCACGATGGTCGTGAAGGATCTGATCATCCTGCTCATCCCGCTGCAAGCAGTGCTCTGGCCCCAGGTTGTCATCACTGGTTGGACAGCCAGCGCTGTCGCAGCCTCGAATCTGCTGCTCATTTCTTGGGCGCTTATTGTCGGAGCATTCCTGGCGATCGCACTGGGTTCGGGGCGCAGGCTCAGACTGGGTGAGCAGAAGCTCGATTCGGATTACCAAGCAAAGAAAGCCGGCCTTGAGAGAACATATTGGATGATGGGTCTTCTCTTGGCTGTGTTGATTGGGCCGGTGTTGCTTCTCACCCTGCAATCGGTGGGGCGAGCGAGTTCGGAGGATGCGCAGCTGCTGTTGCGGATGTCCTCGCCGTTGACCGCTCCCTGGGAGATGCTCCAGAGCCGGATCTGGACAGGTCAGCACGCGGTGGTGGGGCCCGCACACTGGCGAGCCGCCTGGATGACAGCGTGCATCGCGGTCTCGGCGTGGATCCTGGTCGGGATCATCAGAGGAACAGGGGCCTCGAAACTGGCAAGGCGCAACGATTCGGCCTAGATTGTCCACTGCGCACAAGGCGGTGCGCCCTTCAGCGGTCCACAGAGCCAAACGGAGAATCGGCATGGAACTTCTGACCCCAGACGAGAAAGCCAAGCTCGAGCAGCGTGTGACGGAACTCAAGGAGAACCGGCCGAAGATCTCGGAACGCATCGCCGAGGCGCGGGCGCTCGGGGATTTGAAGGAGAATGCCGAGTACCACGCGGCGCGTGAGCAGCAGGGGATGGAGGAGGCCGAAATCCGCCGTCTTGAGGAGAAGCTCGCCAGCGCTCAGGTCATAGACTCGAGCAAGCAGGCTGCAGATGTCGTATTCATTGGGTCCGTCGTCCGTCTGAAGGACCTCAAGCGGGGCGATGACGACACCTACCGCCTCGTTGGCGAGCTCTCAGGAAACGCGATGGCTGAGCATGTCGAGGTCAGTGTGAACTCGCCGATGGGCCAGGCGCTGCTCAAATCCCGTGTGGGTGAGACAATCCGTGTCGATGCACCCCGGGGCGTTAAGCAGTTTGAGATCGTCGAACTGCTCTGAGCAGAGCTGGTTCGTGTGAGGCGCGAGTCCTCAACCCTTGTCCTGCTGATCGAGCTTGTTGGGCACATTCTGAGGCTGCTTGCCTTGCTGCGGGTTGGCCTTGTCGGTTCCGGTATGGGTGGTGAACCGGCCGGTGCCCGAGTCGTACAACGCGGCTTCGAGCGACAGCGACTTGGCTTCTCTATTCGGTGATTCGCTCATCCTTGAACCCCCATTTCACAGAGACCCGGCCGGGGGAGTCCGAATGGGCCCCGACCATCTGTCAACAGGTTACCGGATGTTGCCCATATTCTCAATGCGTAAAGGCGGCACGAGCTCTGCGTCAGGATATGACTTGCAGCCGATGATAAGTTTGTGTATGCTTACTAACTAGTAGCGGGCACAGGAGGCTCACCATGCGGAAACTGCTCACGATCGGCACACTGGCACTCGCAAGCACGGCTGGGGCGGCCCAGGCAGACATCGGATTTGGGATCAGTTCGGGGTTCTCAATCGGGTTCTGCGGCTCGGGATTCTCTATCTCATCTGGGCTGTACCTTGGAAGCAGTTGGGGCTGTAACAGCTACTATCAACCCAGAATCGGGTGGTATGACCGGGGCTATTGCGGCTCGTACTACCCAAGCTATCGGAGAACCTACCGCTCGTGTGGGCCAAGGTATTACTCGTATCCGAGGGCTCGTTCCTACCGCAACGGCTGGGACAACTGCTGGTCTGATGCAGAGTTGTCTTTGCCGTACCGTAACGATGTCGTTGCAACGCACGACAAGGCGCCGAACCGGGCTCCAGAGATCAAGGACGAAGTGAGCAGCGAGGATCGAACAGCTGATGCATGGGAACTGCTCGAACAGGGCAAGGCCAACCAGGCGCAGGGCTTCTTTGCACTCGCTGCTGCAAAGGACCCAGACAACGCTCAGATCAAGCTGGGCTTTGCTCTGGCTTCGGCAGAGCTCGGCGACAGCTTCCGAGCTGCGTGGTCTGCTGGTCGCGCTGTGGGTGTAGACCAGGGTGAACTCGCAGAACTCGAACTTGGGGACAAAGCGAGCTTGCTGCTCGCTGATCTGCTCGATGAGCTAGGGACCGAAGATCGGGCACTTGCGAGCGATCTCGAGGCGGCGATGCCGGATCTCGTCACGCTTCCGGTCATCGCAGACAAGGGCTGATCCTCATTTCGACCACCCGCGTTTGACGCGGGTGTTTTGTCAAGATACTAATTGTTGCAACAACAAATGCAATACCCTGGTGCCCAAAGCCGTTGGTTAGGGCATCTAGGTACCTTGTGGGTACGGACAGTGAGTCACATTCTTCTGGAGATTCATGAGATGGGTACGAAATCAGCAGTCGTCGCGGCAGGTGTTCTGGCAATCGGTGGTCTCGCGGTGGGGCTCGCGCCTCAGACCGACGCGGCTCCGGCGGAGGTGTTCGTTGTTGGTAACGCTGAGACCTACGCCGTGGACAATGGACATTCTTCCGTTTTGTTCGGCGTGAGTTATATGGGTGTCACAAACTTCTACGGCAGGTTCAACAAGATCAGCGGTGAGTACAGCATCGACCCGGAAAGCCCGTCGGCGAGTTCGCTCGACATCAGCGTTGATGCTGAGAGTGTGGACTCAAACAGCGCGGGTCGAGACAAACACCTGCGTGGCGCCGATTTCTTCAGCGCGAAGGAATTCCCCCAGATTCGCTTCGTGGCGACATCGTTCGAAGCAGGTGAGGGCGACTCGATGAACGTGACGGGCGAACTCACACTCCGAGGCAAGACTCAAACCGAGACAGCAACGCTGGTTTGGATGGGCGAGATGGACGACCCTCGCGGGATGGTCCGCTCCGGATTCGAGGCGAAGCTGGTCATCGACCGATCGGATTATGGTGTGAACTACGGCGTTGAAAGTGGTGCGCTCGGTGATGAAGTCACGCTGACCATCGGGATCACCGGTACGCGCTGATCTGCGGCACACGCCTGGCCGCCTTGCAGGGACTGATTTCCAGTGAATGAAGCACAACTACGTGAGGGCCTGCTGAACGTGGCAGTGCCGGGGCTGTTTGGCGCGCTCTCGTTGCTGATTACGTTCTGGATCGCTTCGATCATGCGCAAGAAAGACGAGCACTCGAAGTTTGCCAAGAAGCTCGAGCGGCTCGGGCCGGTGCTCGGTTTGAGCGCTGCGTACATCACGGTTCTGGCGATCTATCCGACGCTCAAACTCACCGGCGGGTCCGCGAGCGACAGGCAGGGCGTGATCGTGATCGCCGCAGTTCTGTTTGCGATCATCGAATCTCTCACGTCGCGGGCGACCGTGCAGCCGACCGTCCGCTGGTTTGGTCGACTCATACTGGTTGGCGGGATTCTCGGGTACCAGTACGTGTCTATCAGAAGGCAGTGGGCCCCGGGTACCGAGACGATCGCGTGGCACGCGGGGATCGGGCTCTGGATGCTGTTCGCGTTCGGAGCTCTCGATCGGTTGAGCACAAAGACCACGATTACACCAGCGGCGTTATCGCTCGCCGTCGTTCCGATGCTGGCGCTGCCTTCGATTTTCAACGCGGGCGCTGCATCGAACTGGCAGGTCGCGATGGGCGTCGGCTTCTCACTTGTTGGGATCACTCTGGCGGGGCTCGTGTTTCGCGGGCGGTCTATCGGTCACGCGATCGGGACGGTGTACATCGTCTGGCTTTCGGGTGTGCTCGTGGCGTGCCACTTCGTGAGCTACATGCCGCTCTGGCACGCGTGCGTGTTGGCTGCGACGCCGCTGATGATGGTTGTCCCGGAGTTTGTTCCCAAGCTCAAGGGCAAGGCCGAGGCCGGTGTTCGCTTCGCGCTGCTCGCAGCGGCCTGTATCGCGATCTCGTGGGCTTCGGTGCCAAGCTTCATGGACGCGCTAACTGGCAAGTCGTCGGGAGACGAGTTCGATTACTACGGGATGGTCGAGTGATTCATTAATCCTCGTGCGGGATGAGCTGCGAGGGCGTGTTGCCGTAGACCTCTTCCGCAGAGCGCGAGCCCGAGACATCGACACTCGCATCGCCAAGCAGGTAGAGTCCGATGAGCCAGTTCCCGACGAGGTACGGGTCTATCTTGAGCTTGCCGACGATTCGGCCCTCAACCGCGAATTTCTGTGCCCTTGTGGCGGGCTCGGAGAGCGTGACTTCGATCGCGTCATAGGGCGTGGGGGGCACGCCGATGCAGCAGCCGTCCCATTGATTGAGCATCACGAGGCACTCGGTCGGCTCCGGTGTCGCCAGCGGGAATTGCAGGTAGCCCGCGATCGAGACGTACGCGCCGTCAAACATCGCGATGTGCCCCGGGATCGCTTTCCTGCCCTCGCGAGGGTTGTAGTACTCCTGGATCGAGACGAAGTACTCCCAAGGAAGCAGGTACGGGTTCTCTTTCGTTCCAGCGCCGGTGATGGTGTATTTGCCGTCACCGATCGAGAGTGAGCCGTCTTCGTTGCGGGAGATGGTCATCGGTGCCGGTGCGGCATCGGTTTCTGCTTCGGCTGCAGCCTCGGCGCCGGTGTTTGTCTCGTTGGTCTCGGTTGTCGTCGCTGCATCAGATGAGTTGGCTTGCTCAGCAAGCGCTGCCCAGCCGTTGACTTCTTCGGTCGTTTCGTTGGTGGCAGCTTCTGTTTCTGCTTCGGTCTTGCCGGCGTCTGCAACTTCAGTCGCTGCTGACTCTTCGATCGTCTCGGTGACCCCGGCGTCGCTCGAATCTGCGGTCTCGAGTGCAGCGTCTTCGACCGCGACAGCGGCGACTTCTTCGGAGGTCTCTTGCTCAGCGATCTGCGCAGCTGGAGCTTCGGTAATCACGCTCGGCGCGGTGTAGGTGTCGGTAGGGGTTGATGCCGATTCGGAAGAAATCGTCACGACGGTCGCGTCTGGGCGATCGCCCTGGGGCATAAACACAGCGATGCCGGAGCCTGTGATGATGAGCGAAAGCAGGATCCAAAATACTCGCACGTCCGGATCTCCCCTGGTGGTGCAATCTTACAGCGTACCTCTTGTACGCACGGGAATGCGTTTGGCTTCAGTCGGTCGGTTTGAGGTTTTTCGCTACTGAGGTCTGGTAAGCCGCGATCGCGGGGATGAGGCCTGCCAGCGACGCCAGGGCGAGCGAGGAGACGAGGACGGTGTACACGATCTGAGGCTCGAACGTGGGCTGGACCACGAGGCCGATCCGGTCCTTGAGGACGGCCGCGACTGCGGCGGTGCCGACGAACGCGATCAGCCAGCCGGCCAGTCCCCCCGCGATCCCGATGATCGCGGATTCGGTGAGGACGAGCCCGAAGATGCGGAGTCGGTTGCAGCCAAGAACACGCAGGACTGCGATCTGTCTGCGGCGCTGCTCCATCGAGTTGTAGAGCGCGAGCATGATCGCGATGCCGCTGGAGACCATGACCGCGGCGGCCATCGCGATGAGTATCTCGTCGATGTTTGATACAATCGAGAAGAGTGAGGCGATCTCTTCGCTGGGCTGTGCAACAGTGACGGTCGGGTCGCTGCGCAGTTGCGAGAGCACCTGGGGGAGCACCGAGCTCGCGTCGCGGCCTTGCCTTGAGATGATCCTCGCGTAGATGCCGGTAATCAGCTTGTCGGCGTCGGTCAGATCTGCTTCGGTCGTCATGCTCGCGTTCGAGTCTGCGTTGGTTCGGCGGTCGTGCGCATGGATGATCCATGAACTCGTCAGGTCAGTGAAGATCGCCCTGTCGTGTGCTGAGCCCGTCGGCTCGAGAATCCCGACGACCGTGTACGGGTACTCCTCGTGGATGTGCGGTTCTGAAACAATGTTGCTCTTGCGGCTCGTTTCGACGCCGTGGAAGAGCCTGATCTGATCGCCGACGCTGATGGTTCGTTCGGTGGCGGCGCGGGATCCAACAACAACTTCGAACGATGTCTCGAAGAACCGGCCTTCCTTGAGAACCCAGGCGGACGAGTCTTGCTGTTCCTGTGGCACAGCAGGGTCGAACTCGGGATCCGGGCTGAAACGCGCGAAGAACTCCGGAGTTGTCGCTAGGACAGGCAGCCCCTGGTAGCTGTCGCCCTGCTGCGTGGGGATCGCGTACTCGAACGGGTACGTGTTGATGAGCTGCTGGTACTTGGGCCAGGAGATGGGCCTGGCGGGTGGGTCGGCGTAGAAGATGCAGTTGAGCACCGAAACGAGGGGCGACGAGTCGGCGCTGATGAGCGCGTGCATGTTGCCCGTGCCCCGATCGAACGCCTTGCGCCCCGAGTCTCGCATCGCAAGCAGCGTGAGCATCAGGCCCACCGCGATCGCAACGGTGAGGATGGTCGTGATCGTCGAGAACGTTCTCGACGACATGCTCCGGCGGATGATTGTCCAGTCGGTCATAGCCATGACTTTGGTTCGTCCTTGGTTACGCGGTCACGAGTTGGTTGAGGGATTCGAGTCTGCCGAAGCGCTTTGATATCGACGGGTCGTGGCTTGTGCAGAGCAAAGCAGCGCCGACTTTCTCGCAGGTTTCCTGGATGAGGTCCATCGCGGCTTCGCTGTTTTCTGGATCGAGACTCGCGGTCGGCTCGTCGGCGAGGACGAGCGCGGGGGAGGTCGCCACGGCGCGAGCGACTGCGACGCGCTGCTGCTGCCCGATCGAGAGCTGTGACACTTCTCTGTCTGGGGTTTCGATTCCTACCGTCTTGAGCAGGTCGAGTGCGCGTTCCTCGTGTTCCTTCTTCGGGACGTCGGAGAACATCAGCGACGCGAGCACGTTCTCTTTGGCGCTGAACCCGCGCAGCAGATTGAAGTTCTGGAAGATCATCCCGATCCATGTCCCCCGGAAGAGGTCACGCTTAGCGCTGCCCAGCGAGTGGATGTCGGTGCGCACGATGCGGATGGAGCCCTGGTTGGGTTCGATGAGTCCGGCGATGAGTTGGAGCAGGGTGCTCTTGCCGCGGCCCGAGGCGCCGGTGAGCAAGACCTGCTCGCCCGGAGCGATTGAGAGTTGTTGCACGTCGACGATCCAGGGAGCGCTAGGAGCGGTACCCGGATAGCGGAATTTGAGGTCTTGAATGTGCAGAGCTGCCGCGGCTTTTGTCATGGTCCGCGAGTATAGGTGTGTGGCGGTCAGTTGCCGCCGTTGCGGTTTCCGCCGCCTCCTCCGCCCCCGGGTCGGCCCCATCCGCCCATCCTCTGCCGGAACGCCATCATGAGCCCCATGCGCTGGCCGTCACCGTTTTGAAACATGCCTTCGACTCTGTTGGTCATTGCTTGTTGGCGTTCGGCGCGGCTCGGGCGTTCGCCTTCCTCGCCTTCAGGCCGGCCCTGTCGCTCCCCGCCCTCTGGGCGTTGGCCGTTCTCACCGCGTTGGCCTCGTTCGCCTTCCGGCCGAGGCCTGTTGCGGAACCGATCCATCATCTGCGTTCGCCAGTCGTCGATGGTCATGTTGCCCCGTGCGATCTCGCGCATGGTGTTGTCCATCTGGGCCATCATGACCTCACGCATCGCCTCACGGTTGTCTTCTTCGCGAAAGTACTCCCGGCGTTCTTCCCAGGGGATATCTTCCATGAGACGGGAAGCCTCGGCGTAGTACTGACGCTGTCGGTCGACGGGCAGCCTTTCGATGCGACCCGAGTTGATGACCGCGATAGCTTCGTTGGCGGTCTTGGGCAGGCTCACGGGGCGGTTCTGCCACATGAAGTACGCGCCCGCGCCGATCGCACCGAGCGCGAGCAGCGATGCAAACGAGCCGACCGCGATCTTGCGGGCTTTCGACCAGTCCGCGTCCACAGTCTTTCGTTTCTCGCCGAAATCGATGCCGTCCATCAGCGACTTGCTCATGGATATCTCCTTGCCGATTAGCCGGGCTGCTGCGGGCCCTGGTCCTGATCGTACTTGCCAACGTGTCCATCACCGAAGAGAAGATTGCGGGTGGAGTGGAAGAAGTCGACAGGGATGAGCCTGCCGTCCTGTGTCTCGTACGTGTTGCCGTCGAAATCGTGGGCGACGGGAATCCGCGGCAGCGGCAAGTTGAGGCGCTCGTAGAAGAACGAGTTCTCGATGCGTTCGCCTCCGAGAGAGGAGACGTACATGTAGGACGAGCCGCCGATCTGCTCTCGGCCGTTGTCGTCGGTGTACGTCACATCGTGCACCGCGCGGTCACCGGGGCACTTCCATGCCTTCGAGTCGATCTCGAAGTACTCGCTGATCGCGGTGTTGAAGCTGGTTGGCCAGGTGCCGTCGTCGTTGAGGAAGTTGAGCCAGGGGCGGGGCATGTAGGTGCCCACTGGCATGATCTCGTTGTAGTCGCCCTTGTAGAGCTCGACTGCCTGCCCGATGCTTCGCAGGCTCGCCGAGCACGCGGTTCGGCGTCCGGAATCCATGATCCTGGGCAGCGAGGGCAGCAGGATGGCCAGCAGGAGCGCGATGATCGAGATCACCACGAGAAGTTCGATCAGAGAGAATGCGCGGGTCTTCACGTTACTTCAACGTATCGGCGAGGCCGCTATTGCACCAGCAGCAGAGAATCGAGGGAATCAGCCCTCTTCGAGGAGGCTGATCAGCTTCTCGTAAGCCCCGACAGGGTCCGTGCCGGGTGCCGACACGAACTGGTGCTCGGCCAGTGTGTAGACCCGGCCCTCTTTGACGGCCCGAAGCGATGTCCAGCCCGGGATGCTGTTCAGCATTTGGAGCTGAGGTTCGGGAGCCATATGAGAAATCAGGAGAATCACATCTGGATCGGCGGCCAGCGCGGACTCGATGCTGAATGCAGAGAATCCCCGGTACGTCTTGTTCTCCTCACCCGGCGCAACGAGCACGCCCCCGACGTCGTCGATCATCGCACCGAGGTACGTGTTGGGCAGGAATGCGAAGAACGAGCCCGGAGCGCCGAAGAGTGCGTAGACCGTTTCGTCGCAGTCGGCGTGGTTCGCGAGCACGCTCTCGATCTGGCTTTCGATTTCGACAGCCACTGAATCTGCGAGTTTTTCTTTGCCGGTGATGGTCCCGAGTTTGCGGATCTCAGCGGTGAGATCATCGAGACTCGTCGGATCCATGACGGCTACCGGCACATCGGTCGCTTTCTCGATGGAATCAACAAAGCCCGCGTGCACAATGGAAACGATGATCAGGTCGGCTTCGAGTGCTGCGACCTGCTCGATGTTGGGTCCCGCGCCGTGGCGCACGCTTACAGCGTGGATATGCTCAGCTTTCTCAGTCAGCTCAAACTTCACATCACCACGAGCTACCGGCGTGACGCCCATCTCAATCAGAGGATCGACGGCGTAGTGCGACAGCGCAACGATGCGCTCAGCTGGTGCTTCGAGCGAGACAACACGGTTCATGTCGTCGCGGAACTCGATCGGCTGGGCGAGGCAGATCGAGGTCATCAGGCTGAGCGTGAGTCCGAGGATGATGGCCGGCATGCGGGATCTCCGAGGCGTTATTGAGACACGTTCTCAATGCTAGGCCCCTTGAAGGCTGAGAAAGGGGTTCTCGCTTGTTTCAACACCGATCATCTGGGATATTGAGCCTGCTGGGGGCAGCAGGAGGGGAGTAAAGCTATGAAGTGTGTCCTGAAGTGGCTCATTGCTTGCGTACTCGCAGCCCTTCCCGGCAGCGCGTACGCCACATGGTCGATTCTGCTCGCCGATCTCAAGACAGGCGAGATCGCGGTCGGCAGCGCGACGTGCCTTACGAACTTCGATCTGAGGGCTGGGACTCCGGTTCTGATCCCTGGAGTCGGAGCCGCGACAGCACAGTCGTTCGTGGACACGACCGGTCAGAACCGCACACTCATCCGGGACCTGCTCGCCAGCGGGGCGACGGCAGACGACATCCTGCTGGCGCTCGATGCGTTCGATCCATCTCATCAGACTCGGCAGTACGGCATCCTGGATACGAGAGGAAGCGTGGCTACGTTCTCGGGCGCCGGTGCCGGCAGTTGGGCGGGGGGGATCACCGGTGTGCTTCCGGGTGCCGGGGTCACGGGCGGTGACATCGTGTACGCGATTCAGGGGAACGTGCTCACAGGGCCATCGGTTGTGAATGAAGCGTTCGCAGCGATCCAGTCATCGACCGGTGATCTTCCCGAGATGCTGATGGTCGCTATGGAGGCAGCCCGTGCGCAGGGTGGTGACGGCCGGTGCTCGTGCGCGACCGGCAATCCTACTGGCTGCGGCGATCCGCCTCCTGCGTTTGAGAAGTCATCGCATATCGCGTACATGCTCGTTGCGCGTGCGGGTGACACCGAGGGCTGCGCTCCGACCTATCGGATCAACCGTGTGCCGTCGGATATGGAGGCGCTCACCGCCGGTGGCGCGGCGGAATTTATCGCTGTTGCAAACTCGGGTTTCGATGTTCAACTCTGGCCCGTGATCCCGGACGTCGTGCCGGCAAGGCTTGGTGCTTTGCGGACGGTCAATCTTGATATACCAGTGCACAGATTCGAGCTTGCTGACTTCACAGGCGACGGCTGGGACGATCTCGTCTCGATCGATGAGATGGGGATCGTCGTGGTCGTCAGGCCCTTTGATCCCGTGAATAGTCAGTTCCTGGCGTCGACGGCATCGCGCGCCATGATCGGTGGGGTTGATCTGGTCACGGGTGACTTCAATGGTGACGGTAATGTGGATGTTGCCGTGATCGAGGGAGATCAAGATCAACTCCTGGTCTATCACGGGAACGGTGACGGCACGCTCGCCGATGCTCGAGCAGTCTCGACGCAAAGCGGCCCGAGAGGTCTCGCGGCCGGAGATATGGACGAAGATGGTGACGATGAGATCATTGTCGCGGCGTTTGATTCTTCGATCGTCGATGTATTCGAGTTGAACGGAGTGGGTGACTACGAGGTTGCCGAGTCGGTTGATGTCGGTGCTTTCTCGTCAACGATGGTCGAGGTCATCCGCCCCAACCACGACGGAAGACCTGACCTGATAGTCGCGGGTGATTCTAACTCCGCGAAACATGTGATCAGGAAAAACGGGCAACCTTCGGCTGTTGGCGACTACCCGACCCCCATAGCGCCGCGGGGGCTTGAGGTGGGCGATTTCAATCACGATGGACTCGAGGATGCGATCCTCTCGACTGGCGTAAACTCGGTTACACTCTCGGGCTTTAGCTTTGTACCTGATTTGTTGCTCTCTTCGACCGTGACAACTCAGGCATTCCCGACAGAAGTGGTTGCGACGGATCTATCGGGCGACGGGGATTCAGACATCGCCTACGCGGCGTCGAACTGGCAGGCGCTCAGGCTCATCGAGGCGGGTGATGCAGGCCTGGAAGAATCAACCGGCTGCGGGTCCGGTGACTACTACCTGAACCTCAACGTCGCGTTCGTCGATGCGGGTGATCCTGATCCAGTGCTGACACTCAGAGACGAATTCGATAGCTGGCGGGGTTCGCTCGTCGGCATCACCGATGCGCTTCAGAGCACGGCCGTGCTTGATCGGGAAGTGCTCGATCCATCGCCCGCGTGTCAGGGCAACCTGGTCATCACGCTTGCGGACTGGCAAGGCAACCCCGTGACCGGGATACCAGTAGAGCTCATTCAGGTGATGCACGCAGATGGCTCTGATCAGGTCTCACTGGTTGGACCGGTGGAGTCGATTGGGGCCAACCAGTATCGGGTCACTCTAACGGGGACCGGCTCGGATGGATCGGATCGGTTCAGCGTGGCCGTGACCGATCCCACTTCGGGGTTCCGGACTGTTTTGATGCCCGAGGTTGAGTTGATCGTGGACGACCTTGCCGACCTGGATGACGATGGCAACCGTGACGGGCAGGATTTCACACTCTGGATTCAGCTGTACAACGCGGGCGACAGCCGCGCAGACCAGAACCGCGACGGAATTCTCGATTTCCGAGATTTCACCGCATGGCTGGCGAATTATGGGCTGGAGTGTTAGCTGCTGACGTCTGGGTCGCGGCCCAAATGCGAGAGTTCTTTGCCTAGCGCATAACCGGTTGCGATACGGACTGCAGAGACTCCTGCCAGGATTGCTAAGCGCTCTAAGGACGGGTTGATCATCGTTTCGATGATGTCGGCTGCTATGAGTAGTTCGATCCCGAAGAGCAGATAAAACCCGACCTGCTGGCGGATCAGGATTCGATCAGATGCACAAGAGCGGCCTGAGAGTCGCTTTATCTCGGCGCGGACAAAGATGACGACGCCAAATAACACGCCCCATGTCAGAACAAGGGCTGTGGTAACTGATATGCCCAGCACCAGGTACTCGAGGATGTGTTTGACTGTTTCCGGCACAAGGCCACCTCGTATGTAATCAAGAACTCGTTCAGCGCTTGTGCTCGGGGCTTGCAAAGTCTGTCCGACATCCTGCATCCCATGCGTCGGGCTGGTTGCCGTGAGCCGGGATGCCGCCTTGGTCCTTGAGCATCCTTGCCAGATGCATGCAGTTCCATGCGAGGAATGTTGTGTTCCGGTTCGTGAAGTCGTTCTCGGGACCGCCCGAGCCCGGGTCGGCGTACGAGGGGCCTGGGCCCGCTTCGCCCATCCAGCCAGCGTCGGCTTGCGGCGGGATGGTGTAACCGATATGGCTGAGTGAGAACAGGATGTTCATCGCGCAGTGCTTCACACCGTCTTCGTTCCCGGTGATGAGTGTCGCACCGACCTTGCCGTAGTCTCGGTACTGGCCTTTCGAATTAAATGAATGCGTGTAGCCGTACATGCGTTCAAGGACTCTGTTGCACACACTCGATTTCTCGCCGAGCCAGACAGAAGTACAGAGGACGAGGATGTCACACGCATCGACCTCGGCTTGCAGCTTGGGCCAGTCGTCGCGGTCCCATTCGGGTGTTTCGGACATGTCATGTCCAAGCCCAGCGGGGAGTTCGTAGTCCACCGGGCGGATCACCTTGGTTGTCACACCGTTGGCTTCGAAGACGCGCTGGGCAACACCGATGAGTTTTTCAGTGTGAGAGAGCACGGGCGTCCGATTGAGTGTGCAGTTCAGGAACAACACGTTCAGGTCGCCGTAGGTAGCTGGTGGGGCGGAGCACTGGTCTTTAGTGATTTTGCTGAGTTGTTCAGTCACAGTGAGCCTTTCGTCATGCGGGGACTCTGACAGGACAAGGGAGTTTGCACCCGTGGCAAACTCGGCCTCTAGTGCGAATGCTCCCAGCTCAAAAATAATATTGCAAGGACGCCCGGGGCCAATGCACACCGAGGACTAGGTGAGACAGATGAAAGATTGGCAGTGGAGCCGATGAGGATAGAAAGACGCCCTTCTGGGGCGGCAGTCGTAGTAAAGCACGGGCGAGAGGAGTCGAACCCCTAACCTCCTGATCCGTAGTCAGGTGCTCTATCCAATTGAGCTACGCCCGCGTGGCGAGTGCGACAATAGGAAAGAATCTGGCCTCTAGGCAAGTCCTGAAGCCCCAGGAGTTGATCTTTCCAGGGTTGGGTGCAAGACTTGTGCCCGGTGGACAGGGTCTGCCAGGGGCTCGGGCGAGGCGTCCGGGCGTGGAATTGACAGGCTTTATGCCTGAAGGAACACGGCTCAATGGCTCATTCTGTCTCGGCAAAGAAGAGAATCCGTCAGAACCAGACGCACCGCGCCCGCAACCGTTGGCGCCTCCGCACCATGCGTGCAGCGATCAAAGAGTTCCAGACGAAGCTCTCGGCCGGTGACAACAACGGTGCCCAGGATGCATTGAAGACCGCCTGTGCAGTGATCGACAAGACCGCACAGAAGGGTGTGATCCACAAGGGCCAGGCCGCTCGCCGTAAGAGCCGCCTCAACGCGCAGCTGAAGGCCAAGGCCGCTTCGTAATCAGCTGCTGAAGGGCTTTGATGAGCGCCGCAGACGAGACCGATCTCGCCGCCGTCGAAGAAACCGAACTCGAAAGCTACTGGCAGGAATCGACCAGGCCTCTCCAGGTTCTGGTCTTTCTTTTGCCATTGGTTTTGTTCTACGAGTTTGGTTCGGTCTTTTGGCAGCAGGAACTGGCGACAATCGGACTCGCGGCAAGGCGATTGCTCGAGACGCTGTTTGAGATATTCGGTGTGTTCGGCATGCACCTGCCCGCGCTGACGTTGGTCGCGGTATTGGTGTCATGGCATCTGCTTGAGCGCAGGCCTTGGCGCATCAGGCCGAGTGGTTTGATTGTGATGGCAGCAGAGTCTTGCATCTGGGCAGCGCCGATCCTGGTGCTCGCGGCGATGACCGGGTTGCTCGGAGGAGGAGTCGGGGACACGTTCGCGGAATTGCCCGCCGGCGCGAGGGCGACGACCGCGATCGGCGCTGGAGTGTACGAGGAACTCGTGTTCAGGTTTGTTCTTATCGCGATGGCTCACGGACTGCTTGTTGATATCTGCGGTGTCCGTGAGCAGCTTGGGAACGTCCTGGCGGTCGGATTCTCGGCGCTCGTCTTTGCCGCGTATCACCGATCCGGGGTGGACGGGCAGCTCCATGTCGCGGCTGTGATCTTCTTCTTCGCCTCGGGCGTATACCTGGGGACGCTGTTTCTCGGACGTGGGCTGGGTATCGCGGCCGGGGCTCACGCGATCTATGATCTTCTTGTCCTGGTTGCCTTCCCGGCGATCTCCAGCGGAGGCTGATCTGCTTCAGTTGGTCGGGGCAACGGGCCGATTTCTGGATGAGGCCCTCAGATTCGGAGGCTCTGCGATGCCAAACGAATTCGCCGTCGATGTGCTCTACAGCACCGGGTGGCTGCCGCTGGACACGAGTGGCTGCAGCAAGGATGTCACAGGCCGGTGGTACCCATCCCGCGACCGCTGTGAGCGAGAGTGTCGAGACCTTGGCGCACAGATGAACGCGACCGAGCCTCAGGGATTTGGTTGCGTGACCGTTGACTGGGAGACCGACGCCGACTCTGGTCGCTGCATTGCGGGTGACATCGATGAGGCGATGATCCACGCGCTAGCGCAGGTCCGCAGATCGTGTATGACCGCTCTTGCACAGGCTTGAACGTCTTTCGGTGAGGGCTATCATCCCTCCAGCGATGGCCCCATCGTCTAGCCTGGTCCAGGACGTCAGGTTCTCATCCTGAAAACCGGGGTTCGAATCCCCGTGGGGTCACTTTTCAAACGCCCGGGCCGTACGCTCGGGTGTCTTTGTTTTCAAATGACCCGCATCAACTCGTTTGGGCATCGCGCCAAGCTGACCGAGGCGGTGCGGGGTCCTGTCCCTCGCTGACACGGATGTCTGACCCACGAGACCTCAACTCGGCGAGCAGCCTCTGGCCGACGCGTGTACGCACGATCACGCGGTCGTCCTCGTAATCGCGATCAAGAATCTCGGCCTTGGTTTCCAGCGTATGCAGCGCCTTGGCATCGCGCATCGGGAGTGAGAGCGTGAGCTCCTGGATATCGCCGAGCGAGGCTTCGCGTACGAGCTGGATGAGTTCCGCCTGGCCTCGGCTCGGGTTGTCGTCGGTGCCGGGCAGCGCGCTGATGGGCAGGGAGTTGGGCACGCGCTGCTGCCAGATGAGCAATTCTGAGTTGTTCTTGAGCCGATCAACCTTGTTGAGCAGGACGAGGCGTTTCGGTGGCTGCCAGTGCTCGACCGCTCGGTCGTTGCCGGCTTTCTTCGCGGCTCTCTCAGATGCCTTTGAGACCTCATCGAAGAGTTCCTGAAGTGTGCGGTCGACTTCCTTGTAATGAAGCTCAGCAGCCGGGTCGGAGACATCGAGCACGATCAGGAGCAGATCCGCGTGCGTGGCTTCTTCGAGCGTGGCTTTGAAGCTCGCAACGAGGTTGTGGGGCAGGTCGCGCACGAAGCCGACGGTATCAGAGAGCATCACATCAACACCCCCGCCCAGGTCCCATTTACGGGTGCGGGTCATGAGCGTCGCGAAGAGTCGGTCGTCCGCGTAGGCGCCTCCTTCGGTGAGTGAGTTGAACAGTGTGCTCTTGCCGGCGTTGGTGTAGCCAACGAGCCCGACTGTGAAGTTGTCGATGTTTCGTTTCTCGACCGAGCGTTCCTTGCGTGCCTGGATCTTGTCGAGCTCCTGCTTGAGGTGGCTCTTTCGGCGCTGGACGAGACGGCGGTCGATCTCGAGCTGCTGCTCACCGGGGCCTCGCGTGCCGACACCGCCGCTCGCGGAGCCGCCGGCGATCCGTTCGAGGTGGGCCCACATTGAACGCAGTCTCGGGTAGGTGTACTCGAGCTGCGCGATCTCGACCTGGAGCTTGGCTTCGTGTGTCGTGGCTCGGCTGGCAAAGATATCGAGGATCACTTCAGATCGGTCGAGGATTTTCCGTTCGACGGTCTTCTCGATGTTGGCGATCTGCTTCGGACTGAGTTCGTGATCAAAGATGACCGTCTGAGCGCCGACTTCGTCGCACAGTGCTTTCAGTTCGTCCAGTTTGCCGGTGCCCATGTAGGTGCCCGCGATGGGACGCTGGAGCATCTGATCGAGCGTGCCCACAACCACCGCGCCGGCCTGCTCGGCGAGGGCCTTGAGTTCTCCGAACGGGTCATCGGGGTTGTACCTGGAATCGGGAAGCCTGACGGCTGCCAGCACGGCTCGTTCGGACTGGATTTTGACTTCGTCGCGTTTGGAGGTGTTCATAAGGCTGTGTGCAATTCTAGCAGACGGCCCCGATGGATCGACGCGTAAGATGACAGAATGCTGATTCTCGGGATCGAAAGCTCGTGCGATGAGACCGCTGCCAGTGTCGTCGAGGACGGCAGGCTTGTACGCTCGAGCGTCGTTTCGAGCCAGTACGAGATCCATGAGGCGTTCGGCGGTGTCGTCCCTGAACTGGCCAGCCGGGCGCACGCGGAGCGCATCACGGGTGTCGTTCGGCAGGCCCTCAGAGATGCGGATTGCCAACTCTCTGATTTGGACGCGATCGCGGTCGGCCATCGACCGGGGCTCATCGGTGCGCTGCTCGTCGGGGTCTCGGCTGCGAAGTCGCTTTCGTGGTCGCTCGGTGTGCCTCTGGTTGGGGTAGACCACGTCCGTGCGCATCTCTGGGCCGGGCTGCTCAATAGCGATCTGGAGATTGACGACGTCTTCCCGGCTCTCGGGCTCGTCATAAGCGGTGGGCACTCAACCATTTTCGAAAGCACCTCACCAACTGAGATCAACAAGCTCGGCGGGACAATCGATGACGCGGTCGGTGAGGCGTACGACAAAGCGGCGGCGATCCTTGGGCTCGGTCACCCCGGAGGGCCTGTCGTTGACAGGTTGGCTTCGGATGGTGCATCGGATGACAGAGCCGTGGATCTGCCTGTGAGCAGGCTTGGCCGGGAATCGCTCGACTTCTCGTTCTCAGGTCTCAAAACGGCGCTGTTGTACGAGGTCCGAGGGGTACCTGGTCCGGGCGGCGCTTTCCCAAAAGACACATCTGAATTAACGGACGAGCGTAAACGCGACCTCTGCGCGAGCTTTCAGCGCGCGGCGAGCAGAGCGATCGTGTTGAAGCTTGAGCGCGCTTTGGATGCGATGGGTACCAAGCCAAAGTCGATCGTTGTCGGAGGCGGGGTGTCTGCGAACTCGCGCATCAGGCGTGATATCACGGAACTGGCGCAGAGCAAGAGTCTTCAGCTTGTGCTTCCCGAGATGCGTTTCTGTGTAGACAATGCCGCGATGATCGCCGGGCTCGGGTATCACACGTATCAGACGAGCGGCCCGAATGATCTCACGCTGCGCGCGGCACCGGGCATGTCATGAGCGCGCATCCACTCATCGATCCGATCTATGTCCCCTCGCCCCACCCGGCATCACTTGATGACGACGCAATCTTAAGTGAATGCGTGCTTGGGAGAGGCAGAACCTCGGGGCCGGGCGGTCAACACCGGAACCGTGTCCAGACCATGGTGATGCTGACACACAAACCCACTGGTGTCGAGGCTCACGCGGGTGAGCGGCGGAGCCCTGAAGTCAACAAACGAGTCGCGCTCAGAAGGCTTAGAATTCAGCTGGCCATTCAATCGAGGGCGCCAGTCCTACTCGGCGACATCGGCTCGGGTCTTTGGAGATCGCGCGTCAGGGACGGAAAGATTGCGTGCAACGCTGACCACCGTGATTACGCGGCGATGCTCGCCGAGGCTCTTGATGTGATACATGATGCCGGGCTTGATCTGAAGCGTGCGTCTATCAGACTCACGTGTACTCGGAGCCAGCTCATCAAGCTGATCGCGAAGGAACCCAGCGCACTGGCGGCTCTGAATGAAGCACGCGAGTCGAGGGGGAAGCACCCGCTGCGAGGGTAGGGCCATTAGCGGCTGCCCACTACTTTTAGGTATCTGGCGTATGCGATGACTCTTGTTCAATGAGGTGTCGTGCGGCGTCGTCGAAATTTTCGACCTTTTTGTATTGAATATATATTACTCCTTAATTCGCTATAACGGGCTTCCGAAAATTGAGTCAGTTCAGTGATGTGCAGAACACGGTGGAGCCACTGATATGACACAGCGACCGACTCTGACTGGAATTGAGCAGACGTTCGATGAGAACGAACTGATCGTCTCCAAGACCGATCTGAAGGGGCGGCTTACCTATGTAAACTCGGTCTTCCTCCGGGTTTCTGGCTTTGAAGAGCACGAGGTTCTCGGCAAGGCACATAACATCATTCGTCACCCGGATATGCCCCGCGGTGTGTTTAGGCTGCTCTGGGACACGATCCAGGACGAGAAAGAGCTCTTCTGCTACGTGAACAACCGTTGCAAGAACGGGGATAATTACTGGGTATTCGCGCATGTGACACCGTCGTATGGCATCCACGGCAACGTGGTCGGGTATCACTCGAATCGACGTAAGCCGACGGAGTCGGCTCTCAACATCGTCAAGCCGATCTACGACGAGATGCTCGCCGAGGAGCGGAAGCACCGCTTGCCTCATGAGCAGTGGGGGGCGTCGTACCCGATTCTGCTCTCAAAACTCGAAGAGATCGGTAAGACGTACGAAGAGTTCATTTTCGATATCTGTATGTGAAAGATTTCCCCATGAACACAGGTACTAACAGCAAAGAGTGCAACGACAACGCTCCAGAAGGAGTGAGTGCCGATACGAAATCGATGAACGATTGGATAAACACGATCACAAATGTGTGCAAGGCGGCGGCCTCGGGTGATCTTGAGTCGCGTATTCTGAATATCGAGACGGATCACGAAATGGCGCCGATGATGAACGCGATCAATGACACGCTCGATCTCGCTGACGCATATGTTCGTGAATCGTCGACGGCTCTGGCGTATGCTGGGGGGAGTAAGTTCTACAGGAAGGTACTCCCGGTTGGCCTTGTAGGGACATATCGAGCATCTGCGCTCACTACTAATGATACAATTAGTACAATGGACCAAAATGCTCGCGACCTTGAGAACACGAGACGTGAAATAGCTGAGGCACAAGTGCGTGCGCGTCAAGAGGCTAATGAGAAACTTCAAGAAGGAATTGGATCGATTACAGGCCAGCTTGATCAGGGGGCTCAGCAGATCGCACACGCCAGCCAGTCGCTTGCGACAGGTGCGACAGAGCAGGCCGCGAGCCTTGAGGAGATCAATGCTTCTCTAGAAGAGATGGCGAGCACAACAAGGAACAACGCCGAGAACACGCAGTTGGCTTCTCGCCTTGCCAACGAATCTCGCAGCGCGACCGAGCATGGCCAGAAGCAGATGTTCACCATGAGCGAAGCGATGGATCAGATCAGCGACTCGAGCACTGAGATCAGCAAGATCATCAAGGTGATCGATGAGATCGCGTTCCAGACCAACCTCCTGGCACTGAACGCGGCGGTCGAGGCGGCTCGCGCTGGAGAAGCGGGCAAGGGGTTCGCTGTAGTTGCGGACGAGGTGAGGAATCTGGCACAGCGTTCTGCTGAGGCTGCCAAGAACACGGCCTCGATGATCGAAGAGTCCAACAGCCGAGCTTTGTCCGGAGTGACGATTTGCAAGAGCGTTGTTGAAGCCCTCGACGAAATCGGAGAAAGCGCCCGCAAAACAGACGAACTTCTCAGTGAGATCACGGCTGTATCCAAGGACCAGGCTGCCGGCATCGAGCAGATCAATTCCGGTGTAACCGAACTCGACAAGGTCACGCAGCAGAACGCTGCAAACGCCGAGGAGATGGCGGCGAGCGCTCAGGAAACAGCTGCCCAGGTCACGTCGCTCAACGAGACGGTGAAAAAATTCACTGCCCGGGATAACAGTGATTCGGAGTTCTCACTGACGGCCTAACTACACTCATTAGGTTCAACTTGGGCACCGAGCAGGGTACCTGCTCGGTGTCTGTTTCTGCGCACCAATTAGCGCTGGTAAACAAGCGAAAGCCGAGTCCCTGTTGGCAACAATCCACCAATGGAACCCATCAGCGTTTTCGACATTTTCAAGATTGGGATTGGCCCCTCAAGTTCGCACACACTGGGGCCCTGGCGTGCTGCGCAGAAGTTCCTCAAGCAGCTTCGGGGATCCGATGAATTCGAACGGGTGGTCAGGGTCAGAACGGATCTGTTTGGGTCCCTCGCGAAGACTGGGCACGGGCACGGGACTGGAGTGGCGGTGATACTCGCCCTCTCGGGCGAGGACTTCAGAACGTGCAGCACGGTCGGTGTTGAAAGTCGGGCGAGCGCGATCGCAGCCTCGGGCGTGCTGGCGCTCGGTGGAGAGCGTGATGTTTCTTTCAGCCTTGCCGAGGATATCGTCTGGCACATGGACGAGCGGCTCGACTTTCACACGAACGGCATCCGGTTCACTGCATACCTCGATGGCGGCGCCGAACGCGAGGAGACGTACTTCTCAGTTGGTGGCGGCTTTGTTGTACAGGAAAGCTACGAGCCCAACGAGCACAGGAGCGTTGAACTGCCTTTCCCGATCGAGCGGGCGGAGCAGATCAGCAGGACTTGCCTTGAAAAGAGCTGGTCGATCCCGCAACTGGTGATGCAGAATGAGTTGGTGTGGCAGTCCGAACAAGAGACCGAGAAGGGTCTTGTCAACATGTGGCGCGTGATGCTCGAGAGTATCTACCGGGGGTGTCACACGGAGGGAACGCTGCCCGGGGGACTGGATGTCGTTCGGCGAGCGGCTCGCATGAACCGGAAGATGCTGGGCGATGTGCCGGGCAACACGCCAGAGGCAACGATCGAGCAGTGGCTCGGTTCGATCGCCAAGAGCACGAATGACTTCACCAAGATCAACCGCTGGGTGAGCACGTTCGCGCTCGCGGTCAACGAAGAGAACGCATGCTTCGGACGCGTGGTGACCGCGCCAACGAACGGGGCGGCTGGCGTGATCCCGGCGGTGCTTATGTACTACTGGTGTTTCTACGAGGACTCCAACGAGCAGGGTGTGATCGAATTCCTGCTTACGGCGGGTGAGATTGGGAGCCTTTTCAAGAAAGGCGCCACGATCTCGGCGGCGATGGGAGGGTGCCAAGCGGAGATTGGTGTGTCGAGCGCGATGGCCGCGGCGGGCCTTGCTCATTGTCTCGGCGGGACGGTCGAGCAGTGTCTGATGGCCGCGGAGATTGCGATGGAGCACCATCTCGGGCTGACCTGCGATCCTGCGGGGGGCTTGGTCCAGATTCCCTGTATCGAGCGGAACACGATGGGGGCGATCAAGGCGATCACCGCGGCGAATATAGCCATCGGCAGCGATCCGTCCGAGGCGCGTGTGTCGCTGGATGACGCCATTAAGACGATGTGGGAGACTGCCCAGGATATGGCCACCAAGTACAAGGAAACCGCCGAGGGCGGGCTCGCTCTGAACGTGAGTGTGCGTGTTCCAGAGTGCTGATCTTGCGAATCTGAGAAAATCTGTCGCCGGGTGTCGTTGCCGGCAGTGTTCTCCGGATGTTCTTGTGACCGCTGATGACGCGGGCATCACATGACTGAGGGAGAAAGACATGAATACCTACCAGAAGCTCACCGCAGCAGCCATCGCGACAGTTTGTACCGCTTCATCGGCGCAGGTTGTCCTGAACGAAGACCTGACCGGGCCAGTCGGGGCGGGCAACACCCCGCCTGACTGGTTCGCGTGGTCGGGTTCGGCGGACACCTGCGATGCATCGGGCCCATTCAACAATTCGGGCAACCCGTGGGTCCTTTCGCCCAACGGCGGCACGTTCGTCCGCGGAGGCTCGACCGGCACTGGCGTCAACGAAGCCATCGCGCAGAACCTGATCGGGTTCACCGCAGGGCAGTCTTACACGGTCGAGTTCTGGCATACCAATCTCGGCTTCCAGCAGCCTGGTGGCTCGTGGACCGGCGCCGACGGTTTCTGGCGGTTCTATGCCGACGGCACCGCGTTCGGTGACGCGGTCACGCTTTCCAAGCAGACTCTCGCGGACGACGACATCGTCTGGACGTTTGGCTCTTTGAGCTTCGTCGCCCCAGCGGACGACTTCGAGTTGGCTATCGCTTCGCAGTTTGCGGGCGGCCCTGGCACCGCGGCATACATGGGCATTGACGGGGTTCGGATCAGGCCCATCCCGGCCCCGGCTTCGCTCTCTTTGCTCGCGGCTAGCGGGCTCTGTGCCTCGAGACGCAGGCGGTAACGGATCAGAATGTGACGGGTCTCGCCCTCCTGAATGGAAGTAGGGAGGGCGGGGCCGGCCGCATCGCGCAAATTCAGCCCCTCGGACTCCCCGTCCGAGGGGTTTGTCGTTGCAGAAATCACGCTTGCTGGGCGGATCGGTCGGAACGGGTTGGCGTCGGGGGCCGGTCGCGGTAAGGTGGTGTCACCTTGGGACGGGCGAGATCGGTGGTGGGCCGACCCTGTGCCGAACAGCGTGGATACGGATCGGTTGGCCGGTGACTCCGGTTTGTTTCGTCGCGCTCATATTTCTATCTCTAAAGAAAATTGAATTTATTGGGAAGCCCCCTGCAACGAATGTCCTCGGGCTCCCAACGAAAGAAACGGTTCGGGCAAAGATGACGGGCTGTCGCAGGTGGCGCATCCTGCGGTTCGGGAGCTCCAGCAATGAACAAGAGTCGTGTCCTTACTCACCTGATCGTCGTTGTCGCCGGGCTCGCTTGCGCGTCGCCCTCGCAAGCGCAGGATTCGAGACAGCCCGTCGATACCTACAACGCCGCGTCGGGCATGCTCAGCCGGGGTCTCGATGACCTGGCGATCGAGGAGTACGAGAAGTTCATTGATAGGTACCCGGATCATGAGCTGGCGGATCAGGCGAGGTACGGGCTAGCCGTCGCTGCGAGCCGGCTCGGGCGGCACCAAGAGGTCGTCGATGCGCTCGAGCCGGTCGTCGGGAAGAACCGTTTCCAGTTCGCGATGGAATCTGCATTGCTTTCGGCGCAGAGCAGGCTCGCGCTCGGAGAGCCCCGCGAGGCGGCGACACTTCTTGAGCGAGTGACCGGACGCCATGATTCTCACAAGCTGATGCCCCAGGCTTCGGCGCTGCTCGTCGAGGCGCGGTACCGATCCGGGCAGGCCGACCGGGCGATCGATTCGTATGAAGAGTACGAAGGCTTGCTCTCGGGTGCACCCGGTGAGAGGGCTTCGTACTTTGCTGGTCTCTCTGAAGCCAAGCTTGGCAGGCACGCAGAAGCCGCTGATCGGTTCGGTAGGATCGGCAGGAGCGGGTCCGTTCTCGCGGGGCAGGCGCTGCTGGCGCAGGGCAGGAGTCTGCAGGCGATCGGCAGGCTCGATGAGGCGTTGAACGCATACGAACGAGCCGCGGCGAAGTCTGGATCGTTATCGCAGTTCGAAGCCAAGTTGGGCACCGCGCAAGTGCTCTCCGACCTGGGTCGGCAGACTGAAGCGAGTGAGGTGCTCGATTCGATCAGTCGGGGCGTGCTCAACGAGCGCGCTCAGAGCAGGCTCGATCTCGAGCTTGGCCGCGTCTCGACGCTCCTTGGTGAGTATGACTCGGCGACGCGTACGCTCAGGCGGGTCGAGTCAGATGGGCCTGAGGATCTCCGCGATGACGCGACGTATTGGCACGCGCGAGCGCTCTCGGAATCAGGTGAACCCGGGCGCGCAGCCGATCTGCTCGAGGACGCCGTCGATGAGTTTCCCCGGTCGGAGTTGCTCCCTGAGATGACGTACGAGCTTGGCATCGCGCAGGGCAAGGCTGGCGATCACGAGGAAGCGATCAGGACTCTGCGCGGGTTCAAGGATGAGTTCCGCGGTCATTCGCTTGAGAATCAGGCGCTGCTCGCAGCTGCTTCGTTTGCGCAGAACGCCAACGACCTGACCACCGCGAGCAGGCTCGCAGAAGAAGCTGCGGACGGGCTAGAGGGAGACTCCGGGATCCAGGCGAGGTTCCTTTCTGCCGAGAGCGCGTATCAACAGGGGGAGTACCCGGCCGCGGCGCGTCAGTTTGCGAGACTTGCCGACGAGATCCCCGATGGTCACAAGCTCGAGAGCATGGTTATTTACAGGCTTGGTATGAGCCTGCGGCAGATCGGTGAGACCGACGCCGCGACGCAGACGCTTCGCGACCTGTTCGAGACAACTCGGGATGTCGATCAGTACAAGGCGGGCCTACTTGCGCTGGGCGACATGGCTTACAACGCCGAGCGGTGGGAAGAAGCCGCAGAGTGGCTCGGGCGGTACGTCGTCCTCGGGCAGGATGCACCCTCGTGGAGCGGCTCGGCACTGCGCCTCGGGCTTGCTTACGCCAAGGCGGGTGACCGCCGAGCTGCGTTGGGTGTATTTGATGAGATTCTCGCTTCAGGGACTGATGACGAAACGAGCGCACGAGCCGCTTACGAACTCGGGCTGGTGCATCTTGATCTAGAGGATCGCGAGAGCGCGGCTCGTTCGTTCGAACTGGCGTCGAGGCTCGGTGATGATGAGGTTGCTGGTTACGCGCTGCGTCAGCTAGCGCAATTGGCGCGAGAGGCTGGCGATGATGCGAGGGCGGCTGAGTACTTCGCGGAAGCGGCGGATTCGTCAGAAGGAGAACTCGCCGGCGCGACTGTGCTTGAGCAAGGCAGGGCGCTTCTTTCTGCGGGTTCGTATGAGCAGGCGTTGCGTGTGCTCGGGGAGTTGGCGGAGAATGCGGACGAGTCATCTGTTCGCGAGCAGGCGCGGGCGCTGGGCGTGATCGCAGCATCCCGCTCTGGAGATCACGAGCTCGCGGCCGATCTCTCGGATGGGTATGAGCGGTCACGGGGCACGATCTCTGAGCTTGATGACCAGACCGCGGCAACCGTTCTCTATGAACGAGGCCGATCGCTTGTGGCGCTCGAGCGTCCTGAAGATGCAGAGGCTTGCTTTAAAGCTCTGGTCAGCCGCTACTCCGAGAGCCGACTCGCAGCCCACACCGGGCTCGAACTCGCGGTCCTCGCGATGTCACAAGAGCGATTCGAGGACGCTGCGAATTACTGCGCGAACGTGCTGCTCGATACAGAAGACGTTGATCCGTCGGTCGTCGATCAGACGCGGTACAGGCTTGGTGTGAGCGCAAGGGCTTTGGATGAACACATCCAAGCGATCGATGCGCTCTACCCGCTCGCTGTACGAGAGCCGGCTGACAGGCTGAGTGCTTCGGCGGCATTACTCGCGGGTGAGTCGAATCTGTCGCTCGGGAAGCTCTCAGAAGCACAGGCTCTGTTCGAGATCGCTGCGGACTTCGATGACGACTCGATCAGGCCTGTCGCGATGCTCAGGCTCGGCGAGGTGTTCGGCGGGCTTCAGTACTGGGCGAGGGCTGAAGAGATGTATCAGGACTTTCTCGACGAATATCCAGAAGATGATCGCGCTTACCTGGCGCTCTTCGGCAGCTCCTGGGCAAAGGAGAACCAGGGCCGACACGACGAGGCGATCGAGGGATACACGGAGGTCATCGAGTCGCACGACGGCGAGACCGCGGCGCGGGCGCAGTTTCAGATCGGTGAGTGCCTGTTCGCGCAAGGGGATCACGAGGAGGCTGTCAAGGCGTTCCTCCGTGTCGATCTCGTGTACGCGTATCCGCAGTGGAGCGCCGCGGCGCTCTACGAAGCGGGGCGGTGTTTCGAGGAGCTTGAGCGGATCGACGACGCGGTGAAGCAGTACACAGATGTGATCGAACGATTCAACGAGACCGATTGGGCATCGATGTCTGGACGCAGGCTCGACAGGCTGACGCCGCGTCTCGAGCATGGCGGGTAATCAGAAAGGAACTATGTGGTGGATACGGTGATGCTCTACACGCTCGCGCAGGAGGCGGCCGCGACAGAGGCTGCGGATGTCGCGGTGAACTCGGTCTGGGACTTCGCGATCAAGGGCGGCTGGATGATGGTGCCCATCGCGATCTGCTCATTGGTGATCGTGACTGTCGCGGTTGAACGCGCGATCGTGCTTCGTAAGAAACAGGTTATTCCGGAGGGCTTCGCTTCCGGTCTCTGGCCAGTCCTTGAACGTGGTGAGCGGGGTAGAGACGAGGCGGTCAACTACTGCAAGCAGTCAGGCAGCCCGATCGGCAGGACGGTCCTAGGAGGAGTCGAGCGCATCGGCCGGCCTATGGAGTCTATCGAGAAGCACATGGTCGCTTCGGGAGAGCACGAGATATTCATGCTTCGTCGCAGGCTGAGGGCGCTCTCGGTCGTAGCGGCGATCGCGCCGCTTCTTGGTCTCGTGGGAACGATCTTCGGCATGATCAAGGCCTTCCAGACCGTCGCGCTATCGGGCGAGGCGCTTGGCAAGACTGAACTGCTCGCAGAGGGCATCTACGAGGCGATGATCACTACCGCGGCGGGGCTCGTTGTGGCGATCCCGGCGCTGGTGATCTACCACTGGTTCAGCGGGCGGATCGAGAATCTTACTCGCGAGATGGACGCGGTCTGCCTGGACGCGGTTGAGACGATCGCGAAAGCGACCGGTCAGGCTGACGACGTGAATGACGAAGATCACGAGGGCGTGGTCGCGGAGCCGTTCGCGGTTCGCGGCGGCGCGATCGGCTGAGGGAGCACCGATGCTATTGAAAGCTAAAGCATCCGACACGACACCCTCGATTGAGCTCACGCCGATCATTGATATCGTGTTCCTTCTGCTGATCTTCTTCCTTGTTGCGACGACGTTTCAGCAGTCCGAGCGCGAGATGCAGATCGCGTTGCCCGAAGCGGAGAGCGGGGGGCCGATCTCCGTCACGCTCCGCGAACTCATCGTGAATGTGCAGGACGACGGCGCGATCATCGTGAGCGGCAGGACGGTCAGCGAGGATGATCTCCGTTCGATCGTGACCGAAGCGGTCGCCGCGAACCCCGAGCAGAAGGTGACGATCAGAGCGGACAGAAACGCGACGTACGACCAGGTCGTGGGTGTGCTCGATGCGTGCAAGGCGTCTGGAATCCAGGAGCCATACCTGGACACAGTTCCGACGAGATAGCGAGGGCGAGATGCTGAGATCGGTCAAAACATTCCCGGTTGTACTCGGTGTCCTGCTCGGCGCGGTCGTGGTTGGGGCTGCAATGTTCTTCACGATACCTCGATCGGTCCCCGTGTACACGGACGCCGAGACGATCCATGCATCCAAGGAGATCGCAAAGCTCAGGGACGTCCTCTGGCAGCCGCCGACACTGCTAGGTGATAGTCTCAGCACTGATGCGGATGAGTACGAGCCCGCGCTCAGCCCTGATGGCCTGACCCTTATCTATGTGCAAGGGCGGCCGGGTGAGGGTGCGGATCTCTATCAGACGATCAGAACACCTGATGGTTGGACAGAACCGACGCCTATTGCAGAGCTGAACACCGAGTATGACGAGCTTGGGCCAGCGTTCTCACCTGATGGGAACAGCCTGTATTTCTATAGCGACCGGCCCGGCACGCTTGGCGGCTACGACATCTGGATTGTAGAGAAGACCGACTCTGGCTGGGGCGATCCCAGCGCACTCGGCCCCAGCGTCAACAGCGTTTTCAATGACTACGGCCCTGCGGTCTCGCCCGACGGTGAACGCTTCTACTTCGCATCGAACAGGCCCCGCGACCCATCAGAAACAGTGAAAGATGAGCATGGCCGGTGGCCCGCGACTGTTCGTGAGTCGTTCCAGAACTTGCCTTATGACATCTACCACGCGGAGGTTACTGATCGAGGGATTGGTGAAGCGACGATCAACCTCGATCTCTCGAGTGCGTTCAACGATGGCGCACCTGAGGTTAGTCCAGTTAATGACTTTGTCTACTTCGCCTCCGATCGCCCTGGCGGTGAGGGCGGGTTCGATCTGTATCGAGCAAGGCTCGTCGACGGTGAGTTCTTCCAAGTCGAGCATCTCGGTGATGGTGTCAATACCGAGTACAACGAACTCGATCCGACGCTCGGCATGGGCGGTTTCGGGCTTGCGTTCAGTTCTGACCGCGTGCTCGGGATGGACGCCGATCGGGACTATGACATATACCGGACCGAGTCACGCGAGGTGTACCGTGAAGTCGAATCACTCGCGGCTCGGATGTCGCTCGCGGACTTCTTGCGCGTCGTTGTCCCATGGATTCTGCTGCTCTTGCTACTGCTCGGGTTGCTCGCGCTGCTTCGCAAGCTGACGACGGATGAGAAGTGGAAGGCCCGGTGGCGCAGGCTCGGGTTGCTCGCCAAGTGCATCATCGTTTCGGGGCTCCTTCACATGCTGCTGCTCGCGCTGTTGACAGTGTGGCAGGTGTCCAACAACCTCGAGGGCCTGTTCAATACGCCTGGCGGCTCGAAGGTCACGCTTGTTTCCTCATCTGTGGGCGGCGGGGCGATCTCGCAGATTCGAGGTGAGATCGCGAGCTCCGTTCAGAGCGAGTCGCTGGATGTTGCCGCTGAGAGCGCCGCGATGGAGCTGACGTACACACCTCAGTTCGAATCGGCGATCTCAACTGAGCTCGCTCCGACAACCGTGACCGATCAGGTTGCCGCTGAGTCGATCGAGGTTGTTTCCGCGCAGCCGACTCGGCAAGCGCAACACGCAAGCGAACCTCCATCACCAACACAGATGAGCGATATACAGGTCGCGACGCCGGAGACGACTCGGAGGGCGTCGGTCAGCGAGAGCCGCGTCTCGGCTGAGAGCGTTGAGAACGCACAGCAGCAGTCGGCTTCTCGAGCCGAGCTGCAGCTCTCGGCGCAGTCGAGTGATCTGCTCGAATCGTCACCGGCGATGGAGTCGCTCGATCTGGCTTCTTCAGACGTATCTGCGATGAACCCGGTGTCGATCGATTCTGCTGATGCACCGGCAAGGCAGACTCAGGATCAACTCACGCCGATCGAACTCGCATCGCACGCACAGCCTGTTGAGAATCTCCAGCTGCCCACGTCGCAAGGCGAGCAGCGGAGTAGCGAAGAAGTCGCGTTGGCGGCATCGCCATCGATCATGTCGCCGGATTCGTCGGAGGCAGCGATCGAACTCGGAGGTTCTGCACCATCGTCTGAGATATCAGATGTCGCAATGGAGATCGTCGAAGAGAACGCTGTCGTGGACAGCGAGTTTGCCTCGTCATCAGCCGATCGGACTTATGAGGTGCCGACATTGGAGGGTATCGACTTCGGTTCGATGAGCTCGGATCTGGATATCCCAGCAGTGAGTGAAGTCGATGCTCCGAATGGCGCACAGGAAGCCGCCGTCAGCGCTGAGACCATCGAAGACTCGTTAAGTTCTGCGGGTGCTGAGCTCGAGCTTGCGTCTTCAGACACCGATGCGCTGATCGATGATGCTCTGGCAATGCAAGAAATCGAGCTGTTTGATGACAAGGCAGCTGTTGAGTTCATGGAGCCTGAGCGGACGTTTCCTCGCGTCTCTCAGGATCAGGCCGAGATGGAGGTGGGGGCGCTCTCGCTTGATCTCGATCTGCCGACGGAAATCGCTTTGCCCGAGCAGGTCGCGATCGAGAGGCATTTCTCTGGTGTTGTACGAGACGATGTGACCGGTCAGCCCGTAGAGGGCGCCCTCGTCCGGATTGACTCTGATCAGGGCGATCTGGTCGAAACTCGAACAGGCGAAGACGGTACGTTCATACTTGAACCTGAGTTCGAATCTGACTTCGTTGCAGTAACTGCTTCGAACCCGGGGTACACACCGCACGCGCTCAACCTGCCGATCGCCGAGTTGGAGCGCGGTGTAGTTCGAGAGATCAGGCTGAGGCCGATCGAGGACAGCGTGATTGCTCTGGAAGACGAGCCGGTCGTGCATCACCTTGGTGACAATGCGTTCGGCGGGCGCATCAACAGTCAGTTCCAGAAAGAGAGTGAGGGGATCGTCTATCAGGCGACATTCGAGCTCACGGAGCGCCAGCGAGAAGCGCTGGGTGAGATCGCGGCTGTCACGCTCCTTGCAAAGGGGCTCCAGGCGAACAACACCGTTGAGATCAACGGGCACATGCTTCGTCAGAGGCTCGACAGCTCACCCAGAGACGGCAGCTTCGGTGTTATTGTCCTGCCCTTCGATGCTGACTGGCTCGAGGAGGGGGAGAACCTGATCAAGATCGAGAGCCGGGTCAGTTCAGGGTCTGATCACGACGATTTCGAGATCGTGAACGTCCAGATTTTGCTTACACCGCCTGAGCGCGAGCAGCCGACCAGGCGATCGAGCGGCCGGAACACGCTTTAGGGTACGGATAACTCCTGAGACGTCCGTAACTGGATACAGATCAGCTTCTAAATTCGCGCTTGAGGACCATAACAACCGGTTCCAGGGCTGAAGTCACGACCTAGCCGACCGATATCCGTTCCAGGGATGAACCCGGATGGGCGGATGTCATTGATGAAGATCAGAATTGGATCAACAAAGAAGGTGCGCAATGGAGTGCTTGCGAGGCAGTCAGGGCGGACACCCTCTGACTTGCTTCTGCTTGCAGGGGCGCCGGTTGTTGGTGCCGCGGCGGTTATTGGCTATAGCGCTTGGAAGCAGGGCGGGCTCTCGAGTATCGATCCGCTCTTGTTCGCGGTTGCGGGCATCCCGATTGTTGTGGGCGCTGCTTTGTATATGCGCACTAGAAAGAATCTCTCTGAAATCGCATCAGTAATTGAAGCGTTGAAGATTTCCTCGGATTCCACTGTGTCTGAGACCGAATTGTTTGTCGCCGAGTCGGGTGACGGTCCCGGAAAGGTATGGAACGCTCTCGTGCGTTCACGGAGTCAGGCAGCTGCAATTCAGGAAGAGTCGTTCAGTTCGGCTTATCAAGCGGCTGATGATGTGCTGACGAGACTAGCCATTGATTCACACAGCGATGCGCTCTGTCTCATTGGTCGCGGCGGAGACGTGTTGATCTGCAACTACGCGGCTAATCAGTTCTTTGACTCCGCAAACAACTCGATTGCGGGCACTGACATCAAGGAGTTCCTGGAAGATGAAGCATTGGATGCTGTGGCAGATGTCCTGTCTGGTAAGGTGCAGCGAAAGTACAGCGTCGACATCAACAGGCAGAACGGAACGAACCAAAACGACGAAGTATTCCGCTTCATCGTGACACCGATCCGAGGCAACGACAAGGCGGCAGCATCAATCATTGTACAGGATGTCACGCGCCAGCAACTGGCCGAGCGAGGTCGGCATGAATTCCTCGCGCAGGCCACCCACGAGCTGCGCACGCCGCTCACCAATATCCGACTTTATATAGATGAAGCTATCGAAGCGGGGGACGAGGACCCGAAAGCCCGCGCAGAGGCCATTAATGTGATCTCGCACGAATCGCTGAGGCTTGAGCGCATCGTCTCTGAGCTCCTTGACATCTCCGAGCTAGAAGCGGGGGCCCGGGTCGTGGATCAGGGCGATGTCCGCGTCGAGCAGCTGCTTGATGCACTCAAGTCTGACTACATCTCGTTCGCTGAGAGCAAGGGGATCTCTATCTCGTTCGAGCTGCCGCCAAAGATTCCTGTGTTGCATGGTGACAGAGACAAGATCGCCGCGGCATTGCACAACCTCATCGGCAACGCTGTCAAGTACACACCGAGCGGCGGCTCTGTTGTCGTGAGAGCCGAGGATGACGAGGGTGTGCTCCGCATCGCGATCGAGGACACAGGTATCGGAATCAATCCCGACGAGCACAAGAAAGTCTATGAGAAATTCTTCCGCTCTGAAGACGACCGTGTATCTGAGATCGAGGGTACGGGGCTCGGGCTCGCGTTTGCGAAACAGGTCGCCGAGATGCACGGCGGGGAGATCACTCTCGAATCAGAGATCAACAAGGGGAGCACGTTTACGTTTGCAATGCCCAAGCCGAGGATGGCCGCGTAACGAGATAACGTCATGCAGATCGATGTACAGCAACAAGCCGCGGTCACTGTGATTTCGCCCAAGGGGCCTCTTCTTGGTAGTGATACCGTGATGCTGCGCGATTCGATCCACGAAGCACTGAGAGACAATGTGGGCCGCGTGGTTCTCGATGTGTCGAAAGTGCCGTACACAGACAGTAAAGGTCTGGAGATGATCCTCGGGCTGGGCACAGAGCTTGTCGAGCAGGGGCGGGTTTTTAAGCTCGCGTGTGCGAACGAAACAATCAGGGAAGTACTCGCGCTCACAGAGGTTGGTGCCCACTGTGAGCAGTTTGACGATGTCGGTACGGCGGTTCGGAGCTACTCGTGAGTCTGCGCAGGCGACACAAACGGGTCGGCGAGGCGCTCATCGAAGATGGCGCCATCAACGAAGAGCAGCTGCAGCGTGCGCTCATGGAGCAGGCCCGTACGGGTGAGAAGCTCGGGGCGCTGCTCGTTGATCAGGGGATTGTGTCGGGTCAGACGCTCGTCCATTCGCTCGCCAAGTGTATGGGGATCCGGGGCTGTCATCTGCGGCACGGGCTCATCGATCCGTCTCTGATCCCAGAAGTTGGCGAGGAAGAGTGCGAGAAGTCTGTCGTGATTCCGATGTTCAAGGTCGCGGGCGTTATGACGGTGGCGATGCAGGACCCGCAGAGCCTGCCGACCATCGATCGTCTCCGACGGATCACGGATTGTGACATCAGGCCTGTCCTGGCGCTCGAGGGCAATATCCTCGAGTACATCCGCAAGTACAAGGGTGGCAACGTCGACGTTGATGAGTTCCTGATGTCGTTGGGAGATCAGGATCTCGAGGTCGTCGAGCGAGAATCAGTTGACGAAGGGCCAGAGACCGACCTCGACAAGATGGTTGCGGGGAGCCCGATTGTCAATCTCGTCAACATTGCTCTGCTGACCGCGGTCAAAGATGGTGCGAGCGATATTCATATCGAACCAGACAAGCGTGGCACGCGCATCCGCTACCGGATCGACGGCGTTCTCCGCGACCTCATGAACCCGCCCCCCGGGATGCACGCGTCAATCGTGAGCAGGCTGAAGGTCATCGGGAAGATGGATATCGCGGTCAAGCGCCTCCCTCAGGAAGGGCGAGTCCGAATCGTTGCCGAGGGACGCGAGGTTGACCTTCGCATGTCGAGTATGCCCACGCTTCTCGGTGAGAAGATCGTGGCGCGTGTGCTCGATAAGTCGAATTTGCGCGTGAGGCTTGAGGATCTCGGTTTCCGCGATGAAGATATGCTGCAGTTCCGTGAACTCCTGGACAGGCCCCACGGGTTGCTGCTGGTGACGGGCCCAACGGGATCGGGTAAGACGACGACGCTCTACTCGGCGCTCGATCAGCTGCGCACGCCTGAACGGAACATTCTGACCGTTGAGGATCCCGTTGAATATCAAGTCGGGCTCGTCAATCAGATACAGGTGAACGAGCAGATCGGTCTCAGCTTCTCTCGTGCGCTTCGAAGCATTCTGCGCCAGGATCCAGACACGATCATGATCGGTGAGATTCGGGACGAGGATACGGCGCGCGTGGCGGTTCAGGCTTCGCTGACCGGACACCTTGTGCTCGCGACGCTTCACACGAATGATGCTCCGGGAGCGGTTGCACGTCTTGTCGATATGGGGATCGAGTCATACCTGCTCTCGGGCGCGATCATTGGCGCGGTAGCCCAGCGATTGCTCCGGAAGGTTTGCCCGCAGTGTGCATCCAAATACTACCCAAGCGAGCAAGCCTTGCACGATGCTGGGCTTTCAACAGATGTGCCCCGATCGTTCCGAAAGGGTGCCGGTTGTCAGCAGTGCCACGACTCCGGGTTTATTGGGCGAATCGGAGTCTACGAACTCATGACTATCACGCCGGAACTCAGAAAGCTTGTTCACATCGGCGCACCATCGCATGAGTTGAGAGTGAAACTCCGCGCGATGCATGTCCCATCCTTGCGAGAGGAAGCCGTGCGGGTGGCGCTGGATGGAATAACGAGCCTGGAAGAGGCACTCCGTGTGACACATGTCGACGGGGAAGAAGAGCCCGAGAAGATCGATGAGTTCGGAGACGAATCGATAGGGGCCGCCGCATGAATTACCGTTATACGGCATATACCAAGGATGGGTCGAAACAGTCGGGCCTGAAGGAAGCCTCGAGCGAATCGGAAGCCCGCACGCTGATCAAGGCCGAAGGGCTGTACGTCGATACGATCCATGAGCAAGGCGGTAGTAAGAGCAGCGTGTCAAAGCGCAGTTTGTTCTCGGGTAGCAAGCTCAGCCATGTTGCTGGCTTTACCAGACAGATGTCTGTATTGATCACATCTGGCACTCCGATCGTCCAGGCGCTCGAAGCGGTAGAACGGCAGACGAGCGATGTGAAGTGGCGCACGGTTGTCACAGATCTGCGCGATCACGTTGAGGAGGGCAGGCCGCTCGCGGAAGCGATGTCGCACCACACCGATGCGTTTGATGAGGTGTATCGCGCGATGATCGCGGCAGGTGAATCGGGCGGCAACTTTGAAAGCATCCTCGACCGATTAACAAAGATCGTCCGTCAGGAGCTGTCAATCAAGAACAATGTGACTGGAGCAATGGTGTACCCGGCTCTTCTGGTGGCAGTTGCGTCGGGTGTTCTGATATTGCTCGCGTTCACTGTTCTGCCGAGGTTCAAAGAGCTCTTCGAAACGCTCAACACTCCAATTCCCGCTACGACACAGATGATCATGGTTACATCCGAGTACGCCAAGTCGTATTGGTGGGCGATCTTGATTGCGATTGGCGGTGTTGGCTTTGGCGTTTACAGCTGGTTGGGAACAGCCAAGGGACAACGCGCATTTCATACATTCCAGGTCAGGGTGCCCGTGTTTGGGAAAGTGATCCGCGATTTCAAGACCGCGAAGTTCGCCAGGGTGCTCGGCGTTTTGATGGAGGCCAAGGTCCCACTGCTCGAATCGCTTGAGATCGCGCAGTGCAGCGCGAACAACGTGCTTTATGAGGATCTGATTGCTTCCGCACAGGACAAGGTCGAACGGGGAGAATCAATGAGCGATGCGTTCTCCGGATCACCACTCCTGCCTACCTCAGTCAGCGAAGCCATTCGTAATGGTGAACAGACTGGCCGAGTGGGTGAGGTGCTGATGACCCTTGCGGACATCATGGATGAAGATAACGACATCGTCGTGCGATCACTCACAAGCATTATTGAGCCTCTGATTCTGACTGTGTTGGGTGTGTTTGTCGGATTCATCGCGCTCAGTCTCTTCCTCCCGCTTTTCGATCTGACCGCATCCACGGGGGCCGGCTGATGGCGATACCGATACGGAACAAAATCTCGGTTGGAATCGATGTGGGCTCAGATACACTCCGCGCGGTCGCACTGCGTCATCACGGCATGAAATGTGAGATCATCGCCGCGGTTGAGAGCGGCAGAACTCTAAATCACCCCCATCCGACTCAGCTCGATGTTCAGCGACTCATACAAGCGATGGAGCGACAGGGAGTTTGTATTCATAGTGCTGTCGTTGGAGCGCCATCTGAGCGGCTCATGTCGTCGATGATCGAACTCCCGCCCAGATCCTCAGGCGCGCCAATCGATTCGCTCGCCAAGGCCGAAATCGCCAAGAGCATCAGCGGCAACTTCGAGTCGTTTATCTGGGATCTTCCAGAATCACCTCGCCAGAAAGCAACAGAGTACTTTGCGATCGCATACGGCCACGAGGACGCGGGTGAGCTGCTGGCCCCCTTTGAGTCCGAGGGGATAAAGGTAAGCGCGATCGAACCGGAACTCACCGCGCTGGCGCGAGTGACGGGCTCTAACAATCGTGTTGTGCTCGACATCGGCGGCCGAGGCGCGAGGCTCTATGCCTATGAAGGCAGGAACGTGCTCTTTGCGAGATGTACGCCACGGGCGGATATCTCATCCGATCCCACAGCGATCGTTCGTGGGTTCATCGGGACGATTGATTATCTCGTCAACAGGTTCCCAGGCCTCGAAGACGCGACTGTTGTTGTGCTCGGTCAGCCGCATCTCTTTGAGGGTGTGAAGCAGGAGCTTCTCAAAGAGTTCGATGCAGATATCACAGACAAACTCGTGGCTGATCTGACGCCGAGTGGTTTGCTGCAAAACTATTCATTCGACTCGAGATGGGCGTCAGCGATCGGACTCGCAACCCGCGATGCCGCGAAGGAGGTCGCGTGATGCAACCGAATCTCCTTCCCGCTCCCATCAAGGAAAGGCTCCGGCTGCGCCAGAGATTTGCGCTCTGGGTTCAGGGCACAGTTGCGATAAGCCTGCTCGGTATCGCAGTCTGTGTTGTTGCAAATGTTCTTCTGAGTGACATGGATACCCCTGTTCGTGAAGAGCTCCATCAGGTGAAGTCAGTTATCAACAGGCTTGAAGCTTCCGAGGCCGCGGCTATCAGGCAGATCGAGCTGGTTACTCACGAGCTCGGGGTTGCCGAGGATATCGTGGGGCAGCCCGATTGGAGCATCCTGTTTGGGGTGCTGGCTGCAGGATTGACGGACGGTGCGTACTTGGAAACGCTGACGACATCGTTGGTCGAGGACGACGAAGGACTTGAGGTCCCTCCCCCGGGCAATACCGCAACAGGTCCTTACCGTGTCACGGTGACTGGTGTCTCGTTGCTCCAGGGCGACGCGACACGGTACGCATTGTTCCTTGAGCAGTGCAGGCTCTTTGACTCGGTTCGTCTCGTGGCAACCCTACCCCGACCCGATGTGAGCGAGCGCGCGGTTGGGTTCGAGATCATGTGCGAGATCGGACACATCGAAGAGGAGGCGTCCCAATGAATACCCGATCGGTCGATGCCGTTGGTATCTCAATGATCGCCGCTGTCGTTGCGGGGATGTACCTCGGCGGTGTTCGCCCTCTGCAGACTGCTTACTCAGACACGGTTTCACTTAAGGCCGACCTTTGGCTCTCGCAGCGAACGCTCGCAGAGCGTGAAGAATCAGAGAAGCACGCTAGTGAAGCAGCAGGGCAGCTCACCGATCGGCTTGAGAATCTTGACATCGAGCTTTCCAACATCGATCAGATTAACGCTCGTCTCTCGCGACTCACGGCAATCGCTGAACTAGCAGGTATGACACTCGAAGGCCTGAGGCCTGGCGCTGAAGCGAAAGCCGAACGCTATCGGGCGATCGAGATCTCACTTGTGGGGCGAGTAAATTACATCCAGGCGGTCGAGTTTCTGGCAGCTCTGCGGAAGGAACTGCCGGATACCGGTCTGCTCGGGATCAGATTCGAACGCATCGCCGCACAGGATGGTGTGTCTGGTCGCCTGCAACTCGAGATGGTCTGGTACGCGGCTCCTAACGCTTCTGACGGTCATGAGGGCTGAGGTTTCGATTCATCACTGAGATCACTTGAATCGTCAGAGATCGAATCAGACAATTACCTTCGTGGCGGGAAAGAAACCAAATCTCATTCATGTTGGCATCATTGGTGCTGCCCTCGGCGGTCTCGCATTCGACAAATTTGTCCTCCGTGCGGAGGCCGATACTGTCGTGCCAATAGAAGCTGTAGAGCAGCCCACCGGAATGGGCGCGAGCGCAGATTCGCAGGCGATACCTCGGAACACAGAACCGCTGGGGAAGCGGTTCGAGAAGGCTGGGCAGAGGCTGTCACTGCCTGCGTTCCGCAGGCTGGACGCATTCAGTGAACCGGCTGCAGAAGTCGTGTTGCAAGCCGAGTCCGAGAACCCAACGCCCCAAAGCACAGGATTTGCTTCGCGTCATCACCTGACGGCCGTGCTGAGCCAGCCTAGCGGCGATATAGCAGTCGTCGATGGACGATTGCTGAAGATCGGGGACACCGTTGAAGGCGTTGAACTGATCAAGATCGAAACTGACGGAGCCGTCTTCAAGCTGGGCGAGCAGGAGATCAGGCTGCCTCTGGACAGGCCCGGCCTCGACCGATAACGGCATTTCATTGCATTATTCGGCTTCGTGCCTCGATGACTCGTCAAGCCCTCAATAGCTGCTGCCGATGTGCGTTGTAAGTAGCCATCAGTATGGGGGATTGGCAGATGAATTTTCGTATTACTCGTAACCGCCGTCGGGCGTTCAGCCTTATCGAACTCGTCATCGTTGTTGTGATTCTCGGCGTGATCGGCGCCGTTGCGATCCCGCGAATGAGCCGTGGTGCTGAAGGCGCTGCCGAGTCCGCGCTTGTCTCGAACCTTGCAACTCTACGCGGCGCGATCGAGCTTTACGCAGCCGAGCACGGCGGTACGTTCCCGACCGAAGCGAACTTCGCTGACCAGATGCTGCTCTACAGCAACGCATCGGGCGGCACCAACGCGACAAAGACAGGTGCGTTTATCTACGGCCCGTACCTCCGCTCTGTCCCGGCACTGCCCGTCGGTGCACGTCAGGGCTCGAGCGGTGTTGCAGCTGCCGACGCCGCTGGTATCGGCTGGATTTATGATGAAGACACCGGTGCAATCGTATCGAACACCACGGGCGCCGAGGTCAACGGCTCCGGCACCGCCTGGAACACCTTCTAACCTAACTGAAAGCGGCGTCCTGTGTCGCAACACGCATCTCCCATACCAAACACAAACACCCTGGCCGCTTGTTCGCGGTCCAGGGCGTTTACTTTGCTTGAGCTGGTCATCGTCATCGTGATCATCTCTGTGACCGCCGCGATCGCAATCCCACGCATGAGCAACGCCGGTTCACGGTACAGCGTTGACGCCGCGGTTCAGCAGCTTCTTGCCGACGTAAACATCACCGCCACCGTGGCGAACAGCACAAGCGAAACGCGGTCGATCGTTTTCGACACAACCGCGGAGACGTACGAGTTGGTCGGGCAGCCTAGCCCGAGCAACCCAGCCCAGAATCACACCGTGGACCTCAGTCTCGAGCCATTCAATGTCAACATGCTCGGGGTATCGCTCGAGGGCAACGCGCTGGATATATCGGGCCACGGGCTCTTGCTCGAGACCGGGCAGCTCACCCTCGCAGTGGGACGTGACGCACGAAGAGTGGTATTCACTTCTGGGACATCGAGCGTGCAGGTCGTCAACATTTCACTGAATACACCTACCGACGGCGAATCGATCTCGATTCGATCCACAGGGCAATCGCAGACCTTTGACATGTCGGCAAACGACGCGATCATGCAAGCGAGTGCCCGATGACGAGACGTGGGTTTACACTGATCGAGCTTGTTGTCAGCCTGAGCGTTGTTGGCATACTGATCACCGCGATCGGCTCGTCGATTGTCGTTGCTACGCGCTCGCTCCCAACATCGGGAGGTCTAGCCGAAACACAGGCTTCAACGGGTCGTGCGCTCATGCTCGTTGGGGAGGACATCAGGCTCGCGACGACCGCGACGATTCTCAGCGGGAGGCGGCTCGATCTCACACTGTCAGACCGTACAGACGATGCCGCGTCGGAAGCTGTCAGCTACTCGTGGTCCGGGACCAGCGGTGATCCGCTCGTGCGTTCGTTTAACGGTGTTGACAACGAACTGGTCTCGACAATCAGCGATTTCGATGTCTCATCTACTGCTAGAGCAAGCTTCGATGCTGATGGGCGAACAACCAACCCGGCAGACAGGATCGTCATCGAGATTACGACCCTGGGTGTTGAGCCCGTCTCGGTAACAGGCGAGTTCAGACTCCTGAACACGAGGGTGCCGTGATGCGCAAGAAAACGAAGCGTGGCTTTGCGATGGTTGAGATCGTCCTGGCGACAGCGATCGTTGGTGGGTTGGCGGCAGCCGCGATGTCGCTCGCGGCGTCCAGTGCGGGGCAGAAAGCCCGAGCGGCTAACCTCGCTCGGGGCCGCATGCTCTGCAGGTCGCTCGCGGAAGAGATCGCAACCAGGCCGGTCGCTGATTGGAGTTCTGGTGCGCTGGATATTTCCATAGGTGATGGCTCATTCGCGCTCAAAGCAGATTCGACTGCGGTCCGTGCGGTCAAGGGTGCAGGTAAAAGATCGTCTTTCGTGACGATCGACGAATACGACGGCTACTCAGAGTCTCCACCAACCGACGAGGACGGCAATGTTCTTGCCGGATATACGGGCTGGACGCGAGGCGTTGAGATAGAAGTTGTGCGACTGGGCGACCCTGACTTGGTTCAGGCGTCCGAGACTGGTCTTCGCAAGATCACAGTCAAAGTTCAGTATGGAGATGAACAAATCGCTCAGACGACGTTCCTGCGCAGCTCCGAGTGGGAAAGGATCCAGCCATGACCACACGGAAACGATCTGGGCGAGGTACGGTCTACCTGCTCGTGCTCATGTCTTCGGTTATTGTGACGCTAATCGGGCTTATGGGTTTCCGCATGCTGCGCGCGCAGGCGGCGATCGCTCAATCGGATGCCGATCGCGATGAAGCGCTCATGATCGCTGAATCCGCGGTGCAGTGGGGTGTTCACATCGTCACACTCAAAGATGACTGGCGAGACAGCATCACTTCGGGGGTTCCTATTCGCACAGGTGCTTTCGGGCAAGGCACGATGAGTGTCACAATCACCGACAAGGACGATGGCGATCTCTCGGACGATGAGGCGGAAGAGTTCGTTATCTCAGGGACCGGTGTTGTTGGCGATGCGCGGCAGACACTCGAGGTCACCGTGGCAACAGTCGGTGGACCTCATCCTTCGCTTGAGAAATCAATCACTGTCGGAGACAGACTCGCGCTTGATACCGGTGCTTCCTTGACCATCGAAAGCGGCGGCACAGCCAGACGTCTGACAACGTACAGCGGTATGTCATTCAGCTCCAGCAAGGTCGCGATCGAAGACCCGGTTGATCTGCCGGACCCGATGCTCATTACGGAATGGATGGCCAAGGGCACGCTGATCGACTCGAGCATGCACACCGGTTCCTACAATGGTCAAACATTCTCAGATGTATCAGCTCCGAGCAAGGTTCCTGTTGATCCGAACGGGATCTACACCATCGATGCGGGCGGGAAAGGCTTGATTCTCAGCAACTGCACGGTGCAAGGCACGCTCATTGTGACAAACCTTGGCTTGAACACCGTGCACTTTCATCAGTCGAAGCTCGTGTTCGGTGATCACGGCGGTCCGACCCTGCTCGTCGACGGTGATCTCATATTGGACACGGGGTGGGGGGTAGGTGTTCATCAGGGACTGATCTATGCGAACGGTGATATACGCATATCAGCTGACTTCATGATGGTCGGCGCGATGTTCTCAACGGATGACGTCTGGATCGATCCGGTTTTCGTGAGCATCAACGACCACCCCGGCGCAACCTCGGGTCCGCCCGATGGATTCACGCAGGCTGAGGGCTACGAGGTCGTTGCGGGTTCTTGGGAGCGTGTGGTCAATTGATATCGAGCCGGCGGCTTGATTCTTTACGCGGCCTTGCTTGTCGATGAGGCCGCCTCTTCAGCGACCATCTTGTCATAGACAGTCAGGTCAATCTTCAGGAACGCGTCTACAACATCGGGATCGAACTGTGTTCCTTTGCACCTCTCGAGTTCGGCGAGCACCTTCTCGCGCGGCATCGCTGAGCGGTAGGCACGGTTAGAGCTCATGGCATCGAACGTGTCTGCGCACGCGAGGATCCGGGCCATCTGGGGGATTTCATCGCCCGATAGGCCGTGCGGGTAGCCGCGGCCGTCTTGACGCTCATGGTGATGCAGCACGCCGGGCAGGACATCTTCCAGACCTGTGAGGTCCTTCAGGATCCTGTACCCGATCTCGGGGTGTCTCTTGATGTACTCAAACTCATCGTCCGTCAGCCGGCCGGGCTTGCAAAGCACTGCCTCGGGCACGCCGATTTTCCCGACGTCATGCAGGAGACCCGCGATCCGAACCCGCTCGGCATCCTGTGTGTTCATACCGAGTTGGAACGCGATTTGCTCGCCTAGATATGCGACCCGCCGCGAGTGACCCTCGGTATAGGCGTCCTTGGCATCGATCGCTGCCGAGAGCGACTCGATAATCCCAACGAACAGTCGCTTCTGGATATCGTAGAGCCTCGCATTCGAGAGAAACGTCGATGTGAAGCTCGAAGCCGCTTCGATCAGCTTGGTGTCGTAGCTTGAGATGTGACCGCCATCGGCGATCTTGTCTCCCGCGACGATGAGCGCGTCCGTGCCATACTCATTCGGGAGCGAACGCACTACGGCGCCGAGCGAGTCCTTCCACTCGTTAAGCGGTGCATGCTTCATAATGGCACGTAGGAGTCTGTCGCGGCCCTCGATCGACTCAGGGCCTGCGTCTTCTTCGCCGTCCCAGATCGTTTCGGCGGGCAGGATATCGGTGTCCTTGCCCACATGCATCGCGACGAAACCAAACCCAAGAGTCTCGCGAATCCGGTGGCAGACCTGGACAACAAACTTCTGCGGGTTATCGATGCTCTTCATCGATCTTCCGAGGGCGTAGAGCAACTCGAGCGTCTCGTAAGCTTCGCTTAGCCTGTGTGCAAGGTCGTCCGCGTCAAACCGAGCCTCGTGGATCGTCACCTGGTCATCAACAGCCTCGCGCAGCATATCCACCAGGAGCTGCTCTTCGGGGTGCTCGATCCGCATTACTTCCGCGAGAGAACGACGGGCGTCCTCGCTCTCGAGAATTCCTGAGAAGAGGGCGTTCTTGTGGATCCGATCTCGGAAACGATGCAGGAATACCCGTCCGACAATCCGGTGTCTGCGTTCAATCGGGAGACACCAGACACGAACGCCCGTCCCACCTCTGAACTTGCCTTGCTCCCAATCATCTGATTTGGATTTCAGGACCGCGTGCCAGCGCTGGTTGCCGATGAGGCTCTCGCTCTCGCCGCCGTAGCAATGGAAACTGTCCTGGTCAGAGTCGTGCACAACACATCTGAAGCCGAGCTTCGCAGCACGGGCACTGATCTCACGCCCGACACTCTCGACGCAGCGAGTGTCGATATCCGATTCGAGCGTGGTAAGCGGATTCATGCTGCCTGCCCCCGTGGGTGGTCAATACTCGAAGCTTCCAGAATCTCCAACGCGTTCTCGATGATGTCGCTCGCAGCGAAAGGCTTTTCAAGAACGCGTGCGATCCGTGTGCTGGCGGCAAGATTGGTGTCAAGCAGGAACCCTCGACCGCTGAGCATCAGGACTGGGATATTGCTCGTGGATTCGTTCGACGCTAGTGTCGTCGCGAGTGTCAGCCCGTCGGCGCGAGGCATCTGGAGATCGCTGATCACGAGGTCGGGCTGAAAGTTGCACGCGACAGCAAACCCCTCCTCACCATCGCGAGCAGTCTCAACGACAAAGCCAGCGCGTTCGAGCTTGCGTGACAGAACAAGCGTGACGTGTGGCTCGTCGTCCACCAGCAGAATCTTCTTCTTCCCACCCATGTGCGGACCGCCCCCTTTCGGAACAGTGATTCTGAATGTCAATCGACACGTAGCAGAGCTGATTCCAGCCTCGGCAGCGGGATCCATCGTCCTCTAAGCCGATATCGAAGGTCCTTGCCACTTATGCGCCGTCTGTACCGGCAGGGGCGGTTTCCGGTGCGTGCCCCGATCCGGGTGGGGGCAGCCGAAGCGCACGGGAGAGGTGGTGTGCTCCAAAGTAGAACGGCACTGTGTCCAATAAAGCGACCGCCAGCTTGAACGCATAACCGGTCCCGATAAACAGCATCAGCTGGGGCCAGAGTGGTTCATCTGACACAATCGGCAGTGCCCGAGCGTAGAAGTGAGTGATGAGAATGACAGCAGCCGTATCAACAAGCTGGCTCACTAGGGTAGACCCGTTGTTGCGGAGCCAGAGATGCTTACCTCTCGTCAGCTTTTTCCAGAAATGAAAGACGTGCACATCGACGAGTTGGGCGATCAAGTAGGCAATCATTGAAGCTGTAACGGCACCAAAAGCCAAGCCTCGCAAGCGCATGAATGTCCACGAGTCATTAAAGCGAATAAATTCTCCCTGATCATCAATCACAGGCGAAGGGAGCGGGGGGCCCGTGACTATCTCTCCACCGGCCGTCGTACCAAACTCAACCGATTCAGCTACTGGAGGCAAGATGCCACCGAGCCACAGAATAAAGATGACCCAGACATTGAGAAGGAGCCCGATCCAAACAACCATGTTGGCTCGTTTCTTTCCGTAGAGCTCGCTGATGAAATCGGTGCAAAGAAATGTGATCGGGTACGGCAACACTCCGATTGCCACGGCAAAGCTGATCTCTCCCCACTCACCCAGGCTGAGCCCCTTGCCGTCGCTTATGGACGCGAGCACAACGAACTTCGAGATGCCCAGGATGTTGAGCATCGCCAAAGTCCCCAGGAAGAGCCCCGCAATGAGCAGGAACACGCCCTCGCGTCTGTCGTGGAGCTGCCTCGGGGTGAGTTCGGGCAGGTCGTCGTACCGGTGCTGCTGACTCGGGAGCATGTCGCCGTGGTGGGCCATGAGCGTAGATTAGCCGCAGGGGCGGTTCCTGCTAGCATGTAGGACATCAGGCAGGGAGGCCAAGCCTTGAGTGAATCGGATCAGAACGTCTCGATTGAGCAAGCCGTGGAGGCGGTCTTGCTCACGATCGACAAGTCAGTCAAGCCCGCGCAGATCGCCGACGCCGTCGGCGAAGCTCTGGGGGTCGATATCGACTCCGATGTGATCCGCAAGGCCGTGGAGGGGCTCAACTCCTCGTACGAAGCCTCGGGTCGCGCATTCACCATCGAGACGATCGCAGGCGGGTTCCGTATCATGGCCAAGCCGGCGTTTGCGGATGTTCTCGCCTCGTTCCACGGCCACAGAGCCAGCAGCAGGTTGAGCAGAGCCGCCCTCGAGACTCTCTCCATCGTCGCATACAGGCAGCCGGTCACCCGCGCCGAGATCGAGTCGATCCGCGGAGTGGCGTGCGGCGAGGTGCTCAGATCGCTCATGGATCGCAGGCTCGTCACCATCGCGGGAAGAGCCGAGGAACTCGGACGCCCAATGCTTTACGGCACCACGCGCGATTTCCTGACCCAGTTCGGTCTTGCCAACCTCAAAGACCTCCCAGAGATCGCCGATGCACCCGCGGTTCCCGCGAGACTCGCTCAGGAATCGACGGAGCAAGCCCCGAGCGCCGATGAAGGGGCATCGGACTCAGCCGAGCCGTCCATGGAAGGATCACAGGCATGAAAGCAAAGCTCGTCGCACTCGCCGGTTTGTTTGTCTTCGCAATGCTGGCTGTGGGCTGCTCACCGGTCACAGTCAACGGCAAGATCATCGCCGGCAACCTCAGCGTGATTACAGCAGTTCCCGCGACCGACTCCCGCCTCGAGGGCGAGGGTGTCGAGGGCGCGACGATCACAGCCGTGCAGGAAGCCCGTTCTACAGTGACCCTGACCTCGGTGAGCGATAAGGAAGGCGTGTTCGATATTCCTCTCAAAGGCGACTCTGCTCTCGGTCAGGCGATGAGCTTCCAGGTGGAAGCAGAGGGCTATCTCCCCGCCCGCGTCACGATGCCCACGCCCACCCCACACGAATCGCTTTTGGTTGTTTTGAAGCCGATCAGGAGTTCAAGCGAATAAGTAAGGCATGAGTACCCTTGGGCGGCAGCTCGAACTCCACGCCCCCGACGCCAGGCGAGACCACATCCATCTTGTGGCCATCCTGTATGTCGGCGCGACGTTCATGCTCCTGCTGGGCGCGATGAGCAGCCAGAACAACCTGCTCTTTGCGACTGTGGGGCTCGCGCTCGCCGCAGTCATCGTCAGCGGCTTCCTCGCTGGCAGCTCGATGATGGGCCTCAGATTCGCTCGCAGGCTCCCGGTCAAAGCCGAGGCGGGCAAGCCTGCCAAAATCGTTTACCACACCAGTAACCGCAACAAGATCATCTCCGCGTTTGCACTCAGGGTTCTTGACGTTGCAAGCGGTCCCGCAGGGACGGACCTACCTATCCGGGCGGGGATCGACCGAGTCCCTGCCAGGGGAGAGCAGCGGGTTGAAGCATTCATCGAGTTTCCGCATCGGGGACGCTGGGCGCTCGGGCCCGGCAGGTTGCTCACGATGTTCCCCTTCGGCATCTCAAAGAAATCCATGCGGTTTAACCGCGAGGATGCGATCGTCGTCATGCCCGAATCCGTTGAACTCAGGCACGGCGTCCTGGGCCCCCTCGAATCCGCAGGGGATGAAGGACGCGCCGACTTCCGCAGAAAGGGAGGCGGCGCAGAGCTCTACAACCTCCGCGAATATCAGCGAGGCGATCCGGTTTCATCGATCGCCTGGCAAGCATCAGCAAGATGGAGCAAGCTGATCAGCCGCGAAGTCGCAGCACCGCAGTGCAAACGCGTCTGGATTGTCATCGAAGCATCCCTGGACGATCTTCGAGACAGAGAAGAGAAGGCCGAGGCGTCTGTAAGACTCGCACTCGCTGTAGGCAAAGAACTCAACGAGGCCGGCATCGCATCCGGGCTGTCTGTACCTTCGTGCGGCATATATATCCAGCCGGATCACGCTGACAACACCCGGCCCACATGGGCGAACCTGCTGGCCACCCTGGGCGATGAACCTCCTAAGAAAGCAAGCCCCCGGGGCCACTCGATGAGCGACGGCATCATCTCGGTCGGCGCGGGCACAACCCCCGCGAGCACGATTGTCCTCGACCCGGCAAAAGAAGAATCCTACATCCGAGCTAAGAGGGTAAACCCATGACCCCTCGTGCCGCGTGGCTGACCACGGTCACCCTGCTCATCGCGATGATCACGTACACACTTGCAGAGCCGGGCAGCGAGCTCGTGCTCTTGATGATGCCGCTGCTCGCCATCGCGAGGTTCTACAGCTTCAAGCAGTCGGCAACGATCGTCCCTCAGTGGGTGATCGCGCTGGCGACGTTTCTTGCGGTTGTGTACGCGGGGTTCCGTGTGCTTGACAGGGGGCCAGAAATCTCGGTGCTCGCGGAGTTTGTTGCGATCCTTGCCGTGCTCAAGTCGCTCGAACGCTGGACGGCCCGCGATGATATGCAGCTGCTGATTGTCGCGATATTCCTGGTGCTCGCGGCCGCGATCTCTAGCAACTCGCTGCTGATCGGGCTCATGCTGCTCTTGTTTATCCCGCTGCTTGGCTACGCCGCGATGCGAATGCAGATCGAGGGCGCGCTCAGGTTCGGAGAGCCAAAGGACGACAAACTCAAGCGCGCGTTCCACAAAGAGAGGTCTGGTTCTAGCCCGATCGTCGGGACTTTCACGACAGCATTCATCTTTGTCATCGGCATCTCCGTCGTCGCTTTTGTTCTACTCCCAAGAGGAATCGGGGGTGACACACTCCAGGGACTGGCGAGACCCATCATGGGGCCCTCCACAGGCTTCCGGAACTCCGTCCAACTCGGACGGAGTGGGCTGATATCGCAGGACCAGACGATCGTGATGGAGGTCGAGGTAGAACAGGTCGGTGGGCGGAAACTCGGTGCCCTCGGAGTCGTGTACCACCTCCGGGGAACCGCGCTGACCAGCTACGAGGACGGCCGCTGGGAGAGCGATCTCGACGTGAGCCGGGGTGATGCCAGGCACATCTCATCGCCGCAGGCGCGAGACCGGATCCGATTCGACGATGACATCAGTTTTACCGACATCAAACAGACGATCCACCTGACCCCGAGCGCCTCCGACGGTGGGGTGTTGTTCAGCCTCTGGCAACCCTTACGGATCAATTTCGAGCACCATCAGGACGGCTCTGCACTTATCGATAATCGGCGCCGGACCGCGAGGCTGGCGGATAGCAAAACAGAACTGACGAAGTACACCGTGCTATCTGCTGAAACTCCGAGAGTATCCACGATCTCATACGGCAGGCCTTCGAGACACGAGCGGGATCCGTTCTTTCTCAACAACACAACGATCCGTTCGATCGCAAGCTCGATCCTCGAGGCCGAGGGTATCGCTGCAGAGCCCGGACTCAGACCCGCGTCTGAAACCGGCGCAGCTGTGAAAGCAATCGAGCGATGGCTCGCGACCTCAGGTGAGTTCTCCTACACGCTCGACATCGGAGAACCCGAGGGTGATCTCGACCCGATCGAATGGTTCCTGACCGAGGCCAAAACAGGGCACTGTGAGTACTTCGCTTCAGCCATGGCTGCGCTCTGCAGGAGTGTCGGTATCAACGCCCGTGTCATCACGGGCTATGTCATGGCCGAGTACGACAGCGAGAAAGAGCGGTACATTGTTCGTCGATCAAACGCACACGCATGGATCGAAGCGGAAGTCTCGCGTGGCATCTGGAGAGTATTCGACCCGACACCCGGGCTTGATTCGCTCCACGCCCCCGACGAAGCGCAGTATCGTCTGCTCCGTAGAGTCCTCGACGCGATCGATGGGTTCTGGCTTACGCAGGTTGTCTCCTTCGACGAGCGCAACCAGTTGGATATGTTCGGGCTGGACCGCCAAACGCTCAGCGGGGTCAACCAAGACGTCGAGATAGTGAACACAGGCAAGCAGGTTCTCAGGCTCGTTCTCTCGGCTGTCGTTGCAGGTGTCACTGGCTTCTTTGTCTATCGCTGGTACAGGCGGCCTAGGCAGGAAACCCTAAACGCATACGAGGTGGTGCTACCTGAATCTGCTTTACAAATCAGGTCTGCTCTGCTCAAGCACTGGCAGGTCTGCGGCCGCGAGCGGCCCGCCTGGGCGGGGCTCACCGCTCACGCAACAGACCCTGCTGAACAGGAACTCGCTTCGATGCTCTCGGCAGCCGCGTTCGGCCCCGCCAGCTGGGATGAGACCTGCGACAAGAGGGCAACTTCACTGCTCGAACGACTCGCCGCGAAGCGGTCTGATTCCGATACCGTCCGAGAACAACCCGACAACTAACCAATCGAGGGTAAGTGATTCGCCTAGAACTCTGTTTCAGGGGGCGATACGAGTATTACGGCGTTAAGCCCAGCTTTCACAGTGCCGATGCATACCTGTTCACCGAACCATCGGCAAACAGGAGGTTTGTATGCCTGCCAGACGATCTCGCACTGAACGATGGCGCGACTCTCTGCACTCACTCGTGGAGAGGAATGGCCCGATCGAAATCACTGTCGATAGCGAGGACAGCGAACTCGATCTCGTCTGGAAAGTACGCCTTCTATCAATGGATAATGAGTCGCTCGTCGTCGAGCAACCGGTCGCGCTGCACAAGACAGTACCGGTTGATATCGGTGCGGAGATCATCGGAGCCATCGCGATCGGTCAGAACCGATGGATGTTCCGGACACGCGTGCTCGAGTACGTCGAGAAGATCTCGCAGTTCGGCACGGTCAAAGCGCTCAAGCTTGCGATGCCCATCAACGTCGAACGCTGCCAGAGACGCAACTTCTACCGCACTTCAACCACATCTCTTAGTCTCGCACCGATCCAGATCTACCAGCTCCTCGAGCCTGATTCGGCTGTCCCGCTGGAGGTCGCGACCCAGGCCGCGATCGTGGACTCGTCGAGTCACGGCACGGCCAACGACCCGTTCGAACTCGCCAAACCCGAACTTGGGCAGAGCATAAGCTCGACGATGCTCAACATCGGCGGCGGGGGAGTCGGGTTGCTCATCAATGCCGACGAGACCTCGGTGCTCAGCAAACACCACCTCTTCTGGATGAGACTCGATCTGTCCCCAGCAATCCCTCTGCCGCTCTCATTGACGGCCAGGCTCGCCCACACCCGGATCGACTCGAGCGGTGATGCCCACTGCGGTTTCGCGTTCGACTTCATCCGGAACCGGTCGTACGAGCCCTTCGTCGCCGAGCAGATCTGCAGGTACGTTTCTCAGATCCAAAAACCCAATTTGGGGGATAGGAAGGCGGCCTGATCTGCACGCCGCGCCATATGCCGATACGCTGCCTAACAATACCAGCAGTGGTCGGCTAAGAGTCCCGCTCAATCCGGCCCGCTGAACCTGATCTGATTCCACTCGGGCCTTGATATTCGCCCGGACAACCCGCTTTCAACGCCTTGAACGGCGTTTGCATGCCAGACCGCCCAAGGTCTAGGCAGAGTGTGGATGTGTTAGGATTCACAACAGGTCTCGGCGGACCACCCGGACCCGGGAGTGTTTGCTTGGTCGATCCGCAGCCGGAAAGGGCCGCGGGATGGTTCATGCATGGATTGCACAATCAGACGCAGCAACAAGCAGTGGGATGCCCGGCTGGTTGCTGTTCATCGTTGGACTCGTCGTGGGCGGCGTGATCGGAACCCTGGGATTCAGGGTCCTTCTCGGGGTAACCCTGAAGTCTGCCCGGAGCGAGGCCAAAAACATCGTCGATACGGCGGAGATCAAGGCCAAGGCCGAGAAACAGGAGCGTGAGCTCGAGCTTGAGAAGGAGTTCCGTACCAGGCGGGATGACCTGGAGAAGGAACTCGACGAAGGCCGGAAAGAGCTTCGGGAGGCCGAGAGGCGCCTCGATAAGCGTGAGAACCAGTTTGACAAGCGCGAGGCATCGCTAGAACGCGAGCAGAACAAGATCGATGAGACCCGCTCTAAGCTGGAGGCTCGCGATCAGGAGCTCAAGGCGACAGAGGATGAGATCGAAAAGACGCTGGTCGAACAGCGGGAGAAGCTGATCACGATCGCGGGGCTCTCCGCGGAAGATGCAAAAGCGGAGGTGCTCCAGCGGATCGAAGAAGAAAGCAGGCTGGACGCCGCCAAGATCGTGCGCAAGGTCGCGGAGGACACCGAAGCCGAGGCGCACGAGAAGGCTACCGAGATTCTCGTACACGCCGTCCAGAGGTTCTCAACCGAGGTGACCGCGGATTCGACCGTGCGATCGGTTGCGATTCCCTCCGATGACATGAAGGGCCGCATCATCGGCCGCGAGGGTCGGAACATCCGCGCAATCGAGAAGGCAACGGGCGCCGATATCATCGTCGACGACACGCCGGGTGTGATCGTGGTTTCGTGTTTCGACAAGATACGCCAGGCGGTTGCCGTGCAATCGCTCGAACGACTGATCAAAGACGGCAGGATGCACCCCACAAGGATCGAAGAAGTCGTTCAGAAAGTTAGCGACGAGATCGGTCAGCAGGTCGTCAAGGCGGGCAAGGATGCCGCGATCGAGGTCAACCTTCGAGGGCTCCATCCCAAAGTCTCAGAGGCGATGGGCAAGCTGCACTTCCGCACGAGCTTTGGGCAGAATGTGCTGCGCCACTCGATCGAGGTTGGGTACTTCAGCCAGATCATCGCCGACCAGCTCGGCCTCGACGGCACGATCGCCAGACGCGCCGGGTACCTGCACGACATTGGCAAAGCCATGGACCACGAGCAGGAGGGCGGGCACCCCGCGATCGGCATGGCTTTCGCCAAACAGCACGGCGAGAAAGAGCCGATACTCAACGTGATCGGCGGGCACCACGCGGATATCCCCTCGACCAGCTTCTACACCCCGATCGTGATGGCCGCCGACGCGATCAGCAGTGCCAGGCCCGGCGCACGCCGCGAGTCGATGGAGCGATACATCCAGCGTCTGACTGAGCTTCAGGACATCGCTCTGGGCGAGAAGGGCGTGAACGAGGCCTACGCGATCCAGGCGGGCAGAGAAGTCCGGGTGATGGTCGATGCGAAGAAGATCAGCGACGACGAAGCGCACCTCGTGGCCGACCGAATCGCCAAGCGCGTGAGTACAGAGATGACGTTCCCGGGCGAGATCCGCGTGACGGTGCTTCGCGAGACCCGGGCCGTCGAGATCGCACGCTGAACTCGCGTCAGCGTTCCCAGCTCCAGCGCAGAGAAGCATCGAGCACGCTCGGCGCGTATTCACGGAGCAGCTGTTCCGCGAGCCTGTCCATGAGCAGCCGTTCCTGCCTCTCGCGCACTTCCGCGGAGATTTCGTCGTAGACCTCTTCGAGTGTTGTCTCTTGAGCGGGGATCTCACGCTCGATGAGCAGCACAGCGAACCCGCTGTCGAGGGCGATGATGTCCGAGGGCGTCATTGGGTCGAGCTCAGCCAGCACGCCGCGGACCGAGACTGGCAGCCCAGGATCGTCGGGGCTGATCGGACCGAGGTCACCCCCGAGGCTCGCAGACCTATCAACCGATCGCTCGCTGGCGACCTCTGCGAATGCGAGCTTGAGCCCGAGTTCATCCGAGCGGTTTCGGATCTCGGCGACGGCTTGCTGCGCCGCGGCTGAGGTCTGCACAACAATCATGCGGGTCTCAAGCTGCCTGCCGTAACGGATCCTGTGAGCAAGCTCAAGCATCTCCGCAGTGGGCTCGGCCTCGTCGGCGATGAGCCTGCGCATCCCCGCGTTACGTTTGAGCAATGCGCCGAGTCGAGCAGGCCCGATCCCTCTGCGATCAAGCACCCGGCCCATGACCTCGTTGGCGGTTTCTTCTTCAGCGCCCGGCGCCAGACGCGTCCGGAGCCTTGATCGCTCCGCTTCGACATCTTCCTCCGTGATCGACAACCCGCCTCTGCTCAACTCCGTCGCGACCGCGTGATCGAGGACTGCTTCACGGATAGCTTCCTTCCCAGCGAGTTCGGCGAGCACGGGCCAGAGCGCGTCGCGAGAAAGCGCAGAATTCGCGATCAAGATCGCTGGTCTGGCGGGCTGGGCAGTCCTTTCGGCAATGGATTGGGGCCTGATCATGGATTCACCGGCACTCGGCCCGCCGCACCCGGATATGCTGGCGTAGCAGAGGAGCAAGGGCAGGCTGCGAAGCACGTCGCGGGAGTTCGTCATACACGATCAGAGCGTCCAGCCCGCGACGCGTCAAGCGAAGGGATATGTGTGGACCAGCCAAGACCCCAACCCGATCAGCCCGCAACTCAGGGAGCCAAGCCGGGTCAGGACAGGCCTGAGCATCCGCAAAGCATGGCACCGGCAATGGTTCTGTGCCCTTACTGCGGCTCGCTGAGTACCCATCAGAAGCAGTGCAGCAACTGTCATGGCTATTTCGATTTGCTCTCCCGTCAGCGGTCCCAGAACGCGATGGGCCCTTGGTTCATCCGCGATGTCTCAAAGCCCTTCCAGCCTGGCTGTTCCTACTCGACCCTCGTCAAGATGATTCAGAGGGGCAAGATCAAGCCTGAGACGGTCATCCGGGGCCCGGCTACGCGCCAGTTCTGGACGTTCGCCAGGAACGCACCGGGCATTGCACATCTGCTCGGCGAGTGCCACTCGTGCCATTCGCCGGTGATGCCTATCGCCAAACTCTGTCCGATGTGCCGCGCTTCATTCGTGGTCAACGACGACCGCCAGCACCTGGGTCTGAGCCCGATTCACCTGCTGCCTGGCGATGCCGATGCCGCGACGATCGCTGCCTCACTGAGCAACAAGGTCGCTGCGCCGGCTGTCCAGACTTCACCACCACCCGAAGCCGCTGTGCCAGCGCCGGAGCATACTCCCGCTCACGCAGTTACTGCCGGAGTTACGCAAGCAGCTTCAGAGCATGCAGAGGCAAACCAAGCAGCGACTCAATCCCAGGTAGTCGTGGAGCAGGTTGCTCATCCGGTGCCGACCTTTCCTGAGCCTGAAGTGAAAGTGATACTCGCCGAAGATGAAAAGAGCGGCTCGAGCAGGGGCCTCGTCTTTTCAATCGTGATCGCGTTTATAGTTGTCGCCGGTGCCGGGTTCTGGGCGTGGAGTTATCTGTCCGCGCGCGCTACGCCCGACTCAATGTCTGCAGCTGAGACATTTCAAGCTGATCTATCAACCGGGTCGGATGTTGTCACCGGCGATCTGGATGCACTTGAGCCAGAGGTTCTCTTGCCTACTGACGACCAGATATCTGACAATGCGACGGATACAGATGTTGATGGCATCCCTGCGGTTTTTGACTCCGACTTAGAGGAAAGCCCTAATCAGCCGCAGCAGGACACCGAGAGTGCTACCGAAAAGCAAGAGAACGCACGCAGGCTCGCCTACGACAGGGCTTTGATCGGGATCGCCGAGGGTAATCTCGATGAAGAGGCCTTCCAGGCGCTGCTGGATGAGGTCGCGCCGCAGCAACGCGGGGCTTTGGAAGAGTTGTGGGTCCGGAGGCAAGACCAGGTCCGATTGGGCCGTGACGGCGGCTGATCGTGCGAAAAAAGCAGCCCTCTTCCTCTGAAATCGAACCTTTGGGGTGCGGGAATCGAATTGTCGATATACTGCACGTGTCCCGGGGTGTTCTGCACCGGGTCTGCCGCCGATCGTTTAATTCCGGTTTCTCCGGTACAACGATGCAAGACAAGGGGAGGTTCTTATGGTCAGCCGCAAAGGCCGCCGAGCATTTACGTTGATTGAGTTGTTGGTTGTCATTGCCATCATCGCGCTGCTGATCTCTATTCTGCTCCCGGCACTCGGGAACGCTCGCAAGCGTGCTCAACTCCTGAGGAGCCTTAACAACCAGCGTCAGCAGGGCGTCGCAACCGCCTCGTACGGTGCTGAGAACGACGCGAGGGCGTACTCATTCTCGTGGAAGCCCGGCATCGTTCCCCAGACTTCAAATACCGATCTCGCTCTGGCGTGTTCGAACCTGCCCAACACCGCTGGTGCTCATACGAGAGCGGCTGTGTTCCAGCAGCTTGACATCGTGTCCAGGCTGTTCAAGCACTCAGAGCTTACACCTGAACCCTCAACAGCCCCGACAAACCACACGCCTTACGTGCTCTACAACCACCTCGTGATCAACGACCATATCGGCGAGTCGCTCCCGGCTGAGATGGTTATCTCGCCCGGCGATAAGGCCCGCAACTACTGGCACGAGAACATGGACGAATACCTCGACGATCCCAGGAACAACGCGTTCCGCCCGCCTTCAGCACAGACTTCCTTCAACCAGCTCTGGCGCTGGGCGTTCAGCTCGTCGTACACAACTGTCTCGGCTCACTACTCACCCGACGCGGGCACGTTCGGTGACCCCAGGTGGCCCAGAACTGTTCAGCGAGGAAACAACAGCAGCCAGTACGCGATGCCGACGGACCCAAACGTGCTCGGCCGTCGCAGGCTCGAAGAAGTCGCGTTCCCGTCGAAGAAGGTGCTGCTCTACGAAACCTACCAGCGGTTCACCGGTCCCGAGCAATACTTCGCGTTCGAGGACAGCGAAGTGCCCGCTCTGTTCTATGACGGCCATGTAGAGACGGTCTTGACACGCGACTCCAATTACGGGTTTGAACCAAATAACCCGGGCAACGGCGCAGACTCTCCGGAAGAGATATCGGAAACATACTTCTACTCACCCATTAGATGGTGGGACCCGGTCGGCGCACAGCGCACTCTGGTGCCCGTCTACTACGATCAGACCCGCTGGGGTCTCCAGGGCGTCGATTTTAAGGGCGAGCCCGTTGCGAAGGAAGGCAGATCGAATCAGATGTAATGATCTCTTGACTGCGAATCGCCATTTCCAGCTGAAATCTTCAAGCGGCACCCTGCGGGGTGCCGCTTTTGTTTTGCGATATAATGAAACCGCAGGGGGCCAGAGTCGGAAGGAACTGGTATGAAGTATCACCGGTCGAAGCATGCGTTTACTCTCATCGAGCTTCTGGTCGTCATCTCGATCATCGCTCTGCTCATTTCAATCCTGCTCCCGGCGTTGGGCAATGCCCGCCGGAGCGCCCAGGCGATGATCACCAACAACAACCTCCGCCAGCACGGGGTAGCCGCCGCCTCGTACGCGGCTGAGAACGACTCACGCGCGTATACATTCTCGTGGGAGCCGGGCAAGGCTCCCCAGACAACAAATACAGCCCTTGCTCGCGCGTGTGCTAATCTGAACCCGAGCAATGCCGCGGCATTCAGTGAAGCCGCTGCTCTCCAACAGCTCGACATCGTTACCAGGCTCTTCAAGCACGAGAGTCTCGATCCTGATCCGGGCAATGCCTCTCCCATGCATACGCCTTATGTGCTTTACAACCACCTCGTGATCAACGATCACATTGGTGAGTCACTCCCGGCAGAAACCGTCATCTCCCCAGCCGATCGTGCGAGGACATACTGGCAGAAGAATATCGATGAGTATCTGGAAGACCCGGCAGGGAACGCGTTCAGGCCGCCGAGCAACCAGACCGGATTCAACCACCTCTGGCGTTGGGCTTTCAGTTCAAGCTATCAGATCGTGACGGCTCACTACTCTCCTGATTACGGAAACAGTCAAGGATCAGGTTGGCCGGCGACTGTATCACGGGTCGGATCGAGTCACTTTCAGTACCAGATGCCGTCGCAGCCCAACGTGCTTGGCCGTCGGCGTGTCGACGAGGTCCGCTTCCCGGGCCAGAAGGTGATGATGTACGACGAGTACCAGCGTCACAAGGGCAAGGAAGACCAGTACTACGCGTTTGAGGATTCTTCGATCCCGCTCCTGTTCTACGACGGTCACGCGGCAGTGCGCGAAACGAGCGAGGCGAACTTCGGCGTCTGGCCGAACAACCCCGCGTTCGGTGCAGACGATCCAGACGAGCCTGCGGCTGCATATCTCTACACGCCATTTGATGGCTGGGATCCACCCAGCGCACCGACCGGATTGCGGCTCCCCGTCATATACGAGCACACCCGCATGGGTTTGCAGGGCGTCGACTTCGACGGCAAACCGTTCGTCAATCGAGGGTTTGCAGAACGAGTGAGCAGCGGCGGCTGATCACCGGCAGGGGCCTATCATCAGGCACCCGGGGCATCCCCGGCGAGTCTGGAGGCCTGCTGTGCGTGTGCTGATTGCTGACAAGTTCGAGGATCAGGGCGTCGAGGGGCTGAAGGCTCTCGGTTGCGAGGTGACTGTCGAGCCCGATCTGGGGCCTGAGACCCTCCCCGAGGCGCTAGCGAGGGTCGCGCCTGAAGTCTTGGCGGTCCGGAGCACCAAGGTGCCCGCGCAGGTCATCGATGCTGGCGAATCGCTCCGCTACATCATCCGGGCGGGCTCGGGTTATGACAACATCGACCACGCTCACGCCGCGGAACGCGGCATTCCTGTGAGCAACTGCCCCGGTATGAACGCGGTTGCCGTCGCCGAACTCACGATCGGGCACCTGATCAACCTCGACCGACGGATCAGCCAGCAGGACACCGAGCTGAAGTCGGGTCACTGGAACAAAAAGGAGTACGGCAAGGCCCGGGGACTAAAGGGGTTGAATCTGTTTGTCCACGGATTCGGCGCGATCGGCCAGGAAGTCGCGAGCCGTGCGAAGGCTTTCGGGATGAACGTCTACACAGCCTCGCGCCACTTCTCGGCCGGCGAGGCTGAGCGGCTTGGCGCGTCGCTGATCGATACAGGCCGTGAATCTGTGCTCAAGAAGCTCCCGGAGATGGACGCGGTGAGCGTGCACGTCCCGGTGACCGATGAGACGAAAGGGTCGTGCGACAAGGAATTCTTCTCGGCGATGAAGCCCGGGGCGTACTTCATCAACACAAGCCGCGGGCCGGTGGTTGACGAGGCGGCGCTCGCCGAGGCGTGCCAGAGCAAGGGCATCCGAGCCGCTCTTGATGTGTACTGTGAGCAGCCCGGCTTCAAGGACGGCGACTGGTGCCCTTCGATCGCCAACACACCCGGCGTTTATTGCACGCATCATTGCGGTGCTTCGACCGATCAGGCGCAGCTTGCGGTCTCAGACAAAGTGGTCGAACTTGTGAAAGTCTTCAAGGAGACTGGGGCGGCTGAGTGCGTTGTGAATCGCGCCAAGCTCGATATGGAATCTGCCGGGGCCTGATCGGGCCAGGCGTTGTGGAGTCAGACATGACCAGTGTTGCGACGAACGATCTGAACACCGTCAAGCGAGCGTTCAACTTCTCGGCGGGGCCCGGCGTTGTGCCCGAAGAGGTCATCCGCCGGACGCAGGAAGACCTCTGGAGCCTGTTCGGTTCCGGAGTCGGCGTGCTCGAGCACAGCCACCGTGGGAAAGAGTTCGACCGTGTGCTTGAAGAGGCGATCGCCGACTGCCGCCGCGTGGGCAACATCCCGGACAACTACCAGGTCATGTTCCTCCAGGGCGGCGCGACATCACAGTGCTACCAGGTCCCGATGGCGTTCCTCGCCGAGGGCGAGACCGCCGACTACTTCCATACCGGCAAGTGGGCGAGCGACTCGCTGGCGGAAGCCAAGCGATTCGGTCATGTGCACATCGCGGGCTCCTCAGAGGAGACCTCGTTCGATCGCATCCCCGACGATGCGGATGTGACGTACTCGGCGAATCCGAAGTACGTTCATTTCACGAGCAACAACACCATCATGGGTACCGAGTGGCACCGTATGCCGAAATCGCCCCCGGGTGATGCGTGGTTCGTGTGCGACGCGTCAAGCGATATTTTCAGCAGGCCGATCGATGTGACCAAGTACGGGTTCATCTATGCCGGTGGCCAGAAGAACCTGGGCCCTGCGGGCACAGTCCTCGTGATTGTCCGCGACGACATCCTCGAGAAGCAGGTGCGTGATCTGCCCTGGATGCTCGATTACCAGCTGCAGGCGAAAAAGCAGAGTCGGTACAACACACCGCCCACGTTCGGTATTTATCTGATGGGTCAGGTCTTCAAATGGATCGAGGAGCAGGGGGGGCTGGCGGAGATCGAGAAGATCAATCAGGCCAAGGCGAAGGTTGTATACGACACACTCGATTCTCTCGATTTCTACAAACCCCACGCGCGTGAGATCGACCGCTCGATGATGAACATCACGTTCAACACACCGAGCGATGAGCTCAACAAAAAGTTCATCGCCGAGGCCGACGAGCAGGGGCTGGTGAATCTCAAGGGCCACCGTTCGATCGGGGGCATGCGCGCGAGCATGTACAACGCCTTCCCGCACGCGGGCGCGGAGGCTCTCGCCAGCTTCATGAAGGACTTTGCACAACAAAACGGGTAACCGATCTGGAAAGGCCGCCAGACGGGCGAAGCTCAAAACCAATCGGATATCAGGGGCGGCTTTGTGCCGCCCTTGTTTCATTTGGGAAGCCACATGAGGAGCTTAGAATCCAATAGGATGCCCGCATGAAACAGGCCATCATCGCACTTCTCTTGTTCTGCGCTCTCCCGTCATTCTCACAACCGGGCGACGACACCCATGGCATCACGCTCGAGAAGATTATGTCCGATCCGGACTGGATCGGGCTCTTCCCGGAACGCTCGTACTGGTCTGATGACGGCGGATCGGTGATGTTCTATCGCGATCAGCCCGGCAAAGACATCGAGAATCTCGTTGAACTCGATCTTGAGACGAACCAAGAGCGGGTGGTCGGCGATGCCGAGCGGTCTGCGATGGCTCAGACACGCTGGGGCTACAACCGAGCTCGAACGATGCGCGTCTGCTCACGCGGCGGTGATCTCTTTCTGGATGACATCGCTGCGGGTGACACTGTCCGTCTCACTCGCACCACACAATCCGAGAGCTCTCCGTTTTTCGTGAGCGGCAGCCGTGCGATTGGGTATGTCTCGGGTGGGAACTGGTATGTGCTGAGCCTTGACGATGCTTCGCTGCGCCAACTCGCGGATATCCGATTCGAGGATGAGCCGAACGACGAAGATGATGATGAGGGCTATCTCGACGAGCAGCAGGAACGGCTGTTCTCGACCATCGCGGAGCGTCGGCAGCGGGATCAGGATCGCGAGGAGCTACGAGACAGAGTTCGTGAGGCAAATGAAAGCGATGTGCCCGGCCCGTTCTATCTCGGCAAGGGCATCGAACGCCGCAGTCACGCGGTTTCAGATGACGGCAGGTTCATCGCCGTGGTTGCTTCGAAACCCTGGCCGGACGCAGAGCGGGACACGATGCCCGCGTACGTGACAGAGGACGGCTATGTTTCATCGTCCAGAGTCCGTCACAAAGTCGGTGTCCGCGATGCCCCGGCGGAGCGACTTTTCCTCGTCGATACTGTGGGGGAGAGTTGGAGCGAGATTGACCTGTCGGGTTTGCCCGGCGTGACCGATGACCCGCTCGCGTTCTTGCGTGAACAGAAATCAGACGAGGCTGAGAACGCAGAGGATGAAACTGAGCTAAAGCCACGAGCAATGGGACTGAGCTGGCTTGCCTTCAGACCCGGCTCCCACACGCTTGTGTTCCAGGCCAGGAGCAGAGATAACAAGGACCGCTGGATCGTGTCGGTCGTACCCGGCGAAGACGAAGCGGTCGCCGAGTCGGTGTTCCGCGAATCGACAGATGGGTGGATCAACTGGCGTTCAACGGCTGGCAGCTGGGCCTCTGACGGGAGCGTGTACTGGTTCCTATCCGAAACCAGCGGCTACTCGCATATCCACGCCTACGACGGCTCCTCCGTGAGACAGGTAACCAGCGGCGAGCACGAGTATTGGGATGTCGCCGAGACGACGGCGCCCGGGATTCTCTGTGCGAGAACGAACAGCCCGGATCCGTCTATATATGAGGTAGCCCGTATTTCGCTCATCGATGATTCCGTTGAGTTGTTGACCGAGTTTGGGAGTGTGGTTGAGCGGTTCCGGATCTCGCCGGACGGCAATGATCTCTTGCTCGAGGTTTCAACAAACGATCACCCTTCTGAGTTATTTGTTCAAAAGATGGATCCCTTGGCTGAGCCTCGCAGATTGACCCGGTCGGTGACTGACGCGTTCGCCAGGATGCCGTGGATCGAACCGGAGTACGTGGATATCCCAACCAGAAACGGGAACACGATCAGAGGCCGGATTTACTCGTTCGACAGCGGGGGCAGTGAGGAGACCAAACCCGCGGTGATCTTCGTCCACGGGGCGGGTTACACGCAGAACATCGACCGTGGCTGGCCTTACTACTTCCGGGAGATGATGTTCCACTCGATGCTCGCGTACAAGGGGTACGTGGTGGCGGACATCGATTTCCGAGCTTCGGCCGGGTACGGGCGTGAGTTCCGCGAGGCAATCTACCGACACATGGGCGGTCCTGAGATTGAAGACATGGTTGATACCGCGGACTGGTTGGCCGGCACATACAGTGTAGATCCCACGCGAGTCGGAACGTACGGCGGTTCCTACGGCGGGTTTCTCGCGATCATGGCTGTGTTTAAAGAACCCAGTGCCTTCAACGCGGCTGCGGCGCTCCGTCCCGTGACCGACTGGGCGCACTACAACCATGGCTACACATCCAACATCCTCAACACGCCGGAGTTCGACCCGGAGGCGTATGAGCGATCAAGCCCGATCGAGTTCGCCGAGGGATTCGAGGGTGGGCTGCTTATCTGCCACGGGATGCTCGACGACAACGTGCTCGTTCAGGACACCATCCGTCTACAGCAGAGGCTTATCGAGCTCGAGAAACAGGACTGGGAAGTTGCGCTGTACCCCATGGAGGGTCATGGGTTTGTCGAGCCCTCGGCTTGGCTGGATGAATACAGGCGGATTTTCAAGCTCTTTGAAACCCGCCTCAGGACACACAAGGAGTGACAGGACCGGTGGCTTTGAGCGTGCTAAACTAAGCAACCTGCGGGTGTAGTTCAGTGGTAGAACGTCAGCCTTCCAAGCTGAATGTCGTCGGTTCGACTCCGATCACCCGCTCTTTCAGTTCATGTCAGCGATTGCCAGTTGAAGCCAAGTCGTGTCGTGGCAGCGGCTTATCCGATGGGCATTCAGCCCGCAAGTTGGTGGATTCTGACATCGGTTGCCACCAAGTGCTCTGAGAAGACACAGAATCGCTGACGTAGGCGCTGCAGCACTATTTGCGATGGTTCGGCTTGTTCTCGGCAAGAACCGCGAGGCACGGGCAGCGCGACTTAGTTATTGGATGACGCTGGCCCCGCCTTTGATTCAGCCGTCTGTGCGCACGCCCTGTAGCATTTCCATCGCCCGGGCTTGGTCGTCGAGCTCCAGGACCATGTACCGGAGCGTGGTCCTGAAGTCGCGGTGACGCATGAGCTTCTGCGCGACCTGGGGTGTGATACCCGCTCTTGCCAGCCTTGTAGCGGCGGTGGTGCGGAGCGCGTGGAAATCCACCGACCGCCCGAGCTCGTCTCGCAGCGCGATCCTCGCTCGCTCGTAGTCGCGTCGGACCGTGCGGATCGTGGGCAGTGAGTCGAAGACCTTTCCATCGGCGGCCGCGTCGGCGGGGCGCAGCGATGAGAAGATACGGACCGCGTCCGGGTGCAGGGCGATCGTGTCCGACCGCGATGCCTTGGCGATGTCTTCTCTGACTCTGAGCAGATTCCGGTCGAGGTCGAGATCGCCCCATGTGATCCCGGCGAGCTCGGAGCGGCGGAGGCCGGTGAGCACCGCGATCTCATAGACCGGGCGGCGCTCCACCGGGCATGTCGTGAGCAGCCTTGCGATCTCAGTGTCGGTGAGCGCACGCCTCTCGCGCCTGCGGTCTTTGGCCTCGTTGAACCGGGGCAGGTCCGTGAGCGGGTTCATTGAGATGCGTGACGTCCTGACGCAGAACTTCATGAACGCGCTGACCGACGAAGCGTGCGAGTTGAGTGTCCTGGCCGACAGGCCGGCTTCTTTCAGGGTCTCGATGACCGAGACCGCGTGATCGCGGGTCAGGTCCGCGAGCGCGTCCGTCTCCTCGGTGAAGCGTGCGAGCTGCGTGCGTTTGGTTGCGATGTGACGCGCCGCCTGCCCCCGGTGCAGGCACTCCTTGAAGTACGCGTCGATGTGGGTTCCGATGGGGCGTTCCAGCTGCTCGGCGCACCGGTCTTCGAGCCCGGCGGCCTGCCGCTCAGACCGCTTGATGCACTGGTCGAGCGCCTGCCTCGACGCGGCCTTGTCGGTGAAGAATCGCTTCGTGCGCCGCCGCTTGGTGGCGGGCTCGGTCCAGGAGCCGTACCAGTATCTCGATCCGGGGCGTTCGTACAGGGAGCCTGTTCTCGGTTTGGTCATGCGTCCACCTCTACCGCCGGCTTAGCCTTGGCGCCACTGACAGGACCCGAGAAGCCGGCTAAAGCTCGCCGGTTCTCGGTGTTTGTCTGGCGCTCTGGGCTGCGTTCTCGATGAACGCGTCCACCTGCGAGGGCTGCCACCTGACGGACCGCCCGATCCTGAGCGGCGCGGGGAATCCGCCGCTTGCCACCAGGCGGTGCAGCGATCTCTGCGATATACCGAGCCTGCTGGCGACCTCGGCGCTCCGGATGAGCGGCTCTCGCGGCGGGCTTGGAACTGAAGGCTTGGAGGCTTTCTCGTTTATGGCGTTCTCGCGTGTCAGGGGTCCCAGCTTGTCCACGTCGTGTCTCCCTGTGTGTTCTGGTATGAGCCCTGCTGCTGGGCGCAGCCGGATTCGGCGAGCTTTATCACGGCGATCAGGAATAGCTTTGGAATCCAGAGGCTCAGCCATGCGCCGTACGCGAGCAGTCGGATCAGCCACGATCGCATGCGATTCCCTTTCTCGTTGTGTGTTGCTACCTGTCCTGTCTTTCTGACTTGCGTGCGGCGAAGACGCGAAACCACAGCAAACCGAGCGCGACCGCGACCATCAATTCGATCCAGGTGAGCCCGTGTCCCGCGAGCAGATCGTGCGCGTCGCCGAGGTCGATGATGTGAGACGCGACCCAGAGCGCGACCAGCAGGAGCACGAGGTTGCCGAGCGTGGTGAGTCTCATGGCCCCGTCCTTTCGAGGACTCGCTTGAGCCCCCAGAGAGAGATCAGGGTCACGCCGATCAACAAGGGTGTGTCGATGAACTCGATAGAGCTGTCTGCGCCCGTCAGGCCGAGCTGTCTGACCGCGATCCAGAGCGCGGCCAGCAGCGCGAGGGAAAGGACGCATCTCTTCGCGTTGTGTCTGTCCATCTCGTATCTCCTGCGTTAGCACGTCTTTGTCTTGCGCGAGATGTGTGTCACCCTCTGGACGAGGCCCTTGTGGTCTTTGAGGAAGGCGTAGCGGAGCTCGCCGTCGATCACCGAGGCGATCGACATGAGCAGCGGCTCGTCGACGTCGGACCTGTCCTTGCCCACGGCGATGATGTCGAGCACGCCGCCGGCCAACTTGAACCGCTCTGCCGTCTGCCTCGGATCGCCGCCCTTGCCGTCCGTCAGGAGCACGATGCGTCGTGTGCGCCCGGCCGGGCTCAGCGCGAGCATGTCGGCGGCGACCCTCAGCCCCGCATCGATGTCGGTGCCGCCTCGGATTTCGATGCTCTTGAGCGCCGTCTGGAGCCTGGCGGTTTCTTCGGCGGCCGGAACGAGGTCGAGGAAACGCTCTCCGCGCTGATCGAACCCGGCGATGCCGACCCTGTCGAGCGGGTCCGTCTGCCCCTTCAGCAGGATGAACTGCGTCGCCGCGTGCGTGGCGGCGTCGAGCTTGATCATCTCGCCGTCGAACCGCCAGCCCATGCTGGTGGAGAAATCGAGCGTGATGATTATGTCCTCCTGCGGCGCAGAGTCGTGCTCGATGATGCTCTTGGTCCGGCGCTGACGGGCCGACGTGATCTGTTCTGGTGTCCCCGGCGGCCAGCCGGTCGAGGTGATCTGCTGGGGGACCGCGACGGTCCTGTGACGGTCGATGGTCGGGAAGCTGGTGATCTGTGTCATGGCTGATCTCCTGTGCTGTGATCAAAATCAGACGGTGTGGCAGGTCGCGGCTGACGATCCGAACCTGATGCGTGATCCCTGTGTGATCGGTGTGTGGCTTCGCGCCGCGTGGCCGTCGACCGTGACAGTGTTGACGGAGCCGGCGTCGGCGATCGTGCACGCCCGGCGCGTGCAGCGGACGTCCATCTGCTTGCGAGAAATCTCGTGCTCGTTTGGTTTGAGTTGGTCGCGCCCAACTGAGTAGATGCCGAGTGGGACGACGAACAACTCGCCGGCCAGCGGGCCGCGGTCGAATTCGAGCAGGGACCCGCTCGGCCGCGCGGTGCACTCGCCGCAGGCTTTGCCCTGCTCTGACGGGCGGCCGCACCTCAGGCACCGCGGGGGGCGCTGCGCTCTGGGCGAAAGCAGCCGGATCGCTTCCTCGGCCGAGCCTGGTCTGTCGCGTGGGTCGCGCGCCAGCATCCTCAGACACGCGGACTCGAGAGACCCGGGAATCCCGGGGTTGATGTCGCGGGGCGGCACGGGGTCGCTCGTGCTGACCGCGTCGAGGATCTCTTGCGTGTCGCCGCCGTCGGCGAGCAGGTTTGCCGTTAGGACAAGGTACAGAAGCGCCCCGCACGAGTAGATATCGGCGCGTTCATCGACACGCCGCGTCATCGCCTGCTCGGGAGGCATCCACCCCGCGGTGCCCACCCAGCTCGTGGAGGACGACAGCGACGGGCACCCGAGGCGCGTGCAGAGCCCCGGGTCGATGAGGACCGCGCGGCTTTCGTTTGTGACCAGGACGTTGCCGGGCTTGATGTCGCGGTGGACCAGGCCGATCTTGTGCAGAGCCCCCGCGCCGCGCAGGACATCGGTGACGAGCGAGACCGCGACCTCTGCGCGCAGTGGGCCGCCGTTGTCGCGGACCACCCGCTCCAGGTCGCGTCCTTCTACGAACGGCATGACGAGGTAGCCGTCGCCGTCCTGCTCTCCCCCGTCGACCGTGTCGATCAGATTCGGGTGGCCGAGCGCGATCGAACGCACCAGCTTCGCGCGGCCGATCTCTTCCGAGCGCGCCGGCTCTGACCGCGGCAGGGAGAGCTGCTTGATCGCAACGGGCTCACCGCTGCGCGTGTCTACCCCTTTGTACAGCGTGGCCTGACCGCCGACGGCGATCGTGTGCTCGGTCCTGTATCTGCCGAGGACGACCCTGCCGATCATCGCCGGGCCGGCGATCCCGCTCACGGGTGGTCCCCCTCGGCCTCGATGATCCTGGCGCAGACCGCCGAGGCGTTGTCAGTGGAGCCCATGACGAGGGCCTCTCTCACGAGCCGGTCCGCAAGAGAATCAAAGCTCGACCCGCCGCCGAGGCACCGACCCGTGAGCTCGGCGATCCCGTGGTCACCGAGCGCGCCGCTGACCCCGTCGGAGACAAAGACGGCGATCTCATCAGGCTGAAGCTCGAGAGACGCAGCATCGACACGCAGGCCCGATTGCTTGCCGCTGTACTCAATCAGGATGTGGCCCGCCGGGTGCGTCTCGGCCTCCTCGGGATCCAGGTGGCCGTCGTCCACCAGCCTCTGAGCCTCGGTGTGGTCGCGGGTCAGGCGCATCGCGCGGTCCGCCCCGATGAGATAGCCGCGGCTGTCGCCGACCCATGCCGTCGTGATCCTGCCCGGCGTCATGATGAAGACGCTGGCGGTCGACGCCATGCCGCGAAGCGGCTCGACGGTCCTCGAGAGCGCGGCCACGCTCGCGTTGGCATCGTGCAACGCGCCCGTCAGGATGTCGCGTTCCACGCTCGCGGTGAGCCAGCAGCCGCAGCGAGAGAGGACCCCCCGCACCGCGGACGAGACAGCCACTGCCGAAGTGAGATCCGCCGCGGTCTCGCCCGCCTCGTGGCCGCCCGCGCCGTCGAAGACGCCGCCGACGATGGTCTGGAGGGATGGACTCCCGGGTTCGACGAGCATCACCGCGCGGACGCGGTCCTCGAGGCTCTCGCGCCGGCCGGTGGCCGTGCGCGTGCGGACCGACAGCACGCGGTCCTTCGCTCGAGGCGCAGAGCGATCGGCGTGGGCGACGCGGATCAAGCGGTTGGCGCCCGCGGCGCCATCGGTTGGGATCTTTACCATCGATAACTCCTAAGTTGCTGGATTGCCTTGGGTAAGGTGCAGACGTCAACCCCGACGGGCAGCCGTGTGCCGTCCTCTGTGAGCCTGCCAAGCCGGCGCTCGCACGCGCCGCGGACGCGGGCGTTGGGGACGAGGATCACCAGGCGGTCCGCCGCCAGCTGCGCGGCCTTGCCGATGTCCGCGGGGATCCTGGCCGGGGTCAGCTCGGCCTCGACGGCCAGCACGACGCCCATGGATTCTGCGACGAGGTCGATATACCCGCCAAGCAAGCGGTACTCGCGGGTGCAGCGCCAGCCGAGCGATCCGGCTTGCCGCTCGTATCCGCCGATCAGGACCTCTTCGTGCAGGAACCGGCGCAGCATCACGCGTCACCCCGCTCTTTGGCCGAGGTCACCGCCTTGTGCGCAGAATCGAGCGGCTCAAGGATGATCGACGGCCGCCCGCCCCTTGCGGAGGTCGCCACGGAGTGTTCCCGCAGGTAGCCTCGCCCGACGAGGTCCTTTCGGAACCTGCGTGCGCGGACACCGCCTATCCCGGCGAGCTTGGCGTAGGCGCCGCTCGGAAGACCCGGGTTTGCGATCACGGCCTTCAGCAGCGCGAGCTCCGCGGCACCGATACCGTGCTCTGCCGGTTTGGCAGCCTCTGCGACGACGGCCTTCTCGTACGGCGACCAGCCCCTGTACTCGTCCGCTAAGACGGTGGGGAGGTCGTCCAGCAGCGACTTGGCGTGCTGGAGTTCGCACGCGTCGGTGATCGGCGGGAGAGGTGTGTACGGCACGCGGAGCACGAACGGGCGACGGTCGCTCGCCTCGCCGAACCGGGCAAGGAACGTGCCCCGGCCGAGATGCGATGCAACCCATTTTCGGGCTTGCGGCGGAAGCGACATATCCGAAGCGATGATGTTCAGATCTTCGCTCGTGGCGAGCCTGCCGCAGATGATGTTTGAGAGGTTCGCGCGGAGCGAGAGCGGGATGCCCGACACGCTCTGGACCGGGAAGAAGAGCTGGATCCGAAGCGACCGGACCAGCGAGGCCAGCTCCGCAAGCGGTGTGAGATCGCCGCTCTCATCCTGGGCGAGCAGACGAAGCGCATCGTCGAACGCGACGAGCAGCCGACCCCCATGACCCCCTCGGCCTGCGGGGCCCGCGTGGATCGAGGCGTACATCGCGCTCATCAACAGAGAGCCGATCACGAGCTTCTTGGTCGGCTCGGGGAATCCGCCGAGCTCGAAGACGATCTTGCGCCGCTTGAGGTCCAGCGCCGGCCAGCCCCTGCGCCAGCAGAAGGGCTCGACACCGCACGCCACGAACTGCGCCGTCATCCGGTCGAGAACGGCGGCGCGCGCCTGCGCGTTGAGCCCCTCGGCCGCTTTCACCCAGACCCAGAGATCGACCGGGCACGGCGACAGGCCGCGCCCGAGGAACTTCTCGTTCAACGCGTGGATGCCAGCCGACACGATCGCGCGACCGCGCCCGCCGATCGAGAAGCTGCGGCAGAAGTTGTCGGCCGCGACGGTCTCTGCGAGCCCGCGGTCAACGCCGTCGAGCTGGAGAGCGTTCACCCGGAGCGTGTCCCGAGTCACGATCGCCACCGACGCGCCCCTCCGGTTGGCGTGCAGCGCCGCGTGACGCAGCTCCTTCTTGTACAGCTCGCCCGCCCACAGGCCGCCGTCGGCGAGCATCTTGGGCCTGAGCAGACCCAGAAGCAGGTGTGACTTGCCCGAGCCCGATGCCCCCGGCAAGAGAGTGTGCGTGGCCAGCAGCTCGTCGGACACGAGAACCGGGTTGGACGCGGAGTCCAGCCCGATCGCATCACCCGAGTCGAACCCGACGGGGCGCGTGAACGGATCGATCCGATCGAACGCGAGGTCGTCCTCAAGCTTCAGCACCCTGGCGTCGAGTTCTTCGGCGAGCTCGTGATCGAGCTCGCCCATGTGGTGCATCCGCAGGATCGTGCGCCCCAGCGCATCATCCAGCCTGCCGAGTTTCTCGGCTTTGATGAGATCGTCGCGCCGCTTCTTGTGATCGATCGGCCTCATCATGGCCGGTCACCCGGTCTGATGAAAAGGCCGAGCAGCACCGAGGCCGTGCGCACCACCGCGCGGGACCAGCGCTCGTCGTCGGCGCACCCCGGGCAGAACACCTGCTCGCCGTCGCGTGAGGAGAGGGGCACCGAGTGGCGTGGGCAGATCGGCAGCTTGCATTGATGGCACTTCGTGCCCTCGGACACCGGGCGCAGGCACTCTCTGCAGAACCCGGAGACGCTCTTGCCGGGCGAGGCGAGGTCGGCGAACGGCGTCGAACGCGTCACGACAGTCTCGGCCGCGCCGTCGTCGGCCATCGAGAGCTCCTCGATCGATTCGGTGTACTCGATCTCGTCGCCGTTGTCGTCCGTCACCCTGACCCGGTTGATCCTGCGGCGTATGGGGTCCCTTGGCATCACCAGCTCCCCTCGGAGAAGACCGTGCGGCGAAACAGCCCGGCGAGACGCCAGAGCGACTGGCTCATTCCCCACAGTGCGAACACAACGAGCTCGAGGGCAATCAGGTAAACGCACAAGCGGATCGGCTCGCGTAGGACAGATACGGTTCTCTTGCGGCGTCGTGTCAAGGCGTGCTGCTCCTCAGATCATCGTGCCAGCGGGAGACGCGCCGAGTCAGCACGCGTCAACCGTGTATGGCTCTCAGCGCTAACAGGAACGACCCTGCCCGTCGTTGCGATGCAGATGGGGAAACGCGTCGCACACAATCTCGCGGAAACGAAACTGCATGACGCGGACGCTCGATTCAGTCGATCCGACCCTTCGCGCGATCTCCTTGGCGCTGAGGTTGCAGGAGTAGCCGGCGAGCGTGAGCTCCGCGACAGCTTTCGCCTTGTCCGGCAGCGACCCGATGATCTCGCGCAGCCGCAACGCTTCGGCAGCAAGCCCCTCGTGCCGGCTCTGCGTGGCGGAGGTGACGGCGGCGTCTCTGTTCGTGTCGGGCTTTTTGCGGCGCGATTCCTTTGTGAGCAGCCGCCCCGCGCGCGCCGCGATGAACGTAGCCAGAAAACCCTTGTCAGGGTCGAATCTCGTTGGGCCCTCGATGTGCTCCAGGATCGCCGACTGCACGGCGTCCTGGCAATCGTGCCAGGAATGGCTCGGCCAGCGCCGCCGGACCATCGATGTGATCGTCTCCGGTCTCAGCTCTCGCAGCTGCCGATCGCTCTCGCGCGTTCTTCGTGCCGGTGTACCCGTGCCTGTGCCGGAGGGTAACGCGAGGTCGGTGTGCTGTGTCATGTGATCTCCTTCCGGGTGTGATCTCGAAAAATGACAATAAATTGATAAACAGAAACTACTTCTCGATGGTGACAATGGAACTCAGAATCGGAATATCCGGATACGAACCGGTGGTCGGGCGTCACGTCTACGCGGCGCACGAGCCGCTCTGCTCGGGGCTCACGGAGCTCGTCGGCGTGCGGTCGTCCACCGTTGACAACGATGACATCGCCTGCGGACGCGTCCGCCACGCCGCTTCCTCGCTGCTCGCTGGTGAGAAAGAGAGCGACAGCCCGCTGCACGAGGCGCTCGCCCGCCTGCCGCTCGCGACTCTCGAAGAAGCCGCCGCCAACGGGTCCGGCTACGAGACCGCGCTCCGTGAGATGTGGAAGCAGCAGCAGGGGCAGCACCTGCACCTGCAGTACGCCGTCGTGCCGACAAAGCTGGTCGAAGAATGCAAAGCGATCGCGGACCCGCAGGACAGGCTGGACCAGATCAACGGCTTCTGTCTGGACGGACAGACACTCGAAATGGGACTCGGCTACCGCTGGCTTCTCAGCTGTCAGCCGGTTGACCCCGAGGAGGGCGCCGGGGCTATCAAAGGCGTCTACGCGCCACGCGTAGGAGGCGGGTACTCGGCACTGTCGCACGCAGGCACGCGCGAGGTGCACGACACCGCGGGCCGAGCCATCGAGAAGGCGGACGACCTCGTGCAGCGCACCCGGTCGAGCGGCCTCTTCGGGAACATCACCGGCGCGCTCGAGGACGAACGCACGGCCTACGCCGCAGGGAGCTGCTTCAAGGTGCGCGAGCCGGACATGTTCCCGTTCCCGTTCAGCGAGACCGAGATCAGAGCATACCGGCCGCTTCCCGGGGAATAGCCGAGCCTCGTCTGGTGTTCGGTTGCACAGCCGGTCTGGACCGTCGCGGGTCATAGACGGACTTGATCACCGGAACTGTCCGATGACAAGCTCGCCGTGGTCGGCAAAAACCATCACAAAACGAGTGGCCGTCGTGTGTGAAACGAACCGTCTGAAAACTGTGAACTAAATTGTGATTCACGAACCACGCGTTTGCAGTCAAACGCGGAACCCACGGGATGTACACTAGCGCTGGAAGCTCATTGTACGCCTGAAAGGAGAATAACGTGAGTACGACACGCGTGATCGATTGTTACATCCAGCAGTCGGATATCAACGGCGACAACAGGATCGGGGATGTCAGGATCGTCTCGAGTGATTTCGGGGGGCTCGCCAGCGGGTCGCTTGCACAGCCGGGCGATAGGGCAGGCAGCTTCGCCAGTGCCATCGCCGCGTTTGCGGTGTTTCTACTGGAGAACAAGGCCGACGCGCTCAGGGGACACGCGCCTGCAGAATGGCGCGACGGAAAGAACTCTGTGCCGAAGGCAATGTACGATGGCCGCCAGACCGACAGGCCGCTATCCGGGGTGAAGGATCGTGGGATTAGTATGGGAATCAGAAATGGTGTGGCGTACGCCAGGCTTGATTCCGATATCAAGATCCGCGTATTCCGGGTCGCAGGCGATGGGCGAGCGGCTTCGGAGATCACCGAACCGATCGAGATCGAGCGCCTGGCGCAGGAGATCGTCAAGCTGAAGGGCTTTAGCGATAACCGCGGCCCACGGGTCACCAGATTGACCGCGAGCACAAAGTTCTCTCTGGCCGACAACGTCAGACGCTACCCGCTCAACAGCAGTGTACTCAACCATGGACGACCCAAAGAACGCAGCGAATTTCTCGAAAGCTGCGACATCGTGATGAGCGCCCCCGGCAGCGTGTTCTTCGCCGGCGAGAAGGTCGGCGTCGATGGCGCGCCCGCGACACTCGTCCATGTCCCTCGCCGTGTTCACGTGGGCCTCACGCGTGCCGAGAGAGAGTCCGGGATTCTGCCGCTTAAAAACACTGTGCTCCTCCCGCTGCACGAGCACGAACCGGTGCCCGAGACCGCAAGCACCTACGGCCCGATCGATCCCATCGCCTACAGGGTCCTCGAGTACGCCACCGAGTACGTGACCGGGGAGCGCCCGCCAGCCATAGACGTCCTGGTCTGGAGCGAGTGGGACGGCGAATCGGGACTCGGCTGGTCCGCAGCATTCTCAGCGTCCACCGCCGGCGCAGTCCTGAGACAGATGGGTGTCATGGCCGACACCTCGCGTCCCGTCGCGCAGTGGGGGCCCGACGAGTGGGACGTCTTCGCCGTCGCGTCGGCGTTCGAGGCGGCCACGCACGGCGGCAGGGCTCAGGCGTCTTCCGTCGCCGCCGCGCTCACGCACACGTCGCTGCCGGTTCGATTCCGAACGGGCAAGGACGAATCGGAACAGACGCCCTGGCTCTGGAGCCTGTCCAAGAAGAAAGACCCCAAGCCCGAGGATCCGCCGACACGGGATGAGTTCCCGGACAGGCTCAAGGAGATGGTCCGTAAGTTCGTCGACTACATCAGGAAGGACAGGACCTGGTCGATCAGCACGCTCGGCGGGATCGATCCGGGCCCGCAGGCACAGGCCGAGGCGTGGGAGAGGTTCCAATCCATCGGCAACATCCTCGTGGTCGACACCGGCACGACCGGGACGACACACCAGGCGAGCAGCTTCGAGCTCAACTCCCCGGTGACCGCGGTCACGGCGCGGCACGCTCGCGACGCGATGGCGTCGTGCGCATCTGCGATCTCCGATGAGATCGACGCCGTCTTCTCCTGGAGATCCGACAAAGACGACCGCGGCGAGCTGGTCACGCCGGACAAGCATTGGCAGCGCGCCATCGAACTCGTCACCAAGTACCGCGGGTTCCTGATGGGGCACGGATTCGCGTTCCCGCTCGGAGACGCCGTGCTCGGCCGGATCCGGCTGGTCGGCGGGAGTAAGACCGAGTGCAAGAGTGTCGGTGGCAAGACCTCGGGCAAGGGGATCGCCGGGAACCTGCTCGTGGTCACCACGGCAGAACAGAGCCTGCGAGACAAGATCCACCGCGCGGTGTACTCGTCCACCTTCGCGCACCTGGGTGTGCTCTACGACAGCTCCGTCGATGGCTACGAGCCGGACGGGCTCCGGCTCGAACGCGCCGGCGGTGTGAAGAGGTGACCTCCGTTGAACATCTGAACGTGAACCGTTGCGCCGAGCTGGGTGAGGCCCCACGCGCCGCGGGTATCGCGTGAGGCGATGCCGCGGCCAGAGAAAGCTCTCAGCGTCGCGTGCACATGGCCCGATCCGAGCCGCGGGTGGTATTCGACAGCTCGCCTGCGGATCTCTCTCGGCGTCATCGGCTCGGTCATGACCCGGAAGACCGCTCTCCTGTAGGAACCGCTCTCGATCCACGCGATGTGCTCGGGGTGACTGATAGGACGATCAAGCTGCACACGAGAAGCGAGCGACTCACGCAGGATCCTCCCGATCGGTGTCAGGGCGTAGAGTCTCGCCTGTGGTGCGATTGTGAGCGGTTTGATGTACCGCCGTCGGCGCATCCGTCTCAGGCACGACTTGACGGTCGCGTACTTCAGACCGGTGCGTTCGGCGAGATCTCGAGCGCACCTCGGCCGGTCGAACGCGGCGAGGACGAGGTCACGCGTGGTGTGCGGCGTAGTGGTACCACTCATCGATGTCGCCGGACAAACCTGGAAAGCACGGCCCGCAGCCGGTTGGCCTCTCGCTGGATCTGCTGAAGCCTCCTCAGCGACAAACGCGCTGCTCCCCGGTCGTTGTGATCGTGGGCCTCGGCGAGCGAGTCGAACGCCCTCTGGTACTGCTGGCCGTTCTCGGTGATGGCGGCGATGAGCGCTCTGCCCTGCTTGCGTTTGCTGTCTGGGACACTTCTAGAAAGCCGCTGCGCATCCCGCATCACATCGGCGTCGAACTTCTTGCGCTCCTTGAGAACGCCCATGAGCGCCGTTTCCGATCTCGCGTCGAAAGAGCCGGTATTGAGCCCTCCGCGCAGCCTCTCGAAGCCGTCCCCGTCCGGGTTCCTCCGAATAGGCAATACCGGTTCCGGCACGAAACGGTCTGAAGTGGGATCACGCCGGACTTCTCGCGATCGCACGAGCCCGATCACGAGCGCGGTGGCGAACACAACGAACGCGATCGGGATCACAGCTCCGAGCCCGGCTTCTGCGAGCGCATCCATCACACTTTCAGCGAGCGTGCCGGTGAGCCCGAGCGTCAGGACGAGAGAACCCGACACCGACAGCCACCACGGCGCGCCGAAGAACGCGAGCGAGCGCTGCACCGTGATCGCGAGCACGATGAGAACAAGACCCCAGGCCATGAGACCGAGCGATGACAGCCTGAAGCCGGTCGAGTGCGCGAGCGTGGCCGCGCCCACCGCGAGCGCAAACCCGACCGCCCCGGCCAGCGCATGCCCCGCCCGGCCGCGGGCGGTGTCGCCGAGCGCGACGCGCGCGATCGCGGTGAACAAGATCAGATACACGAACCCGTCGACGACCGGCCCGGCGCGGTCATACCAAGCGGCGAGATCGATGGACACGGATAGGGATTGCGGTGAGATCGGTGACATGGACTGACCCGCGCGCCGGGAGGCTTTGTGTCTAGAGACGGATCGGGGTGCACCCCTTCACCACGACACCGTGGCGGCGCGGGAGCGAGAGGGGGAACAGAGTCGAAGAAAAGCGGCGCCATGCATGAGATCAACTGGACACATGTTTCTCACCGGAAGTGTTATAAAGAGTGCATACCTCTCACACGATGTTTCCACGGCGGGCAGAGGCCGCGGTGGGGCAGACGAATCGATGACCTATTCCGTGGGCAGTCACCAAGCAGTAGCACTACCCGGCGGGGGCAGTCTTCATTTCTGATAACTGCCCCCGTGCGTACCCACTCGCCGGTGGAACCCGATCGGGCAGTGTCTTTTTCAATCTTCACTCCCGGTCAGAGGTGACAACCATGCAACAAGGCCACATCGACCCACACAACTACGGAGTGAAACTGCAACACGAGCTCAGGCGTCTCTGCGCCGACGAGACGCTTTCCCCCGAGCACCGGCGGACCATCATAAGGTATGTCCAGGACAACAAGTCCGGCCGTGCCGGAGGCCGGGGAGCCAAGAAGCGGGTCTCCGACGGCCGGTGCCTGAAGCTCATCTACCATCTGCGGCGGTTCGCGATGGAGGTGCCGGTGCCGTTCGAAGAGATCAAGGTGGAGCATGTCGAATCGTTCGTCCTCGGGATCGAGGACGGCACGATCCGAAAGCTCAGGCCGCTCAACGGGACGTGGGAGTACACGCACGACACCGTCCTCGACTACAAGAAGATCATCCGCCGGTTCCTGGGCTGGCTCGTCGGGCGTGACACCGCGAAGCACTTCGAGCTCACCGGGTGGATCGATACATCAACCGAAGACCCCGAGCTGAAGACATTTGGGCTTGATATGGCAGAGAGGCTCGCCAATGCAACAGGATCTACACAGGGACAAGCTCTCATCATGCTGATGTTCGACGGCGGGTTCCGGCCGACCGAACTCCTCAATGTGAGGCTCAACGACATCCGGTTCGAGCCGGATGGTGAGGGAATGGACACGCTCTTCGTCCGCATCCGCTACAGCAAGACCAAGCCACGGACGATCTCTTTGCCGCTGGCAACAGAGCCGGTCAGGCGGTGGATCGAGCGGCATCCCGATGGTGGATTCGTCAGGAGAGATGGAACAGTCGACGCGAGAGACCCGTCTGCGACGCTCGTCACGATGAAATACCAGAGCATCCGCAAGCTGCTCTCACGGCTCGGCAAGTCCGTGCTCGGCGAGCGGCTCTACCCGTACCGGTTCCGGCACGCTTCGGCGACGTTCTACGCGATGCACCTAACCGAGTACCAAGCCTGCGCCAGGTTCGGGTGGGTCATGGGGTCAAAGGCCGTCCGCCGGTACGTGGATCACTCCGGCGTGCTCGCGGCAGACACGGCGAGCCTCGTGCGGGCAAGCCTCAGCAATCAACCAGCTCAACAGAACACTCAAGAGGTACAAAACGATGAAAGACAACAAAGAACACAACGAGGACAAGAACAAAGAGGAGACGATCACCATCCCGAGGCCGACCAGCTGGGAGATCGCCGCACTGGAGATGGTGTCGGAAGACTACTGGGACAACAAAGTCCTGGCGTGCGAGAGCTGGGTGGAGGCTCGGGACGAGATAGCGATCGATGGTCTGCTTGGATCACTCGTCAGAAAGCTCGAGAACACGGCACTCCCAGATGAGGGGCCCTACGGCGAATGGCCGCTCGGAGATGAAGAGAGGATCCGTCAGGAATGGCTCGACAGCGGCGGGAAGCCATAAGCAACTGCTGCGCAACGATGGATGTAGTGGGGGCCGCAACTGTCATGAGCATATAGCCTCTGCAACGCAGACACCTATGAATACGACTCACAGCGATATCGGATCCGTGATACCACGACAAAGTACCTGATCTACAGCTCATTGTGCCCGATGGAACTGCCGCACGCGCTTACCGAATAGAGCTAGAGCCATGCCACACGTCACGTTCGTTTCCATGTCGGGATTCCGTATCAAGGAGGCAGAACTCGCCGCACTTGGCATGTCCCTCCCGGGGCTGACATCACGGGCGAAGTCAATCGCAGCACTACCGCCGCTAGGGCTGCTCACGCTCGCGGGGCTAACACCCGACCACTGGTCGATGAGTCTGCACGAGGCTTCTGAAGTCACAGGTGATCTTGTTGATCGCATTGTTGGTGAGACACCAACGCTCGTTGCGATCTCTGCGCTCACCGCTTCAATCATCGAGGCGTACGCGCTTGCTGACACGTTGCGGTCCCAGGGGGCGCCAGTCGTGCTCGGTGGACTGCACGTGACTGCTTGTCCGGAAGAAGCAAGCCGACACGCCGACGCGGTCGTTGTCGGCGATGGCGAGCCCACGTGGCAGACTCTGCTCACAGATAGCGAGCAAGGCAAACTCAGACCTGTTTACCGATCGAGCAAGCCGTTTGATCTGTCGGAAGCACCCCTGCCGCGGTTTGATTTGCTGGGAGAACAATCTCGCCCGCGATTCACGCTCCAGGCGAGCAGGGGATGCCCGTTCGCATGCGATTTCTGCGCTGCAAGCAGGCTTCTAGGGCCGTTCAGATCAAAGCCCGCGGCACGTATACGCGACGAATTGGCGGTCATCAAAGAGAAAGACCCGAGGCCTTTCATCGAGCTCGCGGACGACAACACGTTTGCGCTGGGGGGACCGCACGAAGAAGTACTAGATGTGTTCGCCGAGGCGGATGTGAGGTGGTTCACCGAGGCCGACTGGCGGCTGGGTGAGAACCCGCGTCTTCTCGAGAGGCTCGCATCGTCCGGGTGTGTGCAAGTCCTCGTCGGTCTCGAGTCTCTCGTGCATGATCACAAGGGCATGGGCGCGAAACAGACCTCGATGGCGAGGATGATGGACGCGGTCGAGGCGATCCAAGAAACAGGTGTCGCCGTGATCGGCTGCTACATCGTGGGGAGCGACGGCGAGACGCACGACTCGCTCGATCGGCTCAGCAGCTTTCTTGACTCAGATCCATGCGCCGACGCACAGATCACGCTCCAGACTCCGTTCCCGGGTACCGCACTCAGACGGCGGCTAGAGAAAGAAGGAAGGATTCTTGAAGACTGCGACTGGTCGCACCACACGCTGTTCGATGTCACATACCGGCCCGACCGGATGACTGCCGATGAGATGGCGGCGGGTTTCAGGCAATTGCTGATAGACGCGTTTGGAGCTGGGCCAACCCGCAGGCGCATGCAGATCAGACGCGAAACGTGGGGACGTAACCCGGCGTTCGCCGGAGGAGATCACCCATGAAAGCCTCTGTCCTCCCACGCTATCTCTTCGGGTCGCGAGATGCGATTCTCGCCGTGGCCAGCTCGCCGTGGTCGCTGCTGATCGGAGCTCTCTTTGTGGTTTCTGCCGGCCTCGCTCGGGAGTACGACGGCGAGGACCTCTTCCATGAGCCATGGCACGCACTCCGTCCACTGGCAGCGTCTCTCGTCACGGGGACAACTCTGTTCCTGATCGTCCACACCGCTGCTTCGCTACGGCGTAACGACGTGGAGAACGAGTTTCCGAGTTTCTTTGTGGCGTACCGGTCGTTCCTTGGCTTGTTCTGGATGACCGCGCCGATGGCATGGCTCTATGCCATCCCTTACGAGCGCTTCATGAGCCCCGTGGACGCGATATCTGTCAATCTCTGGACGCTCGCGGCTGTGGCCGCATGGAGAGTCCTGCTCATGACACGTGTGATCGCGGTCATCTACGGGATTGGTGGGATCCCAGCATTCTTTCTCGTCATGCTCTTCGCCGATGCAGTGGCGTTCGCCGTCGTTAGTCTCGTCCCAACCCCTGTGATAGATGTCATGGGAGGTATACGTCACACCGATCGGGACGCATTGATCGCAAGCATCGCGTTTACTATCGCAACATTATCGATACTGACTGCGCCGGTTTGGATCATCGGAGCTCTGGTGTCCTCAGCCGTGATCCGGCCGCGGTGGTCTGTGCACAAGACAGCAGGAAGCGATCCAAAATTGCGAGGGCTGCTTGCTTCTGCGGGGATATCGATCGGAGCGTTCATACCGCTGCTTCTCGTGAGCCAGCCCGAGCAGATCAACCGGCGGGATGCAGAGAAGCTCTTGGTGGCCGGTCAGATCGAAGATGCACTTTCGATCATGTCTGGTAAGGCGAAGCACGAATACCCACCGCACTGGAACCCACCGCCCAGGCTCGGGTACGCTGAACGGTTGCCCGATCTGGATAGGGTCCGAGAGGCGATGCAGGCCGAGCGGCCAGCGGACTGGATAGCAGAGATATACGTCGAGAAGATCGAGCGGAATCTGAAGAACGAGCTGTTGCCATTCCGGGGCTGGGCGAGCTGGACGGACATCGTCAATCAGGTCGAAGAATACGGTGACTACGATGGGTATTCTGGTTACTTCAATACCGAACCGAGGCACGCTGATGCCGCTCGGTTCCTCGTGTCACATCACGCATCGCTCACTGGTGCGGATCGTAATGCGCTCAACAGACTTGCTGAGATTGCATATCCTGTTGAGCAAAATGAGGTGCCAGCCGATCAGGTTCCTCGATAAGCAACGTCCTCTGTCTGTGCGTACTGCCCAGAAAGGGCAGTATCAAAAGTAGTGGAATTCCAATTGAACTATATTTTGCACAAACCGGACCCTGGAACCTGGAAACGCGATTCCTTGTTTCACAGCGGAACTGCCGCACTAACCCGACCAACACCAACCCAAAGCCGAATGAGCTCTGTCTCGGGTGGCAGGGCTCGCTACGATCGGGGCTATTGCTCTGTATCGCGCCGGAATGGAGTAGGACGGGCGAGGAGATCCCATGAGAGTCCTTGATACTCCACCAGACTTGCTCTTCAAGTACCTGAAACGCGATATATACGAGACTCATCTGCTTCATGGCAGAGCTCGCCTCGGCCCGACGTCACTGTATCGCTCGCAATTTGAAAGCGGCGCTGGCTATGCGGACGCGGATGACGGAGTGCGCGCTGCTAGAGTTCCGGAACTCCAGAAAACTATCAGAACAGCCAATGATCACTTTCTTTACTGCTGTGCAAGGTCATATTCTTATGACATGCACGCTGAGTGGCTTAACCGCTCTGGTTGTGGCTACGACGTCTGTGCGGTAATGGACGGCCCCATGCTCATTGACGCAATTGCCCGAGCAGTTAAGGCGACGATCGGTCCACGCTTGATTTTGTGCGGATGCTGCAAGTATGGTTGCCACACCAACCAAGTAGGGAGCCTTAAAGGCAACTTGTTTGGCGACGCATTCCTGAAGCCGATACCGTACGCAAAGGAGGACGAATATCGGCTTGCCGTCGCGTTTTCTCGCGAGGACGTACCTGAAGTATTGGATGTATCGAGTGCCCAAATTCCCCAGGCAATTCGGCAGGTAATTTCGCTGTCCACACCTGCAAAATAGGACGCAAATAACTCACCAGATTGAAGACCTAGGACGAAGAGACGATTCGCACATTGTCGTCGACCAGAGGCCGATGAAGTCAAAATCGGGGTGACAGGACTCCAGTTGAACTGTTTGCGGCGAGGATCGGCCTCTGGAGCCGGGGAACGCAGACCTTAGTTTTACCGTAGACTTCCGATAGGGCATCTGCCTCACCTGCGTGGCAGATGTGTCGGGCCAGTTGGGGCGCAAGGCTCCTGTTCATTCGTATAGCAGAATCTGTTCAGCCACTTTAGGACTTTGATTACCAGAAACGCATGACTAATGACAGGCGAACCTTCTCAGACAGATCTCGAGGCAAGACTCGTTGAGCAGGAGTTTCGTTTACTTCGAATAGTCAAAAACTGGCTCGCCTACCACGGTGAAGAACAGCCGAAACACCTCCGAGAAGCATCGACGCTCGCCTTAAAGTCCCTCGCGATTCGCGTGCTGGTGGGCTTCTTGTTGCTCGGCGGCACCAGCGGACTAGCGATCTACAGCTTGGTACTCGCGCACGAAGCAAACGCCCTTTTCAAGGCACAAAACAACCTCTTACGCGCACAGGCGGACGAAGTTCTAGCGGTGACGGTGAATCCCCACGCCAACGGCGCGGTGCGTGTCACTGGGTATGACTTTGGTCGCCTGGGCTCCGTCGTCCAATTCCCCTGGCTCCTGACCATATCAAACACAGGGCAACAGAGGTTGTCGGTTACGAACTACAGGATCGTCGGTCACAAGGGCGCGGTGTATTCTGGACTCGATGGCGGACTGTTCGATCACGAAATGCGCCCTGTTTCCTTTCCGCTTGTGCTCCAATCGGGCGAGGCTGTGGAATTGGTCATACTGGTGGGTCACATGATTCCAACAGATGTGATTGACCGCTTTCCGGTGAGTGCAAGTGGCACAGAACTTCTTGATACCGTGCTGACAAAGCACTTGGCTGCACAAGGCATAGACGTATTTGGGAACAGAGTCACGGCGATCGGGCCAGACGGAAGCGGTAGCTATACTTTCCACGAACCAGAGAAGGCACCGGTGTTTACGTTCGTGCTTCAAACGGCACGGGGCACTTCGGCGATAGCAGAGTGTTCGAAGTACGGCATTCCTCGCGTCGACTCGCCGTGACGGGACATGTTTGAGCTGATGCAGCAAACACAAACGGCCCAAGCAGTTGCCGAGACCCTCGGCTCATCTAAGTCGAGGTGAGAGGATTTGAACAACTCGGACTTGTGCGAAACTGCCCCGACAGGGCAGTCTCAGGGTGGCGTCGCAGTGCTATTGATCTGAGCACCCGACCCGCTTGCTCGCTTCAGCAACCGCTCCCATTCTGCATGCGCATATCCTGATTGTCAGCCGAATTGTGCTTGCCAGCATTTGTTCATCTGTTCGCGTAAAGCTTCTGTATCGATACTTCCATCCTCATCAATTGGAAGCGGTTCTATAAATATGTCCGGAGGTATTTTGGGCAAACCGATCCAGTCGCGGAAGTGTAATGGGTTGGCAGCCAGCCGTGCCGAGATGATTGCCAGCTGTTCCGTGTAGTCGGCGGGACCCTGTTTGGGCTCGGGTTTATCAGACTGCCATGCTAGCGAATGAGCCATAGCCACTCCACGCCAAACAAGCGCACACGAGTGAATGGAGAGAAATCCAAATTCCAAGTTTTTTCTCTTTATTTCTACCACACGGCTGCTTGGAATGATGAAGTAGAAAACGGTCAGCACGCCCCAAGCGAGCAGAGCAGTAGCGTGAGTGAGAGAGACCCACACAGGAATAGCTGACGCTGCGCTAACTATCTGCCAAGTGAGCGATCCAACTGCGATGACGATGGGGAACAGTGCAACATACTGAGTAATCCTCAGGATCCCGAACATGCGATCCAAGTAACTACCAGCATGGTAGAACGCACCGTTGTCGCGCGCACGTCGGTCTTGCCGCCACCACGGCGCCGGAACAGCGTCGTGGTATTTTTTGAACTCCCGATGCTGTTCGGTGTCAAGGTCGTCGAAAAAGAGTGATCTGTGACGATCTTCATCGAACTCATGTATAGAACGATAGAGCGTTGCTTGCACGATGCGCCAAGCCCGACACATCTGCTCCCACCCGATTTCGGAGAGTGGCTTGTCACCGGTACCGAGTCGCTCAAGATGGAGTTGATATCCATATAGGCGGTTTGCTGAACTAAATTTGTGGATGCCTATGCGCATCACCGCAGCGACAAGTATGACAAGTGCCGGGCTGGACCATCCAATCACAGGGACCTTGGCTGCAATACCAGCCATTGCAATCGCACCGGTTGTTCCCCAACCGACGGCCTTTATCGAGTAGTCTCGAAAGCACGCGCGTTTGCTGTCCGCTTCAGTGCGGCGTGCTTCTACAGCTTGTTGCTCAGGTGTGAATCCCATCTCGATATCTTAGTTGAATTATGCTCCGTCGAACACGTCATTGATTTAATATGTTTGTATCACAGGATATATGGGCGATTTCCATTTACGGTTCAGCGAGATGAGAGGCCATGTGCTGCCCTGAATGGGCACCGCCCAACTGGGCTTCCTAGCACCGTCGACTAGCTTGAACTCGCACACCCACCAGGGCTTACGCGGACATCCTGGGTTTCGTCATCGGTGACCGAAATCAATATAAACAAGCGCACACTCCCGTATCCATGGCACACCATGATATCGAAGGGGTAATCACCGATATCCGCAAGCGCTGCAACGCGTTCAACCCGAACAAGAAGTCCAGGGTGCTGGTCGAGTGGGAATCACCAGGCATGCTGATCATCAGATCGTTTAGCCTCTCGAAAGAACAGCACGCCCGTGTTCTGGAGATCGTGTGGTCGGGGCTCGATCGCGAAGACGTCGAGTGCGTGCACGTCCGGTCGATCCAGCGTACAGCTGTTCACCCGGACCAGGCAGTCGTATGCCGCAATGTGCCGCTCCGATGGCGCGTGCTGAGCAAATCGGAGCAAGAATCCTTAGTTGGCGACGAACCAATCCCGGAGTCAGACCCGAGTTGGAGTTCGGCAGATCCGAAGCTGAACGACGAATGGTTGAGAATCGCGGACAAGTGGTACGATGACGACCCAGATCACGAATGGAGTAGCTACTCAAGCCCGCCGGAGGCAGCCGGGTTCGAGTTCTCGATGCCGATAAAGGTCATGCGGAGCGACTGGGAGAACATCGAGGTCGAGCTCTGGCAGTACGACACACGCACATACCTGGTCGATGTGGTTCGAAGAGATTTCAATAGATCCGGGCTCGATTTCAAGCCGGCCGATATGCTCTTTCTGGCGCAGGACGGGACGCCTCTTGACTTTACTATCGATACGAAAATCTGTTTGCCTCAGCAGATACCAAAGGAGGACATAAGCGAGAACGAGCAAGTGTCCTCAGACAGCTCGGTCTAGCCAGATGTCAGCAACCACATCCTATTTTCTTAGTGTATAACCCAGCGGGGCAGTCAGGGATATTCAAACTTTTGAAGCTGCCCTGCTGGATTTCTCACGAGTGCTGCATCGAGAGCCAGATACTCGTTTAAGCAAGCTCTACGACAGACAGACTAGCGTGCTCATTCACGCCGCTATCTCCTGCTCATCCCTCGCACGATATCGTCGATGGTGCCCGCAGGCCTCGGTCGCCAGTGCAGATCGCGGTCGACCTCCACACCGCGGATTTTGATCGACGCGAGCTCGCCAAGCGAGAAATACCCCCACTCCGCGTTCTGGTAATCGAGGTTCAGGATCGCGTAGCCGAAGCAGACCCGCTCGACTGGGTCACACTCGGCGGCGTACCAGTCGGACCCGCCGATGAAAAAGTGCTCGTAGATAATCTTATCCCGCCATGGCAGGTGCTCGGTGGCGTAGAGGGCCGGCATCCTGCCGAGTGTCGCACTGCATGGTTCGTTCCACATGGGAATGCAGAGTCACGCCGGTTCATGAGTGTTGTCACCGATCGGGGGATCACGCATTCTGTGCAGAATGACTTCGAGCGTCAGTTGGGCGATCAGCCAGTTGTAGGGGCCACTCTGATGGAAGCACGACTGCAACACAGAACAAAGCAGAATGACACAGCTATGAGTCCCCCAGAGTGCTGCCCAGGTAGGGCAGTAGGTTCACGCTGTCTTTCCTACGCTCGCTTCAAGTACTAATATCTTGGGAGGCACCGCCATGACTCCAGTCCCTTTCTTCCCTCCTTGTCTGACCGTTGCCGATTTCACCAATGCTCATGCGATGCTTCCGCTCATTGAGTTGGACAGGGCACGGGTCGAACGCAAAAACGCCAGAATCCGTCCCTTACCGGATGCTCGCAATCATCTTCCTTTCACCGCGTGGAGCCTTTACCACGCTGGAAAGAAGGCCGAGTTGGCGTGCAGTTTCGCAACGGACCAGATTGACCACATTGCCCAGTGTTTTGCCAACGAGCACCACAGACTGTTTCGATGGAACGGCGAAGTACTTAGGCTGACCGCAGGTGTTACCGATGTGTACGAATCGGCCGCCCAAGCGAGCCGTGCTCGGCTCGTTGGCGAGGGAATGCTGCTGCTTGCTATGCAGCACGAGGGATACGCATTCTGGGATCGTTTCGACCTATTGGTCAAGCGAGCCTTGCGGAAACAACCGTTAAACCACCCTGAGAGCGTGCGCCGCGCTCGCGCGGTCAGCAAGAGGCTCGAGACCGGCCGCGTCGGAAAGCGGTCAGATTTTGTGGTTGAGAACGCAAAGGGTCAATCGGCGCTTGCCGAAGCAAAGGGCGGGTTCCTCTCCCCGTTCGTCACCCGTGATATCAAGTCCGATCTGCGGAAGGCGCTCCAGCAAATTACGGCCACCAAGTCCCTGATCTTTCCGCAGCCTGCCAAGACCTATGCGGTCGGGACTTACCTGCGGGAAGTAGATGACCTCCATGATGAAGGTTCGCTGATCGCGTTTGTTGACCCGGAGGGACAAGACGATGCTGACCTCACAGTCGAACTTCCACCTGATTGGGTCCGCCGAGGAAACTACGCGGCGTGGTTGCTCGGCATGGGCTTTGCGGAAGCCGCGAACTCGCTGCGGAACGGCGTAGCTCATGAAGGACTCAGAGTTTCACTTCCGGTGAAGCGAATCGGCAGCCATGAATACGCGTATGTCATCACGGGAGCTGGTCTGAACCCTCGGAATCTCAGACGCTTCCTGCGAGACTTTCGTCATCATTGGCCGCATCACTTGGCGGAATGGTTCTTCTTTGATCCAGGTCGCCATGAAGTTGAGCTGAGCATCATTGGCTTGCGCGTCGATGTGCTCGACTCAATCTCCGTCGCGCTGACCTCTGCTGATGCCAACCCGCTTCTGGGCGTGGAGCCCGCGTTTGAGATCGACATTGCTCCTTTCGGCGGCAGCGTTATGCCTGACGGAAGCATGTGTGGCGCCATCTCAACCGAGAACACCCGCGAAATCGAGTTCAGGGAGTTCACGCTGTGACCGCGTCTGACGCCGCTTCTATCCCGGCCAACAACAGCGGCGGATCTCCGCCATTCGTCACCGGGGGCGGCGGGTTTGCGTACGAAGATCGCGTAGCTGCATACCTGCTTGCGGCCATGCTTGCCGAGCAGCCTCCATTTGGAGAGGAACTCGGCGTCGTCGTCCGCGTTGATTGGCAGACGGGCGCGAGCGGCTGGCGATTTGATGATCTTTTGGCGACATGTGAGGCGCCTGAGCAGCGCCACATCGCGATATCTTGCAAAGCGGGCGGGCACGTCACGGCGGGTGGATGGCCAGAAGATACGGTCACTCGTATCTGGGAGCATTGGGTTTCACCGAACAACAATCCGTTTCAGAGATCATCCGATCTTCTTGCCGTCGTCACGGAGACACTAGCGCTCGATGCGAAGAGGGCATGGGATCGGATACTCTCAGAGGCGCTAGTTGGCGACTCGACGCGGTTCATGCAGCAGTACCAAACCGCTGGCTCGTCAAGCGATGCTGGACGGAACATTGTGGACAGTCTGTCATGTCCGACCGATCTGATCGGTCAAGTTATTGATGAGCCTGGGCAAAGATTCGAGGTCATACGTCATATTCGAGTGTGGACACTTGACGTTCTGGCCACTGATTCCGCGGCAATCACACGGGCGATTGAGTGGTGTCGTTCGGCTTTGGTATCGGGCGACCGGACGGAAGCTGAAAGACTGTTCCAGTTTCTCGTGTCGCTTGCATCCGAACGGCGCCCACGCAGCGGTACCCTTGCCAAGCGTGAGCTTCTTGAGCTTTTGGCGACTGGCTTCGCGCTGACAGCAGCGCCCTCGCACGAGGCGTCTTGGAACACGCTTGACGCGCATTCGGAGGAACTTCTTGGGGATGTGCGAACAACCATCAACGATGTGGTTTGCTTTACGCACCTGGACACGTGGCCTCATATTCTCAGGGCCGCGATTCCTGGCCGCGTTGTGCTACTCGAAGGGGAATCAGGATCGGGTAAGTCCGCGTTAGCGACGCGTCTTGCTCGTGGACGCAGAAGGACGCTGTGGCTTTCAGCGAGCAACCTTGAGCATGCGACTCTCACAGCCGTGGGCAATCAGCTAGGCGCGACTGTGCCGTTTAGCACCCTGGTTGATGAAGAGCGTAGCACGGACGGGTTGCTAGTCATTGACGGTGCCGAACGGCTTACGGAGACGGGCCTGCGAACTGCGGCGAAGCTCGTCGCGACAGCCCTCAAGGCGGCGAACCCTTGGCTCGCGGTCATCACGACCCATGAGGGCGGAGCAGATGCACTCGCCCAAGAGATCGGGAATCTAGCCCAGAACGCTGAACCGATCCAGTCGGTCGAGATTCACCTGCCAAGCGAGGAAGCGATCCAGAAAGTCATCTCTGCTCTGGGTGTGACGCTCTCCGCGAAGGCCACGCCCTCACTGCTGCGAGTGCTGCGAAACCTGAAAGCGCTGGATTGGGTGGCCAAGGCCACGCAAAGGAAGCACTTGAAGAGCTTTCCCGACCTCGTAGATCAAGTATGGAAGGGATTCATCGGCTTCGACAACGGGAGAGCTCGCAGCGAAGTGCTGAAAAGACTCGGCAAGGAAGACGCGGCGGTGATTGTTGGCGGCGTCTCCAGTTCGACGCTTTCCGGCGGCGGAGAACAGCAAGTAGTAGAGACGCTGATTCGGGATGGTTTGCTTAATGCTCGTAGGGAGCGGTTGTTTTTTCGGCACGATCTGCTCGGTGATTGGGCGCGCCTGCTCGTTCTCATCGAGTCGGGCGAAAGCGTTTCTCAGGTTCTCAAGGAAGCATCAACCTCACTGCGGTGGGAGCCTGCAATCCGGCTGTTCGCCGAATGGCTCCTCCAGGAAGGAGACGCGGAGCGCCAGAGGTTGGTCTCCCTGATCGCCGGCGACCCACTTAGTCCAGGTTCCACAGCGTTGCTCGAAGGCTTGTTCCGATCTCCCGATTGCGGCCCAGTGCTCGCGGTGATTCTTGACCATCCGGCATTGAGCATACCGAAAGCGCTGAATGGACTGCTAAACGCGTTCGTCTCGGTCGCCACACGCCCGGCCACCAAATGCCGAATGATCACCAAGGCTCATCCTGAAAGCGCGTCGATTCGCGAGGCGTTTCGTACCCCTTTACACGAACTCTGGCCAGCCGTCATGGCTGTAATGGAAACCAAGGCTGAACAGCTCGCCCAGCGCGCGCCCATCCGCCTCGGCGCAGTGGTGCGCAGATGGCTGTCCGATGTGCAAACCGTGGTGCGTCAGGACCTAGTTTCGACTCATTTGGGGTGTTCACGACTGGCCGTTGCATCGGCACGAGAGCTTCAGGCGAGAATAGCCGAATCGAGATATATGCGCACTGAGGGAGCTGCCCATACGTTCGAGGCAGCGCTCTATGCCGCACCATGGCTTCCTGAAGAGGTCGCTTCGCTCGCACTTGAGCTCGCCACAAGGAGACCTGAGCCGCAATTCGTGAAAGATCGCGTTGAAGCCGAACAGAAGCGAGTAGCGGAAGAGATCACGGAGCGATTGGCGAAGATCCCTCCCGAGGAGCGGATGCGTAGGCAGGGGACGCTGTCCCTTGGGCCCACGCCTCGTAGGAAACGAGCGCCCTTGCCAGATGGTCCGGCAGGCAGGGTCAATGAGGAGTTCCGCAACGCCGTCTTCGGTACCGGCGTCCTAGTTCGCCTTATGGCTGCTCGTCCCGCAGCCGCTCAGGAAGTGCTTCTGGCGTGCTGTCTTGAAGATCCCAGCGATGAGGATCCGCTGCACACCTACCACTATCATGGTGATCATACCGGAACGGTCGATCCGATGGGGTGGTATCCGCCACTCTATCTTCGCGGCCCTTGGCTCGCGCTTCTCGGGCAGCTTCCAGAACAAGGACTTGATGCGGTCATGCGGCTCGTTGCCGCGGGGACCACGGAATGGTTGCGACTGAACATACCGCGTCCGGACCATGTAAATCATGACTGGATCGTCAGAGTCACTACTGTCACGCTGATGGTTGGCGACACCGAGAGAGTGTTCCGCGGCGATCATGATGTTTTTGGTTGGTATCGTGGTTACGGGCGAGCTGGCAGTATCGTCGCCTCAGCCTTGATGGCGCTGGAGTCATGGCTCTACGGGCTAGTTGACGCCAACCAACCTGTCGATTGGGCCGTGAAACGAATCCTCGAGTCTGGCTCGTCCGTAGCCCTGCTCGGAGTGCTAGGAGCACTCGCTCGCAAGAAACATGAGCTGCTGGATGGGATCCTTCGGCCACTCATTCAGTCATGGATGGTGCTGGATTGGGATGAACATCTCAGCAGACAGGCAAACTTACCGTCATTTGATCCGTTTGGATTGAAGGTGCTCAACAGTGTCTATGACAACGAGTCCGAACGCTGGTCCGCGCTGCCGCACCGAAAAATCGGCCTGCCTTGGCTCATCGCTCAAAAACTCGCGTTTGGGCAGGTGGAGATTGAACAGACATGCGCCGACGCCCGAGCGGTCTGGCAAGCTGAGCTGGATAGTGACACCTGCCTCAGCTCGGAAACGGTTGCACGGCTAGTCGCTCTGTTGGACCCGAAGAACCTCACGCTCGTGCAGCAGTCAGACGGCCAACTGATCCTATCGGTGCAGTGGCCGCCCCAACTCCAAGCGAAGTATGACGAGAAGAGCAAGAGCGCGAGCGCTGGCATTACTGGATTCCAGTTGCGGCAAGTTGTGCGCAAGCTCTTGGATGACCCTTACGCTATGAGCGACGAGCAGGCTGAGCTGATCTGGAGTGCGGCATCATCGCTGCCTGATCCGGACTCGAACAGCGGCGAGAATGCTGTGACGATTGTCGATGCTCGCGCCGCCGTTGCGGCCGCACTAGAGAATCACGCTTGTGCATGGTTGGACAAGTACCCGGATAGGAGGGGGTGGTGCGAGCTGGCCGCCGTGGAGGCGGTTCGAGATCGGGCTAAGCAAGAGAGCCTTGCGAGCGGGATATCGATGTTCACGGAGTATGGCGAGTCGTTCGCGGGCGCGTGGGGTGTGGCCCGCCTAGCCGCCGGCGACGCCAGGGAAGTGGTTCGGCGTGTGGTAGCTGAGGCAATGACTGCCCGTGAGCACATCGTGACCGGACAGGTACTCGCTGCCGCTATCCGCCTTGCGGCAAGAATGCCCGGCGAGCTTGAGCGTCTCTTTAATCTCACATGGCTCTGGGCAGCCCTTCGGAATTTGCCAAGTGGTACTTGGGAATCAGAGGCGTGGCGGGCCAGAATCGCCGCCGTCAGACGACAGCGCCTCATAGACGCCTATGTGAACAAGCGGATTCCAAGTGCCCCAATACCGTGGGAGGATCTCAGATTGCGCGCCGCCCGTATCAGTGAGCGGCATGAGCGGCGGAGAGAGGCTCGTCGCCCTCAATGGGGCTTGGAAGCAGCCGCATCCGCTCCATTGCCGCTCCCATCGACATGGACCGAGTATCACAGTCACGGATTCAACTGGAGCTTGCTTGAAAAGGTCATTGAGCCACGGCTCCCGTATGTGGTTCGACCATCGCTCGACCCCAGTCTTCGTCCTCTTGTAGAGTTCGATCAACGGCTACTTGATCTGGCCCTATGGACAATGATGCGAGCGCCGCAACGCCATCGCTATGATTCGTCCGACTCACTGCCAGGCATGCTCGGTCGGCACACGCTCAATCGCGCCGCCTCCCTCATTGCCGGCCACGAGGATGAAAGCAAGGCGATCGGCATCTGGAGAACGCTGGCGCCGCACTTGGCCCGTCATCATCATTGGGCAGAAGCGTTTTTTGACTCGTGGTTTGCATGTAGCAGAACAGATGCGGAACAAGCCAAGCAGTTTCACCAGCGATGGCAGAAGATGATCGCACATGCAGACAGCCTGCAGGAGTGGAAGAGCACAGACGGAGAGAAACGGTACAGCCTGCGGAAAGCGAAATCCGCTTTGCTGGGCGTACATAAACGCGGGTCGAAACTCGGTGTCGTAGAGGATCAGCCTTTCTTGGCGAACATGGTCGATCGCTATGAAACATGGGCGACGGAGTACGCTGCCGATTCATGGCTTCTGCGATCGTTCTGCTTTTTCCTTCAGAAGCCCGGGGCCGTTGACCTGCGACTACCCGCGATGAGCTGGGTCCGAGATGCACTGAAATCGTTGGCGGAGTATCGTGCTGCCGACAAGGACCTCGTCAGTGCGATCGTCGCGTTGTGCGTCATGGTGTGGTATCAGAAATCCCAGGCAGTTCTGGCCGATCCAGAAGCGCGGTCCGCTCTGATAGACATCGTTCAGCACCTCTCGCATCTACAAGTGCAGGAGGTCAAGGAGCTTAAAGCAGACGTGGAGGCGGGTATGGCTCAAAACCCCGCGGACAGATCAGTTTCGGACGAGGGCAAACGTAACGGCTGACAGAATGGTGAAACACGTTAATGGGGCTGGGGGCGTGGGACCCTTTGCTCCTCCAAACCACACCCTATGGCCTACGTCCAGGCGTACTTGAGGTCTTTCTCCCAGAGCACGCAACTTGCGCTCTCTAAGAGCGCGTACGCGCAACCGAGTGCAAGGGCGTGCTCATGGAAGATCCGGGCATCTTTGAGCAGTTGTCTCGCATGTGCGTCTACAAAACCCGACTCGCGAACGACGGCGATGGTCGACAGGTCATTTGCGCGATCCTGTCCGATTTCTTTTGTGGTGACGAGAACATATCGCGACGGAATGAGGCCTGTTGGCGTTCGCTCTTTTGCTAGGTCCATCAGAGCGCGGACCCGAGTATCGAACACAGCGTTGGCATACTCGCTGATCGTGCTTGCGTGCTGAGGCCGCGACCGCTCATCGAGCCACTTGAGCCAGTCGCTGTGAGACACCTGGATCGGAATGAACGGCTGGAGTGGGTCTGAGTCTGCTGCGCACCGTGAACGTTCCTCAATCCAGGCGGCGTGGCTGGGTGCGAGCCCCGCACCTGCTCCGAGTGTTTCCCTGAACTTCGCCCACTCCTGAACGCTAATATCTGGAAAGGTCCGAGCGACTGGTGGGCAGTGGTCCAGCCCGCTTGAGTCCAATCGTGGGCGGCCGTGGATAAAGAAGTCTGAGTTGCGGCCTATCCGCGGGGCGGGCTTGACATAGGTTATACCCTTGTGCTCGAACTCCACATCGATGACTGGTCCCTTGGTGGACTCCTCGTCTGGGCTCTCAAACAACATCTGGGTGACGAACGGCTGCGAGAACTCGTTCCAAGAGGCCCGTAAGGCGTCGTAGGCATTGGAACAGCAGGTGTCGCGAATCGCGACATAGTCGATGGGCCACAAGAAGTAGCTGTCAAACGAATCGCTGAAGTAGTAGCACCCCGCTACAACCAAACCGTCAATGTGATGCGTGTCATTTCGGACTCGCCTCTCGGCGATGTCGAGTAGTAATTGATGGTCGAGGGCGGTGTAGCCATTGTTGATCAGCAGCAGCACAGACGAATGCGTTTCTGGCTTGTCGAGTCGTGTTTGCTTCAACTGCTTGTTGGCTGTCGAGATCGCGTTCTTCACCGGACCTTCCAGAATGCGGTCGTATTGCTTCCTCCCTGAGATGCTCAGCAACTCGTGGTCCAGAATGACAACATCTCGGTCGGGCTGTCCCTCTGCGAAGAGCTCTGCAACCTTCGCCTGCCTGGTTTGCTTCGCTAGGCCGTCCTCTTCGATGAGTTTGAGCTCTAGAGCCGTGCCATCGAGCAAGTAGTCCGCGTTCCGTGGATCGCGAGCACTATGACTCGTGACGGCGCGTGTTCCACCAGCGTCTTCGATGATTGAGTCCAGGTCACCTTCAGTGAGCGGTCGTATGCGGAGCGTCTCCATCGTAAGATGGTAGATCGAAACGATCTTGGTGCGCGCACCGATCGATCAATTCGCATTTGGTGCGGCTCGTCGCTTCCATCCCCCTTCAGGGCACCACTGCCGCTGTCGCCGCTGCGCTCCCGGTCTCCCGGGCTTGCACGCTTTGCGTCAGGCTGCCTTGGGCACCCTTACTGGGAGTTTGTCACCCGGCAAGCAAGCTGCGCGTGCACATTCGACCTGGCGACGGCTCCGCTGCGCGTTCTCCGTTCACACCTACGAGTGGCCCATGTCTCCCGCGAAGGAGCCGCACGTCGCCGGACCCGCGAAGGTCCTCTTAGGCCTATTGACGTGTCATGGTCCTCCGCCGGGCTCTCCGGGTGGTCCCGGCGGTCCCTCTTCGCCCCGTGGTCCTTGTGGGCCAACTGGGCCGGGCGGTCCTTGTGGTCCCTCTGGTCCGACGGGACCAACCACACCCGGTGTGCCCTGTGGACCAGCCGAACCGGTCGGCCCTCGCTCGCCTTGAGGTCCTGCTTGCCCTGTGGGGCCGATTGAACCCGCCGGCCCCTGCAAGAGTGCCCGCACGTCGGCATCGGCCTGAATCCGCTTCACGAGAGGATCAACCGGCTTGATCCACACAACGGTGCCCAAAACGGGCACCAGACAAGCCAGCGCCAGCATGAGCGAGCGCCGGGCGGCACGGTGAACTCCAACGCGCAGATCGTTCTGTGGCCCCATTTTCTCTGCACACGCGAACTCGATCTGTGCGAGCGCGAGTTTGGCTTTGTCCGCATCTGCCCAGTCAATATCGGCGTGGTGGACAACCTCCGATTGGTAGGTGCGGAAATACATGAGCAGTAGAAACACGGCCATGAAGACGAAGCAGAGGGGGATGAAGGCCAGCCAACGGACGGGCGCTTGGGGCAGTAGGGCCGCGTTCGCCGCGAGCAAGAGCGCACTGACGGTTAGCATTACCTTGCTCTTGTCGTCAACCACCTCTCTTCGGCTCTCCTCACGTTTGGCCGCGCCGCGAGCTTCCTCCAATGCCAAGTCCGCGTCGGCGTCGTCGGGCAATTTTACCCCGTCCTGTGCGTTGGCGTGGGTCAGTTGGCCTGCTCGGACCTCTTTGTAAGTGTGGCCGTAATTGAGGACAAACAACATCGCGTGTGCAACTATATACGCAGTATGACTAGCCCACTCGTCAGTAGTCTCTATCCAATTTTTTGAAGACTTCTTTCCCTGTACCTTTGCCTGTTGTGGTGCGGATGATGCTGGATCGTCGGGCATTACTATGACTCTACCCCGGTTCGTAGGGCATTAACGAACGACGCGCCGACATCACTTGCCCCCGCAAGATCGAGCCAAGCCCATTGGCCGTTTGGATTGACTTCGAAGAATGTCCAACGCCCGTCCGAGTCGATCGCAAAGTCTATCGCCGCGAACCGAAGCCCGTACCCTTGCATCAACTCGCGAACTCCCTGTGCGACATGCGAAGGCGCGGACAAGGGTGCGTAGCGAACATCTCGCATGTTGTCACGCCGAATGTCCAGCCTCTGGGAACCGTCGGCGTCTTTGGCGGTCAATGAAACTGCCGTAATGAAATCGTCCACCACGATCATCCGAACGTCCGTCGCTTTGTTGACTTGAGCCTGAAAGAGCACGGGGCAACTGGAGAGCCGGTCGAACAAGTGCTCATGCGATTGGTTGATGGACTGGGTATAAATCAATGTATCGTCCGCCGGATCAGTCCGTTCGATGTACCCGCTGGCAAGGGGCTTTGCCACCAACTTCGGCCCGTGCGCGATCAAGAACTGCTTTGCCTCTTCCGCGTCGTTGGTAACAACCCACTCCGGTACGCACAAGCCGCACGTTTGAGCTCGCGTGAGCTGCTCTACCTTGTGTGAAGCCATGAAGTTCCGGGGCGGGTAGTTGATCCATTTTGATGGCGGAACGTGCGAGAGGAATCCCTCAATGGCTTCTGCCCATTCGTCGGACGCGTGATTCTGTAGTGATGAATCGCCAGCAACGGGCGGGATGAAGGGCTTAGGTCGACGATACACTACGGTTCCGATAGTCGTTACTTCAACCTTGTGCCCATTCCATGCGAGCTGCAAACCATGCGCGGAAAGTGCTACCTGAATCGTGTCGAGTGCGGTGTCCGTATCAAACCGGCAGTAGGCAACTTCCGCGCGAGCCAACCTGTCACACAGGTAGTCGGCTGTGGCGTCCGTAGAGTTGGTGATAATCATAGCTAACGAGTCAGGCATGCGCTCCATCCAAGCGAGGAATGCCGGCGAGCTGACATACTTGTGCATCTTGGTCACACTCCTCGCGCCTTACTTCCGTCATTGTCTGCGTGTTGACTGCGGTGGCGCGTGGTAGCGCGGCCAATCCAAACCGCACTGGATCTTGGTCGCTTTCTTCACGAGTCTTGGTGATGGTCTGTGTTTCGGTCGCGGCCACTCGCGGGAACGCACCCAATCCGTGTTGATTGGCGTCTTGGTCGTCTTCTTCTCGTGTCGCGGTGAGTGTCTTGGTGGGGTCACTGAAGCATCCGGCGTATTGGTCGGGCTCTTCCCTCGCTCGGGTTTGAGTTTTTGTGGTGGCGTCGAACAAAACGTCTTCGCTCGATTCCTCAAATGCTGTCCAGAATGACGGTTTATGCATTGACAGACTCCAAGAGCTAGGTGCTTACCATTCTAGCATGGTTCCCAGTCATTACACTCCCTCGGTCTAGCCCTCAGAGCCGCCGCTGCCCGCGAGTCCGTGCTCGGATTTGACCTGCCCCCAAGTCCTGGTCCAGTTAGTTTGCGATAACTTCGCGTACTTGACCTCACAGTGAGAGGCAGGCGGGTCATGGCAGTTGACCAAGCTTTCACCGCGAAACCAGAGCCTGTGTCTTCGGGCTCTAGAGGCGGATCTGGCCCGTAAAATGTTCAACTGGTGTCCTGTAACCCCGACATTGATTGCTTGGTGGCCGGGCGAGTACCGGGGCCATCTGGATTTATAGACGATTTCAATCGTGTCTTGTCATCCAGGGAATCGGTATCGCGAGTTAAACTCGCCATACTGCTGTATATCTAATTCAAAAAACCAGGTTGAGTTAGTTATAGCCAGATTCTGCCCGTGTCGGGCACTGATCATGACTCAAAATTGTGGCATGGTGCTCGCCCATGCTGCCATGTCTTGAATCTCCCCGCTGATAATCGACAACTCTCAATGCTGACCCCATGCATTGTACGTTCACCGTGCACTCAACACTTGTTCAATGCAGTCAAACTAATGTCCCGAGATTCTCAAGATATTAGAACGCGTGGCCCTCTGCATCGGTTCAAACCAATCGCAGAGGGCCACTACACAGTCCAAAACTGTAGAGCCAGAATCACTCGACAGTTGGTATTGTATGATTCAGTCACCCAAAGTGACTATGCACCATGAGCATCAGACCGTGTTTAAGGGAGACACGCCGCGGGAGATGTGTTGAATGCGTTGATCCAGGCGGTGAAATCTGCAGGGGTCACGACCATGTCGCCGTTGATGTCCGCGATGCAGTCGACAAAGCCCTCGCATGTGTCTGGGACAAGGTTGTCGTTCGCATCCGCTTGGAGTCCGGCGAGGATGTCGGCTCTGTCATCGGTTAGGTTCCCGTCGCAGTCTGAGTCTCCGGTGGCCTCGAACAGATCATAGAGGTACGCTGTGCTCTCCAAGGAGTTGTTCTGCTCGCCGGCCAGCAGGAAGCGGTCACCAAGCGCGACATCCGCCCCGAATCTGAGCCCTCCCACCGAGAGGCCCGCAAGAGTTCTGAGCTGAGCAATTGGTGTGAATACACCGAGCGACGAGCGGTTGTACACGAAGACGTTCCCGTTTTGGGTTTGGCCGTCTTCGTTCAGGATTGCGCCGATCGCGATCAGATCGCCCTTAATGTCGACGGTGTTCCCGAAGAACGTCATTAACGGATCTAGCGCGGGCTCCAGCACGGGTAGCCTCAGCTCCTGACTAAGCGTCCACACCCCCAGCCCGTTACGATCCGCGACATATGCCCGGCCTCCGTTGGTCATCACGGCGGTGTTCTCGCCGGCCGTACCGATGACGACCGTGTCGCCGTCGATGGCGAGATCCTGCCCGAACTGGAAGAACGCGATGTTCTCGGGGCTCGGGATCTTCTGACCACCCATGCTGTCGTATCCGCTGCCGGAACGCTCGAAGAAGTACACGCTTCCTGTACTAGAGTTGTCCCGGTTGGCTGAGATGCAGAGTGTCGTGCCCTGCATCGCGACGGCACTGCCAAAGCGCTCCCCGGCCTGGCCATCGCCGGGCGCGAACTCGTCCGCTTCAATGACATCGAAGAGTTGCCATACACCTAGGTTGTTGTCGCGCACATAGGTGATCACGGCGCCCTCTTCGGTACTGCGACCAGGGACGCCGATCGCGATGTAATCGCCATCGATCGCAACAAAGGTGCCATAGTTGTCTCCGACGGCTTGCCCCCCTGCGTCGAGCCTGAATGTTGCCTCAGGCCCGTTCGGCGTCATCAGGAGCTCCCGAGACCATGAGTCCGATCCGGAGTTGTACCTGTACACATAGGCCGCGCCGAAGTCGTTGCTTACCGGTGGGTTAGGGCCAGCACCGTCGTCGATTGCGTCTCCAACCACGAATGTCGTACCATCGAATGCGGCGCTCGATCCGAGCGCACCGATCCGGGATTCGAGTGTTGGGTCGATCGAGATTAGATCGGACCAGGTCGCCGTGCCGGGATCCCACCTTGAATACCACAGTCCGCGGTTGCCCATCCCATTGTCGCCGCTGAATACAGCGACATCCCCGCTGACATCGAACCCAGTGCCGATTCCCTGCAGGCTGCCGAGATTCTGGTCGTACTTACGGAACTCTGGCTCCAGCCGGGGCAGCAGATTTGAGGTGACCGGTTGTGCGAGGACCACCCCAGTGATTGAGAAGCCGATACCGATGAATACAGAACGCAGCATGAGTGCCTCCTTCCGGGCACAATGAAACATCCGGCGGGTCACGCGCCCGCTACAACGATGTGATCGCCCGGCTTTAGGTCAGCATGTCTGACCAGGAGTCACGCTACTGATTCAGTTTGTCTGATGAAATTCCCCAGTTGGGGGCGCCGACGTTAAGAATGAATAGCTGAGCACAAGAACCGATGCTCGGTCATGATTTGTCTGTATCACTACGTATGCACGTTCGATTTCAGGACACGCGCGATGAGCTCGACCTGTCCTGATACTCCGAACGACTTGTAGACGGCTTTCATGTACTTGTTCGCGGTGTCTTCTGATATCCCGAGGTGCTCGGCGATCTGCCGCTTGCGCCACCCTTCAAGCATCAGCCCGAACACACTCCGTTGCCGCGGCGTCATTCCGTCAAGCGGAACGCCGACGTCAATGGCGACGGTCGAGAGGTAGAGCCACGGGATCCGCCGTACAACGTCGAACGCGAATGCCGATTCCTCAGGAGTGAAACGCTCGCGATCGGGTCTGCGGTGGAATGCGCACGTCGTGAAAATGCCGCCATCCGACGGGAAGGTGTTGACGATGAAGTCGTCCATGCGCATATGGCTCCGCCACTTCTCCCAATGGCCCGACGTATACCACGTGACGTCGTCAACGAGATCCGACCGCCGCGCGGCGAAATCGAGACCCAGCCGTATCCGCCTCGTCAGCTCGGTGTCGTAGGGCGGGGGGTTGTCGGGGTCTTGTGTGCACTGCATGGCGAGTGAGATCTCTTCGTCGGTCATCCCTCGCTGCATAAAGTCGATGACCATTGGTTCCGGGTCCGGATCACGATCCTTGCTGGTGAGGCGAAACCAGAGCTCGGACTCAAGCACATCGGCGATGGCATCCATCGCGGCACGACGGGCTGTCGCGAGAGCGACGCGGTCGTCCATTGGTGGTGGTGAGATCACCGATATTGCGTTCAGGACCCTCGCGTATGCTGCGCCGTCAGGGATCACTCTGGGGTTCTCCGGTATCTCTTAGATTGTTTGAACTGAAGATCAGATTACTATTTGTTGGCGAGAATATACGTGTTGATAGTCGAAAAAACGCAAACAATCTATCCGTGGACGTAAGTACTCCTATAAAGCGCAAAATCAACGTCACGGTCTTGTGTTGGTTCGTTGTGAGACGCGCAGGTATTACTCGTTCAATCTCCTGGACGTGTGATGTTTACTCCTGTCTTGTCTCGGTGTCCCCCGAATCTTGGTTTGGGAGTGGCATCTTCTAGGTGTGAATCGAGAAGCTCTGGGTGGCATAACAATGCGTCATTCTTTCTTTCGATCTAGGTAGTGCTGGATCTCTGTCATGAGCCCAAGCAATTCCAGCCTAAGACCATCTGAGTTGGTGTCCCTCCGGCGATAGCTGTTACCACTTCCAGCAAGCATGCCGAGGATTGTGTCCGTCCTGGCAATGAGATCGGTCAGCAACTCAACCTCGATGCGTTCCTTAAATGGGTGCTCGTATCGTTTCAGTCTTCTCACCCCCGTTTGAGTTGTTTGTTGAGCGTGAGGCAAGCCAGGAGTCGACCTGGCCGGGAAGGAGCACATCCACGCCGTCATCAGCGATTGCTTTCACACGACCTTGAGTCGCTTGATCGAGCCACAGCACAGATCTGTGTTGTGCAGGAAACACGGCGAGCCGAGTCAGATTCTCGGCCCAGCTGCTCTTGCCGGTCTCGACTTCTACGGCGAGCGTGACGCCATCCTTCACCGCGCACACGTCGATCCTGCCGGTCCCGACTGTTCGCTCTCGGGTCACCGCCCAGCCGTGAGAAGCCAGCCTCTTGGCAATCCTGTCGCACCAGTACTCGTGGGTGAGTGAACCATTGATAGGTGGCCGCACAACTCTGTGCCGATCCGCCCATCTCTGACCCAGCTCCGTGGTTTCGAGGAGCAGGCGGACGCCCTCTGGCGTGCGGAGCTCGATACCGCGGATGTATCCGGCCTGGAGCAGCAGCTTCTTGGCCCCGTCGCCACGACGCCGTGAGAGCCCTAGCCGTCCGTAGCGTTCGGTGACTGATGAGAGCGGTTGTGTGATCACATCCTTCAGCAGACTTTCTGCATCGGGATGCGACGGCAGCGGGTCGGGTGTCGCCATATCAGATAGTGAGCGTGCGGGGCTCACGCCCTCCTCTGCTCGCGGAACACCCGGAATTCCGTCCCTCACGGTGCGTGCGGGTGTTCCGCAAGCGGAACGAGCGGAACAGGTCTCGTGGGGAGACCTGGAGTCGTCAGCCGGCGCGTACGGCCCCGCGATGAACGCGTGCTCGAGATCCGTGTCTGTCACGGACCCCTTGGCGATCTCGGCCAAAGGCACATCGACCTGCACAGCCGAGTGCCAATGACCCGATCGGGCGACGGCTTGCCCGACACCGAGCGAGTGGAGAATCTGCTTCTGGTCCTCACGCAGGAGCAGGCTCCTTGAAGCCGTCTGCACATCAGCTTGTTGGTTCAGCCGCATCGCGATGAACGTGTGCAGGTTGGCCAGCGCCGTATGACTCATCTGGCTCGGCGTTTGATCAACGACGATGAAACCGAGGCCGAATTCTCTGGATTCTCTCAGGGACTGCTCCAGCACCGATTCACGCCCGGTGTGTGAGAGGAGCCTGTGGGCTTCCTCGACAGCGACGACGAGCCGGAGCTTCTCGCGTGGTCTGCCATGCATTATGTGCTGCACGGTGTGGCGGACAACGATCGACGTGAGGAACGCTCCGTCGGATGTTGACAGCCCATCGAGCTCGACGACGGTGTTGTGATCGAGAAGAAGATCGAGATGATCGCTCTCACGCGTGTGCGCGAACACTCGCCCGAGCGGCCCGTCGACGAGATCGTCGAGGATGCGCATCAGCGTCTGCTTCCAGCCCTTGGCTCGGCCCGTGTGCACGGTCTTTCGGCAGTCGTCGCGGACTTCACGAAGTGTGGGCGTGAGCGGGTGCAGCCTGCGCCGCGTGCTCGTGATCGCAGAGCCGAGCGCCGACACGGTCGCGTCGCCGCCGGTCCAGCCGGCCGAGATGAGCTCGGCCAGCTGCCGGTCGTGGTCTTCGGGGGGGATACCCGGCGGCGTAGAAAGGAGGTTGAAGCGCAGCGAGCAGGCGAGCCCACGCGCTGTGGTCAGCACATGTATCGGATTCGTGTGTTCACGAGATAGCAGTGCGCGTGCGCTGCGCTTGTAGTCGAAGAGCAGCCAGGGGATGCCTTGTTCTACGAGTTGCGTAAGTGCGTGCAGGACAAGATTGCTCTTGCCGGAGCCCGACGAGCCGAAGACGCCGGTGTGGCGCATGAGCTGCTCGTGCGTGAGCCCGTAGCTTCCGAGTTGGCGGTTGCCGTGCCTGATCTGTCCGAGCGACACAGGCTCCGCGGCCTGGTCATATGATGGCGGGTCGAGCAGCACACCGCCGCCGGTCTGTCTCCGCATCAGCTCGGCGGTGATCTCGATCTCGCGGCGTTCGTGGCTGTCGCCGGTCAGCCAGGCGTAATCGAGCGCGTCCGCGTGTCGTCCGAGCAATGGCTGGAGACCCTGTGAAGGCCGGCTCACCTGTCCAACTCCCGGGCGCCATCCTTATATATAGGTATAAAGGGATCACCCTCGATCGTCTCGGCGCGCAGGATCAGCTGCCGCTCGCGGAGCTTCATCGGCTCGGTGCTGCGGAGCCTTGCCAGCTCAGCAAACTGGGCTTCGAGCTCGTAGCCGACAGCTTCACGTCCAAGAGCCCTGGCCACCTTGAGCGTCTGCCCTGATCCCGCGAAAGGGTCGAGCACGAGATCGCCCGGGTAGGAGTACAGAGAAATCAGGCGGTGGGGGATCTCCTCGGGGAACGGGCAGGGGTGCTCCAGGGACTCGCCGTAGACCGGCGAGATCGCCCAGACATCGTTGAAGACGTCCCGTGTCATCAGCGGTGTGATCTCGACGCGCGCGGCGTCTTTCTTCGCTTGATCGACACCCTCGAAGAGTTTGGGCCCGGGCTTGCGGAAGACGAGGATGTCCTCGGTGTACTTGTTGGGGTGGAAGTAGCCGGGGTACGGGTGCTGGACGAACACCCCGGCGCGGTCCATAACCGATCGGGCCTTGTGCCAGATCAGCTCGTGGTGGATGAGCCAGCCGAGATCGCGGAAGCGCGAGGACAGATCCGTCGGGATCGGGTAGCACCGGCCTCGCGACTGGATGCTGCCCACGACGACGGCGCAGAAACCGCCGGGCCTGGTGACGCGGTAGAGCTCGCTGGCGATCCGCTGCATGAGCGCGAGGTACTGGTCGTACCCGTCAAAACCTTCTTTGTATGTTCTGGCCTTGTGCTTTGCGCGGTCGCGCGCGTCGAACCTGGTGTAGTCCATCGCGTCGAAGTAGGGCGGACTGGTGACGGTGAGCGTGACCGAGTCGTCGTCCAGCTCGCGCATCGACTCGCAGGAGCGGTGGATCACGCGCGGCGCATCGTCCCGGTGTGCATCGTTCATTGGAGGCCACCCCGGGCAGAAGACTCGCCGATCACGCGCTCCAGCTCCGACAGCCAGCTCTGGCGGATGCGGTCGACGGCCGCGTCTCTCGCGGATTCCGCCAGCGGCTGCAGGTCCCGCCAGAGCGAGACTCGTTCGGCGTGCGCCTCGCGTTCGAGTGCGATCGCTCGGTCTTCGAGTCGAGAGGCCACGCCTGGATCAGCTCTCGTGGGGAGGTTGAGCAGGCGGTGGCGGGTGTGCCTCGCCTCTGCAGCGAGCTCGCCGCATCGCCTGGACGCCAAGCCGATCCGCTGGGTGGCCATGATGACTGGCATACGGAGCTTGGCTTGCGTGCGCGCCTCGGCGGTCTGGAGCCAACGGGCGAGGCCGTCTGCCTCAGAATGGTGCGGAGTGTCGTGCGGGTAGTCCTGCTTGAGTAGCGGCATCATGTGAGGACAGAAGAGTGACACACATATGTGTGTTGTGGCGGATCGGGTGACACCATTCGGTATGTGTTGTACGAGCTGAATCGATGATGCATCGGGCCCGTATTCTGGGGGCCGTCTTGCGATACCGCGCAACCGTGCTGGGCTGAGAGACGTGTGCGATACAATATGCTTAGCCGCTTGTTGACCGAGCTGCATATCCAACAACTGGTACACACGGACTGAACACGTCATGACAGAGCAAGATATCGAAGCCCGCTTTGTTGAACAAGAACACCGGATTGTTCATGTCGTTGTCAACTTCCTCCGATACCGTTCTCGCGATATTCCCCAGCCGCTGAGGCGGGCTGCTGCTGTAGCTGTGGGGCACACTCTGTTCCGGATATTTATCTTTCCAGGCGGTGCCTCCGTTGGATTGTTTGGCATCATCTTGGTGCTGTTCCAAGTGCAGGTGGCGCAGAACGAAAACAAGCTGATTGAAATCCAGAACGCGATCGCAAAGGACTCGCGTCGATTACATCTCGTCGGCATGCTCTACCCGTCGGGAGCATCCGACGTAGAAACAAATCCTCGCACTCGCACGTACGCGCTCCTCGAGTACATCCGTCGAGAACGAGCGGATGGTGTGCCCGTTGTGGATTTGCGATACGCCGATTTGCGTGGAGTCGATCTACGCGACTTTGATTTGCGAAATATCGATCTCACCGGGGCGGATCTGTCTGGATGTTACTTTGAGAGAGTCGACATGGAAGGCGTAAGCTTGCGAGACGCAAATCTCATTGATAGTGTATTTAACGAGTGCAACCTCAAGGAGGCGGAGCTAGGGCTGGCGATTGTGGCGTCGGCGAGTTTCCCGTACCCGCCTGTCGACGAAGACGATTTGATCGGCATGGGAGGGTCACTTGGGTATCGATCGGTGTTCATCGGCTATCTCAATCCGGATGCCGCCGATGAGTCCGCGAAGCATCCCATTTATATGCATGATGTTGTTGAATCCGCGAACCAGACATTTGGTCTTGTGGGATCCGGGGATGGGAATCCGCATGTTTGGGCACTGGCACGACGCTTTGGGTATACATCCGGCATGCCACCACTTTGGCTGGATATGCAAGAGTACGGGTACATGCAGACGCTCGAAGACAAGAACACAAGCCGGGAGTATCAGATCAGGATTACCAAGCGCAATGTCGCTACGGAAGGTACTCCGGGCCCTGCACCGATGTATTTCTTCGGGAACCAGTAGTGGGTATCGTGGCACTGCCCTGCTCGGGCAGTCGACATCGGCTACGAACTTGGCTCGATTTAGATTTACCCGTTGATCGCTGCGTCCCATGCCACTCTGATGGCTTGGAGTCTCAGAGTGAGTGAGTTTGCTGCGACGGCGACGTCCGTGTTGAGATCGGCCTGGTTGAGGATCGACACGGCATCCGGATCAACAGCATCACCCCGAGATTCATCCGCGGCCTTCTGCTGGCTCGCCTGCATGATGTCCATCACCTCCGAGCTGCTCCACTTGTACGCCTTGTACTGGAGTGGCAGCTTGCGTGAGTGGTTCGCCTGATGGGCGTCGAGCCTGCGTACCTCATCGGTATCGAGCAGGGCGACAGCCGGGGCCCTCACGAGAGCAACGAGCGAAGCGTGGGTCTGAGTGGCCTGGTTTACAGCTTCTTTAGCGGCAGCAAGCTGCTGGGCTGTCGCATCGCCTCCTCGACGGAGTTCGGTGTAGCTGCGGATCGCGGCGGCCTTGTTCTCGAGCGAAGTGCGGATTGGAATGATTCTAGATTCAGCCGCGGTAATCGCAGCGTCGATGACCGGAGAAGCTTCCTGTCCTGTAAGCCCAGCAACCGCAAGAGATTCAGGGGATACGCCCGCATCGACGAGTGCGCTTGCCACGACTGCTTCATCGGACAACTCGTTGGTGATCACGGAAGCTGGTGCTTCAAACTTGCTCGCCGAGGACACAAATACCACCAGTCCTCCAGCTGTCGCGATACAAGCAGCGAGGGCAGCAAGCAGTACATGCCCCTTGCGGTTGTGGTTGCGCGCCCGCGTGTAAACCTTCTGCCTCGAATCGGTGGTTGTCATGCGATAGCTCCGTTGTGGGCTTCGTGTACATCATAAATATATCCATCGCATCCGCAAGCAGCTAGTCGTGTATTTCTGAAATCACAAGAGAATATTCATGACATGCACACACGGTTGTGTGCTATGTTGGTTCTGTTAGTTGCAAGAGTCAACTGATCGAGCAAGGAGCAACTTGTGATGCGTTCCGTTCTGATGACATTGTTTGCGTCCGTGTTAGGTGTTGTCACTGCTTCTTCGCTGCTCGCTCAACAGGAACCCGATTGCGGCTCTAAAGAAGTTACGTTCTGCGCTAGCCCGCAGATCATCCGAGCACTAGGGCTGTGTGATGCAGTGCCATCAGGATGGTCTGTTGAAGAAACGAGCTGTCTTGATCTGGTCTGTGATTCAGACCCTGAAAACGACCCAGACTGCTGTCTCATCACAATTGTGACTGATTCGGACAGCAAGCCAGGATGTCCTGATGACCCCGATCCGTGCCCAATTGGGCTTGACGGGCTCATCAGTCAGTTGGTCAACTCGGACAACATTACGTACGACCCGGTCAATCCGTCGGCCTCCGAAGACGAGGCGATGCTGGAGATCTGTGCGACACTCGACAATTGCTGTGTATCAGGAACTGATGTTCACCGGGGCATGGGATTTACGGTTGAAGACGCCATCGCGGCGTTCTTCTATCTTTACCCGGGTACGGACAAGGACGTTGACGACCTCAGGACATTCTTCGAGGTGTGCGGTGACGACAGCGATGGGTCCGGGTGCCCGGATAACCCGGGCCCACCCCCGGGTCCTCCGGATCCGCCAGTGTGGCCAAACGGGACCGACCCCAACGACGGCCCTCCGCTGCCCGATACGGCGGGCGGTTATGGCGGGAACAGAGGTGGCAGGTGCGAAGGTATCGCTCTGACCGGCTCGCCTTCGTTCGAGCTCATGGAGAACGACCCGGCCGAGTGCGCCGGCGGCTCGTCGATCGGGATCTTTGATATCGATCTCTACTCGGGCAAGTGGGCCAAGCAGTCGATCGATTTGGCGCTCCCGGCTGAGGGTTTCAACTGGATCATCAGCCGGTCGTATAACGGTGCCCAGCAGGAGAACAACGGCACGGAGTTGGCTCCGGATTACGATTTCGTGCACTCCAACGGCATGCAGGGGTACAACTGGCGTCAGGATTCACTGCCCGAGCTCGTCGAGAACGGCGATAGCAGCGCGCTGTATCTCGTCATGAATGCGCAGTCCTACATCACCTTCGGTCCGTACGGAGGGTCAAACACGGACCTCTGGGTGAGCGGCGGTTCGAAGGGCGGGGCGGTCGTGGTCGAGGATGTCAACTCGACTCAGGATTCAAAGGATTATGAGATCTACGAGGTGTACGACCTGACTGGTCTGAAGATGTCTTTCTTCGGACCGAAGGATACGGCGATACCAGATGCGAAAGGGACGATCCGCGGCCAGCTGTGGAAGATCGAGGACCCGGACGGGAACGTGGCGTATGTCGGGCACGAGACCGACCCTGGCCAAGCAATAAGCGATGGCTTTGTGCTGGTTGATGATTTAGCAACAGACCCGGACATCTACGCCGTTGAAGAGGTGTTCGATACCAGCGGGCGTTTGTACAAGTACGCCTACTCGTCTCAGCCGATCGACGAGGACCGGAACAACGGTTCGCACCGATTGACATCGGTCACGGTGTACGCCGGCGGCTCGGTCGTGTCGCAGCACACCGCGAAGGTCGAGTACGAGTACTACGACTGGCTCACCTGGACCGGGACGATCGGCACGAGCACGCCGGAGTCGTTCGGTCAGCCCGGTGACCTGAAACTCGTGCGGGTCTCGACGCCTGCGAGCATCGAGACGGACGACATCGTCGAGCGCACGCACTACCGGTACTGGGAGGACTCCGACAGCGACGGGTACGACCACGCGATCAAGTACATCTACGGCTCGGAGGGGCTGAGGCGAGCCGACATCGATCTGTCGGACGGGGACCCGACCACGGACGACGTGCTGAGTGAGACGATCGCTGATCTCAAGGCGTACGCGATGCAGTACATGGAGTACAACGACGGCTCCAACGATCGCCGGATCAAGAAGGTGTGGGGCAGCGGCGAGTGCGGGTGCGGCGTGGCTGGCGGCGATGGGATGCACGAGCTTACCTACGATTCCTATGTAGGGATCATGACACCGGGTGATGCGGGCTGGCAGCCCTGGTACGTCCGGACGATGATCGAGTTCCCGCCGGCAACACCGTCGGAGCCGAACGCCACGACGGGCTCGCTGACGAGGTGGGAGACACACTACTTCGGTCTCGGTGGCAGCCGCATAGCGACCGTTGTGACCGACGGTGATCCAGATGCGACAACCGCCCCCAACGCCTGGGTCTCGCTGACCGAGTACAGCGTGACCAGCCTCGGCGCTTCGCAGTACACCCCCGACGCGATTTCGTCGTACGACCACGACGACGGGACGTTTACGGTTGCAAGTTCCGGTCTCGCCTACGAGTACATCCCGTGGAGCCAGGACGACGCGATCGACGACAGCCCGGACACGATCGACGATCGCAACTACGGTCGGACGCGGTACATCGCGTGGAAAGAGGGCAACTCAACGAGCATCGAGGACTACCTCAGCGAGGTCGAGCAGGTCTTCTCCAGCGCGGACATCACCAAGGGGAACGACACGGTCACGCTCGGCAAGGCGTATCAGGCCTACTCTCGCCGCTTCCCAGACGGCGGTACGAGCGGCACGGGCTACGAAGAAACCGAGTTCACGTACACGTTCCACTCGGGCGTATCTGGATCCGATATCGAGTCGCTCAGGCTGAAGACTGTCGAGGTTGACCAGGAAATCGTGACGACCGGCGAGAACGGCGACGGGACCTCGACGGACCCGACGACGACGTACTACCGGCTCGACGGCACCATGAGTTGGCAGAAAGAAGCCGACGGGATTCTTTCGTATACGAAGTACACCGACGGGGTCCCGGTGCTCTCGGTTCGCGATGCCGACACGACTGGGACCGGCGTGGCGACCGAGGACCAGAGCGGCGCACCGAGCGAGACGGGGACCCCTCTACACATCGCGACCGAGTACACCTATGACGACCAAATGCGGGTTGAGGAAGTAAAGCTGCCTCATGAGCGAAAGCTGTTGTATCACTACGACATCCTCGACGACGGCCGCGTCGTAGACCTCAGCTTCCCGCGTTACGATTCGACAGGCTCGAAGGTGTACGGGCCTGCCACGTTTACGGTGTCGGGTCACAACGGGGTGACGTACGCATCGGGAGCTGTCGAGCTGAGCGCGAGCGGTGTCTCGACGTCGAGCCCATCAGGTTGGGTTGATCAGACTGACGAGTATCCTTCAGAGATGTTCGCTGGCCTTGGGACGATGGCGAGGCTGTCAACAACCGAGTTCGACGAGCCGGGTGCGAAGGCAACCGAGACGAGGGCATACTACGACATCCCGTCCACTGGTGCGGGCACCAGCGGCACGCACTACGACAAGACGACCTACCTGTACGACGACCTCGGGCGGATGGTCCAGACGCAGGCCCCGCACGGGACGATCTCAAGGACGACGTTCGACGATCTCGGCCGGGTTGTGGCGACCTACATGGGCACGAACGACTCTGACTTTCCCGGGTCGAGCGGCACCGGCGACAACATGACCAAGATCTCGGCGACCACCTATGACGGCGGCAATGTCGGCAATGGCCTTGTCTCGAAGACGCAGCAGTTCACAGACAGCTCGAACAGCCGAGACACGCTGTACTATTACGATGACAGAGACCGTTTGCACTACCAAGTCAACCCCGAAGCACCGCACTCGGTCTACGAATACGACAACCTCGATCGCACGACACACGTGGCAACGTATGACAGCAGCACAAACCTGAGCTCAAGCACGGTCGCTTCAACGACAACTACCGACCGCGTGGCGCTCTCGGAGACGATGTACGACACGCGTGGGCGTGTTTACGAGTCGCGGACGTACGAGATCGTGCAGAGCACGGGTGCCAAGGCGGGCGGTTCGAGTTATCTGTTCAGCAAGAGCTGGTACGACCCGGTCGATCAGGTCATCAAGACCTCGGGTCGGTCGCTGACGAAGACCGTCTACGACCGGCTCAGGCGCCCCGAGGCGCGGTACGCGCTCTCGTCGACGAACGACACCGGGTACTCGGACGCGGACGACGTGACCGGCGACTACGTCGTGAGCGAGACGCACACGCTCTGGGACGACGACTCGGGGCTCGCGATGGCAACGATGAGCGTCGACCGCCACCCCGAGGACACAACGACGACCGGGGCGCTCTACACTGAGAGCCCGGTGACGAGCGTCTGGGACGAGGAGTTCCTTGAGGGCCGCGCCCGAATCGGCGCGGTGTGGTACGACGAGCAGGATCGCCTGATCCAGTCGGTGGACTACGGGACGGCGGGTCTCGACTCGGTCGACGACGGCGAGACGTTCGACCGGCTCGCTGCGTCGCTCGATGATCCGCCGGACGTTGAAGATCTGGTCGACGCCACGACCGAAGACGGTCACTTCGTCATCAACGAGTACAACGAACGGGGCGAGCTTGAGGTCGTCAAGGTCCCCAACGACGACACGGATGTCACATCCGGCGCAGACTGGTACGCGGCGACCAAGACGGTCTACGACGACATGGGCCGTGTCGAGCAGCGGATCGAGAACTGGAACGAAACGGACACGACACCGGCGCTGCCCGACATCAACCGCGTCACTGAGATGGTGTACGAGGACGGCCTGATGGTCGGCCAGATCGCCAAGAACGCCAAGGACAACGGCGGGTCACCCAGCGTGGAGAGCCAGTACACCCGCTACGAGTACGGCTCGACCAAGGGGGCGGGCGATTCGGACATCGCGACTGGGCACCTGCTCGACAAGGTGTACTACCCGGATGCGACCGAGGAGAGCGGTTCGGTGAGTTCCGGCCACACCGACGACTGCGTGAGCTACAAGTACAACGCGCAGAGCCAGCGGAAGGAGACCGAAGACCAGGCCGGCAATATTATCGAGACCGATTTCGATGATCGCGGCAGGGCCACCAAACGCAAGGCCACGAACATCGAGACGGGATTTGATAACGCGGTGCAGCGCATCGAGACCGTTTACGACGACCGGGGTTTGGTCTTGTCGGTCAAGCAGTACGACGACGACGCGGCGGGCAACCTCGTCGACACGGTGAGCTTCACATACGACGATTGGGGCAACCTCGAGACCTCGGACCAGGACCCGGACAACTCGTCCACGTTCACGGTCGCGTATGAGCACGAGCTCTCATCGGGAGAGATATCAAGGCTCAGACGCACACGGATCGACTACCACGGCACGGCGCGCGTGGACTACACCTACACTGCGGGCATCGACCGAGACCTCTCCCGCGTGAGCCAGGTCGAGTTCGACCCGGTGTCGATTGCTCCAGTGGTCCCGTTCACGGTGGACATCGCTGAGTACGAGTACGGCGGTATGGCCAGGCTCATGAAGACCTCGGTCTTCGACGGCTCTTCGACCTACCACACGGCGTACTACGACACGGCCGACACAGACGGCTATGCGTATCTCGATCGGTTCAGCAGGCCCAAGATGTCATACTGGGCCCACGGCAGCGCGACATCCGGTATGAAGTTCTACGAGGTCGACCTCTACTACGACGTCGCCTCGAACATCATCGAGATCAACGACGAGGTCACGGGCAGGAACCAGGATCTCGCGGTGGACGATTTCAGGCGGCTGACATCTTCCACGATTGGATCAGACATCGAGAGCTGGGACTACGACCACCTCGGCAACTGGGAGGTCTACGAGTTCGACGACGGGGACGGTAACTACGACAAGCCGCTGGAGATCTTCGACGAACGAATCTTCAACCGGGTCAACGAGATAACGGACCGGGACATCAGCCTGGGCGCATCGCCTCAGACACCGGTGGCCAAGGACCCGGTCTACGACGCCGTCGGGAACATGACCGACGACGGCCGGTACTACGAGTACACATATGACGCCTTCGGGCGGATCACGCAGGTCGACGACGACACTGGAACCGTTGCCAAGTACCGCTACAACGGGCTCTTCCAGCGCGTGGTCACGATTACCGACCGTGACGGCGATCAGGATGTGTCCGACGAGCACGAGTACCACCACGTCTACGACGACCGCTGGCGCGTGATCGAGATCTACCGCAAGGCCAACGGCGGCTCGATGGACACGCACCCGAAGGAGGTCACGCTCTACCACGCCGCGGGTGTGGGCGGCTCTTCGAGCCCGCTCGACAGCGTGATCGCGCGTTGGCGTTCGGACGATGAGGACGGTTCGAGCTACGACCCGTACACGGACTGGGGCTTCCAGGCCGACGGCGAGATGGACATCCGCACGACGTACTTCCAGAACTGGCGTGGCGACGTCGTGTTCATCCGTGGCCACGACGCGAGCGAGCGGATCGAGTACACGCCGTACGGCGTGCCGATCTCGTACAGCGGCGCTGACCAGAACCTCGACGGTTCAGTCAACAGCAGCGATGCTTCTGCGTTCCTGTCCAATTACGGAAACAGCAGCCCGCTTGCGGACATGGACTTTAGCGGCACGCTGAGCTACACGCCCGACCAGAACGCGTGGACGGCGGAGTACCTGCTGACGAACGGCACGACCGGGGGTGAGGGTGTGCTCTCGCCCTGGCTCGACAACCACATCGGGTACGCGGGGTACAGGCTGACGGATCAGACGCTGACCACCGTGTGGCATGTGAGGTTTAGAGAACTACTATCTGAAAATGGTGCATGGACTATTAGGGATCCCATTGGTTATCATGATGGATTTGATTTGTATGAATATGCAAAATCAGCTTCAATAGTAAATATTGATCCAAGAGGTCTCGCATGTGGTCCTTGCGGGTGTGGGCAATCTTGCGGAGATCGTAATAACAGAACTCAGCATATATCTAAGCGGGCTTATGAGGTGCCTGCGACAACAGATTTCGATAGCTGTTATAGCAGTTGCATGGAGTCGTACCCTAACAGAGGGTATCGAGGGTGGACTGTTGAAGCACGAAAATACTGCCGTGATAAATGCAAAATGCGAGAACGAATCTTGCGAGACGATAATGAGTATTACATCACTTGTTGGAGATACTGGGCGTTCTGGCATTGTGAAGTAACACGAGGAGGTTGTAGCAATCCTGGCACTTTCAAACACAAAGATTGTAAAGAGTATCCCATTAAACCTGAGCGTTCTCCGGGTCGTACTCTGCCCGATGGTACCGCGTGTGAAGACGCAACGGATGAGCAAATCTATCAATGTCTGATGCGACGGGATGGTTGGAGCATTCGCGAAATGTATTGGTTTGGAGATAATTGCCAAGCGTGGAGCGGAGACGCGGTTAAAGAGTGCTGTGCGCGATCGCCTTGGAAACCAAGTTGGTATTCGGGTGTGTCAAACTATTGCTATCAATGTCTTGAGTGGGAATACTTACCGGGGAATATTGAAGGTAGCGATTATAGGTGTAAAAAATGGGCGAGAAATCCGTGGTACGACCCAAGCATGTAGTTAGGCAGTCGTTGGTTGTTATGTTGTCAATGTTCTTATCAATAGTTGTGATGGTTATTGTGATGCCAGGGCAAACAATGGGATTTTCTGATAAAGCATCGAAAGAAATTGTGAGTGAGCTGCTTTCTTACGAAGATCAGGTAGCTGAAGCCAGGCAGTTAGAAAAAATACTAAAGAATAAATTTCTTGAACAATACAATATATATACAAAGCCAATTTTATTCTTAATCTTATTGCACCTAGGAGTGTGTGTTTGGCTCATAATTACTAATTCAGCAAGTAATGATAATAATGTTGAGAACGTTTAGTGTCACGCTGGCGAGTGGTTGGTTTCAAACTGTAACTGCTTTAAAACCGCTTTGTTTTTAGGGGTTCCAAATTGACCGGATTCGAACCGCGACATTCAGCTTGGGAAGCTGAATGCATATTCTCAAAGCTGTTTAGTGTCACACTGCGGAAGCATTGAAACCCGTAAGGTCCAAAAACTTATCCGATGGGATTTGAGTGTTTGACGAGGCGGGAGATTCAAGCGTTGGCAGATGGATTCACGCATCGATCGCGCTTGATGAACGACTGAGTTCTTGGATGTGTGAAGCCGCTGAGTGTCAGGCGGCGCGCGAATAGGACCTGAGCAGACCTCCGAGCCGTTCTTCGCACGTGACGGCACCGTTAGTTGTTGGCGGCCTCTCAAGCGGCTCGATCAGCTCGTTACCAAGCCCTTGGTGCGGCCGGTCCCGGTTGTAGTGTTCGACATACTCGTCGATAGTGCACCGCAGGTGTCGCTCCCCGATCGGGATGATCCGATCAAGGCACTCGCTCTTGATCGATCTGACGAACCGCTCGGCGTAGGCGTTGAGGTTCGGGCTGCGGGGCGGGAGCTTGATCGGCTCGACACCGGCTGATCTCAGCAGCTCGTCGACGGCTTTGGTGAAGAGCGGGTCTCGGTCACGGATCAGATGCCGGTGGGGGAGCAAGAAGCCGTCGAAGTCGTCGAGCAATCTCCTCATCACCCGCTCGACCCATGCGCCGTGCGGTGTGCCGCTGATCCCAGCGATCTCGACACGCCTCGTCGAGAGATCGATCACGAAGAGCACGTGGTAGCGTGTGAGACCCTTGGATGTCCATGCCTCGACGGTGAAGAAGTCGGTCGCTGCAATCGAGTCCCAGTGCGTGCGTAGGAACTCTGTCCATGTGGTGCGTTTAGCCCGCTCTGGCGCGGGCTCGAGACCGTGATCTCTGAGGATGTTGGCGATCGTGGTTCTGGCAACGTGATGACCCAACTTGCGCAGCTCGCCCTCGATCCGTTCGTAACCCCATGATCGGTTTTCAGAAGCCAAGAGGACGACGAGCCGCCGGATCTCCTGCATCACCCTCGGTCGCCCTGGCTTCCGCTTACAGCTACCGTCGTACTTCTTAGCTATGAGCCTGCGGTGCCACCTGAGGATTGTGTCCGGTGTGACGATGGAGCATATCTCGGTGAGTTTCTTTCTCCCAAGAGCCTTGCCGAGCACAGCCAACCTACGCCTCTGATCGTCCGTGAACCGGAATCGCCTGGAGCCGAGCTGCTCGCGCAGGATCTGGTTCTCTGCTCTGAGGTAGTCGATGACTCGCTGCTGTTCCGCGTTGAGATAGCCTGCCACGATGACGCTGAGTAACTGCCAGGGATGGAGGTGGGATCGCATCGGGCCAGGTTACAGCTAAGCAGCACAGAATTGTGTCGGCTGAGTATTTGGACACTACGCCGGTGGCGGTTGCAGCTTTTGTCAGGGGTATTGCTTTCCCGGATAGGGCTGTTTCGCAAACTCGATCAGTTAAACCGGCACGTTTTGGCAGTTATATATAGCGAGATCATATGCATCCTGCGATGCATCTAGGTCGTCTTGGTAATCAGACAATGCGTCTTGTATGATATAGTCTCTTTCCTCGTCTGCTGCTGCTACAGCGCTGTTATAGACTGAGATGGCTGCACTTAAGCAATAGAAATCGCATGTTCCATTAGTAATCGTGTTCTCAAATATGGAGTATGCCAGGGCTCGCTCGGCTAGCCGATCAGCATCTGCTTGTGCAATTCTCTCGTCCCTTCGTGTTCTCGCCTGGATATTCCGATTAACATAATCACTGTAAGCTATATCTTCGCATGATGGAATGATCACGGGTGTCCCAGCCGGATGAACCTGGGCATTACTCTGGCTCGCAAACAATGTCATACCAACGAACGCAGCCAGAATACAAAGCTTTGACTGGACAATAATGTTGCTATTCATACGGTACCTTTCTGCAAATCCACAATGTGGTCGATATGCTATCAACATATTTGATAGTGACGCCTATTACGCCGTATCGCCACACATAGTACTAAGCCAAAAGGTACTACAGATCGGACAGCATTCATCAATAATATTTCATAGTTTTCAGTTACCCATTCCGACAATCTTCCCGATCGCCGCTCTGATCCCGTCGCTCAGACTTTCCCACCTGTCGATGACCTGAATGAGCGTATCAACGCTTTTGCTGTAGGTTGCACTGGATTTTGCACCCGCTTCCTGCTGCGACGGCCTCTCGAATCGTGAGGTTTGTCATCGTCGCCAAGTATCAGCAATTATCCTCATCGGGTAGAACGTCGGGATTGATCACGATTTGACCTGCCTCCCGGAACCTAGTTCATTTGCTATGCGACAATGCTGCGCGACGAGCTGTTCAGCGGCGAGATATTCATGACGCTGCGTGAAGCCAAGGTGCTGATCGAGCGGTGGCGGAACCACTACAACACGAAGCGGCACACTCGTCGCTCGGTTACCGACCGTCAGCCCTGCAAACGATCGCGTCAGAATCCTACTCCGCTACGCTCCGCAGCCCTCTGGCAGCACAAAGCTGGAGAGAATGTGTAACATAGACAGTGGTGCAACTAATGGGGACGCGTCATCCGTACCTTCTCTGGGCGGCGGATGCCGGGGATCGATCGTGCGGTTATGTTACCAAAGCGTTTGTATGAGTTCCTCTTTAATGCACTCAGTAATGAGCTCTGAGGATTTACCGAGATCATCTATTCTGGCATTGTCAGATTCGAGTAGCCATGCGAACTGATTGCATATGAGTTGCCCAGCTTCCGCAGTCATTCCGGCTTTGAGTTGGATTCTCGCGAGTTCATATCTTAGCCTGTTGAGACGGATGCCCTGGGGAGCGCCCGTGTGAATCCAGTGATACTCCGCATCGCGTAGCACTTCAATCGCCCGATCAAGAGCTCCTGTGTGCTCGTGAGCAATCGCGAGTTGCTTTGCGCAGGCAACGGCATGTGTTGAGTCGGCGCCAGAATTCTCACGAAGAGCAGGCAGGGCACTCGCAAGCAGCGTGGTTGCTCGCTTGGCCTGGGAGGTGCCAAACAGGGCAGGCGACATCTGCAAGATGACTGTGAGTGTCCTCGGGTGCGACGGCCCAAGAGTATCGAGTCGTTGGCGGTAAATTGTATCAAATAGTTCTATAGCATATTTTGAATCTCCGGATCTATTTATTGCGATTGCTTTGAGTGCCCTGATGTTGAGTGTTCGATCGGAATTGTGCCCATATATGGCAATAGATTGATTTTCTATTTCTTCATACAGTTTTATTGCTTCGTTGTATTCGTCCAAAAACGTATGCACTAATGCCAGGTTCGATGCAGTTATGTGGATATTCTTGATATCCCTTGTGTGTTCCAATTTTTTTGCATAACAATCTGTGAGAGTATGTTTCGCTTTTGAATAATCTTTTGCTCGCAAGTAGCATAAACCTAGTCCGTTGAGTGCGCCTAGTGTTCGGGAATGCACTGGGCCAAACTCGGTAGTCATCCCTGCAATACAGGATTCAAACAGCTTCTGACTATTGCTGTAATCACCGATACGAGAAAGCAGTCCTGCGAGTTTTGCTTGAGTAATCAGTGTGCTTGGGTGATTTTCGCCAAGTGACTGCTGGCGAGATTCGAGTGCTTCACGGAGCAAGGGTTCGGCTCGTGTTGTGTAACCCAGATTTGCAAGATAGGAACCCAGATTCGAGGCCGCGGTTGCAACCATCGTGTGGGTTGTGGGATAATTTGCGCGGCGGAGAGCCAGGCTTTCTTCGTACGCCTGTATAGCCTGTTCGATCTCTGAACGTCTTGAATGTATAACGGCCAGAGCGTTGAGGGCGACCAGGCTTAGTTCATCGGATGAGCCGAGAGTCCGGTTACAAGTCTTTGATGTCTCTGTGATAACTTGAAGTGCTTCATCGAGTTTATCGGCGGTGAGAGCAAGAGCATAATCAATCTGTGTTTGTAGGCTCAGCTTGTGTGTTGGCCCGAGTCTTGATTGGACTTGATTCAGGTGCATTCGCATCTTATCGAGGGCATGGGCGTCGCGTTCTTGATTGAAACGAGTCCAAAGGAGCAGCCCATGCGCTGAGAGCGTTTCTTCTAGGTTTTCATCTTGAGACCATGATTTATCAAACGTATCTACCGCCTTATGAAGAAGCTTCTCCGCTTCGTTGTATCTTCCAAGCTTATAGAATCGGTCGCCGAGTACATGCTCGAACCTGGCTTGCGTTATAGGATCAAGGCTATTAGGCAAGTTCAGTAAAGTGTAATCGAGTAGTTCCTCTATTGTCGCGGTGCCTCCTAGGGCATCTGGCTTTGCAGCATCCATGATTGTTTGATTGATCACGGCGAGCGCTTCCAGGGTTGCTTGTTTCTGTTTAGCCTTGGCCTCGGCAGACTGGGCGCGCAGCCGCTCTGTGCGCTCTCCTGATGCGTAGTTCATGGAGAGCGTGGTGAGAGTGATCAGCACCGCGATGGCGAACACGGTTAGCGGAGCGGTTACCGGGTGGCGTCGCACTAGCTGCCGCAGCTCATATATCTTGCTGGGAGGGTGTGCTAATACCGGGCGGTTTGCCAGAAACCGGTTTAGATCCTCATTGAGTTCTTGGACTGTCTGGTAGCGGACCTCAGGATCTGGAGAGAGGCCTTTGTCAATGATCAACGCGAGATCGCGGCAAACAAGCCTTGTTCCTGAGAGCGGAGGCCATGCCCGCTGTGCCGGGGTTGTCAGCAAATGGCGATGCATATCACTCCGGACTATCCAATCGGGCTCACCGAGAAGCATGCAGTAGAAAACGGCGCAGAGCGAATATATATCGCATCGGGTATCCGGAGGAGAATCCGGGCGGATAACTCTCTCTGGGGCTGCATAAGCCACAGTCCCTACGAATGCGCTCTCGCTCGTTTTCAGCGAATCACTCAGCTGGGAGCCATCAGGACAAATAGCCAACCCGAAATCAATTATTCTTGCTCGGTTTTCGTTATCAATCAGGATATTCGATGGCTTAATGTCTCTGTGGAGCACTCCGCGAGAGTGTGCGTGTTCGATCGCTTCGCATATATCTTGAAAGATCGAGACTCGATCCCGCTCTAGTAGCGAATGGTAGCAGAGATACTCAAGGAGTGGAAGACCATCGATCCATTCCATAACAAGCAGCGGCTGCCCGTTAACCTCGCAATACTCGTGCAGCGTGACGATGCCTGGATGGCTCAGAGAAGCCACGAGTATGGCTTCGCGACGCAAGCGTTCGCGTTCCTTTCTTGATGCGAGAAATCCGGAGCGAACACGCTTGATCGCCACTTCTCTGCCTGTGCTCGGTTGCACCGCGCGATGGACAACACCCTGCCCTCCACGGTTGGATTCGGAGAGGACCTCGAACTGCCCGAGAGAGCCGAGCCGGACCGGCCTGCGCGCTTGTACCACCCGGTTGATCCAGTCCTGCTCTTCATCTGTGGTTATATGTTTAGGGATTTCATGAGAATCGGGCTGCATGGCATAGGCTCCTTGCAAGCTCGTCCTCTTCATCCCGGATCACTCGCGCTTCCACGGCTAGCCGATCGCTCACCCGTCGGCGGATCTTATACACAGTGTCTCTTGAGCAGCCCCGGTTGAGGCAGATAGCTTCAGTCGTCAACCCGCGGAGCAGATCATCAAATATGCAGAGGCTTTGGTGAGAGATTGTCTCTCGGACGCGATCAGCCGCCAGCCCCAGTTGCGTACGTGTCCATTCCTCCTCCCAGATGGAGTCGTTTGGATCGTCTGCTGTTATGGGTTCGAGCAGGATTTTCTCTAGAGGAGTACCGAGAGACCGCTGCTTGCATCTACCAATAGCTCGGTGTACAACTAGCGCAAGGTATGATCTGAACCGTCCCCGTTCTCTGTCATACTCGAACCGTTTCATCACCTCCATGAGGATCATGTAAGTTACCTGCCGCACGTCGTCGGCATCGGTGAAGCACACTCCCTTACGGCACGCGTACCGAACAATAAGATCTCCATACCGGCGGTCGAATGCGCGCCAGGCTTGGTCTGGGCCTTGGTCGGCTAATCGAGCAAGGAGTGTGGCCCGTGTAGATTCACCATGCGGATCAATCATTGCTTGCTCTACGTTCAACACAGGGAACCAGCTTGCCGCACGGTGCTGCACAAAAAACTGCAGTTCGTATCATGTTTGTGCATAGCAAACGAGCCGCTGGCTGAGAGAGAGTCGAGAGCGATCGCAAAAAACTCATCGAGTGTGTCCGATTGCGGTGCCGACGCTGCTTAGTCAAAGATATGTGGCGCATATCAGCAAGTGTATCTGAATACGTATTCCAGAGGTCTGTGGTTCGATATGGCGCAATCCGTTTTGTGCTGCACACGCTTTTATGGGGTGCCGAGGCTCGCCGCTGCATATATCGAATAGAAAGGTACATCAAATGAGAGAGTTGCTGCGTATCCGTGAGCCGCTGGTGCTTGCCGTGTTTGCTGGCTTACCGGGCTCAGCCGCCGCGGATATTCTTTATGTCGACAAAGATGCGACCGGGGCCAATGACGGCTCAAGCTGGGCAGACGCCTACACAGCGCTCGATGTTGCCCTGAAAGAGGCTGATTTTGGGGATCAGATCTGGGTTACGGGTGACAAGTACTTTCCCGGGCGACTGACCAATATAGATGATCCTACGTATACCACGAGTGATCCTCGTGATGCGACTTTCTGGATTCCGCGTGGCGTGCAGGTGTACGGCGGATTTTTGGGTACTGAATCAGCTGTGAGTCAGCGTCCGTTTCCGCTGACTCAGACGATCCTCTCTGGTGATATTGGTGTCCCTGGTGATGATTCGGATAACTCGTATCGAGTGGTTTATTACCGAGCCCATCATGGCGGCGGTTACGGCGCGTCGGATAGCGATCAGTCGATCTCAGCAGTACTGGACGGGTTCAAGGTTTCAGGCGCGAACGCAGATATGGCAGCCGGTGCCGGCGTATACGGCCGGGGCGTATTTATTGGGAGCACGCTATACAATGCCAATTTTTATATTGCGAATTGTATCATTAGCAACAATACATCCGTAGGGAATGGTGGCGGGATGCTGCTAACCAATTGGACTGGAGATATTGATTCTAGTGAGATCAGCAGCAACCATTCTGATGCTGCTGGTGGCGGTCTTTCTTTGAGCCAACCAGCGGGCGAACGGTTTATCACCAATACAGTATTTTCAGATAATTCGGCAGGAGGTGATGGGGGCGCTATCGCTCGTCAGGGTGATACGCCGTTCACCGCGTGTGCTTTCCAGCTTCCAACGAGGATGATCAACTGCACTTTTGTAGATAATAGTGCAGATTCAAACGGCGGAGCGATCCGATATTCGAGCACCGGCTGCCAGAACGCTTCGCTCGATCTGACCAACTGCGAGTTTGCAGGAAATTCGGCGTTAGGCACCGGCGGCGCCGTGTATCTCGGGCATGGGTCGGTTATCTCCCAGAGCCCTCTTGCCTATATCAATGGCGCTAAGGGTGATTTTCAGAACTGCACCTTTGCGGATAACAGTGCCACGACAAGTGGTGGCGGTGTTGTCGCCGGAGTCGGTTCAATCACGCAGACCGATGCGGATGTGACAATTGCGAACTCAATTCTCTGGGGCAACTCGGCACCGTCGGATGCGCAGGCAAATGCAATCATTGCCATGTTTGCGAGTTGTGTAGATGGTGGAGGTTGGAGCACGCTGCTTGGTAATATCTCTTCTGATCCATTGTTTTATGACGCAGCAAGCGGGGATTACTCGCTTAACAACGGGTCTCCCGCTGCAGACGCAGGCTGGAATCCGTACGTGAGTGCCGATCACGCAGATATTGATGGTGATTCCGATACGAGTGAGAACCTTCCTCTCGATCTAGCATTCAAGAGTCGCATTGTTGACGCGGGCGCGCCTGACACCGGAGTGGGTCCGGGCTCGATTGTGGATATGGGCGCATATGAGCTATGCTCGGGTGACTACGACCGCAACGGCACACTCGATTTCTTTGATGTGAGTGCATTTCTTGTAGATCACGGGGCTGGTAATCTCAATGCCGATATCGATGGCAACGGCGTTGTTGATGCCGCGGATGTAACGGCTTTCCTTGCCGCGCACAGCGCAGGGTGCTGATTTTGAATATTTTATGCAAATTGAACTAGGAGAGCATATGAAACTGTACATCTCAATCCTTCCGATCCTTTTCGGCGTCTTGGGGCTTGGCGTTCCGGCAGCTCCCGCATTTGGTGAAGCTGCGCCTTCAGTTATTTGGATGCATACTCAAGCAATCAGCGCAGAGCCAAACGACATAGGCGATCCGGATCCGATCTCCGAGTGCCAGCAGGCATGCTGGGATCAGCTGCAACGCGACCTTGAAGAAGTACAAGAGCTCCTCGACAGGGTTCCGATCTTGGAGGATCGTATCGCGTACTGGACCGGTCAAGTGAGTTACTGGCGCAATTCATACATGGCTTGTATGAACGATTACGGGAATGGAGTGCTTGCATCTGAGCTGTGTCAGGAGGATTACGACAGGTTCCGGCAGGCGGCGAATAACAGAAGCGCAGCTGTGCGAGCCTTGGAAGATACTATCGCACTGGCAGAGCAACGTAGACTTGAGGCGATATCCCGCTGGATCGACTGCGAACTGGCGTGTGAGGATGATGATCCTGTCTGATTCCTTTGGGTCTTGACACGCTTTACCAATCAAGCGGCACAGGAAGCGGCGCGGTAGCCAGCTTCCTGTGCCCGCTGTTAAGAATGGGCGGATGATCTTGAGCTTCCCGGTGTTCTACACCACGAAGTTTGCCACGCTCGCCGGCGCGAGCAGCTGCACGCCGGGTGGCTCGGACGTGGATGTCTGGTACAAGTACACCGCAAACACCAACGGTCAGTTGCTTGTGAATCTCGTGTCGGACGCCGGCGACAGTGCGATCGGACAGGTTGGTCTCTCCGCGTTTACTGCTGATGGATTGACCGAGCTCGACTGCGACCTGGGTGAAGATGCCAATCGGATTCCCGGGTACACCGGTCAGGCAACAGGACTCGTCTCGATGCGTGCAGGGGAGACGGTGCTGCTGCGGGTGAGCGTGCCCGCGAGCCAGTCCGGCGGAGCCATGGGTACGGGAGGAATGATTGCAGAGTTTGATTCGCTGCTGCCGAACGACACGTGCCGCAATGCGACTGAGATCGTGCTGGCCGGGCCCGGTGTGCAGGACACGAACTACTACTCGATGCACCTCGCGCAGAACGAGGGCTCGACCGGCTTCTGCTACGACGCCGGCGACGTGGAGCAACGCGATGTGTGGTTCTCGTTCACGGCCCCAGTCAATGGTGAAGCCACGTTCGAGTCGCTGCAGGACGGGGGAGTGGGTCTGGCCGGCGGACTGGAGCTGTACGACGTGTGCGGCGGGTCGCTCTTCGAGTGCAACGGTGGCGCTGAACCTGTGATCACTCGCCCGATGACGGCCGGTGAAACCGTGAAGGTTCGTCTGCTCCGGTCTGCGGACTTACCGAACATGTTGAACCAATCTGTGCGTCTGACGCTGACGGGCTCTGGCTGCGGCCCGGCTGATACCAACGGTGATGGCCAGGTCACACCCGCAGACTTCACCGTGTGGATCAACGCATTCAATAACAACCTGCCCGAGTGTGATCAGAACGGGGACAACGTATGTACACCAACTTACTTCACCGCGTGGATTAACAACTACAACACTGGGTGCTGATCGTATATAATGAACGATCTCTTGGGCGGTGCGAGTTCACTCGCACCGCTTTTTATGTGTCTTCAATCTTCTGTTTGGTTTCAAACTTCAGTTGCGCTGAAATCACCTAATTCTTAGGGGTTCCAAATTCTTATCCGCACGTTTAGAACGTTTGAGAGAGGTTGCTTGATTCAGGCGGCATGGCGTTCGTATGACTTGAGCGATCCGCCGAGCCTCGATTTCAGCACGATCATACCTTCTTTGGGCGGCAGAAGCCCGGGCTCGATCGTGCGGTTTCCGATTCCCTGGTGCGGCCGGTCATTATGGTAGTGCTCGAGAAACTCCTCGATGAGGTAATCGAGGTGATCCTCGCTGAAGCAGGCGAAGTGATCGAGGCACTCGGTCTCGGTGAATCGCGTGATGCGAGATCGCGGAGTCTCGTTCTCTTCCTTAGAGGAACCGGATCTGCCGGGCGAGCTGCTTCTTGCTTGTTGTGCAGGCAAGGGCGAAGAGCACCGGATCTGGTCTGTATGGCATACTCAGAGTGTGCAGCAAGCGGGGAGTAAACTGGGCGCAATGAAACGGCCTGTGCAACCAGTTTGGGGTGCGGATAGAATATGAAACCCTTCCGGGAATCGCTGACAGCGGGTGTGCCCGCGGTGGGTGCTCCCGAGTCATACGGTTTTTAGAGTCTCGGGACAGAAGCCGCCTCTGCGAGCCATATGTGGTCATGCAGAGAATCTGAAACGCCGACGTGAGCGCTTCTGGCAAACATGAGTTGTTGTAATAGATTGATTAGTAGGGGCTTAGGAATCGTATCTTCAGCCTTCCAAGCTGAATGTCGTCGGTTCGACTCCGATCACCCGCTTTTTTCTTCCTCGCCAGCGATTGCTAATTGCAGCCAAGTCGTGCCATGGCAACGGCTTACCCGACAGGCCTTCAGCCCGCAGCCTATTGGTTGTAGTCAATTGATGCCATCCGAGGTCGCGAGAAGTCACCGAATCGCTGATGTGAATCGCACAAAGTTCAACTGGAGTTCTGTAACCTCGGGCTGAGTGGAATCGCTGTGACGGCTTCCTGATACAACAATATCCTCAACCGTTGTTCAAGCGCGGGTCACGGATTTACCAGAGTGAGTTGCTACCTATACTAGTAGTTCAAGTCCTGTCACACCGGTGAAGGGCACTTTATGGCCAACATAATCTCCGCTATGACGCCGCCCAAAACAGCCGGTTGCCTAAGCCGCCATCTGGACGTGCTTAGGTTCTTCAAGCCTGCTTCGGATTTCACAAAGCTCGGCTTCGACAGCAGCGAATGCATCCACAATAGCAGGATCAAAGTGTGAGCCGGAGGATTCGGTGATGATGCTTCGAACCTTCTCGATTGGCATCGCTGGCTTGTACACACGAGGTGACATAAGGGCGTCATACACATCGGCGACCGCGGTGATTCTCGCTGACAGAGGGATCTGATTACCTTGAATGCCAGTTGGGTACCCGCTGCCATCCCACCGCTCGTGATGGAACAACGCGATCTCCGCTGCCATCTGGACAAGGGGATCATTATCAATCTCGTGGTGTACTTTGATAAGCGTGTCTGCTCCAAAGCTCGGATGGGACTTGATGATCCTAAACTCGTCATCAGTGAGTTTGCCGGGTTTCCGAAGTATTGCGTCAGGCACGCCAACCTTCCCGATATCGTGTAGCATCGAAGCGAGCCGCAGCCTTTCAATCCACTGCTCATCGATCTCTTCAAATTGATCCTGGAGATGGCGAGCGAGGACCACCGAGTACTCACTAATACGGACGACGTGCTGACCGGTCTCGTTGTCGCGATAGTCTGCGAGCGTAGCAAGCGCCGTAACGATCGCTTTCCTTGACTGCCTGACTTCGAGGGTTCGGTGCTCGATCTTACTTTCGAGATCTGCATTCCAGCGGCGCAATGATCGAGAATGCCCACGGATGAAGAGAATGCCGATACCGACGGTCAGAATCAAAATCGGCGTTGCGGCAGCCCCCATCTGAATGAGCAATCCTGAAGTGACTTGCTCGGAGGCAGCCGAAAGTCCTGATACAGGCTGATGCACAAGAAGGCGTGCGCCCGATTCGGTAAGCATTTGGGTTGCCACATAGTGCTTCCCATCTACAGAAAAATCGGCGACACCAACTTGAACATCATCGCTGCCAATATCATTGATTGAGACTGCTTCGTCACTGTCCGTGGGCGTGATCAGACGGCTGCCAAGATTGATCTCTCGCAGTGACGGGTCGTGTTCCATATCGGGGTGGCATGCAATTGCCCCAGACTCATCGAGGATGCACGCAAATCCTCCAGATCCGAACTCGACGCTTTCAACTAGTTTCTGCGCACGCTGCCATGCGGCATCGGTTGCATCAAACTTACTCGGCAACTCACCAATCGCACTGACTAAGCTCTCCGCCACTCGTCGATTGTTATCGATGATGACCTCGTCAACACTCTCGGCAATGCGTTCGTGCGTCGCGTTGTAAACAAAGAACCAGCCAATCACCAGTGCAATGCACTGGGCGATCGCAAAGGCTGCGAGAATCACAAATGAGTTTCGAAGAGGCTTGTCTATCATGTGGGTTATGTCGTCCTGGTCTAGCGTCATCTCCGCGCGGAACGGCGCGGCTCAAAATGGGACATTCTTGACCGATTACTACAGGCCACACAATTGATACACACTGCAGCGCAGGAGTGATGTTGGGGTTCCGGGGTGTAGCGGAGCAGGCCTCTGAGGAGGCCGTTTCGGGTGTTGGTGGTCGATATACCGATCACTCAATAGCAGTATCTCGGCTCGGTTGTTCGACGGTTACATCCGGTACCGTGTGCGTAGATATGTGAATCGGAGTGTATGGAGGAGCTTCGCCACAGGCACAAGTAATGATCGGAGCGATCACCTGAAGGAACAACACTCCGGGGACACGTCCGAACTTAGATGCGCCGTCGTCGCCTACCGCACCAGACTGCGCCACAGCCGACCAAGGCGCATGTCGCGGGTGTCGGCACAGGCGTTCCAATGGCCCTGATAGCGAATGCGCCCTGGATCGGTACGAACGGGCCGTCCATGCGCTGCACGAAACCGGAGGACGCAAGGTCGTCTTCCGGGATGTCGCTGTCGTAGAAGAACCACGATCGGTCGGCTCGCCCGTCCGGGTCGAACCGTCCCGGAGACGGGTAATCTGGGTTGTCAGGTGCTCCCGTGAGCTCGGCGAGGTGCCCGATTGCCACGAAGAACCCTCCCGAGACGAGCGTCGGATCGATAGATACCTCGTTGAAATCGAAGCCGAGATCTTCTCCGATTGCAGTAGTGCTGAAAACGGGCGTTGCGTTCGTCGGGTCGGCATCATTGTCCGGGTCATCGAAGATCCAGATCGACACGGTCGGATCGGCCGAAAGCTCGCCGAGGCCGAATGTCACCTGGTTGATGAGCTCGGCTTCGCCCTCGGTGAAGAAGTAGTTGCCCCACAGCATGTCGATATCACCGAACTCGGCGAACGAGCTAGGCGGGCCGAACGTCACGTTCGAGATTCCGTCGTCGTATCTGTGAACAACGTCCCCGGCTGCGATCGGTGATAGAGCCAGCGATTGGCCGCTCAGGGCAGCGATCACGATTCGATTCGTTGTCATTGAATCTCTCTTTCTAGCTTCACCGGCGGCATGGATAACACATCATGCCTGCTCCTATGAGTCGGTGTCGTCGACTCTAGGCAATAGGTTCGCAGCCGGTGTGCGCATAATTATTAATGAGCGAGTGCGATTCTAGCTTCGGCTTTAAGTAGCCCAGTTTACCGTGCTGAGAAAGCTGCACCCGCACTCCGGCACTAATGCGGGAGGTGTTGGGTAATTTCTATAAATTCTAAAGAAGGTATGGAATGCTGATGCTGTCTCCGATGTTTTGACCTGCACATCCACTATCTACGTACGCCCAGCTCGTGGTGAGCGTGCAACTGCAACCTGCAGAAGGAGAGGTTCTGATGTTAGCCAAGCACATCACGGTTATTGGTGCGCTCGTCGCCGCGAGTTCTACTGTTCAGGCGCAGGATATCTCGATTACGATCGAGAACCTGCAGCACGACGGCGGTTTCTTTTTTACGCCCTTCTGGGTCGGTGTCCATGATGGTTCGTTCGACACGTACTCGGGCGGTGAGCCGTCTTCGAACTTTCCTGGGCTCGAGGCTCTCGCCGAGGAAGGGGACACGGGGCCGTTTAGCACCTCGTTCGCGAGTATCACCGGCGGCGTGGGGCGGGACACCACGATCCTAGAGATGGGCGGCGATGGCCATCCGACTCTCGCGCCGGGCGAGTCCGCCTCCGCCGTCCTCGACGTCAGCGACCCGCTCACGAACCGGTACTTCAGCTACGCCTCGATGATCATCCCTTCAAACGACCTCTTTGTCGCAAACGGGAACCCGTTCGCGCACGAGTTGTTCGACGCAGGCGGCAACTTCAACGGCCCTGTGGAGATACTCATCTTCGGCCGCGACGTGGTCGACAACGGGACCGAGGTTAACGATGCGTTCGGCGGGGCGGCGTTTAGCGCCAACGGGGGTGCCGGGGTCGACGAGAACGGCCTGCTCCGTGATTTCTTCACCGATCTCGGGCCGGACTCGCAGTACCTCGCCTCGTTCATCGGCTCAGACACCGCAACGGGCGACACGATCACGGCCGCCTTCAGCCCAGACAAGGCAATCGCCCGCATCACGGTTGTTCCCGCGCCCGGCGCGATCGGGATTCTGGCCGGTGGCATCTTGATCGGAGCTCGCCGCAGGCGACGCTAAGTTTGATTACCAGTGAATTCCTCATGTAGGGCGGCGGGCAGAAGCGTTTCTGCTCGCCGCTCTGCTTTATGACGCACCAACACATGAATGGTTGGCTCTATATGTTTGGTTTCAAACTTGGGCAGCACTGATACCGCCTTGTTTTTAGGGGTTTCAAATTCTCATCCGCCCTATTTAGAGTATCTGAGAGCGGTTGCTTGAGTCATACGGCTTTGCGCTCGTATGACATGAGCACTCCGCCGAGTCTCGACTTCATGACGATCTTACCTTCTTTGGGCGGTGGATGCCTGGGCTTGATGGTCCGGTTCTCGATTCCCTGGTGCGGCCGGTCATTGTGGTAATATTCAAGGTACTTTTTGATCAAGTGATCGAGGTGGCTTTCGCTGAAGCATACGAAGTAATCGAGACACTCGTCTTGATTGAGAGGCAATCCGAACCGAGTCAGCCTTGCCCATTCTTCGTTGTCTCGTCATAGCATTAATTATCTATTGCGAGCTCTACCTGAATAAGCCAATGCTCAGCGAGAGCGAGCCATGGATATGTTGGCTCGTGAGTCACTCTGAGCTTGGCTATAGCTTGGCCTAGAAGCTCTTTTGCCCGAGCAGGATTTCCGCAAGCAAGAGCGTGTCGTCCAGCGGCGTACTCGAATATTTCAGCAAGCCTAGGTGAAAGCTTTGATTCTGGTGTTAATCGGTCGCCTACCCGGCCCAGCAGCAAACCTGCTTCTTCGGTGTTATCATTCTCGATATGGACAAGAGCCTGCACAACTGCAGATTCACACCAAGACATTCTATGGGTATGGATATCTTCACCGAAATACTCAAGGGCCTTGGCTGCCAGTGCATCGGCTTCATCATACTTTCCAGCGAGATATAGGCACCGCGCAAGAGTCACCTCGCTCTCGGCAAGACGAGGATAATCTGAGCTGAGTTTGTCCTTGTAATGCGCTAATGCCTGCCGAAGATAGTGCAGGGCCTCGCCGGTCTTTCCTTGATCACGGAGGCAGACACCGAGGCTCTGGATGCAAGCAACGCGATCAAATGGGTAAGGATCCCCCGCTGCGAGATAGAGTTCGATCGCATCACTGAACGCTTGTGCTGCGCCGTTATACTTCCTGTCGAGATACCGCAGGCTTCCCAGATCGCGGAACGCAGCCGCTCGCTGGGCATGGAGTGCCGTTTCATGAGAGGCTGAGGCCGTATTGGTGCGCGCAATGAAATCTTGTATAAATCGTTCGCACCGGTCCAGCTCGCCCATGCTCCGTAAGCGTCGCCATGGAGGATAACGGACACGGCTTTGCAGGCTGCACTGTATATACAGTGACATGTACTGTTCGTACGCCGTGTTGTCGTCTTCCATCAAAGCACAGCACACCAAGATCCCGTATACGCGGGTGTGTGCGTGTGGAGCGCCGCTTAGCTCATCAAGGGGCGATAGCTGCTCAAGCCTATTTTTAGCTAATTCTAGCGACTCGGTGGTTCTACGTAGTTGTAACAAGAGTGTAGAGATATTTGTTAGCATCGATCCATCCGACGCTTCTGCGCTCTCTAACGCGATATCGAGGGCTCTCGAAGCCTTGCTCTCTTGTCCAAGATTGAGGTGTGCCTTCGCTTTATACGTGTAAACCACAGTGAGATGATCCGCACCGACTCGGGTGACGGAGGCTGATATGGCGTCCGATGCGCGCTGTGTTAGTGCGAGTAGATCCGGCCATCGGTGCCACGATGAATAGAATTGGAATAAGCTTCTGAGTTCGTTGACTGGCAGCTGTAGAAGCGAAGCGGATTGATATCTCGTCAAGAGTTCTTCCGCTTCTAACGGCGATCCGTCTTTGTTTATCGCACGAGCCAAAGCACCGATCTGTTCCAAGTCGGTACTGGACTTTGAGTGGGTTGTACTCTGCAGGAGCCAGAAGCCAATGAACAGGATTCCGAGCGCAGCACACAGCGTGACCAGTGCAGGACGCTTCCGGCTGAAACGGAGTGCGTGGCGGTAAACAGTGTGATGGAGCTGTACGAGTGGTAACCGCATCCGAGTAGGCGGTCGCCCGTCTCGGATGCGCTCGAGTTCCTGCACCAACTCAGTAGCTGATTGGTACCTATCGGCAGGGTTAAGACAAAGAGCACGTCTGATTAGTCTCGTGAGATCATGGCAATCGACACCTGGCGTGGCTCGGATCCGAGGAATCGACACTGTACTCACAGTCTTCATGGCCTGTCCAACGGTCTGCCCTTTGAGTTTGTAAGGAACGCTTCCAGCGAGCATCTCGTACATAACGAGACCAAACGAGTACAGGTCGGAGCGATGGTCGATTGGCCAGCTTCCGACCCCGAGCTGCTCGGGGCTCATGTACTGGAGTGTCCCGGCCCAGTCCCACGTGCACTGCTCGGCACCGAATGTGCGGTTATTGATACTCCTGGCCATACCAAAGTCGAGGATGCGCGGCATCCCATCGGGGCACACGAGAATATTCGACGGCTTGAGATCGCCGTGTACAACTCCCTTGGAATGGATACTCGATATTCCCTCGCCTACACGAGTGAGGACAGCAAGGCGTTCCCGAAGCGGCATCGAGGGTGCTGTATCGGAGATCGGAATGCCATCTACTAGTTCGAGCACCAGATAGGGTTGAGACCCAAAGCCAAGGTCTGTGTGTCCGTAGGCGTAGATCTTCGTGACATATTGGTGATCGCACCGGCCGATCGCTTCGGCTTCTTGCAAGAAACGCGCGATGGTTTGGTTTGAACACAAAGCGGGATGGAGCAGTTTCATCGCTGCGCGTTGGTTCTTGCCCCACTCGATCTCGAAGACTATTCCCATCCCGCCCGCCCCAAGACGTCGGATAACACGGTGCCCGTCAATGGATTCCGGGGTAGTTAACGAGTCGGGATTGCCCCAAGCCTTCTGCGCCAATTCACGGAGATCAGAGATTACAAATGAGCTATCCGGTATCGCTTGCTGATCAGCGACAAGGAGCTGCTGCATCTCGGCCCAAAGCTGGTGATCTTCTGTAGTGAGCTCTTTGAGCAGCAATTGACGCCGAGCGGGATCGGCATTCAACAATTGTTCGAAGAGGTCGCGTTTGGTTGGCTTGGATTGCATGTCTCCCCTGTGAGTGTACTCTGTAGATAGGCTCGTGCGAAGCGCCAATCAAAGTCAACAGTGCGTCGTGAGATTCCGAGCAGGGTAGCAATCTGGTGGAGCGGCATCCCGGCAAACACACGGTAGAGCGCTACTCTGGAGGCTCTTTCGTGCTCTGCTGCGAGGCTCTTCAATGCTTCGTCGAGTTCAAGAATTGATATGTCTAACGATTGCCCGGCTGAGTATTCATCGATCTGGATACAAAGCCGGTTTGATCTGCGCGCTCGCTTTCGTGCGTGGTCGATCAGCACACGCCGCATGGCTTGGGCTGCCGCCGCAAAGAAGTAGGCCTCACCTCGTTTGGTATCTGCGGGGGACCTCTTGAGAGACAGATAGACCTCGTGTACAAGTGCCGTCGGGGACAGCGTGTGATCGATCGGCTCCCTGTACCACCAGCTCGCGGCGAGAGATCGTAGCTGGGCGTAGATCAGCGTGAAGTGTTCATTCTCTGCAGCCTCGCTATTGCTCGGGCAGGAACGTTGTTGAGGTATATCCAAACTAGTGCTCACGTATCACACCTCAAAATCCCGTGGTCTCATGGTCTATTCGTTTGGAGTGCTAAACCGGTTCAGGTTATTACAGTCACATTTAGCTATGCAGTAATACCTTGCGCCCAGCCTCTCAGGATTTAGTCCATCAGCTATGCGGCTATGTTGCTAGATGGTGCAACTGAGAAGGTAGGTCCTCTACGACCGGCGAGAGCAGGAAACGATACTCGATGAGCATCGTGTTGTAATTTCCGATTGCAGTTGGTAAGGTGGGATCTGAGGTGTCAATGCAGATCAGGCCGTCGGTTGTCAGCAAATAGGCAATCGCAATTGCCACTGTGACCCATAGGGCGCTCTCATCTGATGAGTACTGGCCAACCAAATCCGATGAAGTTGGGGCGTTAGCATCAAATATATCCAATCCATTAAACGATCCAAACACAGCGGTGTATAGAAGGCGATCATTATATTCGGGAGAGTATAAAGTGTTGCCGTCTTGAGAGATATTACCGAGTGTTGCGGTGTTGCACGACTGCGAGTAAGCGGCCTGCGAACAAATAGCAACCCAAAGTGCTGCTTGGATGCAGGCAATCTTGTTAGGCATATGATCACTGACTAGCAAAATGATACCTTGGCATTACTTCAGATGCCATGGGTTCCAGGTAGTTCCCAAAAGTAGATACATTTTGAGATTCAACTCACGCTACTGATGCATTGGAACTACTTGTCATTGGGAGTGTTCAATCCTCATCTGCCTTGTTTGCAGTATCTATGAGATTGATTGAGATAGGTTGGCTCGGCCGAATATCCCGTTATCGCAATGAAGTGCTGGCTTACCAAATGCGTCCATTGCGCCGCATTACTGCACTGCCTGTGGCGACACCCAGCAGCACTCTAGTTTCCAGGCTTGTTGTATAGCATCGTGTCACTTGTAGTGGCGATATGGCGTACCGAGAAATCGAGGTTCATGTCAACGGATTATCCAACACAACACTCTTGATTCTAAGAAAAATAGTTTTATTTCCCAACTCGTTGCGCAATCCGAATCGGGACTTCGCAGAAGTCTTTGGAGGGTTGCTCTGGGTAGTGAAGCCATTTCTCGAGAGGAGGTGAGTAAAGCCGTAGTGGCACCCGTGCTTTGGGCTACTCTCTGTCATTTTCACATGAATAGTACGTTGGTGAGGCCGTTGGAGGTCACTGTCCTCGGCGGCGAGGAGGATACCCATGTTAAGCAAATCTACTCTCAGCAATACTTTGCAGTGCACCTGCTCATTCGCAGTTGCAGTACTTGTCATTCCGGCAGCTCAAGCCCAAACTAACCAAAGCGGGCAATGCCCAGATCCGTGCTACCCGACAATTGTCGATTCAGTACAGGGAGACTGCGATCTTGATGGGGATGTTGACGTTAACGATTACAACATTTGGAGTTACTACAACAGCTTCCCGCCCTCGGCGGGTGAGCCGGTCACACCTCGCCAGGGTGATGTCAACTGGGATGGTCAGATAGATACATCAGATCAGATCATCATAATCAATCAGTATTTAGCTGGGGCATCTCTCAGTGCTATACCAGAGATTTATAATGTCGACATAGATACAACGCTCAACTCAGATGGCAGTATCACGTTGTATGACAATGCTACGAGCCAGACGATTTGTGACTCAGAGCCAATCTACTCAACTCACAATTCAGGGTGGTACCCGCCATCGGGTTGTGGTCCCATTCCGTGTGCGCCGTATGACACTGATGGTGACGGCCGGCTCGACCCAATTCCAGATACCGATGTCACTTACGATCTTGCGAATGAGACAGATGACGGCTTTGACCTCGTAATAACAGTAACCAACAGCAGCAGCGTCACGCGCCCGATCGGGCATATGCGGTTGACTGGACTTTCGTTCGGTTCGTCACCTGCAAACACAAGCGCGGTCTATAGGGATCCGCAATTCGGAGGAAAGGCTGTATCCCTCTCAGGAGATGATCCAGATCATAATCGTCAGTATCCCGGAAGGCTATATGCACCAGTTCATGTCCTCGAAGTCGACGGCTATACACTCGGCTTGAGCGTGCAGTACCCTATTCTTGAGTACGAGCATACGATCACCTTTGGGACTCGATACGACAACGATGCGTGGACAATCCTGTTCATTCCTAACAAGTACTACATAAACAGCAGCTCAAACTCAGCTCAAGACTACAACGCAGACGCAAATATTGCACCCGGAGAAATCAGAGAGTATGTCGTCTCTGTTCGGATTCACAAATCCTCATGTTGCGACGATACGAATGAGTGGGTGCGCACTCTGCGTCCATACAAGCGATATTTCAAGGCGCTTTATGGTCCCGTAAGATATGCCCGGGATGATGACCCAGTGAATGGATTCAACATTGCAGCGCCTGGGCAATATTCTTTGACGAATGAGTATTCGTTTACACATTCTAGTACTAGAGCACCAGATGATTACGGCTGGTATGGGTCCACCGGAACGAACGGTTGGGTGCCCCTTATGCTCGAAGGATCAAGCCAGTACGGTTGGGATCGTACTATGTTGTGGGCTGCCGGTGGGCGATACCCACCTGCCACACCCAATTTGAATTTGCCGCCGCAATTCACAAGCGAGTGGGCGAATATGACGAATGCCGACACAAATGACTTAGATGATTATCCAAACGGGTCCAATCGGACGCTTGGACTCTGGTGGGGCCATGCAGGGTCATACCCTGATGCATGGCCTGCAACTAGCCTGACTACATTAGATCCTGCAAATTCGACTCATACGTCGTTTGTGACCAATGAGATGCAGGGTGCCCTGGATGCAGACGCTGATGAAATCGGGCTCGATGCGTTTAAAGTGATGAAAGTGTGGGATAGCTATTGGTGGCTCCAAGAGCTTCAGGATACATACCCTGGGATTCGATTCATCACAGAGAATCAACACTGTGACTTGATGCATACGCTTGCACCGACTTTTGCAGAAGCAAACAACGACGACGGTTACAAGTATCCAGAGGGGATACCGCTTGTGGATTTTCTGAATGCTGATCACGAATTCTGGGGTCAAGCCAGACGAGATCTGCTCGAAGATTATCTTGGGCACGCACCTAGCGGTACTGAGATTGACACGTTTCTAAATACTGTGGCAGGATTCGGTTTTGTGCCCGTCTACATGAGCGACGTAAACTCTGATATCGATCGTTCTGGTGGGGGGTATGAAGCAGTAGAAAGTTGGGATTCAAGCATCCCATCAGACCTCAATAACTAATTGTTGTGATTGAGTGTGTGCCGCCCTGTATTAACGTGCAGGGCGGCAATTCATGAGAGACGTTTAGTTTCAAACTGCTGGTGCTCTGAAGCCATCTTGCTCTTAGGGATTTCATATTCTCATCCGCCCAGTTTGGAGCATCTGAGAAGGTTTGCTTGAGTTAGGTGGCTTAGCGTTCGTACGACCTGAGCACGCCTCCGAGCCTCGACTTCATCACGATCTTGCCTTCTATAGGCGGTGGATGCCGAGGCTCAGTTGTGCGGTTCCCGATTCCCTGGTGCGGCCGGCTTTGGCAGTAGTGCTCATATTGGGTTGACCTGCCTTCCCAGATATGTCCAGGCCCGTGCATGATCGCACAGAAAGTGGACTCGGTTTAGAGGGCAAGTTACTCAGTCAATCGCAGCCATCGCTTCCGTCAGGCGCTCGAGCATCGACGTTAGCGAGCGGGCAACTCGATACTGAGTTAGACTTATCTGATGCTTGTTTATCATCTTTTCGTTGCTGTTTCAGCACTCGCGCTTCAACCGGACAATGCTCCGCTGCCAGATGATCGATCGCGTGGTGCAACGCTCCGGGTCTACCAGGTGGCGGACACACTCGCTCGGGTGCCAGACCTCGTTGAGGGGCAAACACCGAACCATGACAGGGTGGTATCGACCCTCGATATTCGTGGGCCGGGCGCGTTTGGGGGCGTGCCGGCACCCATCGTGACGACGCTCTCCGCCGGCCTGCGCATTGACACCGCCGGGGCGTATCGGTTCCGATTGACGAGCGACGATGGGGCGTTGATGTATGTCAATGGCTCGCTGGTCGCAGACAACGACGGGCGACACGGCATGATCGCCGTGGAATCGACTCCGGTCGATCTCGATCGGGGTGAGCACGGGCTGCTCATCCGCCATTTCGACCATGCTGGAGAGCGTGGCATTTTAGTTGAATGGATGCCCCCGGGGTCGCAGGAATGGGCGATGATCCCGGGTGCGCTGTTGACGACGGATCGAGACCCAACCCGTGTCGTATCGCCTGGGGTGAAACGGATCATTGGGGGCGGGCGTCCTGGAGATGGGATGCCCTTGGATGACGTGCATCCGGCCTGGCGTGTGGACTCGCTTCGTCCCGAGGGTTTCGAGCCGATGGTCGGCGCGATGTGCTTCGATCATCGAGGGCGTCTGATTGTTGGTACGTTCTTTCCGCTGCAACGAGATGAAGTTTCGCTGCCAGACATTGATGCAAAGCAACCCGATACGCTTGTCGCGCTTCGAGGAGTCACACTGCGAGAGAACCCGACCGGTGATCCCGCGAAGGTTTCGGTGGAGATCGTAGCGGAGGGCCTCTATGAACCGTCAGGGCTTTGCGCGATCGGCGAGGATATATACGTCGCGCATCGTCGTGCGATCACGCGGCTCAGCGACGCAGACGGTGACGGATTCTACGAGACCCACGAAACCGTTGGGCAGGGCTGGGAGGGTTGGAATTATCACCAGTTCGTGTTCGACCTCGAACACATCGACCGCGATGGTGATGGGCCGCATCCCGGGCATCTGTACTCGGCGCTTTCTACGGCGATGGCACCACCGGATTGGGCAGGAATGGGCACGAATGCCGCGCCGAACGGGCCAATGCGCGGTGGCATCATCGAGGTGGATCTCTCATCGAACGATGCAAGGGTTATCGCGGGCGGGACACGCACGCCAAACGGCATGGGTCTTGGGCCTGCTGTCGGTGGTGAGCCAACACTCTTCTACGCCGACAACCAGGGCACCTGGATGCCGACGAGCCAGTTCAGCGAAGTGATCGCTGGTCGTTTTTACGGCCATTTCAACCGCACGAACAAGGTACCGAACCTGGCAGATCGGTTTCCCGATGGCGGTTACCCAAGTGTGTTCGCGGATCGCGACCGGACGTCGCCGGCGTTGTTCCTGCCGCAAAACGAGGTAAACAACTCGCCGACTGAGTCAATGCTGATAGATGAAGGCCCGTTTGCTGGACAGATGCTGCTCGGCGAGTTGACGGCCGGCGGGCTCCGGAGAATCTTCCTCGAACGCGTCAACGGGCACTGGCAGGGAGCCCTGTTCCGGCACACGCAGGGGCTTGAGGTTGGTGTCAACCGGATCACCAGGGGTCCCGACGGCGAGATATTCATCGGCGGGATTGGAGGCGGTGGAAACTGGAATTGGCGCGACACGCGATTTGGCTTTCAGCGGCTCACTCCTACTGGAGACACTGTCTTCGAGTTCGAGTCGGTGCGGGCGACACCGGATGGCTTTGAACTCCGATTCACGCGAGACATCGACTCGAACTGGCTCGAGGACCCGGCGAATTACGCGCTCTCCCAGTGGGGCTATGAGCCAACGGCGGAGTACGGAGGCGTGAAGCGGCGGATTGAAAAATTGCATGTTGCCGAGGCACGGGTCGTTTCGCGTACCGGCTCTGGCTCCGCAGTTCGGATTCGGGTACCCGGGCTTGAACGAGGCTCGTGCGTCCACATCCGGTGCGATGCCGAATCAGTTGCTGGCGAGCAGATGTGGTCGCCTGAGGCGTGGTACACACTCATTGAGGTCCCGCGGCCGGAGCCATTGACGCCGGCTTCGGCGTCAATCACGAGAGACATCGAACGAACCGGTGTCGGCGTTGGGGTGCTCCCCCCACGGGATGCGACACCGCTGATCGCAAGACACACCATGCCGGCTTGGAGTTCTCCCGGCGAATCACGCGGCGGAAACATCGGGACGCGAACGCAAATCGATCTGCTCAACGGTTCTGAGCACATCGAGATGACCGCGGGTGACGTTGAGACGGTAACGTCGTTCGGTGACGCGAGGTTGCACCTCGAGTGGTTGGCCCCGCCGGGAGGCGCCGGTCAGCTGGCGGGAAACAGCGGCGTGTACTTGCAGGGCCTGTACGAGCTTCAAATCCTGGGCACGAAAGCGGGCGAGCGAGACCTCGCCGCGAACGAAGCAGGAGCAATATACAACGTGAAGCCTGCCGATCGGAATGCTTCAACCGGTCCCGGGACATGGCAGGCGTACGACATCTGGTTCACTGCGGCAAGGTTTGAGAACGGCAAAAAGACCAGCGATGCCAGGGTCACCGTGCTCTGGAACGGTGAGCTTATTCATGATGACATTGCGGTGACTGCACCTACAGGCAGCAGAAACCGGCCAGGAGCTGAGACAAATCGGCTCACAACACTTCCGAATGGAGAAACAATACGCATCGGCCCGCTTCTCTTGCAGCACCACGCATCGACTGCGGACGGGCCGGTGCGATTCCGCAACGTGTGGATCCGGTCGATCGAACCCCGCGAGTATTCGGCTAAGGCCGGAGCCGATCGGCGCGTACCGATAGAGACGCTCGAAGGCGTGCCGATCGTCGGTGGCGACGCGGCGTTCCGTATTGAGCGAACAGACGACGGGTCTGAGATCGTCGGGACGACGCGACCGAACACACCAAACACGTTCTTGGTGCTTGAACAATCGCTTGAGGACTTCGAACTGCTCGCGGAAGTGCGCCAGGACCCACGCTTGAACAGCGGGATCCAGATTCGAAGCACAGTCGACGGCGGCGTATCGAATCGACGCGGCCGGCTCTGCGGGCCGCAGGTTGAACTCGATCCATCAGAACGCTCCTACTCGGGAGGGATCTATGGGGAAGGACTCGACGCCGGATGGATCTATCCGTTGACTGATGCGCCTCATGCGCGCAGAGCGTACCGATCCGGGGAGTGGAACAGGGTGCGCGTGCTCGCCGAAGGTCCGCGGGTGCGGACTTGGATCAACGGTATCCCCGCCGCCGATATCTACGATGAGGGATTTCGATCAGGCCACATCGCATTGCAGGTACACGGTGTCGGAGGAATGTCGGAGCCGCTCGAAGTGCAGTGGCGGAACATCAGGCTCCGTCTGCTTCAACCGGAGTAGCGCATAAGCGATACCCGGCCCTTGATGCGCACTGTTTGGTTTCAAACTGCCGATGCTTTGAAACCACCTTCTTCTTAGGGGTTTCATATTCTCATCCACCCTTTTTGGAGCGACCGAGAGGGGTTGCGTGAGTCATGCGGCTCGGCGGAGTACGACTTGAGTACTCCGCCGAGCCGCGACTTCATGACGATCTTAGCTTCTTTGGGAGGGCGTTGCTGCGGCTCGATCGTGCGGTTTCCGATTCCCTGATGCGGCCGATCTCGGGTCATTATGGCAAGCGGTGTTTCCGCAGGTGAGCGGGGCCGGAGAAAGACAGCCTGGTTGTGATCCGGGTTGAGCCTGCAGACTACTGCTGACGGATAAAGCAGCGGTAACCACTAAAGCACAACGCATACATGTGCCCATCTTGCATCCTCCTGAAACCAGCTTCGGTTTCACCCTTGAGTAAGGCTGCAGAGCCCTGGGGTTGGACACCTGATACAGAGAAAACTTCTAATGGCTACTGAGGGCCCAACCGTTAGGAAGATGTTTTGACTCTCTAAGTACCAACAGCTCTGAATTAAGACTTAGTAACAGGAACTCATACTGTCATGGTTCGAATTCAAAGGGAAGCCTGCTATGCTGCGGGCCAGTTTAGATATGTTTTGTTTTGGTTTTAGACGTGTCACACACAAGCCTAACAACTCGCTCGAGTTTGCTCGATCGTGTACGCAACAACCAAGATGTTCATGCCTGGCATAAATTCGATCAGCAGTACGGTGAATTGATCATTCGCTATTGCCGCCGCCGAGGTATTGGGCTGGCCGATGCGGAAGATATCCGACAACTCACGATGCAAACACTTATCAAAGTGATGCCGACATTTCAGTATTTGCGAACGCGTGGCAAGTTCCGAAACTACTTGCTGTTAGTTGTACGGCAATCGATCGGCAGACAACTTAAACCTGCCAAGCAGGCCAAGGTAGTTGCTATATCTGATCAATTGCAATTTGCTCATGACGAACATTTAGAGGATTCGCTTTGGGAAACCGAATGGCGGTATTACCACTACCGGAAGGCAATGGCGACCTTACAGCAATCGCTGGAACCTCAAAGTGCGGTTGTGTTTGAAGATCTTCTTTATGGACATAGCGTTCAAGATACTGCGCGAAACCGAGGTTTGACCGAAGCCGCTGTTTATAAAATTAAATCACGCGTCTTTCGCCGGGTTTCCGCCCTGGTCGCGCAGCAGATTAACGACGAGGAACGTGGTCTTCGTGTGTGATGCCAAACGCACAGAAAGATCGCGGGGCGGTCCGCCTAACACCCTGCGGAGTGAATCCTGGCTTGATCATCTTCGAGCCGCCGAAAAACCGATCGATCTTGGCTCTCTTGGCAGTTACCGGGTGTTGCAAGAGGCGGGACGTGGCGGACAGGGTGTAGTCTATAAAGCTGTACAGACCGGGACCGACCGTGTTGTTGCGATCAAACGGCTAAGGCCAACCGATTCTCGGGGCGGTGGTTCGCGTTGGAATCCCCAGCGTGAGGCTATGATCGCGGCATCGCTGAGCCATCCAGGCCTTGTCACCGTCCTTGGAATTGACGATGATGGCGACAAGACGCTGGTTGTCATGGAATGGATCGACGGTCTCTCGATTAATAAATTTGTGATTCAGAACACACTTGAATTACGTGCGATTATCCACTTGTTCACTGAGATTTTGAGCGCGGTCCAGCACGCACACTCAAAAGGAGTAATGCATGGCGATCTAAAGCCAGGCAATATCCTCATCGATTGCGAAGGCAACCCGCACGTCATAGACTTTGGTATTGCGAGTCAGTTACAGAGAGAAGCAGGCGACCGGGATGTGCATTTGTGTGCCGGTACCATTCCGTATGCAGCACCGGAGATTTGCAACGCAAAGGCCAATGCGCCCGATGCCCGCATGGATGTATTCTCGCTCGGCATGATCTTAGGGCGATTGCTTTCAGATAAATGCGTTCCGGGCACAGCTGTCGTAGATTCGGACACCTCTGGCGAGATGCCAGAAAAGGCTCAGTACTCTTTGAACAGCCATGGCGTTTGCCGATCTCCTGAACTCGAAGCGATCATTTCTAGATCTACCGATGATGAGCCCGAGAACAGATACGCGAGTGTGGAAGCTTTTAAAGAGGATCTCAATCGGTGGCTCGATAGGAAGCCGGTTGCCGCATTTGGAACATCACGCACATATGTAGCATGGAAAGCCATCAGTCGCCATCGGTTTATGACTGCTATCTCGATAGCGGCTATTGCCGGACTGGTTGCGCTAAGTGTTCTCTCAACTGTTTTTGGCATTCGGGCGCACAAACAGCGGCTGCTTTCGCAGGCAGCGGAGCAGAGAGCGATCGAACAGTCTGCGTTAGCTCGTAACGTTGAAGAATTCATTTCGCTCACGTTCACGGCTGCGAGTCCGGAGTTGCTTGGACGCGATGCTACGATCGAGGCTGCGGTTGATTACGCGAGATCACAAATCAGGCTTGTCGAAGATATCGGGGTTCGTGCTCGGCTCGAATATGTATTTGGCGATGTGTTGTTTGAGCTGGGCCGATATGACGCCGCGCATAATCATTTTAGCCGATCTGTTCAGTTGCAGGATCAGATAACAGGGCGCGATATCGAAACGCATCTAGCGGCACGATCTTCGCTCGCAGTAACGATCCGTCACAATGGCGACCCTGTCCGAGCAGTGAAACTGCTCGTTGGGGTAGCCGAAGAATCAGCAGCAGAGCTGGGACGAGATCACCCGCTGACGCTTGAGATTCGCGGGAATCTGGCAGCAGCGATGCTGTTTGCGGGTGAACTGGAACAAGCGCACGATTGTGCTTCTCAGGCATTAGAGGATAGTCTTGCAGTCTTTGGTTCTGCCCACAAAGTGTCTCTGGTCTTATCTAATACCCTTGCGTCGGTGATCGCTAAGCAAGGCGACTATGATCGAGCACAAGAATTGTATCAGCAGTGCTACGAACTGCGGCGTGAGCATCTCGGGCGTACCCACCCTGCGACGCTTGTGGCGTTGAATAATCTCGCAACGTCTTATGCCTCCGCCGGCTATCTTGATCGTGCTGAGCCGCTGTATGAGAGAGCTTTCACTCTGAGATCTGAGCTTCTCGGCGAGGGGCACCCTGCGACTCTGCGCGCCATGCGGCACTATGCGGATATTATTGCGAAACGGAATCGAACAAGTGACGCCATTCAGTTGTTAGAACGCTGCGCTGAGATCGGTTTACGCGATCTGGGATCTGACCATCCCGAGTCACTCTACACTCAGAACCTGCTTGGGCTGAGCCTGTTTCGTGCAGGGCGGTTCCAAGAAGCTATCGAGGTCCACGAGTCATGCTTAGCTGCTCGGGAACAGATTCTCGGTGACGAGGACCCGGAGACTCAGACTAGCCGGACAAACCTCGCTATCGCGCTGTCGCGGGCCGGTGAACACAAGCGAGCGATCGAACTCATGGAACTTGCATATACCCATCGTCTTCGAGATCTTGGTCCCGATCATCCGACCACGCTTACTCTCATGGGCAACCTGGCGATGACCTATAGCGGCTCTGATCAGCTCGACCGTGCCGAAGAACTTCTTACAGGTGTACTTGCCGGCCGGATAAAGCTATCAGGATCCGATCATCCCCGAACGGCGGTCGCGGCGGTGCAACTCGGGTCGGTACTCAGAAACCAAGGCCGTCACACCGATGCCATAGAGCACTTCCAATCCGCGTTGCCGATCCTGCGACAGCACCAAGGCATTGCAGCGAGATCCACGTTGATATGTGTTGAGCGGCTTGCAATCTCGCTCGATATGGTCGGCCGTGTATCGGACGCAATCAAATTGATTGATGAATACATAGCAGACTTCGATTCTACTGGATTCGCAGACCGTTCTCGTATTGAGAATCTTATTCAGATCCGTAATCGGCTGGCTCCCAAGTAACAAATTACTCAGCCGATACATGTTTGAAGCTCACATCTGAACGAGCGTGCCCTTACATGGTCTGATACGATCTTATCTCCATTCCTAACAGCTGTTCTGCGCTGCTGAGGCTACGAAACGAGCCTCATGTCGTGGCTATACGCCCTCCCCCTCTTCAATATCTCTAAATGCTCAAGCTTTGAGCCGTGACTGGCCGAATGCCTCACAGTGTCGATCCGTCGTTGCCGTTGAGAAGAGCTGGGCCTTACGTGCTCTGTAAGTGAGCGGGGGGCGGTGAAACCAGCGAAGAAATTCTGCACAGGAGAGCACGATGCCGAAGAGCACGAGCGAATCAACCAAGCGAATGAACAAGGCTGCTGTCGTGCTGATGGCACTGGCTGGAGCCTCTGTGCTGATGATCGCGACCAGCCGCACCCCAGCAGAAGAAACTCGCGGCGTCGATCCGTTCATCGGTGAGATCACGATGTTTGGGGGCCACTTTGCCCCGCGAGGATGGGCGTTCTGTGATGGCCAGCTGCTTTCCATCTCGGAGAACTCAGCTCTCTTCTCACTGTTAGGCACGACCTACGGCGGGGATGGGCGAACTACCTTTGGGCTCCCCGATCTGCGAGGGCGTGTCGCCATCCACGCCGGGCAAGGGCCCGGTTTGACCGATCGCAGGCAAGGGAGCAAGGGGGGCGTTGAAAGTGTGACGCTGACCACCACACAGTTGCCCCATCACAACCACACACTCAATTTCGTCAACTCACTGGCGAAAGAGTCCTCGCCGGCTGGGCACGCCCCCGCAATCCCGTCTGGTGAGGGGCCAATGCTGTTCGGCAGCTTGGGCGGCGCAGAAACCGGTGAGTTCCACGAAGCTACGATCGGGTTCACGGGCGGCAGTCAGGCACACGAGAACATGCCCCCATACGGTACGGTGCGTTACATCATCGCGCTCCAGGGTGTGTATCCATCGCGGAACTAACGCCCGAGTATCGGTCGATACAATATTTTGGTATTCTATAGCTTTCTTGAAGCGGGCTTTCGGGTCTTTGTATACTCGCTGCGTCTTGGCTGCGCAGAGCCATGTTTGGAGAGAGAGTGCTATGCCAACAACCACGCCGGAGCACGACAAACGTGTCGCGGAGATGACATTCTCCTCTGTTTACCCGCACTACGTTACCAAAGTTGAGAACAAGGGGCGCACTCAGAAAGAGCTGCACGAGGTGATCCATTGGCTGACAGGCTTTGACGACAACCAGATCAAGGAGCTCATCAAGGAAGAGGTGACTTTCAAAGAATTCTTCAAACGTGCGAAGCTCAATCCAAAGGCAAAGCTGATCACCGGTGTGATCTGCGGCTACCGAGTGGAGAACATCGAGAACCCACTCACTCGGAAAGCCAGATACCTCGACAAGATTATCGATGAGCTCGCCAGAGGGAAGAAGATGGAGAAGATTCTCCGTACCTGAATAACGAAGTTGGGCTCTACACCATCCGCTCAATCCCGCCGTAAACGCAGAGCTCCGGATCAGATCATCTGAATGTTCACAAGACACCGGCGGTCATTTGCTTGTCGGTGTTCTTTCTGTCTGAAAGAGGGTCATCTTCGGTAGCCGTGTGAAGAAGGGCAATTTCATACACGACTATCTGTCCCTGATCGTTGTATACAGGTCCTTGGGATTCTCCAATTCTCGGCGAGTGGCATTCCCCACCGGCCCCGATTTCTGTATATTTGGTGAAGGAAGAGTTTGCGCCGCCTCGGAGTGATCCGGGGGTGGCATGACATGAGAAGCGTGGAGAGACAGACATGAAGCATTTGTGCGCTATCGCGCTCGCGGGCCTTGCAAGCTCAGCGATGGGCCAGATCGACGGCCAGATCATCGAAGCTGATTACCAGCTCATCTGGTCGAACGATCTCGGTACCGGATTCGGGAACAACAGAAGCGAGATCAACGGCATCTGGGCGTACTGCGACGCCACGACCCTGTATCTCGGTGTCACGGGCAACGTCCAGGACTTCAATAAGCTGGACCTGTTCTTCGACTCAGGCGCGGGCGGCCAGAACTCGCTCCGCTCGGACAACGCCGACGTTGACTTTAACCAGCTTAACACCAACCTCGGAGGCCTGACCTTCGATGCGGGGTTCGAGGCCGATTACTTCCTCACCTACACGGTGAACGGTGATCGCAATGAGCACTTCACCAGTGCTGCCCAACTCGACACGCTCGGCGGCGGTCCCGGCGGCTTCCAGGGCGGTGGAGGCTACGTCGATGGCGATCAGATCGTCGCAGCGGGTCCCAACGGCTTTGGTTACACACTGGGCACCAACCAGTCCAATACCGGCGGCGTCGGCGACTTTGACAACGCCCCGGACAGCGACCCCGCACTCGTGACCACGGGTGTCGAGATCGCTATCTCGCTCGACGAGATTGGTTACACGGGCGGCCTGCTCCGCCTTGCCGGATTCATCAACGGTGGCGCCCACGACTTCCTGTCCAATCAGGTGATCGGCGGTCTCCCCGCTGGTACGGGCAATCTTGGTGGTGATGGCGCCGGTAACTTCACAGGCACAGTAGCTGGCATCGACTTCAACCAGGTCGTAGGCGACCAGTTCGTTGTCCTCAAGGTTCCGGCACCTGCCTCGATGGCACTGCTGGGCCTCGGCGGTATTGCCGCCGCTCGCCGCCGCCGATAAGGCGAACGCAGAGACAACCAATGACACGCGGCCGGGCAGCGCACGAGCGCTGCCCGGCTTTGTTTTTGGATGGCTAAATCGATCGTCGGCGTCGCAATATCGCGATGATCGAGGACCATCGGCAAGCCGATACGAGCACAAAAAACCCGGCCCGCAGAGCGGAGCCGGGATTGGGTTGTGATCGCGTTCAGCGGATTACGGGCTGCAGGTTGGTCCCGCAAGGCCCAGGTTGAACGCCGCGATCCAAGCCGTGAAGTCGGTGGGCTCGACCGAGCCGTTCTGGTTTACGTCGGCACGTGCGTCGTTGTTGTTGAAGTTGTTGATCCAGGCTGTAAAGTCGGTCGGCGTAACCGCACCGTCTTCGTTCTGGTCAGCACAGAGACGCTGGCTAGCGCAATCAGCGGTGTCGCCAACAGTGACGAACTGGTCGCCGGTGATCATCGAGAAGTCGATGTTGCGGGGCTCACCCAACTCGGTCGCGTCAGGGAGGCCGCCCGCGACCTGATTGGAGATGAAGCTGCTGCCCGTGTCCGAGATGAACGCAGCAATCTTGATATCTGAGTTGCCGTCCCAGCCCATCTCGGTCAGATCGATGCTGATCTCAAGACCTGTCGTGACGTTGCACGCGTCGGACACGTCTGCGCCTACGACATCGGTGACACCATCGGTGTTGCTGTTGTCGAGTGCGAGTTGGAGGAGGCCGCCGGTCTCGAAGCCGAGCGATCCGTTAGCAAGGAACGCCGCCGCAGCGTCGCGCGGCGCGAAGTTGGTGAAGATGTCATCGCCGGTGCCGGGCTCAATTGCCACGTCTGCACCGGGGGGGTTGTCGCCGTCGAAGAGCATCGGGTTGTTGCCGGCGTCGGCCTTGAGACCGCCGTCGAACGCGCCAAAGTCGGTGTTGAAGCCCGAGACGATGTTCGGTCCGTTCAGGCGGAGAACCGCGGCGTTGGTGAAGAAGGTGTTGGTGCCGCTCGTCTCACCGTTGTTGTTGACGATGATGGCGTAGTCGGCATTGAAGCCCGAGTCGAAGGTCAGGCCAGGGCCCTGCGGATCGACATCATCCGGGTCCGTCCCGTCGTTCAGACCGAGGCGGTCCAGAGCGCGGAAGAGGATATCGACGTTGTCGTCGCGGAGGGTGTTCTGCCCGTCGGTCGGGTCGCCATCGAGGAAGACGTGCATCCGGTTGCCGTTGGACTGGATATTGCCTGCAAGGAGCAGGTTGAGTCTGTTGTTCGGGACATCGAGGTATGTGTAGATCGCGTCGAGCTCGGAGCCGACCGCGACATCAACGTCGGGGATTGTGGGCGAGAAGCCCGAAGGGCCGACGCCGCCGGTGTTGGAGTTGTCGATCGAGCAGCTGATACCCTCGCCGAAGCCGACCGCCGTCGAAGTGAGCAGCGCGGGGGTGCCAGCACCCAGGAATACGCCTGTGCCACCGCCGGCGGAGGGGGTTGTCGCGATGTCGGCGAAGGTCTCGAACTGACCGCCGGTGTCACCGAAGCCGTAGATGAAGATGAAATCGCCGGTGAAGCCGTCGTCGAATTCGAGACCTGCCTGGCGGTTCACCGCGTCGAAGTTGATGTCGGCGTTGTCGTTACGGACGACGTTCTGACCCTCGGGCGAGCCCGCGTCGGCGTCCACATCGAACCAGAGGTGCAGCTTGTTGAAGTTCTCTTCGAGGTTGCCGCCCACGAGCAGGTAGAGCGCGTCGGCCGTACCGTCGGTGTCCTCATCAACGAGGGTGGCGTAGAGGTTTGAGATCTCGGATCCACCGCCTGTGAGGACGGGGTCCGGATCGCTCGCGTCACCGAAGCCTGTGCCGGTGTTGCTGACGAAGATGGGGGGGCCGTACGCGGCATCAGCCGTGCCATCGACGGTCAGAGGACCGGAAGCAACGCTCGCAGGAACGATCGCGAACTGGTTGCCGGGGATGCCGTTCGGGTTGCTGCCGCTCGGTGCCTTGAAGTTGATGTTCGCCGGATCACCGAGGTTGGCGCCTGGGCCGCCGAGGCCGCCGATGACCTGGTTGGACATGAAGTCGTTGCCGCTACTGATGACCCAGCCGGCGATGCGGATTTGGCCCGTCGGGGTCGCGTCGCTGGCCGTGAACGTGTCGAGCGGGATACGGAGTTCGAAGCCCGTCGTGACGTTGATCGCGTCCGAGTTGTCCTCGGGGTCGCCCGTCTGGGGAAGGTTGTCGCCGAAGCTCGTCGGCTGATTCTGTACCCACGCTCTCGTGTAAAGCGACTCTTCCGCAACGTCAATCTGGCCGTCGACGGTCACCTGACCCATCGCCTGGCCGCTCAGTGTCGCGACAAGTGCGGCAGTCAAAGTCATCTTCATTATAGGTTCTCCCGTGCTCGCTCCCGCGAGCCCTCCTGTTGTTACCACAACTCAACCGCCCTTTCGGGCAGTTTCTCAGCGTGTATCGTAGTCGATGGCATACCCGATGACACACTGAAATACCGTTGTATACAGCGTTCGGGAGTGTCTTTTGGCTCGGTTACTCGGACTTCTCGGACGCCTCATGGATCCTGACCCACCGGTCCGCTTCCCGCATGATGCAGAGTGCCGCTGATCGTGGTTTGAGTGTTCCAACACTGCTCTCCAGCACGGAGTTTGTCGGGTTTGCATACAGGCGGATCGTCGAGTTGTTGAGAGTGCGTTCGATCACGAGGAGCTGTTGTTCAAGATGCAACGAAACACCGCCGTAGCGGAGAACCGAGCCGATTGCTGGATCCGATCGGAGCCGAAGCCAATGACCAACACGGTTGGTTGTTTTTCTCGCCAGATTACCCAGTTGCTCATCGTGTGTGATATCGGGCCAAGGCAGCGGCTTGCGGTTCTCTGGATCATCTCCGCCCCAGACGCCCAGTTCATCTCCAGCGAACACCATGGGTGAGCCAGGTAGCGCGGTCAGCACCGCGTACGCAAGCTCGAGCCTGTCGAAGTCTGCTTCATCGGGTATCGAGCGATCGAAATCTGCGTTGCCCATGCCTGCGCCCCGGTCGTACCCAAGCCCCGGATTGGCAAGCACCGACACCAATCTCGCCGTGTCGTGCGAAGCGAGCAGGTTCATCTGCGCGAGCTGGGTCGCAGGGTGCTGTTCCATCGCGTCAGCGAGCTGCGTTGCGATGTCAGGATTGGGGATGCCTGACAGCCAAGGCACAAGGACGAACGCAACCGGGTAGTTCATTTGCGCGTCGAACGCCTTCCCTCCGAAGTAATCCCCGCCGTCGAACCACAACTCACCGATGAGCAGGGCGTCAGGATTGAGTTCTCGAACGTGTTGGCGCCAGTCTTCCCAGAACCGCAGTCCGATTTCGTTCGCGACGTCGAGCCTCCATCCATCGATACCGTCAGATGGATCACCATCGCCGTTGGGGTCCATCCATCGATCGGTGACATCAAATACATGCTGCTTGGGACCGGGGACGAGATCACCGTTAATCTGGCTGAATTCCGGCAGATTCCCGTTCCGCCTGTTCCACGCCTGCCAGCCAACGACCTTCGCAGACTCGTCAAGTGCCAGCACAAACCATTCGAAATACGGGCTCGCTCTGCCTCGGTTGATCGCGTCTTGGAACGCTGGGTGCTGAAAGCCCACATGATTCCACACGCCGTCGAGGATCACGCGCATCTTGCGAGAGTGAATCTCGGTGAGCAGCTCGTTGACAAAGAACCGATCGGCTTCTGTCCATGTCCACCTATCGGGGGCAACAACGAACAGTGGACGGTCTCTACCGACATTGCCCGGCGATGCGAGGTGCGGATCGATGTGTCTGTGATCTGTCGCGTCGTACTTGTGCAGGCTGACCGCATCGAAAACGGGACAGAACCAGATCGACTCGGCTCCGAGCTGCTGCACGTGGTCAAGCCTCCTGAGCACGCCCTGAAGGTCTCCCCCGAATCTGCGCTCAAAGACGACATCCCGAAGCGGTGGGCGTTTGCGGTCGTGATCGTCGCCGTAACGCCTCGGGTCTGCGATGGCGCGATTCGCTGAGGCTTCGAATTCGTCTGGCGTGACATCGAACCAGTCAGCGTGCCAGCTCACTGAGGTGCCGTGCGGCCAGCCCTGATCGTTCTCTGGCACCGCGTTGTCGAATCGCTCAGGAAAGATGTTGTACCACACAGTCCCGATGGCCCACGCGGGTGTCTGCTCGGCTTCCACAGATGGCTCGGCGATCGTGAACGGGTCGATCCAATCGGTCGTCTGCCCAGTCAATGAACGAAAGCGGATCTCCTCGTTTTCGCTCAGTCTGAGTCGGTGCTGGTCGCCTAGCGCCGTAAGAGCGATCTCGCCCCTGCCCGTGGATCGTTCGACAACGAGCCCTTGATCGGAATTCCGCACATCGATCAGGCCGAGCTCGTGGTGTACAACGCGGATCTCGGGTTGTATACAGCCCGCCGACGTGTGCGCATGCTCACTGTAGATGAGAGACCCAGATATAAGAATGCATGGCAGCCACATAAAGCCCTGCAATGTATCACGCTAGAAGGGCCGGGGCTGAGGTGAACAGCCATTCCTGAATGAGATCCGTTTGGGATGGTTCATCGCGTTGCTCCGACCGGGCCTATGTCGCTACAGTTGGCTCCGTGACAGACACCTCTCAAAACTCTCAGCAGCAGTCAGCCTCACGCCCTCAATTGATCCGCAGACTCGCCGGGGCACAAGAGGCAGGGCTCTTGCTCGTTATCATGCTCATGGGCACACTGCTCGCTGTCCTTGGCGGCACGAAACAGAAGCAGTTTCGGATCGACATCTCGTCTGAAGCCAAAGTGGTCGAGTTCTACGCCGACACCTCAGAAGGCACACCGGGCGATCGCCCCCTGCCGCAGGTATCAGGCTGGCGTGTCACAGAGAACGACAACACGATCACATACGACCGAGGCGAAGGCTTTTCATACAACGCAGGTCAGCACGCGTTCTTCGGGAAGACAGTCGTTAACAAATTCCTCGACAAGGAGAATCTCGTCCTCGTCGCGAAAGATGCGAGCTTCATCGCGATCATGGCGGTCGGCATGACAGCCGTCATCATCCTCGCGGGCATTGATCTCTCGGTTGGGTCCATCTATGGCTTGTCCGCGCTCTTCGGTGCGATGGCGCTCAACGGTTGGCTCGACCCGGGAACCAGCGCGTTGCTTTCGATCCCCGTAGGTGTTGGTATCTGTTGTTTTGTGGGAGCACTCTGTGGCGCAGCCAACGGCATCATGATCGTGGGGCTCCGTGTCCACCCGTTTGTGATCACACTCGGAACCATGGCCGCCTACCGAGGAGTCATCTTCGTCGTCAGCAAGGGGCAGTCGGTCGGTCAGTTTCCCTCGAGTTTCACGAGCGGTTTCTTCAAAGCAGAGATCGCGGGCGTGTACCCGGTTCCTGTCATCGTCATGCTGCTCGTCGGTGCGGTGGGGGTGTTTCTGCTCGCCAAGACCGTTGTTGGCCGACAGGTGTACGCCATCGGTGGCAACGAAACAGCGGCAAAATACGCGGGTATCCCGGTCGGTCGTGTCAAATTCGTCGTCTACACCTTGCTGGGGCTTCTCGCGGGCCTGAGCGCTGCGGTCTACCTCGGGTATCTCGGCGCTGCCGAACCTAACGCGGGGATGACCTACGAGCTCAAGGTGATCGCGGCGACCGTCATCGGCGGGGCGTCGCTCATGGGCGGGCGGGGCTCAGCGCTCGGCGCTGTCCTCGGGGCCATCGTGATCCAACTCATCGACAACGGGATGATCATCCTCGGCGTCGACCAGTCGTACAACCAGATCGTCATGGGCGTGGCGATCATCATCGCGGTCGTTATCGACCAGGCAAAGACTAGGTTCGCACCCAAGGGGTGAAGCCTGCTCGAAGGAGCAGCATGAGAAGGAAGGATCTTCCGATGAACACACGGGTGATGTCAACAATCTTCGGGCTCGGTGCGATGGCGCTGCTGACCGCTTGCGGCAACCAGGGCGGTGACACGTCCAGCACAGATTCCGGTTCTTCCGGTTCGGCGAGCACGAGCGGCTTGAGCGCCGAGGACACGACCTACACCTTTGGCGTGATCGCTAAAGCGCAGGCGAACCCGGTCTTTCAGGCCGCTCGCACCGGCGCTGAGGCCGCCGCTAAGGAGCTGAGCGAGCAGAATGATGGCATCACCGTCGAGATTAATTGGCGCACGCCCGCGACCGAAGACGCGCAGAAGCAGGCCGAGTTTGTCGAGCTCCTGACGAGCCAGGGTGTGGACGGCATCGCCATCAGCTGCTCGGACGCCAACCTGCTGACGAGCTCGCTCTCTGGAGCGGTGTCCAGCAACGTTCCAGTCGTGACGTTCGACTCTGATGCCGCTGACTCCGGACGCTTCGCGTACTACGGCGTGGACGACAAAGCCGCTGGCGCGAAGGTCATGGAAGAACTCGCCGCACAGATGAACGGGCAGGGCGTTGTGGCTGTTCTCAGCGGCAACCCGAACTCGGCGAACCTCTCCGCTCGTGTCGAAGGCGTGCGCGAGGAAGCCGCGAATCACGAGGGCATCGAGATTCGCGATGTCTACTACGTCCCGACCGAAACGGCGACCGATATGGCTGCCAAGATGCAGCAGGTCCAAACGAGCGAGCCCGACATTACAGGATGGGCGCTCGTCGGGGGCTGGCCTCTCTACACCGACAACGCGCTCGACGGTATCTACGAGAACGCCAAGGTGGTTTCCATGGACCCGCTCCCGCTCCCGCTCGATTATGTCAAGAAGGGGCAGGTGCAGGTGCTCGTTGGGCAGCCGTATTACGGGTGGGGTTACGAGTCAGTCATGATGCTCTTCAACAAGGTGCACAACGGGCAGGACCCGGAGAGTGAGTTCAACTACGCGCAGTTCGACATCGTCACGAACGAGAACGTTGACGAGTTCGCAGAGAACTGGAAAATCTGGGCCCCAGGCTCAAACTGATAAAGCTCATCGCAACCTGGTGGTGAAAGCCAACAGGTTGCATTTCAGGAACATGTGCCGTGGCGAACGAGAACGAATCACTGCTGTTGAGTGTCAAGGGCGTTTCAAAGCGCTTCGGGATCACGCAGGCGCTCAGCGATGTCTCCGTCGAGTTTCATGCTGGAGAGGTTCACGCCTTGATGGGCGAAAACGGAGCTGGCAAGAGCACACTGGGCAAAGCCATTGCAGGGCTGCACAAGCCGGATACTGGTTATATCGCGATCGAGGGCAAGCAGCTCAAGCTCGGCTCGATCGATGACGCGTTCGCAGCTGGTGTCCGCATCGTGCACCAGGAACTCGCACAGTGTCCCAATCTGAGTGTCGCCGAAAACCTGTGCCTGCACGACATGCCAAAGAAGTCAGTCTGCACGGTTGATTTCAACGAGATGACTCGCCGGGCAGCCGAACTGGTCCACAAACTTGATCCGAGCATCGATGTCACGATGCCGCTCGGCAGACTCAGCCCGGGCAAGCGGCAGATATGCCAGATCGCCGCCTCGCTCGAAGACGGCGCCGATCGCGGAGGCTCGTCTCCACGGATCATCGTATTCGACGAGCCTACAAGCTCACTCTCGATAGCCGAGGCGGATCGACTGGGTGAGATCGTGCGCGAATTAGCGCAGCAAGATCTGACGGTCATCTACGTATCGCATCGGATGGGCGAGATATTTGCTTGTTGTGATCGAGTGACTGTGCTCCGTGACGGCAAATTCGTCGCAACGAACCAAGTTAAAGAGATCGATGAGGCAACCCTCGTCGAGCAGATGATCGGTCGCAGAGTCGTCACACCCGCTGGCAAAGCCGGCGGAGAAGTGAGCGAAGCGAGCGCACTTCAGGATGCGGCGGGCGTCGGGGGCGTGCATCCAGATACCGGCAAAGTCGTGCTGAGCGCCAAGTCGATCACGTCGCCGGGCAAGCTCCGAGACGTCTCACTCGAGGTCCGCGCCGGGGAAGTGCTCGGTATCGGCGGGCTTGTCGGCGCCGGACGGAGTGAACTGCTGGCTGCCATCTTCGGCCTCGACCCGCGGGCTACAGGCGAATTGTCCATCGAGGGTCAGCAGCTGCAGATCGGCAAGGTGCGCTCCGCCATCAAGGCTGGCCTCGGACTCGTGCCCGAGGACCGGAGGCACGAGGGGCTCTTCTTCGATCTCGGAGTCGATGAGAACATCGTTGCCCCACGGATGTCTGCGCTCGCCAACTGGTCGTTGCCGTTCGGGCTCCGCAAGATCGGAAAAGAAGCCCGCCTCGTGCGTGACCGGATCAAGGCATTCCAGGTCAAGACAGCGAGCACGAAGAGCAAGCCGGGAGAGCTCTCGGGCGGCAACCAGCAGAAGCTGCTCATCGCCCGGTGGATGGGCAAGGAAACCAAGATTCTGCTACTCGACGAGCCGACGCGCGGTATCGACGTAGGAACGAAGGTTGAGGTCTACAAGCTGATCCGCAAAGCTGCGGACAAGGGGCTTGCGGTTCTGCTCGTCTCGAGCGAGATGCCCGAACTGCTTGCGCTCTCAGACAGAATTATGGTCCTCGCCGACGGCGTGTGCACGGGCACGCTCGCGGGCGATGAGATGACGCAGACAAACGTCCTCACCCTTGCAACCCGTAAGACAAGCGCTGCTTAGCATGACGCAACTCAGTCAAGTTCGATAGTGATCACGGATCCATCTCGGCCCGAGCCGAACGCTTCCTGCCCGTCTCCGAGCAGCAGACGCACGTGCATGTCACGGATGGGTCTCTTCCTATCGCCCTTGGCACCGGTCATCCGGATCTCGACACGATCACCGATCCGTTCAGCGGTGTAGGTGCTGAGCAGGTAGTCGCCGTTCTGGTAGCTGTACCCGTCGCCGCTGTCTTCGTAGAGCGACCCCCACGCCCTGCCGTCCTCGTCGAGGGATACGACAAGCGTCAGCGGATTGAGCGGTTTCTCGCTCGTGTACTGCATCACCGGACCGGTCGGGATGATCGACCCGCCCTTGACAAAGAATTCGGGGATATCCGCGTTGTCGGCGCCCTCGAGATTGAGCTTGTTCCAGATCCCGTTGGGCATGGTCATCGCGCGATCGCCGTGCAGCGTCAGGCTGGGCTTGATAAGAAGACCCTCGCCTAGGAGGAACATGTCGTCCTCCGTTCGCAGTGCCGAGTCCGACGGGTCCGCGAAGAACACGGGTTGCGTGATGGGCGCCCCCTGCGTATGCGCGTCGTAGAAGAGCGAGTAGTAGTAGGGCAGCAGTATGTAGCGGTTATTGAGCGCTTGCCTCGCGGTGTGCTCGACTTCCTCGCCGAATGCCCAGGGTTCCTTTTGGCGGTTGCCGACCGCGGTGTGACCGCGTGCGAACGGGAACAGCACGCCGTACCCGAACCAGCGTTCGAACTGATCCGCGTCACCGTTGCCGATGAAGCCGCCGATATCAGGACCGTAGAAGGGGAATCCAGAGAGGCTCATATTCAGCACCATGGGCACCGAGCCCTCAAGATCCCACCAGTCTGCGGAGTTGTCACCCGACCAGCCCGCGGCGTACCGCTGACCACCGAGGTAAATCGCTCGGCTCAGAACGAAGGGCCTCTTGTCAGGATTCGCTTTCTGAACACCCTCTCGCGTCGCTTTGATCATGAGCATGCCGTAGACGTTATGGAACCGTGCGTGCGAGCCTCCGCCGCCCATCTCGGGATCGCCAGCGTGCACGTTGTCCTCGGGCATGGTTTTGGACTCCACGTTGAAGATCGCGGGCTCGTTCATGTCGTTCCAGACACCGGTGATGCCCTGCGCCATGAAGCCCTCGTAGAGCCCCGCCCACCAGTCGCGTGTCCGCTGCCGTGTGTAGTCGGGGAAGACGCACCATCCGGGCCAGACCTCGCCCTTGTAGATATCCCCGTGGGCGGTCTTCACCGCGTGATCACCCTCGATTAATTCCTCGTACACGCTGTAGCCCTCGGGCGGGAAGCGTTCCGTCTCAGCTCCGATGCCCGGGTCAATCATCCAGACGTTGTGGAAGTTGAGTTCATTGAGCAGGTACTCGTTGAGCCCCTTCGGATCGGGGAAGAGCTCGTCGTCGAACCTGAAGACCCGGTACTCGTCCATGTAGTGGATGTCCATCCAGATGACATCCGCGGGCAGGTCCCTGTCGCGGAAGCCCTGCGCGATCTCGCGCACCTGCGAATCCGGGTAGTAGCTGTATCGGCACTGGTGATACCCGATAGCCCACTTGGGAGGCATCGGGATTTTGCCGGTCAACTCAGCGAGTGTCTTCACAACCTCGAGAGGTGAATCCCGCTCGATCACGATCACGGGGAACTCGGGTCCCTCAGCGTGGAATGTGATGTCTTCGGTCAGGTCGATCTCGATGCGGTACGTCGAATCGCCAATCACACCGAACGAACTGCCGTCCTTGCGCACAGCCAGCACCCACGGGTGCGACTTGTAGAGCGACTGCGTGCCCTCCTTGTAGCCGTACGAGTCGGAGTTCCAGAGCACGGTCTTGCGCCCGTTGCGCAGGAGCGGTCCGGGAACCTCGCCCGTGCCGTAGAGGCTCGTGCCGGGGTCGATCTCGATCGTGAAGCTACTCCGGCCCTGCTCATCCGTGAAGAAGCCAGGCTCGACCGCGAATCCCTCGGGAGACGCACCGGTCGCGGGCATTCTCGGATCCAGGAGTGCGAACGAGGGGTACGCGTTCGCCTTCGCCCCGGCAGAAGCGTGAAACCGGACAATATCGTCGCCGATCGATTCTGAAACGACCTGCGCTGTGACAGCCGGCGCGATGATGCCGGTGAACGAGGCGAGCAGAAGACCGATGTGTCTCATTCGCATTGAGAGTCTCCGGAGGGCGGCAGGTCATTGCACAGTCGTGCTGCGGTCAAGTTATAGGCTGTTTTGAGAGCGTCTAAGCGTGCCTATCGCTGTATACACCGTGAGAATAACAGCTTCCAGTTCTTTGGAGGCATGCGCTCGGCCCGTATACTTTGTGCGAATCTGTTCGTACACAAGCGCTTGCAGGAGCACACCCAATGCGTGCACAGACCCGTCTACTCGCCGCCTCGACCATCGGCATCCTCGCCGGACAGGCGGCAGGTCAGGGCCAGTACCCTCCGATGCTCCAGTGGTTCGAGATGCCATGGAACGACATGGAACACCGCGTGCCCGATTTCTTTCTCGCCGGGTACCGCTCCACGTGGCTCCCACCGATCTCAACGACGGTTGCCCCAGCCGCATCGAAGTCACCCGGTTACGACCCGCTCGACAGGTTCGACCTCGACGGCACGATTTACGGCACAGAAGACGACTTCCGCGCGCTCGTCGATGAGATTCACCAGGCTGACGGGCTCGTCAACATCGACCTCATCATGAACCACAACGGGTTCCGCCGAGCGGACCAGGGATTCCATATCGAGGGCGGCTATCCGGGCTTCTGGGCCAACCCGCCTGCGGGCAGAGATTTCACACCAACTGATGATTGGGGGGAATTTCACAATTCGTTTACGAACGCCGGATACCTGCAATCCGAGAACCCAAACGCGCCGCGCTACGACCTATTCAACGGCGATCTCGTAGCGCTCATTGATATCAACCAGTTCGATACAACCCAGTTCATCCGCCAGCCGATCGCTGCGGGCGATCCGAACAACATTCCCGCGGGCACGATCCGCAACCTGCCCAATGCCGACAACGCGCGGTTCTACCCCGACACCAACCTCGCGGGCGACACCATCAACAACCCGGGGACATTCCGCAACCCGGCGAACATCAACTTCACGCGCCATCCATGGAACCCGTTCAATGTGATGAATGGTGATCCGGTCCTCGAAACACCGGGCGATTACCTCGTGCGCCACACGCGCTGGCTCGCAGAGCAGATCGGTGTCGACGGCTTCCGTCTCGACGCGGCCAAGCACATCCCCTCGTCGTTCTGGGATCTCCAGTGGGACAACGCAGTCCACGACAACTGGGTTCACCCGAGCGGTGAGATCGTCACCGCCTACAGCTTCGGCGAATCCACCGCGGGCAACGGGTTTGTCTACGACAACTACATCCGCAAGCCAAACAACAATGTCCGCTCGGGCGATCTGTTCGGCAACCGAGATACGCTCGATCTCGACGGCGCCGGAGCGCTCCGCAACCTCATCGGCGCGGGCGGCTTCGGCACTTGGCAGGACCCGCTTAACCGTCACTTCGACAACACCGACGGCTTCAACGACGGCACGCTCGGTGTCAACCACGTCTTCAGCCACGACAACGGGAGCTTCGGCGACGGCAGCTCAGTTCCGGCTGACCCAAACCGTCAACAGATGGGCATCCCGATGAACGTCTATGTCCTGATGCGCCCGGGCCAGAGCATCATCTATCACAACGAGCTCGGCATCACACGCCCCGCGGGTAACTTCAGTCCCCGCAACGGCGTCCCGATTGCGCTCGGCCGCGACCGTGCGACGGGCAATCCGGACGACACGATTACAAATATCGTCCATCTCGCAAATGAAGTCGGCCGAGGTGATATCGACGTGACTTCCTACACCGACCCCGTCGTGCCGAACATCGACGATGTGTTCGTGTTTGAGCGCCGCCAGCGGGGCGGCCCCGCCAACTCACTCATCGCGGTCAGCGACCGGCGCGACCCCGGATTCCAGACACGAAACGTGAACTCGAACTTCGCGCCGGGTACACGCCTGCACGAACAGACAGGAAACGCGGCAGACCTGATGGTCGATCCGAATAACGACATCCCCGAGGTCATTGTCGTCGACGGATCGGGCAGACTCACCATCAACGTGCCCAACAACGTTTCCTCGGCAGGAGCGCACGAGAAGGGCTTCGTGATTTATGCCCCGGCGCTCCCGACCGCGACACTCAATATCACCAGCGTAACGGGCCAGTTGCCGCCTGAACTCCCGTTCCTGCCGCTCTTTAAGAAGCGGATCAACAGCATCGACATCGTCGAGGGTTCTACCTTCGAGATTCAGGTCTCTACGACCCAGACCGACGCCCTCGACCCCGACACGGACGACAACGCGCTCTTCAAGATCAACCAGGGCTACGTCGATTACAACCAGAACGGCAGCGTCGACTTCCCGGTCGGCCTCGAAGACTTCAACAACAACGGTGTCCTCGAGTTCCCCGTCGAAGAAAACATCCTGGGCGGCTTCGAGCAGTTTATCACCGAAAACTCCCCCCTCTTCGGCAGCGGCAACTCGACAGGTACCTACCGCCAAGTCATCGATGCATCGCAGCTTGAAGACGGGCTCAACTACATCACGGTCAACGTGTTCCGTCACCGCGACGACGGGGGTGATCCGATCTTCCGTCAGCTCCGAGAGGTCATCTACCTCGACAACGAACCGCCCGGTATCGAGTTTGTCGATGCACCGGACGAGATCGATACTGCAGGCGCAACGTTCAACTTCAAGGCGACCGATCGAACAACCGTCAGCGTTGTCGCAATGCTCAATCTCGCTGACGGGATCGATCCAATCGAGTTTGGCAGGACCCGCCCTTCGGCTGTCCAGAAAAATCGCTTCGACTGGGAGTACTCGTTCCTCGGTCTCCAGCACGGGATCAACACGGTTACGGTCGTCGCGTACGAGGAGTCCGACCGCGGCAACGCGGTCACGCACGAGTTCTTTGTGAACCTCTGCCCGGCGGACGTGAACAAAGACGGCATCGTCTCGCCGACCGACTTCACCGCGTGGATCAACGCGTTCAACAACAACTTTCCCGAGTGTGACCAGAACGCCGATGGTTCTTGCACGCCCACTGACTTCACCGCGTGGATCGCAAACTTCAACGCGGGTTGCCCATAAGACCTACGATCACGCCTCGAAACCAACCGGAGAACGGCATGTCAGTCGCACGAATTGCCTCTGTCGCACTCGCTGTCTTGGCCCTGTTCCTTCCCGCCTCGGCGTGGTCGCAGGATCAAGCCCAGCCCGAGACACTTAGTCAGGGCTTCATCATCGTTGTCGATGACCCTGGAAGACTCGCGTCGGAGAGCCAGCCGATATACATCGGAACGAATCACGGCAACTGGCACCCGGGCAACCCGGTCTTCAAGATGTCGCCCCGATCCGACGGCAAGTGGCAGATCATCCTTGACAAACCAGAAGACCCGGCCCGGATGCAATTCAAATTCACCCGCGGCTCGTGGGAAACCGTTGAAGTCGGTGCCGACGACGAACAGATTGCCAACCGCACGCTTCCCACTATCGACCCGTCTGCGTACGCCGATGGCTCCCGCCCAATCTTTGAGTACTCGGTGCCCAAGTGGGCCGACCAACTCCCCGGCGCCGTCCAGCAGCGTGGAGTCGAGGACACGACGACCGAGCTCGATGTCACCGGTACCGCGATGCGTCTGCAGCTCATCGGTGGAGCGGGCCGGGCGCACGGCATCGCGCGCGACGCGATTGTGTGGCTTCCTCCGGGATACGAAACCAGTGATCAGGACTACCCGGTTCTCTATCTCATGGACGGTCAGCACGTCTTCATGAAGCAGCCCAACGCGCCGGCAGAGTGGCACGCCGACGAGACGGCGACCGAACTCATCGAATCAGGAGCCATCGAACCCATTATTATCGTGGGTATCCCACACTCCGGATACAGCCGCGGCGACGAGTACCTGCCAGCTGAACTGCACGACGGTGTCGAGCCATCCGCCGACGAGTTCATCGGATGGATCGAGCGGAGCGTGATGCCCCGAGTCGAACGGGCGTTCCGTGTCAAAACCGGTGCGAGTTACACGGCTGTCGGCGGCGCAAGCTACGGCGGGGTGTTCTCGCTCTACGCCGCAAGCAAGCGTCCTGATCTCTTTGGTTCTGCGATCGTCGAGAGCCCCTCTGTGCTGAGCAGGAACGGCTACATGATGACCATGTTCGCCGCGGGCGGGTTCAACTGGCCCGATCGCATCTTCCTCGGTATGGGCACGAACGAAGCCGGCACAGCCGACGAAGCAACCGACCTGAACGATCGCTACGTCAAAGCCGCCCAGAAACTGGAAGAGCGAGCCGTCGAATCGGGAGTGGATATCAAGTTTGTTCTCGGTGCAGGCCAGGTTCACAACGAGAGCGCCTGGGCAGAGCGCTTCAGGGCGGCGTTGGTTCACCTCTACGGCTCAGAAAACTAACCAGCCTCAGCGCTTGTCGCGAACGACCATAAGCCTCACTTCGGTCATTTCCTCGATGGCCGAGCGGACGCCTTCGCGCCCTAGCCCCGAGTCTTTGACGCCTCCGTAGGGCATGTGATCAACACGGAACGAAGGCACATCGTTGATGACAACACCCCCGACGCGCAACTGGTCCCAGGCCTTATGCATATTCGTTACGCTATCGGTAAACACACCTGCCTGCAGGCCAAACCGGCTCTCGTTGACTATCTCGATCGATCGATCAAACTCATCAAAGCGTGAAAGCAACACGACAGGGCCGAAGACCTCTTCTTGGTTGATCGTCATACCCACCGGCACATCCTCGAGCAGTGTCGCTTCGAGCATCGAGCCTGCTCTTCGCCCCCCGGCGAGCAATCTCGCGCCGCCAGCAACCGCTTCGTTAATCCATGATTCGATACGCTTAGCCGATTGCTCGTCGATCATGGGGCCGATGAACGTGTCACGATCCCCCGGGTTCCCGCTTTTGAGCCCGGACACTTCAGCGACAAGCCCATCACGCAGTCTGTCATACACGCTCGAGTGCGCCAGCACGCGCTGCACGCTGACACAGCTCTGTCCGGACTGGTAATACCCGCCGAAGACAATCCGCTCGATAGCTGTTTCGACATCGCCCGATTCATCGATCACACAAGCGGCGTTCCCTCCGAGCTCGAGCGTGACCCTCTTCAGCCCTGCTCGCGTGATGAGCTCCTTGCCGACCCTGTCCGAACCGGTGAAGCTGAGGTACCGAATCCGCTCGTCGGTCACCAGAGCCCCGGCGTCCTCTACCCGGCTCGGCAGCACTGAGAACGCACCGGGCGGAAGATCAGTCTCGGCAAGAATCTCCCCGATGATCAACGCGCCGATCGGTGTCTTGTCAGAAGGTTTGAGCACGAACGGGCATCCGCACGCGATCGCCGGCGCAACCTTGTGCGCAACAAGATTAAGCGGGAAATTGAAAGGCGTGATGAATGAGCAGACGCCCACCGGCACACGCTTGGTCATCCCTCGGTATCCATCGGCGCGCTGGGTGATCTGCATCTCGATCACCTCTCCGTTGAGCCGCGTGGATTCCTCGGCAGCGATCTCGAACGTATCAATCAGCCTCGTGACCTCGCCCTCGCTGTCCCTGATCGGCTTGCCCGCTTCGACGCAAAGCACTCGCGCAAGCTCCGAGCTGCGCTCCTTGAATCTGTCGACACAATGACGGAGCACGGCCTTGCGCTGATACGCGGGTATGCTCGCACACTCGTCAGCAGCGGCAGCACAAGCAGCTATCGCTGCATCGATCATCTCAGCACTCGCCAGCGGAACACACGAGGCCACTCCGCCCGTGTAGATATCGCGTACTTCGAGGTCGGTGTTGGGTATCTCTGGCTTGCCGGCCAGGTAGAGCGGGTACACATCCTTGATATCGGGCATCGTGTCCCCTGCAGCGGTGTCGTGATTACTGTGACGGGCTCTCAGCGTCGTCGTTCGGGCTCGAAACTGGATCAAGCCCCTCAACATCGACCTCGCTCTCTGAGAGCAGCATGTCCGAGTAGCTCACGCTCAGCATTTCACCAAGTGCCGGCTGGAGCTTTGATTTCAACTCGTGCACCTTCTCGTGGCAATCCCGCACGTTGTGCGCACGCGAGACGATCGCCTCGATCTCAAGGTAATCCCCGAGCCCGTCAACTCGGTCGAGATGCACACGCACGTTACCCGTGAGATAGAGAAGCCGCTGCTTGCGCACGACGACCAGCACCGGGAGCGTGTCGGTGGCGAACCGCTGTCTCGCCGTCGGTTCGTCGTAGATCACGTAATGGCTCAGCCTCGCCTCGGCTTTGTTTGCGCGGTCGTAGAAAATGAACTCGGTGTCCTCGCCGGGTTGCTCACGCTTCTTCAGGCGCCCCGAGGGCACCTTGTAGTACGTATCAGTCTGCTCCAAAGCCTCGGCTTCGGTCGCGCCGATCGCGATACAGATCGACTTGGCAAGGTCATAATCGCGCAGCTCGGCTTTGAACTCGACATTGTGCATGCGAACAGCTTACCCGCTCAGCAATTCCACGAGTTGGGCCTCGTCCCAGACCTTGATCCCCAGGCTCTCAGCCTTGGCCAGCTTCGAGCCAGCGCCAGGGCCAGCAATGACGATGTCGGTCTTCTTCGAGACCGAGCCAGATACTGACGCCCCCAGTTCGATGAGCTTCTGCTTCGCCTCGTCACGGGTGAACCGCTCAAGTGTGCCCGTCAGCACGACGGTTTTCCCCGAGACCGGTGAGTCTGCCACACTGGCTTGCTTGGGGCTGGTCAGGTCCAAGCCGACCGCTTCGAGATCTTCGAAAGTGTGGTGGGCGATCTTCGAATGCAGATAGTCGTGCAGCACGCTCGCCGTGAGCGATCCGAGCCCCTCAACGTTCTCCAGCTGCGCAGCACTCGCATCCATCAGATCGTGGATGTCCTTGAACTCTGCGCAGATCGCGCGCGCTGTCGAGTCGCCGATGTGCCGAATGCCCATTCCTGCGAGCACCCTCGGCAGGCCGCGGCTCTTGGATGTCTCAATCCCCTTGAGCAGGTTCTCGACTTTTTTCTTCCCCATCCGGTCCAACTCAACCAGCCGATCTTCGTGCTCATGCAAGCGGTAGATATCGCCGAACGACGCCAGCGGAATCTCGGGATCGGCGAGGATCAGGTCAACCGTGGATTCCCCGAGCCCGTCGATATCCATCTGCCTCCGTCCGGCAAACCAGATCAGCTTCTCGCGCAGCTGAGCCGGGCACTCCGGGTTCACGCATCTGCGGGCTGTCTCTAGCTCGGGGTTGTCCCGCGCTTCCAATGGTTCGGGTTCCACAACTCCCGAGCATTCCGGACACTTGGTAGGAGGCTTGATCTTCTTCGCAGACTTCGGCCGTTCTTTCACGACCGGACCAACGACATACGGGATGATCTCGCCCGCCTTCTCGACCTCGACGACATCACCGATCCGGATGTCCTTCTTGCGCACAAGACCGAAGTTGTGCAGCGACGCATGCCGAACCGTTGTGCCCGCAAGCAGCACCGGCTCCATGACTGCCCTCGGCGTGATTTTGCCTGTCTTACCGACCTGGTAATCAACCTCCAGCAACTTCGTCGTCTTGCGCTCAGCGGGGTACTTGTACGCGATCACCCAGCGGGGGCTCTTGGAGGTCGTGCCCAGACGCCGTTGATCTTCGAACGCATTGACCCGAATCACTAGCCCGTCCGTCGCGTACGCCATGCCGTGGCGGGCCCGATCAAGCTCCTCGATCGCGGCTTGGACTTCGTCAACAGTCTCGCATTGCCACGTCGAATCAGGGACCGGGATCGAGAACGCCTGGTATCGCTCGATCAACTCAAGATGCGTTGCGGCGAACGAAGTGTCGCTGACTGTGCCGCGTCCGTGTGCACGGAAGTCAAGGTTCCGTGACGCCGCGATGTTCGGATCGAGGTTCTTGAGCGTCCCCGCGCACGCGTTGCGAGGATTCATGAACGGTTCATCGCCCTCGGCTTCGCGCTGCTCGTTGATACGCGCGAATTCAATGTTTGGGATAAACACCTCGCCCCGGACCTCCAGCACGTCCGGAGCATCATTTCCTAGTTCCAATGGGAGCGATCTGATCGTGCGCACAGCGTGCGACACGTCGTCGCCTTGCCTGCCGTCGCCGCGTGTCAGGGCACGCACAAACGAGCCCTTCTCGTAGCGGAGGGAGATCGCGACACCGTCGATCTTCGGATCGCACACAAGGTCGAGCGGATACCCGATGTCCGAGGCTTCTTTCAGCCTTGCTTTGAGCTTCGTATTGATCGAATCGACAGCCTTGGTCTTTGAAGTCGGGATCGAGTCCCCAAAGAGCGAGCCCTCGTCCCCTCCCGGTAGATCACCGGCCTTCGCCCGGTCCAGAGCCGACTTGATCTGCCGTGCCTCCTCGTCGAGTTCAGGGAAGATGCTCTTGATCCATGCGGAGATATCCTCGCTCGAGTAGGAGTTGTCGATCGAGAGCATCGGAACGTCGTGGGGGAGAGTCGTGAATCCTTCGATCGGCTCGCCCCCGACTCTCTTGGTCGGGCTGTTCTGGCTCGCCTCATCCGGGTGAGCGGCTTCGAGTTCTTGGAGTTCTTCCAGCAGGCGGTCGAAGTCCCCGTCAGGCATGATCGGGTCGGCGTCGACGTAGTACGCCCGGTTCGCCTCGTGGAGCTGGGCCTCTAGCGTGCGCATGCGCTTGATGGCTGTTGACTTTGAAGTTGTCTGTTTCTTCGCCACGCGAGGATCGTACTTGCCCCGCGGCGGGTACGCCCGGGCGTACGATGGTTCCATGACCGCCAAGCTCCTCGACGGCAGAGAACTCGCGAGTCGGCACCGTGACATGGTCCGTCAGCGGGCCAGTGAACTCAGGTTGAAGGGGATGGTGCCCAGGCTCGATGCCGTCATCGTGGGCTCGGCGGACAATGCCGCCCGCCAGTACGCGGAGCGTCAGGGCGAGGAATGCCGAGCGCTGGGCCTCGACTTCGTGCTCCACGAGATCCACGCCGGGGCAGGCTATGACGACATCGCGGGCCGGGTCCTGCTCCTCAACGAGAACGAGGATGTCAGCGGCATCATGGTCCACCTCCCCCTCCCCGAGGGCGTCGATACCTACAAAATCCAGCGACTCATCCACCCAAAGAAGGACATCGAGGGCGTCAACCCGGCCAACATCGGGAACATCGTCTACGGCAGATCGAGCCTGGTCCCCTGCACCGCTCTGGCGGCGATGCGGATGATCGAATCGACGGATATCGATCTCAGGGGCAAAGTCGCCGTGGTCGTTGGGGCAGGCAACGTGGTTGGCAAACCCCTGGCTGTGCTCCTGATGCGTGCCGAGGCAACAGTGATCTCCTGCAACGTGCACACACCCGACATGCCCGGGCTCACCCGGAAAGCGGACATCCTGATCGCAGCAGCAGGGGTGCCTGAACTCGTCAAGGCCGACATGGTCAAGCCAGGGGCGATCATCGTGGACGTGGGCGTGAACCGCGTCAGAGATGACGATGGGGCGACGAGAACCGTGGGGGATGTCGCGTTCGACGAAGTCAGCCAGGTCGCTGGCTGGATCTCGCCCGTGCCTGGCGGCGTGGGCCCGATGACGGTCGCGGCCCTGCTCAGCAATGCCATCGACGCCTCTGCGAGAAACAGGTCGGCGGACGTCTGATCTGGTATTCTGGCACTTCTGGGCCCTCAGGCTGTACAAAGATTGACACCGCGGGAGGGTCCGACTTGAATCGCACGCTGGGCTCAGGGCCCCGCGAGAGGAGCCGACATGTCCACACTTGGTTTTCTGGGGAATCTTGGGCCGCTGGAAATCGGGGTGATCCTGCTGGTTGGGATCCTTCTGTTCGGCCGGAGACTGCCCGAGGTGGGCCGCGGGCTCGGCAAGAGCATTGTCGAGTTCAAGAAGGGCCTTAAGGATGTCACCGACGAGATCGATGACGCGACCAAGGAGGCCAAGAGCCTGCCCAAGGACGCCGAGGCAGCCCCGAAGCCCCTCGATTCGGACCCGTCCAAGTCAGAGGCCACGGTGAGCCGATCCGATCCCGTTGGGTCGTGACTTTTGGGCTTGGCAGCATAGAGTCAGGGCCGCCTGATGGCGGCAAAGTTGCGGCGAGGTAGCTCAGCTGGTTTAGAGCGCTGGATTCATAACCCGGAGGTCGGGGGTTCAAGTCCCCCCCTCGCCACTTACATTCGTGCAACCGATGGTTATTCGGACCCACTCGAGAATCCAGGCCCTCGTCTCCAGCACGCCGCTTCCGGCGTGTTTCGGCTATCGTGGTCCTGTCTCGATTGGGTATCCGGGTCGGAGTAGAGGGCATCGATGAGCAAAGCGAGCAGAACTTTCAGCAATGCCCCGGCCGCCCTGTCGGTTCTGGCCCTCTGTGCCGGGCTGGCACTCGCACCAGCGACGCTGGCCCAGGACGACAACACGCCGCCCCAAGCGACCCCCGAAGAAGTCGGGATTCTCGTCCAGGCCTACCCGTATAGCTCTCTCAGGCTCGTTTATGACAAGGTGCACCCCGAAGTCCCACTGATCGAGTCGATGGCGGATTTGTCCGTCAGCATCGATACATCGAGCGAGACCCTCGACGCGGCTCCCAACGCTACCGGGGTTACGCTCGGGCAGGTGCTTTCGCTCAAAGATCGCAGGATCTCGGTCTCGGCGATCAACGAAATCTCGCGAACCGTCGTGGCGGAGCTCAACAGGCAGGGCATCGTGGGCGTGCTGGTTGCGCCGGACCCCTTTCAGATCAACCCGAATACCGCCGTCGATCTGCGAGAAGCTCCTGGCATTCTGAATCTCAAGATCTACGTCGGGGTCGTCACGAGTGTCCGCACGGTCGGCACGGGTGACCGCTTCAATGAAGAGCAGGTCGTTGACCACCCCGCGCACCGACGGATCTCGCTGCTCTCACCCGCGAAGCCCTACACAGAAGGCGACCGTGGGAAGCGTAAAGACCTGATCCGCAGTGATGTGCTCAACGCGTATGTGCACAGGCTCAACAGGCATCCGTCGAGGCGAGTCGATCTCGCCGTCGCCGCGGCAACGGACGAGCAGGAAACGCCGAACGCGGTGACACTGGACTACCTCGTCCGCGAGTCAAAGCCTTGGCTGGCGTACGCCCAGTTATCCAATACCGGAACGGACGCGACAAACGAGTGGCGCGAGCGGTTTGGCTTTGTCCACAACCAGGTGACCAACCGTGACGACGTCTTTCAGGCCGACTTCGTGACGTCGAGCTTCGACAACAGCTACGCGGCACTGGTTTCGTACGAAGCCCCGATCCCCGGGACAGACCTCATCCGTGTGAAGCTATTCGGTGACTGGAGCGATTACACCGCTGAAGACATCGGACTTCCGGGGCAGGATATCGACGGCACGGCAACGACTTTCGGCGGTGAAATCATCACCAGCGTCTACCAGAAAGAATCCTACTTCGTTGATGCGTTCGTCGGTGTCAAGCACGAGAACGAGGATGTCTCGAACGATGTCGCGGGCTCGTCGGGAGATACCGATTTCGTCATCGGCACCGTCGGGCTCCGCAGCGAGCAGCGTCTGCCGACTCGGTTCCTATTCTCTGAAGTCGCGATCGATCACACGCTTGACGGCGGTGCACCTGGTGAGATCCCGGGGCTTGGCCGGCTCCGCGCCGAGGATGAGTGGACGCTCTTCCGCTGGAACCTGAGCACGTCTTTCTTCCTGGAACCCCTGCTCGATCCGGACGGCTGGAAAGAAGAGGGTACGTTCGGCAGCAGGCTCGCCAACGAGCTCGCGTTCGGGTTCAACGGCCAGTACTCGTTTGGTGACAGGCTGATCCCGCAGCAGCAGCAGGTCGTGGGCGGCTTGTATTCGGTCCGCGGATACCCGCAGTCAGTCGCAGCGGGCGATACGGTGATCGTCGCGACGGCTGAGTACCGCATCCATATACCGCAGCTGCTTGGCACGTCCGCCGAGCCTGGGCAGCTGTTCGGCGAGCCATTTAGGTACAAGCCAGATCGGGCGTACGGCTACGCGGACTGGGATCTCGTTCTCGCGGGATTCGTAGATTACGGTCAGACCTACATCGAAGACGCGGACTCGACTGAGAACGAGGAGTCGCTGCTCGGTGCGGGCATCGGCCTCGGGTTCGAGTATCGAAGGTATCTCAGGGTTCGGGCTGACTGGGGTGTCGCGCTTGAGGACACCGATAACGGCGAGGTCGAGAGCGGTGATTCCGAGTTCCACTTTGTCGCCACGCTGGCATTCTGATCGCAGGAGTTCCTCATGATCCGATCGAGCACAGCCAGAAAAGCCGCCACCCCGGTCATGCTTGCCATGCTCGCGGGCACCGCTGTCGGGGGCCCCGAGGGCGAGCAGGTCGTCGCTGGCCAGGCGGATTTCGTTCGCGACGGCGTCCTGACAGAGATCACCGCCGCCGACAACACGATCATCAACTACCAGTCGTTCAACATCGGTGCCAACGAAACAGTGCGTTTCATCCAGCCCGGTGAGCAGGCACGCGTTCTCAACCGCGTGCTGGGGCAGGACCCATCGCAAATCAACGGGTCGCTTCTCTCGAACGGTCATGTCTACCTCGTCAACGAGGCGGGCGTGTTCTTCGGGAACCAGGCGGTTGTCAATGTCGGCTCGATCACCGCTGCCGCGGGGACCATGACGGACGCAGACTTCCTTGGTGGTATCGATCGCTTTACCGGCATGACCGGAGCGATCGAGAACCGCGGCGTGATCAACGCGGGCGAGGTGCACTTCGCGGGCCGGCTCGTGACAAATCTCGGATCTGTCTTCGCGCCTGAGGGTCTCGTCACGATGTCCGCAGGTGACGATGTCTTGATCGGTGAGTTTGGGGGCCATCTTTTCGTCAGCGCATCAGGTGCGACGGAAGGGGGTGTTGAACAGCAGGGCGAGATCAACGCAGCCGGCGGCAGAGTCATGGTCGGTGCGGGGGACATGTTTTCGATCGCGATCGGGCCCGGTTCAACGACAAAGGCGGGCACCATCGACGTCCGCGGGGGCGAGGGATCGATTGTCACGGCGTCGGGCTCGCTCGATGTTTCGGACACCGCGCCAGGACGCATGGGCGGATCTGTCACGATCACCGGCGACGGCGTCGCGGTACTCGGCGCCGACATTGACGCATCGGGCGATGCCGGGGGCGGTCGTGTCTATATCGGTGGTGGTGTTCAGGGACAGGATGTCACGATCGAGAACGCGAGCCGGGTGAACGTTGACGCGGAATCGACCATCAACGCCGATGCGATCAATTCAGGCAACGGCGGCGAAATCGTCCTCTGGTCCGACGACGCGACGCTCTTCTCTGGGAATATCTCAGCGCGGGGCGGGGAGCAGTCTGGCGATGGCGGGTTCGTCGAGGTTTCAAGCACGGGCTGGCTCGGTTTCTTCGGACACGTATCGACTGGTGCTCCTAACGGTGAAGATGGTCTGCTTCTGCTTGATCCGGTCAACATCAACATCATCTCCGGCGCTGCCGGGACGGGAGCGGACGACGCGCTCCTGGACGACAATCAACTCCCGGCGAGCGATGCGGCTGGCCTGGATGTCCAGATCTCCGACGGCACTATTGAGGCCCTCAATGACACCGATATCCTGATCGCCGCAACCGGTAACATCGCGATTGCAAATCTCGTTGATGGCGAGTTGGCGTTACCCGTGACATCGGGCAACACGTTTACGTTCAACGCTGGCGACACGTTTGCGATGGCTGGCCAGAACACGATTACAACCGCAGGCGGGAACCTCTCGGTCACGGGTGTCAACGGCATCCAGATTCCGGGCATCAACACCGCCGGCGGCGACCTCACACTCCAATCCAACGGCATGATCCGGATGCTGCGCAGCATCGATGATGCTGGATTACTCACGATCAACGCTTTGGGTGGAGATCGGAGGGTCGAGCTCGCAGGGGCGACGTTCGACTCACTCGATCTCGATGCTGATGAGCTGAGCCTCTCGGGTTCGCTGTTCTCTTCTTCGGCGCTCGACCTGACCGGACTCATGCGAATCGAGTCGATCAATCCGCAGGCGAACGTGTCGATCGCTGCTGTCGACGGAGTTGACGCGTTTGATATCGATATCGACCCCTCAACAACGATCACTGGCCCGGGTGGCATGCGGTTCGTCGCACGGACACTCTCGCTGTTCGATGTCTCGGGCTTGTCGCAACTCCAGGTGACGACGACAGAGGGGCTCTCACTCGGCGGCAACTTCCGGATGGACAACGCCGAGACAGGGCTTGGTGGGCTCGTCGATCTAAGCGACGCCGGAACAATTACTCTCGTGTCGGATGTGCTCATCGATACGGATGTTCCGGGCATCGACGAGATGGCCGGTGACATTATCCTCGACGGAGCAATCGTTCGAGCATCGACTCCCGGCGTGCAGACGCTGACTCTCGACGCGAATTCATTTGATAAGGACGCCAACGACGGCCGGATTGTGCTGGGTGATTTCAGCCCATCCAGCCAGGTAGGCAACATCGCGCTCTTCGGCGGCGAGCTCGTGCTCATGGGCGACGTGTTTGCTCCTGGCGGGCTCGATCTGTCGCGGATGCAGTCGCTCAATGTCGCAGGCGATGTGACTATCAACACACGGGGCGGCAATCTCACCCTTGGTGATCGCGGCCTCGACGGCGTCGGCAACCTCATCATCGATCTCGACACGGACATGGGAGATTCGGGGTTCCTGCTGACCGATGCGGAGATCGGAGGCGAGACGCCGCTCGGCTCGCTCACCATCTTTGCAAACCAGATACATGTTCCCGAGGTCACCACCAGCGGCGATCAGCTTTACCGCGGGCAAGAGATCTTCATCAGCGAAGACCTCGTCAGTCAGGGCGGGACGATCACATTCGGGAGCGAAACCCGTATTCTGGAAGACGTCGAGCTCGAGTCGATCGGCGGCACCATCCGGTTTGCCGAACGCGTCGCCGGCCAGGGCAACCTTGTGACAATGACCGAGACAGGCGCGACTGTGTTTGAGAAGAGTGTCTTTCTGCCGAGCCTTACCGCGATGGGTGATGTTCGGTTCGATGGAACTGCGCAGAACATCATCATCACGAACGACATCGTGCTCGGTGAAGAGATCGGTCGAGACCGGATCGATCTTGCCGTTGGAACAAAGGTTATCCGCTCTGAGATGGGCGATGTGATCTTCAACGGGCCGGTCAATGGGCCCGCGAATCTAACCGTCGCAGCCGGACCCGGTGACACGAGCGACGATGTCCCGGTCGTCAGATTCGGTTCCAACGTGGGCGGCGCCGAGAGCCTCGCGTCACTCACACTGGGTGACGGCAACGCGTTCATCCCGCGGGTTGCGACCATCGTCGCGGCGAACTTCGATGAGGACGGCGAGCCGCTTGCGGATCAGTCGTTCACGTTCCGCACGACTGGCAACCTTTCCATGGGGCAGAACGAGAAGCTCACTGTTCTCGGCTCACTCCTGATCGAGTCGATTTCTGGTGTTGTTACGCTCTCCGACGTCACATCGGTTGGGGATATGCGGTTTAACGCACCCCGCATCGACGTCCTCTCCAGAGCGGCGAGCACGGTCTTCGAGGTTGATCCCACGCAGGACCCGGTTGTACTGCTCGACCAAGACGGCAGGACAGATACCGGCGTGGATATCGTCACGGGTGGCAGTGTTATCTTCGACTCCCCGGATATCCGCGTGATCGGTTCGGGGTTTGCGCAGCCCGTGATCGCTGAGCCCCTGGGTGAGATCAAGATCGACGGGTTCCAGACACGAGCATCGAACGAGTTGACGCTTGAGCAGTTGTACTTCAACCGCCGGACCGGAACCGGAGGCGGTGCGATGCGCGACGAGACGACCGTGCTCGACGCGAGAGCCACCGGGTCGGTCACCGTGCCGCTGGCTCAGGGGTTGCCGCCCGAGCATGCGCAATTCACCGAGGCATCCGAAACTGCTGAAGGGATCTTGGAGCCAAACCCGAGTTCGGGCAAGCTTCCTGAAGGTGACCAGGGCGGCGTCATGCTGCGTTCAACAAACGCGCGTGAGAGGCAACTCGCGAGCGAGGGCGTGATCTGGCACATTGATCTCGCGGAGAGTGTTAGGCCTGACGCGGGGGACTTCCAGATCGCTTCAGGCAGACTGAAACAGGCCATGGTGCGTGAGTTCCGCGGCTCGTGGAACTCGCTTGCCGTCGCGCTCGGTGTCGAGAAGGGCGACCGTGATGAAATGCTCTCGCGAGTTCGATCGCTGCTCGGTGTCGCGGTCGATCAGTACAAGCGGTCCTCCGGTGAGCGTTTCGTAGATCCGCAGCATTTCGCGCTCTTTGCGGACCTGCGCTCGGCAAACAAGGATGCCTGGATCGCATTGGGTTACATCGCCTCGATCATCGAATCGGGCGACAATCTCGGCATGACCCCCAGGGAAACTGTGAGGTTCCGCAACGGCGTGCTCAACGCGATCAAGCCAAACGGCATCGACCGGGTCGATCTCGCCAGACTCGTCGAGTACGCGGGGCAGTCAGATGCTCAGCAAGCGAATATTGAGGCCCCGGAGGGGCAACGCTAGACTTATATCTCTCGCCCGATACGCCGGCTCTCGGTGTTTGGTTGAGCGATCCAGGATAACGGAGGCATCCGATGAAGAAGCCTGCAAGGTTGTTGACAGTACTCGCAGCGAACGCGGTACTCGCAGTAGGGGCACTCTCTGCTGCGGCACAGGAGAAAGTCGTCCAGTTGCCGATCCGCACGGACGGACCCAAGAGTCTCGATCCCGCTGTAGGATCCACGACCTATGACAATATGGCCTGTGCGCAGATCTACGAGACCCTGCTCACGTACAAGTATGCCAATCCGTACGAACTCGAGCCGCTTCTGCTGACGGAGATGCCAACCACCGAGGACAACGGCAAGACTTGGCGCTTTACGCTCAAGCAGGGCGTGTTCTTCCACGACGACGAGTGTTTCCCGGGCGGCAAGGGCCGTCAGGTTGTCACGGATGATGTTTTCTATTCGCTCAAGCGGCTCGCCGATGCGAAGAACCAGTTGAAGAACTGGTGGCTGCTCAAAGACACGATCGAGGGGTTCGACGAGTATAAGGACGAGCAGAATGCCTCCGTTGATGCCGGTGGGGTATTCGACTACGACGCGCCGGTTTCGGGCTTTCGGAAGATCGACGACCAGCAGTTCGAGATTGTTCTCAAGCAGCCCGTGTACCGGTTCCTCTACATCCTCGCGATGTTCCAGACATCGATCGTGCCGATGGAAGCAGTGGAGCATTATGGAGAGGACGACTTTGCTTTCAACCCGGTAGGTACGGGGCCATTCATTCTCGACGAGTGGATCCCCAAGAAGAGCCTGACCGCGGATCGGAATCCGAACTACCACGAGGTGCTCTACCCGGCCGAGGATCAGTGGTCGCGAGACGATCGCCGAAACAGGCTTCACCGCGCTGCGGGCCAGGCCGTGCCCTTTGTGGATCGCATCGAGTTCACCATGTTCGTTGAGGACCAGCCAATGTGGCTGCGGTTCCAGGCGGGCGACATCGGTCTGACCCAGGTTCCCGCGGAGTACTTTGAGCAGGCTTTCGATGGCCGGACCAAGCGGCTATTGCCTGAAACTCGTGAACTGGGAGTTCGCCACCAGGTCGTCCCGCTCCTCGATTTCATCTTCCGCGGATTCAATATGGAAGACGAGTTGCTCGGAGGCTACACCGAGGAGAAGCGGGCGCTGCGGCAGGCGATCAACCTCGCGATTGATCTCGACGAGTTCAGCGAAACGTTCTACCAGGGAAACACCATCCAGTATGACGGGCCAATCCCGCCCGATCTCGAAGGCTACCCCGAGGGTGGTACGGCGCCCGTAAGCTATCGCGGACCCGACCGTGAACGTGCTAGACAGAAACTTGCTGAAGCCGGGTACCCCAATGGAGAGGGCCTGCCCCCGATCCGGTTCTACACCAGCCGGGGCGGCAACAACGCAGAACAGGTCGAAATGCTCAAGCGTCAACTCGCTGAGGTCAACATCCAGCTCGACGCCCAGCTTGTTGATTTCTCGACGCTGATCGAGTTTACGAACCTCAAGAAAGCACCCATGTTCGGTTTCGCGTGGTCGAGCGACTACCCTGACGCGGAGAACAACCTCGCGTTGTTCTACTCCCCCAACGAGTCGCCCGGTTCCAACCACTACAACTACAAGCGTGCGGATTACGATGCGATGTACGAGCAGATCCTCACTATGGAGCCCAGCTCCGAGCGGACTGAGATCTACATCCGCATGCGGGACATGCTTATCGAAGACGTGCCCTACATCGGATCCATGGCGCGCACACGGTACTACCTCATCAATCCGTGGCTCCTCAACTGCAAGCCCACGGAGCGGTATTACGGCTGGTTCAAGTTCCTCGACGTCGACGACTCAAAGCGGTAAGACGCGTGCCGGCGGCAGCCCGCCGGAACGTTAGAAGGGAGACTGCCGCATGTGGTCGTACATTCTCAGGCGCCTGCTGTACAACATACCGGTGTACCTTGGCATCATTCTTCTTGTGATGCTGGCGCTGCGCGTCAATGACCCGGTGACCGCTTATCTGGGTAAGAACGCTACCGAGGAGCAGTACAACACCATCAAGGAAGACTTTGGTCTTGACCGCCCGTTCTACGAGCAATACGCCTCGACCGTCTGGAATATCGTCACCCTCGATTTCTCTGCACGGTCATGGGAGCAGAAAAGGCCCGTGGGCGAGCTCATCTCAACCGCGGTGCCCGCAACGACCATGATCACGGTTCCGGCACTTCTGATAACCGCCGCGATCTCGATCCTGATCGGGTTGATCTGTTCGTTCTACAGGGGGAGGATCGCCGACCAGACACTGATGCTGCTCGCCGTGCTGGGGATGAGCGTGAGCTTCCTCGTTTACATCATCATCGGGCAGTATTTCGGCGGATACAGGCTGGGGCAGGAGGCGGGGCTTGTGCCCTTCGACATCGAAGGGTACGACGTACGACTCTCGACGCTCGGGTTTTGGGCCAGCTCTCCGATCGAGGCAGTGCAGACATGGCTGCAATACTGCGGGCTGCCCGTGCTGATCAGCGTCATCGTTGCTATGGGCTATGACACGAGGTTCTACCGCGCAGTCATGGTCGAAGAAACAGGCCGGGACTACATCACTACCGCAAGGGCAAAGGGGGCCGGCAGTCGCAAGATCATGTTTGTTCACATGCTCAAGAACGCCATGATCCCGATCATCACACGTGTCATGATCAGCCTGCCCTTCCTCATCGTGGGCTCGATCCTGCTTGAGGTCTTCTTCTCGATTCCAGGTATGGGCCGCGCACTTATCACCGCGATCAACGCCAAGGACTTCCCCGTGGTTGAGTACATGTCCGCACTGTTCGCAGCGGTCGTGATTCTGACCGTGATCCTGACGGATGTGCTATACGCCGTAGTTGATCCGAGAGTGAGGCTTTCTTGATCAAGCGTTTCTTCAAGTCTCGTGGCTGGGGCAAGCTGCGCCGCAACCGCTTAGCGATGGTCTCGCTCGCGGTCATCGGGTGCTACTTCCTGTTGGCCGCATGGATGATGACGATCGATGTCGTGCAGTGGATGGGCACGAAGACCGGCGCTTGGAATCTGAAGGAGACACCCGTAGCCGGTGCTTTCCTGCCTGAGCAGATGCTCTCGCAGGTTGCCCCGCCCAGCCTGGGCGGACTCGGTAAGCCCATCGGTGTCACCGGCCGTCTTGATTACGTGGACTTCTTCTTCAGCCGTGTCCGTGACGCGGTGGATGAACTGGACAAGCTCGGTCCTGACTCAGGCCGGACGGCCGAGGAGGTCATTGACTCCTATGCCGTGCAGGAACGAAAGATCTTAGATGTATCTCAAGAAGAACTGCGTGAGCGCGTCGAGCGGGGGGAGGAGATTCTCGCGGAGCTTGACGATGCACGATCGCTATCAAATGCCGCGTTGACTGTGCTGGTGCAGACCCGGGCTTCGCGTGTATCGATATCTGAGCTGCGCAGTGCTGGCGAGGAGGATGATCTGGCCCTCCTTCGCGAGGAGGTCGCCTTTGGGCTTGAGGAGATTTCTTACGCGGTCGACGACTACGCTGCCGTCTCGGGCCGGGATGATGCCTTTCCAGCCGATCCGATGGACGAAGTGCTCGATTCCGTTGATCTTCTGTTCGATACCGATGATCCTCTACCCGAGCTTGCCGATGCTCTGGCCGCCATCGATGAAGCAGCACAAAGAGAAGCTGCTCTTCAGCTCGACGCCGCCGAGACGCTCTTGCCCGACGCCATGGAGTTTGTTGATCAGTTGATGCCAAAGCCTACGGGCGTGGCCGGTATGGCCTACAACTCCAGGCTTCTTTTTGGCACCGATCGGCAGGGCCGATCCATTCTGGTGCGAGCGCTCTATTCAGCCAAGATCGCGATCCAGGTTGGTGTCATCGTCGGTCTGACCGCCGTGCTCATAGGGAGTCTTATGGGAGCCGCCGCTGCGTTCTTCGGCGGCTTCGTTGATCATGTCGTTACATGGCTCTACTCGATTTTCAGTTCGATCCCTCAGCTCGTTCTGCTCGCAGTGTTGAGCTTTATGTTTGTCTCCGGTCCGCTCCAAGAGTTCCGCGGCCTTCCATCGCTCTATCTCGCCTTTGCTTTGACATACTGGATCGGGCCTTGCCGCGTCATCCGAGGCGAGGCCATGAAGATCAAAGAACTCGAGTACGTCCAGGCCGCGACGGCGATCGGATTCAGCCGATTCTACATCTTGGTCAAGCACATCATCCCGAACACACTGCACCTGATGTTTATCAACTTCTCACTCCTTTTCGTTGGCGCGATCAAGGGTGAGGTCATCCTGACGTTCCTGAATCTTGGTCTTCCGCTGGGCGAGGGTGCCAGTTGGGGCATCATGATCAGCCAGGCCAAGAGTGAGGTCGTACAAGGATTCTTCTGGCAGATCGGCGCCGCAACGCTGTTTATGTTCATCCTGGTGCTGGCATTCAATATCCTGTCCGACGCACTCCAGGACGCGTTTGATCCGAAGCACGTGAACTGATCTATGTCTGAAACCACTAAACAACCGATTCTCAGGGTTCGCGGGCTCAAGACCAGCTTCCGCACCGACCGCGGGACTGTGACGGCTGTCGACGATGTGAATTTCGATGTCTTCCCTGGTGAGACCATCGGTATTGTCGGTGAATCCGGTTGCGGTAAGACCGTCACCAGCAAAACGATCATGAGGCTTCTGCCTGAACGCAACAGCATCATCGATCCGACCAGCGAGATCATGTTCGGCGACCTCAACCTGGCGACCGCCTCGGAGAGCCAGATGCGCGAGGTGCGGGGTGATCAGATCGCCATGATCTTCCAGGAGCCCATGACCAGCCTGAACCCCGTGTTCACGATCGGCTGGCAGTTGGACGAGGCGCTCAAGTACCACACGAAGCTCGACAAAAAAGGACGCCGCGATCGAGCGATCGAGATGCTTAGGCTTGTCGAGATACCGAACCCAGAGCAGCGGTACAAGGAATACCCTCACCAGCTCTCGGGCGGTATGCGTCAGCGCGTCATGATCGCAATCGCGCTCTGCTGCGAGCCTGACATTCTCATCGCTGACGAGCCCACGACCGCGCTGGACGTGACGATTCAAGCACAGATATTGGCTCTCATGGCGGATCTCAAGAAACGCCTTGGGACTTCGATCCTACTCATCACGCATGATCTCGGTGTCGTCGCGCAGGTCTGTGATCGCGTCATTGTGATGTATGCTGGTCGAATCATCGAGCAGGCACCGGTAAGCGATCTCTTCAAGCGCCCTCAGCACCCATACACGAAAGCCCTCCTCGAGTCGATCCCAAAAGCAGGCAAACGGAATGCAGACGGCAGGCTCCCGACGATCAAGGGCATCGTCCCCAGCCTGTTTGAACTGCCCAAGGGCTGTAGGTTTCAGGACCGCTGCCCGTTCAAAGAGCAGAAGTGCGTGGATGTCGAGCCCGATCTCAAAGCGCATGCATTCGATGACAGGCCTGTCCGGTGTCACTTCCCGAGGAACCAAGAAGTCGATCTGACCACAGGAGCCACGGGATGACCGCTCCGGCTACACAACAACAAAGCAGCGCTGGGGCGCCGCAACAGAACGCGTTCGTTCACGCCGAGAGAATCCACAAGCGATTCCCAGTTCACGGCGGCATTCTCAACCGCGTTGTCGCGAACGTGCACGCGGTCACCGATGTTTCGTTCTCGATCGCCAGGGGCGAGACTCTGGGCGTCGTCGGTGAGTCCGGCTGCGGCAAGTCGACACTCGGCAAGATGGTCATCCGCCTGCTCGAACCAACCGAGGGCAGGGTCTACCTCGCCGGCAGCGAGATCACCGGTCTCGACCACAAGCAGATGATGAGCGTCCGCAGACGCATGCAGATCATCTTCCAGGACCCATACAGCTCCCTCAACCCGAGGCTTACCGTCCGGGGACTGCTCAAGGAAGCGATCTCGTTCCACAACATCGTTACGCCTGACAAGATGGAGTCGTACATCGACGAACTCATCGCGACTGTCGGCATGAGGCCCGAGTCGAAGGACAAGTTCCCGCACGAGTTCTCCGGTGGCCAGCGCCAGCGCCTCGGCATCGCCCGGGCCTTGGCGCTCAAGCCTGAATTCATCGTCGCCGACGAGCCCGTCTCCGCGCTGGATGTATCGATCCAGGCGCAGGTCCTCAACCTCATGAAGGACCTCAAGGAGCAACTCGGGCTCACAATGATGTTTATCAGCCACGACCTGAAGGTCGTCGAGCACTTCTGCGACAACGTCATGGTCATGTACCTGGGCCGGGTCATGGAGAAAATCCAGAGTGATCGCCTCCGCGAGCACGCCGAACACCCGTACACCAGGGCGCTGCTTGGTTCAAACCCGATCGACGACCCGGACGAGCGTCGCCCTCTGACAGTCCTTCAGGGCGACGTCCCGAGCCCGCTCAACCCGCCCCCTGGCTGTCCGTTCGCGGGCCGGTGCCCAGAGGTGCAGGACCGCTGCCGGACGGAGATGCCGCCGCTCGAGATGCGAGTCAACGGCCAAGCGGTCGCTTGCTGGGCCCGAATGTAACGAAACCTTACTGCGTGACAATCAATGAGCTTGATGGCTGCCTCACGCGCTTAGTGGCGTTGTGGAGCCTGAAAAGAAAAACCCGACTGAGAGCGCTAGCCGTCAGTCGAGCCATGGGAAGAGAGAGACAAGACACCCGAAATATGCAACAGCTTTTCGGGCGTGCCAGTAGTTTGGGTAACTTTTTTCGCTTTCTCATTCTGTAGGGCCCATTCGGCGTTTCAGGGCTGTGAGGCCGGTTTTCAGTTCCTGGGAGCGAATCCTGTGCCCATGAGAAAGGCCCGGGATTGCTCCCGGGCCTCTTGTGATGCTCTGTGAATCTGGGGAAGGCTTACTCGCCCGCGTCGGCCTCGACACCTTCGCCGACTTCCCAGCGGAAGAACTCCTTGATCGCGGCTCCGCCGAGCAGGTCCTTGATCTTCTTCGAAGGGTCAACCACAAAGTCCTGCTCGTTGAGGGCGACCTCGGAGTAGAACTTCTTGATGCCGCCCTCGACCATCATCGCGGCGATCTCCTCGTTCTTGCCCGACTCCACAGCCTGCTCCATGCGGAACTTGCGTTCTTTCTCGACGAGCTCGGCGGGAATGTCGTCAGCGGTGATCCCGAGAGGCCTCGGCACGACAGCGGTGATGTGCATGCAGATCTGACGCAGGACGTCGTCGTCCGCACCGGCAGTCGCGTGGATGAGCACGGCGGTCTTGCCGTCGTGGTGGACGTAGGAGCTGAAGCTCTCGCCGTTGTCCTTCTCAATCTTGTGGACGCGGCCGATCGAGGCGTTCTCGCCCGTCGAGATACGGATGTCGTCCATGATCGCGTTCATCTCATCGGTCGGCGCGACCTCGCCTGCGGGCGCTGCGAGAGCGAGCTGGGCGATCTTGTCGGCGGCTTCGATGAACTTGTCGTTCTTAGCTGTGAAGTCGGTCTCCGCGCGGAGATCGACGATCGCGGCGGCGGTGCCGTTGACGGCGACCGCGACGCGACCCTCAGCAGCCGCACGCTCGGTGCGGCCTTCCATCTTGCCCTTCAGTGTCTTGCGGAGGTGGTCCTCGGCTGCCTCGATGTCACCGCCGGTCTCGGCGAGTGCTTTCTTGCAGGCCATCATGGGAAGACCAGTGCGGTTACGAAGGGCCATCACGTCTTTGGCGCTGATGTCGGCCATGGTGAATGCTCCGGGTCATTGGGCGCCGCCGCTTGGTCTGGCGGCGCGAGTCTGTTTCTGAATGAGGCTCTCTCTCGCCTCGGCTCGTATCAACAAAGTGTGCTCTGAGGTGCTCAGAGACGAATTACTCGGTGGGGGCGGCGACCGTGTCGGGCGCCGTGCGGGGGGCCTCATCGGTCGCAGATGCCGAGGCTTCGCCTCGAACGCTGCGACGGCTGCCCTGCTTGCGCTGGCGAGGAGCCTGCTCCTGGCCTGCGTCGTCTGCGCCCTCAGCTGCCTCGGTCCGCTGGCTCTTGCCCTCGGCGATCGACTTGCAGAGCTCGCGGACCACGACGTCGATCGAACGCATCGAATCGTCGTTGCCCGGGATCGGGATGTCGGCGTACGCCGGGTCGGCGTCGGTATCGATCAGGCAGACGGTGGGGATGCCTAGCTTGCGGGCCTCGTTGATCGCCGTCATCTCGTGCGAGACATCGATGATCACGAGGGCGCCCGGGATCTTCTCCATCCGGCGGATGCCGTCGAGGTTCCGCTTGATCTTCCGCATCTCGCGGCGGAGCTGGCTCTCCATCTTCTTGGAGTAGCTCTGGAAGTTGTCCTCGGCTTCGATCGCTTCGAGCTCTTCGAGCCTCTTGAGGCGGGCACGGATGGTGCGGAAGTTGGTCAGCGTGCCACCCAGCCAACGCTCGGTGACGTAGTGCATCCCAGCGTCGGGGACGTACTGCTCGAGGATGCTGCGTGCCTGACGCTTCGTGCCCACAAAGCAAACATCTTTGCCGCCGGCGACCGTCTTGTTAAGGAACTTCTTGGCGAGCAGGAGGCCCTTGACGGTCTCCTTGATGTCGATGATGTGGATGCCGTTGCGCTTGCCGTAGATATAAGGACCCATCTTCGGGTTCCAACCGCTGGCACGTTGGCCGAAGTGGATGCCCGCTTCGATGAGGTCCTGCACGAGAGACTGACTGGATTGTTCTGCCATGGGAGATCTCCTGATCCCAGCGACACCGGCGACACCAAGCCGATCGGGTACTTAACCCGTGGCGTCACGCAAGGGCGCTTGCGGCGCGGACAGTTGAGCCCGCTGGTTCTTCCTGTAACGAACCGGATTCCGTACCCGACTGAAGGGAGGAAGCCGACGCCTGCCACCGACCAGACAGGCGGGGCCATTCTAGGCCACGAAATGAGGCCGGACACTCAGAATTCGTGTGGATTCAAGGTCCGCCGGGGGTTCTCTTGCCCGGGGGGCCTGATCTAGGCCAGGCCGCCAGGGATTGTCTATATGAGGAGAAGCAGGCCCCCAGCACACAATGCCGCATCTTGGCTACCTCAAGTCATGAGGCTCCTTTATCAGTCCGATGAGACTGATTGAGAACTCGTCTGAACACCATTTGAAGACATGAGCCGCCATGATCGAAACTCATATTCAGCAACTTGCTAAGCAGGCCGCTTTGGTAGATCCACTCGATCTACCTGGTCTGGTCTCTCTCGGGGAGCTATTTGAAGAGCTGTACGAGATGCTCGACGCTCCCGAGTACGCCCCTCTCTCGGAAAAGGCCCGCGAATCGGTCGATCTCCTCGAGAGCATTGTCATGCATGAGGTAGTCGATCTCGATCAGACGTTCGCCGAGATCAACCGAACAATCGATTACGCTCAGGAGATCGTAAATGCTCTCCAGGACGGTCTTTCAGTCGATGATGTGCCTGTCCCAGGTCGCGATTCTGGCAGCGAGAACGCGGGTATCGATCCGGATTTGTTGGCTTCGTGGCTTTCGGGTTGTGCCGACATCCTTGAGGAGTTGGAATCGTTGACGGTCGGGCTCGAAACCGATCCGACTGACGAAGACCTCAACGAAGTCCGCAGGGGTATTCACACACTCAAGGGAGAGTGTGGCGTTCTATCACTCGCAGTCGCGCAAAAAATCTGTCACGAGGCTGAGACGCTCATCGATGAGACCGCCGGTCAGGGTAAGGCGTTCCCAGCAAGTGAGATCCTTGCTGTCCTCGACTGGATGAAGGCATACAGCCAGCTTCTGGAATCCGACCCGGCCGCTGATGCACCCGAGCACGGCGACCTTCTGGCCTCCCTTGCCATCAAATCAACCAGTGACGGTGATCAGCCGGGACCCGATATCGTTCCAGAGCCAGCTGATTCGGCTGAAGCCGAATCGCAGGCGGCTTGCCCGGCACAAGCAGATGACGGTTCGCTTGTCGAATTCCCGAGCGACATCGAACGGGACGACAACCTCGCTGATTTCCTGGGTGAGGCACGTGAGCACATCGCCGCCGGCGAGGTGGCGGTCCTCTCGCTTGAGAATGATTTCACCGACCTCGAACTCATCAACACTGTCTTCCGAGCATTTCACACGATCAAGGGTGTTGCAGGTTTCATGAACCTGACCCCGATCGTCACCGCGGCTCACAACGCCGAGTACCTGCTCGACGAGGCCCGAAAGCAAACGATCACACTCAACTCTGCTTCACTTGATCTGATTCTTGAGTCGTGCGACATGATGTCTCAGCTGCTCGCGGTGCTCGAAGGTGAGCGTGCTCCGAGCCTTTCGGCGTTCAATCACCACATCGAGCAACTGCAGCTTGCATCGAAGAACGAGCCTTTTGTTACGAGCAGGGGGGCTTCAGAACCTGCCGCCCAATCCTCCCAGTCGCCCGTCGCTGAGAAGCCGAATCTTACGGACGCCCAGGAGTCAGCCAAAGCACAAACCTCTTCGCCCAGTGGGGCGAAGAAGAAGTCTTCCGATGTCAATGTCAAGGTCAACACAGAGCGACTCGACAACCTCGTCACGATGGTCGGTGAGCTCGTTATCGCCCAGCAGATGGTTATTCAGGACCCGAGTGTTTCTGAAATCGAGGACCAGCGTTTCCAGCGCAACATGAGCCAGACGGGCAAGATCATCCGTGATCTTCAGGAGGTCGCGATGTCACTCCGGATGGTGACGTTGAAGGGCCTCTTCCAGAAGATGGCACGCCTCGTTCGCGACGTCTCGGCTAAGGCCGACAAAAAAGTACAATTTATTATGGAGGGCGAGGACACCGAGCTCGACCGCACGGTTGTCGAGGAGATCGGGGATCCACTCGTACACATGATCAGAAACTCCTGCGACCACGGCATCGAGTCGCCGCAGGATCGAGTAAAGGCTGGCAAGCCCGAGACAGGTACCCTCACGCTCCGTGCGTTCCACCAAGGCGGCTCGATCGTCATCGAGATCGAAGATGATGGTAAGGGTCTTGATCGCAATAAGATTCTGAATAAAGCGATCGAAAAAGGAATCTATACACCCGACCGTGAGCTGTCGGAGATCCCCGACAGCGAGGTGTTTGGCTTTATCATGCTGCCTGGCTTCTCGACGGCCGCGAAGGTAACTGATATCTCAGGCCGGGGTGTTGGGATGGACGTCGTCCGTCGTAATATCGAGGCGCTGCGAGGGAAGCTGGAGATCAACTCCGTCGCGGGTAAGGGCACAACATTCAAGATGTCACTGCCGCTGACGATGGCAATCATCGACGGCATGGTTGTCCGTGTTGGAACGCAGCGATACGTCATACCGACGCTGTCGATCGAGCAGAGCTTCAGGCCAACGAAAGACCAGATTCATACTGTCGCCGGCCAGGGTGAGATGGCACTTGTCCGGGAATCGCTGCTTCCTATCCACAGACTCAACTCGCTCTTCAAGGTGAATGAAGGCACGGACAATATCGAGGACGGGCTGCTTCTCGTACTCGAATCAAACGACACAAGGTGCTGTCTGTTGATCGATGAGATCATTGGACAGCAGCAGGTGGTCATCAAACGCCTCGGTCAGGGTCTTGAGCCCTTACGCGGTGTGTCGGGCGGCGCCATCTTGGGTGATGGCAGAGTCGCACTCATCATAGATGTTGCGGGTTTGCTGAACGAGGCAACCCAGCCTGAGTCTCTCTAAGTGAGGAATGCCAAATGACGACGAACACGAATGCTGTGAACAAGGAGATCGCCGAGTCGGGCGATGATAACCAGGACAAATTCCTCTCGTTCTGCCTGGGCACCGAGGAGTACGGCGTTGAGATCTTGCGTGTACGTGAGATCATCGGTGTTCTCGACATCACGCCGCTTCCGCAAACCGAAAGCTTTGTCAAGGGGGTCGTGAACCTTCGAGGCAAGATCATTCCTGTGATCGAGCTGCGTAACAAGTTCGGAATGGACAGCATCGACTACAACGAAGAGACATGCATCATCGTCGTGGAAGTCAACGACTCCGACGGGGGCGAGCAGTTCGAGATGGGTGTGATCGTCGATAACGTCCGTGAAGTAAAGAATATTGGCAAGTCGCAGATCGAGCCCGCACCGAAGTTCGGGTGCTCGCTGAGCACAGAGTACATCATGGGTATGGGCAAGGTGTCAGAGGGCGACATTCAACGCGTCCTGATCCTGCTTGACATTGATAAGGTGATGTCCGCTAGTGCAGTGAGCGACCTCGCGCAGGTGAGCAAGAGCAAGAACTGCGAAGAAGATTCCCAGCGAGCCGCGGCCTGAGCATGAATACGAGTACAAGCACCAACAAGCTGCTTACGGACAAGCAGTTCGTGAGAATCTCGAGCATAGCCTTCGACAAGTGGGGGTTGTCTCTGGGCGAGAAGAAAGTGCAGCTCGTCTCGACGAGAGTGTCGAAATACCTGCGCACGTCTAGGTTCTCTGGAGTTGACGCGTACCTTGACTACATCGAGCAGGAGGCAACCCCGGCCGATCTGCTCGAGCTCTTTGACCTGCTCTCAACAAACGTGACGAGTTTCTTTCGTGAGATAGAGCATTTCAACTATCTTGAGCGTGAGTTCTACACCTCGCTGGCGCGTGGAAACACAACGAGACCAGGCAAGCGGATCCGTATCTGGTCGGCCGCGTGTTCGACCGGGCCCGAGCCCTACTCCATGGCTATTCAGGCTCTCGAGTGTTTGCCCCAACTTGACAAGTGGGATTTCAAGATATTGGGGACCGATCTTGCTAACTCTGCCGTAGAGAAAGCCCGCAGCGGTATTTATCCCGCCGCGATGCTAGAGAACATGCCCAAGGAGCTGCTGGCTAAGTACTTCGAGCCCCAAGGCAGCGGTGAGGATCTCGCCTACAGGGTCAACGATCGAGTGCGCAGCCTTGTGACGATTGGTCAGTTGAATCTGATGGACGAATGGCCATTCAGAGGCAGGTTCGATGTGGTCTTCTGCAGAAACGTGATGATCTACTTTGACAAACCGACGAAAGATCGATTGGTGAACCGTATCTGCGATGTACTCCAGCCCGGCGGCGTGCTTGCCGTTGGAAGCGCTGAGTCAGCAGGTAACGCAAGTCAGGAACTCCGTACGGTTCAGCCGTCGGTGTACGTGAAGTAAAGGGAAATCGATGTCAATCACAGCTGCATCGACAAGCGCAGAGCCTGCCGGCAAGCCAATTACTGTTGGGGTCGCTGATCTGAGCGTGGCCAAGGGGCCGGGTGTGACCATCGTTACGCATGCTCTCGGATCTTGCATCGGAGTGACGATTTACGACCCGACCACCAACGTTGGCGGCATGCTGCATTTCATGCTTCCGGATTCCAAGATCAATGCCGACAAAGCCGACGGCAACCCCGCAATGTTCGCGGATACCGGGATCCCCTTGCTCTTCAAGAAGGCGTACGAGCTCGGTGCAAAGAAGGAGAATCTCATCGTCTGCGCTGCGGGCGGGGCGGAGGTTCTTGTAGACAACGGGCACTTCAAGATCGGCTCGCGAAACCGAACCGTGCTCAGAAAGATATTCTGGAAGAACAACGTCTTGCTTTCTGCAGACGATACGGGCGGAAATCACAGCCGCACGCTTCATCTATCGCTTGATGATGGGCGAGTTGCCGTGCGAAACCGCGGAACGGAGAACATCCTGTGGCCGATGTAAATGCACTCATCTCAGATTCTGAGTCGCTTCCCATGCTCCCGACTGCTACGTCGCAGCTCATTGGGATGCTCGGTGATGATGACGTCTCAATCAACGATGTCGCCGAGATAGTTCGTGTCGATGAAGCACTTAGCTTCGCAGTACTTCGTTACGCGAACTCTGCAGCGTTTGGAGTCCCGTCACGCAAGTTCGATCTTCGAGAGAGTATCGTTAGGCTGGGCCGAAGCGCACTCACTAAAATCGTACTCGAGCAGCAGGCGGCGACCGTCTTCAGCGGCGGATGCGACGCGTTCGAACTCAGCAGGGAACGCCTCTGGCGCGGCGCAATCGGCGGCGCACTTGCTGCAGAAAGCCTGGCTGCTGAGCACAACCCGGAACTCAAGGATCTAGCGTTCGTAACCGGGCTTGTTCGCGATGTTGGCAAGCTTGTGCTCGATCGTGCCTACGGGGTTGACTATGTCACGTCAGTCCAGAGCAAGCTGTACGCCGATCGCACATTTGTCGACGCCGAGCGGGAAGCCTTCGGGACAGATCATGCTCAGGTAGGTGCTGCTCTTTGCCGTCATTGGCAGTTGCCAGAGCGGATCGCTCGTGCGGTTGAGTACCATCACTGCCCGCCAGAGGACGGAGAACTCCATGATGAGCTCACCGATTTCGTCCACGCAGGCGACATCGTCGCATTGTGGTCAGGTATCTCGCTCGGAAGCGACGGACTTCAGTACGAGCTGGCGGACCACGTAAAGAAGAGTCTCAAACTCTCACGGAGAGCAGCGGAGCGAGCTATCGCCTCTATGTGGGACTCTCTGCGCAGCATCGAAGAAGCGCTCGGTATCGAGACCGAGGACAAGGAAAGGAATATCGCATGAGTTGTAACCTGCTAATCGTCGACGACTCACCCATCCTGCGCTCAGCGATCAAGAAAGTCGTCAAGCTCGCGGGCCTCGAGGAAGACAGGATATTCGAAGCCGGAAACGGCAAGGAAGCCCTGGAGATTATGTCTACCGTTTGGATCGATCTTGTGCTGCTCGATCTCAACATGCCCGTGATGAACGGCGAAGAGTTCGCTGAAGAACTTCGCAAGCAAGACGATCTTAAGGATGCCGCGGTAGTTGTTGTCAGCACCGAAAGCAATGAAGATCGCCTGAACCGGATGCGCGAACTCGGTGCGATCGAAGTACTCCACAAGCCGTTCGAGCCGGAGGATCTGAGAAAGATCATTGTTACCAACCTAGGGGTGAAGCTATGAATGATCTCAACACTGAAAGATTGGGCAAACTCGCGATCGAGGCTCTCGAGAGAACCGCATTCGTTGTCGCCGAGCCCGCGGACGAGGACTTCCTTGACGAACTCCCCGAATGCGACTGGCACACGAAGATTGAATACTCGGGACCAGAGTCCGGCACAGTCATCCTCTCGGGCAGTTCCGGGTTCCTTGTTGAGCTCGCTTCGAGCCTGCTCGGAGTCTGTGCTGAGGATGTCAGGACCGACGGCGAAGGCCTCGATGCCTTGCGAGAGATGACCAATATCGTGGGCGGGTCTGTAGTGACCGTACTGGGCGGTGCTCACTGCAAACTCTCACTCGGGCTGCCCGAAGTCGTTGATAGCTCGGCTGTCTCGGATGGGAGCACCTGCGTGCACTGCATTCTAGACGCCGAGGGTGAGCGTCTCGATATCTACTGGATTCCTAAAACGGAATCAAGCAGCAGGGCGGCTTAAAGACAAAGTGGAGCAACCGAAAGATGCCCGATACGCGTGTACTCATCGTTGACGATTCTTCTGTCGTCCGGATGGCTCTGAAGAGAGGGCTCGGCGAGCAGAAAGGGATCGAAGTTGTCGGCGTTGCGCCTGATCCTTTCGTCGCGCGCGACAAGATCATGGCGCTCAAGCCTGATGTGATCACGCTGGACATCGAGATGCCGCGCATGGACGGGTTGACCTTCTTGCGCAAGCTTATGAAGTTTCACCCGGTCCGGGCGATTATTGTCAGCTCGCTTACCCAGAAAGGATGCGATACGGCGGTCGCGTGTCTCGAGTCCGGTGCGTGCGGCGTGGTCGCAAAGCCCGCCGAGGCTTATACAGTCGGTGAGATGTCACGCGAACTCGGTCAACTGGTTCGTGCTGTTGCATCGATGCCCGTTCCAAAGGCCCGCTCGGCTCCGAGCGGTGACGTCGAGCGCCTCAAGCTGCGTACCTCACTCTCAACGATCGAGACGACTCACAAAGTCATCGCGATGGGCACATCTACCGGGGGCACCGAAGCTCTAAGGACCGTTCTCACCGCTCTCCCAAAGCAGACGCCAGGCATCGTGATGACCCAGCACATGCCCGAGGGGTTCACGGCCTCGTTCGCCGCTCGTCTCAACGAGCTTTGCGAGATCGAGGTTAAGGAGGCCAAGGACGGCGATTCTGTCCTGCCCGGACGCGCCCTGCTCGCTCCCGGCAACAAGCATCTCAGGCTCGCACGTGACGGCGCTCGCTACATCGCCCAGGTCACCGATGGGCCCCGTGTTTGCAGGCACAAGCCTTCGGTCGAGGTTCTCTTCGAGTCCGTCGCCCAGACCGCTGGCAAGAACGCCATGGGAATCATCATGACCGGGATGGGCAACGATGGTGCGGATGGGCTGAAGTCGCTCCGCGACGCGGGCGCGTACACCGTCGCTCAGGACGAGGATTCCTGTGTCGTGTTCGGGATGCCCAAGGAAGCGATCGCAAGGGGTGGTGCTGTTAAAGTGTGTCCGCTCGATCAGATCGCGAGCGAGGTCATGGACTACGCCTCAGGTAAAGTCAGGGCAGTTGCCTGATCAATGACGCCCTACTCAAACGGGCGCACTACGCTTTAGCCAACTCCTGGTGAGGCGAACCCGATCCGTGCTGCTGACCGCGAAGGACATCACGAAGACTTATGTGCTCAGGACGCTCTTTCGAGACCTAAACCTTGTCATTGAGCCCGGGGAGAGGATCGGTGTCATCGGGCCTAACGGCGCCGGCAAAAGCACACTTCTTAAGATCTTCGCAGGCATCGTCCAGCCCGACGGCGGTCGTATCGCCAGCGCTCCCGGTCTAAAGGCCGTTTACGTTCCGCAGGACGACACCTTTGAGCCCGGTACAACCCCTCGATCGATCGTCACGCAAGCCGCGATGAACGCGGTAGAGGTCCACGATGAGCACGAGGCAGAAACCCTCGCGGGGATACAACTCGGCAAAGCAGGATTCAATGAGTCGAATGTCAATGCCGAGGCGCACAGCCTCTCGGGCGGGTGGCGCAAACGGCTCACGATCGCGAGGGCGCTGGCCGAGGGCAGCGGCGACCCAGACCTCATCATGCTCGATGAGCCGACGAATCACCTCGATCTTGTTGGAATCAAATGGCTCGAATCGATCGTCAAGAAATCGGCAGGCGGGTCGGGCGGCAGTTCGGCGATTTTCGTCACGCATGACCGTGCTTTCCTCGAGTCCGTCGCAACTCGGATCATCGAGATCAGCGACGCGTACGCAGAGGGCATGTTCAGCGTCCGGGGGAACTACACGGAATTCCTCCGACGCAAGGAGGAATACCTCGACTCGATTGCCAAAGCAGAACAGGTGCTCTCGAATCAGGTCCGCAAGGATCTGGACTGGCTCTCCAGAGGGCCGCAAGGGCGTCAGACAAAGGCGAAGGGCAGGATCGACGCGAGCCACGACAGGATGCGTTCACTGGATGAGCTTCGGGCGCTCAACGTCGCGGCTTCGCGAAAGGGAGCTGGGCTCGATTTCAACGCCTCTGATCGCAAGACCAGGAAATTGCTTGTTGCGAAGGGGCTTACCAAATCGCTTGGCGGGAAGCGGCTCTTCACGGGTCTGGATCTGACGCTTAGTCCCGGGACCTGCGTCGGGCTGCTGGGTCCTAACGGCAGCGGAAAGACGACGCTCATCCGCGTGCTCACAGGCAGACTCGAAGCCGACGAAGGAAACATCAAGCTCGCAGACCCGAAGCCCGAGATGGTGCTCTTCAGCCAATACCGCGAGTCGTTCGACCCCGAAACCCCGCTCCGTACGGCCCTCTCTCCAGGGGCCGAGCAGGTCAACTTCAGAGGCAAGTCTGTCCACATCATTGGCTGGGCGAAACGTTTCCTGTTCAAGGAAGAACAGCTGGATCAGCCCGTGAAATCGCTCAGCGGCGGCGAGCTTGCTCGTATCCACATCGCGAGCATCATGCTTCAGCCCGCGGATGTTCTCGTGCTTGATGAGCCGACCAACGACCTCGATATACCGACGCTCGAGATACTTGAGGAGGCGCTCGAGGACTTCCCGGGCACTCTCATCCTCGTAACCCACGACCGGGCAATGCTCGACAGGCTTGCCACGACGTACGTCGCTCTCGACGGACAGGGAGAAAGCGGCGTTTACGCGAGCCTAAACCAGGCGCTCGACGCCACGGTCGTGGAGACGCCGAAGCCGTCCACCAAGCCTGCCGGCGGCGGGGGGCTCAAGCCCAAAACCGGCAAGAAGGGTCTGACGTATCACGAGAAGCGTGAATACGCGTCGATCGAGGATGTCATCGCCGAAGCAGAACTGGTTCTCGAATCAGCACAGGCCAAGCTATCAGACCCGGAGGTTTCCGCGGACCACTCTAAAATGACCCTGGCTTGTCAAGAGCTTGACGAGGCTCAGAAGGAAGTCGAACGCCTCTACGCCCGATGGGAAGAACTGGAGGCCAAGGCGTAATTCATCCGACCACATCGGATAACACCAACCCATGACCAACAATGATGACAACGCGGGCAGCACGAAGCCGCGCGATGTCTCTCTCAACGTTCTGAGGGGGCCGAATCAGAGAAAGAGGCCCCATTCGAAGATGGGCAAACGCCGGGCCGCGGTGCTGATCTTCGTGCACATCCTTATTGTTGCTCACATCATCCAGTGGCTCATCACGGGATCAACGGTTTCGCCGGTCGAGCCGAGCGAGTCGATGGAAACGCTCGAGTTCGGCGAGGTCAACGCCGGATTTATCTTCTTTGTGCTTGCCATACTCGCAACCTTTGTGTTCGGGCGTTTTTTCTGCGGCTGGGGGTGCCACGTGGTGGCTCTCCAAGACGCCTGCACGTGGATGATGAACAAGATGGGCGTGCGGCCCAAGCCTTTCCGATCGAGGCTGCTAGTCTGGGCGCCGCTCATCTTCGGGCTCTACATGTTTGTCTGGCCCACGTTCAAGAAGGTTGCGCTCTTCCCGGTGCTCATGTCGGTGGGCATCGATCCTCCCATTTGGCTCGGCGGTGTCGCAGAGTTTCACGGGTTCAGTTCTGCTGTCATCGTTGAGGATTTCTGGGCAACCTTCCCGCCCTGGTTTGTCGCGATCCCGTTCTTCCTGGTCGTTGGGTTCGCAGCGGTGTACTTCCTTGGGTCGAAGGGATTCTGCACGTACGGGTGCCCCTACGGCGGGATATTTGGTGTCGCCGATCAGATGAGCCCGGGTCGTATCGTTGTGAACGACAACTGCCAGCATTGCGGCCACTGTACAGCAGTCTGCACGTCGAATGTCCGTGTCGCCGAAGAGGTGCGTGACTTCGGTATGGTTGTTGACCCGGGCTGCATGAAGTGTCTCGATTGCGTGAGCGCGTGTCCGAACGATGCTCTGTGCTTCTCATTCGCCAAGCCCGCGATCCTGACGAAACCGGTCGATGACGCCGCGAAGCAGCGGCGTGATAAAATCAAATCAAACCCGAAGCGGTTCGATCTCACCTGGCCCGAAGAGATCGCACTCGCTCTGGTATTTATCGCCACGTTCATGGCTTTCCGGGGAATGCTGAACCTTGTACCCATGCTCATGGCTGCGGGCATGGCAGGGCTTGGCACGTTCGCGGCGTGGAAGCTCTGGTCGCTTATCACTAAGCCCAACGTGCGCATCCAGAATCTACAGCTTAAAGCCAAAGGTCGGGTGACCAGAACTGGTATGTCCGCCGGCGCGATCTCGACTCTCATCCTGCTGAGTGCAACCTGGAGCGGCTGGGTCAACGCGAACAGGTTCCGCGCTCACGTCGCACACGAGCGCATCGACGTGCCGCTTCAGATCGTGCTGCGGGACGTGTATGTCCCGACAGAGGAAACACTCGCAAGGGCAAAGCGGGGGTATGAATCGTATCGGAACACTGCGGCGTTCTCGGAGGGCGGTTTCGGATGGCCTCTCAACGCAGAGCAGAAACGCAAGATGGCCTTTCTCGCCCTGATCGTCGGTGATGAAGCGCACGCGACCTCGCTGCTGAGGAAAGTAGTCGAAGAAGGCAACCCGACCGAGAGCCTCGTCAGGCAGATTGCTCAACTCATGAGAAGGCAGGGGGCGAGCGACAGCGACATCCTGGCATTCCTCCAGCAGCACGTGGAGTCTCGGGAAACGACCTCGGATCTCGTTCCCGATATCGCGATGCGCCTGACAAACGCCAACAACAACGATCCTTCTGATGCCTTTACCTTCTTCGACAAACTCATCGGCACCAGAGTCGACAACAGATCGTACAGGCTGCAGGCTGCGGAGTTCTCGATCGCGGCAGCCAGATGGGATCTCGTCCAGAGCTACCTCTCGGGAGTCGATGAGGAAGAGGTAGACACGGTCAATGACCTGATCCTGCTCGCAAGAATCAGAGCCAAGCTGAGAGAGAGAGAGAGGGCGATCGCTCTACTTCAACGTGCTGCGGAGAACGAGAACGCCAGCGCACATCAACTGGGGGTCGTTATCTCGCTCCTATCTGCTGTCGGTGCTCAAGAGCTTGCGCTCTCCGTTGGAAAGGATGTAGCCGAGCGGTACCCAGAGTCGATCGCCCTGCTCCAGAGCGTGGCGGCGGTCGAGATGAGCCAGGGCGAAGCTGACTCGGGGCGGGCACGCATCCAGACAGCGGTTTCTCTGGCCGAGGAATCCCCTTGGGAGCTCCTTTCTATTGGTGAGTCTGCGGTGAGATTCGGACTGACTCTCAGGGACCGAGCGACAGCCGAGATCGGGCTGCAGGCGCTCATGGCTGCACGGGATCTCAAACCGGAATCGCCCATCATCGTCCACGATCTGGGGCAGGCTCTGCTGGCGACCGGGGACCTCGACGCCGGGCTTGGGCTCATTAGACAGGCCTCCGAAATGGCTCCCACGAACAAACCGCTCGAGGCGGCGGCCGAACGTGCCCGTCAAAACGTCGATCGAGTCCGGCAGGGCAGCTGAGATAACTCAGGATCACCGCATTCAGAATCACCGTATACTGTGTTCGAAGTTTGATTGGGCAGGAGCCATATCCGGACTTTGCTGTATGGAGAGAATGTCCGCAAATACAACAATCGAAAGAAACTATGCTCCAGGAGCCAAGATTTGTTACACTCGGCTATCTTGGTTTTACCATTCGAGCCGACCGCAGATGCCTAGTAATGGCTAGGGGGGTGTGCGGCCGGTATGACCGTGAAGAGATATAGGGGATATGAGAATGAGAATTTGCTTTGCACTCGTAGGCTGTGCCGCGATGGCTGGATCGGTGTCCGCTCAGGGTGCTGATGTCATCGCTGGTGACATCACTGGCCCGTCCTTCTGGGGCGGCCTCAACGGTGTCTCGGCCTACTCCATCGGTACCGAGTCGTGCAACATCGGTGATGTCGATCTCCTCTGGGACGACACCACAAGCGATGGAACACCTGCAAACCTTCACCCGCTCATGTCTCAGAACATGTTCCGCATGAAGGACGGCCGCTTCGAGCAGATCGGACAGAGCTGGCTCAAGCACGCATTCTTCGCTATTCAGGGCAGCGGCCTCTGCGCCCCGACATGTGACGCGCACCCGACCGGCGACGCCCTCGGCCCAGGCTGCAACGACCCCTACAGCTCAGGTCTCAACGGCTCGCAGAGTGGTCTTGGTCCGAAGTTCGAGGTCAACGCTGCGACTGGTGCGTACCCGTGGCCCTTCACCGGCGACGGCCAGACCGGCAACGTCCTCTACAAGCGAATCCAGGTCGATAACGACGATCTCAACCCCTCGATGAACGCAGGCGCCATGTACTTTGGCGAAGGCCACTACGTGACCCCTGACGACGCCGCGGCTGGCAACGACAACAACAACGCGTCGTACCGCCGCATCAACATCGGCAGCTTCTCCAGCGGCGGCTACAACGCCAACTTCACGGGCTCAACGATGCGTGGTTCGCCCGCGATTCAGGCCTGGCAGGACTTCGATGGAAGCGTCGTACTCAACTCGCTCGACGTCCCCAACGACGGCCGTTTCTGGATTGGGTACAAAACCTCCGACAACGGTGATGGCACGTGGCACTACGAGTACGCGATCTACAACCTGAACTCCGATCGTTCGGGCGGCAGCTTCCGCGTCCCGATCGGCAACGGTGTGACCGTCACCAACATCGGCTTCCACGACGTGGATTACCACTCGGGTGAGCCGTTTGACAACACCGACTGGACCGGTTCGGTCGTCGGCAACGAGGTCGTCTGGAACTCACCCGCCGACTTCAACACCGATCCCAACACCAACGCCCTCCGCTGGGGCACGCTCTACAACTTCCGCTTCGACGCGGACGCACCGCCCCAGAGCGTCGACGCAGTCCTCGGCATGTTCAAGCCAGGCGCTCAGACGGACTACAACGTTCCCGGCGCCGGCCCCGAAGGCGCTGACTGCCTCGCCGACGTGAACGGTGACGGCGCCGTCACCCCGACGGACTTCACCGCCTGGGTCAACGCATTCAACAACAACCTCCCCGAGTGCGATCAGAACGGCGACAACGCATGCACCCCGACGGACTTCACCGCCTGGGTTGCGAACTTCAACGCCGGCTGCTAATCGCGGCTTGCTGAGCAAGTACAAAAACGACCGGCCCGCGGTGAGCTCCGCGGGCCGGTCTCTTTTTGCCTGTTGTCATCGATCTGATCAGGGAGCCGCGGCGGCTTCCGCGGTCGGCAGGGCGTACTCAAGCGGGCCGCCAAGGCCGAGGTCCCACCCAAAGTACATCCAGATCAGCAGCATGATCGCCCAGCCAATCGTGAACACGATCGTGTATGGCATCATCATTGCGACCAACGTGCCCATGCCGCTCTTGGGGGCGTACTGCTGCATGAACACAAGCACGATCACCAGGTACGGGTTCAGCGGCGTGATGATGTTCGATGTCGAGTCACCGATCCGGTATGCCGCCTGTGTGAGCTCCGGGCTGATGCCGGCAAACATGAGCATCGGAACGAAGATAGGTGCAAACATCGTGTACTTCGCTGACATCGACCCGATGAACAGGTTAAACACCATCGTCACCAGGATGAACGCGATGACCAATTCGCTCGGGCCGAGGCTGCTCTGCGAGAGCATCATGCCGCCCTCGAACGCGATCATCTTGTCGAGGTTGCTGTACTTGAGATACTCGATGAACTGAGCCGCGAAGAACGCGAGCACAATGATCGGGGCCATGTTCGCGATCGCCCCGATCATGACCTTCGCAGCGTCTTTGCTCGAGGTGACGTTCTTTAGAACAATGCCGTAGACGATGCCCGGGATGATGAACCCGAGGAAGATCAGGGGCGTGACGACGCTCACCCAGCGCTCGAACTGCGGGCTCCGTTTCTGGAATGCCTCGCCCTCAGTTGTCACGAAGATCGTCGCTTCTGCATCTACGTAGTAACCCTTGCCCTCAACCACAAGCGCAGGATCGGGTTCAGTCACATCGATCTGGCCTTGGTACGCGTCCGCGAGATACATAGCTGGTGGCTTGTCTGGTTGAAGTGGGTCAATGAGGCCCGGGATCTTGTCGTCATGGAGAGGCATGCCAGGCACCAGGACTGTGAACAGGAAAATCCCGATCAGCACACCCATCGTCACGACAGACGCAATAAGCCCCTTCTTTTCCTGCTCTGTGAGCTCCTGAGCCTCTAATTCGCTGTCGTCGATCTCGGAAGGCCCGCCGTCTTCGGGCGATTTGCCTGCAAGACGCCGCTCAACGAAGAACGAGGTCACAGCCCAGCCCATGCCGGTCACGACGAACGTTGATGTGATCGCGAACCACCAGTTGCACGTCGCGGCGACCGCGTAGTCCTCGTCCAGGATGTTCGCGCCGATCTGCGACAGGTTGGCCAGCATCGGGTCGAGGCCCGTGATGAGCAGGTTCGCGTTGAAGCCTGCCGCGACACCCGCGAAGACCGCGGCGATACCAGCGAGGGGCGATCGGCCGACGGATTTATACATCGCAGCCGCCAGCGGGGGGAGCACGACGTAGCCCGCGTCGAGGCCCATCGAGCTCATGATGCCAAGGAACAGCATCGTCGGGGTCAGCATCGTGTTCGGGACGATCTTCATGAATGCTTTGAGCATCGCTCCGATCATGCCTGTGCGCTCGGCGACCCCGATCCCGAGCATGCCGGTCAGCACGATGCCGAGCGGGGCGAAGCCCATGAAGTTGGCCACCATGCTCTGCAGACACCAGTACAGCCCGTCCGCGGTCAGAAGGCTCTGGGGTGTCAGGACATCTCCTTTATCCTCGAACCCGATCACGGTCTCACCAGCCTCGTTGACGGTCTGCACTGCCTGCTGAGGCTGGACTGTCCAGCCCGAGCTCACGGCGACCTGGCTCGCGATCATGACGATCACGGCGCCGATCAGAAAGAGCAGGGCGGGATCGGGCAGCTTGTTGCCGATCCATTCAACGAGATCAAGAAGCCCACGCCGCTTGGCGGGCACGGATGCGGGGTCGGTGTCAGTCATGGGGGGGATTCTCGCGGATACCCACCCCCAAGGCAACCGAGGCGGATTCTCACCATGACCACCCTATCTTGTCGAGAATGGAAGGATGAAGAGCGTCGCGGTCCCGTACACGGCCAGCATGGGGGTAGGCGTGAATTCAGTCCCGCAGGAAACCTCGAGGCTAGGCTCGCTCATCCCGCCGGCCATCCTCGTCCTGCTTGTGCTGGGTGTCTGTATGGTCACCGCCTTCATGCTCGAAGGCGACGCAAGGCAGCAGTTCCTCGCCGAGTCAGGGCCTATCGAGACCGGGAGTGCTCTGAGCTACGTCGCCATCACTGTTCTGCTCTGCGGCTTCTCGTTCTGGCGAGTAGACCGTCGCTTCACACTCCAGACCGCCGCGATCTCAGCCTTGCTCTTGGCGCGCGAGCTGGATTGTCACAACAGATTCACGACCGAGGGCGTGTTCCGCTCGAGTTTCTACTTCCGTAACAACGCATCGATCTCGGAGAAGATCATCGTCTCGATCATCATGATCGGGATCATCATCCTGCTCATCGACTACGCGCGAAGATACGCGGGCAGGTATATCAGGGGCGCATTGTCACTGACACCCTGGGTCCTTTGCGTCGGGGCTGGATTTGCGATGATCGTCCTGGGCAAAGCCATGGACTCATCTACGTGGGCGTTTGAGGTTGTGGGCGTAGAGCAACAACTCTCGATCAGCCTGATCAACATCCTCGAAGAGTCGCTCGAACTCGCCGGGGCCGTAGCGCTGCTTTGCGCTTCAGTTCTGTATATCCGTTCGGCTCTGCGGGAACGATCACCGAGAGCCAAGCCTCTCAACTCTTGATTTCGGTCGAGGGTTCCTGCACCTTGCCACCCGCGATGAGTTCATCGCAGATCAGCTGCGCCTCAGTTTCCGAGTTGCACCGCTGATAGGTCGTCCACGAGTTCTGGCTCGATCTCCTCCATATCCACCAGTCGCCGTTCAGATCGTGCGCGACTCGGTAAGGGGCGTTCGGGACGAACCTCCGGGCAGGTGCCGAGCCTGATGAATTTGGCTGCAACATGCCTTGCCTCCTTTCAGAAGAGGTGCATTCAGGATACCCCAAATTGACAACAAATGCGACTTTTAACTCTTCGAGGTATGCATGGCCATCTCTTGCCAGGCGTCGCTCCGTGCAGTTGTGACCCTATGAGATGCCGCCCTGCGGGAGGCCAGCCACTGGGCCTGGCGCCAGAGCAACGCGGTCAGGGGCTTGATTGAGAGCTTTTTGGCCAGCCATATCAGGGGGGGGAGGCCCGACGCACAGATGAGCTGATCGTCGAACGCGACATACATCTGCGCGGCACCGGGGTCGCCCTGTCTGCCCGCCCGACCGAACAGCTGGCGATCCACGCGACGCTCCGAGTGTCTTTCGGTTCCGAGTACAAACAGGCCGCCGAGTTCCTTGGCCTCTGGGTCGAGTTTGATGTCAGTCCCTCGGCCTGCCATGTTCGTCGCGACCGTGACCGCGCCGACCTTGCCCGCGTGAAGCACGATCTCGGCTTCTTCCTTCTCGCGCTCGGCGTTTAGGACCCTGCACACGATCCCCTTCTCGATCAGCATCGCGCCGAGCTTCTCAGACGTCAGGACGCTCCGGGTCCCGATGAGCACGGGCTTGCCCTTCTTGTGAAGCTGCGCAGTCCTTTCGACCACGGCTTCCAGTTTCGCGTCTTCGTTTTCGAACACGACATCCTCGCGTTCGTCACGAATGACGGGTCTGTGTGTCGGCACGCGAACGACCGCTTCGCCGTACGTGCGCCAGAGTTCGTCGGTTACTTCCTTGAGCGTGCCGCTCATCCCCGCAACGTATCTGTACTGCTGGAAGAATCTCGCGTAGCTGATGCGCGTTGATGTCCGCCTGGCTACCGTCGGATTGAGCCCTTCTTTGGCTTCGACCGCCTGATGAAGCCCGGCTTGCCACTGCCTTCCCTCAAGCACGCGTCCCGTCGAGCGATCGACGATCTCGATTTTGTCATCACGGATGATGTAGTCATCACCCTTGATTTGTATCTCCTTCGCCAGCAGCGCGGTCCGCACGATCTCCTCGCTTCGCCTGGGCCCGGTCCAGAACGCGGGGAACGATCTGGTCATTTCTCTCAGCTTTGCACGCCCCATGTCGGTGATCTCGACATGTCTGAGCTTGCGATCAACCTTGTAGTCCCCCCCCTCGACCATGTCTCTTGCGATCGCGCAGGCCGTCCTGTGGTGTGCCCCGCTCCGGTCTTCGCCTGAGCGTTCGCTGAGCTCCTCAGCCGCGATGATCGCGGGCGTGGCTGCCTCGTCGATCAGGATGCTGTCGACTTCGTCGATGATGACCGCATTGAACCCCCGATGCACTACACCCCGGTGCCAGCTCGGCTCGCCCTCTCCCGAGAGCTCGTGCAGGATCGATCCCGAGAGCGACACAGCGGGGGGAATCTCAAGGCGATCGCGCAGAAAGTCGAAGACGATCTGCTTGTCAGCCGCGTACGTGATGTCCGCGTCGTACGCAGCCTTACGATCGCCCCTTGGGGTGCTGTCGACCACCACGCCCACGCTCATCCCGAGCCTCTTGTACACGGGAGATGTGATCTCGGCGTCTCGGCTGGCGAGATAGTCATTTACCGTGAGCACGTGGACACCCCGGCCTGACCAGCCGTGGAGCACGGTCGGCAGGATCGCGGTGACCGTCTTGCCTTCGCCGGTCGCCATCTCCGCGAGCGCACCGTCGGCCATAATGAGACCGCCGATCACCTGCTCAACGTAAAGCGAGAGCCCAAGCTCCCTGCGGATCGCTTCACGCGTCAGAGCAAACGCATCATCGACCGCCCGGGCTTTGTCACGCCCGAGAAGCACCGCGTCGCGGTACTCATCCGTCAGCTCGCGCAGCGCAGCATCGCTGTGGTTTCGAAGCGCGTCAGATGCCTCGACGATCCGCTCGGCTCGTTCAGTGCGGTTGTACTTGAACGTCTTGCGTGCGTACTTGCCGTGGACCCAGCTTCCGAACATGTCGAACCCGTCTGGGGGAGGGGAGCGCCTGACGGAACGCGAGAGCATGGGCCAAAGCCTTCGCGACGCGGGCGGCATGTGCTCGGCGAGCAGACTCAATTGAGCCGTCCGTCGATGAACTGCTGAACCCGCCTCGAAACCCGCGAAAGGATCGTGCTGGGTTTGAGTGCGACCCTGACTTTGGCTCGCCTGCCGGGGAGCAATCCATCGGTTGTTTCGGGCGTGACATCCACGAGCGTGAACGTTTCGAGCGATCGGCCTCCCTGCTGCGGGTCTGCGACGATCTCACCGCCGGTGACCGTCGAGAACTGCATCGACTCGATGTCTTTCGTCCCTGCGGGCCAGACGCGGGTCACGTTTGCAGGGATCGTTCTCCATGCTTCGCCTCGCAGCCGCACCTCGGTTCGGGCGTTCTGTTCGCTGAGTACAGGAAGGACAGCGCCCGCTCTCGCGTCCGTGATCGCTGCGCGGACCACGTAGCTGTCTTCGGGGATTACCGCTGCGATGACCGAGCCTCGTTCCAGGAACCGCCCGATCATGTTCCCCATCTCGTGACCCGAGCCGCCGATTGCGACAAACGTGCCGTCGATCTCGGCGATCACTTCCAGATCCCGCGCTCGCTCCTCGAATTCTTCAGCCTCGGCGAGCGTGCGTTCGTACTGAGCCTCGGCGACACGCCGCTCGGCGATGCCTCTGATCGACGAATCGTCAAGCGTCGCACTTGCCCGGTCGATGCGGGCGCGTGCCGCCCTGAGATCAGCAAGGATCGACGGGTTCTTGAGTTCGATCAGCACATCGCCCTTGGAGACACGCGATCCCGGCTCAACCGCGATCCGTTCGATGTAGCCCGAAGAGAGCGGTCTGACGATCGACAGCCCCTCTGACTCGACGACCGCGGGCAATGTCCCCGAAGCCGGCATCGGAATGACGCACAGCAACAGCACGATCGGACCAACGATCGCAAGCGTGACCCCGATGCTCCTGCTCCGTCTGCCCATCAGCTGGGGCGAAGTCAGCAGGAACCAAGTTGCCTTTACAACGGGCCAGACGAACCACACAAACCCAAAGAACACCGCGAGAATGAGCCCGAGGCTGAGATACTGCGTGGAGATGATCGCCAGGATTGAGAACGTGATGAAAAGCCTGTAGGGCACTGCGCACGCGTGGTATGCAAAGAGCAGCCTCGCTTCAGCCGTGTCACGGATGTAGGGCGGCCTGGCGCTGATCACCCCGAACCATTTCTTGTGAATCCAGTACTGCCAGATCGACTTGGCGCGCTGAGCCAGGTTTGGCGCACCGGCGAGATCGCACAAGATGTAATAGCCGTCGTAACGAAGAAGCGGGTTGGCGTTGAAGATCACAGTCGACACGCCCGAGATGAGCATCGTGTTGAACGCCAGCGCCCTCGCGAGCCCGGGCTCGGCGAACGCCCAGATGAACGTGGCGATCGCGGCGAAGAATATCTCCACGATCATCCCACCCAGTCCAACGACAACCCGGCGCCAGGTCTCCGAGAATTTCCAGGAACTCGACGCGTCGCAGTAGGGCAGGGGCAGCAGCATCGCAATCAGCATGACACCGATCTCGGTGCACCTGCCGCCCATCGCCTTGCAGGCCATCGCGTGCCCGAACTCGTGGACCGCACGGATGAACAGGAAGAGGATGCCGATCCAGACGAGGTTCGCTGGGTCAAGGATGCCGTTGAAATCGCTGCTCAGCCGATCTGTGTGCGTGAGGAAGACACCGATCGCCGAAAGAACGAGCAAGAGCCAGGCGGCGAAACCGTACCGTGACCACATGACACGGAGGTATGGCTCGAGCCCCCGAAGCACCGGCTCTGGGTTCAAGAGCGGGATGTTGAAGAACATCCAGTTGCCAGTCCGCTGCTTGAGCCGCTGCTGCTTGAGCCTCGCCTGGCGTTCTGGCACCATATCCGCCGCGATTGGCTGGTCCCCTACGAGTAGACCGAAGAGCTGCATCTGCGAGAGCAGCTCGATGCACTCTTTCTGCGTCGGCGCATCGTCACCGAGCTGTGCCAGGCATGCTTCCCAAGCGTTGTCGACTGTTCGTTTGCCGTCGAGCAGCCCGAGGAAAAACCGCGCAGATTCGCTGAGCCTGTAGAAATGACCGCCCGATGGGTCATCGATGACATAGCTCACCGTCGGACCGTGACGCTGGCGAACGAATCTCGCGTGCACGCTGACGCGTGGGCGTTGATCCGCCACGCGGTACCACATGTCCGCGAACGTGCTGCCGATATCTTCGCGCAGGAACGCCATCGGTATGCCTCGTTACAGCCAGGACCACATGCGGAACGCGTCCACCATCGGCCTCGTGAGTTCCCAGAGCGGCGTGCTCCAGCCATCGCTCAGCTTCGCGGTGCCGGTCATCCCGGGCCTCAGCCACTCGGGTGGGTTCTCGATGATCGCCTCGATGAGAAAGACGTTCGCGCCCTCTCGAGGTTGCGCGACGGGGTTCACACGATCAACAACGATCGGGATCTCCTGACCCGGTCTAGCTCGGCTAGCGATCCAGCCCTTCTGCCCGACCTCGACGCGTCCCGCGTTGCGCTCGTCGACCTCGATCACCACTTTCACACCCGGGCCCACGATCTCGAAGAGCGCTTTGGCCGCATCGACAGGGGCTCCGACGAGTTTCTCGAGATCGCCCCGGCTCACTGTGCCGTCGATGGGCGCACGAAGCTGTGCGAGAGTCAGTCGCTCATTGATCAGGTCGATCGACGCGTTCGCCTCTTCGATCTCGGCCTCACGTTGCCGTGCGAGTGAACGACTGCCCTCAGCGAGCGCGTTGTCCCGCTGCGTCGTGAGAGTCGCGACCCGCTCGTTGAGTTCAGTCAGGCTCAGCATGAGCTCGGTGGTATCGAGCGTCGCGACGACATCGCCCGCCTGAACGGAATCACCTGGCCTGACCTCGAAGCTCTTGAGGAACCCCGCAAACGGCGGGACCACCGCCCGGCCGATCTCTGCCTTGAGTTCCATTGAGCCCTTTACCCTCGAGGGGATCGGGATAATCGCGAGCAGGATGAAGATCACAAGAGCCGTGAGCGCCAGCAGCTTCTTGCCTGTATGCCTTGGGCCGACAATGCCTGCGCCGAGATCCACCATGTCATCGCGCAGGACCTCGGGCGTGCGCCTATCCGCGAGCCTTCGGGTGTACACTGCGGGCCCGACGAACTCTGCGATCAGACGAAGCAGCGGGAGGACCGCGTCCGGGAACGGGTCGGAGGCGTCGCGTTCGAGCACCATCACGCCAACCAGGTCATCTTCGATCCGTAGCGGCAGGCTCACGATCGAGCTGGGCCCGAACGACTCGCTCAGCCTCGCGTGCTCGTGCGTCACACGTCGGCTGCCGGGCTCATTCTCCATCATCTGGGACGGTGGGTACAGCACCTCCGCATCCTGGAGAGCCGCCTCTTCCATGACCGCTTCGAGTGCTTCGACTGTTGGCGCGTGCTTGTCCAGGTCGTCTGAGCCGCTCACGGACACAACGCGGAGGTAGTCGCCTTTGAGCATCCCGATGGAGACACGTGTGCAGCCGAACCGGCGGCGCATCTCATCGCAAAGCAGAGACCCCATCGCTGAGGCTGTGGCACCCTTCTGCGCCTGGTCGAGGAGTTCCAGCGTCTCGCGGAGCATGACCTTGTGCTCGGCTTCGGTCAGGAACGACTGCTTCCAAAGGAAGCCCTCGAATCTCGCTGCGCTCAGGGAGAGCCTGTCGAGCTTGATGCTCTGGGGTTCTCTGTCCGAGGTGGGCACGAGAACGATGCTTGCTCCTTCGCTCTTGCCGTCGGCAGTAAGCGGGGCAGCCAGTGCTGTGTGTGTCGCGCTGGCGGCGTAGAAATCGTGCGCACCGGCGAGTGTCATAGCTTCCGACATGCCAGCGGATGATGACTGCGACGCCTTCTGCCCGAGTGTGCTCAGCTTCTTCGTCGTTGACTCGTCGAACGCGATGTCTTCGTTCGCGTGGTACACGACGAAGACCCCTGCCGGTCTCGACTTTCCTTGGCGCAAGAAAACGGCGCCTGCATCGGCGCCGGTGATCTTGCACTGGAATTCGAGAAGCTTGCCGAGGAATTCGCGGAGCGCGTAGTGCCTGGCACCCTGCGGCGTCTCTACAGACTGTGCCGAGTCGGTCGTGATCTCACCAGCTTGGCTCTCGGTCTGTTGTTCGGTTGACATCCGCTGTGCCTGCTTCGGGATCCTGATCAGTCAGCCAGCTTCGGGCCTTCTTCGGCACCGGGAGCGCGCTGGATGGCGATCTCGCCGTTGCGCTCCTCGTACTGGCGGATGACCTGCCCGAGGGTGATGGCGAGCCTCTTGGCTGCCGACCAGTTCATGATGGTGCGGTTGCCCACCGAGAAGAGCAGGGCGGGCTGGCCGTCCGGGCCCTGGGTGGGGAGGTTCATGCCGAAATCGAGCACGACCTCGTCGTTGGTGGTGGAGGTGCGGATGGTGTTGGCGTAGGTCGAGGTCATCTTGCTCTCGTCGATACGAAGCTGGACCTGCTGCTGTTGCTGCTGCTCGTCGGCCATCTGGGTGTCGCCTTTCATCTGGTTTTCGGTTTGTGACGTCGTGGGGCCGGTCTCCGCCGGCATTTGGGCCCCGCTCGGAGCCGCTGGGCACTCTGTCCCTTACCGAAGGCTATGCCACCCGACGGCGAGGTCCAACCTGTCCCGTGATTCGGGTCTAGGTGTCCCAACGGGAAGCCAGGCGAGAAGCTGGGTTATCTATAGGGCGATCAGAAGCTCACACGGGCGTGCATGCCGCTGGGCAGCAGCTCGGGGTTGGGCACCTCGATCCGGATGAGCACCTCCCGGACGCTGGCCTCACCCGCGGTGCTGATGAAGATGATCTTGCCATCTGCGGGAGCGTCCGTCTCAACATCAAGCCAGACAACACTCGCGGATTGGCCGACCTCAAGCGTGCGAGATACGGGAACTGGCACGCTCACGTCGATGCGGACCGGGTTCACCTGCACGATTGTGACCACGGGCGTCTGCTCGTCCACCGTCTCGCCTTCGCGGCGGGAGATGTTGATGACGTCGCCGTCAATCGTGGAGTGCATGCTCATCTCGTCGAGACGGGCCTGTTCGCGCTCGACGGTGATCCTGCGTTGTTCTGCCTCGAGTTCTGCCGCTCTGACCTCGACCTTCGCACGATCGACAGAGAATCGTGCCTCGCGGAGATCCTGCTGGTTGGCGCCGCCCTCAGCGCTGGATTGCTCGACGAGTTCGAGTTCGCGCTCGGCGAAATCGAGCGAGATCCGAGCGAGCTGCAGCCGTGTATCGTCAGCCTGCTGGGCCTGAGCCAGTGCAAGGGATGCCCGCTGGACAGCATCATCGAGCTTCATGATGTGGTCGCCGACCTTCACCTGATCGCCGGGTTCAACGTTTACATCCGCGATCTTGCCCCGGACCGCAAACGCGAGCTCGCGCACTTGCGAGGGACGGGAGACGCCCGTGTAGGCACCGGGCTGGGGGATGGTGAGGCCGCCCAGGGTGAGGAATGCCAACGAAGAAGCTGCAGCAGCCAACAGGATCGCTCGGTTCCGCATCGGGAGGTCCTCCGAATAAAGTGGATCATCGGGTTGAGAGGTCGCTGGTCTGTAGCGACTTGTTGAATGCCGGAGGGGGGACTTGAACCCCCACTCTGTTTCCAGAAGTGGATTTTGAATCCACCGCGTCTGCCAATTCCGCCACTCCGGCTTTGAGGCGATCATGCACCGGGCAGCCCCCAAGGTCAACTGCTTCCTCTGGCGCTTGGTCCGATGCGGGCAGGGTTCTACACTTGTCTCCTGTCCAAACCCCGACCCGGCCGGCGCCGGGGCGGTTTCTGTGAGCCATACGTACCCAGCCGAGGGAAGATCCAATGTCCGAGTCCACCGAGCAGCGAATCAGCACGTGCACCGTTTCAGACGCGGGGCCCTGCCTCAAGCGGCTCAGCATCGAAGTCCCGGCTGACGTCGTCACCGAGCGGATCGACGAGTCTTTCGACACCCTGATCAGCGAGGCCGCCCTCCCGGGCTTCCGCAAGGGGCACGCCCCCAAGGGTCTCATCGAGAAGCGGTTCGGCGATTCAGTCCGAGGCGAAACCAAGAGCCAGCTCGTCGCGACCGCGTATTCGGAGTCGATCGAGGAGCACGGCATCAAGGTCGTCGGTGATCCGATCTCCGAGTCGCTCCCCGATGCCAAGCTTGAGAAGGGCCAGCCCCTGAAATTCGAAGTGGACGTCGAGGTGATGCCCACGTTCGACTTGCCCGAACTCGACAAGCTGGCGATCAAGAAGCCCGTTCTCGATGTGGATGACTCGGTCGTCGCCGACGAGATCGAGAAGCTCACGCTCGCAGAGGGCGAGCTCGAAGAGCAGGAGACTGCTGCTGCCGGGGATTACATCTCTGGCCACGGCATCATGAAGGCCGGCGACGAGGTCATCCACGACATCCCCGGCGCGGTTGTTCAGGTGCCCACCGACAAGGAAGGCATGATCCTTGGTGTGATGGTTGCCGACTTCGCCAAGCAGCTTGGCAAGCCCAAGGCCGGTGACGAGGTCTCGATCAAGACCAAGGGTCCGGAGCACCACGAGGTTGAGGCTGTCCGCGGGCAGGACCTGGATATCACGTTCAAGGTCGAGCGCGTTGATCGCATCATCCCCGCGGAGATCGATCCACTGCTTGAGCGTTTCGGCCTGGAATCCAAGGAGAAGCTTGAGGAGGCGATCAAGAACCGCCTCGAGCAGCGTGCCGCTGTTGAGCAGCAGATGGTCATGCGTCAGCAGGTCGCGAGCCATCTCCTCAAGAACGTTGACATGGAACTCCCCGAGCGTCTGACCGCCAAGCAGAGCGAGCGGATGCTCCAGCGGAAACGCGCCGAGCTGATGTACAGAGGCGTCGATCCGATGGAGATTGAAACGAACATCGCAAAGCTCCGCGAAGCGTCAGCGAGCGAAGCCTCCCGCGAGACCAAGCTCTTCTTCATGCTGAGCAAGGTCTCCGAAGATCGCGGCGTGCAGATCCAGCAGGCCGAGGTCGACGGCGCGATCGCACAGATGGCCTTCCGCCAGGGCGTGCGTCCGGAAGGCTTGCGTCAGCAACTGATCCAGAACAAGCAGATCGGCACCATCGTCCAGCAGGTCATGGAGCACAAGGCTCTCGACTCGATCATCTCGACCGCGGAGATCGAAGAGGTCAGCAAAGACGAGTGGGAGAAGTTTGCCAAAGAGCAGAACAACTGATCTGGCAAAGACAAAGCCCCGCACGCGCGGGGCCTGATCCAATCAGGAATTGACTCAGCCGGACGCTTTATCTGAAGCGTCCGGTTGTTCTTTAGGCGTGCTCTTCGTCGTCGATGGACTCGTCATCGGGCAGGGCAGCGATCTCGAGTTCATCCGATTTGGCACTCGCGCTGATGGTGCCGCACTTGGGACAGATGACTCCGTACTGGCCGGGAGGCTCGTTGTCGAGTTTTTCACCGCAGCCGATGCAGACAGGATTGCTGAGCTGAGCCGCAACCTTGTTGACGACCAAAGCCGCCACGGCGAAAGCTCCGACGACAACTGGGAGGGTTGGCAAGATGCTCATAGAGAGGAGCCCAAGCGTCGCCAGTCCGAGGCCCAAGACGATACCGAACGCGCGGAGTCGGAGCTTGTGCAGGTACGCGATCTGCTTCTCGACCGCCAGTCGCTTCGACCTGTACCACTCTCTCAGCATGGCGACTCCCTGGCCCACACCATCTTGTGGGGCAGCAGTACTGTATCGTCATCTGGATCGCAGGGCGAACAGGCCGCTGGCGGGTTTAGAGTGCTCTTCATGAGAATCCTGCATGTGAACTTCGTACCGCTCGTCGAGGGCCCCGCCCGGGCCGGGGGGGTCGCGGGCTACATGCAGAATCTGGCACTCTGCCAGCGAGATCTGGGCCACACGGTAGGGGCCTTGTCGAGCGGCGACGGGTATAAACCAGACTTACAGGGTCGGGGCCTCGGCAGGGTTCATTGGCGTCAGATCGAGCCTTGGCGGGGTATTGACAGGCTCAGGATCGTCAATTCTCCGATCCTGGCCCCGGCGCTGTGGCAGTTCGGGCGAGCAGAAGCTGACGGGGCGGACCCTGCGCTCGAGGGGATCTTCTCTGAGATCGTGACTCAGTGGCGAGCGGATGTCGTTCACTTCCACACGCTTGAGGGGCTTACTGCTTCGTGCATCCAGGCCGCCAAGAACGCGGGTAGCCGGGTCGTCATGAGCCTGCACAACCACCACGCGTTCTGTCCTCAAGTGTACCTGATGAGAGGCAGACGCATCCCTTGTGTCGATTATGAGGGTGGCAGAGCCTGCGTGGAGTGCGAGCAATCGATTGACATCAAGTCAGAGCAGTTCCGGCGAGCGGGATTGATGGAAACCAGTCCACCAAGCATCGAGCCGCCGCCTTTGGCGCCGATCATGCGATTCGAAGAAGACGGTTCGTTCTCGGCCGAAACTCAGGTTCTGATCGAGCAGAGCCACGCGCTTTGGCAGCCGCTGGACAACGTGCCGCCCGATTCTGATCTCGCGCGAGAGTCTCACAACGGTTACGGAGATCGGCGTCGCGCGATGGCCGGTGCTTTATCTGAATGCGATCGCGTGCTCGCGGTGTCCGAATTTGTGCGCAGTCTCGCGGTATCGATGGGAGTCAGAGAAAGCCAAGTGGTCGTGCAGCCGATCGGGACGCTCCCATGCGAGCGGCTCGCGATGCCCAAGCGGGGCGAGCACGATCCGCTGAGGGTCGTGTTTCTCGGGTTCAACAACTACTACAAGGGCCTGGCGATGTTTGTAGACGCGATCGGGTTCCTGCCGGCGGCATTGCGGAGCCGGGTTCACCTGTCTGCGTTTGGTCCGGGGTGTCCTTCGATTCGTGAGCGGGCAGAAGCGATCCGGCCAGGCCTCGCTGGGCTCGAAATGGGAGGGCCGTACTCCAGGGAGGATCTTCCAGATCTGCTCCGAGATCGTCATATCGGGATCGTCCCGTCCGTCTGGTGGGACAACGGGCCCCAGACACTGATGGAGTTTCAGGCGAGGGGAATCCCTGTGCTTGGAGCTGACTTGGGTGGAATCCCGGATCGGATCGAGCACGGTGTGAACGGGTTGCTGTTTAGGGGCAACGATCGCAGGGATGCAGCCGAGCAGCTCAAGAGGCTTCTGACAGAGCGTGGTCTCTTGGGCAGGCTTTGGGGAGGGACCGAGCCGGGCCCGACGATCGCCGAACATTCGGCTGAGGTTGTCGGTGTGTATGAAGAATTGCTAGAGTCATCTCCGCGCTCATGATGGGGACGCAGAGCTGGGCTGACGGAGTAGCTGTGCAGGAAACGCAGACAAAGCCCACGCAGGACGCCGTACCGACGACAGGAGGCACCGCTCCTCGCGCGACCGCTGTGGTTGTCGCTGTGGTTGTGACATGGAACCGTAAAGAGATGGTTGCTGGCGTCATCGATGCGCTGGTTGCGCAGGCGAGGGCGTGTCCGTCGCTGCATGTTGTTGTCGTGGACAACTCATCGACAGACGGCACCAGCGATTATCTCACCAAGAAGTACAGCCCTGAGAGGGTGGTTCGGAACGCAACTGAGGCTGCGCTCTCGCCGAGTTTCGTGGATGAAACCGCCAACGAGGCAGGAAACGTGCCGGGGTTTGCGTCGTTTACAGTCGTGCGTAATCTGCACAACCTCGGTGGTTGTGGCGGGTTCAACACCGGGTTCAAGTACGTCGAGCATCGTTTCGGAAGGTTCGGCTCCCAGGACGCGCCTGACTTCGTCTGGCTGTTGGATGATGATATCGACCTTCCCGCCGAGGCACTCACGAAACTGCTCGACGCGGCGAAAAGCGACCAGAGCATCGCTCTCGTTGGGTCGCGCACAGTCGATATCGGTGACCGGCGATCGACGATTGAGAGCACGATTTACTTTGACCCTGCATCGGGTCTCATGGGGCCGGACCCTGCGCCCGGGCACGAGTTCGCCGACGAGCATCAGCGCTGGATCGACGACACGCGTGACGAGGCGGGCAATCGTGTGTTTTCGGGTGTGCGAGACGTGGATATTGTGAGCGCGTGCAGCATGCTCGCTCGATGGCGTGATGTCTGCAAGGTCGGGTTCTGGGATGAGCGTTTCTTCATCTACTGTGACGATGCCGACTGGTGTCTGCGTTTTCGGGGTCAGGGCAAGCGGGTCGTTTGCGCACTCGACGCGATTGTGTTCCACACTCCCTGGACACACAAGCTGACATCCGAACGGGGTTACTACCTCAACCGCAATCTCGCCTGGATGATCCGGCACAACGTGAAGGAGCCGATGCTTAGGCGGACGCTCTTCAAGTGGGCCGCGAGGCTAATGAGTCAGGCGAAGACCGCGATCCTGAATCGCAGAATCCACGAAGCCGACCTGCTCATGCGAGCGGTCTCCGATTCGATCCGCAGCAAGGGCGGCAAGCTCGACACGAAGCCGACTGATCGGTACACCGCTCTGCAGGCACTCGGAGCGTGCAACGCGCTCGGGAAGAACGTTGTGCTCGTTTGCCCGGGACGGCACGCGTACATGCAGGCAGAGCTCTTCCGGGCGCACGTGATCAACGGGCTTGTGCAGGGTGGCCGTGCATCAGAGATTCCGAAATGGATCGTGCTTGCACATGTGGATTCACCTGCGCCAGAGCACGGGGGCGAATCGCCGGCGGCCGGTCAACACAGACCCGAACTGCGGTTCTACGAACATGATCGTTTCAACAAACTCGATGCGCAGCTCGATTGGCTGAGGCATCCTCCGCAAGCAGTGGTCGTGTTTGATGGCAAGTCTGACTTCCCGATGCTGCGAGGGATGCGAACAATGCACGTCTCGAGCAATGATTACGACGCGGTTCGTGTTGAGCGAGATGGTTTGCGTGTCAAGCTGGGGCTGATTGCGCGTTGGTTTGTGCTCGGAGTTCGGGTGGTCTGGAGCGTTCTGCGTGCAAAGCGCATCGAAGCGTCGGTTTAGGAGGCGGGGTTGTGATGGATCAGCCCACGGGCACACCTGAGTGGCCTACGACCGATTCGCCCCTCACGATTGCGGTGCTTGGATGGGCGAGGCTTGCCCTACAGGCGGCCGAAGGGACCGGGTACAACCTGAGCGCATCAGAACTCGCAGCGGGGCTTGCGATGATGGGGCACAGGGTTCTCTATCTGTCGAGCGGGTTTAGGTACTCGGTTGTGCCGGGTATGCGTGTTCGTCATCGCGAGACCTGGCGTGGTGTGGAGTGCTTCGAGGTCATCAACAGCCCGAATCTCTCGCCGAGTGCCGCGAACTTTAAGAACCCTATGCAGGAAACCAGTTCCGAAAAGCAGTCTTCGGTGGTAGCTAGCTTTCTTGCAAACAAGGGCGTCAAGATCGTGCACTCGCACTCGCTCGAGGGGCAGGGGCTTGATCTGATCAGAGAGCTCAAGTCTCGCGACATCCGCACAGTTGTCACGCTTCACAACTACTGGCACGTCTGCCCACAGGTTGATCTGATTTACCAAGAGCACGAGCTCTGCTTCGATTACGACGGCGGGCGGCGGTGTGACGATTGTCTTGAGGAGTCATCGCCACGCGTGAAGAAGCTCAAGCGGATTCTGAACCGGTCGGCCGAGCGGGTGCTGGGGCCGAAGCAGTCGGAGCTGATCAGGCTCAAGTCCAAGCGCGTGCTCAGCAAAGCCCTCAACGGGGACGGCGAAGAAGCCCAGCCCAGCGCGGTCAATCGGAACACTCGACCCGATCCTGAGGTCGCGCGTGGGCACGACGCGAGTGGTAACAACGAGGGGTTGATTGACCATACATTCGCGGATTCGAGCATCAAGATGGGCAAAGAGCCTGTTTGTCTCGATCTCGATGCAAACGAGCAGTTTCTCAGTAAGGGCGATGTGCATCTTAAGGTGCTCAACGACTATGGCAAGCGACGTGAGATAGGCATCGCGGCTCTGAACGAAGCGGACCTTGTGATACCGCCTTCGGAGTTCAATTCGAGACTGCACGCCTCGATGGGTGTCGATGAGAGCAGGCTGCGAGTGGTCCGTTACGGCCAGCCGCACTTCGATCAGATCAACCGGAAGGCCAGGCGGTCGCCGTTCTATGACAGGGTTCCGTGGAGCGCCGATGACGCGACCAGACCTCTTCGGTTCGGGTTCTTCGGGACTGTTCGACCGAACAAGGGGCTGGAAGTGCTCGTTCGCGCGATCGACCAGCTCGAACCCGGTGCCCGCAGACGCTGCCAATTCGTGATCCGTGCGCACGGGGGCGACTGGGCGTTCCGGAAGCGGATGGCCAAGTATCCGGAGGTCAACTTCCTCGGCGGGTACGACTTGATCCAGCTCATTGCATCATCGGGTGAGTACGACGTGGGTGTGCTGCCGCACATCTGGTTTGATAACTCACCGCTGGTGATGTGGGAGCATCTGCACGCGGGTAAGCCCATCATCGCGGCGAGGCTCGGGGGCGCGGCTGATACGATCAAGCCCATCGATAAAGCCAGTAGCCAACCCGGCAACGGACTCTTCTTCCCAGGCGGGTGTCCCGACAAGCTCGCTGAACGCATCACCCAGTTGGTGACCGGTGAGATCCCGATCCCGAGCGCAAAGTCGGTACACGAGGCGTCCACGCTCACGAGCTACCCGGCGCACGTGAGTGAGGTGGACGGGATATATCAGGAACTGATGGGCTAACCGATCAACCGTTCCACGAACGCAGTGCCGGGCCCGTGTAGTTGGCGATCGGGCGGATCAGGCGGTTGTTTGCGTGCTGCTCCATGATGTGAGCAGCCCAGCCCGTGACGCGGCTTGCGACGAAGATCGGCGTGTACTGCGGGACGGGGATGCCCATCGTGTAGTACGTCATGCCGCAGGGGAAGTCGACGTTCGGGTAGATCGTTTTCTGTTCTTCCATGATCTTCTGGACTTCTTCGCCTGTCTCGAAGAGCTTGACAAACTCGCCGCCCTTCTGCTCGGCGACCTTGCGGCCAAGGCCATGCAGGATCGGTGCGCGGTGATCGCCGTTCTTGTAAACACGGTGGCCAAAGCCCATGAGCTTCTTCTTGGTTGCAAAGGCGTCCTGCATCCAGTCGTTGACGCTGCCTTTGCCGGCGTTGACGAACTCGGTGATCTCAGCGAGCATGACCATCGCGGCCTCGTTTGCGCCCCCGTGGAGGGGGCCTTTCAGAGCGGCGATCGCGCCGGTCATCGCGCCGTGCATGTCGCTCAGCGTGCCCGCGATCACACGGCTCGTGAACGTTGAGGCGTTGTAGTCGTGCTCGGCGTAGAGGATGAGCGAGACATCCATAACCTTCTCGGCTTCTGCGGTCGGGCGCTCGCCGGTCATGAGGTAGAGCAGGTTCGCCGCGTGCGAGAGCTTGGCGTCACCGCCCGTGTCGGGTGCGATGATCTCGTGGTCGTCGATGATGTTCTGCATATGCCCGATGATGGTCGGGATCTTGGCAACGATTCTCTTGGCCTTGCGGAGGTTGGCCTCGGGGGAGTTGTCCTGGCTGTCGGGATCGCAGTTGCCAGCGATGGAGAGGACGGTTCGGACCACATCCATCGGGACCGCCGAGCCCTGCTTGAGCAGCGGGCCGCAGGTCTTGAGTGTTTCGATTGCCTGGGGCGACAGGGCGCGGTTCGCGATGAGCTCGTCCTTGAAGAACCGGCTCTCTTCTTCGTTGGGCTTCTCACCGTGCAGAAGGAGGTACGCGACGTCTTCGAAGGTCGCGTTCTCGGCGAGATCGTGGATCTCGTAGCCGCGGTAGATCAGAGCGCCCTGTTCGACTGAGCAGATTTCGGTATCGCCAGCGACGACGCCTTCGAGACCTGCGGGCTTGGTTGCTGACATAAGAGGACCTCCGCGGAAGTTGTTTGTGGAAACACGCCGATCACGGTCGGCCTGTATACAGGCACTATACGCCCGAAATGTTGTCCGTCTCGCCGCGGGTCAGTGGCTCGGGAACGACCATCCCTCGCCCTGCGGGTCGTACCCGAGCAGGGTGTAAAGGTCGGCGCGGTTCTGCATCTCGTCGAGCGATCCAGAGACACTCCCGGTCGCTTTTAGGTCAGACAGCATCCGCACAACCGCACCCATTGCTGTGCGAAGCGTCGACACCGGGAAGATGACAAAGTGGTAACCGAGCTCTTCAAATCGAGTCAGCGGAGTGATCGGGGTTTTTCCGAATTCTGTCATGTTTGCCAGCAGGTAGGGCGGCTTGTCGCACAGCTTGCCGATTTCGTCGGCGAACCTCGCAAACTCATCTTCTGACTCAAGACCCTCTGGGAAGATCATCGACGCTCCCGCTTCGACGTACGCGTGGGCACGCTCGATCGCAGCGCCGAGACCGTCAACTGATCTTGCGTCGGTGCGTGCGCACACGATGAAGGAACCGCCCGAGCAGTCTTGCGCGGCCTGCACGGCCCAGCTGAGTCGGCTCACTGATTGTTCCATCGGGATCAGCGCCTTGCCCGCGAGGTGGCCGCAGCGCTTCGGGAAGACCTGGTCTTCGATGTGGCAACCCGCGGCCCCGGCGTTGTCGTACTCGAGCACGGTCCGCCTGACCATCTCTTCCTCGCCGAAGCCCGTGTCCGCGTCGGCGATCACGGGCAGACCCGAACTCATCGACACCTCCCGGACGGCTTGCGCGAACCTGTCCAGGCTGAGAATGCCGACATCGGGCACGCCCGAGGAAGCGGATAACGCTCCGCCCGACAGGTAGCACGCGTCGAACCCGGCCTGTTTTACGGCTCTGGCAACGAGCCCGTTGAAAGCGCCGGGGGCGCCAACGACGCCCTTGTCCATGAGATTGCGAAGCGTGACACCCGGGTGTTGTTGAGTCATGCGAGATTGTAGGTTCAGTTTGTGGCGGTGGTATTGGGCCGAACGCCGTAGGTATGCATTGCGGATTCAATCTGTTCCTGCTCGGTCGTGTCCGGGAACAGCTTGTATCGAGGAGCGACGATCTCTTTGCACGAGTTGACTGTGATGTGGAAGAGAGACGAGAACGGATAGTCGGGGCCAGCGAGAGCAATGAGCGGCTCGGAGTAGCCTCCAAACCTGCTGTCTGACTTGGTAATGATCTCGGCGGTACCGAAGATCTGGTTGCCGCGTTGTGTGAAGATGTCGAGCACGCTCACGCACACGCGTGGGTTCCCGCGGATGTTCTTCATTGAGCCGGGCGAGGCGATGTTGGCGATGAGCAGGGCATCATCGCCGTGAGGTGCGAAGATTTCCTTTGGGGAGACACTCGGCTGGCCTGACGAATTGCTCGTTGCGAGCCAGCAGAGGACGCTTTGTTCGATGGAGTGACGTGCTTCGGGCGTGAGCATGGCATTCCCTTTCTCAAGAACAAGTCTCATAAATCGGTATACTCGCGCCATGATACAAACCGCACTCGTCGCTCTCGTTCTGACCACGGCCTCAGCCGAGCCTCCCGAGGAGGTGGTGGGGGGAGCCATCGCTTCGATTGAGGCAGAGCAGGTCATGAGCGATCTCAGCACGCTCGTAGACTTCGGGACCAGGCACACGATGTCCGAGACGCTGTCAGACGAACGAGGCATCGGTGCTGCCCGTCGGTGGCTGGCGGGCGAGTTTGAGCGGTACGCGGCCGAGGCTGGGCGTGACGATGTCGTCGTCGAACTCGAGTCTCATACCGTGGTTGCCGATGGTCGGCGAATCACCGAAGACACCGAGGTGGTCAACGTCGTCTGCACGATCCCGGGCTCTGACCCGGGCGCAGAATCGAGGCACTACTACATTGTTGCGCACTACGACTCCAGGGTCAGCGGTGCACTCGATGCCGAGAGTGATTCTCCGGGCGCGAACGATGACGGCTCGGGCACGGTTGTCTGTCTCGCGGTCGCTCGTGCGCTGATGAACGTGCGTCTGGAATCGACGGTTGTCATCATGCCGGTCGCGGGTGAGGAACAGGGGCTCTATGGGTCTCGGCGCCACGCGGGGATCGCTCGTGATATGGGAAAAGACATCCGTGCGATCCTGAGCAACGACACGGTGGGCGATCCGACAGGGCCCGGGGGGCGAGAAGCTAGATCAGAAATCCGTGTCTTCTCAGAAGGGATCCCGACTGCGATCCTCGCCGAGCAGGGGAGGGCGCCGAACGCGGTCAGGATGATCAGGTCGTTGTCAGCTGAATCTGACAGCACTTCGAGGCAGCTCGCGAGGTACCTGAAAGAAGTCGCAGATTTACATGACCTGCCCGTCAAACCAAAGCTCATCTACAGGCCCGACCGATTTCTGCGTGGCGGCGACCATACGGGCTTCAACGAATCAGGCTTCGCGGCTGTGCGATTGACTGAAGTCTACGAGAACTATGACCAGCAGCACCAGGATGTCAGAACCGAGGATGGCAAACAGTTCGGCGATCTCATCGAGTTCGTCGATGGGGATTACATCGCGGACGTTGCCAGATTGAATACCGCCGGCCTTATTCATCTCGCAAACGCACCGTCAGAGCCCGGCAATGCGCGCATGATCGTTGCCGAGTTGACCAACGACACCACACTCCGCTGGGAATCCTCGCCCGAGAGCGATGTCGCCGGCTATGAGATCGTCTGGCGAGAAACGACCAGCCCGTATTGGCAGCACGCACAGGATGTGGGCAACACGACCGAAGGCACTATCGATCTCAGCAAGGACAACTGGTTCTTCGGGGTGAGGTCGTACGACGCCGACGGCTATCGTTCGCCGGTTGTGTTTCCGATCGCAGCGAGGGAGTAAGGCAGCCAAGTCAATCGACAAGACGACCCTTCCACAACGCAAACATCTCGTGTTTTATTGGCACCGCATGCGGGTTGTGTCATGTTTGAGGTGTGGGGCGGCAGTGTTGCCGCTTGCTATTGCGGTTTTGGTCGGCCCGGTGCAACGGGCTGCCAGTGGGAGAAATGAAATGTTGACATACTCAATGCGCAGTGCCGTTGGCGCTGCAGCGGTTGCATGCTTCGCGACCGGAGCCCAGGCGGATGATCTTCTCATCGTTGATCTGACCGTCCCGAATCAGGTCACGATCAACTCAACAGCTGGGCTCTCCGCTGCCACCGTTTCTGGCAGCGACACGACCGGCATCTACTTCGACAATTTCTATGGTGTTGCCGGCAACGCTCTCGCCGATGTGCTTGTCTCGGGCGATATCACCAATGTTGGAAACCCGTCAGATTTCACCCCTGACCTCTTCAGAGGCGGGAGCGGTACCGATACTGGGCTGAATTTGTGGAGCTGGTCCTCGGACTTCACGGTTGATTTCACAGCAGGTACCCAGGCTTTTACGGGATCTGGCACCTGGACTCTCACTGCCGATGAGTACGCAGACATGCTGGCCGGGAACATGAGCGGCGACCTGTACTTCCCTGCAGATACATCAGACGACGTCGCGAACGCGACACTGCTCGGTACTTATAAAGTGATCGTGCCTGCGCCCGCATCTGTGGTGCTGCTCGGCATCGGTGGAGCCGCAGCAATACGCCGTCGTCGTTAGTTCGCTCCAGTCGGTTTTGATCTGCCATACTCGGCCGGCTTCTCATCGGGAGGAGCCGGCCGATTTCATCAGTGACTACTCTCTATCGCCTTGATCGCACGCGCGGAATCGGTTTCGATACTGAGCCCATCAAATGTACCATTGGGCATAAAGCCAAGAGCTTTGCCCTGCTGCAGGAACGCCCAGAGCCCGTCGTAGTAGCCGTTGACGTTGATGAGTGTGATCGGTTTCTCGTGGAACCGTAGCTGCCGCCAGGTAATAGCTTCGAAGAGTTCGTCCATCGTGCCGAACCCGCCCGGCAGGACAAGGAACGCGTCTGAGAGCTGGGTGAGCTTTGCCTTGCGTTCATGCATCCCCGAGACGACGTGGTTCTCGTGCAGGCCCGGGTGAGCCTGTTCGAGATCGACAAGTTGCTGCGGGATGACCCCCACGACACGGCCGCCCGCTTTGAGGGCGGCGTCGGCGATCACGCCCATCAACCCGAGCTGTCCCCCGCCGTACACGAGGGTGTGCCCGGCCTCGGCGATCGTTCTCCCAGCCTCAGCCGCGGCCTCAGTCCAGACGGGCGAATCACCCGGGCGAGCACCGAGGTAGACGCAGATCGACGTGCTCACTTGAACGTTCCGCGGACGGTGATCTCGTAGTCGTTGATGCTTCGGAGCTCGTCGGCGTTCAAGTTCGAGATGCTGTTGTACCGCTCGATGATGGGCTCGGGGCTCTCGAATGCGAGGCTGCCAAGGAGCCTGAACTTGTGAGCGAGAATGTCTTTGAGATCCGCTGTGGTGTTGCGTGCGTGGCCGCCCGGGTACATGACGAGTCCGGATTCGTGAGCCGCGCCCGAGCTGTCGGAAATGACGACGCTGGTGGGGATGCCGTCGGGGTAACGGTCGTCGTATTCCTTGCCGCCGTGCTCGAACTCGATCTTGTCCATGAGCGAGCGTGTGCGTTCGTCGTAGATCGCGGCGTCGCCGTAATCGGCAGGCTCAAGCATGAGATCCTTCCAGCCGACCTTCTTGCTCGTGAGCGCCTTACGCAGCAGCGTGGAGATGATGTAGACCATCGAGTGGTCCGCGCTCTGACGTGTGGTTGGGTTCCGCTTCGCGGGATCGCCGATGATCCCGAACGCGGGCTCGTAGGCGATGATTTTGATCTTCTCGATGTTCGCACCGCTCTCGTCCTCGAGGAGCGAGGGGCTCTTTTCGAGCAGGTCGAGCATGGCCTGGATCGCGCCAGCTGACTGGTGCTCGTACAGGCCCAGCTTGAAGTGCATGCCCATGACCGTGAAGTCCTTGCCGGACTTGGCGAGGTGCAGATCGAACGGGGACGCGTCAGCATTCTCTGTGTTCTGTGGATCCTTGCCCGTGGCGACGAACATCTGCCCGGGGCCCTCGAAGATGCGGAAGATCGCCTCGGGGTTGCGGAAGATATCGCGCGGCCCGAGGAAGCCCTTCATCGAGCGCTTCACGGCGGTAATCGCGAACTCGGTGCTGATGGCTGCAGAGGCGCCCTTTGAGTCAGAGAGCTGCTTGCCGGCACGGATCGCACGGAACGGGATCGCGTGCGCGACGACCATGCCGATCGCGCTCTCGATTTGCTCGGCGGTTGCGCCGAGCATGGCGCCGAAGGTTGCCGCCGAGGCGATCGCGCCGTGGACGACGTGGTCAACCTTGTAGGTCTTCAGGCTGAAGACCTCTGCGAGGCGTCCACGGATCTCGTCGGAGAGGACCATGCCTTGCAGCGCGTACGCTCCGTCCATGCCAGCCATCTGTGCCGCGGCGATCGCGACCGGGTAGAAGTCGTTGTGGCCGAACTCGCCGGCGGTGTTGCCGCGCTCGGGGTCGTATCCGAAATTTGTGCCGTTGGAGTCCCATTCGCGGACCGCGTTGGAGTTGGCGAGGATCGCCTTTTCGGGCGAGACGAGGGTGGAGGAGCCAAAGACTGTTGCGCCCTTCTGCTCGGCGTTTCCCACCTGTTGGGTAGCGTCACCAACCGGGTAGCCCAGTGCCTCGTCGCGGAGGACGGTCGGAGCGTTGGTTCCAAGAGCCAGCGCGGACAGGCCGCAGAGGCAGGCGTCGGTGTGGAACATCCGGGTTCGTTCGAGGACGCTCTCGTCGGGAGTGCCCGACTTCATGAATTCGATCGCGTACTCAGCGATGCCGAGAGCCTGGTTGGTGTTGGCGGGGAGATGGACAAAATCGCTCGACATGGGTCGCTCCGTTGGCGTGTATACAGGGGTTTCAGGCCAAGCCTATGCCTGCCGGGAGCGTGTGTGGAGTCAGGCGGGCGGTGTCATGTCACCGAAGGGCTGGCGCTGCCAGAGGGCCATGCCCGGGGTGTACCACGAGCAGTAGGGCAGGTTGATCAGGTTGCCGCCGAATCTTCTCTTGATCTCACGGAGAGCGCCGTTGACGCGCTGGTCTTCCTTGGGTTCTGCGATCAGATAGGTGTTGTCGAAGATGACCACCGAGTCGTCATCGAGGTGGGGCTCTACGAGCTCAAACTCACGGATGACCTGTTGGTAGAGATGGCTGCCGTCGAGGAACGCGACTGCGACCTTGTCGTCGCCCGTGAGCATCTCTGGAAGCTGCTCGATCGCGTCACCCTCATAGAACCGGACAATATCCCTCAGCCCAGCCTTTGTGACGTTGTCCCTCGCCTTGGCCGAGTACTCGGGTTCGAGTTCGACCGTGCGCACCTCGCCCGAGCCCTTTGAATCCTTGATCGCCTGCGCGAGGACGATCGAAGAAGACCCGATGTTGGTTCCTGTCTCGATGATTAGGTTGAACGCGTCTGGCCTGAGGCGGCAGAGGACGGTGTAGTAGAGCATGCCCCACGCCGGGTAGCCGATGCTGTAACCGGTGGTGGCTTCCCACTCCTTCCTATCGACGGCGTTGGCGTCGAGCGTGCGAAGGTGCTCGTTGGGCAGGAGCGACCGGTCGTAGTCTGTCATTCTGTAGAAGAGCGGGTCTCGCATCGCTAGCTCCTTTGGTGGATGTGAGTCTAGGGAGGCCTGGGCAGATTCTGGGCGTACACGGAACACCTGATGGCTTGGCAGAGTTGTATACAGGCCTAGGATGCTCTGCGAGCATGCCGCTCGTGGGCCCTAGTGCAGGAGAGATGCCTTGTCCGCCAATCAGCCAGTTATCGTCGCAGCCAAGCGCACTCCTATCGGCCGATTCTTTGGCGGATACAGCAGAACATCCTCGACCAAGCTGGGCAGCTTTGCTGTTAGGGCCGTGCTGGACGAGGTCCCCGCCGCGAAGGACCACGTTGACGAGTGCATTATGGGCTGCGTGCTCCAGGCGGGCCTCGGCCAGAACCCCGCACGCCAGGCAGCGCTTGGTGGAGGCCTGCCCGACACGGTCAGCGCGAAGACCATCAACAAGGTCTGCGGCTCGGGTCTCGAAGCAGTCATGCTGGCGGCGCAGTCGATCAAGGCAGGCGATAACGAGTGCGTCGTCGCCGGTGGTCTTGAGAACATGACGCTTGCGCCGCACTACTCAAACGTCCGCCAGGGCGCCAAGTTCGGCCCGGCGACGCTCCAGGATCACATGCAGCACGACGGGCTGACTTGTGCGTTCGAGGGCTGGGCGATGGGCAATGCCGCGGACCACATTGCGAAGAAGTACGACGTGAGCCGAGAGGAGCAGGACCGGTTTAGCGCTCAGAGCCATGTGCGTGCGGCGAAGGCGACCGCCGAGGGCTGGTTCGACAACGAGATGATCAAGCTGACCGGCGAGGATCTGGGCAATCGCAAGAAGCCTGGGCCTGAGGGCGGCGTGCAGGCCGACGAGGGCATCCGGGGTGACTCGACCCCCGAGGGTCTTGCGGGCCTTAGGCCCGTCTTCGAGAAGGACGGTTCAGTAACCGCGGGGAACGCGAGCCAGATATCAGATGGTGCCGCGGCGACCATCGTGATGAGTGCGAGCAAGGCCGAGGAAGTCGGCGCCAAGCCCTTGGCCAAGATTCTCAGCTACGCCACCAGCGGCGTCGCACCCAAGGACATATTCGCAGCTCCCATCACAGGTGTGGCTCAGGCCATCGAGAAAGCCAGGCTCACCATCGACGATATCGATCTCTTCGAGATCAATGAGGCGTTCGCGGCTCAAGTTCTCTGCAACATCAAGGAATTGGGCATCCCAGAGGACAAGCTCAACATCTGCGGCGGGGGCATCGCGCTGGGTCACCCGATCGGGGCATCGGGCACCCGTGTGCTGACCACGCTGATTCATCAGATGCATCGCACAGGCGCCAAGCGTGGTGTCGCGGGTCTCTGCCTGGGCGGGGGCAACTCCGTCGCGATGGTCATCGAAGCGGTCTGAATACTGGCTGATTGATAACCGATCTCAACGCGAGCACGGCAATCCTCGGATTGTCGTGCTTTTGCATAAAGACAATGCAAGTTCAATGTTCCGGGCGTTGACATCCGATGATGAATGTGTACACTGGCCGCTCGGCGAGGGCTCTTTGCCCAATCCGATGTAACTGACCGGGTTTGTGGCAAACGCCACGCATCGAAAGGAGCCAAGCAATGCTCAACGCTGATACGAACAACGTTGTCGTGGCAGGGTTCCGTAATGATGTATGCCCAGGCCAGCACCAACCAATTGCTGGTTGACATCGGCTAAGCCGAACCACTGCTCATCAACGTCCTGTTCTTGAACCCTTACGGGGTTGCCGTGCGCGTCTGAATCGCGTCCGGTGATCGCGGGAAGGGGTGCACCTGTTGTTGTTTTTCGTTGCCGTTGTACGTGGGCGATGCCCGCGATGGTTGTCCTGCGCGACGAGCGCGGACGAAATAGTGAGATAGAAAATGGAAAGCAAGGAATTCATGACCGAGGAATGGGCTCGGTTGGAACGAACGAGCCGGGCCTCGACCGGCCACGAGCGCGAGGCCGCGAGGTTGCTGCGGGAGTCAAGATCGAACAGGCGTGGGTACCGCGTGGTCGTGGGGCCTCTGACCCTGATGGTCAGGTGGCGCTCCGGGGCTGGGCGTTACCGGCGGGCGCGGAGCGTTCGGCTCGGATGAAAAACGTGGATTCGGGGCGTATACAGGCCGATCGGATGGGTAACCAGCCGATCGAGGGCCCTAGAGTCGCGGCGACCTTCAAACCGTGGAGAAGAAGATGCTCAAGCGGACGCACAACTGCAACCAACTGACCACCGAACACGTCGGCCAGACCGTGGCCCTCGCGGGATGGGTCAACGCCTACCGAGACCACGGCACGGGTCTCATCTTCGTAGATATCCGAGATCGCGAGGGCCTGACCCAGCTCGTGTTCGACACCGAGGACGCTTCTCAGGAACTGCTCGAGCAGGCGGACAAGCTGCGCAACGAGTTCGTGATCGCCGCTGAGGGGACGGTTCGAGTCCGCGAGGGCGGCCCGAACCCCAAGCTCGCGACGGGTGAGATCGAGGTTGTCGTTCAGAGGCTCGAAGTCTTGAGTGCGAGCGAGACGCCACCTTTCTTGCCCAACGACGAGAAGGGCGACTTGCCTCGTGAAGAAGTCCGCCTCAAGCACCGGTACATCGATCTGCGCAGGCCTGCGATGCAGCAGATCCTCAAGACGCGTCACCGCGTGACGAAGGTCGTGCGCGATTACTTCGACGAGCAGGGTTTCCTTGAGATCGAGACCCCGATCCTGTGTAAGTCCACACCTGAAGGCGCGCGAGACTTCATCGTGCCTAGCCGGAACCAGGCGGGGAACTGGTACGCACTTCCCCAGTCTCCTCAGCTGTTCAAGCAGCTGCTGATGGTCTCAGGGTGTGACAAGTACCTCCAGATCTGCCGATGCTTCCGCGACGAAGACCCTCGCGCCGACCGGCAGGCGGAGTTCACGCAGATTGACTGTGAAATGAGCTTCGTCGAGCGTGAGGACGTGATGCAGACGATGGAGGGCGTCGTCCGCCGGGTTTTCAAGGAGGTCATGGGTGTCGAGGTGCCAACGCTTGACAGGATGCCTTATCACGAGGCGATGGACCGTTACGGCATCGACCGCCCCGACCGCCGATACGGGCTCGAACTGGTCGATCTCTCGGAAGCGTGTGCAAACTCCGAGTTCAAGGTCTTCCAGGGTGCGCTGGCCAAGCGTCAGGGGATGATCAAGGCCATCCGCGTGCCAGGCGGCGCTGACAAGCTCACACGCAAGATGACCGACGGGTACACCGAGTTCGTGAAGCAGTTTGGCGCGGGCGGCGTGCCCGTGGTCAAGGTCAACGCCGAGGGCAAGCCCGAGACGGGCATTGCGCGATTCATCGAGGCCGAGTGGCCGGCGATCGCAGAGCTCACCGGCGCAGAGCCCGGAGACACGATCCTGTTTGGTGCCGACTCTCGCACGACATGCCTCAAGGCGATGGGCGAGCTGCGCATCAAGATTGCGAAAGATCTCGATCTCATTGACGAGAGCAAGTGGGACTTCCTCTGGGTTGTCGATTTCCCGATGTTCGAGTACGACGAGGAGGGCGGCCGGTTCTACGCGATGCACCACCCGTTCACCGCGCCAGAGCCCAGCCAGATCGACGCGTTCCTGAACGCAGATCCGAAGGACGTTGACACGATCGAGGGCATCGTCAGCGCGGGCTACGACATCGTCTGCAACGGCTCCGAGATCGGGGGCGGATCGATCCGTATTCATAACCAGCAGGTCCAGTCCAAGGTCTTTGAGCTGCTTGGTATGTCCAAGGAAGAAGCCAAGGACAAGTTCAGCTTCCTTCTGGATGCACTCCAGCTCGGTGCCCCGCCCCACGGCGGGATCGCCTTCGGTCTCGACCGGCTCGTCATGCACCTGACAGGCACGGACAACATCCGCGACGTCATCGCGTTCCCCAAGACACAGATCGGCGCGGACCTCATGACGGAGGCCCCGAGCCAGGTCAGCGAGGATCAGCTCAAGGAGCTGCACGTGCTCGAGGTTGAGATCGAGGAGTGAGGCGGTTCCGCGATCCGAGGACCGGGCCGTTTGAGCGTGCTTTTCGCACGAGTGAACTCTCGGTCGCAACTGACTTGCTCAACGATCGGCACGCATATTGGTCCCGAGCATTGCTGCAGCGAGAATCAGAGAAAGATGAAGCTTGGCCAGAGGATCATGATTTAAAGGGGTGGGTGCGGATCGATCGATCGCCAACGGTTCAATTTGTGGTTGCTGTTATTGCAATAACCGCGATGGTGCTCTTTCTTCATCCAGTGTCAATGCTGCTGTTTGTAGTAGTTGGTTTAGAAGTGTTGAAACACTACCTCAAAGCAAGGGCACGGAAGAATCCGGCGAACCGCCTACTCGAATCTAAGCTCGATCTGTACAGCAGAATCCGACGAGGGCAATGTCTTGATTGTGCTTATGATCTGACGGGTTGCCCGAATGAACTAAGAATCGAATCTGATCATCCCATAGGCCCGAGACTGTGTCCGGAGTGTGCTTCATTCTGGCCCAGGCTTCCAGAGCCGACTCCTGACGAGATGCACCGGTGGCACAAGGCATGGTTCAGGCGCTAAGCCTCAATCCGCCCTCGAGACCCAGATCACCTCGCCGTTCTTGTCGTCCATCTCGCCCGAGATGCAGCTGCTGATCACGTCAGCAACTTCTTCTGGCGTGAGGCAGTCCGACTCAGGAAGCGTTTCAGTATCGAACAGGCTCCGGAGCATGGGCGTCTCGACCGCACCTGGGGCGACGGCGAACGCTCGGATGTTGAATTCGGCACCCTCTTTGGCGCAGCTTCGCGTCATCAGGTTCACCGCTGCCTTCGACGAGGCGTATGCGAAGAAGCCGGGGAACGGGTTGTCGGTGCCCATCGTGGAGACGTTTACGATGCAGCTGGCTTCTTGAGATCTGAACATGGGCCAGGCGTGGGCGATGAGGGAAGCGGGGCCAATCGCGTTGACGCGGTAGGCCTGCTCGATCGTGCGGTCGTCGGTCTGGTCGATGGGCAGGAGCGGGGCGTAGCCGGCGTTGTTGACCAGCACATCGAGCCGCCCAAGCTCGTCACTGATCCGGTCGATCAGCGCCCGGCATTGGACCTGATCTGCGACGTCGAGCCTAGCGACGGTCGTCGGGCTCTCGATCGAAGCGGCGGCTTCGCTCAGCGGGCCCGCTTGCCGAGCGGCGAGGACGACGTGGTACCCCTGCTCCGAGAGGAGCTTCGAGGTAGCCAAGCCGATGCCTGAGCTGGCCCCGGTGACGAGTGCGACGGGCTGATCGATCACAAAGCACCTCCCCGCGAGATCACCGCTCGCCTACGACGATAGACTCTCGCCCATGCCTATTGCACGCATCGCATTCGCAGTGATTTTCGTGAGCCTCGTGGCCGTCCCGCTTTTGCTTCGGCCTGCGGACAAGGCCCCCGTTTCGGGCGACGCGAAGCAGTTGATTATCATCACGCCGCACCTGGCTCAGCTCCGTGAGGAGTTTGGGCTGGGGTTTCAACGCTGGCACGAGGAGAAGTACGGCGAGCCAGTCCGGGTCCGCTACATCACGCCGGGCGGCACGAGTGAGATCATCAAGCAACTCGTCGCTCAGTACTCCGCGGCATGGAATGCCGGCAACATCGATCGAAATACGTTCGCGACCGAGCCGGGGACGATTCCTATCGACCTGATGTTCGGGGGCGGGTCCTACGACCACGGCAGGCTCATGTCCGCGTGCAGGGTCCAGAAGGACGGAGAGTCGATCACGCTTCCGATGTCCGAGTCGGCGGGCTTTGAGGCGTCGGTCATCGAGGAGTGGTTTGGCCCGAATGCGATCGGTTCCCAGCCGCTCTATGAGAAGGACCAGCACTGGATGGCGACGGCGCTCTCAAGTTTCGGCATCGTCTACAACCGCGAGGTGTACGACCAACTCGGGCTCTCTGCGCCGAAGTCGTTCCATGATCTGACGGACCCTCGGCTCATGGGCTGGATCGCTATGGCTGATCCGAGGCAGTCGGGTTCGATCACGACCACAGTCGATTACATCCTGAGTCACGAAGGCTGGGACGAGGGGTGGGCGCTGCTCCGCGAGTTGTCAGCGAACGCGAGGTACTTCAGCGGCTCGTCGAGCAAGCCTCCGATCGATGTGTCAACGGGTGAGGCTGCTGCGGGGCTCGCGATCGACTTCTACGGCCGGGGCCAGGCGCAGTCGGTGCTCGCGCCGGGGTCTGATCCGACCTCTGGACGCGTGGGCTATGTCGACCCCGCGGGCAGTGTGTACATCGATCCTGATCCGGTGTCTGTGTTGAGGGGTGGTCCGCAACCCGTGATCGCGCGGCGGTTTATTGAGTATGTGCTGACGGAGCGGGGGCAGTCTGTATGGAACTTCCCGCCCATCGCGTCCACGCCGCCCGAGGATCGCGTTGTCGATATGGAGGGCGATGAGATGGGGCCGGCAATCTACGCGCTCCGCAGGCTTCCAGCGCGACGTGTGATGTACGACAAGCACTTCGATCACTTCATGGACAGGGTGAACCCGTACCTGATCGCGGGCAGTGACAGGCCTGCGGGCTGGCGGAGTTCGATCGGCCCGATGATGGGCGCATTTGGTATCGATACATCCACAGAACTCAAGGCCGCATGGAAAGCGCTCAATGATGCACGTGCTGATGCGTCTTTCCCGCCGGAAGTGCTGGCCGAGATGGAGCGGCTCTTCTATGCGATGCCGGTGCACGAGATGCCCCCGACTCAGGAGGGTAAGCCGGGCAATCGGCTCGAGTTCACGCCCGAGAACTATCGGGTGATCCGCAATTCCTGGCGTGATTCAGAGCATCCTGACTGGGCCGTCAAGTCTCAGATTCGCTACGTCGATTTTTTCCGTGAGAACTACAGGCGGGTTGGGGCGCTCGCCAGGGCTCGAGAACTCGATTCAGCGGGAACAGTGCAATGACACCACAGGCAGAATGCACGCAGACCAGATTTCCGACGGTTGCCCGCATCGTGGCAACCATCGGACCCAGCTCTGACTCGCCGGAGATGGTCAGGCGACTCATCACACTCGGTGTCCGCGTCTTCCGCTTCAATTTCTCGCACGGCTCGTTCGACGACCACGAAAATCGCCTCAAGGTTGTCCGCGAGGTCTCCAAGGAAATGGACAGGCCGATCGCGGTCATGGCTGACCTGCCCGGTCCAAAGATCAGGTGCGGACAAGTACCCGACGGCGGTTTTGATCTCGAGGTTGGCCAGGAAGTCGTCTTCACGAACGAAATAGATGTTGCCGAGCTCGTGCAGGAAGATGCCAAGACAGTCGCGCACTTCCCGACAACATACCCCGAGCTCACTGATGAGGTCGAAATCGGTCAGCGTGTTCTGCTTAATGATGGCGCCGTTCGGCTGCTCGTTATCGCCAAGGACGATGGCTGGGTCCGTTGCACGGTCACTGTTGGCGGCCTGATCACCACCGGCAAAGGCATCAACCTGCCTGAGACAGAGCTGTCCGCACCAGCGGTCGGCGATCGCGATTGGGAGATATGCCAATGGGCGGTATCGCACGCCGTTGACTTTATTGCCATGTCCTTCGTTCGCCGTGCAGAGGAAGTTCGCGGATTACGAGATCGGCTGGCGGGTATCTGCAGCGTCGATGTCTCGGCCGCGGAGAAGGCGGGATCGAGAATTCCGATTGTCGCCAAGATCGAGAAGCCGCAAGCCGTGAACAACATCCGCGAGATTGCCGAGTCCGCGGATGTCATTATGGTGGCACGGGGTGATCTTGGAGTCGAGATGGACATCGCGCAGACACCGGTCTCGCAAAAGAAGATTATCGAGACATGCAAAAGCGTCGGTACACCTGTGATCGTCGCGACTCAGATGCTCGAAACAATGATCACCGCGTCCAGCCCGACACGCGCCGAGGCTTCAGATGTAGCCAACGCGGTCTTCGACGGCGCCGACGCGGTCATGCTCTCAGGTGAGACAGCAGTCGGAGACCACCCGGATCTCGTTGTGGATACGATGACACGGATCATTCGTGCGTCGGAGGATCGGCTGGCCAAACTTCCCAGCCGAGCGACACCCCCTGAGTTGTACTCGAACAAAAAGTACAAGATCGCTGCCATCGCCCACGGGGCATGGCACGTCGCGCAGGACTTTGGAGCTGAGCTGATCGTGTGCTGGTCGCAGCATGGCACGAGCGCCCGCTTCCTCAGCCAGAACAACTTTGATGTCCCGATTGTTGCCTATTCATCAGAACGACGGTTCACGAGGCGCATGGCGCTACTGGGCGGCGTAAACCCGTTCCGTCGCGATCCTCCCGGTGGATTCAATGAGTTCGTCAGGATGGCAGAGAAAGATCTCGTCAAATCCGGATGGGCAATCCCCGGCTCGCGAGTCGTGATTCTTGGCGGAGAACCCTTCGGTACTCCCCACTCGACGTCGAGCATCGTCGCACATGTCGTCCGCGACCAGGCGTGATGAATTTGTAGACCTACCCTTGTGCATGCCTGACCGCACGCACAAGACCGCAGCGATCCTGAGTATCGGTGACGAGTTGACTCTCGGTCAGAAGCTTGACACGAACTCGAAGTGGCTCTCAGAACAACTCGTGATGCGGGGTGTCACGCCGCTCGTGCACGTCACGGTAGCCGATGGTCTTGAGGTCCTTATCAATCGGATATCTGCGCTCGCCGTGGAACACGATCTGGTTGTCATGACCGGTGGATTGGGCCCTACAGCGGATGACCTGACCCGTCAGGCGCTCGCGGACGCGATGGGCGACACGCTCATCGAAGACGAAGATGCGCTGCGGGAACTGCACCAGTGGTTCGAGGGACGCGGCATCGCGATGCCCGACACGAATCGTGTGCAGGCGATGAGACCCACTCGAGCGAGGTGCCTGAAGAACGAGCGTGGGACGGCTCCTGGACTACAAGGCGTGGTGGGCGAAACGGATGTGTTCTGCCTGCCCGGCCCACCCAGCGAGATGCACCCGATGTTCGAGACGGATGTGGTCGGCTCTCTTAGGCCAGAGATCAAGATTCTTACCCGCGTCATGCCCACAGTAGGAATGGGCGAGAGCGCCATCGCACAGAAACTCGGCGATCTCATGGACCGGCAGCGGAATCCGCTCATTGGGACGACCGCATCGTCGGGCGTTGTGTTCATCCGCATGCGGTACGAAGGCAGCGACGAGGCGCTCGGTGCGACACTGCTCGACGAAGCCAAGGGACAGGTGCGTGAGGAACTCGGCGAGCACGTCGTCTCAAGCGAAGAAGAATCGCTCCCCGAGATTGTGCTCAGCCTGCTCACCGAACGGCGCGAGATGCTCGCGACCGTCGAATCGTGCACGGGTGGCATGATTGGGCAGGTTCTGACCAGCGTTCCCGGGTCGTCGTCTGCCTACGCGGGTGGGTTTGTGGCCTACTCGAATGAGATGAAGGTCGGTCTGGCCGGTGTCGAGCGATCCGTGCTGGATTCGGTCGGCGCGGTGAGCCAGGAGTGTTGCAGGCAGATGGCACTTGGCGGCAGAGAAGGTACTGGCGCTGACTACGCCGTTGCGGTGACCGGCATCGCTGGTCCGGGAGGCGGCTCGGCCGAGAAACCTGTCGGCACGGTCTGGATTGGAGTCGCCGGGCCCGATGGCTACGAGAGCATCAGGCAGTTCAGGCTCGGCAGAGACCGTGAGCAGATCCGTCGCCGGACGGTCACGAACGCGCTGGCGATGGTTTGGATGGCGATGACAGGCAAGGGTGAGATGCCTTTGCTCTGGGAAGTCTTCAACTCAGAAAGTTGATGTCAGGATGCAATAAAATCCTGAGTGCCTTGTTGACTGAGCGGGTTGCAGGTGCGAAACTCGCCCTCCCCCGGAGTTGAACCGATGTTTGCTGTAATGCGAGACAAACCGAATCTCACCTCGTACGGACGCATATCCGAACGGTGGCTGCACGCAAACAGCCGCGGGTCGTAACCCCGGCCCAACACACTGAATTTGTAGCTTTCTGTTTCTCTGGAGCGCGTTGTTGTGCGCGCATGACCGGCCGAGTAAGGCCGGGGGTTGTGATATGAACAAGGAGATCAACATCGTTAGGGCCGTTGCGCCCGAGGACATCCAGGTCGGCACCTACGTGGTCGAGCTCCGCAGGGTGCACGAGATGGTGAACTACTGCGCCCTCTTCGGCTTCGATTCGAGCGATGCGCCGCTCATCAGGCACCTCGCGACGATGCCGAGGTCGGGCCCCAGGTTTTTCCGCGTCGAGGCCGTCGCGATCCCGTTCGTGTTTGTAAAGCGTCCTGACGGGAAGAGCTTCGTGATCGACCTCAGGCGTTCGCGTCTGGGTGTCGCGCCCGCGCCGTTCGGAAAGGCGGTGTTCGAGGCGATGACCAGGGATCGTGAGACGAAGCCCGACTCCGAGATGGACACCTCGACGTTCCCCTCGGCCGCGGACTGACCTTTCACCCAGAGCCCCTCGCTTCGGCGTGGGGCTCGTTCTTGTTTTTGTGTTGAGGCAGCTTCCATGCGGCGCCGCACTCGGGGCAAATGGTGCAGCCATCATCAGCGGGCGTTAGCCCGCTCAAGTCATGGACGCATGAAGGGCACATGCAGTGATCCTTTAGCTTTGATTCATATTGCCTTGTGTAGCGTTTGTTCCATGCCCGGTTCAGCACTCTATGGACAATAATCGCCACGAGAAATGCAGGCGCGAGTGATGCCCATCTGCTTACACCAAGATGTTCTGACAATATGGGTAGTAGGAAGATCAGTGGAAGGAGGATCGCTGTCGATGCTGCCTCAGTCCAGTGGTACTGGGTTTGTTCAAACCGTCGGGTCTTTGGCTTGATGGTTCTGGTTGAAGGTAACCCGATCGAGTCAGGCAATATGCCAGCTTCGTTCAGCTCTCCTGCCGCGGCTCGTAATACACGCACGCCACGATCATCTGGAAGTTTGATACGAGTCTGAATCACTCCCCCGGAATATAACTGATCGCCCCCTCCATCGGGCTGCTCGCGGTCGCGTAGAGCTTCTTGTCGATCCGGCCCGCGAGGTAGCTCTGCTGACCCGCGAGGGTGGCGTGGCGCATCGCGTGGGCCATCTGGACGGGGTCCGTCGCGTGGGCTACGGCGGTGTTGAGAAGCACGCCGTCGGCGCCGAGTTCCATCGCTCTGGCGACATCGCTCGCCTGGCCGACGCCCGCGTCGACGATGACGGGGTAGTCGGGGTCGCCCTGCTTGAGCAGTTCGAGGCAGAGGACGATGTTGTTCTCGTTGAGGATGCCCTGGCCAGAGCCGATCGGGCTGCCTGCGGGCATGACGCTCGTCGCGCCGGCGTCTTTAATCCGCATCGCGCTGATCGGGTCGTCGGACGAGTAGCACATGACGCTGAACCCGTCCTTGACGAGCTGGCGCGTGGCTTCCAGGGTGCCGACGGGGTCGGGCAGGAGAGTCTTCTTATCGCCCAGCACCTCAAGCTTGACCCACGACGCGCCGGGGTTGCCGAGCTGTTCGAGCAGCTCACGCCCAAGGCGCGCGACGCGCACGGCGTCCTCGGCGCTGAAGCAGCCGGCGGTGTTGGGCAGGACCGTGTACCGATCGAGGTCGAGGAAATCGAGCAGGCTCTGGCCCTGCTCGTTGTAGAGTCGCTCCCGGCGGACAGCGACCGTCACGACCTCGGTGCCCGAGGCGTCGAGCGCGTCTTTCATGAGCTCCATGGACGCGTACTTGCCCGTGCCCAGGACGAGGCGGCTGTTAAACGATCGCTCGCCGACGACGAGGGGCTTCATATGGGGTTCGCTGTGGGTGGTCATCGTGCTGGATGAGTCAGGCATGGTGTTAGCCCCCTCCGACGAGAGTGACGAGTTCGACGGTGTCGCCCTCGCTGAGTGTGTGCGTTGCGTGGTTGACCTTGGTGACGAGTGCTTTGTTGACCTCGACGGCGCAAGCCTGATCGGCGAGGTTGAGTTGCTCGATCAGTCCCGCGATCGTGGTGCCCTCGGGTGTCTCGTGGGATTTGCCGTTCAGGTTGATCTGCATGCGGGATCGTACGCATCTGCCGGGGCGGAGCCACCGAAGACGGGGTGTCTGGTAGGCTGATGTCATGCTAAGAACACTCTTGGTCGTCCTGATTGTCGTTTCGTGCGTGGCTGGCTGTCGACGCCAGCCCAAGCAATACGACCAGAGCTCGCCCGAGGCGGTCATCGAGAGCCTCGAGGCGATGGTCAAGGACGGCAACACCCAGCGGCTCCACGAGCTCTTCTACGCGGAAGATGACGACATGCGGCTCGCGCTGCGGCGATTCGGCCGTATGGCGGGCAGGCTCGCCGAGTTGGCGGTGGCGATCAACGAAGCATTCCCTGAGGAAGTTGAGAAGCTCAAAGAGGATGCTGAGGAAGCGGCGGCGAACGGGCAGGCGACCTCGATCATGGCTCGGCTCTCTCAGGGCATGATGAGACAGCGACGCAGCCCGAATTCGAACCCTGGCGACACGTTCAACTCCGCATTCCAGCAGTTGCTGACCAATCCATACGACTCGTTCGAGCAGGCGAGCGACAGGCTGACCGCGATGGAGATCGGCGAGGGCTACGCGGGTCTCATGTGGGATGGCAAGCCGTTGCTGCCGCCCTTTGGTATCAAGATCCGAGAGGATGTCGATGACAAGTGGTACATCGAGCTGCCTCTGGATCTCCCGATCGTGACGAAGTACCGCCCTCGCTCCGAAGAGCAGTGGCTCATAGCTGGGTATCTGATGAAGTCATGGGAGAACGCTGCGGTAGATCTGAAGACTCAGGTCGAAGACGGCAAGTTCCGGAACATCGACGAGGTCGCTCAGGAGGCGGGTGCGATGGTCCTGCCGCCCACACTCATGATTGGGATCGCGTATTCGAGTCAGTTCAAGGAAGATGATTAGCATCAGAAAGTGGAGTGTGAGGTGTGTTGATCCGCCGGCAAGCAGAAATGCCCTAGCCCTGCCGTTCACTAAGGGTAATCCATGAACTACATGGGTATCTCGTCGAATGACTGATCCATGAGAGCAATTGGATTGGCGAATTGTGCAATCGCCGCTACACCCGATCCCAATGAAACGGGGGAAGCGGACGGAACTGCTGTCTGGTAAGATCTATTGCCAGCCCTGCCTGGGCCAAGAGAACCCACTCAACAAATGAGCATTACTCATGACTCAAGATTCGCGGGATGGATCCGAATCACAGGCTGACCATGCGCACGAAAACGAGCACATTAGGGTTAGGCTCAAAGTTATCAATCTCATTGGTGTGCTTCTTCCCTTTGCGGGACTCGTTGTCGCGATCTCTCTTCTTTGGAATGTCGCGTTCAACTGGGTACAGCTGGGCATACTGCTGGTGATGTACGTGGTGACTGCGCTTGGGATTACAGTGGGGTACCACCGTCTGTTTACGCACCGAAGTTTCAAGACTCCAAGGGTTGTCGAAGCGATTCTCTCGATACTCGGATCGATGGCGGCAGAGGGTCCAGTGTTACAGTGGGTTGCTCAGCACAGGATGCACCATCAGCACAGTGATGCAGAACACGATCCGCATTCGCCGCACGGGCACGGGACTGGTGTCTTTGACACCCTCCGCGGCATGTGGCACGCACACATGGGCTGGTTCATCTACAAGCAGCCACGCAATCTCGACAAGTACACGAAAGATCTCCGCAAATCCATGCTCATAGTTTGGATGAGCAGGTTGTTCCCGGTATGGGTGCTCGCGGGACTTGTACTCCCGGCCATCTTCGGTGGTTTATTCACGTGGTCGTGGGGCGGAGTGCTCTGGGGATTCATTTGGGGCGGGCTTGTCAGGGTATTTCTGGTCCACCATGTGACTTGGAGCATTAACTCGGTCTGTCATATTTGGGGCACCAAGCCCTTCAAGAGCAACGATGAGAGCCGGAACAATGCGATTTTTGGAGTTCTCGCGTTGGGTGAAGGGTGGCACAACAACCACCATGCGTTCCCGACCAGCGCCAGACACGGGCTCCGGTGGTGGCAGGTCGATGTCAGTTACTTTGTGATCTGGTGCATGTCCAAGATCGGGTTGGCGAGCGAGATCAGGGTTCCTTCGCGAGAACGAATCCAGGAAAAAGCGATAGCCTAGCCACAAACTCGTAACAATCGCTGTGAGGCGTGCCGTGTACTCGCTCGTAGCTTTCGTCGCTTGGTCCGGGCTTCGGCTAGCCATGCGCGATATGCTCCACCTGCAAGGATGCACAGCAGCTATCGCACCATCTCGGCACTTGTTCTCGCCGCGGGCTCGGCGGGGGGCGTTCTCGGGCAGGGCTCGGCGTTCTCATCGATCGAGCTCCCGATCGAACCCGTGCCGGGCGAAATCATCGCAAGTGGTCTGAGGGCATGGACTTGGACAGATCCGGGGATTGCCGGCTCGCCTCTGACCCATAGGCTTGTTCTGGAGCGAGATGTAGAAATCTCACTCGCCGGCTACGACCTGATGGCCGACACCGCGGTGCTCTGGATCTCACCAAGGCCCGATCTGGGCGACAACGCGGTGCAGGTCTTCGCGCATCTGACAGGGGTTGATACGCCAAGTGCTGACGCATCGGTCTCGCTCGCAGCTGAAACGCTCAGCGTGCAGGGTGTGATCCTGCTGACAACCCCGATCGATCTTGCGGCGGATGCGATCGAGCCGGGACCACTGGATTCGCCCGCCACTCTCGTTGCGGACGTGGCTCTCTCGAACTTCATGGGCACGGTCGTGAGCAACCCGCTCCAGCAGCCGACGGCAATCGAGCAGCTCGCGCAGGACCGGGAGGGCACACCTCTTCGATCGCCCGGGCCAGGGTTTGATTTCTCAGGCTCGCTGCCAAGGGCGCAGGCCGGTAGCCCGATCATGACCGCGCGAGGCATCGTCTCGATGGGCGCGGGGCGGGTCATCAGGACGCTTAGCGGTCAGGAACAATCCGTCATTCTGGAGGACGGGGTCAACATCACATACCGCGAGCCGGGCACAGATCGGGTGCTCGAGCTCTCCTCGCAGCGAGCGGTTGTATTCTTCGCAGGCCAGGCCGACGCGTCTATCTCAAACGTGCGCGCCAGTGATATCGATGGGGTCTACCTTGAAGGCGACGTGGTTGCGACCGACGGCAGGTACAACCTCCGTGGGCCACGCGTGTTCTACGACGTGCGCAACGATAAGGCGCTGGTCCTCGATGCGGTGTTCTCGACCTTTGATACGCGCGTCGGTTTCCCACTGTACGTCCGAGCGAGGTCGGTACGCCAACTCTCGGAGACGGAGTTCGTCGCCGACCGCGCGAGCATCTCGAACACGGCATTCGCAAGACCAAACCTCACGATCGGCGCGCGAACGGTCACAATCCGGCAGGATACGACCATCGCAGATGATGGCAGCGAGCGGACGTCAACGATCGCCGACGCAGACCACATCACGCTCAACACGTTCGCGCTTCCCGTCGGGTACCTGCCGACGTTTGAGGGCGACCCTGAGGACATTCCCCTGCGTGATGTGCAGTTTGTCTTCGGTTCCAAATCGGGTGAGGAGATCAGGACCACCTGGGACCTGTACTCGCTGCTTGGGCTCCAGAAACCCGACGGGCTCAATGCGGAGCTTCAGGCTGACGCGCTCCTGGACCGTGGGCCCGGACTCGGGCTAAACGCGGACTGGCGGGGGAGTGACTACAAAGGCTCGCTCTTGACGTACTGGGTATTCAACGACACAGGCGAGGACTCGCTGACCACGGGTGCAGACTTCGACCGCGACGGCGAGAACCGTGGCATCGTCCGCGCTGAGCACATCGCCAAGGTTGGTCAGGACTGGGCAGTGTTCGCAGAAGTTGCGCATGTATCCGATGAGAACTTCGTCGATGCGTTCTTCGAGGACCTCGCAGAAACAGGCCGCGAGTTCACCAACCGGATCCACGCGCGCAAGCTCACCGAGAACAGTTCGCTCACACTAGAGGCCAAGGGCCAGTTCGACGATTTCACACCCAACGAGTACATCCTGCAGAGCGACGGGTACAACGTTCAGAAGCTGCCCGAAGTGACATACACGAGACTCGCTGACGATCTGCTCGAATCCGTGGCGCCCGGTCACCTGCTCTACACGAGCGAGTACCGAGTCGGTAACATGAGCCTCGCGTTTACGGACAAGACTCCCGCGGAATACGGCCTAACCAGCAACGCCAAGGCGCAGGCAGCGCTCGGGATCAACGCGAATACCAAGATATCAGATGCGCTCCGTGCGCAGGGCTTCAGCGAGGGCAACGTTCTACGTGCGGACACGAGGCATGAGCTGGCGGGCGATCTCTCTGCGGGGCCGATCAAGGTGCTGCCCTGGGCGGTCGGGCGTGGCACAATCTATGACGACGATTTCGAGACGTTCGCTGGAGACGATGACAACAGTGAGCGTATCTGGGGCGCAGTCGGCCTCACCCTGGCGACAACGATCCAGCGAGTCGAGAACGAGCTGTACAGCAGGGCGCTTGATGTCAATCGGATCCGTCACATCGTCAGACCCAGCGTGACGGCGTTCTACTCGGACACAAACGTCGATCAGGACGAACTGCCGGTCTATGACGAATCGGTCGAGTCGCTCGCCGACGGCACTGTCGTCAGATTTGGCCTCGATCAGACCTGGCAGACCAAACGGGGCGGGCCGGGCCGGTGGTACTCGGTCGACTGGATCACGCTCGACTCGGAGCTTGTCTTTGCCTCAGACGATGCAATCAGCGGCGACGGCATAGGGCGGTACTACGAGTCGCGCCCTGAAAATTCTCGTCTTTCAAACTTCGGCACCGTCACCGCAACGATGCAAGCGACCGATTCACTTGCGCTCGTGGGCTCGACGATCTACGACTTCGAGCAATCGGGCCAGAGCCAGACCGCAGCGGGGTTCATCCTTGAGCACTCGCCCACGTTCTCGAGCAACCTGTCGTACCGCTACCTCGATTTGCAGGACTCGACGCTGCTCAACGCGGGCACGGATTACACACTCACAGAGAAGTACACGCTCGGTTTCGATGTCACCTATGACACCGACATCGGCGACTTACAGAGCATCCGATCGGAAGTCCTCCGCGACTTCCAGAACGCGGTGTTCGGCGTGAACTTCACCTACAACAAGATCAGCGACGACACAAGCGTGGGCGTGATCTTTCAGCCGCTAGGCAGAGGAACCGCGGCTCAGTTTGGCTCGACCTCTCGCTCGGCGAGCGCGAGATCGTCTGGTGACTTCGGTGGGTAGTGAACAGGATTCACATCCCTCCATCAAACAGCATTAAAAACACAAACCCCCGCTTGCGCGGGGGTTAGGTATTGATCAACTCTTACAGTCTCGTTAATCCCAGGTGTTCACCGGCTTCTCCGCACTCGCCTGCCCGTTTTGAAGCGGGGCGTGGTGGTCGGCGCGCCATGACTCTGGGTACTTCTCGTCGTCCATCTGGATCGCGGCCTTGGTCGGGTACATCGGGCGGAACGTGTCGCACATGACGGCGAGCTCGTCCGTGTACGTCTTGCCCAGGCTCGCCTCGACGGTGCCCGGGTGCGGGCCGTGGGGGATGCCCTGCGGGTGGACGCTGATCGAGCCCGATGTGATGCCGCGGCGGGCCTTGTAGTTGCCCTCGACGTAGTAGAGGATCTCGTCGGAGTCGATGTTGGAGTGGTTGTAGGGGACCGGGATCGCCTCCGGGTGGAAATCGAGCATCCGCGGGCAGAACGAGCAGATCACGAAGTTGTGACCCTCGAACGTCTGGTGGATGGGCGGGGGCATGTGCAGCTTGCCCACGATGGGCGCGAAGTCGTCGATGTTGAAGGTGTATGGGTAGTAGCAGCCATCCCAGCCCACGACATCGAGCGGGTGGTACGAGTACATGTAGCTGTGCACGGTGTCGCGTGCCTTGATGCGCACCTCGAAGTCGCCCGACTCGTGGTAGAAGAGCGGGTGATCCTCATCTTCGAAGGGGATGACCAGATCGCGCTCGCAGTAGGGCGAGTGCTCTAGGAACTGGCTCGTCTTCTTGGAAAGATACGTCGGGGGCGGCAGGATGTGGCTCGAGTTAACCGTTTCGAAGGTGATGAACTTCCCGAAGGGCATGTCGGCCTTGGCGTACCCGCCGAATTCTTCGTTGTCGGAGCCGTCATTGGGGCGTTCGTCGAAAACCATCTGGTAGATGGTGCCCTTGGGGATGACGATGTAGTCCTTCTTACCGAACTTGAGCGTACCGAACATGGTGTAGAGGGTGCCCGATCCGAAGTGGACAAAGAGGCACTCGTCGCCCTGGCCGTTCTTGAAGTGGTACTTCATGGGCTCGGCTGGATTGCACACGCCCATCTCGACATCTGGGTTGCCGAAGAGGACGATGCGCCCCGTGACGGGGTCGCCGTCGGGTTTGACATCCTGTGTCTGCGTGTGGCGCATGCGCATGACGTCCATCTCTACGTATTCGGGCTTGGTTTTGTAGACGGCTTTCCAGCCCGACACCTGAGTCGGCGGGTGGATGTGGTAGAGGGTGCTGGTCGGTCCAACGAAGCCCTCGGTGCCGAAGAGCTCTTCGGAGTAGAGGGCGCCGTCGGGCCGACGGAACTGGACGTGACGTTTCTTGGGCAGCTTGCCGAGTTTGGTGTAATACGGCATGGAACAGAGGCCTCGTTCTTCCCCGCCGGTCGGAGTGCCGGGGGGAGGGGGTTCATGCGTGCATTATTGTATCAGGCAAAGCAAAGCGGATCAGCACGTCCGGCAGCGAAGGTGTCCACGGAGTGAAGTTGGACAACCAGGGTTGAAAATGCGCCGGTACGGGCGAGATCTCTTTGAGAGCGGACACCTATTCGGTAGGCTAAACCCAGGGAACTGCTTCAGGGAGGGGCCATGATGACTCGCAAACTAATCGCGTTTGCTTCGCTCGGGATCGCTTGCTCTGTTTCAGCTCAGACGACTGAAATCAACCCGGATCGTTACCGAGTCGAGAGCGGCGTAGCGTTCGAGTTGCTGTCATTTGGCGTGAGCCACTTTCTCTTTGAGTGGACCGACAGCAGCGGCACATTCACCGGACTGGATGACCCGACCCTAGAGATCGTCGCAGGCGAGACGTACACCTTTCAGCGATTCGATGGTTCGCACCCGTTTGCGATCTGCGACGACACGCTGCCGGTGTCTGGTACAGATGGCGCTTACGACAGGACCACGTTTGACAGCGCCGTGATCAACGCTGCGACACTGACACCGATCGCGGATTTCACAGCCGATCCGGGACCGACGACAGACATGATCACGTGGACTCCTGGGATTGATGACGTGGGTGTTTACTACTACACCTGCACGATCATCGGGCACCCGGGCATGACCGGGCGGATCGAGGTCATCGAGCCAGTTGATGACTGCCTTGCCGACGTCAATGGTGACGGCGCGGTCACACCAACCGACTTCACAGCGTGGATCAACGCATTCAACAACAACCTGCCCGAGTGCGATCAGAACGGTGATAATGCCTGCACACCAACCGATTTCACAGCGTGGATCAACAACTTCAACGCCGGCTGCTGATCGCTCGTGCTCGGTTCGGATTCGTTTCACTCCGCTCGGAGGTGTGCCTGTTCACGTCAGCGGCCAGAAGAAACCGCGCTTTTTGCGTGTGCTCATCTCTGGCTTGACGGGTTTGGGCTGCATGTCGTCCGGGATATGCCAGACCGAGCCGCACTCGGGGCACACTCTGCAATTGTCCTGCTCTAGGGGCACGCCCGAAACGTCGTAGATGCACGACGGGCAATACCGATGTCTTTTGAGCGTGTCGACGAACCGGTCCGCGAAGAGCTGCCTCCATAGCAGCTTGGCGACCATGACAAAGAGTACTACGAGCGAGATGAATATGATCAGGTACACGTAGGGCGGCAGCCCGGGCTTCATTTGTGCGATGCGCACCGGGATGAGAAACGCCGGGAACACGCCTAAGAACGCGATGAGTGCAGTCCAGTGGTGCTGGGTGGACTCGAAACGCTCGGTGTACTTGCTTGCGCACTCTTTGGGTAGCCTGAGATGTTGCGGAGATACGCCGGCCTTCCTGATCTGGCCGATCGTCGCGATGGGCACACGCTGGCCTCGGGCGTCGTTGTGGTAGGCATTTAACATTTCTGCATGTTTATCCGGGTTGGTAGACATATTGGTTCGAGTATCGTGTAAATTATGCACAACCGGACCGATAGGGCTGGAGTGCGTTTCATAGCTGGCCTGGGAGAGAGCCGATGAAATCGATGATGATGTGTTCGCTGGCACTGCTTCCGGCAAGCGTTGCCGCCCAGACCTTTCTCGATATAGAAGTGTGCTACGTGGGATTCGATCGAATTGAAGCCTACGCCAAGCTCGTCAATCCGGAAGGCGAAGTGTTGGCTGCGGTTGCCGATCTCGGGTTCCGGCTTGAAGGCTGGGATTTACGCAACTTCGAGTACAACCCGGCATTCGATAGTGATTTCTTCGGCGATGCTACTGTGACCGCGAGTTCGACGTCCATCGACTTTCTTGGGGGCAACACGCTGCCGCCTCTGAACAATACTGACGGACCGGATTCGAGCAATCCGCTCTTTTTGTTCAGCGTCGAGGGCAATCTCACTGGTTTTGAATTGGTGGGACAGGTCACCGGCGCGTACGCACCCGCCGGAGGTTCGCCGTTTCCGACCATCCTGACTTACCAGGACGCCAACGGTAACCAGGGAGATACGCCTTACGATATCGATTTCTGCTTCCCGTCACCGGGCTCGGCATCGCTTCTCGCGTTTGCGGGTATCGCGGCGGTGCGTCGCAGGCGCTGACCTTACTTACCAACCTCGCGCTCGATGCCCTCGATCAGCGTGTGCAGGACCAGCATGTGGATCTCCTGGATCCGGTCGGCGGTCTTGCCAGGCGCGATCCAGCGGTGATCGCCCTTGTCGCGCAGCTTGCCCCCGTCTTTGCCCAGGAGCAGCACGGTGGTCATGCCCTTGGTCTTCGCGGCTTCGACGGCCTTGACGATGTTCACCGAGTTCCCGCTCGTCGAGAGCGCGATGAGCGCGTCGCCCTGGTTGCCTAGGCCTGTGACCCAGCGTGCGAAGACTTCGTCGTAGCCGTAGTCGTTTGCGACGCAGGTGATGTGCCCCGGGTCGGAGCAGGCGATGGCCGGCATCGGTGCTCGGTCGTCGCGGAAGCGTCCGGTGAGCTCTTCGCAGAAGTGCATGGCGTCGCAGCACGACCCGCCGTTACCGACGGCGAGTATCTTCCCGCCCGAGGAGATCACGCCTGCTAGAGCGTGCGCGACGGTCTCGAGCCTCTCAAGGTTGGAGCGGTCGGCGATGAAATCTGCGAGCGCCTCGTGGGCCTCGGTGATGGACTGTGCCAGCATGTCAGAAGCCTACGCGCTCACGCACCAGCGGGGCCAACAGAGTCATCTACTCTGGTCAGACTGCTTCCTGCAGCTGAGGCGTCTGGCCTGCCCGCTCGTAGGCCCGCTCGATGGCGCCCGCGAACATCGGGTCAGAGAGGTAGTTTTCGCCCCGATCGCAGACGAGTACGAGAGCGGTCTTGGGTGTGGTCTGCTTCTGGCACCAGTTGAGCGCCGAGCGGAGGGTGTAGCCGGTGCAGGGGCCGCCCAGGATTCCAGTGGCAGCGACGAGATCACCACACGTCTCGACCGCGTCCTCGCGTGTGATGACGTCGGCGTCGTCGACCATCGAGAGATCGAGATTCTTGGGAACGAAACGCTCACCCAGCCCGTCAGGCGCTTTCATCTGGTCGGCGGTCGGGTCGATGCCCTTGACGATGTTGTACAGCACGGACCCCTCGGGATCGACCATTGTGATGCCGAGGTCTGGGATACGGTCTTCGCGCTTGAGCGCGAGCCCGAGGCCGCAGAGCGCACCGCCCGTGCCCGCGCCGGCGAAGAGCCTGTGGATAGAGCCTCCGAGTTCGCCCAGCTGGTTCCAGATTTCGACACCCGTGTGGTTCTTGTGCGCGTTGACGTTGGCCGGCGCGGAGAACTGATCGAGCGTCATGTACGTCTCGGGCTCGGCCTTCGCCAGCTCGATCGCGGCGTCCCTGCGGACGTTGGTGAAGGGCCTCTCGGGGTCTGGCTTGAAGAAACGCATCTCGACGCCCATCGCACTGTGCAGCGCTCGCTTCTCTTGGCTCATCGATGCGGGGACGTATGCGATGATCTTGTAGCCCTTGGTCCTGCAGATGGAGCCAAGAGCGATCGTTGCGTTGCCGCTGGAGGCTTCGACAATCGTCTTGCCCGCGGTGAGCCTGCCCTCGCGCTCGGCGTCGGCGATCAGGTGAGGCGCGACTCGGTCCTTGACGGAGCCCGTCGGGTTCATGTTCTCCAGCTTGGCAAGGATCCGGCAGCAGCCGGTTTCCAATCCAGTCAACTCAACCAGCGGCGTCCACCGGGAGCGGGAAAGCTCGGGCTGTGCGAATGACCGGGCGCTCGCCCGGACCGTCGGGCGTGGCTGCGCGGCGAGATGACCTACGTCCTCCATGACGCATCCTCCTTGGGGGCAATGGTTTGAGTCGGAGTGTAGCAGGAGGCCCAGCCTTTCAAGCCCGCGCGGGACGGAATCATGGAGAATGGCGTTTTTTCAAGCCCGGTGCGTGCTCGGCCTGTCGGTTCTTGCGCACCCGGTGGAATGTATCTTTGCAGCCTGCGATATCCCACTCGGTAGCAGCCTCGGGGAGCGTCGATCGGTTTGCCCGGAAGGTTTGAACCAAACTCGGAGAACACCCATGAGAAGCCTCGCCCGACTTGCCTGCGTCAGTTGCCTGGCCCTTACGACACTTGCCGCCGGTGCGCAGGCCCAGCCCCAGACCGCTGATCCGCGTCTGCTGGACGCGGACATAGAGAGCGCCGTAACCGATCTGCTCAAGGGGTATGCGCTCGACAGGTACGAGGGTGACGCGGCTGGGCTCAAGAGAGCAGTGCACCACGACGCGGCGAGGCGGCTGGTCACCGACGTTTACTGGGGTCAGCCCAGCGATGAGTGGATCAGGCCCTTGGCGTACGACCTGCTCGATGCCGCAGGGGCCCCGGGCGATCAGAACAAGCGCACGGATCCACAGAACGGCACAGACGAGGTAGCCGTATTCGATACCGCGACCGTCTCCGCCAGCGCGATGGTCGAGATGGACCGGACTATCGAGCTTGTGCACGCGGTCGAGTTCGAAGGCGAGTGGGTGATCGCCGATGCGCTGGTCATCCCGAAGGAAATCGCGGGTGAGGCCTCGGACGAGGACAGAGCCCAGATCGAGCAGTTGATCCGCGACTACGTCGTCGGCTTCTACGAGATCGACGGCGACAAGGTCCAGGGCACATGCCACTCGGGCCTGAGTAAACGCAGCGTCGAGCACGCGGGCAACGGGACGATGGGTTACTTCCGGCAGATCACGTTCGAAGAGATCCGAATCCTGGGCGAGACGTTCAACCGCCACTTCAACTTCAACCCGACGAGCGCGCGGTGCGAGGTGGAGATCTACTACGCCGATGACAAGCACGCCGCCGCGAAAGTGCTTGCCGCCAGCTGGTTCGACTACTTCCACATCGCCAAGGTCGAGGGCGAATGGACGATCGTCAACATCATCTTCGAGGGTCTCCCCGAGGATCAGTGGCAGGGGTGATATCTGTCACCGGTGCTTGGCGGAGGGAAACGCATAGCAGCCCTCCGACGTGCGTGGGTCACGCTTTGCGCTTGCCAACCTCGTGCATGACCATGAACACGACGTTGAGCGCGACGAGGCCGACGATGCTCCAGGTGATGATGGGTGTGGTCAGCGCGTGCCTCTCGTGCCAGTAGGTCCAGGCGAGTTGGACGATGCACAGCGCCGAGACGATCAGGAGCGTGATCTTGCGCGGGATGAGCCTGACCATGACGACGCCGAAGGGGGCGCCCAACGCAACAATCGGGGCGGCGACGATCCAGTTGCCCATCAGCCCGGGTGCCAGCGAATACGACTGGGGGGCAAAGTGCGCCAGCGCAGACTGCGTAAGAAATCCCACAGCGGACGTATACGCCATGAGCACGACCGAGGTCGGGATCGCGATCTTCAGGTCCGCCCTGCACATCAGGACGAGCACAACGTAAATGGCAAGGTCCACGCCCACGCCGGTTGTTGCCACGATGGTCGAGCCTGCGAGCAGCCCGGTCCAGAACCCAGAGTAGCGCTCGAAGCGTCTCGAGATGCTCGCCAGCCCGCTGGCGCTTGCGATCTCGCCGATCTTGGCAAAGTGCAGCATGCCAAAGCTGGCCCAGGTCACCGCGAAGATGAGTTTGACGTGCAGCCCGGGCACACTGGGCGCCAGGAACGCGAGCCCGAGCGGCGTGCCGACGGTCGCCCCGACGCACGCGTACTTGAGCATCCGTCTCTCGACGGGCTGACGCATGCAGTAGATCAGGATCGCGGCGCTGGTCATCCCGATCGACTGGATCGCCAGGCTGAAGTCACGCCCCATCGCGGCGCTCTCGCCGAACAGCAGCACAAGCACGGGGAACCCGACCGTCCCGCCCCCCATGGGCGTCGAGCCCGCGAAGTAGGACCCGGCGGCCATCGCGACACCGATCGCCCAGTGCTCACGGAAAGCGTTCAGATGATCGCCCATGATGACAACGACGAGCCAGACGATGTAGAACGCCGCGAGCCAAAGCAGGAACAGCAGGGCTCCGCCGCGGCGACTGGTGTAATGTTGTGTCTCGGCTTCCCCCATGAGCGGGCGAGTGTACCGCGTCGGGCCAGGCACTACGATGGTCGGTGCAGAATGATCCGCCGATAACCCGAACGCTCTCGACGCCACAAACAATCGCCCGGTGGGCCGAGATGCTGCTGATCTTCTTCGCGACGCCCGGTTTCGTGGCGATGCTGACCGATCCGAAGGAGCGGGCCAAGCCCTTGTTCGAAAGCATGGGGCTGGGACTCATGTACAAGATAGGTCAGGAAGCCATCGCGTTTCTGATCCCGACTCTGATCGTGATCGGGCTGATCGCAGCGCTCTTCCTGCTTCGCGACAAAGCGTTCGAGAATCGCAGGCTCTGGAACGCTCGCGCCGCTCGCCGGGACATGCCCCGCATCCTCGGCATCTTCGTCGCCGGTGCGCTCGCCATGCTCGGCGCCGCCTGGGCGCTGGCGACATACACGGACATCATGAGTTTCACCACAGGCGACGGCAGGACGATCTCCGCCTTCCTCCGCCTGCCGCGCGAAGCCCCGATCATTCTGATCTTCATCGCCATCGGCTACCCGTGGTTTAGCTGCTACCCGCAGGAGATCACGCACCGGGCGTACTTCTTCCACCGCTACGAGCCGCTGATGAGCACACCCTGGCTGATCGCGACCAACACGCTCGCGTTCGGCTGGCTCCACGCGCCCTTCTGGAGCATCGAGGCCCTCGCGCTCACGCTCCCGGGCGGGCTGCTCTTCGCCTGGACGTACCACCGCACACAGAGCACGCTCGCCGTCACTATCGAGCACGCGCTCTACGGCTGGTGGGCCTTCTTCACAGGACTCGGCTGGTTTGTCTTCGCGGGCTCCATCGGGACTTAGGGGCGCTGGGAGCGGAGGGAAACGAAACGCGAACGCGGTGTTTCCCAATACACTCCCGCAAGGGAGTTCTCACATGGCAGAGCACGTCACGCACACCACCGAAACCCGCCGCGCAGGCCTTGGCTGCTTCGGCGTCATCGTCGTTCTCGTCGGCGTCTTCTTCATCATCAAGGGCCAACGCGAGCAGCTCGACGAACGCATCGACGCGCTCGAGGAGCAGGTTGCTCAGCTTGAAACCAAGCTCGACCGGCAGCGGGCTGTATTGGACGGCATCGCGCTCGAGGTCGGGAGTGTGGTTGAGGTTGGGGAGCCGGTGGGGGCGGAGTGAGTGCAGCCTGTGGGTACACTTCGCTCAACTCGGAAATTCGTGTTCTTGCGTAACAAACGCGGAGCACTTGGCGTGGTCGAGGAAGTTCGCCTCGTCGGCGAGGAGCATCTCGCTGAGTTCCTGACCCTCGGGCGTGCCCATCGCTTCGATGAAATCCTGCTCTGATTCGAACCATACTTCTGCGACACCGTCGTATGCCGGGCCCATGCCGCGAGACTCCCGGATCGCGTCGTTCAGCGGCGTGTCGATGGTGTGACACTGGAGATACTTCTTCGTTCGGTACCGATCGGCATGCTTCATATAGAGTGGCGCGTGCTTGTTGAGCCAGTAATCCTGAAACTGCTCTCGAGTTAGATCTGATCGGCGTGTGACGCAGATGATGAGCTTTATCATGCCCTGTCCCCTTTCGTATTCCGCAGTGTGGTATCTGAATAGCGGATCATAGAAACTCGGGAACGGTAGTGAGGGGCTGGTGTGGCCACAACGCAGGCAACTCGATGGCCGCATCGGACGCGCTCGAGGAGCAGCAAACCGTGCAGGACGGCATCGCGCTCGAGGTCGGGAGTGTGGTTGAGGTTGGCGAGCCGGTGGGCGCGGAGTGTGGTACTGGCTGCTTGCAGCCAGTGAAAGAGCACTGGTTGACGAGCAGGCAGTGCCACGCAGAGAGTGCATTCAATTCGGGTTACCCGGCGGTAAGACAATTACTTGGAAACTTCCTAGGTTGTCGTCAAACCACGCGTCCCAATATTGCTGAGAGTTTATGTGCTCCCAATCTTTAGGAAGCCGCCACGCAGCTTCAAAAGCGCTGGATATCTTTCGCCGGTCAGTCGTGCTCGAGGGGTGTCCATCAGCAGTTTGGGTTGGGTTTCGTCCCTTGCTATAGGTATCTTTAGCATTAGGCGATAAGGCTAAATCATTAACGCATAACCACAGCGTGGCAGTCCTTGAACCGTTGTTCAATAGTTCACTTTCTCGCCCTATGAATTTAGTAGATGGCGTATGGTGACGGCAGGGTAGTGCTTCACTGGGGATACCCGGTTCGGGTGCTCCGTCTTCAACAAGTGCTCCAACAAGTGCTCCCTGCGGCGAAGACGGATGAATGAGCCACTCCAGGTCATCTGCTGCTATAACTCCATGTGAGTAACCTTCGGGACCTGTCCATGGGTGCAGTGGACGATCATCCCGGATGACCCGTTCGACCAATTGGTTTACTGAAAGATTCACCGCACCACTTGCAAAGACTGCCACAGACTCGTTGGGTTCTACTCTTACACCGGTGTTATGCCAAATCTGAGAAGCGTGCACTTGGTAAATTCGAGTGGGCATCTTTCCACTGATCGAAAGTGATATGCCGCCATTGTACGAATCTACTCGAATCGATCGCTGGGCGTCTATGGCTTGCAATATCCCTATAACACTAAGAGCAATACAGGTGACAGCGAGGAGTGCTGTAATGGTGAACCGGAGCCAGTGTTGCCAACTATCGAACCCAGCCATAAGACCAGCGTGTGTTGGTTGGTTATCGCTCACTTCAGATTCCCTCGGCATTCTTGCTCATGCTGCTGTGTTATGATCGCAGTAATTTAGGATTGCGTCCCTGCGCTCAGGCTACACATAACAATATTATTGATCATAGCACTATGAAAATACAATCCAATGGGAGGACTGTGCTGGGAGCGAGTTAATATTAATTCTGGGAAGGCTCTCAAATGCTGAATCTGTCTCTAGAAGCGAAGAATCCCCGTCTGTTGTCAGTACACTTGGTTCGGCGTGTCCATCTTAAATCGCCCAGACAAGCGAAGTGGCAGGTTCTAATTAGGTAAACAGTTCATTCGAACCGATATTGATGGATGCTAAACGGACGAGAATCATTGCGGCCACTGTGTTGTGATTCCAAATAATGAAATAAACGTATTTGAAATATGGTTGCGATAAGAACATGAGGGCGACAGAAGCAGCTGCCCCTGCCGACGTGTCTCCTATATGACCTAATGTGATTCGTTAGGCCTTGTCAGGTGATGCGGTTGTGTTCGGGTTGAAGATTCTAATAGAGTGTGCGAAGCCACCAACGATACCGGTAGCTATTAAGACAAGTGTCGCTTCCACTAATGGCAGTTGCATTAGTTGGTCTCATTACAGATTCCCCCGCCTCTCCTGCTCAAGCTCCAGCGCCTCAAACAACGCCTTGAAGTTGCCCTTGCCGAAGCTCTGGCTGCCGTGGCGGCTGATGATCTCGAAGAACAGCGTCGGGCGGTCCTGAAGGGGCTTGGTGAACAGCTGCAGCAGGTAGCCCTCGTCGTCGGCGTCCACGAGGATGCCGAGGTCCTTGATCATCTCGTGGTCTTCCTTGACGGGCTCGTGCCCGTTGTCGGTCAGCATCTTGTTGACCCGGCCCCAGACCTGCTCGTAGTACGTGTCGGGAAGGCTCAGGAAGTCGACGCCTCGGTTCCGCAGCGCGGCGACCGACGCGAGCTCGTCATCCGTGCGGAGCGCGAGGTGCTGCACGCCCGGGGTCATGTCGTGCCACTCGAGGTACTCGAGTATCTGGCTCTTCTTCTTGCCCTCGGCGGGCTCGTTGATCGGCATCTTGATGAGGTGGTTGCCCGAAGCCATCACTTTGGACATGAGCGCCGAGTACTCGGTCGAGATGTCGGCGTCGTCGAAGTGCTTGAACATCTTGAATTCCATGACGTTCTCGTACCACTCGACCCAGTAGTTCATCTTGCCCTCTTCGACGTTGCCCACGCAGTGGTCGACGTACTTGAGACCGCAGGGGTTGGCGCGGTTGTACGCGTTGACCGGGGACTCGATGGGCTTGAAGGTGGGCATGAAGGGCGCGCCCTTCTTGATGCTGGGCAGGTCGTAGCTGCCGGTTCGGCTGACGAATGTGTGGATCGCGCGGCCGTAGGTCTTGATCGATGCGACGGTGACCGTGCCGTTCTCGTCGCTGAGCGTGCGGGGCTCTTGCGCGGACTCGGCGCCGTTGGCGCACGCGGCTTTCCAGCTCTTCTCCGCGTCGAAGACGGTCAGCGCGATGTCTTTGACACCGTCGCCGTAGAGCTTGATCTCCTCGGCAGCGGGGTGGTCCTTGGTGAGCGGGGTGGTCAGCAGGAGGCGGATGTTGCCCTGCGTGAGCAGGTAGTCGGCTTCCTCGCGGGACCCGGTCGTCAGGTCGGCGACTTGGCTGATCTCGAACCCGAAGGTGTGGGCGTAGAAGTAGGCCGCCTGCTTGGCGTTGCCTACGTAGAAGCGAACGTGATCAACGTCGATGAGCGCAAGGGGATCCGTTGCCAGCTGCTGGCTGGACTGTGTCGCGGCGGTGGTCACTTTGATGTCTCCAAATCTTGGGCGGATAAAGGGAGCCCAGGTCCCGTGCTGACATTATACGCGGCGAATCGGGCTTCAGGGCACCTATCTGGATCGCCTGGGGCGAGATTTGGTACGACGCCCTGTGCATTCGCTCCGTCCATCGGAAGGGGCTCGGGTCGGCGGGAAACGAATTGACTGGCAATGAAAAGCGGGGGCTGGAAGCCCCCGCTCGTGAGTTCAGGTTGTTTGAGACGTGCTTACTCGGACTTGAGCTTCGCAAGGAGCTTGAGGATCTCGATGTAGAGCCAGACGACGGTGGTCAGTATGCCGAACGCTCCGATCCACTCGTAGTACTTGGGCAGCCCTCGCTGGACGCCATCGTCGATGAATCGGAAGTCGAGCAGCAGCATAATCGAGGCGAGCACGACCACGAAGACGCTGAATCCGATGCCGATCGGGCCGGTCATGTAGTCGACGCGTGGGATCGTGCCGGCTCCAAAGAGCATGTTCACGATGAATGCGGCTAGGTAATAGAACATCACGCCGCCCACCATGACACCAACAACTTTCGCAGCAAAGTTGCTCAGACGAAGGACACCAGTTGCGTATCCAAAGAGCATCGCGCCAGTGATGGCGAGGCTGAGTCCGGCAGCTTGGCCGATCATGGCGTACGCAGCGGCATCACCCCCAACCTTGCTCGCAAGCGGTGAGTAGAACACAATCGCAACCGAGATCGCCGCGACGAACAAACCCTCAGAGAACGCGAAGATCGGGACCACGAAGGACGAGATCTGAGGCTTCTTGAGCATGATGATCGAGGCGACCAGGCCCCCGATGAGTGAGCCGATCATGGTCGGCAGGATCAGGCTCGGATTGTTTCGGTACATACCGAAGCTGAAAGCTGCAGTGACGATGGTGATCGCCAGCAGGTAGAGCGTCTTCCACGCCGTGCCCTGGACACTCATGGTCTTGGGTTTGCTCTGCGCATCGCTGAGGGCGCCCATCCATGACGGGGCCTCCTGATAGGTCGAACTGTTGAATACCGGGTTGCTTGTTTGCATCTCGGGCTACTCCTGTGTCGTGCTGAGCCGTACGGGCTCGTGGTTGCAGAGTGTAAATCTCCCACCCTGTATCGGCCTTATTTGTTCCCGGCGAACCACAGTTTCTGTTCGGAAATCTGTCCCCCGGGACGCAAATCCGACAGGGGAGTTCCGAGATTTCACGCGTTTCCGATCTCTCAGGTCCGCTTTTGAAACATCTGGCCCCTGTTTGGGTCAGGCGGGACTTTCCAGCAGAGACCACGTGAGCGCCGATGGATAGACTTGGGGCCCAGCGTCGGACGCGCGGCCCGACACCATGGATGAGTTCGCTTTGTGCGGACGTCGGGTTCGCAAGTTACGATCGGAGAAGCGGAACGGAGTTCCTGCCGATCGGACGTCGGAGATTCGCCTTCATGAGCAGGACTGCTCCTGATACTGACACACAGCCCCGCACAGCCTCTCTCGCGTTCGGCCCGTACGAACTCATACGAGAGCTGCGCCCCTCGGGAGAGATAGAGCGCCGCTTGGCACTCCATCCCGAACTGCTGACACACCATGTCGCCTACCGGTTCCGCTTTGGAGCCACCAAAGCCGAGCGGCGCAGATTCCTCGACGCCGTCGAGAAGGCCGCGGCACTGAACATCCCGCACACCCTCCGCGTCGAGCAGTTCTCTCTGGCGACCGCGACCGAGGCTTGGGTGATCTCGCCTTACACTGGCAACCACGATGGCCTGATGCTGCTGAGCGACCTGCTCGCGGTGAAGGGTGGTCAGATGGAATCACTTGAAGTCACTCGCGTGCTGAGCCAGCTTCTTGAAGCTGTCGCCGTGGCGCACGACGCAGGCGTCGTGCACGGCCCTCTCTCGATCAACGAGATACATGTCGACCGCAGCGGTTCGCTCGACATCGAGTTGTACGGCGTCAAAGCTGCGATCTCAGACGAGCTCGACACCGACGAACTCGCTCGCGACGAGCTCCGCACGATCGTGTCGCTGGCGTATCACTTGCTGACAGGTGTGGTCGCCGACGAGATGTACATCGAGCCGACCAAGCTTGTAGTCAAACTCGATTCGCAATGGGACGCCTTCTTCGCCGAGGGGCTTGATCCCGCTGCAGGATTTGCGAGTGCTGCAGAGGTTCTTGCCGCGGTACCCAGCCGCAAGACCGCGCTGAATGCCCCGGAGGTCAAGACCCGTAACGTCACCGCGTTTGGGTTTGGGCGTAAGAAGAAGACGCAGGCCGATCAGGCCCGCTGAATTCAGGCATATTCAAATAGAGATATGGTTAGCCGCCTTCGTCGGTCGTGGGCGGTTTGGTCTCTGCATCCGTGACCGTGATGATGGAGTTGAGCATGTCCTGCTCACTTGAGCTGAGAACGTTGCCGAACCGGTCAAGTGCGACCTGGGCAACCACCTCGGCGTGGGGCTCTGAACCGATCAGTTCGAGTGCTGATATCCATGCATCAGGCGATGCGCCCGCGTCGATCGCTTCGTCGATCCTGTTGAGCCAGAGGTAGGCGATCGTCTCGTTGAGCGCGACGTTTGTCTTCACTTCCTCAGATGGGTTGTCCGAGACCGACTGCAATGCGCTGAGAGCATCCGCGGGTCGGGCCAGTTCGAGGTTGGTCTCTGCGAGCAGAACCATCGCTCTGTCGATCGCTTCCTGCTCAGCGGGTGTCGTCGCGACCCGGCTCATGGTCGAGAGGATCGTATTTCGAAGCTCCGCGTCGGGCTCGTGCACACGCGCCGATTCGAGCAGGTAGCGCGGTTCAAGCGCCCTTGCGATAGCGAGCACACCAGCCCGGCGTTGGTTGTCGGTTGGCGCCAGAGAGCGAACCAGGGCGTACCCCTGCGTGTTGCGTCGGTGGCTGATGGTCGCGGTCACCGCGGCTTGGTACAGGCTCGGGTCGCGTTCCGCCGCCGCGATGATCCTGTCAAAGAACTCAGGACGACGCGAGAGCTCTGAAGCGGCGGCGATCTGAAGGTCACGCTTGCTGCCCGGTTCGAGCAGTGCTGCCACGGCTTCGCGGTCATCGTCTGTGCCCATCCGCACGATCAGCCGAACGCCTTCAGGGGTCAGTCGATTCGGGCCTGCAGCGCGGAGAGCGCCAGCAACCCGCCTGCGATCAGCGGGCGAAGTCAGCAGGCCCTCGTCATCCAGCGCGAGGAGCAGCTTGGAGGACGCGTCGCGGGTCGCGGCACCAAACTCGAGCCAGCGCAGCGCAGGCGAGATCACCGCAACTCCGGGCCAGCGTGCCGATGCGTTAAGGATCGCAGCGGCTGCTACGGGCGAGGTTTCTCTTACGAGCGCTTCAGTCACGGGAATACCGGCGTCGCGTGGCGAGAGCGTGCTGATGAGCTTTGCCGACTCTGCACGCACTTCTGGTGTCTGGTGCGCGAGCAGTTCGATCGCGGACTGGCCGACCACCTCGTCGAGCTGGTTACCCTGCGAGAGTTCGCGGTAGATGAGTTCGATGGCTAGGTCGCGGAGATCGCCGTCAACAAGCAGGAGTTCCGCGAGCAGCGGGCTTTTGTCCTGGAACGGTGCGACCATGTAGAGCCTTCGGAACCCATCAACGGCGCGAGTTGTAGCGTCGTGCTCGCTCACCGCGAGCGTCTCGATTCGAAGCGTCAGCCCACGCACGAGTTCATCACGCCACTGGTCGGGTTCGAGGTCTTGCCTGTCGTCCAGCCAGTCCCGCCACGCTTCTGTGTCGGCCCCGATGTCGGATCGACCGGACATGCGGATGAGCGCATCAACTGAAGCCTTTGAGACTTCGGCGGCCTGGAACGGCGCGGAGTGATTGACGAGGACGCGAGCCGCTTCCCACGTCCCGACTGAAGCGAGCGCGAGCAGCGCCTGGGGTCTGATCTGCGGATCGCCACGGGCAACGAGTTCGATGATGGGTTCCTCGAAATCGATGTGCACCATCGGCCTAGCGGCGATCGCGACGAGCAGTAGTCGCTGCGCGATGGGGTCATCGGAATTTGGGTCGAGGATCCGGATGAGACGCCTGCGCTCACGGCCTGAGAGATCGTCTTCCTGGAGCAACACTGAAGCAGCCTCGAGACGTATTGCTTCCGAGGACGTCGGAGTCGAAAGCACATCGAGCGGATCGGTCTGGGCTCGGGCCAGTCCCGATGTGAGCAGCATGACGCCCACGGCGAGCGTCGCCGACGACCGAAAACGCGAGTTGTGGGTGGCTCTCAGGGTCAAGATTGCTCCGTAGTCCGTGTGCTGAGGCGTATTTCTGTTCTTCGGGTCAACACGCTCGGTTGGACGATACTATTCTGCAGACGAACGCGAGTCGCTGACATGTAGTCGGCTTGTCGCGAGAGGTATGGTTGGTGTTTGGGTCTTGGGATGACGGACCTGCCATGAACGACTGGCATGATGCCGAGGAACAGGTCGAGAGAGCTCACGAGCTCTACGAGGCTGGCCGATGGGACGAGGCCGAGGCGGCGCTGCGCCAAGCGCTCGCGGTCAACCCGTTCCAGGCGGAGTGGCAGTTCAACCTCGGTCTCACCCTCGAAGCGGCCGGCCGGCTCGATGACGCGGTCAAAGCACTCGAGACTGCATTCGAACTCTCAGAAGAATCCGACCCGCAGTCCGCGATGATTCTGGGCGCGGCTCTCATCGATCTTGACAGAGTCGAGGAAGCGGTTCGCTGGCTTGAACGCGCGCTCGAACTCTCGCCTTCGAACCTCGATGCGCATGTGCACCTGATAGATGCGTACTCGCTGCTCGTACGTCACGAAGACGCTGAACTGCACTTCTACATGGCGCTGCAGCTGAACCCGCACCACGCTGGGGCACACGCGGCGCTCGCCGAGTCGCTCCTGAATCGTAAAGAGTTTGACCGCGCCGTCTGGTGTCTCCGTGAAGCTGCGAGGCTCGATCCTTCGATCCCGCGAGTACATGCGAGGCTTGCGCGTGCGTACGGCGAGACGGGCAGGCTCGAACGCGCCCGCCAGCTTTACATGCGAGAGCTCCGACAGAGCCCGGGCGACATCGAGACGATCGTCGATCTGGGTCGGCTGCTCATCGACATGAACCGTTTCACCGAAGCGGGTGAGAAGCTGCGCAGAGCGCTCGAACTCGAGCCCGATCACACCGAAGCTCACATGAGCCTTGGTGAACTTGCGATCCTCACCGGCGAGCGTGATCTGGCGAGGCGGCATTTCGATGTCGTTGTCAGGCTCGACGCAAACTACGGCGGGGCGAGACGCAGGCTGGCGTCAGTCCTGCTCGAAGACCGTCGGCGGGGTGATTCGGATCGAGCGGCTGTCTTGCTGCGGGAGGAATCGGCATCCGTCGAGCAGACTCCGGACAGCCTGTCTACCGATGAACTCGACGAGTTGTTCGGTTTGCTGATGGACGGCGGGCTGCTCAGCGAGGCACGCCGAGTGGCCGAGCGCTTGATTGAACACAAGCCTTGCGACGCATCGAGCCACCATAGCCTGAGCGTCGCCCAGTTCGGCCTAGGCATGGTCGCCGAGGGCGTTTCTTCGTCCCGGAGAGCGCTCAGGCTTCGCCCCAACTACGTCGCGCCGATGCACAATCTGGCGGTCGCGCACCTCAGACGAGGCGAGATCGCCCGCTCGCGATATTGGGTAAAGCAGGGGCTCGCGATCGATTCGGAAGACCGAGGACTCAGACGTCTGCGGACGTATCTGCGTGTGCATGCTCTTCGCGGCGTCGCGCACAACATCGGGCTCTTCACCCGAGGCTCACGACGCGTCTGAGCCGCCGCGGATCAGTCGATCCGCTTCCATGACATCCTTGTCGCCTCTGCCGGAGCAATTGATGACGATGTGCTTGTCATCACTCATCTGCTGCGCTCTGACGAAAGCTTCAGCTATCGCGTGAGATGTCTCAAGCGCAGGGATGATGCCCTCTGTCCTCGCAAGGAGTTGGTAGGCGTCCAGAGCCTGTTGATCGCCGACGCTCGTATATCTCACACGCTTGGTGTCGTGCCAGTAGGCGTGCTCTGGGCCCACGCCCGGGTAGTCGAGTCCCGCCGAGCACGAGTGGACATCGGCTGTCTGCCCGAAGTTGTCTTGGAGTACGTAGCTGAGCGAGCCGTGTAACACGCCAGGCTGACCGAACGAGAGTGGCGCCGCGTGATCGCCTTGGTCCTGTGATCGACCGCCGGCTTCGACACCCGTGAGAGCGACGTCCTCGTCGGCGAAGTCGTAGAAGATGCCTGCGGCGTTGGAACCCCCGCCAACGCAGGCGATGACCTCATCGGGCAGACGACCGAACGCCTGCGTGCACTGGTCCTTGCACTCGCGCCCGATGACACTCTGGAAATCACGGACAATCATCGGGAATGGGTGCGGGCCCACGACAGAGCCGAGGATGTAGTGGGTGGTCTCGACCGACCCCATCCAGTCACGCATCGCCTCGTTGGTCGCGTCCTTGAGTGTGCGAGAGCCCGAATCCACGGGGACGACCTTGGCCCCGAGCGCTCGCATGCGGATGACGTTGAGGTTCTGACGTCTGACGTCTTCGGAGCCCATGTAGACCTCGCACTCGAGCCCGAGGTGTGCCGCGGCGGTCGCCGAGGCAACGCCGTGCTGGCCGGCGCCGGTCTCGGCGATAATCCGGTTCTTGCCCATGCGCTTGGTGAGCAGGCCTTGGCCGAGCGTGTTGTTAATCTTGTGCGCACCGGTGTGCGCAAGGTCCTCGCGTTTGAGCCAGATGGTCGCGCCCTTGCCGGCGCTGGCCTGTGAACGCGCGAGTTCGGTCAGGCGCGAAGCCCGGTAAAGCGGCGTCGGCCTGCCGACAAACGTGCGGTTGAGTTCGCTCAGTTCCTTCCAGAACGAATCGTCTGATTTGGCTTCGTCGTACACGTTCGCGAGTTCGTGGAGAGCTGCGGAGAGCGTCTCGGGGACGAACACGCCTCCGAAATCGCCGAAGTAGCCCCTGTCGTCGGGTTGGTTGCGGAACGAGGCATTCTGCGGATCGGTGCGGGTCATGGTGAACCTTAGTCAGCAGCTTCGGCTTGCCGCTTGTATTCGCGGTTTGCTCGCTGCGCGACGCGAACACCGGCAGATTCATTGATCGGGAGCAGCAGCACAAATCCAACCACAAAGAATCCAGCAAGGAGGATGAGTGCGTTTGTGTCGCCCAGCCCGGCTTTCACGAGCCCAAAGCTCAGGACGCCTATTGCCGCAGCAAGCTTGAATGACACGGCCCAGAGCCCGAAGAACTCGGCGGCTTTGTGATTGGGTGTGAATCTAGCAACCATCGCCCTGCTCGCTGTACCCGTGCCACCGAGTCCGAATCCGATTCCGTTGCCGATGACCCACAAGAGCCACTCTGGCAAGTTGCTGCTTGCACTCAGGATGGCAAGGGAAGCGGTGCTGAGGATCCAAACGATGAGATAAATTTGGATCGTGCGCTTGGCCCCGATCCGGTCCTGAAAGAAGCTCGTGCCAGCGGACGCAACGCCGGCGGTGAGCGTGATCTGAGCAACAAATAGAACCAGCTGCGTGTCGGCGAAGCCGAACTTACGGGCGAGGATCGAAGCGAACGCGATCACAGTCTGGATCCCGAAGGCGTAGACAAAGAACGAGATCAGGAACAACCTCAGCTGGCGGTACTGGGCGGCGTTTTGTAGCGTCTCGCTCACCCGCGCAGCCGCGTCGGCGATGACGTTCTCCCGCAGGCGAACGATCGGTCGTTTGTGCTCCTTGAGGATGATTGCCGAGGGGATCATGCCCAGCAGAAACCACAGGCCCGCGAAGAGGAAGAGCGGTCTCCAACTCGATACGTCCTTGAGGTCAAACAGCAGCATCGCCGCGAAAGTGACCGCGAGCAGACACAGTGCGCCGACATAGCCCATGGTCCAGCCGATGGCGCTGACCCGACCGATGTTGCGTTTGTTTGCAACGTCGGTGAGGAACGAGGCGAGGGTGTTCTCGCCTATCTGGTACATGAAGTTTGCAGGGATGTAGAGCAGGGCGGCGAGCCAGATCATGTCGGGTTTAACGAGCGCGAGGCCGCAGGTTCCTGCTATGCACCCCATGCCCGAGAGCATGAGCGTTTCTTTGCGCCAGCACCGAGCGTCAGCGATCGCGCCGATGATCGGGGACGCGAGCACCACCAGGAACATGCTCGACGAGAAGAGGATCGCCCAGAGGCGGTCGCCCTGCTGTTCGTCGGCGACCACAACCTCCTTGAAATACACCGCGAAAAGCAGGGTGTTGATCAGCAGTGTGAACGACTGGTTCGCCAGATCGAACATGCCCCAGGCCCATACTTCCTTCGGGTTGGGCAGACCGGCGAACGGGTTGAGCTTGGAGAGTACGCTCATCGGCGGGGAGCATACACGCCCTAGAGCAGGTGTTTCCTAAGGAACTCGACTTGGGTTGTTTTGGCCTGGCTGGCGACCTTGCCGAACCCTGCATGCTCCGAAGGGGCACCGGTTTCGGGCCATGTGACAACCTCGATCATCGAAGAGTTTGCATGTTGTTCCTCGTAGATGCTCGTGAGTCGATCGAGGAACGCCTTCATGCCCTCGAACGGGACAACCTCGTCTGCTTCGGAATGCAGAACAAGCATCGGGACTGGTTTGAATCCCTGCACATGCTGCATCGGATCGATCCGGGCGACGTCCCTGGCGTTGTGCTTGCTGGGCCAGGCCCGGCCTGTAGTGAGCGTGGGTTCGTAGAGCTCGGCGAGCCAGCCTGTCGTCGATTCAACCGCGGCACACTTGAAAGTGTGGGTATCGCAGAGTCGTCGCAGCGTGGCCATCCCCCCGGCGGACATGCCCCCGATGCCCACACGCGAGCAGTCGAACAGGTGCGCATCTTCCCGGTTCTTCAGAGCCTCAAGCACCCGGTCAATCTCGCTGACCATTTCTTCGAGCACGCCCGGCGTGTCATCCGGACTATGGCGGGGCGAGTCGGCCCGTTCGCCATGACCCGGGAGATCGACAGCGACCGCGGCGATGCCCGCTCTGATCCACCTGAGATACCTCCCCGGATCGAGTTCTTTGCTGACGGTTCTGCCGTGCATCCAGAACATGACCGGTGCAGGTTTTTCCCAGTCGGGATGCGCGATAAGAGAAGGGACATCCGCGAGAGGCGTGAGGCGTGCTTTGTCGCTCAACGCGCTCGGGAACATCTTAAACCTTGGCTCGATTTCGCGAGGAGACTCCATCACAGCGCCAGCTTCTGCCCGGGTTCGATGGCGCTTGGCAGGTCATTGCCCTTGAGGTCCTGTGCATCCAGCGCAGTGAGGGCGCTGATCTCGAGCACGCAATCAGGATCGCCGTCTGCGTTTCTTGGGACAGTCACGCCGGCTTCTTCGAGCCAGAGGGCGGCTCGTTCGGTCTGGAGCTTCGCGCTCGATTCGGCGCTGTCGATACCCTCTGCGTTCTTGATCGGGGCGAACTCCTGCACTCGAGAAGTCTCAAGGATGACCGATTTCTCCGCGAATGGGAGTGCGTCAAAGACAAATCGCTCGAGTTTGACCCCGTTCGGTTCCGCCGGGGAAATCGGCTCGCCGGTGTCGGTGTTGATGTGTGCGATTTTTTTGACGGCGCGGTGGTAGGGGAGATCGAAGTTCGGGTCGGTGTTGACCTTCTCAACGAAGTCCACCCCGAACGCGTGGATGGCTGGGTTACCCGCGAGGAAGCGGAGAGAGCCGTCGTCGTTGGTCTCGCGCTGGCGATCCATGGGCATATCCGAGTACTCGACGACCTGGATCCGATCACCCACTTGGACGAATAGCCCGACCTTCTCCTCGGCGTATGCCTTTGGAAGCATCTTTGACGACATCGCCCCAGTGGAGTCTCCGGCGATCGCGTGCAAGCCGAGGAAGAGCGGGTCGGCGACGCGAACGAGCGGGTTGTCAACTTGGAAATAGCTGATGTGCTCGATACCTCGTTCTTTCATCTTCGCTATCGCGCCGGATGTGTAGAGGGCCTTGAGCGATCCTCCGTGCCCGTCCGGGCTCGCTGCGAGCGTGTGTCCATCGGTCATGAGGATTCGGCCCGTCTTCAGATCGAACGAGGGCATCGTGCCCTGTGGGAAGAACAAGACGTCGTTCGGATCGAGACCGAAGTGGTTGTGCTCATCGAAAAACACGACCGTTGCCTCGTGATTCTGAGGGCTTGTCATGATGAGCCAGGGCACCGGTGCGCCGTACTTGTTCGAGGTCGCCTTGATGCCCTCTGCGAAGACCTGAAAGAGCGGCTTGCCCGTCACGGCACCGGCTGGGTAGCAGCCCTTGGGACCGTCGAAACCGAGGCGAGAGCCCTGGCCGCCCGCGACTGTGAAGCACGCGACCTTGCCTTGACGCAGGAGTTCTTCGCCGGCCTTTCGGAAGTGCTCGGCGTCGTACGCTCTGACCGGAGAGGCTGGGTCTGCCGGGTAGTAGGGGGCGGGCTTGGTGTTCGCGGGGACGTCAAATGTGGGGGCGGATTTCACGTAGGTGTCGATCAGCCTCTGCATATCACCCAAATCGAGTTTCTCGAGTTGTTCGATCAGCAGTGAGAGCTTGGCGTCGTTGAGCGTGTTGATCTGCGAAAGGACGTGGTCCTGGTTCGCGCTGATGAGTGAGTCGCGGAGTGCTGGTGGCACGGCCATATCGGTGTTCTCCCTCGATTGTGAATTCGTACCCGATGGTACCTCTCACCTCGCGCCCGGCAATCCTTTGAAGACTTAGACTGCGCTATGACCAAGCGTCCAGCCTCGCGTGATCTGCTCCGAACCAGGCCCGCTGCCCCAGTCGTGGCGCCCTCGATCCTGGCGGCTGACTTTGCCGATCTCGCGGCAGACTGCAGATCGGCGCTCGATGCGGGCGGAGAGTTGCTGCACATCGATGTGATGGACGGCCATTTCGTGCCCAACCTCAGCCTGGGGCCCGCGATCTGTGAGAAACTCCGGGGAGCCCTTCCCGATGTGTGCTTCGATGTCCACCTGATGATCACGGACCCAGCGGATTACATCGAGCCTTTCGCAAAGGCGGGCGCGGACCACATCACATTCCACTGCGAGGTGCTCTCGGTTGACGAGGCGAAGTCGCTCGCGGACAAGACGCGAGCTCTCGGCTGCACCGCGGGGATTGCGATCAATCCAGAGACACCCTACGAGAAGGTGGAGCCTTTGCTCGGCTCGTTTGAGATGCTGCTGGTGATGTCCGTGCATCCGGGCTTCGGCGGCCAGTCATTCATCCCTGACGTGCTTGAGAAGACGAGCAGGGCTCGGGATGAGGGTCCTGAGAGCCTGATTCTCGAGATGGACGGTGGAGTGGCTCCAGCGACGGCAGAGGCTTGCAGGGAGGCCGGGTGCGACATTCTCGTCGCGGGATCGGCTCTCTTTGGGGAAAAATACCCTGAACGGGCCGATGTTGTAAATAGTATGGTCGGGTAATCTGGTTGGCTGATTTGGATAGGCCTGTTCCGAGAACCATGCGTGTTGACACGATCGCAGGCAGGAGGGACTAGACTTTGGGCCTTGTGTACGGCGAGGCCGGAGGCCACGTCGAGAGATCGCGGAGGAAGACCACGGCTGCCGGCGCAAGACGCCGATGGCTGAATCGATCATGGGCAAACCCGAACACATCAATGTGCTGATCATCCGTTCAGGCCAGAGCGAGTGGGACCGAACGGGTCGGCTCGCGGGTCAGGCAGACTTGCCGCTGTGCGAGCAGTCGAAGCTGGAGTTGCAGGATGCCTCGTCGTTGCTGGACGGCGCGGAGCTGAGTGCGATTCTCCACGCGGGCGATCAGTGTTCGAAATCGACGGCCGAGGCGTACGCGAGGGTTACGGGCGGGAAGTCCAAGACCATTGACGCCATCGCGGATATCGACCTTGGCCTCTGGGAAGGCCTGAGGTGGGAAGATCTCGAGGACAAGGCCCCTAAGGCATTCCGAGAGTGGAAAGAGAACCCTGCCAACGTCAGCGTGCCAGAGGGCGAGTCACTGAACGAGGCCTACAGCCGGATCTCGCTGGCCCTTGCCAAGGCGATCGAGAAGCTCCGGGCCCCAGATCCTGGTGTTGGAGTGGTTCTTCGACCGATGGCTTACGGATTGGTGAGATGCTGGCTGACCGGACGACCGGTAAGTGAGCTGTGGGAGATTATGGAAGGGCCTTCTGCCGAATGGCACGAGCTTTCACGGGCTCAGCTGAAGCAGACCCGCGAATTGAGCCGGGTCGGGAGCTAACCTCTACACCCCAGGCGGATGCCCGGATCGAGGAGCGATGGATGTCGCAAACCGCAACGAGAAGCTGGACGCAGGTGCAGACCGGCACCAAGACGAAGAGCTCGATCCCCGAGGGACTCTGGCTCCGCTGCCCGGGCTGTAGCCAGATGATCTACCGCAAGCAGATGGAAGCCAACCTGTCCGTCTGCCCCGAGTGCGGGCACCACTTCCGCATCAGCGCCTCAACGCGTGTTGAGCAGCTCATCGATACCGGCACCTTCGAGCGTCTCTTTGCCAACGTCGAATCAAACGACCCGCTGAAGTTCAAGGATCTCAAGAGCTACCGCGACCGGCTGCTCGCTGAGCAGATCAAGAGCGGCCAGACCGATGCGATCATCGCTGGTGTTGGCTTCATCAAGGGCCGGCAGGTCGCGCTGGCGTGCATGGACCTTTCGTTCATGATGGGCTCGATGGGCTCTGTTGTGGGCGAGGTGCTGACCCGCACGATCGAGCACGCGACCGAGCACAATCTTCCTCTTGTCATCGTCAGCTGCTCGGGCGGCGCTCGCATGCAGGAATCGGGCCTTAGCCTTATGCAGATGGCCAAGTCGAGCGCGGCTCTCGCACGATTTGATGACGCCGGCGGGGTGTACATCTCGGTCCTGACCGACCCGACCACGGGCGGTGTGACCGCGAGCTACGCGATGCTGGGTGATGTGATCATCGCCGAGCCAGAAGCGTTGATCGGCTTCGCCGGGCCTCGCGTGATCCGTCAGACAATCAGGCAGGACCTGCCCGAGGGCTTCCAGCGATCAGAGTTCCTGCTCGAGTGCGGCATGGTCGATCAGGTTGTGCCCCGTCACGATATGCGGAACCAGATTGCACGCCTTGTTGACTACGCGGGCGGTTGAAATACAACCCGGCAGCCGAAGAATCGCCTGTGACTGATCGCCCTGAAGCAAGCGAGTCTGGTAAGGCAGGTGCACTGAAATGGTGGCACGCGCTGGTTGCCGGTCTCCTGTATTCCGTGCTGATGTTCGGTGCGTTCCCACCCATGTCTCTCTGGGCATTGAGCTTTCTTGCTCCGTTTCCCTTGATGTATGTCGCGTGGAAGACACCGAGGCCTTTCCGGCACGGGCTGTGCGTATTGATCGGTTCGATTCCGTTCTATGCGTACCAGTTCACCTATGTGATCGATATCTCCGTTGCGGGGTATGTTCCGTTGGTTGTGTATCTTGCGGCCTGGCCAGCATTGTTCGTTTGGCTCGGCGGCGCCATTCGCAGGAGGCTGCCCTGGCTGGCAGCGTCAGTCCTGTTGCCCGTCGCCTGGGTCGGCGTGGATGTGTTTCGGGGTGAGGTGCTCTTCGGTGGATTCGAGTGGTACCAAGTTGGGCAGCCACTGATCGCGAACGTGTTCCTCGCATCGACAGCGGGTATCGGCGGGCCCTACTTCGTGACGCTGTTAGCAGTTGTGCCCGCGGCCGTTGCGATTGAGCTTCGTGGCGCTACGAACCGAAAGAGGCTCGTCGCTGCCGGTATCTTCTGGTGTTCACTGGTCGGGTGGGGGCTTGGCCTTGCTTCGAGCCTTCTCTCGCAGGGTGAGGGTGGAGAAACGCGGGAAGCGAGGATTGCACTTGTTCAGACCAATGTTTCGCAGGACAACAAACTCGGCTGGTCGTTCGAACAGCGTCAGCGCGATTTCGATGAGTTTGTGGCGCTGACGGGACGCGCTGTGCTGGAGAAACCAGAGCTCATCGTCTGGCCAGAGACGATGTTCCCTGGGATTGCTCTTGACAGCGACACGGCATCGATGCTTGAGCGTGAGCGCCTCGGTCACCTCAACGGTTTCCGCGAGCAACTGCTCAGCGTGCAGAATGCGATCGGTGTGCCGATGCTCGTCGGGGCGCAGAGAGCTGATAACGTGCGCGTCATCGAGGAGGGCGGCAGGGTTAGATTTGAGCACGACGGTGCTTACAACTCCGCGTTTGTGGTATCAGAAGGCTCGGTTCTTGATGAGCGCTACGACAAGCTTTCACCGACGCCGTTTGGTGAGACTCTGCCGTACATCAAAAGCTGGCCCTGGCTCCAGGATCTCGTCCTTCAGATCGGCCTTGGTGCGTCCGGGATGGACTTTGGTTTGGAGTCTGGTGAGGACCCGAAGCCCCTGCTGATCGAAACCCGAGGGGGGAAGATTCGGGTTGCGACTCCGATCTGCTTCGAGTCCACGCAGTCGGCCGTCTGTAGGCGGATTGTGAACGCGGGCGATGGGGCGGATCTGATGATTCTGATGACCAACGACGGCTGGTTTGCTGATCTCGATGCCGGGCGGCAGATGCATCTGCTCCTTGCACGCTGGAGATGTGTAGAACTGGGGCTGCCGATGGCTCGGTGTGCCAACACCGGGATCACCAGTTTCATCGATCGTGCCGGGACCGTAACGCACCAGCTCGAGCCTAGAGAAGCCGGTGTGTTGGTCGAGACCGCCCGGCTCGATGCTCATCCGACGGTGTACCGCAGGATCGGGAATCTCGTAGGATGGCTCTCGCTCGCCGGTCTCGGCGTGTTCTGGCTGCTGGCCGTCGCACAGAGATTCAATCCCGGGGCGGTACGTGGCCCGAAGAAGGACCTATGAGCATGAATCAACGGATCAAGAGCGGTTTAATGAAGCTAGCTGCACTCTCACTGACGGCGATGGTCGCGGGCTGCAGCGCCCCAAAGCCGAGGCCTGCTGAGCGTGACGGTGTGGTGCAGGTCGGCGCAAACACACAGCCAAAGGAGCGACGATCGACGATGGAACTCCGCCGGGAGTACTCCAACATCGTCAAGCAGGAACATCTCCTGGATCGGGCAACGAAGTTTCTCGAGGCCGCCACGCTCTCGGAAAGCCCGCAGTCTCGCGCGAATGCCTACGAGGCGCTCGTGCAGCTTCCCGGCACGCTGGACAAGGTTGTCGATCGCGGGCTGATTGATGAGAACTACGGAGTGCGCAGCATCGCGGCGATGGCTGTCGGCAGCGCGAAGCTAACGGGGCATAGCGATCTTCTGCGTGTGATGCTGGGCGACGAGTCGCCCTTCGTGCAAACCGCGGCGGTGTTCGCTCTTCACCAGACCGGGCAGCAGGTCGATCTGAATCTTCTCGTCGACCATCTGTTCCAGGAAGAAGACCCCGGGCTTAGAGCACACACGGCATTCCTGATCGGCGAGATCGGTGATGCATCGGCTCTGCCTCTGATCCGAGATGCCGCGCGTGCCCCGATGCCAAGGGCGCTGGAATCGAGGCTCAAGCTGCTGGACCTCCAGTTGAGTGAGGCGATGGTCAAGCTGGGTGATGAGTCCCAGCTCCAGCCATTGCGGGCCGCGTTGTTCCCAGCTATGCCTGCCGATTTGGAGGCGACAGGGCTCGCGATCCAGGCGCTGGGCGAAGTCGGTGACCGATCCTCCAGGGGGACATTGGCCAAGCTTTCGGAATCTGCCGGCCCCAACGGAGAACTGCTACCTCCGGAGATCCTGCTTGCGATCGCAATCACAATGTCCAAGCTGGGAGACAAGAATGGGTGGTATCTGGCTGACATGTTCTGGGAAAGCGATCGAGAGGTCGTGAGGGCGGATTCGGCGGCGGTCTTTGGTTGGACGGGCCGGGTCGAGGATCTGGCGAAGTTGGAGCGGATGCTCTCGGACCCTTCTGAGATGGTCGGTGTTGCCGCGGCATCGGGTATTGTCCGTCGGATCAAATAAACTACAGAGATCCACTGGGGCTGGCGGAACCGGTCCGGGTGACGCTACACTATCTATGAGCGGCTGGGATGCCGCGACCCAGAGCGGGAGGCACCACCGGCCATGGCGGGCAAGGGGGTGCTGCCGACGGGAGACCAGCGGGGTCCCCGGCGAGGCCGTGAGGCCATATGCTCAGCAGCGAACGGGCGACGAGACTGTGGGAGTAATCCCTGTCTCATGATCGATGGCTCTCCGCACGATGCGGTAGGGTCGAATGACTGGAGCGAGTAAGTGCACATCTTGACAAAGATCCTGGTCGTGTTTGCAGCCGTCTTGAGCCTCGGGCTCGCGGCTCTGACGTCTTCGTACGCGATGAACCGTGACACGATCACGAGCTCGTTTAACGACATGAAGGCCCAGCGCGACAAGGCCAATTCTCTGTACGAGACACAGAGCAGCCAGTTCGCCGAAGAGAAGGCCACACTGAACTCGCAGATTCAGACTCTGCAGAATGAGTTGAGTCAGGCTCAGAACGCGAACCGCGATGTCGAATCGCAGCTCGCTGAGCTTCGATTAGAGGCGAGGACAGCATCGGATCGCGCCGACTCGGTAACACGCCAGATCGCCGATCTTGGAAAGACAGTTGATACTCAATCGAAGCTCATCACAAGCATGAGTGAAGAGCAGCGCAAACTCCGGGAGGACGCTCAAAGAGCACGCGAGCGGCTCATCGCTTCGCTTGATCGCGTGAACGACCTTGAGAGCCAGAACGAAGTGCTGACCCAGGCCAACCGTGCACTGCAGCAGTCGGTTGTTGAGCTTCAGGACATTGCCAATAACGGCGGTACGGCGACCGCTGATGCTGGCACCGTCGGTGAGCCCCGAACGATCTCGGGGAACTTGATCTCGGGTCGTGTCCGCGAGGTTCGTAGCGACAACGGCCAGCAGTACGCCGAGGTAGACCTTGGGACTCGTGACCGTCTCCGTAAGAACACCAAGCTTCACATCACCCGTAACGGTGAGTTCGTCGCGAACCTGATCATCGTCAGGACAGACCTTCAGACCTCTGTTGGTCGCGTTGACACCATCGGTGATGACACTGTCCAGGTTCGCCCGGGCGATGTCGTCCTCAGCAGCCTGACCCGCTAACGTCCGAGCTACGGAGAAACAACGATGAGTAAGCAGTTTGCGATGAAGATGCCTGGGGGTCGGCGTGCACGCGGCGGCGGTCCGGACGTGTACACGGGGCTTCTCTTCCTTTCGGTCTTGGTTCTCGGTGCGGCCGCGACTCTGATGTATTTCGCAGCGGTCGAGGTGAGTCCGGAAAGCAACCCGCTGGCGCTTCAAGAGAAGGATCGGATCTCTCTTCCGAACCTCGCCGAGTAAACGAATAGACGACTTTCCCGCGGGCTTGACTCAATCGAGGTCGGGTCTATATTTGCGGGTACCGATGACCGATGGTCGCGGTGACGGGGCGGTAGCTCAATTGGTTAGAGCATCGGACTGTCGATCCGAAGGTTGCGGGTTCGATTCCCGTCCGCCTCGCTTCAAGCCTCCGCATTGCGGAGGTTTGTTTCTTTTTGCATGCTCGTATCTGATGAGTTGATCTTTCTGTTCAGCATGTCCCACACTTCGTCGACCGTGATGCGTCTCATCATCTCGAGGCCCGACACTTCGATCTTGTGATCGAGTATGTCAGTGGGTGTTCTGTGTTGGATGACATCGCTTGTACGCTGGTAGGGGCCGACGAGGCCTGTGTCCGTCGGGCCGAACAGCGCGACGGTCGGGGTGTTGAATCCGACGGCCATGTGCAGGGCTGCGGAGTCGTTGGCAACAACGAGCTGGGCGCGTTCGATAAGAGCCATCATCTCGCCGACAGTTGTTTTGCCGACCCGGTTCACGACGCCTGCCAGTTCGAAGAGCGGAGAGCACTGCTCCTCTTCGCCAGGCGCGCCGAGGACGACGGCGGTTAGCCCGAGGGACTTGATGCGTTCTGCCAGCTCGACGAAGCGCCCGATCGGCCATCGTTTGCCGGGCCAGAGACTTGTCGGTGCGAGGGCGATGAACGGGGCTTCGAGTTTGTTGTCGCTGTTGATGGCTCTCTGTGCCTCTGGCGTTGTGTAGAGGCGCATGTCGGGTTTGTTGCACGAGATCCCAAGCGGGGTTAGCAGTGCAAGCATTTTGTCCACGGTGTGCGTCTGGCTGGGCACTCGGACCTTGCGGTTGAGCCCGAGCCAGCCGAGTTCACGTGCGTCCGCGTAGCCGACACGGAGCGGGGCCCCGGTTGCGAATGTGAAAAGCCCCGAGCGGAGCAGTCCCTGGGCATCGATGGTGATATCGAAACGCTGATTGCGCAGTTCTCGCATAAAGCGGAGAGCGGGCAAGGGGTTCAGCTTCTTGCTCGTGGCGCCCATGCCCTTGCGATCGAAGGGGATAACCTCGTCGATAGCGGGGTGCGCCGAGATAGCGTCCGCGTAGGGGGTATTGACGAGCCAGGAGATGCTGGCATCTGGCCACTTGGCTTTGAGTGCAGCCGCGACCGGGACAGATCGGCAGACGTCTCCGAGGGCACTCGGTCGGATGATCAGGATGCGTCGCGGCGTATCCAAGACGAACACAGTATCGGCGCCACGCCCGGCTCGTGTACGATCTTGGCATGCGAGGCGTGATTCTGGCTTTGATGCTGCTCTTGTCGGTGCGGGGGGCCCATGCAGACCCGCCGGCCGGTTCGTTTGCGGTCTCAGAGTTGCCAGAAAACGCATCTGGGTTGGAGCGGCTGCTCGTTGATGTTGCTGCCGGGCTCGGTGCAGAGGAATCTGCCGAGGAGGCGTTGATCGAGTTTGACCTCAATACGTGGCGTTCTGCAGCCCCGGACGATTTCGTGCCCGGCCCGATGAACGACATCCTGGGAGCTGTCGGGCTGGCGGATGCGAGGACGCTTGGCGTCTTCATTCTGGGCGATGAGCTGAGGATTCTGTGGGATCGGCGCATGCGAGCCGAGGGGAAGCAGGTGTTCGTCATCGCTTCGCGCCAATCTGCAGTCGGCATAGGTTATGAAGAATGGATTCTCGCAGGCGTTAAGCCCGGCCGGATCGTTCGCGCGTTGGCGAGGATGTGGTTCGCTATCGATCAATCCGATCACAGCGTATCGAGTTGGGCCGGGTTTGATAGGTACGCGAGAAGCCGCTCTTCACTGTTGGCTTCGGTCGATAGGGCGTGCGATTCGGTTTCGCTTGTTGTTACAGGGGATGGCGTACTAGGGCTCGTGATCGAGTTCGAGCGAGGGGTCAAGCTGGAGTCCCTCGCGCGTGCGGTCGATCATGTCGTGCCTACAGAACCAGTCTGGACGGAGACCGCGAAGAGGAATCACCGGGTTCTTGGTGCTGTCTTGATCCGTGGAACGGAGTACGAGCCCGCCGCCGTCGTAGGGCATGTCAGTGAGAAGCCTGCTGTTGTACTCGGGCTACGTGCAGAAGATGCGATACGTGTATACGGCTCGCTCAGTGAGCCGGCAGTTGAGTGAGAGCTAGGTCGCAATCGCTCGGGCGGCTTCTTCGACTGTGGTGATGCCCTGTTTGACCTTCTCGAACGCGTCCTGTTTGAGGGTGTAGAGGTTGCCTTCTTTTCCTGCAGCGGCGGCGATCTGCGTCGCGCTCTTGCGTTCCATAACCATCTCACGGATGGATTCACTTAGGCGCATGATCTCGTACACGCCGACCCGGCCCAGGAATCCACGCTGAAGGCACTGCTTGCAGCCGGCGGGTCTGTAGAGGGTGTCGTCTTTGCTGACCTTGAGCCCTTCAGGTAGATCGATGTCCTCGTGCTGAAGCTCGGTCTTGCAATCCGGGCAGAGCTTCCGGACGAGACGTTGTGCGAGTACCCCCTCAACCGAAGACGAGACAAGGAACGGTTCTACCCCCATATCGAGGAGGCGTGTGACTGCCCCAGGGGCATCATTGGTGTGCAACGTTGAGAACACCAGGTGGCCCGTCAGAGAGGCCTGAACGGCAGTCTGGGCGGTCTCAAGGTCGCGGATTTCACCGATCATGACCACGTCCGGGTCGTGGCGGAGGATCGCCCTGAGACCGGTGGCGAACGTCAGCCCCACTTTGCTGTTGACCTGGATCTGGTTGACACCCTCGACCTGGTATTCGACGGGGTCCTCGACTGTGATGGCCTTGATCGATTCGCTGACAATCCTGTTGAGCGATGCGTAGAGCGTTGTCGATTTACCTGAGCCCGTTGGGCCGGTGACGAGCAGGATGCCGTGGGGTCTCGTGATGAGGCTCTCCCAAGGCTCCTCGACGGCTTGGGGCATCCCGAGCTGGTCGAGTGTCATCTGGACAGCAGACTTGTTGAGCACGCGGAGAACGAGTCCCTCGCCGTAGACCATGGGGATGACACTGACGCGGAGGTCGAATTCCTGGATGCCTTTGCCGTCAACGCGGTGTTTGAATGTGATCCTGCCGTCCTGCGGTTTGCGTTTCTCGGCGATGTTCAGGCTGGACATGATCTTGAGTCTGCTGACGATCGCTGGGGCGAATCTGTGGACGGTTGCGGGGAGGTTTGCCCTGTGGAGTACGCCGTCAATGCGGTAGCGGACGATAAGTTCGTTCTCGTAGGGCTCGATGTGGATATCGGTCGCGCGGACTGCGATTGCTTCGCCGAGGATGTCGTTGACGAGCCTGATGACGCTGGCTTCCTGCGCCTGGTCGAGCTCGTCGGATTCGGATTCCTGAGTGATCACCTCTTCAAGATCGCCCGACATGGCATCCAGCGTGTCGCCTGCGACGCCGTAGTGCGTACGGATGAAGGCCCGCAGATCCTCGTCGTCCGCGAGAACGAGCTCGATTGCGCATCCGCTGTGCATGCCGAGCTCGTCATGGATGACAAGCTGGAACGGGTCACTGGTCGCGACGGTCAGCGTGTCCTCGTGCCTGTCGATGGGGACGCAGTGGTGTCTGAAGACAATCTTGGCTGGCAGAGATTCGAGCACGGTCTTGTCAACGATCAGATCCGTGAGATCAACGACCTCAAGCCTCAGCTGCTCGCCAACAGCCTGAAGGACCTGCCCCCTGTCCACAATTCCCATACGGAGCAAGACTCGGTCGAGACGTTCGCCCGATCGGGCCTGCTCGACGATCGCCTCGTCGAGCTGGTCGCGTGTAATCAGATCGCGTTCGAGAAGGACTGTCCCGATGCCCATGCTCGGAGTGTATCGACTCAACAGCCCCGGGTTTCTGAAATCAAGGGGGGTGAAATGAGTGTCAGGCTGGGTAGGTGCAGCTGGTCTTGGGCGTTTCCCAGATCGTGACGTACTTCAGCGAAGGGTTTCCGGACCCTGCCGCGATCGCTGGCTTGAGGATGTCGTAGCTGACACGGGCGATGTTCTCGACCGATGGGTTGAGCCCTGTCTTCTCGGCGAACTCCACGGTGTCTGTATTCAGATGCTTGTGGTCGAAGCGTTCGATGAGCTGGCTGTCGATGATGGTGTCCAGTTCGTGGGCGGAGAGATGATCGCCGGACAAGTCGACTCTGACGCAGACCTCGACTTGGTAGTTGTGCCCGTGACCCGAGGGGTTGTTGCACTTACCGAAGATCTCGGCGTTCTTCTCGGGAGACAGATCAGGGACGTTGAGTCTGTGGGCCGCAGCAAACTCATAGCGTTGGCGGAGGAGGACTTCGGTTGGGGCATCCATATGCGACTCTAGGCTGAGCGTGGGTGAGAGATTCCAACGCAACGCTATGAGCGGGACCGGCAGGTTCGGTGCGAGCTGTTTGGCCAGTTCTGAAACCAGGGGCGCAGGGTTCTGCGAAGGGTTCTTCACGAGTTCGTGTTGTACCCTCGGGAGGACCGATTGGCGTACTGCCTGGTCGATCAGCTTGATGTTGACGAGGTATCCGGTCTTGGGCTCGGGTTCTCCCTTGCAAGAGACCTTGAACTCGTAATAGGTCCCCAGGCCAGCTATGGCGGGCTGGCCTGCGTGGCCATTCGATCCCTGAGGGAGATCCACTCCATGGGCACCACCCAGATTCGCCCTGACTGTTCTGCTGAGTTCGACCATCTTGCTTATCCTAGTCTGCGCAGGTGCAGGCGCACATTGGAGTACTGAGTATGAAGCTCGCCTTGTTTGTAGCGATCGGATTCGTTGGGCTCGCTGGTTGCAGCGGCGAGGGCGAGTCTGCAGTTGCTGATTTCACGACCAGTCAAACCAGCGATGGAGGCCTTGCCTTGTCCACTTCGTATGTACTAGATCACACAGCGGACCGCATAACCGGTGAGAACGAATCTCTGAAAGACTACCAGGGCAAGGTCGTCATGGTTGTCAATGTTGCGAGCAAGTGCGGGTTTACGAACCAGTACGAGCAGCTCGAGGCGCTCTACCGGGAACACAAGGACGATGGGTTTGTCGTGCTTGGCTTCCCCGCGAATAACTTCGGTCAGCAGGAGCCCGGCACGAACGAGGAAGTGATGGAGTTCTGCAGCACGACGTACGGCGTGTCGTTCCCGATGTTTGCGAAGATCGACGTCATCGGCGAGAACGCTCACCCCTTCTACAAGGACCTGGCCGGTCAGCCAGAGCCGATCGGCGGTGATCCAGAATGGAACTTCACCAAGTTTCTGGTTAACCGCGACGGGGAGGTCGTGTACCGATTTGACACTCGCACGAGCCCTGACGACGAGAAGATCGTCGGCGCGATTCGTGAGCTGCTCTAGCGATTGGCGAATTGGCGGACGGTGATTACACTGCCCGTCTTGGGACAGTTCCGATACATCGCGTTCGACTCGGCCGGGAAGCGCATCAAGGGTGTTCACGAGGGCGTCAGTGAGAGATCCGCGGCACAGGATCTGCAGAAGCAGGGCCTGACCCCCGTTGAATTGTCCGAGCTGACCAGACGAACCGCTGGCATCGGTAAGAGACTCCCGATCCGCCGATTGGCGATGACTTATCAGCAGCTCTCTGATCTTCAGCGAGCCGGGGTGCCGCTGCTGCGAGCGCTACGGATCGTGGGGAATCAGAAAGCGAACCTCAAGGTCGCGTCTGTCTTCAGCGAACTCGCCGATGAGGTCGCTGAGGGCGATGAGCTCTCACAGGCGATGGCCAAGCGTGACGAGACCTTCCCGGCGGCGCAAGTTGCCCTGATTCGGGCAGGTGAGAAAGCTGGCATTCTTGAGTCTGTTTTGAGCCGGTTGTCATCGATGTTGTTGGCTCAGGCCGAGCTTCGAAGCAAGGTGATCGGGAGCCTGATCTACCCCGCGGTGCTCATGACTTTCGGGGTGTTAATCCTTTTGGTCGTGTTCACGGCGTTCGTGCCCAGATTCAGACCGCTCTTTGCGAGGCTCGAGGGTGATTTGCCTGCATTGACCACGCTGACGTTTGCGATCAGTGATCTGCTCGGGAAGTACATCGGTGTGACACTGCTCGTGGTGGCGGCTGCGGTGGTGGGCTACTACTTTGTGCGCCGAAGGCCTGAGTTCCGCGAGACGATCGCGGTATACCAACTGCGGATTCCCGTCTTTGGGAGGCTCTCGAAGACACTTGCAGCGGCAAGGTTCTGTCGACTTCTAGGTACTCTTTTAGATAACGGGGTGCCGATGATTTCGGCGATGCAGATCGCCAAGCAGGCATCTGGGCATGTGGTGATGGCAAGAGCGATCGACGCGGCGGTTGAATCTGTCCGTGGCGGCGGCTCGATTGCGGAGCCCTTGGGTGAGAGCGGGCTGTTCGAATCTGATGTGGTCGAGATGATCTCGGTTGCCGAGGCGGCGAACAATCTCGGCGAGGTGCTGGTCACGATCGCGGACACGATCGATCGCAGGGTCGACAGGCTGCTGACTACTGCGGTCAGGCTTGTGGAGCCTCTACTGCTGGTTGTGATCGCGGTGGCGGTCGTCCTTGTTGCTGCAGCCTTGCTTTTGCCGATGGCAGACCTGAGTTCCAGTCTTTGACTGACGTGAATTGTGGAATAGGGATATGCCCGGTTGTGGGGCGGCGTAGGGGTTGCTAACCTGTTCAAATTAGTACAGGCTAGCTGTATGGGCCGCACTGGCTATATGGGGGATCGATTCGATGCGTAACGGGATTCGACGTCGCCGCACCGCCGGCCGCGGTTTCACTCTTATCGAGGTCATGATCGTCATCGCGATCATCCTCGCGCTCGCCTCGCTCATCGGGCTTGCGCTCTTCAATAGGTTCGGCGAGGCACAAGAGAACATCACGAAGATACAGATGAAGACCATCGAGGATGCGCTCAAGAACTTCTACCTCGATTTCAACAGGTACCCGACGGACGAGGAGGGCCTTTCTGTACTCTGGTCTTCGGCCAATCTGGAGAACCCCGAAGACGAAGACAAATGGAGCCCTTACCTCGAAGAGCCTTCACCTAATGATCAGTGGGATAACCCGTGGGGCTATCGCCAGATGAGCGAGTACGGCGACGAGTCGAAGTATGATCTTTGGTCAAACGGGCCCGATGGCGAAGAGGGCACCGAAGATGACATCAGCTCCTGGTCTGATTCCGAGGCCGGCGAGGATACTTTCGACTTTGAGTCACCTGCTCCGTCCGGCGGCTGAGTTCCGGAGTGAGATCGATGACATCCCGCGGCCGCGCATTCACTGTGATCGAACTGCTGATCGTAGTGGCGCTGATGCTCGCCGTCGGGTGTCTTGTAATCGTCTCAGGTTTCGCTTGGTCAGAGAAGGAACGCGTCGAAGCCGCAGAGAAAGGCATCTCTGCATCGGTTGAAGAAGCACGCGCGATGGCGCTCAGACTTGGACGCCCGGTGCGCCTCGTCGCGACCAGCTATGACACCGGTTCGACACGGCTCTCACTGGAGCCTTGGGAAGATGCATTCGATAGCGACCAGCTTGAGAGCGATGAGACATCGAGCAAGGCCCAGGCGATTTATGAATTGCCAGATGGGCTCTCGATTGCGCACTCTGAAGAGGGCGACTCATTCTTCCCTCACGAGACGGACGTCTTTGTGCAAGCCGAATCGGTGCCGATTTCTTTGCTCGACGTGTACCCGGATGGACAGGCTAAGCTGTCAGACGAGTTGTGGCAGCTGGAGTCGGCTGGGGCTGTACATGTGCCTTCGCTCGATTCCTGGGCTGGAACGCTGCGGTTTGAAGCTGTCGAGCTTGATGAGTTCGCTGACTTTGCGGGTGTGCCTGCCGACGAGGAGCCATCGTCATGAATCGACGGGGCTTTATGCTTCTGGAGATCATGCTCTCCGTGGCGCTCGCGGTGCTGGCGGCCGTGGCGGGCTTTGCGCTGCTCGCGAGGATCTCCGAGCGAGTCCAGCGTGAGCAGGATCGGTTGGCTGGGGCAGATATGGTGTCCTCCGCGCTTGCTCTCATTGAGTCAGGGATAGTTTCACCTGAGAACTTACACAATTCAGTTCAGACCGGGGTGATCTCTCTTGAACCTGTAGAAAGCGGACAGCTTATCCGCGATCCGGTATACAGGCTTAACGTCGACACGACCCCGACACAGTGGTCGGGTCTTATCCAGGTGGATGTTGCCGTGCTCCGCCTTGATGATGAAGAGCAAGTGGTGTACTCCGCATCGCAGCTTGTTCGGCAAGGAAGGAATGGGCTGTGAGCCGGCTCCGATCATTCACGCTGTTCGAGCTGCTGCTGGCGATCATTCTGCTGAGTGCGTTGGTGTTTGTTTTGTTGCCTGCCGCCCGACGCGTGATGGACAGCTCGGCAGCAGCATCGGATAGGAGCCAGCGGCTGTCCAGGCTCGCGCTGCTATCCGACATGATCGATCGCTCGATGTTGACGCTTCTTGCTGTTGATGCGGAGGGCAAGCCAGGATTCGAGTTGACGCGATCTGCGATCAAGCTCACATCGTGCGGCGTGAGTCTCGCTCAGAAGAGTGAGTACCCGGATATTCAAACTCTTGAAATCAGGCATTCTTCAGGTGCGGTGTCGGTTCGTGAAGCAGGCGGTGCCTGGCAGCAGGTGCTTGAAGGTGTAAGCCGGGTTGAGTTTCTCTTGCACGAAAGTGGCAGCTGGCAGGGATCTGTCTCGGGTGAGTCGGCCATTCCAGTGGCTCTCTCTGTTTCTGTATGGTTCGGTGATGATGCTTCGGAAGACGAGGAGCTGGCAGCGCCGGAACCCGGTGTGCTCGCGTCTGTGGTTGAGGATGAGATTGACCCAGATTGGCGTCGCGTATTTGCTGTATTTGATCCGGCGGGTGTGCAGCTGAATGGAGCGGCGCAATGAAGCGCTCCGGGTTCGTCATCTTCGTGGTGCTTATCGCGGTCATCGCGATGGCGGCTGGGCTCTCGGCAATGCTTTCTGGTATCCGGGGTCAGAGCGATGCAGTCCGTGCGATTGTTGATCGGCAGGAGGCGCGATTAGCTGCTCGTTCTGCTGCTCTTGCAATAGGATCTGAGCTTGAAGACCAATTGGATGAGATGCTTGCGGGAGAGATGCCAACACTCTCGGAAACTGAAGATGTGATTCAATATGAAGATGACTCGTCCTGGCGTTGGCAGATCGATTCATCGGGTGAGGAATGGGATGGAATTGAGCCGCTCGGGATTCGGGTCGATGTGAACCACACGAATGAGGAGATTATTGCAGCGATAGAGCAAAACGACGGAGAGCCCGGTTCGATTGCGAGCCAGCGCCCATACCGCACGTTTGGGATGATACAGGAAGAAGTGACTGATTCAGAGCTGCTCAGCGTGCTCACAGTGTCGAGTATTGATCCTCCGCTTCGAACCGGAGCAGGTGGACAGCTTGGTGAAGTTGGGCAGGCTCGGCTCAAGCCGGGGACTGGCGGAGTTGTCCCGGTTGGTATTTCAGCTGATGGGGTCAGGCTCTTTGATGAAATCGCTGGCGGGTCACTGAAGCTGTCAAATCGAGCCCTGCTCTTCAGGACACTTGTTGGACGATCAATACCGACAGAGGACTGGGACATATTGCTGGACGTCTTTGTATTTAGCAGCGAGTCAGGCAGTCGCGGGATGATTGATCTCGCGAGGGCACCAGAATCAGTGCTTGCTGCCCTTCCGGGTGTGGACGAAGAAGCGGCAGCAAGTCTTGTTGACCACCGAGAGGGCCTGAATGCTCAAGATCTCGCGGGGCTTTCGTGGCCGGTTCGAGACGGCGTCATTGAGCTTGAGGAGTACATGCAGTGCGTCGATCTACTGACCTCGAGGAGCATGCAATACCTGGTGAGATTTAGAGTAGACCGCGAGGTTTACGAATCAGTGAATGCTTCACTTGGTTACGAGGTAGCAGAGGATCTAGATCCGCCTATCTACTGCGGTTACGACATGGTGATTGACCTATCGAGTGGACGGGCAAGGGTTGCCTACCTGAGAGATATCACCTTCGAACCCTGGACTCAGCGTGTTGGTGAAGCGCCCTCGTCTGAATCTGCAGCTGAGGAGACGGTCATTGAGTTGCCAGAAGATATCAATGTATTCAGCAGTGATATTCAGCCGAATTCCGGGAGACGAGAAGAAGACGATCCTGTAGAATCCGGTAAACCCGCCGAGGATGGTGCGGGCGTTCAATGGGGCCGGTATCCGGCGGGTGGTCAGGGATGACTGGAGCGAAGCTCGTGATCGAGATCCGCAGCAACCGCGTCTTGGCGGCGTGGGGCGGCCGGCGCGCTGGTTGGGTCGACGACGCTATCCCAGAAGAGCTTGATCATGACGCCCGAGGAGTTTGGCTCAAGGAAAAGCTAACGAATGCTGGGGCGCCTGCCGGCAAAGTCTTGCTCGCTGTACCCCGAAGAGAAGCTGTTTTGCTTCAACTTGAGCTAGGCGCACCAGATGACGCGAGTGAATCTGATCTACACAGCATTGCGCGTTTAAGCCTCGGATCGCACTCGACGCTTGATGCTCACGCCTGCATTTTGGATGTTGTCAAGTCGGTCGATAGCCGTCACGCGGTGTGCGCGGCGCCGGCAGAAATCGTAGATGAAGTCAAGCGTGACCTGAAAGCTGCTGGGCGATCGGTCGCTGGAGTAACGAACCGTTCCTCCGGGCTTGCGATTGTTTCGTCTACCGAAAAGCCGTATCTCGTTCTCGTCGTAGGGACGCGAGAGGTTGAGCTCGCCGTGATCAATGACGGCGTTCCGGTGCTCGCGAGGCATTTGAACAGAAACGGTGATGTTGATTCTGATATCGCAAAGATTGTCTCAGAGGTTCACCGTGCGGTAACGAGTGCAACCATGGTCGGCGGACTCCGGGAAATCAATGCGGGATATGTCCACGCTGAACCGGGGCTGCGCAGAGATTTGATGCAACATCTCGGCGATGAGTTTAGTGGTGTGCTGCATGAGGTTCCCTCGGTGATCGGCAGCGCTCCGCAAGAGATACTGCCGCTGATGCTGTTGGCCGAATCGAACTCGCTACCGGTCATGCAACTCCGCAGGGTTCGGCCTCCAGCAGGTTTCCAGTTGCCTCAGATCAGGATCGCGGCGGGTCTTGCCGCTCTTGCATTCATCATCATCGTGGGCGGCTGGATTGTGCTCGGTCAGCAACGCGCTTCGGTTCGGAGCAGGATCGGTAAGCTCAGGACGGAGCTGGGTCAGCTGCAAGTGAAGGAGCGGGCGCACCTCAGAGAAGAGGCCAGACTAACCCATCTTGAGGCACTTATACAGAACGAGCCGGTCTGGTCTGGTCATTTGGGTGCGATCAACGAGCTCATCCCCGAGAAGGGGATTGTGGTGGATCGGCTTGTCGGATCGGAATCTCACGCGGTCTCGTTTGTAGCTCAGCGTGATTCGCGAGGCAGACGATACGCCGGGGGGAACTGGTCCGAGTCCACATCCCTCGTGTTTGATTTGAACGCGAGCGTTGGCGACCGGGGTGAGATTACGCGCTTTCGTCAGAAGCTGATTGATGATCCTCGATTCGATGTCGAGTCACAAGGGCCCGAACTACCTGATCGTTTCCTCTTTGAGCTCACGAGCACGATGCAACTTAGCAACTATCGATCATCGGAGGGTAGCTCCGATGAATAAGCGACACCTCGTCGTCGTGGTTTCTGCTGCAGCGGGTCTGCTGTTGTTGGCATTCATATACCGGTCTGTTCACGCCAAGCCAATGTCGGAAATGCAAGAGACACTGACTTCATGGTCGAGTGGCAAGGCGCAGATGGAGTCCTCGCTCTCGGATGCAGCGTCCGTGAGGCGCCGATTAGATGAACTGGTTAGTCAGTCGCTTGGTCAAGATCCGCAGCTCGCCGAGCATAGATTGAGAACGTTGCTGACTGATCTGTGCGCGAGGGCGACTCTCGATGAGTATGTGATCTCTTGCAAGGAACCAAAGGGTGTGGGCAACCCGGCAGCAGCAGAGAATGTGCGAGAGTTCAGCAGGGATATGAGGAACACACCCGATTTCGTTTCACAAGAAACGGTTATCACCGCGAGCGGCAGTTACGAGTCCTGTATGCGAGCAGTAGCACTGCTTGAAGCTCAGCCTTGGCTAGCGCGCGTTGATAGCCTTACCCTGCAACCAAGCGGTAAAGAAAGACTGCTCTATGATCTCACAGCGTCCGTGACCACGCTCGTTCTGCCCGATCTTGCCACTGAAAGCACCGGGCAAGACGCGTTCGTTCACGAGCCACACGAAGCGACTATGGCAGAGCTTGCGCAGCGGAATCCTTTCGTTGTCACACCGGACCCGGCGCCAGTGGTTGCTCAGGTCGATCCCGAGCCAACTCCCAGGAACCCGAGACCAAAGCCAAAACCCTTTGACGAGTGGATTGTGACGGGTGTGATGCAGACCGAGGACGGCGGCGAAGTGATCCTCAGTAACGCCAAAACTGGTGCGAGCAGATCGATGACCCCCGGGGCGGAGATTCTTGGGCTGCGTGTCTCAGAGGTTGGTGTTGGATTCGTCACCATGATGGAAGGTGAGTCGGGCTATCGAGTTGCGCTCGGTCAGTCATTGGCTGAGCGTGTGGCTCTGATCGAGTAAGCTGTTTGTGTATCGATACAACGCCGTGCGGAGCGCGGCGATAAGGAGTAGGCGGAGATGCCTATCAGTGCTCAACGGACCGCAACGGTCTTCTTCGCGCCCGCTGCCGCGGGCTTTGGGATCATCTGGTCATCAACACCTCTGCTGGCGCAGGAATCACAGCCTGCAGAGCAGCCAGCAGCAACTGAGCCTGCAGAGCAACAGCCCGCAGCGCTCTCACCGGAGATCGGGTTTGCGTTCAAGAACGCGCCGTTTGATCAGGTGCTAGATTTCTTCGCGAGGCAGGCGGGCGTCCCGATCATATTTGAGAGCGATGCACCTCAGGGCGTGCTGACGTTTGTTTCTGCTGAGACATACGAACTCGAAGAAGCAATCAGTGTGCTCAACCTCATGCTGCGCAGGCACGACAGGCATCTGCGGCACGAGGGAGACTTTTTGTATCTGTCAACGCTCCCGGAGGCTGCAAAGCGCGCAGGTGAAGCATTCAAGGGCGAACTGCCCGACGGTATCACTCCGGATCAGATCGTGACGATCACGATACCGCTCAGCAACGCGAATGCGGCGCTTGTGGCAGATCAGATCAGGCCTCTGCTTGAAGCGTACGGCTCAGTGACACCGGTGCCTGAGCAGAACGTGGTGATCCTCGTTGAATCAGCGGCGCAGATCGAGCGTCTCTCGCAGGTCATTCAGACGATCGACGAACGCAGACCGGTGGATTCCTCGTACAAAGTATTTCCTCTTCGTAACGCTCAGCCAGATGTAGTCGTCGAGGCACTCAAGGGACTTGTCGGACAGCGTGTTCAGAGGATCATCATCGACAAGGACGGAAAGCAACGTGTTGTGGAAGATGTTGACGTGGGCGGGCTCAACATCCAGCCGGATGCGCGCACGAACTCGGTTATTGTTGTTGGTCCCGAGTCGCGCATTCAAACCGTTGAAGAATTGATCATGCTGCTCGACGCCGACGAACACGGCGCTGCCGGCGGCGGTCGGAGTATGGTGACGTTATCGCTTTCATCAGTGAGTCCGAAGGTAGCTTCAGATCGGTTGTCTCAGCTGTTTGGATCACTTGATGAGAAACGCAAGCCAACCATCGTTCCTCTAGACGAAGCTCGGAAAGTTGCAATCATTGGATCTGCTGAGCACGTTTCCCAGGCAACGGCGCTCATTGATGAGCTTGATCCCAGGCGTGGTGGCGAAGGACTTGATGAGGAAGTTGCACGAGTAGTACCCCTTGAGCATCTTTCGGCACAGAGTGCGCAGACGCTATTGACCAGGCTTCTCTCGCCAAGGCAGCAAGATATCTTGCGGATCGTGGTTGGGTCTGACAATCGATCCCTTGTTGTTGCAGGACCCCAGGGCGAGATCGCTCGTCTCGAATCACTGCTGTCAGGCATCGATCGTCCAGCCGCGGGCGCAAGAGAGGTGAGAATCGTCCGCATTGATGCTCCAAACCCTGAAGGTGTGTTCAGCAAAGCCGAGCAGTTATTCGAGAAGAGCAATGGTGAGGCATCTGAGCTTGACCGATCTCTTGAATCGGATTCTGGCTCTGCCACACTCATCGGTGACAGAGATGACATCGAATCATTCGTTCGGCTGCTGAGCGCGGCGGAACAGACGGCAGGTCTGGCAACGGAATCTCGCACATACGATGTCGACTCGGGTTCTGCACAGGTGCTGGCTGACCAACTCAGACGAGTTGTCGGGGTTGTGCTCGATGGACAGGGGGCGATGCCTTCGATCCAAGCGGTGCCGGAACTCGATCAGATTGTGGTACGTGCACAGCCAGCACAATTCCAGCTTGTGCAGGGTCTTATGCAGCAGATCACTGCAAGAGAATCAGAGACAACTCGTGTCGAAGTTGTGAGGCTCAAATCAGATGATCCGGAAGAGCTAGTAGGGCGTGCTCAGGAACTTGCGCTGCTGAGTGAACCAAAGATCGAACCCGCGACGGTTCGGTACGACAACGAATCTGGGCATCTGATCATTACTGGGTCGGACGAATCAGTCGCCGCATTCAATGTTGGGCTTCAGCAGGCACAGCGGATGACTCCTCCGTCTCGCACAACCAGATTTGTAGATGTCCAGCGCGCGAATGCCGAGGATCTTGTCGAACCCCTAAGGGCGTTCTTGGCGCAAGCGGATTCGATTGATCCGGGTCGTAGTGTGCCAGAGCCGTCGATTACTGCTGTGAGCCGAACAAACAGCTTGATGGTTGTCGCCGAGCCCGCGCAGCACCAGATGATCGAGCAGCATGTCCGGAGGCTCGATGTTCTTGAGCAAACCGATCTCCCTCCGTTGAGGCTCTTGCAGCTGCGCACGGCCGAGGCCAGCTCGATCGCACAGATGCTGACGGATCAGTATCGGCAGAGACCTCAGACTGAACGCACGGCGAAACCAGTCGAGGTCCGCGCCGATGCCGCAACGAATACATTGATCGTCGCTGCTCACGAGGATCTCTTTGGCGATATCAAGTCTTTTGTAGAAGCGCTGAACACTGAACGTGCCGAGGGACCTGAGCGGGTTACGAAGCTCTTCCCGTTGCGAGTTGCTAGAGCTGCGGATGTAGCGCTCGCGATGGATCGGCTGTACCCCGAGCCGCCCATTCCGCTCGACCGGCGGGGCAACCCGATGCCGTGGCTGCGTGAGCCAAAGCAGGTCACGGTTTCTGCGGAGGAGAACAGCAACTCGCTGATCATCGATGCCCCTGCGGACAGGATGGAATCACTCACCGAACTCGCCGAGCAGCTCGACCGGGTGCAGGTCCCCGCTGCGGCGGAGCTGCGCACGTACAGAGTTGAAGATGCCGATCTGGGCGTGATCGCAAAGGCGCTAAGCGGGCTCGCGAGCCGGGGTGTACTCAGTTCACCCGCTCAGGCCGGTCGCCAGCAGGTGCAGGTCCTGATCGAGACCGAGCCTATGAGCAAGACGCTCATTGTGGCTGGTGACGAGGTGACATTCCAGAAAGTCGAGCAGATGCTCGCGGATCTCTCAGCGGTGCCGGTCGAGCGTGAACTACGCATAGTCCCGATCACGGGACAACTCGCAAGCGATGTCGCGGCCCGCGCGGAGCAGATTTACGAGATTCAAATTTCGACACTCCCCGACGCGAAGCAAGTTGATGTCACGATCGATGCAGAAACAAACACCCTTGAGGTCGTTGCAGAGGCGGAATCGATGTCGCGGTTCCTGACAATACTTGAGGAATTGCAGAACCAGACTGGGCCTTCTCGGCAGATCCGTCTCGTTGAGCTCCGACAGTCCAAGGTCACGCAGGTCGCCTCATTCATGCAGGAGCTGCTCGCAACCAGCTCGGCGATGAAGCAGCACGGCGGCCCCATGCCAACGTTTGAGGCAATCGAATCGACAAACTCGTTGCTCATCTCAGCAACTGCAGAGGACTGGGCTGTTATCGATCCCCTCATCAAGTCTCTTGACACGGCTGATGGCCAACAGCGTCCACCTCTGCGGATCATGAAATTGCGTTCGACGGACGCTTCAAACATCGCCACGGTTCTTCAGCGCTCTTTCGATGAAAGGCCTGCTGCGGAGCGAGCAACGAAGCCGGTGGATATCAGGGCAGACGCTTCGACGAACACACTGATTGTCGCGGCCCATCAGGATGTTCTTCCAGAGGTGGAGCAGATTGTCAGCGATCTGAACGATGCTCAGGCCATCGACAGTGAAGGTCGGGGTATCCAGATCTTCCCGCTGCGCGTGGCGCGGGCGGAAGAACTCGCTCGGACGATCGATCAGATGTATCCAGAGCCCCCGATGCCGGTTGATTCGAGGGGGAGACCCAGACCCGATCTCCGCCAGGGCAAGGAGATATTTGTCCGCGCAGATGTTGCGACAAACTCCCTCATTGTTGATGCCCCATCGGTGAGACTAGCCGGGTTTGAGCAGCTCGTGAAAGAGCTCGACCGGGCGAAGGCGACCGAGGATATTGAAATCCGTACGTACCAACTCATGCGTGCTGACCTTGAATCGGTGGAGCACACACTCCGGGAACTCGCCGACCGAAACGCGCTCGGCGCTACGGGTCGTACGCCTGTGACGATCTCGGCTGAACAACGAGGTCGGTCGCTCATCGTGAGCGGCCCGGTTGAGATATTCGAAGCCGTTGAAGATCTGATCGCGAGTCTCGATTCGCCTCCGGATCTACCCACGCGTGTGCTTCGGTTCTACAGACTCGAGCACGCTCGGGTGGACAGCCTTGCCCCGGTGCTGCGTGAGACGTTGCAGGATCAGGCGGCTCAACTGCTCGGTCCAGGGCACGGTAGCGGTGAGGATGTTCTGAGCGTTTCTTCGGATGCTGGTTCAAACACCTTGATTATTTCTGCGCCAGAAGCCGTGCAACACGTTGCTGCAGAGTTGGTAGAGGCTCTCGATAGCCAAGCCGCGGCGGGTTCTCGGCATAGTGTGCGTGTTATCTCACTCACCTACGCGGATGCAAACTCGGTTGCGCCAACTCTTTCAGCCGCGGCCGCAGCGATGGACATCCCTCAGGCTAGCCGGCCTGTGATCCGAGCGGTACGTGGGGTGAACTCGATCGTTGTTTCGGGATCCAAGAAAGAAGTTGAGCAGATCGCGGAATTCGTCACATCGCTCGATATTCGTCCCATTGATGCAGAATCGCCTGGGGTTGAGACCTTCGAATTGCAGCACGCGCAGGCGGAGGTTATCGCTGAAACGATTGAGAGCCTTCTCGTCAATCAGCTTGAAACCGATCCTCGGGTTATGGCTATTAGGCTTCGTTATACCAGAGACCAAGCGCCACCCGCGCCGAGCGTCAAGGTTGAGCCCGACGCTCGGACGAATACGCTCATCGTTTCTGCTCCGGTTGCAACTCTTGAGCTAGCCAGAGCGATCGTACAGAAACTCGATCAGCCATCTGGTGTCGAGCGTTCGATGGTGACATTCACACCCGCTCGTTCGAAAGCGGAAACTCTCGCTGATGTGGTGCGGCGTGTAATCGATAAGACCGCAGCCACTCAGGGAGATTCGGTAGAGCTCTTTGTTGAGCCCGCAAGCGGTAGCATTGTGGTCACCGGGACGCAAGATGCCGTCGCTCAAGCGGCTTCCTTGCTTGCAGAGTTTGACGAACGCACCGTCGCAATACCGGAGACCACGATCAGAACGATCAGTCTCGGATCAGCTTCGGCAGAATCACTCGCTAGGACGTTGACCAGCGTGCTCAGTGACAGATCGCGTTGGCCTGAGAAGTTGATCCAGGCAGCTGACGCGGGTTTACCAGTTGCGAACCCATCGTTTACCGCAAATCTAGAGAACAATTCGCTGCTCGTCGTCGCACCAAGCACACTGGATAGCCTAATCGATCAACTCGTTTCATCGTTTGATGATGATGCATCTGGAGGGCGCGACACTCGGGTCTTCCGGATCACCCGAGGAGATGCTTCTTCAATCGCCGATGCTCTTCGGACATCACTTGCTGAGTCGGCCTCTTCTGCGGAACCAGACGCGACAGTTACAGCCGAGCCTGTGAGCAATAGTGTTGTTGTTGTCGCGGGTGATCGGCTCATGGCACGCGCAGAATCGTTGATCGAACAGTTGGACGAAACAATTGATGCCGATGGTGTTTCGGTCCGCACAATCAGGCTTGAACACGCTCGAGCAGATGCTCTCGCACCGATTCTCGATCAGATTGTTCAGCGGAACGCCGAGACAGATCTGATGCCGTCTTGGATGCTGGGCTCGTACCTTGCAAACGGAGGCAAGGTCCGTCAGAGCGCTCGAGTAATCGCCGAGACAAGGATGAATGCGCTTATTGTCACTGGCCCAACGCCTGTGCTTGATCTCGCGGAACAAGTCGCGGCAGAGCTCGATGTCCCTCAGGGCAGTATCGAATCGGGCCGACCCGTCAGGGTGCTCGCTGTCAACAACGCAGAAGCGCGTGCCATCGCGGAGACAATCGATGCGATCTTCGAGGAAGATGCAACAGCAACAACTCCACCAGTTGTGCGTGTTGATCAGCAATCGAATGCTCTGGTGATCCGTGCCAGTGAGGATCAATTTGCACGGATCGACTCGCTTGTAAGCGATCTCGATGCGGCTGCGATCGGCTCGAGCAGGCAGCTACGAAGGATTGATGTCGATCCATCGCGTATGCCCGCTGGTGAGATGGCCGAGATCCTCCGCAGCCTTCTTGAAGATCGATCGGGTGTTCGGGTTGAGATCATGTCGACCGATGATCTTCTGCAAAGAGAATCTGAACAAGGAATGCTCAGCCCGATTCACGGCAGCTCGTCGCCAGCGGGGGTTGTCTTCGAAGCGATCGCGGGACTTGCCCAGGCACACGACGTCTATCTCCCGCTCGCAACGAGCCTCCTCACAGAATCAAAGAATGATTTAGTTGGCCAGCAACCGGAAGAGGATGGGCAGTCTGAAGAGCCGGATGTTGTCATCACAGTTGATCCGGTTACGAATACACTGATTGTGACCGGCTCAACGGTGATGACAGACAGGTTGGCTGAGCTTGCCTCTGAAATCGAACGCATGGCACCAAGCGAACCTTCGCGAGCTCGTGTGATCAGGTTGCCAAACGACATCGACCCCAATTCCGTTGCATTGGTTTTGACGAGGACTTCGCAGCAGATTGGCCGACGGAGCGTTTCGAACCCGGGCGGATTTACAGGTAGTGTCGCCGCGGCCCCGGATCGCGCTGGCAACAGTGTGATTGTTTGGGCAAACGATACTGATTTCGAATCGCTCAGTCCGCTTGTTGCTGCGATGGCAGAACCGGTCTCGGATACACCAAGGGTTGTCAAAGTTTATCCGCTGAGCACGATTCGAGCCAACAGGGCGCTTGTATCAGTCCGTGACTTTGTTTCGCCATCACCCACCGGGCGTCAGGCCAGGCGGGTTCGAGCGACAGCGGTCGCGATCCAAACTCAGGGCGGTGGCGAAGTCCTCGCGGAGCTGGATTCATCCAATATCAGTGTGACCGCGGGGCCAGGGAACACCTCTCTGATCGTTTCGGCGCCATCTGATGCAATCGCGGCGATTGACCGATTCATCTCACTAATTGATCAGACACCTGCTGAGTCCCACATGGGTATCAGACGATACCCACTTGAGCATGCAGATGCACAATCGCTGTCTCGTTCGCTGGTGCAACTCTTTAATGCTCAACGCCAGTCAAATCCAGACTTGCCCAGACCAGCAATCGTTGCTGATCAGAGGAGCAACACACTTCTCGTTACGGCGGCATCGAAACAGCACGAAGAAATCGAACTCATCCTGCCTTCGCTTGACCAAGCGAACGAAGACGATTCTTCTTCGCTCGAGATGTTCAGGCTTACTCAGAACAGGGCCTCTTCGGTATCGAGGACTATTGACACGCTGCTCCTCTCAAGGGATCCGGCGGCACGCAGCAGAATCCAGTTAAGCGCCGATGACACGGTCGGGGTGCTCTTTGTGCGAGCGCCGGAAGAAGAGCTCGCGGTCATTCGCCAGATGGTCATCGATCTTGATCAGGTGACTGACGCGGATCTTCCTGTTCGTACGATTGCACTTGAGCGAGCCGATGCCCAGCATGTTGCCCAGGCGATCACCGAGTTCTTTGCCGACATCGACGCGACAACCGGTGTTAATCAACGAAACCGGAAGCCGCGTATAGCCATCACGGCTGATAGCAGGAGCGGATCAATCGTTGTAGCCGCGAATGACGCGGACTTCGAGCAGATCAAGTCATTGGTCGATACATTCGATGGATCACCCGAGGCCAAGGACCTGATCTACAGGATCTACCGTCTTCGGCACGCACGCGCATCGGACCTCGGTGGAATGGTGCAGAGCATTTCATGGGAAATGCAGTATGAGCGTATGTATGGTCGCAACCAACAAACGCAGAATCAGGACCGCGTGTACGTCGAGGCCAACGACCGACTCAACGCAATCGTTGTCCTTGCATCTCCAGACAGGGTGGACACGATCGAGCGGATCATCACCGAGCTCGATGTCCCAGAAGATTCGATGGGGGAACTCGCCCTAAAGGCGATTGTTCTTGAGAAATCGGACGCAAACGCGGTCGCCCGTGTAATTACGGCATCTACGGCGACTCCTGGATGGAGGATATGGCAGGGTAGAGACTCCGACGCGGTGGTTGCCCAAGTGGACAGGGCGCGAAACGCTGTGCTGCTCGTGGGCAGGCGTGAACGTGTCGAACTCGCGGCAGGGTTTGTCGAAGAGATTGAGAAAGCCGGTGGTGAAGGCGGAGGCTCTGTCAAGACGATCCGCCTTGAGCACGCTCGAGCCGGCAGAGCAGCGGGGGCGCTCAACAGGTTCTTTGCTCAGCGGGCCAGGGCTCAAGGGGTTGCAGTGACCGGTGTGACAGTCATTGGCAGCGACGACGGTAATGTCATCATCGTTGCAGCCAACGAGACCGACACCTCGCTGATCGAGAGCATGGTCGCTGACATCGATCAGCCCGAGATGGGCGACGATCGCTCGATCGAGGTCTATGTCCTCAGCAACGCGAATGTGAACGAGACTTCACGCACGGTCAGTTCGATGTTCCCGAACCGTGGAGGCCGAACCGAGGATCGGGTGATTGTCACCCCCCAGAACCAAACAAGCTCGATTATCGTCTCGGCTCCTTCGAAACTACATTCGCCGATTAGTCAGCTGATATCAGAACTTGACAGCCCACCGACAGACGAGAACATGAGAATTCTCACAGTCTCGCTTAGTTCAGCAGTCGCTTCTGAAGTTGCTTCGTCTCTCCAGCAGGCCCTGCCAGAGAACATCAATGTCAAGATTACTCCTGTTGTTCGGAGCAACTCGCTTCTGCTGACCGGATCTGACGACGCGGTTCAACTCGTGCTTCAGCGGATCGAAGAACTCGACTCGGAGCCTGTCCGCGAGTTCATGGAGTTCAAACGCATCAGGCTTGAACACGCCGACGCGTTTGATGTATACAGCACGCTTCGGACAGTGGTCAGAAGCAGGCCAGCGGGCCCGTCCGGCGCGATCGCAGGAGTCGATTACGACAGTGACGAGAACTCAGTGGCGCTCAGCGCAACCTCGGACGAGATCGATTATCTGATGTCGATCATCGAGCAGCTCGATATGCCGAGCGAAGTTCAACGGCGGACTGAGTTCGTAGCGCTCGAGTACGCGAACGCCCCGCAGGTCGCGGAGGCGCTCGATGTGTTCTTTGGGCCCTTTGCGGTAGCTGCAGCCACGCCCGGCGCAAGGCGTGTCACGATTGTGCCCGACGAGGCATCGAACTCGCTTGTGATCAGCGCCGACGAGTCAGAGTGGGACAGCATCCTGAATCTGCTCGGCACGCTTGATAGCGAGAAATACGACACCTCCCGTCAGCTCGCGGTTATCAAGCTCGAGTACGCCGATGCCGCGAGTGTCGCCGGCGCCCTCGATGAGGGTTTCAAAGCAACTCTTGAAAGCGGCATCCGCCGAGACCAAGCCCGTCAACAAAACCGTCAGCAGAACGGCAGGGACAACCAGGCCTCGGTTCCCACATTCCTGATCCGCGATGAGGACCTTCCAACGGTCTCGGCAGAGCGTGAGACAAACTCGCTGGTTGTGTTCGCAACAAGGCGTGATCTCGAACGGATCCGCGGAATCGTCGAACAGATCGACCGAGCGGAGTTCGCTGAGTACCCAGAAGCGAGGATCATCCCGGTTCAATCTGGCCGACCAAGCGAGATCGCAACTGCTGTCCGCGAGCTTTACGGCAGCCAGGCAGGCAACCAGGGTAAGCGCTCTGTCCTGGTGTTTGGTGATGATGCGAGCAGGACACTTATCGTTCGGGCTGACGAACGCACTTTCCTGCAGATCCAGGCGCTGGCGGACGCTGTCCAAGAACAGAGCGATCAGCAGGGTGTTCGAGTCCGTGTCTTGGCTCTCAAGAACGCTCCGGCGGCTCGTGTCCGTCCTTCGATACTGACCGCGTACCAGCAGACCGCGCAGAGCAGGGGAGAGTCACTCTCGATCCAGGTCGACCGGACCCTCAATGCACTCGTTATTGCGAGCACGGAAGAGCTCTACCAAGAGATCAGAGCAACCGTCGAAGAACTCGATGGAGCCTCAGGTACTCAGCCAGAATCATCGATCCCGGGCGTGTTCGGCAGCATTCAGATCGTTGATGTTGAGAATAACGACCCAGCGCGTGTCATTCAGTTGCTCAATGAGCTCGGTGTGACGCAGCCTACACGCGATAATCTTCCCGGGCTTGTTGCAGACCCGGTGCGGCTGAGCGCTCTGTCATCACGCAGAGCAATCGCTGTCACAGGCTCGGCGGCTGACGTGGCTGCGATTGCGAATCTGATTCCATCCATCGATCTCGAGTCCGTTGTGCCGTCACACGCTGCAGCAGTGATAGCGCTCGAAGTAGCAGACGCCCAGGCAGTCGTTCGGACGCTTCGTGAGCTTCTCACGCCGAATACTGGTGCCACTGGCGCTTCTCCCGCGACCTCGGCAGCCGAGCATCTTCGCAGACTCTCAGTTGCAAACGGTGTTGATGAGCCGCTCGAACTGGATCTTGCAGCGCCAATCCGCTTGCTCGCGGATGTTACAACCAACTCTGTGATCGTTGCATCGACCGAATCGAATGTGACCGGCGTGCGCCAACTGGCAACCATGATGGACAACCTCCCGATCGGAGAGGCGGTCGTGATTCGTGTGTTCCCGCTTGAGAGCGCTGCCGCCGACCGTGTTCGGACGATCATCGATGATTTGTTTAGGCAGGGGTCGGTACTCGCATCCGTGCCCGGCACGAACCGAGTTGCAAAGCCAAGCACTACTACCGGGCAGGCGTTGCTCTCAGAGATTGCACTCAGCATCGATGAGCGAAGCAACTCCCTCATCGTGGCCGGCCCTGAAGAGTCGGTTGCGCTCGTTGAGGTGCTCATCAGCGATCTGGATGCGGACCAAGGGGCCACCTGGGTCGAGCCCACACTGATTACGCTCGACCACGCGGATCCGCGAGATCTCGCCGATCGGCTGAACGCTGTATTGATCAATGGGCTGACTGATACGCCTGAATCGCAAGCACTCCAGCGTCAGGCCGGCCGGATTCGGCTAGCGACCGCAGGCGGCAATCCCGAGGAGATTCTCAGCGCAGACCTGTTTACTGCTGCCGGGACTCTGCTCATTGAACCAGAGCCCAACATGGGGGCGCTGCTTGTTCTCGGCAGTCCCTCAAACATCCGGGTCGTGCGAGAACTTGTCTCAATGCTGGATGTTGAGGCCGCATCGGCATCAAACACGGTCCGGCTGTTCCCGCTTGAGCACGCCGCGGCTGATCGAATCCTCACTATCGTTGGCGAACTCTTCCGGGAACGCGAAAGCCAGCCTGGCTTCCGTCAGGAAGACCGTATCATCACCTCGCTTGATGCACGCACGAATACGCTTGTCATTTCTACGAGCCCTGAGAGCTTCAATGTGCTTGAGTCGCTTCTCGAATCACTCGATTCGCCGGATCCAAATTACGCTGTCGGATTGCACGTCGTGCAGATCGACGGCGGTGATGCTGTCCAGCTGGCCCCGAAGATTCAGCGTCTGATGAGAGAACGGATCGCCGCGACACAACGAGCCGGGAGCGTCAGTTCGCCGCTTGATTCGTTCTCGATCGAGCCAGAATCTGCGACGAACAGTCTGATCATCGCGGCCAGCGATGAAAACCTGGTGCTCGTCAAGGAGCTCATCGACACGCTCACGGGTGACGAGATTCAGACACTCGAGCGTGGCACTCAGGTCGAGGTCATCGCACTCTCAAGCACCCAGCCCTCAGACGCCGCCCAAGCGGTCACAGAATTCTACGTGACTCCCGAAAATCAGAGGCGTGGCCCCGGTTCGGTCGGCGTGATCCCGAATGAAAGGCTCAACGCTCTGGTCGTGCGCGGCACCCCAGAAGACATCGAGTCAGTCCGGGCGCTAGTTGCTCAGATCGATACCGCGAGTCCGTCTGCGATCCAAAACGTGAAGCGAATCGAACTCACAACTGCAAACGCGTTCGAGGTCGTCCAGCTTCTTGAGGAAGTTCTTTCGGGGCGTACCGTTGCCGGCGGAAGAACAGGTAGCGGCAAAGCGATCAAACTGCGTTTCTACCGACAACAGCTGATCGCCGAGATGGAAGAGACCAATCAGTACACAGAAACAGAGATCGACACAGTTGTTCGTGAACAGGTTTCGCTCACCCCGGAGCTCAGAACGAACTCTGTGCTCGTCGCGGCACCACCGGATGTCATGCAGTTCATCGAGTCGATGATTACAGATCTGGACACGACTACCGCGGGTACCCGCAAGATCGAGAAGTTCAGACTCGAGAATGCCGACGCCCGTGCGATGGCCGACGTGCTCCGCAATCTTTTCAGCCTCAGGCAGAGCGGTCAGAACAACCTGTTCCTCGTTCCCTCCGGCGCAATCTCTCAGCAGCCCGGCCTCGAGGAAGGCGTTCTCGAGGGTGTTGATGGTCAGGCGTTGACCCCAGTCCCTGATGATCGCCAGCAACTGGCAATCACGATCGATGCACGAACCAATACTTTGCTCGTGTCGGCAACAGACGAGTATCTCGATCTCGTTCGAGATGTCGTGGTCGAACTCGATTCGATCATCGCGACTGAGCGTGAGCAAATCGTGTTCGATCTTCAGTATGCCCAGGCCGAGACGGTTGAGGCGACACTCCAAGAGTACTTCTCGTCGGAAGCCGAGCGCATACGCGACGTGCTTTCTCCATCTCAGGGCGGTTCTTTGACTCGCCAATTAGAACAGGAAGTGACCGTTGTCGGTGACACCAAGAGTCAAAAGGTGCTCATATCGGCATCCCCCAGATACATCGAGACTGTGCGTCAGATCGTGACAGAACTCGATGCCCCGCCGCCGCAAGTCATTATCCAAGTGCTGCTCGCTGAAGTTACGCTTGATCAATCAGACCAATGGGGGCTTTCTGCGGACGCGTTCGATGTTGGTGGCGACAGCTACGACATCGGGTTCCTTGGAGCGGGCGCATCGCTTGCCACGGCTCTCGGTGTACCCAACTTATCGGTGTCTTCGACCGATTTCAGCTTACTCGTGAGGGCTTTGCAGGCACAGGGCAAGCTTCAAATCCTCTCAAATCCACGCCTTACCGTGAACAACAACGAGGTCGCATCGATCCAGGTTGGTGAGAACGTTGCGCTCCCTGACGAAGTTGAAACACTAACCGATGGGAGGACGAGAGCCAGCGTGCGTCGCGAGGATGTCGGTGTACTTCTTACCGTGACCCCATCGATCAGCTCAGATGGCTTTGTAAGGCTTGATATCGAGCCAGAGATTTCGACAGTCACCGAACGCACGACACAGATCACCGAAGACTTCGCCGCGCCAATTATCAGCACTCGTAAGGTTGATACGACAGTTACCGTACGCGACGGTCAGACAGTTGTGATCGGTGGCCTGATCCAAACGACGCAGCAAGAAAGACGCACCAAGGTTCCACTGATTGGAGATATCCCCTACCTCGGAATTCCATTCAGGAGCCATGACATCCAGGATGTGCGCACTGAGTTGCTCGTCATTCTGACGCCCCAGGTGATCGTCGGTGGTGTCAACGGCGGTTCAGATCTGCTTGATGTAGATACAAAGAGGGCGATCGAGAACTACATTGACCCCGTCGGTATGCGAAAGATGATTGAGAATCATGATCCTGTGAAAGCAGATGAAGCCGACGTTATCGATTCAGGTGGGGAATGATGTTCGGAGTTGATCCGCATGTTCAGACGTAGTCAGGTTGTTTTCGTGCTTGCTGCGTTCTGTCTCGTAGCTCTCACCGGTTGCGTTACTGATGGTCCGAGGCCCGCACCCAAACCGAAGATCGGCCCTCCCCCGCGCGAAGCCAGGGCCGACGTTCTGCTGTTGAACGTCAGCCAGCCGAGCGATACCGATGGAGACACGATCCCCGATACCCTTGTCACGAGCGTCCACATGTTCGATGAGCGATACCAGCTCCCGGTAAGCGTTCCCGGCGGGCTCACATTTCGGCTACTCGATCGTGAGGCGGAAACCACTCTCACTGAGTGGCCCTTTGAGGGTGATGAGCTCCGGCAGCGCCTCACGCGGGCTCAAGTCGGGCCTGTGTACCGTTTCAGGCTCCGGATTCCGGTTGACACGCCCCCTGTGACTGAATCGTATGTGACAATTCAGTGCGTCATGGAGGCCGATTCGGGCCAGAAAACGCAGGCCTGGCATAGGGATCTCCCCTGGTTGTCGGTTCCCCGCTGACTCTTCACCTTGTCTTAACAGTTTCCTTTCCGTAAGCGACCAAGTGTTGTTTGCGCAGTACTGCGCGTGGGAGACTGAAAGATGTTGAAGAGGCTGATTTTGGGGGTAGTGGCTTGCGGTCTGAGCACGGGTGTCGCCGCTCAGGCGTCTGATTCGAGCCCGCTCGATGAGAACCTGAAGCCCTACGAAGCTGCTGAGGGTGTGACGGGCTCGATCAAAAGCATGGGTTCTGACACCATGAACAACATTATGACGCTCTGGGGTGAACACTTCATGCGGACCTACCCCGGCGTCTCGATCGAGGTTGTGGGCAAGGGGTCGTCGACCGCTCCACCCGCACTGACCGAGGGGCAAGCACAGTTCGGCCCCATGAGCCGCGAGATGAAGGCCGGCGAACTCGACGCGTTCGAAGAGGAGCACGGCTACAAGCCCTTGCTTCTCCGCACCGGCATTGACTGCCTGGCCGTCTTCGTCCACAAGGACTGCCCGCTCGAGTCACTCTCCCTCGAGCAGCTCGAGGATATCTTCTCGGTCGAGGGTGCCGAGATGACCTGGGGCGATATCGGTGTGACCGATTCTGAGTGGCGCTTCCAACCTATCGCTCTCTACGGCCGCAATTCCGCTTCCGGTACCTACGGCTACTTCAAGAAGGTCGCTCTGGGCGGGAACGACTACAAGGCGACCGTCAAGGAGCAGCCCGGGTCCTCAGCGGTTATCCAAGCTGTCGCAACTGACAAGTTCGGCATGGGCTACTCGGGCTTTGGGTACGCCACCCAAGATGTGAAGGCCATCGAACTCTCGCAAGACTCTGGCAGCGAAGCGTTTGTGCCCTCGCTGGACAACGCGTACTCGGGGGATTACCCACTGGCCCGCTTCCTGCTTGTATACATCAACCACAATCCGACCCGTGATCTCGAGCCGCTCCGCGCAGAGTTCATCAGGCTGATATTCTCCCGCGAGGGACAGGAAGCCGTGCTGAAGGACGGCTACTTTCCGATCCCGGCTTCAATGGCCGCGGAAGAGCTCGAGCGGGTCGGGCTCTAACAGCCGCAGTGTGATGACTGCTGAGGGCGAACACCTTTGCCGAATGCGAGCCAGAGCCACGGCGAGGCTGCGGACCTGCGATTCCGCCCCCGTCGGCGGGTTTACCTGATCGACCGGGTCGCCGAGGGTGTGATCACCCTGGGCGGGATGGGCGTGATTGCGACGGTCCTTGGGATCATCGCGTACCTGCTCTGGGTTGTTGTGCCCCTCATGAAACCAGGCACCGTCGAGGGAGCCGGGACAGTCCCGGCTCCCTCTTCTGCTTCCTACATCACACTTGATGAATACCAGCGGCTCGCACTGCTGGTCGACCAGAAGGGGGTGCTCCACGCCTTCTCACTGGTTGACGGGACCACTGTCGGTGAACCACTCGACCTAGGTGCATACACGGCGAGTTCGTTCTCGCCTGATACTGGCGTACTCGCGCTCGGGCATGAAGACGGCAACGTCACGCTCGCCACGCTCGATTACAACATCGAGATCGATTCCTCGCGATCTGTCTCGCCTCAGATTGCTGCACTCGCTGTCGGTGAGTCCGCCGTTGACGGTTCTGGTGTCGTCGAACGCACCGATGAAGACCAGTTTCGGACTGTCTCGGCTGATGTAACAGTCAGCGACCAGGTAACCGATCAGACCGAGTCGGCGGTGCCAGTTGTGATCGATGCCGATACGTTCGGTCGCAACCGCGTTGTAGCCGTCATCAGAAATGACGGCACAGGCAGCGTCCTCAAGGTCACTACGCGTCGTTCGCTCGTAGGAAACAGCTCCAAAACGAGTGTCGAGACGCTGCCAATCGATATTGCCCCTGACTCGCAAACGCCGGGCTGGGTGCTGCTGCTCGACGAAGGCAGAGAGGTCCTGCTCTTGTGGGAGGACGGCAGGACGCAACGCTACTCAGTATCGAATGATGCGTACAAACAGACCGAGAGCGTTTCTGCTACCGACGAGGGCGAAAGCATCACTCGGATCCAGCCGCTGCTTGGGCGTAGGACTGTTCTCATCGGGACAGACCTTGGTCGTGTGCACACGCTCATGCTCACCCGTCCTGATGAGAAAGGCGACGGCAATCGGAAGCTCGTTCGGGTGAGAACCTTTCAGATCGAGGAATCTCCGATCGAAGCCATGGCAATCAGCAGGCGCGACCGGACATTCGCCGCGGCCGATTCAGCCGGCGAGATTCGAATCTGGCACGCGACGTCTGGCAAGCAACTCGGAACAACGCGCATGCCGGGTGGTGCCGCTTCGGCGATCACCGTCGCGCCCAAACTCGACGGTTTCTACGCCGTAAACGAAACGGGCGTCGCTTCTTGGCGTCTTGAACCCGGTCATCCGAAGGCAACATTTGAATCGTTGTTCCTGCCTGTGTGGTACGAAGGCGACCAGGCTCCGAGTCTAGTGTACCAGTCTACCTCTGCGGATGACTCCGCAGAATCGAAGATGAGCCTGACACCTCTGATCTTTGGCACGTTCAAAGCGACGGTGTTCGCGATGCTCTTTGCGGTCCCGGTCGCGGTGATGGCCGCGATCTACGCAAGCGAGTTCATGTCAAAGAGCCTGCGCAACAAGATCAAACCAACGATCGAGATGATGGCTTCGCTGCCTTCTGTTGTGCTCGGGTTCATCGCAGCGATGATTCTTGCTCCGTATATCCGCGACCATTTATCTTCTGTCCTTGTCGGCCTTGTCGTTGTGCCAATCTGCATCCTCTTTGGGTCGGCACTCTGGCCGCTACTCGGGAACAGGGCATGGCGATTGCCCCAAACAGCTCAGCTCTCTGTCATTGTGCTCGCTGGGCTTGTCGGGATCGCTCTGTCCTCAGCAGCCGGGCCCGCGATCGATCGGGCGCTCTTCTCGTTGCATGAAACCGAAGAGCAGCTTCTGACGGGCTTTGTGGATCCCGCGCAGCAGATTCCTGAGTGGGCAGAAGAAAAGTCGGTATTCACTCTCGGTGAAAGGACCAGGCTTCGGGGCGCCGGTTTGTACGTGCTCGATGATCGGGTTGTTGAACCGATCGATATGACCGATCCCGTCATCCGCGAGCAGTTTGAGAACCGGCGTGAGACTGTCCTGGCTGGATCGTCCCCGTTCAAATTCTGGCTGACCGGGATGGTCGGATCGCCTGTCGCGGGTTGGGTCGCGCTGATGTTTGTGCCGGCCTTGATCATCGCGGGCTTTATCGGCAGCTCGGTCGGGAGGGCGCACTCCGCAGCCTGGATGCCTCTGGTTCGTGTTGGCGGGTCGGTGTTGATGGCAGTGCCGATTGCGTATCTGCTGGCATTCGTTCTCAGCGCGATCGGCTTCGATCCGAGAGAGACGATCCTGGGCACTTTCACTCAGCGGAACACGTTTGTCGTCGGCATCATCATGGGGTTTGCGGTCATCCCAATCATCTTCACGATCAGCGATGATGCGCTCCAGAGTGTGCCAAATACGCTCCGCTCGGCGAGCCTTGGAGCGGGTGCGACTCAGTGGCAGACGGCGGTGCGTGTTGTTCTTCCCGTTGCAACAAGCGGTATTTTCAGTGCGATCATGATCGGGCTCGGGCGTGCCGCCGGTGAGACCATGATCGTGCTCATGGCAACCGGCAACACACCCGTCATGGACTGGAACATCTTCGGGGGCCTCCGCACACTCTCAGCCAACATCGCGGTCGAGCTCCCCGAAGCCGACCGTGGCGGCACGCACTACCGAGTACTCTTCCTTTGCGGCGTGGTTCTGTTCGTCATCACTTTCGTTGTGAACACGACCGCCGAGATCGTCCGTCAGCACTTCCGGAAACGGAGTGCGATGCTGTGAGCAGAAAGCCAAACGCAACAACTCATCAGATGGAGCTCCCCCCGACCCCGCTTCAGGCACGAGGTGTCGCGGCAACATGGGTGACGGGGCTCGCGTTGGTTCTCTGCACCGTCATGATCTTGGGCCTGCTCGGGATGATCGTGATCGGCGGCGGCAAGACGTTCTGGCAGCGCCCAATCGATAGCGTCCAGCTCCAGTCCGGTGAACAGCTGCTGGGTATGGAGTACCGGCGTGAATCCAGACCCGGTGCATCTGATCGGGTGCTCTACAGGGTGGGCAACCGAGATCTCGGACAGCAGCCTTTCAAATGGGTCGAGATCGATTCGATCGATTCGGTCTTAGAACCGGCTGATGCGGTGCTCCTCGAGCGTCAGGAGTGGGGCATCTGGCTCGGCGTGCCAGAGCGCATCTACGAAATCAACGAATCGGGCGATATCGCTGACATTGCGATCGGTTCAGAAGCGGTGCTTGAGGTGCTGGGCGAGCAGCTCAAACTGGCATCGACTCGACGCGCAGAAGCGAATGCACTACGAAGCGGCCCAATCGCGGACATCAACGATCGTCTGGAGCGGCTCCGGCTCAGCGAACTCGAAGCGCAGCTTCGGGTCACTGGCAACAACCGACCGCACCATCTCGGCTGGGGTCTCTGGTGGGCTGTAATCGCGGCACTCGTGATTGCGATTCTCGGAGCGGTGCGCATCGGGCATCCTCTGGCGAAGCGTTCGCTCGTGATCATCAGCCTTCTCGCTGTGCTCGTTGGGTACACCGAGAGGCCCTGGGCGGGTCGGCCTTGGACTCAAGAGCAGTTCGAGACGCACAAGGCCGAGGTAGAAGAGCAGCGAACAATCCTGACCACCGAGTTCCGCGAGCTGAGCAATGAGTTGGTGGCTCTCGAGCAGGACGATGCCAGGTTCCGTATCGAGGTCCGTGACCTTGCAACGGGTCAGTTCGCACCGATATCGCGGAGTCAGATGAGCGAGCCAATGAAGATCTCGCAGATCTTGCGTGTCGTCCAGGCAAACGAGATCGGTCTCGGCGGCAAGGCGAAACTCTATCTCGCACGTTGGTGGGATTTTTTAACAGATGACCCTCGCGAGGCGAACACCGAGGGAGGCGTCTTCCCTGTCATCGTGGGCACCCTCTTGGTGACCATCATGCTCACGATCGCGGTGGTGCCACTGGGTGTACTGGCGGCTCTCTACATGCGTGAGTACGCCAAGCAGGGGGCGATGATCAGCATCCTGCGTGTCGCGATCAACAACCTTGCCGGCGTGCCGAGCATCGTGTACGGCGTGTTTGGGCTCGGTTTCTTCTGCTACGGGATAGGCGGTGTCATCGACGGCGGAACCGATCCTTCCCTGGTTCTTCGTGTCGGACAGTGGTGGGTTCTGGTGCTCGTGATTGCAGCTATGTTGTTTTTCGTGCTCGCGCTGTCCGGGAGGGAGAAACAGGGCAAGAAGAGCCTGCTTATCTTCGGACTCTGGTCAGGCGTCGCGTTGCTCTCGGTGATCGCGGTTTTCTCGACGCCCTACTTCGAAGGCTTCTTCCAAGCCAAGCTACTCGATGGGTCGCCCACGTTCGGGACATCTGGCCTTCTCTGGGCCTCATTGACCCTGGCACTGCTCACGCTCCCTGTGGTCATTGTCTCGGCTGAGGAAGCCATCGCGGCGGTGCCCGCTTCGCTTCGAGAAGGCAGCTACGGCTGCGGGGCTTCGAAGTGGCAGACCATCCAGCGGGTGGTGCTCCCGGGCGCGATGCCGGGCATCATGACAGGTGCGATCCTCGCGATGGCTAGAGGAGCGGGCGAGGTCGCTCCGCTGATGATTGTCGGCGCGGTCAAACTGGCTCCCGAACTGCCCTTCGAGGACAGGTTCCCGTTCATTTTCGCGGATCGCAGCTTTATGCATCTCGGGTTCCACATCTTCGATCTAGGATTCAAGAGCCCGGATTCCGAGGCGGCTCGGGGATATGTCTGGACGACGACCTTGCTCCTCGTCACGCTGGTGGTGATGATGAACCTGATCGCCATCCGCATCCGCACGAAACTCAAGGCCAGATTCGTATCGGGGCAGTTCTAGTGACCACCATGACCAGCAACACGCCGAAGCCAGCAGTCAGAACTGTCCAGGACGCAGTCGATACCAACGCTTCGTTCGAAACAGAAACACACAGTGATGTCGCCGACCACGAATCGGTTCTCGATATCTCAAAGTTCTCGCTCTGGTATGGGCAGGCAAGGGCGCTTTACGACGTCTCGATGAGTATCCCAAGGGGTAAAGTCACAGCGCTGATCGGCCCCAGCGGATGCGGAAAGTCCACACTCTTGCGTTCGGTCAACAGGCTCAACGACCTCGTTTCGATCGTTCGCACAGAGGGCGAGATGATGCTCAACAACCGGTCTATCTATGATCCGAGTGTGGATGTTATCTCTCTGCGCAAGCGTGTGGGGATGGTTTTCCAGAAGTCGAATCCGTTTCCCATGTCGATCTTTGAGAACGTGATTTACCCGCTTCGGATCTCAGGTGAGCGAAAGAAATCGGTCCTCAAGGAAACCTGCGAGCGGGCACTCAGGTCGGCCGCGATCTGGGATGAGGTGAAGGACCGTCTGAACGAATCCGCACTTGGGTTATCTGGCGGTCAGCAGCAGAGACTCTGCATCGCACGAGCAGTTGCTGTCGAACCCGAGGTGCTGCTGATGGACGAGCCCTGTTCGGCGCTGGATCCGATCGCCACAGCGAAGATTGAGGAACTCATCCATGACATCGCGGGGCGGTACACCGTTCTCATCGTGACCCACAACATGCAGCAGGCCTCACGGGTCAGTGATTTCACGGCGTTTATGTACTTGGGCAGGCTGGTCGAGTACGGCACAACCAGCCAGATCTTCCAGACGCCCAAGCTCTCAGAGACCGAGCAGTACGTCACCGGCCGGTTCGGCTGACCCGTCGAATCACGGGTAACTCGAATGCGGACGTAGCTTCCTGACGCGATTTCTTATCGGATTCGTATGGACCTGGCTGGGCAAACCGCCGACCCTATGGCATAGGATCAAGGACGGTGCCATCCATGCCGGCGCTGGGGCTGGGTTGGCCGGAGTAGTCAGCGTACGACGACGAGATTGCCATGAGCAGCGGGCCTAAGGCTCAACGTCCGAGCGTCAACGGCTGGAATGCCGAGTACCTCGATTCTCAGTACGACGCATACCGGCAAGATCCGGAATCTGTCCCCGCAGACGTGAGAGCGTTCTTCCGGGGCTATGAGCTTGCCCAGGATAGTCAGGTCCGAATCTCCACCGGCTCGGGCGGGACTGACAACCTTGAAAATCTGCTCACCGGATATAGGGGGCGGGGCCACTTAGGGGCGGCTCTCGATCCACACGGAAGGCCGCGACAACGACCAGAAGCCCTCTCACTCGACTGGTTCGGTCTGACTGAGAGTGACCTCAGCAACACCGTCAGCGGCACCATCGTCGGAGATGAGGGCGAGATGACCATCAGCGAGGTCATCGAGCGTCTCGAGAAGCTCTATCTGGGCACGGTGGGGGTCGAGTTCCTTCATGTCGAGGACTACGAGGAACGAGGCTGGCTCGTTGATCAGTGGGAATCGATCAGCGGCAGGTTTGATTTCACCAAGGGCGAGAAGATCCACATCCTCGAGCTCCTGCTCAACGCGGGGCAGTTCGAGGGTTTCCTGCAGAAGCGCTACCCCGGAGAGAAGAGGTTTAGCCTCGAGGGCGCCGAGTCGCTCATCCCGCTCTTGGATCTGCTGATTGAACGATTGGCCGAGCACGGATCAGACGAGATCGTGCTTGGAATGGCGCACCGCGGCCGACTGAACGTGCTCAACCAGATACTCGGGAAGACACCCGAGCAGATCTTCACAGAATTCGAGGACACCTGGGCGGGCGACTTCTTTATGGACGAGGGCGGTGATGTCAAGTACCACCGCGGCTACTCCGCCACCCGTCAGTTCGGCAACGGCAAGATGATCCATCTTGCCATGGCTTCAAACCCGAGTCATCTAGAGGCGGTAGGCCCGGTTGTTGAAGGGCGCACCCGCGCAAAGCAGCGCCTTCGCAATGATAGTACCCGGCAGCTCGTGGTGCCGGTCGTGATCCACGGCGATGCCGCCGTCGCAGGTCAGGGCATCGTTGCTGAGACTCTGAACTTCTCTCAGCTCAAGGGCTACACAACGGGTGGCACGGTCCACGTGGTCGTCAACAACAACATCGGGTTTACAACACGGCCTGAAGACAGCCGAAGCACGACGTACTGCACCGATATTGCAAAATCGATCGGCGCCCCCATCTTCCATGTCAACGGGGAGGACCCGGAGGCGGTCGTAACTGTGGCAAGGTTGGCCGCCGATTACCGCAACCGGTACAAGAAAGACGTTTTCATTGATATGTGGTGCTACCGCAAATACGGCCACAACGAGCAAGACGAACAGTCGTTCACGCAGCCGATTCTCGCCAAGATCATCAAGAAGCAGAAGCCGGTGATGGAGACGTACGCGGCTTCGCTACTCGCAGAGGGCGTGATCACCGAGCACGATCACGACCTGCTCCGCAAGCGTGTGAACGAAGAGCTTGATAATGCTCAGCAGGCGGCCAAAGCAGCGCCGAAAGATCCAACAATTGATCCTGGCAGCCAAAAGTGGTCCGGCATGGAGCACGCGTACTCGCACGTTCCGGCAGACACATCGGTTGATCGTGACCTGCTCAAGGACGTGTGCGCAGCGCTCGGCAAGGTTCCTGGCGGATTCAGCGTCAACCGCAAACTCAAGGCGTTGCTGGAAGCGCGTTCGAAGCTCTGGGAAGAAGGCCAACAGATCAGCTACGCGGACGGGGAAATCCTCGCGTTCGGCACGCTCCTTGCCGAGGGCAACGCAGTCCGAGTCTCGGGCCAAGATTCGCGGCGCGGCACGTTCAGCTCTCGACACGCGGTCTTGTTCGATTCTGAGACTGGTGAGCCGTACGTCTCACTGAATAACATCAATGAACTCGGTGTGTTTAGCGATGCGGAGAAGGCTCCCGGCACAATCGCGGACAACGGCAAAAAACGACAATCGCGATTCTGCGTCTACGACAGCCCGCTCTCGGAGGAGTCGATCCTCGCGTTTGAGTACGGGTACTCGCTTGCCGATCCAAACATGCTCGTCTGCTGGGAAGCTCAGTTCGGCGATTTCGTAAACGGTGCCCAGAACATCATCGATCAGTTCATCGCGTCCGCACAGGTCAAGTGGGAGCGCTGGACAGGGCTGACGATGCTCTTGCCGCACGGCTACGAGGGCGCAGGCCCGGAACACTCGTCCGCACGCGTTGAACGTTTCCTTCAGCTCTGCGGTAACAACAACATGCAGGTGATCCACCCATCGACCGGTGCTCAGATATTCCACGCGCTACGTCGTCAGGTGAAGCGGTCCTTCCGCAAGCCGTTGATCGTTCTTTCGCCGAAGAGTTTGCTTCGTACCCCAACAAGCGATATCAACGAACTCATCGAAGGCCGGTTCCGCGAACTCCTGGATGACCCATCTTTCGCCTCGAGCAGTGGTGGTGACCGCAAGCAGGTCAAGAAAGTCATACTGTGCTCGGGCAAGATTTACCACGAGTTGGCTGCTCGCCGCGATGCGATCGGGCTCTCAGATCTTGCGATCGTCCGTGTCGAACAGATGTACCCGTTCAACAGCGAGATGGCTCGTGAGATATTCGCTGCCTACCCGAAGAACGCTGAGTATGTCTGGGTGCAGGAAGAGCCTCGAAACATGGGCCCGTACCTGTTCATGGCCGATACACTCCGCGAGCAACTCGACATGGACAACATCGAATACATCGGCAGGGACACGAGTGCAAGCACCGCCGCTGGGTCCAAGAAGAAAGACCGGAGCCAGCAGGAAGCCCTCATCACGGCTGCTGTTGGTCCAAAGCCGGAAGAGAAAGCACAGAGCAAGGAAGAGCCGGGCGGCAAGCGAGCCCTCGCGGCAGGCTGATACACGAAGAACAGACCGGAGTGCACGGAGATGGCAGTTCAAGTCGTCGTTCCAAACGTTGGCGAATCAGTGACCGAGGGCGTGATCGCCACATGGCTCAAGCAGCCTGGCGATTGGGTTGATCAGGACGAGACGGTCCTCGAACTTGAGACCGACAAGGTCACGATGGAAATCCCCGCACCGTCGGCTGGTGTGATCGGTGATCACAGGTTCGGCGAAGGCGACACCGTCGAGGTAGGCGCAACGGTTGCGGAGATCGACGAGAGCGCAAGCAAGCCCGCGGGGGCGCCCGCCGCAGAAGCCCCTGCTCCCAAGGCAGACCTCGCTCCCGAGCCTGCAAAGCAGGAACCAGTTGCACAACAGCCGCAAGCCGCAGCGGCACCTGCTAACACGTCAAACGGTAAAGCCTCGAGCAACGGCGATTATAACGCCACCCCGCTCGCCAAGAAGATCGCGACCGAGCACGGAGTTGATCTCTCCTCTATCGTGGGCACCGGCGCTGGTGGACGCATCCGCGAGCACGATGTGATCGCTTCCGTCCAGTCTGGCGGCAAGGTTGCCCAGACTGTAGTCAGTCCTTCGAAGGGGCAGCGAATAGAGCGTGTCGAGCGCATGTCGCCCATGCGTCAGAAGATCGCTTCGCGTCTCGTCGAGGCTCAGCACAACGCCGCTATGCTCACCACTTTCAACGAGTGTGACATGTCGGGCGTCATGGCACTCCGCAAGCAGTACAAGGAAGAGTTCAGCGAGAGGCACGGCATCAATCTTGGATTCATGTCGTTCTTCGTCAAGGCAGTGGTTCGTGGCCTTCAGGCACAGCCCGCGGTAAATTCGTTCATCGTCGAAGACGAGTCGGGCAAGCCTGCCCTGAAGTACCACGACTACTGCGATATTTCGATCGCGGTTTCAAGCCCGAAAGGGCTCGTCGTTCCGGTGCTCCGCAGCGCCGACCAGATGAGCTTCGCCGAGATTGAGCAGGGCATCAAGGATCTCGCGATCCGTGCCCGCGACGGCAAGATCACGCTCGAAGAGATGACCGGCGGCACGTTCACGATCACCAACGGCGGCATCTTTGGCAGCCTGAACTCAACTCCGATCCTCAACCCGCCTCAATCAGGCATTCTCGGCATGCACTCGATCAAGAACCGCCCGATCGAGGATCCGAGTAACCCGGGACAGATCGCACTTCGTCCGATGATGAACCTCGCACTCAGTTACGACCATCGTGTTGTTGACGGCGCCGGAGCGGTTCGCTTCCTTGTTGCAGTGAAGGAAGCGATCGAGGATCCACACCGCGTGCTTCTGGATCTCTGAGTATCTGAGATTTTAGCTCTTCGTTAGAGAACAGATCAGTCCGTCACATGACGCGACGAGCATCTCGTATACACGGTCGAAGCCATCGCCGTCGCCGTAGTAAGGATCTGGCACGTCTAGATCTGATCCTGTGCCAGATTCGAAGCTACGTATGAGTCTTGCATTACGAGCGCCCATATTTTCAAGGTGGACGAGATTCGATGAGTCCATCGCCAGCAGCAAATCATACTGGTCTATATCGATCTGAGTCACCTGGCGAGCGACCGAAAGGAGTTCGATGCCGTACTTGCTTGCGGTAGCGATCGCTCTCGGGTCGGGCCTTGATCCGACATGCCAGCTACCTGTGCCGGCTGAGTCGACTTCAAATAGATGGCTCATGTTTCTATGTGCGGCCCTGTGGAGAAATATGCCTTCAGCCATAGGTGATCGACAGATGTTTCCGAGGCAGACGAAGAGGAGCTTATGTGGTGGCCTTGTCACTGCGCTGATCCGTTGAAGATATCCAGGAGGGGCGATGCGATGTCCGCAGCGCTGGTGCCTGCGCAAGCGTGGAGCTTTCCGGGCAAGTCGTCGCAAGCACTCTCCGAGATGTGATTCTCAGTGCACAGCACTGGTACTCCAAAGCGCCTTGCCCAAGAGATGTTCCGCGGGGCGTTGTAGTCAGCGTCGGCGTCAGATGTGTGCGGTCCCCAGATGATCGCGTCGGCACCCGGTGCGAAAGCAGTAGCTGGCACGTTGGTCGCTATGACGCTCAGTACCCTGTCTGCGTTTGACAGAAAAGCTCTGGCCCTCCGAAAGAAAGCAGCCTTGGCGGGCAGGAGCACTACAACCGGTTTTTCAGCGATAGCCATCGATGCCGAGAATAGTGCCAGGACCATCGCATCGATTTCACCTGGATGATTCGACAGAGGAACGACGAGCCTGTCAGCATCCGTGAGGCCAAGCCCCTCTCTTACACGGGCTCTGTCATGCGTGTGTGGGCGTGTCTCTGGCAAGTCCTTCGGCCGTGCCGGGGACACCCCGCTGAGTTGTGCGGCAAGATTTAGTGACCAATCAGATCGGCAAACAACCGAAGTGGCGCCGGATCGCTTGAAGATTCGATCGAGCGTGTGTCTGGTCTGCCAGCCCAAGACAGTGGACGGCGCAAGCGTTGCGACCGGCTCGATCCCGAGCGAGTTCAGTCTGGACAATCCGTGCTGATCACTGATTGCGATCACCGGGTCGCGACTTTGGGAGCATTCGAGCAGATCGAGGTCGCCAGCACATCCTGCTGTTGGCTTCGCGAGTTGGTCGATCAGTTCGAATCTCATTCTGATCAGATGCCCCGTTCTGCGATATGTTCGGTGACAAGATGCTCATAGAACAGTTGGGCAAGAGCCAGGCCAGCGTTCTTACCGAGCTGGAGCTCTGCGGTGGTGCTCGCGCCCGTGTCGCTGGCAACGGAACCAATTCTTGAGTTGAGCGTGACCTCGAGCTTGTGACCCTGCGGGTCGGTCGGCCAGAGCACCTCGTTGTTCGCTGCATCTACAACACGCACCCGGTACACAACTTTCGGCTCCTGATTCCGTGACATATCAGCACGGATGAACTGGTCAACAGATGCCCAGATCACAACGTCGGAGTCGACCTCTCGTCCGATCTCGGCAACGCTCATCTGACCCGCTGAATCATCTTGCTGAGATACGCGAAGAGCTGATTGGCCGCTGATCAGATCGTTGACCAGACCTCGGTCGAGCAAGTCCGACTCCGCTGCCTGGATCATCGCAAGCCGTATTGCGCGTCTTGGAATCTCACTGCGGGGGTCGTCTACGAAGATGACTGTTGTTTTGTCTCTCTGGAGTTTGTACTCGGGATCAAATTCTGGCGGACCAACGGCAAAGAAGTAGATCGGCCCGAGGATGTTGCACCCGCTTGCGGCAGTAATCGCAGCAAGGAGGGTCAGCAGGACAACGAGCTTTTTAGTAATTGAGATCATTGCCTATCTCCGCGTCGTAGAAGGGCCAGGTCGTTCGATCAACGAATCTGCTTTTCAGCACAGAGAGTACCTGCACGCGAGAGAAGTCTTCGGGGCCGTAGCCTCCCGAGTCAGGGAACGTGACATGAACAAAGTGTTCGTGGGTGATGTCATCTGGAAACGGACTGTTGGCTTCGACCACGCCGACCGTCGCTGCGGCTACGCCGTCCCAGATGTACTGATTCCCAGGGTCGTTTAGACGAAACTCTTGGATATCGACCACGACGAGTCGTTCGACGCCAAGCTCTTCAGCGATCTCACCGTAGGATCGAGCTGCCCACCCGGGGTGGTTGTACTGATATGTCAGCATCGCAGCTCCGGGAACATATCCCGTCGCATCGACGTTCTCGGCAAGCCTACTGCTGACACCGACCGTCATCTGGGGAACGACCTCTGGATACGTTGCCTGGATCATCCGATCCGCGGTGACAAGAACTGCAAAGTTGTTGTCTTCAAGCCCCGTGTAGACGGCTTCTTCGATGTGGGTGCCTGATTTCTTGAATTCGTCATAAGCCATGAATCCCCATCCGACGATGGTGCATCCCTGGCTCAATAGAACGACGCCCGTGAGCAGGAGCGAGAGCGTCACGCGCAGTGCAAGGCGGTCGTCGTTCAAACCCATCTCCTTTCGAAGGGTGCGTCCCGGGGAATCAGCCGTGGATTCCTTCCCAGGTCACAAACTTGTAGACCCACGCGGCCCCGGCGAGGCCTCCCATGAGATACAAGCTCTTGGGCCGGAGCAGTTGCCCAGCCATCGCTGCCACTTTGGAACCAGTCAGCGCCACGTAGAGCGCGAACCAGAACCCAACAGCGGTCCCTACCGACAGCAGCATACCCATTGGCTGGGTCAGGAGCGAATCCAGCAGATTCCCGTCCGCTGCGTAAGAGAAAGCGGTTGTCATCCCGCAGGTGATGCACGGGGCATCAAATTGCTGGGCCCACTGGCAGGGCGGGAGCCCGATCTGCTCGTGCGTGCCGTGGCCTGTTTCGCTAGGGTCCATGTAGGCAGCCAGAGAGAGCACTGAGAGCGCACCGATAGCTAGAACGCCCGCCAGAGCCCGCTGAGGGATGCCCAGACGCAGATCAGTCGAACTTGAAGACACCCTTGCGGTAGCCATACAGGTACGCCACGACGGTGGTGAAGAGGAAGAACAGAATCCGGATCAGCCACTCGCTGGCTCCCGGGGCGAGCCTGTCCACATTCGGGAACGTCACCGCCCACGGGTACAGGAAGATCACCTCGACGTCGAACACAAGGAACACCATGGCGATCAGGTAAAACCGCACGTTGAACCGCTTGCGAGCGGTACCGATCGGGTTCATGCCGCTCTCGTAGGCGATGCTCTTGACCTTGCCGTCGCGTTTCGGGCCCAGAAGCAGGGTCAGCGCCACGTTGGCGACACTGAAAGTGACCGCCATCATGATGATGACGATGAGCGGGAAATAGTCTGCCAGTTCCGTGGCTGCGAGGGTCGTCATGGTGCCCGATCATAGCCGCAACTATGCCCCTGGGTGTGCCAGAGGGTGGGGGCCTGCCAGCTTGACAGTCAACAGATTGTGCCCGGAGTGGCTCTGACAGCTACAGGCCCCTCGAACAGCTATCAGCACCCCGTCAGAGCGTTGGCACGGGCTTTGCCCTGCATCCAGCACGGCTAGGTCCATCGACCGGGCCGCAACCACAGACAAACCGGCCCGGACCGGGCCCGATTGGAGATCGATCAAGATGGCAACCAAAGAGCTCACCTTCGACACGGACGCTCGTCAGGCCCTGCTCGCGGGCGTTGAGAAACTCGCCAAGGCCGTCAAGAGCACCCTCGGCCCTCGTGGACGCACCGTCGTCCTCGACAAGTCTTGGGGCGGGCCCAACGTGACCAAGGACGGCGTCTCAGTCGCCGAGGAGATCGAACTCTCCGACAAAGCAGAGAACATGGGCGCCATGCTCGTCAAGCAGGCCGCCAGCAAGACCTCCGACGACGCTGGCGACGGCACCACGACCGCGACCGTCCTCGCAGAGGCCCTCTTCCGTCAGGGGCTCCGCTACATCACCGCCGGCGTGGACGCCAACGCCCTGATCCGCGGCATGAAGGCTGGCGTCGAGGCCGTGGCCAAGTCCATCGACGACGCGGCGACCCAGATTAACTCGACCGCCGACGTCAAGAACGTCGCCACGATCAGCGCCAACAACGACGCGGAGATCGGCAAGCTCATGGCCGAGGCCTTCGACAAGGTCGGCAAGGACGGGGTCATCACCATCGAGGAGGGCAAGAGCCTCAAGTCCGTCGTCAAGGTCGTCGAGGGCATGCAGTTCGACCGAGGCTTCCTGAGCCCGAACTTCGTGACCAACCCCGACGAGATGAAGGCCGAGTTCGACAAGTGCCTCGTGCTCGTCCACGAGGACAAGATCGATTCGCTCACCAAGCTCGTCCCGCTGCTCGAGAAGGTCATGGAGGCGAAGAAGCCCCTCCTGATCATCGCCGAGGACGTCTCGGGTGAGGCGCTCTCGACCCTCGTCATCAACAAGCTCCGCGGCACGCTCCAGGTCTGTGCCGTCAAGGCCCCGGGCTACGGCGACCGCCGCAAGGCCATGCTGGGCGACATCGCGGCCCTCACCGGTGCCAAGGCGATCATGAAAGACGTCGGCGACGACCTCGAGAAGGTCGAGATCGCGGATCTCGGCATGGCCAAGAAGATCTCGGTCGATTCGGACAACACCACGATTGTCCAGGGCGCCGGTTCTCAGAAGGACATCGACTCCCGGATCGATCAGATACGCCGGGACATCGAGAACACCTCAAGCGACTACGACCGCGAGAAACTCGAAGAGCGCCTCGCAAAGCTCACCAAAGGTGTCGCGACCATCGAGGTCGGCGCCGCCTCCGAGGCCGAGCTCAAGGAGAAGAAGGACCGCGTCGACGACGCCAAGCACGCGACCCGCGCGGCTCTCGACGAGGGCATCGTCGCGGGCGGCGGCGTCTCCTTCATCCGAGGCCGAGCAGCCATCGAGTCGATCAAGGAGTGGAAGAAGGTCTTCGGCAAGGACCACGAAGTCGGCGCCGATGAGATCGGTCACACCAAGTACGACTACGCCGCGGGCCTGAACGTCGTGTACAACGCTCTCGAGGTGCCCCTTCGCACCATCGCTGACAACGCCGGCGCCAAGGGCACTGTCGTCGTCGCCAAGGTCGAGGACCTCGAAGGCAACGACGGATACAACGCCCTGACCGGCGAGTACGAGAACCTCGTCAAGACGGGTGTCATCACCCCCGCCAAGGTCGATCGTTTGGCGCTGCAGAACGCCGCGAGTGTCGCGACCGTGCTGCTCGCCGCTGATTGCATCATCACCGACAACCCAGAGGACGAGCCCGCCGGCGCACCGGGCGGCGGTGATCCGATGGGTGGCATGGGCGGAATGGGAGGCATGGGTGGCATGCCTGGCATGGGTGGTATGGGCGGCATGCCTGGCATGGGTTTCTAACCTCACATACCGAACTACGCAAGAACTGAATTTCACAGCTCACGCTGAAACACAAGGAAAGAACAAATGGCAGTCAAACCCCTCGAAGACCGCGTACTCGTCAAGCCCGATGAGGCCGAGACCCAGACCGCCAGCGGTCTGTACCTCCCCGAAGCAAGCAAAGAGAAGCCCATCCAGGGCAAGGTCGTTTCGTGCGGCCCGGGAAAGCTCCTCGACAACGGGCAGCGCGCCAAGATGAGCGTCGGCAAGGGCGACACCGTCGTCTATAGCAAGTACGCCGGCAACGAGATCGAGATCAAAGGCGTCACCCACCTGATCCTCCGCGAGACCGAACTGCTCGGCGTCATCGGCGGCTGAAAAGGATCACTCGGCATCGCTCTCGAAGAACACAATCACTCCGGCTACACCGCCGGCTGACGAATTGGAGAAGACCCAGATGGGCAACAAACAACTGATGTTCGACGACTCGGCGATGGCCGAGCTCAAGAAAGGCGTGGACCGCCTCGCCGACACCGTGAAGGTCACTATGGGCCCGAGCGGTCGCCACGTTGTGATCGACAAGTCCTTCGGCGGACCCAGCGTCACCAAGGACGGCGTCTCGGTCGCCAAGGAAATCGACCTCCCTGAGTCGTTCCAGAACATGGGCGCCAAGATGGTCCACCAGGTCGCCAAGAAGACCGCCGACAAGGCCGGTGACGGTACGACCGCCGCGACCGTGCTCGCTCAGGCGATCTTCACCCAGGGCCTGCGTCACGTGACCGCCGGCGCGAACCCGGTTGACCTGCAGCGGGGCATCAACAACGCGGCCCAGGCCGTCGCTGATTCGATCGACGAGCTGTCAATCCCCTGCAAGGGCAAGGCCGACTACAAGAAGATCGCAACAGTCAGCGCGAACCACGACTCGGATATCGGTGAGCTGATCGCCGAGGCCATCAACAAGGTCGGCGCCGAGGGCGTTGTCGAGGTCGAGGACGGCAAGAGCGCAGAGACCACGCTCGACTTCGTCGAGGGCATGCAGTTCGACAAGGGCTACCTCTCGCCTTACTTCCTGACCGATCCCAAGACCGCCGAGGCGGTGCTCGAGGATTGCCTGATCCTGATCTACGAGAAGAAGATCGCCAATATGGCTGATCTGCTCCCGCTCCTAAACAAGGTCGTGGGGGGCAGCAAGCCCCTTCTCATCATCGCCGAGGATGTCGAGGCCGAGGCGCTGGCGACGCTCGTTATCAATCGTCTCCGCGGCACGCTCAAGATCTGCGCCGTGAAGGCGCCGGGCTTCGGCGACCGCCGCAAGCAGATGCTGGGCGACATCGCGACCCTCACGGGCGGCACGTTCTTCGCCGAGGACCTTGGTCGTTCGATCGAGTCCATCGAGCTCGACGAGCTCGGCAAGGCCAAGAAGATCGTCGTCACCAAGGACGACACGACCGTCATCCAGGGCGCGGGCAAGAAGGCCGACGTCCAGGCACGCGTCGCACAGATCGAGGCACAGCGTGAGAAGTCGACGAGCGACTACGACAAGGAGAAGCTCGCAGAGCGCCTGGCCAAGCTCACGGGCGGCGTCGCGATCATCAACGTCGGCGGCGCGACCGAGATCGAGATGAAAGAGCGCAAGGACATGGTCGACGATGCCCTGCACGCGACCCGCGCAGCTGCCAAGGAGGGCTACGTCCCGGGCGGCGGCGTCGCGATCCTGCGTGCGATCGACGCGATCGACAAGGCAGCCAAGAAAGCCAAGGGCGATGAGAAGTTCGGCTTCGAGATCGTCAAGAAGGCGATCGAGGCACCCCTTCGCCAGATCGCCGAGAACGCCGGCTTCGACGGCGATCTCGCGGTCGAGACAGTCAAGGAAGAGTCGGGCAGCATTGGCCTCAACGCTTCGACGGGCGACTACGAGGACCTCGTCAAGGCAGGCATCATCGACCCGGCACTGGTCGCCAAGCAGTCGCTCATCAACGCGGCATCCGTTTCTGGCCTGATGCTCACGACGGATGTGCTCATCACCGACCTCAAGGAAGATGATGAGGCAGTAGTTGGGGCGACGAGCTAATCAGCTATATGTGATATTAACACGCTGGTTGGGGAAACTTGATCAGTGTGCTTTGCGGCGGAAGCCAGGAGATTGAATGCCAACCACCCGCGATTACTACGAAGTTCTCTCCGTTGAGCGCACAGCCGACGCGGATGAGATCAAGCGGGCGTACCGGCGCCTGGCGATGAAGTACCACCCGGACCGGAACCCGGGTGACGCCGAGGCCGAGGCCGCGTTCAAGGAGTGCGCCGAAGCGTACGAGGTGCTCTCTGACGATCAGAAGCGCCAGATCTACGACCAGTACGGCCACGAGGGTCTGCGGGGGCGAGGTGCCGCGGCGCACGACTTCACGAGGATGAACACCGAGGACATCTTCTCGATGTTCAACGACATCTTCGGCGGGGGCGGCGGCCGAGGTCGTGGGGGCAGGCGCGTTGCGCGGGGCTACGACCTTGAGACCGAGGTCACCATCGACATGATGGATGTCCTCAACGGCACAACTAAGGACGTCGAGTTCACCAGGCTCGACGTGTGCGACACGTGCTCGGGATCAGGAGCTAAACCAGGCTCGACTCCAGAAACCTGCGCAACCTGCGGCGGGCAGGGCAAGGTCCAGCAGGCCGGGCTCGGCGGCATGTTCCGCATGGTCACTGCGTGCCCAAACTGCCGGGGCCGGGGCAAGATCATCAAGGACAAGTGCGAGACCTGCCGAGGCAAGGGTCGTGTGTCCAAGAGCCGTTCGCTCTCGGTGAAGATCCCCGCTGGTATCCAGGAAGGCCAAGTCGTCCGAGTGCAGGGCGAGGGCGAACCACCATCCCCAGACATCTCACCCGAAGGACAGGGCGTTCGGGGCGATCTGCATGTCGTCGTGCGTGTGAAGGATCACGAACTCTACGAGCGTGAAGGTGATCACCTGCTTTTCGAGATGCCGATCGGTTTCTCGCAGGCGGCTCTTGGCGCCGAGATCGAGGTTCCGACACTCGAGGGCAAACACACGCTCAAGATTCCATCAGGCACGCAGCACGGCGCGATCTTCCGTATCCGTGGGGAGGGCACGCCCAACCTTCGGTCCGGCTCTCGGGGCGACCTGATCGTCGTGACGAAGATCGAGATTCCGAAGAAACTCTCCAAACAGCAAGAGAAGATTCTCCGTGATTTCGCAGAGACCGAGGACAAGTCGGTACTCCCGGAGTCACACGGCTTCCTCGACAAGATCCGCGACATGCTCGGCGGCTAACGCACAGGACAACGGATATGGCCAAGAACAAAGACAAGCAGCACGAGATCGAGCAAGAGCAGACAGATGGTTGCTGCGAAGAAGCTGAAGAGTGCTGCCAGCACGGAAACGCAGAGCTTCAGATTGACGATCCGATCGCGGATCTGGAAGCCAAGCTTGCCGACGCCGAGGCGCGAGCGCTTCGCACGCTCGCTGACTATCAGAATTTCCAGAAACGGGCCGCCAACAACGAAGTGGAAGCCCGCAGGCAGGGCATCTCGGGCACGATCGCGTCTTTGCTCCCGGTCATGGACAACTTTGATCTGGCGCTGAATCAGGATGTCTCGACTATGACTGCCGAGCAACTGCTCGGCGGGGTCGAAATGGTCCGCGCAGAATTCGAGCGTGCGCTCGGGAACCAAGGGGTCAGCGCGATCAAGCCCCAACGCGGTGACGAGTTCAACCCGGACCTACATGAGGCGGTCGCACAGCACCCAGAGCCCGAGGTCGAGCCAGGCAAGATCATCGAAGCATTCCAGACCGGCTACATGCTCGGCGAGCGCGTACTCCGCCCGGCGAAGGTCGTTGTTTCGATCGAAGTTCCCAGCGACCAGAGCGAGTAATGAGCCGGGTCATCGCTCATGGTGTGGACCTCGTCGAGATCGCGCGGATCGAGAAGTCGATAGCCGATCACGGCGAGCGGTTCATCGAGCGCTGCTTTACCAAAGCCGAAGCCGACTACGCAAGCTCTGCCAGAGCGCCGCGTGATATAGAACGCTTCGCGGCGAGGTTTGCTGCCAAAGAAGCGGTACTCAAAGCACTTGGGACCGGGTGGGCGGACGGCATCGCCTGGACCGATGTCGAGGTTCGCAAGACGCCCTCGGGTCAGCCAGCAATCGAGATCTCGGGGAAGGCCAAGTCGATCGCTGAAGGGCTCGGCATCTCAGAGTTTCACCTGTCGCTCTCACACACAGACTTGCATGCAATAGCTTCCGTGATTGCGTGCGGGTAAATTAGCCGCCGTTGTTGTCGGCGAGTGTTGGCTTGAATTCGTTGTTGTACCAGTCGAACCACTGCTTCTGGTCGTAGCCAAACTTTGCCGTTGATCTGCCCCAGGCATCGCTGGTCATCGCAACGAGATCACGGTTGATTTGAGTCCGGTATGTCCAGACGACCGCGTCCATGACACGGAGCACGACCCCGTCGGTCACAATTCCGATGGTGGGTTGAAACCCGACCGCGTTGTTCGCCACAACCGGCGTGAGATTGGCAACAAACGCTTGCTGTGTGCCGACAACGATCTGGGCAATGGCTCCACGTCTGACGTCTTGCCGCTGCGGTTGTGCCTGAGCCTGGATGAGGTAGGGCACGGCCTTCAACAGGTTGAATCGACGCACGAGACTTGATGAGGCAATTGCAGCATCGTCATCACCTGATGTGAGGCCAGACTCGATCACCAGTTGGATCCGGTGCGATGGTTCCCCTTCGCCGACACGTTCCGTGAGACGGCCCGCAGCCCATGTGCGCAATTCCTCATCTTCGTTGAACACGGCGACCCAAGCGAGCACAACATCCGCATCTTCTGATGCCTGCTCAACAAAGAGCTCAAGCAGCTTGCGACGCATCTCGATCGGCTTGTCCTCGAACAACTCAATCATGAGCTCATAGACACGGGGGTCGTCCATGAACCTCTCAAGCTCGCGCCAGCCCTGTTCGTGCATCTGTTTGTTGCGTGTCCGCTTGAAGAACTGGTAGTACGTCCGGCGAAGATCCTGTTCGACCTCCCTCAGCGGGCCCAGCGGGGCAAGCTCCTGTTCAATGGGTTCTTCGGTTTGAGGCGGCTCTGGATCGGTTTGTTCCTGAGCGACTGCATTGATCGGCAGGAACAGCGAGAGCAGCAGGGCTGTTCGGACGAGTCGCATACGGACCTCCTCCCAAGGGCACGGTCTGAGGGTATCAGACGCCCGACAGGGGGTGTGGTTCCAATGAGAGTCAGTTCATCCGAATAACAGCTGTATCGCCTGGGAACTTCGCTGAGGCGGCTTTGGCGGCCTCTGGGCTTTGGAACTGGCCGACCCGGACCGCGTAAAGCGGTCTGCTGCCGGACATGGTCATCTCGACCCTGGGTTTCTCGTACCCAGCGCTGACCGCGGCAGGGGCTGCGTCTCTCACCCGTGATTGAGCCCGGCTCCTCGAAGAGAAGCTGCCGAGTTGAACCGTGAAATCGCCACCAGACGACGAAGCACCGGTGATCGGGCCTCGAAGATTTGCAACTGATTGCATGCGTCCTGCACGGAGATTGTCACCCGCTTTCATGTACTCTTCGGCGCTGTAGTGGGCCGCCCACCCCTTTAGGGGTCCGGATAGGGCGTTTGAGGCATTGTTCAGGTGCTGGGCTGCTTCTTTGTATGATCGTTCTTTCGCCAGAATGAGGCCCATCGTGGCCTGTGCCCTTCCGCGGATTTCACGGTCCTTGGAATGCATCAGGGGCTGGAGCCACGTCTTGGCTTCCTGGTCGTTGCCCTGAGCGGCGAGAGACATCCCTGCAATAAGCCGTTCGCTGCCGTGATACGTGGTTGGAAAGGCCTTGGCTGCTTCGTAAGCCTGTTCGTACTTGCCCGCCCGGTAGAGCGAGACGTAGGACGGGGTCACCGTGCTTGTGCCGCGGCTGGATTGGCAGCCGATGAGAGCGGGAAGTGTGAGTGACGCGAAGGTCGCCAGAATGAGAAGCCTGCTGATCGATCGCATGATATGCATGCCTCCAAGATCGGAAAGTGGTCCATCCCTGCACCAGAACTTGAGTCTATTGTGTCTGCCAAAGGCGTGTTTAAGCCGAGAAAGGACCTGCTTGAGCGTTCACTGGCCCGTATTCAGATCTCTCCTTCGCAATGCCCGGCGGACCCTCGTGGTCGACGATCGGAGATCCTATACGGGGGCCGAACTCATCGTGGCCGCGTTCCATGTCGCCGATGAGATCGAAAAGCGCTGTTCGGCCCCACAGATCGGTCTGATGCTCCCCACAAGCGCCGCCTTCCCGATTGCTGCTCTCGCAAGCTGGATGCTTGGCCGGGTAATTGTGCCGCTGAATTACCTGCTCAAGAAAGAAGAACTCGACTACGTCGTCGAGCACTCCGGGATAGATGCAGTCGTGACGGTCGGTCCGATGCTTGATGCCGTTGGTTACAGGCCAAATGTGCAGTCTGTCATCGAGATGGACAAGCTGGATTTTAGCTCTGTCCCGTCGCTCAGATGGCCCTCGCTGAAAGGTGATGACGAGCTCGCTGCGCTGCTCTACACAAGCGGCACGACAGGCAAGCCAAAGGGTGTCATGCTGACACACGGAAACCTGATCAGCAACATCCATCAGGGTGCGCAGGGGATGCATGCAACGAAGCATGACACGTTCCTTGGTGTGCTGCCGCAGTTTCACTGCTTTGGTGTCACTCAGCTCACGCTTACGCCCCTGGTGTACGGAGCGAAAGTTGTGTACACGGCGCGTTTCTCCCCGCCGAAGATTTTTGAGCTTGCCCGCAAGCACCACGCCTCGGTCTTTATCGGGATCCCATCGATGTACGCTGCGCTCATCAATGCGAAATCCGGAAAGCCGGATGCGTTCTCGTCGATGAAGATCATGGTGTCTGGCGCCGAGCCACTCCCTGATGCGACGCTCGAGCGGTTCCGCGAGAAGTTTGGGGTCAAGATTTGCGAGGGCTTCGGCATGACCGAGCTCTCGCCCGCGACCAATGTCAGCCTCCCGGAATGCACAAAGCGTCACTCAGTCGGCAGGCCTTTACCCGGGATCGAGCAGCGCATCGTTGATCCTGCTACAGAGGAAGAGGTTGCCGTTGGACAAGAAGGCGAACTCAGGCTTCGCGGCCCGAACCTTATGGCGGGGTACTACAAGCGAGAGTCTGACACCGCAAATACTATTGACAACCAGGGCTATATGCGGACGGGAGATATCGCTCGTATCGATGAGGATGGCTACCTGTACATCACGGGCCGGATCAAAGAGATGATCATTGTTGGCGGCGAGAACGTCTTCCCCCGCGAGGTCGAAGAGGTGTTGAACAAGCATGCCGCAGTAGATGCCTCGGGCGCCATCGGCATGCAGGACCCGATGCGTGGTGAGGTCATCATCGCGTTTGTTGAGCTCATGGAGGGCGGCCAGACGACCGCTGATGAGCTGCGGGTATGGTGTCGGGACCAGCTCCCGGGATACAAGTGCCCGCGTGAGGTGCACATCGTCGAGGCGTTGCCCCGAAACCCGGTAGGGAAGATCCTTAGGAAGGATCTCCACACGATGCTGCCCGTGCATGCCCAGGGCTAACGTTAGCCAGTTTCAGCCCCATCACCGCCGCAGCCAGGAGAGCTCGCCTTGGAACTGTACATCGACACCGCAAACATCGACGAGATTAGGGAAGCCAACGATCTCGGTGTATTGGACGGCGTAACCACAAACCCATCGCTCATCGCCAAAGAAGGAATCGACTACGGCAAGCGACTCGAGGAGATATGTGAGGTCGTGCAGGGACCAGTGTCGGCAGAGGTCATTGCTGTTGACTACAAGGGGATGCTTGCAGAGGGGCGTGAACGAGCCAAGATCGCTGAGAATATCGTCGTGAAGCTCCCATGCACGATCGACGGGCTGAAGGCATGCAAGGCGCTCTCGGACGAGGGCACACACACGAACATGACCCTTTGCTTCCAGCCGATGCAAGCCATGCTCGTCGCCAAAGCTGGGGCATTCTTGATCAGCCCGTTCATTGGGAGACTCGATGACATCAGCCAGGACGGCATGGACCTGATCGCACAGATCCGAGCCATCTACGACAACTTCGGTTTCCCGACCAAGCTGCTCGCCGCTTCAATCCGTCATCCGAAGCACATGGTCGATTGCGCACTCGCGGGCGCGGATGTCGCGACGGTGCCGATGAGCGTGATCCGCCAACTCCTCAAGCACCCGCTCACAGATATCGGGCTCGAGAAGTTCCTGGCGGATTACAACAAAGCGTTCGGCTGATCACTCGACGGGTCCGACCTCTACGAGCATCTCAATCTCGACAGGGGCGTTGATCGGCAGACTGGAGCAGCCGACCGCTGCCCTGGCGTGACGACCTGCTTCTCCCATGACCTGTGCGAGCAGTTCGCTCGCGCCGTTGGCGACGTTGGAGTGGTTGCTGTAGTCAGAAGGTGAGGCAACGAAGCACCCGAGCTTGAGGACTTTAACGACCCCCTCGTTCTCTCCGATCTCGGCGAAGACAGCCGCAAGCCCGTTGAGCACGCACCTCCTCGCACAGCGCTGGGCCTCCTGCTCGGAGACATCCGTCGGAACGAGACCCTCCGCGATGAGCTTGCCATCCACCACCGGAATCTGACCCGAGACAATGACCTGATTGCCCGATCTGACGGTCGGGACATAGGCCGCGATAGGCTTGGCCGGTTTAGGGAGGCTCAGACCGAGCTCGGCAAGCTCGTGTTTGAGTTGTGTACGGGTAATCGGGCTTGCTTGGGCCATCTGGGGTGATCTCCGTGTGATCGGGGGTTCTGCCGGTTGCTGCTCGGATTGGATTATCCTAAACTACCACGATGCCGCAACCGTCCCAGAATGTGTTGCGGATAGACATATGCTCGCTGAACGTTCAAGAGCGGGTGAAGAATTGGGGCAAGACGGAGCATATTTCCATGCCCTCATGTTGGCGGGATGCCGCCGATGTTGACCGCACTGTCGGTCCCAGTTCTCCACCGACATCTCGAAAATCCCGTGTGGCAGGGCGCTTTGTTGGTGTCGTGTCGCGGGCGCGGGTGCACCATGGCTGATTGCTTGTGGTGCGGATCGAGTAAGACACGATGCCCCGAGTGGCTTGTGTCTCAGAATGTCGGCTCCGGTGTGGAGCCAAAGGTTTGGAGTAATTGGAAATGGAAACCCGCAAGAATCGTGCGTTCACGCTGATCGAACTGCTGGTGGTTATCGCGATCATCGCGCTGCTCATCGGCATTCTGCTGCCGGCGCTCGGCAAAGCTCGCGCCTCGGCGCGTCAGCTCAAGGACGCAACGCAGATTCGTGGTATCGGGCAGGGCATGGTGCTCTGGGCCGACACCAACGACGGCGACTACATGCTCGCCAGCAAGCTCGACCGTGGCGACAACACAGTCACCACGCTGGGTAAGGCGAAGGACACCACCGCGAACCTGTTCTCGCCGCTGATCGGTGAGGGCTTCGTGACCGCCGAGCTCATGGTCAGCCCCGCTGAGCAGAACAATTCGCAGGTCGTTGCTTACGAAAACTACGAGACCGAGGACCCGGATGGGGCCCCGAACAACGGCGAGCGCGCCCTGTGGGACCCCAAGTTCCGCGGCACCCCTGAAGATGATGTCTCGGGCGTCACTGGCGCTATCGAGGGCATCGGCAACATGTCGTACGCACACACCCCGCCCTACAGCCGTCGTCTCGGCCAGTGGACCAACACTTACAAGGCTTCGGAAGCCGTTATCGGTAACCGTGGTCCGCAGTGGGTTGCTCAGGGCACGGGTGCTGAGCTTGTCTGGCAGCTCCTTGGTACCGACGCTCTGACCGGTGACGAGTCGAACACACTGCTCATCCACGGCGGCAAGTCCACCTGGGAAGGCAACATCGGCTACAACGACAACCACGTTGACTTCGAGAACCGCCCCGACCCCGATGGCATCACACTGACCATCGACGACAGCGGATCGGACGTCTTCACCCGCAACGACAATGTCTTCGTTTCCGAGGATGACGGTACCGGCGAGGTCGCAGGCAATGCCGCTTCTGACTCGTCCCTGATCACGTTGAATTCCGAATCCAACTTCACCGGTGCACTCGACCAGCGTAACGCGCTGCTCAAGATGATCGCTGAGGTTGAGGTCAGCGGCAGCAGTAACAACACCGTTGATTCGGTTGAGGCTTGGCAGGACTGATTCTGCTGACTCTCTGATGTTTTGACATCAAGCAGGGCCCCTGGTGAGAACCGGGGGCCCTGATTTTGTGTATGGGCTCTGAGGGAAACTCTGAGAGCCGATCTCGCGTATCCTCATCGTGTAGTCAGCATCACCACCCTGGGGAGTGAACCATGTCTCGCTCGAACCGAACCCGTGCCTTCTCGCTCGTTGAGCTGCTCGTCGTGATCGCGGTCATCGCGCTTCTCATCGGGATCCTGTTGCCTGCGCTCGGCAAGGCCAGGGACACTGCGCGCAAGGCGAAGGACGCGTCTCAGCACAAGGCGAGTCTGCAGGCCATGAGCACGTTTGGGAGCACGAGCGATGGAACGTTTCCGCTACCGAGCCTCGTGGACCTCTCTGACTCCACAGTCACGGCATCCAACCTCCAAGAGAAGGACAACACGGGCAACGTTTTCAGCATGCTGATCTATGAAGACTACCTGTCCCCGAACGACACCGTAAGTCCGGTCGAGACGAACGACCAGGTCGAGGTGTACGAAGACTATCAACGCAGCAACCCAGAACTAGCACAGAACCCGGAGTTTGCATCCTGGGACCCTGGCTTTGCGGGTGTGTCTGACGAGGACGGCCAGGGTGCAACGGCAACGGGGCGTGGCCGTGCCTCTGAGAAAAGCAACAACTCGTACGCGCTGCTCCCGCCGTTTGGAGCCAGAAAGCTGGCCTGGCGAACAGACGCGGAATCGAGCATCGGGCTCATGAGCAACCGGGGCACGATGTACGCACTCCAGTCCGGGAACTGGGAAATCACGACGAGCGGTATCGCGCCGGGCACGAAATCGAACACGCTGCGTTTCTACGGTTCTTCAAAGACGTGGGCGGGCCATATCGGTTACGGCGACCTGTCCGTTGAGTACTCAACCGTGCCTGATCCTGACCGAACTGGTCTGGTCGATACAACCAATAACGACAAGATCCGTGACAACATCTTCTTCAACGAGTCGGACACGGGCTCTAGTTCAAATCGCACACAGCCCGAACGTGGGTTCAACACCTTCCTTCGACCTTGGTACAACATCACCGTTGACGGCAATGGGAACGTCAACGCCACGCCATGGGATATGCTCGATCGTGGATCAGGCCGGGGCGGCGGGGACTAATCACTCCACCCGCAGCGTTCTGACGTAGAGATCGAGCTGCTGTTCTTTCTGTGCGAGATCGTTGACAAGGGTCTGGCGCTCTGAGCGCAGCTCATCGAGTGAGTCTTCATGCGTCTCGAGCTGGCCCATGTACCTCGCATACAGGGCGTCCTGCCTGTTGATCGAGCGGAGCAGGTCACGGATCCGCCGCTGATCATTCTCAATCCGTTGGTACTCGCTCTCGTTGTGCTCGATCTCTTTGCGAGCATCATCTACCGCGGCACGGCGCGAGGCGTAGCCCTTGTATGCGTCTATCACAGCCTGAGAAGCCGCGCCCTGCCTCTGGTACGACAGGAGCGTTGGGAGGCTCGCAGACGTCAGCGCCATGGTTGTGCTCTGTGTGCGAGTCTGGGTCGCCGTGAGAGATTCAGTTTCGCCCGATCCGACTTCAATCTCGAACCGGTATAGGCCGTCCGTTTCTTCGTATGGCTTGATCTCTGCACTCAATGTCCAGTCGCGGAAGCGGGGGACCTCGACCACGATCATCCGGTCTCGCTTCGAGTCGTGGTTGTCGAGGGTGACCGTGTACTCATTCTCTACGACGTTCGAGAGATGGATCACGCCGTCGAGGATGCGGACATTCTGTGTCGTGGTGTTCTGGTTGGTCGTTCGCTCTGCGTCAACGTCGAGATCCACGGCGTAAGCGAGCATGCGGTTCTCTTCGGCGCCGATGTACCCCATCTGAGAATCGCCTGCGAAGACGCTGCCATCGAACACGCTGAGCGGTCCGGGCATGAGCTTGAGCCCTGTGGAGTTGGTGAGCTCCACGCCGCGGTATGGGTGCTGACCTTGGGTTGATGGAGAAAAAACGCTAACGCGTCGGCCTTCGATGGGCCCTGTGATGATCGGGAGCATCGCCGACTCGCGCTTGCCGACTGAGACTGGATTGTCGAGGCGGTAGAAGAAGACTTCGCCCTCGTCGCCACCTGATGCCATTGAAACAGTGCTCATACCCATTTCAGCGGACAAGCTACGTCCAGCTAACCCCAGAGGGGCATCTGTACTTGGAACTCCACGTCTGTTCCTTTCATTGCTTTCTTGAGTCAATCTGTAATCACGTGTTTCTCTGTCTACGACCGCCATCTCGTCGGCGACATCATCGAACGGGCTCTGTCCGCCTCCTCTTCCGCGGTCGTACATCTTGGGCGCCGCCGCGACCTCGACAGGAACAGCGATTTCGGGTCTTGAGATGTAGAGCGGCGTAGAGAGATCCATCTCAAAGCCAACCGGCCTGCCCGCGACGAGGGTGAGCGTGATGTTCTCCCAGTCGTGGTCGGTGGTGTTCTCAACGATGGCCCAGCCTTCGATGTGGAGATCGTCTCCTTCGCCCTCGGGCAGAACGAGGCGATAGCTGGTCTTCCAAATAGGTGTTTCTTGGACGTACGCAGCCCTCACTCTGCGATCACCGACGCCTCTGAGGTCGATCTCGACTGAGCGAGACTGCTCCGTGCGCTGGGTGCCGAGCGCGATGAGCAAGTCATTGAGATCGCTTTGGAGCGATTCGTCGAGCAAACGGACACTGCGGATATCGTGCTCATCGACTGTCACAATTCCCTCGTTGGTTGCGATGCTGAGTCGAATGAATTCCTCGAACTGATCATCGTGCCAGAGCTCGCGACCATCGACGCCCAGGATTCGGCCGGTGATCTCCCCGCTCGTTGAAGTCAGGTCAATTCTGGCGCCCTGAAATTCTCCGAGCAATCTCGCGAGTGTGAGTTGGCCCTCGTGATCGAGCCCCAGCGCCTCAAGACGCCGGCCAATCGGCTCGTCAGACGAGTAGCTGACGGCCCCGACACGCCCGCCGTCGAGATCAATAACCACGAGTGATTTGAGGATGTCGTTGATCTGGTCTGCGTCAAAGGCGAGGCTGACTGTCTCATCGCCCGTGACGGTTCCCTGGCGCTCAAAGGAACCCACACCTGATCTGTAGAGGGTGACCGCAGAGACGGGCATGGCCTCGTCTGGCTGTGCGAGGAGGCTGGAGGGGAAGGCGAGGCCGCTGAGAACGATGAGCGAGGCTATCCGTGCGTGCATGAGAGGCTCCTTCAGGTAGAGGCGGAGTGTACTGACTCAGCCTATTCGTTCTGACTCGGCATCGGCGGAATCGGTTCGCAAGCCGCGACAATCGGGAGGCCGATACCATCGGGGTCATGGCGCACCTCCCTGCATTCACTCAGGACCAGTTCGAGGCACTTCGTAGCAGGCGAAGCCAACTCGCGACCGATCTTGGACGGGTCGTCGAGGGTGAAGTCCGTTTCGGACGCCACGACAGGGGGCTCTATTCGACGGACGCGTCGATTTACCAAGTCGAGCCGCTCGGGGTCGTCGTGCCGAGTTCGGTCCGGGATGCTGCGAAGGCGGCGGAGTACTGCCTGCGTGAGGGAATCCCGCTTCTGCCAAGAGGCGGCGGCACGAGTCTGGCAGGCCAGTGCACAAGTGAGGCGGTGGTTCTTGATCTTTCCGCCCGATGTACTGACGTGCTGTCACTGGATATCCCTGGAAAGACGTGCGAGGTCGAAGCCGGGATCACGATCGATGCACTCAACAGAGCCATCGAGGAGAGCGGGCTGTTCTTTGCTCCAGACCCTGCAACGGTAAGGCAGGCGACAGTAGGTGGCTGTATCGGGAACAACGCTGCGGGCACGCGGTCGATCAAGTACGGCAGAACTTCAGAGAATGTGGAAGCAGTCGATGTTGTGCTCGGTTCGGGCTCACGAGCAAAGCTTGAGCAGGGCGCCGGGGTTAAGGATCCAGTGGTCAGGAGGCTCACCGAGTCTGTCATCGACATCGTGAATCGACACGAGAGACTGATCGACGAACGCTATCCAAAGACGCTCCGCAGGAACGCAGGGTACGGGCTCGACACGATCCTGATGCAGATACGTGAGGGCGACGCGCTTAAGACTGTCAACCTTGCATCACTGGTCTGCGGATCAGAGGGCACGCTGGCGGTGACACTCGGTGCGAGGCTGAAGCTCCATACAATCCCGAAAGAACGTGGGCTGGCTGTTCTCGCCTTCGACTCGCTCGATGAGGCGATGGATGCAGTGCCCAGCCTGCTGTCGCTAGAGCCCTCAGCGATTGAGTTGCTCGATGACATGGTTATCAAGACGGCATTGGTAAATATAGAGCACCGGGCATCGGTCAATCTCTTGCCAAAGCCAACACGCGGCGATCTCAAGGCGATTCTGTATGTCGAGTTCCAGGGCAATGATATCGCAGAGTTCAAGGAGAAATATGAAAACCTTCGGTCTTTGACACCAGGCATTGCTTCTGAGTTGCACACGTCCTCGGAATCGATCGCGAGGGCTCTGAGGCTGAGGCAAGCGGGCGAGCCGTTGCTGCATGCGATCCCGGGTGAGCGAAAGCCGCTGGGCTTTGTTGAAGATAACGTCGTCCCAGTGGAGCGGCTCGGTGAGTTTGTACGGGCATTTCGCGGAATTGTTGAAAGCCACGGCACGACAGCCGCGTTCTATGCTCACGCCTCAGTGGGGGTGCTCCATGTCAGACCTTTACTCAACCTGCGATCGCAGCAGGATCGAGAATCGATGGTGGAAATTGCAACAAAGGTAGCTGATCTCGCCAAGAGCTTGGGCGGTGTGATGTCGGGCGAGCATGGGGACGGTAAGGCGCGAGGGCCCCTTCTGGAGCAGCACTTTGGCCCGGAACTCATGGACGCGTTCCGAGAGATTAAGAACGTGTTCGACCCCGATAGTCTGCTTAACCCGGGCAACATCGTACAGCCAGCATTACCCGAGACGATCGCTGAGCGAACACGGGTCATGCCCGGTGACGAGCAAGCTGCGATCCCAGATATTGAGACGTACTACGACTATGCGAATCAGGACGGTTTCTCGCATGCGGTAGAGATGTGCAACGGCGCAGGGGTTTGCAGAAAGACCAGCTCGGGAACCATGTGCCCATCCTACATGGCACTCCGCGACGAAAGGCACTCGACACGGGGTCGTGCCAACGCGATACGGATGGCGCTTTCAGGCCAACTGACTGGGGATCAACTCTCGTTCAATGATAAAGACACGATGGAGACACTTGCCCTGTGCCTGAGCTGCAAGGGGTGCAAGCGAGAATGCCCTAGCAATGTTGACGTTGGCAAACTGAAGTCAGAATTTACGGCTCAGCGTTTCAAGAGAACAAGGTTCCCGCTCACGAAACTATTCTTTACGAAGTTTCGTTCTATAAACTCGTCCGCGTCGCGTATACCGCGTCTCTCAAATATCCCTACAAAGCCTGGGATTGTGAGAAGCCTCCTGGGTCTGGTATCGGCACTTCCGTCCGGGCGCTCACTTCCATCTAGTCAACCCTCCCTTGCTCGCGATGAGAGCTGGAGCGTTGCTCACGATACTGCCCTCCCCACGGTGCTTCTCTTTGGTGATTGTTTCAGCATGTACAACGAGACCTCGATAGGACTCGATGCAAAAACGCTACTCGAAGCATTTGGATACCGTGTTATGCTCGCTGATGAGGGATGCTGCCAACGCCCCGCGATATCAAACGGCTTCCTTCCGCAGGCCATTCGAGAGATCGACAAGCTGGTTGGCAGGCTCAACACCCTGGCCTCGAATTGCAACGCGAAGGCAATATTGGCGGTCGAACCGTCGTGTTTGTCAGCTATTCAGGATGAGTGGTTGTCACTGAGATGCAACACGCCTCTCGTCGAGCGCAAAAGACTGGCTGACCGGATGATGCTTGTCGAGCAGTTCCTCGATCAGTACTGGGACTGCCATCCAAGGAGGCCAGAGTTTGTACAGCCGGCGGGCAGGGTCCTTCTGCATGCCCACTGCCACCAGAAAGCACTCTGGGGTGGCGAATCTTCAGGGAGGCTCCTGGAGAGGGCATTCACAGGCAAATACTCGGAGTTGGATACCGGCTGCTGCGGTATGGCCGGTGGATTTGGCATGCACAAGAAGCGGTTCGATCTCTCCATACAGATCGGTGAAATGACACTGTTCCCCTTGGTCAGAGAAGTCACGGAGGACGATGTCCTGCTGGCGACCGGCACGTCCTGCAGGCACCAACTCCGTGATGGTGTGCAATACGAAGCTCCGCATCCCGTGAGCTATCTCAGGAAACAGCTTGTCTGGCGCAAACAGATCGAGGAAACAGGATTGGCTCCCAGATTTGCGCGAGGATAGCGATCAGAGAGGTGCATCAACCGAACGGAGAACATCGTCGGCGATGGCCTCGAGCGCACGGGCGTCGTCGATAAGAGATGGGTCACTCGGTGTCAGCCTGTGCGATGCTGCAGCGACGAAGTGTTCCGCGACATCCTCGGGAATCACGTAATCTCGGTCGTTTAGTCTTGCCGTCGCTCTGGCAGCCTGTGCGACGGCAAGTGCACCTCGCGTGGAGAGACCCAGGGAGAGTTCGGGGATAGATCTGCTCCTCTGCGCAAGTTGCTGGATATACGAAGCGACCGATGTTTCAAGCCGCGTCTGGTCTGTGGTGTCCTGCATCGAACGGATCTGCTCAAGTGTCACGGCAGGTTTCAGTGAAGAGAGCGCGATCGTAGACGGGCGCTCCTGGATCACTCGGATCTCGCTCTCAGAGCTTGGGTATCCAAGGCTTGTTCGAAGAAGAAAGCGATCGAGTTGACTCTCAGGGAGCGGGTATGTCCCATGAAACGAGGATGGGTTCTGGGTCGCTACAACGATAAAGGGTTGCGGGAGTCGGTGAGTAAGACCGTCTATTGTGACCGAGGCTTCATTCATCGCTTCGAGCAGAGCGCTCTGTGTCCGAGGAGGGGTTCGGTTGATTTCGTCGGCGAGGAGCACGTTGGCGAATACAGGGCCCGGCCTGAACCGGAACTCGTGGGTGCTCTCTTCGTAGATGCTCACGCCGATAACGTCGGCGGGGAGCATGTCAGGCGTCATCTGGATTCGGCGGAAATCCCCTCCAACACATCGGGCAACAGCTGAAGCCAGCACTGTTTTGCCTACACCCGGGACATCCTCGAGCAGCAGGTGCCCTCTGGCGAGCAGGCAGCAGAGCACCTTCTCGATCGAGCCAGGTTCGCCTAGATACACCTTACGGATGTTCTCTCTGAGGGTATGGATAGCGTCCTGCATGGGTTCTGTTCTCTCGTTCAGGTTGGTGGTCATCGTACCGGTCTCGGCGTGTATGATCCCGTTTCTGGCATCCAAATGGACGAACGAGCACAAGACAATCTGGAAGGGCAGGGTGTCACCGGAGCTGACCCAGATCTTGCTGCAGTGCTGTCGGGCGAACTGCCGTGCTGGTCGTGCAAATACGACCTGACTGGTTTGTCTGTGACGAGCCAGTGTCCCGAATGTGGCACACCGGTTCGTGCGACACTTCTTGCAATCGTCGATCCTGAAGCTACTTCATTCATACCGCTGCAATCTCCTGCTCTTTCGGCGATCGGCTTGGTGACCTGGAGCGGAGCGGCACTGGCCGCTATTTTCTGTGTGCTGCTACTGAGGGTGTCTGATCTCTCGTTCGAGCTACTCTCAATGAACGAGAGCATGAGACACTTTGGTGTGCTTGTGCCAGTGCTGACCGGTCTAAGTGGTCTTGGGGCTCTCGCATTCATACGGCCTCACAACGCTGTACGGGCGTTGGTGAGCATCCGTTCCATCGCTGCCGTGGTTCTGTATGCACCACTCGTCTGGCTCCTCTGGAATCTGCACGTCCGTTTCGATGTCATGTACGGCGCCCCTTACTTCGGCGATCCTCTCAATGTCCGGGAGAGGGTCATCCGCCGAATTGGAATCGGACTTCTCGTGCTCGTGATCGCGTTGCTGCTTCGCCCCGGTGTACGCGAGTTTGCCAAACGCTCGGTGTTGCTTCGTACCGGACAGCTTTCGAGGCAGACAGTGCTCGCTCTGGCCAGCGCGGTCTTGATCACACTTGGCGGCGACCTTGTTCACTTCTCGTCTCTTCGTTGGCCCGTGATGCAAAGCGTGATCGTGGACACGGTCTGGATGGCGTTTGTCGTGATCGGCTCTGCGATGATCCTGATCGGCTTTATCGGGATGTTCATCGATTCGCTGAGACTGTTCCCTGTGCTCAGGAAGGGGCCAAAGTCGCTGCGGGATGTCATCCGCAAGGAAGCAGTCGATGGACCCGAGTGAGGCCAAGCAGGTGGGCGAGTGTGTCGGGAGGGTGATCTCAGGGTTGCCCGAGACGCTGCAGGAGATGATCGAAGAGGTCCCGATTGTCCTGCTTGACGAGCCCAGCCCCGAGATGCTGAGAGACCTCGGGATCGACCCAGCAGACCCTGGCGCACGATACGAGATCAGCGGATTGCATACCGGTATCCCAATCACAGAAGAGAGCGTCGAATCTCCCCCGGAATTGCCGACCGTGATCCACCTCTTTCGCCTGGGGCTCGCCGAGTTGGCTAGAGACGGTGCCGGACGGTTGAATCCTGAAACGTTGGAGCGCGAAGTACGAATAACGGTGTTACACGAACTGGGTCATCAATTCGGACTAGATGAAGATGACCTTGAGTCGCTGGGTTATGGCTAACCGCCTCCGATCGCCGATTGATCGGTAGAATCCGGCATCAACAGGCAGCAGGAGGCCAACATGAAGTATTCAGCAGGAAGTCTTGTCGCTCTGGCAGGCGCGGTAGCGGTCGCTCTCCCAGCCGTGGGGCAATCCGCCAAGAAGTCGCGGACAGCGGATTTGGATCAGGCCGAGGTTGGTCTGCTCACAATCTCAGGCACACCAGCAGAGCGCCCGGGGCCTTTCGATTGGATATCCGGTGATACGACCATAACCCTCCGCTCGCTCGTAGGCGGGCTCCAGGAGGCTGCTGCGGATGATGATCTCCGGGCTGTGGTGATCAAGCTCGACGACGCTGCTCTGGGTGCAACCCACGTAGAAGAACTCGCAGACGCGATCGGCGACGCTCAGGATGCCGGGAAGAAGGTCTACGTTGTCGCTGACGGCTACAACACCACGAGCCTGATGCTCGGTGCTGTTGCTGATGAATCGGTCATCCATCACGGCAGCCCGGTATCGCTCCCGGGCCTGTATATGGAGCAGTACTACCTCGCTGATATGTTCAACTGGATCGGTGCCGAGGCCAGTTTCGAGCAGGTCGGTAAATACAAAGGGGCCGACGAGACCTACACACGGACTCAACCCAGCGAGGCGTGGGACGAGAACATCACTCAACTCCTCGACAGCATGTACGGCAACATCCGTTCGATGCTCATGGACGGGAAGGGGATGTCATCAAGCGAGCTCGATGCAGCTATGGATCGTTCGTTCTACACCACCGCTGAGACCGCTGTGGAGCTTGGCCTGATCGATACCGCCGTCGACCTCGGGCATCTGGAAGAGGCGCTCGAGGACGACCTCGGCGCGTCCATAAGTTGGAACACCGATCTTGTCGAATCCAGTGGTGGCATGGCGATCGATCCGTCGAACCCGTTCGCGATGCTCTCCATGCTCTCGCGTGACCCCTCGAACAACCCCGTTCGACCGACGATCGCGGTCGTCCATATCGACGGCGTCATCATGGACGGTGATTCGACCGAGGGCGGCCTCTTCGGGTCGTCATCCGTCGGCAGCCGAACCATCCGCGGGATCATGAAGGATCTCGAGGAGGACGACGATGTCAAGGGCGTTGTCATTCGTATCAACTCACCGGGTGGCTCAGCCACCGCGAGCGAGGTCATCTACCGCGCCGCCCGCGACGTGGCAGAAGAGAAGCCCGTGTACGTCAGTGTCGGAAACATGGCTGCCTCGGGCGGTTACTACATCGCTGTCTCGGGTGACAGGATTTTCGTCAACCCATCATCAATCGTGGGTTCGATCGGGGTTGTCGGCGGCAAGGTCGCGACGGCGGGTGTATTCGACAAACTTCACATCAATGTTGTTGGTCGAGGGCGCGGACCTCACGCCGAGCTGTTCGGCAGCAGCAAACCCTGGAACGGCGATCAGCGCAAAGCTGTTCGCGACATGATGACCGAGACGTACAACCTCTTCACGAGCCGTGTCGAGGCCGGTCGTGACGGGATCGACCTGTCGAAGACTGCCGAGGGCAGGCTCTTTACGGGTGACAAGGGCCTCGAGCTGAACATGGCCGACGATATCGGCACACTCACAGACACGATCGAGGCGATGGCCGACGAACTCGGCATGGATCGCTATGACGTGCTCGACTACCCTGGCCCGATGAGCTTCGACGACCTTATCGAGTCATTCACAGGGGGCATGGTCACCTCTCCCGTCAACGGGATGGAGCAGATCCTGCAGCGAGTCGTCGGGCCTCAGGGCTGGGAGATCGTGAAGCAGCGGATCGATGCCGCGGTCATGCTAAACGGGCAACCGGTCATGCTGATCGATCCGGCGATTATCGTTGTGAAGTAACACCAGCAAATCGAACTTGAAATAAAGGCGGCCGCCTCCATATGGGGACGGCCGCTTTGTTTTATGACAACGCCAGATCAGTCGACCGACATGATCTCCTTGGATTTGTCGTCGATCCTGGATTCCACCTGAGACTCGTACTTCTTCAGGAGATCCTGGATCTCGTCCTTCAAGGTCGACACCTCGTCCTCTGAGATGTGCCCCTCGCCTTTACCGAGCGCGTCGGCGTGCTTGTTCGCGTCTCTACGGGCGTTGCGGATGACAACCTTCGCATCCTCAGCCATCTTCTTAGCCTTGGCAACAAGCTGCTTGCGACGATCGGTTGAGAGCGGCGGGACGTTGAGCCTGATCTGCTTGGCGTCAACCTGTGGATTGAGGCCGAGGTCAGACGCCTCAATTGCCTTGGCAATCTCTTTCACGGCACCCGCATCGAATGGCTTGATCAGGATCTGGGTCGGCTCGGGTGTGCTGATCGCCGCGAGGGTCTTCATGTCTGTGGGAGCACCGTAGTAGTCCACCTTGATGTACTCGACGAGCGCGGTCGAGGCACGCCCGCCGCGGAGTCCCTGGAACTCGTGATCGAGGTAATCGATTGCCTTTGTCATGCCCTCTTCGCAGGTGAGCAGGATGGTGTCTGGGTCGTTCATGGCTTGCTTCCTTGAATGTCGGTCAATCGTTTGTGACCAGCGTTCCGATCGAGTTGCCTGAGACAACCTTTGCGATGTTGCCCGGGACATCAAACTGAAAGACGCGGATCGGGATGTTTCTTTCTCGGCACATGGCGAACGCCGTGACGTCCATGACAGCCAGACCCTCGGCCAGAGCCTCGTCAAAGGAGAGCCTCTCATACCGCGTGGCCTCAGGGTTGGTTTTGGGGTCTGCTGTGTAGACGCCGTCGACCTTCGTGGCCTTGAGCAGCTGGGTGCAACCAAGCTCGGTCGCCCTGAGCGCGGCACAGGTGTCGGTTGTGAAGAAGGGGTTGCCCGTGCCAGCCACGAGGACCACGACTCGGCCCTTCTCAAGGTGACGGATAGCGCGATTCTTGATGAAGGGCTCAGCCACGGATTTGATCTCGAGGGCCGACATCACCCTGGAATCCACCCCGATCGAGACGAGCTTCTCGCGCAAGGCCATGCCGTTCATGACTGTGCCGAGCATGCCCATGTAGTCGGCCGTGCCCTGCTCGATGTCACCCTTGTCGGCGAGCTCGGCCCCACGGATGATGTTCCCGCCGCCCACGACCACTGCGAGCTGGGCCCCGAGCTCCGCGGCTTGCTTGATCTCGCCCGCGATGAGGGCCAGGCGCGTGGTGTCGATGCCGAACCCGGCGGGGCCGCAGAAGGCCTCTCCGCTGAGTTTGAGCAGGATGCGGGTGGGGGTGTATTTGGTCATTCTCGGGTGTCCGTGGGGTCTCTGACGAGCATAGACCGGTGTATCTGCCCTGGCTTGGCGTATGGTACGATGGAAACCACGGGCCAAGCGGTCCGGACGCCCTGCCTGAATGGAACCCATCAGGCGGATGGTTGTCTAACTTTGAGAGAGAATGGCCTACCGGCAAACCCCGCCCGCGAGCCGATACCCAGTCAATGGCTGAACCTACGACACAAGAAGCCAGTGCCCCCGTCAGTCAGAGCGAGATCAGCGACGCCCCGACGTTGGGTGAGCAGATCCGCAAATGGTTCTTTCGCGCTTCCATTGCTGGGATGCTCATCTCGTTTGCTGTCCACATCGTGCTCTTCGTGATCGCGGCTCTGATCGTGACCACAGGCGGCGGGGGCGATACGCAGGCCGCCGGTCCCGCGGTCGAATTCGCGGTCATGAACCAGAGTGAACTCGACGCGTTCCAGACCGAAGAGCTTTCTGTCGATGAACCAAACTCTCAGGAGCTTCTGGAACAGGTGCAGCCCGAGGTGTCGGATCCGCTGCTCGATTCGTCGTTGTCGGACCTGACCCAGCTCGATTCGAATCTGGATACAGAGATCTCGGTGGGCGGCGGGGATCTCTCCTCGTCGATCGACGGCGCCAGTGTTGGCGGGGCCGGGACTGGCTCAGCGAGCTTTTTCGGCATCGAGGCACGGGGCAACCGGTTTGCATACATCATCGACGTATCAGGGTCTATGGACCGTGAGGGCCGGATGCAGGCGATGCAAGCGGAGCTGACCGAGTCGATCAGCGCAATGCCGGATCATGTCTCATTCTTCGTTGTTTCATATTCAGACACCGCCGAGGCACTGGGTGGTAAGCGACGCTGGACTGACGCGAGCGGTGTCGGAAAGAGATGGGCTCGTGGTGAGATTGCCAAGATATCCCCTCTCGGTTCTACCAAGCCTTTGCCTGCCTTCGAGATGGTATACGACATCCGCCCTCGCCCAGACGCCATCTACTTTATGACAGACGGAGAGTTTGATGATGGTGTCCCCGACATTATCATCAGGCGAAACCAAGACAGGCCGGTCCCGGTGCATTGCATCACGTTCATGACACGATCAGCCGAGCCGGTCATGAGGCGTATCGCTTCCGAAACAGGTGGAACATACACACACATTTCAAGGACATCGCCTTGAATCTGGTTTTCACAGTGCCGCTCTTGCTGTTCGCGTTCCCCTCTCATGCAGAGCCTGGGACGGTCGTGCTACGCAACGGCAGGACTATCGAGGCAGAGAGCGTGGATGTCTCAGAGCAGTCGCTGCGCTTGATCGATGACAACCGTGAGTCGGTCTATGGGTGGCACGATATCTCAGAAGTACGAGGGACAGCCCAAGGGGAAGCGGCTGAGTATATGCCGATCGCTGAGACTGCTTGGAGAGGGCTAAGCCGCTTGGAGCGAGGGGACCGCGTCGCGGCAGAGCCTGCTCTTGAGGTGGCTTTCTTCGAGGTTGGTCAAGGTGTTGGGCTTACCGCCGCCGCGGTATCCAAGGGGCTGCTGGAATGCAGAGTGGCCAGGGGTGCGCTCGCACTCGCGGTTGAGCCGTTTCTATATGTAATATTGAATGACACTGCTGGCGAGTTGCCCGACGGGTTCGATCCCAAACTAAGGCTCTGCGATAGTCTGCCTCCGATATGGGGCACTCAAGCGGGGTTGTCAGCGATGGTGACAGAGATCTCCGCGAACGAGTTCTCTGCTTGGCAATCCAGCGAGAGGGCGAGCCAACTCGCGCAGCTCTATGCAACGGCGGCGATCCATGAGATCAGCGGCAGAGCACCCGTGCCCAGCTTTCAACCGGCAGATGAAGGCGTGAGGCTCATCCTGGAGATTGTCGTATCGCGAGTGGGTTCAGACTCAGAACGCGAGGAATCACGCAGCCAACTCGCCGCTCGTCTCAATCTCGATATCCCCGATTGGCAGCGCGCATGGATACACGCCTCGTTGGGGCTGTCTCTACTCATCGAACAAGACGACCGGTCATCAAGGCTCGGCGTTGTGCAGCTGCTGCACGTCCCTTCAAAGTACGGCGATACTCAGCCCTATCTGGCGGGTGTCTGCCTGAGCCGAGCCGCACTACAGCTCGAATCGATGGGCCGGCGAGACGCCGCATTGAAGCTAGCCCGGACCTTCCAGAGAGAATTTGGCAGACACGACGCTGGCGACATGCCTGGTATGGAGCAGCTGATGCAAGGCGAACAGGGCGATTCTCAGAACAGCCGATCTGATCAGGAGGGCGTATGAGCACAACAGATATCTTCAACCTCTCAGTCTTGCTCGCTCAAGACACAGACACCGGCGGCAAATCGATCCTTGGGCACATCGCTTCTGGCGGCCCGATCGGCTTGATCATCATCATGATCTCGTTCGCTGCAGTTGCGCTCGTCATCATGCACTCGATTCAGCTTCGGCTTACCGTGCTCGCACCATCAGAGCAATTTGATCGCCTGAAGGAGCTCCTGTCGAGACGCGAACTCGACAACGCGCGCTCCTACTGCGAATCTGAGAGCAACGACTCTTTCCTGACGCGGGTGCTTGGTTCTGCGCTGACACGCTGCGCCCGTTCGCCCTTCGGACTGCTTGAGTTCCGCGGCGCGCTAGAGGAATCCGGGAAAACTCAGGTTGCTAGGCTCTACAGGTCTACAGAGGGCCTCGCCTTGATCGCCACGGTCTCGCCCATGCTAGGTCTCCTCGGTACCGTCCTCGGCATGGTCGGGGCGTTCAATACACTCGGCACATCAACAGGCGGCTTTGCCAAACCCGACGAGCTCGCAAGCAGCATCGCGGTCGCACTCATCACGACTGTCCTCGGACTCGTCGTAGCTATTCCCGTCTCGGCGTGCCTCGTTTTCTTCCGAAACAGGATCGATTCAATCACGAACGAGGTCGGCGAGATGACCGAGGAACTGCTCGGTCTCATCGAGAGCCACCAGTCCAACGCCCAGAAAGCCACCGCCCCAACAGCTCAGCAGCCAGCTCGCAGGACGGCGGCCATAGCTCCTAACACGCCAAGAGCATGAAAGACGAGAGTCACGTAGATTCCGGGTTCGATATGACGCCCATGATCGATGTGGTCATGCTGCTCATCATTTTCTTCCTCGTGACGTCGCAGTTCTCGCAGTCTATCAGAACCCCTCTTGAACTCCCGAGGCAAGACGGCCAGCAGCTCGAAAACCAGGACAACTCCGGCGATATCGTCGTAGACCTCCTCGCGAACGGCAGCATCCGACTCGAAGGCGAAGAACTCTCGATGGATTCATTCATCGCGATGGTCGGCACCGAGATACTACACGGCGATCCGAACATGGAAGTCCTGATCCGTCCCGACAGATCTGGCCCGGCGCTGCATCTCAACAAGCTCTGCGCGATGCTCTCGGAATCTGGAGTGCGTGCATACCGCATCGCGACAACCCCTGCAGATTGGGGAGCGCAATGAGGTTTACAGCAGGAACTACGGCCAAGCGAAAGCCAGTTAGATTACCCCTAGTTGGGATGATCGATGTGTTCTTCCTGCTCTTGGTGTACTTCATTGTCTCCACGACCCTGGCAATCCCAGAGGACGAACTTTCGGCTGCGCTGAGGCAACAGAGCGAAGAATCAGCCTCGGACCTCCAGCCCCAGTTTGTAGAGGTACTGGCGCAAGGCGGGAGCGTCGTGTTCAAAGTAGGGGGGCAGCAACTCGGATCCCAGGAAGACCTGCGAGAGCTGTTGAGCCAGCTTCCGAAGGAGGCGGGTGTCTTTTTACAGGTAGATGATGCGGCTCCGGTATGGGCCGCTGCATCCGCGTTGCAGGCATGTCACGATGCGGGGTATGAAAAGCTAACCTATGTCACGCCTGAATGAGTTCATCCTGGCTCTGTTGGTATGCATTCATGCATTCGGCAGTATTGCACGCGCGCAAGAGAATAAGAACCCACTTGAGCAGTATCTTATCAGGCATTCTCTCGAAGATCTGCTTGCAGAACACCTTGTTGAGAACCTTGACAACGCGGTTGGAACTGAGCGAGTAGAAGTTGCCCAGAAACTCGCAAATCTGTATGTGGATCTACTCGACAACGCAGAATCTGAGGCAGATCGCAAGTACTGGTCAGACCGTGCCTCAAACCTGCTCAGGTTGGTGCCGGAGTCTGATTCGCCGAATCTGCGTATCAATCTTGCGAAAGCTGCGTACATACGCGCAGAGAGGATCGCAGAGAGCAACCGTCTCCGGCTTGCTTCTGATGAAGAAAGGGCTCAAGCCGAACGTATCTTGCGTGATGCGTCTGCTACGTTCCTCGCGATTGCCCAGGGGGCGCACCAGCGCTCTCAGGTGCTGGAGCGCCGACTCAGTGAAAGGCTTGAGCAGGAAGTAGAAGCTGAAGTATCTTCTCAGCTTTCCGAGGCAAGACAGCAAAGATCGCTCGGGTTCTATTACGCGGGTTGGAGCGAATACTACTACGCGCTCATATCAGGGGATAGATCTCACGCGGGTAGAGCACTGCGCCACTTCGGGTGGTTGTTGAGCGCTCGCGATGGTGAAGAAGCGTCTTTCGACCGGTTACAGCCCGGCTTGCTTCAGTATGACCATGTTGCTCGAGCAGCAACCGGTGCCGCTCTTGCATGCTCATTACTGGATCGCCATGTCGAAGCTGTTGCATGGCTCGATGCGATCGAAGCGAACACAGACGCTCCGCAAGAGATTCGGGACCAGGTGTATGACCGCCGAGTATGGGTGTATGCCAAGGCCGGTATGTGGGCTGATCTTGAACTCATGATCCGCAGGACACGAGCATCTGGCGATCCTCTCAGTGCGATCACTGCACGACTGCTCGTCGTGGGGAGCATGGAATCACTTGTTGGTGCCGAGGGGCAGGGTCGAAGCAGAGAACTTATCCGCCGACTCGCAGATATCGGCCTCAAAGATCTGATCAATGAGGGCGAAGTAGCGCATGTGCTCGAACTTGTGCGAGTCTTTGGCACTGCCCCGCTCGGCGACACAGGCTTTATCCCGTTGTACGTCAAAGGTCTGCTAGCACTGGATAGGGCAGAAGAGGCTCGTGAGGCTTCTGGTGAAATCGGTGATGGGCCAGTGTCCGATGATGCTGTCGCGGCGTTTTTCCGAGAGGCAGGCAATCTGCTGCTAGCGTCTGTTGACGAGCCTGATGCTGTTTCTCATGTGAATGAGCGAGTGAGGGCGATCACGACTGCCGGTACCGCGTTCTACCTCTCTGGTGATCTGATATTGGCTGCAGATGTCCTTGAGCGTGCGATAGGCAGCGCCCGGACTCCTGAACAGGCTGAGGATGCGCTCTGGCTCGCAGTCGTAGCACTCGAAGAAGCAGTTGAAGCGGGGGATACTTCGCTCACGCCAAGAAGAGATCAGGCTGCTCAGCTTTACCTGTCAACGTACGCGGGTAGCGAGCGCTCGGCTCGACTCTTAATGAGGCCAGGGACGGCAGGTCTTGTGCCCGATAGTGAGGCGGTCGACATCCTGATTTCGATCCCACCGGTCTCGGCAAATTACCTAGCAGCGCGACGACAAGCGTCACAGCTTCTATATCGAATATATCGCAACTCAGCTGTAGATCAGCGTGTCTTTGCGGGTGAGCGATTTCTTGATGTCGCATCTCAATTGGTGCGGAATGAACAGACCGAAGTCAGATCAGGTGATGTGGATCGAGCAAAGCAAGCCGCCGACAGCCTCGTTCTCCGGGCCAGGCAGATCGCGGATGTTGCTTTGGGGCTCTCGCCAGCCGATATCGAAAGAGCAACGCTTGCATTGGACACGCTTGATCGGGTTGCAGGTTATGCGTCTATCGATATATCAGGTATAGAACCGGAGATTGTATACAGACGTCTCCAGATCGCCGCGGCAGAGGAGAACCGTGAGCTCACAGAGATCCACTATCAACAGCTGGCACTACTTGACGGCGGGTTTCTGTCTACTGCCCAAAGACTCTTATACAGGCAGGGGGTTCAGGACTGGCTCGATGACCCACTTGACGCCGAAGCCGCTCGATCTGTTGTGAAATACGGCACAGCTGTCATCGATCAGTTCTCATCTCAAGAGCCTTCATCACGAGCATTACTGGGCGTTCTGGAAACAGTTGCACAAGCTTCTGGCAGCTTATGGGAACTCAAAAGAGATCACGAGATGCTGGAGACTGCTCTCGCGATGAATGAGCGGCTCATCGATTCATCCGCTGGGTCTGGACCCGTATTGAAGCGTCAGGCTTACCTGCTTGAACGCGCCAGCCGCGAGCCTGAAGCACTTGATGTCTGGCGTCGTCTCGTGAATGGGCTCGATCCTGAAACCGATGCCTGGTACGAAGCCCGTTACGAATCAATAAGGCTACTAAAAGAACTGGATAGGCCGGCAGCGGTTGAAGCAATGAACCAGCACGTTCTTCTTTATCCAGGTCTCGGTCCTGATCCGTGGCGCGATCGCCTCCAGATGCTCGCTCGCTCTCTTGGCGTAGAGGTCGGCAAATGAGTAAACACCCTGATCCTGCCGATACATTTATTGGTGTGTCACTGGGTTCGAACCCCTTCGACATGCTCGGCTTACCCCGCCAGCCAGCAGACGAATCCACGGTGCTCGCAGCGCTCGGTGCGCGGATGGCTGAAGTGGCTGATCATCAGCGGAGTAGAACGCCTGAAGCAAACGAACTCAGGTTGGCTCTTCACGCCGCAGCCGCACAGCTACTTGATCCGCAATTACAGGAAATCTTGCTTTCAGGCGAATCGAGTTCTTCTGAGGCCCCCTTAGCAACTACCGACGAGAAACCTCCCAAGCCTACACCCGAAACCCCAGTGCCAATCCCGGAGCCATCGGCAGGTGTACAGAACACACTTTTGTCTCACGATCTGATCCTCGTTGTCGCTGCGAATGGCGGATGGAACAAGGCATCTATGCGACGGCTCGCACTGCTTGCGCACGCGAGAGGTATCCCATCTTCCGAGTTACCAACGATCGTGACCGGGGTGCTTTCTAACCCTGTGCAGAATGTTCCTAATAAGACAGCTGGCGCATCACCAGAAAGTCCTGATAGTACTGCCAAGACTAGAACAGGTTCAATCCGTAGAAGTGCGGTCGATAACAAGCAACGCAATGCAATAGGAAGCTGGGTAGTCTCGGCTTGCTTCGCTGTGCTCACGATCGGTTCGCTCTTTACAGTATGGGTCAAGCTCACATCTGAAGATCCGGTCATCTCGGCCGAATCGGTGACGTCAGAAGCAAAGGCGACACCTGCCGTGCGTCCCGAGTCACAGTCACGCGAAGGATCGAGACACGATCAGGCTCCCCAGCGAAATGGTAAAGATGGCGCGCGTTTCGTGATATCACTCGCGGCTACCTCGACACCGCTGGAAACACAAGACGAGTCACAACTACGAAGCTCTCTTGGTGTCATCGCAGATGGGTGGACGAATCTAGAAACCGATCGCATAGTCGCGGTGCACAACGCGATCATCGAGCTTCTCTATAAGCATGCTGACGATACCTCTTTTGCACTCGATCTGATCGAATGGGTGAGTGAATCGGGAGTGCGTGCACCAAGAGATTCCAGTGAACTACTACGATCGACATGGGTCATCGGGACTCTCTCGAGACTCTCAGCGGAACGCAATCTCTCGGCATCTGTTGACGCGGCGATCGTCGGGCAGCTCGCGACCTTGCTTGGTGACGATGTTCATAGCGGCGCCCCGAGCTTCAGAGAAGGTGTGGCACTTGCGGTCAAGAGCTACGGGGACGACCTGGCAAGGCTAGAAAGCACGACTCATGTCTGGAGAACATGGGTCTCAATCCTAAGAACAATTGACCCTGCCGGTTCAGACCCTTATAGCCGTGCCGTATTAGACGCGATTACATCGCTCGCAACGCTTGCTGAAGATCCAAACAGTTCACGTAATGTGTTTGAAGCTATGCATGTACTCGCCTCAGAGTTGTCACTCGATGACTCTGATGAAGTAGCGAGAAGGCTCGTCGCTTGGCATGGCGATGAACAGTTTAGCATCGCAGACTTGTCCGTCATCATGAGGACACTTGTCAGTAAATCGAGTAATCCCAATATTGATGAGAGCCTCGTGCTGTCGTCGAGCGCTGATAGCAGCCAGCGGATGGCGGTGAGAACAAAGCTGGAGGAAGTACTCCTAGGGGTTGATTCTGGCTCACAAGCCGCTTCACGGCAGTGGTCTGATCTGACCGGGCAAGAGCTTGCACGGGGATCTGGCACGACAACGATCGACCATCTATCACGAGCCGCAGCGCGTTCCCGGCTTTCGGCTGCAGCACGATACACGTTCTGGGGCGATTACACTTCAGCTGAATCAGTGCTTGCGAATCTTACATCTGATCTCGACGGCATCGCAAACGCAACTCAGCGTGACCCAGACACCTATCTCGGTGGCGATAGCTCGCTTGAATGGGCTGAACGCTATCTGTCGGCGCGACAGAACATCCCAATCAGGCAGGCTCTGCTTGCCGAGCTGACACGGGGCCGACACAACCTAGGATATGTTGCGGCAGAAGCGTTGGTACGAGACGCTTTCTTTGGCACACCCGTCGCGGTGAGAGCTCAGGCACAAGAAGTCGTAGCTTTGTACTCACAAAGCCCGGCAATCACGAATGCAGTGCTTGAGCTGCTACCTCGGCTTCCTAAAGTCGAACAAACCAGTGAAATCATCGATAGAATCACCAACAGTTATCTGCCAGCACCGACGGATCCGCAATGGATGGTTCTTGCCCGCCAGCGACTCGTTGAAACCCTCTTAAGTCAACTCAGCGGCGAAGGCGAAGGTGCGGCGGTGGATAAGTATGTCCTGGAACTCGCGAAAAGCTACAGCATGCGACTTGGTCATTCCCCGGCTTCCGTGATCCCTGATCCTGCTGCAGACCTTGCTCAGAGTGTGGGAGAGTTATATCTACGCTGGGAACAAGCTGCTGAAAGTCGCGCTGATAACGTTGCGATATCGAGCAAGCTTGAAAACCTGAGGAAGCGACGAGTAGGTCGGATCACCCTTGCCGATGGGGTTATCGCGAGATTTGCTGCAGAACAGGTATCACTCGTCGAGGCAATGGGTATTGCTATCGAATCCGAACGCCCCAATGCGGCTTCGCAAATCGAGTCTATTCTCGAAGGAATGGCCACTGACCGAAGAGCCGCTTCGAACATCATCGAGCAGATTGAGATCGTAGAGACAGCCGCAGTAATGCTCTGGCAGATCCGTCTCGCAGGAGGTGAATCTTGAAGCTCGTCATATTCATATTATGTGTGTTGTGGTATGGCGGTCAGTCAACATCTCAGCAGGTACCGATACATACCCGATTTGAAGCAAAGCTAGAGGCACTTGCGCCCTCGAACCCGCTGGGGTATTTCTTGCTTGCCGAAGAGGTAGCAGGCGTCGCGAGCAAGAACGACGAGATATATCTAGCAAGAAGGTTATTCGTTCTTGCGATTGTCCTCTCAGAGAATAAACCTCAGGTGGACAGATCCGCCGGCTTCCCCGTGACCGCGAGCGCGAGCCTCGGTCTTGCTTCGTTAGAGAAAATTGAATCTAAGAAGCAGTGGCTCATCGCACTCGCGGGAAGAATCGATGAGCGTTATACGGCGAGACGCTGGGATGTCATAGTTTCAGACTCAACCGCAAATGAGGCTTCCTTACTTCTATCCGAAGCGATTGGTCTAACACTATCTGGAGATGGCTCGCTGGCCAGGACCAGATTCGATGACCCAAGAGTGTCTTCCTTGCTAGAAGAAACCCGTGACGGTGTGAACGGTCCAACGTCGCAGGCATCTGCTACACGAATCTTGCGAGAAGCAGAAATCTGGCCCTGTCCAGAATGCGGCAACACCAGGATTGTCGCTGATCGAAGCAAAGGAGGCAACGCCCGCCGCCTCTGCTCAACCTGCAGAGGAAACCCCGGGCCGATCCTAGATAAGCAGACCTTTATTGACTATCTCGCGTTTCAATCGGCGCTGCTGAAAGGAAAGCAGAAATCCTGGTCTTCCGAGCTCGCGGTAGATGGCGCGGCCCCGCTCAGAGACCCGAACGTGTCGGAGATTGCGCCGACGATGGGTGTTGATCCCGAGCTCGTGTATTACCGGTCAGGAGAGTGGGTCTCACGAGAAGCGGTTCTGGAGAATGTGGACGGTGGGTGATACTGTCTTGCGACCGCTTAGCGAGGAGCCAGAGATGACGGACGAAGCCGCGACGATCCCAAACAAGCCAGAGATCACATTCGATGAATTTGCAAAGGTGGATCTGAGGGTCGCCACCGTCGTTTCCGTGGAACTGCATCCGAATGCGGACAAGCTGCTGAAGTTGCAGCTTGACGATGGCTCCGGTACACCCCGTCAGATATGTGCTGGTGTGAAGGCGTATTACGCCCCAGAGGATCTGGTCGGTAAGCAGGTGGTTATCGTTGCAAACCTCGCACCGCGCACGATCCGCGGAGAAGAATCACGAGGTATGATGCTCGCCGCGAGCAACGCTCCAAAGAGCGAGGGCGGCGATCGCGATGTCGTCGCGGTCACTCTTTTATCCCAGCTCGAGACGGGCTCAATCGTCTCGTGATGGCTTGCGTCTTTCGCGTTGTTCACCTTCACCATCTTTGATGTCGCGTGGTGAATGGTCTTCGATTTTGCGCAGCATTGCTTCGTAGTAATCCTCTATCCGTTCCGTGCGCTCGCTCTCGGCCGTTTCTATCTCGGTGCTGAGCTTCTCGAGCTTCGCCTGCACCTCACCAAGTTCGTATCTCGCGACAGCAGCTTTCGCATCGAAACCTAGCGATATCGAGTCTCGTAAAGCCTGCTTGGCATAATCAATATCGCTCTGATCCGGTTCCTCTTGATGCATTACTACACCGAGACGCCTTGCTGCCTTGGCGATCGCGAAACCCGCGATCATCTCGTCCCTGCGGAGTTCATACTTCTCGGTATTTGTATCTCGGAGCTTCAGAAGCTCGCGTAGCTTCGGAGCCATCCGCTGAAGGAGCCTGCGGCGATCTTCGGTGTCTTTGTCGAGAACCCGCCGAAATGGGCTGTTGGCTTCGAGATCAGGATAGTTGGCGTGGATATCACGCAGCAGCGAGACCATCCGTTTCGTATCGGCTTCTCCCATCGGCTGCAGATCTGCTCCGGGACGCCCTCTCGGTTCTCCCCAATCACGGCCGAGTAATGACTCAACGTGGCCCGTGTCATCATCGACACTGTCAAGCTTCGCGAGCAACCAGCGTTCTTTCTCGCGCGTTCTCTCAAGTTCCTCAGTGAGGCGTTCGCGAAGCCGTTCCCGATCGGGTGCTCCGCGTTCGCCGGGCTGCGAGATCGCAGGCAGTCCAAACGAGCTACCGGCAAGCAGAACCAAAATGCCATATAGAGCTCTACGTCTCATAGTGACTCTCCGATCTGATACCAATCAAGCTCGCTGTCAAACTCACTCTCGGTCGCGTCGATCTGCAGCTCGATCCATTCGAGACTGTCACCGAAATCATCTGAACCGGCGATGAGCTCTTCCATCGTTTCTATGGACACGAGCCAGAGATCAGCCGCGGACGACTCGTCAGGCGTGGCAGCGGCAACAACTTGGTCGTCTTCCTGTCCCGGAACCGGGATGGCTGAACGAGGGAACCACATGTACGCGAAAACCCCAACCGCCGCAGCCGTTGCGAACGGAATCCATGCGGTGGATCTGGTCTTTCTTTGATGGCGATGCGCTGGCAATGGCTGCGTGGCAGCGTCGAGTATCCGGCTCTCGAAGCCGTCGTCGGCTTCTGCTCTATGCCTTTCGGCTAGCCGTTCAAGACTGTCGATAATCTCATGATGTTCTTCGTTGTGATTCATGATGCGCTCTCGGTTGCTGAAGCCGGGTCGAGCAGCTTTCGCAGCTTGCCCAGCGCTCTGTGATGCCTGGCCAATAGCGTGCCAACCGGCTCATCGAGCATGGCTGCGATCGCCTTGAACTCCATGCCCGCCTGATGGCGTAGCGCGAGTATCTCCTGGTCGGAATCGGGGAGCGAATCGATCGCGCCACGCAGGCGATCTGTTTCGTCACCGTTCTGCAACCAGCCACTCGCCGACGGGGTTTCCAGGTTTGCTTTCTCACTGTTGTGCGTGGGGAGTCTGGATGTTCGCCTGATATGATCTCGGACACGGTTCATCGCGATACGGAACAGCCACGCCTCGAACCTGTTCTCAGCCTGGTACCGACCGCTGGTCAACTGTTGGAATACCGTGACAAACACTGACTGCGTGATCTCCTCTGCGACGTGCGGGTCATGGAGCCGACTTCGGGACAAGGCATAGACCCGCCTCGAATAGAGACCGATGAGCTCGACCCAGGCGCTCTCGTCGTTGGCCGCCGCCTGCGCCACGAGCGCATCGATTCCTTCCGAATCACCGTCCCCGGGTTGTCCCCTTTCAGGGATTTGACGACTCACGACCAGCATCCTCACTCAGCCAAACGCACAGGGCTCTCACGCATTGCGTCGGCATTTCAGCCCAAGGCCCCATATCATTGACTGTGAGCCCTGTTGCATACACCGTCATCGCGGAGACAGCCAACTCGGATTCGGCCCGAGCGTTCTCAGACTGGCTCCTCAATGGGCACATTGCCGATGTCATTCGCGCCGGGGCCCTGTCAGGATCGCTTGTGCGGATCGACACTGGTGATAGCCAGATATACCGCTTCGAGGTCAGGTATATGTTCGCTTCCGATGCAGCCTTTCGTGCGTACGAAGCCGGTCCAGCGGCGTCTCTTCGAGCGGAGGGAATCGCACTGTTTGGTCCGGATAGCGAACATCACGTTCATTTTGAACGAACACTCGGGACCGTCCTGAACGACTCAGTTCGGGGCTAACGCCCTCCTGGGGCTCCCTTGGAGGGGCGAGAGCTTGGCAGAACCGTCTGATGAGACTCTGGTGGCCCGATATGTCAAAGGTGACCGGTCTGTGCTCAGAGTCCTGATCGACCGCCACAAACACGACATGCTGCGGTTTCTGACGCGTCTGACGGGGGATCGAGATGCCGCTGAGGACGCTTTTCAGGAGACCTTTCTCCAGTTTCACCTCTCGGCACGTAAATTCGACACAACGCGACGATTCAAACCCTGGATATTCACGATTGCTGCGAACAAAGCCCGCGATGCGTTGCGTAAGAAGGGCAGGAGGCCTGCTCTGGGTCTCTCAGCCCCTGTCGGCGGCAGCGGCGGCGGGGCTCCGATCGAGTTCGTGGATCTGATGGAGATTGCCGGCCCCAGCCCTGAGTCCGGCCTCCAGGAACGTGAGTTGCAGGACATGGTTGCCAAAGCGATGGACAGCCTCTCCTACACACTCCGCGAGGTGCTTCTCTTGGCCTACTTCCAGAGACTCAGCTACGCCCAGATCGCCGAAGATCTGGACATCCCGCTGGGAACCGTCAAGAGCCGGCTGCACAGTGCCGTGGCAAGTTTCGCCAAGGCGTATCAGGAGTTGCTCGCTGGTCATAAAGCAGAATCAGAGCAGCAGACAAGTGGGGGGACCAAACAGTGACTGTGCAACCCGGCGGAGCCAGGCTGTGTCAGCAAGCCGAAGAAGCGCTCGATGCGCTTATTGACTCAGGCTGGAATCTCGAACAGGTCACCAAGGAGCACAGGCCATGTGCCGAGAAGCTCCTTCATCTGCTCGATTCTGCCTGCACGCTCGAAGACCGAAAGGACCGGTCGAAACTCGAGAGCCTCATCAAGTCGATTATGGATCGGATCCCAACCGAGCCTGTTCTGGTCGACGATTCTGCGGATGCACTCGATGTCTGGAGCCAATCTGGATACCAGACAAACTCGGTTCCACGCTCACTTCGGGAGCAGGCCGAGGCTCATGAGAACTTCGCACGCTTGATCTCCATGTCTGTTTCACAAGGCGATATCCAGGCCAGTGACCGCCTAATCGATGACACGATCCAGGGCATCATGGATTACGCTGAGGCAAGCCAGCCTCGCGATTTCGGATTCAAGCTCCGCATTCGGATGACCGACCTCGCTTCGCTCGCCGCCTTGTTGCTGATAGCAGTGTCCGTTTCGATGCCTCTGCTTTCGACGATGCGGTACGAGTCGATGCGCCGGCACAACGAGTCCAACTTCGCAGCAGCCTCGGTAGCGTTCGGTACGTACGCCACCGACCACGAGGATCGGTTGCCGGTGTACACGCCCAGCGGCGAACTAGCGAACAAGGCCATGGGCCAAAACCTTCACTGGTGGATGGTCGGGATCGATCCCAATCAGTCAAATTCTGCGAATCTTTACACACTCACCCGCCTCGGATACACACCGCTTCACACGCTGGCCAGCCCTGGAAACAAACACGCCGTCTCCGAGCCCACAAGCAAGGATGCGGTAGACTGGGACTCATTCGAGCAGGTCTCTTACAGCTTCCGGGTCGAGCGGCCTGATACACCAAAGTCCCTCTGGGCCTCTCGCGGCCGGGTTGTGCTCACAGACCGCTCTCCAGTCACGCTGAAGGCCTACCAGAGGCTTCCGATCGATCCGTACGAGAATTCCCCCAATCACGACGGCAGAGGCCAGCACGCCCTCCACGGGGACGGCTCAGTCGAGTGGCTCACGACCCCCTGGCTAGACCGCCGCGACCATGTTTTCCTCCCTGATTTTGTGGAGAGGCTGATCAACCCAGACGTGAAGCGGTCGGGCATGATCCCGCTTCAGGGTAAGGAGCGTCCCGGATCGACGGTTGACGCATTCGTCGGGCCCTAGGGCGTTGTCAGGGCACTATTGGCGGCCTACGCTCCCCCCTGCCGACAGGCAGACGGGCGGTATGTATCCGCCTACCGAATCATTGAGGTGAGCTAGATGCCGAAGAACAAGATCCACAAGGGCCTTCTCAAGCGTGTCCGGATTTCCAAGACCGGGAAAGTCCGACACCGCTCGGCGTTCCACAAGCACCTCAGCTCGCACAAGAGCGGCAAGCGCCTGCGTCAGCTCCGCAAGGACCGCTACGCAGCGAACCCCGATGCCAAGCGCTTCGAGAAGCTGCTCTATCGCCGCCTCCGCGGACGCACCCAGCCCAAATCGGCGCTCCACTCGAGCCCTTCGCCTGAGGCTCGCCGAGAGGCACAGAAGGCCAAGGCTGAAGCCGCCAAGTAAATCACTCTCGCTGCTTGGATGTCCAAGCAGCTTCGTCATCGTCCGTCGGGACCCGAAAGCCGGCACAGGCCGCTCCGCACGGGTATGAAAGGAACTAGACAATGCCACGCGCCACCAACGGTCCGACCCGCAACAAAGCCCGTAAGCGCATCCTCAAGCAGGCCAAGGGTTACTACGGCTCCCGCTCCAAGCACCGCAAACTCGCCAAGCAGCAGGTCATCCGCTCGGGCGTCTTCGCCTACCGCGACCGCCGGACGTTCAAGCGCGACATGCGTTCGCTCTGGATCACCCGCATCACCGCTGCGTGCAAGATGCGTGGCACCCGCTACAGCGCGTTCATGAACGGCCTCAAGCTCTCGGGTGTCCTGCTCAACCGCAAGATGCTGAGCCAGATCGCTATCGAAGAGCCCGCGGCGTTCGACCAGCTCGTCGAGATCGCGATGAAGGCGAGTCAGGCGACCCCCTCAAAGTCGTCCTGAGACGATCCGACACAAACCAGCTAGGCTAAGCCATGCTAAACGGATGGTGGGTAGCCAGTGTACTCGATAGCTCCAACGGCACGGTCTACCTCGTATCGTGGGTGGTCGTTGTTGTTGGCTCAATCGTGCTGCATGAACTAGCGCACGGCTGGGCCGCGATCTACAAAGGCGATCGCACGCCTATCGAACTCGGGCACATGACCTGGAACCCACTGGTTCACATGGGCCAGACAAGCCTGATCCTGTTTCTGATCTTCGGATTCGCGTACGGTGCGATGCCGGTCAATCCATCACGAATGCGCGGCCGTTACGCGGGCGCATTTGTATCGGCGGCTGGACCAGCAATGAACGTGCTCATATCGCTCGTTTGCATGTTTCTCGCGGGTGTTGTTCTGGGATTTGAAAGCTGGATCGGTGATCCCTTGGCTTCGAATCTGTTCCTGTTCTTCACAACAGGTTCCTGGCTCAACATCGTGCTCTGTGTGTTCAATCTACTCCCGGTTCCACCACTTGATGGCAGTCATATTCTTGGTAACTTCTACCCAGCATATAACCGGCTCTGGATGAGCGAGAACGGCCAGTGGTTTGCACTTGGCGCGTTTATTCTCGTGTTCATCTTTGCGTTCGACTTCATCGTCCCAATTGCCATGAACACCACGGCATTTGGAGTTGCCGCTATAGCCAGTGTTTTCTAACTAGCAGTTCCATGATGCTGCTGCACACAGACACAGCCTATAGAGAATTCTCGCCCCTACGTTGGCATCCCACTCGCTCCCGTCAGGCGATGGGGCGACTTCAACAAGATCAAACCCTACAACCCGCTTGCCGCTCTCGGCGACCACTTGCATCAGCATGACAGCCTGATTGAAACTGAGCCCTCCCGGGACGGGGGTGCCGGTTCCAGGGCAGAGTGAAGGATCGAGGCCGTCGATATCGAACGAGATATAGACGTTCTCAGGCAGCATCGACACAGTTTCGATGCACAGGTCTTTGAATGACCTGCCCGCATCGGTAGCCTCGAAAATCATGTGATCACGCAACACGAGGATCCTTCCGTCGGCATTGCGAACGACGTCCTGCTCCTCTTCGCAGTAATCTCGAATACCAACCTGCGCGAGCCTGGTCACCTCGGGGCAGGAGTCGATCACATTCCGCATGACCGAGGCGTGTGAGTACGTGTAGCCCTCATACGCCTTGCGGAGGTCCATGTGCGCATCGATCTGCAAAACACCTAGCTCTTTCGCATGCTCTGCCGCGGCTTCGATCGCACCGAGCGAGACGCTGTGCTCTCCGCCCAAGAGTGCGGGAATCTGCCCCCGCTTGAGGGCTTCAAGAGTCCTGCGGTGGGTCTCAGCTCGGATCTGCTCGCCGATGATGTTGTCTTCTGCACTCGTTTGGAATGAAGCAGGCTCATCGATAAACACACCAAGTGGTGTGCCGGCCAGCTTGAACCGAGGTTCCTCGTAATCCAGCTGTTCGTAGGCGTTGAGGATGATCTCCGGGCCTCTGCTCGTGCCTTTGCCGTAGGAAGCCGTCCCGTCGTAGCAGACAGGCGTGATGAGTACCGTGGCGTTCTCACGGGCGCAGCTGGTTTCGAAGATGGGGCAGCCAAACATCAGTCGCGCTCGGGCCAGGGCTGGCCGATCCAATCCTCGAAGTGCACACGCTGGGCGTCCGTCGGCGCATCAACAAGTTCGAGGTCGTACCTCTGGCTGACTTTGCCCGCGATGGTGAGTTCAACTTCTCGGTAGTTGTCACGTCTGAACACACCCATAGTGAGTGAGTCGCCGATCTCGGATTCGTCGAGGATATCGCTCCATTTGTCGGCATCGAGCCTCACCCCATCCGCTGAGACAATCTCGTCATCGAGGATCAGTCCTGCCTCGAACGCCGGGCTGTTGTCAAAGACACGCGACACAACAGTCCTGCCGCCCGAATCTCTCAGCGATAGACCCGCGAAAGGCACTGGATCAGGATCGCGGAGTATGAGCTCGAGGCCGACCGTGCTCAGTAGATCCTCGAGCGGCATCTGGTCAACGCCCGAGATGTGCCTTTCGAAGAACCCCTCGACACTCGTTCCTGCGACCTCGGCGATGGTCTCCTGGAACTGCTCAGGCGTGTACCCGCCCGACTCGTATGGATATCGCTCATTCATCAATCGCATGACATCATCGAATGACCCCGCCCCTTCGGTCTCGCTGCGGATCAGCATGTCCAGTGCGAGCGAGATAATGTGTCCCTGCGTGTAGATGCTGACGTTCGTGTTCCGGTGATCGGGGCTGCTCGGCCCCCAGAACTTAAGCCACGCGTCGTAGCTCGCCTGCTCAACCGTTGTCATCGCACGACCGGGGTTGCCACGCACGCTACCGATTGATCCCGCGACTGCGTCGAGGTAGTTCTGGATGGTCCGTTGCCCGGTGCGAGCAAGCAACAGATCGTCGTAGTAACTTGTCGAACCCTCGGCGACCCAGAGCTGGGTCGTGTAGTTCTCCTTGTCGTAGTCGTAGGGGGTGATCCCTGCGGGTCTGAAGTTCTTGACGTTCCATGTGTGGAAGAATTCATGAGTGACCAGCCCGAGGAAGCCTCGGTAGCCCGACTCGCTCGTGAACGAACTCGGCCTGGTCTGCATGATCGTTGAGTTGAGATGCTCGGTGCCGCCCCCGATGCCGTCGGCGCTGTGAATGAGGAAGACGTACCGGTCGAAGTGGTTCGACTGGAAGATGTCCATGCAGGCTTCAGCGATCTTTCCGAAGTCGTCGCTGAGTTCTTCGTCGGTCTTGGCGCACTCGCCCCAGATCACGATCTCGAAATCGACGCCCTGGAGTTCGAACTCGATAAGGCGGTGCTCACCGATCTCTATGGGGCTGTCTACCAGCACATCAAAGTTGGCTGCCACGAGCGCGTTCTCTGAATCTGCCCTCGCGAGCCCGCTTGCGACCTGCCAGTCACCCAGCCCGTCGAAACGGACGATGTGCTCTTCTAATCGCCGCGCTGGATTCATCACAAAGATGCTGGACCCGTTCAGGAACACGTGCGAATCGTCGGCGTGTCTCGTCCGGAGGCCCAGCTCATTTGCGAAGATGTCGTAGCCGAACGTCACGCTCTCGGCGCCGCCCGCATCGACGATCCATGCATTCTTGCGGATCTTCTCGACAGGCAGAGGCTGGCCGGATTGGTCAACCGCATCGAACGTGCGGACCGTCGCGGCGAAATCCAGGATGCCGTACCTGCCGGGCCTCCAGGTAGGCAGTACAAACTCCGCCTGTTCGCCCGGCTGATCGATGGTTGCCTCGATACGGACGATTTGGTTACGGGCCCGATCGAGCCGGACTGTGTAATCCACGCCCGGCTGGGCGGCACACGCCGGGAGCAGGGGCGTTGTCAAGAGTAGAAACAGTGAAGAACGAATCGTTGTCATACGGTTCTCCGAGAAATGCTGGGTACACTTTACGCGATATGTCCCAGCCCCGACCAAATTGCACTGGCGCCGACTTTCTCTGCGAAGGTGGGCGTCTGATCGGCATGGTCCATGTCGGCGCAACCCCGGGGACGCCCCGTTCGGAGAAATCGGTCGGGGAACTGGTCGATGACGCGGTGGTCGAAGCGAGAAAGCTCGCCCAAGCCGGCTTCGATGGGCTCATCGTCGAGAACATGCACGACGCCCCCTACGTCCACGGCGACCAATTGGGCCCAGAACAAACCGCTGTGATGACAATCGTCGCGTCAGCAGTTCGGGAGACATTCGAGGGGCCTGTGGGTGTGCAGATACTCTCGGGTGGCAACTGCCACGCCCTTGCCAGCGCTTACGCGACGGGCAGCTCGTTTATCCGATGTGAGAACTTCGTGTTCTCTCATATTGCCGACGAGGGGCTGCTGGCCGAGGCAGAAGCGGGTTCGCTTCTGAGGTACCGGCGCTCGATCGGGGCAGAGAACGTCGCGATACTCACGGACATCAAGAAGAAGCATGCATCGCACGCGGTGACTGCGGACATCTCGATCCGTGACGCGATCGAGGCAGCCGAGTTCTTCGGAACCGACGGCGTCATCATCACGGGAACCGCCACCGGTCAGCCAGCATCAATCGATGATCTCAAGGAAGCCCGGCGCTCGGCAAGCGTCCCGGTTCTTGTTGGATCGGGAGTGACACCCGATTCTGTAAAGCAACTTCTCGACCACGCTCACGCACTGATCGTTGGGTCGTTCATCAAGACTGACGGCAAGTGGTACCAACCGGTTGACCCAGATCGAGCCGAGCAGATTGTCCGTGCACGAGACGGTGCTGGCTAACGCGTGGCGATCTCTGACACCACCATCGGTATCGCCGCGGGCGTAGGAGCATCCAGCTTTTGGGTGCTGACGACGATCTTCTTCACCGCCGGCGGCAAGCGGATCGGTGTCACAGCTGTCAACACGCTCCGAATGATCATGGCGATCGCCCTCCTCGGGACAACCCACTTGATTCTCTTCGGGAAGCTCGTGCCCGAGGTCGCGACGACCGAGATGTGGATCGCACTTGCGCTCTCTGGCGTGATCGGGCTCACGATCTGTGATCAAGCACTATTCTCGGCTTTCCTGGATATCGGGCCGCGCAAGGCGCTGCTGTTCATGACCACGTCCCCGATCTTCGCGGCAATCTTCGGCTATTTCATACTCGGCGAGAAGCTCGGTCCCGCCTCGATTGTTGGGATGATCGTCACACTGTCCGGCATCGCGTGGGTCGTACTGGAACGGCAGGAGACCAAGCCAGAGCGGTCGAAGCACGCTGTCCGTGGGTTCATCTTCGTCATGATCGGCGCGATCTGTCAGCCACTCGGAGGGATGTTCTCGAAGATCGGCATGGGCATCGGCAGCATGCCGGAAGCCGAGCAGGTATCTCCGATGGCAGCCACGCTCGTGCGGATGGTCTTCGGGCTGTGCGGCATGGCTCCTATCGTCCTGATCTCGTGGCGTATGGTCAAGAAACGCGAACAGGAAGCACTCAAGCCAAAGTGGGGGTCGGGTGTCGCGTTCACGTTTGGCGGTGCGGTCTTCGGCCCGTACCTTGGCGTCTGGTTGTCGTTGGTCGCGATGGCGTTCTCACCTCTCGGGATCGCACAGACTCTGCTCTCGCTCTCACCGGTGATGATCCTGCCATTTGTAAAGCGGCTCTACAATGAAAGGCTTACAAAGGCCGCGGTGCTGGGAGCGGTCGGAGCCGTCACCGGCGCGGGCATCATCTCGGCCGCCGAGGAAATCGATCGCAGGCTGGGTTTCGCACAATCATCAGATGAAGATACTGGCGATGCAGCCGGTCATCCAGCAGGTCAGGGCACCTCCGAACATGGCCCGCAGCCCGATTCTTGAAAAATCCGATCGCCGCTCTGGCGCGATGGCGGTCAGTCCGCCGATCTGAATCGCGATAGAAGGGAAGTTCGCAAACCCGCATAGCGCATACGTGGTAATAGCAGCAGACTTTGCTGATATCTCGTTACCTTGAATGAGTTCTCGAAGCGAGTCGTACGCCAGGAACTCTGTCACTACCATGGATGTGCCCAGGACCTCTCCGATCTGACGGATATCGCCCCGCTCGATCCCGATCAACGCAGCTACGGGCGAGAAGGCCAAACCCAGGATTCCGATGAGCGAGAGTTCATCCAGACCAAGCCACGATTCAAGCATATTGCCGAGTCTCGTATCACTGAGTGCCGCGAGCGGCCAATCAACCAGCGCGATCAGGGCAACAAACGCCACGAGCATCGCTGCGACATTGAGCGCTAGCTTGAGACCATCCGTGGCGCCGGCGGCTGCGGCATCGAGCACATTGACTGTCGTGCGCTCCTGGCCGACTGTATTGGCCATCTCAAACTCGTCCGCCTGTTCTTCCGTTTCTGGCAGGAGAATCTTTGCCATCACAAACGCGCCGGGTGCAGACATAGCACTCGCGGTCAAGAGGTGCTTGGCGAACTCGAGCTGGGAATCCGGATCATCGCCTCCGAGCATGCCGACGTAGGCTGCAAGAACCGACCCGGCGATCGTCGAAAAGCCGCACGTCATCACCAGCATGATCTGAGATCTGGTCATGGTGGGGAGATAAGGCTTGATACAGAGCGGTGCCTCGGTCTGTCCCACAAACACGTTCGCTGCGGCAGCGAGTGCTTCAGAGCCGGACACCCCGATGACCGTCTTGAGAATCGCAGCGAGCCCCGCGACCACTCGCTGCATGATCCCCAGGTGGTAAAGGATCGACATCACCGAAGCAAAGAACACGATCGTTGGCAGGACCTGCACGACAAAGATAAAGCCCCAGCTCTGCGAGGGATCGACGAGATCACCGAACATAAAGCTGGCACCCTCCTGGCTGAAGCTCAGGAGCTTCGTCACGAGACCCGCGAAGTACTCATAGACCACGACGATCGGTTTGAAACGGATCAGCAGGAACGCGATGACCAGCTGCAACGCGATTCCAGCGATGATGATCCGGGGCTTGACCGCTCTCTTGCTCGTCGAAAACGCGAAAGCGATCGCGAGAAAGACAAGAATCCCAAGCAGGCCTCTGGCCAGATCCATATAGTCACCCTCCGGAGCCAAGGGCAAGAGCGTAACGAATCGAAGGCCGACGCGTATGGCGACCAAACCAGAGACCATCCACTCGCTCGACGAGGCAGTCGCGCAACTCATCGAGGCAGTTGCTGAGAGGCGATCGTCTCGTCGGCTCGTGCTAGCCGTGGGAGGCCCTGTCGGGTCAGGGAAGTCTACTCTGGCTGAAAGGCTTGGCGGCACGGTCGTCACCACCGACGATTATCTCCCCGACTACGAGAAGACCGAGTATGAACTCCGAGACGAGCCTGATTCGTCCGACCTGCCCAGGCTGGCCGAGGATCTGCAGACGCTGCAAGAGACAGGCCGGGGCGATATCCCGAGATGGTGTTTCCATGAACATCGCAGGGTCGATTGCAGGGTCATCGAAGCGGGAGACCTGATCATCTGCGAGGGCCTGTTCGCGCTGCACCCGCTGATCGCATCGGTCACGGATATTCGTGTTCTTGTCCGGGCCGATCGTGATGTCCGCTGGGACCGTTGGGAGAGAATCGAGCAGGCCGGCGAGCGAGGGTGGGGCGTGGATCGTGCCCGTGATCACTTCAACCGTATCGCAGATCCCACATACGCGAAGCACGCGCACCTCTACGAAAGAGATCTGGACTACATAGTGCTCAACAACTCGACCGGCTAATCCGTGAACAGCGGGGCTTCTATTATCCTGAGTGAGTGACGATTCGACACCCAGAAAGCGGAGGAGACGCCGGGGTAAAAGCCTGGGTGGGAGTGTACGCGCTCAAGGGTCACCCCCCCAGAATCTATCTCAATGCTTCGGTGGCGATCGCCGACGCATTCGGGCGCTCTTTCGTCAAAACAAAGCAGCACAGGCTCAAGAGCTGATCGGTCGGTCGATCGCGAATGCAGAGGCAAGAAAGACCGCGGCCCCCAGAGTCGAGTACCCGATTGATCTTCCATTTACTGAGCATATCGATCTGATCAAAGAAGCGATATCGCGCAGCCAAGTCACCGTTGTGTGCGGCGAGACCGGGTCCGGGAAGTCCACGCAGCTGCCAAAGCTCCTCCTCGAGATGGGACGGGGCGTGACAGGAGTAATCGGGCACACACAGCCAAGGCGACTGGCGGCCAGAGCTGTCGCCGACCGTGTGTCCGAAGAGATCGGGTGCAAGCTCGGCGAACAGGTCGGATACAAAGTGAGATTCGGAGACCACACCAACGACAAAACGCTCATCAAGCTGATGACCGACGGCATCCTTCTTGCAGAAACACGCTCCGATCGGCTCCTTGAGTTCTACGACACGATCATCATCGACGAGGCGCACGAACGGAGCCTCAACATCGACTTCCTGCTCGGCTATCTCCATCAGATTCTGCCGAAGCGGCCCGATCTCAAGATCGTCATTACCTCGGCAACAATCGATGCAGATCGATTCGCGGTTCACTTTGAGGACGTCAACTGCGCTCCGGTTCCCATACTTGAGATCTCAGGGCGTGCCTACCCAGTTGAATTGCGATATCGCCCCGTTGAAGATGTCGATGACAGCGACGAGGCGAGCGTACCCAGGGCGGTCGTCAGGGCGATCGAAGAACTCGCCGCAGAGGATCGGGCCGGCGACCCCGGCGATGTTCTGGTCTTTCTGCCCGGTGAGCGTGAGATCCGTGAGGCATCCCGAGAACTCCGCTTTGAATCAGAGATGAACCCGGTGTTTCGAGGAGCGGAGATCCTGCCGCTCTATGCAAGGCTATCGCCTGGTGATCAGCAGCGCATCTTCCGTCGATCCACGAGGCGCAGGATTGTGCTCTCGACGAATGTCGCGGAAACATCTCTCACGGTGCCAGGAATCCGGTATGTGATTGATTCTGGTCTGGCGAGGATGAACCGCTACTCGTCGCGCCGGAAGATCCAGTCGCTCCAGATTGAGCCGATCAGCAAGGCGTCAGCACGCCAGCGAGCCGGACGTTGCGGACGTACCGAGCCCGGTATCTGTGTGAGACTTTACTCAGAGTCTGACCACGACGGCCGAGACGAATTCACAAGTCCCGAGATATTGCGTACGAATCTCGCTGGTGTGATTCTGCAGATGCAGTCACTCGGGTTGGGGTTGCCGCAAGATTTCCCGTTCGTTGAGCCCCCTGATTCTCGTCGGATCAACGACGCCTACGACACGCTGCATGAGCTCAACGCGATCGATGCTGAACGCAGGCTGACCATGACGGGCCAGACCTTGGCCCGACTTCCAGTAGATCCTCGAATCGGCCGAATCCTTGTCCAGGCAAACGATGAGAGAGTATTACAAGATGCTCTGATCGTTGCATCCTTCCTTGAGATACGCGATCCCCGGGACCGCCCGTACGAGAAACGCGACGCAGCTGATAACCATCACGCACGCTTCACGGACACAACGTCTGACTTCCTGACAGTTCTCAGGCTTTGGGAGCATTATCACAACCTGAAAGAGGAACTATCCCGATCACAGCTCAGGAAGCGTTGCGCCAAAGAGTATCTGTCGTACCAGCGTCTCCGCGAATGGACTGATACACACAGGCAGCTTCGAGATATGTGCAGAGACGCCGACCTGCGAGCTACCAAGAAACTCGGAGAAGAGACCCGCGATGCTCTTCACCGCTCGGTCCTTTCCGGGAGTCTCACCGGGATCGGAAAGAAGCACCACGAAGGCGGATTCAGCGGTTCACGAGGAGGGCGTTTCTATATACACCCATCGTCCGGAGTCAAGGACAAAGGAACACAGTGGCTCGTTGCTTCTGAACTCGTACGCACGACAAAGCTCTTCGCCAGAACGGTGGCCCGGATCGACCCGAGCTGGATCGAATCAGTTGCGGGGCACCTCATCGTTCGCGAGTATGCCGAACCTGAGTACATCGCGGAGCGTGGTAGGGTCGAGGCACGTGTAACCGTTACGCTCTTTGATCTCGATATCAGCAAAGATCGGCTGGTTGACTACGGCTCTGTGAACCGCACCCACGCTCGCCAGATATTTATCGAGCAGGCTCTGGTCGATGATCAACTCGATTCTGATGGGAAGTACCGACGGCACAACGAATCGCTGATCGCTCAGTATCAGCGTGACGAAGCAAAGCTAAGGCGAGCAGGCCATCTTGATCGGGAACAGATGATCCGTTTCTTTGATCAGAGGTTGCCAGATGACGTGGTGACTGCAAAACGCTTCGATCGGTGGCGGAGGAAAGCAGAAAGAGAGAACCCTGAACTTCTCTTCATGCAGCCAGAGGACATCGGGTCAGAAAGTGCAGAGTCCCCCGACCAGACTCTCTATCCCGATTCAATCACTCTGAGACACGGCCCAGCTGTTGCTGTTGAGTACACGCACGATCCAGGCGGCGCCGAAGACGGAATGTCCATACGTGTGCCCCTCCACCTCGCTTCAGGGCTTGACGCAGATCAGACAAACTGGCTTGTGCCAGGCTGGCTGCAAGAAAGGGTCGAAGCGGTGCTGAAGGGACTTCCCAGGGAAATTCGCCGACAGTTCAACGTCGCGGACGTTCTTGACAGGGTGGTTTCGCGTTTGCGGCAAGACAAAGGTGGATTCTACGAGCAACTTGCCAGTGTCGTGACCGATGTGACGAAGGTATCGGTGACGCCCGATATGTGTCGTTCTGTCAGGCTGAGGGATCACCTGCATCCGCTCATCAGAGTCGAGAAGAAGGGCAAGGTTCTCTGGCAGAGCCGAGACGCCAGCGAGGTTGTTGCAAGAGCCCGAAAAGAGGCCCCAAACAGGAAAGGGCTGCAAACAGGAAAGGCTGAACGTTACACGGTATGGCCCAGCGATTCAGTATTTCAGGCTACATCAAACGATAGCACCACGCATTACCCCGCAATCCTAGACGTAGGTGACTCCGTAGAGATCCGCCGCTTTGACGACCAGGAGACAGCTCACTACAACCACTACTTCGGAGTCCGTAGACTCGCGCATATCGCACTGCAACAAGATGTACGCAAACTCCTACGACACACTCCGAACGCGAACAAGGCGAGAGTCGGCTGGGCCGCTGTCAAGGGTGCCCCGAGTCCGGACAGCCAGATCGCTGGCATGGCCGCAGAGTACGGAAGATCGCTCTCCAAGATTAGAGACCATCAAGACTTTAACGCGGTTCTCCGCCAGGCAAAGGAGCAGTTGGCTGCAAGAGTCAACGATGTCGTCCAAACACTCGCAACGATCGCGGAACGCCACTCAAGGATCTCACTGATACTGAACGAACTCCAATTGGCTCGTTCCAGCCATGTGAAGAGCGATATAGAGTTCCAGATCGGCCAGCTCGTCCATGCGGCCACACTGACATCACTCCCACTAAGTCGCCTGAAGAACATGCCTCGCTATCTAGAGGCGATCCTGTACAGAGTCGATGCGGCTCGCGGGAAAGGCGTGAGCAGAGACACAGAGCTGTTGCAATCCGTACTCCCTCACTGGCGCAGGTGTATTGATCGAGCGCGTACTCTCCACGATCTAGGCCTGCACGACCCGCAGCTAGACACGTACCGATGGATGATCGAAGAATACCGTGTGCAGCTCTTTGCACAACGCCTCGGGACACAGGGCAAGATCAACGCAAAGACACTTGAAGAGCAGTGGGGCAGAACCAGGTCACTCTAACGACGGATCTCTATCGGGATCATGCTTGAATAGTTTGATTGATGAGTATGGCTGCAATATGTGTCTGTCATATGTCCAGATGAGATCCGCGCGACCTCTCAGCTTGTTCCAGGTCAATCCACCGGAAGTACCAACTTTATCGATCACCCAGCTCTGGGTCTCCGATTCATCAAGCCTGTCCATCAGCTGACCACGAGTAACTTCTTCGACAGCGTCTTCTTGCATGTAGTAAGCACCGATAAGCCTCGCGTGGAAGTCGCCATAAATGACCTCGTCGGGCTCGCGCATCTCGCTGAGATCCTCAAATGCTTCTCGCCATGCCGGTCTGTAACCACCACCACCGGTGTAGTAGCCGATGTCTTGATAGAGGCAGGCGATCAGGATGAGTCCTGCCGGAATGCCGCGTATAAATATTGGGTATTCCGCAAGCGATTTGCGTGTTGATTTGTCGAGCGTAACCGCTGCGAGGAGTACCCACGCTGGCAAGGCTACAAACGTGTAACGCACATGCACGAAATTGTTCCCGAGTGCGAGGGCGCCCATGATCGCGATCGGCAATACAGAAGCGATAGCGAGATAGCCGCCAAGCCTGAACTCTCGCTGAACAAGCCACAAAAAGCCAGCAAACGCGGTCAGGACAATCGCGGGATTGATATACCAAACGGCTCCCGCGATGATCACCTTTGCAGGCTGCGACGTTGTTTGTGCAAACTGCGCCCAGTTATCAGGTCTGTTCTTGATATCATAAAGAACAAGCCCAGCACAGATGGCAGCGAACACACTGCCGATGATGCAGGATGCGACCGTGAGGCGTTTCGGATCACGGACTCGTACTCCACAGATCCAGTCGATTCCAAAGATAATCCCGACCATGAGAGCCGGCGGCTGAGACATAAAGGCAAGGAACAGACAGATAAGGGACAGCGTCAATTTCAGCCTAGAGCCGATCGTTGTTGCCTGATAATAAAGCAGCAGCGCCATGTTATAGAAAAGCATCTGTTGAACGTAGAAGCGTCCGGTTTGGGACATATGCAGGTGCCACGTGTTCACAGCAAGAATGAGCATGAAGAGCACAGCTGCTCTTGAGCCAACGATCGGTCTTGCAAGCCATCCCAGGATCGGCACCGAGAGCACACCCAGCACAACGCTCGGCAGCCTAACTAGTGACTCAGTGATCCCAACAGATTGCCAGATACTCGGGTCGCTCGCGTAGGCAGCATCTGGAAGTGAGCCGGTGAGCTTGAGCACCAGGTACGTCGGTACAAAACCGAACTGCTTCGTGATGTTGCCCGTTCCCAGGTTTGTCGCGTGAGTAACGCTGTATATCTCATCGATCCAGAAACTCGGGGTGCCGAGACAGATTACACGCAGGACCAAAGCCAGAAGTGTTGCCGCAGCGAGCCAGCCAAAGAAGGCCGCCGCCTTCATCTGCGGATGTGCGCTCTGGTCATGCGTGATCATGTCGGCTGCCCCGATCTTTGAGGGCTAACCGATTTCTGGATCGCTGAAAGAGAGAGGCCTCGCATTGCAAGTACGAGTCCGCCCACCACACCGTGAATCAGGAATACAGCAAACGCGAGTAGCGAGAGTGTTATCGCGTCATCCTTGGCAACGTTCAGACCAGCGAGCATGTACACGAACATGCCCTCACGGAGACCGATCCCGTTGATGGTCAGCGGGATCAGCATCACGAAAAGGGCGATCGGCACGATGTAGAAATAGTCGTAGAACGTAGGCGAGATCCCGATCGCCCGGCCCAGCAGGTAGTGCATAAGGATGACGTTGAGTTGCAGAACGAGCGATAGCGCCATTGCACGCACGAGAACGAAGTGCTTTCCCCGGTACGCATCTACCGCTTCATCTAGCTTTCCAAAGAACTTACTGATCGGCCTAGGAGAAGCTCTGTAGACCGTCCTGGCAAGCTCTAGCAGAGCCTTCACAGGACTAAATACCATCAGCACCGAGCCCGCTAGGCATAAGGCAACACCTACTACAGCTAGCGGCAGAAGCCTGAGGTCATCTGATTGAGTTTTCATGAGGGCTAGGCCCGCAACCGCGAACATCGCAAGCGCCGTGAGCCCGAGTATGCGATCAATGAAGATCGTCGAAACGGCTACGGCTTTGGTCGCTCCAGCCTTCCATGAATCGTAGATGCGTACGACATCGCCCCCGATAGTGCTCGGCAGCAATTGGTTGAAGAAAACCGCGGTCATGCATGAGCGAAAGAGGATCGACTGGCGTGCATGAACGCCCTGTTCTGCGAGCAAGCCTTTCCACCGAAGCGACGTGACGAAGAAACCCACATAGGGCGTGAGTAGTGCCAAGGCGAGGTAGAGCGGGTTTGCGCTTGCAAGATTTGCCTTGATATCGGCGAATTCCACGCTGCTGAGCAAGTAGAAAAGCAACCCGAATGAGATCAGGATCTTAACCGCGAGAAGCACTACTTTCTTAGGCGATACAGCGCCAACCTTCTCAGTAATTTCAGGCGGAGGCATGCGAGACCTCCTGCGGCTGTTCTGCACGCGACTTGATCACCCGAGCCGGGACTCCGGCTACGACTGCAAACGGCGGCACATCCTTTGTCACCACAGCGCCAGCTGCGATGATCGCGTCGTGACCCACGCGAACGCCATTGACGACCACAGCGCCAGCGCCGATCCAGCACCCATCGCCGATGACCAGGTGCTGGTCTTTGATATGCCCCTGATCGACGATGGGGATGTCTGTGCTGTCGGTGTGATACTGCCCCCCCCCGATGTACGTGTGCCCGGCGATGATGCACTTGTTTCCGATCGCGACACTCCCCTCAACGGACGAATGGACGGTGATCCCCGCCCCGAAGCCGCAGTCGTCGCCGATCGTGATTGTGCCGAGCTTGCTTGAGAGTCTTGTCCCTCTTCCGAACATCGACCTCGACCCTACCTTGATGCCTAGTTCGTTCTCTGAGTTGGCATCAAAGCAGCACCCGTCGTCGATGACCACGCCATCCCCGAGGCTGATCTTCTTTGGATGTCTGAACGCTGCATTGGAACCGATGGCTGGTTTACGCCCGCAAACAGCGAACAAGCCTCGGCAGAGCTTCTGCCGAAGCAGTAGCCCCAATGCCCCCGGCACTCCCATGAGAAACAGCGACGTGAGTTCGTACCGGATGAGGAACGCAAGGGAGCGGCTGCCGACAAGGGCATCCTGGTACTTCCGCAAGGCTGAACCCTGCCCTTCAACCACGCTGTCCTTGATAGCGCCCATCAGTTCCCCGCTCCGTGGGTATTCCATGGCTCGCGAAGCCGGTTGAACAACTCCTCGGCCGATTCTCTCTGCTGCAGCGCCTCGTCACCGGCGAGGCTCATGGCGTTGGCGATCACGTCCCAATTCTCGAGAACAGATGCCGGGTCCTGCCAGAGACCCGTGCGTCGCAATATGAGATCATCGGCGGACACTACGGCCTCATTCTCGACGATTCTCTGCATCAGATCAGCGATATCTGCCCCAAGCGTCTGTTCCCCATATCCGGGAATATCCGAGATGCGTTCGTCACACCGCACATCCTCCAACGGGGCAACAGGCGGCCCCGGAAGCAACCCGACAACCCTCTGAGCGAGGCGTCTCGCAGTTGTATACTTCACGCCCGATACGGAGATGAGTCCGGTCGGTCCCCCATACTCAGTGTGATCGATCACAACAGGTTTATCGCTCGCGACATCGGCACCCGCATAACAGGCGGAGACTTGACCGTTCCAGACACAGGTCACATCCACGGGCGAGACATCAAGACCCGGGGCTGCTTCGTTGATCTGGTTCAGAAACTGCTCGACCTCTTGCTGCGCCGGGACCTCTGTATGGTCGTCAGCGTCGCACGGGATCTGCGCTGTGCCAGCGATCGTTCGCTCACCGTAAGGCACGAGGAAGTAAGTCTGTGATTCCGCGCCTTGCGCCGAAACAGCGATCGCAGATTCACTCAGCGGCGCTCGGTCAAGCACAAGATTGAACGCGCGCATGGGCGTGAAGAGCTCGGGTCGATCGACTGCAACGCCGGAACAGATTTCTCGGCACCAAGGACCGGCCGCGTTGAGCACTATCGGCGCATGAAATATGTATTCTTTCTCAGAAACCACGTCCTTGCAGCGAACGCCGACAACAGAGCCCTCGACCGTCTCGATCGCGTCGGCTGAGCAATAGTTCAGTGAGGCACAGCCCATCGATTGCGCAACTCGAAGGAGGTGCACAATGAAGCGCTCAGGGCTGAGCATCCGAGCATCGTACCAGATACCCCCGCCTCTGAGCCCTACGGTTGGCACTTGCGGCCAATCCTGCGCCACATCGCTCGGGGTGATCACGTGACCGGGGGGCAGCTTGGCTTCGCCCGGCAGCCGGCCTTCCAGCTTGGTCAGTTCCCTGTTGATCCGCAGAGCCGCCTTGAATGCACCAGGTCTTTTCAGTCCCTGCCCGTACAGCGGCATCAGACATTGGAGTGGCTCGACAAGACCAGGAAACATGCGCATGAACCAGCGCCGCTCGCGAACCGAATCAACGAGCCGGGGCAGGTCCATCGATTGGAGATAACGGAATCCGCCGTGCAGGATCCGCATGCTGTTCCAACTGGTGGCTCCCCCGAAGTCGCCTCGCTCGACGAGCAGGCACCTCAGGCCTCGCTTGGCTGCCTCATAGAGCAGACAGGAACCCTGGATGCCTCCACCGATGACGATGACATCGTAATGAACCGACGAGAACTGATCGAAGTCTCTTGAAAGTGGTGCGAGTGTATCGGCCGGGTTAGCCGTCACGCTCAGCTTCCTTGGAGTCGAGTTCCTTGGTCCAGATGACCTGCCGGACACCGAAGGGACGCTTGCCCTGTGACTCATGGTAGATCCGAACCAACAACTCGCTCACGACACCGAAGACGAGCATCTGAGCGGCGAGCAGGACCATCATCACCGAGAACATGACCAACACGTTGTTGTTGAGCTGGACCTGCGGCCCGAAGAACATGTCGTACTTCTGGAGCACCGCGATGCCGAGCGCTGCAAACGCGAGCGTGATCGAGCAGAAGGAGAGCTTGCCGAAGAGATAAAGAGGCTTGGCAAGATAATCGTTCAAGAACTTCACGGTCATCAGGTCGAGGATGACCTTGCCTGTGCGCACAAGCCCGTACTTGCTTTTGCCGGCGACACGAGCGCGATGGTTGACCACTCGCTCTGTGATGCGAGCGCCCTTCCAGACACACAGCGCCGGGAGAAACCTGTGCATCTCGCCGTAGAGCTGGACATCAGTAAGCGACTCTCGCCTGTAGACCTTCATCGCGCAGCCAAAGTCATGGATAGGAGTCCACGTGAGCTTTGAGATCAGCCTGTTGGCGATCATCGAGGGCATACGGCGGGAGAAGAATTTGTCCTGGCGCTCCTTGCGCCAACCGCTGACGACGTCGTAGCCGCGACCTTCGTCAAGCGCCTCAATGAGCATCAGGATGTCGGCGGGGTCGTTCTGCAGATCGCCATCCATCGTTGCGATCAGTTTGCCGCGTGCACGATCGAAGCCTGCTGCGAGCCCAGCGGTCTGGCCGAAGTTGCGACGGAGTCCGACAATGCAGAGCCTCGGATCTCCAGCAAACGCCTCAACAAGGTGATCAATGGTCCGGTCGGTGCTGCCGTCGTCAACGATGATGCACTCCCAGTCGAGATCAGTCTCGTCCAGGACCTTCTTGATTTCGTTGTACAGCGGAACAGCGTTCTCTTCCTCGTTGTGAACGGGGATGACAACAGACAAGTCGATCAGCAATTCTTTTGGTGCTGAGTACAAGCGAGGACCATCCAAAGGGATCGGCTGGATCGACATCGGGACCATGTGCGCACTCCGGCAACGCTACCCGCCGATCCATCGGCGGTTCCCATCAGTGTCGTCACCCTTGGGCGGGGTCTTTCGCCAGAAACGATGATTCGATCGGCCTGAATGGGGCGTATGAGCATACCAGCCAACGCAGCCAACGTCTCGCCTGTTATTGGTGGCAATCGAGTTTATTGTTCATCAGAGCCATCACTCGGAGCATGTGTCGGCTCGGTGCCCGGGCTTTATCTGAGCCCTTCTGCTGCGTGGGCTGACCGCCTCGCTCACCGGCGGGCTTGTCATTTGCGCGACGCTCGACTCGCGGGCCGGACGTTCGCACTCTGGGTGTTTCGGACACTGTCGGCCGACTCGCCCTGAGTGTCACCACACCGTTGTTCACGATGACGTATTCGCGAGGAAGCCTTGCTGAGAGAGGCTTGCTGCCAAACCGAACCGCGTGGGTTCCGTTGTTCACGGTCACATACGCCCTGGGCATTGATGCCCGGATCGGCGAAGAGCCGAACCCAACCGCGTGCCCGACGTGTGTTCTGGTGACATACTCGACCTGCTGAGTCTGGGCCCCAAAAGCACAAAGCACTGCTGCACAAAGGCTTATCGCTTCTTTTTTCATTACCATAGTATAACGCAGAACCACATGGAACCCAAAGGTATTCCGTACATCTCCGGGTCAGGGCTAGCTAACTTGGGTGCGTCATCGATCCCGGATCGAGCAGCTGATTGAGCTGGTCAGCGTCAAGAATCTGCTTCTGGAGCGCGAGTTCTCGGATCGATTTACCGGTCTCATAGGCCTCATAAGCGAGCTTCGCGGAAGCGTCGTACCCGATAACCGGGACCAGTGAGGTGCACATCGCTAGGCTGCCCTCGATGAGGTCGTTGCAGCGCTTTTCATCTGCTTCGAGCCCCTCGATCAGGTTCTCACGGAACACGTCCAGCCCGTTGCCCAGGAGCGTGACCGATTCGAGGAGGCTCGCAGCCATCATGGGCATTGCGACGTTGAGATCCAGAAGCGACCCAATCCCGCCCGCACCGCCGGCCGCGATCGCTGCATCGTTGCCGATGACCTGACACGAGAGCATCATCATCGCCTCGCAAATGACAGGGTTGACCTTGCCGGGCATGATCGATGAGCCAGGCTGGACGGCTGGCAGTTTTAACTCGCCGATACCGCAGCGGGGGCCAGACCCCAGCCAGCGGATGTCATTTGCGATCTTGGTCAGGCTGACCGCGATCGTCTTGAGCTGGCCCGAGACCTCGACGTATGCGTCCTTGGCCGCCTGGGCCTCAAAGTGGTTGTCTGCCTCCCTGAAGTCAATCCCGGTGGTCTTTGAAACTTCCTCAGCGACCCGGCGTCCAAACTCTGGATGGGTGTTGATGCCTGTGCCGACCGCCGTGCCACCGAGTGCAAGCTCGCTGAGGGTGTCCAGCGCTCTTTCAGCGCGCCCCCGGGCATGGGTCATCTGGCTCGCAAACCCGCTGAAGACTTGGCCGAGACGGATCGGGGTCGCATCCTGGAGGTGCGTTCTGCCGATCTTGACGATGTGGTCCCAGGCCTTTGCTTTGGCATCGAGAGCCGATTCGAGCCTTTCGATAGCTGGCAGGAGCTTGGCCCTAATCTCGGTAGCCGCGGCGATATGCATCGCGGTAGGGAAGGTATCGTTGGACGACTGCCCCATGTTGACATGATCGTTGGGGTGGACGCCTCCCTGACCGTCTGGCTCGTCATCCACCCATGCCGGGTCTTTCGACCTGCCGATGGGCTGATCGTGCAAGAGACACGCGAGGTTCGCGACAACCTCGTTCACGTTCATGTTGGTCGATGTGCCGGACCCGGTCTGGTAGATATCAATGGGGAAGTGCCTTGCGATGCCGCCCTGATCGCCGAGCCCTTCGTGGATCTGGCCGCAGGCGGTCATGATGTCCGCCGCCCTTCGGTCAGACAGCCTGCCGAGTTCGTTGTTCACGCTCGCGGCAGCGGCTTTCAGGGTCGCGTACGCCCTAATGATCGATTCGGGCACAGGCCGACCGGAGATCGGAAAGTTCAGCACCGCTCGCTGAGTAGAAGCCCCGTAGAGCACGTCCGCGGGAACGGGCATCTCGCCCATGGAATCCTTCTCGATCCGGGTCTCGGCGGTGGTCATTGCAATCTCCGTACAGTTGCGTGTAACTGGGGGCAGCATCGAATAGGCCCGCCCGCGCGGATCATACGCAGCGGGAGTCATAGGGCCGAGAGGAACTCGCCATGACACAAGCCGTTCTGTCAGCAATCGCATGCCTCTCGCTTGCCGGAGCCGCCTCAGCTCAGGTAACAGACGAGGTCTCGCCCTACCTCACACGCACGGAACCCCAGGAGTGGATTCTCAAGTCGAGCGTGACGCTCATCCCAAACCTGACAGGGCTCCGTCAGGAAGGCAGCATGACGGTCGACGACGAGTACGAGATCGAGCAAGGCACGATTTTCTACCCGCTTCCAGAAACCAGCGCTTCACACGAACGCGACTTGAAAACCGTCGAAGCGAAGCTGATCCTCCGAAATGGTCGGGAGATCCCCACCAGGCAGATTCTCGTCAGCGAGATCGGTCCCGGCGCACCGCTCCACTCAGGCGAAACCTACGGCACATGGATGTTCGAAGATGTAACCATCGGCGCCAACATGCTTTTTGAGGTCGAGTCGCGCGTTACGACTTGGAACACAACGTTCGACGAGAAAGCAGCCATGCAGATCCCTTGGCCAGAGGGCGACTGGCCTGCAGAGGCAGCCTCGACTTTTGAGCCTGAGCTCTTCATCAACGAGGGATACGAAGGCCCACTTACAACCGATCTCGTTGAGAAGCTCGCAGACAAGCTCGTGCGTGGAAAGGCCAGGTCACAACCTCCCATGGTTTCTGCGAAGTGGATCGCGGGTGAGGTCGCCAAGAGGTATCAGCCGCACGGTCGCAACGTCGTGAGCGACAGCAGGCCCGCGACAGCGCAGCAGTCGGGTATGTCACTCGGAGCGATCAACTCGTTCAATATCTACGGCGTCGAAGAAGCCGCCCGGTCGATGAAGGGATCGAGCTTCGACATGGCGCTCCTGCTAACCGCCGTGTACCGCGAAGTAGGGCTGCCCGCCCGGCTTGTTGTGGGGTACGTCGCCGGAGGCACCGGAGGAGGCAATGAGAGATTCCGCTCCTCAGACAAACCCGAGATCGGTCCGTACGCGTGGGTCGAGGTTGCCCTCTATGACGAGAGCCAACCTAGGCCTGATCAGCAGCTGACTTGGGTGCCGGTGGACATCGATTACATCAGATCAGCTCGTGTGTACGGCAGGCCGTTCGATCAGCCCTGGGACGGTTTCGGCACGAGCACACGTTTGAACGAGATCATCCCTGTTGGGTTTCATTTGCACCCACACAGGATGGGTGCGATCTCTTATGGCGGTGACATCAACATAAGACCCGGAACAACGCGCCACAGCCAGAGTGACTACAGAGCGCCGAGACCATCGCTCTGGGGCTGGAACACCGTTCCTGAGCTACCAGCGATCTTTGAGCAAACGATCGGGTTTACCGCGACAACGCCCTCCAGGCGACCGGGCGATCCCAAGCCCGGCGAGCGCCGGGGACAGTGATCGCACCGATTCGGTCAAGAAAGCCAGGTCTCGGGAGGAACGTGTAGTCGGGAGTCGTGTGCGCACGCGTGTCCGGTACAGCGAGCTTAAGGCCCACGTGGAAATCCGCGAAGAGAACGCTCGAAGCGATCTCCGCGTTGGCTGATCCCTCGCGTCCGTACCAGTGGTGTTGCCTATCCTGGCCATCGTCGTAATTGTAAATCGGATGGGATGCGATCAGGAGCGTCTTGCTCGTATCCAGAATCAACGGCATAGGTCCGCCGTTCTGGGGCACGAGTGTTGGGAACGCGTCGCCCGATGGATCCGTGTCCGGGGCATGGTCGTTGAGCGTGTAGCTCGAACCGATCAGGTCGTACATAGAGTCGGTCTGTGAGTACTGAGAGATCGGAATACCCGTGTCACCGGCGCCGTTGTCGAGAGGCGAGTTGTACGCCTCAACCTCGACAACCCCATCGACAGAATCAGGCTGGGGTGAATCGATCAGATAGCTGTTCAGTGGTCTCCGCTCGGCGCCGAACTCGTCTATGCCCAAAAAGGGCAACCGCCCCTTTTTCCCGCCGAAGAGCGCTCCAACTGGTGAGAACACGCCCGGGGCTACTTCCACGCTGATCTGAGGCAGCGCGTTGTCGTGGTCGTCGAGGTAGAGCGATGTCGCGACACCAATCTGCTTGAGCTTGGCACCGCACGCGAGATTCCGTGCGGACAGTCTCGCCTTGGCTAGCGCGGGGAGCAGAATCCCGATCAGCAGAGCGATGATCGCGATGACAACGAGAAGTTCGATGAGTGTGAAAGCCGTACGTCTGTGCTTCATATGGAGCAAGGGTACCGGCTACAACCGCATGCGTCGCGGTGGACTGCTTAGTCTTCTTCGCCCGAAATCGGGTTGTTGAAGTGTGAGTCCTGGATCGGGACAACCACCTCCAGCACGTGCTGAAGGACGGAAGCAGGCGAGCCGACGGCATCGACCTCGATGATCAGGTCTTTCGAGTAGTAATCAAGCACCGGCGCGGTCTCATTCTCGTAGACCTCCCAGCGATTACGGATCACGTCTTCCTGAGCATCATCGATCCGGTTCTCTTTGAGAGCACGCCTGCGGAGGCGCTTGATCATCGCCTCCTTGTCAGGGCAGACGAGGTGGACAACACCGAGGACCTCGATGTACTCCTCCATCAGTTCCGCCTGGTGCACGTTGCGGGGGATGCCATCCAGAAGAAGCAAGTCATCGTGAGGCTTGTAGAGACTGAGCACCGTCTGTGCGTGCATATTCTCCGCCCACATCTTGACAGTGACATCGTCGGGCACGAGTTGCCCCTTCGACGAGTACTCATAGAAGATCTCACCGAGTTCTGAGTGGATATCGAGAGAGCGGAAGACTTCGCCGCAAGAAAGATGGAAGAAACCGGGGATCCTGCCCAAGATCGCGCCCTGTGTGCCCTTGCCTGCGCCGGGTGCGCCGAAAAGAAGAATCGTCTGGTATCGGTCCATCTGATGCTGCTCCGTAGAGAAGGAAAACGGCCAGAATGGTGTATCGGCGTCGGGGCCGGTGACTTGGACAACCATATCGCCCGGCCAACAAAAAACCCGCCCGGGCGAGCCGGGCGGGTTGTGTTTTTCTCGGACGGATCAGCGAGCCGATCAGCCGCCGCTCTTAACGAGTTCGGCCTGGAGGCTCGGGGGCATCGGGCGGTAGGCGAGGAACTCCATCGAGTTCGCCGCGCGACCCTGAGACATGCCGCGGAGAATGGTTGTGTAACCAAACATCTCTGAGAGCGGCACCTCGGCGTTGACGGCCTTAACGTGGCCCCTGTCCTCGGTGTCGGTGATCATGCCGCGCCGGCTAGCCATGTCGCCAGTGATGTTGCCGAGGTACTCCTCGGGAGTGATGATCACGACCTTCATGATCGGCTCAAGCAGCACGCTGCCGGCCTTGCTCACCGCGTCACGCAGAGCGAGCCTCGCGGCCTGCTCGAACGCGACCTGGCTCGAGTCAACCGTGTGGAACGAGCCATCGACGAGCTCGGCCTTGATGTTGATAAGCGGGTAGCCTGCAGAGATGCCGCTGAGCGCGGTCTGGCGGATGCCGACCTCGACAGAGGGAATGAACTCCTTGGGGATCTTGCCGCCGACGATCTTGTTCTCGAAGGCGATGTTGTCCTTGAAGTTCAGGCCGTCTGCCTCGGCTTCTTCCTTGGTGTAGGGCAGGAGGTTGATGGTGACGTCGCCGAACTGACCGCGACCACCTGTCTGCTTCTTGAACTTGCCCTGGACGTTCTGAGCCGAGCCAGAGATCGCCTCGCGGTACGAAACACGGGGCTTGCCGACCTCAACGCCGATCTTCATGTCACGCACGAGGCGGTTCTTGATGATCTCGAGGTGAAGCTCACCCATGCCCGCGATGATGGTCTGGCCCGTCTCATCGTCGTAGTGGCTCTGGAACGAGGGGTCCTCGCGGCGGATGAGGACGAGAGCCTCACCGAGCTTGCGGTTGTCGTCGGCCGTGTTGGGCTCGATCGACATCGAGATCACGGGTTCCGGGAAGTCCATGCGTTCGAGGATGATGGGATCGTCCGCGTCACAGAGCGTGTCGCCCGTGATCGAGTCCTTAATGCCCACAACCGCAACAATGTTGCCCGCGCCAACCTCTTCCAGTGCCTGGCGGTCTTTCGCATGCATCTCGAAGATGCGGCTAACGTTTTCCTTCTTGTTGTTGCCTGGGTTGATCACACGCGAGCCCTTGCGGAGCGTGCCAGAGTAGATTCGCATGTAGGTCAGGTCGCCGTGGGTGTCGTTGACCACCTTGAAGACGAGTGCTGAGAACGGGGCGTCGTCCGAGTGGGGGCGCTCCAGCTTCTCTTCCTTGTCGCGCGGGTTCTCACCCGTGACCGGGGGTACCTCTTCGGGGTTGGGGAGGTAGTCGATAACGCCGTCGAGCAGGCGCTGGACACCAATGTTCTTGAGCGCCGAGCCGCAGAAGACCGGGTTGCACTCGAGGTTGATGGTGCCCTTGCGGATGGCAGCCTTGATCTGGTCAACCGTGATGGAGTCTTCGTCCTCGAGGTACTGCTCCATGAGGTTGTCGTCGAGTGCCGCGGCACTCTCGATCATCTCGTGGCGCCACTGAGCGACGCGGTCCGCCTGATCATCGGGAATATCCTTCTCGGTGACCTTGGCACCCTGGCTGTCGGCATCGAAGTAGTACGCTTTCATGCCGAGCAGGTCGATGATGCCCTCGAGCTCGTTGCCGTGCCCGATGGGGAGTTGAACAGCGATCGGGTTCGCGCCCAGGCGGGACTTGATGGTTTTGAAGCTGTAATCGAAATCGGCGCCGAGCTTGTCCATCTTGTTGATGAAGCACATTCGGGGGACTTCGTAGCGGTCGGCCTGACGCCACACGGTTTCGGACTGGGCCTCGACGCCCTCCTTGCCGTCGAAGACCGCGACCGCACCGTCGAGCACGCGGAGCGAACGCTCCACCTCGATGGTGAAGTCCACGTGACCAGGGGTATCGATCAGGTTGACCTTGTACTCCTGGCCATCCTTCGTCCAGGGGCAGGTCGTTGCCGCAGATTGGATCGTGATGCCTCGCTCCTGCTCTTCCTGGAGGAAGTCCATGGTCGCGGTGCCCTCGTGCACCTCACCCAGCTTGTAGTTCTTGCCGGAGTAAAAGAGGATGCGTTCGGTGACGGTGGTTTTGCCCGCGTCGATGTGGGCGGCGATCCCGATGTTTCTGATGAATTTCTTGTCGATGGCCATCTCGTTGGTCCTTCAAACTGCTGCTGTTTCAGCCCGGATGCCCGACGCCTCGTGCGTCGGCCATCTTGTGATCGATCGTGTTCTGTACCGAACACCGGCTGCGACATGGTGTCGCCCGCCGATGAGAAATGATGATGTGAGTGCGTGGTAGCGCTTGGTGCTCAGGAGCGGTGGGTCGGCGTTTCTTCGTCGTCTTCCATCGCGGTCGTCCAAGGTCTGGCCGGCGCTAGCAATGCCGGCGGTCGCTTATAGTGAGACCTGTCGTATGCTGCCCTGACGCCCGTAGCGGGCTCAAAACCGGGGTTGCACACGCAGCCGGGGTATGCTAGGCCCAAGTCAGGGTGCGTCAAGGGCGAAGGACCATCTCCTCCAGCCTTTGCCGAACCTTGTCGGGCATCATCGAGAGCGGATCCAGCCCACCCAGGGAATCCCGTTCCAAGGCCTCGCTGGCCCATCTCGAAGCGTCGTCGGCATCCCCCAGTTCTGAGAGCATCATCGCCAGCGCAGTTGCTGGGCGGTGGTTGTAGGGAGCAAGCCGGGCCGCCTCCTCGTAATCATCGGAAGCACTCGCTTTCAATTCTGCCAGCCGTTCTTCTCGGACCGGTCCGTGGCGGACCAACTCGAAGAGCCAGTACCTGACTGAGGCTCTCTGTGCGTAGAGAGATGAAGTGGGGCGGTGCTCGATAGCCTGCGAAAGCAGGCTACTTGCTCTCTCAGCGATGCTCACTGCCGAGGTTCGGTCGAGCCGTTCTAAAGCCGAGCCCGAAACTGTCATCGCGAGCCTCGCGGCAGCCCGGGCAACCCGCACATCTTCAGGGAACATGGTGTATGCCGATTCGAGTGAATCCAGAGAAGCATCCGCACGCACCAGGAACTCGTCCTGAAGACCGACCAACTCCCATTGCTGGGCTCCAGCGGCAAGTAACTCGTCCTGCCTCAGGACGATGCCTCTGAGCTCTGAGCTCGATGTTCTGAGTGCCGATTCCCACTTCCATACGGGCACGCTGCCAAACGCGAGCCAGATCGCACTTATGCAAGCTACGGCGGGGAGCACAGGCCGAGGCAACTGAATGAGCCAGGGCTTGAGTGAACCGCTGGCGAGCGACAGCAAGATCATGACGAGTACGACCGAGCCGGGCAAGGTCATATTCATGTCGAGTTCTGCATGACCCAGCAGCACAACCGCACCTGCTGCGAGCCCTATAAGAGGGGGGCCTCCAGCCCGCACCAGCATGAACGAGGCACCTCCCCATGCGACAACGCCCACGAGTCGTGCCAGAGCGTTCTCGATCGGTGTCGCCTGCATCTCGAGCCAGGCCCCGACAAGGACCGGCACGATCAGCGTCAGCACAATCACGGGTCGTACGAATTGACCCCGCTGAGATGAAGTCGCATGCGATATAGGCTGCTTGGCGGCGACGGATTTGCCAAGCCTCAAGACTATCCAGACAAGAGCAGCCAGTACCGGCACCGCAAACAGGCCGAGTGTTGCCGAGTAGTCGAGCCAGATCAGGTGAGGACTCGTGACATCTTCTGTGCCCTCAGGTGGTTTCGCGAGTTGGTATGCAGACTGAAACCCCGCCGGCCCAACACCCATAGGAAGCTCTTCGCCCGTGACGCGGACCGCCCCTTGCATATAGAACCAGCGGACGAGCAGCGACAATTCGTTTGCCGGTACGCCGACCAGCCCGCGGAAGGTCACAGCGGCCGGGGGAACTGCTACCGCTGCGATACACGCCACCGGAACAAGTTTCTTTGGCAACACATGTGCCGCGATGAGGAGCCCGAGGCCCAGCACCACCACGGCGAGGCCTGCTTTCGACCCCGTCAGAGCGAGCACAACAAGCGCGATCAACGCACTCAACAGCAAGAGCCAGCGGGTTGCTCGCGATGCCCTCAATGCGGAGTACACAAGCACAACGAACCCGGCTGCGAGAAAGCTCGCGAGCACATTGCTGAGCCCAAACCACCCTGTAGGATCTGGCTGGCGCAGCCTGCGTTCATAGATCATCGCCTGCGCCGACTCGGGCTCGAATCCCTGAGCGAGCAGAGTCGCTTCTCGATTTGCATCAAAGTTCGCGAGCATGTGCGTGTGCTCAACGAATGTCTGCACGAACGCCTTACTGCACAGATACAAGACGAACGACACGGCTATCGACCCAACTACGCAACGAACCAGTGGGCGGTGCATCTGCGAGACGACGGCTGCAAACGAGATCCAGCCCGCTGCCCAGGCCGACCCGATCCTGATTGCTTCGATATTGCCAGAATCTATCAGGAACGTACGCAACAGGATCGCGATCGCGCCGAGGAACGCGACGATGACGAGGGGGTCTTGCCTGCTCCGCCCTGCGCGGGATGCGAAAACCAGAGCCGCCCCGAGCCAGGCCGCTATGTCCAAGATCAGTGACCCAGTCGGGCCGATCCCGATGACCGCGAACGCCGACCGTGTCGGATCGGCGTCCCAGCCTGGCAGAGGCTCTGCGCCCGCTGATGCTCGAGTCAGCGCGGACCACATGATGAGCACAAGCCCGGCCCAATCGAGCCTTACTCTGCTCATGACGACCGCTCCGGAATGCCGCGTTCGAGGTATGCGATCAAGCCGATCACAGCCAAGGTCTGGCCCGCGATCAGCGCTGCTTGCCAAGGTTCGGAACGCGACATCACGACAGCCCCTGTGCCCGTCATCCCGGCAAGCATCCAGACTAATAAAACTGCACCGCGATTACCCAGTCCTCGTCGCGCCATCCGGTGTGAGAAATGCTGCAGATCACCAACAAACGGAGACTTGCCCTGCGAGAACCTGAGTAAGACCACGCTCACGAAATCGTAAAGAGGAATTGCAAGGAGCACGAACGGAACAAACAGCAGGTGCCATTGCGGAGATCCGCTCTCGGAATCTGCGTAGTTGAGCCTGACGGTAAGGAACGCGATCGTGAAACCCAGCACGAGCGAGCCACCGTCGCCCATGAAGACGCGTGCTCTGGGGAAGTTGTGAGGGAGAAACCCGGCACAGGCCCCCAGCAGCACCGCTGATCCGGCGCCGATGATCCACTGCCCGTTGACTATGGAGATAGCAACCAGCCCGGCACTGACGATCGCTCCGAGCCCGCCCGCCAACCCGTCCATGTTGTCGAGGAAGTTCATAGCGTTCATGACGACCGCGAACCAGAACGCCGTGATGAGCACAGAGAGCCAGCTGCCGCCGACGTGATCATCGAATAGCGTGAGCACACGAGTCTGGCTGACCCAGACGACCACCATCGGGACGAGCAGCATCACAAAGAGCTTGGGTTGCCAGGGCAGGGGCTTCCGATCATCGATCACTCCAACAACGTGAACGACGAATAGCCCTGCGAGGAATGACACCAACAGTGTCGTGTTCTCACGAACGCCCGCAGCGAGATCGGTTAGCTGGCTCGCATCAGCAGCAGAATCGGGCCACAGCCATGCCGCTATTGCAGTCACGCCCAGCACACAGAGCAGCGTGGTCGCGATCCCGATTCCACCCGTGTTCGGTACACGGCGGACCTCTGCCTTGACCTGACCGTCCACACCCTTTCCATCGTGTGCAGCGAGCCGATCACCAACTTTGCGCGCAAAGCCGGTTGCTCCAAGCGAGAGGACAAACGCAACCACTGCACAGCCAACGAGCACTGGAACCATCGACGCATCCTACGGCCGGGCGGCTTGACGCGTTCGACGATGATGAAGGATGCCAAAGGGCGCCCAAGCCGCGGTCTGCAGCAGCGCCCCACCAAGGAACAGCAACGGGAGCCTTGGGACCGGCCAAGCCCCAAGGAAGGCGGTGGGGGGCGAATCTTCTCCTACATAGCCGTAGTTTGTCCCAATCGCCAAGTTGATGGCTAGCAAGCAGAGCACATAAGCGGTCGCCGCAGCGAGCGAGAAAAGAAGATCACGCAAGGAGGGGTGGTACCCCTCGGCGAGGACGAAGAAGATACCGCCACCGACGACGATCAGATGACTCACCCAGAAGGTCCAGAACACGAGGAACGCCGGTCCTTCGGCGATGACCGGGATGACAAACGCCGTCGAAGACAGGCCTACGCCCCAAAAATAAAGAAGCGTGACCAGTCGTCTGTCCGGGAAGATGAGAGCCGCCGCTGCGATCAATCCCGTGATGTCACAGAAATGAAGGGGCAGGCTCTCTTCCAGACTGAACCCGCCTTCACGCAGCGAGAGCCAATACACGTTGTGAACGATCTGAAATAAAAGCACCGCGATGCCGGCACCAAGCCGCAATCTGTCTGCTTTCTGGGGATGCTTTGAGCGGGTCGTCCTTTGGATAAGAACCGCGAGCGCTACAAGCGATGCACTCATAATGAGAACGAGCAGATGGGTCACCGAGCCCTTCTCGAACAAATCGAGATTCATGCCTGGTCAGCCCTGTGCTCGTGCCTGAGCTGACCACATGCCGCGGCGATATCACGTCCCCGGCTCGCACGGATGTGGCAATTCAGCCCCGCATCACGCAAAATAGTCTGGAAGCGGGTCACGTCGCTGTCTTTGGGTCGTTTGTATGGGAGCCCATCGACCTCGTTGTAGCGGATAAGGTTGATATTTGCGCGCAGAGATCTGGCAACACCCGAGAGTTCTTTCGCGTGATGGGCCTGATCGTTCATCCCGCCTAGGAGCGTGTACTCAAGCGTGATCTCGCGGCCCGTCTTCTGGAACCACCTGTTGCAGGCTGAGAGCAGCTCATCAATCGAGGTGTACTCGGCCCAGGGGATGAGCTCCCGACGAATGTCATCGTTCGGGGCATGCAGCGAGAGTGCGAGCGTGATGGGAAGATCGAGTTCGGTAGCAAGCCGTTCGATAGCCCTTGGGAGCCCAACCGTCGAGATCGTGATCTTCCGCGCACCGATGCCCATGCCCTCGGGGGTCTGCGCGGATAGCCTCCGAACAGCGTTCACCACTGGTTTGAAGTTGCTGAGCGGCTCTCCCATCCCCATAAAGACAATGTTGCTGATCCTGCCGACATTCTCGAGCTGCCCGAGTCTCCAGGCCTGCTCGACGATGCGCCCCGTAGACAGGTTGCCGTCGAGGCCCGACAACCCGGAAGCACAGAATCTGCAGCCTACCGGGCAGCCGACCTGACTCGAGATGCACGCGGTCTTCCTGTGGGTGTCTTCGCCAAGCGAAGGGATCATCACGCACTCGGTCTGCATGCTCGGATCGTCCTGCAGCACGTTAAGAGTACCACCAGCAGTTCCCGGCTTTGGCTCTTCGTCCCACTGGATAAGCAGCTTCTGAGTGCCGTCAGTGGCGAGTTGGTGCGAGATCGTCCTGCCTGAGAGGATCGTCAGCTCGGCATTGGCGCATTCACGATCGCGGGCGGACAGGTTTGTCCACTCAAGCGGATCCGCCTCGCCTTGCTGGTACACCCACTCCAGGATCTGTTTCGCCCGGAACTTCTTCATACCCCGGCTCTCGCACCATCCAGCAAGATCCTCGGGCGTCATCTCGAATAGATGATGTTCCGGGTGCTTCACGGAGCCACATCCTTGAGATCTGGAGGTGTACTCTGCGCAGAAACCGTCAGCGGGACGGCTCCGTAGGCCTCGCCAGAAGCGACTCCGCTGTCCACGGTGACCATGCCCGAACCGATCTCGACACCTTCTTCCTTCATCAGGCGGCGCAGCGCAACCGGTAGAGCGAATTCGATCGTTTCGTCGATCACGTCCCACTGCTCGATCGTGCCGCCGTGCTTCTCGAGCAGCGTTCGACATATCGCAGCGACCAGGTCTTCCGGTGCGGATGCCCCGGCAGTGACCATGACGCTGGTGTCGGAGCCTTTGCTGAACCAATCCTCACGCAGTTCTGATGCATCGTCGAGAAGGAATGACTCTGTGCCGACGTTCTGCGCTATCTCTGTGAGGCGAACTGAGTTGGACGAGTTCTTGCTGCCTACGACGAGCACGACGTCAACTTCTGGTGCGATCTGCCTGACCGCGTGCTGACGGTTCGTGGTCGCGTAGCAGATGTCAGGCTCGTTCGGCTCGTGGATCTCCGGGAACCGTCGCTTGAGCACGCGGATGATCGCGCCGGCGTCGTCGGTCGAGAGGGTCGTCTGGGTCAGATACACGAGCTTTGATGGGTCGTCGATCTCGATCGTCTCGGCGTGTTCGGGCGACTCAACAACCAGCGTGGCGTCCGGAGCCTCGCCCTTCGTGCCGACCACCTCTTGATGATCCTCATGTCCGATGAGCAGGATCCGGTAGCCCCTCTTGGCGTAACGAACCGCCTCCGAGTGGACCTTCGTCACGAGCGGACACGTGGCATCGACGGAGATCAATCCACGATCCTGTGCCTGCTGGCGGATGGAAGGGGGGATGCCGTGGGCACTAAAGACCACGACACACCCCTTTGGTACGTTCTCGAGATCCTCAACAAACACGACGCCGCGGTCCTTGAACCTGTCTACGACGTGCCTGTTATGCACAATGTCGTGGTAGACGTAGATGGTCCGGTCCGGATAGAGGTTGACCGCCCGATCGACGACATCGATCGCCATACGAACACCGGCACAGAAGCCTCTCGGGTTGGGCAGGATTAGCCGCATCGTGGGGGTTGGTACTCTGGGTTACTCCGAATGCTAGACGTGGGTTCGCTGCTGTCGGTTGGCAGATGCTAATCGACAGGGGTGAATATTTCACGAACCCTGTGTCAGCGGGGTGCAAACGGGGCTTCCTAACGAGACGACAGGCGATTGATCGGGTATTCTTTCTGTAGCAAGTCCGGCGCTCGCAGGACGCGTGCAGGGAACGAGAAGACTCACCCCGTTTGGCGGGGCCATGTCCGGAGTGGTGTATGCAGGCGAAACCAGTCCAGATCGCTGTGATTGTCATCGGGCTGCTCGTTGGAGTGGTGGGGATCGTGCTGGCAACATCAGGCGGCGGCGGAGCAGATCTCGCCAACAGGATGGTGTTGATCGATGTGAAGACAGGCGATGTGTACTCGGTGTCACTCCAAGGCCGAAGTGTGCGACTGCCATACCCACATCCCGATACAAGCGAGAGCACACTTCTGCCCGCCTCACTTGACGAGGACACCAACACTTGGTACCTCAGCAACCGTTACCTCAAAGCACTTGAGAACATCGAAGGCATTTCTGACAAAGTTGATACCGAATCAGGCAAGGTAGATATCCCTGCGGACACGAAGCCCCAGTCGATTGACTGAGTGAACGCTCGCCGCAAATCCGGAGTGATTAGTTATGTCTCATAAGTCCTATTCGAAACGGGAATCTCAAAGAGGATTCACCCTCATTGAACTGCTCGTGGTGATTGCAATCATCGCTCTGCTCATTGGAATACTTCTGCCAGCCCTCGGGGCTGCTCGAGCTTCTGCGAGATCACTCGTTGACCAATCGCAGCTCCGCTCGCTGGGGCAAGGGCAGAACTTTTACGCCAGCGACAACGATGATTTTTACTCGTGCGCGACAACATCAGGATGGGCAGGTTGGGTTGGCCGGAAGAGGGGCTCCGGAGCCAGCAATATTAGAGAAAGCTATGAAGGCAGCACTACTGCGCTGACCCCAACTCAGTATTACGACTTCTTTAGCCCAACCATCGGTGAAGAGGTCGGCTTCTCTGCTCAGCGCGCATTCCGGATGGGCAACATCTTCAACGACTTTGCCGATCCAGCCGCACGCGAATTTTCAGTTGTTTACCCGGGATCGTCTGGCGGTGACCTTGATGAGTTTGATGAATTCATCGCTCGAAACGCAGGATATCGACAGGTCAGCTACCTCATGCCAGGCGCTTTCTCGAAGTGGGGTACACCCCAAACAGGATTTGTACCAGGCCAAGGACTGGGGCAAGACGAAACAAGATGGGCCAACCTTTACGGACGAGCCCCCTTGTCGTGGGGTGGAAACACGAACGGGCAATCTCCGGCGATCGCGAGCAATGTGAAAACCCCTCGAGGTTTCCGAAATAGAATTAATCAAGTCGGCCCCAGCCCTTCTCAGAAGATCGTTGTGGCTGACGGCACAAGATACGTTGACAGTTCCAGCGTTCTCGACTTCGATGCTTCTCCAAATGCCACAACTTTTGGTGCGTTTACATCGGGTACTCCCCAGTGGACTGGCAATGTCGCATACGGCGCAAACGCAGTGGGTGCCCCCAACAACCTGCCTCTTTCGTTCCGACATCCAAACAGCTCTATCAATGCAGCATTCTTTGACGGTCACACCGAGAACCTGACTCAGGAAGACGTGTGGACTGACATGTCTAGGTGGGCACCCTCCGGCAGCGTTGTGCCTTCAAGTGCGATTAGCGATCTCACTGAACAGGCTCAAGCGTGGTTGCAGAATCTGTCCGATGGCAACTCCGGATCTGCTACTGGCAAGTTGCTTCCGTAACAGGTCCACTCAATTCGATTTCAAAACCGTCCGGCTTCGCCCGGGCGGTTTTTCATTCCATAGGATCACGTATGCAAACCCCTGACGTCATCACACATCTTGAGAAGAACGAACAGGCCTCGGTCGAGAGGCTCATGGACTGGCTCCGCATCCCATCGGTCAGCACGGACCCGGCGTACCGCGAGGATGTCGCGCGTGCGGGGCAGTGGTGCGCCGATCGGCTTGCTGAGGCCGGGTTCGAGGTCGAGGTGATCCCGACCGGAACCGCGGGCGAGCCGGGACACCCGGTGGTGCTCGCAACGACGACGGGCGACGACGCGTACCAGGGGCCCCATGTCCTCTTCTACGGCCATTATGACGTCCAGCCCGCCGAGCCCCTGGAACTCTGGGACAGCCCACCTTACGAGCCCGTGATCCGCCCTGCCGAGGGGGGGATTGGCGAGCGGGTCGTCGCTCGTGGCGCCAGCGACGACAAGGGGCAGGTCGCGTCGTTCATAGAGGCGATGCTGGCCTGGAAAGCGGTCGCCGGCAAGACGGCCGGAGGCGTTCGAATGACGGTCCTCATCGAAGGCGAGGAGGAATCTGGCTCCAAGAACCTGGAGATGTTCGTGGACCAGCACAAGGACCGACTCGATGCGTGCGACGTCTGCGTGATCTCCGATACGGGCATGCTCGGGCGCGGACGTCCCGCGATCACCTACGGCGTGCGAGGGCTTGCGTACACAGAAGTCACGCTTCATGGGCCTGATCAGGATCTGCACTCGGGTCTCTGGGGTGGGCGGGTACCAAACCCTGTGAACGAACTCGCCAAGGTCCTCGCGCAGCTCTGGGACGAAGACCGACGGGTGACGATCCCCGGGTTCTACGACGATGTCAGGCCCGTCGGTGACGATGAGAGAGCCCAGTGGGAATCACTCGGCGTGGACCCCGTTGCTGCACTCAAAGGAATCGGGCTTGGACCCGAGGCGGATATCGGTGAGAAGGGCTTCAACTCCACCGAACGCGAGTGGGCGAGACCAACCTGCGACATCAACGGCATCTTCGGCGGGTACACGGGCGAAGGGGCAAAGACAGTCATCGCCTCCAAGGCGACCGCCAAGGTGAGTTTCAGGCTCGTCGCGGACCAGAAACCCGAGACAATCGCCCCGGCGCTCTTTGCGTGGCTCGAGGAGAGAACCCCTCCGGGCTGCCGATGGGAGTTCACCGATATGGGTTGCGGTCACCCCGGCACCACGCCCACCGACTCACCCTCACTCCGCGCTGCTGTCGCTGCGATGAAAGAGGCTTCCGGGGTTGAGGCGAAGCTCATCAAGTCAGGTGGATCAATCCCGATCGCTGGCCTGCTGAAGGACAGGCTCGGGCTGGATACGATTTTCATGGGATTTGGTCTCGAGGACGATCGGATCCACTCTCCGAACGAGAAATTTGAGCTCGACTGCTTCAGGCTCGGTGCGAAATCTCACGCCGCCCTGATCGAGAAACTCTGGGCGATCTCGGATTAGTTTCTTACAGAGGTGTCTTCTTCTGTGACGAGCTCAACTTCGCCGATCTCATCTCTTGCGCGCAATTGAGCGAGGTATCGATCTCGTTTCTCGTTGACACTGCGATTGAGCTCTACGACACGATGCAGGTGACCGATCTCTGATGCGGCGCAGTGGAGAATCGCCAGAACGGCGAATCCGATGGCCGTCGCAATAATGAGCGAGTACGGGATCATGACTTCCATAGGTCATGGCATCGACCAGATAACGAGTAGACTTTCGCTGGGGTCGCCATGCAACGGGAGTTGTCGTTAGAATCCTCTGCATGAGCCCATACCACGGCCTGAATCTGACGCTGCGCCTCCCGCGCCGGACACTCCAGCTGGCTCTATTGGCTCTCTTTTTAACTGTGCATCCGAGTATCGCAGAGGCTCAGGACCAAACTGCGAGTAATGATCCTGTGCGTATCTCGGCGGGCTCAATAGGCGTTGCCAATCTGGCCCGAGTGGGAGACTGGGCCGGCATCGAGATTGAATTCGAGGACACCCACGAAACCCAGCGCGAGCTCATCATTCAGATCGAGGGCAAGGACTCAGACGGCGACTCACCCCTCTACCAGCGGACAGTCACCAGCAACCCCGGCGTGGTTCAACGGACCTGGCTCTATCTCTGGATTCCGGGCTCGTTCAGTTCGAGAGACACGTTCCTAGTCTCGGTCTACGAGGCGGTCGAACAGGACGCCGCGGTCAGTCAGCGGACCGGCGTTTCATACACTCGCGGTGCACTACTGACCAGAACCGAGATCGGTGACGGCAAAACACTGCTCGCGCCAGAGATCGCGACAGGCCTTATCGTCGGCAGAAGACTCGGCGGCCTGGCGGACTACAGCCGTACATCGATCGGCGGCTCAGGGAGTGACCGCATCTATCTCCCGAATGGACACGAGATCACTCTCTACGCTGGCGATGTCCGCCCGGAAGATCTACCCGACCGCGCGGTCGGTCTGTCACAGTTCGAGACGATTGTCTGGACAACAGCAAACCCATCTGACCTCACTCTCGCACGAAGCGATTCACTTATCGAGTGGGTCCGCCGAGGAGGGCATCTTGTGGTTGTTCTTCCCTCGACAGGACAGGTTTGGTTCGATACTGATCGCAACCGTCTTGCTTCGCTGCTACCGGATATCACTCCAAGCAGACTCGAACCCGACTCCTCAACTGTGCGAGCCCTTTTGACACACGATGAGCGTGCCACTTTACCTGATTCACTCGTCATCCAGGAACTTGCAGCGAATGCGGGTGCAGAGCCGGTTGATGCAGTAAGCATCCTGACCGATGCCGAGGGGCGCACTGTGGTATCAAGGCGCCTCGTTGATCTAGGAATGGTCACTCTGGTGGGGATCGACATCACAAACCGCAACCTCGCGGACCGAGGCCTGCCGGCCATGGATGCGTTCTGGCACCGAATATTCGGAAGGCGAGCCAAGCCGATCGATCGGAACCGGACCAACAACACCATGATCATGTCGCGCGATGTCCGGTACTTTGACTCCGACATCGGCGCATCAATTGCCTCAAGCGGGAGCGCCGGCGCCGCTCTCCTGCTCGGCTTCACGCTCTTTGCGCTCTACTGGGCTATCGGGGGTCCGCTCGGTTATGTCATCCTGAATCAGTTCTCGCTCAAGAAGCACAGCTGGCTTGCATTTGTTGCTGCGATTGGCCTGTTTACGCTCATTGGCTGGGGCGGGGTCTCAGTTCTGAGGCCTCGCACGGCGCATCTCCAACAGATCGCGTTCCTCGATGCGGTCGAGGGCTCGAACTTTCAGAGAGTTCGAGCTTTCTCCAGTGTGTTTGTGCCTGGCTACTCAGACGCCGGGATTCGCGTTGGCGAACCAGACTCGCCCTACACCGAGTTCAACAACACCGCCACCCACTGGCAAGACGGGTTCACATCCATGCTCGGCTCTGCTGAGTTCCCAGATGCAAGGGCATATCCGGTGTCGGCGCGTGACCCGGAACTCATGCGATTCCCGGCGCGCGCCACAGAGAAGACGTTCAGGTTTGACTGGGCCGGACCTGCTCGATGGGCAACCCCCAGAGCCGTGGAGCCATCGGGCCGCGCTTCGACTTTAGGTACTGACAGCTCTGGGAATCCGGTTGGAAGCCTGGTACACCAGTTGCCTACTCCGTTGCAAGATGTGACCGTGATCGTTGCAAAGGGTCAGTCGTCGCTGTCTACCCAGACTGGTCAACCCGAGGTCGCAGACTTTCGGGCGTTCAGGCTCACGAATCCGAACCGATGGGAGCCCGGGGTCACACTCGATCTGTCAAGGCTCGCCCCTGAAGATCCTACTGCGGCTGAAAGAGCGGCTTTGACTGCTTATTTCGATGATCTCATCGGACGGGCAAGGGGCAGCAGCATCACACGCCGAGGGCCACGCACGACAGACAACGAAAGACTCATCGCGTCGGCGTTTGTTTCACAGCTTAAGCCGCCGTTACCTGACAACTCGGTGCCGGATGTTGCTCTCCGCAGGAGCACTCACGGGCTGGATCTGGGCAAGTGGCTCACAGAACCGTGCATCATCGTTCTCGGTGTCGCTGAAGTTTCGCGAGACGACAACGCGACCAACCCGATCCCAACACTCATGCAGCGAACCGGTGAGTGGAAAGACATCCAATGGTCGGGCAAGGTGGTGGTGCGGTGGGTCTACCCGCTCCGGGAGAGACCTCCCAGCTGGCCGGCTGTTGAAGCCGAGTGACGCTCTACACTCTTGCAACTCGATAAAGGACCGCTCGTACCCATGGCCATGATCGAAACAATCAACCTCACCAAGCGTTACGGCGAGCTGGTCGCGCTCGACAACCTCAACCTCACGATCGAAGAGGGCGCGTGCTACGGCTTCATCGGCCCCAACGGTGCGGGCAAAACCACAACGATCAAAATCCTGGCAACACTTCTTAAGCCCACGAGCGGCCAAGCAAACGTCAACGGGCTGACCATCGGCTACCAGAACCGTGAGATCCGACCCCGCATCGGGTACGTCCCAGACTTTATGGGCGCCTATGAGGACATGGTTGTACAGGAGTATCTCGAGTTCTTTGCTTCCGCGTACAACATCACCGGTTCAAATCGGAGCAAAGTCGTTCTCGATGTTCTTGAGCTCACTGATCTGACGTACAAGGCGACCGCTGAGGTGAATGGGCTCAGCCGAGGCATGCAGCAGCGTCTATCTATAGCACGCGTGCTCCTCCACGATCCCAAAGTTCTGCTTATGGATGAACCCGCCAGCGGCCTCGACCCTCGAGCACGGATTGAGATTCGTGAGCTGCTCAAGGAACTCAGGAGGATGGGCAAGACGATCTTGATCAGCTCTCACATCCTCCACGAGCTCGCCGAGCTTTGTAACCAGGTTGGGATCATTGAGCGAGGCAAGCTGCTCTTTAGCGGCAACGTCAATGAGGCCATCCGGCGAGCAAAGGTGGGGCGGACGTTCCACATATTGCTCGCTGACAGAACACGACCAGCAGCAGAGATGCTGACGAAGGTCAACGGCGTCCAAAAAGTAGCGCTGCGTAACGCCGAGGATCACGAGACAGAGGCCTCCGGAGACGGCCAGGTCGTTGAGCTGACCCTCAGGGATGACGCAGCGCTCTCTCCGAGCGACATTCCGAGCATGCTCATCAACGCTGGCTACCGGATAAACGGGTTCTCTGAGGAAGCTGTTAACCTTGAAACGGCCTTCATGAGACTCACGCAGGGCATCGTCCAGTAGATCAATCGTTTCGGTGAATCCAAGCTCGGATCTGGTGGTACTATTCTGCCAGGCCTTGTCGCCGCGCTGGAGGTATCACATGTTCAACCGTGCCAATCTCGTCACATTCACGATGCTCGCATTCGCCGGCTCGACCTATGCACAGCCCGGCGAACCCCCTGCAACCGAGATCCGCACAGTCTCGGAATCGATTCAGGGCACCGAGATCCGCGACGACTATCGCTGGCTTGAGGGTGACGACTCGGGCAACATGACCGACGAGCTCGCAGAGTGGACGGACTCCCAGAACGATTACACGCGGCAGGTGCTCGACAACATCCCGGGTCGTGACAAGCTCGAAGCCAGGCTCCGCGAACTCATGGAGATCCCGTCGATCTCGACCCCCTCGATGTACGGCGACCGGTACTTCTATCGCACACGTGAGGGTGACCAGCCTCAGTCCATCGTAAAGGTCCGCAAGGGCCTCGACGGCGAAGAGCGTGTCCTGCTCGATCCGGAAGAGATTGATCCGAGCGGCCTAACGACCGTGTCGTGGACAGCACCGAACCCTGATGGCTCGCTCATGGCGTTCGGCATGTACTACGCAGGCGATGAGAACTCAACCCTCTACGTCATGGATGTCGAAACAGGCGAATGGCTCGCTGAAGAGATACCGGGCAAGGTCAGGCTCGACCAGTGGCTGCCTGATTCATCCGGCTTCTATTACTCAGCGCTCGAAGATCTCGACGATGCCTACTCGGGCGTCACGCGTTTCCACAAGCTCGGCACGCACCACAGGCAAGACCGCACGCTGTTCCGTCAGCACGATCTTTCTACGTTCTACGGAGACCTTGATTACTCAGAAGAGAAGCTGACTCAACTCGCGACGACGTGGGGACCTTGGATCGCCCCATCCGAAGACGGCAAGTGGGCGCTCGTCGGCTACTGGACCGGAACCAGCGGCGTGGACCTCTGGGCTGCTGACCTGGACCACTGGTACGAAACCGGAGAACTAAACCTGGAAACAGTCGCGATCGGGATGGAAGGACGCCCGGGCTCGATGGATTTCAGTGAAGACACGCTCTTCATGCAGTCGACAATCGGCGCGCCCAACGGCCGAATTGTCGCGATTGACATGAACAACCCCGGGTACGACAACTGGACCGACATCATCCCCGAGGACCCGAACCTCGTGCTGCAGGGCACAGGATTCGCCGACGGCATCATCAGCGTGAATTACCTCGACAAAGCGCAGACCAGTATCTCGCTTTACAAACTGGACGGCTCCCCGATCAGCGAACTCGAACTGCCCGGCATCGGGTCCGCCGGTCTCTCGACGAGCGACGACAGGACCGAAGCGTTCCTCACCTTCACCAGCTACAACACTCCTACGAGTATCTACCACATCGACCTCGCGCAGCCCAACGCAGAGCCGACCCTCTGGGCCAGGCCCGACGTCCCGGTCGATCCGGACTCGGTCATCGTCAAGCAGGTCTGGTACGAATCCAAAGATGGCACGCCCATCAGCATGTTCATCGTCCACCCCAAGAACCTCGAACTCGACGGCAATAACCCAACGATCCTCTACGGCTACGGCGGTTTCAACGTCAGCATCACCCCCTCGTTCAGCTCAACGATGTTCCCGTGGTTTGAAGAAGGCGGCGTGTACGCCATCGCCAATCTGCGGGGCGGCGGCGAGTACGGCGCCAAGTGGCACGAAGCCGGCCGCATGGAGAACAAGCAGAACGTGTTCGACGACTTCATCGCCGCGGGCGAGTATCTGATCGACAACAAGTACACCAACTCCGACAAGCTCGGCATCGCTGGAGGCTCGAACGGAGGCCTCCTGACCGGCGCTGTTATGGCACAGAGGCCAGACTTGTTCGCAGCCGTCGAATGCCACGTGCCACTGCTGGACATGCTCCGCTACCAGGACTTCCTCATGGCGCGCTACTGGGTCCCCGAGTACGGCTCAGCGGAAAACCCCGAGCAGTTCGAGACACTGCTTGCCTACTCGCCTTACCACAACATCCAGAAGGGCGTCGAGTACCCCGCGATATTCCTCACCGCAGGCGAGAACGACACACGCGTCCACCCGCTCCACGCACGCAAGATGGCCGCTCTCGTCCAGGCCAGCACGGCCTCTAGCCCCTCCGAGAAACCAGTCATCCTCTGGGTCGACCGCGAAGCCGGCCACGGCGGTGGCAAGAGCCTCGACCAGCGCGTGCGGGATATCGCCGATCGGCGGATATTTATGATGAGGCAGCTGGGTGTAATTACTGAGTGATTACTGGGGACAACCAGCGTTGTAATTCGCTATCCAAGCTGTGAAATCTGTTGGCGATGCAATCCCATCTCTGTTTTGATCTGCAGATAGCAGGTCACCAACGTTATAGGCATCAATCCATGCAGTAAAGTCTGTTGGGTCAAGCTCCCCGTCTCGATTTGTGTCTGGCAAACAAGGCAACAGGTAAAGGAATGCCGATCCAGAAAAGACGCCATTGTCCCGGTCTCTAGGCGAACCAACCGCAATGATGTCAGAGTAAATCGATACTGCCGAACCAAACTCTAATACTTGAAAATGGATTGGATCTGGTACAATTTTTGTAATGAGGTTACCTGTGCCCGCATGATAAACATAGCCTGTGCCAGTTTCGTTGTTAGGCTCATCAAAGCCACTTGCTCCGACTACAGCTAAGCCATTACTTATTGCGACAGACACACCGAAGTCATCTCCTGGACCACCATCAGGAGCAGTGAGTTTGTGCGTCATACTGCCCGTAATGATGTCGAATAGATATGAAGAGCCGGAATTGTCCCCGAGATCATCATCTCGATGGCAACCAACAATTACTGTATTGGCGTCAATGTCGATACTGAGACCAAGTTGATCTCCTGGCTCGCGGTCAGCCGGCGACAGCTTGTGCAACTGCTTCATCTCAGCAAGATCGAACAAATACGCAGCACCTGTGTCAGGAGCTCCGTTGTCGCTTCGAGTTGCACCTACAGCAAGGTGCCTGCCGTGAATCGCAACAGATGAACCGAATTCTTCCTGTGCCCGGGCATCATCGGCGTACAATTTCTGCACAAATGATCCATTACTAAGATCATATATATAAACTGCTCCATTGCGAGTCGCTATATCTTGAGAATACGGAACACCGACTGCGAGCACATCACCCTCGATTGCAACGCTATAGCCGAATTCCATTGCGGGCCTTGCGTCAGGCGCATAAAGTTTCCAGATATGGATTCCACTTGCCGCGTCGTAAATGTACACCGAGCCCGAAGCATTCCCGAAGTCATCGTCGCTACTTGCACCTATAGCAACAATTGATCCTGAGATATCTACTGAATGCCCAAACCACTCTGTTTCAGAATCCGCAGGAGTAAGCATGTGGAGCTGATCGCCGCTGTGATTAAATATGTACACGCGATCGCTGTTGTGTGCACCAATGACCACGTACTCATCTGAGACCGCAGTCTTGAGTCCAAACTCGATCCAAGCGGCAGCATCGTTTGGAAACAACCTGTAAGACTCTGTGAGCTGCGAATGGGCAGAGCCCCCAGAAAGTACACTCCCCAATACACTCAGTGCTAAAGACTGATTTAGTTTCATGACACAATCATAGTGAATGCACATGCTACTGCACAAGGGCAACGCCACTTCTGTTGGTACAATAATTGCTCCTAGCTAATCCAATCCTCAGCCTTCAACCGCTCCGGCACGTACGTCTCTGTTACGTAGCTGATGTCCTTGGTGATCAGCGACTCGACCTCCATCTTGAAGCCGTTGCGGAGCATCGTGTTGATCTCTTTCTGCCACTGCTTGCGGTCGGCGAACCATGGGTACTCGGCGATCTGCTTGGCGCGGGTCTTGTCGCGGTCGTTGAGGTCGATCTTGACATCGTCGGACAGGCCGCACGCCTCGTAGTCCTTGGCGCGGATACCCAGGAACTTGGCCTCGGGGATCGCCAGGCGCTCTGACTCGAAGGCGAGGCTGATCGAGCCCTGCTTGATGACGCTGTAGATGTAGTGCCCCCACGGGTCGCAATCGAGCAAGCAGATGATGGGCAGGCCGTGCTCCTTGTTGAGCCGGTGTAGCATCCGCCTGACGCCCCGGGGCGGCTGGCCCGAGCCCTCGGTGAGGATGCAGTTGTGGGTCTTCCAGAACTTGTCCTCGTTGAACCGCTGCCAGACCGTGTCCTTCTCGACATGCAGGACGAAATCGGCTTCGACGTTCTCGAACTGGATGACATCCGGCTCGCAGATACTCGGGATCGCGTACCCCCCCGAGCCCATCCGTCGGCAATCGATCGTGTCGCCCGAGTCGATGATGGTGATGTTGCCCACCATCGTGCCGCGCTTCTTCGCGAAAACGTGCAACTCCTCACGGAGCGCCCCGATCGACACCTCGAGATCCTCGAGAATGCCGTCGGACTCGGTCTGGTCGTTGAATGTCTTCTCTTTCGTGCCCTGGATGGTGTGCAGGCCCGAGTAGTACATACCACGAAGGCTGAGCGTCTTCTCTTGTTCGATGAGGTTGCTGATGCCCTGGCCGTGCAGCAGCGTCTGCATGAACTTCCGCGCCTGGCCCATGTTGAAGAGCTGGCGTTCCTGAGCGGCGCTGCCCATCTGCAGGATGCCCTTGCTCTTGTTCCACTTCGTGTTGCCCGCGGATCGCGTCGGCACGTCCATCTTGGGCTCACGCCCGGACAGCGCTGACTTGACGATCCCCTCTGCGAGTCCCTCGAGTGACTTGGCGGTCTTCGCGTCGCGTTCCTTGCGAGAGGACGCGGCGGACTTCTTGGTGCGTTTCTTGCCGCTGGGTTTCTTGGTGGTTTTCTTCTTTGCCATAGATCAACCCTCGAAAAGCGACGCCTTCTCGGTCGTCTTCTTCTTCCGCACCTTCTTCACAACCTTCTTCTTTGCAGACTTCTTGGTCGACCGCTTCGAGGGCTTAGCCACAGCTTCCTGTTTGGCGGCGTCCTGGACTTCATTTGCGACCGCGCCGTTCTGGACGATGATGACGTCTTCTTCCTTGGCGAGTTTGCCGTGCTCGTCCTTGATGAACTTGCCCTCTTCGTCAAGCTGGGCGTCAGCGATCTCGGTTCGCCGCTTGGCCTGCTTCATGAGCGCTTCGTAGAGTTCCTTGGTATCGGTGCCGGTCAGGGCGTTGCACGCGCGGGATATCTCACCGATGTAGCGTTCGAAGACATCGCGGCGTTCGCCCTCTCGCTTCATCTTCTGACGCCTGCGGATGTACTGGCCCAGCTTCCTGCCGCAGTCCTGCAGCGCGAGTTTCATCTCCTTGCGGATCTCGTCGTAGTCCGCGATGGCTTCCTTGCTCTCGCTCGTGAACGGCACCCAGACGCTTGCCATGTGGATCATGATGACCAGGGGGCCAACGGGAGAGCCGCCCCTAGGTTGGCTCATGTTGTAGTTGCGCCAGGACGTGTCCACGACGCTTTTGAAGGAGCAGCACGCCGATTGCTGGTAGAGCAGGGGGACCCTGTTCGCAAAGCGGATGACTCGCGCCTGCTGATCGCCCGGCAGATCACCGCCGTACGCAACTGCGGCCTCGATCTGAAACGGGTTCCCGCGATACACAGCCGGGTTCCGCGTGCTCGCCGTATAGAATTCGGCCTGCACACCCTTGAGCATGCCCGCAAGCATCTGCCTGACACCGATCGGCGCGAGACAATCGGTGGGGGGGCTGCGGAGCTTCGAATCCTGTAGAGCTTTGTACAACTTCTCAGCAGCGGCGTTGTCGATCGTCGAGATATACGTCTGTCCGGTGATCGTTTTCTTCGATGAACTAGCCTTCTTGGTGACCTCCTTCACGACTGAAGGCGGCACCCGGCAGAACTCGTTCTTGAAGAAACCCGCGAGTTGCTTCTCGTCTGTGACCTTAAGCAGACGAAGGAAATTGCCCAGTTCGACGCCGTACGGGTGAGGCTTGATCTCCTCGGTCTCGGTCGGGAGTTCCGCGATCGTGCGCGGATACTCGATCCGGTCCGCGTACTCAGCCGTGCGCACGATCTCTGACGATTCCTCATCGCCATTCGATTCGGGTGCCTGCTCGTCGGCTTCCAGCGTCGGATCTTCGCTCGCCTTGTCAGGCGGGATGAACGTGATCTTCGCGTGCGGGTTCGCGATCGCGGTCTGCTCGAGATACGCCTCGACGCTCGTCTTCCCCCTCTGGAACCGAGCCTCGAGGATGATCGCGACCATGGTCCCCGTTCCGGTGCTCGTCTCGGGGAAATCGTCTGTCTCGACGTCGATCGTGACCTCGGGCTGGTTCTTTGATGTGTCCATCGCCAGCTCGATGTGGTGAGCGGCTTTCTTCTTGTTCGGCTTTGTGTGGATGACCATGGGCTTGCCCGTGGTCATGAGCCCGTACATGCCCGCGGCGGAAATGCCGATGCCCTGCTGACCGCGGGACATTTTGAGCCGGTGAAACTTCGACCCATAGAGCAGCTTGCCGAAGATGTTCTCGACCTGCCGCCGAACGATGCCCGGCCCGTTGTCCGTGATCGTGACCTTGTACCGGCCGGGCTTTGTAGGCGAGGGCGGAGCCTCGAGCTCCTCAATCTTCACCTCGATATCGGGCAGGATCTCCGCCTCCTCGCAGGCGTCGAGGGCGTTGTCGACCGCTTCCTTGATTGTCGTCAGGAGTGCCTTGCGGGGGTTGTCGAACCCCAGCAGGTGCCTGTTCTTGGCAAAGAATTCGGAGACTGAGATTTCCCGCTGCTTGCTCGCCATCGACTCGGCGGTCGCACGGGGTTTCGACTTCTTTTTGGCCATGCCACCCTCCGTGGTGGGGTTAAGAGTGCAGGGGATCCGCCCCGTAGAGAGGAAGAATAGCGGGTTATCAGCCCTGGAGGAGGATTCGCGAGAACGCGGCCATCCGAATGTCACCTTGCTCAGCTTGCCTTATGCAGCAGCACAAACAGCTCTTCGGGGCAAATCCGGGTGTCGTATCCACTGATTTGACGAAGCGGTAGCTTTACTCGAAACCCAATCCTCGTTGCGCGGTCGAATTGCCTGTCTCGGTCTCGTGCGTGACAAGGGGATTCAAACTATGCGCCGACTTACCGTAATGTGCTGCCTTACGGCTGTTACCCAGATTGCCAACGCCCAGCAACAATCCATGCTCGTCATGCAAGGACCGCCCGGTGGTGAGATCGGTCAGTACGACCTTGATGGCAACTTCATGGGCGATTTCGTGCCGCCACGCGTCTTTGCCTCGCCCCAGTACGCGGCGCAAGCACCCGACGGAACTTTCTATGTCTCTTCGTTTACACAGAACAGAGTCTCACGCTTTGACAGCAACGGCAACCTGCTCGGCGATGTTGTGCCCAATGACGGCAGGATCATCGGGAACACGTTCCTCACGATCAGAGATGACGAACTCATCGTGAGCGGCTCAAACAACGGTGCGATCGGTGTCTTCGATCTTGAGACAGGTGACTACCTGCGAAACCTTGTTGAGCCAGGCATCATACAGGGCGCGCATACTGTGTACTGGCTCGATTCGGGCGACATGCTCATCTCGGATATCGGCTCAAACACAATTCGCCGATTCGGTCCCGATGGGTCGTACATCGGTGATTTCTCAGACAACCCGGTTCTCGCACAGCCAGCGGGGATCGAACTCAGCCCGGACGGTGACTCTGTATATGTAGCAAATTTCACGGACGGCATCGTCCACGAGTTTGAACTCGCTACAGGCGCTCTGGTCGGCGAACTTCTCCGTGCAGGCGGCAACGCTGACGACCTGACCTACGGACCCGACGGCGACCTCTACATTGCCAGCTACGGGGACAGCGCGATTTACAGATACGACTTTGAAACCCAGGCTGCCGAGGTTCACATCGGATCTGGGCTCAGAGGTCCAAACTCGATCCTGTTCATCCCCGCACCCGGCGGAGCCACCTATGCGCTGTTCGGGGTGTCGTCCTTGCTTGTGCGCAGACGTCGATAGTCACTCGGATTGGTGCCGGTGGGCCTATTGTTGGTCCCAGCCCGAAACACCATACCGAGGAAACGATAAATGGAAACCACGCTCATTATCTTCAAGCCCGACGCTGTCCAGAGAGGCCTTATGGGCCAGATCCTGACCCGTTTCGAGAACAAAGGGCTCAAGGTCGTCGGCGCCAAGCTCATGCAAATCAGCCAGGAACTCGCCTCGACGCACTACAAGGACCACCAGGGCAAGCCTTTCTACGACGGGCTCGTCGGCTTCATGACCAGCTCGCCCGTCATGGTGCTCGCCCTTCAGGGCAACAACGCGATCGCGGTCTGCCGGAAGATGATGGGCGCAACCTTCGGCTCAAACGCCGAGTCGGGCACAATCCGGGGCGACTTCGGCGTCTCGAACAGCTTCAACCTGATCCACGGCTCCGACAGCCCAGAGGCCGCCGAGCGTGAACTTGGGCTCTTCTTCAACGACGGCGAGATCCTGTCCTACGGCCGTGCGATCGAGGGCTGGGTTTACGACATGTCGGGCGGCGAACCCGAGTAAGTCCGTTCTTCAGTTTGTGCTAAGACTTTCAGTGGGTCCGGCTCGCCGCATCGGCGTGTCGGCCCGCTGTTGTGCGCGGACGACCGTTTGAGTTGCCGGCAGCACGCGCGTCAACCGAATCACCGGGCCTTGCCGAGACGACAGCCACCTCGGGTGCTGAATCTTCGGAGGCGTCTGAAACGATCTGCTCTGCGACTTCGCGGCGATGAACCGAGACCTCACGCGGAAACTCAAAGGCAACACGTACACGATCGCCTTTGATCGACGCGATTCGAACAACACCTATAGGGTTGTTCGGGTCTCCGATGACAACTTCTTCGCCTTCCCGGCGCGTGATGACCAACATCCTTGCTATCCCCTGGCCCGGCGCTACGAGATCGCCTGCCCATTGTCAGCCACAGGATAGCGGAAAAGCGCCAAAGAAGCGACACCCGCACAAAATCCGATTGGTTATGGGGCCGGATTTCTAATCAACTGCCACGACTGAGGTTATCTCAGGGATGTGCTCCTTGAGATTCCGCTCGATCCCGAGCTTGAGTGTGACACTGCTGGACGGGCAACCTACACAGGCCCCGTGGAGACGGATTTTCACGACACCATCGTCGCTGATGTCGATGAGTTCGACATCTCCGCCGTCGGACTGGACTGCGGGCCGGATCAGGTTGAGTATCCGAACAACGCGTTCTTGGAGAGGAAGGGTTGCCTGCATGGCGAGTGAACCTCGGTCGTCTGGCCGCACAAATACACGGAAATCCCGCAGCGGCCTTGGAATCATAGGCCTCGGCTTGCTCCTGCCGCTCGCTGCGGTCTCCTGCTCGACCCCCGACACCGTGGACTCGGCGGGGCTTCTCGATGACCTCACGGATCCAGAGATCGCCCTCTCGACCCGGCTCCGACTGAGCGAAACCGTCACGGGCTTCGTTGATACCGGCGAGATCAACCGCGACGAAGCGGTCGAGAAAATGAAGGCCATCGCCTGGATGAGGCACAGCCCTCAGCTCCTCCGAATCGAAGCGATCGATCAGCTTCTCGAACCCGAAGGGCTGCTCACCGATGTGCAGGGTATCGCCTTCGTGAACGGCCTCATGCCGACCGAAACAGACCCCGTCGTGAGGCACCGTGTGTCTGAGCTTTCGGTCATCAGAGGCTGGGAAGAAGTCACCAACGCGCTCATCCGGTCGCTCGCCAAGGCCGACAACTCGATCCCCGATCCCGCCCGACCCGAGTATATGGCGCTCCTCGAACTGCACCCGGATCTCAGCATCGAGGAGATCGTGTTCGACACGTTCAAAGACCAGGGTGATGGAGGGGTCACTCGGCTCCGGCGCGATTCGTGGAATCTGCTGTCTCGTCTCGACGCCAGCGGTGAAGTCCGCGTCGATCTGCTTGCGGGGCTCCTGGATACTCCGCCCAGCGAGGGTGACCAGACCTTGAGCGCACTGCGCAAAGGCCTGCTCGAATTCCGCACGATCCCGCTGACCGGCGAAGAACTCGAGTGGCTCACAGATCTCTACACCGAGACCCAGAGCGGTTCTCAAGACTGGTGGGCACAGACAGCCTCGGTCATCGCCAACCTGGACAGCGCCCAGCAGCGTGGGCTCCGGCTGCGCCACCTCGAAGCCCTGCGATGGGCGAGCCGAAACCGTTCGGACTGGCTCACGACCAGCAAGGAGGAACTCGACTCCGAGCTCACTCAGCGTCTTGCTGGCCGGGAACACCGCAGAAGATCGACCGATGTCATCATGTTCCGTTCTGAAAATCTGGATGCCTGGCGCGAGCAGCTCGCGTGGGCGGATTACATCACAGCGCTCGTGGTCGATGACGCGGTCGGCTCTCAGCGGGTCAGGAGCGCGCTCTTCAAACAAGCCGAGACAGACCGGCGAGACGACACAACCGAGTACGGCGGCATCGTCCGCATCTCGATCCGTGACAACGAGCCCGACACCTATGTCGCAGCGGATTACCCGCCCAAGCCCGTGATGCGTGAGAGCGACACGAGCTTTGTTGCCTCCCCAGAGATGTTCAGGGAGGGCACTCGAGCCCTGGCGCACTATCACTTTCATGCGCAGAAGCACAACAACGGCCGCTACGCCGGCCCGAGCTTCGGTGACATGAAGTACGCCGCGACCTACGGAAGGGCGTGCCTGGTGTTCACGTTCTTTGATGAGTCCACGATGGGTGTCGATATGTACCAACCCGACGGCGTCGTTATCGACCTTGGCATGATCAAGAAACCTGAAGAGAGCAACTAGAACCCAGACCGAAAGCGAGACATGCTGACCGACAAGGAGCAAGCCGTTCGTGATCTCATCGCTTCCAAAAGCGATGCGCTCCTCGAAGATCTCAAACGCCATGTCGCGATGCCCACCGGTGGTGGCAATCTCGAGGCGATCGAGCGGTCTCGCGACATGCTCACCACGAGGCTCGAGGCGCTTGGTGCTAAGACGAGCTACACAGAAGGTGAGCCCAAGCCAACCTGGCTCGGTGATTCTGATGAGCGTCCCCGGGCATCGGTAAGTGATCGGCGCGTGGATGGCGGCCCCTCGGTACTCATTGCAGGCCATCTCGACACGGTTCATGATCCCAAGGGACCGTTTCAGACGCTGACTATGAACGCTGACGGGAAGACCGCGATCGGCCCGGGCTGTGTCGATATGAAGGGCGGCCTCGTGATCGCGGTCGCTGCGCTTGAGGCATTGCACGAAGCCGGGATCGACTGCTCCTGGTCCTTTTTCCTCAACGGTGATGAGGAGACAGGGACATACCACTCGCAGCAGGCCCTCCGAGACGCGTGCGCAGGGCACGAATTCGGCATCGCGCTCGAACCCGCACTCGCGGGGGGCGAACTCGCGATCGAGCGTGTCGGGTCGGGGCAGTTCCTCGTCGAGGTCGAGGGCAAAGCGGCGCACGTGGGCCGAGCGTTCACCGAGGGCATCTCCGCGGTCACCAAACTGGGCGAAGTGCTGGTCGAGATCGGGAAGATGCCAGAACCCGACCGGGGCATGGTCGCCAACGTCGGCCCGCTGGTCGGCGGTCAGGCCGCCAACGCGGTGCCAGACTACGCCTCTGGCTTCGGAAACGTGCGATTCCCAGACAGGGCAGTCGCCGACGAGTTGGGCGCGATGCTCGATCAGCTGCAAACCGAGGGCGATGGTCTGCCCAAGGTCCGGGTGCATCGGAGCTTCAATCGCCCGGCCAAGCCCGAGATTCTTGAGACCAGAGCGCTCGCCGAACGGGCCAGAGAAGCCGCGGAGTCTCTGGGGCAACAGCTCCCCTTCGCCAAGACCGGAGGCGTCTGCGACGGCAACATCATGCAGGACGCCGGGCTCCCCACGATCGACACCCTGGGTGTCCGGGGAGGAGGGCTGCACACCCCCGACGAGTGGATCGATCTGGATAGTCTCGTCGAACGCTCGCAGCTTCTGGCTGTCCTTGTGATGCGTCTCTGCCAACAATGACATCTAGGACCGCTTGCTTGCGGGTCCACCCCCAGTTACCGGCTCAGATCGCCCCGAATCGGGCCGATGAGCCGCCTTTGCGAAGGGCTGCATACAGCCCGGAACGGAGACCGAGATGCCCGAGACGATGAGCCAAGCCGTTGGGAGCCAGATCGCACACGACGACGCGATCAAGGCCGCGATAGACACGATCGTCGCTCAGGTGAATCAGCACAACAGCACCATCACTGACGCCCGCCCTGCTCAGGAGGGCACCAGCACCGACTACCAGTCGCTGCTCGATCGCGCCGGAGCCGTCAAGGGCCGCCCTTTGCTCTACCCGATGATCGGCAGCGGCGCCGGCAACGGCCCCCTCGTCGAACTCGCAGATGGTTCGGTCAAGTGGGACATGATCACAGGGATTGGTGTCCACTTCTTCGGGCACGGCCACCCCGATCTCATCCGCACATCACTCGAAGCGGGTACTCAAGACGCTGTCAAGCACGGCAACCTTCAGTCCAATTTCGAGGCCTATCGCTTCTGCGAAGTGCTTCTCGATCTTGCCAAGCGGAACAGCCGACTCACACAGGGCTTCGTGACAACATCGGGCGCGGTCGCCAACGAAAGCGCGATCAAGGTCTGCTACCAGAAGCACGCACCGGCAAGCCGGGTCATCGCGTTCAGCCACTGCTTCATGGGCCGCACTGTCACGATGGCCCAGATCGGTGATTCAGCCGGCGGGCGCATGGGAATCCCTCTGACGACGCAGGTTGATTACATGCCGTTCTGGACCGAGGAAAACATCGCCAAGGCTGGTGGCGAAGCGCAGTTCATCGAGCGCGCGTGCGAGCAACTCCAAGAGTACATCAACCGCTACCCCAAGCAACACGCATGCTTCATCTTCGAGCTCGTCCAGGGCGAGGGCGGGTTCAACGTCGCCCCTCGCGAGTACTTCGTCGCGCTCATGGATATCTGCAAGGCCAACAACATCGCGGTCTGGGACGACGAAATCCAGAGTTTCGGACGCACGGGCGAGATGTTCGCTTACGAAACGCTCGATCTTGGCGAGTACGTCGACGTGTTCTGCGTCGGCAAGATGACACAGGCGTGCGCAACGCTCTGGACCAATGAGTACGCCCCCAAGCCAGGACTGCTCTCGGGCACGTTCACCGGCGCGACACAGGATTTCACCGCCGGCATACGGATCCTTGAGATGCTCCGCGATGGTGATCTGTACGGCGAATCCGGCAAGCTTGCGAAGCACCACCAGATATTTAGGGAGCAGGTCGCCGCGCTGGCAGCCAAGCACCCGAACTGGTTCCCGCCCGTCAAGCATCTGGATGATGTCTGCGGCGGCATAGGTGGCATGATGCGTATGACGCCCTTCGGTGGCGACCAGAAGAAGATCGCCGCGGCCTGCAAGGCGTGCTTCGACGAGGGTGTCATCCTGTTCTGGTGCGGCCACGGCCCGCACCATGTCCGGATGCTCCCACCCGTTCCTGTTATGGAAGAAAGCCACTGGCTCAAGGTCTTCGAGTGCATCGAACGAGGCTTTGCAAAGGTCGCAGGCTAAATACGAATCCCGCGGGTAAGGCGTGTCCCCGCAGTGATGTGAACGACGCGCGGCCACGGGAGGCCAGACATGTATCTCATCAGACGCGCCAAGCTTGACGACACCGCGACGCTGCACAAGCTCGCCAAGATGGTCCACTTCATCAACCTGCCGCCCGACAAGGACATCATCCAGTCCAAGATCATCCACAGCCGCAACACATTCCTGAGAGCGAGCGGTGGCCGCGGTAAACCCGAACCGGAAGTCATTCCTGAGAGCGTTACCAAGAACGTCAAGACGAACACATCGCTCGGCGGACTCGGCGCAACGACGCACGAGTCGGACCTCTTCATGTTTGTTCTCGAAGACACCGAGTCAGGACAACCACTCGGATCGAGCCAGATCCTCGCGAGCATGGGCGGCAAAGGCAATCCCAATGTCTCGTTCAAGCTCTCGCAGCAGAACTTCTTCAGCGAGAGCCTTCAGACTGGCACCTCGCACGCGGTCGCAGAGCTCTACCTCGACGAATCTGCTCCGTCAGAGATCGGCGGTCTGATCCTCCAGCCTTCGCTCAGAGGCCATAAGAAAAAACTCGGCCTGTTCCTCAGCCTCATCCGGTTCCACATGATCGGTCTGCAGCGCAAGCGCTTCTCAGACCGTGTGCTCGCCGAGATGATGGCGCCGATTTCCGCAGACGGGACGAACCTGCTATGGGAATATCTGGGCAGGCGGTTTGTCCCCTTGAGCTACGACGAGGCGGACAGATTCTGTCAATACAGCAGAGAGTTCATCACGTCACTGCTGCCGCACGAACCGATCTATCTTTCGCTCCTCCCCCCGAGCGCGAGAGCGGTGGTGGGGCAGGTCGGCGATGACACGAAGTCTGCTAGGCGTATGCTCGAACGCCTCGGCTTCCAATACCGCGGATTCGTTGATCCGTTCGACGGCGGGCCTCACCTCGACGCCAAGACCGACGATATCCCACACGTGAAACTCACCAAGAGACTCACGGTCGCAGAACCAACCCCGATGAGCAGGTGCAAGGACCAATGCATGGTCAGCAAGCTCGATTCCGACGGCGAGTTCCGTGCGATAGACGAGAACGTCTGCCTGCTGGATGACAAGAGAATCGCCCTCTCGAAGGCCTACATGGAACTGCTACAAATCGAACCGGGCGACAAGGTCGGTGTCACCCCAATGGATGTGAACAAGCAGATGGCGCCCGGCAAGAAAGCCACAACGAAAAAGAAAACCGTTAAGAAATCCACCAAAGCGAAGGCGAGGAGCGCCTGATGCCCAATCACCCAACACTCAAGAACAATCCGTGTGATCTCGTCGGGGGAAGTTTCATCCCGATCCCTGGTCAAGAGATCACCTCGCACAACCCCGCCCAGCCAGACATGGTTCTCTGGCAAGGCACTCCCGTGCTCGAGCACGTCGATCAAGCAGTCGCAGCCGCGCGCGAGGCGCTGCCCGTTTGGTCGCAGTGGCCGCTCGAGAAGCGAATCGCGGTCTTGCGCCGCTACCAGGAAATCGCCGCCCGCCGAAAGCAAGAGATGGGTGAGTTGATTTGCGATGAGACCGGCAAGGCGATGTGGGATTCACAGGCCGAGGCGGGCATCCTCGCGGGCAAGGTCGATATCACGCTCGACGATTCCGAGACCGGCGGGTTCACCCGCGTCAAGGACTACAGCTTCAACCTGACCGAGTCCCGGACCGGGCGGTGCAACTACAAACCTCACGGCGTGATGGCTGTCATCGGGCCGTACAACTTCCCGGCGCACCTGCCCAACGGGCACATCGTCCCCGCGCTGCTCATGGGCAACACAGTCGTGCTCAAGCCGAGCGAGAAGACTCCGGCTGCGGGACAGGCGCTCGTGGAGATGTTCCAGGAAGCACTCGAGGCTGAGGGCGCACCGCAAGGCGTCGTCAACCTCGTTCATGGCGGCCCTCAGACTGCAGTCAGGCTCACAACACACACCGATATTGACGGCATCCTCTTCACAGGCTCCTGGCCCGTTGGACGCAAGATTCTCGAAGCGAACCTCGATAACCCGGGACGTATGATCGCGCTGGAACTGGGCGGCAACAACCCGGCGGTTGTCATGCCCGACGCGCACCTTGAGCAGGCCGCGATCGAGGTTGCCCGCGCAGCCTTCGTCACGACAGGGCAGCGATGCACCTGCACCAGGCGTCTGATCATCCACGAGGATATCGCCGAGAGGTTCATCAACGCGGTAGTCGAGGCCGGCAAGGCGCTCCGCGTCGGCAACCCTCGCTCGGATGACCCGGTCTTCATTGGGCCGCTCATCTCCGCCGATGCCAGGGATGCCGTCCTTTCCTTCCAGGAGAGGCTCATCGCGAGCGGCGCTACATCGCTTCTGAAAGCAGAGCCCCTCTCGACTGACGGCTCAGCCGATGGCTACTACATCACACCAGCCGTGTTACAAGTCGACAGCTTCACTCCGACCGACTCTGAAGACGCCGGCTGCGACCTCGAGGTCTTCGGCCCCCTCTTACGAGTCACGACGATCTCGAGTCTCGACGAAGCGATCCAGCAAGCCAACGCAACCCGCTACGGCTTAGCCGCTTCGATCTTCACGACCAACCCTGAAGCACAGCGTCGGTTCGTCGCAGAGTGCCGAGCGGGTTGCATCAATGTCAACACGGGCACCGCAGGCGCGAGCAGCAAGCTGCCGTTCGGCGGGCTCGGTTTCTCAGGCAACCACCGACCCGCGGGTTCTGTGAGCCTTGACTACTGCGCCTTCCCTGTCGCATCCATGGTCGAAACGGGCGACAGCGCCGCACTGCCCCAGGGCATGAGTTTCGACAAGGCCTGGCTGGATTGATCCATGAGCGAACGCAAGACCGCCATCCCAGACTCACGCGTCCAGCCCCGCTTCGGAGGCATCGCCACCTTCGGCCGTTACCCAAGGATCGAGGACGCCAAGGCCGAGGGCAAAGCGATCGATTGGGCGATCATCGGTGCACCGTACGACGGCGGAGTGACGTTCCGACCGGGCACACGCTTTGGGCCGCGCGCGATCCGTGAGCAATCCCAGTACCTCAAGCACTACTCGATGGAACACGCCGTGGATGTACCGGGCGTGCTGAGCCTCGCAGACGCGGGCGACGCACCGGTCAAACCATACAGCGTTAAGGAGACGCTCGACGGCGTGGTCGATCACCTCAGAGGCATCGGCGATCAGGCGTCCAAGATCATGCTGTTGGGAGGTGATCACTCCCTGGTCTACGCGGGCATGAAAGCCGCGTGGATCAGACAGGGCCAACCAACTGGCGGCCTCGCGTGTGTGCACTTCGACAGCCACATGGACACGCTCGACAGCGTCTGGGGCGAGAAGTGGAACCACGCGACCCCGTTCAGGCGTCTGATCGAAGAGGGCATCCTCAATCCGAAAAAAATGGTCTCGATCGGGATCAAGGGGCCGCTCAACACGGAAGACGATCTCGAATACGCCCAAGAGCAAGGTATCGAACTGGTGCCTCACACTCGGTGGGAAGCCGAGGGCTTTGCGCCGATTCAATCAGCCCTCGATCGCATAGGTGCGGATCCCGTGTACCTGTCGTACGACATTGACTGCGTTGATCCTGTCTACGCGCCGGGCACAGGCACGCCTTGCGTCGGTGGGTTCACGTCCGCCGAGGCCCTCGATCTTCTCCGCGGCCTGAAGGGCATCAATCTCGTTGGTGCTGATGTCGTCGAGGTGCTCCCGGACCGGGATGTTGCCGGCAACACCGCCCTGCTCGCGGCTCACATCGCGTTCGAGATCATGGCGCTTGACGCGGCTACCCGCTGATCATCAAGTATCACGCACGCCGCAGCGCAAGAATCAACTCAACCTTCCCAGCGTGCTGCCCAAGTCGCTGCGCAATCTCGTTCGTCGCGTGACCCTGGTCCGCGAGATCGTAAATCTGCTGCCTGAGGGCATCGCTTGCCAGCGTCGATTCAGAACGGACCGGCTCGGGAGTTGTGTTGGTTTCGGAATGCTTGGGCGTCAGCCTCTGCTCGGCTTCCTGGCTGAGTCGCTCGAGCCTCGTGACTCGCTCGTCGGCCTGCTGGATGAGAATCTCAAGCTTCTCCGAGCGGTTATCGAGCAGGGCCGTCATCTCGCGGACGAGAGCCGCCGTCTCTGCGGTCCGCGAGTCCAAGACAGTACGAGACTCATTCGCCTGCTTGCGGATCGCTTCGATCCGCTCACGAGGCTCAAGATCTGGCTCTTTGCCTCGCCGCCTGGACTTCTTCTTGATGTTGCCCATCAGGACCACGATGAGCATGACTACGCCCGCAAGCATCAGGAACATGGGCAGAGCATCGATGACCGGTGATCCGGAGTCTTGCGGCTCGCCGAGGCTCGGTTCGGATTCCTGGAGCAAGGCTCTCATGAGACCACGAGCGTAGCACGAATCCGGCTTACCATCATCTCATGGCCGACCGCAACGCACAATCAATCACCCGCGGCATCGTCACCCGCTGGCGAACACTCACGGGCGGCTCCTCGGTCCGCGACTGCGACCGGCCGACGCTCGTTGCATTATCTGGGGGTGCCGACTCATCAGGCCTGCAGATCGCTTTATCGAGCATCAAGCCAGCAAAGATCGTCGCCGCTCATGTCAGACACGACCTCCGGCCAGCCGCAGATCGCGACAACGACGCCGAAGCCGCCCGTCAGCTGGCTCATAAACTCGGAGTTGAGTTCCATTTAGCGGATATCTCGGTTCCGACTGACCAGAACCAAGAAAACGCAGCTCGTTCGCTGCGCTACGACACGCTCTCAAAGATCGCGGCAGATACAGGCTGCCATTACGTAGCTACGGCGCACCACGCCGAGGACCAACTCGAGACCATGCTCATGGCTCTCACACGAGGCTCCGGTCTCGCGGGGGTCTCTGGGATCGCAGAAACACGCCGCATCGAGCATGGCGTGACCCTGATCAGACCCACACTCAGATCCACCCGAGCCGAGCTACAAACGCTCTGCGATTCACTGAGCTGGGCACCGGCTCACGACGCCACGAATGAGGACACCGCGCTCGAGCGTGCGTGGTTCCGCGCCAGAATCATGCCGACGCTACTCGAACACACCGACGCCGGTTTCCCGGACCGGCTTGCTTCGCTCTCGGCTCTGCTCAGGCAGTCACAACTGGTCGTCGAAGCACGGGCAAGAGAGCTCGCAGCTTCGGCGATGGTCAGCGATGGTAAAGCAACTCTGCGGTGCGAACTGCTGACCTCCGAACAGCCCGTGGTGATCGGGGAATGCCTCAGAACTCTTGCGCAGGAGCTTGTTGGAACCGAAGGAGCAGACGCCCGGGGCTACAAGCACCTCGATCCCATCATCGAGTGCATCCGATCATCACCGGAACACGCACGCGAATTCGAGCTTCGGGGGCTACGCGTTCGAGTAACGCGCAAAACACTTGAGATTACGGTTCACTCTCCAGGCAGAACCGACTCCACATCCGATACGAGGCGATCTAGCTCTGACGGGTCGCCTGAGCTGTAGAGCCCGACCACCTTGAGTTCGGGCGACACGAGAAAGAGCCTCGTCGGGTGCTGGATGTTCTTCATCGTCGAGCCGTCGTGTGCAGATATCTCGTTGTCGGCTTCCTCATCGACGATCAGCATCAAGCCCTCGGCGACCATCCGCCTTGTCTGCCGATCGTCCCCCGTGTAGAGCGACCACCGCTCCAGATCGATGCCGTAGCCATCCGCGAACTCTCGCAGTCGCTCCGGAGTGTCACGGCGTTCGTCGATGCTGAAACTCGCAAAGCGGACTGGCTTGCCCTCGAGCCTTTGAGCAGCCTCGACCATCCTCGCGGTCATCACCGGACAGGCACCGGGGCAATTTGTGAAGATGAAATCAACAACAGTCCACCGACCTTCGAGCTCTGCTTCAGTCGCGGCGTTCCCATTGTGATCGATGAGCTCGAAAGGCAGAATCCTGAGACCCGTATCTGCAATCCCTGACACAGTCTGTGCCGGGTTCGCGGGCCCTTGACGGTTCAGCATCATCGAAACGAGCGCACCAGCGCTGCAGGCGAGCCCCAGCACACAGATGAAGATCAGAACTCTCAGCGGCTTACTCATCACACATTCCTTCGCTTGCCTTGCCTGATGGTATTCATCGAAAGCCCGATACCACCCAGACAGAAGACCAAAGCGAGAGGCCAGACCCAGGCGCCAAAGAGAGCCGAGGGCTCACCCGCAAGAGCAGAACGGGCAGCGTCTGTAGGCCAGGCGAGCGGGTTGACCATCGTAAGCCAGCGAATTGGGGTCGCGGCCTCGCTCGCAGGATAGAACGCGCCGCTCACGACCCACATGGGCATCAGGACAGTGTTCATGATCGCATGGAAGTCCTGCGTGCCCTTGACGCGCCACGCCAACGCGAGCGAAATCCCGGTGATCCCGAAAGTCAGCATGGCAACCGCGAGCACCGAGAGAAAAAAACCTGTCACACTCGGCGATACTCCGAGAATCCAGCAAGCAGGAAGCAAGATGAGCGCCTGCACAAACGCGGGCATCCCGACCCCAATCAGCTTCGAGCCCACGATCGAGCCGCTCGGCGCAGGACCTGCGAGCAAAACACGGAGCAAACCCGAGTCACGGTCCTCGATCAGCGAGATCGACCCGAAGACGGCTGCAAAGAGCGCTGCCATCGAAATCATCCCAGGGAGCAGAAACGCTGAATACGCCCGGCTGTCTTCCACACCCATGAGCCCAGAGATAGAACCGGCGAACCCGGCGCCGAGCGCCGCGAGCAAGACAACCGGTGTCCCGATCGTTGCAACGATCCGCGCGGGTTGCCGCAGAAGCCGAGCCCACTCACGCCACACGAGCGCCCTCGTTGCCCCAAGCGCGCTCATCGAACACCCCCGAGAGCGCGGTCGTACACATCGCCGATCGATACGGCTCTCACGCCGTAAGGTTCATCCTGCTCGTTGAGTTCTCTTGTCAGCTTCTCGATTCGCTCACGCGGGACCATGTACCGCCCCGTGGTCAGCCGCTCCTCGGCATCAAGCACTGCACCAGTCTGCAGGACGAGTCGATCTCGCATTGGCTCCAGAAGCGAAGTGGGAGAATCGTCCAGAATCACCCGCCCATCGTGCAATATGAGCACCCGATCCGCGATTTCGGCTTCTTCCAACGTGTGGGTCACCATGACTACCGCGATACTGTGCCGATCTCGTAATGATCGAATCTGAGCGATGATCTCCGGCGCCGAATCCCGATCGAGCCCAGCTGTCGGCTCGTCCAGCAAAAGCAACTCAGGCCCGACCATGAGTGATCGGAGCAGGTCCGCCCTCCGCGCAAGCCCGCCCGAGAGTGTTCCCACACGGTCATCGAGTCGATCAGCCAACTCCAACGCGTCAGCGAACTCGCCAATGCGCAGAGCCAGTTGCTCACTCGAAACGCCGTACACACTCGCGAAGATCCGTGCGTTCTCTCGCACGGTCAGCAGCTTGTCGAGAGATGTCTGCTGCAGCACAACCGAGCGGACTGGCGACCCATCAACCAATCCGGCAGTTGGCGTCAGAATGCCAGAGAGCATCCCGAGCAGCGTGCTCTTGCCCGCGCCGTTTGGGCCGAGAACAGCGACCATCTCGCCTGCACTGAAAGTGAGTGATACTTCTGCGAGTGCGGGCCGGCTCGCGTCCTTTGAGTATGTCTTGCTGACGCCCGAGAGCGTGATCATGAAATCGCAGGCCCGGTCCCGATGCACGCATCGACGACCAACGCGATGAAAACAACAGGGAGATAGACGATCGACGCAAAGAACAGCGTCCTCGCCCCGCCTGCGGCGAGCGACTTGCCGAGCTTCCCGACAAGGAGGACCATCCACACACCCATGATCAGCGCGGTCAGCCCGTACCCGAGACCAAACAAGTTGGGCATCGCGATGAGCGGCGCGATCGAGGCGGCGACCATGACGAGCGACCACAGAATGATGGCTGCAAGCACAGCCGAATCCGACTTCGCAGTCTGCAGCAGCGTGCGGTAGCCGGCCTTGCTGTAGTCATCGCGGTACATCACCGCGATCGCAAGGAAGTGTGGCATCTGCCAGGCGAAGAGCAACAGGAAGAGCGACCACGCGGGCCAAGCCGCGAGATCCGCAAGCCCGCTCGGCGAAGCAACCGTCCAGCCGATCAGAATCGGGAGCGCGCCGGGCACCGCACCCACCGCGGTCGACTTCGGGCTCATCCACTTCATCGGTGTGTAGAGAGCTACATAGAGCACGACAGTCACGAGCGTGATCGCAGATGCAACCCAGTACCCGAATGCGAGCAGCAGAGCCGGCCCAGCGATCGAGAGAGCCGTGGAGTACACGAGCACCGTCCTGGGGGTGAGACCACCCGAGGGCAGAGGCCTGTTGCGCGTCCGCTTCATCACCGCATCGCGTGACCGCTCAACCCACTGATTCATCGCGTTCGCGCCAGAAGCAGCAATGGCTGTACCGAGCACACAGACCAAGATTGGCAAGATGAGCGACGAGAGATAGAGCCCGTGATACGAAGCCGACACAATGAACCCAACAACGGCAGAGAGCGTAACCATCCGCGTGATGCCCGGCTTTGTCGATTCGAGTATCAGGCGCAGTTTGGACCGGGCAACTTCATTGCTGCGCGCCTCGGCGGCGCCGGAAGATACCGATGCGATTCTCGTGTTGCTGATGCTTCTCGACACGTCTGGCCCTTGTCCCGTTCCGTGGGCCAAACTGTAGACCCGTCTCACGGTGCAGGGACCGCGATCTCGGCCCATACCGGGAAATGGTCGCTTGGGAAGGACCCCATCTCAGCGGATGTTGGCCTCCATACCCCGGCTCGCATCACCTCCAGCCCTTTGCTCTGGATGACGTAGTCAACACGCTTGCCCCAGGTCGCGGTGTCCGTTGGATCGAGTCCATCGATCTCGACATCAGATGCAGGCTTTGGGTCCTTTCCGACGCGTGGATGAAGGAGCACGTGGTCCAGAATCGCGTTGCGTTCCCAGGCCGGGTCTTCGGGGTCTGCGTTGAGATCACCCAGGATGACAAAATGCTCTCCTCGGGGCAGACCACCGAAGCCGTTGTTGTCGTCCACAATGTACCCGCGCCGGCTGAGGTAGTCGCCCCAGAAGCGGATCTCGTCGTGATTGCGCAGCTTGTTGCGCAGCTCCGGCCCATCGAACGCCGGAGGAGTGGGGTGGCTGCACAAGAAGTGCACGACCTGTCCGCCAGGTAAGCGGACCGGCACATCCCAGTGGCTTTTCGAGCTCAACCTGAACGTTGCCCATTCGTCCGCGTCGTACCAGGGCTCCTCGGTATCGGGATACTCTGGCACGAACGGCGCCGGCATGTACTCCCAAGGCATAAGCCTGAATGTCCGCACATCATCCGTGAGTACCTCTAACCGTTCATCAACCAGGATCGCCATGGCGTACTGACCCGGAAAAGTGCCGAATCCCCACGCGTCTCCGCCGTACGCCCGCCCCTGCGGCGTCTGCGCTGATGGCTCACCCTTCTCGTTTGATGGCGATGGCTGGTCGTACGTGCCAACAACCTCGCCGTCGTTATTCAGGTCGAATCCCGAATGCATCCCCGTGTTGCTTTCCCACATGTACGCCCTGTAACGGATCGGGTCTTTGCCCTCGAACGCAACCCTGTTGACGAAGTTCTCAACGAACCGAACGCCGTTCTGCCCGGGCTCGGTTTTCTCAGGCACTCCGTCCACGCCCGTGTGGTCGTACGCGATCTCATTGATCAGAATCACGTTCGGCCGGATCCGCTGGATGATCTCTGCGATCTTGATGAGCCTTGGCTGATCGGCCCGAACGAGATCGCTCGACCTCACATCCTCGATGTTGAACGTCGCGACGCGGATCTGCGTTGACTGGGCACCCGCAAGCGCAGGCAGCAGAAAGAACAAACAGAGCAAGGATCGGATCATGGCCACATGATACGGATCGCCCGGCACGCACACACCCGCTAGAATCGCCCCGACACGCCCTGGTAGCTCAACTGGATAGAGCAGCGGACTTCTAATCCGCAGGTTGCAGGTTCGAGTCCTGCCCGGGGTGCTTCCTAGATCGGTACTGACGAGGCCTGGTCAGGTCTTCGACTTCGAGGTTCGTGTGCTGACACGGATATCAGGCTTGGTGTCAAAGTCAGAACTGAGCCCACCGGTCCGCCCCGGAGCAGTCCGGGCAGGCTTGAGTGGCTTGCTCTCGATCGCCGCATCAACTCGGCCAGCTGGAACGCGATCACGCACAAGCCTCGGCTTCTTGCGTCGAGACTCAGGCAACGGCACTGGGTTGCACCAACGATCGAGCCTCTTGTCAAGCTGCTTCGCACGTGCACCCTGCAATCGCATGAACGCATCAGCGCCAAGCAGAATCAGGCAAGTCGCAGCGAGCGCGTAAGCGATCGGGGTGACCGCTACACCGACGAGCAGCCAGAACCCAACCCCTATGACCAGTATCACGCGCATCCAGATCCCCACCCAAGAAACTTGAGTCGGATATAGGGTAAGTCCCCTATCGCGCCGCGAAAAGCGATGAATCGTGAACAGCCGGTTATTTCTGGGCCCTGGGCATCGAATATTGCCCAAGCTCGGGGGGGATCCGCTTGATGCCGCGTCTCACTGCCTTCGACACCGCGTAATGCAAAGCATCGTGTACACGGTTCTGAACCGCCTCAGTCACCTGGATTCCCCATCTTTCCATCTGAGCCACAGCATACATCCAGGCGTGGTATTCCTCGAGACATCTCGGCTTGTAGGTCTCGAACCCAATCGCATGATGCCCGATCTCATGCAGGAAGACCGCAGCCGACATCGGCCCGCGGGGCCTTGGCGCCTCGATCAGTCGTGACACATGCCCGTCTTCATACGTGAGCTGCCACGCGACACCACTCGTCGAACTGCGCCACTTACGCACACGCACGCCGTGCTCTTTCAGCACGGATCTTGTCATCACCTCGTAGCGTTCTGAAGCGGTAAGTCTGTTGGCCCGATCCGGTGCTCGCTCCTGAGTCTGCGATGCCGTTGGCGCGGTCCGGACTGGCGCGACCAGTGAGATATCAGTGAACAGCTCCAACTGCAATTCACGGATCACGGCTGCAGCACCTGCCCCTGCTCAATCGCCCGGCCTCGCACAAAGTCTGACCAAGCCATCGGCTTCTTTCCAGCGGGTTGGATCTCAAGGAGCCTGATTGCCCCTTTGCCGCACGCGACCAGTCCCTTCTCAACATCGTACATCACGCCAGCCACTTGATCGGTATCGGCAGCAACCGATTCCACGCGATGAATCTTGAGCGGAAGATCGCTGAGCCGTACGGTCACCGATGGCCACGGGTTGTACCCGTGGATCAGACACCTGCACCGCTGGGTATCCCAACCGAAATCGATCTTGGCGTCCTGCTTGGAGATCTTTGGGGCCAGAGTGACCAGAGTAACATCCTGCTCAGTCGGATCGAGTCGGCCTTCCTTGAACTGCTTCAGGGTGCGCATCACGGGCTCGACACCGTCCTGGGCGAGCAGGTCGTGCAATTCACCAGCAGTCTGGCTGGGCTCGATGCGGCGCTTTGATTCCGCGTAAACCACGCCCGCGTCCATCTCTTCAGCAAGCGCAATCACGCTCGTCCCGGTCTCTGTATCCCCGGCGACCACCGCCGCGTTGATTGGAGCAGCTCCGCGCCAGCGGGGCAACAAGGACGCGTGCAGGTTGATCGCAAACTTGTCCGCGAGCAGTTTCTGGCCGAGCTTCTGGCCATAAGCGATCACCACCCACGCATCGGCCCCGATCGCCCGGACCTCGTCTCTGACTTCGGGTTGGTTGATGCGTTCCGGCTTGAACACAGGGATCGACGGATCGAGATTCTCAGCGGCCTGCCCGATCGGCGTCGGTGTCAGCTTCTTTCCTCTGCCGACAGGCTTATCAGGTTGGGTAACGACAGCACGCACCGTGTGCTCACGCATCAGCGCTTCGAGTGTTGGGATCCCAAACGCGCCCGAGCCAAAGAAGACGATGTCCACGCCGTTCGCCCCCGTTCAGCCTTGCTTGAGCCTGCGGAGTTTGGTCCGGTTCTTCATCCTGCTCATCTGTGACATCTTGTCGATGATGAGCACGCCGTCGAGATGATCGAGCTCGTGCTGAAGGCACTTGGCCAGCAGCCCACCCGCCCGGATTTTGAAGCTCTCGCCGTTGAGATCCTGTGCGGTCATCGTGACCGCCTCGGGCCTGATCACGTCGCCCCGGATGTCGGGCAGACTCAGGCAGCCCTCTTCGAGGCTCGTCCGAGAGTCGCTGGAGTCGATGATTGTGGGATTGACGAAAGCGATCGGCCCATCGGTCGCGAAACGAACCCCATCTTCACCCGGCTGCTCGCCCGGATGAGCTGGAACATCACAGACGAATACGCGAATAGAAACCCCAGCCTGCGGGGCAGCCAGGCCTATGCCGTCCTCCTCGCGCATAATCTCGATCATCCGCTGAGCGATACCGGCGAGCCGGTCATCAAACTCCGAGACCGGCTCGGCTTTGGCCCGGAGCACGGCGTCGGGGTACAGAACGAGCTTGAGTTGATCTGGGGATAGGTTCACGCCCGATGCTAGGGGCTCACGGGGCCCGGAAGTGGACTAGGATGACCTCTGCCCGGGCTGGTCCGGGCCGGTTTGTTTGGCGGAGTACCGGGTTGGCGATTTTCGGCAAGAACAAAGGCGGCGAAGAGAACGGCAACGACGACCTTGATCGGGCTCTCAATTACGAGCCCGAGAAGGCCAAAGTCTGGTTTACACAAGCCCAAACCGTCCAAGATACGGGCAGCTACGACTACGCGATGAACTGCTGGCTGTCAGGTCTCGCATTCGATCCTTCGAACATGAACGCTCTTGAGGGCTTCATGAATGCGGCGACTGCCCTGGCAGGCGAATCAAAGAAAGGGCCCGGAAAAGAAACTCAGAAAGCTGCTGCAGGCAAAGGCCCGGTTTTCAAGTATCTCTCGGCTCTGCTCGCCTGGGGGTCGAAACCATCAAACGCAAGCGCCGCTGTCAAAGCAGCCAGCGCCGCGGCAGACATAGAGCTGTCCGAGCCCGCTTACTGGATCGGCGAGCGTGCGATCCAGCTCACACTCGCTGACCCGAAGGTCAAGAAGGACGCGCTGCTCCGTCTGATGAAAGCGATGGAGAGCGCAGAGGCGTTCGATCTGGCGGTGAAGGCCGGTGAGGCCGCGGTTCGGCTCGACCCTACAGACAACGCTCTTGAATCTCGCGTCAGGAACATGGCTGCCCAGGCAACCATCGGTCGGGGTGGCTTTGACGAGGCCGGTGAGCAAGGGGGTTTCCGTAAAAACGTCCGCGACGCGGACAAGCAGAAGCTGCTCGATGACGCGGACAAGATCACCAAGACCGACGACGTCAAAGACAGGCTCATCGATGCTGCCAAAGAGGACTACGAAGCGAGGCCAGAGGACGTCGCTGCGAACAAGACGCTGATCAAGCGACTGCTGGATCGCGGCAAACCTGCCGACGAGAAACTCGCGTACAAGCTCGCACTCAAGGCTCACGAAACGACGGGACAGGTTTCATTCAAGCAGCAGGCTCTGGAGATCGAGCTTCGTGTGATGCGAAAGCAGGTTGCAGATATCCGCAACAAGGCAGAATCAGATCACGCCGAGGCCGTCGAACTGCTTCCCAAGGCCGAGAAGAAATACTTCGCCAAACAGGTGGAGTTCCAGAAGTGGCGCGTAGATGCGTTCCCGACGGACAACGAACCCCGCTTCCAGCTGGGTCGGCTCTACTTCAACGCGGAGATGTACAAGGAAGCGATCCCACTCTTCCAGAAATCACAAGCTGAGAATCGGTTCAAGGCCTCATCGCTGGCGATGCTCGGCGAGTCGTTCGGCAAGATCGGGCTGACCGATCCCGCGATCGATACGCTCAAGCAGGCCATCGCCAACCACTCAGACGACACCGACGACCTGGGCTATCAGCTCCGCTACACACTCATGGCCATGCTGATGGCCAAGGCCGAATCTGACCAGGACGTGAGCACGGCCCAGGAGGCCGAGAAGATCGCCTCGAGCATCGCGATGTCGCGATTCGACTACAAAGACATCCAGGACCAGTACACGAAGGCGAAGCAGCTCGTGTCGGACCTCAGGGGCGCGTGATGTCGTCAGCTCCTGCTGTCAGGGCGGTCGCGATCATCCCCGCGAGACTGGCATCGGAGCGGTTCCCTCGCAAGGTTCTCGCCGACTCCACGGGCAAGCCCATGGTTGTGCACGTCGCCGAGGCCGCGTCGAAAGCGAACACGGTCAAACGAGTCGTCATCGCGTGCGACAGCCAGGAGGTCGCCGATGCGGTTGCTCCTCACAGCTTCGAATGCCTGCTGACCGACCCCAACCACCCCAACGGCACGGCCCGCGTCGCAGAAGCCGCTCGCATACTCGATTTCGCCGAAGACCTCGCAGTTGTCAACGTGCAGGGCGATGAACCAGAGATCGAGCCAGCGACAATCGACGCCGCGGTCGAGGCGCTGTTCGATCGGGGCACGCCCGTCGCGACCATCGGCGTGCCCTTCGGTGATGACGAGGACCCGACCAACCCGAACATTGTCAAACTCGTTTGCAATGCTCGGCGCGAAGCTATGTATTTCTCACGGGCGCCGATCCCCTACGGCAGGGATTCATCCCCCGCGTACTACAAGCACGTCGGGCTCTACGCGTACAGACGGTCTTTCCTGGAGATTGTGACAACCCTCGCTCCGACAAGGCTTGAGCAGGCCGAGAAGCTCGAGCAGCTCCGCTTCCTGGAGCACGGCTACGCGATTGCTGTCGCGAGGGCCGAGTCGTCAATGCCCGGCATCGATACCCCCGAGCAGTACGAAGCGTTCGTTCAGCGTTATCGGAAGCGGGCGAACAGCGCGCAAGTGTGATACACTCAGACATGCCCACGCTCCGAGGCGACTCGATCCCCGAACTGCGCGTTCTCGCTTCAAGCCCCCCGACCCGACAGACCGAATCAGGCCCTCCGGAGAAACCGGGAAAGCCCTCGCTCGCATCGACTGCCGAGGAAAGCGTGTCGACGGAGTTCTACTCGCCTATCCCAAAGGGGTACGTCAAGGGCCGCACGAAGTACGTTGTCGTGATCGGCACCGTCATGAGCGGTCTCGGTAAGGGGATCTTCTCATCGAGCGTCGCCAAGGTCCTCAAGGACAAGGGTCTCAAGGTCGCGCCCATCAAGCTTGAGGGCTACCTCAACGTCGACGCGGGCACACTCAACCCGTACCGCCACGGCGAGGTCTTCGTGCTCGACGATGGCACCGAGTGTGACATGGATCTGGGCACCTACGAACGCGTGCTCGATCAGAACATGACGTACCACAACTACGTCACGTCCGGCAAGATATTCTCCGAGATACTCCTCCGAGAGCGGCGGGGGAGCTATCTGGGCAGGGATGTCCAGATGATCCCGCACGTCACGGGCGAGGTGAAACGCAACCTCCGCGAGTTGGCGCTCACGGGCGACAACGGCAAACCCGTTGATGTCGTATTCGTCGAAGTCGGCGGCACCGCGGGCGACTACGAGAACGGCTTCTACATCGAGGCGCTCCGCGAACTCGCCTTCGAAGAGGGCCCGGAATCAACATGCTTCGTGGCGCTGACATACGTCATCGAGCCCAAAGCACTCGGGGAACAAAAATCCAAAGCCGCCCAGCTGGGCATCAAGCGGCTGATGGAATCGGGCATCCAACCCCACATCATCGCGTGCAGGGCGAGCAACCCGGTTACCGACGTTGTGCGCCAGAAGATCGCGATGTTCACAAACGTGCCTCTGGAACGCGTCGTGAGCATGCACGACAGGCCCAGCATCTACACGATCCCCGATGAGCTCCGAGCCGAGGGGATCGATCGGGAAATCCTGTCGCAGCTCGATCTGCACTCGCGGGTGAACCAGAAGCACGAGGACGAGGCGAGGAAGAACTGGACACGGTTCATCGTCGGGCTCACCAAGCCAAAGCGCAAGCCGCTCTCGATCGGCATCCTGGGCAAGTACACCGAAGTCCGCGATGCATACGCCTCCATTGACAAGGCGCTCGAGCACTGCGGCTCACACCTCGACGCGGACATCGAGCAGCACTGGCTCGAAACCACAGATCTCACCTCACCAGAACTCGCTCGGCGAGCGCTCGAAGGGCTCGACGGTGTCATCGTGCCGGGCGGGTTCGGCATCCGGGGCGTGGAGGGCAAGATCCAGTGCGTGCGTCACTGCAGAGAGAACGGCGTCCCGTACCTCGGCATTTGCCTCGGGTTCCAGGTCGCGGTGATCGAGTATGCGCGCAATGTCGTGGGGATCGAAGACGCGACGAGTACCGAGTTCGCGCAATCGGGCAGCTCGCTCATCAGCGAGTTGCCCGAGCAGAAAGAGATCGAGGGCCTGGGCGCCTCGATGAGACTCGGCGCACAGGATGTCCAGATCGAAGCGGGCACGCTCGCAGCGCATCTGTACGACGGGACAAGCGCCCGCGAGCGGTTCCGCCACCGCTATGAAGTCGAGCCAAAGTACATCCAGCAGCTGACCGACGCCGGGCTCGTGTTCTCGGGCAAGCACCCAGAACACCAGATCATGCAGATCCTAGAGCTGCCCCGCGAGCGCGCCGAGGGTGACGATCGCCCGATGCACCCGTACTTCATCGGGATGCAGTACCACCCCGAGCTCACGAGCAGGCCGCTGCGGCCTCAGCCATCGTTCATGGGGCTCATCGCTGCATCAATCGCTCGCCGCCACGGCGAGGACTCTCTCGGAAACGCGGGTGCCCGGTGGCTCATGCCCCAGGGCAACACTCAGCCCGCCTGAAGCGCTCTTGCCGCGTGCAACAGAATCATCGCCGAGAAGTCATCGGGCCGGCCCGTCATGACCTGACAGTTGTGCAGAAGCGTCTGGGCGTAGAGCTCGAATTGTGCATCTCCGGTTTCGAGCGCAAGCGATGCGAACACGTGCACGCCCCATGGACGGTTCGTGGCGTTATCTGGTTGGATGTTGGCGACAAGCCACGATGCGGCACGCCTTGCTTCTGCTCTCCAGTCGGGTCCAAGTGACCATGCGGCGTGGACGGCTGCCAACTCCGTCTCGGTCCATACCTCGATCGCTGGGCCGGTCGGCTCGCCCGTGACACCTGCCGAGTTGCCAGGAATGGCGGGCGTTTCGTGCCGACCAAGAGATGCCCAGAAGAGGGTCTCGTCAAGGGACTCGGGCTCGAACTCGGCTTGTGCTCCCACGTTGAGCGCATTTGCGATGAGACCAGCGAGACGGATGTTGCCTGTCGGCCCCTCGAGCATCCTCGCGATAGCGATCTGTGGGTCCTTGCCCAGAGTGAGACCGCTCGCGGCGATCAGGCGGTCGATCCAGAGTTGCAGAGTCGTGCAGGTCACAGACTGAGGATAGGGCTCCGGGCGGGTTGACTCGTTCGGATCGCGTGCGACCCTCAGGATGAATGCTGACGGCACTGAGACACGCAGATCTGTTGACCTTCCTCGACGGGCGAACCACCGTGCTCGTCCCGACGATGGGCTATCTACACGACGGGCACCTTTCGCTTGTCAGAAGAGCGAAGCAGTACAGCATCGAGAAGGAGGTCCCGAGCGTCGCGACCATCTTCGTGAACCCGACCCAGTTCAACGACCCGGCAGACCTCGCGAAGTACCCGCGTGACCTCGAACGCGACAAGGGGTTCCTCGAAGCCGAGGGGCTCGACGTCGTGTACATCCCTGAAGTGGACGAGGTCTATCCGCCCGGTCAGGACTGCTCAGTTGAGTTGCCCGAGGTGGCTTTCAAGCCCAGGCTCGAGGACGAGCACAGGCCCGGCCACTTCGAGGGCGTCTGCCAGGTGCTCGCGAGGCTGTTTGCGATGTGCAGAGCAGAGGCTGCGGTGTTCGGCGAGAAGGACTGGCAGCAGCTTCAGGTCGCCCGGGCTCTGGTGGATATCCTCGAGATGAAGACAGAAATCCTTCCCGGCGAAACGATCCGCGAGCCGGACGGTCTCGCGATGAGCAGCCGGAATGTGCATCTGAACGAGACCGAGCACGCGCAGGCGCTGGCGATCAGCCGAGCGATCCGCGAGGGTGGCGGGGCACCGGACTGGCGTGAAGCCGAGCGGGTGATGTACCGAACTCTCACGGCCGCCGGGATGGAAGTGGACTACGCCGTCGTCCGCGAGGCATCAGGGCTTGTTCTGAACCCGGACGAGGCACCCGGCCTTGAGTACCGATGCGTCATCACGGCGAGATCGGGAGGGGTTCGGCTGCTCGACAACGGCCCGTGGCCCGTGTGAGTTCTAGACTCTCGTTCAGAGACGCTTGAGCACGAGGAGGCCGCCTTGGACCTGAAGAAAACACCCCTGCACCAGTGGCACGTCGATCACGGCGGCAAGATGGTCGATTTCGAGGGCTGGTCGCTGCCCATGTCCTTTTCGGGCATCACCGACGAGCACAACCAGGTTCGTAAATCGGGCGGTGTCTTCGATGTCTCGCACATGGGTCGTTTGAAATTCAAAGGCCGACACGCGAGGAAGCTACTCGAGCGGGCATGCTCGCGCAGGATCTCGGACATGCAAGCGGGGCAGTGCCGCTACTCGCTGCTGCTGAATGACAAGGGTGGCATCCGCGACGATGTTCTCGTCTACAGGCTCGGTGACGACGAGTTCATGATGGTCGTCAACGCCTCGAACCGCCAGAAGATCAAGGACCACCTCGCCAGCATCCAGGAAGATGGCGAACTCAAGGTCAAGACCGATGACCAGACCGAGTCGACCGCGATGATCGCGATCCAGGGCCCGAACGTCATGGAGCTCGCGTCGAAGGTGTCGAGCGAGGTCCCGACGCTCAAGCGCTACCGGTTTGTGACGAAGAACCTTGTGGTGATCAAGCTGATGGTGAGCCGCACCGGCTACACGGGCGAGAACGGTGTCGAGGTCATCCTCCCCGCGGGTGCGACAGGTATGGCACTCAAGCTGATGATGAAGGATCTCGACGCAAACGACGCAGATGCGCTCATCAAACCCGCTGGTCTTGGCGCTCGCGACACGCTGAGGCTCGAAGCAGGCATGCCGCTCTACGGGCATGAGCTCACCGAAGAAACCAACGCGCTGGCGACCGGGCTCGGGTTTGCAATCAGCATGGACAAGGACGAGCACGAGAACGGCGAAGAGTTCGTTGGGCAAGCCGCGCTCAAAGCCACTCTCGCAGAGGGCGGCCCCAAGGAAGCACTCGTCGGGCTCGAGATCGACAGCCCACGCACCGCGCGCCAAGGAATGGACGTCATGTCGGACGGCGCGTCGGTTGGACTCGTGACGAGCGGGTGCAAGAGCCCAACGCTTGGTAAGTCGATCGCGATGGCGTACGTTGCACAGGCACACAAAGAGCCCGGCACCCAGCTCACCGTCGTCAGCGGCAAGAACGAACTGCCGGCGACCGTTGTGCCGCTGCCGTTCTACAAAGCACCGAAGAAGTAAGTAGGCTCAGATCAGTCGTCTTTGGGGATCTCGACCCAGCCTTCGGTCGAGTGCCTGACGATGGTTCCCGTCAGAGCGTAAAGCAGCTGCTCAGCAACGTTGGTCGCGTGATCGGAGATCGACTCGCACCGGCTCGCGATCCCGTGCAGCATGAACCCGCAGTCGACCGACATCGAACCCGACGCGATGTCGTTCTCGGCGTCGCGCAGCAGATTAGCCTTGAACTCGCGAACGGTGTCCTCGCTCCTGAGAATCACCTTAGCGAGGTCGGCGTCTTTCTTCTCGAGCGCCGAGCACGTGTCACGGACAATTCCGATGACGCTGTTGGCGATGACCCTGAAGGTCTCGGGGACATCGATCCCGATCCGTGTCTCGACACGCTCGGCGATATCGACGGCGAGATCTGCGATCCGCTCAAGCTCGTTGTTGACCTTCACGATCACGAGAACTTCACGGATTTCACTCTCCGTTACTTCGGAAGCAATTCGAGCGGCTGCAGACAGGAGCGCTACTGACCTCTGTTCGATCTCAACATCTATCGAGTCGACCTCGTCGTCACGCTTAATGACCTCGGAGGCGGCCGACGCGTCACCCGCGAAGAACGCCTCGAATGACTCTTCGCAAATAGACAGCACCCGCCATCCCTGTCCGACCAATTCCTGTCGGATTGATCCGAGCACCTCACCGAACTTTTTGACGTCATCAGTCATACGCCGCAATGCCCCTATTACCAGAGGAACAGTAGCACAACCGAGACCCGCCGACCGGGACTCAACGGGGGCTACAGTGAGGCCTGAACCAAACCCGGGGTAACGGCCCCGCAAGCGGAGCACCACCAATGGCTTTCTCGATCGAGCTCATCCACGGCAGGCAGATCCTCGATTCTCGCGGCAACCCGACCCTCGAGGTCGAGGTCGTCCTTGAGAGCGGCGCCATCGGCAGAGCGGCGGTCCCCTCTGGGGCCTCGACGGGCGAGAACGAAGCCGTCGAACTCCGCGACGGGGGTGAGGCGTGGCTCGGCAAAGGCGTCATGAACGCGGTCGACAACATCAATGACCGCATCGCGCCCGCGATCGAGGGATTCGACGCCCGCGATCAGGAGGGCGTTGACTCGGAGATGCTCGAACTCGACGGCACCGAGAACAAGAGCGAGCTTGGAGCCAACGCCACGCTGGGTGTCTCGATGGCCGTCGCCAAGGCAGCCGCTGAAGCGTCGGGCCTCCCGTTGTACCGATACCTGGGCGGTTCGTCGGCAAAGGTGCTGCCCGTCCCGATGCTCAACATCCTCAACGGCGGCAAGCACGCTGACAACACAGTGGACTTCCAGGAGTTCATGATCCAGCCCTGGGGCTTCAACGACTTCCACGAGGCCATGCGCGCCGGAGTCGAGATCTACCACACTCTCAAGAAAGTGCTCTCCTCACGTAATATGAGCACCGCGGTCGGTGACGAGGGCGGGTTCGCGCCCGACCTCAAGGACAACGAGGACGCGCTGCGGGTCATCGAGGAAGCCGTCGATAAAGCAGGTTACAAGTGGGGTGAGCAAATCTTCGTTGCGCTCGATCCGGCGACCAGCGAGCTCTGGAACGAAGCCGAAAAAGAAGGCAAAGAAGGCTACAAGTTCTTCTCCAGCAGCCAGGAGATCATCAGCTCGAGCGACCTCATCGGAATCTGGGCGGACTGGTGTCAGAAGTACCCGATCCGCTCGATCGAGGACGGCCTCGCCGAGAACGACTGGGCCGGCTGGGCTGAACTCACAGCAAAGCTCGGCGACAAGGTCCAGCTCGTGGGCGACGATCTCTTCGTGACGAACAAGAAGTTTGTTGAAAGAGGGGTGGCTGAGAAGAGCGCCAACGCCGTGCTCGTGAAGGTGAACCAGATCGGCACACTCAGTGAGACCTTCGACGCCGTGAACTATGCGATGCGGAACAACTTCGCGTGCGTGATGAGCCATCGCTCGGGTGAGACCGAGGACTCAACAATCGCTGACCTCGCGGTCGCGACCAACTGCGGCCAGATCAAGACCGGTGCTCCATGCCGGAGCGATCGGAACGCGAAATACAACCAGCTGATCCGGATCGCCGAGGAACTCGGTGAGAACGCGGTCTACGGCGCGAGCACGTGGAACCGCTAAGCCGACTTACAGATTGATCGGGACGCCCTCGTCGCGGAACTTCTCGATGAGCAGCTGACCCTCCTTGATCAGTGCTTGGATCTGCTTGATCGATGCGTCGAGTGAACGGTAGAGGTCTTCGTTCGTCGAGAGCTGACCGAGCGTGCCTTCGCCTCGGTTGATTCTCGCGCCGATATCACGCGCCTCCATCGCGGCCTGGTCGATCGAGACAACGGCGGAATCAAGCTTCGCGAGCGATTCATCCGTGCGAGCACCGATCCGCTCGGTCTCGTTGGTGATCGAATCCGCTGCGTCGCGCCACTTCGTGAGTGAGTCGCGCACATCAGCCATCAACGCGTCCTCGTCCAGCAAGGCCTCGGTGGTCGTGAGAACCTCATCGATTCGAACCACCAATGAGTTCAGATCCTGAGCCTCTGGATCATCGCTATCGATCACACCCGCGAGGCGTTGACCGACGTCGGTGTATGTGTCCGCGAGTGTGTTGATTCTCTCAGCTGTCTCGTCGAGTGTGTCCAGCTTGCCCGCAACCTGATCGGCGAGCGAATCCATGAGCGAGGCAACCTCTCGGCGGTACTCCTCGCCCTCGCCTGCGACGAATTCGCTATGAGGCCCGGGCCCGGAGACAAAGTCCAGAGATGCGCTGCCGATGAAGCCCGCGTCGAGGTACAGACTGAAATCAGCGGGAATCTCGACATCCTCGAAATAGCGGACGTTGATAAGAGCTTCGCCCGACCCGTCGGAAGCAATCTGGATCCCGGTGACGTCTCCGATCCGGACACCGTTGAGCGAGACCGGGGCGACTGGTGATACGCCCCTGGCGGAAGAGGTACGGATCACGAGTCTCTGATACTCCCGCCCGATGCCCGAGAGTTCCCCGAAGCTCATGAGCATCCAGCTGAGAAGCAGAATGCCAACGATGGCGGTCAGCCCGATGAGGCTGTCACGAGCGGTGTTTCTCATGCGGTGATCCCCGGCGCGTGCGCTGCGCTTCCTGCGGCTTCAAAGAACTGTGCGACAAACGCGTTTCGGCTCTCTCTGAGCTCGTCGAACGTTCCTTGTTCGACAATCTTCCCTTCGTTGAGCACAATAATGTGATCGGCGACTCTTCGGGCGCTGACCAGATCGTGCGTGACAACCAAACTCGTGACGCCCAGTCTCTCTTTCAGACGGATGATAAGTTCATCGATCCCTTTAGCCCGCATTGGGTCGAGCCCTGTCGTGGGCTCGTCGTAGAGGATGACCTCCGGGTGCGTGATGACCGCTCTTGCCAGCGCGACCCGCTTCTTCTGACCACCCGAGAGCTGAGCTGGGAGTTTGTCTTCTGTGCCCGCCATGTCGACCATGTCGAGCGCTTCTTCCACGCGTTCACGCATCTGGGCATCCGTCAGCGTCAAGTGCTCGATGAGCGGGAACTCAAGGTTCTGGCGCACCGTCATGGAGTCGAATAAAGCACTGAGCTGGAAGAGCAGCCCGATCTTGAATCGCACAGGCTTGAGCTCGCGCTCGGAGAGATGGTCGATGCGTTTGCCATCGAAATGGATCTCGCCCGCATCGGGCTGGATCAGGCCGATGATGTGCTTGAGCATGACGCTCTTGCCGCAGCCGGAGGGCCCGAGAACGACAGTGGTCTTTCCCTCAGCCAGGTCAAAGTCGAAACCCGACAGGACTTTCTGAGAGCCGAATGACTTCATGAGCCCGCGGATCTTCAAGATCGACGTATCTCTCAGGGGCATAGAAACCGGCTCGGGATGACGCGGTGCAACTGACACATAGGATTGTGACTCGCTGGCTGGCCGAGTCCAGCAGCGGGCGGCCTTGTTGATTCATGAGGGCGGAAAAGAGACCGAGCGGGGATATCTCGGTACAACTCAGCACGGAAGATCGGCAACAGAGGATGCAGTTATCAGCTCTTCCAGCCGATGAGAAAGGGCAGGGCACGCTCGTGTGCCCGGGAGTGGTTCCGAGGCGATGTACGACACTGGCTCAGGTTGGCGTGACGGCGGCTCCGGCAGGTGGAGCCGCATCTTCGGGGATGGGGACAACCCGCTCCGCTGGTCGCTGCCGCTCTATCGAGCCTGGGGCATCGCGGTCCGTATCCATCTGATCTTCATCGTCATCATCGTCGCGAGGCTGATCTCCACGCTGGTCGAGAACAATCTCGGAATCGTGTTCATGGCCACCTGGATGGCCTGCCTCTTCCTGCTCGTGCTCCTTCACGAGTACGGCCACTGCATCGCGTGCAGAAAGACCGGGGGCGAAGCGGATGAGATTCTGATGTGGCCCCTCGGCGGTCTGGCGAGTTGTCTCCCACCAAACAACTGGAAAGCCCATCTGGTCACTGTCCTTGGCGGGCCTGGCGTGAACGTGGTGCTCTTGCCGTTCCTCGCGGGCGGGCTGCTTGCAGCAACGGGCGGCCAATGGGAATTGGTGTTCTTCAACCCACTCGACCTAGATGGAGCCGGCACTGATGCAAGTTATTACGGCGGATTCCTGGGCTGGACGCTGTGGACTCTGCATCTGAGCAACGTGATGCTGCTGGCCTTCAACATGCTCGTCCCGATGTATCCGATGGACGGCGCCCGAGTGGTGCACGCCCTTATTTGGAAATCCAAGGGCAAGGCGAAGGCTGACCGGCTGACGTGGACAATCGGCATCGTCGCTGCGATCGTGCTCGGAACGCTTGCCTTCGCAGTCGGCGAGATGATGCTCTTTGCAATCGCGATATTCGGCGGGTTCGTCTGCTTCACGGAGCAACGCCGACAGCGGTTTCTCGAAGCCCCGGACGAGGATTGGTCGATGTCCTTTGACGCACCCGCAAAGGGGGGTGAGGAGCAATCCGGAGGAGTCGATCCCAAAGAGATTGATCGGATCCTCGCAAAGATCTCCGAGAAGGGCATGAAGAGTCTGTCTCGCAAGGAGAAAAAGAGACTCGGCGAGGCGAGTTCCTCGACACGAGACTCCTAGAACCCTGCTGGCAGATCCACTGACCGCAAGGACGGCGACCGCAGATGGGCATCGCAGACCGGGACTACACAAGAAATGACTCTCGAGGCGGGGGCCCCGCATTCCCGAGGCCCTCGTTCAGGCCAGGCGGTCTCTCGGTCATCGCCTGGCTGATCATCATCAATGTGGGCGTGTTTATCGTTGATCTGGCCCTGCCGACGAAGCAGATGCTCGATATTAGAGCGACCTTCTCAACAGCGACCGCGGAGCAGATCGAACGGGCGCAGATCATCGAAGTTGATGATCCAATGGCGAAACAAAAGGGATATCCGATCCGAAAACCGTTGATCGATCCAGTGACTGGTCAGCAGGTTGGGTTTGAGCAGTATCGAACATGGCACTTGCTCAACGGGTATGGGCACTTCTCACTGCTCAAAGGCTTCCTGGGACTCGAGGTTTGGCGCGTTGTCACATACCAGTTCCTGCACGCGAATCTTACTCACCTGTTCTTCAACATGTTCGGCCTATTCGTGTTCGGCGGGATGGTCGAGCAATATCTTGGTAAGAAGAAGTTCCTGTCGTTCTATCTGATATGCGGGATATCTGGTGGGCTGCTGTACCTCTTGTTTGTGGGACTTGCCGCATTAGGTGTGCCGCTACCCGGCACGCTAGCAAACACCACAGCCGGAACGCCTCTCATCGGTGCGTCAGCAGGTGTATTCGGTGTCATCGTGGCCAGCGCCCGTTTACAGCCCGATGCTAAGATGATGCTGATCTTTCCACCCATCCCGATGAAGCTGAAATGGCTCGCGTATGGGTACGTTGGGATCGCTGCGTTTAACCTGATCAGCGGGGGCAACAACGCTGGTGGTGACGCGGCTCACATCGGCGGCGCGATCGCGGGCTTCTATTTCATCAAGAACATCCATCTGCTTCGGGACTTTCTGGACTTTGGGATCGGTCCCGCGCCCAAGGGGCCGCATCCGAGGCCCAGCAGATCAAGCAAAGGCAGCAGCAGGCTCCAAAAGCAGGCAGACGCCGTCCTCGACAAGGTCAACCGCGAAGGGATCCACAGCCTGACCTCGAAAGAGAAAAAGATCCTCGAACGAAGCTCGAGGGAGCTTTAATCTCTCGTGGACCAAGCTCTCCCATTTGAGATCAGCCACCGCTGCTTGCGCACAAATGCGCGGGTAGGCGTTGCGCACACGCCGCACGGGAGCTTCGACACTCCTGCGTTCATGACGGTTGGCACCAAGGGCACCGTCAAGGGCATCTACCCGCACCAACTTGCTCAGGCGGGGTGTCAGGTTCTGCTCGGTAACACGTACCACCTGCTGCTGAGACCCGGACCGGATGTCGTTGAGAGCCTCGGCGGGCTCCACGCGATGATGGGATGGGACAACCCCGTCCTCACAGACTCGGGCGGGTATCAGGCATACTCGATGGCCGACATCAACGCGGTTGATGACGACGGCGTGACATTCAAATCCATTCTGAACGGGAAGATGATCAGGCTCGGTCCAGAAGAAGCGATCGCGACTCAGAACAAACTCGGCGCGGACATCATCATGGCGTTCGATGACTGCCCGCCCTCCGTTGATCCGAACGCGGGGCCTACGAACCAGACACGCATCAGACTCGCGGCGATCAGGGACACAGGCAAGAACAACTCATACGACCACGCGAAGCGCCTGCGTGCGTCAAATGAGCGGACCGTGCGCTGGCTTGAGCGGTGCAAGAAGGCGCACGCGAGAGCCGCGGACCAGGCGCTCTTCGGGATCGTGCAGGGCGGGACGGATCTCGACGAGCGGGCGTGGTCCGCCGAGCACATCGCGGCGATCGATCTACCCGGGTACGCGATCGGCGGAGTAGCGGTGGGAGAGACCGCGGACGAAATCGATCGTGTGGTGGCGCACACGGCGCCGCTATTGCCCGATCACAAGCCCCGCTACCTGATGGGCGTTGGATACGAACGGGACATCCTGTCGGCGGTGCTCTCGGGGGTGGACATGTTCGACTGCGTGCTGCCGACCCGAAACGGGCGGAGCGCCAACGCCTTCACCAGGACCGGTCAGATCCGGCTCAAGAACGCCAAGTACACGGCAGACACCGAGGTGCTCGAACCAGGCTGCGACTGCCACGCGTGCGACCCTGCAAGGCACGGGCTTGCGACGGTGGACGACAGAGGGTTTAGCCGGGGCACGATTCGGCACTTGTTCAATGCCGGGGAGATGCTGGGGCCGATTCTGGTGAGCCTTCACAATGTGAGGCACTTTCAGCGGCTGATGTTGGACATCCGCCGGGCCGTCCGCGAAGATGATTGGCTCTCGTTCGCCAACAGGTGGCCCGTCGCCGTTGATGGGCTCCCCAGCGGTCTGCGTGGGCGTCTCGGGCTGGCACCGGCCCCCTGATCAGGCCTGATCAGAAAAAAACGGGATACGACACTCATGACAGAATGGTCCGACACGGCGGCTCTTGCGATGTTCACGGCTCAGGATGGCGATCCGAGCGTTCCGGGTATGCCCAACCAGTCCACGGCTCAGCCCGGCACCACGGGCCAACCAGCCAATGGCGCTGGCGATGCACCTGCGGGTCAGCCAGGCCCACCCACAGGTAGTGGGAGTTGGATCTTCCTTGTCGCGATCGGCGGCATGTTCATCCTGATGATCTTCATGAGCGGCAGGGCCCAACGCGCCGAGAGGAAGAAGAAGGCCGAGATGCTCGCCGCGATGGGCAAGCATGACAAGATCCAGACGATCGGCGGCATCATCGGGAGCGTCTCGGAGATCCGCGAAGAGGAGGTCGTCGTGAAGATCGATGACTCGACAAACACAAAGATGACATTCGCCAAGAGCGCGATCCAGCAGGTCATCCGTTCGGCTCGCGCGGAGAAAGAAGACTCCTCGTCCGCCAAAGAACCCGAGCTCGCCTCGGCGATCGATTCGTAAAACCGACTACTACGGAAACGAAGCACTATGCGTCACCTTGTTCGTAACTCGTGTCTTATCCTCGCGTTGCTCGTCCTGCTATCGGCGTACATCTGGCCCGTCAGCGAGACGATCCGTCTTGGCAAGGACCTCCGCGGCGGGTTCAGTCTGACCTACCAACTCCTGATCGATCCTTCGCAGAACGCCGAGGAGGTCATGGACACGACGATCACGGTCCTGAAGGACCGAATCGATCCGCAAGGCACGATGGACCTCTCAATGGTTCCCCAGGGCCGAGACCGGATTGAGATCTCGATGCCCCTGCCCAACGAGGAAATCGAGGGGCTACGAGAAGCGTACAACGCCAAACTCGAAGAGATCCGTCAGCGTGAGATTACCGGCCGGGAATTCGACCGGATGCTCGCGATGGAGGGTGAGGCCCGCCAAGCGGAAATCGACCGACTCGCGGGCGACAACGACGCACAGAAGCAGCTCATGCAGCGCGCCGTTGAGCTTCTTGAGCAGGAGCGTTCTGCTTCTGATGAGCTGAGGGACGCGATCGACAGCACCGCGCCGCCAGAGGTCATCGACGAGAAAGTCGCCGATATCGCCGCGGCCAGCATCGCGCTTGACCAGGTTCGTGACGAGCTGCTCGATTCGGTACTTGTCGCAGATGACCTGCAGGCCGCGCTCGAGCTGCCGAACGATCAGCGTGCTGTCCTCGATGACACGGCCCAGGAGCCTTACCTGCTGCCCAGCCAGCGTGAGAAGGCGATCGATTCTCTCAAAGAGTCTCACCCCAATGAGGTTGAGACGATCGATGAGGTCATTGCCCTCCATAAGAACTACCGTGACAAGCGGAACACGCTCGACGATCCCTCAGACCTCGTGAGATTGCTCCAGGGCTCGGGTGTGCTCGAATTCCGGATCGCACCGGGTATCGGGGGACACGTCGAAGAACAATCGCTCCGCCAGCGCCTCCGCGAAGAGGGGCCGCGCCTCGCATCGACTCGTGATGCACGCTGGTTCCCGCTCGCCGACCCCTCCTCGTGGGTCGAGTCGATCCAGCAAGCGCAGTTCATGGAGCAGGACCCAGCGACCTTCTTCCAGACGCGAGATTTCGTTGTGGAGGAGTACGAGGGCACGTACTACATGCTCCTCTGGGACACCAACAACGACGCGCTCACGCAGGGCGGCGGCAGATCCAACTGGAGTGTCGCGCGAGCATTCGAGACAGTCGATCAGAACGGCCGACCCGCAGTTGGATTCCGCATGGATGTCAATGGTGGGCGTCTTCTTGGCCAGCTCACCGAGAAGAACGTGGGCGAGCCGATGGCTGTCCTGCTTGACAACAAGGTTTTCACGGCTCCGAATCTGATATCTAAGATATCCTCACAGGGCCAGATCACGGGAATTGACTCAGCCCGCGAGCGTGAGCAGATCATCCGCACACTCAACGCCGGCACGCTCACCGCGACGCTCAGCCCGAACCCGATCAGCCAGTCGATCCTCGGTCCTGAACTTGGACAGGACAACCTGGACGCCGGCCTCATCGCGGGTATCGTCGCGCTGATCGCGGTCAGCGTGTTCATGATTTTCTACTATTTCAGCTCGGGCTTGATCGCGGTTATCGCGCTGCTCTGCAATGCGATCCTGATCCTGGGCATGATCGTGCTCGGCAACGTCACGCTCACGCTGCCCGGTATCGCGGGCATCATCCTGACATTCGGCATGGCGGTCGACGCGAACGTGCTGATTTTCGAACGTATTCGTGAAGAACGAAGAAACGGGCTCGATCTCAGGCCTGCGATCAGGCTCGGCTACTCCAAAGCCCTCTCGTCGATCGTCGACGGCAACGTCACGAACCTCATCGTCTGTCTCGTGCTCGCCAACATCGGCACGCAGGAGATCAAGGGCTTCGCGATCACGCTCGGCATCGGTGTGGTCGGCACGCTGTTTAGTGCACTCGTGATCTCGCGACTGATCTTCGGCCTGATGACCGAGAAGTTCGCGATGAAGAACATGCCGATGCTGCCCAACGCTGTACCGCTGATCGAAAAGACACTCGAGCCCAAGATCGACTGGCTCAAGTTCCGTGTGATCTTCATCGCCATCTCGATTTGCTATGTGGGTCTCGGCATCGGGATGATCATCTACCAGGGCTCGGAGATGCTCGATACCGAGTTCCGGGGCGGCACCGCGATCACCATGCAGTTCAAGCAGGATGAAAGCGGCGAGCGCCTGACCATGACAAGGCCAGAGGTCGCCGAGCGGGTCATTGCACTTGGCAACGCAGCCGAGGAGAATGACGAAACGTTCCTGCTCAGCAGCGCCGAGGTCCTCCCGGTTGACCCCGAAAGCGATGGCATCACGTCTTCGACGTTCCGGATCAAGACCCTCGCGACGAACTCCGAGACGCTGAACACACTAATTCAGAACGAGTTTCAAGATGTTCTGCCCACCAAGGCGGTGCTCTCATTCAACGACGACGTGATCGACGACCTGAGGCTCGCGCCTGTGTACCCGATCACCGAGAACCGTCTTGGGGACATCATCGATCGGCCGGGCATTACGGCTGATGTGTCTGCGTTCGACGGCGGTGTTGCCATCGTGATGGACAGCATCAGCCCCGTGACCAACACGCAAGATCTCCGCGAGCGTCTCGATTACATGCGTCGCGACCAGCAGTTCAGCAGCCTGCTGAGCAGAGAATGGGACATCATCATCCTTGAAGGCGAGCCCGATTCTGTTCAGTCCGCTGCGTTGGTTGTGCTCGACGAGGGTCTGCTTGTCTACGAGAGCAAAGACCGCTGGGACGCCGAGGTCGCGGAACAGGAATGGAACCTCGTTCGTCAGGCGCTCAAACGTTCTGAATCGCTGGCGGGTACGGATCAATTTGACCCAGCGGTCGCGAGTTCGTTTAGAGGCAAGGCAGTCGCGGCGGTGGGGCTCAGCCTCCTGCTCATCACGATTTATATCTGGGTCCGGTTCGGGTCGGTGCGCTACTCGATGGCAGCGCTCGTTGCACTGCTCCACGACGTGCTGACCGCGATCGGTCTGATCGCGCTCGCCGAGATCGTCTACCTGAACGAGTCTCTCGGAGCGGTCGCGCAGCAACTCAACATCATGCCCTTCAAGGTCGACCTGGGCCTGATTGCAGCACTGCTGACGATCATCGGTTACTCGCTGAACGACTCGATCATCATCATGGACCGCATCCGCGAGAACCGCGGCAAGCTCGATTACGCCAGCAGGCGAATCGTGAACCTCTCCATCAACCAGACGATCAGCCGAACGGTCATCACGTCGGGCACGACGCTCGCCGCGGTGCTGATTCTGTATGTCGCGGGCGGCGAGGGCGTCAGGGCGTTCTCGTTCACACTTCTCGTCGGTGTGCTCGTCGGCACCTACTCGTCGGTCGCTGTCGCGGCGCCGTTTGTCTGGTCGGCAAGGCATGATCGCGAAGAGAAGGCGCGACTACTCGCCGCGGAGGCAGCCGAGTCGTCTACTCAGGATTCATAGCACGTGTCGCGTACCCAGCGTCGCAAGGATGTCGTTGCCGCAGTGTTGATCATCGGAACGGCGATTCTGTACTGGACGAGCGGCGGGCGCGATGACATCCCCGGGGCGCAGCCCCCTGAACGCCAAGAACCTTCGTCTGACGACCGGCCCGCGAGAGTCACCGAACTGCCCGGCTTTGGGAGCGAGGCAGACTAGGATTGCACCATGACGACCGGTTCTCAGACTTACATCGTGACGGGCGGCTGCGGCTTTATCGGCTCCAATCTTGTCGCCGAGCTCCAGACACGTGTACCCGGTGCGCACGTGATCGTGATCGACTCGATGAGGACAGGTTCGTTCGAGAGTCTCGTGAGCGCCTGCGAGCGCCACGGCGACACATTCCAAGGCGAAGTTCTGGGGCAGAGCATCCGGGACGTGTTCTGGCCTGAACTGCTCGATCGGTACGAGCCTGACGCGGTATTCCATCTCGGAGCGATCACGGACACAACAGTCGAAGACGAAGCCGAGATGATCGAGGAGAACGCGGGCGAGACCTGGCCCGAGATGATCGAGGCCTGCGTCGAGCGTGATGTGCCTCTTGTGTACGCGTCGAGCGCCGCGACCTACGGCACTCCTCCAGAAACGAATGCAAAGACACCGTTCCCTGAGACATCTGCCGGCAAGCCCAACAACGTGTACGGGTTCAGCAAGTGGCTGATGGAGCAGGCGCATGCGCGTGTCACGCGTGAGTGCGAATCGGCGGGGCTCAAGAAGCCCTGGATCGTCGGCCTCCGCTACTTCAACGTCTTCGGCCCGGGCGAGGCCCATAAGGGCAAGATGGCTTCGATGGCGCTGCAGCTGACGAATCAGATTCTTGATGGAGAGAGGCCAAGGCTCTTCGAGCACGGCGAGCAGGCCCGCGATCAGGTCTCGGTCCACGACATCGTGGGCATCACGCTCGCGGGTGCCGGACTCGGCGAACGCAAAGACCCTGCACCTGGCGTGTATAACGCGGGCTTTGGACGCTCGACGTCGTTCGAAGAGATCGCCTGCGCTGTCAGACGGGGCCTCGGGATCGCCGACGCAGAACGGCCCACCGAGTTCATCCCGATGCCCGCGAATATCAGGCGGTTTTATCAGGACTTCACATGTGCTGACATGTCCAAGGCGGAGACCGGGCTCGGGTTCAAGCCGAGCCATGATCCTGCCGAGGCTGTGAGCACCTATGCTCGTTGGGCGGCCGATCAGAGGGACTGATAAGGCCGGCCGGACCTGAGCGGAGCACGAAGCGCGATGTCACAGATCAAGCGGATTCTTGTCACCGGCGGCGCGGGTTTTCTCGGCTCGCATATCTGTGAACGGCTCATGGATGACGGTCACGACGTTATCTGCGTGGACAACTTCTTTACGAGCCAGAAATCGAACGTGCAGCACCTGATCGGCAAGCCCAACTTCGAGCTGATCCGTCACGATGTGACACACCCGCTCTGGCTCGAGGTCGACGAGATATACAACATGGCCTGCCCCGCAGCGCCGGGTCACTACCAGTACAACCCGATCAAGACCATGAAGACCTCCGTCATGGGCGCGATCAATATGCTGGGCATGGCAAAGCGCTGCAACGCCAAGATTCTGCAGGCCTCGACCAGCGAGATCTACGGCGACCCGGACGTGCACCCCCAGCCAGAGAGCTACCGGGGCAACGTCAACCCGATCGGCCCGCGCGCGTGCTACGACGAGGGCAAGCGCGCCGCAGAGACGCTGTTCTTCGATTACCACCGGATGAACAACGTCAACATCCGCGTTGTCCGCATCTTCAATACCTACGGCCCGCGCATGCACCCGTTCGACGGGCGCGTCGTCAGCAACTTCATCCGCCAGGCGCTGGCCGGCGAGGACATCACGATCTTCGGTGACGGCTCGCAGACCCGCTCGTTCTGCTACCGCGACGATCTCGTCGAGGCGATCATTCGCATGATGAACGGGTCTGACGAGTTCGTGGGCCCCGTGAACATCGGCAACCAGGGCGAGTTCACGATCAAAGAGCTCGCCGAGCACGTGATCGAGCTGACGGGCTCGGGCAGCAAGATTGTGTACCGCGACCTGCCCGCCGACGATCCGAAGCAGCGCCAGCCTGACATCACGCTAGCCAAGAAGCACCTCGACTGGGAGCCCAAGGTCCCGCTCGCCGAGGGACTCAAGAAAACGATCGAGTGGTTCCGCTCGGTCGATATCAGCGAGTTCAGGGCGCCGACGCCGAACTACTGATCACGCATCACACGCCAGTGGTCGCCCACGTCGTAGACACGTATGGAATCCCATCGCGGCTTCCACTTTTCGACGAGTGCGATATGCGCGGTATGACCGACATACGCGCGATAGTCCTCTTCTGAGTCGAACGCCACAAAGAAGCCGACATCATAATCGCTCAGGATGCTGTCGCGACCAATGTCGTAATGCTTGCCCGCATAACCGCTAACAGCGCCGGGGATCTCGAGAAGTTCGTAACAGTCATCAATGAGTTCATCGCTCTCACCCGGATCTGTGAGGTCGAAGAACACAACATGATTGATTTTCCCAGGCGCTGGGGCTGTGAAGTCATGTGGGCCGATCATCCCTGGATGGCAACCGATCGCAGCGAATGCCAAGACTACGACAGTCAATACTCGATACATCAAGCCTCTCCATTAAGCTGATCCAACACCTTCGGCAGCTCCTCGCCCGCCTTCCCAAAGAGCGACACATCCACACTCTCGCTGATCGGCGTGGGCTCCAGGTTCACCTCGATCGTCCTTGCGCCGTGGCTCTTTGCGAGATCGATCAGACTCGCGGCGGGCTGGACGACCGAGCTTGTCCCCACGCTCATAAACACGTCGCATGTGCTTGAGTCGCTGAACGCCCGTTCGAGTTCCTTCTCGGGCAGCATCTCACCGAACCAGATGACGTTGGGGCGGAGGATGCCCCCGGCTTCAGAAGTGGGGGGGAAGGAAGAGAAGTCGATGTCCTCGAGTTCGTGGTGCTTGCCCGTCTTGGTGCAGCGCCAGGTGAGTATCGTGCCGTGGATCTCGGAGACGTTGGTCGAACCCGCACGCTGGTGGAGGCCGTCGACGTTCTGGGTGAGCAGGCTGAATGACCCCCCTCGGGCCTCGGTCTGCCTCTGGAGTTCGGCCAGGGCGTGATGACCCGGGTTGGGCGTACAGTCCTTGCACCTTGTGAACCGCCAGTGGTACCAGCGGGTGACGAGCTCCGGGTCACGGTGAAACGCGTCGATGTGGGCCAACTCCATCGGGTCGTACTTTGCCCAGAGCCCCATCTCGGCGTCTCTGAACGTGGAGATCCCGCTCTCGGCGCTGACGCCCGCCCCTGTGAGCACGACAATCGACCTGGCCTCACGGATCATCTGGGCGGCTCTCTGGATGTCTTGCCGGGGTTCCTGAGACACACACGGGCTCCGTTTGAGGGCAGAAGGGCCAGCTGGACGATACTTGGGTATGGAGCAGACTACCGCGCCGCTGATCATTGTCGACGGGGGCCTCGCCTCTCTGGTCGCCCTCGCCTGCGCGAGCGACGAGGCTGTCTCGATGGGCTCCGGGCGGTCTGTCGGACCCTGCGCCCTCATCTGGCTGCCTCCGGTGTACGGCACCAGCGACCGCGAACGCGGCGGAGCAGTTGAACGCCAGTCGGCTCTCTTCAATGCCAAGAAGCTGAGCAAGTCGCTACGGGATGAGCCGTTGCGTCAGTACCATGAATCAGGCGATTCCGGGCAAGCCGCGACGCAGGTCTTGTTCACGGCTCTGGCTCACGCTGACGAGCTCCGCTCGACGCGGGTCGTGTGGCCCGCGCACCCGGGCCGAGCGAGCGACGACTCGGCTATCGATCTTGATCTCGCCTCCTCGATCATCGACAGGGCTCTCCTTGTCGAGCAGCTCGCCAAACTGGACGCCGGCTCGAACGCGAGACCAATCACGATCGAGACTCCGCATGCGGACCTCACCGATCAGCAGCTCGTCGAGATCGCCGCGGACCTTGCGGTACCCGTCAAGACGCTCTGGTGGTGGGGGGGCTCATCGGACGAAGCGCTGCGTGAGCGGGAGCGATGGGAGCCGCTGATGCACGACTCAGGGCTGACCAAACTCGCAGAACGACGGACCGTCGCGAGCAGATAACCCCCTCAGACAACCAAGAACACTGATCGGAGCTCGACTCGGGCTAGAGTTGGCCCCATGAGCACCGATACATCGACGAATTCGCCGATCACAACCCGCAGGCGGGGGACCATCCAGCGCTGGAGCGAGACGCTGATCCCCACGCTCCGCGAGGCGCCCGCGGAGGCCGTAAACCCGAGCCACAGGCTGATGCTCCGCGCGGGCTGCATCCGCCAAGTTGGCGCGGGGGTGTATGACTTCCTGCCCTTGGGCATGAGGGTTCTCCAGAAGGTCTCACAGATCGTTCGCGAGGAGATGGACGCAGCGGGCTCCGCCGAGATGCTCATGCCCGCGATCGTGCCTGTCGAGCTCTACTCGGGCACCAAGCGCGATGTGGAGTACGGCGACCTGCTGTTCAAACTCACCGATCGCCACGGCCGTGACGCCGCCCTCGGGCCGACGCACGAAGAGACCGTCACGGAGATGGCAAAGGGCTCTGTGACGAGTTACAAGCAGTTGCCGCTGAACGTCTACCAGATCCAGACGAAGTTCCGCGACGAGTTCCGTCCCAGAGCAGGGCTGCTGCGCGGGCGCGAATTCCTCATGAAGGACGCGTACTCATTCCACCTCGATATCGAGGGCAACGGGGGACTCAACGAGACGTACGACCGGATGTATCAGGCGTATGTCAACGTGTTCACGCGCTGCGGGCTGGACTTCACGGTTGTCGAAGCCGAGGCAGGGCCCATCGGCGGTTCGGCGTCGCACGAGTTCATGGTGAACGCTGACACCGGCGAGGACACCATCTTGGTCTGCCCGGCGACCGGTTACGCGGCCAACGTCGAGAAGTGCGAGATCGGTGAACGCGACTGGGCGTTCGCGGGTGGGGGGGATCAACCGCTTGAGAAGCACCACACTCCTGGCATGCCGGGGATCGAGCTTGTTGTTGAGCATCTCGGCATCACCGCCGACCGCATGCTCAAGACGATCGTCTTCCAGAAAGTGGGCGGCACGAAGTGCAAGTGGGTGCTCGCGACAGTCCGCGGCGACCACGATGTCAACGAGGGCAAGGTGCGCGATGCCGTCGGATTCCAGGTCACGATCGCCAACGAGAAGGAAGCGAAAGAAGCCGGCTTCGCGATCGGGTACGTCAGCCCGAAGATGGCCTCACAGGACGACACGCTGCTCTTGATCGATCCCGACGCGACTGCCGGCACATGGGCAACAGGCGCCGACGAGAAGGACCACCACGTCACGGGCTTCGACTGGGCGCGTGATCTCGGCGCTGATCTGCCGACGAAGGACCAGCAGGGGGGCAAGATCCGTGTCGCGGACATCCGCAACGCCGAGGCGGGGGATCCGTCCCCGAGAGATGCTTCCGCGAAGCTGGAAGCCAAACGAGGCATCGAGGTCGGTCACATATTCAAGCTCGGAACCAAGTACGCCGAGGCGTTCGACTTCAGCGTGCTCAACGAGCAGCAGAAGAAGCAGACCGTCATCATGGGCTGCTACGGCATCGGTGTGAGCCGAACCGTCGCGGCGACGGTCGAGATGAGCCACGACGACTCAGGCATCATCTGGCCAGTCCCGATCGCGCCGTACCACGTCGTCATCACGGTCATGGACCCGGACAAGCCCGAGCACGCCAGCGTTGCCGAGGATCTGTCCGAGAAGCTCGCCGACAATGGCGTGGATGTGCTCGTTGATGACCGCAAGGAACGCCCGGGCGTGAAGTTCAAAGACGCCGACCTGATCGGCATCCCGGTTCGACTGACGATCGGTGACAAGGCCCTCGAGCAGGACTCGGTGGAGTTCAAGCTCCGCGGCGAGGAAGGCAAGGGTCGCTTGGTCGAGATGCCGCACGTTGTACAGGAAGCTCTTTCAAAGCTTGTAGGCGGGTGACCTCCGGAGCGTCAGTGAATCTGCGTTAACGGGCTCCTGAAAGCATCTTGTTTTACATAACATACATTATCGGTCCTTGAAGATGTCGATGCATATTCTCGCACACATGATCGCAATCGGGTTTACGGGCAACCCGCGTTGTAGTTTGCGATCCACGCGGTGAAGTCAGTCGGCGTGCACAGGCCGTCTTGGTTCTGGTCACAGCTGGGCAGGTTGTTGTTGTAGGCGTTGATCCACGCGGTGAAGTCCGCCGGTGTGAGCGTGCCGTCACCGTTGACGTCTGCGAGACAGATTGTCACGCTGTCCGAGGTGATCGTGGTGTGCTCGAAGAAGCCCAGGATCATCGCGGGCGGGAGCGGGCTGGCATTCGGATCGATGTAGACGACCAAATCGTCATTCAGCGCGGTTGCACCGGCGTTATTCTCAAGGTCGCCCTCTCGAACGAGAAGGGGCACGCCAGCCGGCTGCTGTGAGAGATCTTCGGGGTCGCTGAACGCGACCTCACCGGTCTCGACAAACAGGTTCAGGAGTTGACGGACGACACGCGCATCCGCGCTGTTCGTGGAGACAACCGCGATGTCGAGGTCGCCGTCATCATCGAGGTCCGCGAGCGCAACAGAACTGGGCAGGGGGTCAGGGGCAAATACATCGTTGCGGAGATCGATCACAATCTGATCACTAAAGCTCCGCCCCCCTACCGCGCCGCCATCGAGAACATTCAGAAGAACGGACACCGTGCCGTCGGCTTCGTTGATGACCACGATGTCAGAGAACCCGTCGTTGTCGAGATCATCAGCGCGGACCTCGGTGGGCTCATCCCCGACGTCATAGCTGTTCTCGATGAACATGCCCGGGTTTGAAGACGGGTTTGAAGCGACCACGATCTTGTCGTCGTCGTTTGATGTTGCAACATAGCCCTCGATAAGAGTCGCCGCTGCGCCGTCGACGTCGATCGGATCGACACTGTCCGGATCGTCACACACATCTACATCGCAGCTGTCCCAGCCCGGGCCTGTGCTGGCCGCCGCGGTTGCGACACCTGAATCCTCGTAGTCGGTCAGCACGACCATACCGATTGGAGAGCCGCCGAGGAACCTCGGTCTTTGCCCCTGCGGCATGAAGTCGCCGACCGCGATGTCCTGGATCATCCCCCCCGCTCTCAACTCCAGCGGCGGTAACTGAGACAAGGTCACCGGGATGCTCTGCGACGAGTCCGCTTCGAGGATGTACACGAACGACTCGTTGAAGTTGAGCGAGTTGCCCATCGCGATCTCGGGCTTGCCGTCTCCATCGAAGTCCCCCGCTTCGACAGCGACTGGGTTGTTGGCGATCTCGTCGGTAAAGAGTTGCAGCGATTGGAAATCGAAGTTGCTGTTTGCGCCGGGACCACCGATGAATACCGCGATCCCCCCCTGCTGCTGGTTCGGGATCTCGGGGTACGCAATCACGGTGTCAGCAAACCCATCGGGCTCGCCGGCTGGCCCGCCCGTGATGTCAAACACGACGGCGTCTGCTGGAGTGGCGATCGCAGTGAAATCGTCCCGTCCGAGCAGCAATTCCGGAACAGTCAACGGGATCAATTGCACGACCGAACCACCGGGAATATCTAAATACTCAGGCACGAGCGTGCCCGGCACGGGTAACCCCTGATCAACCACGCTGACTCGGGGCATGGACACGACGTCGAAGATCGGCGAGGCGTTATCGATGTCGTCCGCTAGAATCACCTGGAACGGCTGACTCAGGTCGGGCACGAAGTTGGGACCCGCTTTGACGTTCAGCCCGCCTCCCAAGCCAACCACGCCGCCAACGAGCAACTGATCGGTGTTGAATGTGTCGTTGAGGTTTATCTCGATCGAGCCGAACTCGTCCTGGAACAACGGGCTGCGCTGCGCGAAGTAGCCCGAGACATCGAGCAGTTCGTTCGGGCTGACCACGCCCGCGTTCTCGACATTTGCGAAGATCATCCCCTTGCCTCCAAGCCGACCAGTCGGCGAGACAATTAGAGTTGCAATTGATGAAACGAATGAATCACCGAGTGATACTGTCGCGTTATCAATGATGAACTGGCCAGCGACATCGATCTGTGCGTTCTGACCAGCGGCCAATGTTGCAGGTTGGTCATAATCAACAGTCTCGACCCGATCACAGCCTGTAGCGATCATGCCGAGCCTCGACACACCCCTGCTGTCCTTCCCGAGGACGGCAACATCTGTCGCACGCAACACAGGTCGTATCGCCAGCCCCGGTTCGTACTGCTGACCCGTTGTGTTCTCGAAGACGTCTACACGCGAGTCGCGTTGCGAGGCAGCGAATAGATCTATGTCGTGATCCCCGTCTGCATCGGCAGGCGTGATATTGCAATACTTTGCATCGCTTGAGACACCCGAAGGCGCGAACACGGGCGGGCTATCGACGAGGTTTGTAAAGAGCGTGATCCCGTCGTCTTCGCTCATAAAGAAATCTGTATGCCCATCGATGTTCTGGTCTTCACGGCTGAGCGTGTTCAGTCCGTCAAGATCGATGTTCGCAACCGGGTAACAATCAATTGTCCCATCGCATTCTCCGCTAGCAACCAGGTCGCGTTCCTGAATAAGGATGGGAGTAAAGCCTGGAGAAGGGTTCGCATCGCTCCAGAGCACGTAGAGCGAGTACCCGACCCGGATGCTATCGAGCGGGTTGATCTTCTCACAATGGACAATGACATCGCGGGCGCCATCGAGATCGAAATCGGATACAACGACACCGAACGAGTCAAGCGCCGCTAACGCGGGGAAGCTGACAAATGCAAACGCGGGCACTGCGGCTCCGTTGTTTCTGAACCACCCCTGCCCGGTCACAAGATCGAGATCACCGTCGAAATCGAGATCCGCCGAAACCAGATGCTGAGCCGATTGACCCACGAAACCTGTTGTTGTCAGGAACGTCGGTAGCGGCGCATTCTGGCCAAGGTGTATGCGCAGCTGATCGACACCCTGATAGTTCCGGATCGTGGCTATGTCGTCGATGCCGTCACCGTTCAGATCCCCCACCGCGAGCGGGCCATGCGTGGCTGGATCGAAATTGTCCACGGGATAGCCGGTCCAACCTGTTGGAGAGCCGGCATCGGGCGCGTACACAGCCAACGCGGCGGGGTTCGCGGTGTTTGGTCCACCGGCTTCGTCACCGACGACTGCGAACCCGATCTCATCGCCAAGTTCAATCGGCTCGGTTGCGACCGGCCTGCCGATCAGATTCGCAAACGACCCGAGAGTCGCATCACCGTCGATGACGTTTCTGGAAAATCGACGCCTGCCGTTGTAATCGAAGTCGGTCGCAACAGACAGGAATGAGTTCTGTGGCACACCGAGTGACGTTCTCAGCATGGCCCCGTTGTCTCCCGCGAATGTCACCGCGGAGTTCGACGGGATATCCACATCGCCGTCAACTCCTATCGGCTGACCAGATTGCGCGACGAGTGATGCCCCGTCGGCGAGTTGCACGACTGACTGATCGCCGAGCACGAACTCGCTATCGCTTAAGAGCTGCAAGCCTTTGCCCGCCAGATCAATGTCTGGATCTCGCGTGAGGCGATCGCTATCGATGAACAGCGACTCGCCGCTGTTCGCCTGGCTCACGGCTTGATCGAATGTCGCATGGTTAGAACCGGAGTCTAGATTCTGAATCGGTGCGACCTGATGCAACCGCTCGATCCGGCCTGCCCCGGAGAAGGACAGCGCAACATCGGGTTTGCCGTTGCGGTCGATATCCCCAACCGCGATACCATTGCAGAATGCAGTCGCTGGGATCAGTTGCCTCTGTGTGAACCCGGGGTTGAAGGCGCCATTGCTCTCGAAGATCGCCGCCACGAGGTCGGTGCCAAGGGCTACCGCGATGTCTTGGTCACCGTCCATGTCGATGTCGGCACACTCGACGGATCTCGGATCGTTGAGCACCAGGTTGAACGCCAGGTTGAAAGCGGGAATCGGCGCTCCGTTGTTGATGAATCCGGCGACCGCGTTGCTGCCAGGCGCTGCCACGACCACATCAAGCGCTGCGTTCCCGCCGATATCGGCTAGAGAAAGCGAGACCGGGTCTGACAGGCCCGTGTCGATCGTATTGAACTGGAACGTCGGGTTCGCGGCACCGTTGTTGGCCCACCAGACAACCCGATTTCGACCGGAAGGAACACCGGGTGTTTCGGATACCGCAGCGATATCGAGCGAGCCGTTGCCGTCAATATCACCAATCTCGATATCGGAAATGTTCTCGAGTGTCCCGGTCGCCGACTGCAAGGCGTTTCGTGTAAAGCTCGGGTTTACAGCACCATCGCTCTCGAACCAGACCACGTGCCCCTGTGCCTGCACCTGGTTGACGTAGAAGGAGACCACGACGTCGGTATCGGTGTCACCGTCAAGATCCGCCGCGCGAGCAGCATTGACTCTGCCGCCTATATCTCCGGGGCTATCAGAGCCGAGCAGCATCGGTGTGAATACCGGAGGCAAACCGCCCTGATTCTGATACCAGATGACCTGTCCTGAACCAGCCGTCGAAACCGCGATGATGTCTTGATCGCCGTCGTCATCAACATCCGCGGCGGTCGCCGAGATTGCGTTTGGGACATTGCCGTCGATGACGTGGCTTTTCGGGAAATCGGTGCGTACGTTGCCGTCATTCTCGTACCAGATAATCTGGCTCCCGTTTTCGTTGGCAGCGAGCGTATCGAGATCACCATCACCGTCGATGTCGACGAGTTGAATCGATGAGACACCGAGCAGCGTGTTCGTGATCTGGGGGGCTGGCGCAAAGGAGTCGTCCTGGGCAGAAACAGCGCTTGCGAGCCCGGCTGCGAGCAGTCCTGCGGCAAACCAGAATGGGGCCGCGATCACTCTGTTGGCTCTTGGTTTGCGCAAGGAAACCTCCCGGAAACACCCCCCACCGTTTCGCGGCTGTCTCGAAGCTATCCGGGAACGGCTCGGTGACACGACAATTGTCCTCAAAATAGAGAGCTATGGGTCCATGAACCTGACAAATCATCGTAAAATCGATCTGCCCGATCGGGTTCGGTTCGGGTATGTGCTGCTCTTGTCGCGGCACGCGCCAGAATGCGGATACTCAGTGTAAGACGAGCGATCTCGTTCTCCCCGCACCAGCAGGAGCCTCGGGCATGGCAGACTTTGAATCCCCAACCTCAGACGGCCACTTCGTAACTCAGCTCCTCGACAAGATCCGCGTCGGCGAGTCCGGTGCTCGTGACCAGCTCGTAGACGCGGTCTACCAGACACTCCGGCACATCGCAGAACACCAGAAGCGTTACGTGGGCTCTCAGACTCTCGATGCCGAGGCGCTCGTCGGCGAGGCGTACTTCAAGGTGCTCGGCCAGGAAAACGTCGACTTCGAGAACCGTCGGCACCTGTACGGCGCGTTCAGCCGTGCGATGCGTGAGATACTCATCGACGCCGCTCGAAGACGCAATGCACTCAAACGAGGCGGCGACCGTGAGCGCGTTCCTCTGGATGACATCCAGGTCGCGGGCGATGCGCCTGTCAGCGACGTCATCGCTCTTGACAAGCTGATCACCAAACTGGAGAACAGCGACCCCCGCTCCGCTGAGGTCGTCCGGTTCCGGTTCTTCCTTGGTATGGCTGAACCTCAGATCGCTGAGGTGCTTGGTGTAACCACACGTACTGTGCAACGCGACTGGAAGTACGCCAAGGCCTTCATGAGGCGAGAGCTCGGAGACGGAGACGCTGAGTGAGCGAATCTGATCGCCAATCCGAGATCAAACGAATCCTCGACGAAGCAGCGGACCTCTCATCTGCTGAACGTGATCGCTACCTCGATGAAGCGTGCGCAGATGATGCATCACTCCGCTCGGAAGTTGAGTCGCTCCTGAAACACCTCGAGTCTCCCTCTGAGATCTCCGATCAGACCCAGCCTATGTCGGGCCTTCCCGGATTGGGCGATGTCATCCCCTCTCCTACCCAGATCGGTCCATACGAGGTCATCGACAAGATCGGCGAAGGCGGCATGGGCGTGGTGTACAAGGCCACACAAAGCCTGCCGAGGCGGACCGTCGCGCTCAAGGTCATCAAGCCGCAGATGGTGACGCGTCACTCGCTCGAGCGCTTTCACTTCGAGACGCAGGTTCTAGGCCGGCTCCAGCACCCGGGCATCGCCCAGATTTACGACGCGGGCACCACGCGCACCGACTTCGGTGAGCAGCCCTACTTCGCGATGGAGTACATCCGGGGCACGCCGTTGTCGGAGTATGTCAAACTCAGACACTGCACTCTGCAGGAGCGCCTGGCGCTGGTCCAGAAGATAGCGGACGCCGTTCATCATGCGCACACACGCGGCGTTGTCCACCGGGACATCAAGCCTGCCAATATCCTGGTCACCGAGGACGGGCAACCCAAAATCCTCGACTTCGGTGTTGCCCGATCTATCGGAGCAGATATCGACGATTCGGCGAACATGACCCGGGTTGGTCAGCTCGTCGGCACCGTTCCATACATGTCCCCCGAGCAGGTCGGCGGCGAGTCAGACGAGATCGACGCCAGAAGCGATATCTACTCGCTCGGTGTTGTCCTCTATGAGCTTCTCGCGGGGCACCTGCCATACAACCTCGAAAAACAACTGGTCCACGAGGCGGTCCGTGTAATCCGCGAGGTCGAACCGGAGCACCTCTCTAGTGTGAGCAGGGTGTACAAGGGCGACATCGAGACGATCGTCAGCAAAGCGCTCTCGAAAGAACGGACGCGACGATACCAGTCCGCGTCCGAGTTCTCGGCAGATATCCATCGCTACTTGACGAATCAACCAGTGCTCGCCCGCCCCGCCAGCGCGTGGTACCAAGTCAGCAAGCTCGCCAAGAGGCACAAGATGACCGCTGTCGGCATTACGATCGCCAGCGCGGGTATCGTGCTCGGCCTCGGAGTCGCGATCTGGCAGCTCGACCGGGCTCTCAGCGCCGAAGCGGACCTACAAGACAAGAACACACAACTCGCGATTGCTCTTGGAAACGAAGAGAAGCAGCGAAAGCGAGCGGAGGATGTCCTTGAGAAGCTGCGGTCGTTCACAGCGATGCTCGGTGATTTCGAAGAGGCGATCCGGAGGCTCGAGGGCGCCACGAGCGCGAGACGTGTGCTTGCCGAGAATTCACTCGCGGTGCTCAAAGAACTCGCCGAGACTGGCGAGACGTACTCTTGGATCCGTGAGGATATCGCTGATGCGAGCCTGTCCATGGGCGAGATCGCACTCGTGGGCGCAGAAACGCTGCCCATCGCGGAGTCCTCATTCCAGATGGGAAGCGATCTATTCGGGGCACTCCTCGCCGAGCAGCCCGACAAACTGAAGTACCAGCTTGGCGGTATCCGCGCAAAGCTGGGTCTCAGCGCTGTCTTGCTCCGTCAGGGAAGCACACAGGCCGCGGCTGCGTTGTCTTCCGAAGCCGAGCAAGAGTGCGCGCTCATTATCCAGGAGAACCCTGGCGAGCAATCACCGCTCGAAGTTCGGTTTCATGTCCTTATCCAACGCGGCGCTGTCCTTCGCTATCAGGCAAGGTTCGCAGACGCGCTCGCCAGCTACCAGGCGGCAAAGGAACTCGCACGATCATTCAGTGAAAGCGACCTGGAAATTCAAGACGCGATCGTGCGAGCCGCCCGGGGCGAGGCGGTCGTGCTCAATGACCTCGGCAGGACTGATGAAGCTGACGAGGTATTCACAGAAGCACTGGAAGCGAGCCGCTCGTTTGTCGTCTCCTATCCGCGAGATGCTGTCGGCAAGCAGCGATTGATTGAGTTGTTGTACTACGTCGCAGAGCGGCAGGAGCAAGAGGGCGAGGACGCGGAGGCGCTCCTGCTCCACCAGGAACGACTGTCGCTCGCAACGGACCTGGCTCAGGCTGACCCAGATAACGAGACGGCACAGGTCGCGGTGGTCACATCACATGACGCGATCTCGCACGCACAACTCGAGCTCGAAGAAACCGAACTCGCTGAGCGGAGCGCCCAGTCGTTCCTCGCTGCTGCCAGGCGCATGGCGGATGAGGATCCGACCGACCTGATCAAACACCGCAGAGTGGCGCTCGCGGAGGAGCTCCTCGGTGATGTAAGCCGAGAGCCCAACGTACAAACTGCGCGTGATCTCGCCAATGACGACTCTCCCGACCCCGCTCGAATCCAAGAAATCACCGATCAGCTCAACATCGCACTCACGAAGTACGAATCAGCGTTCTCAACCATCGAATGGCTGGAATCCATGGATACTGACTCTGTTGAGTTCGCAAGGGATGCTGTGCGTTTGCAAGTTAAGCTCGCACGCACCTACGAACTGCTTGGCAGACTCGAAGCAGAAGGGAACCCCGCAGACGAAGCCGAGAAGGCATACTTGGTGTCTGTAAGCAGGTATCAGAAACTAGACCAACTCAACGCGCTGACAAACTCCGAGCGAGATCTCTGGGCACGCACGCTACGAAACCTCGGCACGGGTGCGCTGAACCGGGGCGAAGGGGCACTGGCGGCAAAGAGGCTTGAGGAAGCCGATACGATTTATCCTCGCGAGCGTGCCGACATAATTGCTCGAAAGGCGGCAGCTTACAACCTCGCGGGTGATGACCAGAAGGCCCGGGCATTGGCCGCACAAGTTCTAGAAATGCTCGAAGCAAACCCCGATACCCGCCGAGCAGATTGGCTGAGCGAGCAGATGAACATGATCCTGAACCTTGAGCCGTTGCCCTGAGTTGTTGAGCGGCAGAAACTAGGGCATGCAGAACACTGTCATACTCGACGGCTCACCACTCACGGTCGAACAGGTAGTCTCGGTCGCCAGACACAACGCCCGTGTCGAGCTCTCGGACTCTTCACGCGATTCAATCCTTGCTTCAAGGGCGCACCTCGAAACGATCGAATCAGACGGCCTACCGCACTACGGCGTGAACACTGGTTTCGGCTCTCTCGCGAGACATCGAGTTGAAGACGACAAACTCAGGCAACTCCAGGTCAACCTGATCCGCTCGCACGCTGCCGGCGTCGGCGAGGCCCTGCCTGTCGAAACCGTGAGAGCGATGATGCTCATCCTCTCCGCATCTCTCTCGCGAGGGCTTAGTGGCGTACGCGTGAAGCTCGTTGAGACGATCCTCTCGCTGCTCAACGCAAACATCTCTCCCGTAGTTCCATCGCTCGGCTCGGTTGGGGCGTCCGGTGACCTCGCCCCGCTCGCGCATCTCGCGCTCGCGCTGATCGGCGAAGGCGAGGTGTTCGAACAAGGCGCACGCAATCCGACGCGCGATGTACTGGCAACTCATTCGATTGAACCCGCCCAGCTCCACTCGAAAGAGGGGCTTGCGCTCATCAACGGCACACACCTGATGGCTGCTCAAGCGTCCTTGGCCCTGGCCGACACGGACAGGCTGCTGAGAGCCGCGTTCGTTGCGGGAGCGATGTCGATCGACGGCTGCAAGGCTTCCGATAGTTTCCTCAACGAGCACGTCGCATCTGCACGCAGACACACCGGCATCACCAACGCAGCCTCTACACTCCGCGGGTTTCTTGATGGTAGCGAAATCCTCCCCTCGCACAGGGAGAACGACCCACGCGTGCAGGATCCGTATTCGCTCCGATGCCAGGCACCGGTGCTGGGCGCTGCGCTTGGCGCTATCGAGTACGTGCGTAGTTCACTCACTGAAGAGCTCGGAGCAGTCACCGACAACCCGCTTGTGATCGCGGAGGGCGAAACACCTGAGTTGGTCTCAGCAGGGAATTTTCACGGCATGCCGATCGCGCTCCCCCTCGATCATCTCGCGGTAGCCATCTCACACATCGCGGGAATGTCCGAGAGGCGCGTGTTCTACATGCTCTCGGGGCACGACCCGGAATCAGGCCTGAGCCCATACCTTGCGACCCGCCCCGGTTTGACATCAGGTCTCATGATCGTTCAGTACACGGCAGCCGCGTGCTGTAACGAGATCATCGGCCTCTGCACACCCGCCACGCCCGCGAACGTTTCGACCAGCGCCGGTATCGAAGATTACAACTCGTTCGGCCCTCGCGCGGCTGCGAAAGCACGCCGAGCGACCAAGCTTGCTCGGCACGTCGTGGCGATCGAGCTTCTCTGCGCGAGTGAAGCCATCGAGCATCATCGGCCGCTAAAGACCGGAAGCAAACTCGAACACGCACATCAGATTATTCGCAACCGCGTCGCGAGACTCGAAGACGACCGTCCGCCCGCTCCGGATATCGAGGCACTCGATCAGCTGATACAGGACGATGGGTTCGCGGGCCTCTTCTGAACCGATCAATCGAGCTGAAATGCCTCGCGGGCGCCGGTGTTCTCGTCGAGATCGAGAATCTCGTCGACCTCCCAGTACGAGAGCGTCTCGACGTGTCCGTCTGCGAATCCGACGCTGACATCCATGCCGCCGTTCACGTATGCAGCGCGATCGATGGCGATCACAAAGTCGGCGTTGTACTCGGAGAGCTGCCCGTCATCGAGATCCAGCCGGAGCACGATGTCGCCCAGATCGTCGTACGCGGGACCTGCGGGCGAGCTGAGCATCTCCCACCCGATGTACCCGTTCTCGATGAGCACGTCGTATGAGTCTGGCCCGTTTCCATCATGGTCGATCGAGTATGTCACGGCTGCCATAACGAGTGATCGAACCTGTGAGGCCGCCTTCACCTGCTGAGCACTCTCTCGTGCGCTTTGGAGCGCAGGGAGAGCCGCGCCTGCCTGCAGCGCAGCTATCGCTGCAAGGCCTCTGATCCCGCCCATCTGGGTCGAGAACTCGGCAACCTCAACGAGGACCGAGCCTTCCATGCGCATCATTGCGACGTAGTCATCACCCTCCCAGTACTCGACGGCGCCCATCGGCTTGATGCCCGATGTAAACTCGTGGTAGCCCGGCATGAGCATGCCCGCGTCACGAGTCGGATCGCTCGGCGAACGCACGGCATTGGCCAGCGCAGAGGCCATGAAGTTAGCGGTGCTGTAGCCCTGACCCGCAAACCACTCAGTATTGCTGAATGTGACCGTGCTAACACCGTCCTCGGGCGTGATGCCTGCCATTGCAGCCTTGAACACAGGGCTATCGGCGATCGAAGCCCCATCAGTATTGATCTGCTCAAGAGCGGCAACGATGCCGACCGGAGATGCGGCGAGCACAAGACTGTCACCAGCGATCGACCATGACGGCTCGAAAGGCAGCGGGATACCCGGTGTGGTGAGCGAGAACACCTCATGCCCGGCAGCTTCCCACGAGCGGACTCGGACATACCCGCGAGCTTCCTCGCTTAGAACATCATTGAGTTGATTGCGCAGTTCTGCATGCGTGCTTGCGAGCCTCTCGGCGTCCTCGAGTTCGCAGATCATGACCGCGGAGGTCAGGCCGCCCCCGCCTGTGGACAGCGACTGGTAGTACGTGAATCGCGGGCCGAGGTTCTCAAGAACGTCACCACGGACATCGAAACCAAGGGCATCCTCGAGTTCGCCGAACGGGTCCTCACCTTCAGCTTCCGCGAGCTGATCAACGATGTTCAGGATGAAATCGAGCGAGAACGGGAAGATGTAGAGAGTCGTCGCGTCCTGTGGAACATCGGCGAACTGATCGCCAGTGATCGTGACGTCCGGATCCATGCCCAGTTTGACGAGCCAGTCCTTGCCGTCGTGAGCCCGGCTGGTGATGTACTGGTAATCGGCATCGTTGCCATAGGCAAAGTCGACCAGCGGTGCTTCATCGATCACCCAACGGTATTGCTCGATGAACTCGCCCAGCTCGGGCTCCTCCTCTGAAATGATCTGGACGATGAACTGACCAAATCTCTGCAAGTGAAACTGCCCTGACATGAGGGAAGTCGAGCCCGCCGGCAGGTCGTACATCAGTGGGTCGGTCGAAGCGTGGTCCTCTGTCCCCAGCGTGATCGACATCGTCGATCCATCGTTCACGGTTTCTATTCTGGCCCGACCAATCGGTGTAGAGAGATAAGTACCCTGATCGTCTTCATCGATCGGCCCGCCGGTTTCACGCATAATCTCCGTAACGATGCCCGTGAACTCATCACCTGACATGCCGTGAGGCGTGGCAGCCAATGCGAGCGCCAACCCCGGCGCCTGGTTGGTCTGGGTCAGTTGAAGACCAGTCGAGCCGCTGAGCCAGGACCACGCCAGCTCGATCAGAGCACGGGCCTCTTCTGGTCCATCCGTCTCCTCTGGAATCTCTGCGAGCCGCTCGCCGAGCATCATGACGGCTTCGTACGCGGCGGCGTCCTTTCCATGAGGCTCGATGTTCGCGAGGCCCCCAAAACGGAGATCGATCACGGCATCGTCGCCGCCTTCCTGTGCGAGAACCGAGAGAGGCGCGGTAGCCGCGAGGCCGGCGAACGAGGCGACCAGTGCGAAATGACGAGTTCTGTTGCGAGTCATGGCAAGCGTCTCCGTGTCTGGATACAGGGATTTCCCCCTACGATAGTCCCATCACGCCGCCCCTTGTGCAAGACACCGGTTTGAGCGGCAAATACGAGCCTGGCATAGTGTTCCCAAAGTTGGAGACAGGCACATGACAACGACACAATCGGCATCCACACTCGATTTCACGGCAGGCGCCAGAGCAGTCCGAGCCCCGCGCGGAAGCCAGCTCACCTGCAAGACCTGGCAAGCCGAGGCAGCCATGCGGATGCTCATGAATAACCTCGATCCCGAGGTCGCCGAGCACCCCGACGCTCTGGTTGTGTACGGCGGCCGAGGCCGTGCAGCGCGCTCGTGGGCCGCGTTCGATTCGATTGTTGAAACACTCAAAAGACTGGACACCGATGAGACGCTTCTCGTCCAGTCGGGCAAACCAGTGGGCATTGTGCGAACCCACCCGGATTCACCCCGCGTGCTCATCGCCAACAGCAACATTGTTCCCCACTGGGCAACGCAGGATCAGTTTGACGAGTACGAAGCCAAGGGGCTGATGATCTTCGGGCAAATGACTGCCGGATCGTGGATCTACATCGGCACTCAGGGCATCCTGCAGGGCACGTACGAGACGTTCGCCGAGTGCGGCAGGACGGACTTCGGTGGATCTCTCAAGGGCAAACTCTGCGTGACAGGTGGTTGCGGCGGCATGGGCGGTGCGCAGCCGCTGGCGGTCACGCTCACCGAGGGAACCTGCCTCATCGCCGACGTAGATCTCACGAGGCTCGAGCGGCGCCGAGACGATCGGTACCTCGACGAAATCGTGGATGGGCTGGACAACGCGATCGATCGGGCTGTTGAACTCACAGGGCGAGGTGAAGCAGTATCAGTCGGCGTGCACGCCAACGCTGTCGAACTGCTGGAGAGACTGCTCGAACGCAACATCACACCCGATGTACTGACCGACCAGACCTCAGCGCACGACCCGCTCGAGGGATACGTGCCCGTTGAGTACACCTTCGAACAAGCAGCCGAGGAACGCGTTCGCGACGCGAAGGCCTACCAGAAGCTCAGCATCGACTCGATGACTCGGCACGTGCGCGCGATGGTGGAACTCCAAAGGCGAGGCGCGATCGTGTTCGACTACGGCAACAACATCCGCCAACGCGCACTCGACAACGGATTCGAAGACGCGTTCGCGTTCCCAGGGTTCGTCCCCGCGTACATCAGGGAGCAGTTCTGCGTCGGGCGGGGCCCGTTCCGCTGGGTAGCGCTCTCGGGCGACCCGGCTGATATCTACAAGACCGACAAGGCGTTGCTTGATCTTTTCCCAAAGGACTCTGGCCCCTACGGCGAACGGCTCCACCGCTGGATCCTCGGCTGTCACAAGAACCCAGAAGCCCTCCTCACCGGGGACTTCGAGAAATGCGAGCCAAGATTCGGCTGGCAGGGCCTGCCCTCGCGCATCTGCTGGTTTGGGCTGGGTGAACGCGATAAAGCGGGCCTGAAATTCAACGAGATGGTCGCCTCGGGCGAACTCATGGCGCCGGTTGTCATCGGACGCGACCACCTCGACTGCGGCTCGGTCGCAAGCCCAAACCGGGAAACCGAGGGCATGCTCGACGGCTCCGACGCGATCAGCGACTGGGCACTGCTCAACGCGATGGTGAACGTCGCATCGGGTTCGAGTTGGGTCAGCCTCCACCACGGGGGAGGCGTCGGCATCGGGTTCAGCCAGCACGCTGGGCAGGTCATCGTCGCCGACGGCACCCCGGAAGCCGCTGCACGTATCTCGCGGGTGCTCGCGAACGACCCGATGATGGGTATCTTCCGACACGCCGACGCGGGGTACGACACCGCAGCCAAGTGCGCCAAGAACCAGCAAGTCGACATTCCGATGCAGTAGCGGGTTCTCTGGTACGCTCCGCGCGATGCGATCGCTCTTTGCATTGGCTTTGCTTCTTGTAGCCCCGCTCATTCCCGCTTGCGCGCACCGCGCAGACTGGGTGAGACTTGATCATCCGTTGGCCGCCCCGCCAGAGCCCATTCAGGAATTCCGCGGCTTGTGGGTCGCGACCGTTGACAATATCGACTGGCCGAGCGAACCAGGCCTGAGCCGAACGGAACAGAAGGCCGAAGCGGTTCAGATCCTCGATCTGGCGGTTGACCTCAGGCTCAACGCGATCGTACTGCAGGTGAGACCCTGCGCCGACGCGCTGTATCGTTCACCCTACGAACCTTGGTCGGCCTTCCTGACCGGCGAGCAGGGCAAGAACCCCGGCTACGACCCGTTGGCCTTCTGGATCGAAGAGGCACACGCCAGAGGACTCCATCTGCACGCGTGGATCAATCCCTTCAGAGCGTGGCACCCCAAGACACCTGGAACTCCAGCGAAGAACAGCATCGTCGCAAAGCGCCCTAAGTTTCTTATTGAGCACGGCGAGTACTACTGGCTCGACCCCGGAGATAACAACGCCCAAGAACTGGCACTCACTGTCATCGATGACATCGTGCGGCGCTACGACATCGACGGCCTGCACGTCGACGACTATTTCTACCCCTACCCGATCGAAGGCGTGACGTTTAGCGACAGCAGGACATTCGGGGCGTACATTGCGACCGGCGGAAGACTCGACCGATCCGATTGGCGTCGTCTCAATATCGATCGCTTTGTGCGAGACATGTACGCAAGTGTCAAACGGCAGCGTCCTGAAGTGCTTGTCGGCATCAGCCCGTTCGGAATCTGGAGACCCGGATACCCCGAGGGCGTGGTCGGGTTTGATGCCTACACGGGACTCGCCGCCGATGCCAGGCGCTGGCTCCGCGAGGGATGGCTCGACTATGTGTCACCTCAGTTGTACTGGAAGATCGAGTCAGAGGGACAGCCGTTTGAGCCCCTGCTCGACTGGTGGACCAGCAACAACCCGGCAGGTCGTCACGTCTGGCCCGGTATCTATCTCACACGCATCAAAGCAGATGGTGGCTGGGCACCCGAGGACATCACCGGACAGATTGAATTGCTTAAGTCACATCCCGACGCGAACGGATTCGTGCTCTTTTCAGCAATTGGCATGACCGAAGATCGACAGGAAATCAACCCTGCTCTCAGGCGGACTCTTGCTGATCACGCGAACATCCCAGACACGCCCTGGCTTGGAACGAACACAACAAGATCACCAGAGATCCGAGTGACAACTGCAGTTGGTTATTCGCGGGTGTCCATATCGGCTCTGCCGCGTGAAGCAGAAGGCTGGGTCCTCTGGACCAAAGCAGGAAGTAACTGGAGTTTACGTGAATTGCCGTCAACAACAACGATTGCCACGTTTCCAGATTACCAGAGCACAGACCCGATCCTTTGCATTGCAGTTCAGCCTATCCACTCAGGCGGGCGACGCGGCTCGGCGGTTGTGTATCAGCGCACCATTCCTGCACCGGTGCAACCAGCAGGATCACTCGAGACCAAGTAAAGCGACTTTTGCTGTCCCGCGAACCGCGTGATAGTCGTCAAGCCCATACACGATCGAGGACAGCTGGTCCTGTACAAGCGACACCAGTTGGGTGTCGCGCAGCCTGCAGCAGCACCCAGACGGAGCTGTAATGTGACATCATCAAGACACTCGAAGAGCCGGGCCGAATCAGATCGGCGTACGTCTGGCTTGTTGCGCATGATACCTGCTTTGTGCCATCCAAGAGGGCGACTTTGATCCTGGTGCCTCCGATGTCGATCCCGAGCCACGCCAATCGCCCGCCCTCCGACAGTTCCCTGTACCATACCCGTGCGGGAGTCTTAGCGGAGGTCTAGTGCCGTATGCGTATCGGTGTTTGTTCATGGTCGTTGCAGCCTGGCTCGCCCGATGATCTTGCACGCAAGGCCGGCGAGTGCGGCTTGTCATCGGTCCAACTCGCGCTCGAACCGCTGCTCGCAGGTGAGTGGGATCTCAATGAAACAGCTTCGGTACTCCGTGCCAATGGGATACAGATCCTATCCGCGATGGTCCAAACCAAAGGTGAGGACTACACGACTCTCAACACGATTCGGCAAACTGGAGGACTACGACCTGACGAGCACTGGGAGACGAATTTAGCATTGGCACGAAGAGCTGCACCGATGTGTACAAAGTTCGGGATCGACCTAGTTACCTTTCATGCAGGCTTTATGCCGCACGACACAGCCGATCCTGAGTTCTCACTCATACGAGATCGTGTTCTGGAGTTCTCCCAGTGCTTCCACGATCACGGCGTTCGGGTTGCACTCGAAACTGGTCAGGAGTCAGCCGAAACCCTTCGTTTCTTCTTAGAACAACTCAGGTCCGACGCAATCGGTGTCAACTTCGACCCAGCGAACATGATCCTCTACGGCATGGGCGACCCCGCCGATGCGTTGCTGCTTCTGTACAAACACACGTACCAGATCCATCTTAAAGATGCGACTCAGGCGCACACGCCCGGCGAATGGGGCGCAGAGACGCCCGTCGGCAGGGGGCACGTGGACTGGACCTCTCTCTTCGAGACGGTTGCTGAGCGGCATCTCAATGTTGACATGTGTTTCGAGAGAGAAGCCGGCGACTCGCGGGTGCGAGATATCAGCGATGGCCTTGACTATCTCATGCCCCTTCTGAAATCTGCCGGGGCACAGATATGAATGAGATACGCGCAGGGGTCATCGGCCTGGGGTTCATTGGCCAGACTCACATCCGCGCCTACAACACCGCGCACGATAGCGGACTGCCGGTGAAGCTCGCTGGTGTCGCAGATAAGAACGCCGATCTGCTAACGGGCACATTCGAAACGCAGGGCAACATTGACTCCACGACGCACGATGCGCTCTTCGATCCTGAACAGACATGCACCACTACCGATCCAACGACACTGATTGAATCTGACGATATTGATCTTATCAGTATCTGCACTCATACAGATACACACATAGAACTCGCGCTACAAGCATTGCGTGCCGGCAAACACGTACTCGTTGAGAAACCAGTTGCACGTACTTCAAGCGACATCTCCATACTGACCAGCGCGGCCGCGGAAGCTGAAAAGCAGCGTGTTCTATGCATGCCCGCGATGTGCATGCGGTTCTGGCCTGCTTGGGCCTGGTTGCGCGACGCCGTGACCACAGGCATCTACGGCAGGACTCGATCGGCCACCTTCCAAAGACTCGGTTCCACACCTGGGTGGTCAGACGGTTTCTACAAAGACAAGTCCAGGTCGGGAGGCGCGCTACTTGACCTGCATATCCATGACACCGACTTTGTTCACGCCTGCTTCGGTGTGCCCGATTCTGTGACCAGCACGGGCGATGAAGATCACATCTCGACGCAGTACACATACAACGACACACCTGTTCACGTCGCGGCAGAGGGATGCTGGGATCGCCACCCATCTGCCCCGTTCGTCATGCGATACAGCGTCTGCTTTGAACGGGCAACGGCCGAGTTCTCACTAGGAGCTGATCATGAGCTCGTGCTTCATGACGACAGCGGCTCGACACCGATCAATCTCAGCCGGCTCACCGGCTGGGACATGCAGATCCGCGCCTATCTCATCGCGATCGGCGAGGGCGCCTCGACACCGCCCGTCACGATGCATGACGCACTGCGGGTCATGCAAACAATCGAAGCCGAGCAACGCTCGCTAGCTATGGGCGGTTCCCGGCGGCTCGAACGGTAAGTGCTCTATGCCCTTGTCATACATCACCACCGCAAACGGACTGCTCGCCTTTGACTGGGCCGTGCTCGGAGCGTACTTCGCGCTGATCGTAATCAGCGGCATCTGGTTTGCTCGGAAGAAACAACGCTCAACCGACGACTACTTCAAGGGTTCGAGCAAGCTGCCTTCATGGGCTGTCGCGGTCTCGATCGTCGCGACCAGCCTCTCTGCCGCCACTTTCCTCGGGGTGCCAGAGTCGAGCTACACAGGAGATCTGACCTACTTATCCACGAATCTCGGCATGATCCTGGCCGCGTTGGTCATCGCGTTCTTGTTTATCCCAGTCTTTTACCGCCACAACGTTGGCTCGATCTACGAACTGCTGGACCATCGCTACGGGCCGGGCGCGAGCAAAGCCGCAAGCGCTGCGTTCCTGCTCGGCAGGCTTCTTGCGAGTGGCGCAAGGCTCTATCTCATAGCTATTCCGCTCACGCTCATTCTCTATGGAACAGAGACCGAGCTTTCGCTCGCATCAGTCGGCACATCAGTTGCTGTGGTGACGTTCGTCGGTATTCTCTACACGCTCATCGGTGGCATCACGAGTGTCATCTGGACAGATGTCGTGCAGTACTGCGTGCTTGTTGGCGCCGGGATTGCTGCAGTGATACTGGTCGTTTCTCGACTCGATGTACCCATGCATGAAATCTTCGACACACTCGCAAAGGGCAGCAATGGTGCCAGCAAGCTCAGGGTCATCAACACAGGGCTAGATCCGAAGCTGCCGTTCACACTTGGCACGGCACTCATCGGGTTCACGGTGCTCGGGATTGGCTCATACGGAACAGATCAGGATCTTGCTCAGCGGATGCTCACGTGCAAGAACGCCAGAGCCGGTTCGAGATCGGTTATAACGGGAATCCTTCTCGGTATCCCGACCGTCGCCGTGTTCCTGCTCGTGGGGCTCGCGCTCTGGATTTACTACCAGCACCCCGACTTCCTTGACCGTCCACCTACACAGCTTGCGTCAGATGATTCCCGCAAGACATTCCTCGTGTTCATCATGTCGGAGATGCCCGCCGGGATGACCGGTCTTATGATCGCGGGCCTGTTTGCTGCAGGACTGAGCAGCGTGAACTCCGCGATGAACGCGATGAGTGCCGCGTTCATCAACGATTTCTACCGCCCGGCGTTACCCGATAAGCCACCAGAACACTACGTTCATGCCGGCCGGATCGGTGTCGTGTTATTCGGCACCCTCCTCGGAATGTTCGCGCTGCTTTGTGTTATCTGGCAGCGCGCTGATCGCGAGCACCAGGAATCGAGCGAACTCCTCAATTTCGCTCTCGGTGTCATGGCATTCGCCTACGCCGGGCTTGTGCCCGTCTTTCTGACAGCGATCCTGACCAAGCGGGGGACCACCCTCTCGATCATCGCTGCTCTTATCTCCGGCTTTGTCATCACAGGTTTGATGCAACCCGCGGCCTACGCAGACTCGGTGCACGAGCAACAAACCGGTTTACAGGGGCTGTTCAGCGATCTCCTGTCGCTGCACTTCACATGGCGCCTCTGCATCGCAGCAGGAATCTCGTTCGCAATCGCCGCCTGGCCAAGCGGAGCCAAGCGAGATGCGTGAACCGCGGATCGAGACACTCCCGCTTCTTCCCCGCCCCCGCCGGGCACAAAGCCTGCTTTCCACAACGGATATCAGCAAGCGCAGGAACGTGTGCTTCGATCCTCACAATCTGACGAGACCCTGCGAGCACACCATCCGTGCGGCAGACACAATTGAGATCGTTGCAAGAGACGAAGACGCTCTGCGAGCAGCCAACACAACACTGGATCAACTCTCAAGACTTTGCACTCGGTGCCATGCATTCGAGATACACGACTGGGCGCAGTTTGCACACCGCGGCTTCATGCTCGACGTTTCTCGCGATCGTATCCCAACGATGGAACATCTCAAATCCATCGTAAAGTTGCTCGCTGCGATGAAGTTCAACCACCTCCAACTTTACTTTGAGCACACATTCGCTTACAGCGGTCACGAACAGATCTGGAACGGCCTCGACCCGATGACTGCAGAGCATATCCACGAGTTGGATTTGCTCTGCACGAATCACGGCATCGAGCTTGCGGCGAACCAGAATTGCTTCGGGCACCTCTCTCACTGGCTCAGCCATCCAGATTACGCACACCTCGCGGAAACTCACGATGAGTACGAGTTTTACGGGTTTCGACGGCAAGGCCCTTTCTCACTCAATCCAGGCCATCCAGGTTCAAAGGCACTGATTCGTGATTGGCTTGCACAGCTCCGCGCGTGCCATACAAGTCAGCGGGTCAACATCGGATGCGATGAGGTTGCAGACCTCGGCACAGGCAGTTCGAAAGCGCTTGTACAGCAGCTCGGATACGAGCATGTCTACTCGCAGTTCGTAGGCGGTGTTGCCGACATCTGCTCAGATATCGGATTCCACCCGATGTTCTGGGCCGACGTGGCGCTGAGCCATCCTCGATGCCTCGATCGTCTGCCCGATAATATGACAGGACTTGTTTGGGGATACGAACCGGAATCACCCTTCGCAGAAGGCCTCGATAAACTAAGAGCAAGACAGATGTCCGCGTGGATTTGCCCAGGTACCAGCTGCTGGCGGTCGTTCGCAGGGAGAACGACGGAACGCCTCGCAAACATCAAGGCTGCCGCCAAGATCGGTTCATCGTACAAATGCCAAGGTTTCTTGCTGACAAGTTGGGGCGATCTCGGTCACAGGCAACAGTGGCCGATCACGCTGCGCGCACTCGCCGACGGCGCCGCCGCCGCTTGGTCAGGAGAATATCTTGCTGAGCCAAGCGCGGTCGACATTCATGTGTTTGACGAACCTGACTCCGGACTCGCTGCCTGGCTCGACGCACTCGGGGATGCAGATCTGCAACTTCGCGAGGCTCGGGATGCACAGAATCTACCCCGCCTGCTCAATTCGTCTGCACTCTTCCATGAGCTTCACCCGGCCCACGAGTCGATGCCTATTCGAGGTGGCATCACCGAGTGGAATGAGATTCGAGCGATACTTGACGAGCTAAGTAACCGCGTCCCAACTCTGAATGAGCCGCTCATACGCACCGAAGTTCTGCACTCGCTCGATTGCAGCCGATTCGCGTGCGACACGGCGATCATGCGCAGAGGAGGACAACAAGCCGCGGGCCTAGACAACATCATCTCCCAACACAAACAACTCTGGCGCGAGCGTTCTCGGTTCCCTGGTCTGGCGGCGAGTACACAGCACTACACAACCCTCCATAGCCGACTCAAGCACGAGACCACATCATGAATGGCGACCGCATGATCATCGGTGTGATGACCGGCACCAGTATGGACGCGATCGATGCTTCACTCGTTCGTATCTCAGGTGCCGGGTACAAGATGCGCATAAACATGGAACGCTTTGAGTCCCAGCCTCTCGGGTCACTCGGCAATGAGCTCCGAGAGCTCGCAAACGGCGCTCTCACCTCGGCGTCTGAATTCGCTAGGCTGGGTCTTTCTTTCGGCGAGACTATCGCTCAGTTCCTTGACACAGGATTTCAACCAAGGCGTGCCGATCTCGTCGTACTGCACGGCCAAACGATCTACCACAAGCCCCCGCTGACATGGCAGCTCATCAACCCCTGGCCAGTTGCCGCTCGCTTGAGAACACCCGTGCTCTACGACCTGCGCAGAGCAGACCTGGCCTGCGGAGGACAAGGCGCGCCGCTCACGCCTATTGCCGACGCGATCATGTTAGGTGCAGACGATCGTGGTCGAGCCATCGTAAATCTTGGTGGTTTCTGCAACGTCACGTTGCTGCCTGCGCTACCACGTGACAGTCTCGATCCCCAACTGATCTCCGGCATGGATATCTGTCCCTGTAACCACTGGCTCGACAGAGCGGCAAAGAACTACTTTGATATCGCGTTCGATGAGGAAGGCGAAAGAGCCTCCAAAGGGAATGTCGTCGGCGGTCTTCGCGAGAAACTACACAGTGAGTGGGCAGGCATTATCCCACGCACATCGCTCGGAAGCGACCACGAAGGGTTGCCGTACACGAATGGGCTTGTGGGTGAAGATGTTCTAGCGACACTCTGTGATGTCATTGGGAGTCTGATCGCGGAAAGTACCATGGGCTCTGATGAGATTCTCTGCGCAGGGGGCTCAACTCGAAACAGCTCTCTCATGGATTCGATCCGTGCCCATACCAACATCCCAGTCTTGACTACTCAGGAGGCGGGTGTGGACCCACTCCACCGTGAAGCCGTTGCCATGGCGGTACTCGGTGCTCTCTCATTGGATGGCTTGCCTATCGGTCTCGAAAGTGTGACAGGCGTGAAGCAGCCCATCGTATCGGGATCGTGGTGTTTCCCCGACGGCCCACATACACTGCGTCATGGCTAATCAGCCCATAGACAGGTCGCACCTTTCCACGGAACAGATGAACCCTGCTGCCGCAGATTTGCATGCGATGAGTGTTGTGGATTGCGTCCAGCTTATTAATCAGGAAGACGCACTGATTGCGCAGGCGGTAGCTGCCTCGAAAGTGCAGATATCAGCGCTAATCTCCGCAGCCGAGCACGGCTTTTCGGCCGCTGGCCGACTCATCTATCTCGGGGCAGGCACATCGGGCAGACTCGGTGTTCTCGACGCTTCCGAAGCCCCGCCAACGTTCCACGTGGAACCCGGCAAAGTGGTCGGCATTATCGCCGGTGGAGACAGCGCGCTCCGGACGTCAAGCGAATCTGCCGAAGACGATCCACACGGTGCCCGCGGAGAACTTGCAGCACTCAAGTTGTCTGACGATGACACTCTGGTGGGGATTGCGGCCGGAGGTACGACCCCATATGTACGCGGCGCATTCGATATCGCGCGAAGCTTCGCTCCCCGCATCACAACCGGGATGATCACGTGCTCAGACGTAGAGGCACCTCCGTCTTGCGAGCATTTGATCTTGCTCGATACCGGTCCTGAAGTGATCGCTGGTTCAACCCGCATGAAAGCGGGCACCGCGACAAAGCTCGTCCTGAACACGATCTCAACAACCCTCATGGTCCGATCCGGACGGGTCTATCAGAATCTGATGGTTGACATGCGGCCCACGAACGACAAGCTGCGCGACAGGGCGGCTCGCGTAGTCTCACGTCTGACTGGTCTAGAAAGAGAACAAGCGCTCAAGCAATTGGATATCGCGGGCAACAGCGTGAAAGCCGCGGTTGTGATGCATACGCGAGGCGTCAATCTTGACACTGCGTCGCGGCTGCTTGAGAACGCCCGGGGACGGCTCGGCGATGTCCTGCAAGGGCACGCAGGTCCTGATCTCTGGTAAACTACCTCGCATGGAAATCGAACACACCCGCAAGATGGAATGGCCCGAGGTCTCCAAGAACCGGTTTGGTTCACTCATCCGGACCGACTCGCCCGATGGGTGCCAGATTGCGCTCCTCGGAGTACCGGACGACACCGGCGTGCTGATGAATCACGGCAACCCCGGTGCTGCGCAAGGCCCAGACGCTCTGCGGGTCGCTCTAACCCGCTACGGCACGAACGAACCCGATGACTGGGTCTGGCCCGCCGTCTACGACGCGGGCGATGTCGTGACAAGCGGTGATCTGACCGTAACACATGACCGGGTGACGCATGCGGTGAACCAACTGCTCGATGCCGGGCTCTTCCCGATCATGCTGGGCGGCGGACATGATCTGACGTTTCCGTTCGTCCGCGCAGTTTCGAAGCACTACGGCGAAATGAACGGCATCTACCTCGATGCCCACCTCGATGTCAGAGATGAGGAAGGCTCAGGGATGCCGTTTCGAAAGCTCATCGAAGACTGCGATGTGAAGAGGCTTGACCTCATCGGGTTCAGTCACTTTACGAATAGCCGAGAACACACACGCTGGTTCCACAGCCACGGCGGGCGGATCGACGCACTCGAACCCGGCGGCGTATGGCCCGGTGACAACCTCTTCCTCAGCCTCGATCTTGACGTATTAGATGTGTCATCAGCACCGGGCGTCAGCGCCCAGAACCCGATGGGCATGTCTGTACACGAAGTCGCGAAGTGGATCAATGCAGCTGGTGCAAACGACAGGGTTCGCTGCTTCGACATCATGGAGCTCTGCCCGCCAAATGACCTCGCTGGCAAGACAGCACGGGTGGCGGCACACCTATTACTGACCTTCCTCAAGGGCTACGCATCCAGACCCGGGAGCCATGCTTGAGCGACCTTCTCATCACAAACGCCCGCGTACTCACGCTGACCGGGGATACGCCTTCTGATATAGCGCCTATTGACCAATGCGATGTAGTCATCGAGCGGGGAACCATCTCAGCGGTTGGCCAGAGGCTTGAAATCTCATCGGGTCAACGCTTTGACGCGATGGGACGCGTGCTCATCCCCGGGTTTGTTGACTGCCACACACACGCGTGCTGGGCGGGCAGCCGCCTCGAAGAGTGGGAGCAGAAGCTCAAGGGCGCCAGCTACCTGGAGTTGCTCAATGCCGGCGGCGGGATCATGTCGACCGTCCGATCTGTCCGCGAGGCAACCCGTGAACAACTTCGAGACAGACTTCTTGGCCACCTCAGTCGCATGCTCTCACTTGGAACACTCTCAACTGAGGTCAAATCCGGTTACGGGCTCTCCACTCGCGATGAGATCAAAATGCTTGAGTCTATCAGCGAAGCTGACGGGATCTGGCCTGGCACGCTCGTGCCGACCGCGTGCATCGGCCACGCCAAGGACCCAGAGGTTGACGATTTCGTGAGCTACACGATCAATGAAACGCTGCCAGAAGTCTCTCGGAGCTTCCCAGGAATCACGATCGACGCGTACTGCGAAGACGGCTCTTGGACTCTCGAAGAGACGCTGCGGCTCTTCGATGCAGCGCTGGAGGCCGGTCACAAAATCAGGGTCCACGCGGATCAGTTCAACAATCTCGGGATGATTCCCGAAGCGATCAAGCGAACCTCTTTGAGCGTTGATCACCTCGAAGCAACTACACCTGAGCATCTCACGATGCTTGCCGAATCAGACACGTTTGGTGTCATGCTCCCGATCTGCGGCCTGCACCTCGACGATCGATTCGCAGATGGAAGGTCATTCCTCGACGCGGGCGGGCAGCTGTCGATCGCCAGCAACTACAACCCTGGCAGCGCCCCCAGCTGTTCGATGCCGCTCGTCATTGCGGCAGCAGTACGGAAGCTCGGGCTGCTGCCTTCTGAAGCACTCATTGCGAGCACTCGCAGCCCGGCGCGATTGCTTGGATTGAGTGACCGGGGGTCGATCGAGCCCGGGCAGCGCGCCGATCTTGTCCTTCTCGATATGGCTGACGAGCGCGAGCTGGCGTTTGAGATTGGCTCCAACCCAGTCGCGGCTGCGTGGATCGCTGGCCGACGCGTGGACTAGGAATCAGCGGGCTCGGCTCGCAGGATCCATGCGAACCCGCTAGGATTCTCGCGTGTCACGAATCCCCCCTATCTCTGCGAGCGAAGCCGATCTCGCGTACGAATCTGCGCAGAAGGTCGTCGAAACGCACAGGCGCCTAGCGGGATTCATCAAAGAAGGAATGACTCTCGCACAGATCGATGCCTTCGTCGGGCAAACGCTTGAGGACCTCGGATGCAAATCCTGCTTCCTTGGGTACCGGGTTCCGAGGTCTCCCGCCTTCCCGTCACATGCCTGCCTGAGTCTCAACGAGTGCGTCGTGCACGGCACGGCTGCGTACACCTCGAAGCCCCTCGCTCCGGGCGATCTGCTCTCGATCGATGTCGGTGTCTTGAACCGGGGCTGGATCGGTGACGCCGCGTGGACGTATGCCATCTCAGAGCGGACAGAACTCGCTGAGCGGCTCATGCGCGCCGGGACCGAGTCGATCAGCCGAGGAGTCGAACAACTGAAGCCAGGCAATACGCTTCTCGAGTGGGCGAGGGCCGTCCAGACCTGTGTCGAGAAGGAGTACGGGTTTCATCTGACGAAGGGCCTGGGTGGACACGGTTACGGCAGAAAGCTCCACGGCCCGCCGTTCGTGTCCAACTCGATGCCGAGCTTCCCCGGCGAATGGCCAGACTCCCGCGTGGTGTGTGAGCCGGGCATGCTCTTGGCGGTTGAGCCCATGATCGCGGTCGGCACAGGGAACACAAAGAACCGCTCCAAGGAATGGCCCGTCTTCACGGCGGATGGCTCTCTGTCGGTCCATTACGAGCACGATGTGCTTGTAACCGAGTCCGGCCCCCGCGTCCTGACCGAAGGCCTGCAGGACCTCCCAGAGATCGTCGGATGACCAATACCACAGCTCACAACAGGATCAAGGCCAACTTCGAGTCTCTGCGCGCTGAGGGCAAACGTGCACTCATGCCCTTTCTGGTTGGCGGCCACCCGTCAATAGAATTGCTCCCAGAGATGCTCAGGACGATTGATGCCGCCGGTGCGAGCGTGATCGAGATCGGGTTCCCTTTCTCAGACCCGATCGCCGACGGCCCGGTTATTGCAGCCGCGATGCACGACGCACTGCAGGCAGGTGCGACCGCGGACAGCGTTCTTAATGCGGTGGCTTCCTGCAGAGCCGATATTGATGCTGGGCTTGTCGCGATGATCTCCGTGTCGCTCGTCTACCGGATGGGAGGCCCGGCAGCGTTCGCCAAACGAGCCAAAGACGCCGGCATTGACGGGTTCATCTTCCCCGATGTCACGCTCGAACAGGCAGCCCCGTACGTGGATGCTTGCGCTGAGCATGGGCTCTGTGCGAGCCTGCTCGTTGCTCCGACCACTCCGATCGAGCGAGCCAAGGCGATCGCCGAGAAGTGCTCCGGGTTTGTGTATGTCATCGCCCGAGCAGGGATCACCGGGGCAAGCGACAGGGCCCCCGAGATCGATGAGCGGATCGCCCGGCTTCGATCGGTCACCGACCTGCCGCTGGCTGTTGGGTTCGGGATTTCCACCTCGGATCACGTCCGCGCGGTGACCAGGAGTGCCGATGCCGCGATCGTCGGCAGCGCCCTCGTCCGCGAGATCGACCGAGCCGGGCGAGAGGGTGTGGACATGATTGAGGCCGCGAGGCGATTTGTCTTCACGTTAGCTGAGGGTCTTGGTTAGGGTTGCGATGTAAAGCCCGGTGTATACACAGGCCCAAACGCCATTTTTTTGAATCACGAGCTTTGCTTGCGCCTTGTCAATCGTGCAGAAACGGTGACAATGCGATGTCGCCGATTTGGACATCGCGGCATGAGGTCACCCAATCAGCATGGAGCAGCAATGGGCACCGAAACGATCCGGAGAGATGTCACCGAAGCAGCAGACAACTCACTCCCCAACCGGCTGGAGCAACAGGACGATTCCCGGCCGATCGACGAGATCTTCGGCGAGGATTGCTTCAACACCCGCGAGATGAAAAAGCGGCTGCCAGCGAAGGTCTACGACGCTCTCATGCTCACCATCGAGCGGGGCGAGCCGATGACTGATCACAAGATCGCTGCTGAAGTCGCCGCGGCGATGCGTGAGTGGGCGACCGAGAAGGGCGCCACCCACTACACCCACTGGTTCCACCCGCTGACGGGCACTACAGCCGAGAAGCACGACTCGCTATACAAGCTCGACAAGGACCACGGCCTGGTCGCCCACCTCTCGGCGAGCTCGCTCATGCAGGGCGAGCCTGACGCCTCAAGCTTCCCGTCCGGCGGGCTCCGCCAGACATTCGAGGCCCGAGGCTATACGGCATGGGACGCCACGAGCCCGGCGTTCATTGTCCGTGGGACCAACTCCGTCACGCTCTGCATCCCAACCGCGTTCGTCTCCTGGACTGGCGAGGCGCTCGACAAGAAGACTCCCTTGCTGCGTTCGATGGACGCGGTCGCGAAGCAGTCACTCCGAGTGCTCAGGCTCTTCGACGAAGACAAGGACATTCACAACGTCTACACGACGATGGGCTGTGAGCAGGAGTACTTCCTTATTGATCGCCGGTTTGTCAGCAGCCGACCCGACCTGATGATGTGCGGGCGGACGCTCTTTGGCTCCAAGCCCGCCAAGGGCCAGGAGCTCTCGGATCACTACTTCGGAGCCATCCCCTCGCGGGTGCTGGCGTTCATGGCTGACGCTGAACGAGAGCTGTACAGAGTCGGTGTCCCGGTACAGACCCGTCACAACGAGGTCGCACCGAGCCAGTACGAGATCGCCCCGTTGTTTGAGCAGGCGAATGTCGCGGGCGACCACCAGATGCTCCTCATGGACATCATCAAGCGGGCCGCCGAGCGTCACGGCATGCACGCGATCTACCATGAGAAACCCTTCGCGGGTGTCAACGGGTCTGGCAAGCACACGAACTGGTCGCTCTCGACAGACGAGGGGCAGAACCTGCTCGACCCCGGTCAGGACACGCACGCGAATCTCCGCTTCCTGATCTTCCTGTGCGCGGTCGTCAAGGCAGTCCACGAGCACGGCGACCTGCTCCGCGCTTCGATCGCCTCGGCGGGCAACGACCACAGGCTCGGTGCCCACGAGGCACCTCCCGCGATCATCTCGATCTTCCTGGGCGACATGTTGACCGACGTGCTCGAGCAGATCGAGGCGGGCCAGATGACAAGGACTCTCGCGGGCGGAACGCTTAATCTCGGCGCGGGCCCCCTGCCTCAATTACCCCGCGACTCGGGCGATCGGAACAGGACCTCGCCCTTCGCGTTTACGGGCAACAAGTTCGAATACCGCGCGGTCGGCTCGACGATGACTGCCACCTGGCCCTGCACAGTCATGAACACGATCGTCGGAGCGGCGCTGGATGACATCGTGACCGCGGTTGAAACCGAAGCGGGCGCCGACGCTACCCCGGACAAGCGTGATGCCGCAATCCTGAACGTCCTTCAAAAGCTGGTCCGTGACCATAAGGCGATCATCTTCAACGGCGACGGCTACAGCGATGAGTGGCAAGAGGAAGCGGCCAAGAGAGGGCTTCCCAACCTCAGGAGCAGCGCCGATGCGATCCCTGTTATGCGGGATCAGAAGAACCTCGATCTCTTTGCGCGTTACGGCGTGCTCACAATCCCAGAGCTTGAGAGCCGTTGCAACACCTACATGGAGAATTACGTGACCAGCATCGCGATCGAAGCGACGACGATGCTCCAGATCGCCCGCAAGCAAATCCTGCCTTCGGGTTACGCGCAGCAGAAGAACCTCGCAGAAACTGCTGCCGCGACCGAGGGGATCGGGAGCGAGCTTCTTGGCCTGCGTGACCAGTTCACAGGCTACGCCGATCTTGTGGACAAGTTCCGCACCGCGAGCGATGCGCTCGGCGTTCACCTGGATGGACTGCCTGAGGATCCGTACGAAGCGGGCCCGTTCATCCGCGACACACTCAAGCCCGCGATGGACGACCTGCGTGAACTCGGCGACCAGCTTGAGGAGAACACCGCCAGCACGCTCTGGGCACTCCCGAGCTACCAAGACATGCTGTTCATCAAGTAACAGCAGGTAGAAGCCAGTGAGCATGAATCCCAGCAAGCGCGATGGGGAGAACCCATCGCGCTTTTCATTGTGTGTTGCCTTAGAATCCGCCCGAGACCACTGGCCCCGTAGCTCAGCGGTTAGAGCAGGCGACTCATAATCGCTTGGTCGCGGGTTCGAATCCTGCCGGGGCTATTTCTGGTTTTTGCACGGCGATGCACTGACCAGCACTAAATGGCATATCTCCCGCCACAACAAGAACTTGGAAGCCAGCGTTCAATTCTGTGCCGCTCAGTACTTTCGTATGCATGGGCGAAAATGTGGCCAGGTTATCCCCGATTTTGACACCACTTGCATCAGCCATAGCTCGCTCAAAATCCTGGTCATGCGTTTTTAGATAGTGCTCCATGGCCACCCATCCGCTCCGTTTTAAATGCTGCGAACAGTCAGCCTGCTCTTTGTTAGGCTGACATCTTGCATTATCTCGCTCAATGAATACTGCGATGTCGCCAGAGCTGTGCCCATCAATAGCTGCGAATATTCTGAGTCGCGGTCATTAGTGTCTGACTCTATACTTGTTTGGTTTCAAACTGTTGATGCTTTGAAACCAAACACTCGCAGTTTACCTGATTCCCTGTGAGTTCGTGTCTCAACCTGAATAAGTTCCCCTGAGACCTATCTAGCCCGTCCATCTGTCTAACAGGTAGCTGGAACTGTTAGTCATTAGGAAATTTTCTCGATATTCGTGTCCAACTCCGCAGCATTACTGCCTTACTCAAGGATGAAGCCCAAAGTCACTTCAGGAGAATATACGATGGCTGTACGTCTACGCCACGGTTTAACGGCAATAGCTGCTGTAATGTGCAGGCGCAATCCGGATATCAACCAGGCTGTCTATCTCCAGCCCCACTCAGATCGCTTTGATCCTGAGTACGCGCCTATACACAACCTTGATTGTGATGGCGTAATTACCGCTGCCGATGCGCTTGAGGTCGTCAATCAAATGAGAATGATGTGCGTAGCTGGATGCAATTAAGATATGAATCAACGGCTAATTTAACCGAGTCCACTGTTTGGCACATTGACTCACTTCTATCTACCATCTATCTCATGTAATTGAGATTGCATCCATATATCCTCAGCGATACACAAACATTGAAAACACTTGCGACGTAACTACAGAGCAAAGCACCACTCCAATGAGAGCCTGGATGAGTAGACAGAGTCCCGATCTCGGTAATATCGAGTTGTGCGAGAGCGTAGCTGGATTCCTGAGACTGTGCGGAGCACCAGTTCGGCTTGAGATTATGCTAAGCCTAGCCCACGAGCCGATGGATGTAGGTACGCTCGCCCAACGTCTCTCGCTTGATGCTTCATCAATCAGCCACCACCTGCACGGATTGCGGAAAGCCGATTTAGTCACATCTGTCAGAGATAAGCGCCGACGCGTCTACTACCTCGGCAAACACGCAAACGTGTGTGTCTCAGGCACTGTCGTCGAGCTGGTACTCACCTCGCCTGAGGGTGTACAGATTGGCATGACGATATCCAGCAACCTAAGCACGGCTCGCCAGCCCACGCACTCCAGCTCGTGTTTAGAACAAGCATGCTCCAACAAAGTTTCGTTAAATCAGTAGGTTCAACCCTTCCAAACGAGAGTACCATATTTGAGTTTTGGCTCTCCACCAGCTGTAAGCGCAGCAAACTGAGTTTACAAATAGATGTATATCAATTCCTGCACTAGGGGCAAGTGATATTGAATGTAGTCTCTACTGAATCTGTATTTATTGCGTGTTATTACAGGATATGATCTTGAGCTATAGCTTCCAAGAACTATATTGTACTCTGAATACAAGACTGTACTATTCACCAAGTATCCCGCAAGTACATATGATCTTCTTGCAAATCACTCGCCAACGCTACTCATTTTCTCCGTTGTTCATGTGCCATTACCATCACTTGCGGTGCTCATAGCCGGGGCGGCTGCAAGAATATGGTCATGGAGCCAACCAACAGTCGTAGCATAAGCTAACCACATTTACGGATTGAGAGCCAGCTTGAATGCAGAACGCACGGCATCGAGGTTGGTTTGAAGGTTTGTGCGCGCCAAGACAGAAGCTCCATCCGCATTGCACGAAGCGAGGACACGCTGCAGATCAGGATCCGGCTTCTCGCCCAGCTCTCGGCTGATCCGGTCGTTGGCCAACGCATCCCGAATCCTGATCCAATCGGCCTCGGTCCTTGTCGAACAACGATACTGGATAGGACATGTCCAGCGGCTGTTGCTCGCGATGGTCTGGAGAGTCAGAACGGCCTTATCGGAGAGGCCGGACGTCGCGCTCTCGAAAAGAGCCTTTCGCAGGCTATCGATTTGAGACAAATTCCTGGCCAAGTTCCCCTCCGCGTCTGCCAGAGCGATGCGACCTGCCCCGCTGGCCTGACCAGAGCGGAGTATCCGGCGCAGACGCTCGGCATTAGCCTGACTGCCAGCGTGTTGCGACTCGAGCTTGCGGAGCGAGACGAGTTTCCCCGTCAGAAACTCGCGAGCAGAAGAGATTACTCCGCCAACCTCGTTAGAACGGACGCCAGCCGCCGCAAGAGATTCTGGAGTGATCCCCACTCGTTGCAACTGAACTTCAAGGTCGAGAGCCTTCACATCTGCTACGAGTTCCGTATCAGAACTAGAGGGGGTGTAAGTCAGCACCGATCCTGTAACGAGCATGCCAAAGACGATGGCAACCATAAGCATAGTGAGGATGTTGCCTGGCTTTTTGATGAACTCTGGCATCGCGGTGCTCCTAATGCTGGGTGGATATCTCGCAGTAGAACAGCCCTGTGTCGTGATGTCCAACATCTGCACTCGTATTCAGATGATAATGATTCTCATATGAACAAAGAGACAGGTGATAGACACGGAGGCAATCTCCTTGCATGCTGTCGTTATGCCGCGGTGAACGCACGGTGCCGCACCTAGATTCTGAGTTCGAGGAGACCGCTATGTTGATCCGCACGATTCATTCATTCTTTCTTGCAGCAATAATGATTGGATTGATGAGTGGAAGTGGAGATGCGCTTGGGGCAGAGCCACTGCTTGAGATGAATCCTCACACTCTAACGGACTACAGGGCTGGCGTGACACCGGTGCAAAACGTGAGCCCTCAATTCATCCAACGAGGTGTGAACCTGGACGGCTCGGGGCGAGCGGGCTCGGCCTTCGGCTGGGCTTTGAGTGCGAATCCCCGTGAACCTGGATCAGGCGGCCGTATGCAGGCGGGCGTAGATCTGGCGACGGGCGGGGCGCCGGTGTGGGATACGCACATCGCGCTCCCGACGGAGGGGATGGTGCCGTGGCGTGTCGGGATCAGCTATTCAGCGGCACAGAAGGACTCGGGGCATCATGACAGCGACGGGTACCAAGGCCGAAACATGTTTCAGATCAGCCAGCCGGAGCTTGTGCTGTACGAGCACGTCAGTGATGACGCGGAGGACGTGCTGTACCTGGTATACGGGGCGGACCGGTTCGCAGAGTTCAAGCGGCTGGATTCATCGAGCGATCTGTTCCGAGGGGTCAACGGGACAGCGGGAGTGATCGAGCACGAAGCGGGGTCCGGCTCGGAACCCGACACGTACACCTACACGGATCTGAGAGGTGTAGAGACCGTTTTCTTCGGCTTCGACGCGGATGCAAGCCCGGCAGATGGTCAGCTCTGGAAGATCACCGATCCCGCGAGCAACACCGCATACGTTGGCAACTCGTCCACGGCCTCAACGGCGATCAGCAGCGGGTATGACTCGAACGGCCGGATGACAACGGCCTACGACACATCGGGAAGAAGGTACTCGTACAGCTACACGTCGCTCGATGGCATAAGCCGCCTGACGCAGGTGCTGGCCGAAGAGAACAACGATGCGACGTGGGGCGCCGCGGGGACGGAGATTGAGGTGGCGAAAGTCGCCTACGCGTACTACCAAACCGGGGGCACGACGTACGGTGGCATCGGGTGTCTGAAACAGGTAACGGTCACCCGTCAGCTCAGTGACGCGGGCATAGAGGTAGACCTTAGGACGTACTACCGGTACTGGACAGGGAGCTTCGACGACACGAACAACCCGGGGCACGCGTATTCGATCCAGTACATCGTGGAGCCGGAGGGTGTGCGGCAGTACGACTGGTCGGACTCGGCCTTTGACGGCGATCATCTCGTTGCAACGGAGGGCAGCCTGAAAGCCTACGCATCGGCGTACTTCGAGCAGAACAGCTCTCGCGAGGTGGACAAGACATGGCGGAACGGCGAGTGCGGGTGCTCTGGTGCGAGCAATGGGTCATACGAGATCACGTACGAGAGCAACGGGAGCCATTCGGCCACGAGCGGGTACGACAGCGACTGGCTGGTGCGTGGTGTGGTGAAGCGTCCCGACGGGGCGTACGTGAGTCAGTATCTCGACGAGGTCGGCCAAGGGCTCAGCCGTGTGCTGTCGGACGCAGATCCATCGGGGTCGAGCAGTGATTGGGTCACGGAAGTGCTGCGGAATTCGAGCGGGTTGGTAAGCGAGATCCGCACGCCAGCGGCTAATGCGACTTACACACACTCAACGGGTTTGACTACCGCTAACGCGAGCAGCGGACTGATCCGCACCTTCGAGCGCGAGACGGCGTCGGTGCATACAAAGGATTTTCTCATTCACCGCAAACACCAGGTGGGGACAGGCGGAACAGCGTACTACGACTCGAGCCTGACCTACGCGGGGGACTCGGGGGCGAACACGTACAAGATCACGATCGGGTCTGGCGGCGACACGGTGGACCTGTACCGCCCCAGTGTGATTTCTACACACGCGTACGAGGGCCAGGCGACCACGGCGTACAGCGGTGATCTGGTAACGGACGTTGGGCAGACGGCGTACTCGGGCGGGCTGCACACCGAGGGCGGGGAGCAGGAGCCGGAGCAGGTGCCAGCCTCGGAGAACGGGCAGGCGGCAGATTATCAGAGCTTCCAACACTTCAGAACGGACGGAACGCTCGACTTCGCAGAGAGCGAGATTGGGATCGTCAGCTACGCCGAGTACGTAAACGGGCAAGTGGTCAAGCGGATCGAGGATGCGGATACGAGCCTCACTGGTGCCGGAGAAGACTTCAACGGGATCGCCATCCCGACGAGCCCCACAAACTTCGCCAGTGACGGGTCGGGTGACGAAGAGCACCGCAAAACTGTGTATACCTATGACGCGCAGGGGCGCCAGGAAACGGTCGAGCGGTCATCGGGGACATCGGCGGCTATCAAGACCCGCTCGTACTACTCCAAACTCGCCGACGGACGCCTGGTGTCGATCTCGATCCCGCGCGAGTGGAACAACGGCGGGACCACGACGTACGACGGGCCAGCGAGCTACCGCGTGATGAACCAGCGCGGCCAGATAGAGTTTGCCGGCACGATCGTCCTCAGCGGGAACTCCTCGACCACGGCGCTCTCGTCGTGGATCGACGAGACGGATGACGACCCGATCACGGCGGTGGACCACGGCAGCCTCTTCCGCGTGTCATCAAGCGTGTACAACGAGACCGGGGGCACGCTGACCGAGACCCGGTCGTACTTCGACATCCCGGCCTCGGGGTCGGGAACGGAGGGGATGCACTACGACGCGACCGAGTACGTCTACGACAACATGGGGCGCCGGATAGGGGTCAAGAGCCCGACGGGGACGATCCGTCAGACGGTGTACGACGACATCGGTCGCGCCGAGGCGCAGTACGTCGGTACGAACGACAACTCGGTGACGTTTGAGACTACCTTTGAGAGCTCGGGCACGTCGGACATGGTCAAGGTGTCCGAGACCGTGTACGACACGGGCGGCGTAGGCAACGGCCTGGTCACCAAGTCCACGGCCTTCGTCATCGACGGGACCACCGACCGGCGCGACACGGAGTACACCTACGACGACCGCGGTCGGCGCGTGCTGACCAAGAGCCCACAGAGCCCGCACACGTTTGTCAAGCTCGACAACCTGGGTCGCGCCGTCGCGGTCGGACAGTACAGTTCGACAGCGTCGATCGTGGTCGGGACGGACGATCCGACGACAGAGACCACGAACCGCCTCGGCCTGAGCGAGACCTTCTACGACGACACGGGCCGGGTTTGGAAGGAGAAGCGCCACAAGATCAAGGCCTCCGATGGCACGTCCACGGTGAGTCTGACGACGCTGCACTGGTACGACGAGATGGGACGGCGCGTCAAGACCAAGGGGAACCAGCTTACCAAGACGGTGTACGACCGGCTCGGGCGCGTCGAGAAGACGGCGACCCTGGGCGGGATCAACGACGCCGAGGGGACGGTCCAGGCATGGACCGACGCGCAGAGTGCCTCGGGCGACGTCGTCATCGAGGAATCGCAGATCGTTTATGAGCTCGACGGCGACGACGTGCTCATGCGCGTCACGATCCAGCGCCATCACGACGACTACGGCTCCGGCGAAGCGACCGATTACCTGGACTCGGGCGCCGACAGCGACAGGCTCAAGCTCACCGCCGCGAACGTGGAAGGTCGGGCCCAGATTACGGCCATGTGGTACGACGACCTAGGCCGCCTGACGGACACCGTCCGCTACGGCACATACAACGGCGCGGACTTCGACCGCGACGGGCTGAGCGTTCCCGCGCGCTCGGACACGGCGCTCCGCACCACCATCGCCTACAACGACAACGGCATGCGCCAGAGCGTGACTGACCCGATGGACATCGAGACCCGTTACGAGTATGACGACGCGGGGCGTCAGATCGCTGTGATCAGCAACTATGTCAACGGTACACCCTCGAGCTCTACGGGTGATGACGACAACTACGTGCGTTACGTCTATTCGGACGGCCAACGCACGAAGATGTGGGTCGATCTCGACGGCGACAACGTCGAGGACAGCGACGACCAGGTGACGGTCTACACCTACGGCGTGACCAAAGGCGCCGGGGCGACGGACTCCGAGATCGGCTCGGGCGACCTGCTCTACACGGTCCAGTACCCGGACTCCTCGGGCGGATCCGACGTAGTGACGTATGCGTATAACGCCCAGCGCCAGCAGGTGTACATGAAGGACCAGGCGGGTAACGTCATCGAGACGACCTACGACACCGCCGGCCGTGAGACCGAGCGATCCGTCACGACCCTGGCCAGCGGCTTCAACGGCGACGTCCGCCGCATCGAGACGGCGTACACCGACCGGGCCCAGGCCGAGACCATCACGCAGTACGACGCGGCGACCTCGGGCAGCGTCGTCAACGAGGTCAAGTACACCTACGACGACTGGGGCCCGGTGAGCAAGATCGAGCAGGACCGGGACTCGGCCGTCGGCGCCAACGCGTACGACGTGGACTTCAGCTGGAGCCCGAGTACGCCCAGCGGGGGTCGCCAGACGGTGCGCCTGGAGGACATGACCCTCCCCGACGGCACGCTCGTGGACTACACGTACCTGAGCATCTTCCAATCGATCTCGGGCGACTCGCAGATGAGCCGGGTGACGCAGGTGAAGGTCGGGGCGACCGTCGTCGCCGACTACGACTACCTTGGCCTGAACACCGTCGCGCGCACGGATATCCCCGAACCGGACTTCTACAAGACGCTGGCGGGCACGACCAGCGGGTCGTACCCGAACCTCGACCGCTTCAACCGGGTGACCAGTGATGTTTGGGTCAAGGACCTCAGCACCGATGTCGACTTCATCGACCTGGACATCGCGTACGACCGCAACAGCAACATCACGTCGATCGACGACCAGATCCACCAGGACGGGTCGAGCAACGGCGTGTTTGACTACGGCTACGCGATGGACGACCTGAACCGCCTGACGCAGGCCGAGCGTGGCAACTGGACGGGCAGCGCGATCAACACGCTGCAGACCGACGAGCTGTGGACGCTGAGCCAGAGCGGCAACTGGGAGCTGCACAAGCTGGATCTCAACGGTGACACGGACTTCACCGATCCGGGCGAGCTCTTCGACGATCAGACGTTTAACCAGGCCAACGAGCTGACGGCCCGTGACACCGACGACGACGGGACGGACGACTACACGCTGACGTACGACGCGGTGGGCAACCTCACCGACGACGCCGAACATCATAAGTATGTGTATGACGCGTTTGGTCGCTTGATGCAGGTCAAAAACCAGTCGGACGCCGTGGTCAGCGAGTACGAGTACTACGGCACGGGCTGGAGATCGAAAGCCATCAACGACTCCGACGCCGACGGGTCGATGGCGGACGAGACGCCGCGATGGTTTGCCTACGACCATCGCTGGCGGATCGTGGCGACGTACGACGGCTCAGCCGCGATCGACGAGCCCACCGAACAGCTCGTGTACCACAACGCAGGACTGGATGGCCAGGGCTCGGGCAGTTACATTGACAGCGTGATTCTCAGGGATCGCGACACCACGGGTGGAAGCCCCCACGCGCTCGACGAGCGGGTGTACTACCTGCAGAACTGGCGGGCGGACGTCGTCGCCTTGGTGTCAGACGCGGCGACGCAGATCGAGCAGGTCAGGTACAGCGCCTACGGCGTGCCGTACAACCTCCCCGCGGGTGACGTGCTGAGCACCTACGGCTCGGCGGACTTCACCGACTACCTCCAACTCGCCACCTGGTACGGCGCCTCGAGCTACGACGCCAGAGGCGACCTCGACCTCGACGGCGACATCGACGCGTCGGACCTCTCTGCATTCACCACGAATACAAGTGGCGGTCGCGGTGTGCTCTCATTGTCCGGCAACGACAGCCGAAAGGGATACGCAGGCTACGAACTTGACCCCGACCTCCAGGGATCAAAGTGGCATGTCAGGCATCGCGTGCTCGATAGCGAGAGTGGGCGGTGGTTGCGGCGAGATCCGTTACTTATTCTTCTCGACAATTCGCTCTATAGATATGTGGATTCAAGGCCCATAACTCGGCGCGACAAACTCGGGTTGTTCCCCACTCACACAGGACCTAGTGGTGGTGGAAACATCGGAGGAGGGGGAGCGAAGGGTGTTGGCGGATTTGTAGGTGGTTCGGGTGACGACGTTTGTCTTGCTCGCATTCCAGGCGAGAGTATGGACCCGAACTGGCCGGAGACTACTGGCAATCATGACAGTCCGGATCAGTCGATCTCTCCAAGTGGTTCAGGTGCAAGGGGAGATGACTTTGACTGGGAAGAACTACTCAATTTCTTTAACAGTTTGCTGGGCAACGCTCCAGGTTCAGGATATGGCCTACCATCATTCGGATTGGCAATCCTTGATGGTGCACCGGATTGGTTTAAAATCCAGATCGCGGCCATCTTTGAGGAGTATGCAGTAGATTTTTACGCAGATAATCCCAATGGCAACCCGGACCGAGACCCCACATATGTGTGGTTGGAAACCTGGGCGAGTTGGGCGGGAGAAACTGGACAGATCAAGGAAGTTTGCTGTGCCGTACGGTGTCTGAACCCGGCTTACCCACCAAACACGCACGGTCCACGAGTGGATTGCACAATTTGTTCCGTCACTGTTCCCAACCTGGCGTGCTGTAAGCGGATCGATCCTACGAAGAGCAATAACAACCCGACTGGAAACCCAAACTGGGGGCCGGTGACACCTGTAGTGCCTCCAGATAGAGTTACGCAGCTAGTTCCGTATCGCCCCCCCCTGTGATTCACTCAGGAGGTTGAATGCCAATACGAAAACTATATATCATTGGCTTACATGTTGTGATTCTAGTACTTGCTGCGATTCTCTTGGCGAGCAGCATTGGGCATCAAGCGCAATCATTGCTCACTATTGAGCCGGCTAGGCTGGCGAGAGAGTACAAGATTGGAGAAGGTGCCCAGGGTATATTGCGATACTCACTGAAGAATGTGGATACGAATGAGTCTTTAGCAAGTGTGGAAGTAGCAAATCGGCGAATCAAGAGCCTGTCGCTGCTCTCAGGCACTCACCCTTGGAGATGGACGTTTGGTGGGATGATGAAACAGGAAAATTGGATTCTGTAATTATTACCAACACCAACTTGCTTCATGAGCTTTTGCCAAATGCAACGGGCACCGAATTGATCACAACGATAGATTTGAACTGCGATGGAATTCCTGAAATCCAGAGAAGGCGTGATAGCGCAACTCGACAAAATATACTGCTGAGGCTAATTGGAACATAACGCCATAGACACGTTGTTGACCGAGGTAGCCGACGCTCATCCAGCGTGAGCAGATACGATGAAACGAGTTTGTACGGCGGGAGTCAGGCTCCCCGAAATGCTGTGCCGCCGCGACGTTGATGTGATAGCTGGAGTTTGTGCTTTGCTTGAAGCGCGAAAGGTAACGTGTCGTGGACAGATGGGCGACACTAGCAGGGCTCGAGTAGTAACATTGACAGCGTGATCCTGCGAGACCGGGACACCACGGGGGGTCTCCGCACGCGCTCGACGAGCGGGTGTACTACCTGCAGAACTGGCGGGCGGATGTGGTGGCGTTGGTCAGTGACGCGGCGGCGCAGATCGAGCAGGTCAGGTACAGCGCTTACGGCGTGCCCTACAACCTGCCCGCGGGCGACGTGCTGAGCACCTACGGCTCGGCCGACTTCACCGACTACCTCCAACTCGCCACCTGGTACGGCGCCTCAAGCTACGACGCCCGAGGTGACCTCGATCTCGACGGCGATGTCGATGCCAGTGACCTCTCGGCATTCACCTCCAACAATGCGAATGAACATGCGTGATCAGGAATCGTCTCTTGCTGCTGCGGACACAACAAGATCGGCTAAGGCAGATTGGATGGAGCCTGCCAAACCGCCCCACCTCTCAATCACACGAATGAGGTCTTGATTATTGTCACCGTTTTTGTCGCCACCCATATCAAAAACATGCAAAATCCTCGGTGTTTTTGATTGTAGTGCCGACCCTGCCGGGGTTATTTTTCTGTGCTGTTAGGCTCCGGCCGCTGGACCCCATCAGAAGATACCGGGGATTGCCCTGTCGGATTCTCCGCGTGTTCAAGCCAGACCCTGCGATTCTCCCCATCACCAACCCGCTCATATATGCCCGCGATATCTGATGCGGCCTTGGAAGCCGATTCAGTATCGCCGAGCTCACAAGACATTTCGTAGGCCTGAGTGAGCTTCACAACCGCGGCTTCTGAGTTGCCGTCAGCCTCAAGGCACTTCCCCCAGCTGCGAAGGCTTCCCGCGAGTGCCGGGTGCGGCCCTTGGTACATCTGTTCCATCTGCGGCACGCAGTTGGCAAACAATGCAGCGGCCTCCTCAAGCCTGTCCAGTTCAGTGAGAATGGTTGCGTACTTCGCTTCGAGCTCGGTCAGAGCCGATGAGCCGGTGTCGGCTTGCTTTGCTTTCGCGTACGCGTCACCGAGCAACTCCGCTGCTTCATCATTACGTTCCGTTTCGCGCAGAAGCGAAGCGAGACTTCCTGTGCAAGTCATTGTTCCTGGGTGCACGGGCCCGAATACCTTGTGGCATCTTTCAAGGGTGTCCCGGTAGAGTGGTTCTGCTTCATCGAACCGGCCCATGCTTTGGTAGAGGAACGCGAGATTGTGAGCGGTCACCAGTATGTCGGGATTGTCAGGGCCCGACTTCTCGCGCGACACCTCGTAAACATGGACATAGTGAGACAGGGCTTCGTCGTACCGCCCGAGCGCTTCTAGACCCGTCGCGACATTGTGCTCTGCGATCAGCGTACCCTGTGCCTCAGCGCCATCCATCTCGACTCTGGTCTCGTAGACCTTGCGGTATTTGACGAGGGCGTCTGCTGGCCTTCCGAGTTCGAGATCAAGGTGCCCTGAGTTCATAAGTGCGCTGAGCACGCGATTGTCGGAGTCTTCCAGCACACCCTGGCGGCGTTCTTCATAGAGGTTGAGAAGTTCGCTGCAGCTCTGATAATCGCCCATACCCGCCTTGGCCTCGGCGGTTGTCATGATCACGTTGAGCTGAACCTCGCTGGCAGGTTTTTCAAGGGCTTCCATCGACTGCAAGAGAGGTTCGAGTACCAGAAGCGCCTCATCGAACCTTCCGGTGTCCTTCAGTAACATCGCCAAATCACGCTGAGCCCAGTGTGTGAGCTCGTGATTCTCGCCCAGTGACTCGGTAAAGAGCGGGATCGCATCTCGGATCAGCGGCTCGGCCTTGGCAAACTCGCCCAGGACGAGATAAACGTTCCCGATGTTGTTGCTGATCGCCGCTTTCGTTGCAGGCTCATCGAGGAATCGCTCACCAAGACTCTCGGCAGCCCTGTCGAGTGCTTCGATGACGGTGACCTTGTGCCCCTGAGCACTCGGGACGACAGAGGCAAGCACATCGTTATTGAAGAAACTCGTGACCGATTCCGAGATTTTCTGTTGACGCTGAGCCTCTTCAAGGCTGTCCTCGGCGAGATTGGTCTGCTCGTTGGCGATCACAATTCCGTAGCTTGTGCCGATCACCGCGGCAATCATCGCGACGACCAATGCGCATGACACCCCCACCAGCAGCTTGTTACGCTTGGCGAACCTACTCAGTTGGTATACGGCGCTGGGGGGCCTTGCCGAGATAGTCTCGTTGGCGAGGTACCGCCTGATGTCGTCGGCGAGTGCCGCGATCGTCTGGTACCTGTCCTGCTTGTCTTTGGCCAGCGCGGTCGAGACGATGGTCTCGATGTCACCCCGGTACCGTGTGTTGTAGGTCGAGAGCTTCGCGGCCTGCTTGTCCTGAATCTCACGAGCCGCATCCACGAGCCCAAGACCCTCAACCTTGCTGGGGAGCTCGCCTGATAGGAGCTCGTACAGGATGACGCCCAGGCTGTACACGTCGGATCGCGTGTCCACGCCGTCCGGGTCCGAGCCGATCTGCTCGGGGCTCATATACGGCATGGTGCCCATAAGCTGTCCGGGCCTTGTGTAGATCGACTCGGCATCCTGAGATTCGTCCTCGACCGTGCGAGCGACTCCGAAGTCGAGCACCTTGGGAACACCATCACTCGTCACAAGGATGTTCGTCGGCTTCAGGTCACGGTGCACGACACCCTTGGAGTGGGCGTGCTGGACCGCGTCACATATCTTGGCAACGAGTTCCAGAGTCTGGCGCACATCGGGCTGTTCTTTCCGCACCCACTCCGAGAGCGAGATGCCTTCAACGAGTTCCATCGCAAAGTAGGGCCTGGGCCCCATCACAGACTCTGAGACACCGGCCTCGTAGATATGAGCAATACCCGGGTGCTGGAGTCTGCCGAGCGCTTTCGTTTCGAACTCGAATCGTCGGATGAGTTCAGGGGACGCGAGCCCGGGCTTGAGCAGCTTGAGCGCGACGGTTCTTTCGGGGCTCCGCTGCCTGGCCTCGTACACCACACCCATCCCGCCCTGCCCCAGCCGACGGATCAGCGAGTAGTTTCCCACCTGATCGGGTTCGTTCACCGATTCGGTCAGGACCTTCTGGATGCTCGACTGGAATGCCTCCGGGGAGATATCGCGCCCAGAGTCTGCCTCGGCACGAAGTAGCTCGATCACCTCGCTGCGGAGCGACTCGTCGTTCGGTGCAAGCTCGATAAGACGATCGCTCACCTGGTCGGCAGGCAGATCGCACACGGCCTGGAAGAGCCTGTCGACTTCCTGAAATCGGTCAGTATCACCCACGGTCGGCTTCTTCCGTTGCTTGATCCATCAGCGACAACTCCCGCACGAGCCAGGACCGCGCCATGCGCCACTCGCGCGACGCGGTCGCACGAGAAATCCCGATCATGTCCGCGGCTTCGGTTTCTCCAAGACCGCCGAAGAACCGGAGTTCGATCAGTCTCGCCTTCCTCGGGTCAAGCTCCGCGAGCTTGATCAAAGCCTGATCCATGTCCTCGACATCAAGAGAACCATCGCCGCTCTGCCCAGCCATCTGGGACTCTCGTAGTTCAACGCGTCGTCCGCCTCCGCCGCGCTTCAATCTCTTCTTGGCTCTTGCGTGATCGACCAAAACACGGCGCATGATCGTGGACGCGAGCCCCATGAACGCGGCCTTGTCATCTTCGCTCACCGACCGCTGATCGATGAGCCTCACATACGCCTCGTGCACGAGTGCGGTGGGCTGAAGCGTGTGATCGGGACGTTCCTGGGCGAGATAACTGGAAGCCAACGAACGGAGTTGGTCGTACACGATCGGTGTCAGTTCATCCGCGGCGTGCGATGTCCCCGACGTCAGTGCGGTCAGGAGCATTGTTGCATCGGCGTTGTTGGCCTGATCCATGCTCGTCTCCACGAGACAGCGCACCGACAACCGGCGGCTCGTGGCTCAGAATACCCGGAAGTCCACATTCACTGTGCACAACTCGCCGTTCGGCCGTGCTTTCATACGTTACCGGAGGGTTGGCTGCATAAGGACTTACTCGTCCGCTAATCTAGGCCTGCCGGATCGTGGTGCTTTGGATCTCGTTTGGAACTCATGGTGGACGCCCAAGATGACGCCGAACCAGATCACGACACCCAGCATCTCAAGGAACTCTTCGAGCGCCGTGCCCGCGATGTAAGCGTAATTCTCTTTCCCGGTGATCTCGAGGGGCTGAGTCTCTTCGAAGTCGTACGCCTCGAGCGCAGAACGATCGCTCGTCGCGGCGGCGTATCTGTTCTGCGAGTTCACGATCTCGGTGCCGACGGCTCCGGTCAGGAACACGACCGCTCCGATGATCAGCCCGATCACCATCCGGCTCGACATACGCCAGAGCATCCAGAGAACCACACCGCCGCAAAGAACCGCTAGAGGTACCCATAGGATGATCCACCTCGCGTAGGTGAGCGAGCCCTCAAGTTCGATTTTGCCACCGATGCGTTCGTGGAGCATGCAGGCTTCGTCGATCGAAAGGAACAAGAACCCCGCGGCGAGCGCGTACCAGGCAAAACGCTCCTTGTTACTCTCGAAACCGCGAATCTGCCCGACAAACCAAGTCACAACCGACAGGACCGAGAGTGTTACGATGGCCCACCATGTTGCCAGGCTCTTCTCCTGATCAACATCGAACAACAGCATCGCTTGTCGGCCGAACGAGACGCCGTTGATCCAAAGCAAGTTGGCAACGAGACTTAGCAAGCTGATACCGATCGCACCGATCGCGAGAAGGGTCACGACCTGTCGTTGGAGACTCGGCGCTGCGCGAGTCTCCAGCGGATTCGAAATTGGCAATACGGTCATCGCTTCATCAGGTCCTGATCATCGGTAAAGCACATGATAGGTGTCAGGAGAAGCCCCGAGCAAGCGGGTTCTGAGGCAAGCAAGCCCCGGGGAGTAGACTCAGATGTAAAGATGGAGAATCTCGCTAGAACTGACGCCGTATTCGGATCAGGCACGAGGCTGGCCGATATGTCTCTTGCCGCGTGCCTTTGCAAGTTCTATCTGCCTTTGCCGCTCTCTTAGGCTCTTGAGCGCTGTCTCATCATGCCTGTCGATGCAGCGGTGGCACGAGACACCCTTTTCGTACTCAGGCCTGTGCACATCGTCCGGGCTCAGCGGCATTCGGCACCCCCAGCACAGCGAATACCCCCCGGGTTCGAGATCGTGGTTCACAGTCACCCGCTCGTCAAACACAAAGCATTCGCCGATCCAGCGTGATTCCTCCTGGGGCACTTCTTCGAGATACTTCAGAATGCCGCCCTTGAGGTGGAAGACATCGTCAATGCCAAGAGACTTGAGGTAGGAGGTGGCCTTCTCGCAACGGATGCCCCCAGTGCAGAACATGGCAACGTTCTTGCCCCGGAGGTTCTCCAGATTTTCCCGCACGAACGAGGGGAAGTCGCAGAACGCCGTGGTGTGTGGATTGACCGCCCCCATGCCGTCCGACGACTGAAACGTACCCACTTCGACCTCGAAGTCGTTTCGTGTATCGATCACGACCGTGTCTGGGCGATCAATGAGCGCGTTCCATTTCTCTGGTTCGACATACGTCCCAACGACTTTGCTCGGCGAAACGCCCGGCACTCGCATGGTGACGATCTCGTCCTTGATCTTGACCCGCGTTCGCCCGAATGGGGGTATATCGCATGTCGAGAACTTGATCTCGGCGTTGGCAAGCTTGCCTTCAAAAGCGGAATTGTCCGTTACGAAATCGAGGAATACCTTCATCGCATCGGGTTCGCCGGCGATCGTCCCGTTGATGCCCTCTCCCGCCAGGATCAGGGTGCCAAGAATTCCATGCTTCGTCAGCTCTGCGAACAGCAGATCGCGCAACGTATCGAGCGGCACCGAACACCCATCGAGGTCTGCGAATTTGTATATCGCAGCGACAAGAGTCTCTGAATCTGCTTCGCAGGTTCCGGGCTTCTCGATTGGCTTGGATAGTTGCTCAGTCATGTTCTCATTTATTCAGAGAAATATTGTATTGCGATTCATTTTTCCCTGACTTGACACTCCGCTTGGCCTCCCGCATAATGGTAGGTAAGCTATCGGGTCGGTCCACGCCCCGTTCCCAGGCCGAAAACTAGCCGTGGAAGGATCCACGAGCCCTTTCAGGTCGATTTGCAGGAGAGGCATCATCGTCTCCGTTGACCAAATCCGGTTCCACCCGCTTCTACACGACGATGCACGCCAACAGATCACAGACTTGTTCTGCTGCGACACGGTCGATACCTCCTCCCGCCCGGGCGTGGCAAGCGCGTTCTCGTCTCTACGCCTCGATCCGGAGCAACTGCTCGCCTGCGGTCAGTTCGAAACAGGCACCTACCACCGCATCGAGATCGCGGCGACTGATGACTGGGTTCTGCTCGCGCTCTTCTGGGCGGACTGCAGCACCGAGATTCACGATCACGACGAGAGCGAGTGCGGCTTTCAGGTTCTCAAGGGCCGACTCGAAGAGTCTAGATATGCGGTGACAGCAGGATGCAAAGTGAGAGAGATCGCCCGTCGCCAGCTTGAAGAAGGCAAGCCCGTGTCGAGCAACAAACGAGCAATCCATTGCCTTCAGACTTTCCCGGGCGAAGAGGCAATGAGCCTACACGCGTACTGTCCTGTCCTCGACTGTGAATCGATGAACGTCTTCGAGATCGACAAGGCCTGATCGCTTCATCTCCGCATATCCTGCCTCGAGGAGAGCAGCGTGGTCATGAAGCCGATCCGGCAACCATCTCAGACTGAACGGACGGCGATGATTCGATCGGCGCGGAATGCTCTGCGACAGAATCAGCTCGCGCAGACCGTTCGTGTCCTTGCCCCACTCTTAACAGCTTCATCACCGGATGCGGAGGCCCTGTACATTGCGGGACTCGTCGCTGAAAGACAGCTGCGGCCAGACGACGCGATGAGACTCGCGCGCCGATCTCTCGCAACCATGCCGCACCCAGACACGTTACGGCTGCTCGCATCAAGCCTACGAAAGGCCGGCGACCTCGAAGAAGCCGCCCGTGTGTGCGACCAGTTGCTCGAAGTCAGACCCAACTCGAAGGAAGCCCTCGCGATCAAGAGTGATGCTCTGCAGGAATCTGGAGAGCTTGACACAGCCGAGTCTCTGCTGGATAAACTCGACACGGCGTTCAGAGCCGAGGGCCAAGAGCCTCCCCCATCGGTAATCGAAACTCGCGCGAGACTCCGAATCCAGCAGGGACGGTTCGATGAAGCTGTCGCGCTTAGCGACTCAATTCTTGACCGGGCGAATACCGCTCCTGCTCTAGCCAGATTGGCATACTTCACAAAGGCAAAGGCGTGCGACAGAGCAGGGCGATATTCAGAGGCCTTTGATGCGGCCAGTCACGCAAACCAGATTGGGAATCCGGTCTTCGATCCCGCCGCGTATGAGTCGAGTATCACCAATATCATCGAACAGTGGTCTCAGGAGCGACTGGATAATTTCCCTCGCAGTGCGTGCAAGAGCGAAGTACCTGTTTTCATTGCCGGCCTGCCCCGCAGCGGAACAAGCCTCGTGGATCAGATCATCGATGCCCATCCAAACGCCGCTGGCGTGGGGGAGCTTCAGTCGATTCTACGTTTCGCAGGCGAGATAGGCCGGTCATATGACCCGGCCAAAGAACCGCCGGATTGCTTCGGTAAATTCAGCCATGATGACAGCTGGCTGAGTGCCGCTGAGGGATACCTAAGAGAGATTCATCAACTCGCACCGGCTGCCGATCGCATCGTCAACAAAGCGATCGGCAATGACATCGTCGTGGGCATGTTTGCGAGACTCTTTCCGCAGACCCGGGTCATCCATCTCAGGAGAGACCCGCGTGATGTTGCGATCAGCTGCTACATGGGCGCGTTCAACACCGCAGTGTTCCCATGGACTGCCCGTATCGAATGGGTCATCAAGGCATGGGAACAATCCGAACGGCTCATGGCTCACTGGAGGAACATAATCGATGTTCCGATCTTAGAGCTGCGGTACGAGGAGTTGGTGAGCAACCCGGAATCACAGATTCCGAACTTGCTCGACTTCCTCGGTCTCGATTTGAGCAGCGAGTGCTTTGAGTTCTACAGGCGCAAACGGCGTGTCCGAACGCTCAGTCATGACCAGGTGAGCAAGCCCATGTACACGTCGAGCGTTGGGAGATACAAGCACTACGAGTCTCGTCTCGCATCACTCGCCTTCCCGCGATACGAGCACGGCGCATAAAGATCGCCGAGACTGCTTTGCCTCGGCGCGGATTGAAATGGGCGCAACAGGACTTGAACCTGTGACCTCTGCCATGTGACGGCAGCGCTCTAGCCAACTGAGCTATGCGCCCCTCTGGGCTTTGGTCCCGTCGGCTGCCCGCCGGGCTCTGAATCGGGGCGACAGGATTTGAACCTGCGACCTTTTGACCCCCAGTCAAACGCGCTACCAAGCTGCGCCACGCCCCGTTTGCGTGGACAGATGGTATGCACCACCCCAGGGCCGGGCTATGGGGCCCAGGACCTGACCTAGGCTTAGCCATGGCGAGCATTCTCATCAGGGGAGGGCGGGTCATCGACCCGGCCAGCGGGACGGATGACACACTCGACGTCCTGATCGAGGGCGACCGGATAACCCGGATTGCCAAGGGGATCGAGTCCTTAGATGGGCAGGTGATTGATGCGTCTGGGCTCATTGTCAGCCCGGGACTGATCGACCCGCACGTCCATCTGCGAGAGCCCGGGCAGGAGCATAAAGAGACGATCCAGACGGGGAGCCAGGCCGCGGTTGCTGGTGGTTTCACGACAGTCTGCTGCATGCCCAACACTGCACCGACGCTCGATTCGCCCGAAATCGTCCGGTTCGTGTACGACCGGGCAAGAGATGCAGCTTGCCGGGTGTACCCGGTTGCCGCAGGCACTGTCGGGCGACAAGGCGAACAGATGACAGAGATCCAGTTGCTTGCGCAGGCGGGAGCGATCGGAATCTCGGATGACGGGGATGTCATCGTCTCGGCGGGGATGATGAAGTCTGTGCTGACCGCGACAGCATCGGCTGGCCTCTGCTTCATGCAACACTGCCAAGAACCGACCCTGACCCGCAACGCCTCGATGCACGCGGGCGGAGTCTCGACCAGGCTCGGCCTGGGCGGTTGGCCTCGCGTCGCTGAGGAACTGATCATCGAACGCGATGTCAGACTCGTTGGCGAGACCGGATGCCGATACCACGTCCAGCATCTCTCGTGCGCAGGGTCGGTTGACCTGATCCGTGCTGCACGAGGGAGGGGCTTGCCCGTGACCGCCGAGGCATCGCCCCACCATCTGCTGCTGACGGAAGAGGCGTGCCTGGGGTACGACACGAACACGAAGATGAACCCGCCGCTTCGGGAGCACTCGGACATCGAAGCGATCAAGCAGGGTGTCGCCGACGGCACGATCACAATCCTGGCCACGGATCACGCGCCTCACGCTCCCGACGAGAAGGCTTTGCCGTTCAACGAAGCCCCGTTTGGGATCATCGGCCTCGAAACTGCCCTCGCCGGGTACGCCCAGGCACTCGTCGAGCCAGGCAACATCGACTGGCCGAAGCTGATCGAACTGATCACGGTGAATCCGGCCAAGCTCTGTAACCTCGATCGAGACCACCTTGGTGAAGAGGGCTTGGGCGAGCTCCGAGAGGGTGGTCTCGCGGATGTGACGCTTATCGATCCGAATCTAGAATGGACCGTGACCAAAGCCGACCTTGAGGGTCTGAGCTGCAACACGCCCTTCCTGGGTCGTTCCTTCAGCGCCCGCCCAGTCATGACCGTGGTTGGGGGCCAGATCAGACACAGCAGACTAGAAAGTCACGCGGCCGTGTATACACACTGACACGAATAAGAACATGCTGATCGAGGCTTCTACCCTTGGTTGGCAGCAACACACATCCGGTCCGAGAGAAGGACCGAGAGAGCGAACACAAGGGAGTAGAACAATGCCCATCCGCATCGGGATCAACGGCTTTGGACGCATCGGTCGCCTCGTCGCGAGGCTCGCAGCCAACGACCCCAACATCGAACTCGTCGCGGTCAACGACCTCGTCCCCGCTGACAACCTGGCGTACCTGCTCAAGTATGACACCATGCACGGCCGGTTCCTTGTGGACCACAAGCCTGCCGACGTATCGGCAACCGAAAGCTCGTTCACGATCAACGGCAAAACAACCAAAACGATGGCAGTGCGGGACCCCGCCGAGTTGCCCTGGGGCGATTGGGGCGTGGACTACGTGCTCGAGTCGACCGGCTTCTTCACCAACTACGAAGGTGCCCACAAGCACATCGAGAACAACGGCTGCAAGCGGGTCGTTATCAGCGCCCCCACCAAGTCCCCGGATCAGATCAAGACGCTCGCCTACAAGGTCAACCACGAGGAGTACGACCCCTCGAGCGACACGATCATCAGCAACGCCAGCTGCACGACCAACTGCCTTGCGCCGATCGCCAAGGTCATCAACGATGAGTTTGGACTGGAAGAGGGGCTCATGACGACCGTTCACGCTGCCACGGCAACCCAGCCCACGCAAGATGGCCCCTCCAAGAAGGACTGGCGTGGAGGCCGGAACGCCTACCAGAACATCATCCCCGCGAGTACGGGCGCAGCGAAGGCTGTGACGCTCTGCATCCCCTCGCTCAAGGGCAAGCTGACCGGTATGGCGTTCCGCGTGCCGACGGCTGACGTCTCCTGCGTGGATCTGACCTTCCGCACCGCGAAGGCGACGAGCCTCTCGGACATCAACGCGGCGATGAAGGCGGCTGCCGAGGGCTCGATGCAGGGTGTTCTCGGGTACACCGACGAGGAAGTCGTCTCGAGCGACTTCGTGGGTGATCCGCACAGCTCGATCTTCGACGCGAAGGCTGGTATCGAGCTCAATGACCGCTTCTTCAAGGTCGTCAGCTGGTACGACAACGAAGCCGGCTACGCGAACCGCTGTGTCGACATGATGCGGATGCTCGCCTCGAAGGACTGATCGCAGTTCTGAGTAAGTTGGAACTTACAAGCACCCCGCACTTTCGAGCGGGGTGCTTTCGTTTTCTTTGTTTGAATGCCGGTCTTAGCGTACAGACTTCGGTGACACCTTACGATTCACCTTCTTTTTGCGTGGATTGCGAGTTCCAGCCGCTGATTTGCCCGTTGGCGAGCGGTCAGATCGTCCATCGCGGCTCTGACTCTTGCCGCCAGACTTAACCTTTGGCGCTCCGCCTCGCCTGACTTGAGTATTCTCGCCGGGTTGACCACCCGGCGTTGCGGTCTTGCGACGACGTTTCTCACCCGAAGTGGATTTAGTACTCTCTGAAGATTCAGACCGTGGTCGACGACTACGAATCCGTCTAGCCTTTTCTGCCCCGTGTTTCTTGCGATTACGGCAGTGATCCTGACCAGCATTGCTGTCGGTCTCGCGGCTACTACGAACTGGCTCGATTACAGGGAGGTCGGCCGGCAACTCACCTGCTTGAATCCTATCGCCCGTTAGTCGCTCGATTGCACGAAGCAGCGATCTCTCGCTCTTGTCACACAGACTGATCGCGACACCAGTGCGCCCCGCTCGACCAGTCCGACCGATGCGGTGAACGTACGCCTCGGGCTCGACTGGAATGTCATAGTTAAATGCATGAGTGATTCCGTCAACGTCTAACCCGCGCGCAGCGACATCAGTGGCGACGAGAACACTGCTCTTTCCTGAGCGGAACATCGCGAGCGCTTGTTTGCGCTGATTCTGCGATTTGTTGCCGTGAATCGTCGAACAGCGCACTTTGCCACGCTCGAGCGATCTGGCTAGCTTGTCCGCTCCACGCTTCGTCCTCGTGAAAATGATGGCACGTTCGACTTCGTGATTATCCAATAGATGCATCATCAGAGCGGGTTTCTGCGCACGTTGCACGAAGTACAACGACTGGTTGATCTTCGGAGCCGCAGACGCAACAGGATCAACCGCAATCCGGGTGGGCTTTGACAACAGCGAGTTTGCCAGTTGTTCGATCTCCTTGGGCATCGTTGCAGAGAAGAGCAGCGTCTGCCGACCCATCGGTACCCTGGATGCGATCCTGCGGATCGGGTCGATGAAACCCATGTCGAGCATGCGATCCGCTTCGTCGAGGATAAAAATCTCGATAGCGGCCAGATCTACAAACCCCTGCTGCATCAGATCCATGAGCCGACCAGGCGTCGCGACGATGATATCGACGCCTTTCCTGAGTACCTTGACTTGGTGGAACTGACTAACACCCCCGAAGATCGCGGTTTGGTGCAACCCGGTAAACCTGCCGTAGTTTGCAAAGCTCTCCTGGATTTGCGAGGCGAGTTCGCGGGTTGGTGAGAGAACCAATGCACGAGGCTTGAGAGGACCGCGTGAACGTTTGTCTGGTTTGCCTGCAAGCAGTCTGCTTAGCGTTGGGATTGCAAATGCCGCTGACTTGCCTGTTCCGGTCTGTGCACTGCCCAGGATATCGTCGCCCTGTAATGCCGGCGGAATGGATCTCGCTTGAATGGGCGTTGGTGTTTCGTAGCCGAGTTCAGAGAGTGCTCTCAGAATTGGCTTTGGAAGATCGAGAGAATCAAATTTTTGCAACAAAGTGCTCCAGAGCCAGCACACAACTAATGTGTGCTGACCGATTCGCAAGGGCTAGTCTCGCCCAATCCGATTGGAACAAGAAGGCCGGCCGGTGAAGCGTCCGCGGACATGGGGTGCAGACGCTGCCGACAGATCCCCGGGCTGACCAAGCATTTTGCTCAGATCAATTCTCACCAGGGCTACCGGCTATGCACACAAGTGTAGGCCGCATAAGGGGAAAGCGATGCCCCAACCAATCGCACATGGAGCATGTGGCCTCTACCGAGTTTTTCTGATCGCGTGTCGTGCCTGTCGTGGATATCTCGGATGTTCTGTGACGACTCACGACACCGGAGATCGAGATGCTCAATAAAGCGGCCATTCTCACGCTTGCACTTACACCACAGTTGACCATGGCTCAGACCACCGTCCCCTACACCTCGCCTGGTTGGCAAGACTTTGGCACCACCAATATCACAGGTCTGTCCGGCAACTTCCTGCCCGGATGGACCTCGCTGACGGCGACTCCGGACCTTGGGGACGACGTCTTTTTCGTTCCGACTGAGAGCCTGTCGGGCGCTCCGGGGGATGCCGCCCTCTGGATGCTCAACTACGACCCGGGGTCCATCGGGGGTGTCTCGAACGAGAGCGTTGGGCTTTCGCTCAACGGCTTCACGCCCGGCGAAACCTACGAGCTGAATTTCTGGGCGACGATTGTCACCAACTCGTTCGCGGGCTGGGTTGGCAACAACGAGTCGCTCACGGTTGATATTGTCGGGGCCGATATCCCTACCTTTGCAACGACACCGCTCCTCGACCCGACAGATGCAGACGGGATGAACCCGTGGACACCCTTCACGATCACGTTTGAAGCCTTGAGTTCGACGGTTGATTTCAATTTCGGCGCGACACCGATCGGGCTCGACCCGGGAGGCGATGCGACACGATTTGGCATTGACGGCCTCCGGGCCAACCTAGTTCCATCGCCCTCGAGCGGCGCACTGCTGGCGGTGAGTGGGATCTTCGCCACGCGCAGGAGGCGGTAGCCGACCACCCCGTGGGGGGTGGCCTTCCGTCGCCCATCTCCATCGTTTGTAGAACCCACACACACACCGGGCGGCGGAACGCTGCCCCCTCGGGGAGTCGGTTACTCAGCGAGCGCGTCGCGGAGCCTGTCGATGTTCGCGTTCATGATCCCGATGTAGTCAGGTGAGGCGATCGTCGCGCCCGTCACCGGCAACTCGGCTGGGCTGAACGTCACGTTCTTGAAAGGGTACTCGATCTCCGGATCGATCGAGGGCGCTGATTCCCAGAGCAGGACCACCGTGCCCTCGAAATCGCCGATGCCCTCGTTGATCTCGGCGATGGCGTCTTCGGTCAAGCCCTCGTCAGGATCAAGATCGAGATCGGTGATCTCCCAGCCGTAGCGGGACTCGAGATAGTTGTACGCGGGGTGTGAGGCGAGCAGCTTGAAGCCTTCAAGGCTTGGTGTGATCTCATCGGCGAAGCGCGTGTGCAGCGACTCGAGATCCGCGACAAGCCCTGGAAGGTTGGCTTCGAAAGAGTCGGCTTTCTCAGGCCAGGTCCGGGCCATCGCCTCGGCGATGGCAAGCGACTGATCGATCGCGTTCTTTGGATCGACCCATGTGTGCCCGTCGGTGCCCTCGTGCGAGTGCTCGCCGCCCGGCCCGTGGCTGTGGGTGATACCAAGGTCGTACTTCACGAACCGGTCCTTGAAGCTCTCGGCGGTGTTCACCATCCGGCTCTTGGGCAATGAAGCGCGGGGCACCCATTTCTCGAACTTCGCACCGTTGACCACAACAAGTTTCGCACTTATGTACCGCGAGAGAGCCTCCCGGCTCGGATCCCAGAAGATTGGGTCCTCGCCCTCTGGCACGAGGCACTCGACGGGCACCTCACCGCCTGCGATACGACGGGCGAAGTAGGTCGTTGGGTAAAAGGTCGTCAGCACGGCGTCTTCAAGGTCCGCTTGGTTCACTTCTGGGGTCGCGGCGTCTTCACCGCCGCAGCCAACGAGCGGAAAGACGAGTACTGTCGAAAGGAGAGTGCCTGCCAAGAGTGCTTTCATCATCAACCTCACATCGTGTAAATCGAATCTTTCAGCAGAATGAGCGTCGTGTACGCCCCCGCCAGCCCGGCAAGTACCCCTATCGCCAGCGAGATTATCAGTTGCATCGCTACAAGGGTAGCGAGATAACCGCTGGATGCGCCGATCCTTGCGAGTGTCTCAAGCTCCGCCGCTCGGAGTCTCGTCGCGAGCAGAGAGACCAGCGATACGAGCAGCACGGTCACCACGCCCATCAAGACAATGAGCCAGTCAAAGACAACCTTGACACGGAACACGACATCGAAAAGTTCCCCGACGAGTTCTCCCGGGTCCACAGCCTGGAAGTCGCCCCGGTTGTTGATGCGCGCCTTGATGATCGTGTGGGCTTTCTCGTCATTCGGGAAGACCATGACGCCTGTGATTGGGAGCAACTCGGGGTCGCCGTGCGCGTGGAACGAGGCGATGTTCTCATCGGTAATCTCGTTGTACTCGGCCATCGATGGGCTGACCGCGACGTGATCCGCGGTGCGCGCCATCACGAGCGATTCGTCGATCTCGGTCGAGTCCATGTGGCCGTGATAGTCGCCTGTGAGCACCCAGGAGGTCTCGATTCCGGTGAATACGGCGTGGTCATCAGCGGACGCAGTGCGCTCGAGTACACCGACGACCCTCATCTTGAGAGGCGGAGGTACTGATAGGTCGTACAACTCGCGCTGATCGCTGAAGATCGTGTCGCCTACCCCTATTCCCAGCTCAGCCGCGACCGAAGCACCAAGCACAGCATCACCCAAGAGCAACGGAAACGATCCTGAAGCGGGTCGTAAACCCCGGAGGCTGAAGTAATCGACCCCGACCGCGACGATCGGCTTGCTTCTTGCGGTGAATCGGAGGTGAACGGGGACAGCCGTCACATCCCGATCTTGGGCGATCTCGGTGTAGAGCGACATCTTGACCGGTTCGACGGGTTGTTCTTTGAAGTAGAGAGCGGCGAATGCCAGATCGAACCTGCTGCCCTTGGACCCAACGACGAGCGGAATCGATTCGGCTCTCCGGTTGAGCTGGCGGTGGTAGTGCGAGAGCACGAGGTTTGCCGCGACAGGCAGCCCCACTGTTGCTGCGATACAGACCGCGACGACGAGCGTCTGTGCTCGGTGTCGCAGAGCATAGAGCAGTCCAAGTCGGAGTGCACCGGTCATGCCGACACCCCGAGCAGCTGGTTCATGTCCACCACTTTGTCGAAGCGATCAAGTAGCGTGTGGTCGTGGGTCGCCATCACAACCGCGGCTCCACTTGCGCTCCCCGCAGAGAGCAGCAGGTCGATCGTGCGCGCACTGCGTTCGGGGTCCAGATTCCCCGTGGGCTCGTCACAGAGTAGCACCTTCGGGTTCGTGACGAGTGCCCGGCAGATTGCGACCCGCTGGCGTTCGCCCTGCGAGAGCCGCTTCGGGCGCCGCTTGAGGAGGTGTGCGATGTCGAGTGACTCGGCGAGTTCCTGCGCTCGTTTCTTGAGATCGCTCGCGCTCACCGAATCGATGAATGTGGTCAGCAGGATATTCTCGTACGCGGTCAGGTAATCGACGAGCGCGAGATTCTGGAAGACAAGCCCGATCTCGCTGATCCGAATTGAACGCCTCGCTTGGGCGTCGAGTTTGTGCATGGCATGCCCGGCCACGGTGAGTTGCCCCGCGGCGGGCGCGTGGATGCCTGAGATGAGATCGAGCATGGTCGATTTGCCCGAACCGCTCGGCCCGATGCAGGCAACGACTGAGCCGGCATCGATATCGAGTTCGTCGATCCTCAGCGTGAACGGCGTACCTTCCTGAGCCTGGTTCGCATGCGTAAACTCGATCTGTCTCAGACTGATCGCGGTCTCGCTCAAAGCGACGATCCCTCCGGAAGATCGATCGGGTCCGGGTTGAGGTGCTTCGATGAGAGCACTTCGCTGCCCACGATGCGCCACTTGCCGTCGTCTTCGGCGATCGTGTAGTTGGCGTGGTACACGGTCTCTCGCGGGTGCGAGTGCCCCCAGTGATACACCGTGCCCTCGACGATCCAGTACGCCTCGACAACAAACGAAGGATTGTCGGTGTTGATCTCAACGACATTCGACTCGTCGATCAGCACCTTCGTGATTCTTCCGACCGAGCCACCCTGTTCTGCCTGGACCAGTCCTCGGTGGATCGATGTGTAGAGCTCTTCGAGCATGTCACCCGACACGCTGCGCGAGAGCGCGTCGTAGATGTCGCTCTCGGCCGAGTAGTCAAACGCGCGGTACACGTTCGTGTGCAAGGGCTTGAATACGGCGAGCAGCGCATCGTCGTCTACATCCGGCTCACCGATCGGAAGGACCGCTCCTGTTCGCGCCACGTATGCCATGATCAGCAGCGGGATGCCGAGAATGACGACTATCTTGATGCCCTGCTTCTTCACCAGAACTACCGAGAACACAACCCACGCGAGCAGAAGAGCAACCGAGATAATCGGGATGCCGGGTGTGGCAAAGTCGATCGGTTCGGGAACGGTCTCGAGCCTGTCGTCGATCGTCGCGTGCGAGGGGCGCCACTCCACCACCGGATCAGACTCGCTGAAGATGATCTGCTCGACGATGCCCTCAGCTTTGAGCAGGGCGAGGATGATCATCTTGGGAAGCTTGCCGTCCGGGCCGGGTGGCTCGGTGGACATGGTGTCTTCTGGGTAAGCGCTCCATGCCATCGTGAGCACTTCCGGTGCTGACTTGAATGGATAGCTAACGACGAGGTTGAATCGGGTGAGAGCACGGAGCCCCGTTTTTGGGAAGAGCTTGAGGTTCTCGCGGTCGAGGCGGATGAGTTCGTACTCCTCGATGATGCCCCTGACCTCGACGCCGTCGATGGTGACCTCGTTCTCATCGAGGAAGAACTGCTCGATCCGTTCTCGGATGGCGGCCTCCTCGGTCGGATCGACCGCGTCTGGGAATTCGCGGGCCGTTGGCATGACCGCGTCGACGTAGTTGAGGTTCATGGCGACGTTGAACCGTACATCGGTGTCCGAGATAGATATCCGAACCTCCGCGTGAGGCCCGTCCTGCGGGTCCGCAGCGGCGAGGGCTGGGAAGAGGGTCAGGACCAGCGTCAGGATGGCGAGGAGAGGTCTTCCTGGCACGGCGGCTCCAATCGGGCGAAATCGCCCCCAGAGGGGCTGTCATGCTAGCATCCCTGAGATTATCAGCCGGTATACAGCCGGGAGCCAACCGCGCCGCAGGGGGCCGCGGCGTCCATATCTGACAGGAGCATCACCTTGAAGCGTTTTCGTACAACTCTCGCCAGCCTCGTCCTGATGACCGCATCAGGTACGACTCTCGCCCAGGCCGCCGACACAGGCGTGAAGGATTTTGAGCGTGACCTGCGTGTGTACACCGCTCACGTGACCTACCTCGCCAACGACTACATGGAAGGTCGGGTCCCGGGTTCCAAGGGCATGGAGATCGCCCGCGACTATTCGGAGCATTACCTGCAGCTCGCGGGCCTCGAACCCATGTTCGCAGTGGAAGAGACCATGCCAAACGGCACGGTCCGCACGAACGAGTTCGCCTCGTACCGCCAGGACTTCCCGCTTGGCGGCACGCTCGAGGTGAAAAGCTCCAAGTTCGCCGCTGACACTGGCAGCAGCGAGTTTAACTTCCAGGATGAGCGAGACTACACCGTTACTGGTCTTGGCGGTTCTGGCGAGGTCACCGCGCCTGCAGTCTTCGTTGGCTACTCGATCGACGAGGGCGCCGATGGGTTCTCGTCGTACGCAGAGGGCGATGACCTAACCGGCAAGATCGCGGTCATGTACCGCTTTGAGCCGATGGACGGAGACGGCAACAGCCTCTGGAGCGAAGGCGAAGGCTGGTCGGACAGCGCTTCGTTCGCGGGTAAGCTCCGCAGCGCGTTCGAGCGCGGCGCCGAGGCTGCGATCGTCATCAACACCCCGTTCGCGAACGATGACCGGATCAACCGTCTCGACGGTTTCCGCGGGTCAGGGAGCGGCGGCGACAAGCCCGTTCTTATGGTCTCCGCCGAGGCGGGCCAGATGCTGCTCGACGGCGTAAAGGGTCACGATGCCAAGAGCCTCTGGGCCATGGCGAACGAGGGCAGCGGCGTTGCCGACCTCGGGACCGAGATGACCGTCAACGCAGAGCTCAAGCGTGAAGTTCTCAACGCCCAGAACGTCGGAGGCATCCTCCGCGGCAAGGGCGAGCTCGCCGACGAGTACATCGTTGTCGGTGCTCACCTCGACCACATCGGCATGGGCTACTTCGGTTCCCGCTCCGGTTCGGGCACGCTCCACCCCGGTGCTGATGACAATGCCTCGGGCTCCGCGGCGATCCTGCTGCTGGCCGACCTCGTGAGCAGAACCTACGCAGAGATGTCCGACGGCGACGACGCCCGCTCGGTCATTTTCATGCTCTTCGATGCAGAGGAGTCTGGTCTGAACGGATCCCGCTACTACGCCAACAACCCTTCGTTCCCGATCGAGGATCACGCGGTCATGATCAACTTCGACATGATCGGCCGAGTTCTGAACGATCGCCTGATCGTCGCGGGCCTGGACACGGGCAACAGCATGCAGGAAGCTCTGCAGCCGATCCTCGACAACTCTGGGCTTGACATCGTTGTGCCCGACAACATGAGCGGTGCCTCGGATCACACCTCGTTCTACACCAAGAACGTTCCCGTGCTGTTCTCAATCATCGCCGATTTCCACACCGACTACCACACACCTGGCGACCAGGTGCACAAGCTCAACAACCCGAGCACCGTGCAGGTCAGCCACATGTACCACGACATCATCGTGAAGCTGGCAACGATGGAAGAGCGGCCCGAATTCGTCTCCCCGCAGGCCCAGCAGTCGTCAGGCCCCAACATGAGCGACATCAAGGTTCGCCTCGGCATCATGCCCGCCTACGAGTACGACGGCCTCGGCATCAAGCTGAGCGATGTCGATGACTCGGGCCCCGCTGCCAAGGGTGGCCTGCAGGCCGGCGATGTCCTCGTCCGCTGGGACGGCCAGAAGATCGCCGACATCCGCGACTGGATGGGCAAGCTCGTCGAGTACGAGCCGGGCGACGTGGTCAACGTCGGCGTCAAGCGTGACGGCGAGGAGCAGACGTTCGAGGTCACACTCGAAGGCCGCTAATCCGGCCAGCCTGACAACCAACTGAAACTCTGAAGCCCCCGCGACCCGGGGGCTTTTCTTATGGTCGGTCTGGATCATGGGCACTACGCTTGGCCATGGAGATCTTTCGCGACTTCACGTTCGATGCCGCCCACGCGATCGAAGGCCTGCCCGATGGTCACAAGTGCAAGAACATGCACGGGCACACCTACAGGCTCACGGTCTACCTCACGGGCGGTCTCGACCCAAAGATCGGTTGGATCCTCGATTTCGCAGACCTGAAGAAGCTCGTCTGGGCCGCCTGCCTCGACCATCTCGACCACAAGAACCTCAACGAGGTCGAGGATATGGGTTCGCCCACGTGCGAAAACATCACGCTCTGGATCTGGAACAGGCTCAAGCCCGAGCTGCCCGGGTTGACACGGATCACGGTGCGTGAGGGTGAGAATTCTGGCTGCACATACAATGGTGACTAAGCCACTTGGATTATTGATAAACTGGTTGCATGGCTATCGATCAGTGCGACCACTGTGACTCAACCGATCGCGTCAAGCGGCGTGTCGTATGCGATCGCTGCCGGGTGTATGAACTGAAGAGCCCTTTCTACTTCGAGCACGTCTGTGCCAGATGCCGGAGCAGGGGCAATCTACTGGGCTTCATTGCCCTAGCTGTCGTTCTTCTCGCCCTTGGCGGCGCCGCGGCGACTATCTATTTCGTAGGGCCCTAATTGACCTGATTCTGCCCTGTCTTTCCTGCTAAGCCGCTATACACTTGGCCTCTCACCCAATCAGGGAGTCTGTCATATGAATCGAGTCCTTCTCGCCGCTTCGCTTCTTTCACTCGTCGGCTGTGCCACGACTGAGATCGAAACCACCGAAACCAATTCGGAACCACAGGCCGAGACGCCGCAGTCATCTGAAGCCGAGCAGATCGCTCAGCTTCAGCGTGATCTCGAAGAAGCCCGTCAGCAGGCTCAGGAAGCCAAGAAGCAAGCCGAGGAGCAGGAAGAGCAGCGTCGGCAGGCGCAGGCCGAGCGTCGAAGGAGAGGCCCCGAGTTTGGCGCAGTGGACGATTCCACGCGCCGGATCACGGGCGAGACGATCGGCGACATCTTCGCCCCGCTCGATCTTCCTACCGCGAACGAGATGAGGCTTGGGTCCGGAGCACCGGGTACCGAGTGGTGGCAGCAGCGATGCGACTACATCATCGACGCGAGGCTGGACCCCGAGTCACGCAGGCTCGAGGCGACGATGAAGGTGACGTACCACAACAACTCGCCGCACGATCTCGATTATGTCTGGCTGCAGCTCGAGCAGAATCTTTTCAAGCCCGATTCGCTCGGCACACTCAGCCGGACGCCGGGAAGCGTGATGTCCACCGATCTGGGTGCGTTCGACGGCGGGTACACCATCCCCTACATCCGCTCAGCGGGGAGCGATCTCGACTTCAGCATCTACGACACGCTCGCCAGGGTCGATCTCGACGAGCCGATCGGATCGGGCGAGACGTTCGAGTTCGAACTCGCGTTCGGGTTCAACATGCCTCCACACCTGCGCCGGATGGGGGCGGAGGATGTCGAGCAGGGCACCATCTTTGAGTACGCACAGTGGTTCCCGCACGTCACCAAGTACGACGACGTGAACGGCTGGAACACGCTCCCATATATCGGCAACGGCGAGTTCTACACCGACTTTGGCGATTACGAGGTCAGCATCACCGTCCCACGAGGCTTCCTCGTCGAGGGCACCGGTGTGCTACAGAACCCCGAAGAGGTACTCTCTTCCGAAACGATCGCTCGGCTCGACGATGCCCGGCAATCGGACACGACGGTTCTCATCGTCACGCCCGAAGAAGTCGGCACGGGTTCGTACCACCCCGAGGGAGCAGAGGACCTGACCTGGGCATTCAGCGCAAGGGATGTGCGCACCTTCGCGTTCGCGACGAGCAACGCGTTCATCTGGGATGCGTGCACGGCAAACATCACAGAACTCGGCGGCACCGAGCGTGCTGTGCTCTGCCAGTCGTTCTACCCGAAGGAAGCCGAGGCGTGGTACTGGAACCGCGAGTGGCTCCCCAACAAGCCCGGGGGCTCCACGCAGTACATCAAGCACTCGATCGAGTTCTACTCCGACTGGCTCTACCCATACCCCTATCAGGAGATGTCGAACATCAACGGCGCCGAGGGCGGCATGGAGTACCCGGGCATCATATTCTGCGGCGCGAAAACAAACGACGCGGGGCTCTTCGGTGTGACCGACCACGAAGTCGGGCACAACTGGTACCCGATGCTCGTCAACACCGACGAACGCCGGTACATGTGGATGGACGAAGGGTTCAACTCGTTCATAAACATGTACTCCAACGCCGATTACTACGGCGAGATGCGCTTCCGCCGAGGCGGCGCCCAGAGGCTGACCCCTGTGATGAACAGCGAGACCGCCCAGGCGTCAAACACACCCGCGGACCGTCACTGGCCACGCTGGGTCGGCACGCTGAACTACTCTAAGCCCGCGTGGGCCCTGTACCTGCTCCGCGAGGTTGTGCTCGGACCGGAGCGTTTCGACACGGCGTGGAAGTCCTACACCCACCGCTGGGCGTACAAGCACCCGCAGCCGGCGGACTTCTTCCGCTCGATGGAGGACGCATCGGGAACCGATCTCGCGTGGTTCTGGCGGGGCTGGTTCCTCTCAGCCGCGAAGCTGGATCAGGGCATCGCAGAGGTCTCCGCGATCGACGAGAACCGCGCGGGGATCACGCTCGTCAACGAAGGTGACATGGTCATGCCCGTCATGATGGAGATCACCTACGACGACGAGAGCACCGAGCGGATCGATCTTCCTGTTCAGATCTGGGGAGCTGCGAACACCTGGCGGGTCCCTGTCAAGACCGACGGCAAGGCGATCACCAAGGTTGTGCTGGATCCGAATGAGATGTACCCGGAGATCACTAGGAAGAACAACATCTGGGAAAGTGAATCAAATTCCGAAGAAAGCGCTGAGCAGTGAGTCTTTAGCGCGTTACCTTTGATTCGCGGTCCTGCATATTCCCTTACTCCAAACGCTATACCACAAGCCTATTATGGTGCGTGAAGCCGTCGCAGCTAGATCATTTCATCGCCGCAACAATGCGACGGTATGGATTTGACGCGCTTCGATACTCATTAGCCGTCATCTTCATCTGGTTTGGACTTCTCAAACCGCTTGGGATTTCACCCGCCAAGCAATTGGTTCTGCAGACTGTCGATTGGATGCCACTCTTTTCGGCGCGTGTGTGGCTCTCAGTGATCGGCTGGTGGGAAGTCGTGATAGGTATCTTATTCCTGTGCAAACCTGCAATCAGATTCGCAATAGCCCTCTTAGCGCTTCAGATGGTCGGCACGTTCATGCCACTGGTGCTTCTGCCATCAGTCACGTTCCAGGAAGGCCGAATCCCCTACGGCTTGACAATGGAAGGCCAGTACATCATCAAGAACTTGCTGATCATCTCATCGGCACTTGTAATTGGTGGCACGGTAACTAGCAGAGAGAATCACCAGTATCCTCGTTCGTCAGACAGATTCAGCCCCGCAGATACGAACAAGTCTTGATGCGAATCAAATCGGCTTATTTGTGACATGAACAAAGCCAAAGGAATCATCTCGGCGCAACGCCGAGTTGTATACAGGCCTCGGTGAATACGAGGTCAGCATCTCTATCCCACGCGGGTTCCGGTCAAAACCGGCGGTACGACAATCACCAAGGTTGTACTGGATCCCGCTGAGATGTACCCGGAACAGAATCGGTTACTGAGATTGATTCTCATAGACTCGATGCTCTGCAACTCAACTGCACGCACTCATCTTGAGTAACCAATCTTTTGCTATCAACATACTTTGACGAGTTTCTGGTCCGTTACAGGAACCGCTTGACGGTCAGCCACGGATTGGTACTTATCGTTCAGAATACCTCCGTGTTCTGCGGAGGTGGGAGCACCAAATCCTGAGGGATTTGGACAAGTCCTGTTCCCTAAGGAGTGCAGCAATGAATGCGAAGATGTTGTTTGTTTGCGCATCGGGCCTTGCGGTCGGTCATACCGCAGCGCAAGACCAGCCCGAGATCCAGTCGTTGCGATATTCGGGTGAGGTGTACCATGCTGTCCGCGCGACGGCTATCACGGGTCTCACACTCGATGGCAGGTTTGTTTACGGCAGAACAATCGAACTCGGCCAGAACACCGCGCGCACGACTGGCGATGTCGTTGCGTACGACTCTGCGATTATCAATGCCGCTGAGGTCCTTGTCTGCGGCGACGTCTTTCCGCACACGCTAAGCTCCGCGGGCAGCCGGTACTTCTTCGGGACCGAGTTCTCTTTCCAGAGCTTCTCCGAGGACATCATCCCTGCGTCAGGAACCGAAGGATCCGTCATCAACTGCGTCGACATGTTAGGTGTTCGCCCACTTTGCGATAACGGCACAGGCACAACTTCAGAAGTCATGCAGCAGATTGTTGCGTCGTGGGAGGTCATCGATAACGCCTTCATGGGAGGATTCGATCCCGACGGTGACGGACTCGTCTCGCCGTTCGACCAGAACGACACCGACGGCGACACACTCGTCGATGAATTCAATGGCGGCATCATCCTGACGTATGCAAACACAGACACCGACGGCGACGGGGTCAACGACGAACAAACTTCAGACGGTGCCAACGGCTACGTCAGGTACAGAGCCCTTGATCTTGCGACTCTCGGTGTCCCGCTTCCTTCAGGGCTCGACAGATACAACAGCACCAACGGTGGCACAGACGGACCGGACGGGGGTATACAGCTCATTTGGACTCGAGGCGACGGCGGTGACGGACAAGGCCCGCTTCTCGGTGGTTTCTACCCTGCCACGCGAGCGAGCCCGATGTTCTGGGGCACGCTTGAGATGGAAGCCGCGGGCACGCAGTGCCCTTACACGGACGCCACAGACCCCGGCATCGGGGCTGGATCCTCGGATGGCATCGTATGGGGTGAAGGCGAAGACCTTTGCAATGATCCAAACAACGCCGGCGGCGCATGGTCAGAGAACAGTAGCGACACCGAGGTGAACGACGACCTCGACCCAAACAACGATGTGCAAGACTGGTTTGGCATCGTGCCGGACTTCGTCGAGCTCGGTCTGGCCATTCGCTTCCGCGTTGAGACAGACCAAGGTCAGGACTGCTGTGATGCCAACGGTGATGGTGCCTGCTCGCCAGCCGATTTCACGGCGTGGATAAACGCGTTCAACAACAATCTTCCGCAATGCGACATCAATCAAGACGGCAGCTGTACGCCAGCCGACTTTACCGCTTGGATCAGCGCCTTTAACGACAGCACCGCTGGAACACCACAGCAGTGCACGTTCTAGGTAACTAATCCATCAGAGCTACTGCAACCAGCACAGACCCGGCTCCGAAAGGGGCAGGGTCTGCTTTATCATCCTTGCAGGCACATCCACTGGCCCGCATAGAAGTTTAGAGCTGTCTGGCCGATTCGATTTGGTTGCTTGGAAACCAAGGTCTAAACGCAAAGGATCGAACCTCGCGTCATTACGTTTGAAATGCAGAAGCCGCACCTTTCAGGGTGCGGCTCCGTGCAGTTCGAGCAAGTGGGCGATACTGGCCCACAACCGATGAGCGTAGATCGTTAGCTGACATTGCTTTATGCGATTGCATACCTGAATTGCGTGCAGATACGCGTGCAGTATTAGTAGATTACATCATGGCTTTCACCCAAGCGGCTGGCTGCGACTACACGGCAGCCATGTATGCCATTATCGACGGCATATCGAAACAACGCGCGGTAGCAGCCTCCGATAAGGAACAATCTGATGCAAGTTGAAGACCTGGCAACCCGCACCATGGAGTACGCAGCAGATCTGCTTGACGCCAACAAGGGCACCATTACGACAGATACCCGCCTGAAAGTGCTCTACCAAGTGACCAAAGTGCTCGAGGTCTGTAAGACCCGCGAATCCATCGTCCAGCAGTTTCATATAACCTCGTCTGAGCAGCCCAACCCCGGCGGTGTCTCGTGAGACCTCCACAGGTTCGAGAGGCCCCTGACCCCGCAGTCGCGGCGTCGCGTCACCCAGACGCGGCGACGTCGCGACGGAGGGGGCTGGGGCCGGCCCCTGACCCTGTAGGAGCGGTTGAGCGGGACGAACTGCTTCTCTCAGTGATGAGCAGAGTTAGGATTATTCAGCTGGTGGCACTTAATGTACTAACTGAACTGCGATTTTCAACTACCAAGGTATCTGATCATCTTACCGAAGCTGGTTTTAGTCGATATATCTACGCTAAACGGCTTCAACTGATAACAAATGACGAAGTCCCTTGCTCATTAGTTACAAGACCACTAGACCTGGCAACCGAGCATATCGAAATTCGGATATCTGACCACAGGTCATTCGAATTGCGATCATCGACGTTCTCAGTAGTCGTGCAACGTGCTGGCAGAATTTGGGAGCTACCAGTGTGGATTGAACGCTGCAATCTCAAGCGAACCAGAATAAGCCACATGCAGTACCATAATGTGTCGGAGGGACGCAGCTGCCAAGCTGCGAGACCGACGACTCACTGTGCACACAGGAGAATAAGCGTGACGAAGTCACGCCCCCCCTCAGTAATACGGGGGGCAAATTGACACACGCCCCCTATGTTGGCGGTATCATGTTTTGCATGAAATATCAAATATCTATGTAGAAACTGAAACATTCAGGTATGTGAGATACTGTCACTTGGACTATCATCTGGGTCATAGTGACCAGCTTGTATCTTTTTCCTTGCTTTGCGAAATGCCCACTCTGGAGTTGTCATCCCGATTTTTTGAGCCTCTTCATATTGATCCATGAGACTTCGAAACTCCGCTTCAAATTCTGGAAGTGTTTTCTCAGCATTCAGGATAGGAGCTTGCCTAAACCGCTTCTGAAGTACTTTAAACTCACCGGCAGCATCTATTGATTCATTCAAGTCGTCATCATACTTGAGTGCGGAATAAATGCTTGGTAGTAGACCCGCCAGTAATGTGAGGCCGCTCGTTAATAACCTCGCCCAAAAATCATCAAGCGCCGTCAAAATAGACCAAGAACCAATACCTGCAAATATAATCGGTAATACTATGAACCACGAACGAATACTTCTTTTGCGACGTACCCATATGTGCAGTGTAGTGGAAGTGTACAAACAGCTTTCCGCTTGTACCTTGCACTCTTGCTCCAGCTTCGAACGAGCACTGTCATCCATCGAGTAATACCTACTAGCACTTGGGGATGAAACTTCCAAATATCTTCTGCCACTCCTCACCTGCTAAACAAGGCAGTTCTTTGACATCATATTCAATGGCCTTTTTCGATCTACTGAATGCCATTCTCGCTTTGGTAACCCAACCACTATTTCTTATCGTTAGAAATTCTGTTGTACCCGGAACAAAGAAGTATCTTGCTTCCTTCTCTAGTAAATACGCAAAGTAGTCTCTAATCATCCAGTCGTGGAACAATGCTGTTTTGGTTGAGTGACTCCATCCTTTGAGAAAATCAATAGCCAGTAATTCCAAATGGAATGACTTGACGTCAACATTACAGAACTCCTGCCATCGCTTAGCCATCCGGATTAGCGCTCTGGTATTTCCGTTAGTAATCGTATTCGAATCCGTCACAGCATTCTGTTCTGCCTTAGGGTCAGTCGTAGTATATGATCCTCCGTTTTTTGTATCACATATCCAATACTTGCCATTTGTAAACTTGAAGGCAGGGAGTACTTCTACTGCATATGTGACGAATGGAACTACGATGACCTGACGGTCTGCACGAATCTCAGTATTTGTGTACTTGGTCGCAAGCACACTTTTCACCTCTTGCAATAATGCTGACTGTTTATTGCCAGTCCTTTCAGAAAATCGAGAATAGACTGACCATGGAAGCTCAAACAGGATATCTATATCCCGAGGCGGTCGGACCTGTGTGTACTTACCCCAGGAACCAACGAGCAAGCTGTTCAAAATGGTAGAAGAGTGTCCGTTGTAATAGTTGTTCAAGCAGCTAGTAACGCCCTCATACCTAGTCTTTGCAGTCTCCCTCTGAGCTGATGTCAAAGTCAGATTGCTGAGGAGTTCATTGAACCGTTGGGTGGTTGACATTTTAGTCGCAGCCATGCGTTTCCTTTCAAGTCTCCACTCGAAACCCTAACATCGTATCGTGGCCCTTTAGCAAGTCCAGCAATAGCAGTAACTTGAATAGTTGCAGTACATCCAGCATCTTCATTATCTGTGTTTATATTTTGCTAGGTTTTTGCCTGAACCTTCGCCCCATGCAAAATATCAGTGCTTGAGATAGACTTAGATTGCAATTATGTTGACACAGCTTTGATACCGAATAGACTGCATTCATGCCTAACACCGAGTCAGTTAGTAAGACAATCCGTCTAAGTTCTGAACTCAATACTCGACTTGAGACGCAGGCGAACAAAACGGGGGTCTCCCAGGGATATCTCATTCGAAGGTCACTCGAGGAATTCCTTGACCGCAACGAAAAGATGGTGCAGCGGCTATCCAATCCCGTTACTGGAATCATGTACCGCCGAATAATGAAGTGGGCCTCTAAGGGGTTAGAACCAGAGCGAGCAGATGAGTTAGTTGTCATTTTGGAGAAAATCGAGGCTGACATTGACTCCCTTCGCCTATCACAAGGGGATTCAATTGAAACAGCTTGAACACAACAATCTTACTACCAATGTATCTATCTCAGACTCAGACGAGGTGTTTACTCGCAATGAGGCTGCTGCATTTCTTAAGATTTCAATTCGCTATCTTGCGACACTTACAAAAGTTGGTGATATCAGATCATTCCTAATTGGCACTCGACGGATGTATCTTCGTTCTGAATTGATTCGATATGCGCGAGCACTCATGGATTGAGCAATCTAATGGCAGCACCTCAGATACTAAATGGCTACAAAGCAAGATATCAGACGAATGGACCGTCTGGTCGTCGTATCTCATTCACTTATCCAGCTAAGGACCTCAAGCGAGCATCGATCGTTGCAGCACACATAGATGAACTCATTGATGCTAAGTCAACAGGAGTACGACCGGCAAAGAACACAACTGAATGGGTTTCCTCAATAGGCGCCGATCTCCACAGACGTTTAGTAAATGAGGGTCTAGTCGACGAGAGACGAATAGTAGCACTGGATGAGTTTATCACTGAACTTATTGATCGTTCTGCACTCAAACCTGAAACCATCAAGACGTATCAAACTACACGCAAACGGATGACACAGTACTTCGGCAAGAACTGTCTGCTCACCACGATTACTCACGAGCAAGCTCTCGATTATCGTATTTGGATGCTCAACAAACGTGAGCCCAAGACCCTCAGCCCTTCCACCGTTGGCCGCGAGATGGGAATGGCCCGTCAGTTTTTCAAAACTGCCATCAAGCTTGGCTATGTTGATTCCAATCCTTTCGAGGGAATCTCCGCCGTCGTCCGCGGCAATCCTGAGCGGATGCACATGATTACCCACGAAGACGGGCTCAGACTTATCAACGCCTGCCCAGACAATCAGTGGAAGCTCCTGATCGCCCTGGCTCGATTCGCTGGGCTTCGTATCGCCAGCGAGGTCCGTCACATGGTCTGGAGCGACTTCGACATCCCGAAGCGGCAGGTGCTGATCAGGTCCTCCAAGACCGAACACAATGCGGGCGGGGATCGGCGGACAATCCCGATCTTCGACGAGGTCCTCCCCCATCTCCTCGCCTGGGCAGACAACTCGCCAACCAGCGGGCCGGTATTCGATCTCCCCATGACCAACAGTGCCGCACTCCGAAAGCCCTTTATGGCCATCATCGAACGAACTGGTCTGCAGGTCTGGCCGAACCTCTGGAAGAATCTTCGGAGTAGCTGCATCACAGACGCAGAGAAACGGTTCCGCAAGTACCAGATCAACGCGTGGTTTGGCAACACAGAGCAGGTCCGCTTGGAGCACTACACGCAGATCACAGACGAAGACTTCCTGATTGCGGCGAGTGCATATTCAGTGCAGCAGGGCACAGAAACGGACTGCATGAATGAGAACACCCCCGCTCTCACAGTGCCTGAATCGGCATTTGTGGGAACAGGGGTGCAACCAAGTGGGCGATACTGGACTTGAACCAGTGACCTCCTCGATGTCAACGAGGCGCGCTAGCCAACTGCGCCAATCGCCCATTTACGCCGGTCTCAACCGGTGGGCGGAGTATAGACACCCCGGCCTTCTGGGCCAAGCAAGGCAAGGAGATCGGCTGATCAGCTTTCCTGGGGCGGGCTGATCGCGATGACGGTCTTCTTTTGCTGGCCTGAGACGACAGCGCCTTCGGGGCCTTCGAGGGTGACACCGAACCCGAAGGCGTCGCCCACGGGGAGCCTCGCCTTGAAGTGGACGATCCACTCGCCTCCATCGGCGGTTTCCTCAACATCGAACATGCCGCCGTCGACGGGCGGGACCTCGAGCGGCGTGCCGCGCGTCTGGTCCACGATCCAGAGCTGGTAGTGGCTCTCATTCGGATCGTTTGCGGGCAGGTTTGTAAATCTCATGTACCCTTCGTTGGTCTTGGGATCCCAGACAACATCGCCGGATACATCGGCGTATTCGTCGCCCCAAGCGGCCCAGTCCCAGATGACCGCCTCGGCATGTGACTTGATGAACTCGTCGCGTGAAGATGCAAGCACGGCCTGGTTGCCGGAGATGTTGATCCAGGGCTCAGCAGGTGAGAGCACGGTACTGCCCGGAGTCTGAAGCCAGCCAAACACCGCGAGCATGAGGCACGCCGCGGCCGCGACCCAGCCCATCGATGACCAAGAGTTCGTCGCGGGGACCGGAACTGGTTTGGCTTCCATCTTGATCGGGGTCGGGGCGTCATCCTGATCACGGGTCAGCCTGACCGCGTGGGCTGAACCTATGCAACGCTCGCGGAGGTTCTCCGGCATTGGTTCAAACGCTGCGTTCACGAACACCTCGGAGAGAGCACCCGCAGCCTCGTCAAAGGAATCGCTGCTGTACTCGCTCTGTCCCGCGAGCAGGCGATCGAGTTCCGCCTGCTTATTGCTATCGAGCCCCGTAGCTGTCTGCTCGGTGAGAAGATCGAGCAGCCGGTCGGCATCGGATGGGTTGTGTGGTTGGCCGGTATTCATGCCGTCACCCCCGCCTGTTCCTGACTGGACTTCATCGAATTCAAAGCTTCGCGCACCTTCATTAGACCGCGCCTTGCGTGTGTCTTGACTGTCCCGAGCGGGAGCCCTGTCGCCGAGGCGATCTTCTCGTGGGTCTGCCCGTGGAACAATGCGAGTTGGAGTACTCGCTGCTGATCTTCGCTCAACTCAGCGAGGGCCTCGCGCGCTGCCAGTGCCTGTTCACTCAGGCCAACCGAGCCCTCTGCCTCGCCCTTGACGAGCGGCGAGTGAACTGTGTCGTTCAACTCGCTGCCCGTTGGCCTGCGACCGATGCGACGGAGCCTGTCGATCAAGCGTCTGCGAGCAATCGTCGCAATAAATGTCGCCTCAGAACCCATCGACCTGTCGTAGCGGGCCGCGTTCTTCCAGACATCGACGAAGATGTCCTGCACCGCGTCCTCGGCAGTGTGCGAATCGGGCATCATCCGCCTGGCCAGCGACCAGACAAGTCCCCCGAACTGATCCATGCATTCTTCGACCGCGGCTTGCTCACCCTGAGCAATGCGTTCAAGAATTGGCTTATTGCCGGATTTAGACATCCGCTGTGCCACTCCGCTAGAGGAACGACTCACCGACCCAGGAATCCTGCGACCACTTTCGGCAGCATATGCCATCAGTCCGGAATTGTGCAGATACGGGGCCTCCGGGGTCGCAAGATGGTGTTGCGGATGCGTCACGATACGTCCTCTTCGCTGACAATCCCTCATTGGACGCTTTCACGTCCAAGAGAGTGGAGTATCGAGTCTTACTCGGAGGGAAGAATCACGGAGTCAATTACGTGGACGACGCCGTTGGTAGTGTCGATGTCGGTGGTGATGATCTCGGCATCGTTCACCATTGCCTTGCCGTCCTGAATACGGATCGTCACGCTGGAGCCCTGGAGGGTCTCTGCTTCACCGGCTTCGAGAGCAAGATCGGCGTAGATGCGGCCCGGGACGACGTGGTAGGTCAGAATCTCGGCCAGCTTACCCTTGTTCTCGGGCAGCAGGAGGGTCTCGATGGTGCCCTCGGGAAGCTTGCCGAATGCCTCGTCGGTCGGTGCGAAGACCGTGATCGGGCCCTCGGCCTTCAGGGCCTCGACGAGGCCAGCAGCCTTCACCGCTGCGACGAGGGTGCCGAACGAACCAGCCTCAAGAGCGGTCTCGACGATGTCCTTGGTACTGGGCATGATGACCCGGTCGATCACGTGGATGGTGCCGTTGGTGGTGAGGATGTCGGTCTTCACGACATTGGCGTCGTCAACGCGGACGTTGGAGCCGATGACCGAAATGGGCACACGCTGGCCGGCGGCGGTGTCGGCAGCGGTGAGGTCAACGACCTGCTCGGCGCGAATATCGCCGGGCACGACGTGGTAGAGGAGGATCGACTTCAGAAGCTCTTTGTTCTCTGGCTTCAGGAGCTTCTCAACCGTACCCTCGGGCAGGTTCGCGAATGCCTCGTCGGTCGGAGCAAAGACGGTCAGGGGCTTGTCGCCCGAGAGAGCATCAACGAGACCAGCAGCCTTCACTGCAGCGACGAGTGTATTGAATGAACCGGCGTTGACAGCGGTCTCGACGAGGTTCATCTCGGGCTCGGTGTAGCTTGCGAGCATGGTGGTGCCTTCGGTGCTTCTGGTGCAGGAGTTGGCCGACTTCGATTCACACTGTGCGCCTGCTGCGGAGGCGAGTGCGAGAGTTGAAGCTGCAATCATCGCGCGTTTCATCTGGTTGTTCTCCTTCGGCCCACGAGAGCCGGTTCGATTGGTAAGTCTGGTTCTGGTCGCCGGATACGCCCGGCATCATTCTCTGCAGTGGATTCGCCCGAGTACTTACCCAGATTCAGCGCTCTAGAAAAACCAAGCAGGCACCCCAAACGGAGTGCCTGCTCACAAATACGACGATTTGATCCGCTTGATAGCTATTCGATGATCACGATCTCAACGCGTCGGCTCTGCGCCTTGCTTGCTTTGGGATGCGACGATCCGAAAGCAGCGGAGTAGATGCGGTCGTTGTTGATGCCCCTGGACACGAGGTAAGCCTCAACAGCCATGGCGCGTTCGGCGCTCAGACGCTCGTTCGTCTTCCAGCTGCTCTTGCGGATGGGATCAGAATCCGTGTAACCCTCGACACGAATGCTGCGGCCCGGGTACTGCGAATCGAGCACGCTCGCGATCCTGTCCAGCGTGGACTTCGAGCTGCTCTTCAGATCGGTCTTGCCCGAATCGAAGAGCACATCACCAGCGACACCAACGACAACATCGGCGCCGCGGTTTGAGATTGTTGTCCCGTCGATGCCCTCGAAGCCGGTTGTGCCCGCAGCGAGTGCGCGCTCGACTTCACTCTGTGCCAGAAGCAGGTCCTGTTCAAGGCTCTGGCTTCTGTTGTTGGCAGCAGTCAGGCGCTCGCGTGCCGACGCGAGTTCCGATCTGAGCTGAGCCGACTCGGCGACCGCGGCGTCGTAGTCCTCACGCGGCACGGTGTTACAACCAACCAGCCCCCCGAGGCACACACCACACACGATCAGCGATGAGAATCCGCGACGTTTCCGCATATCTGAGCTCCTTCTCAGCGGTCTAGAAACCCCGCAAACTCCACGGGGCAGTGAGTTCGATGCAGCAGCTTATACGCTCCGGGCCGATCCCGCACGTCAGGGAAGGTCGAACCCGCCAGGCTTACCCATGAGCTCGCCCAGCCCAATCTCGATCAGGGGCTTGGCGTAGAGCACGACCATCGCCCCGATCGCCAGGCAGGGCCCAAATGCCATCATTCGGGCGACCTTGGCTTTGAAGATCATCCCGACGACAGCCATCACCAGGCCCACGAGTACCGCTGCGAAGAAGGTCAGGATCGCGTCTGGCCAGCCCATACAGGCTCCGATGGCTGCCAACACGTGGACATCGCCAAGACCCATTGCTTCTTTCCCGAACGCGAACGAGCCGAAGACCCTGACTCCCCAAATGACAGCCCCGCCGATCAGGTATCCCATCATGACGCCAGTCAGCACCCTGAGCCAGAGCGGCACATCAGCGGCCCCGCCAAGGTTCTGGGCCAGGATTGCACCACCCCAACCGAGAGCCGCTGCGGGAGCGAGGAATGCCAGCTCTCTGACCATCTCGCGCCGGGCATGCGGGTACTGGACCCACATCTCAGGCGTGTTGGCCTCCGGGTCCTCGGTGGAGCCGCCCTCCTCTGAAGCTCTCTTGGCTTTCTCCTTTTCGATCGCTTTGGCTTCCCACTCGTCGTAATCGGCAAAGCTGCGCCCGATGAGCCCGGCCGAGACAAGGAAGTTGGCGATGACGAGACCGATGACTGCGCCGCCGCAGAGCCCGAGCCACCACCACGATCGGCTCGGGTCCGGGATAGCGAATATCCAATCGCCGAGCGTGCCCGCGGTATAGCGTGGCGCATCTCCTTCGACGAAAAGCGTGTTGATCGGATGCAGCACGACAGCAACCCCGACAGGCACCCAGGTCAGCACGAGCGGGATCGTGTAGGTCTTCAGGTCCACGATCGTCATTGCGACGAGTGAACCAAGCAGGATCAGAAGGACCGTAAACGCAGGCAGAGTTTCCCAGACTCCGCTCCGAGCCCACTCCGGCTTGACCGCGCCCCACTCGACACCCAGCCACTCACGGCCTGGGATCGCGACGTACCAGAGGAGATACGTCGCCGCGAACAGGACCGCGACGATCGTCTCGACAATCGGGTACTCCGCCGAGATCGGCTGCTTGCAGAACTTGCACTTGCCCCGCAGCATGAGCCAGCCGAGGATAGGTATGTTCTCTTTAAACGTGAGCTTGGTGTCGCACTTTGGGCATCGCGAGCTGGGCACGATCACAGGAAGTCCCTTGGGCAGCCTGTAGACAAGCACGTTGACAAGCGAGCCCACGCACGCGCCGACGGCGAATACCCAGAGCACTGGGAGCCACGTCGCGACAAACCCGTAGGCGTGCATTTTGAAATCACTCATGCGTCGTCATCGCCTGAGGAGTCATCCTGGAGCTTCTTGCTCAGTTCCTCTACCCGCTGCTCAGCCTGACCGAGCACGCCTCGGCAGCTCTTGATCAGATCGACACCTCGCTCGTACGCCTTGATCGATTCCTCGAGACCGATCTCGCCCGCCTCGATCTGCTCGATCAGCGCTTCGAGCTCCTCCATCTGGGCCTCGAAGCTCGCCTTCACGCTCTTCCCTTTGTCTTTCTTCGTCATCGATCACTCCGGAGCCCAACTCTTTGATCGGCAGACCCTACCGCTCGCCATCGAAGAGGTCCATCTGATCCTTGTCCGAGCCCGGCTTTGGTCGCCTCGAGGGCGGCCGCCTGGATGGATCCCCGGCTGCCCCGACCACGGATTTGATCGAGCCGTCCGCGAGCCGGGTCTCGATTGTGTCCCCCGAACTGACCGACCCGATCGATCGCACAGCTCGCCCCTTGCTATCGAGCGTGACCGAGTAGCCCCGCTGCAGAACCGCGACGGGTGATACGGCATTGAGTTCCCTGCGTAACCCTGTAAGGCGAATCTGCCTGGTGTCGAGCACCCGCGACATCGCATCAGCAAACCGTTGCTCAGCGCGGGCGAGCCTCGCGGTGTTTTCTCGCTCCTGTCTGCTCGCGACGCGGTCGGGCCTAACCCGTTCGAGCCGATTCGAGATCTTCTCGAGTTTGATGGCTCGCGACGAGAGACGATGCCTGAGCCCCGCTGTGAGACTGCGTTCGTGTGACTCCAGCGCAGCCCTCGCTGGTCGAACCAATTCGTCCGCTCGGCGAAAGACAGGCCTGCTCTGAATCGCTGCGATTTCATCCCGCAGATCAGCCACGCTCTTCTTGAGTGCGTGCGATAAACGGTTGGCCTGCCGAGTGACCTGTTCGGCGAGAGCCGGTCCATCGGGGATCAGACGCATCGCGGCCTGTGTTGGGGTCGCCGCACGAACATCCGCTGCGAGTTCAGCGATTGTCGTGTCGGTCTCGTGACCGATCGCGGCGACGATCGGGATGGGTGACTCGACTATCGCCTCTGCAACGGCGCGTTCATTGAAGCACCAGAGGTCCTCCGTTGATCCGCCGCCACGCGTCAGGATAATCGCGTCAACGCCAAGCCTCTCGTGCATACGCCCGACTGCGCGGACCGCTCTGGCTATCTCTAGCGTCGCTGCCTCGCCCTGCACGCGCACATCGACAAGCACTATCCCAACAGCAGCGCATCGACGCCGAGCGGTGTCGAGCACGTCCTGGTACGCAGCTGAGGATCTGCTCGTCAGCACCGCGATCTTGCGTGGAAAGACGGGCAATGGACGTTTGCGGTCGGCAGCAAACCAGCCGAGTTCACGCAATTCGTTCAATAGCTTCTGGTACGCCAGATCGAGCGCGCCGGCGCCGACGGGTTCGAGTTTCGTGGCGATGAGAGAGACTTTGCCACCCTTTGCGTAGAAATCGATCCGGCCCGAGGCGACGACTTCCTGACCGTTCTCTGGGACGAAACCGAGTTTGCGTGCGCTCGATGCGAAAACAACACACTGCACCACGGCGTCGGCGTCTTTGAGATCGAAGTACCAGTGCGTGCGCTCACGAAACCCAGAGACTTCACCAATCACGCGAACACTCGAGGGGATGCCCTTTCGAAGCGAGCCGTCGATCAGCCCTGCGAGCATGGAGACACTAATAGGTGCGTCCTGAGCGGTTTTTTTGGTCGAACTTGTTCTGAGTTCGCCCGCCTTGAAAGGGAGCCTGCCGCTCATGATTCATTGCTCACGATCGGTATTGAATCGTTACCCACGAGCCACTCGTACGCATCGACGAGGCTCGCGATGTACTTGCTTGGCCTGTGATGCTCAGCGACGTAGGCGCGAGCCGCGTTCCCGAGTGACCGTTGCTCGTCGCGGTTCTCAAGGAGAGATTCGACCGCGCCGGCCCACTCTGTTGTCTCAGGCGAGCAGATATGCGCAATGGTGTGATCGCACAGCACAGGGACGTCTCGATCTTCAGCGGTCACGACAGTCATGCCCGCGCTCATCGCATCGAGCACGAGGCTTCGGGTAACACCCTCTGCCTCAGGCAACAGCAACAGATCGGCCTGGAGTACAACTTCCCGGTCCGCCTCGAGTTTCGGGATTCTCGAGTAAAGCGGCGTGAGTCCCAGAGAACTCACCGTTTTGCTGATGGATGACCGCTCGGTCGCGTCGGCATCGGCGAGGATCACAAAGTCTTCCCGCCGGCTTGCCACCTGTGCCAACGCCCTGACAACTACTTCCCACGCCGCGCGGTCGTTCCCACTGCCCGCGAGCACAAGACCTGCTGTCCCGCTCTTGGTACTATCCCAGTGAGATTCAGAGCCCATGATCCCCCACGGGATCTCTCTAATTGCAGCCGGTGCAGCCCCGGCTGCAACGATCGCTCGTGCGAGTGTGGGTGATGGTGCGATCCCCACGCAGTCCCCGGCTCGCTCATTGATGATCCCAGCGGCGCTGTTCACAGCACCCCGGCTGTGGACAGTGAGCACGAGCGGAACCCCGAGTTGATGAGATACTTCGGCAGCAAATTGATATCCTCGCGAACCAACTGCGTGCACGATGAGCCGCTTCTTCTGGTTTGGCTCGATCTGATCGACAACCTCTCTCGCGCGCAGCGTTCTTGTCCAGACTGCTCCGCGGTCGCGGTACCCGAGCAGAGTTGCGCCCGGGATCTGCTCTATCTCGTGCCGCATATCTTCGGGCATAGCCACAATCGGCATGATCCCAGTATCGACGAGTCCGATCAGGATTGTGCGAACATGCGACAACTCTCGGTGTGCGAAATCGCGATCGACTAAGAGAAGAATCCGCACGGCTTACACCTCGGACAACACCCGGCGGGTTGAGAGATCGACGGGCCTCACACGAAGGGGAGCGACCTGCTCGGCAACCGATTTCGTACGCCAGAGTCCTACAAAGTGACCCGGCTCAACTTCAGTGAGATCGTACTCAGGTGTGCCGGAATCGGACCTCACAACTGAACTCGGTGCATCGTGCCAGGGCCACCAGGGTCTGAGATCATCAAGGCCCGACTGCCCAAGCCTTGAACCGAAATCGGTCCATTGGCTCTCAGAATTGACCACCTCCGAGACGGTCACGAGTTGTTCGTCAGTGGACTGGCTCTGATCCAGAGTTGGGATACACGCGAGCAACCCGCGTGTGTACGGGTGCAGCGGATTCTGGTAGAGAACCGGCGTCTCCGCGTACTCGACAACCCGGCCCGCGTACATCACACACACGACGTCCGCGTACTCGGCAACCACGCCAAGATCATGTGTAATCAGAACTACGGCCATGTCGTGTTCGTCTTTGAGTGAGCCGATCAGATCGAGAATCTGTTTCTGAACGGTGACGTCGAGAGCCGTGGTCGGCTCATCCGCAAGCAACAGTCGGGGCCTGCACGCGAGCGCCATCGCGATCATCGCTCGCTGGCGCATACCACCCGAGAATTGATGTGGGTATGCCTTGAGCCTGTGCTCGGCGTCGTCGATTCCCACTTCCTTAAGCGCAGCGATCGCGATCTTGTGCGCGTCGGACCCTGACACACCCCGGTGGAGCCTGATAGCTTCCAGGATCTGCTCGCCGATGGAGTACACCGGATTGAGACTTGTCATGGGCTCTTGGAAGATCATCGCGATGTCACCGCCCCGGATATCTCGCAGCGCCGTTGCGTCGAGCTTGAGCAGATCAACCACTCCCTTGCTCGATTGAAACACGAACTTGCCCCGATCGATGCGCGAAGGCGGGCTCGGGACGAGTCCGAGCAGGCTCATCGCGGTCACACTCTTGCCGCAGCCCGATTCTCCTACGACAGCAACCGTCTGTCTCGGATAGACTGCCAGGTTTGCACCATCGACAGCTTGAATGCGTGGCCCGTCCCCGTTATCGAACGAGACTGCGAGATCTTCGACGCGCAGCAAGGGCGTGGTGTTGTCGGGTTGCTCACTCACTTGCGGGCCCTCTTCGGATCGAACGCTTCGCGGAGCCCTTCGCCAACAAAGTTCAGCGCAAGCAGCGTGAGTCCCAGCAGCACACAGGGCGACAACAGCAGCCACCATTCAGACCGATGCCTGTTGATGGCTTCCAGCCCGTCGGCAGCGAGGTTGCCCCAACTCGGCAAGGGAAGTTTCACACCGATACCGAGGAAGCTCAGGAAGCTCTCCTGCAGGATCGCCTGTGGCACAGTCAGTGTCGTGTAGACGATGATCGGTCCGAGCAGGTTGGGCAGCAAGTGCTTGATGAATTGCCTGTGCAGCGGGACTCCGATCGCACGAGCGGCTTCCATGAAGGGCTGAGCCTTCAGACTCAGCACCTGACCCCGGATGACGCGAGCCATCGTCAGCCAGCTGACTCCACCGATCGCCACCAGGAGCACCGAGAGGTCGATCACGCGGCGTTTAGTCTCGCTGAGTTCCTTTGAAGGGATTTGCTCGCGTGCTTCTGCTTCAAGCTCTGATTTCAACGCGGGATCGTCGGTCAGCAAGTTGCGGGCGCTCTCGCGTGTAATCGGCAAGCCTCGCTCAGCCGCAACTTCCGTCGCGCGCTGGGTGACGTACGTGTTGCGAGCCCCTTGCTGGCTGATGTAGTTGTCGACCACTGCGTCACCAGCGACAGCCAGTAGAACCACCAGCAGGATGTAGGGGAGACCATAGATGATGTCGACGATGCGCATCATGAACGCGTCGATCCTCCCACCCGCGTAGCCAGCGATGATGCCGTAGGTCGTCCCGATGAAGACACTGATGAGAGCCGCGGCGAGGCCGATGCCGAGACTGATGCCCCCGCCCGTCAGCACACGCACGAGCATGCTCCTGCCCAGCTTGTCAGTTCCAAGCAGTGTCGTGTTCCAGTGTTTCTTCAACTCCTCGAAGACTGGTCCTTCGGTTGTTCGGACTGCTTCGCTGGGCGTCATATCGAACTGCTCGGCGATCTGTGAAATGATCTCTGGGTCCACAGCTTCGTTGAACCGCACCGCACGCTCGGCATCGGCCGGTGCCCACACCGGGGGAAGCCTGCCTTCGGCTGGATCTCCAGCGTTGTACCAAGGTGTCGCGTCGCCCTCGGCTGCTCCGGGAGCGGGAGAGAGCGTCCAGAACAGCGATCCGAGACAAACCAGCCCGACAGCAACAATGAACGCGAGCCCGGCGAGGCCGGCCTTGCTGCGAGTGAACGGGTTGTCTCTCGAGCGGGGCGGGGCTGCCAACGCTGGTACGGAATCCTCAGCCATCGCGCGGAGCATACCCGCATCGAACACAGCAGACACAGCTGGGCACAGAACACAACCCGACTTTATGATCGCGGATGATCAGTTCTGCTCAAGCTTCTGCAGAAGCCGGAGTCCGGACCGCCAGAGAGAGGTTGCGATCGGCTCGCTGTGGGTCCCGAGGTAGAGATGGCCGGTGACCCCGTAGCTGACTGGAGGCTGCCCGATGATAATCGCTTCGATCTCGAAGTAAGGCTCGTTGGCTTCACCGGTTACCGGTGAGATCGGGATCTGCCCGCCGCCCATCGCGGTGAGCGTCTCCTGCGTGATCTCCCGCTTGCCGAGCCGGCCAACATGCGTGACCTTCGCGTGAACGGTCTCACCAGGATCGCTGGCGGAGCGGAATTGGATCTCGTCGTTGACACCGATACGGATGTTTGCAAGAGATGCCTCACGCACCAGCCCGCGGATGATCCAGCGGCCCGAGCCGACCTGCGCGATCGGATCGCCTTGCGAGAGGTAGCTTCCCTCGCGGCTCTGGGGCAGGACCTGGAGCACGACGGCGCCGTCGTCTGAGGTAATGCTGAGTTTCTCTAGCTTGTCGGTCTCACGCTCGAGTCGGACGAGAGAGGACTCCGCAGATCTGCGATGGATCGCTGCCTGCGCTGGGTCATCCGCCAGCTTCGCCTCGGCAAGCTTGATCGAGGTTTCATACTCGTGACGCGCGGTGGTGACCGCATCCTGTGAGTACGGGTTGTTGAGCGTTGCTATCGGATCGCCCGGCTTGAGCTTATCGCCCGGGAAGATGTGCACGGCATCGACGAAGCCATCAGCACCCGCGTAGAACGACTGTTCGTTCTCGAGTCCGACCATGCCTGTCGCAATGACCGGCCTTGGAACCGGGACGAAGACAATCGCGGCCGGAGCCGCGGCGAAAACGAGCGTCGCAAGCGCGCCAGCGCGGATCCGGTGTGAGTGTGCTTCTTCCGAGTGGATCAAGTAGTTGCCGACGTTCTTGGCGGCCTTGTAGAACTCCATCCCGCCGTAGAACACCGCGAGCCCGATGCCCAGATAGAGGAACTTGGTTGCCAGAAGAGCGGAGATACCCAAGACAATCGTGATCTTGTAGAGGGAAGAGAGCACACCGAACGTCACGAGGAATGAATTGAGCCCGAGGCTATACCGGTTCGGCGTCATCGGGACACCGATCGTCAGAAACTTGAGGAGCTCGATCGCCCGCCGCTGCGCGGTTGAGCGGAGGTTTGGAACCTCAAGCACATCGCTGAGGATGTAGTATCCGTCGAATCGCATAAGCGGGTTGAGGTTTGCCAGAACCGTCGCCACACCCGCAACGACAACGATATCAAAGGCGATGAGTTTCACCGTTGCCGACGGCGCGATTGCCCAGATGAAGATCGCAAGCGACGCGATGAAGAGCTCGATGTACACACCCGCGAGTACAACAATGAGACGGTGCAACCGCTTTGTAAACCCCCACGAGGACGTGCAGTCGCAGTACGCGCAGGGCGTGCCCGCGATGAAGAACGCACCGATCTCTGGCACTTCTCCGCCGAATAGCTTGCAGGCGTAGGCGTGTCCGAATTCGTGGATCAGTTTCAACACGACGAGCGAGAACCACATTCCCAGCAGACGCTCAGGGGTGAAGACATCACCGATCGGAGTGAAGAACTCGCCCCAGTTCTTGCCAAGAAGCAGCAGCGCACTCCCGACCACGATCAGCCATACGGCAAACGCCCACTTCGTGAACACCCACGATACCATGTGCTTGGTGCGAGCCAGGAACGTATCCGGGTTGACGAGCGGCACCTGGAGGAACAGAAAGCCCATCAACTTCGCTGTTCGCTTGGCCTTGATCTTCTGCTGTCGCCTGCGGTAGAGAGACTCGTTGTCCGGAACCGGCAGGTTCAGAAAGCCGAGACCGTGAAGGCTGAGGATGAACTGGTAGAAACCTTCCTCGTCTTCCTGGGTAACCAGCTCGCGCTCAACGAGTTCTTCAAACACTGCTCCGAGCTGCTTGTCCTCGTTGATCGCCGCGCAGAGCTGGTAGTCTCGTTCGCTGACCTTGTGAACGGCGAGCGTCATCGGGTCTCGAAAGACGTAGGACACCTCGCCGCGAAAGATGTGGCGGTGAACCTCCAGGTCCTTTCGGATACCAACCTGCGCCTGCCGAAGACGGGGCGCAAGCGCGTCTGGGTTGCTCGGTGCACTCATAGCCAGAAGTTCGTCCTGAAGTAATCAACGATTCGATGCGTACCCACCCACCAGACAGGCCGCTTCCCGAACTCCACCCGTGCGATGCCTTCCATGCCGGGCTTCATCCACTCTTTCGTCTGCCCGAGTTCGCCCTCGGTGATGTAGACGGTCTTGCCGTTGATCGGGTGTGCCAGTGGCTGCACGCGGACAACCTGAAGCTCGATCGTCTCCTCGGGGCGTGCATTTGGAGCAAACACACCAACCTCGCCCGGCTTGATATCGGCGGCAACCCGCTGCGGCATCTCGACATCGATTGTCCACCCGTCGTCGCGGGCGATTTCAAACATCGGGGTTCCCAGCGTCATCGTCTCGCCGAGCCTTGCCCTCAGGTCCCCACTCATCACGAAGCCGTCGAACGGCGCCACGATGGTTGACTGCTCGATTTGCCAATCGATCTCTGCGAGTCTCGCCTCTGAGAGTCGGCGCTCAGCGCGTGCCAGCTCAGCATCTACACCCATGCCGTCGCTGACTGCACGGTTCTCGTTGATCTGTGCGATCTGGATCTCCGCGAGAAACTGCTCGCGCTGCACAAGCAACTCACTGTCGTCGAACACGGCGAGCACCTGCCCCTCAGTCACATAGTCCCCTGCCGTAACGAATGCAGTGAGCAACGTTCCCTCGACCGGAGCGGAAACCGAACGCACGGTGCTGGGGCGCACCGAAGCGGGCGCGTTGACGTGATAGCCCATCGTGCCGAACGCGATCCACGCGAGCGCAGAGAGCATCAGCAGCGCAAATATCTTCCTGCCCCAGCCTTTGGGCTTGAAGGTTTCACGCACGCCTTCACCGATGGATTTCTTCGCGTGTGACACGATCGAGCGGTTTGCCCTATCGATGAGCCCGAACGCCGGTGCGTAGGGCTTCATCAGGTTCTCGACTGTTTCGAGCTCCTCAGCGTTGAATGGCAATTCAGCCCTTCTGCGCAAGCTCACGACCATCGCCTCCCCGCTGCCGGCATCAAGCGGAATAGATGCGACACACGAGCCGCCGAGATGCTCATACCAACGCTTGTGGACGCGGTAGCCCTGATTGCTTTCTACGCCGTTCCCGGAGTTGTTCTGGTAGATAATCTGTGTGCCGCGATCGACGGCTTCACCCATCGCGTCACCCATGAGACGAACCGCTTCTGCGCGGTTGCTGACCTCATCGAGCCCCGAAACAGCCTGGATTTTTACCTTGGCGCCGTCAGCGACACCGATCGCGGCCTGCTCGCATCCGAGCTTCGAACGCAGGCTCGACACAAGGGCGAAAGCCATCTCGACACCGGATGTGTAGTTCGCGGCTTTCGACACGCTCGCGTCAGGGGCTTCGTCTTCGGGCACCTTCCCAGCCTCTTCGATCCGCGAAGCGCCGATGGCCATCTGGGTGGTGAACGACTCGAGGAGTTCGCGGTACATCTCGGCGGTAAATGAGTCGGTGCACCGCACGACCATGCTCATCACACCGATCATCGAGCCTGTGATGTCGCGGAGGATCACTGAGATCAAAGCGATCTGGAATGACGCGTCACGAGCCGAGAAACGCCTCGCGACGGGCTTGGCTTCCTGCATGGACGTGTTGAGCAGATCCTCGACGGGCTTCTTCCAGAACGACGGATCGGTCGAACCGGTGTGCCAGTAGTCCTCGACAATCTCAGAACCGAATCGGACGCTGATCGTGCCGTAGGGACTCTGGAAGCCCTGCACGATCGCAGCAGAGGCGCGCTTGTAGAACATCGAGGGCGACTCGCTGCGCAGCGACAACGTCGAGATCAACGAAGATATCTTGCCCACAACGCCCTGGACATTGATCGGCTGCTCTTTCTGTGCCTGCTCTGTTGACATATGTGAGCTGCTCCGGCTACGGCCTGCTCAGAGCAGGCTGTCGGTGATCGGGTCCACCGATTTCACCTCGTCCAGTTTGATCTGATTGAAGAACACGAACCCGCACTCAAAGGCGTCCTCGCGCACCAGTCGGCAGCGAAGGCATCTCGCGTACACGGTCGGGAGATCCAGTTCACCCTTCTCGAAGTCGAGCTTGTAGACATCGCCGACATTGAGCGGAATCTCGCTCATCACCTGGCAGCCGCCCGACGAGACATCGCCCGTCACCGCGTTGACGGCGAGTTTGTGACTGTCACTCGCGTTGCCGGGTTTGATCAGAACGGGAACCGAGATCTCGTGACGCTCAGAGGTCCTTAGTTTCCTGATGGCTTCTGGGGTCTGCTGTTCGAGCTCGGACAGCAGCGTCTGCGCCCAATCATCAAACCCCGATTCCTGATTTCGCTCAGCTCCCATGGCTTACCTCACTCTCGTCAGAAGATGCACCGGGCACCAATCTCTCATTGCTTACTTGCGACGTCCTCTGAAGAGGCCAGACCTCGCGTCAGCAGAACCGCCTGCCGTGCCCGTATCGTCTACACGATTCGTTGTCCCGAGCCCTGCACGCAGGAGCACCCAGAACTTGCTCAAGAAGCCGTCGGACCCGGCCCGCTCAGCCTCTGTGCTTTGATCGGGAATTCCACTCACCGGGTCGAGTTTGGAATCGCTGCTTTCGGGGACGAATGCTTCTTCGAATGACGCTTCGCCCCACGATTCGGTGTTGTCCGGTAACGGAATATCCGCCGCCTCGACCGACCGTGCGATCTCAGTAATCTCCCTGATCTCTTCCGCGACCCACTTGAGCGTCTGATCGCTCTTGCTCACGTCCATTCCCAGCGAGGCGTCGTGCTCAGCCCGGGGCTCGCTATCAGAAGTTGGCTCGGCTTCTTCGTGTACTCCATGAGCATTCGAATCTGAGGCTTGGTACACCGCCGGCTCAGAAACCTGCGCCTGACCCGCCTTGGCTGCCCCCTTCGGGTCTGCCTCGTTCTCGGATTCTGGTTCAGGTTCGGTTACATTCGTCACTTCGATACGAACGGCCTGCTCGACGGTGTGCCCAGCAGAGTCGGTCACCAGAACCGTCACTGTGTGGGAATCATGGAACTCGTAATCGATGTCGGCTCCGTCTGCGACGACGATGTCACCCTCAGCGTTGATGATGAATCGCCCCCCTGCGTCGTCGGTGAGTGCATACGTGAACGTCTCACCCGCGTCAACGTCGGTAACCGCTACACTCGCGACGACGGTCCCGGGCAGTGAGTTCTCTTCAACCTTGGCCTCAGTTATCTCTATCGAGCTCGGTCCCTCGTTGACATCACCCACCGTGATCGTCAGCGATTCCTCGTGCGTCGCCCCGCCGGAGTCCGTCACGCGCACAGTCACCTCATGCTCGCCGGCGGACTCGTGGTCCAGGGCCGCGCCATCGGCGACAGTGATGTTGCCGTCAGAATCGATCACGAAGCGGCCGCCGGCGTCGTCTGTCAATTCAAACGAGTGGCTGTCGCCCGCGTCGACGTCCGCCACGCTCACGCTCGCCACCTGCGTGCCGGCAACGGCGTTCTCGGCGACACTGCCGCCAGTAAAGCGGATATCTGAGGGACCCTCGTTGACATCGCCCACCGTGATCGTCAGCGATTCCTCGTGCGTCACCCCGCCGGAGTCCGTCACGCGCACAGTCACCTCATGCTCGCCGGCAGACTCGTGGTCCAGGGCCGCGCCATCGGCGACAGTGATGTTGCCCTCGGAGTCGATCGCGAAGCGGCCACCGGCGTCGTCTGTCAGCTCGAAGCTGTGCGTGTCGATGGCGTCGACGTCCGCCACAGAAGCGCTCGCCACCTGAGTACCCGCGGCCGCGTTCTCGGCGACACTGCCGCCAGTAAAGCTGATGTCTGAGGGACCCTCGTTGACATCGCCCACCGTGATCGTCAGCGATTCCTCGTGCGTCACCCCGCCGGAGTCCGTCACGCGCACAGTCACCTCATGCTCGCCGGCAGACTCGTGGTCCAGGGCCGCGCCATCGGCGACAGTGATGTTGCCCTCGGAGTCGATCGCGAAGCGGCCACCGGCGTCGTCTGTCAGCTCGAAGCTGTGCGTGTCGATGGCGTCGACGTCCGCCACAGAAGCGCTCGCCACCTGAGTACCCGCGGCCGCGTTCTCGGCGACACTGCCGCCAGTAAAGCTGATGTCTGAGGGACCCTCGTTGACATCACCCACCGTGATCGTCAGCGATTCCTCGTACGTCTCGCCCCCGGAGTCCGTCACGCGCACAGTCACCTCATGCTCGCCGGCAGACTCGTGGTCCAGGGCCGCGCCATCGGCGACAGTGATGTTGCCCTCGGAGTCGATCGCGAAGCGACCGCCGGCGTCGTCTGTCAGCTCGAAGCTGTGCGTGTCGATGGCGTCGACGTCCGCCACAGAAGCGCTCGCCACCTGAGTACCCGCGGCCGCGTTCTCGGCAACACCGCCGCCCGTGAAGCTGATGTCAGTAGGTGCATCGTTCACCGGCGCGACATGCACGGTTACCTCATCGGTCCTGAAATCTTCGCCGTCACGCACCGTGACCTTGAAGACCAGTTCCGTGTCGCTGTCGACAGCTGGCGAGTCAAACGTCGGCGAGGTCGCGCTGGCATCATCGAGCACGACCGCAGGCCCACTGACCTGTTCCCATGTGTACTCCAGGTCGTCGGCGCTGATCTGCGCCGAGCCTTCTTCGTAGACGCGCACGCCTCTGAACGCGCTTTCGCCGTCCTGGCTGCCTCCGTCGTGATCGTTGACAAAGAACATGCGGTCGAAGTCGCCCTGGAAGTGGTCTCCAACTCGGATCTGGTACGTAACCCACTCGCCCTCGTTGCCCTCATAGTCAGAGGACATATCGATACCCCAGTCCTGCGTGCCGTGGAGCCGGAAGGTCTTGCTCGCGTCGATCGAGCCGTCTGTGTCGAACCCGATGCCGTGGATCTCGCCCTCGCCTGCTGACTTGAACTGGAACTCGAGGATCGTGTCCTCGGTCACCGTGTAGTCGTAGTCGATCGACTTCCACCCGTTGCCCGACATCGACAGCGTGTCGCCGTCCGTTTCGACCGTCAGGCTGACGTCCTGCGACGACCCGCCGTAGGAATCGATGTCCACCGAGTCGAAATCGACAGACGTCGGCCCCTCTGTAACCTCAACACCCAGCGTCACCGGCGTGTTCTCGTTGACAAACAGGTCTTCGCCTGCGTCGATCTCCGGGACATCGTTCACCGAGACAACGTGCACAGTCACCTCTTCGGTGCTGACCTCGTCGCCGTTGGCAACCGTAACACGGAACACAATGTCGGTATCCACATCAACCGCCGGCGACTCAAACGTCGGCGTGACTGCGTTCGGATCATCGAGCACGACCGTCGGCCCGCTCACCTGTTCCCATGTGTACTCCAGGTCGTCGGCGCTGATCTGCGCCGAGCCTTCTTCGTAGACGCGCACGCCTCTGAACGCGCTTTCGCCGTCCTGGCTGCCTCCGTCGTGATCGTTGACAAAGAACATGCGGTCGAAGTCGCCCTGGAAGTGGTCTCCAACTCGGATCTGGTACGTAACCCACTCGCCCTCGTTGCCCTCATAGTCAGAGGACATATCGATACCCCAGTCCTGCGTGCCGTGGAGCCGGAAGGTCTTGCTCGCGTCGATCGAGCCGTCTGTGTCGAACCCGATGCCGTGGATCTCGCCCTCGCCTGCTGACTTGAACTGGAACTCGAGGATCGTGTCCTCGGTCACCGTGTAGTCGTAGTCGATCGACTTCCACCCGTTGCCCGACATCGACAGCGTGTCGCCGTCCGTTTCGACCGTCAGGCTGACGTCCTGCGACGACCCGCCGTAGGAATCGATGTCCACCGAGTCGAAATCGACGCCGTCGGTTGTTCGCGCGTTGACCGAAAGGGTGACCATCTCGCCGTCGTTGACGGTGATGTCCTCCGCGTCGAGTACCGGCGCCTCGTCGACATCACCAACGTTGATGGCGATGGTTTCTTCGATGAACTCGCCCTCGGCATCGGTAACCCGGACCGTGATCTCATGACTGTCAGCAGACTCGTGGTCCAGGCTCGCGCCCTCGGCAACCGTTATGTTCCCGTCGGAGTCGATCGAGAAGCGCCCGCCTGCATCGTCCGTCAGCTCAAACGAGTGCGTGTCGCCGTCATCAGTATCGCTTACCTGGATGGTCCCAACTGGCGTTCCAGAGCCAGCGTTTTCATTCACTGTAGCATTGTCTAGCGTAATATCAGTTGGGGCTTCATTGGTGATCCACGGCCGGATCTCGACACTGCCGTGCCAATTCCCATCTGTATCGGTGACATCACCAGCCACATAAATGACACCGCCGTTGATGCGAGCGGCATTGGCTATCTCGAGATCGCCTTGCACGTACATGTCGCCCTCGATCTCCATGTACCCGCCGTTGAGTGTTACATCACCAAAGGTTGTGCCCGATCCGGATACCGTTGCATTCCCCTGGATCTCAACGTCGGCGTCAGTCGCGTCCACCGTGTTCCCGTTGTCCGAGTAGCTGCCCGAGATCTGAAGCTCGCCCTCGATGCTCACCTCGCCAGACGTGTTCTCGATCGATACATGGTGAAGCTCGCCGGCGCCGCCGCCCGTCGAGATCGTCTGCGCGCCGTCCCCGTCGAGCACGATCGTCGCAGAGCCGTGGTAGCTCGTGTCGCTCGTCGTCACGTCGCCAGAAACGCTGATCTCGCCGCCGTTGATACGAGCGACACTCTCGATCGTCAGGTCGCCGTCGACGTCCATCTCGGTGATGTCCATGTACCCGCCGTTGATCGTCACATCGCCAAACGTCGTCCCCGAGCCAGACACCGAAGAGTTCCCCTGGAGCTCCACGTCGGCGTCAGTCGCGTCCACCGTGTTCCCGTTGTCCGCGTAGCTGCCCGAGATCTGAAGCTCGCCCTCGATGCTCACCTCGCCAGACGTGTTCTCGATCGATACATGGTGCAACTCGCCGGCGCCGCCGCCCGTCGAGATCGTCTGAGCGCCGTCCCCGTCGAGCACGATCGTCGCAGAGCCGTGGTAGCTCGTGTCGCTCGTCGTCACGTCGCCAGAAACGCTGATCTCGCCGCCGTTGATACGAGCGACACTCTCGATCGTCAGGTCGCCCTTGATCTCAGCATCGCCATCGATCTCCATGTAGCCGCCATTGATGACAACATTCTCGAATGGGCCGTCGGCAGCAGACAGAGTCGAGTTACCGCTGAGTACGTATGTCTCTTCAACATTCGCAACCGTGATATCGATGACTTCCTCATAAGACTCACCCGCTTCATCCGTCACACGCACAGTCACCTCGTGCGACTCGCTGGCCTCGAAGTTCAGGTCCGCCCCCTCGGCGACGGTGATGTTGCCGTCAGAATCAATCTCGAAACGACCACCCGCATCATCTGTAAGCTCGAAACTGTGCGTATCGCCCTCATCGACATCCGTCACCGAAGCCGAGGCGACGAATGTCCCGCCAGCAGCATTCTCCGACACCGTACCGCCCGTGAAGGACAGATCGCTGGGCCCCTCGTTGACGTCACCCACCGTGATCGTCACAGACTCCTCGTACGTCGCGCCGCCCGAATCCGTCACGCGCACCGTCACCTCGTGAGCGCCGGCAGATTCGTGGTCCAGGTCGGCGCCGTCGGCGACCGTGATGTTCCCGTCAGAATCAATCTCGAAACGACCGCCGGCGTCGTCGGTCAATTCAAACGAGTGGCTGTCGCCGTCGTCGACATCAGTCACGGAAACGCTCGCCACCGGCGTGCCCACGGCGGCGTTCTCATCGACCGACCCGCCGGTGAAGCTGATGTCAGATGGGGCCTCATTCACATCGCCCACCGTGATCGTCAGCGACTCCTCGTATGTCGCGCCGCCCGAATCCGTCACGCGCACCGTCACCTCGTGAGCGCCGGCGGACTCGTGGTCAAGGGCCGCGCCATCGGCCACAGTGATGGTGCCGTCAGAATCAATCGCGAAGCGGCCACCGGCGTCATCCGTCAACTCAAACGAGTGGCTGTCGCCCGCATCGACATCCGCCACGCTCACGCTCGCTACCTGCGTGCCCACGGCGGCGTTCTCATCGACCGACCCGCCGGTGAAGCTGATGTCAGATGGAGCCTCATTCACATCACCCACCGTGATCGTCACAGACTCCTCGTACGTCGCGCCGCTCGAATCCGTCACGCGCACTGTCACCTCGTGAGCGTCGGCAGATTCGTGGTCCAGGTCGGCGCCGTCGGCAACCGTGATGTTGCCGTCAGAATCAATCTCGAAACGGCCGCCGGCGTCGTCGGTCAATTCAAACGAGTGGCTGTCGCCGTCGTCGACATCAGTCACGGAAACGCTCGCCACCGGCGTCCCAGCCGCGGCGTTCTCATCGACCGACCCGCCGGTGAAGCTGATGTCTGATGGGCCCTCGTTGACATCGCCCACCGTGATCGTCAGCGACTCCTCGTACGTCGCGCCGCCCGAATCCGTCACGCGCACCGTCACCTCGTGAGCGCCGGCAGATTCGTGGTCAAGGACCGCCCCCTCAGCGACGGTGATGTTGCCGTCGGAATCAATCTCGAAACGGCCGCCGGCGTTGTCGGTCAATTCAAACGAGTGGCTGTCGCCCTCATCGACATCAGTCACGGAAACGCTCGCCACCGGCGTCCCAGCCGCGGCGTTCTCATCGACCGACCCGCCGGTGAAGCTGATGTCTGATGGGCCCTCATTCACATCGCCCACCGTGATCGTCACAGACTCCTCGTACGTCGCGCCGCCCGAATCCGTCACGCGCACTGTCACCTCGTGAGCGTCGGCAGATTCGTGGTCCAGGTCAGCGCCGTCGGCAACCGTGATGTTGCCGTCAGAATCAATCTCGAAACGACCACCCGCATCATCTGTAAGCTCGAAACTGTGCGTATCGCCCTCATCGACATCCGTCACCGAAGCCGAGGCGACGAATGTCCCGCCAGCAGCATTCTCCGACACCGTGCCGCCCGTGAAGGACAGATCGCTCGGCCCCTCATTCACATCCTGAACATTGATAGTGAACACACCATCGATGGTGTTTCCGGCGCTGTCGCTCCCGATGATCTCAACATCTACGGATGATGTCGTCTCATGATCCAGTGATACACCGTCGCGGAGCTTCAGAACCCCATCAGCAGTAACCTCGAACCTGCTATCACTCACGGCATACCCGGCATCATCATCTGCATCGGGGTCAACCACACCAAGCTGCCCAATCACGGCACCCGGCACACCCTCCTGCACACTCGAACCGTCAAGATCTATCGAAGTCGGTCCCTCGTTCACGTCACCAACTGTGATCGTGAGCGATTCCTCATACGTCTCGCCGCCCGAGTCCGTCACGCGCACCGTCACCTCGTGAGCGCCGGCAGACTCGTGGTCCAGGTCCGCCCCCTCGGCGACCGTGATGTTCCCGTCGGCATCGATCTCGAAACGGCCGCCGGCGTCGTCCATCAACTCGAAGCTGTGTGTATCGTCAGCGTCGACATCCGTCACGCTCACGCTCGCTACCTGCGTGCCCACAGCGGCATTCTCTGCGACTGACCCGCCCGTGAAATCAATGTCTGTGGGTGCCGAATTGACCGTACTTACCACTGTAAGCGTGTTCGAGTTACCGTCGTAGTGAATATCCGCACCCGAACCGAAGTCCTCATTCTCGGAGTGTGACCCATCTACAAGATCAAACTGGCCTGTGACCGCGTGCACCTCGATCGTGGCGCCTCCGTGAATCCCGTTAGGAGCATCCACAGAATTCAGATCACCATCGATCTCGATTGTCGCAGAGTTGATGACATCTCCAACTGTGATCGACTCCACGTTGCCTGAGATAGATATCTGGCTGCCGCTCTTGATATCGTCGCCCGCTTCGATTGAACCGACGTCACCACCAACAGTCACACCGCCCTCGATATCATCACTGGCATGCAGCGAATCCATCCCGCCGCTGACACTGATATCACCCTTCATGTCCCCCGAGACCGTGACAGCGCCAGTGCTGCCCTCAATAGAGAGAGAGCTACTGGATTGCATCGCCCCGTTTGATGCCACTGAACCAACATCGCCGTTGATCGTGATATCGGAGTGCAGACCACCCATTTCAAGCGACGTGACGTTGGCGTTCACTACCACATCGCCGCCCGAATAAGAAGAACCATCGCCAAGGTTGAGGCTTCCGATGGCACCATCTCCGCCGTCAACAGTAACCACGGGAAGCTCAGAACCAGACGTGACAGTCAGCGACTCAATATCCGAGTCAGTTGTGATGCTGTCAACGTCCGCATCCACCTCGACAGACCCGATTGTAATATCACCACCGACAGTTTCGATATTAAGATCCGCGCCGTTACTGCCCGAACCACTCATAGATACCGAGATCGTGTTTGTATCTACCTCGTAGTCGAACGAGGCCGAAACAGCACCGGGATCGACACTCACAACATCAGCGCCATCAACAACAAGCGTCTTCGAGTCGAACGATTGACCGCTAACGTCGCCATCGGTGACTATCGCACCTGCATCACCAAACTGGATTGACTCGATATTCGAGTATTCGATAACAAACGAACCTGTCCCCGTTTCAACAGTGAGTTGCCCCTGCTCGAACGTGACGTTGTCGGAGCTGTAACCAGACAGATCAATCGAGTCCTGGCCGTCGGCACCATCTACGGTGTATCGGGCACCATCCTCTGCGGTCTCAAAGCTGAACGTATCGTCATGATCAGATCCAACCGCTGCCTCGATCGAGTCTAAAGAATCCGCCTCGGTATCACCGGTCGCTGTACCTGATGTGAGGTCAATGTTTACACCGGCGCCCGCGTCGCGGTAGTTCACTGTGTCATAGCCGCCCCCCCCAGAGACAGCATCAGCCTCTGGCCCACCACTCACGTTACCTAGGCCTGTGTTGTAGATTGTTTGAATGTCGTCGGCGCTGAGAGCATCGCTAGAGAACGCGACGTGGTCCATCTTGCCGCCGAAGTACTCCTTCAGGCTGTTGGCGACCTGGTTTCCACTCGACCATTGGTTTGCACCAAGAACCCATGGCTCCTCGTTGCCTGAGCCGCCAGATGTCGATCCCATTCCGCCCGTGTAGGAATCAGAATCGACGAGCTCACCGTTCACAAACAGCTTCATACCATCATCGCCGAATGAGAACGCGACGTGGTTCCATTCGCCGGATGACACAACGTTGTTTGCTCGTATTGTGTAGGAACTGTCATCACTCTGGAATCGAACTTCGACATCGTCCCCGTGCATGCGCATCGTCAGATGGCCACCATCGTCGTAACCGCTGGAGTCCTTGGACACGAGCGTCTGTGTACCACTCGTATCATCGGGGTTGATCCACATCTGGATTGTGCCGTTGTCGGTCTCGAAGTCGGAATGATGGGGAATCTCGACGTAGTCGTTCCCGCCATCAAAGTGGGCTGCTCGCGCTTCGCCCTCTACACCGCCTTCTCCGCCCGAGGCGCCGTTGCTATAACCGCCGTCGTGTGATGACACGGTATCCACAACGCCCCCTGCATCGAATCGCCAGTGAGACACAGTCGATTCTGCATCGAGCACGCCGCCGAGATCAGCTGTCCCCGCCTCAGCATCACCGGCATAGATGACATCGTCACCGTCGGTACCGGTGAGCGCATCATTCTCCTCAGCAACTTCAACGTCACTGGAATCATGGATCGCGGAGATCTCGTCTGCATCGAGCTGCTCACCGAAGATGGCAACATCGCTGATCGTGCCCGAGAAATAGTCCTTGAGGTTGTTCGCGGCTTCGTCGCCGCTCTGCCACGCGTTGGCGCCAAGCACGATCGGCTCGGCATTCCCCGAACCGCCCGAGCTCGTGCCCAGCCCGCCCGTGTAGCTGTCCGAGTCTGCCAGCTCGCCGTTCACGAAGAGCTTGAACCCGTCATCACCAAACGAAATGTCGACGTCATACTCCTGGCCGGCGACGAGATCGACATCAGACCTGAGCGTGTAGCTCTGGTCCGTGCTCTGTATCCGAACCTCTACCTCACCATTCTTGACCCAGACAGTGAGATGACCGCCATCGTCGAAGTGAGTCGAGTCCTTCGAGAAAAGCCCCTGCGTGCCGGATACCGAATCGGCATTGAAGCTCAGATGGACCGTGCCTTGGTCCACAAGCATGTCATCGGCGTGCTCAATGACCACATGATCGTTCCCATCAAAAACGACACCACCCGCTCCGTTGTCGGTACTGCTGCCGTGATACTCACCATGGGCACTGCCAACAGAATCATGGAAGCCGCCTTCGGTAGCGAGCCAGTGATGCGACGGATTCTGTGCCTGAATAGCAGCTGAAGAGAACGCGTCTACGGTGTCAACATCGTCGGCATCCAGCGAAGTATCACTCAGAGAGCCCGATATCTCGATGGTGTCTCCCGGGTTAGCCTTGAAGAATTTGAGCGCTTCAATCTTCTTGGCTTCGATGGCCTTCTCACCATTGATCGAGACGACGACCCGATCATCGTTCACATCCTCGCCGGTACGGGACGAGTAAGTATCACCATCCTCAATGAGCACGTGCGCATCGGTCCCCGAAACGCCTCGGATGATCAGTGTGTCGTCGCCCTTGTCACCGTCAATGACATCGGAGCCGTCACCAACTGTGTACACGATGACATCGTCACCCTTACCGGCATCGATATCGTCATCCCCAGCCTCACCGGCCAGGTAATCGAGGCCGCTCCCGCCGTCGAGCTCATCGTTACCTTCTCCACCCTTGAGGTTGTCGTCGCCCTTCTCACCCTTGAGCTTGTCGTCACCGGCATCACCAAGAAGATAGTCGAGCCCGCTGCCGCCCTTGAGTTCGTCGGAACCGTCACCGCCGTAGAGGATGTCGTTGTCCTTGCCGCCCTCGAGCTTGTCGTCGCCGGCGTCGCCAACGAGGTAGTCCAGCCCGCTGCCACCCTTGAGCTTGTCGGCTCCGTCACCACCATAAAGAATGTCGTCGCCGTCTTTACCGTCTACATCGTTGACGTACTTATCCGCAGACTTATCACCAGATGAATCCTTTGAGGAATCACTAGATTCATCACTCGACGAATCCTGCGAGCCATCGTCTCCCTCGTTGGCTGCCCCACCATCGGCGAAGATATCGGTCCCGGCATCGCCGCTCAGCAGATCGGCACCGTTGAAAATGTCATCACCGTTGGTAGGCCCGTCCTGCGACTCGCCCGTGTCGGCATCAACCCAGCTCGCAGAGAGCAGCACACGCTTCTCAAGCGGCTCGATCCCGAAATCAGCACCCTTCTTCTTGTTCTCGGGGCCGTTCTTGGGGTCCTGGTTCTTGCGCTTCTTCTTGCCGAACATGGGCTGCTCCAATCACTAACCGCGCACACCGCGCGCCGAGATCCCGTGCAGACCTATGTGTCGTCAGTTCCAATATCCATGTGCAAGCAAACCCGGCGAGCTTCACTTCGGAACCGCCCGAATTGGAGGGGCAGCCCCCACACAATCGGCACAGACTGCCACCGAGAGGTCCTAGAACACTACTTTCGTGTGAACACCCCAGAGAACCAGACTCTCGGATCACATTCGAGCTTGAGCTTGTGAGCCAGTTCCAATAACTGGTGATGAGCCGGGGTGCCGTATCGGAATGCTCGCAGCAGTTCAGAATCGCTTCTCTCTGCATCGCCAGCACCAACCAAGCCGGGACCCGCGAGCCTTGCGATCCAGTCCTCGTCTGCCCCTGGCGCGATGAGGCTCGCCCGGTTCCAGGTCAGCCTGTTCGAGAGTTCTTGGCCTATGCCTGACTTGAGGGCCGTGATGCGTGATTCATCGGGCATCCCATACACGCATAGATGCCCGTGCTTCTTCGTTGTTCGAATGACCTGCTCTAGCCAGCATCCAGAGAAGCCAGCAACCGGCGCGGCTATGACTGCGTCGAATTTCTCTATCACACGCGGTACTTCACGAGCCACGACCGGAGCACACGATAAACGCAGTGCTCCGATGACATCCGCAACCTCCCGCGGCGTCAGCCCAGCGCACAGAACTCTCTCGGGCCTCCGAGCAACTCGGGACAGATGGGCTAGAGCAAAATCATCGGCTTCTTGCTGACGCACGGATGACGCCCCTGCCAAATACCCGTTTCCTATTGCTCGGCAAAGCCGATCCATCACTCGCACTTTCTCGTCAAGCAGGCGTAACTCCTGCCTAACCTCGCTCATATCACCCCCAAGCGATCCGTCGAGGCTCTCGGCGTACTCATTTGCATACGCCAACTGTTCGCGAACGACCTTGGTGTTGTCCGCAGTCTTCTGGCCCGGGTGCACGAGTTGTTTAGCGACAACCAGATCGTGCTGCTCGAACGATGCCCCCTTTGCGGCGAGCCTGAGCCAGTACTCATGGTCCATCGTGTAGTGGAGATCGCACCTCAACTCGCCATGACGCTTGAACGAATCAGCAGTAACGAACGCCTCGGGCTGGACGATAGATCGCCCCGCGTACCAACCCGACAGCAACCTCAACAGCGAACCCGGCGTCACAGGATCCGGAGGAACAGGGCAGTAGACTGATCGTCCAAAGTCATCGATAAACTCGCATCGCCCGAGCACAACGTCTGCACTAGTTTGGGCAAGCTTCTCAGCGAAAGAAGTAAATGCAGAGGGCGCGTACACGTCGTCGGCGTTGAGCCACCCGAGGAACTGCCCAGATGCGAGGGAGAATCCTCTATTGATGGCGTCCGCCTGCCCGCAATCCGGTTCGCTGATGACGTGCGTAATTGGCGAGTCGGGCAGATCGCGTTCCCAGCCTACGAGGTCTAGCGTGCCGTCGCTGGAGCCCCCGTCCATGATGATGTGCTCGACAGAGACACCCGCTCGTGCCAGCGCCCGAACCGATGCGAGCGTTCCGCCGATGTGGCGGGCCCCGTTCAAAACGGGCGTTACCACGCTCAGCAGCAGCTGTTCGGCAGGCGGGACTCCCATAGACCACACCATAGCACCGGCCCCGCTTGCTCCGCGTGATTGAACGCCCGTATCCTCCCTGCGGCAGGACCTCGAACCGGGAGACACGATGGGACTTCGACAAATGCTGGCCCGCCTGATGGGCGAACGTGACCAAACACGCGAGGGCTCGGACTCAGCGGTGGCCACAGCTACGGCCCCGCAGGCAGACCAGGACGCGCCCGAAGAAAAACCCGATCCCGCCAATAACATTGATGAGAGTGCACTCGCAGAAGAGCTGTTCAGGGCTGATGCCAAGCCTGGTGTCATGATCGATGTCGGTGCCCACTTCGGGAGCACCACCAAACCCTTCCTCAAGATGGGCTGGAAGGTCATCGGTTTCGAGCCAGACCCCAAAAAGCACACCGCACTCAAAGAGATTGCGCAGGATTCGAACTTCACACTTATGACCTGTGCCGTAGGGGACAAGCCACAAGACGGCGTCCCTTTCTTCACAAGTCAGGAATCGACAGGCATCGCTTCGCTGGTCCCGTTCCGGGACACGCACACCGAAGGCCCGAAGGTCCAGATTCGCACCCTCCGAGACGTGCTCGAGGAACTCGGGGTTGACCACATCGATTACCTGAAAATCGATGCCGAGGGCTTTGACCTCCGCGTGCTCGAGGGATTCCCGTTCGAGTCCATCAAACCCCGCGCGGTCATGTGCGAGTTTGAAGACGGCAAGACGAACAACATCGGTTACTCCACGCACGATCTTGGAAAGCACCTCCAGGATCTGGGCTACAACGTGTACATGTCAGAGTGGTACCCGATCGTCCGCTACGGCATAACGCACCGATGGCGTTCGATCAAGCCCTACCCTTGCGAGCTCGCCGACACGAACGGCTGGGGGAACTTCGTCGCTGTCCTCCCTGGAGAGACCGACGAGCTCTTCCAGAAAATCATGCGTCCCTGGGCGTAACCCGAGCCACACCACGAGAACCGCATGGATCGCTACCCTCGCGTGCTGGTCATCTCGACCGTCAGCTTCAACCTCGAAGCGGGCGGCGGTGTCACCATGACCAACCTCTTCCGAGGGTGGCCCACCAACAATATCGCGCAGATCTACTCGCACGGCGTCAACAACAAAGACAAATCTGTCTGCCGAACGTACTACCACATCCCCGCTATTCACCGAGGCCTGGCCCTTATGGAGGGCCAACCACTCTTCAGGAAAGACGCTCTCGGCAGAGCGCTCCGCAGATACAAGACACACCGCCTCCTAAGGCTCGACAAACAGTTCCAGGAATGCATCGCGTTTGCGCGCAACTTCAAACCTGACGTCGCGTACGTGAGACCGATGGACAAGCCCAGCAGCTACTGGTGGCTCTGCCACGACCTGTGCAAGCTGCTCAATATCCCGTATGTCACACACATCATGGACGACTGGCCCGCACGCTACGTTGATGACGCAAAGTCAGGCGGCGCCCACGGGGTCCCCCCAGGCATCCGCGGCAAGATCAAATCGGCGCGGATGAACAGATCACTCCGCAAGCTCTTCGGTGGTGCCAGCGCGAATATCGCGATCAGCCCAGAGATGGCTGCCGGTTACTACGAGCGGTACGGCCAGAGATTCGTACCCTTTCACAACTCCGTCGACACCGCAAGATGGGAGAGCCTCTCAAAGCCAAAGCCAAGCGGCAAAGCCGGGGTCGATCGCACCTTTGTCATCCGCTACATCGGCGCGGTTGTGCCTGACAAGGAGCTCCTGTCACTTCAGGAGATCGCCAAGGCAGTCAAATCGCTCAACGCAAAGGGACGACAGGTTCGTCTCGAGATACACTGCGGGCCGATGTGGAACAACACAGTCGACGAGCAACTCGCCGACGAGCCGAACACTGTGAGAGGCGCATTCCTTTCACAAGACGAACTGCCCGGCGCGCTCAGCAGCGCCGACTTGCTCGTGCTGCCCATGAACTTCGACGCACGCTCAATGAAATACGTCGGATACTCATTGCAGACCAAGGGCCCGGAGTACATGGCCTCCGCCACTCCGATTCTTGTTTATGGCCCATCGTCAAACCCGAACGTCCGCTACGCGCGCGACGGCGGGTGGGCCGCTGTCGTAGACAGACATTCACCGAACGGGTCTGAGATCGAATCTAAGATCGAAGAGCTCATCCGAAACCCCGATGCCGCAAGGGCGCTCGGTGCTCGCGGCAAAGAAACCGCCCGTGCCAATCACGACTCAAGTGTTGTCAGCAGCCGCTTCCAACAGCTCCTGCGCGAAGTAGCCGATAGCCGGAGCTAGTCACTTAGACGGCCGTCCCAGTATTCGAGAGATACTCACCAAGCTCAGCTCGCTCGAACAACTCGAGATGCCCGCCGACCGTCGCGTTGACGATCTCCCGACCGTCGGCCTCGAACGCTTCCTTCGCAAGCCTGTACATCGCTTCCATGTTGTCGACATCTGCAGCGTGCCACTTCTTGCCCTTGAAGTACCTCGGGTCGAAGTGGTTCTCGTCCTCTTCTTCCTGCTCGATCACCTCGCCCTCGGCGATACCCGCCTGTTGCCTGTAGCTGTGATCAAACCCAACCAGCGCAACTCGTTTGTACCCGAGCCCGTACGCAAGCTGGAGGTGGAAGAAACTGACCGTGTGACGCCATGACACGTTAGTCATCAGATCGGTGCTAAACTCCGGCTTGCCAATCGACTTGAAGAAGTATGTGTCTTCACCGGGCACGATGCAGTACCCAAGCCAATAGGGGAAGAACTTCGTTACGCCATTTAGAAGATTAAATTCCACTGCTCCCTGCTCGGCTACGAGGTTGTTCACAACCGAGAGATACGTCGCCCGCGAGAACAGCTCATTGCTGAGTGGCGCAAAGTTGGAGACAAACACATCCGATCCATCGAGCAAGGAGATATCTGTATCGTTCAGGCTCGGTCCGTTGCCGACGATGACGCACGTATCGCTTCGTCGTTCCTCACGCAATCTTGCAATCGCTGACTCGGTCCGCTTCATCTGGGCGTGGAGCCAGTGTGAGGAGAACGCCCAGCGCTTATCCGCAACCGTGTAGCACTGATAACCGTTGCCCGAAGGCGTCTCTGCATCGACCCGCTTGCACACCGGCTCGAGCGCAAGCCCAAGCTCTTTCATGCGCGTAACCGTTCGCCGAATCGGCTGGATATCGGGGTTCTTGAGCCGCTCGAGGGCATCGTGCCTCAGGTTGAACGCGGCGAGAATGCGTTTCGTCTCATCCGCGATTGCCTCTTCACTTGAAACCGTCGTGTTTGCCGCGTGCTTGAGGATGCCGTCGAATCCATCAACGTTGAACTCCGCCCAGCGCGTGGCCCATCGCTCATCGAGAAAGCCGTAGTTCTCGCTGGCGACCTTGCAGATCTCCGCGAAGCTCTCGCCTCGCTTACCGAGCGTCTTGTTCTCTTCATAGTACCTCGCGCGTGCAACGAGCCGATCGAGGTGCGCAAACTTCATCCCCGCTTTCTGTGCACGCATCCAGAACTCATAGTCCATCGCGAAGTACAGCGACTTGTCAGGAATCCCGATCCGCTCAACCACACTCTTGCGCAGGAAGAGCGCGGGTTGAAGAATCCCGACTTCATGAGAGAGGCGATGCGATAACGATTCGGCGTCGGTATTCACATACGCGTCTCGCGTCTTGCTGCCATCGGCATCGATATAGATGCCGAGCCCATACACGATATCCGGCTGATCGGGCTCATTGAATCGATCAACAACCGCCCGAAACACACCCTCGTCAGCGTACTCGTCATCAGAGTTCAGCCATGCGATCACATCACCTTTGGCGAGCGTCATGCCCCTGCCAATCGCATCGGCCTGCCCCTCGTCGGGTTCAGCGTAAAGCGTCACCCCGACGCTCTTCTCGGCGATCTCTCTGCTTCCATCCGTGGAGCCCGGGTCGAAGACGAGATGCTCGATCGGCTTGAGAGTCTGCTTCGAGACGGACGAGATACAAGCACCGAGGAACTCTGCTTGATTAAAGCTTGGCGTGATCGCCGAGACTGTTCGCACCACGCGATCATCGGAAGCCGACGCATCAGAACCAAAGAGCTTTGAAAAGAAACCCATAGATAGATCACCTTCTAAAACAGCTCTGCAAATCTTACCTTCGGAAAGACTTCGAGCCTGCCTCCAACCGTAGCGTCTCTGACACGCCTGCCCTCTTGCTCAAACGCAAGACGCGCCATCCGGTAGGCGATCTCAGATTGAGCAAGATCCGGCATTTGCCACTTGCACCCTTCACCAAAGTAGCCCGGTGCGAAGTGGTCGGGATCCTCTCCGCCAGAGGTCACGAGCTTGTTGGGCTGGCCCGCCCTGCCGTAATGATGGTCCACTCCGAGAAGCACTACCTCCGTGAAACCCAGATGAAAGGCAATCTGCAATGCAACATACGTCACCGTTGCGCCCTGCCACATCCCCCGCGTGAGATCGAAAGAGAAACGAGGCTCGTTGCTCGTCCGAAGCCAGACTGCTTCGGAGACAGAACCCAATACTGTTCTGCGCTCCCACGCGAGAAACTTCACGGCATCGAGCCCCTGAATATCGTCGGCGAACTGCTCGATCACGTTCGGATTCACCGCGCAGTAATACCACCTGCGCCAGTTTCTGCACTCCTCGTGCAAGTAAATCCTGTTCGTCCCGATGACATACTCGTCTCGCAGGAGTGTGAGATCAGATTCCAACAGACTCGGCCCATTGCCCAGAACAAAGCACCGCTTCCCCCAGTGCCTGCCTCGCAATGCCTCGAGCCTGGCCCGGTTCAAGTTACCGAGGTGCGACCTACTCCAAGCCGATCCGTGTGCATCTTGAACCCCGAGCACGCTGCGGGCCCATCTCCTGATGAGATGCCGATAGCGAAACCGCGGCAGAGACGCGCATTCGTTCTGGCCGGCGTTCGCGGAGGATGTGCGTCCCACATTCGTATCGATCGCAGTCATCCACCGCGTTCCGCTGCCACCTCTGAGTCCTCACCTACGCCGGCGATCTCCTCAGCCAACGGCTTCACCCTCTTTGATGTTGCCTTCTTACGAGACGGAGTTGCCTTCTTGCTCGACGTGTATGCAGTCGACTTCTTCGCTGCCTTCTTCTTGGCAGAGGGCTTCTTAGCGGCTTTAGCCTTCTTAGTAGCTTTCTTCGATGGAGTCTTTGCCTTCGCAGGCGTGGGTTCAGGAGACGCCTTGCCGCCTGCCGCCGTGGCAGCTTTGCCGGTGCCAACGGCTTTCCTACGGAAGATCGCCGTCCGCGACAGCACGGCTACCTGCTCGAACCTGCCATCGCTGGCGATCGTCTCATCGACGTACTTCGTAACCTCGGGCCAGTCCTCGGAACCGTAGTCATCGACGATGAGCATACCGCTAGGCTTGACGTACTCAGCATATCGCTCGAAGTCTTCCCGAACCCCGTCGTAAGTGTGGTCACCATCAATCACGACCACATCGTACGGGGCGCCTTGCTTCGCCTTTTTCTGTACACCATCATCGGTGGAGAACCCCTCGATAATCTCGAAATCATTCCAATCTATCGCGAGGCGCCTCAAATTTCGCTCGACCGCGGCTCGGGTCACCTTCTGACCAGTCAGTGGATCCAGATGATCAGAGCCGTAGTACCCGTCAAACGGATCAAGCAGATGGAGTTTCACGCTGTCGTAGAAGGGAGCGAGCGCCGTATGCATGAAACCTGAACCAAGACCGAAAAGTACTCCAATCTCAAGGATCCTTAGCGAATCGCCCTCGCACGACCTCGCGGCAAACACCCTCGCAACGGCGTCTTCAGCGGTCGTCGCGAGTCTGCCCTCACATATCGCCTCGACCTGTTGCACCTTTCTTTCCAGATAGCGAAGCTCGCTGTGCTCGATACTCAGACCGAGTCGATTCCCGACTTCACCTGTTACGTCGCTAGCGAACTTCCCGCCGAGTAACCTATTGAACTGCACATACCCATCGCCGCGCAAGCGTGAGGCAAGCGACGATGTGCTATCCATCTTCTTCGAGAGCTTCGCAGCTTCTGATTTCGACGCAGCATCGACCTCATCGATCTTCGTTTCAAGCTCAACTTTGGTGGCATGGACCGCAAGCCGACGGAGTCTGTCCTGCTCCTTGATGTCTTTGCCAAGAGCGTTCTTCGCCTGGCTTAGCCTGGTTTCGTACTCTTCCTTTGCCGCATCGATCGCAGCCTGAACCCGCTCGGCCTCTTCGCGGATATGATCGAGCGAACGCTCGATGTCCTTGGCTCTCCCGCCGACCTCATCGATCCTCTTTGAGAGCTTGCCGTTGCTTTCCCTGACGACACCGAACGACTTCTCCAGATCTCCGACCTCGGCTTCTGACGATTTCACGAACGCGTCAAGCGACTCGCGTGTTGCAGATTCTCTCGCAACCGTTTGAATCTCTGAGCCGAGCTCTTCTTTCACCTGGCCGATGTCCGATGATGCCTCTTCGAGCGACCTGCGCAGCTCGGCCTGGGCTTTCCCAAGCGACGTGAAAGTCGCGCGGGTGCCCCGATCAAACTGCTCAAGCCACTTCTCGGTGTCGTCGTAGCGGTCGTTCAGCTTGATGAGGCGTGACGAGGTCCCCGCGAGGTGAACAGCGAGCGTGACCAGGAACTTGCCGATCACACCCAAAGCACCGGCGACAAGCACAATCGAGAAGATGGTCAGAGCCGGGATCTCGCTCACAACACCAACTGCTGCGCAGACAACCGCAAGAAGCAGCACTGCGAGAAACGCGGAAAGTAGCCTCTTCCTCTTGGAGGGATCTGTAAAGAGTTCACCGAAATCCAAGCTCGAACCTCCTTGGTCTCCGCCAAAGCCGCCGACCGCACCATCCTATCAACGAAAGTCCTCTGGCTCACGCAAAAGGCGACTTCCCCTCATAGATCCACGGATACTCACGCCCGATCAGCCCGGGCCTTGTCTGAGGGTACCACGCGCTGCGCCTGCTGCTTCGATCCACGATAGAGAACTGCACCACGCCTGGCCTCCTGTCGATCGTCGATTCATAGGGCACCCCAAGGCTCAGACTCAGCCTGTAGCTGCCGGCCTCAAGCAGCCCGCCCTCGATCTGAAACTCCGCGTTGTAGCTCCCCCGCCTACGCAATCCCAGATTCGCGGGGTCGTAATCCGCATCACCCGACGCAAGCACCGTCACGCCCTCGGCGGTCTCGAGCCTGCAGAACACATGAACATTCTCTATGTCCTCGTTGATGTCATAACCAATCCGGACCCGAAGCGGGTCAGCCATCTCGATTTCACCCGAGCAGTTACCGCTGGATGTCAGCACCGCGACCTCGCGGATGGACATCGGTTTATCGGTTTCGGGCTCGAACGCCGCGTACGCGTTGTGCTGCGCGTTCGGATCAAGACTCATCGCCGCGTAGTGATCAACCACCCGCGAAGTCGCGCCGATGCGGACCAGGTGCCCGCGATCAAGCTCCATAGCGCGATCGCACAACTGCTCGACGGTCTGCCTGCTATGGCTCACAAACAGAACGGTCCGACCGCTGCGGATCAGTTCCTGCATCCTGTCCGAGGAACGACGCTTGAACTCCGCGTCACCAACGCTGAGAACCTCATCAATGAGCAGAATCTCGGGCTCGAGCATCACCATCACCGCGAACGCGAGCCTGATCCGCATGCCGCTCGAATACCTCTTCACCGGAACATCGATAAACGGCCTGATCCCCGAGAACTCGACAATATCGTCAAATTTCTTTCTGATCTCCGAGCGCTGAATGCCCAGGATCACTCCGCTGAGCATGACGTTCTCTCGACCCGTCAGTTCCGGATTGAACCCCACACCAACCTCGAGCATCGAACCGATACGCCCCCTCGTGATCACCCGGCCCTCTGTGGGCCTCGTCAGCCTCGAGATGATCTTCAAAAGAGTGCTCTTGCCGGCGCCGTTGCGACCGATGATCCCCATCGCCTCGCCCTGATTCACCTCAAACGAAACATCCTTCAACGCCCAGTGAATCTCGGCATCGGCGTCCGGGTCAGCCTTGGGCCTGATCGCTCGGCTAGCCATCCGAATCATTGAAGCTGAAAGCAGCCGATCATGTGCGCGGTGTCTGTGCAGCAGGTACCGCTTGCCGAGCCCTTCCACACTGATCATCGCCTCAGACAACCCGCATACTCTCCTAGATCACATCCGTCACTGTCTGCTCAAGCTTCATAAACGTCACCAAACCGACGATAAACATCGTCACCGCAGACGCGCACGAGACCAGCCCCATCCCCAGCGTGATCTGTATCTCAGTCCCCAGCAGACAACTCCGAGCCCCCTCGCAAACAGTCACCATGGGATTGACCGCGTACAGCAGCCTAAACCGCTCCGGAACAAGGTCAGTCGTGCTGTACAGAATCGGGGAGCAGAAGAACCAGAGTTGGAGCAGAACTGGCAGGAAATGGTGCACGTCGCGATAGTGAGCGTTGAGCACGCTGAGCCCAAAGCCCATACCAGCTGCGGCCACGATCGCAAGAATCAGACACGCAGGAAGCAGCAACACATTCACTGAGGGCGCGTACTGGTACAACGCAAGGATGATCACGAGAATCCCGAGTCCGAATGCGAAATCGACAAGCGGGCTCGTGATGTTCGAGATAGGCAGCAAGAGCCTCGGAAAGTACACCTTTGAGAGAATCGGCGCGTCATGCTTGAGCGCGTTGGCTGCCCGCCCCACCGAAGAGCTGTAGTAGTTCCAGATGATCATCGCCGGAAAGAGAAACAGGGGATAAGGCAGCCCCCCAGAACCCGCGCGGTGCAGCAACCGCTCAAAGACCACCCAATAGACACCGAGCGACATCAACGGCACGAGAATCGCCCAGACAATGCCGAACATCGTCTGGCGGTAACGCACCTTGATATCACGCTGGACGAGCATCAAGAGCAGATCACGCCAGACCACGGCTTCTCTGAGCCGAGCTGGGATGCTGTCGTTTGACTGCTCGATGACGCGTTCGAACCGGCGATCCAACCCGATCACAGGGACCCCCTCTGCCGCACCGTCCGAGGTCGACGTAGGGGCAGCCTCGTCCTGGGCCTGGTTCGTGTCAACGGTCGTCAAATAGCCTCTCCGTGCTTCCAGTGGGATCCTATTCACCCGCAGAGCGGTGAACCGAATCCTGCAGCGCTAGAATCCGAGCCTCGCCAGATGACAGCCGGAGACGGAAACGCCGCATGACTCTGCACGACACGCCCATCCGCATCGCAGCTCTCGTGCCGATGCGACACAGCAGCGAACGTGTCCCGAACAAGAACTTCCGTGAGTTTGCAGGCAAGCCCCTCTACCAGTGGATCGTAAGCGCCCTCCTCGAAGCCCCCTCGGTCTCTGAGGTTGTGATCGACACCGACAGCCCGACCATCCGCGAGCAAACTCAAACAGACTTCCCCGCAGTCCGCGTACTCGAGCGACCAGAGCACCTCCGCGACGGCGCAATCCCGATGAACACCGTCCTGCTCAACACCGTGAATCAGATCGACGCCGACTACTACCTCCAGACCCACAGCACCAACCCACTGCTCCGCGCAGAGACCATCGAACGGGCGGTCAAGACCTTCATTGGGTCTCGTGACGAGCATGACTCGCTCTTCGGCGTGACCCGCTGGCAGACACGGCTCTATAACCAAAGCGGCGCACCAATCAACCACGATCCAGATGTCCTGCTCAGGACGCAGGATCTCCCCCCCTTGTTCGAAGAGAACTCCAACATCTACCTCTTTGGGCGTCACACCCTTGAAGAGCGTGGCAATCGAATCGGTCACAAGCCGTTGCTCTTCGAGATCGACCGTCTCGAATCGCTCGACATCGACGATGAGGAAGCTTTCCAGCTCGCCGAGGCGGTCGCCCTCGCGGGGCTGGTGTCAGGAGAAAAGCGTTGAACCGAGGCAAGCTGCTCGTGACCGGCCCGCGCATCCTGCGCGACTTTGACATGGTCAGACCCGGGCTCGAAGAGCTCGGGTTCGACATCAAGACGGTCGAGGTCCGCCAGTGCCTGACTGAGGACGAGCTGATCCCGCTCGTAGGCGACATCGATGCCGTGATCTGCGGCGGGGACAAGTGGACCGCCCGCGTCATGGATAACGCGCCGAAGCTCAAGGCGATCTGCAAATGGGGCACCGGCACCGACGCGATCGACTTCGACGCCGCCCACGAACGCGGCATCCTCGTCCGCAACGTGCCCGACGCGTTCAGTGTGCCGGTCGCAGATTCGGTGATGTGCTTCATCCTCAACTTCGCCCGCCGAACCCCCTGGCTCGACAGAGAGATCAAGGCTGGCAGGTGGACCCCACTCGACGGCAGAAGCCTCTCAGAGTGCACGCTCGGCGTGGTCGGGGTCGGCAACATCGGGAGCACCGTCCTGCGTCGTGCCAAGGCGTTCGGGATGAAGCTCATCGCCACCGACCCGAGAACGGACATCCCCCTCCAGCTCATCGATGACACAAACCTCGAACTCACGGATCTCGACGACCTGCTCCAACGCTCTGATTTCGTGAGCCTCAATTGCGACCTCAACGACACGACCCGGGGCCTGATCGGCAAGCGTGAACTCGGGCTGATGCAGAAATCAGCAGTGCTCATCAACACCTCACGCGGACCGGTCGTGCAGCAGGCGGCGATCGAGAATGCGCTGGTCAGCGGTGACATCGCAGGCGCCGGACTCGACGTCTTCGAGACCGAGCCTTTGCCTGCGGACAGCACTCTGTTGAAACTCGACAATGTCATGCTGACCCCTCACCTTGCGCAGAGTTCTGACCGCGCCGCCCACCGGACACACAAACGAGTCGTGCAGAACGTTGTCGAGCTCCTGGACATGCAAGAGGGACGCGGATGAGCACGCAGCGAGTAGCACTCATCACCGGAGCCGCGGGTGGGATCGGAAGCGCCACCTGCCGAGTCTTCCACGACGCCGGCTGGTTCATTGTGGGTGTCGATAGGCGCCACGAGGACGTGCCGGGCGTTGACCAGTTTCTCGAATACGACATCTCGGATCCGAACACACCCACTGAGATCTTTGAGCAGGTCCGCGCGTCCAAGGGCCGCCTCGACGCGCTCGTGAACAACGCGGCAATGCAGCTCTGCAAGCCGATCATCGAGACCACAGCCGAAGAATGGGACCAGGTAATGGCCTCCAACATCCGCTCAGTGTTCCTCTCCGCGAAAGAGGCTCACCCGCTGCTGAAAGAGACCCGAGGCTCGATCATCAATGTCAGCAGCGTCCACGCGATGGCAACCAGCAAGAACATCGCCGCCTACGCCGCCAGCAAGGGCGCTCTCTCCGCGTTCACCCGCTCGCTCGCGCTGGAATTCGGAGATGACGAAATACGCGTCAACGCGGTGCTCCCGGGCGCTGTGGACACCCCCATGCTTCACGCGGGGCTCGACCGAGGTCATGTCGAGCCGGGCAGCATGGACGAACTCGTCCGAGGGCTTGGAGAACGCCACGTGATGGGACGCGTGGGACAGCCCGAAGAGATCGGGCGAGTCATTCACTTCCTCGCCGACTCACAACAGTCTTCGTTTATCACCGGACAGTCGATCGTCGTCGACGGCGGAGCGCTCGCGAGGCTGAGCACGGAATGAGCCCCGCCGAACCCCGAATCATCGTGGATCGCCAGTTCGAACTCGGCGAGAACCCGCTCTGGGACGACCGCCGGAAGCTGCTCTTCTGGACAGATATCGACACGGGCGAATTGTGGAAGTACGACCCGAAGACCGAGACGGCCGAGCGGTTCTACGAAGGCCCGAAAGTCGGCGGGTTCACACTCGAAGTAGACGGCAAGCTCGCGCTCTTCCGAGTACAGGACATCGTCCTGATCAACCCGGATCATCCTGAGGAGGTCGAACCTCTCGCCCACTTCCACAACGAGAACGTCGCCCGGTTCAACGACGTCATGGCGCTCCCAGACGGTTCTGTCTACGCCGGCACGATCGCAGCGAGATCGGGCTCGGGTGGGCTGTATCACGTCGGCCTCGACCTGAGTATCAGGGAACTATTCCTCGGCACTGACGTCTCCAATGGGATGGCTCTGCCCGACGAGCACTCACTGATCTGGACTTGCTCCAGCAGCCGCAGAATCGTCCGGTTCTCGAGGGACCAGAAAACGAACGCTGTCAACAAGCCAGTAGACCTCTACACATCCCCTGAAGAAGAGGGCACCCCGGACGGGCTATGCCTCGACGCGGAGGGGCATATCTGGTCGGCCAGATGGGATGGCTCAGCGGTCATCGTCCACGGCCCCGATGGGAGCCCGATCCGGAAAGTACATGTCCCAACGACCAAAGTAACCTCCGTCTGCTTTGGAGGGGATTCTCTTACCACGCTATTCATAACTACTTCTCGTGGTCCGGTTTATGCGATGGATACGGACACACACGGCCTACTTGAGAATCGTTCTCGTCTTGGGCTGTCCCGTCAGCCAGATCGCCCCTGAGTCATGCCTCAGGACGGGGATGACCGAGGTATAGTTCGCACCCTCTTGATACAAGGAGCCCGTATGTTGGGGAGCACCCGGCCTCCGACCCTCGCGGTCTTGATGCCCGTCTACAACGCAGAGCCCTACATCGCCCAAGCTGTAGAGAGCATCAGAGCACAGTCCTTTGAGGACTTCGAGCTCATCCTCCTCGACGATGGGTCTACCGACGGCTCGCTCGCAGAGCTGAAGCGACAGGCCAGCCAGGACGACCGGATCACCCTCATCAGCAGGCCCAACACCGGGATCGTCGATGCGCTCAACGAGATGATCGATCACGCCCGATCACCCTTTCTGGCCCGCATGGACGCTGACGACATCGCATTCCCAGACCGATTCAAGGTCCAGGTCGAGTTCCTCAGTAAGAACCCCGACACCGTCTGCATCGGCGGCGGCATCGAACTCATCGACAGCCGCGACAGGCACCTGCTGACCCCTCCGCCCGTGCAGGGTGACAAGCAGGTCCAAACCGAGGCCCTGTGCGGCAGGACGCCGATCTCGCACCCCGCAGCGATGATGAGGGCGGAAACCGTCAAAGCCGTGGGCGGCTACCGCCGGGACAGTTACCCAGCTGAGGATCTGGATCTCTTCCTCAGGCTCGGCGAGATCGGCAAGCTGGACAACGTGCCCGACCTCGTGCTTCGCTACCGCGTCCACTCTGGCTCCATCAGTGTCCGTCTGAGCGAGAAGCAGATCAACAAGATGCGGCTCGCCTGCGAGCGAGCGTGGCAACGCCGCGGCGTGCAGGGCCAATTCAGGGGCACGATCGAGGCGAAGCCCAGCGGCGCCTATCACGTCGAATCAGCGATCCACCCGCCGATCCACGCAAACCCAACCGCCTCAGCTCTCTCGAGCCGGATCACGGCGAACGAACGCAGCTGACTGACACCGGCCTGAGACATGCCAGTACTGAACACTCTCATCGCTGGCATCCTCTGGCTCCAAGCGGCGCAATCCGTCGTAGCGAGCACCGTTCAGCCTGAAGCCGCAGTTGAAACAGCTCCCGAAGAAGGCCAGGTCAACTTCGAGCAGATCACACACAACGTGTGGATCCACACCACGCACATGTCGTTCACCAACTGGGGTCTGGTCCCATCAAACGGCTTGCTCGTACGAGGTGAACAAGGCACCCTCGTCATCGATACGGGCTGCAGCGACGAGGACATGGCCCAAATCTGCAATTGGGCGGAGGCGAACCTCGCACCGGTCGTCGCGGTCGTCATCACACACTCGCACGTAGATAGCATGGGCGGCATCGACGAAGCCCACACGCGAGACCTCCCCACCATCTCGCACGTACTCACCCAGGGGATCGCTGAGAAAGAAGGCAAGACAAAGCCGAAGATCGGGTTCGAAGAGTCGTACAACCTCCACGCATACGGCATCGAGGGCGAGTGCTTTTATGCCGGCGCCGGGCACAGCGTGGACAACATCGTGGTCTGGCTCGAAGACGAGAAGGTGCTCTTCGGAGGCTGCTTTATCCGCCCACCCAGCTCCAAATCGCTCGGGAACACCGCCGACGCCGATATCGGACAGTGGCCAGACTCAGTGCAAAGCGTGCTCAACCGATACAGCGACATCGAGCACGTCGTGCCTGGCCACTTCCGGCACGGCGGAGCAGAGCTTCTCTCGCACACGCTCGACCTGCTCAAGACCCATGAAGTGGGCGGCGACAAGTAATCATGCTCTGAACATCATAAGTGTTGAGAAGAAAGAATCAGGGCGAGAGGATTTGAACCTCCGACCTCGTGTACCCAAAACACGCGCTCTACCAAGCTGAGCTACGCCCTGAAAGAAACCAGGCCCCGATCGGATCGAGGCCCGGTGTTGCTCACATAGTAGCCCGCAGCGGCCCGCGGGACGCGTCGCGTTACCCGCCTGGGGTAATGCCGGGCAGCTCCGTGGGCACCTGAACGAACGCCAGGACCTTCGGCCTGTCGCCCTTCTCCGTCACGTTGGAGCGGTCCACGATCATGAGATACCTCGCCTTAAAGCTCGGCGTCAGCGGGTCCTGCTCGGAGAGACCGAGCGTGTCGCCCTCCTTGTAGCCGTGCACGAGATACCAGACAGCGTAGTAGTCACTGCCCACACTCATCGAGTTGAGCACCGCGTTGAGCTGGGTCAGCTGCTCGCCGTAGTCATCGGGCACCTGATCAGGCATAAGCGGCAAGAGACTGTTCAGTGGCGCCCCAGACGAGTCCAGGTAACCCGGGAAGACCTGCTCGAGGTCGGCTGGCTGAAGCGTTCCATCGAGAAGCCTCCTTGCGTACGAAGCACCGATCAGATCACCGTGCAGATGACCGCCGAACGAAGCGATGTCCATGCTGAGGGTGTTATTGCGGACAAAGTCCTGTGGGTCACGCGGCTCAGCCATACCCCGGCCGTAGTTGTCGTTGTTGTTTGGTGCCCTGCGGTCGATGAACGCGACGCCGTCGGTGCGGTTATCGCGAGCAAATCCGTCCATGTGGTGCTGGTTGTCGACGTTGTTCGGATCAACATTGCGCGCCCCGAGGAGTTCGCCCATCGATCCGATGCCGGGCTCGGTGCGGATGATCTCCATGCCCGAGTTAACGGTCCGGTCGATCAGCAGGCCGAGCTCTTCCTCATTCGGATCGACGTAGTCGACGACGGTGTCCGCGACCTCTTCCATAGCGAGCGGTGTACCAAACCCGCCGAGATCACCCGGGTTGTGACGTGAGTAGCGAGCCGCGTCTCGGTAATCCGCAATCGTGCTGCCGACGTCTGCCGAGTACACCTGGGCAGGAGCGCCGCCCGTACCGAGTTGCCTCGTGACGAAAGCGTTCACTTGATACGCCGTATCGTTCTCAGTGACATTCCGAGTGAACTCGGGCCACCAGAGTCTGTCGAAATCAGTAACACCTGCTGTGTTGTGAACATCCTTGCTCAACACAGGCGAGAGCCGGAGAATCTGCGGGTCGGCGGTGTTGGTGTTGACCGTTCCCATGACGGGGCGATCGATGCTGCCCATCGCGGCGAACCCGAGCTCCGAGCCGGCCTGAGCCATGTCGAAGAGCTCGAGCACCATCGGGATGCCAAGGCCTCTGCGAACATCGGTCTCAACGTCAAACTCACCGTTGGGCGTATCGGTCGAGCCGTCACCGAGGTCGATGTACGACGCGAACGCATCGAGACGGAGGTGGCCGCGATCGAGGACGTAGCCCTCCTGATTTGGTGCTCGCACTCCTAACGTTGGATCCAACCAGAAAGATAGATCTCTGAATGGATCATCCAAACCACCAGAAATCGACCTGGACGTGGAAGGACCAACAGAATCTGAGTACCCATGGGCGGCGGCGAGAACTTCACCGATTGTTGTCCACTGGGCTTCGTATTGACCTAGCCTTAACGCGACGTTATCGCTATAAACCCCATCGGGTGAGTTGGGTTCCGTATTCGGCCCTGTCTCGAGTGGTGTGCGATACGCGCCAACAGCAAGCGGCAGCAACATATCACCAACTCTTATAGTCTGACGCCCAGTCAAGATATCTCGGAACTCGTTCTGATTGAAGCGAGCAGAGATATAGCTTCGCCCTGAATACTCTCCTACATCAGTGAGAAAGCTCGTACCAATTGGTGCGGCGAGATCAATGCCTGCATCACGAACAAGAGCCGAGGTCCCGAGACTTGCTGACACCCGGGTACGCACTAGACCAGTCTGAAGCTGTCCCCAAAGCGTATTGGCATTCTCATGCGCCATGTTTGTGCTATCGGGAACGTTGTAAACGGCAAAATCATCTTCAAGTACTAGATCTTCCGGGAGCATGCGGCTCCCGTTCCCAGCTACATCGATTTCGTGTTCCAAGAATGGCGACACACCGGTGATGCTGTATGCACCACCAGGCAGCTGAAATGTTGGCTCGAAGATTTTAGCAGGCAATGCACCAACCGGCGTCCCAACGACATCATAATCGCCGGGCGCACCAGCAGGAACACCGCCTGGAGCGTTACCATCGTAGTAACCAACTGCACTCGTACCCGATTGATATTCGGAATCATCTTTACGAGAGACATTCCCCCATAGCAGTACACCAAGCGGTGTGTTGTTGTAGTTTACTGCATCTGGGAACGTCAAGAAATCGGGCGATCCACGGTGACCGGGGCTGCCGGCAACAGCATAGTTAACTGTAACCTCGCCGTTAGGCCCATCTCGAGTTGGCAAGCTAAGGCGACGATCAAGCGCTGCCCGGGATGGAGCACCCGATCCAACAAGCCCAGATGTAACCTCATAATCAGAATTGTCTCGCAATCTATCGACCAATTGATCTGTAGCCCGATCGGCTTGTGATATTGATGTCTGAGTCCAATCGAACAACCCAAGCGAGGGATCATCAATGCTGGGGTTATCTCGCCAAAGCATCACGACACGATTTGCATCGCTGTTTGCCGATGTATCAAGGTGAAAGAGATCGATCACATCTGTCGGCGAGACCTCATTCACACTGCCCGACCCAACGAGCCCACCACCGTTATTGCTGTACCGCTTTCGAATCGGAACAACACCGACATCGCTGCCCACACCAATCTGGCGCTTGATCATCATCTCTATCGCACTGTCGGCGATCCGAGGATCAACCAATGGGACTGTAATACCGGCATTGGTCAGACGGGCTTCGATTTCTGCAGGATCAAATGGGTTCGTGACCCACAATATCAAAGTCGATCGTGGAGCGATCACCTCTACAGCGGAGACACCATCATCAAATCCGTAGAAAGAATCCCCGTACTCAAAGTAGTATCGATTGAGAGGAATTGGAGTATCGAAGGGATTAAAAATTTGAAACAGCAACGACTGGAATATGAAATCCTCATTCGCAGCATCGATTTCACCATTAATGTTTGGCAACCCATCCCAGTCGTCCGCATTGTCAGGTAAGTTGTCAGGACCATTACCGGCGTTTATCGCCGAAGGATCCCATTCACCATCTGGATTGCCACCGCCATTGAGTTGATCCATGAAGTCTTTTTGAACATCAACATACATCGAGAACGATGACACCTGACTGATAAACGGCTGCGGCTCAACCCCGTACAAGATCATCGCGTCGTGCGAGACGTTATCGAGGCCGTTGAACGCGATGTGCTGCGGGTCGTTGAAGTCGTAGCCTTCACCCTCATAGAGCTGCTCGATATCGAGCTTCATACCGGCTTCCCACATCTGATCCATGAGATCGGAAGCGCCAGCGCCGAGCGTCGGCATCCAATTGTCCGAGAGCCTCAGCACCGCGGCGGTCGGGGTATCCTCGCGACGCTGGTACGCAGCGAGTGTGTTCTGATCGTTCAGATCGAGATTCAGGATATTCTCAACATCGGGCACACCGTTCGGGCCGGGGTTTGTGCCGTTGAGCAGATCGATGATGGGCGTGTCGGCCATGTCGCGGAAGTTGAGCGCCATGTGGCCCGCCAGCCGCACCGCGAGCTCGGGCCCCAAGTGGCCGTAGTACTGCGTGCGCGTGTTGTCGAAACGCTGCTGATCGAGGCGGTTCCAATCCTCCTGGTTGAGGTTGGGCGCGAGCAGATCCATGTAGAGGCCGAAGGCGTTGTGGACGAGGGCATACTGCTCCTCACGGTACTCATCAATGGAGTTGCCGTCGTCGTCATTGAGGTAGTTTCCGTCGTCGAGGACGAGGCCATTGAGCCAACGTTTGCGGTCGGTGTTCTCGGTGAGGTTCCCGTACTCGGCAGCGTCGAGGATGCTGCTCCGCAGCGGGCGGTGGCCGCTGACTGTGGTCAGCAGTCGCCGCACATCGACCGCCGAGCGTGCGAGCTTGGCGCGGGTCCCGTCGTCTATGGCGTAGTTACCGGTGCCCGAGTAATCGTCCTGCAAATCCTGCGAGGGCCACGCGTCGAGCTCCGTCGAGCTATCCGAACGGAGCATCGAGAGCGAGAGCGGGTCGTTCTCGTTTGAGCTTGTGAGGGCCTTCTCGAGGAGCGAGAAGTTCTGGTCGTCGTTGATGCCGTGGAAGGTGAGAAGCTCGACAAGGTCGTCGATGCCATAGGGCGCGACGCGGTTGTTGCCTCCGCTCGAGATGCCGGGGTAAACGCTGCCGACATTACTCGCGTACACGGCACGCTCCTCGACATTGTCGAAGATCGTGTAGTCGTCCAGGTTGTCAGAGAGCACCGCGTTTCGGTTCTCTTCGCCCGGAACAGCGCCGTAGCGCTGGATCCAGCCTGCGACCGCGCCGTCCATCATGCGCAGGTACGCCTTGCGGCCAAGTTGCTGGGCGGCTTCGATGTCGTACGCGCCGTAGTCTCCCTGAGTGCCCGTGCCCGTGAGGAACGCCTGCTGGTACCCGAGGGGGAACCCGTTGCCGTGCGCGAAGTGGTGCTCGGTCTGGTTGAAGAGCTTGAAGAGATTGATCTCGTGTGCGCCCTGACCCAGTCGGTTGCTGGTCGAAGGGGGCGTCAGGAAATCGGTGGCTGTCGTCACGTTGGCCAGGCTCGACAGATCGACCGCACGAATCGCTGCGAAGAAGCGGTAGTCAGAATCGCCCAGCAGTTCGGTCGGACGAGTCTCGTCAGACGAATCGACGAGCTCGATCCAACGCGAGTCGAGCATGCCGTCGCCGTCGGCATCCGCGTACTGGTATGCCCAGTACTCAGGGTCGCCTGGATCGATCATCTCAGCCGAGAAGTCCGGATCATTAACGGGACGGAACAGGTTGCGCTGGTACATGGTCCAGTGTGCAGGGCGGTTCCAGTCGGCCTGTACTCTCCTTCCCAGCGTGCCGCCGGATGAGAGAATATCGCTAAAGGGCAAGTACTCGGTTGGATCGCCGTTGCGATCCATGAGCGACAAACGCTCATTCTCGTTGTCAGGATCTCTGGTCAGATCCAAGGATGGGACATCGAATCCACCGCCATCTACATCCGCACGGAGGTAATACAGATTCTTGTATGTGCCATCTGGCGCAAAGTTCGATATCTGCAACCAGTCGCGGCGGTTCTCGAACGGGTTGTAGTCGTCGTCAAAATCACGGTAGCCAAGGTCAACCGGTCGCGTAGAGGCAAGAAACGGATCGCTCGCGACACGGGGATCGATATCGATATCCGTGATATCGGCAAGATCATCTGCGCTTACAAAGTCGACATCCCAAATCGCATCAGCGCTGTGACTGCCGTAAGGACGGAACCGGAGAGCATCGAGCACGCCCTGATCAGGGCCAGGGGTAGCATCAGCATCAAAACCGAGCAACGCACTGGGCACACTGATATGGAAGAAGTCCGTGTACGGCATGTCCGTGACTTCACGGCGCATGATCGGATCGGTCTCGCCCATCAGAGCGAGCGCCTCTCCCATCGCGACGTCAGGGACGAGGCTGAAGACGTCCAGCGCGAGTGTGTCGAGGATGTGGTTGCCGATGCCCTCAACGTTCTCCTGAGCATCGAGCCGTTCGACGACCGAGCCCGCGGTGCGGCGGTCGCCCTTGCCCAGTGCGGCGTAGACCACAGACAGGATCAGGACCAGAGCCAGTGCGCCGAGCACGAGCAGAAGCACGGTGCCCCGGCGCGAACGCCCGGCGAGCGAGGCTGCAGACTTGCGGATCATTTCATTCATAGGTGCGAACATTTGCGCACTCCGTTTCTGGCTCGGGCGCCTGTGCCCGGGCCGGTATGCCGACGAGTCCGTGTCGGCGTTTCTGCGAGTTATCCCTCGGCTCGTGCCGGGAAGGATTCGAATCAGAGACCTTCCGCATCCGGTATCTCAATGATGAACTGGAATGTCTCTTCGATCGTCTGATCGATCGGGTCTGCGAAGGACATCGTGACGCGGACCATCTTGGGCCAGGGCCACTCGTCTTCGACCCAATCGCCGTCACCGTCGATATCGTCGGGGAAGCCGTCTTCGTTCATGTCGTAGCCGTCGGCGATGTCGTCATCGTTGAGATCGATCGGAACGGCACGGGGATCCGCGTACCCGAAGTAGTGTGTCAGCGGATAGCGCAGCGGCTGGTTGTCAAGGAAACGCGCATCGCGTGTGTCGTTCTCGGTCACGAGCCCGTTGATCAGATCAGCGAGCAAGTGCTGTTCGATCAATCGCTGGTCATCCTCGTCGAAAGAGTTGCCCCCTACGAACGGCTCTGGCCTCTGCTCGTCAGGCCTGAGCTTGCGCACAACACCCTGACGCTCGGGCGCAAAGAGGCCCTCGGGATCGTGGCCGTACCAGATCAGCTCGCCCTCGTCCGGGTCGTACTCGCCGAGACTCCACTCGACGATGAACTCCGTGCAACGTGGGATGAACTGCGAAGCGCCGATCAGTTGCTGATCCGCGCGGAACGAGGCCTGCAGCACGGGGCTGTAGCTCGTGGCCGCATCGGGCCCGAAGACATCGGCGTTGTAGCCGGGGGGCGTGGTCTCGTAACGCATACGCGAACGGATCGAATTGTCTTCGTACTCGTTCCGGTCGATGGCGTATGGCCCGGGGGGCCCCGAGAGAATCCGGGGATCGGTGCCACGCCAGCGTGCGTCGAGCGAGGGGTTATCGTCCCAGCCGCCCTCGCCCTCCCAGGCTCGTTCATTCGATCGGCCCGGCATCGCATCGGACATCCAGGCATGCTGCTGGTGGACCAGAAGCTGAAGCCCGGTCACGTTGTCAGCGTCGCCCGTCTTATCAGCCAGCGGCGTGTTCAGGGCAAACGCATCACCGATCTCGTAATCCTCGTCCTGCAGGCTATACCTGTAGTCGATGAACTCTCGCGGGCCCATCGCGAAGATCGTGTCTCGATTCGCGTCGTAGTTGGGGAGATACGTGAACCGCTGCGTGTTGTTGTCAAAGCGATCACGGAATTCGAACACATCGGCGGGTGCGGGCATCACGAAGCTCAGCGGCGCTGAACCACCTCCCGAACCCGAGAGGCTGTTCTGCCTGCCGTAGATCGAGGTTGTGCGCCGCTTGATCTCGCTCAGCGAGGTTGTCGCGACATCAACGATGCCCGACTCAAAGAGCGGCGACACAACTTCCTCGCGAAGGTTGAACGCCGCGAAGGTGTTGTCCGTGCCCGATTCAAAGCCTCGGTTGTCAAAGGGCCTTCCAATGACAGTCTCGACTCGGAAGATACCCGCCGCCGCGGGCTGGCCCGCGATCTGCAACTCGTTGTCCTGGAACTGCGCGAGCAGCGATGAGTTGTTCGGCGACAACCCGAGGGGGCCTGCCTGGCCCGTGGGATGCAGACGAGGGGTCTTGAGGACGGTCACGCCCCGAAGCAGTGTCCAGTCGCCTGCAAAGAAGTTGGGGTTGACCTCACCGATGTTGTCCTGCACGTCGGACAAGCCGTGGCGCAGCTCGGGCACCTCGTTGGATTCATCGAGGAACGGGGTCGCGAACCCGAGCGTGCCTTCGAGCTGCTGCTGACCGTGGCCGTAGTAGATACGCGCCGATGTGCCCCGCGCGACGAAGTCGCTATCGAGGGGGTTGCGCGCCGACTCGAACTGGCCGCGGCTGAAGAACATGATCTCATCGATTCGTCGCGGGCGGCGTGTATCGAGCGCTTCGGGAGAAAGCGGGATGCCGTTGCTGTTGAGCGCGTACTCATTGCGGATGACGAGGAACCCCTCACGGGTCATCCTGCTGAAATCCTCGCGCATCACACGCTCGATAACCGAGGCGTAGTTGTTGATCGCGCTGACTCGCCGGCCTGTCGTGACGGTCTTGGAGATCGATGAGAAGATCGCCGCCAAACCAACGGACAGGATCGCGACACCGATCACGGCGACGAGTGCCTCGAGAAGCGTGAAACCCCGGCGTTGCGTTGCTGCTCTATTGTGCATCGCGTTGCTCCTCATCGGGTCGTCACCACTCTGACACCAACCGGGACCTGCGGGGTGAAGATGATCTGCCTGAACACCTCGGTGTTGTCCGTCGAGAAGGGCGGATCGATGATGAGCAGATCCGTTTCCTCGCCGTCAATCGCCCTCGTCGTAATACCTGTCACCGTGCGGACCACACCCTGGTTGTCCACAAACATCTGCCCGACTTTGCTCAGCACCTCGGCAACCGTTTCACGCTCGATGGGACGCTGACGGATCCGGATCTGGTTGGGGTTGAACAGGTCGTACACATTAGTTAACGGGTCAGTCTGCCCAAAAGATTCACTCGTGAGCTGAACTTCAAGCGGATGGGAGTAAACGACTTCCGGATCATTGCCCTTCCCGTTCGGAATCGCGTTCGCAAGGTCATCAACGCTCACCGCGAGCGGGAACCTGCGATCACGCGCGGCAACGCCGCTGGCCCCAGTCAGCGAGTCGCGGAGCGAGACGCCAGCAGGCACCCGGATCCCTCTGTCGATCCGGCGGGTGAAGATCGCGATTTGAACAGGAACCTCGTCCAGTCGCGAAAGGGGAAGGCGCTTTTCGTACCGCCTGCGATCGCCGCGGGGCGGACTCCCGACTCCCGAATCAGCACGACGCACAACAATGTCGTATACGTACCTCGGATCTGCCGTGGTGGACGCGTCGGGCAAGAGCCTGCTTGCGAGATCAAGCCTGTACGTCGGAAGCTCGGTTACTGAATTATTCGGATTGACGCGTCGGTACGAATCACCGCCGCCCAGCACGAGATCGCCGGACGCCTGAAGCTCCCCGAGCGCATCGACGAACTGCCACTCCCAGTCGGCTTCCCAGAGGAAATCAAGAGTCACCTGGGGCGGCCCACCGCTCGGTGTGCGGAAGTCGCGCACCGAGATGCCCCGGTCGCGTGTGAGCACATCGACCGGCGGGAACTGATCCAGGTAATCAAAGTTGGTGCTGCCGTAAAGTGCGTCCCACTCGTCTCGATCCAGCCAGACAACGGACTCGTTCTCAACGAGCGCCGCGTTGATCTGCGCTTCGGCGGACGACGCCGCGGCTGTCCCGATGACCGCGTCTTGCGCACGGCGCTGGAGGTCGATTACCGCCGGGAAGATCGCGACAGCTCCGACCAGCCCGATCGCGAGCACAACGACCGAGATCAGGACCTCAAGCAGGGTGAATGCCTTGCGAGTGTTCATCGGTTCACCTCCACCAGATCGCCGAAGTACGCGCTGATCGTGTAGATCGCCGAATCGGCCTCAGCAGCCGTCCCGGCCGCGTCGTTGTCCTCGAGCGCAAGCCTTCCCTCGATCCACTGCGTAATCCGTGTCTCGAGCGCGACCCGGTCGGACGCAAGGGTGGCGTCGCGGAAGAGCGCAGAGTCGATCTCGGGCTGATCATCTGGTTCGTAAATCGTGTCGGTCTGCCTGTTGAGCCCGCGGAGCCCAAGCATCTGCGCCATCCGCCGTTCGCGGTAGAGCGCGATATCAGTCACCGGGCGAGCGAGAACGGTGTCGGACGATTCGTTGCCGATGAGTTCCGATCGTTCGTCAGGCGAAACACTCTGCGTATTCACCGCACGAACCGCCCAGGACTTCAGATCCTCGGCTTGGTTGATCGGCTCGATGCTGCCGACCAAAGCACGGTTCTCGCCGCTGAGTCGCGGGTCTAGCACAAGCGCGGTCGCGCTCTCTCGGCTAAGTGCGCCCGTGCCCGCCTCGAAGCGGATCATGAACGTCTGGCGATCAGCACCGTCGTCCTGCGCGGTCTGGTCGTAGAAGTCGGTCTCCGGGAAGACCCACGCACCGGGGCCGCGCTCGCTGGGCCCACCGGGCTGAAGCGTGCCAGAAGACGGGTCATACTCGGTGAGCTCTTCGTACCAGTCCTCATCACGAAGCTGCGTACCAAGCACGAACCCACGGATCATGTAACCGGGCGGCAGTCCCACTGCCTCCATGCCGGCGATCGGGACGAAGACATCTCGCTGAGCAGTATCCGAGTCGTCATTGGACGAGTCGTCTGAAACCGACCCAATCTGCTCGTACACACCAACAGTCAGCCCGCGGTTTCTGTCGTAGAAGAAGACCGCAGCGGCATCGCCCCCGCCGAGGTTGCGCGTTGCCATGTCGCGCGCCGAGTAGATCGCCTGCTGGAGCCCGTTCTGCGCAAGGCTCTCACGCGATGACGCGAGAAGCGCCTGGAACGAAGGCACCGCGATGCCCACAAGGATCGCACCGATCACGATCACAACGAGCAGCTCAACCAGTGTGTAAGCGCGGCGACTCATGAGCCCACCTCAACGATGTTGTCCTCGCGAGCCGCCTCCACGGCTTCCTCGCGGTACCCCGCGTCGCTGGCAAGGCGCGTCACCGAGAGACCGAGGTTCTCGGCGTAACGTCTCTGCATGTCGGAGCTCGACGCGAGCAGCTCGGCTTCATCGGCATCACCGAACAGTTTGTTCGGGCCCGCCGCGACGATCGCGTACGAGGCGCCTCGGAGATCCTGCGGGATCTCAAACTCAGAACTCAGCGGGTTGCCGTATGCCTCGAGCACAAGCCTTGGGACGTTGAGGTAGGCGATCAGCCCGCTGACCTGTTCTTCGAAGTCCACCGCGCTGTCCGTGTAGGAACTGATCCCGCCCTGAACGCTCGCCGGGTCGATGTCATCGGCGTACCAGCGGTAGTAACGGATCGCCACGCCCGCGCGGTCTCGCAGCTCGGTGCGGTACGCGAGCCTTGTTCGCGAAATCGTGCCCGGGCTGCCGCCCGAGAGCGTGATCGTGTTGTCGGTATCGATGAATAGCTCAACGCCGCCCTTGTCGGTGTCAAAGAGTGGCTCATAACGCTTCGGCCCGCGCCGTGCGACCTCAACCGGACCACCGGTTCTGCCAGGAACCGTGTCCGGGGCGACGACCGGGGCGAAGTTGCCCGCACGCCGGACCTCGACAAAGCCGGGCCCGTCTACTCCATCGACAGGGGCGTCGAGCGCACCGATGAGGTAATACGGCAAGCTGTAGTTGCTGTACCTCGGGTACTCGTCGTCCTCTCCGCGCAGTATCTCCATATCCGCCGGGATGACCGGTGAGTACACCGCGGGAATGGGAAGGCTGTCGACAACAACGATGGACGTGTCCATCTCGCCGCCCGTGTCTTTGACGAGCGGGGGCACGAAACCGAACTCACGCGAGAAATCCTGCACGGAGATCTTGAGCCCGTTGACGAGCGCTCGATCGGCTACCGACCGGGCGTTCTGGGTCGCCGCTCTGTACGACACGAGCGCCACGCCCATCACCACGAAGATGATAAGAATGGTCACCAGCAGCTCCGCGATCGTGAAGCATCGGCTGTTCCGGGTTGTCCGAGTCGTGTGCGTCATGCGCTGTCTCCGTTTGCGCCTGCCTTACCGGACTGCTTCTTTACACACCGCCGCCCTGGAGCGACTCGATCATCGCAACAAGCGGGAGGAACATCGCGACGACGATGGTGCCGACCATGACACCGATCACGATCACCATGACGGGCTCGAGCAGGCTCACCAGCGCACTCACCGCGACATCGACCTCTTCGTCGTAGTTGTCCGCGATCTTCATGAGCATGGTGTCCATCTCACCCGTCTCTTCACCGACGTCGATCATGTTGACCACGATCGCGTCGCACGTCTTGGATTCACGCAGCGGGACGGCGAACGTCTCACCCTCACGGATCGAGTCGTGCACCCGCATGAGCGCCTTCTGGAACACCGCGTTGCCCGAGGTTTCCGCGGTGATGGTCACCGCTTCGAGAATCGGGACACCAGCAGCGATCAGCGTGCCGAGCGTACGAGTGAAACGAGCGATCACCGTCTTGCGGATCAGCGTGCCGAGCACCGGGACCTTGAGCAGGATCCAGTCCGTGATTGCGCGGCCCGGCCCAGCGCTTCTGATCAGTTTCCAGAAGATCGGAATGGTCAGCAGGACACCAAAGATGACGATCGCACCGGGCACGCTCTGGCCGGGCGTGCTGCCAGCGACCCAGCGTGATGTCTCGATGAGCATCGTCGTGATCTTGGGTAGCGCCACACCGAAGTCGAGAAAGATCTCTTCGAACTTGGGCACAATGAACCACATGATGAACGTCACGATCAGGATGGCAAAGAGCACGACGCCGATCGGGTAGATCATCGCGCCCTTGATCCGGCGCTTCAGCCTCTCGCTTTTCTCCATGAACTCGCTGAGTCGCTGCAGGATGATGTCGAGAACACCACCGATCTCACCGGCGTGCACCATCTTGACGTAGAGCGTGTTGAAACCTCGCGGGTGCTTGCCGAACGCATCGGAAAGGCTCGCACCCCCCTCGACGTCCTCGACGACCTCGATCAGAATGTTCTTGAGCAAACCGGGCTTCATCTGTGACTCGAGAATCTGCAGCGAACGCAAGAGTGGAAGACCCGCGTCCTGCAGCGTCGAGAGCTGACGTGTAAAGAGCGTCAGCAGCTTGGGCTTGACCTTGACGAATGGCATCGTGAAGCCCGCGGATGCTTTCTTCTCGCCGCCCTTTTTCTTTTTGGCGCTGTCGCCGCCGCCCGAGCCTTTCTTGACCTTCTGCTCGCGCACGGTCGTGGGGAAATATCCCTGCGCCTTGATGCGCTGGATGGCCTCGTCGCTGGAATTGGCCTCGACAGACCCCTTCTGGGGTTTGCCCGCCGCGTTCAGTGCTTCGTATGTAAAGGTTGGCATGTATTACCTGCTTTCCAGACGCACGGTCTGAATCATTCCTCAGCGATGGTTTCTCGAACAACTTCGTCGATGGTGGTCCGGCCGTCGTAGATGCCGCGCAGCCCGGACTCACGCAGCGTGCGCATGCCCTGAGCCTTTGAGTGATTGCGGACCGCTGCGGTAGAAGCTTCATTCAAAATCAACTCGCGAGCCTCGTCGTCGAGCATCATGATCTCGAAGATGCCAAGTCGGCCCTTGTAGCCAGAGCCGTGGCAGTTATCGCAGCCTCGGCCGCGGACAAACTTCTTGCCAGCGACAGCCTCAGGCGTCAGCGCCAGCTCCATCAGTTCCTCTTCGGAGGGCGTGTACTGCTCGCGACACCTGGGACACACGGTCCGCACAAGACGTTGGGCGATCACACCCTCGATCGTCGCCGCGAGAAGGAACCGCTCGAGACCGAGATCGATCAGCCGGACAATCGAACTGGGCGCATCGTTAGTGTGAAGCGTCGAGAGCACCAAGTGACCCGTCAGCGACGCCTGCACCGAGATCTCCGCGGTGGCCTTGTCTCGGATCTCGCCCACGAGAATCACGTCCGGGTCCTGACGCAGGAACGAACGCAAAGCCGCGGGGAATGTCAGCCCGACCTCGGGATTGACCTGCACCTGGCAAAGGCCGTCAATGTCGTACTCGACGGGATCCTCAGCCGTCAACAGCTTGGTTTCGGTGTCGTTGAGCTCCGAGAGGGCTGCGTAGAGCGTGGTCGTCTTACCCGAACCCGTAGGACCCGTCACGATCACGATGCCATTCGGCCTGCCGATGAGATACCGCACATCCGCGAGGTCCTTCTCATCGAGACCGACTCGGTCGAGGCTGAGCTCGACGTTCGAGCGGTCGAGCAGACGCATCACGACGCTCTCGCCGTGCATCGTTGGGAGCACCGCGACACGCAGGTCAACCGGATTACCACCAACGGTCAGCTCGATGCGGCCGTCCTGCGGCAATCGACGCTCAGCAATGTCGAGGCTCGCCATGACCTTGACGCGGCTCGTGATCGCCGTGCCAAGGTGCACCGGAGGAGGCACCATCTCATAGAGCACACCATCGATGCGGTACCGCATCTTGAACTCGTCTTCGAATGGCTCAAAGTGAATGTCTGAAGCCTTGTCCTTGATGGCTTGCATCAGCACGAGGTTGAGCAGCTTGACAACCTTGTTGTCCTCGGACGCCTCAAGCACAGCCTCCAGATCGATCGACTGGTCGCCGGCCAGCGCCAGCGATTCGAACTTCTCGTCGGATGCCATATCCGAGACGACGTCTGACATCGATTCGGTTTTGGAGTAGTGCTTCTCGATAAGCCCATCGATAATGTCTGCATCACCCACGACCGCCTCGACGGTCACACCCAGCAGGAGCCGGATGTCATCGACAGCACGGAAATTGTCCGGACTCTTGAGCGCAATCTTGAGCCGCTTGGCACGTTCGTTGTACTCGATCGGGATAACGCCGAAAATACGGACATTCGCGGATGGAATCACATCGACAGCGCTCTCAGGGATCTCGAAGCCGTTGAGATCCACATAGGCCATACCCGCCTGGGCGGCGAGCCCCTCCTGCACATCACGCTGGGTGATGTACCCGAGTTCGACCAAGAGTTGACCGATCGGAACTTTCCGGCCCGCCTTCTGGATTTCGAGGGCTTCGTGGACCTGTTCCTTCTTCACGGTGCCCAGCTTGCGCATGATGCGACCGATCTTGTGGCCACGGAACTGGCTGAAGTCAAAGTTGGCATCTGCTTTGGCCATGCAACACCTCACACGGTCCTCGGGCGCACCCCGGGCCGTGCCTCTTATATCTTCGCGTCAAACTCGGCCCGGTTGGGTCCCGGACCCCCTTGAATGGCCCACAGAGGCCATTCGACAGCCAGATTCTCTGCCTTCATCCGGAGCTGGCCCGGAGAGGCACATCCAAACAGAACCAGAACTCAATCGGCCTTGACGTCTTCTTCGTCAAGCTCCGGCCGGCCCACGGTGTGCCCCAGCTGGTGCACCTTCGCGGTCAGGTCCTGCGGGTTCTTGCCCTTATCAATCATCTCATCCGCAGCGATCATGCCTCTCGTGTAGAGCGACCACAGGTGGTCGTCGAGGAGCTGCATGCCGAACTTCTTACCGGTCTGGATCGCAGAGTCGATTCGGAACGACTTGCCGTCACGAATCAGGTTCGCGATCGCGGGCGTCACCAGGAGGAACTCGTACCCCGCGACCATGCCCTTGGTATCGACTCGGCCAAGGAGCACCTGACTCAGCACGCAGATCAGAGCGGTCGAGAGCTGCACCCGGATCTGGTTCTGCTGGGTCACCGGGAAAGCGTCGACCACACGGTCGATTGTCTTAGCCGCACCGGTCGTGTGCAGCGTCCCGAACACCAAGTGACCCGTCTCGGCGGCTCGAACCGCCGCCTCGATCGTCTCGAGGTCTCGCATTTCACCCACGAGGATGCAGTCAGGGTCCTGACGCAGAGCACGACGCAGGGCCTCGGCGAAGGTTGGCACGTCGGAGCCAACCTCACGCTGGTTCACGATCGACTTCTTGTGGTAGTGGTAGTACTCGATCGGGTCTTCCATCGTCACGATGTGCCGTTCGAGGTTCGCGTTCACGTAATCGATCATGGTCGCAAGCGATGTCGTCTTGCCCGAACCCGTCGGGCCCGTCACGAGGAAGAGACCACGAGGCCTCCGAATCAAGTCTTTACAGACATCGGGCAGACCGATCTGGTCGAACGTGAGCAGCTTGTTGGGAATGAGTCGCAGCACCATCGCAAGGTCGTTGCGCTGGCGAAAGACAGACACACGGAACCGGGCCGCCTCGCCGTAAGCGAAGCCGAAGTCGGTACCGCCCTCCTCGGCGAGTTCCTGCTGCTTCTGTTCCGGGGTGATGGACTTCATCAGGCCCACCATCGCTTCCGAGTCGAGAACCTTGGTCTGCAGGTTCCTGAGCGAGCCGTGCAGACGCAAGGTCGGCGGCCGACCAACGGTCAGGTGAAGGTCGTTCGCGCCAAGCTTGATCATGGTGTCAAGCAATCGGTCAATCTGCATCGTCGACATCGTGTCGTTCCTGCCTCAAAGCGGCGGCTTCCCGCCGGGTTACATACGAATCAGTCGATTACACCGGTGCCCTCTTCGACCTGCGACACGCGAGCGATCTCGTCGGGCGTGGTCGTGCCGCTGAGCACCTTCAGCTTGCCGTCTTCCACAAGCGGACGCATCCCGTTCTGAAGCGCAATCTTCCGCAACTCCGAAACGGGTGAAAGCTGGAACGCAGCCTCGCGGATCTGCGCATCCATCTGCATCATCTCGAAGATCGCCTTCCGGCCTTTGTACCCGTTGGGTGCCTCGCCGCAGGGAACAGCCTTGTACACGCGCCCCTCGGCCTCCTCGGGCGTCATACCGATCAGCTGCAGGTACTTGTGGTCGATCTCGTGCGGCTCCGCGAGCTCCTTCGATCCATCGTGGAGCACGCGGATGAGGCGCTGAGCCATAATGGCCTGGATCGAGCTGGCCACGAGGAAGGGCTTGATACCCATGTCGATCAGACGCGTGATCGCACTGGGAGCGTCGTTCGTGTGAAGGGTCGAGAACACAAGGTGACCGGTCAGCGCGGCCTGAATCGCGATCTCGCCCACTTCCTTATCTCGTATCTCACCGACGAGGATGATGTTGGGTGCCTGACGCAGCATCGATCGCAGGATCGCGTTGAACGTGAACCCGATCGACTCCTTGACCTGGCACTGGTTGATGCCCTCGAAGTTGTATTCAACCGGGTCCTCGGCGGTGATGATCTTCTTGTCGGGTCTGTTGAGCACATCCAGCGCTGAGTAGAGCGTTGTTGTCTTACCAGAACCCGTGGGCCCCGTCACGAGAAAGATGCCGTTGGGTCGGCGGATGATCTTGTTAAACGTATCCAGGTTGTCCTGCTCGAAGCCCAGGTTCGGCAAACCGATCTTGACCGCGTCGGGCCGAAGAATACGCATCACAACAGACTCGCCGTGGTAGATCGGGCACGCAGAGACACGGAAGTCAACGGTGGTCTCTTCATCGATCGGCAGCTTGATTCGGCCGTCCTGCGGGATGCGCTTCTCAGCGATGTTCATGCCGGACATCAGCTTGATGCGAGAGAGCAGCGCCCGCTGCATGCGCTTTGGCAAGTTGTCTCGTTCGATACAGACGCCATCGATGCGGTACCGGAGCCGCACGCGGTCGGCCATCGGCTCGAGGTGGATATCAGACGCCCGCATGCCAATCGCCTCGGTCAGGATGCGGTTCCAGAGCTTGACGATCGGCGCGTCATCACCCGAGACGTCAATCGATTTGTCCATCGACTTATCGACCGAGCTGTCGATTGACTTATCGATGGAGTCCGTGACGAGCGACTCGTCCGCGTCGACCTGCTTGGTGTCAACGATGCTGCCGCCAGCGCGGAAATGGTTCTCGATGAAGACCTTGATGTCGCTCTTCGACGAAAGCTTCGGATCGATCTCGACATTGAGTCGAAACCGGAGCATGTCCATGAGCTCGATGTTGACCGGGTCATGGATGATCAGGCTCATCCGGTTGCCAGACTTGGCTTGCGGCAGTATGAAGTGCTTCTTAATCAAATCCTCTGGGATGAGGTCGGGCTGAACCGTTGCCATGCCGTCCTGGGTTGACAGATCAACAAAGTCCATCCCAAATTGCTCAGCGAGGGCCTTTGAGACGTCCTTCTCTTTGACAAAGCCGGCCTCGATCAACGCCTCGCCGATGCGCTTGCCGGCACCCTGGGCGATCTTGAGGGCCTTGTCTACCTGTGCGCTGGAGCATGCCCCGTTCCTGACGAGGATCTCACCCAGCTTCTTGCGCGATCGTGCCATGTGTACTCACGTCTTGTTGGCCCTGCGACGCGGCACATGCCGCCGGGAAGCCGCCTCCCCTTGTCGCCGGGTATACCCAGTGCCAGCTTTCGACGGCCTCTCCGCCCCGGCCTCGCTCGACCGGTCACCCGATCCGACCCTCGCCGTCGGAAGCCGCCCGTCCAGCATACTGTAAGCCTGAAAGGGCGGACGGAGCGGGAGCCCCCTCAGGACGGCCCCAAGCCCGGACGGCAGCACCCATGACTACGAAGAACACGCCCGACCCGTTCCCTACCGGAGCGATTTCTCCGAGAGTTCTCATCACCGCCGGCCCCACACACGAGCCGATCGACGAGGTCCGGTACCTAGGCAACCGCTCCAGCGGAAAGATGGGCATCCGCCTCGCCGACCAAGCCGCCAGCCTGGGCTGGCCCACGACCCTGCTGCTGGGCCCGAGTTGTCACGCCCCGGACTCACAAGCAGTGACAATCAAGCGATTTGGCTCGGTCGCCGACCTCCACGAACTGCTCAAGAGACTCCTCGAGGAGTGCGATGTGCTCGTGATGGCGGCGGCAGTCGCCGACTACACCCCAGAGTCGCCCGCCGTCAAAGGCAAGCTCCGTCGGAGTGAGGCCGAAGGATTGACCATCCGACTCAGCCCAACCCCTGACCTGCTCGCGGGTTGTTGCGAAGTTGCCCGGCCAGACCAGCTCATGGTCGGATTCGCCCTCGAGCCTCGGGAGCAACTCCTCGAGACGGCTCGCAAAAAGCTCGAACGCAAGGGTGCCGATCTCATCATCGCCAATCCCCTTGAGACGATGGAAGCGGGCGATATCGAGGCGACAATCATGGCTTGCAACGCTCTGCGTGATCACGAGCAGAGCACCGATGGGAAACTCGGCAAGGCCGACTTCGCCGTGTGGCTACTCCCCAGACTCCAGCAGGCTTGGCTTGCCAAACGAAACACCAGGTGAACCCACAATGAGCTACAGCAAGGACCGACACAACGACAGGCCCAAGCCGACCGGGAAAGGCGGCAAACCGAAGCCCGGGTTCCGCAAACCCCGGGGCGACGGCAAGCGCGCCCCCTACGGCGCCCGCCGCGAACGGCTCCCACGCGAACTCGACATCGTCCACGAGGACGCCGACATTCTCGTCGTCAACAAGCCCTCGGGCATCGTCAGCGCAATGCCCAAGCCAGGCGGCAGGCCGACGCTCTACGACATGGTCAAGGACTACGCACGCGCCAAGGGCGGACGCGCAGCACGCGCCTTCGTCGTTCACAGACTCGACCTCGATGCATCGGGACTGCTGATCTTCGCGAAGCACAAAGCCGCCCTCGACTGGCTCAAGGACGACCTGCGCGCCAGGCGAATCGATCGCCTTTACGTCGCTCTCGTCGAAGGCACGTTCGAAGCGGGCGTGGGCACGACCGGAACCGCTCAGTCATTTCTGAAAGAAGAGCAGGCGGGCCACGTCGTGAGCGTCCCCGACAGGCTCTTCCGTGGTTCCAAGGGCGACAACAAGGACGCACGCCCCGCGGTGACTCACTACCGGGTGCTCGGGCAGGCCAACAACCACGCGCTCGTGCAGCTCAAACTCGAGACGGGCCGGAAGCACCAGATCCGCGTCCACATGGCAGACATGGGCCACCCGCTTGTTGGCGATCAACGCTACGGGTCGGGCCCATCGCAGCTCAAACGCCTCGCACTTCACGCGAGCGAACTCGCTTTCCGCCACCCGGGAACCGGCCAGCGAGTACGGTTCAGCTGCCCCGCCCCTACGAGCTTCTATCAATCCGTCGAGATGACGCCGCCCAAGACGAGCAGGCCTGCGCCCGACGAGATCAAAGCCACCGATCGGCGCGTTAAAGCGGACAAGTTCTCATCCCTAAACAAGGACCCCAACGCGGGCTGGGACGAGGTCAGCGATTGGTACGGCGACTACCAAACAAGCGATAAGAGCGACCACTTCTCCGAAGTCATCATCCCCGGCGCCGTGGGCATGCTCGCAGTCAAACCAGGTGAGCGCGTTCTCGACATCGCCTGCGGCGAGGGCCGAATGGCAGCAGCACTCACAGGCCTCGGCGCCAAGGTCTCGGGTGTGGACGCTTCGCCCACACTCATCCAAGCCGCGCTAGCTCGCAAGCTTCCCCACTCGCATTTCGTTGTCGGCGATGCGAGACAACTCGGCTCCATGCCCAGCGAGATCACAGGCGAGCCATACGACGCCGCGGCGTGCATCATGGCACTCATGAACATCAACCCGATCTCGGACCTGCTCGAGAGCACAAGCAACCTGCTCAAACTGGGCGGCAGATTCGTCGCTGTCATCTTGCATCCTTCTTTCCGGGCTCCGGGCCAGACAAGCTGGGGCTGGGAAGGCAAGAAGTCACATGACCAGAAGCAGTACCGGCGCGTAGACGCGTACCTGTCGATCAAAGCAGAGCCGATCGTGATGAACCCGGGCGAAGTTGCATCAGGAGGTGAGGCGATCAAGACGTTCACCCACCACCGCCCGCTCGAGAGCTACATCAAGGCGTTCGCCAAGACAGGCTTGTTCATCGACGACCTCGAGGAGTGGCCAAGCCGGCGCAAGAGCGAGCCCGGACCCCGAGCGGACGAAGAGAACAGATCGCGCAGAGAGATCCCGCTGTTCATGGCCATCCGTGCGACGAAGCTGGGTGATCAGAGCTGACTCAGGAACCTGACGTCGTTCTCGAAGAGCATGCGGATATCGGGGATGCCGTACTTGCCCATCGCGAGCCGCTCGATGCCGAATCCCCATGCGAAGCCTGACCAGACCTCCGGGTCGATGCCGCAAGCCGAGAGCACATTCGGATCAACCATGCCGCAGCCGCCCAACTCCACCCACGAGGCGGGCTTGTCCGGGCGGAGGCTGATCATCATGTCGAACTCAGCAGAAGGCTCGGTGAACGGGAAGAAGCTCGGACGCAGGCGGATCTCTGCACCGTCACCGAAGTACGCGCGCGCGAACTGGAGCAGCGTGCTCTTCAGGTCGGCCATCGACACCCCGCGGTCGATGTAGAGCCCCTCAAGCTGGTGGAACATGAAGCTGTGCGTCGCGTCAACCGTGTCGGGCCTGTAGACCCGGCCCGGCGAGACGATCTTGATCGGAGGCCCGCTGCCCTCTGCGACGGCTTTCTCCATCATGCGGATTTGCACCGTCGAGGTCTGACTCCGGAGCATCCGTGACTTGGCGCCAAGCGACGGGTCATCGACGTAGAAGTTGTCGATCGGATCGCGCGCCGGGTGCTCGGCCGGGATGTTGAGCTTGACGAAATTGTGCTCGTCGTCCTCGAGCTCCGGTCCCTCGGCGACATCAAACCCGAGCCTCGCGCAGACCTCAACGAGTTCATCGCGAACCCGAGTGATGATGTGCTGCCGACCCAGCGCCTTCGCCTCGATCAAGCCGGGCTCTGTGACATCCAGCCCGCTCACGCCGCCAGCCCCACCAGAAAGTGAGGCCTGTTTCTGCTTGAACGCGTCCTCGAGAGCGACTTTCACCGCGTTGGCCTTCTGCCCCGCAGCGGGCTTGTCTTCCTTGGGAACATCCTTCATGCCTGCCATCGCGGCTTTGAGCTGCCCCTTTGTCCCGAGGAACTCCACACGCCACGACTCGAGCGCGTCGGCATCGCCGATTCCGCCCAATTGCGACAGGCCGGTTTCTTCCAGAGATTCGAGCGTTTGAAGGAAGTCAGACATGCCCGCGATGATAGCAACCGGAGACCGCACCGACCTCAAAAGCAAACACGGCTGACCCGCGAGGATCAGCCGTGCATGAATTCGCTAGTTCCGAGCGGATCAGCTCTCGTCTGACGATTCGCCCTCGGCATCACCTGCATCGGCCTCAGCCTCAGCGGGTGCTGCGCTGGCTGCGACAAGCTCGGCGGGCGACTTCACGTTGCCCTTGATCTTGTCGAAGTACTCGGCGCGGCGGTCGGCCTTGCGGCGGCGGGCGTTCGTGCCCGAACCGATCTCAGGACCTTCCTCAGCACCGACGAACTGGATCAGCACGAGCTCTGCCGCGTCACCGATGCGGTGGCGGCCAAGCTTGATGATCCGGGTGTACCCACCGTCACGCTCGGCAAAGCGGGGCGCGACATTCTCGAAGATGTGACGCACGAGCTTGGGTGACTTGCGAACCTCGCCGTAGCGGTTCCGTTCGGTCTGCTCAGCAGGGGGCAGGTCGAAGAACTGCTCGGCAGTCTCGCTCATGTCCTGGTGACGCTCACGCTCGGCCTCGTCTGCGTTGGCAGGCAGGTAGCGCCAGTCGAACGCGTTGCGATCCCTGCCCAGCATCTGGATCACTCGCCGGCGGGCGTGCATATCACCACGCTTGGCCTTGGTGACGATCTTCTCGACGAAGGGCTGGACAGCCTTGGCCTTGGGCAGCGTCGTGACGACCTGGCCGTGCTCGAACAGGCTCGCGGCCAGGTTGCGCATCATCGCCTGGCGGTGCGACGCGGTCCGATTCAGTTTGTATCCGGCTTTGCGGTGCCGCATCTCTTACGCTCCAAACTCGGGCTCAGGCGCCCGCGGTAACTTGATATCCTTCAGGGAGCTGCATGCCCAGATCAAGCTCCAGGTCTGTCAGCTTCCTCTTGACCTCACGCAGCGATGTCCGGCCGAACGCACGGAGCTTCAGAAGCTCGGGCTCGGTAAACGTCACCAGCTGCGCGACTGTGTCGATCTTCGCCGACTCGAGGCAGTTGCTCGCACGGACGGAAAGATCCAGATCCGCGATGGACATGTCCAGCTTGCGGATGAGGCCCTCGTCCACGCCGGCTGCTGCGGCGGCTTCCTCGGAGACCCGGTCCTCGCCCAGCTCGAAGTACTGAACAAACGGATTCAGGTGCTTGCGCAGAATCTTGGCGGCCTCGACCATCGCCATCTCGGGCGTGACGGTGCCGTTGGTCCAGATCTCGAGGATCAGCTTGTCGTAGTTGGTCTTCTGACCGACTCGGGTTTCCTCGATCTTGTAGCGGACGCGCTGCACGGGCGAGTAGATCGCGTCGATCGGGATCAGGCCGACCTCCTGATCCTCGTTCATGTCGTACTGCTCGCTCGCGGGGACATAGCCCCGGCCCTTGGAGACCGTCAGCTCCATCTCGAAGGGAACCTCCGAGGTGAGCGTCGCGATGACGAGATCAGGGTTCATGATCGTGACAGACGTGTCCGCCTCGATCAGATCCGCGGTGACCTCGCCCGGGCCCTGAGCAGCCAGGCGCATCGTGATGGGCTCCTCGCCTTCGTACCGCACGATGAGATTCTTGATGTTCAGGACGACGTCGGTGACGTCCTCCATTGCGCCTGGGATCGAGCTGAACTCGTGCTCAATACCCTTGATCTTGATCGCGCTGACCGACGCGCCCTCCAGCGAACTCAGGAGGATGCGGCGAAGCGAGTTACCAACAGTGGTACCAAAGCCCCTCTCGAAGGGCTCAACGGTAAAGCGGGCAAACGAGTTGCCGAGAAACTTGGGGTCAGCGTTGACCCGAGCAGGGAGTTCCAGACCACGCCAGCGAGCTCGAAGCATTCAGTTCCCTCTAATTCAATCCGGCAGTCGCCAAAGCAGGCACGCTCGACGCGATCTCGGATCGACGCAGGGCTGCCGGGTCCCCACGCTCTCCTTCTCTCACGCCAGCACAGCGGCAGCGTCGTTAGACGCGGCGCTTCTTACGGGGTCGGCAGCCGTTGTGAGGAACCGGGGTATGGTCCTCGATGGCGGTCACTCTGATGCCCGCAGAAACAACGCCGTTGATCGCAGCCTCGCGACCAGCGCCGGTGCCCGTGATGCGGACCTCAAGCTCGTGCATGCCCATCTTGCGAACCTTCGCACCGACGGTCTCGCCTGCACGGGTCGCGGCGAACGGAGTCGCCTTCCTGGTGCCCTTAAACCCAATGGTGCCCGCCGAATCCCAGGCGAGTGTCTCGCCGTTGAGATCGGTGATGGTGACCATCGTGTTGTTGTGGGTCGCCTTGACGTGGGCGATGCCTTTGCCGACGTTCTTGCGAACTTTCTTCTTTGCCATTGTCTTCGACCTTCCAAGCGGCCCAGGCCGCGATAGCTCTCGTACAAGCCTCGATTAGCCCTTGACGCCCTTCTTGCCGGCGACCGTCTTCTTACGACCCTTCCTCGTGCGTGCGTTGCACTTGGTGCGCTGACCGCGAGTGGGCAGGCCCCTCTTGTGACGCTCACCGCGGTAGCTGCGGATGTCACGCAGACGCTGCACGTTCTGGCCAACCTGGCGACGCAGCGCACCCTCGACGACGAAGTTCGTATCGATCAGCGAGTTGAGCATCGCGACCTGCTGGTCGTCGAGCTCGCGCGCCTTGATGTCGGGCGTGATCTGCGCTTCCACGAGGATGTCGGCCGCGAACTTCGGACCGATGCCGTGGATGTACTGCAGCGAGTAATAGATCTTCTTGTTATCCGGGATGTCAACACCAGCGATACGTGGCACGCTCGGCTCCTCGTTCTAGTTAGCCCTGGACCTGCTTGTGCTTGGGATCCGACTTGCAGATCACGCGAACCTTGCCCTTGCGGCGGACAACCTGGCACCCGGTGCACATTCGCTTGACACTCGATCGAACTTTCATCACACTTCTCCCAGCCGACCTCGTCGGCTCGGCTGATAAATCGATTTCAGTCCCTGTGCGCTTGGAACGGATTTCCAGACCGATCCCACCCGCGGCTCGCCGCAGCACAGGAGGGGACAATAGGCCCTGAGAGCCTCCCAGGGCCAGCAAGCCTCACAGACATTTACCCATTCTGCCCCAAAAATTTAGCGTGTTACCCCGCGATTCCGACCCGGGGCCATCCAGCAGCCCCCCAGAGTCAGTGCCGGTAGGTGATCCGGGCCTTCGAGAGGTCGTAGGGGCTGATCTCGACGGTCACCTTGTCGCCAGGCAGGATCCGGATGTAGTGCATCCGCATCTTGCCTGAGACATACGCGAGCACCTCGGTCTCCTGCTCGTTGGGCAGGCGAACCTTGAACATGGCGTTCGGGAGGGCCTCAACAACGGTGGCCTCAAACGTGAATTTCTCGTCCTGTTTCGGCATATGGAGGCGATCCTAGGCCGCTGGGAAGCCCAGCGGCGGTATTTCGGTCAAGACTCGAGGCCCGTTTTCGGTCACCAGTACAGTCCGCTCCTCGAACGCCGCCAGGCCCGGGGCAATTCGAGACCACCCGTCAGAAGCGGTCCGGCATGCGACCACGGCCCCACCTCCAGAATTTGACTCTACAACCACGGGCTCGATCGCGAGCACCATACCCACCTGGAGCAAGCCCTCATGGTCAGGCTCGACACCATCAAAAAAGACCGCCGGGGGCATGTGCAGCCCCCGACCAACACCGTGCGCGATCACCTCATCCGCAACATCGACGCCAAGCAGATTTGCCTCACTTCTTGCACACGCGGCCAGTTCGTTCAACGGTAAACCGGGTGCAATAGAGCCGAGCACTGCCTGAAGTACGCCGTGTGCCGCTCGAGCCAATTCGTGATCTAACATACCCACAGCGACCGAGCACGCCGCATCTAACACAAACCCATCGAGTTCACACGCTGCATCGATCGTGAGCACATCGCCCCGCCTAAGTGGCTCATCGCTCGGCACCCCGTTGACCGCAACTCCATTCACACAAATCGAAGCCGCAGCGGGAAACGGATCAGCACCGACCGCTTGCAACCCACGAAGCACCGGCTTTACACCTTCACGCCCGAAGCGATCTTCGATGACCGACGTGAGCTGTTTCGGTGTGACGCCGGGCCGTGCTGCCGATCGCGCTTCGATGAGCGCGCAAGAAAGCGCCTCGCCGCAACGGGCGAGGCGCTCGATTGATTCTGTATCTGTGATAAGCCCAACGCCTGAGGTCGTAAACCTCGCGCGAGACATCGATCAGCTACGCGGGCCGCGGAGTCTCGGACCACGCTCGCCGTCGGAGCCACCCAGGAAGCCCGCGTAGTTCCGCATGAGCAGGTTGGCCTCGATCCGCTGCACGAAGTCCATGATCACCGACACGACAATGAGCAGCCCCGTGCCACCCAGGAACTGGGTCACCGAGAAGTCGATGTTGAGCGCCCTGTTGACGACCATAGGCAGCACCGCGATGACCGCGAGGAACGCAGCGCCGACGTACGTGATCCGCTCCATGACGTTCTCAAGGTACTCCGATGTCCGGGGTCCCGGACGCAGGCCCGGAATGAACGACCCGTGGTCACGGAGCTGCTTGGACATCTCCTCCGGGTTGAACTGCACGGTGATCCAGAAGTAGCTGAAGAAGTACACCATCACGATGTACAGCATCACGTACGGGAACTCACCGAAGTTGAAGTTGGTGCTGAGCCACTCGACGATCGACTTCCAGACCGTTCCGTCCTGAGCCGAGCTGTCGAGTGCACTAAAGAGCACAGAGGGGAAGATCATGAGCGAGCTGGCGAAGATGATGGGCATCACGCCGCCGTGGTTCACGCGGAGGGGCAGGTAACTGCGCTGACCGCCGAAGACCTGCCGACCGCGAGTGTGCTTGGCCTGCTGGATCGGGATCCGGCGCTGAGCGACAGTCATGATGACCGAGCCCGCCACAACAATCACAAACGCCGCGGCGATCATGATCAGGCCCATCGGCCCGAGCTTGTTGGGGTCGGACGGGTTGTAGTTGTTGATAATCCAGATGATCGCACCGGGCATGCCAGCGAGGATGCCGGCCATGATGATCATCGAGACACCGTTACCGATGCCGTACTTATCGATCTGCTCACCGAGCCACATGAGGAAGACGGTGCCCGCGGTTAGCGCTCCAACACCCATGACCCACCACAGCGGGTTGTGAGCCCAGCCCGCGTAGACGATGCCCTGCGATGTGATGAAGGACATCCACGCGATGCCCTGGACGATGCAGAGCCCGACCGTGACGTAACGGGTCCACTCCTGGATCTTCTGACGACCCGAAGGCCCCTCGTCCTGGATCTTCTTCAATGCTGGTGAAACCGACGCCAGCAGCTGGAAGATGATCGCCGCGGAGATGTAGGGCATGATGCCCAGTCCGAAGATCGTGGACTGGCTGAAGGAGCCACCCGAGAAAATCGCAACGTACTCAGCGGCGCGACTCGCGGCGTTGCCCTCGGCCTTGGCTAGGCTGAAGAACTCGGCGAGCTGCTCCTGGTTAACGCCCGGCAGCGGGATCCAGTACCCGATGCGATACACCACGAGCATACCGAGCGTGAAGAGGATCTTCGTCCTGAGCTCAGCGATGCGGAAGACGTTCGCAAGGGCCTGAAACATGCTACGGATTGCTCCAATTCGGATGTGCGGGGCCCGACCCCGGTCCGGGTGTCAGTAGGGCCGACCAACCGTATTGGCCGATCAGTCTGCCTTCTTGCCCCGGCGGAGCTTCTTGGTCAGATTTTTCGGCGAGCGGTCGTCGCTGTTGCGGTCAATACCACGGACGCGGTCTCGGCGGGTGCCGGTCTCGTTGACGCTGCCACCGGCTCCCTCGATGTGCTTGCGGGCACCATCGGTGACGCGGCTCACCTCGACGTCGAGCTTGACCTTGAGGCCGCCCTCGTCGACGGCGCCGAGGATCTTGATATCCCGGCTGTCATCGCGGACGAGGCCCGCGTTCACAAGCGACTCGGTGTTGACCGCTCCGCCCTTGGCAAACGCCTCGTGGCGAACGATGTCACGCAGGTTGACAGTCCAGAAACGGATCGTGAAGTTCGCGTTTGTGAAACCGAACTTGGGCATCCGGCGGAAGTACGGCATCTGGCCGCCTTCGAACTGGAACAGGGTGCTGTGACCGCGACGGCTACCGGCGCCCTTGTGGCCCCGACCCGCCTGCTTGCCCCAGCCCGAGCCGTGGCCGCGACCGATGCGCTTGCGCTTGCGGTTCTTGCCTGCCTGCTCTGTGATCTCGTGAATCATCATGGTGGATCATCTCCGGCCGAGCCTGCGCTCGGTCCGCTTGGTCCTCAGCTGTCGCTCTTCTCTTCGCCGCTCTCACCTTCACCCGCCGCGTTGTCCTCGGCAGGGGCCTCTGCTTCGGGTGCCGCCTCGTCGTCTGACTTAGCTTCCTCGGCGGGCTTCACTTCTTCTTTCTCGGGACGCTCGACACGGACTTCCTCAGCAGTCAGGACTCGGCCGCCCGAGGTGCCGCCGCCCGAACCCGAAGACATGAACCGCTGAGCACGGTCGATGCGCTCCTCGATGTCGGTCGTGCCCAGATCGACGCCGCGAAGCTCTGCGACGAGTTCCTTCGTGCGAAGCCTGCTGAGTGCATCGAAGACGGCCTTGATGACGTTGACCTTGTTGGTCGAGCCGTACACCTTGGTCATGCAGTCGGTGATGCCGACAAGTTCGAGGATCGAACGCACGCTCGAACCCGCGATAACACCCGTACCGGGCGAAGCCGGGAGCAAGCGAACCGTCGTGGCGAGAAAGCGTCCCTCGATCTCGTGCGGGATCGTGCCGCCGGTCAGCGGAACACTGATGATGTTCTGCTTGGCGTGCTTCTCGGCCTTCTCGATGGCCGTCGGCACTTCCTGGCTCTTGGCGTGCGCAAAGCCCGCACGACCGCGGCGGTCGCCGACAACGACCATCGCACCGAAGCTAAAGCGCCGGCCACCCTTCACGGTCGCGGCGGTCCGGAAGATCCCGGCCGTGTGCGACTCGAGCTGCGACGATTTTTCCATCAACTCAGCCATGTTCATCCCATCCGCGGCGTGCCGCGATCAATCACCATCCAAATCAGAACTGAAGTCCACCCTCGCGGGCACCGTCGGCCAAGGCCTTGACCCGGCCGTGGTACTGGAACCCGCCGCGATCGAACACGACCTTCTTCACACCCGCGGCCGAGGCGCGCTCTGCGAGCTTCTGCCCCACTGCCTTGGCTGCTTCGACGCCGCCCGTCTTATCGAGACCCATGCCCTTGTCCCGCGTCGATGCGGAAGCCAGGGTGTGGCCCTCCAGGTCGTCGATCACCTGCGCGTAGACGTGGTTGAGCGAGCGGTAGACCGCCAGACGGGGCTTGTCGGCGGTGCCGATCATCGTCTTGCGGGCACCCTTGCGCCGGCGCCACTGCCTCTTTGCTTTGAGCTTGTTCTTGTTCATCGCTTCTACCTACGCGGCCCACCGGGCCGATCCATTCAAACTCTTATGCCTTAGCTGCCGAACTGCTTGCCCTGCTTGCGGCGGATGACCTCGTCCGAGTACTTGATGCCCTTGCCGTTGTAAGGCTCGGGCTCGCGGACCGAGCGAGCCATCGCTGCGAACTGGCCGACCGCCTGCTTGTCAGCACCGCTGATCTTGACGATCTGCTTGTCAACAGAGACATCAACGCCAACGGGGATCTTCACGGGGACAGAGTTCGCGTAACCGACCGAGAGCTTGAGCTCCTGGCCAGCGACCTGTGCACCCCAACCAACACCAACGATCTCGAGCGACTTCTCATAGCCGTCCTTCACGCCGGTGATCATGTTCTGGATGAGCGCCCGAGTCGTGCCCCAGAGCGCACGCGCCTGACGCGTTGCATCGCCCCTAATCGAGCAAATGACTGACTTCTCATCCTCTGACCAGGCCACCTCGATCTGAGGCGCAAACTCGCGGCTGAGGGTGCCCTTTGGGCCCTCAACCGTGACGGTCTGGCCGTCGATCGACACTTTGATCCCGCTAGGGATCTCGACCGGTTTGTTTCCTACTCGCGACATCGTGCGACTCCCGTCACCTAACTTCCGGCCTGATCAATCCACAACACAAAGCAGTTCGCCGCCGACGCGCTTCTCGCGGCACATGCGGTCAGAGAGCACACCGCTCGAAGTCGAGACGATGGCAATGCCCATGCCCTGCAGCGGTCGGGGCAGATCGTCCACGTTCGAGTAGACCCGGCAACCGGGCTTGCTCTTGCGGGTCAGCGTGTTGAGCACCTGCTCGCCGCGCGGACCGTACTTCAGCTTCACACGGATCAGGCCTTGCCTGCCGTCCTCGACTACGTCGTAACCGTTGATGTAGCCCTCGCTCTGCAGCACGTCCGCGATACCGCGGCAGACTTTGCTGTTCAAGCAGTCCACCATCTTCGCGCGGTTGCGTCCCGCGTTACGGATGCGTGTGAGCATGTCGGCTATCGGATCACTCATGGCCATGGTCATCTGCCCTCGACGCTTCTGCGTCCTTCTAATCGGCCCTTGCTAACTCTCGTTTACCAGCTCGACTTCCGCATGCCCGGGACCTTGCCCTCGAGCGCCAGCTTGCGGAGCACGATTCGGCTCACACGGAACTTGCGGTACACGCCTCGGGCGCGTCCCGTCAGCTCGCAGCGGCGAACAGTCCGCGACGAGAACTTGGGTGTCTTCTTCGACTTTGCGATCTGTGCTTTGCTTGCCATATCAGTTCTTCTTTGCCTCAGGCTTGACGAACGGCATCCCGAGGCCGTCCAGCACAAAGCGGCTCAGCTCAGGGTTGGAATTACGGAACACGAAGTTGATGTTCATGCCGTGGGTGAAGCTCACCTCCGCCATGTTGATCTCGGGGAACACGCCCTGCTCGGTCAGGCCCATCGAGTAGTTGCCCTGGCGATCGAACGCCTTGGCGGGCAGACCACGGAAGTCCTTGATACGGGGCGCTGCAAGGTGGATGAAACGCTCGAGGAAGTGCCACATGTGGTCGCGGCGGATCGTCACCATCACAGCCGAGTCGTAACCCTCACGAACCTTGAAGTTCGAAACGCTCTTCTTCGCCGCGACGAACACGGGCTTCTGACCAGTGATCGTGGTGAGCGTGTCGGCGACAGTCTGCTTGATGTTCGCCGGGACCTTGGTGCCGTCGAGGTGACGACCGATATTCACGTTGAGCACGATCTTCTCGAGCTTCGGGTGCTGCATCGGGTTTTTCAGACCGAACTCCTCACCGAGCTGGGGCTTGATGGTCTCTTTGTAGACCTTCGCCAGTGTCGGCTCGGGAAGCGGTCCCGTCGGCTCAGTTGGTGCTTTGCTCTTTGCCATTGCTTTCGCTCCGCTGACTCTTCGTCAGCATTCAATCCTTCTGAAACCGATCACTTCTTCTTCGCGGGCGACACGCCGCCAAGCACCTTGCCGCCCTTGACAGCGACGCGGTCCTTGCTGCCGTCGTCGTTGATCTGGAACCGCACCCGTGTGGGCTGGCCGTCGGCGACCGGGCTCACGTTGGAGATGTGGATCGATGCTTCCTTTGTGATGACCGAGCCCTGCGGGTTAATCCGCGTGGGGCGGACATGCTTGGTCACCAGGTTGACGCCCTTGATGATCACGCGGTCCGACTTGGTCAGCACGCGGGAGATCTCACCCACCTGGCCCTTGTGAGCACCGGCGGTGATCATCACCTGGTCACCCTTGCGAACGTGACGAGCTGCCATGTCAAACCACCTCCGGTGCGAGCGAGACGATCTTCATGAAGTTCTTCTCGCGGAGTTCACGGGCGACCGGGCCGAAGATGCGTGTGCCCTTCGGGTTGCCCTCATCGTTAATCAGCACGACGGCGTTGTTGTCGAACGCGACGTACGAGCCGTCGGGCCGACGCGTCGGCTTCTTCGTCCTCACGACGATCGCCTTGGACATGTCGCCCGACTTGATATCAGACCCGGGAAGGGCCTTCTTGACGGAGATCATGACCTTGTCGCCGACGAAGGCCTGCTTGCGGGTGTACTGACCACGCCCGGTCGATCCGCCGTACACGCGGATGACGTACGCGATTTTCGCGCCGGAGTTGTCCGCAACCTCGCATCTTGATTCTTGCTGAAGCATCTCGTGCTACCTCTGTTGGCTCTTAGGCCAGATCCGCGCTGCTGATGACTCGGACGAGCTCCCAGCTCTTTGTCTTGCTCACGGGCTTGCACTCGCGGACCTCGACAAGGTCGCCCTTCTTCGACTCGTTGTTCTCGTCATGGACCTGGAGGATGGTCCGGCCCTTGACGAACTTGCCGTACTTCGGGTGCTTGGTCATGAAGTTCACAACCACCCGGCGCGATTTGTCGCGCTTGTCGGACTCGACCGTGCCCTGGCGGGTCTTGGCCTTGCTATCGCTGGTCGCTTGCTCGCTCACTCGTCGATCCTCTTTGCCCGCCTCGCGGGCGTCTGGTCACCTGACCCAAACTCTGTCACTTACGCCGACGCCGCTTCCTGGGCTCTTCTGTTCTGCTCCGTGCGGAGACGGGCGACGTTACGCCGGATCGTCCCGAACTGAGAGTTGTCCTCGACCTTCTCCGTCACCGTCTGGCAGCGGAGCTTGTAGAGCTGGTCACGGAACTTGCGGATGGAGACCGAGATCTCCTCGTCCGTCAGCTCTCGCACCTTCGCGCCGGTCAGTTCTTCTTTCTTCGCCATCGCTCGACTCCCGACCGTCTGATCAGACGCTCACACGCCTCGTCACAAACCGGCACCGGACCGGCATCTTCATTGCCACACGCACGAGCGTCTGACGCGCGAACGACTCGGACACGCCAGCCATCTCATAGAGCATGGTGCCCCGCTTCACGCGAGCCGCCCAGTAGTCCACGTCCGCCTTGCCCTTACCCATTCGAGTCTCGAGGGGCTTCTTGGACACGGGCTTGTCCGGGAACACACGGATGAACAACTTGCCCTGACGCTTCGAGTAGTGCTGGGCGGCAATACGCCCGGCCTCGAGCTGACGAGCCGTGATCCACGCCGAGTCCAGCGACTGCAGACCGTAATCGCCGTAGGCGACGTAGTTGCCCTTGGTCGCGTCCCGGTTGACCCGGCTTGTGCGCCGGAACTCTTTCCGGTGCTTGACTCTCTTTGGCATCAGTGCCATGTGAACGCCTCACTTACGCTGCCGCGAATACTCGCGGTGATTTATCGCCTGCCTCGGGCGCGTGCCTGGCCGCCCGCCGCTTTCGAAGCCGTCTCGTCCTGCTCGGTCGAGTAAGGCCCCTTGTAGATCCAAACCTTCACACCGATCACACCAGCCGCGGTGTGACTCTCGGCGAACCCGTACTCGACGTTCGCCTGGATCGTGCTCAAAGGCAGCGACCCGTGACGGACATCAACCTTCCGGCTCATCTCGGCACCACCGAGACGACCGCCGATCAGGATGCGGACGCCCTGGGCACCCGCCTGCATGACCGCGTCGGCACGCATCTTGATCGTCCGGCGGAAGCCGCGGCTCTTCTTGAGCTGCTCGGCAACCGCCTCGGCGACGAGCTGAGCCGACATGTCCGGGTTCTTGATCTCGATGATCGAGATATTGACCTTCCGGCCGGTCATGTACTGGAGTTCCTGGGTCATCCGCTCGACCTCGGCGCCCTTGGGGCCGATGACGAGGCCCGGGCGGGCCGTGCGGATGATGATCTTGAGCTCCTCACGAGTGCGCTCGATGAGGATGTCGCTCACCGCCGCGTACGGAGGCTTGCGGTTGAGCCTCTGGTCGAGGAACTTGCGGATCTTCTCGTCCTCCACCAGCAACTCGCCGAACAGCGCCTTGGGCGCGTACCAGCGGCTGCGGTGTGCCTCGGTGATCCCAAGACGGAGTCCGAAGGGGTGCGTCTTCTGTCCCATCAGCTACGCTCCTCGATCGAAATAGTGATGTGGCTGGTCCGCTTGAGAATCGGGTGCGCCCGGCCTCGGTCCTTCGGGCGGAACCGCTTGATGGGCGGCGCCTCGTCGACGCGGCTCTCTGCAACGTAGAGCTTCGAGTCGTCAACGTCGCTCATCTCAGCCTCGGCGTAAGCCGCGGCGAGCGCCTTCTGCACGTTGGTCGCTGCACGCTTCGTCGAGAAGGTCAGCAGCTCCATCGCCTCAGCGACCTGCTTGCCGCGGATCATGTCCGCGACCAGGCGCGCCTTGAGCGGGCTGCCGCGGTGAAAGCGGACCTCGCTCGTGAACTTGGCGATGTCCTTGGCTTCGCAACCAAGCGCACCGGCGAGAGCGCGGATGTCCGCGGCTTTGCAGCGCGGGTGGTCGCGGCCGGCCATCCAGTTGCGGACCGCCTTGACGGCGTTGTCGCCCTTGAGACCGCCACGCTCGACAACCGCGCCGAGTTGCTCGGCACTCATGTCAGCCTTGGCTGCCTGGGCTTTGAGTTTCTGGCTCTGAACCTTCATCGGAGTTCACCCTTGGTCCCTGTGGACCCTTGGCATGCCGCGTTTAGCGCGACTTGATGCCTTCCTTCTTGTTCGTGTGACCGCGGAACGTGCGAGAGTGCGAGAACTCCCCGAGTTTGTGACCGACCATGTCCTCGGTCACGTAGACATCGAGGAACGCCCGGCCGTTGTGGACCTGGAACGTGTGGCCCACAAACTCTGGAACGATCGTGCACGCACGCGCCCAGGTCTTGATCGGCTTGCGCTCGCCCGCCTCGTTGAGCCTGTCCACCTTCAGGTAGAGCTTCTCATCGACGTACGGACCTTTCTTCAGGCTTCGACCCATCGCTCAGCCCCTTACTTCACTTGCCCGTAACGCTTGCTCATCCGGCGACGGATGATCAGCTTCGAGCTCGGTTGCTTCTTGTTACGAGTACGACCGCCCTTGGAGAGCGTGCCGCTCTTACTCACAGGTGCCCGGCCGCCCTTGCTTCGACCCTCACCACCGCCGAGCGGGTGAGCGTCGTGACTCATCGCGACACCACGGGTCTTCGGACGACGACCCAGGTGACGGCTGATGCCGGCCTTGCCCAGACGACGGTTCTGGTGGTCGGTGTTGCCGACCTGACCAATCGTCGCACGGCAATCGAGGTGCACGCGACGGGTTTCGCCCGAGGGCAGAACAAGCGTCGCGTAGTCGCCCTCTTTGTTCGTCAGGCGTGCCGAGGAACCGGCCGACCGGCACATCTGGCCGCCCTTGCCGGGGTTCAGTTCGATGCAGTGCACGTCCATACCGGTCGGGATGAACCGCAGCGCGGTCGAGTTGCCAACCGCGGGCTCGACAGCCTCGGTCGAGTGAGCAATCACGTCCATGCCGTCGGTCAGGCCGACCGGGGCGAGGATGTAACGCTTCTTGCCGTCGGCGTACTCGATGAGCGCGATGTTGCAGGTCCGGTTGGGGTCGTACTCGATCCCGATGACCTTGCCCGCGATCCCGTCACGGTCACGCCTGCGGAAGTCGATCTTGCGGTACATGCGCTTGGCGCCGCCGCCGCGACCACGCACGGTGATCTTGCCCGAGTTGTTCCGGCCGCCCGTCTTCTTGATCGGAGCAAGAAGCGACTTCTCAGGGCGCTTCTTGGTGATCTCCTCGTTCGTCAGCACGCTCGCGTTGCGACGCCCGGGGCTGGTCGGCTTGTACTTTCTGATACCCATCTGACTCGCCCCTTAGAACAGTTCGATCGTCGCGCCATCTTTCAGCGTGACGACGGCCTTCTTCGTGACCTTGGCATCGACGTACCCAAACCGCGTCCGGCGGGAACCGCCCTTGCGGACCTGCGTCGCGACCTTGTCGACCTTCACGCCGTACACCTGCTGTACGGCCTGCTTGATGTCGTCCTTGGTCGCCTTGCGATCGACGAGAAAGGTGTACTTCGACTCTTCCGTGTCGTGCGTGGACTTCTCGGTGACGATCGGCTTCTTGATGACGTATGCGGAATCCATTACTCACCACCTCCCGCTGCCTGGAGCTTCTTGCCGCGTGCGACCGCGGGCCGCTTGGCTTTCTTCTCCTGACGAGCCATGGGCTCGACGCGGGCCGACTTGCCTATCTGAGAACTGGGACCGCTCAGCCAGGCCTCGAGCTCGGACTTGCCGATCACGAGGTAGCGGTGGTTGAGCATCTCGAAGCAGGTCATCTGCTCGATCGGGCAGAGCTCAACATCGACAACATTGCGGGCGCTGAGCCGGATGTTGTCCGATTTCTCGGCCTCGCTCGAGAGCACGACGAGCGCCGAGCGATCAAGGTTCAGCGAGTCGATGAACGACACGAAGTCCTTGGTCTTGGGCGACGACATCGTGAGATCGTCGATGACACGGATCTCGGGGCCAAACTGCTCGGAGCCGATGATCTTGGAGAGCAGCGCGTTGCGGTTGGCCTTGCGCTTCATCTTCCGGGGCATATCGAGGTGGTAATCCTCGCGGGTCGCTGTCTTGGCAAACGCTCGGCCGCCGCCCTTGAACTGCGGGGCCTTCTTGGTCGAGTGCCGGGCACGACCGGTGCCCTTCTGCTTGTACATTTTCGCGGTTGAACCCGAAATCGCAGCACGGTTCTTGGTACGCGCGGAGCCCTGACGCCGGTTGGCGTGGTACATCACGTACGCCTGCTTGATCAGATCGGGGTTCAGTCCGTCGTCGCGATACGACGCGGAAAGGGCTGCTTCATCGATCGACATCTTGCCGACCTCGGCACCCTGCATGTTGTAGACGGGCACATCCATCTCGTGTCCTCGCCCAGACGCCTCACTCGGCGGGGCTCGCTGCCCCGCTCTCATCTCGCCTATCCGGCCCCGCCACCTGTTGCCCCTCTGGGAGGGCTCTCTCGTCTCTGAGAGTGGGACGTTCCGGATTCGACTCGGCCGTCATGGTCAGGCCCGAAGGCCTTTCCAATCTGTGCTGTGTGTGCCTGACGGTTTCAACTCGCTCCATACATCACAGAGCCGACCGACCTTTCAGGCCCCCGGCACGCCTTTCGTGCCCGCCGGGGTTTCTCTACGACAGAAGCCCGGCCCAATCAGGCCGAGCTTCTCAATTCATCCTGCCGCCGCGGCGGCTTTCCCTTTGTACAGCCTCACGGAGGGGCAAACCCTGACGAGAGACTTGTTCGCCCCGGGAACCGGGCCCTTGACGAGCATCAGGTTCCTGTCGGCATCAATCTTGACGACATCGAGGCTGCGGACGGTGACGTTCTCACCACCGAAACGGCCAGCCATTTTCTTGCCCTTCTTGATCCGGCCGGCTTTACCCGCGTTGTTCGCGTGGCCACCGATCGAACCGGGCGAGCGGTGCTTTCGCTCAACACCGTGAGAGGCGAGCTGGCCTTTGAAGCCGTGACGCTTCATGCCGCCCGCAAAGCCTTTGCCCTTGGACACACCCGACACGTCAACGAACTTGACGTCTGCCATATCCGCAGCGGTCAGAACCTGGCCCTGCTCAAAGCTTGCATCGCCCTCGTCCACGCGGAACTCGGCGTGGAACCGCTTAGGGGTGGTGCCGGCCTTCGCGTCGTGACCGATCATCGGGATGGTCGCGTTGCGGGGGGCCTTCTCGCCGAAGCCGACCTGGACAGCCGAGTACCCGTCGCGCTCCGGTGTCCGCAGCTGCGTGACGACGCAAGGTCCGAGCTCGATAACGGTGACCGGCACAATCTTGCCGTCCTCGTCGTAGACCCGGGTCATGCCCAGCTTTTTGCCCAGCATTGTCGGTGCCATGGCTGGCTTTTCCTCTCACACTCGCCCCCGCAGTCCCTGCGGCGAGGCGTTCAATACGTACTCAGGCCTTGATCTTGACGAACACACCCGCGGGGACAACGAGGCGGTTGAGTGCCTCAACGGTCCTGGCGTTTGGCTCGTAGATGTCGATAATCCGCTTATGGGTTCGGATCTCGAACTGCTCCCGGCTCTTCTTGTTCACAAACGGGCTGCGAAGCACCGTATATTTCTCGATTCGTGTGGGCAGCGGCACAGGACCACTGACCTTGGCGTTGGTGCGCTTGGCGTGGTCCACGATCTCACGGGCCGACGCATCGAGGGCCAGGTGGTCGTAGGCTTCCATCCGGATTCGGATCTTCCCGCCGTCCATCAACGCTTACTCCCCGGGCCCGCCGTCGGGCCCAAACTCGCATCCCAATGGGACGCGTCGGGTAACCGAGCACACACCCAGCCGGACGGTCCGGCCCACTGCGTGAACTCCCAAACAGGTGATTGCAACTGTGCCACCCACAGCCGCGTCACATGCCGCCAAGACCCCACCGAGGACTTGACGGACAGCAAGCGTAGGCCTCCACCCCCGTCGGTCAACAGATCAGGGCCATCCGGTCGAAGAAAAAACCGGGCCCGGAGCCTTCGATCAAGGGTCGGCCCCACCGGAGCATGATGCCATGAACCTCAGACAAGCCCACCTCGCAGCACTCTTCTCGCTGGCCCTCTGCTGGACCGCAGCAGCACCGGCGATTGCTCAGTCAGAGCCCGACGAGCCGCTCCCGCCGCTCGAGATGTCCTCGAACCCCCTGAAACTACAAGGACTTGGGATCGAGCTCCACCTGCCCATCGGGTCCACCAGCAAGCAGGAACGCATGAGCCGAGATGTCAAAGCCAACATCCTGGGCAAGGACGATGCCTGGCTCTTGACCCTCTCGACGCAGACAAGCTCCAACACCGCGATGGGCGCGAAGGAAGCCCTGCAGAGGATCATGGAAGACCTGCAGAAAATGCACGGTGTCACGAAAATCGATGACCCAGATCAGCCCGTGGGTACGTTCGCAAGGCCGCTCGCGCCCATCGAGCCCATCTCTTTCGACGGCGGTACAGCCTACCGCTTCTTCCTCCACCAGCCTGCCGCTAGAGAAAGCGACTCCGATACGGTGCGCGGCATCGCACTCATCAAGCTCGCTCCGGGTCAGATGCTCGTCTGGGACATGTCCGCGCCCGAGTCGAACTACGCCGTCGCGAAGCAGGCGATGGACGTCACGCTCGCGGCTGTCCGCACGACCGCGAACCCGCTCGACGCGGCTCAGCGCGAGATCGCCCTGAAAACAGGCCAGAGACTCATCGAGGGCATCTCCGAAACCCGCATGCACGATCTGTTCGAGAGCTTCGGAGAGCACTGGTACAGGCTCTACCGCGACACCGAGAACGGCGAGGTCGAGATCGGCTACCGCAGGATCAAGGCTTGGGCTGGGACCAGATCAGAACTCGGGGGCGTCGGGCGCAACGCGGGGAACGAGCCCGGCTACCTCGTGCAGATCGAAGCCCGCACGCTCGATGAGAACACCACAGGCGTTGACCGGCTGATCTACGACTCCAAAGGCACCTACTTCGTGAGCGAGGACTTCAGCGACGAGGCGTGGAACCTCATGGTCGTCGTCAAGCAGGGCCGGAAGTCCACGACGTTCACCGAAGTCGGCGCACGCGAGGGCTTCGAAGAACTCATGGTCTCAACGAACGATCCTTCGGGCCGGGGCGACACACTCAAGCTGCAGTTGAAGAAGGAGGGCTACCTCCCGCTGGCGCTCTCGCTCATGCTCCCGACGCTGCTCGCCGAGACCGAAGCGACGGGCGATGTCGCGTTCTACACCTACCGCTCGGACGCATCATCTGTGACTTTCCGCCACGACTCCATCAGGCACGACACCGACAACCCGGAGCAGTGGATCCACCGCACAAGCGTTTCCGTTGACAGCCCGCAGATCGTCAAGCAACTCGAGAACGACGGCTCCATCATCCAAGAAGAACTCCCGGGCGGACGGTTCTGGGTCCCCACCACCATCCAGGAACTCACACGCATCTGGCGCGAAAAACGCCTCCCGATGGACTGATCAACTGCAGCAGCCGCCCTTGGAGTTGTCTTCAGAACCAGAGCAGCAGGAACTCGTCAGCGTGACTGGCTCCGAGGAGCAGCACGTTTTCTGAACCGGCTTCGGCGCCAGTTTCGCCTGCAGCTTGCGCACGACCGCGTACGTCATCATCGCCAGGAGCACTGCCCCGCCGATCGCCGTGAGCGATGATGCCTCGCCCATCGCATGGCCGGCGGCTGCCTCCACGCTCAGCCCGCTCCCCGCGAGAATCCAGTTGAGCAGCATCCCGCTGGCGATCGCGACACCGCCGATGCTCACGAGGTAGACGACCAGCGCCTTGCCGCCGAGATCTTTGAGAATCCACGCCATCGTCGCCGGGTTCGTTGCTGGCCCCGCGAGCAGAAACGCAAGCGCTGCGCCGGGCCCAAGCCCCTTGGCGACGAGCGCAGCTGCCATAGGCGTCGATCCGGTCGCACAGACATACACGATGAGCCCGAAGCCCATCGCGATCAGCATCGCAAGAAATCCCGTCCCCACTGCACCCGAGAGCCAAGTCTCAGGCACGAACGCGGTGACCGCCGCCGAGACAGCGAATCCGATCAGAAGCCACATCACGAGGTGTCCGGGGAGCGTAACAAAGCCGTACTCCGCCGCGAGCACCAGTCTTTGCCTCACAGTCAGTGGGGAAGCCGACTCTGGCTCTCTGTGACAGCACGATTTCACAGGCTCGTTCTCACTCGCATGGTCTGCCTCGGAATGAGCTGCCCCAGATTTGTCAGACGCATCGATGAGCACGCCCGCCACAAGAGCAGCGACCGCAGAGGAGATCACCCGAGCGATGGTCATCACAGGCCCAAACATCGCCCAGGTTAGACTCGCAGCCGGGACATCGATCTCGGGGGTGGACACCGCAAACGCGGCTGAGGCTCCCTTGCTCGCGCCACCCTGCCTAAGCGATGCCGCTGCGGGAATGACGCTGCAGGAGCACAACGGCATCGGGATGCCCACGAGCGTCGCTTTGAAGACCGATCCGGCGCCTCGCTTGCCGAGGTGCCGACCGAGAAACTCATTGCTGATAAACGCATGGAGCAACCCGGCCACAGCAAACCCAGCAACGAGCCAGATCCCGGACTCGGCGATGATCGACAAGAACGCCTCGATGAAACGTGTCACTGCTTCCAGGGTCTGCCTCCATGCTTCAATGCGGCTATGGACCAGTTACGGTAGTATCCGCACAGCATTCGAACGCTTCCGGGAGTACACAGGAATGACCACCAAAACTGTCCGTTTGTTCCGTCACACCGGCACCCTGACCGCCGCGGCCACTTTGCTCGTGTCGGCTGGATGCTCTACATCATCCAAGCCCGCAACCGAAAAAGCCGAGGCAGCGCCAGAAATCGGTGCGTATGCCGTCCTTGATGGCCAGCGCGTGGACGTCCCCCCCATGAAACTGGGCAACCCGAGCACGATCGAAGCGATCCTCACCGAGGGCAAAAACAACAACCATGTCATGGATATCCTTGAGCATCTCTGCGGCGAGATCGGCCCGCGCCTCTCTGGCTCGACGAACCTCGATATCGCTAACGATTGGTCCGCAAGGCAGTTCGAATCCTGGGGCCTTCAGAACGTCGAGAACCGCACATGGGGCACCGCCGCGATCCGCTTTGACCGCGGCCCCTCGTCTGGAGCCATCGTCACGCGCGCAGGCGAAGAAGACGAGACGTACGAGGTCGAACGCGAGATCGAATTCACCACTCTCAGTTGGTCGCCCGGTACCGACGGTACCGTGCGCGGCAAAGTCGTCCGCATGCCCGAGACTCTCGACGAACTCGTCGCCGTCAAGGAAGATCTCTCAGGCGCGTGGATGCTCGTCTCACCCTACCAAGGCGGGCGTCAGGGCATCCGCGGCGTAGGCGGATCAATGTCGGCGCGCCACGAGCTCCGGAACGACACGCGACAGGCAATCGCAGAAGGCAAGATCCCCCAGCCCCCAGCGGAGTCGCCCTACCCCGATGACGCCATCAGCGGCCTCTGGGAAGGCACTATCTCAGGTCCCGCGATCCCCGGCGGTGAAACTGAGGTCGCCATGGACGCGGTTATCGGCGCCGATGGTGTGCCCAAGGGCGTCATGGCGCTGCCAGCGTTCGACTTCACGAGCCAGTTCGTTGAGCCGTCATACAGCGACGGCATCCTCACGTTCACGTGGAACACACCACAGGGCCCACAGCCCATGACCTTCGCGCCGCAGAGCAACGCACTCGACGCGGAGTTCCCGGTCGGCGAGGACACCTACGTCATCAAGATGATCCGCAACGAAGTCGAGGAGCAGCCGTTCGACGCTGGCGAGTACATCCTGCACCACGTGCTCGCCTCGAACCCCGCTGGGTTCATCTCGAGCTCCCGCGATGAGCGCGTCTGGACAACCTCGATTAAGCGCGGCAACGACCTGTTCGAGAACCTCACGATGGCTGACATCGGTCAGGACGTCGAGGTCAGCGTCCGCGACTCCGATTACCGCTACATCAACTCGGACCTCGCCGACGGCCAAGACGTGTTCGTCGAGTTCGACCTCGACCACACGATCACCGAGGGCCCGTTCGATATGTACAACACGATCGCCGAGATCCCGGGCACCGTGTGGCCAGACGAAGTCGTGATTGTCTCGGCGCACCTCGATTCATGGAACGGCCCCGGCAGCCAGGGCGTCGTGGACAACGGGACCGGATCGGCGGTCACACTTGAAGCCGCCCGCATCCTCGCAGCTGTCGGCGCTCAGCCCAAACGGACGATCCGCTTCATCCTCTGGACCGGCGAAGAGCAGGGCCTGCTCGGCTCGCGTGCGTACGTAGAGAGCCTGAGCGAGGAAGAACGCGCCAATATCTCGTGCGTCTTTGTGGACGACGGTGGTACCAACTACGAGGGCGGATTGGTCTGCCCGCCGTGGATGTTCGACTATCTCGCCGCAGCAACAGCTTCGACCAACGGGCAGTTCTTCAGCAAAACAGACGAAACCCGCCTGCTGCACGACGATAACCCGGACAACGACGCACGCGCCGGCTGGATGGACGTCAACCTGCGCTCGGTCGATGAGATGCCCCAGGGCGGTGGGTCGGATCACGCCTCGTTCAACCGCGTGGGCATCCCGGGCTTCTACTGGGATGAGATCGGACGCGCGAACTACCGCTACGGCTGGCACACGCAGAACGACAAGCTCGACCTGGCCATCGAGGAGTACCTCGTTCAGTCGTCCACCAATGCGGCTCTCGTGGCATACAACCTCGCCTGCGCCCCGTCGCTGCTCCCGAGAGAACCCGTGGAAACTGACGAGATCGCCGAGGCAGGGCGCTAACAAACAGCTACACTCTGCCCATGGCGACGGAACGCCTCATGAGCCCGGACACGCTGCCCGCCGAGATCGATCAGGCCGGCAACGCCCTACGACCCTCGCGGATCGAGGAGTACATCGGTCAGCGTGAGCTGATCGAGAGGCTGTCCATCGCCATCGAGGCGGGCCAGCAGCGATCAGAACCCATGGAGCACGTCCTCCTGCACGGCCCACCCGGGCTCGGCAAGACCACGCTCGCGCACGTCATCGCCAACGAGATGGGTTCCAAGGTCCACGCGACCTCGGGACCAGCACTTGCTCGCGGGACAGATCTCGTTGCGACGCTCACGCGCCTCGAAGCCAACGACGTCCTGTTCATCGACGAGATCCACCGCCTGCCGGTCGCGGTCGAGGAATTTATCTATCCCGCGATGGAGGACTTCCGGATCGATGTCACGATCGACTCCGGGCTGCACGCCCAGACGGTCCAGATCAAGTGCAAGCCGTTCACACTGATCGGCGCGACGACCCGCGCCGGGCTGCTCAGCTCTCCGCTCCGATCACGCTTCGGCCTCGTGCACCATCTCAGGTACTACGAAAACGACGACCTCCTGCGAATCCTGCTCCGCTCAGCGGGCATTCTTGGGATGCGGACGCCCTGCGAAACATCGATGCTGCTCATCGCGAGCCGAAGCCGGGGAACGCCTCGGATCGCAAACAGGCTGCTCCGGCGTGTGCGCGATTACGCGGATGTGCGAGCTTCGGGCGAGGTCTCAGTCGCGGTCGTCGAACAAGCTCTCAGCCTGGAAGGGATCGACGAGCTCGGCATGGACGAACTCGACAGGGCGTACCTCGGCACCATCGCCTCGACTTATTCAGGCGGCCCGGTCGGCCTCGAGGCGGTCGCTGCGACGATGAACCAGGACGTGGGCACCCTCGAGGACGTGGTTGAGCCTTTCCTGCTCCAGAATGGCTTTCTGGCCCGGACCAAGCGCGGGCGCATGCTGACCAAAGCCGCTGCGGATCACCTGGGCGTCAAGGCGCCGGCGATCGGTGACGATGCTCTCTTCGAGTAAGAATCGAATGAAACTCGGCTTGCTTGCTTAGCGCTTCGAGCCGGTGGGCTGAAGAGCAGCGGACGCGTCCTCGTCGAGGTAAAGGAAGCAGCCGCAGTTCGAGCAGGTCGTCAACGTGCCCGAGAGAAGCCTGCTGAGCAGTTCGACGGGCAGGGACATCATGCAGCTTGCGCAGCTGATCTCGTGGCGGCGCTTGTCGATGATCTCGACACCGGCCATCGCGTCTTCGTCACGCTCAGAGAGCAGACGCTGAAGCTCAGAGAGCGTCTTCGGGTTGACCTCGCTTGCGAGTTGATCGCGCTCGGCTTCGAGTTCCTTAACGCGGTCCTTGATCTCATTGTGGCGTGTATCGCGGTCCTGCTGCGCAACATCGCGAACCTTGACGCGTTCGTCCTTGCTCGTCGAGGACTGATCGATCTCGGTCTTGATCGCGTCGGCCTGCTCGATGAGCTTGAGGACTTCTTCCTCGACCCGGCCCCGCTCGATTTTGAGCGCGTTGACCTCGACAAGGAACGCCTGGTATTCCTTGTTGGTCCGCGCGACATTCATCTCCTCACGGAGCTTTGCCATCCGCTCGTCTATGCGAGCCATCTCGTCTTCATTCTCTTTGGTGGACGCCTGGATCTGGCGGAGCTGCGATTCGAGCGAGCTCTTCTGCTGGTCGATCGCGCCCAGCTGACGCTCCTGCTCGGAGAGGAAGCGTTCAGCGGCCCCCAGTCTGGATTGAAGTCCTCGGAGCTTCTGCTCCGCCTGGTAGACTGCCAACAGCTTCATCGTTTCGTTCATGCCCGCCTGGTCCTCCCGAGCGGCTTTGCCGCCTGCCATTCTAGCACAGGGCCCCCCGCTGCGTCACGCGCCGAGTGCACACACAATCACGAAGCGCTAATCGCGCTGAGCATCCAGTACGCGAAAGGCCCGACGAGAAGCAGGGAATCCATGACATCAAGCCAGCCGCCGAAGCCCGGGATCGAGGAACTCGAGTCCTTCTTGCCCGCGTCGCGCTTGAACAGGCTTGCTGTCAGATCTCCCAATTGGCCGAGCAGCCCGATGACCGCGCCCATGCCCAGAGCGAGTGGATACCCCACCCCCGTAGATACTCCGCCAAGGCTGAGCAGGTACACACCGAGTGCACATATCAGCGAGGAAGTCACGAGCCCTCCGACAAGACCCTCCCAGGTCTTTCCTGGGCTGAGCCAGGGGATGAGCTTGTGCTTGCCGAGCGATCTGCCCGTGAAGTACGCGCCGATGTCGCATGACTTTGTCACAAGCACGAGCCAGAGCACGATCCAGGGCGAGTTCGAGATGCACAGAGTGAGCCAGAACGAGCTCTGCACGCCCAGATAGACGAACACGAGCATCACGCCGCCCGCTGCCGCGACCACGCCTTCGATCGTGCGATGTCTGACGTGGGTGAGCAGCGCGATAATCATCACCATCACCGCGAGCGTGCCTAGCGCCCTGGGTTCATCGGTCCAGAGCGTTGTGCCGAGCAGCCCCGCCAGGCTCGACACGAGGCAGATTGGTGTCGCGACTTGGACGTTGTTGGCCTTGAGAATCCGCGAGAGCTCCCAGGCGGTCATCATGATGATGAGCGAGATGCCCACACCGAACGCGATGCCCTTGGCGCCGGTCTCTGAATGAACAACATCGTCCAGCCAAACCATCAGGAAGGCGGCGAAGATCATCACCGGGCCCAGGATGAGACGCTGCTTGAGCACTACTTCCCCTTGCTCAGCCCGCCGAAGCGTCGGTCCCGCGCCGCGTACGCACGGATCGCGTTGTGAAGATCTTCTTCCATGAACTCGGGCCAGAGGGTGTTGGTGACGTAGAGCTCGGCGTAACTGATCTGCCAGAGCAGGTAGTTGCTGATCCGCATCTCCCCCGCCGTTCTGATCAGCAGGTCTGGATCGGGCATGCCCGCGGTGTACAGCGAATCAGTGAACAGGTCCGCGTCGATGTCTTCAGGCGCGATCTCGCCTCTCGTGGCTCTTTGCGCGAGCGAGCGAGCTGCATCGAGGATCTCCTCGCGTGAGCCGTAGTTGATCGCCAGACAGAGTGTGGGCCCGTTCGAAGAGTTCTCGTGGGTCTTCGTCACCAGCGTGTCCAGCGCGTCGAGGACGCCTTCTGGGAGCCCGTCTCGCCTGCCAATCACACGGACGCGGATCTTGTGTTCGAGCAGTTCGGGCAACTGGCTGTGGCAATACAACTCACAGAGCGCCATGAGGTCGCGGATCTCGTCCTCCGGGCGTTTCCAGTTCTCGGTGCTGAACGAGTACAGCGTGACATACTCGACACCGATGCGCCCGGCCTCGGCGATGACCCTGCGGACAGTCTCGGCGCCGTGTTGATGACCAAACTGCCTGGGTTTGTCCTGCTTGACAGCCCACCTGCCGTTGCCGTCCATGATAATTGCGATGTGTCTCGGGATCCTGCTCGGGCTGACATCGGAAAGGTGCTTGAGCGGATCAGCCTCGGGCATGACCTTGGCAATCCGGGCAAGAACTGCCCTGTCTTGCTCGCTCAGAGCTGCGTTGCTCTCGACTGAATCACCCAAAGGAGCCAACCCCCGCTTCATGCTCAACCAAAATCGTCTGCTCTCGATCCGGACCTACACCGACAATCGAAATTGGCACTCCAACGAACGACTGGATCCTGTCGATGTACGCCCGGGCCTCGCTCGGAAGGTCACCGAACGAACGAGCACCAGTGATCTCTTCATCGAATCCCGGGAGTGACTCGTAGACCGGGAGGACCGTGTCGAGCGACGCCGATGCTGGATCGAAATCGATCGTCTGCTCGCCGTCGATCTCGTACGCGGTGCAGACCTTGAGTTCATCGAAACCGGAGAGGACATCCAGGAGTGTGAGCGCGATCTCGGAGACACCGTTGATTCGCGCCGAGTAGCGGAGCGCAACGAGATCGAGCCAGCCGATGCGTCGTGGTCTTCCGGTCGTCGTGCCGAATTCTCGGCCACGCTCACGGATCAGATCGCCCGTCGCGTCGGTCAGCTCGGTCGGCATGGGCCCTGCGCCGACACGGGTCTGGTACGCCTTGGCGATGCCGATGACTCTGCCGACGACAGAAGCCGGCACTCCTGAGCCCGGTGCGATCCCGAGGGCGCTCGCGGATGAGCTCGTAACGAAAGGATACGTGCCGTGATCGACATCAAGCAGTGTTGCGTTGGCGCCTTCGAACAGGAGCTTGCGTCCTTGTTCGAGATGGCCGTGCAGCAGGATCGTGGAATCAGTGATACGGCTCTTGAGCTTGTCACCCCAACCGAGCGCGATCTCAATGAGAGCCTCCTCATCAAGGGCATCGGTGGCATCTGGCGCCCAGCGTTCGAGCATCGGACGCTTGAAAGCCAGAGCTGCTCTGACGCGTTCCCTTAGGAGATCGGGATTGAGCAGATCGCCGATCCGAACAGCAGATGCCCGCTGGACTTTTTCTGCGTATGCAGGCCCGATGCCTCGCCCGGTTGTCCCCACGGCCTTGCTGCCCAGGCTGTCCGCCAATGCCCGCTCACGAGCCGCGTCCTCTGCCTTGTGGTACGGCATCACGACATGAGCCCGGCTCGAAACCACGACACGTGTGCAGTCCACGCCCTCTGCTGTGAGTCCGTCGAGCTCTTTGAGCAGCTGCTCCGGATCAACGACGACCCCGTTGGCGATGATCGAATCGCAGCCCTCTCGGAGCACGCCAGATGGGATCAGATGGAGTGCGAAACGCTTACCATTGACCACAACGGAGTGTCCGGCGTTGGCGCCGCCGTTGTATCGGACGATGGCATCGAACTCAGAGGCGAGCAGGTCGACGACCTTGCCCTTGCCCTCGTCGCCCCACTGCATCCCCACGACGGCTAGCGAATCCCGGTTATAGCTGAGGGTGTTCACCGGTGATTGTTGGCCTCAATTTGGACGGGGCAATACTCGTCCGAGAACTTCACATCGCACAAGAAAGTCCTGTCCTTCTCACCCCCGAGGTTATTCGGGGCAGCTGTATGGCCGAGGTGATGCCAGGAGAGTTTCGTCATGTCGCAAACCATCCGCATCATGTGCCCCAATCTGGCTTGTAGGAAGCTGCTCGCCGTCCCGGAGTCGGCTCGCTCCAAGACCGTTCGCTGCAAGGCGTGCCACACGGCCATCCGTGTGCCAGATGCACAAACCCAGCAAACCACGAACGAGACGTCAGCCGAAAAGGCCAGCTAAGCAGCACGGACTAGGTCCGGCTCAGAGCGCGGGCTGGTCATCGTCTTCATCGTCACCATCAAAGTCGAAATCGAAGTCGAGCAAACTGCTGTCGTCTGAGTCGCCGCCGGCCATCATGTCGATGTCCGAGTCGTCCGGTGCCCCCCCGGCAAGCTTGGCCGCGGCCTCGGCAGCATTGCCCGAGAGCCCGGCGTGTGTCTTGGGTTTCACCTCGACTCCGCCCCGGGCGTAAACGTCTTCAGGGTCCAGATCTGATGGCTCGCTATCGATCACGAGCGCGAAGACCGCAGGCCCGACGGCGATCAAGTCACCCGCCGAGAGCTCGGCCTCCTCGACTCGCTCCTTGTTGACGAATGTGCCGTTGCTTGAGCCCATGTCGCGGACGGTGATGCTGCCGTCCTCGATGACGAATTCGCAATGCTGACGCGAAACGCTCGGCAAAGGGATACGCAACTCGCAGCCGGCCTCCCGGCCCACGACAAGGCGTGACTTGCGCAGGACGATCTCCTGCGAGCTCCCGTTTTCCTTCACGATCAGTAGGGTCGCATCCACGGCCGGTATATCCTTCGTACTGCGGCTCGCCGATGGGGGAATCGCGAGCCACTCGCGACGATCAGCCCCCCGCAGAGCGTGACCGACTTGTCTGACGATACAGCATTATCCCGCTTACGGCAATTGGAAGCTGCCTCCGCGAAGATTCCTGTCAGGGATGCGCTCGCCCAACCAGGCAGGCCCGGCGTTTCGTCCATCTACATCCACATCCCGTTCTGCTCTCATAAATGCCACTACTGCGACTTCTACAGCTTCGTTGACAGCCGCGATCGTCAAAGGGCGTTTACGAGCAGGCTGATCCGAGAGCTTGCCTCGCTTGCGCCGTTGGCTGGCCCGGTCCAGACCATCTTCGTGGGTGGAGGAACCCCGAGCCTTCTGAAAGCCGAACTCTGGCAAGAACTGCTGGCGTCGCTGCAAGAGACGTACGACCTGTCTCCGTTTCTCAAGGGCGACGGCGAGTTCACGGTCGAGTGCAACCCGGAGAGTGTCTCGGAGGAACTTCTAGGCGTCTTGAAATCCGGCGGTGTTAACCGGATCAGCATGGGGGCCCAGAGCTTCAATCCCGAACACCTCAAGACGCTTGAGAGACTGCACAACCCCGCGAGCGTGCCCGTCGCCGTTGAACTCGTTCGGAATGCTGGCATCGATCGGGTGTCTGTGGATCTGATCTACGCGATCCCGGGGCAGAGCCTGCAGGATCTTGAACACGATCTGCGCCACGCACTGGCGATGCCCATCGAGCATCTGTCCTGTTATGAGCTCACCTACGAGCCGAATACCGCTATGACGAAGCGCCTCGGGATGGGCGAGTTCGTGCGCACACCGGAGGAACTCGAGATCGAGATGTTCGAACTCGTGGGAGCCATGGCGACGCAGGCAGGGTTTGAGCGGTACGAGGTCAGCAACTACGCCAAGCCCGGGTGCGAATGCAGGCACAACCTGGCGTACTGGAAGCAAGATGAGTGGATCGCAGCGGGTCCCTCGGCATCGGCGCACATCGGAGGACACAGGTACAAAAACGTACCGAGGCTGGAGTCCTACCTCACGGGCGATGACGAGGGCTTCGCGATGATCGTTGACCACGAGCCGCCCGATCCTGTGCGCCTCGTCCAAGAGAAGCTGATGACCGGCCTTCGCCTGAGGGAAGGTCTCGACGTGGATTCGCTGCTGGAGAATCTCAACGCGGCGAACGCGAGACGAGTCCGTGAGACAGCAACTGAGTTCGAGAACCTGGGGCAGCTTGAGCGCACAGAAGGACGGTGGAAGCTCACGCCCTCAGGCGTTCTCCTCGCCGACGGCATCGCCGGGAGCCTCCTGAGCGTCATCGCCTGAGTCCGCCCGGTGTTCATCGAAAACACCGGGCTTGGCCATCCCCAGTTGCCTCAGCACCCGGCCCATATCGCGCGGACATTTCGATGAGATATCCAACTCGTCGCCCGTCATCGGATGAGGTAGAGCGATCCGGTGCGCGTGGAGCATGAGTCTTGGTGCGCTCGTGCGAGAAGCACGAGGTCCGTAGAAGCGATCGCCGAGGATCGAGCAACCGATCGAATCCAGGTGGGCACGGACCTGGTGGAGCCGACCGGTGACCGCTCGGCACTCGACCAACGCGCCGGCGCCGGATTTCTGCAGCACTCGGTACGCGGTGATCGCTGGTTTGCCCTTGGACGAGATCCGAGCGAGCTTTACCTTCTCGAACTTCGATCGCCTCGGATCGCTGATCCACTTGTCGTCTCGCTTGGAGAGTTTCTCTTCGATAGGCCTGCGGATGACCCCCTTTGGCTTGTTCGGCGCGGTGCGGGTGATCGCCCAGTAGAACTTGCGGACCTTCTTCTCACGGAACGAGTCACGCATGGCTTCCCAAGCAGGGGGCGTGAGCGCGAGCAGGATCAGCCCGCTGGCGTCGCGGTCGAGGCGTTGCAGCAGACCGAAGTCGCGATCGGCGCCGACGTTCTGCAGGGTGTGCCCGTACTGTGCAAAGAGGCCGTTCTGGAGCGTGTCATACTCGTGGCCCTTGCCGGGCGTCGTGACAAGTCCTGCGGGCTTCTCGATGATCGCCAGGTGCTCGTCCTCGTAGTGGACCTTGAAGCTGACGCGTTCGTTTGGCTCGATCGAGAGGGTCACGCGGCATCTCCGTTTGTCGGGCAGGCCGACTCGTCAAGATACCACTTCAGGACGCCGCCCACAGGACTGACCTTGGAGAGCGGCGAGCGGTTCGCATCCGCCGACGACATGAGCCTGATGCCGGGCTCTTTGTGCTCCCCTGTGGCGATGACCGCGACAAACCGCGACGCGTTGATCACGCGCATCGTGAGCGACATGGTCCGCTCTGCGCCGGATCGGTTCACGGTGACCAGCGAGTCACCGTCCTCGATGATCGGCGCGGACGGCAGGTAGTCCGCTGTGGAACTGTCGGGACCGACTCCCAGAAGCACGAAGTCGAGTCTGTCGTGCCCCTTCTCTCGCCAGCCGAGGTGCTCCCTGAGCGCCTTGGTGTAGCGGACGTCAGCGTCTCTAGCCTCCATCGGCATGGGGTGGAACTGATCGCTCGGGATGTCGCCGTGTTGAACGAGAAAGTCCCGGATGGTCTCTTCTGTTGAGGTGTCGCCCTCTTTGCCGCTGACACTCCAGACGTGGGTGCGTTTCCAGGGCATATCGCGGTAAGCGGGGTCGATCAGCAGGGTGCGGTAGAGCGTGAACGCGGACTCCCCTCGGGGTAGCGCCATGTGAAAGTCGCCGAACTGGCGGACGCAGTTCATGGCGTGCAGATAGAGGTCGTTGGCTACAGCATCGGCGACCTCCCCCGCGGTGCCCCGCACGAGCACATAGCCCGGCAGTTTCGGCTTCGGGGCCTCGGGTTCGAGTTCGTAGTGCTCTGCCATGGCTGCATTGTGTCACGCTGAGCGCGTCAAGGCCAGCCGAGCCGTAATATCAGCCATGCGTAGTGCTCTCAGGGTCATCGACGCGAACACGAACCGTGCACGCGAGGCCGCGCGGCTTCTGGAGGACATCGCGCGCTTCATGCTCGATGATCAGCCGCTGTGCGCACGGATCAAGAGCATTCGGCACGGGCTGACAGAGTGCCTGCTCGATGTCACGGGAGATAAAGCATCGCTCGTTGCCCAGCGTGACACGCCTGGCGATGTGGGTACCTCAGTCACACTTGATACTGAGTCATTGCGAGCTTCTGTGCAGAGACTCGCTGAAGCGGCGGGCTCCAGATTGACCGAGGCGTTGCGGGCCATCGAGGAGTGCCTCAAGCTCGAGACCCCGCGCGCTGCTGCGGAGATAGAGCGGCTCAGATACGAGGCATATGAGGTCGAACGCCTCCTGTTGCCCAAACTCGCAAGGCCCGACCCGCACATGCGGGTCTGTGTTCTGATCACCGAATCGCTCTGCACCCACCACTCGTGGCAGGAGGTTGCGAGACTCACCATCAATGCCGGTGCTGACGGGATCCAGCTTCGCGAGAAGGACCTGAGCGATGAGGAACTGCTCAACCGCGCCAGACAACTCGTTGACTTTGCGCGAGGGACGGGCACACGGATCATCATCAACGACAGACCAGATATCGCCATGCTCTCAGGCGCTCAAGGTGTGCATCTCGGGCAAGACGATCTGGACGTCGCGGATGCACGGAAGATCGTCGGCGAGCATGTGCTGATCGGGGTCACGACACCGACAGTCGAGCACGCGATCCGGGCGTTTGAAGATGGCGCGGACATGGTGGGCGTCGGCCCCGTGTTCCCGAGTACGACCAAACCCAAGCCCGGGCTGGGCGGGGTCGATCTGATCCGCGAATTCGCGTCCCACGATCGGCTCCGGAAGATGCCTTATCTTGCGATCAGCGGGATCAACACCGAGAACGTGCTCGAACTCGCTGCGGTCGGCTGCCGGGGGATCGCTGTGAGCGGCGCCGTATGCGGCGCGGAGCAACCGGACGAGATTGTGAAAGCCCTTCGTAGATCGCTTGAAGTTCCTACGGCGACGGGTATCGACTGAGCCGAGTAGCATGTCGGCATGTTCAAACACCGCACGCTTACAAACGGGCTGACTGTCATCGCCGAGCCCGATCCGGATGCACACAGCTCCGCGGTCGGCTTTTTCGTCAAGACCGGCGCTCGTGACGAGCCGACGCCGCTCATGGGGGTCAGCCACTTCCTCGAGCACATGATGTTCAAGGGCACCCCGAATCGTTCGGCGGCGCAGCTCAACCAGGCATTTGATGACATCGGAGCCCGGAACAACGCGTACACAACGCACGAGGTCACCTGCTTCTACGCGACCACAATCCCCGAGCACGCGGATACGGCGACCGAGATCATCGGCGACATGATGAGACCCGCGCTCAGGCAGGACGATTTCGACACCGAGAAGGGTGTGATCCTCGAAGAGATCGCGATGTACAAGGACAGCCCCTTCTGGGTGCTGTACGAAGAGGTCGCTGCGCGCCGGTTCGGTCTCCACCCGCTCGGGCACCGGGTGCTGGGCACCAACGACACGATCAACGCGATGCAGCGCGACCAGATGCAACAGTACTTCGACGAGCGGTACTCGGCGGACAACACCGTCGTCTCACTTGCGGGAAATATCGACTTTGGCCGATCGTGCGAGCTTATCGAGAGTGTGTGCGAGTCGTGGGTGAAAACGGGTGTGTCCCGCGACAACGCTGCGCCGCGGCTGCTCGATGAGCGGGTCACGCTCGAAGACGACCGGTTCGGCAGGGCGTACTGGCTCATGCTCACACCTGGCCCTGCGGCTCAGGATGATCGGCGTTACGCAGCGACGCTGCTCACGCAGATTCTTGGAGCTGCTGACAACTCAAGGCTCCACTGGGCTCTGATCGAGAACGGGCTTGCTGAGGAGGCCCAGGCGGGGTTCGAGTCGCACGACGGCGTCGGCGAGTTCTACGTCTACGCCTCGGGTGATCCTGAACGGATCGATGAGATCGAGTCGGTCATCAACCGCGAGATCTCGACTCTGGTGGACTCACTCACCGAGGACGACCTCGATCGGCTCCGCGGGAAATTTGCAACCAGCTTTACGATCGGCGCCGAACGCCCGGGCGACCGGATGCAGCGCATCGGCCGGCGCTGGACGCTTCTGGGCGAGCATAGAACGCTTGATGAGGAACTCGAACTGATCAGGGGCGTGACGCTAGACGACATCCGCGCCGTGTACGAGGCGTTCCCGTTCGTACCTCGCACGGTTGGCGTGCTTAGGCCGCCTTCTTCGGCGTGAAGACCTTGATGCAGTTGCCGCCGTTGCTGGCCGAGGCCTTCATGGCGCGGGCCGCTGCGGTCGAAAGCTGCTCAACGCGCTGGTAGATACCCTGTGTGGTGTGATCAAGATAGGCGATGCCCACATGGGCTCTGCCCGGCACGCCCCACTCTTCGCAGGCCTGTTCGAACTCGACTCTGAAGGCGTCTGCGGTCCTTGTGACCACGACTCGCGAGTGGCTCGGAACAAGAACCGCGAACGACTCCGTATCGAGCCTGCCGAGCACCCCACCGCTGTCGATGAAGTGCTTGCGGAGGATGATCGTGACGCCCGACACAAGCTTGCGGAGCTCCAGCGGTCGGCGCGGGATGTCATTCTCGTCTCGATCGAAACTGATTCTGACGAGTGTGAGTGGTTCACCGCTCCCGCTCATCTGCTCGAAGGATTTGGCGAGAACTTGCTCAAACGTGCTGGAGTTGAGAAGCCCCGTGTCCTGATCGAACTTGGGGGAGTCGAGCATGAGGGCATCGAGGGAGTCCAGCCCCAGCGTCGGAGTAGGTGTCTCGATTGACATGCAGACAGCCTGGTTCCGAGCGTCCTTGAGCAGTTCTTCGCTCTCCGGGACCTGACCAGCGTCGATATCGAAGAGCTTGGCCATTTCCTTGGTACCAGCTGAGACTTCGGCGAGTATCTCCTCTGCCTCGGTTTCAGAGAAGTTCATCCACTCCTTGGATTTCTTGTAGAATCGTCTCAGAGCTGGCTGCGGGTCGTCGTTTGTGAGCACATCTGCGACGATGTTTCCGAGCCCCACTGCTTTGACAAGCAAACCGATATCGCCGCTCGGGCCGGCGCTTGGGCGCTCGTGGTACTTAACAGGCTGGATGAGCTCCTCAGGCAGCTTCCAGCGAGTGGCCATCATCGCGCCGATGTCAGGGTGCTGAAGTTCGAACTCTGCGATCTCGAACCCTGGCAGCTTTCTGTGATCACCGCCGGTCTGTTCGATGATTCTGATATACCGGTCACCCAGGGTTTCGTACAGGGCGACCATACCGACATCCTGAAGAAGGCCGCCAAGGAAAGCCTCGTCCTGTAGATCACACTTGGCGGCTTTTGCGATCGATCTCGCTGCAACACCCGTGAACAGTCCCCGGCGCCAGTACTCATTGTGATCGAAGCCGTCTTTGTCTTTGAGATCAATACACGATACGAGCGAGAAGCCAAGCGTGAGGCTCTTTACCGCGCTAAGCCCAAGCACAACGATGGCCTGGCGGATCGTGCCGCACTTTTTCCGTAGGCCGTAGTAGCTGGAATTGACAGTCTTGAGAACCTTTGCGCTGAGACCCTGGTCGTTCTGGATGGTCGCCGCGAGGCGGTCCATCTCGACGTTGACGTCGCGCGTGAGTTCGATGACCTCGATCGCGACAGCCGGGAGACTGGGCAGCGTCGGACAGCTCAACACTTCTTCGAGTAGATCGTGATCCATAACCGCCCGTGACCGTTACCGGTCGCGGCTCCATACACATCTCTTTACCTGTGGAGACAATCGACCCAGGCAAACCCGCACTTCATCTCAAATCTCGGTGTTGCAGGCCTTTCAAAGCAGTGATCTGGTGGTTCTCGGGTGTAGATTCCCAAACAGAGGCCGGAGAGTTGATAAATCGCGCTCAATAACTTCACGGACGTACCACGCCAGCAGTCTCCCAACACGTTCAGCGTCTTCGGGAGTGAGATGAGAAGAGTCGCCTGATTCTGCCAGTTCTTCTAGCGCTGATGCAGTCGTGCCGAGCACTTCCCAAGCGGTCTCCAGGCGGTGCTCTTGCTTCGGCGATGTGAGCTGCCCGATCGCGGGAAGGAAGACAACCGGACCGGAAAGTCCACGATCGATGCGTGGGGCGAATCCTGAGTCTTTGAGTATGCGCCACAGATAAGTGGCTATATCGCGTTGCCAGCTCGCCGATGAGATCGACTCCAGTAGGGATTCCAGCGCGAGGAACGAATCGGGGTGCGGCTCACCCTCTGGCAGCAGGTTGATTGCGACCTCCAGAGTAAACATCGCCGCGTAGTAACACTGCAGATCGGCGCGGGCCCCTCGGCATGTGCTTCGCAGGTCCCAGCCAGCCAGTGTTGAGAGCCCAGAGTTCGATTTCGGGACAATCACGGCTTCTCCGATCGTCGCGATCTCAAGCCCGCCGCTGAAGCGCGGGTCGGCGCGCTTGGTGCCCTTGCCCAGCACCCGGACAACGCCGAGACGCTTGCAGAGCAGAGCGGCGGTCTGGCTCGTCTCCGAGTAGTCCCACTGCCTGAGGCAGATCGCGATGTCGACCTCGCTGTCCACGCGGGACTACCCTATTCACGATCCACGCAGAGGGCCCACGCGAGATGCACTTTCGACTCATTGACCGCGTCATCGAACGCACCGAGGGCCGTATCACCGCGATCAAGGTCGTCTCGGCGTCGGAAGAGTACCTCCAGGACCACTTTCCCACGTTCCCCGTTCTGCCAGGTGTGTTCATGCTCGAGGCGATGGTCCAGACGAGCCGGGAGCTCGCCCTGCCGACAGACCCAAGGCTGGTCCTGGGCCGCGTGCGGGCACTCAAATACGGCTCGTTTGTAAGGCCGGGCGATACCCTGACCTGCGAGACCCGGCTTCTCTCACGCGGGGAGGACGGCAGCCTCGATATAAAGGGCAAGGCAACGGTGGCCTGTGCGACGGGCACCGGCGAGCCCACCACGGCGTGCTCGGGCAGGTTTCTGCTCAGACCCGTTCGATTCGGGGAACATGGTGCGAACAATGCCCATTCACAATCGGAAGAAACGAGAGCCTCGGCAGGACGCTAGGCTCCACACTCGAATTCACAGGCAAGGCAGATAGAAATGACGCAAGATGATATCTTTGAGAAAGTCCAAGAAGTTTTGGTCGATGCGCTCGCAGTCGATGACGACGAAGTCACACCCGAGGCAACCCTCACGAGCGATCTCGGAGCCGAATCGATCGACTTCCTTGATATCGTCTTCAAGCTGGAGCAGTCGTTCGGCTTCAAGATCGAGCAGGGCGAGCTGTTCCCTGACAACGTCACTCAGGATCCAGAGTTCGTTCAGAACGGCAGGGTGACTGACAAGGGCATGCAGACCCTGAAGGAACGCCTGCCGCACGCGGATTTCTCCAAACTCGAGGAGAACCCGGATGTCACCAAGGTCGGCGAGATATTTACCGTCGATGCGCTTGTGAAGTTTGTTGAGCGCAAGCTCGATAGCTGAGGACGCTGACCTTGCGCTGGATGTGGATCGACAGGGTGATCGAGCTTGAGCCCCGCAAGCGGATGGTGGCGATCAAGAACATCACGCTCGCCGAGGAACATCTGCACGACCACTTCCCGGCGACCGACTCAGAGCCCGCGCTGCCGGTGATGCCCGCCTCACTGATGATCGAGGGGATGGCGCAGACTGCTGGCGTGCTTGTGGGCCATGCAGAGGGCTTCAAGGAGAAGGTCATCCTCGCCAAGGTGTCCGACGCGACGATCGACGAGGACGCCGGGCCCGGGATGACCATCCGCTACTCGGCGGAGATCACACAGATCGACGAGCAGGGCGCCGCGACCAAGGGCACCATCGAACTCCTCGACCACGCGAACGCCGACGCCGGCTACAGGCAGATCGGTTCTGTCAACCTGATGTTCTCGCACATAGACAACAACCGCTCGGGCATCGAGTTTCCAGAGCACAACTTCGTCTTCGGTGATGGCTTCAAGACGCTGCTCCGCACGAGCGGCATCGAAGTCGAGGCCTGATCGTTACGACTGCATCGCGATGCACACGACCCATGGCAGGGTCATCAAGCCAACCACAACGGGGAACAGGCTGATCGCGATACCAGCGCTCGCGAGCTTTCGCCCCGACTCGAAGTGCTTCGACCCGATGTACTCGAGAATGACGACGAACAGGGTCAGCAGCGCGAACTTGTAGATTGACATGCCGAAGGTGCCGCCCTGCTCGAAGACGCGCGCCGCGAGCGGGTTGGCCTCGACGCCTCCCAGATTCAGGATGGTGTGTGTGAGCATGACATCCATGGATGCGAGGAAGAGCAGCACCTTCTCACGGTGCGGGTAGTGAACGTTCTGTCGGAGCACGGCGACCTCCTTCCGCCCAAACGCCCCACGGCTCTGCTTGTCGGATCCGATTCGCGAATCCAGATATGAGATACCGCAGTCCGGGGCTGCTTGTTCCATAGGACATCCGGATTTGTGCGCTGATTCGCGTCAGTTGGCGTTGAGCTTCTCTCGCACGAGGCGGTCGAAGAGCTGAACAGGGGCCTGCTCACCGGTCCAGAGTTCGAACTGAGCCGCAGCTTGCCTCACAAACATCTCGACGCCGTCGATCGTGCGGAAGCCGTACTCGCGGGCGGCCTTGAGCATGGGTGTTTCGATGGGGTTGTAGACGGTATCGAAGAAGACGGTCTCGGGCGGGAGCTTACCCGCGAGTTCGTGGACGGGGATGGAGAGGCCTTCGGGGTCTGGGCCTCCGGTCATGCCGACGGGGGTGCAGTTAATGTAAACATCAGCGTTGCTGTCAGCAATATCTTCGAGATGATGCGCGCTGACCCATTGAGATTCGCTTGCATCAGAGCCATCAACTGAGTTGACTTTGTCGACGAGTAACTTCGTACGATCGAACGTTCTTGAGTAAACCGAGACCTTTGCGCAGGCTCGGGCGAATATATATGCAGCCGCGCTCGCTACACCGCCAGCACCGATGATTGCAATTGACGAACCACAGGCTTCACCAAGTGCATCTGCGACAAGCTTCCATATCGCAGCCGCGTCTGTATTGCTTTGCTTTACGTAATTCAGCTGGTCTTCGTGATGCCAGCCAGTCACGAGCGTGTTGCAAGCACCAATATCTATGACCGCATCATCTGGCTCTGCAAACGCGACCCCACCTACATCACTAGCTGCCAGTTCCTTAAAGGGAATCGTGACGCTGGCGCCTGCGAGATGTAAATCCTCACTCCCAAACAACAGGTCTGTAGAGGTCATGAAACTTGCTTTGGTCACTTCTGGATCAGAAGAATCCGCGACAAACGGCATCGGCAGATACACCCCGTCCCACCCGCGCGCCTCGAAGCCCGCGTTGTGGATGAGGGGTGACATCGATTGCGTCACTGGCCAGCCGATGACGCCGTAGAGCCTGGTGTCCTTGCCGATCGAGCGGAAGTGGTACATGCCGAGCAGGTCGCTGATGGTTGGTTGGCCCGGGGCGGTGGCGGCTTCGTCGCGGAGGCTGGCGAAGGTGAGGAAGCCGCTAAACTTTGGCGCCAGAACCCGGCTCATGAGTCCGAACTCGCCCATGCCGAGCCCGATGGTGGGCCTTGGGGCGTCACTCAGGATCTCGAAGATCTCGAGGTTGTCGCGGATCGAGCGGGCTCGGTAGGCGAACTTGACGACGCTGGCGGCGGGCTCGCTCCAGGCGTCGGCGAGGCGGCGCATGAGGTTCGCGGGGCGGCCGTCGAAGTCGTGCATGGAGAGGATGAGCCTCGTACGGACTTCGCGCGCCTGCTTGGGGTGGTCGACGCAGAGATTGATCTTCTGGCGGATGTTGGCTGATTTCTGGTAGCTGGCGAGTTCGAAGTCGAGATACGCCGGCGGGTGGTCGGTGTTGACGCAGAGCTTCTCAAGAAGGCTCACGCGGTCGACCTCGTCGCCGTCGTAGTCGCCGCCCTCTTCGGCGCTGCGACAGGTCAGTATCACGGGCAGCGGGCAGTCTGTGATCAGGCCCTGGAGTTCGGCGACGCGTCTGGTGTCTTGCTCGTCTCCCTCGGATCCCGAGAAGTAGCTGTCGATGCGCAGCTCGACGAGGTCCGCGCCAAGGAGCTTGGCCTGATTCGCGTCGGCGAGGGCGCGCTCGATGTCATCGACCGGGATGGGAACGCAGACCAGGGTTGGCATGCGTAAAGATTAGCCGGTCCTGAGCAGTTTCGGGAATCTCAGGTAAGTCGCGGTCCGCCAGAGATACTCGAGCGGCCCCATCGTGAAGAGGTTGAGCCAGAAGACGCTGAACGCGAGCTGGAAGACATAGACCGAGACAACGAGCACCACCATGCCGACACGTGTGACTTCGCCGAACTGCGCCAAACCCCAGTGCTGCGCGAACGCGGCGATGAAGAGCGACTGGCAGAGGTAGTTCGTCAGCGCCATGCGCCCGGACGAGGCGATTGCACCCACGAGCCAGAGCCCGGCTTTGGACCTGGCGAGCCAGACCGCGATCCCGATATAGCCCATGCTGATAAACGGACCCGTCAGGTGTGTGACAGCCATCGAGAGATTCAACACGATGGAGTTGGGCTCAGAGAGTTCTGACATGAGTATGGAGATGGTCGCCCCGGGAAGACCGACGAGCAGCGCGAGCAGGAGGAACCTGCGGGGCCAAGGCGAGTTGGGATTGCTCATGACGCCGCCGCGCATGAGCGAGCCGCCGATGAGGAACATCGCGGGGACGTGGAGGAAGACGCCGCCGTAACCGACCCAGAAGAACGCGCCCGAGATCCAGCTGAGCGTGCGCATCGCGACGGCGGTCATGAACGGGCCGTTGCGCATCGAGTCGATCTCGGCATCGCTCCAAGCCGGGTCCAATGGACCGGCTAGGACCTTACGCTCCCTTAGTCCTTGCATCAGATCGCTGAATGTTGCGTTCTCGATGCCGGACATCGGAGGTTGTGCGCCCTGGTTGAAGATCGCACTGAGCCCCGCGATCAGGCACACCCAGAGGGCGGCGAGCAGCATGAGCGAGCCCCCGATGATGAGCATGGTCTTGGGGCGGAGCGGCGCGAACCACATGATGCAGAACCCGAAGATGGCGTAGTAGATCAGGATGTCGCCGTACCAGACGAGGAAGGCGTGCGACATGCCGAACAAGAGCAGGAGGAAGAGTCTCCGGATGTACGTCGGCGCGAACATCTTTCCGCGAGACTTGGCCCGGTCGTACATGAGGATGAGCCCCATGCCGAAGAGCATCGAGAAAAGCGGGTATGACTTGGATTCGAAGAAGATGCGCGTGATGTAGTGGAAAGCCGCGGCGAGTGGGCCTTCGCCGGAGCCGCCGCCTTCCATGAGGTACGACAGGGGCTGGACCATCAGCTGGATGTTGACCATGAAGATGCCGAAGAGCGCCATCCCCCGAGCGATATCGAGCGCCTGGATCCTCTGCGAGGAAGTCGTCGGGGCGAGGGCCGGTGCTTCGGCTGTGGTCATCTGGTTGTCCCCCCTGCGTGCCGGGCGTCAGAGCTCGGCGAGTCTTCGTGCGGTCTCCTGCTCGATGAGCGCATCAAACATCGGCTGGAGATCAGATTCTTGTACGATCTTCGTGGTCTGGAATTTCACCTCGAGCCGCTGATCGGCCACGATGTTGTCCTGGTAGCGGTAGACGCGGATTTTCTCGCTTCGGCCGCCCGTTCCGATCTGGCCCTTTCGTTCGGCGGCACGCTCGGCCTCGGCCTGTGCCCGCTCGATCTCGTAAACGCGCGCCATGAGCAGGCGTTTCGCTTTCTCGCGATTTTGCGCCTGGCTTTTGGTTTCCTGCATCCTGACTTCGACGCCGGTCGGTTTGTGAATCATGTGAACCGCGGTCGCGACCTTGTTGACGTTCTGGCCCCCCGGGCCTTGGGCGGTCGTAACGTGTTCTTCAACGTCGTTTGACCAGTCGATCGTGACATCGACCGACTCGGGTTCGGGGAGCGCGGCGACGGTCGCCGTTGAGGTATGGATGCGGCCCTGGGTTTCTGTCGCCGGCACGCGTTTGACCGAGTGCACGCCTGCCTCGAAGCCGAGCTCGACGAATACGCCCTCGCCCTTGACCGAGATTACGGCGTGTCGCACACCCCCCACGCTCGGGTCGGCGGTGATCTCCATCTCCTCGAACGACCAGCCCTTCTTGGCTGCGTACCTCGAGTACATCTCCATGAGGTCTCTGCACCAGAGCCCGGCTTCGTCGCCGCCAGTTCCCGCACGGAGTTCGAGGATGACCGCGCCGTGCTTGCGGTCGTCGGCGGTGACGAGCGACGCTTTGACCCGCTCAGCGATCTCCTCGGCGTTGCCGAGCAGCGCGGGGAGTTCTTCGCGCGCCATCTCGGCGAGCTCGGCGTCGTCACCCGCGGCCACGGCTTCGAGCTCGGCTGCCTCTTCCCGCAGTTTCATGAAGTCGCGGTAGGAAGCCACGACGGGCTCCAGGGCGGATCGCTTGATGGACAGATCACGGACGACGTTGTGGTCGGCCATGACCTGCGGATCACCCAGCTTCTGCTCGAGCTCTGCGAATTGAGCATCCATCTCGCTCAGCTTGTGCGTGACCGCGTCTGGGAGCATGGACTGAAATTGGCTTGCAACCTGACCCATAAACCCACAATACGCCGATCACGAGGAGTCCGCGTATCATCCGCGAGTCCTGAGAGCCGGGTGTCCGGGGGGAGCCAGTTTGACAGACGCGATACGTATTGCCGATCTCCACAAGAGCTTCGGGGAGAAGAGAGCCGTCCAGGGGATGGATCTCGTGGTGCCTGAGGGTTCTCTGCACGGCTTCATCGGGCCCAACGGCGCGGGCAAGACGACCACGATCCGCATGATCATGTCGATCATCTTCCCGGACACCGGGGAGCTCTCGGTTCTGGGCAAGAAATCCGCTGTCGAAAGCAAGGACCGGATCGGCTACCTGCCCGAGGAACGCGGCGTCTACAAAAAGATGAAGGTGCTGCCCTTCATCAAGTACATGGCCAAGCTCAAGGGCGTGACCGACTCCAGCCTCGACAAGAAGGCCAACGCATGGCTCGAGCGCGTCGGGCTTTCGGATGTCGCCCAGAAGAAGTGCGAAGAGCTCTCCAAGGGCATGCAGCAGAAGGTGCAATTCATCGCTTCTGTCATACACGAGCCCGAGCTGCTGATTCTCGACGAGCCGTTTTCGGGGCTGGACCCGGTCAACATGCGCCTTCTGCGTGACCTGATCCGCGAGATTAATGAGAAGGGCACAACGATCATCTTCTCAACGCACGTCATGGCGCAGGCGGAGCAGCTCTGCGACAACATCGTGATGATCCACAAGGGCGAGAAGGTGCTCGACGACCCGCTCGATGCGATCCGTAGCAGGTTCGACCCTCGGGCTTTGCTGTTTGAGCCCATGGATCGGGGTGTCGGCGAGAGCGAGCTCATTGCTATTGATGGGGTTACCCATGCCGAACGTGAGGGCGACAGCTGGGCGCTCCAGCTTGAGGATGGACTGGCACCCGCGGATGCGATCGCGAAGCTGGCCTCGCAGATCCACGCGTTGCGGGTCGAGGTGAAAAGGCCCTCGCTCGAGGACATTTTTGTTGAGATTGTTGAGGACGACTTCACGACGGGCGAACTCGCCGAGAGCCTGGGAGCCGCGTCATGAACAGGATGCTTCAGATCGCATGGCGTGAGTTTGCTTCGACGGCGCTGACGAAGGGTTTCATCATCGGCGGATTTGTCGTGCCGGCGGTGATTCTCGTTGTCATGATCACGCTGCTCCCGATCCTGCTGAAGGACGAGGGCCCAGCGATCGTCGGTGACGTCGCGATTATCGACAAGTCGGGCGTGATCGCCGAGGACGTGAAGCAGCGTCTGAGCTACGACACACTCGCTTCGTCCACACCCGATCTCTCGGCTCTTGAGGTGGATCCTGACAATCCGCCCGATGCCGAGGATGCTGCTGAGATACTCAGTGAGGTCATTCCTGGTTCTGTACCCGAACTCACCATCAACGTGCTCGATCCGGATACGGATGTTGAGGCTGCGAAGGAACCCTTACGAGTCGGTTCAGCTGATGAGGGCGGCTTGCTGGCGCTTGCTGTGATTGATGAGAACGCGGTGACGACTGATGAGGCAGATGAAGACGGTGTCCCGCAGTTCGGTGCGTATCAACTGTTCGTGAAGCCCAAGCTGAAGGACAAAGTCCAGTCCACGATCAGGCGATCGCTCACGGAATCGATCCGGGAATCGAGACTCGAGCAGGCGGGTCTGAGCCCCGCGATGATCGACTCGCTCACGAGTGTGAACGCGGAGCGAACGAAACTGGTCACCGAAGAGGGTGAGCGAGACGAGTTCGAGGGCATGAACATGCTCCTGCCGGGCGGGTTCATGATCCTGATGATGATGGCGGTCATGATCGGCGGGCAGTACCTGCTGACGACGACCGTGGAAGAGAAGTCCAGCCGGGTTGTTGAGGTGCTGCTGTCCGCGGTGTCCCCGATGCAGCTCATGACGGGCAAGATCATCGGACAGCTCATGGTTGGCCTGCTCATCATGGTCGTGTACGGCGGGGTCGGTATTACTGGGCTCCTCTTCGCCGCGATGGCGGATGTCATCGAGCCCATGACGCTCGTCTGGCTGCTCTTGTTCTTCCTGCTCGCGTATGTGCAGATCGCGTCGATGATGGCCGCCGTCGGCTCCGCGGTGAACGAGATGCGCGAGGCCCAGAGCCTGATGACACCCGTGATGGCGATCATCATGATCCCCTACCTGCTCTGGATGCCTGTCGCGATGAACCCGAGCGGCACGTTCGCTGTTGTGTGCAGCTTTCTCCCGCCCGTCAACTCGTTCATGATGATCGTGCGGATTACGTCGACTGAACCCCCAGAGACATGGCAGGTCCTTGTCTCGCTCGCGATCTCGGTCGTTTCTTCGTATGTCATCCTCGTCGGAGCAGCGAAAGTCTTCCGAGTGGGTCTCTTGATGTACGGCAAGCCGCCGGATCTCAAAACTCTGTTCAAGTGGATTCGAATGGCATGACCGACCAGTATGGGCACAACGCCGCAGCGTTCCGGTGCGCGTACTGCAACTACGACCTCAGCGGGACACGCATCGGGGACAACTGTCCCGAGTGTGGCAACCTCGTCAACTTTCGCAATGTGCCGATGTATCAATCGAATGGCGCCGCGGTTGCATCGCTTGTGCTCGGGATTGTCTCGATCGTCACGTGTATGGTGTACGGCGTCGTCTCAATCATCTGTGGACCACTCGCGATTTATTTTTCGAGCAAAGCGAAACGAGCCATCCAGGCTGGCAACGCCGATCCGAACTCCCAGGGCATGGCGACCGCCGGACGTGTGTGCGGCATCATCGGGACATGCCTGGGATCTGTCTATTTCCTTTTCATCATCGTTATCGTGGCACTCACAATGCTCGGGGTTATCGCCAGTGGACCCTGATAAACATGATCTCTACGAGGCGTGTGTCCAATCACCCCCGGAGATGGCGCTCATGCTCCGCGCTATCCACGGCAACAGGCCAACTATTCTCGGAGAGGATTTCGCGGGTACGGCGGCACTGAGCAAACACTGGATCGAGACCGTGCAGGACGGCCGAGCCATCGCGGTGGACATCGACGAGCAAACCCTCTCGCGAGCAGGGGCTCACGAATGCCTCCGCACGGTCGTAGGCGATGTCAGAGAAGTGTCCGACTCGGTAGATTGCTTGTTTGTCGGGAACTTCTCGATCGGTTATCTGCACTCACGTGCCGAGTTAGTCGCCTACCTCAAGCACGCCCGTAAACGACTGAATAACGGTGGCATCTTTGTGTGCGACACCTACGGTGGACAGACGGCCTTTATACGTGGCAGCTTCGATCGGGAGATCGAACTCGCCGACGGGAAGCGCTGCACGTACCGGTGGGAACAGCGGGATGCCGACCCGATAACTGGCATGGTCACCAACGCGATTCATTTCCGTGTCTTTGATGGTGATGAAGTCATCTTGGATATCCACGACGCGTTCATCTATAGGTGGCGCCTCTGGTCGCTCCCCGAGTTACGCGAAGCACTGCTTGAATCGGGCTTTACATCAACCGATGTCTACGCGAGCCTTCCCGATGCTGTCGATGACGAAGGCAACGCGTACGCGGAGCCTATCCGTGACCCGGAGTGGCTCGATGACAGCTACATCGTTTGCGTCGCGGGCAGGACCGCGAAGGCCTGACGGTTGTAGCGGCTATTCCGATTGCGACCAGCGTCACACCAGATATTCCGGATGCCTGGTTTGCATTCCCGGGTGTTAGTTTCCACAGTTTACCCGTTCGCATTTCGCATGTAGTGAACCTTGAACGGGAGTGTATGCAATGACACCAAGTATTCTTATCGCAGCCGCGCTCGTCGGGATGGGACCCAGCGAACCCGGTATTCAGGACAATTCAAACGCCGGCACCGCGCCAGCGTCGCTGACTCTGGCTGGCGTCATCCGTGACTTTAAGGTCGATCATCCAGACATGGAGTCCTACCCAGGCGGCGGCACCAAGAACATGGTGCTCGAAGATCTCGGCGCTGACGGCAAGCCGCAGCTCAATGTCGACCGCTGTGCATCTCTCGGCTGGGGCAGGAACGCCCAGGTCACCAGCGAAGAGACTTTCGACCAGTGGTTCCGCGATGTCGCGGGTGTCAACACCGCGATCCCGTTCTCCATCGAGCTTGAACGCGAGACTCGTGCTTCGGGTGACGTCTACGCCTTCGCGATGGAGCGTCCCAACTACTTCTTCCCGATCGACGAAGCCGGTTACGGCCTATCGATGAGCGGGCTCCGCTGGGCTGCCCCCGGTACCCATAACTTCCACTTTACGTACGAGCTCGAAACGAACTTCACCTACACCGATCCTGCAGAGCGTGATGCGGATTTCGTATTCCGCTTCACGGGTGACGACGACGTATGGGTGTTCATCAACGGCAAGCTCGCGGTCGACCTGGGTGGTGTGCACAGCCAGCAGTCGGATTCGATCAATCTCGACGATGAAGCCGAGCGCCTCGGTATCGAGCCGGGCCAGGATTACCAGCTCAAGCTCTTCTTCGCCGAGCGTCACACGAGCGAGAGTAACTTCAGGATTGAGACAAACTTCGTCCTCAAGCCCGCAGAGCTCCCCGTGATCTCGTCGCTCGCCGACTGAGTGACCTGAACCACAACCAAGTCAAAAGGCCGAGGGCCCCCGGTACTCCCGGGGGCCCTCGTTCGCGTATCGGGCGGCGCTGCTAAGCCGAGTTCTGTCCCGCCTCCCACCGAGATGGTCGGCATGGGCAGCCATTTCTCTTCCCGCGCCGTTACCGACGCGGTGGGGGTTGCCCTCTCGGACAACCCGAGCGATCTACCCGCTCTCTTTCTAACCGGACAGGCCAGCCCGCCGAGGCGGGAGAGAGCTGCTTGATCTTGCACGCGGTGGGGTTTGCCTTGCCCCGTCTGTCACCAGCCGGGCGGTGCGCTCTTACCGCACCCTTTCACCCTTGCCTGTGCGATCCGGGGATCGCCATCGGCGGTTTGCTTTCTGCGGCACTTTCCCTCGCCCTCGAGACGCGAAACGAATCATCGGGCGGGTGGGTGTTACCCACCACCGTGTCCTGCCGTGCTCGGACTTTCCTCGGACGCAACAAGTCGCGGCCGCGGCTGCCTTGCACCACCTGATCCGGAGTATTCTAGCACGGTTGCAGCGCAAATCGGTTGCGTTATGATCCCAACCGATGAATGGCGCTTCCGAGAACCTGTGTGCGTGTTGGCTCCGAGAAGACCAGATCGATCTCGTTCGAGATGTCGCCTCGCAGGTGGGTCTTGAGATTGTCGCATCGGGTGGGCCCGAAGGCTCAAAAATAGCCGACGCGATAGGCGGTCAGCATGTTGACGACTTCAGGTCCATGCTCGCTACAACGAGCGTTGGGATCGTTCTGATCGCGGATGCCTCGTGGCTGACCGACAGCGTTGAAGGCTCGGGGCTCTCGGCAGTCATCGAAGCCGCTGAACGAGGTATCCAGATTCTGACGCTCGAACCGATCCCCGCTGCAGCATTGCAGCTGAGCTCTCCAACATGGCGCGATGCCCACGATGCAGTCCGTGAACGCATCTCGTTCGTCCCTCTCGCAAGGCGGAGTTCCGCGTTTGCCAGCGCGAGCGATCTGCTGGAGCAGTTCGGCGAAATTGAATCCGTCGGTGTCCGTGCGATCGGCAACCGCTCGATGGGTTCTCTTGGGGCGAGGCTCTTTGGAACCTGCGAGCTGCTCATCACCCTTATGGGCACGCCCGAGTCCGTCGATGCCGCTCACATGACCACAGGAACGACGCCAGACTCGCTCCGTGAACTCACCGGCCACATGACCGCGAATGTCCGGTTCTCGGGCGGCCGGTGCGCGTCCATTATCGTGAGCGACGCGGCACCGGGCTGGTCTCGATCTATCTCCCTGCTCGGTCCGGGAGGCCTGATCGACGCCAACGACCACAGAATCCGCTGGACGACGCCCGACGGCAAGGTCGTCGATGAGGCCGAGATGACCGATCGAGGCGAGCCCGACAACATCGAGTCTTCGCTCATTGCTGATTCAATCGTTGCTTCTCTGACACCAGCATTTCGACAGGCCCCGATCGATATGAACGCGACGCTCGCAATGGCTCAGGCCGCAGTGCTGAGCGCAAGGACCGGCCACCCGGAATCGCCGAGCACGATCCTGGACATGCTCAGCCGGTCGTGAGACTCACTTCCAGTGGGTGAGATGCCAGTTCTTCTTGCCTCGCCTGATTGCGATGGTCTTGCCGTGCAACAGGTGGCCGCGCGTGAGATACGTGTCATCACCGACCTTTTCGCCGTTGATACACACGGATCCGTTTGACAGAAATTCACGCGCCTGCCGCTTGCTCTTTGCGAGTCCGGTCTCGACGAGCATTTCGACCAGAACGACCCCGTCCCCGTCGAGCTGGGTTGCTTCGTGCTCGGTCGAAGGCACATCGCCCATGACCTCTGCGAGCATTGATTCGGAGAGAGATGAGATATCACCTGAGAAGAGCGCTTTCGACGCTACCACAGCCGCGTCTGCTTCGCTCTCGCCGTGCAGCAGCTTCGTCGTCTCGTACGCGAGCGTCTTCTGAGCCTCCCGGGCCGCAGGGTTGGCCTGCACCTCCGCGTCGAGACGTTCGATCTCTTCACGCGAGAGGAGCGTAAATGTCCTCAGGAATCGGCCGACATCCGCGTCCGAGGCGTTGAGCCAGAACTGGTAGTAGGCGTAGGGACTTGTGCGATCCGGGGTCAGCCAGATCGCTCCAGATTCGGTTTTGCCAAACTTCGTGCCGTCGGCTTTCGTGATGAGTGGTGCCGTGAAGCCAAAGACCGAGAGTTCGTTCCCGACTGGCAGATCGCCTGCACCGACCTTTTCTTCAAGCTGTCGCTCCTGGTCCCCACTCAGCTGATCGGGCACGATCCCGGCTTCTTGTGCCGTGCGCCACCAGATTCGCCTGATAAGATCCGCGCCTGCAAGGATGTTGCCGTACTGATCGCTCCCGCCGCACTGTGCGGTCACGCCGTGCTGCTCGTACAGGTGGGCGAAGTCGTACGACTGCAGGATCATGTAGCTGAACTCGGTGTACGTGATGCCCTGCTCGCGGTCCTCGAGCCTGCTCTTGACACTCTCCTTTTGCATCATCATGTTGACGCTGAAGTACTTGCCGATGTCGCGGAGTGCATCGATGTAGCTCATCGCGGTCAGCCAGTCGGCGTTGTTCAGGATGGTCACACCGTCGCCCAGCACCCGCGAGAAGATGGGCCGCTGACGATCGATGTGCTCCGACACGGTCTCCTTGGTCATCAACTGCCGCTCAGCGGTCTTGCCCGAGGGATCACCGATCAGCCCGGTCCCGCCGCCCATGACAACGATCGGGGTGTGCCCGGCACGCTGGACATGCTTGAGAAGCATGATCGGGACAAGGTTGCCGATCGTCAGACTCGGAGCCGTGGGATCGAAGCCGGCATAAATCTTGCGGGGCTTGGCACTTGCGTTGGCAAGGTGCGATCTGAGGCCCTCTTCGTCGGTGCTCTGGTGGAGCATGCCGCGCCATTTGAGTTCTTCGAGCAGATCCATGTTGCTTTCCTCGGTCCGTGATTCAGCGGGCCAAGCCTAGCCCAGCAGCGTAGAGGGCGTTGTTTGGTCATTAGCCCTTTGGTTCATCAAACGGGCGTCCCGGGCCTCTCGGCTCCGGGACGCCAATAAAACAGGGGCCTAGAGGCCCAGCCCGGCGCCAACGACCTTCTCGCCGCGGAACAAGACCCAGTAGTCGCGCTTGCCCGCGTAGGCGCCGAACGAGTTCTTGGCGTTCACGAAGCCTTCGAGCTTGTAGCCGTACTTGTAGCCCATGTACCAGGGCTTGAACGCCCATCCCTTCTCGATCGGGAACCAGGTGAACCTGGCTGACGCAGGATCTTTGAGGTTCGATGAAATCAATGCCTCGGCGATCTGCTCGGCCCGCGCCTGCGAGATCGGCGGACCGTAGTCCGCGTTGGCGAGCTGGCTGGCCGAGGGTGCGCATCCCCCGAGCACGCAGGCGAGAAGCGATACAGCGATGAGTGACTTGGTCATGACGAGACCCTTTCGTGATCGTGGCGCACGGGCCTTGCGGCCGGGCTCGCGTGCCGGGTGTCGTCATCGGGGTCTCGGTCAAAAAGGGAGCGCCGACCGAGACCCATCGCAAAGCCCCACCAAGGGCGTACAAACAAGCCTGGCCGACGCCCCCTGCGGGGGCGCGGCTCCAGACGCTGCGTTTGTACAAAGCAAGGGCGGGTGCCCAGGTGGTGGTTTTTTGCGATGCAGCAACTGACGCTTTCGCGCCATCCGATTGTCTGCCGGGTCTACCCGGCGGTTGAGCTTTGGCGCATTCTCCTTGTGGCGGTCAGCCCGCCGATAACAGCTTATCCTGACACGGTTGTGCAGCAATCACCGGATCGCCCCGCCGGTGAGCTTGGAGTAGGTCAGCCGCTTGCCGACAGCCAGCCGCATGGCGGCGTCGAAGCGGTCCCACTCGGTCTCATTGCGGACATTGAAGCGGAACACGGCCTCATCGACGTACGCCCCCAGGTGCTCCGGTGCGGGCCGGACGTAGGTGCCCTTCACCGCTCTCCTGAGGCAGTTGAAGAAGTTCTCGCAGCCGTTGACGTGCACGTTGTCCCGCACGTACTCGTCCCGGGCGTGGTTGACGGCCGACCGCGGGTACTCCGAAAACGGCCTGCTGGCCCACCCATAGCTGGGAGAGGCGTCGGTGTGCAGGTAGGAGCGGGGCTCCACCCGTCGGGAGATCACGCCGCGGATCGTCTCGCCCGTCTCGTCGCCGATCACGTCGGCCCGGACCTGCCCCGATGCGCGCTCCCTGACGGCGTGGACGGTGGTCTTGTTCGACCACGCCCCGCGGCTGCGCACCTCCCGCCGCCGGGTCTTGTTCATGTTCTTGACGATGCCGCCCACGTAGGTGGCGTCGGCCTCCACGGTCCCGCTCAGGCGATCGGATGCCTGCTGGAGGCAGTGCCGCACGCGGTGGAGCAGGTGCCAGGCCGACTGCTGCTTGCAGCCGATCGTCCGGGCGATCTCGCACGAGCTGACGCCGTTTCGGCAGTTGACGATCATCCAGATCGCCACGACCCACTTGTCGAGGCCGAGGTGTGTGCCCTCGAAGATCGTGCCGGTCAGGACGGAGAACTGCTTCCGGCAGCCCTTCTCGCGGCACTGGTAGCGCCGGCGGCTCTTGATGGACCCGACGCTGACCGAGCCGCACTGGGGGCAGCAGGGGCCATCGGGCCACTTGATGGATTTGAGGTAAAGCTCGGCGGTCTCGGGGTCGAAATACCGGACGGCCTGAATAAGGGTCTGGGGCTTTTTGAGCGCGACCACGTCGCAATCCTTTCGGAGTGCGGCGAAAAGCGCTATAGTGGCCTTGAACGGGTGCCTTGGCGCTTCACTCGCCTTGGTGTCTGCCCGTCGGTGTTCCAGCACCGGCGGGGCTTGAAGCCGGGTCGCCCCCTTTCGAGGGCGACCAAGCGAGGCTGAAGGGACTGATTTAGTGCCTAGCTGATAAACGTGTTGCTGCACGTTTATCAGCGTGCGCGATCATCGGCCCCGCCATCAGCACCCCGCTCAGTCAAGCGGTGGTCCTGACGGGGCCTTTGGTATCTCCTCATTCATCACCTCCATCCTGATCGCTTGATTCATCGGAGTCTCTATCCCCGGACTCGGCCGGATCGGTTGCGGTTTTATTTGCCTTTTTGGGGTACCACTCAGTAAGACCAAAACGCTTACCGTCCGGTAGGCGATGGAATGCTCGCGGATTCTTAGTAAGCGAGCTACGAAGGCCTCGCTTCGCATAGTCAGCGTTCTTCGCTTCAAACTCGTAACCGCCGGTCAACAAAGCGTCGTAGATTTCTGCAACAGTGGCCGGTCCATCACCAGTGGCCGCGCGGCGCATCGACAGATAATCCTGGATGGCCGTGGCGAGAGGCTGCCCATACCAGCGGTCACTAGCAATCGTACTAAACGAAGCGGACGCGCCCTCTTCTGCGAGTTCTGCGTCTGAGTACATGGGATCTTTGCCGGCCATTCCCAGAAGGCTGTTGATCGTGCGCTTCGTCCCGCGAACCTGGTCTTCCTGCTTTTTCAACAGGGTTCGAAGATCTGCGATGGTCTGGTCGATGTGTTCGGTCATGGCTTTGCTCCGGTCCGTTCCCGCATGATGCAATAGCGTAACCAGTTCTGCGCCCATGTCAAGATCGGATCGGAACGAAACCTGTTCATGTTCAAGCACATTCACTTTCATATCTCCCAAATCGCCATTCTGAGTCCGTAAGGGCTGTTTTTGCGACCAAAATTCAGTGCCATATGAATCCGGTATGGGTTATTATCGTATGCTTGCACGGGCTTTGCAACCCGGCTGGATTGCCACGGCAACCCAGTAGACGTTGCAGCCAAATACCAGCAGGGAACGGATAGGATGGGAAATCAACTCAGCTGACCATTGAGGCCCCCTACGGGGGGTCTCCTCAGGATCAGGGTGTAGCTCAACGGTAGAGCATCCGATTTTGGATCGGAGGGTTGGGGGTTCGACTCCCCCCGCCAATTGGCTTGTGTGGAGCCTGCTGGCGGGGGGGGAGGTGGGCAATCCTGAGGCCCTTGATGAACCAAAGGGCTAATGACCCGTTGTTTTTATCATTCTGCGATTGAGACTCAGTCTCAATGGGTATACAACTGCTTCGAAGGCATCGGTTTATCCCTCGCAAGACACCCACAGGAGAGAGACATGATCAAGCAGACAGCGATCCTCGGCGGGCTCCTGCTCGCCGCCGGCGCTTCGGCGCAGACCACGTTCGACTTTGCGGCACCCACGTTCGACCGCTGGAACTACCCGTTCAATTTCACTGCAGGCGTCAGGCCCGCTGCTTCTACGTTCGGCTCCGGTTTCATTCCGGGTCAGTTCGATGACCGCGACGCCCAGTTCCTCAACAGCTTCATCACCGCTGGCGATATCGCACCGGGCCAGGGCGCTTCAAATTACATCATCACGTCTGCCACCGCTACGGCAACCATCACCGGGGGTGAGTTCAGCTACGACAACGTCTACAACGAAGGCGCTTCGATCGACCTCTTCGGCACCGGCTTCCGCGGCGGGCTCAACGCGTTCGCATACGGCGACGACTTTGCTTGGGGCTTCGGCGATCCGACCAGCGAGGACATACGCAACGCGTACGCCACCGACAACGCGGGCGGCTCGCTCCGCGATGTGTCCAACAACCAGCGTGACGGGTTCACCCCCGCCCCGTTCGCGGTCGGCAACATCCTCGGCGAGACGCCCGGCACCACCGTGATCGGCTCGGGCCAGACCGTCGAGTTCGCGCTCGACCTCAACAACGCCGACGTCGTCAGCTACCTGCAGGACTCGCTCAACTCGGGCATCGTGAGCCTCTCGATCACCAGCCTGCACTTCGCTGAGCAGGGCGGCGCCTCGACGTTCCCGATCTTCAGCACCAACGAGGGCGGCGCCCCGGTTTCGCTCCAGCTCGAAGTCAAGATCATCCCCGCCCCGGCGAGCGCAGCGATGCTCGGCCTCGGCGGTCTTGTTGCCCTGCGCCGCAGGCGATAACGAACAGATCAATAAATCTCAAACGTACGAAGGCGGCAGGAGTATCGGCAAACACACGCCGAAACTCCGCCGCCTTTGGCGTTTTCTGCTTTGCCGAAGCTCGGCCAGCACGGAAAGACAATGGGCCGAAGTCCGGCACAATCTTTAGCCAAGCAATCGGCTTTCCATATGGATCCTGGTTGCCGTGAACGACTCTCCCATGAGCCGCTTGATAGCGCCATCGGTGTCTGTCAGTCGAACGAGATCAACACCCCCACCCAAAGCATCAGAGGCTGAGCGGAGTTTCGCTGCCATCCCGTCTTTGGCCACTCCCCCGTGCACGAGCGTCTCGACCTGATCATGGTTGACCGTCGCGATGACATCGTTGGCTTCATCTAGAAGCCCCGGCACATCAGAGATGTACAGCAATTCGCTTGCACCTAGCGAGACCGCGATCGCGACGGCGGCATCGTCCGCATTCACGTTCAGGGGCCCGCCATTCTTATCGAGACCGATCGAGTTCACGACCGGTAGATACTCAGCCGCAAGCAGTGTGCCGAGCAGTTCAGCATTCGTCTGCTGTAACATCCCTACCCGACCCAGGTCGGGATCGGCTTGCCTGCACTCAAGCATGCCCGCGTCACCCAGCGACAGACCTACCGCGGCAGCCCCTGCCGCCTTGAGCGCACCGACGAGCCTGAGGCTGACCTGGCCAGCAAGCACACCCGACACGAGATCGATCTGTGAATCAGGCGTGACTCGGATGCCATCGACACGGGTTGTCTGCTCGCCGAGCCTGTGGAGGAGTGCATCGACCTGCTTTCCACCACCATGCATGAGGACGATCGGTCTGTTCTTTGAGGCAGAGGCAATCACAGACCAGAGTGACGAGGCTGTTGTGGGCTGATCGAGCACCCTGCCGCTGAGTTTGATAACCATTGGTTTCACGTCGTGGCTCCGGGCATCAGACCGGTGCGTTCGTCGATTCCGAGATGCAGGTTGAGTGCCTGGATTGCCTGACCCGAAGCGCCCTTGAGCAGGTTGTCGATCGCACTGACGAGGACAAGGTGGCACCGTTTCTCATCAACCGCAAAACCGATGTCGATCATGTTTGTGTGCGTCACCCCCCCCACACTTGGCCAAGCGCCGTCGGGGAGCAAGCGAACGAACGGGGAATCGGCGAACGCCTCTTGCAACACCGCTTCGATCGCGGGCCGTGTTGTTCCACGAGAAAGATCAACATGTATCGTTGAGAGGATGCCCCGGGCGTACGGCCCGAGATGGGGCGTGAACATGATGTCCGTCCCAGTATGCTCGATCATCTCAGGTTCGTGGCGGTGGCTCAGCACCGCGTAAGGCGACTGGCTCACCTCACAGAAGCTTGTCTTCGCGGCAGGCTTCTTCCCGGCGCCGCTGACTCCAGACACAGAATCCACGATCACAGTCCGGTCAGCCTCGAGCAAACCGGCACGAACGAGCGGGACCAAAGGCAAGATGACAGATGTCGCGTAGCAGCCTGCAAGCGAGATCAGCTTTGCCCTCGGGATCTTGTCACTGCACAGCTCGGGGATGGTGTAGAGCGCCTCCTCGACTGAGCTGGGGTGGAGGTGTTCGAAGCCATAGTGAACCGGATACAAATCTAGATTTTTAAGCCTGTATGCGCCCGAAAGATCAAGGACAATCTGATCATACTCGATGAGCTTTGGCGCGAGTTGCATACTCAACTCGTGGGGTGTAGCAAGAAACACATGAGTTGCTCCGCTCTGGGCAATCGCGTGGGCGTTTGTCTCTTGCACCCTAGGATTCACGATTCCTCGAAGCCTCGGTGCGATCTCGCTGATGGGCGTGCCAGCTGAATTTGCAGATGCAAAGACACCGACAAGCCTGAGCGCATGATGGCGCGTGATGAGCTCAACAAGTTCCTGGCCCGTGTAACCCCCTGCACCGACAACCGCGACGGGGGTTGTCATGCTTCAACTCCATGATCAACGAGACCAGCGAGTACACGCATCTGGTTTGCGACTTCAGATACGGTTGCGCCTGACTCGATCGCAAGAAAGATTGTGTCATCACCCGCCAGACTCGCAACGACGCCGGGCGGCAAGTGCAGATCGAACGCAGCCCCCACCGACTGGGCGGCACCCGGCCTTGTTCGCAATACGACCATCGCCTGCGCCTCGCTGATCTGGAAGACTTCGCGCTGCAGGGAATCCTCAAGCCGTGAGCCGTGCACGCCTGCGAGATGCGTCGAATCGAGGATGTAACCCATCGCGCCCTTTACGATGCCGAGCTCGCGCAAGTCTCTTGAGAGCGTAGCCTGCGAAGCCTTGATCCCGAACTCGGCAAGCCCCGTCTGGAGAGCCTCTTGGCTCTCAACCGGCCCCTTGTCGAGGATTTGCTTGATGGCTTCGTGACGCCGCTGGAATGACATGAATGTTTATACACACAATTGATAATTATGTCAAGTCTGAATCAGTCACTGCTCGTCGTGAGGTGTAGGCTCAGGGTAGAAAGCTACCCCTGGTACGGATAATCGGGGTAAGAAGACGGGTTTGATTCATCAGGGGGCAGTCTTTGGATCAGCTCAGACCGGGAGACATGTCGCACGAAGCGGTGCACTGGTGGGAATTGGCTGGCCACGACGAGGCCGACCTCGCGTCGGCTTGGGCGCTTGCCAATCACGCGGTTCGCATCCCAGGGATTGTTGGTAAATCATGGGCGAGCCCGAGACACGACGCTCAGCACGCTGCGATGACGTGGATGTCTGGCCAGGGTCTTCTCGATGGCATCTTCGTGAGCGAGCCAGTCGCGGGGGATCACCCGATGAGAGGCGTGATCCGGCTGTGGAACCTTGAGTTGTTCCTCGTTGAAGAAACCGGCGCACCAATCGCGACCACTGAACTGGTTGGAAAGAGCATCGCAGATGCGCATCGTTGGATGATTGGAGCCGTGGAGGCAAAGGCGGGACCCGCCCCGAGGCCTGTCCAGGAACCTCTACAGAAACCAGAACACCCTGTAGCCGACGGTGCACCGGTGGGCGAGCTCTCACAGCTGGCGCATGCCGAACTCATCAGGCTCTACTCAAACACCGCGGCGGTCCTCGAACAGGTGGCATGGACGATATCCGGTGCCACACCAGTCCGGATGTGGCCGCACAGCTTTGAGACGAGCACTCAGGTGAGACTCGGTCCAAAGACAGAGTCACCGCCGAGATTTATCGTCATGGGGCTCGCTCCGCCCGGCAAGCTTTCAGGGAGTGGGTACTGGTACGTCGCGCCCTGGCGATCAACGGTTCGGGGCGAGAACGACTCATGGGATGAGCTGCCGGTCGGTTTCTGGAGCAAGCCTGAGAACGAGATCCCGATCGCGGTGCTGCCTGTTGCCGACGTTGTGTCGAGCGAGGACCCTTCGGTTCAGCACGATCGCGTAGCGAGATTCTTCGCCGCAGCGTACACTCAAAGCAGATCAAACCTGTCTACGGGATGACAGATAATTATGTCAAGAATCAGTGGCGCCGAAATAGTATACGAAATGTGCTTGTTCAATCGGCATATTCGCCTGACCTGTCTCTCATTGGCTTTGCGTTGGAGTGACCATGACCCGACACGCAATAGGTTGCTGTTTCTGTCTTGTCTCACTGCTCTCCGGCTGTTCAGATCACGGTAACAAGACCGCCGATCTTGGCGCAATCTACAACACACCGGCAACCAACATCGGAGACGAACGAACTCCCGTCGTCGTGATCCCGGGGATTCTCGGTTCGAAACTCGTCGATGAAGACGGCACGAAGGTGTGGGGCTCATTCACGTTCGGTGCCGCTGATGTGGACAAGGCCGTGGGTGCTCGCCAGGTTGCTCTGCCTATGGAACTCGGTGTGCCGCTCTCAGAACTGAGAGACAGTGTCTACCCGAGCGATGTACTTGATGTCGTCGAGCTTGATATCGGACTGCTCCGCGGGCTTGAGATCGGAGCGTACGTGGACATCATGATGACACTCGCGGCTGGCAAGTACCGCGACGAGTCTCTCGGAGAATCCGGCGCGATCGACTACGGCGGGCTGCACTACACGTGTTACCAGCTGCCCTATGACTGGCGAAGGGATATCGCCGAGCAAGCTGCTGCGCTGCACGGCGTAATCCGTGAAGCCCAGGACGTCAACAGAGACACGAGGGGCATGAGCCCTGATGAGCCGCTCAAGGTCGATGTCGTCGCACACTCGATGGGGGGCCTTGTGCTCCGTTACTACATGCGCTACGGCACACAGCCGCTCCCTGACGACGGCTCTCTCCCGGAACTGACTTGGGAGGGTGCCCAGAACGTCCGGCAGGCGATCCTGATCGGGACCCCGAACGCGGGTTCGGCGGGCGCGCTCGTGCAACTCGTCAACGGGTTGAATCTCAATCCGGTGTTCCCGAATTTCAGGCCCAGCATCCTTGGGACGATGCCCGCGATCTATCAGCTGCTCCCACGAGAACGACACGGCGTGGTCGTCGATCAGCAGACTGGTGAGACCATCGAGTTCCTCGACATCGCGACGTGGGAGCGGTACGGCTGGGGGCTGCTCGACGAGGATGAGGACAACAAGCTCCGCCACCTGCTCCCGGATGTGCAGTCACGCGAAGAACGGCTGGCGATAGCACAGGATCATCTCGAAAAGTGCCTAGCTCGCGCCGAGCAACTGCACAGGGCGCTCGACGTTCCCGCTTCACCGCCCGAGGGTACGACGATCTCAATCTTTATCGGCGACTCCGAGAGCACCCCGACGATTCTCGCAGTGAACGCATCGGGCAAGATCCGTGTTCAGGAAAGCGGGCCAGGCGACGGAACCGTCGCGCGATACAGTGCACTGCACGATGAACGCATCGGCGGGGAATGGAAGCCCTTCCTCCAGACACCAGTCGAGTGGCACCGAGTGCAGTTCATCTTTGCCAACCACCTGGGTCTCACACGCGACCCCACGTTCGTTGACAACATCCTCTTTATGCTGCTGGAAACACCCACCGCTGAGAGCGGGTCATGATTGACGTGCTGCTCATCGTGATCGGGGTTTACTTTGCGATCGGGGTGGTATTCGCAGTTGTTGTAGCGGCCGGGCCAATCAAGTCCTTCGACTCGGTCGTCGCAGATTCTCCGCTGAGGTTTCGATTCATCGCGACGCCCGGCATGGCTGCCCTCTGGCCCATCATGGCTGGCAAGCTGGTGGGGGCGAAGAACACGAGCCGAGAGCCATGACGCGAAATCAGCGTCGAGTTCACCTCGTTGCATGGTCCGTCATCGGCCCCCTGCTGCTCGTGCTGGTCGTGTTCGCGGCAACGCAACGCCCAGCCTCGGGCGTTGTTGACACTGAGCAGACTGAAGGTGCCCGATGAGCAACCGCTACGTGCTCGTCCAATGGAACAGGCACAAGAAGATATACGACATTGTCACACTCGCAGGCATGGTGCTCTTTCTCACGGTTTACGTGGGTGCAGGGATGATCAGGCACCAGTCACCCAGCGAGATCAGCCCGCCGATCCTGCTCATGCGCGGGTTTGGGGTGCTTTCGATCGTGATGCTTCATATCATACTTTCGATCGGTCCGCTCGCGAGGATCGATGAGCGGTTCTCTCCGCTGCTATACAACCGAAGACACCTGGGTGTGATGTTCTTTTTCGCCGCGTTTTTGCACGGGTTTTTGGTCGTTGGTTTCTACGGCGGATTCGGCAGTGTAAACCCGCTCTCGGCTATCCTGAACTCGTCGGGCGGCGGAGTTCCATACGAACTGCTCGGGTTCATGGCACTCATCATCTTCTTCGTCATGGCTGCAACGAGTCACGATTTCTGGCTTGCGAATCTTGGGCATCGGTTCTGGAAGGCGATGCACATGTGCGTGTACGCGGCGTACACCTTGGTGGTACTGCATGTCGCGTTCGGTGCGATGCAGGATAAACAGGGCGCAGTCACGCCTGCTCTCCTCGCGCTGGGCGTGGTGTGGCTAGGAGGCCTGCATATCACCGCTGGCTTGAAACAGCGAAAGGCTGACGTGGCAGTCGCTGAAGCTGATGCGGGCTGGATCGATGTCTGTGAAGTCAGCGAGATCCCCACGAGTAGGGCGCGGGTCGTCAGACAGGCGGGACACGAGGCGATCGCGGTTGTGAACAACGAAGGCACGATCACCGCGATGTCAAACGTGTGCGCCCATCAGGGCGGGCCGCTCGGCGAGGGGCAAGTCATCGATGGCTGCCTGACTTGCCCATGGCACGGCTATCAGTACGACCCGGCGACCGGCTGCTCGCCCCCTCCTTACACGGAGCGCGTTCGTACATACGAGATCCGAGTCGAGGGCGGACGCGTGCTTCTCAATCCGGAGCCTCGCGGTGGATAATTCTGGCGACACGATTTACGTCGGGTACCTGCCTGTGCCAAAGAGGTATATAGCGCTTCTGCGATTCGTTGTACCCGTGTTGGCTGGCGCAGCAGTCGGCCTAAGCCTGGTGCTCGCATTCACAACTCGCTCGCCGGGTCAGGCGGTCTGGATGGCCGAGGCTTCAGCACACGCTGGCATTCTTCGAGAGAGGCCCTACCCATTCCTCGAGACCACCGACGGCCCAATGCTTCTGGTTGAGCCTGGCAAGTTTGGGAGTATCAATAGGTTCAAGGGGCTCGAAGGATCCGCAATCCGTGTGCGCGGCACACTCCTTGAGCGGGATGGCTGGCGCGCGATCGAGCTCTTGGGACACGAACTCATTAATGAAGAACTCGAGATCAATTCAATCGCGCAAGAAGCAACTGAGGTTGTCGCGATCGGGGAGATTCTCGACAGCAAGTGCTATCTCGGTGCGATGAAACCCGGCCAAGGAAGATCACACCGGGCATGCGCGATCTTGTGCCTGCGAGGTGGGATTCCGCCTCTCTTTGTCGGGCAAACCGCTGCGGGCGAACAGGTCGCGGGTGTACTTGCGATCGAGAACAGCGATGCATTGCCCGAGTCCCTGTTCTCACTTGTTGGTGAGCGAATCGAGATTCGCGGACCGATCTCGATAGAGAACGGGCTATCCGTGGTCCGAGTTACCGAGCAGGAAGTCACGCTCGCTGATTAGGTCTTAGGCTTGCGCATCAACCGAGGAAGAGGTCCGACGCGACAACCCGCCTCGGACTGGGCGGGTTGCCGGCTGTGGTGGTTGTCAGAACTCAGGCGTCAGAACTGGATGGAGATACCACCAACCGAGCACCTTGGGCTGTACCGCCTCGGCTTCCAGCGGTGCCAGTGGCGCCTGCTCGGTCTCTCGTAGTGCCAGCCGCGGTAGATAGGCCGATCGAATCTGTGCCGATTTGGTATGTAGGGCCTGATCCTAAGGCAGCCGTAAGAGCGTGAGACCCTGATGGCGTACTCGCATCCGTTGAGCGAGACGCGCGGCGAACACCCTCGGTAGCGCACGGTGACGCAGCCACCGTGAACCGATGCCCTGTAACCAGCACAGCGGAACGCTTCGCAGATCTCGTACGCGATGCTGCGCCGGCCCTCTAGACAGAATTCCTTCCCATCGATGAACAGCGTGCCGACGCTGTCTCGTTCGCGGTGCCTGTCATGGCTCCACCTGTCGTTGCCGCGCCACTGCGCATCTGCTGACCCTGCGGGCATGAGCACACCCGCCGCGAGTGCGAGCGTGAGCGCTGAAACGAGCCGTTTCTTTCCTGCGTGTCCCATTTCGATCCCTTTCGGTGCTGAGCACCACGCGACGCACTTGTTTAAGTTTTGGTCGGTTTTTCGTGCGTCTCACCGGTGTTGGCTCCGTAAAGACCCTCGATTTGCTGACTGCAAAGAGCGATTTTTGGTGAATTTGTTAGTAACCAGAAACTTTTTGCCCCGGATTCCGTCATAGCTGTCAGGGAGGCATGCCGCTTTGCGGAACTCCCTGGCGGCTCACAAGGCCGCGGCTCTTACGGAAAGGAATCAACATGAACGACGACAGATCCAAGAGCACGATCGTGACCACCGACGACCCGCGCCGACTCAGCCCGATCGAGGCTGCCATCATGGACTGGTGCAACCTCGCGCACGCGGCTCGCACACGGGGCGACTTCGCTGCGCTCGAAGAGATCGGAGCCGAGCTCAACGCACTCATCCGTAAGTACGACGAGACCGACGGCGACGGCCATCAGAACCCAGCATGGGCGCGGCCCAACCAGCGCGCTCTTACGCTTTCGGCGCGAGGCAGGATCGAGGAAGCCGTCGATGTTGAGATGATCGCGGCGAGGTACGCCGACACCGACCGCCGAAAGGAAGTCAGCTTCGGCAATATCGCCGACCGACTGGTGCGACTCGATCGCCCGAACGAAGCGATCGAGTGGTTCCTGAAGGCCTGGGACGCTGCACCGACGAGCGTCCCCGTCATGATGACCGGCGCGCGCGCGTTCTTCGATTCAGACCGTCTCGAAGAAGCGGACAACGTCTTCGCTGCGCTCGGGGGTCTGGACGACCTGCTTGAGCCCGGCACGGACCTGCACGCTTACTTGCGGCACGACGACAGCCTTCTGGACATGGCACCGCACCTGCCTTCGCTCGACGCTCTCTACCGGAAGCTCGCGTCCGCCTCTGACGCGTCCTCGAACGAGCAGGAGACTGAGTGATGGAACGCAAGAACTTTGAGATCGATTTCTGGGAGCGATACGACCGTGAGTGTCGCCCCAGGATCGAAGAAGCGTGCAGGAGGCACCTCGCACGGATGCGTTGCACCTCGGTCGACCTGCACGACATGGTGTCGTGGGCGTCCTGCCGGGTCTGGAAGATGATCGACGAGCGGCCGAACGAGCTCATCACCGATCAGCTCTCCGCTGAGGAGAGTGCCCAGCGGATCTCGAACGCATCTGCCATGCTCGCGCGGTGGGCGTATCTGGCGCTTGTCCGCAAAGGCTCGCGGATTGCGGAGAAAGAGCGTGCTTGTGACATGGAGCGGATCAGATATCTCGCGACGAGCAAGTCCAGCACACCGGCGATCGAGAAATCTGAGAACACCAAGGCGGCGATCGATTTGCTCAGGACAAGACTGAGCGCCGATCTCCGCGGCAAGCTCGCCGCGAGTTGGAAGGACGCCAAGGACCGAGAGCGTGTGGCGAATGCGCTCGATGCGAACAGGGAAGAGGATGTGAAGCTGCGTGAATCGATCGCGGAGGGTGAAATGAAAGTCAACACAGTCGAGAAAATGCGTTCACGCAGTTTGCACAGGAGCCGGGACATCATGAAATCGACTCGCAGAAACTTTGCAATACTGCTGCTGGGTCTGAGCGTCGCTTTGCTCACTGCTTCGAACGCGTACGCATCTGGCGGCGGTGATGACGACGGCGGTGAACAGACCGGCGGGCGTAGTGCCGCAGTCGTTGAGTAAGCTGCATCTCCTCTCTCTCAAGGACATGCCCCCGACCAGTCAAATAGGACGGGCCGGGGGCATGCAGGTAAAGAAGGCTACCAACTCCCTCTGGGAGCTCTTCGGTTGTGGCTTACGGGCAAGGCATGTTGAAGTTGGCGATCCAGGCCGTGAAATCGGTCGGGGTGATGAGGCCGTCGAGGTTCTGGTCTGCGACCGCGTCACCGTTGTTGAATGCGTTGACCCAGGCGGTGAAGTCGGTCGGGGTGACCGCGCCGTCGAGGTTGGTGTCGGCGATGCAACGCGTTACGAGACGGACCTGCGTAGGCTCGTAGAGAATCCGTGTGATGAGCTGCCCGTCGACGAGCAGATTCTCTGTATCGAAGGTGCCGACAACATTGCCTGCGGTGAGGATGGTGTAGTCGATCTGGTTGCCGATCACAAAGCCATCGTCAAGGACGACATCGAGTGTACCTGCGAGATTTGCAGTACCTGCAATCGCGAAGCGATCGGACTGGTTGCCGTTGCCGACTTCGATGGTCATCGATCCGAAGCTCGCGAAGGTGACGTCACCCGATGCGTTGAGGGTGCCCAGGTTTGCGACACCATCGCGTCCCGGAGCGATGATGCCGCCGTTGACGAATTCGGTATCGATTGTGCCGATGCCGGCAATCGTGTGGCTCGGCCCGTTCGTGACGACACCCGGTCCATCGATCTGGCTGTTGAGACCCACCGCGAACAATTCCACTACGCCAGCGCCCGTACCGGTGTTCAAGAAGCCGTCGCTAGGGAAGGCCAACAGGCTGTCCGCCGAGGATTGCGACGGGTTGACACGCATGAAGCCGTTGTTGACGAGTCCGTCGCCGGTGATGGTCAGCGTATCGCCCGCGTCGATCTCGCCCGATGCGTTGCAGACGACATCATGGAATGTAGTTGCCCCGTTGACGTCGTAGCTGCCAGTCCCGGTTGCTTCGATTCGCCCGCCGCGGAGTGTGGCGCTGCCGTTGAAGAGGAGTTCGCCGTCGTTTGCCTGCAGCTCACCAGCACCGGTCTGGGTGAGTGTGATGCCGGTGATTTCGAGCGACGAGCCGCCCTCTGCGGACATCACTGCGGTGTTGATCTTATCTCCGCCCTGCAGTTCGAGTTTGTTTCCAGAGACGGAGACAACAACGTCGGCCCTGATGGTGCCGTTGTTGATCATTGCTGCGTTGATCTCGCCGACACCGCGGATGGAGTGATCGGCTTCGTGGGTAAGCGTAAAGCCCGGGTCGGTCTCGATTCTCGAGTTGCCAGCGCTGGTTCTCATCTGGATCTCACCTGCGCCATCGAGTGTGGTGTCGGCGAGGAACTGGAGAACGCCGTCAGAGGAGGAAGCGGCGCTGTTGATCTCCGTGACACCGTTGTTGGTGAGCCCGTCTGCATCAACCCGGACCGTCGAACCGGCACGGATCTGCATCGGAGAGTCGAGTGTGACCCCGCTGAGCAGCGAAATTGATCCGGAGATGTTGTCTACGAACCCAGCTCCGAGCCCGAGCATGTCACCACCCTCGATGACGGCATCGTTGATGCGAATGCTGCCCTCGTCAGCGACGATCATGCCGCCACCTGACTGATCGACAGTGATACCGGTGATGTCGAGGAAGCTGCTGGCCGCAGCGACCATGAGGTTGTTGTTGACTTTGTCGTTGGTGATCAAATCCATATCGCTGCCGGAGACGGAGATGCTGACATCTGCGCGAATCTCACCGTTGTTGACAAGCGATGCGTTGAGTTGACCGACCCCTCGGACCAGCTGCGTGGAGACTACGGTTAGCGTCTGGTTTTCTGCAGTGTTTAGCTGTGAGTTGTCGGCAGAAGTGCGCATCTGGAGTTCGCCGCTGCCTCCGAGTGTTGCCGACTCGGTAAACTCGATGACTGCGTTGGATGTAGATGCGTTCGGATTGAGCTGGATAGTGCTGTTGTTCACGAGTCCGTCACTGTCGACTTCAACATTTGTGCCCGGATCGAGGACCATCGGCCCGTCGAGAACAACTCCGCTGAGCATCTGGGTGCCGCTGTCCGACCTGAGAAGACCGCCGCCCGGGGCGGAGTAGGTGCCGCCTTCTACGGTCACGGTGTTGAGGCGGACTTCACCGCCGTTGGAGATGATGTTGCCCCCTCCGAGCTGATCGATCGTGATGGCGTCGATCTGGAGAATGCTGCCTCCCTCGGCTGTGAGATCACCGTTGTTCACCTTGTTCTCCGTCTGGAGTTCAAGGATGTTGCCGGAGACAGAGACGCTGACGTCCGCGCTGACAACACCGTTGTTGATGAGCGACGCGTTGAGCTGGCCGACACCGGTGGTGGTGTGGTTGGCTCCCTGGGTGACGGTGACCGCGGGGTCGGTATTGAACTGGCTGTTGTCCGCACTTGTTCGCATCATGAGCATGCCCGAGCCATCGAGGTTCCCGCTCGCGACGAACGTCATGAGAGCGTTCAAGCTAGATGCATTCTGGTTGACCGCGATCGTGCCATCGTTGATCATTCCTGTGCCGTCTACGACAATACTGCCGCCCGGGAGCACATCAATGAATCCGCTGTTGGTGACGCTCGTCACCGCGGCAACCCCGCCGCTGAGGATATCCAGCTCACCGGTACCAGCTCTGTCGATAGTGCCACCGATGATCGCGGCGTCTTGGCTCGTCACGGCAACCGCTGCGGCGTCCTCTGAGAAGATTGTGCCGCCACCAGTCTGGTCAATAGTTACCCCAACGAGTTCGAGCAATGAGTTCGTGGCACTCGAGAGTGTGCCGTTGTTGGTGACATCGCCCCGGATCTCGAGGTCGTTCCCCGATACGGAGACCGAGATATCGGCCTGAACAAGACCGTCGTTAACGACGGCTGTGTGGATCTGTCCAACACCTCTGATTGTGTGACTGGCAGCGTTCGAGAGGATACCCGCACCAACGATCTGCGAATTATCACTCGACGTGCGCATCCAGATCTGACCTGACCCGCTCGCTGCAATATTGCTCGAAACAGTAAACAGTGCGTTAAGGCTCGAAGCGGACGGGTTGAGCTCGATCAGGCCTTGATTCAGCAGGGATGCACCGTTCAGGTCCAGATTACGCCCAGGGGGAATCGAGATCAGAACATCCGGGTTTGTAATACTCACATCGGCGATCATTGGGTTCACATCGAGCGTCACTGTGTACGCGCCCGAGAGACCAAACCCGGCTGACTGCCCGAGTCCGGTCGGGATAGCCGCATCCCAGTTGCTCATGTCGTTCCAGTTGCCACCTGCCGAGTTAGTCCAGTTTGACGTTTGGCCGCTGGCGTTGCTCGCTGCGAGGGCCGCGAGGAGGCCTGCCGCGGTCGATAACTTCTTTTGTGTCAACATCTCAAGAATCTCCTTACCTGCATCGCGGCAGTGCTTTGGAACCGCGGTGTACCTGTGCTAATCTGTGCATTCCGGAAAACCCCCTAACCAAGCCCCTCGCGGTGAGGTTCGGTGAGGGCTCCTCAAGGAGAGGAAGCGAGATCGAGGGCCGATCGGGGCCAAGGAATCTGGAATTGAGTGACGAAGCGGTCCAACCAGATGCAACTGCGCCAGAGGGTGGTGCTGCCCCAGGCTCGCCGGGGAACTGCCCGCCTGAGTTGGTCACCGCGGTGTACGACCGTCTGAGAGCGATCGCCGAGGTAAAGATGACCTCGGAACGCAAGAACCACACGCTCCAGGCAACGGCGCTCGTCCACGAGGTTTACCTGAAACTCGCCAAGAGTGCCGAGGTCAAGTGGTCTGGACCGAGGCAGTTCTACTGTGCCGCGGCCGAGTCGATGCGACGGGTCCTGATCGATCATGCCCGAAACAAGACCACGCAGAAGCGCGGCGGGCGCGAGACGCATATCGAGCTCAACGAAAACGAGATCGGCGCTGATGACAGGCTCGACTCGGCTCTCCGGTTGGAAGAGGCACTCGACCAGCTGCGAAGCCGGGACCTGCGCATGCACGAGATCGTAATGCTCAGGTACTTCGCGGGCCAGAGTGTCGAGCAGACCGCGGAGCTGATGGAAATCTCGCCCCGCACCGTCAAGCGAGAATGGTCCGTGGCAAGGGTCTGGCTTCGCGCCAAGCTCGGTGAGGTATAGTCGGCTCCATGTCGAACGAGCACGCGAACTGGGATCGGATCAAGAACATCGCTGCAACGGCGCTCGAGATGCCACGCACAGAACGTGCTTCGTTCGTTAAGGCTCAGTGCGGGGACGACGCATCGCTGTTCACGAGCGTCATGTCTCTCATCGCAAGCGATGACAGCGATGATGTGCTCACGGGTGATCTCGACATCCTCGTAGGCGCGGCGCCGCTGCCGGACATTGCGGTCGATACCCGGTTCGACGGTTTCAACGTTCAACGCCTGATCGCGAGGGGCGGCACAAGCGACGTCTACCTCGCGACTCAGAGCAACCCGAGCCGAGAGGTCGCGATCAAGATCTTCCGCGCAGGGCTGACCAGCGACAGACAGCTTGAGAGGTTCCAAGGCGAGGTCGCGATTCTGGCCAGACTCGATCATCCCTACATCGCAAAGATATTTACAGCGGGGATAACCGAAAAAATTGCACCTGTGCCTTTGCCCTATCTGGCTATGGAGTACATCCAGGGGCAGAGCCTGACTGAGTTTGCGAGGGTGACCGATCTCGGTTTCCGTGAGAAGCTCGAACTGATGGCCAAGGTGTGCCGGGGCGTGCACGGCGCGCACCAGCGAGGAGTGATCCACCGCGACCTCAAGCCCGCGAACATCCTTATCACCGCGAACGGCGTTCCAAAGATTCTCGACTTCGGCATCGCGAGGCTGGCTGATGACGGAGACGGACCGAGCCGCTCGCACACGATAACTGGCGAACTCATGGGGACGCTCGCGTACATGAGCCCAGAGCAAGTCGGCGCAGACACAGGCAACATCGACATCCGAACCGATGTGTACACGCTTGGTGTCATCTTGTTCGAGCTGCTCTCGGGCAGGCGGGCGTTCGATTCGGAATCGATGCCCGTGCCGCAGCTACTCCGCGCAATCGAGGCTGGAGTCATCCCCTCGCTCGGCAGCGTGGGCGTGACCGTCCCTGCAGATGCGGAAGCGGTCCTTCAGAAGGCACGTGCCCGCGAGCCTGAGATCCGATACAACTCGGCAGATGCTCTTGCCGACGACCTTGAGCGGCTGATCCGTGGCGACGCGGTTCTTGCCCACCCTCCCACCGCGATGTACCGCATAAGGAAGTTTGCAGGCCGGAACAAGGCAATGGTCACGCTCGCGACACTCGCTGTCGTGGTCACGCTCTCGCTCACCGCGGCTTCTATCTATGGGTTCATTTCCGCTTCGGTCGAGCGCAACCGCGCGCTCGATGCGCTCGATCGAGAGGAGTCTGTCAGCTCGTACATCCGAAAGATGATGGTCTCGCCCGACCCGCAGCAGCTCGGACCAGATGCGAAAGTCGTCGACATGCTCGCGCTCTGGGGTGACGAAATCGACGAGACGTTCGCCGACAACCCTGATATCCGTGCGAGACTTCATGCCTTGCTTGGTGATACGTACTACGCGCTCGGTTCGTACAGCAATGCGCTCGTGCATATCGAGAAAGCGATCGCGATCTTGAACGACAAAGAAGTAGTCCCCGGGCTGCCTCGTGCAGATGTGCTGACCGCTCAGGCCAATACGCTGATGTATCTTGGCAGAACGGACGAGGGCCAGCAAATCGTTAGCGATCTGAAGGCGGATCTGGCAGATACGATCAACCCGTTCGACGATTCGGTCTTCGCGATACGCGAAGCCGAAGCCGAGGGGTACAGGCTCGCGGGTGATCTCGAAAGCGCGCTTGCTTCGTTCGACACACTCGCCCGAGATGCACTCGAGCACCGGGGGGAATCCTCGGAGCAGTACCTCGCCGCTCTGGGCGGCAAGATCCGCACGCTGCTCGAAGACCGAAAGGCCGAGGAAGCCGTCGAGGTGACGCGCGAGCTTGTCAGACTCCGAGACCAGCACTTCGGCCCTGACCACCCAGGCACGCTCATCGCAAAGAGCAACCTTGGCACGGCGCTCAACAACGTGGGAGGCTTTGAGGAATCGGTGAGCATCTTGCAAGACAACGTCAGCAGGGGTGAGCGGGTACTGGGTCCGCTACATCACACGGTACGCTCTTCCAGGGGTTCGCTTGTTGATGCGCTCCAAGGAACAGGTCAGGCCGAGGAAGCCCTGCTGCTCTGCAAACGCGTGCTGGACGACGACATCAAGGTGTTCGGTTCAGATCATCCCGATGTCTCCACATCCATGAACAATCTGGCGATGATGTACCTGCATCACCAGAGGTTTGAGGATGCGTTTGGCTTGACTGGTGATGTCTATGAGCGAATGGAACGACAACTTGGCTCCGAACACCCCAGGACGCTCACCGCGCTGAGCAACCACGGCGTGGCGCTCCAGGAGATAGGTCAGAAGGACGAAGCTGCGGAAGTGCTGACCACGCTTCACGGCCGCCTGCTCGAACTCAACGGCAGGCTCGACGCGCAACGGATCATCACCGCGAACAATCTCGCGATGCTCTGGCTCGATCTCGAGCGTTACGACGAGGCAACCGCGCTGTTCGAAGAGGTCATCGCAGACGCGACCGAGAGCGAGGAATGCCCGCCGTTCTTCGTCGGACTCTTTGAGCGCAATCTGGGCAGAAGCCTGATGGGATCAGGACAGTACCCCGAAGCGGAGCAACACTTCAAGAACTCACTTGAGCTCCTGGAAGATACAACTCCTCAGATGATCGCGCGGACACAGGAGTTCCTGGACGAGTTGTACACGCTCTGGACGCCTCCCGAGTAACTCGAGTTCAGCGGCGTCTGCGGGTCGCACCGATTGCAAATCCAAGCGTGACACACCAGTCGCGGGCGCCGGAACGTGGACGGTTGTCATCTTCTCCATGGTCTGTGTCTGCAGCCCGGGTGTGTTGCGGGCCTGATAGAGGAACGTCGCCTCAGGATCAATCCGATCGTGGCGTTCGCACCACACCGATTGAAGCCACGCTTGAGGGAAACTGGCCGGCGATGCTCGACCGATCCACGGCTGCCACTCCACTCACTGGTGCTGGGTACAAGCGAATCCTCGTCACTGAGCAGGGTGTTCAGATGGAACACTGGTCGGTCCATCCACCAGCACCTGATCTGCACCAGGCTGCTCAACACGCTGGACACGCTCGGGTCGAACCTGTGTTCGCTGGCATGGGTCGCCGCCCACTTTGGGTTTGCGAGCCACGCGCACCTGCCCAGCAGTTGTACGCCCCTGCTGGGCAGCCCTCCGAGCGGGCTCGACCTCAAGGCGCCCGGCGCAATCTATTGCTCCTGCTCACGCGGAGAACGGCTGATTTCACGCACGCCATGTCCGACCCCGGGTGTCCAGAATTGCCTTGCTGGTATACTCAGTTGGTAATCAGTCCACACCCGATCGGAGGACGACATGACAATCGCAACGACCGACCCCGCTCCACCCTTCAACCTCATGAAGTGGATCGAAGATCACGCGGACGAGTTCAAGCCGCCCGTGATGAACAAGCAGTTCTACAAAGAGGCTGACGACGTCATTGTCTTTGTCAGCACCGGCCCGAACACGCGCAACGACTACCACGTGAACCCGACCGAGGAGTTGTTCTATCAGCTCAAGGGTGACATCTCTGTGCGAATCCGCCCCCCGGGTGATGCCAAACCACGCGAAGTTGTTATCCGCGAGGGCGAGATGTGGCTCTGCCCGCGCTGGGTGCCCCACCGCCCGCAGAGGCCCGCCGACACCATCGGGTTGATCGTTGAGTTTCCACGCACGCACAACAGCGACGAGATCCTCGACGATGGGCTCCGCTGGTACTGCGAGGAGTGCGACACCCTCGTGCACGAAGCCAAGTTCAGGCTCGCCAGCATCGACGAAGATCTGCACGAGGCGATGGACAACTTCTGGAACGGTCCCGTCGAAGGCCGCACGTGCCCAAACTGCAACACAGTCATCGAGCGTGCGGGCGAGTTTGATCTCTCCAGCATCGAGCAGTAAGCAGTACGTCCATGTGTAACAGCTCGAATCGAAAGATCGATCTTCATACGCATATTCTCCCGCCCGATTGGCCGGATCTCGCTGCGCGGTTCGGGCCCGGCAAATGGCTCAGCATGCAGAAAGAGCACGGCCAAGACGGCGCGTGCTGCGGCGCTGCGCTCTATTGCGAAGGCAAGCACTTCCGCGATGTGCAGCTCAACTGCTTCGACCATGCGATCAGGCTTGAAGACATGGACGAGACTGGCGTCCGCGTGCAGGTTCTGAGCACAGTCCCCGTCATGTTCAGCTACTGGTCCAACCCCGACCACGGCGGGTACCTCGCCTGCCTGCTCAACGATCACATCGCCGAAGTGTGCAGGATGTATCCATCGCGATTCGTCGGGCTCGGCACGCTGCCGATGCAGTGCCCAAAGACTGCGATCAAGGAACTCGAGCGATGCGTGAATGATCTCGGGCTCAAGGGGGTTCAGATCGGGTCTCACATCGACCGAGGAGACGCGAAGGACTGGAATCTCAACGAACCCGAGGTTGTCGATGTGTTCAGAGCCGCGGCCGACCTCGGCGCATGCGTATTCGTGCATCCTTGGGACATGATGGGCACTGACCAGATGCGTAAGTACTGGCTGCCCTGGCTCGTGGGCATGCCGGCCGAAACGAGCCGGGCGATGTGCTCGGTCATCTTCGGCGGCGTGCTGGAGGAAGTGCCCGATCTCCGCATCGCATTTGCGCACGGTGGCGGCTCGTTCCCGGGCACCATCGGCCGTGTCGAGCACGGCTTCAACGTCCGCCCGGATCTCTGCGCCATCGACAACGAGATCAACCCCCGCGACTACCTCGCGCGCACCGACGAGCATGGGATCCACCACCCCGCCCGCGTGTACGTCGATTCGCTGGTGCACGACTCGCACGCGCTCGACACGCTCCTGCGTCTCTTCGGTGAGCAGCGGATCGCGCTGGGCTCGGATTACCCATTCCCCCTAGGCGAGCAGATACCAGGCGAGATGATCGAAGCCATGCAGCACCTCTCCCAGGAGATCAAGGACAGGCTGCTCACAGGGACCGCGCTTGAGTTCCTTGGAATGGATGCTCTGCCCGGCTGATCTATCATGTCTGCGATGACCACCAACACACACCCTATCGACGAGGCCCACGCGAGCCATCTCGACGAACAGGACCCACTCGCTCAATTCCGCGAGCGGTTTCACATCCCGATGAAGGCTGGAAAGCAGGTCGTCTATCTGACCGGCAACTCGCTCGGGCTTCAGCCAAGGGCTGTCAAGGAACTGATTAACCAGGAACTCGAAGACTGGGCTAGTCTCGCTGTCAACGCGCACTTCGAAGGCCGGGACCCATGGAAGGACTACCACGAGCAGTTTAGAGGTCCGCTCTCAAGGCTCGTCGGGGCCAGGGAGTCCGAGGTCGTCGCGATGAATTCGCTGACGGTCAACCTGCACCTGCTGATGGCCACGTTTTACACACCGACCGGTTCTCGATACAAAATCGTGATTGAGGACAACTCGTTCCCGTCCGATTCGTACGCCGTCGGTTCACAGGCAAAGTTTCACGGGCGAGAGATCAGCGATACGGTCATCAGGCTCAGCCCCCGAGAGGGTGAGCACACATTGAGAACCGACGACGTGTGCGATCTCATCCGGAACGAAGGCGACTCGATCGCGCTCGTGATGATCGGTGGCGTCAACTACCTGACTGGTCAGCTCATGGACATGGCGACCATCACACAGGCGGGCCGAGATGCCGGCTGTATCGTGGGTTGGGATCTCGCGCATGCGATGGGCAACGTACCGATGAAGCTCCACGACTGGGGCGCCGATTTCGCGGCGTGGTGCAGCTACAAGTACCTCAACTCCGGGCCTGGTGCCGTCGCGGGTGCGTTCGTGCACGAGCGGCATCACCGCACGGATCGCCCCCGATTCGCGGGCTGGTGGGGCAACGATCCCAAGACTCGGTTCCGGATGGGGCCCGACTTCATCCCAGAGCACAGCGCAGACGCGTGGCAGCTCTCGAACCCTCCGATCCTCGGCATGACCCCGATCAAAGCGTCGCTCGCGATCTTCGATGAGATCGGGATCGACAGGCTCCGAGAGAAATCGCTCCGCATCACGGGCTACATGGAATCGCTCATCCGCCAGCGCTGCGGCGACCGAGTCACGATCCTCACCCCTGAAGATCCCGCACAGAGAGGGTCGCAGCTCTCGCTCGTGATCGCGGGAAATGTCTCTGGGGTTCGTGATCTGCTTGAGGAACGGGGTGTGGTCGCCGACTTCCGCGAGCCGAACGTCATCCGCGCGGCACCGGTGCCGACATATGTCTCGTACCATGATGTATGGCGGTTTGTTGATGTGCTCGCGGAACTCGTAGAGAAAGCGAACGCCTAATGGCTAAGACTCCAGCGAACACACACGTCGTGATCGCCGGCGCAGGGCTCGTTGGAGCGCTCCTTGCGATCCAACTGGGCAGACGGGGATACAAGGTCACGCTCTGTGAGCGCAGACCGGACCCCCGTACAAATGGTTTCATCGGTGGTCGTTCGATCAACCTCGCGCTGTCGTGCCGGGGCATCACAGCACTCGAACGCGTCGGGCTCGCCGATCGCGTGCTCGCCGACGCGATTCGCATGCCCGGGCGTATGCTGCACGACGAGGCCGGCAATCTCACATTCCAGGCATACAGCAGCAACCCCGAGGACGCGATCCACTCCGTGTCCAGGGGAGGACTCAATGTCACTCTGCTCGAGGCTCTCGCAGAGTACGACAACGTCGTGATGCTCTTCGAACACCGATGTGTCGGCGCAGACCTTGACGCACCCGCAATCGAAGTTGAGATTACCGGCGGAGAATCGAAGCGGATTGAAGCCGACTACGTCATTGGCTGTGACGGAGCGTTCTCCGCGGTCAGGGCTGTCATGCAAACCCAAAATCGGTTCAACTACAGCCAGCAGTACCTCGACCACGGCTACAAGGAATTGACCATCCCCCCCGCGAGCGAGTGCGGCGTCGATCCTGCGCTCCATAACGGGTTCGCGATGGACCCCAACGCGCTGCACATCTGGCCCCGGGGCCATTACATGATGATCGCCCTTCCCAATGCGGATCGAACATTTACATGCACCCTGTTCTGGCCCTTTGAAGGCTCCGAGAGCTTTGATGAAATCTCATCTGAGAGCGCCGTCCTGCCGTTCTTCGAGAAACACTTCGCAGACGCCGTGCCCCTTATGCCCACGCTCATCGAGGACTACACCAAGAACCCAATCGGATCACTCGTCACCGTTCGCTGCTCGCCCTGGCACAAGTTCGGCAATACGGTTCTGCTGGGTGATGCCGCTCACGCAATCGTTCCTTTCTATGGGCAGGGCATGAACAGCGGGTTCGAGGACTGCCGCGTGCTCGGTGAACTCATCGACGAGCACGACGGCGACTTTGGAGAAGTTATTCGCGAATTCTCGAAACGCAGGATCCCGAATGCGAACGCGATTGCCGATCTGGCCCTTGACAATTTCATCGAGATGCGCGACAGCGTTGCCAACCAGATGTTCCTGCTTCGAAAGCGAATCGAGCACGCACTCCACGCAATCGATGCAGAGCGGTACATGCCGCTCTATAACCTCGTCAGCTTCTCGAACATGCCCTATGCCGATGCCCAAGAAGTAGGCAGCAAGGTCGTCAGGCTCGCTCAGAACATCGCCGACGCGATCGGGCTTGAGAGTGGGCAGACGATGAGCGATGCCGAATTGAGTCGGGTGGTCGCAGAGTACATCAGCAAGGATTGATTTCATGCTCTACGACATCAGCCCTGCTCTCACACCCAACACAGCTGTCTTCCCGGGTGACACGCCGCTCTCGCGCGAAGTCCTGCTGGACATGCACGACGGCGCACCCCTCACCCTCTCGACTTTGCGCAGCACAGTTCACCTCGGGGCGCACGCCGACGGCGCCAACCACTACGGCACAGATGCGCCTGCTATCGACCAGATGCCGCTCGAGCACTACCTGGGCGACTGCTGCGTCATCGAGTGCGCACCAGCTCTGGGTCGGCGGCTCGAAATCCATGACCTGCTTCAGCCAATCGATGCCAAGCGGGTGCTTCTCAAGACCGGGACCTGGCCTGATCACAACACATTCAACCCGGACTTCGCGGGACTCTCGGCCGAGCTTGTCGAACGCCTGGCCTCGCAGGGTGTGATGACCGTCGGTGTCGATACGCCGAGCGTTGATCTATCAGATTCGAAAGAGCTGCCCGCTCACCGAGCGATCCTCAAGCACAGCATCGCGATACTTGAATGCCTCGATCTCTCTGACGTGCTGCCCGGGAGCTACGAGTTGATCGCGCTGCCTCTGAAGCTTGTTGGCTTTGATGCAAGCCCGGTCAGAGCCGTGCTCCGCACACTCGATTAATCGACCGTCGCGATCACCTTGAGCTCAACCGCGATGGGCGCGTTCCCGCCTTGCGGCAGGCGCGAGATCTCAATCGTCGTCCTCGCGGGGTTTGGGTTCCCCTCACCGGCGAAGTACTCGGCGTACACCTTGTTGTACCCCTCGAAGTCGCGCTTCATGTCGGTCAGAAACGAGAGCACATCGACGATGTTCTCCCAATTGCTCCCCGCGTCCTCGAGGACAGCGCGTATGTTCTCGAAACAGCTCCTGCACTGGGCTTCGATATCGTAGTCGACCATGTTCCCATGCTCGTCGAGCGTCACGCCGGGGATATCCTTCGAGCCTCGCACGCGAGGCCCGACACCTGAGAGGAATAGGAGGTTGCCCACACGCCTCGCGTGTGGGTACGCGCCGACTGCCTCGGGGGCCCTGCTGCTCTCGATCCGATCGGACATGAATTCTCTCCTAGAGCTTCACGCAGACGTTCTTTGGCTCGGTAAAGAACCGAAGCGCTTCTGTCCCACCCTCGCGGCCAACACCGGATTCCTTGGCCCCGCCGAACGGCGTACGCAGATCACGGAGCATCCAGCAGTTGACCCAGACGATGCCCGCCTCGATCTGAGCGGCAACCCGATGCGCCCGCGAGACATCGCTCGTCCAGATCATCGAGGCGAGGCCGTAGTCGGTGCCGTTGGCAATCTCGATCGCCTGCTCCTCGCATTTAAAGCTCGTCACGCTGACGACCGGGCCGAAAATCTCGCTCTGCTCTACTTCGCATGTGGGATCGAGCCCGGACATGACGGTTGGCTTGTAGAAGTACCCGCCCCCACATCTCGCCCCGTCTGGTGTGAACGACTCACCGCCGCAGTGGATCTCGGCGCCCAGCTCGCGTGCTTTATGAACCGCGCTTGTTACCTTGGCATGGTGCTCGCTCGAGACGAGTGCTCCGAATTCCGTCTGCACTTCGCTGGGATCGCCGAGCTTGATCTTTCCTACTCGTTCAACGAGCCTCGCAACAAACTCGTCCGCGATAGAGGCTTCAACAATGATCCGTGAACCGCAGAGACAGATCTGCCCCTGGTTGCTGAACCCGGCTCTGCACGCGGTCTCGACCGCGTCATCGAGATCAGCGTCGGCGAAGATGATGTTCGGGTTCTTCCCGCCCAGTTCGAGACTCACGCGTTTGAGCTTCGCTCCAGCAGTCTTCCCGATCCACTGACCCACGCCCGTCGAACCGGTAAACGAGATCGCCGGGATGTTGGGGTGCTCGATGATCGCTTTGCCGCACGGATCACCGAGCCCGTGAACGATGTTCATCACGCCGGCGGGCAGCCCGGCTTCGGTTGCGAGTTCACCCAGCATGGAAGCGGTCATAGGCGTGACCTCGGAAGGCTTGGCCACGCATGTGTTCCCCGTCGCGATCGCGGGCGCGATCTTCCAGGTCAGCAGGTAGAGCGGCAGATTCCAGGGCGAGATAAGCCCGGCGACGCCTCTCGGCTTGCGGAGCGTGTAGTTGATCGCCTGCCCATCCGTATCGTGAAAGCCCGATTCGCTGTGCAGGATCGCGCCGGCAAAGAAGCGAAAGTTTGCCGCCGCTCTTGGGATATCAACTGTGCGAGCAACCGACACGGGCTTCCCCGAGTCACGCGACTCTGCTATTGCGAGGCTGTCCAGTTCTCTATCGATCAGGTCGGCGAGTGCATATAGCACCCCCGCCCGCTCGCTGGCAGGCGTGCCTGACCAATCAGGGAACGCCGAAGCCGCAGCCTGGTACGCGAGTTCTACGTCTTGCGCGTCAGACGCGGAGCACTTCGCGTAGACCTTGCCTGTTGCTGGCTCATATACATCCAGTAACCCACCGGCTTGCGGCTCGACAAACTCGCCATTGATGTAATTTCGGATCTCGTGCATGGTCATCCCTACAGCGTGGGGAGGCGCCCGCCGTCAACCGGGATATTGATCCCGTTGATATACGAAGCCGCAGGTGAGGCGAGGAACGCGACCGCGGCAGCGACCTCCTCTGGTTCGCCCAGTCGTCCCGCAGGGATCGCAGAAACGGCTTCAGCCCTGATCTCATCGGGAGTCTTGCCGAGTTTCTCTGCCTTGGCCGCGAAGAGCTGCGAAAGCCTGGCGGTATCGGTAAACCCGGGCAGCACGTTGTTCACGGTGATATTGTCCACCGCGAGTTCGCTCGCGAGCGTCTTGGCCCAGCTCGCCACGGCTCCGCGGATGGTGTTGGAAACACCGAGCCCCGAGATCGGGGCTTTGACACTCGTCGAAATGATATTGATGACCCTGCCGTACTTTGACGCCCTGAAGCCCGGGAGCAGTTCCTGAACAAGGGTCTGGTTGTTGATCAGATGCGCCTTGAACGCATCGAGGAAATGCTCGTGGCTCGCATCGATCGCCTTACCTCCGGGAGGGCCCCCCGTGTTATTGACGAGGACCTGCCACCGGTATCCCGATGCCACGGCGCCGGAGATCGCTGCGGACACGCTTGCCGGCTCTGAGAAATCCGCCGCGATCCAGTCGTGGTTCTGGTCGTGACTCCGGGGCAGGTCGGCGCACACCTGCTCGAGACGCTCGGAGTTGCGCGCTAGAAGCGTGATCTCGGCTCCAAGTTCGGCGAGCGCGACCGCAGAGGCGTGCCCGATGCCCTGTGTTGAGCCGCACACCAAAGCCCGCTTGCCCTCGAGAGAAATGTTCATACGCGTATCTCACCCTTGCCTGTGCTGAACAGAGTCAGACTGAGGATATCGCTCGGCACATCGTCAGGCGACCCGGCTGACGAGGGACATACGTGGCTCGTACAAATTGACAAGGACTCAGTGGGCGTGGTCATGAGACGAGTGGTCGTCGGCACCGTGACCCGAATGCCCGAGGCCGTGCCCGTGACCTTCGATCAGCCCCAGTGCTAATGCCACGGCGACCCCGATCGCCAGCGCAGCAGTCAGCTGGATCCGGTGATGTGCGTGGAACTGGACTTCTGGCATCAGATCCGCGAGCGCCACACAGATAAACGCACCGGCGCAGAACGCCATGGCGTAACCCGTCACCACGGAGCCCGACTCGCCCACCCCCATCAGACCGAGATACGCCAGCCACGCTGCCAGCGGAGCGATGAGGGCATAGAGCAGATTCACACGCTTGCGCACGGTTTCGTCGCTCCCGATCGTCGCTGAAATCGCCAGCGCATCGAGCGGCTTGTGAAGAACAACAACAATGAAGACCAGCAGGCCCGGGATCGCGTGCCCCTCCTCGAAACTGATCGCGGCGGCGAGCGCTGCCCCATCGACGATGCTGTGCAGCGACAGACCCGCGAGCAGCGTCATCCAACGGACGGCTCCGCCCTTTGCGGGACCGGGGTGGACATGGTGTGTGTGCTCATCCGCGTGGTTGTGCTCGTGGTCCTGCTCACAGGTTGTATGAGGCTCGATCCCAGGCTCGATGCTGTGCACGTGCAGGAACCGCATCAGCAGAAACACCCCGACCATGCCCAGCAGAATCATGAACGCGGCTTTATCGACCGAGTTGTCGAGCATAATGACCGCGTGCGGCATCAGGTGGAGCACCGCGACCCCGAGCATGAGCCCGCTCACGAAGCTCAGGGCGAGCTGCATCCGCAGGTGTGTCAGCTTGATGATCGAGGGCAGCATCCCGCCCCCGAGTGAGGCAAAGATCAGCAGCGGTGTAGCGATGAGTAGAACAACCCAGCCGGACAATGCGGTTCCTTTCTACAGACTTGCTGAGGCTAGCTCGACGTACAGTTCCCTGTCAATCCAAGGAGCCTCTGCACGCCCAGATGCACCAGGGCATGGCGTTCTTAAAGTCATCCGGAGTCAGCGATTTCGTCAGCTCCTTGACCGGGAATCCGATCTCGCCCATCGAGCCTTCATCAAACGCGATGCCAGCCGGTACAGCAAGAAGGGCCGTCCCGCCAGGACTCAGCACTTCAGCGCAAGACTGAAGCAGATCAGCGAACGCGGGCGTTACCCGCGAAGCCTCGTCAGAACCAAGCACGCACACAATCAGATCGAATCGCTCGTCGTCGATTTGGTCTATCACATCGACAGCATCGCCAACGCCGACTTCCGTGTTTGCGGCTTGGTTGATCTTCAAATTCCGACGCAGCCTTGCCTGAGCAAGGTCATCTGGGCAATACGCGGTCATGTTCGATGCAACAGCTGCTGTGCACTCGGATGCGTGACCTGGTCTCGCGCAGAGATCCAGAACTCGTGCGTCCTTTGCTCGCCTTGCAACCCACGCTCGCAACTCCCTGAGTGACAGTTCGAGCCCCGCTCCCGACATCTCGGCGGGCCGAACCTCGTAGTACACGCCCCGCTCAACCAACTCGATCTGATCGCTTGCGCGCTGGGAGGAAGCGCTCCGGTGGACCCTCTGCACCGATTCTGGCGAGATGCCCATTACCTCGGATGCGATACCCGATATCTCGCGCAGGATGTTGAGCTTGTCGGCCGAGTAGGTCTTTCCCGGGTCGCCCTTGTCCTCAACACGGAGTGACTCTCCGAGGCGATCGATCGAGATCCGAAGCCCGAGGACATCCCCGTCGAACGCGCGAAACGCATGAATGCCGTGTTGATTTGGCCACTTGCGGAAGTGCCGTGCCCGCTTGGTCAGTGCGGCACGGAACTGATCCATCGCGTGCCCGTTGGCGCTGGCCGAGAATGCCGGGGAGTCATCGGGGCTTGGCGCAAACTGATAGAGCGTGCACTGGATTCTCGCGTTGTATAGCTTGCGCTTGCGGGTTGCAGACTTGCCGATGATCGGCTCGAAATCAGAGCCTCCGAGCAGGAGACCGTGCGAGAACGAAGGCAGCCTCGAAAGCACCGCAGGCAGGTCTTTCTGGATCCTGTTTGCTTCCTTCTCTTCGCCCACACGGACGCCGTAGGGCGGGTTCGTGATGACCCAGCCGTTGGCTAGTTCTGTTTCGAGCTCTCGGTAATCGCCGAGATCGAACCGGACGAGGTGAGCCACGCCCGCGTTCTCAGCGCACTGCCTTGCCAGTCCAACCGCCTGCGGGTTGATGTCGCTCGCAATGATCGGTGCACCCCCTGAATCATCGACCAGTTCGCTCGCTCGGCAGCGCTCCTGCTCCCAAACTGAATCTCCGATCCAAGGCCAGTGCTCAGCAGCAAACGCCCGACCAATTCCAGGCGCCCGATTCGATGCAAGCAGGGCGGCTTCGATCGGAATAGTGCCGCTGCCGCAGAACGGATCGATCAGCGGCTGATCGCGTCGCCACCTGCAGATCATGACAAGCGCCGCTGCGAGGGTTTCCTTGAGCTGCCCTGCCTGCGCACGCTGGCGGTACCCCCGTTTATGGAGCCCCGCTCCCGAGGAATCAAGAGAGACTGTCACGTCCTCGCCCAGCACAGAAACATCGACGACGACCTCGGGGCCGGTTTCGTCGAGCGTGTTGCCCTTACCCACGAGCGATTCGACGATGGCGCGCTTGGCGACCGACTGCGCCGATCTCGGGCTTCTCATGGGAGAGCGGACGATCCCCACGCGAGGCGTCACCCGTGCCCCCACAGGGGCCCAGCGTCTCCAGTCGATCGCGGCGACCCCTGCGAACAGGTCGTCGAAGTCCTTTGCTCTGAAGCGTCCGGCGACGACCAGAACACGGTCGGCAGCGCGCAGATGAAGATTGCTGCGCACGATCGCGGCTGGGTCAGCGTTGAATGAGAGCCGCCCGGGAGATGTGGCCTTCGCCTCGTAGCCGAGTCTGGAGAGTTCCCACTTGACCGAGGCTTCGACGCCGAAGGCGGCGGTCGCGATGATCTCGACGGGTTGCATGGATCCTGTCATCGGTCGCGTGTCAGAACAGCATCGGCGAGCAGCTCAAGCACGGAGCGGGCAGGGCCTATACCAAGAACCGTCAACGCGTCCTTCGCTCTGCCTATCAGAGACTCGGCGGAAGCGCGCGAATAGTCGAGTGAACCGGTCGATCTGAGTGCTTCGATGAGCTGCTTCGTGTTCGCCGGTGCACCGTTTCCTCTGGTCTCGGAGGCTTCCTCAAGAAACGTCAAAGAAGCAGCGCGTGATTCTGGCTGGAGCGAAGCAAGATGATGAATCAGGGGTAGTGTGAGCTTGCCCTTTTTGAGGTCGCGGCCGAGTGATTTACCCACGACTTCCTCGTTGCCAAGCAGATCGAGAAGATCGTCCTGGACCTGGAACGCGACACCGATCGCTCTGCCAAAGCTGTCCATCGCATTCTGGACTTTCTCGTCGCCGCCGCCTGCGCGGGAGCCAAGACGAGTGCAGGCACCCACAAGAGCTGCAGTCTTGCCCTCGAGGATCTCGTAGTAGGTTGGCTCATCGATCGAGAGGTTGTCGCGGTTCTGGAGTTGAAGGAGTTCGCCCTCGCACAATTCCATGCTGACCTTACCGATCAGGCGGGAGGGTTCGGGGTCGCTGAGGCTCGCACAGAGCCTGAACGAGGCCGCGATCAGGTAATCGCCCAGCAGGACCGCTGACTCGTTTCCGGCCTTGTCGTTGATGGTCTGCGCACGCCTGCGGATCTCCGCCTCATCGAGCACATCGTCGTGCACGAGCGTTGCCATATGCACCATCTCAACGACCGCTGCGAGCCTAAGGAGCTCCGCGGGAGGCGGTTCCTCGATCGAGATGCCGCACGATGCTCCGGAGACAAGCACGAGCGTCGGGCGGAGCATCTTGCCCCGGAACTGCTCAACCTGCTTGCAGAGCTCGGCGACCGCGGGGACCTCCGAGTTGAGGGCCCTCTCGATTTCGTCGGTCACCTGCACAAGCCCGGACAGCACCCAGTTCTGGACGCCGGTCAGCTCGGCCGGGATATCGAGGACCTGCTTCAACAATCGCTCCCACTCAATCGCGCTTTTTCTTCTGGCTCACGATGTAGCAGATAAATGCGAGGTCGGCTTCTCCCTCTGTCGTTGGGGTGAACTCGCCGTTGCCCTCTTCCTCGTCGTCCGGATCGGTGCCTTCCCAGTAGACGGTGACATCCTCGAAGCCGGCCTCGGCGAGGATCTCGCGGATCTCAGGAAGCGTCCACAGACGCCAGGTGTACTCGAAAGCGTCCATCATCATCGAGCCGTCGGGGAATTTGAAATGGATCTTGCAATCCATCTCCCCGGTGACCGGGTTGTACTTGTGCTGGTCCCAGATGTAGGTGAAGTGCTTGTTGACCTTGCGGGTCTCTTCCTGCTCGACCATGGCTTCCGACCCGCCGTAGAAGTCGCAGATGAAGAGGCCGTCGTCGTCGAGCGAGTCGAGGACCGACTTGAAGTAGGCCCTGATCTCGTCTCGCTTCTGGAAAATCCAGTAGCTGAAGTTCATCGCGAGGACGATGTCGGCCCCCATTGCCTCCTGGCCGGGATCGCGGACATCCTCCTGTAGCAGGGTGATCCGGCTCGCCCCGTCGCCCTCGAGCTTTGAGAGGTTGTGCTCCCGCCCCCATTCGAGGGTGGGTCCGTCAAGATCGACCCCCACACCGCGGTTGGATTCGCGGCGGCTGAGCCACTCGCAGGTGGTGGCGGCGGTCCCGCAGAAGTCCTCGCGGAGGAAGCTGGCATGCTTGCCCCGGAGGGTCTTGTAGGTCTCGTCCACGAAGTCGATTTCCGATTCCACGTTCTGGACGGAGAGCTGGTAGAGCATGTGGCGGTCCGCGGTCGCGGCCGTGTACTTGAGAATCTTGTTTTTATTCTTGCCCTTGGGCTTGGTCGGCTTGGTGATAGTCGGCATGCCGGAGTCTAGGTCCGCATCGGGCTGATTGTGGCTCAGAAAGGCGGTCTGGGGCAAGGTTCTCTGTGATTTGGACGATCTATAGTCCATAACTTGGCCCATCGGAAGGGCCTGTGTATACAGCTAAACCTCTCCCTCAGGAGTCTGTTCAGATGAAGCTCACGATGGTTGGCACCGGGTACGTCGGTCTTGTGACAGGCGTTTGTTTCGCCGAGACCGGCAACGACGTCATGTGTCTCGACGTCGACGAGAGCAAGATCGAGAAGCTCAAGCAGAACATCTGCCCGATCTACGAGCCGGGCCTGACGGAGATGATGGAGCGCAACTACAAGGCTGGCCGCCTCACCTATACCACCGATCCCAAGACTGCCTACGTTGACGCGGACATGATCTTCATCTGTGTTGGTACTCCCTCGGATGAGAAGGGCCACACCAACCTGCAGTACATCAACTCCGCGGCGGATGATATCGCCGACGCGATCAAGGCGCTTGGCCCCAACCAGACGCCCAAGGTTGTCGTTGTGAAGTCAACCGTTCCTGTTGGCACCACGTTTCATGTGCGTGACAGAATCCGTGAGCGCGTCGGACCGGATATCCCCTTCAGTGTCGCCGACAACCCCGAGTTCCTGAAGGAAGGCGATGCGATCATCGACTTCATGAAGCCCGACCGCGTTGTTGTCGGTGTTGAGGACGAACGCACGGGCGAGATGTTCAAGGATCTCTACGACCCCTTCGTGCGCAACGGTCACCCCATCTTCATCATGGACGTGCCGAGCGCTGAGATGGTGAAGTACTCGGCCAACAACTTCCTGGCCACAAAAATCTCGTTCATCAACGAGATGGCAAACCTCTGCGAGGCCTACGGCGCCGACATCAACCGCGTCCGTGAGGGCATGTGCTCCGACTCGCGCGTCGGGCATCACTTCCTCTACCCGGGGCTCGGCTACGGCGGCTCCTGCTTCCCCAAGGACACGCTCGCCTGCATCATGATGGGCGACAAGGCGGGCGTCACCACGCAGCTTTCCAACGCTGTCCACGGCACGAACCAGCGCCAGCGCAACCTCTTCTTCAAGAAGATTCTCAAGCACTTCGGCGGCGAGATGGGCCTCAACGGCAAGACCTTCGCCTTCTGGGGCCTGGCGTTCAAGCCCCGCACCGACGACATCCGTGAGGCACCGGCCCTCACGCTCGTCCGCAAGTCGCTCGGCTACGGCGTGACCTGCCGGGGCTTCGACCCGGTCGCGATGGAGAATGTCGGCGTCGAGATGGGCGACACGATCAGCCTCCACGACGATATCTACGAGACCGCCAAGGGTGCGGACGCGCTGATCATCGCGACCGACTGGGACGAGTTCAAGCAGCCCGATTTCGAAAAGCTGGCGTCTGTTATGAATGGGAAGGTCATCTTCGACGGCCGGAACCTGTACCGCCGCCAGCAGATGGGCCAGCTCGGGTTCCACTACTACTCGGTCGGCCGCCAGCCTGTGCTGCCCAGCTGAGTGTGATCGACAATTTGGAGTTCAAACGCCCCTCGCACCCGCGGGGGGTTTTTTGTGTGCCCATGAACTAGAATCTCCCCCATGCCTGACCGTCTCTTCAGACTCTACCAGCGCAAGCGCATCATCAACATCAACGCGAACATCGTCGCCTCTGGGCTGATCTCGACGTTCATCGTCATGGGCTTGCTCTGGCTCATCAAGGATGTCATCGGGACCAACTGGCCCACGTGGGCGTACACCGCGTTCAGCGGCGTCGCGGACCTCGTGCTCGATGTGGGCGCGTTCGCGGGGCTGCACTGGGTGGCCAACCACTGGAGGCCGCTCGCTGGTCGGACGGACGAAGAGCACGCGAAGCTCCACGCGCCGGCGCCGGACATCGTGGCGGATACGACGAGGCTTCAGTTCGAGCGAGCCGCGATCAGCCCGCTGTATTACATCATCGCGATCGCGGCCACCGAGGCCCTCCAGCAGCACTGGGGTTGGCACCCGGCCTGGGCCGTCGCGCTGGCGTACCCGGCGGGGCTGGCGGTGACACGGACCATCCATACTTTCTGGGGGCTCAAGTCGGGCACCTACATCGACCACCACAAACGTTTCCACGACGACAGCGACCGTACCAAACGCGGCAGCGACTGAGTACTCCCACTACCCTCCCACTATGTGCGGTATCGCGGGCATTATCCGAATACACGACCCGAAGGACGGCGCCCCGCCGACGCACCCCGATGCCATCCCCGAGGCATGGCTCGACACGCTCGATAAGTCCATCAAGCACCGAGGTCCGGACGGCGCCGGCAGGTTCCGCGACCGCGCCACGCGCGACGACGGCACGATCGTCGATGTCGCGCTCGTCCACCGGCGCCTGAGCATCATCGACCACGAGGGCGGCCACCAGCCCATGGTTCACGACGGCAAGCGGCTACGCCCCGACCTGACTTATCAGCCGGGTGAAACGCCGATCGTCGCGAGTGAGATTGAACCGGACCTGCCGTTGGTCGCGGTGGTGTTCAATGGGTGCATTTACAACCACCGGGAGTTGCGTAGGGGGCTTGAGGCGAAGGGGCATGTGTTCGAGACTGATCACTCGGATACTGAAGTGTTGGTGCATGGGTGGAGAGAGTGGGATGTAGCCACATCAGATCATGTCGATGGGATGCATGCTGTGATTGCATGGGACCGTGCTACCGGCCAAATCGGAACGGGACGAGACCTTGCAGGCGAAAAGCCGCTTGTGATGAGGTATCTGCATGATAAAGCAATTATTCGTCTATTCTCTTCGACTGCATCTGGGCTTATTTTGAACGATCCTCACGAGCCCTTCAGTGTTTCAGGTAAGCCAATCGATGAGTTGAGCTACTTGCTCCGGACTGGAAGTTCAAACACATACTTAAATGACGTGTTCCCAGAGTACAGAGGTTCTTGGTCTCTTCGTCCACCAATCCCACATCGAAACGCACGAAAGCCTGATTCTCGGATTGCACACAAGTACCTCTTGCGGCAGTCATCATCTCATCATCAACACAGAATTAACCGTGGTACACGCCCTCGGCTGAGTTCACTGGGACGCACAGATCGAATCATCGTGAATGCAGTGACCTCCCGCCTCGAAGCCGACGTCCCACTCGGCATCTTTCTCTCGGGCGGCATCGACTCGGGGCTCATCGCCGCCATCGCTAAAGAGCATCAGTCCGACATCAATACCTTCACTGTGCGTATGCCCGACAAGCAATTCGACGAGTCAGAGGCCGCAGCTGAGACCGCCAAACATCTAGGCACAGATCACCACACACTCGAATGCGACCCGCACCCGGCCGAGGATCTCGTGCACCTGATCCAGCAACTTGGGTTGCCATTCGGTGACAGCTCACTGCTCCCGACGTACTGGGTCAGCAAAGCCGCTCGAGAGCACGTCAAGGTCGCGCTCGCCGGCGATGGGGGCGACGAGCTCTTTGGTGGCTATAGAAGGCACACCATCGCACCGAAACTCAACCGATACCACAGACTGCTCAAGCTGATTCCATCTAGCCTGCTCGACCGGCGCACGCCAGGTTCCAGAGGCGATTACCTCGCCCGTCTTGCAAACGCAGCCAAGCATGGCGGATACCCAGAATTACTCGCGATCTTCCAGACGCCCGATCTCACGGAGCTAATCTGCGAGCCTGTACGATCGCACTATACAACCAATACTGATCCGCTCCGCTACGACTTCGACAACTACCTCCCCAATGACCTGCTCCGAAAGACGGACACCGCCTCGATGGCCGTCGGCCTTGAAGTCCGTGCGCCGTTCCTTGCGAGAGAGTTGGTCGAGGCCGCGCTGCGCACGCCGCTGGATATCCTCATGCCCAAAGGCGAACGCAAGGGCCTGCTCAAGCAGGTCGCGCGCAGATACCTGCCCGACCGCATCGTCGATCGGCCCAAGCAGGGCTTTGCGATCCCGATCGGCGAGTGGTTCCGAACGGACTACGGGTCAATGCGGACGCTGCTGTACGACCATCTCGTGTCACGTGACCCGTTCCCGGGGCTTGCCGAGGCCGGGGTGAGCATCAACATGGGCTTCGTCCGCAGGATGCTCCGCGAGCACGACGCGGCAGGTGAGAAATCGATCAACCCTTGGCACGGCCGGGACCATTCACAGAGGCTCTATATGCTGCTGGTTCTTTCCATCTGGGCGAAGTGGCTGAAATCGATCAGCTAAGATGCTTGCATGAACGCACTCGAGAAACTCCGGCAGGTCGTTGACGACATCAAGGCCAACACCGACCCGATGAAGCTGCAGGCCAACTGGGATCTGGCGGTTCGGCTCGTGTCGCGTTTCCCGGTCGACCAGGACGCCGCGATGGAGGCGTACAAGGCCAAGGACGCGGATGCGTTCGATGCGATCGTGACCGCGGTCGAGAACCCCGCCAAGCCAGACGAACCCGAGGCGGACATCGAGGTCACGCACGAGATGCGCGAGGCGCTCAAGGCGTTCCGTAAGAGGCTGAAGCTCACGAGGCTCGATGACGAGTCACGCCTGGGCAGCAACAAGCTTTCGGGTGGGCTCAAGTCCGACATCGACGCGATCATCCCGCCCAAGGACTACCCGGACCAGATTTGGAAGGATCTCGCCAGGCTCGGGGTGCTCAATCACACGGGGCAGGGTTTCTATCAGCTTGTCGATGGCGCCTCGCTCTGACGCCTGCGGTTTCGCCTCATTTGGTTCAAATCGATGAGCCACGCCGCGTAGGTGTGTGCGAACCGCACAAGTCTTGCGTGAGCGGTCACGATGACGAATCGCTTGTTGCCTCGGATCGCACTCACAACGCGTTTGGCAACAAGATCGGGCGAAACGGCGAGCCGCTTTGGCATTTCGCGGTGGGTGGATGACCGCCCCTCTGCTTTGGCGGTGTCGAGGATGTTGCTCTGCACGAGTCCGGGGCAGATGACTGAGACTCCGATCGCGGGAGACAGTTCCTGGCGGAGCACGAGGCTCATGCCCACGAGGCCGTGCTTGCTTGCGCAATACGCGGCCAAGTTCCGCTGTGGGACGAGCCCGAGCATGCTGGAGATGTTCACGATGTGCCCGCCTGCGTTTTCACGCATGCCTGGGAGCAGCCCGCTGATGAGCCTGGCGGGCGCGTCGAGGTTCACACTCATGAGTCTCGACCATTCGCTGGCTGGCATCTTGTCGTAAGGGTCATACCAGAGCGTGCCCGCGTTGTTGATAAGGATGTCAGGCGCCCGATCTGCGAGGAGCGTGCTACAGAGGGCGTCGATCGCCGACGGGTCACCGAGATCACACGTGTGTATGGCAACCGAACCACCTGAACCGCTGAGTTCGGTCTGTGCGCGTTCAAGGCCCTCGGCATCGAGATCGACCAGACACAGGTCGCATCCTTCTCGCGCCAAGGCGTGAGCTGTTGCCAGGCCGATCCCGGACGCGGCACCGGTCACGACCACCAGTTTCCCCCTGAGTTCTTTCATCCGCCCGCTCTTTACGCACTGCCTGGATCGCAGGAGCGGTACGCATCGATCACGGCGCGTTCACCAGCCTTGTCGGGCCTGCTGTTGCCGTGCTCCATGCCCATGATGCCCGCGAAGCCCTTGTTCTGGATATGCCTGAATACGTTGTCGTAGTTGATCTCGCCCGTGGTTGGCTCGTTGCGTCCGGGGTTGTCGCCGATCTGGAAGTAACCGATCTCGTCCCATGCGCGATCGATGTTGGGGATCAAGTTTCCTTCGGTGATCTGCTGGTGATAGATATCGCACAATATCTTGCACGAGGGCGAGTTGACCGCCCTGCATATCTCGTACGCGTGCGACATCTTGGCCAGCAGCATGTTCGGGTGATTCCTCGGGTTCAGAGGCTCCAGCACCATCACAAGGTTATGAGACTCGAGCACTTTCGCCCCGGCACGCAGCTGCTCGATCGCGTACGCCGATTGGTACTCGAAATCGATCCGCTGGTGACGCGTGCCTGGCACGACGGTCATCCATTTCGCGTTGACACGCTTGGCGACTTCGACGGCGTTCTCACACGCCTTGACGAAGTTGTCCATATCTTCCTGCTTGCCCTGACTGAACGTCGGGCCCCATGCGGAGTCGGGGTTGAGCACGAACACACCCATCCGGATGCCGAGCCTGCTCATCGCGTCGGCGATGCGTTCCTGGTCCTCGACACTCCGACCGGACATCCCGTTGTCTTCCCAGGCAGTGAAGCCCTCGTCCGCGGCGAACTGAAGCTGCGCAACGAGATCATCGCCTGCATGATGCCTGAACATTCCGAAGTGCGGCGCAAAGTGCATCGAAAACTGGCTCGTTGAGTCGGCTGGCTGCCGTGTCATCGCCTTGGCTGACAGGGCTGCGGACGAAGCAACAACACCACCGGCCGCCGAAATGAAAGTTCGTCGTTGCATGGTCTTACTCCGGTGTTCAGACGAGAGGCGTCGAGCCTGGTGATGGTACCGGGTTTACAGCGAGGTTGCCGAACTCGTATGACGCGGGTGAGAGATCGAGGGAGGAGTTCATTGCCTGCTCCCACGTCACCTGCTTGCCCGTGTAGGCACTCATCCGACCCATGACCGCGGTCAGTGTGCTCTCGGCGACCCGCTTGGCCTCATTGAGGTACGCGCCATCGCCCCTGATCGAAGCGACGAGGTCCTTGTGCTCCAGCATGTACGGGCTCGGGTTCTCCGCATCGAATCGCCAGCTGTTCTTTCCTTCGATCACCGCGAAGCCCGGGCGGGAGACGCTCGTTCCCTTGGTGCCTCGCAGGACTTCTTCGACACGCCCTGCGCAGCCGTCGATCTGCCTGCACATGCTCATGCAGCTCGAGCCGTCGGCGTACTCGAACTCGATCGCGAAGTGATCGAAGATGTTGCCGTACTTCTCTGCGGTGCGGACCTGACGCCCGCCCATCCCCATCGCCTTGACTGGCGGGCCGCCCTTGGCCCAGTTGACGACATCGATGTTGTGGATGTGCTGCTCGCAGATGTGATCGCCCGAGAGCCAGCAGAAATACAGCCAGTTTCGGCACTGCCACTCCATGTCGGTGTATTCGGGCTTGCGGTCGTGGACCCAGAGCCCACCCTGATTCCAGTAGCACTGTGCACCGACGATGTCACCGAGCTCGCCGTTCTGTACACGCTCCATCAAGGCGAGATACGAGGTTTCGTGCCTCCGCTGGGTACCGGCGACAACCGAGAGCTTCTGTGCCTGCGCCCTCTCGGCTGCCTCGATCACCGTACGTACGCCAGCTGGATCGACCGCGACCGGCTTCTCCATGAAGACGTGCTTGCCGGCTTCGATCGCGGCCCGAAAATGGATCGGCCTGAACCCCGGGGGCGTCGCGAGAACGACGTAGTCGATGTCGTTCACGGCGAGCAGCTTCTGATAGGCATCAAAGCCTGTGAAGCAGTGCGCATCATCGATCGAGACTCGCTGGCTCGCGTCTTCGCGTCCTTCGAGGTAGCCTCGCGAGCCGTTCAGTCGGTCCTCGAACAGATCTGCGAGCGCGACGATCTTCGTTGAAGGGTGCGCCTCGATCGCGTTGGCGGCAGCCCCCGTGCCCCGACCACCGCAACCGATGACACCCACTCGGATAGTGTCGTCCGCTCGGCGCACCGCGCCGGCGGCAAACGCTGGCGAGATGAGTGACCCCACGCCGATCGCTGCACCGGCCTTGACCACGTCGCGTCTGTTCAATTTCGTTGTCATCTCACGCTCCTTCAAACGCCAGCACCTGATCCATCCTGCGGGCAATGTCAGCGAGCCGTTCGGCTCCGCCGCCCCCGACCTCGGCAGAGGCCCAACCACGATAACCGATTCTGGTCAGCGACTCTCTGACAGCGGGCCAGTCGCAGTCTCCCTCGCCGATCTCGACGCCGAACCCCTTCCAGAGACCCTCGTTATCCCGCTTGGATCTGCTGAACTCTTTGACATCGAGCTTGAGGACCCGGTCGCCGAGCGCATCGATCCATTGCTCGGGCCAGCCGTAGTTGACGATGTTCCCGACATCGAAGTACCAGCCGACGTTCGGGCTCTCGAATTCATCGACATACCGAGCAGCCTCGAGCGGACTGAGCAGGAAGTTGTTCCACACATTCTCGAACGCGATCGCGACGCCAAGCTTCTCGGCCAGAGGGACGAGCTTGCCGATCTCCCGGATACTCAGCTTGTACGCGTCGGCGTAGCTCATGCCCTTGCGGACGACCGCGGGCACAACGAGGACCGTTGAGCCGCCAACCTTCTTGCAATCGCGGATCGCAGTCTCGAGCGCTGCTCGCCCCTCAGCGCGCACGCTCTCGTCAGGATGGTTGAAGGGCTTGCCCCAGTGAGCAGAGTCGACGACGCCCGGGATGAGAACGCCAACCGCATCGCGGGCCTCGATGACCTCGTCTAGGTCGAGTCCACTCGGGCTGTCGAGCTCGACGCCGTCGAAGCCGGCTGCCTTGGCGAGTTCAAACTTCTCTCTGACGTTCGAGCCCTCACCGATCATGCCGTACTTGAGCGACTTGAGGATCCTCGGGCCCGAGCCCTTCGGGTTCGCGCGCCATTGCTCTGGTTGCGCCGCCACTCGGCCTGCGTGAGCAGCGACCCCCGCCGCGGCGGCTGTCAGCAGAAACGACCTGCGATCGATTGCCATAGATCGCTCCTTATGCAAACTTCGTCACGCCTGGCACGGCAATGCTGGGCCTTGGTCTGTCGCCGAACGTGAACGGATCCGGGTTGAGGTTTTCCTGGCTGTCCCGGGCTTGCTGCCACGTCACGACCTCGCCTGTATAAGCGGCCATGCGGGCCATGATGGCCATGAGTGTCGAGTAGGACATCGAAACGCCGTCGTTCACGGGGTTGCCGTCACGGATCGAGTTGAACAGCACGTCGTGCTCGCGCTGATACATGTCGTTGCCCGGCGCGTTACCCCGCCACGGCTGGTCGCCCTCGATGACGTGCTGGCCAGTCCAGGGCTGCATCGTGCATCTGCCGGCGCTCCCGAGGAAGTACGCCGAGTTATCTGATGGGGTGTTTGGCCAGTGCCTGCACATGTGGTACGCGCGTTGTCCGTTGGCGTACTCGAACGTGACACCGAAGTGGTCGTAGACGTTGCCCGTCTCGGGTGTGTCTGGTCTTGTCTGCCGGCCTCCGACAGCCCAGCATCTCACGGGCGGGACATCCTTCATCGCCCAGGCGATCCAGTCGATCGCGTGAACCGCCTGCTCGACGACGTGGTCACCCGACAGCGGCGTGAAGTACTGCCAGTTGCGGAGCTGGAACTCGGTCTCGCTCCAGCCATCCTGCATCGGGTTCGGACGCACCCAGCCTGTTGTGTTGTACGTGGTCTGGATCGTGTGGAGATCGCCGACACCTCCGCCGTGAAGCTTGGCCATCGTTTCTCTGCATTGATCTTGATATCGCCAGCAGAAACCCGACATGACGGCAAGCCCGCTCTGCTTCGCCTTTCGCGCGGACTGCAGAACACTCCGCACGCCCGGCGCATCGACCGCGACTGGCTTCTCACAGAACACGTGCTTACCTGCATCGATGGCCGCAGCCATCTGCTGGGGGCGGAACGCGGGCGGTGTGGTGAGCAGCACGACATCGCACTCGTCGATGACCCGTTTGTACGCATCGAAGCCCACGTGCATCCGATCTGCTGGGACTTCGATTGTGCCCGCGGGATCGCCTCCCTCTTCTGCGTGTGCGTCAAGCCCAGCCTGCACGCGGCCGATGCTTGCCTCGATTCGACCACCGACCGCCTCGCCCGCGGACCAGAGCATCGCGTTCGGGTCCGCCTTGAGTGCCTGGAGCATCGCTCCGGTGCCTCGACCGCCGCAGCCGACAACGCCTACGCGGAGCGTGTCGCGGTTGGGCTTTGTCATCGCGCCGAGCGCCGATCCTGCAACGAATCCTGATGCGCCGATCGCTGCGGCGCCCTTGACGAACTCCCGCCGATGTATGCCGTCATTCGTCATCTGACTCTCCTTCTTCCTTGCTCACCTCGACAACGAACCTGAACCCGACCCAACTGCAATCCGCGAGCCACCACTGGCTCTTTGGAATCTGCGGATCACTCGCGTTCCAACTTGACATCTGTTTCTGCAGCGAAAGCGGTGTGCATTCCGACGCTGGCTGCTTGTAGCTGCCTCCCATCGCGAAAGGGCGTTTCTCATCCGTCTCTACCCACTCGGCGACGTTGCCCAGTGTGTCGTAAAGGCCGAATTCGTTTGGCTGCTGCGCCATAACGGGGTGCGTTGTGTACTCCGAGTTCTCCTTCGACCACACGTCCCCACCCTCTGCGGACGCGAGGTGCACCCACTCGGCCTTTGTCGGGAGCCTGCTCTCGATGCCCGCGTGCTCACCGAGCCAGTCGCAGAACGAACGCGCCGCGTGGAGCGTCATGCCCATCGCCGGGTAGCCCTCGTGACCGAGGCCTCGGTCTGGCGGCACGTAGGGCTTGCTGGGCCGCGTCACCGCGTCGGCGCCCTTGCCCACGGATTCGCGCTCGCTCTCGGGTTTGTCGAGTTCGTAGAGATAGATGTCGTAGATATCCCAGGTGACTTCGTGAGGCAGCACCCAGAGTTCTGCCACTTCGTGGGGTTCACCTTCGACCTCGGTGACCCCGCCCGGCACACGCACGAGATCAAAGCTCACGGTCGTTCCAGGGACCAGAATCGACTTGGTTTCGGCTTCATCTACGAGTGTCTGCGCTTTCGCGGGCACTCCCAGCAAGAACGCCGCTACGCTGATCACCATGACCCGGTACACACTCATAACCGCACTCGCCTTCACGCTTGTTGCCCCCCTGCTCGGTTGCGGCTCAAGCTCCAAACCGGAGCCCGAGGTTGCCTCGAAAGAGCCTATCCTGACCCGCTTCGAGTATGCAAGAGTCCTGATGGGGAGCAAGGCGAGGATCGTGTTGTACCAGGAGCACGAGCACGAAGCCGTGGCCAAAGCACGCATCGCGTTCGAAGAGATGGAGCATCTCAACACAGTCCTCAGCGACTACGACCCGAACAGCGAAGCGATGAGGCTCGTTGTGAATGGGCCGGGCCGATGGACGGAGATCAGCGAGGATTTGCTCGATGTTCTTCTCAAGTCGGCAAAGGTCTGGGCTGCATCAGACGGCGCGTTCGACCCGACCATCGGGCCAGTGACACACATCTGGCGCAAGGCGGCGGACCAAGCGAGCATGCCCGACAGCACTGTGCTTGCTGACGCTTGCTCGCGGGTTGGCTTTGAACTGCTCGAGATCGACTCTGGCGAATCGAAGGTCAGGCTCAAGACTGACGGGATGGTATTTGACTTCGGCGGGATCGGCAAGGGGTACGCCGCGGGGCGTGCTCTTGAAACACTCAGAGATCTCGATGCGCCGGCCGCTCTTGTGGATCTCGGAGGCGATATTGCCATCGGCAGACCACCGCCCGGCAGCGAAGGCTGGGTCGTCTCGATTGAGACCGGGCTCGGAAAAACTGAGGACCGGGTGCTCGCCGACTGCGGTGTTGCGACCTCAGGCGATCTCTACAGGTTTGTTGAGATCGACGGCGAGCGTTACTCGCACATCGCCGACCCACAGACCGGGAAGGGGCTGACCACACGGATCGCGGTGACTGTCATCGCCGACGAGCCTTGGCTCGCCGACGCTCTGGCGAGCGCATTCAGTGTCCTTGGTGAAGAGGACTCGGAAGGTCTCAGAGATGCCTACCCGGACGCCGAGGTGCATATCACAACCAATTCAAATTGATGCCTGGAAATTCGAGGTGCCAGTGAAAGAACGAGTGCTCTTGCTTGAGACGATCGATCTCTTCTCGCATCCAACCGGGTAGTTGATCCGGCGTGGCCCGAACCAGATCAAAGTGCCTCTGCGTCATCGCGTCCCACTCACCCGATTCATCGGTTATGTGCATCCGCCACACGAAGGCGGCACACCATGCGTCAGCAGAGAGCATCGGATCCGGGTCTTGTGAGTGCGGGTGAGTGACGGTTGAGGATCTGCGCTCTGCCGTGTTGCGTCGTTTGTACGTGCTCACAGCTGCATTGTCATCACCGGGTTTCACGATGAACGCCGCGGATGGGACACCCGCCTCGACGAGTTCAGGTGTTGCGCCGATCAGTGCGTTACCAACTTTGATCTTGCTGGCAAGCAGGTCATACGACGCGATCGGATCTGACGTCTCGTTCGCCAGCACGGCGCGGCAGAGCATCGCAGCGATTGGGTCGATGTCTACGCCGAAAAGACAGTTGGTGATGATCGTATCCAACACAGATTCTCTGCTGCGAGTTCCCACACGCTCGGCGAGCAAGTGAGCAGATCGGATGAGAAAGGCACCGACCCCAACAGCCGGGTCACACACACGGAACGACTCGATCGATCCGGCGAAGTCCTCAAGCGTTCGCAGAACTGTGCGCTCGACGAGATGGTCCACGAGCGAGAGCGGTGTGTAATAGGCCCCACGCTGCTTGCGCTTGGAATGCGAGTGGGTCGCATGAGCAGTCGCCAGTAGGGACTGATACGTACTCGCAAGCTCGAATAGGGAGGCATCGGAATCGCAAAGGATGTCGGCAATCTCAGGAGCCGGATTTCCGTTCCCGAGTCGGAACTCGACGAGCGTGCGGTACGCGAGTCCGATGGCATCTGAACGACCTTCCACGAGCCTCTCCGCCTCGTCTACCGCGCGGTTCATCGTCTCAATCGGGGCTCGGGATTGGGATGGAGAGGTCGGCATTGATGGGGATCCAAGGCCAGCGTAGCGGGCGAATCCGGCCCTTGCCGTGCGTAGAATCCAGCAGCAAGGAGGCTCTACCGACCAATGACGACCAACGGCCAACAAGCTGCCCGTAATGAAGCCGAGCCTCGGGTGCTCGATGCCGTCGTGGTGAGATTCTGCGGCGACTCGGGCGACGGGATGCAGCTCGCCGGTGGGCAGTTCACCTCGACCAGCGCGATCTTCGGCAACGACATTGCCACGTTCCCGGATTTCCCCGCCGAGATCCGAGCCCCAAAGGGCACGACGTTCGGTGTCTCGGGGTTCCAGATCCAGTTCGCAAGCGAAGAGGTCTTCACACCGGGCGACACGGTCAACGCGATGTTCGCGATGAACCCCGCCGGGTTCAAGACCAACATCGACGACGTCGAGATCGGTGGTCTCGTGGTCGTCAATGAGGATGAATTCACCAAGGGCAACCTGAAGAAGTGCGGCTACCCCGAGGGGTACAACCCGCTCGAAGACGAGATGGTCACGAGTCAGCGCCAGATCGTGCGTGTCCCGATGAGCAGGCTAACCCGCGAGGCGGTTGCTGAACTTGAAATCGGCACCAAGGACGCGGACCGATGCCGAAACATGTTCGCGCTTGGGGTTGCGTACTGGATCTACCAGCGGCCGCTCGACGCGACAATCAGGCACCTCGAGGATTACTACGGCAAGCGTAAGAACCTGCCTGCGGTCGTTGAAGCGAATGTGAGAGTGCTCAAGGCCGGGTATCACTTTGGCGAGACCGCAGAACTCCTAGCAGTTCGCTATGCCGTTCCTCCCGCGAAGCTGGAGCCCGGCACATACAGGCGTATCGACGGCAATAGCGCTCTCGCGCTCGGGTTTGCTGCGGCGACCGAGAAAGCGGGCAAGGGGCTTGTTTACGCGAGCTACCCGATCACGCCCGCTTCGGATGTCCTGCACGCGATGGCGAGGCTGAAGCATCTCGGCGTCAAGACGTTCCAGGCCGAGGACGAGATCGCGGCGGTGTGTGCCGCGATCGGTGCGAGCTTTGCGGGCGATATCGCGGTGACCGGCACATCTGGCCCCGGGATGTGCCTGAAAGCCGAGGCGATGGGGCTCGGGGTGATCTACGAGCTCCCGCTCATCGTGCTCGATGTGCAGCGCGCAGGGCCTTCGACTGGTATGCCCACGAAGTCGGAGCAGTCCGATCTGCTTCAGGCGATGTTCGGCCGCGCGGGTGAGAGCCCGGTGATCGTGCTGGCGCCGCGGAGCCCGGCGGATTGCTTTGACATCGCGATCGAGGCGGTGCGTCTCTCGACGAAGCACATGTGCCCGGTTGTGATCCTGTCCGATGCTTCGATCGCCAACGGCGCAGAACCCTGGCATCTGCCAGACTACGACGCGATCGAGCCGATTGATATCCATCACCCGACTGAGCTGGATGACGCCAAGGAACAGTTCCTCGCGTACAAGCGAAACGCTGAAACGCTCGCGAGACCGTGGGCGATCCCCGGCACGCCCGGTCTTGAGCACCGCATCGGCGGGCTTGAGAAAGCCGAGGACACGGGAGCCGTGTCGTACGACCCCGAAAACCACGAACGCATGGTCGAGCTGCGAGCGCAGAAGATTCAGCGGGCGCAGTCTTCGATTCCCGATCTTGAGGTCGAAGGTGCACAATCGGGGCAGGCGTTGCTCCTGGGCTGGGGCAGCACGTATGGTGCGATCCTGACCGCGACAAGGAGACTGAACGCGTCGGGATGCGATGTGGGATGTGCGAACCTGCGATACCTCAACCCATTCCCGAAGAATCTGGGTGAGGTTCTTTCGCGATACGACAGCATCATTATTCCGGAGAACAACTCGGGTCAGCTTGCTTCACTCGTCCGAAGCGAGTTCCTGATCGATGCCAAAAGCATCAGCAAGATACAGGGGCGTACGTTCAGGGTTGATGAACTCGTTGCGAGCGTCTCAGATCTCCTGCAGTGTGCGAAGGGGGTGTCGCGATGAGCAGCAACAACGGCGACGCTGTCTCCCTCCCTCAATATACACCCAAGGACTTCACGTCCGACCAGGATGTTCGCTGGTGTCCAGGCTGCGGCGACTACGCGGTGCTCACAGGTGTCCGCAAAGCGCTCCCGAAGCTCGGGCACAAGAAGGAGGACTATGTCTTTGTGTCGGGCATCGGTTGTGCTGCTCGGTTCCCCTACTACATGGACACTTATGGGATGCACACGATCCACGGGCGGAGCCTCTCCGTCGCGACGGGGATCAAGCTTGCGAACCCGGAGCTAAAGGTGTGCATTGCCTCTGGTGACGGCGACCTGCTCTCGATCGGTGCGAGCCACACCGTCCACACGATGCGGCGAAACCTCGACATCACGATCCTGCTTCTCAACAACCAGATCTACGGCCTTACCAAGGGTCAGTACTCCCCCACGAGCGAAACGGGGAAGGTCACCAAGTCCACGCCCATGGGTTCGCCCGATGATCCGCTGAACCCGATTGCGATGGCCGTCGCTTCGGGGTGCTCATTCATTGCCCGGACGCTCGATGTCGATCTCAAGCTCTTCGACAGCGTGTACCTCCGCGCGATGGAGCACAAGGGCACTTCGTTTGTCGAGATCTACCAGGACTGCAACATCTTCAACCACGAGGCGTTCTTCTACGCGACCCAGAAAGAGACGCGACCGGACAACACGGTCATGCTTGAGCACGGCAAGCCTCTGATCTTCGGGAAGCAGAGCGAGAAGGGCATCGTGCTCGACGGGACGAAGCTCCGGGTGGTGACGATCGGACAGGACGCCGAGGAATCCGATCTGCTCGTTCATGACGAGACCGATCACCATCTGGCGTTCATGCTCTCGCAGATGCGTTGCCCGGAATTCCCAGAGCCTTTGGGCGTGATCTACGCGGACTCGTCGCGGCCGACGTATGAAGACGCGGTGCTCGGTCAGGTTGCGCTTGCCAAGGAGCAGCAAGCCGGCAGGGGTGCGAAAGAACTCATCTTCAGCGGTGACTTGTGGGACGTGACCGAGTAGTCAGACAATGAGCCTGCTGAGCGGCCCGGTTGAGTCGCCGAACGAATCCACATCGCATCCCATTCTGTCGAGCATCGAGATGTACAGGTTGCAGAGCGGTGTTTCTCTGTCGTAGGCGATGTGCCGGCCTGTGTCGATAGTTCCGGCTCCGCCTCCAGCCATAACGATCGGGAGGTCTTCGTGGTTGTGCTTGTTTCCGTCGGAGATACCCGAGCCGAACATGATCATGCAGTTGTCGAGGAGCGAGGCCTCGCCTTCCTCAATCTCGGCTGCTTTCTGGATGAAGCGGGCGAAGTGTTCCACGTAGAACATGTCGATCTTTTTGATTTTCTCGACCATAGCTTCGTCGCCCCGGTGGTGCGAGAGGTTGTGGTGGCCGTCGGTGACGCCTATCTCCGCGAACGTGCGGTTGCTGCCGCCCGTGCCTGTCATGAATGACGCGATCCGGGTCTGGTCGGTCTGGAACGCGAGCAGGAGCATGTCGTACATGAGGTCGAGGTGCTCGCCGACCTGCCGCGGGATGCCGGCGGGTGCGATTGCTCCTTCGGGCGGCACGTTGGCTTCGGTCTCGGTGCGGGCGTGCTCGATGCGGCGCTCGATCTCGCGGATTGATGTTTGGAACTCGTCGAGCTTGTTCCGGTCGTTTGCGCTGATCCGTTGTTCCAGCCTTTTGGCATCGCTCATAACGAAATCGAGGATGCTCTGTCTTCTCGAGACCCGCTCGAGCGTGGCCTGCTTGTCGCGTGTGCCGAAGAAGGACTCGAACACGGCAGCGGGGTCGATCATTTTGGGGACGGGTGTGTCCTCGTCCTTCCAGGAGAGGTGCGATGAGTATGCGCAGCTATAACCCGAATCGCAGCTGCCCGCGCGACGGCCCTGTTCGCAGCCGATCTCGAGCGACGAGAAGCGCGTCCTGTCTCCGATTTGTTCTGCGGCGAACTGGTCAACGCTGATGCCCAGGTTGATGTCGTTGCCCGCGGTCTTGCGGGCCTGCATGCCGGTGAGGAACGTTGCGGATGATCGCGCGTGATCGCCTGGGCCGTCGCCGTTGGCGCGGGCCTTATCGAGGGTGAGCCCGGTAAGCACGTTGACGTGCTTTCGGACGCTTTCGAGCGGGCTGAGTGTCTCTGAGAGTTTGTAACCGGCGCCTTCTCCGGCTGGTGCCCAAGTCGGGTAGTGGACACCGTTAGGGGTAAAGACAAATGCCATTCGAAGAGGCGCGGCTCCGGCCGGGGTCGCCGCGGCCTTTGCGCCTGCCAAGGCCGGGGCTTGCCCCATCGCTTCCATCCAGGGCAGCGCCATTGCAGCGCCCATGCCTCGGAGGACGGTTCGTCTTGAGATGGTTGATTTGCCGCTCATCATCGGAGGTCCCTCCGCCTGCAGGTTCTGAATGTGCCGCTGAGCACAACACCCTCGATCATGGAACTCAGTGTGTCGCCGTTCGACGCGGTGTGCTCGGTGATCAGCCTAATCGTTGGTCGGTCGAAGGGTTCCATGCCTCTTCCAACTGCGTATGTGAGAATTTCGCCCGCGAGGTGCTCACGGAACGTCTCGTGCTTGTCGAGCAGGATCGCCTTGAGTTCGTTGGGCCCGTCGAAGCTGATGCCGCCCGGCAGGACACCCGATGCATCGATCGGGGCGTTCTCGTACGCGTCGCGCCAACCGCCGACGGCGTCGAAATTCTCCATCGCGAGCCCGATTGGATCCATTCGAACGTGGCACGCGGCGCAGGACGAATCGGTCAGGTGCGCTTCGAGTTGTTCGCGCAGCGATGCCTGAGATCCGACCTCCGCTGCGGAAGTCTCGAGTCTAGGGATGTCTGGCGGAGGTGGCGGCGGCGGGGTGCCGAGGAGTTGCTCGAGCACATACAGCCCTCGCTTGACGGGGCTTGTCCGTGTTGGGTTGCTGGTGACGGTAAGGGTGGATCCCATCGTGAGGACACCGCCCCGCACCGATGATTCTGGTAGTTGCACCCTGCGGAAGTCGTTGCCCTCGATGTTCTCTAAGCCGTAGAGCATCGCGAGGCGTTCGTTGATGAAGACATCATCGGCGTCGATCAGGTCAAGGATTGATCTGTCGGACCGGAGGATGTCCGCGAAGAAGAGTTCCGCTTCGGTCGTCATGTCATGCATGAGCTCGGTGTCGTAAGTGGTGAATAGTCCTTGATCGATCTCGATCGACTCGAGGTTGCGGAGCAGGAGCCACTGGCCCGCGAAATTGCGCACGAACGCGTCGGAACGCTCGTCGGCGAGCATTCTGCGCACCTGGTCTTTCAAGACATCGTCTTTGAGCAGATCGCCCGACTCCGCGAGTGAGAAGAGTTCGTCGTCTGGCATCGAACTCCAGAGGAAGTAGCTGAGCCTGCTTGCAAGTTCGTAGCCGGTGAGCGTGTGGATCACCTCGTTGGCTTGTGCTTCTTGCGAGAGCGAGGTTGACCGGTATAGGAAACTCGGGGACACGAGCGTGGCGGTCATCATCTGCCTGATGCCGTGCTCGTGCGTACCGCCCTCACTGCGCGTGCTTTCGTAGAGGCCCATCAGTTCGCGCTGCTCGCTCTGCCCGATTGTTCTGCGGAAAGCCTTTGGCAAAAACTCCTTCACAAACTGTCGCGCCTCCGCCTGATCGCGCATCTGCGTCTCGAACACCTCTGCGTACATCGCGGGTCGGCGGATGGACTCTTCAGTCAACGGGCCCGCGATGCAGAGCCCGTCGATCGCGAGGTTCCGATCCGCCACGTTCGGCACCCAGTAGTCGTTGGTGAAATGCGCGGAAATCTCAATGTCTCCCGCTTCGAGCGTAATAGGCACCTTGACGTGCTTGGCCTCGGCCTCCGATTCCGCGTTGACGTCCATGCTCAGGATCGGCTTGCCGTTGACGCGTAACGAGAGGTGCGGAAGATCATCGCCGCCTTGAGTGCCCCACGTGTGCAGAGTGATCATGTAATCCCCGGTGATCGGGATCGATGTGCGCGAGCGGAGTGATCCGTTGGTCGAAAAGAATTGGCCGCCCTGTCGCAGGGGTCTGCCTCTGCCGGCTCGCTGGATGTTGGGCAGTAGCCTGGGTTCGTTTCCGATCGTGATCTCTGGCCCGAGTGCCGCCTCGACCGCTTGCTCGGCGGCCTCAAGGTATGCCTCAAGATGTAGCGGTGAGATCGTCAATACATCGGCGATGTTGTCGAACCCGTACCCGACATCGTCGGGGGGAAGGCTGCTTGCGAGACCGAGTCGCCGAGCGTCTATGCCTAGAAGATCGCGGAGTGTGTTCTCGTACTCGTTTTTGTTTAGCCTGTGGATCGTCGCCCAGCCCGGATCGATCGTGCCCGAAGGGGGTGTGTAGCCGAGCACTCTGTCGATCCACTTTGTGAGTGTCTCTCGTTCTTCGGGCACGGGCTTTGCTCGCCGGCCCGGGGGCATCTGTAGCGTTTCGACGAGCTCGCGAGCGATTTCGAGATCTTCGCTCGCTTCCAGCATGCTCTTAATTGAACCGATGTTCTCGAAGCTCACGCCGCCTTTGGATCTGCTGTCGTTGTGGCACTCGTAGCAATAGACAAAGAGAAGCGGCTCGATGGAATCGACAAACTCGGTCTCGATCTCCGCGGCCGTCGTCTCGGGCTCCTGAGCACTCGCCGGGCTAACGCGGGACACCGCAGCTGGATCACCAAGAACAGCGACACACACATTTAGTGCTAGTGACACAGTGAGAACCAGGGAATGACTCTGCTGCAAAACGCCCCCTCCGGCAGCCAGCTTACCAAGTCTACTCAGTTGGTCATAAACAAATGCTCAATCAGGCTTTACGCGCCATACTCGGGGCTCTGACAGTGCTGTATCTGGCCACTGACCCAGTGCTATAATCGGCACCGCGGCTGATTGCCGCCAAACACAGAGCCGGGAGTGACCCCAGATGTCGCAATCGGCACCACGCGGGTGTAGTTCAGTGGTAGAACGTCAGCTTCCCAAGCTGAATGTCGCCGGTTCGACTCCGGTCACCCGCTTTCGCAGCTTCAGGACAGCAGATGCCAACCTGAGACAAGTACTGACGTAGCAAGGCTCTGTGGATTCACTCATGAGCATGTCATCTCTCAGGAATTCGCCATTCGCTGCCAAACAAAGACAGAGAGCGACAACGTAGCGCTATCATTGGCGCTACACACTCAGGGTCATCGAACCCCGACATCCGCCGCCCCAAAGGTAAGATCGTGCTGAAGTCGAAGCTCGGCGGAGTGCTCAAGTCCTACTAACGCAAAGCTGCCTGAATCAAGCAATCCCTCTCAGACGCTCTCTAAAGGGCGCATGAGAATTTGAACCCTCATAACAAGGCGGTTTCAGAGCTGCCCCAGTGTGAAACCAAACAGCGATAGCCGTTTGCCGACGAACCCTTTAGAACTTCACAGTCATCTGTGCCCACAAACGCGAAGTGTCGGGCTGACCCGAGTCGCCGTCATAGAACGCCGCCTTGACAAGCACGGACAAGACCGGGGTGATCTGCTTGCTGGCTACGAAGTCGACCTCATGCCCAAGATCGTTGCTGCCCTGGTCCGACCAGAACTCGTGGTACACCACCGACCCCTTCACCCCACCCGGCAGATTCGCTCCGACGCCGAGGTATAGATCCTGAAGGCCCGTGGCGGGCGTGACAAGGAAGTTGTCGGCGAATCCCTGGAATTTGTGATTCGTCCCCAGCGGGAATCGAAACGCGAAGTTGCCGTCATCGCTGCCGAGGAGTTGGTAGCCCGCGACGACGTGCCCCAGCTCCTTCTTGGTCACCTTGACCTGCGCGGCGAGGAAATCCGCCTCGTAGTCCACCGCGTTGGAGCCGGCGTCAACCTGACGAGCGTAGGTCAGCTCGTAGTCGGTCACAAAATCTGACTCGTTATCTTGGGCGAGATCAAACTGGCCCATGAGCCGGAGCCCAAACGTGTTGCTCGAGTTTGCGGGAGCATCGTTATCGAAATCCAAGAAGTACGCGAACGGGGTTGCCCTGATCTCGGGCGCGAACTCGTAAGACATGTTGAGCAGGTGTGAATCCGAATCCCAGTTCGGGCCGCCCGGACCGAAGATCCGCTGAACTCTCCAGACATACGCGTAGAAGAAACGGAGTCCGTCAACACCCAAGTCTGAATCAACGCTGACCGCGTCCAGCGTCTGCTCGAACTGTCGCCACCCGACGTTGCCGATGAACCGGCTGTCATCGAGGATGATGCGCTGTCGTCCCGCTTTGACGTCGAGGGAGATCTCGCTCTCGCCCAGCGTGTCGGTTTGGTACCTCGCCCAGGCCTGGTTCATTTCCGTGCCGGTCGGGTCGGCGATCACCGTTCTTCCGGGAGTCCCGCCGCCAGTCGCGGGGACGAAGTACTCGTTCTCGGAGGGTGTTGCGACGTTCTCCATTTCAACGAAGCCGCTGAATCCGTGTAGGGGTTTGCTCTGGTACCCGAGCCTGAGTCGGTTGGTGAACGCTGTAGAGGACCTGGCTCCGGTCGTGTCCGCGTACTCGATGCGGGTGTTGTTGTTGAAGAACACCTTGCCAGAGACCAACGCGTCGAAGAAGTCTTCGGGTTTCTCGTTCGGGTCGGACAGCCATCCGATCGGGTAACGCTCAGTAATCTTGAGTTTCGGTGATTCCGACGCTGAGTTTTTCTCGGCCGCGTGCTGTTCACTCTGAGCCGCAGCGCTTGTTGTGCCTGCGACAAGCAGCAGTGCAATGAAACGGGACAGATTCATCACATACTCCTTACTGGCGAGTCATGAACTCGCCGAAGCGCTGGTTTGTTGCGACGGCAGGCCGATGGTTACTGCAGAGACGACACACGCTCTGACTCGGGCGGCGTCACGCCCTGAATAGGTTCAATCGGGAGCTCGTCTGTGCTCGGGGCTTCGGGTGCGCGAAGGCGTAGAGCCATAGCCTGAGCCTGACGGCTGTAATCGATTGACTCTCCGAGAATCCTGGTCGCGTCCTGGTCTGCATGGAACCCCCTGGAGTTCTCGCTGCTGATGTAGTCGAGCCTCCACATCGCCTTGCGCTGAAGCGCGTAGATCGGTGCAAGCTGTTCTTCGGTTGCGCCCGCTGCCTTCGCCTCGAGGATAGCGTCGAACATGTCAGTCAGCGCAACAGCCGCACGGTCCATGTGAGCCAGTGTGCGTGTCTGGATCGTCTCGACTTTCTCACGCAGTGTATCTTCGTCGTCATTGTGACACTGCTGGCAGGCGTTGTTGACATTCTGCATCGGGCTCTGCACGTTGTGGCTCGATACCTTCATGGCGCCATCGCGTTCGTAGGGCATGTGGCAGTCTGAGCAGCTCACCCCGCTCCTCGCGTGGATACCCTGGCTCCAGAGCTCGAACTCGGGGTGCTGAACTTTGAGCACCTTTGCGCCGGTCTCGCCGTGCGTGTAGTCGAAGAAGTCAGAACCGTCCGGGAACTTCTTGGCGTCCCAGTGGGCTTCGAGCTGCTCCATCTTGAGGCCCTGCCCCCACGGGAACTCAAGTGTGTTGCCAGTCGCACAGTAATACTCGACGTGGCACTGACCGCAGACGTACGAGCGCATCTCCTGACGGGTGGCGTCCTTGTTTGGATCGTAAGGCTCGTTCCGATCGCCGCGGCGCCATTTCTCGATACTGGGCAGGTGCGGCGTGGGCTCGTCGCTCTCGGCGAGCGCCGCGATACCGAGCACAAAGCCGGGTCGTGTCACACGCATAGCCATCGTTGATGGATCGTGGCAGTCGATGCAGGAGACAGGGTGGGCTTCACCGGTCATCGCCGGGTGATCCGCGGGGACTTCCTGACCGGCAAACTCACCTTCAAAGCCGCCGAGCGGGGCCTGTGGCACGATCGGGTCGTTCTCGTCTGGCGTGCCGTCCGGGGACGTCATCACGAGCGCGAGCACCTCGTCGTAAGGCATGCGGCTGACTTCTTCAAAGCCTCGTATCACAGCTTCCATGTTGAAATCTGCTGCGAGCGCTTCGTCGTCGTAGGGCTGCCCCATCGCCTTCAGCCCTTCGCGACGGTACATCACGGAGGTCGAGGCGTGGCAGTGGAGACAGGCACCGGCCTGCGATTTCTTGGTCACTCTCTCTGTAACACCTTGGTCGTAGAGCATGTACGCGTGACCGCGGGCCTCGCGGTAGTCGATGCTGAACGCATAGCCCGCGTAGAGACGCTTGAGCCAGGGGTAGGTGTCCAGCTTGCTGTGAGGCAGGGCGCTGGACCCGCCGTAGAACTTGTCGCCGGCGGTTGCTTTCCAGCCATCAAACTGATGAGGCCAGTTGAGTCCCCAGGGCTCGGGATCGGTGCTGACCTCGTTCACCTCAGCCAGCCTGACGAATGGCTGTCTCGCTTCCTGTTTGTGGCTGAACATGGTGACCAGAACCCATGTCACCAGCAGCGTACCAACCACCGCGACGATAAACACGAGCAATAGCAGCATCGCACGACCGGATCTCGATCCGCCGAGCGGAGAGGAATTGGGAGTATGTCCTAGCGTGGTCATTTCATCACCTCGTCCCACAGCATGGGGTGGGTCAGTCTCGTTCCCCGAAACCGGATTCGCGTCCGGCGTGCCCTACATCGCCATGACAGTGCACACAGAATTGCATATCGCCGCCCGACTCGACGGGAAGCATGTGATTGACGTAATCGGAATGGCAGTACAGGCAGGCGCCCTGTGTCACGTGCCGGTTCCGCTCTTTGATCTGGATCGGATCGTGGTAGTCACCCGTGGTGAACGCCAGCGAATGGAAGAAGCCGTTGTCGCCTTTGGTGATCCACTTTCCAGCGAAGTCGTGCGGCAGGTGGCAATCGTTGCAGGTCGCCACGTCGTGGTGACTCGATTTCACCCACGCGTCGTAGTGCGCCTGCATGACGTGGCAGTTCGCGCACGACGCCGGGTTGTTCGAGAGGTACGCCATCCCCTCGCCGTAACCGAAGGTGAACGCACCCAATCCGCCGAGCACCCCCAGAGCTGCTGCGGTCAGAACTGACAGCAGCGTCAGACCGCGGAATCTCCGCACTTTTTCTACGCTTTGAATTGTGTTCGCAGAGCCCTGTTCCACCATGCCTCCATGAACAACAACAATGGCAACGAATTATAGCTATGTATATAGAAAAATGCAATTAGTCTTGCATCTCTCTTTCGACTCTCCTTGGGACGAAGGCCAGAACCATGAGTGCGACCTGTGATCCGACGAACACCGCAAGCCAGAACGACGCGGAATCCATAAACCCGTACGCGTGGAGCCCAACACCGAGCATGTTGGTTCCGAACCAACTCCACGCCGTCACTATGTTACCAGAAACTGCCAGAGCTGCGATACCTCGAGCTCTCACGATGCCCCCCCACCGGGCGTGCAAGATGATGGCGTTGATCAGCACAACGAGGGCTGCACCGTTCTCTTTGGGATCCCAGCCCCAGAACCGCCCCCACGATTGGTCGGCCCAGATCCCTCCAAGCACAGTCCCAACGAAGCTCAGAAGCATGGCAAAGCAAACCACGCCGTAGACCATGCGGATCATGGTCCGCTCGACATCAGGCGTCACTGAACGTGTCGCGACTCTCGCGAGCAGGTAGACCCCAGCGAGAGCGCCGGCGAAGAACGTCGCCGAGTACCCGAGCGTGATCGTGATCACGTGTGTGGCGAGCCAGAAGTTACTGTCGAGAACAGCTTGCATCATCTCCATCGTGTCGCCGTCGTTGCCGAGGTTGTGCGCAACAACAAGGGTCCCCGCCCCGATGGCTGCAGAACCCAGTACCGAAACCCCCATCGGGTAGAGCCGTTCGACGAAGACACCGGTCAGCGCCGCAGCCCACCCCACAAAGACCGCGGACGAGTACAGGTTCGTCACCGGTGGGCGATCCTGAAGATAGACCCTGAGGCAGATCGCGAGCGTGTGGACCAAGACCGCCGAGGCGAGCAGCGCAAGCGATCCGACACGCAATCTCTCGGGCCAGGGCCCCGGATTGGTCCGAGCCCGGAGCATGAATGAGCCGCACACACCAAGAAACGCCAAGATGTAGACCGCGGTTGTTCCGGTAAAGAGAGAAGCGCGATTGAAGAGCACTTCAAGACGCATCCGTCGCATCGTCTCAGGCATGGACGCGTCGAGGAGTTCGTTGTACGAGCCGACCGCGGAATCGAAGGCATCCGCATCGCCCTCGCCCGCGGCAGTCATCATCGTTGCGAAGTACGCCACGCTCGGATGGGGTGTTTCTGAGCTGTGATCATCCAGGAATGCCTCGTGGAACGGGCGCCATGCATCATCGGGAGAAAGAGGCGGGATCGAGTAGGGCTCACGCATCTGCGCGTGCATCAAGAGCTGGTTCACTCTGTTGTGGAGTTGGAGCACCGCTCGCTGGAAACCGTCGCGCTGACGAGCTTCGACGCCCGCAGCCGTCCGCGCCTGCTCTGCAACCTCAGCCCAGTGGGTCTCGATGTGTGCCAGAGATATCCTGCCGCTCTCGTCCGAGGTGAGTCCGAGCAGAGAGAGGACGTCGGGATGATCGACGCGGACAACAGGCAGCTCTGCGACGTTGGTCGGGTTGGTGATCAGATCGAGCAGATACTGGCTCGCGGAGACGTGCCGGTCTGGTGTTCGAATGCTCTGCCGACCACCGGCGACCATGAGCGCCGACCTTGCGGCGGTATCCATTGGCTTGATCCGTCCGCCTGCTGATACGGGCAGTTCAGCGAACGCCTGTATGTCGAACTCGTTTGAGGGCAGTGGTCTGAAGAGTGCGCTAAACGCGATCCCCAGACCAAGAAGTGCGACAACAACAGGCCACCATTGGCGCCGCTGGGCCGATTCGGGATCGTCTTTGCTCACGCGAGTTGGGCCGTTCTTTGCTCTGCGTCTGAGGAATCCGACAAGAGACTGCGCAAAGTGCCAAGTCATCCCGCCGCCGACCAGAACACACGCGACGTACGGCATAAGCCATCCCGGGTTTCGCACCACCTGCAGGATCGTTCCGCTCCCATCGGGCTTGTATGAGGCCTGATAGAACGTCAGCCCGCGATAGCGGAGCGGGTTGTTCATCCATATACGAACTTCGCGGTCCGTCTGCCTGTCAGGGTCCACGAGGCGGACATCGCTTGAGAAGTTCTTGGCGATGCTTGTGCCGGTGAAGATGTCGTGCCGGAAGTCGCGCAGGTGCAGCGAAAAGGGCAGGTACGTCCTTCGGAACCGCAGCGCGAGCCCGTACTTCATCTCATCGACGTCGACAGGCTGGGCATCCTTGAGAGATGCAGACACCATCCATGTGCCCAGTTCCTGATCGCCACTGATGAGCGTGACATACGCCGCGGGTGTGTTGGTCTGTGCGCCATCGACCCCGGTGACTTTCGGCCTGGACTCGGCGCGGGCTTCGAGACCGATTCCGGCGGTCGCGCGGGTGTCGCCGTGCGCGTGGAACAGAGCCGCGTTGGAGAACCACCAGTTGACGCGGACGGAGAACGGCAATCTCTCATCTGTGATTGACTTCCCGGTCGCTGCGGCCTCGGCGAGTATCCAACCCGGAACCGTAACCACGCGATCGTGATCCGCGTTGCTCTGATCGATCACAACAAGCTCAGCCTCGCGGACATCTTCGACGTAGGAAGTGCTCGATCCTTCATCGATCGGCATCAAGCCCTCGTCGGCCATGAAACCGGTCACGAACTCACCGACGAGAAGAACGATTAGCCCCGCGTGCAGGATGAGCACGCCGGCGCGCTTTCGGGTGGCCTTGAACCGGATCGCGTGGGCGGCGAGCAAGTTGACGATCATGCCCGCGGCGATCGTGAGCCCGCCTGGGATCGGGATGCCCAAGTCGTTGCCCTCGCCTGGCAAAAAGAGCCAGGGGTCAACCATCGCGACCCAAGAACGGAAATAGGTATCAACGGCTTGCCAGACGCCTACCTTGGTCTGTGCAATCGTGCCGACGAAGATCAAGATCATTGCCAGCGAGAGCAGCACGACGGTCAGCTTCAGCGACGCGAGTAGCTTGGTGTACCGCCGAATCACTCGCCGCCTCCATCCCCGACGCCGGCGATCGATCGCGCCATCCCAAACAAGGATGACTCAAGCCGATCGGCGATGAGCGTATCTCTTACCGTTGCACGCACGAACCAGGTTTTATCGATCGCTGCTTCATACACACCCGCAGCAAGCATGACCCCCTCGGTGGACTCGATACGAGTCTCGTACCCCTCAAAGCCAGCCGCGCTGTACCGGGTAATGGCGTTCTCGATCTCATCACCTGAGATCGGATTCAGCCCCATCTGGCCTCGCCAGCGGTTGATGATTGCTCGTTCACCGCCGACTCTTCCATCGAAGCGGGTCACCGCGACCTCGACCGGGCCCGCCGCATCTGGTGCGATGAATGTTGCGAGCCTCATCTGGCGTGGCTCAGGGTCCTCGGCCCAGGCTTCTGGGAGAGTCCAGGGCCAGTCGGTCGGTTTGCTGCGACCCTCGGACAACAAGCTAGACGAATCCGGAACGTGCTCGATGCCCTTGGCGACCGTGCGTTCTTCGATCCCGTGCTGTTCACACGCGATGAGCGTGAGAGTGAGCAGGGACAGATTCCAACGCAGTTTCATCCGACTCCTGACCTTCCCCCGCGTCTCATACCATTGGATGATACCGTTTTCGCTCGCCTTGAGCCGGCCGTAGCGGAGCGGAGGCTGGCTCAAGAGGTGTTCGTGTTTCCGGCGCCGGAGGCAATCGCGTCAGAGCTCCCCGCCCTGCCGACAAACGCCGTGTAGTCGGCAGCGGTCAGTGAGCCGTCGAAGTTCTGCTCGGCGGGGTTCCAGACCGTCGGCACGCCGTACGGGTCGTACGTCACTCGTTCTAGCACTTGCGAGCCGTCCGAATTAATAAGGCATACCACATCTGCACGCCACGACTGTAGCGGGTGGTAACGCACCTCGAGTGTTCCGTCGGCGGCGCCTGTCCACCCGTTCGTCACGTCGCGGTTCACGTGGATGATCGAGTCAATGTAGCTCGACGCACCTTGGTGCCAGAGGAAGGTCTCCTTCGGGTCAGAGTCGCTATCTCGGAAAGTCCCTGCGAGCTGCCAGCTTGGTGTGTACGCGAGGTGGTACGTGTTGTCGTTGGCGTCCACGTCCCCATCAGCGTCCACGTCGTAGTGCTCGCTGATGCGGTAGCCCAGCCCGTTGTAGGTGTACTCGGCGATCAGGCTCTGGTCCGATTCGTCCAGGACCTCCTTCAGGCGGCCGAAGGCGTCGTAGACGTACTCGTAGTCCTCCCCGTCGTCGACGAGGTTGCCGACCTCGTCGTAGCTGAGCGTGTAGTCGTCGGTCGTGTCCGTGTCGATGTCGCGCGCGGTCAGCTCGTTGGCCTTGTTGTGGGTGCGCGTGTCGTCGAGCTCGTCCGTGTCGAGGTAATCGCCGTCGCCGTTGAGGTCGAGCTTGTACCGGTCCCAGTTGCCAAGCGGGTCCAGCGCCCACGTCTCCTGGTGCTTCGTCGTCCCGATCGCAGAGCCGCCCGACTCAAGCAACCCCTCTCAGACAATCCAAACAGGGCGGATGAGAATTTGAAACCCCTTAGAATATGTTGATATCAAAGCAGGAACAGTTTGAAACTAAACACTGCAGTATGAATTGTAAACAACTAATTCAATACAAACACACTGGCAGTCGCATTATGAAAGATGTTTGGCGAGAATTCAGCACTTCCTCAATATCAACATCAATCCAGTGATCTTTTACATCTCGAGGGTATATGTATAAATCAAGAAATAGTTGCTCACCACCCGAAACACCCGTTAGCTCAATCAAATCCGTCGCGCGCAGCTGGGTTGCCGGCGACACTCGCTCATCACCAATATGTTTCCATATAATTCCTCGATACAGGCGTGTTCTATCGCTAGTCAACACCTCAAGAATATACCATTTATCATTTCGCCCAAGATCCCATTCTAATTCTAACTGGTATACACCATTTGAACTTGAAAATAATTCCTGCTTTTCAGATTTCAGAAGCAATTGATTTGCTAACCATTCATAATATGATCGTTGCACATCCGGCACCGTGGAAGTTGCTTGAGTATCCTCAATCACTTGATGTGATCTACAGCCATTCAGCCATACGGCACACCCCAACGCCAGACTTAGCACTCCACTAATCACGCTTGTCATAGTAATCACTTTATCGCCCCTTGTATGCCGCCGCTGGAATCCCCTTGGCAGAATGTTGTTGGACCGATTCTCTCCTCTTCATTTGGCGGTTTATATACAGGTATTGTGTTGTCGCATGCCGTGCTCTCATCCACTCCATCTAGGATATCCTCCCACCATCCATCCGCTTCCCTGAAACAACCATTACAGAAACTTGGTAACAGATTTATAGCATATGTCGTCTTCCGCCCTTCTACACATGAACTCCAGGAACTGTAGCCCCATCTTCGCCGTTGATCGGCGTCACAGCAATCTGTATATATTGCTGATCTCGCCTCTGTTTCTACAAATACTCGGCACTTACGCATCCCATCAATATTACAGTAATCAAGTAAACAGTTGTCCGCTGCATGCAAGAGTTCATGCGCTAGTGCTGAGCATCTAAAATCTTCTGGGGGATCCGTGTCTAGCTCGATAGTATTGTTACCACAATTGTATGTATTTTCTACTCCACACACTATTCGCACTGGGCCACTTGCATCCTTACAATCAAGCAAGTATCTCGCGAACGCACGTAATACTTCAGGATCTTCCTCACCTTTTCGCATGCACCGCTGCATAGGATCAGGCGAGCCACATGATTTATCTATGTCTGGGTATATGTCACCAGGCTCGTGCGGCTCACCTGGCCATATACATCCGTTAGGTGTTGGGCGCGCGCAAGCTAAGCCATACGCATCGAGCATTAACATGGGATTTGACACAACTGCCTGATAGAGATTGAGACCATCAATTGTCCCTGCCGGATCTCTTCTCGTCCATCTACCCATATCCGTCAACAGCACGCGGTGTCTGGTGTGCGTCATGGTTGGTACAGCCGAATCATGTACGTAGCCAGCATACCCGATTCGGTTACTATTTGCACCCAGAGATATTGTCTCACGTCCTCCGGCATCTCCAGTTCCATAGAGCGAGGTCCAGATCGTCGTATCAGCCGAGTCGTACGCACCGTCGAGATTCAGATCCGCCAGCACGTCCGAGCTGCCCGCCCTGCCGACAAACGCCGTGTAGTCGGCAGCGGTCAGTGAGCCGTCGAAGTTCTGCTCCGCCGGGTTCCAGGCCGTCGGCACGCCGTACGGGTCGTACGTCACGCGCTCCAGGACTTGCGAGCCGTCCGAGTTGATCAGGCACACCACGTCCGCTCGCCACGATTGCAGTGGGTGGTACCGTACTTCGAGCGTCCCATCCGCGGCGCCGGTCCACCCGTTCGTCACGTCGCGATTGACGTGGATAACCGAATCTATGTAGCTCGACGCACCTTGGTGCCAGAGGAACGTCTCCTTCGGGTCAGAGTCGGAGTCGCGGAAGGTCCCGGCGAGCTTCCATCGGGGCGTGTACGCGAAGTGGTACGTGTTGTCGTTGGAATCGACATCCCCGTCCGCGTCCACGTCGTAGTGCTCGCTGATCCGGAAGCCGAGCCCGTTGTAGGTGTACTCGGCGATCAGGCTCTGGTCCGATTCGTCCAGGACCTCCTTCAGGCGACCAAAGGGGTCGTAGACGTACTCGTAGTCCTCGCCGTCGTCGACGAGGTTGCCCACCTCGTCGTAGCTGAGCGTGTAGTCGTCGGTCGTGTCCGTGTCGATGTCGCGCGCCGTCAGCTCGTTGGCCTTGTTGTGGGTGCGCGTGTCGTCAAGCTCATCCGTATCGAGGTAATCACCGTCCCCGTTCAGATCCAGCTTGTACCGGTCCCAGTTGCCAAGCGGGTCCAGCGTCCACGTCTCCTGGTGCTTCGTCGTCCCGATCGCTGAGCCCGTCCAGTTGCCCCGCTCGGCGTCGATCAGACGGCCGAGGTCGTCGTTGGTGAGGTCCCAGTCGAAGAGGCTGTTGCTCGACGTGTCGGTCAGGATGTTGTCCTCGACCCGCGTGATGCTCGAGCCCCGGTCCCAGGTGATATCCAGCTCGACGAAGTTGAAGTCCGTCGCCACGTCCTTCGTCCACTCGCTCGTCGTCACGCGGCTGAACCGGTCGAGGTTGCCATAGCTACTCGAGCCTCGGTCGTAGTAGTTCGAGTAGACATCGGCCTCGTCCAGACGGGTCTCGACGAGCATGCCGGTCCCTGAGTAGCCGTATGAGGCGACATAGGTGGTGCCCGCCTTGACTGCCGTCACGCGGCTCGCGTCGTCGTCGTGTCTGGAGTTCGACGAGTACGTCGTCAGGTACTCGAGCGTGACGCTCGAGCCGTCCGGCTGGGTCATCCCCGTTCGCCGGACCGTCTCGGCGACCTCGACGTTCGAGTTGCGGTCGTGGTCGACCTGCGCGTACGTGTAGTCGACGCTGTACGCGTCGCCGCTGATCGCGGAGTTGCGGTCCTGATCGAAGTCAGTAACGTTCCCCCAGTCGTCGTAGGTGTACTGGACCTGATCGACGATGCTGCCGCCGGTCGCCGCGTCGTACTGCGTGACCGTGTCCACCTGCCCGCGGCTGTCGTACGCGGTTGTGATCCGGCGCACATCCCCGTCGAAGTCCGCGTCGAGCGTCGTCACCTTTCGGTCGGTCTCCCGCCCCGCATCGTCGAAGACCGTCTCGATCACGTTGCCGGCCTGGTCCTTCATGTAGATCTGCTGGCCCTGCGCGTTGTACGCGTAGGTCACCACGTCCGTCCCGCCCGACGAATCCGGGTACTGGACGGTGTAGAGCAGCCTGCCCGAGCCGATCTTCGAGTCGCCGGCGCCCGCGCCCTCCGTGACCCCATAGGTGTAGATCGTCTCCTGGTCGTCGCTGGTGCCCGAGAGGTCCGCGATGAGCTTTGTGCGGAGGCCATCGGTGTACTCGGTCTTGACGGTCTGGTCTTCGTCATCGTTGGTCCCGCCGCCCGGCGAGCCGTCGGCGTAGTTGCCGATCGTCTTGGTCGTGCGCCCGAGGTCGTCGTACTCGTAGCGTGTCTCGATGTCGTCAGGGTCTGTCGATGACTTCGTCGTCCCGTCGTCGTTGAAGACGGTAGTGGTCCGCAGCGCCGTATCCGACCTCGCGGGCACACTCAGCCCATCGCGGTCGAAGTTGCTGCCGCCGTACGTGCCGTAGCTGACAGTATCAACGCGTCTCCGCCAGTCGTCGTACCAGAAGGCCGTGATGCTCACGCGCCCGCTCACGTTGGCCGCGGTCACCAGCAGATCATCCGTGTCGGCGTTCGAGTCGAGTGCGCCCGTCGTCTGTCCGCCGCCCGCGTCATCAGGGTCGCGCATGATCGAGACCGACATCGCGACGAGATCGTCATCGTCGTAGACCGTCTGCATCTCCTCGAGCACGATATCACCGGTGACATCATCCGCTGCGTTATAGATATCCAGCGCCGTGCCGGCAGCCGGGTCGTCGGTCCTGGCAAGCACGTAGCTGTGCGTCGCCCGACCAAGCCGGTCATATGATGTTTTCGCGATTCGTGAACCCACCGATTTGATCGTCCGGCCCTTCGTGTCGTACCACGTAAACGACTCGAGCGTGTCATCGAGCGACCCGTCGCCATCGTCGATCTTGTGACGCTCACGCTTCCAGACGCGGCCGTTGGAATCGTACGAAGCTTCGCTCAGCGCGAGCCTGTTGCTCGTCACGCTTGTCGGGTCGCTCGTCGCTGTTAGCCCAGTTGCCGATGAGTAACGACCCACAGCGGTTGCTCGACCAAAGTTGTCGTACTTGTTCAGGGTCACAGGGCCAGCCGCCGGCTCGATCACGACCGCCCGGCCACGCTTATCGTTCGTATACGTTGTCTCTCGCTTGTCCGTTGTGCTGTCTTCAACGAAAGCAGTCCGTTTCGTCACGTAGCTGTTGCCCCCGGCGTTCCCCGAGTCGTACTCGGTCTCCGAGACCTTGACCATGTCGTCTGTGCCCGAGCTCTCGCCGCCATCGAAGGTGGAGTCGTTTGTGCCGATGTAGCTGGCAAGCGGCCTGCCCACGCCGTCAAAGCTCTGGCGCGTGATCGTCCCCGTCGCGTCCTTGGTTCGCCAGCGACGGCCCATGTCGTCGTAGCCGTACAGCGTCGCGTCGTAGTTCGTGCCATCGGTGCCTGCGCCAGAGGCCGGGATGTCGAAGTACGCCCGGCTCGCGGTCATCGTGTGGCCTGTCTCGCTGTACAGTCTCGTCGACATCCGGGCCAGCGTGCCAACATCAAGAGCCGTGATCGGGTCGTCGTCCGTCTCGTCGATCCAGCCCGTCAGCGCCGTCGTGATCCCGCTCGATGTGATCGCGATCGTGCCGCTGAATTCCGCCTGACCGGCGTGATTCATCACCGTGTACGACGCAGGACCGTGGAAAGTCGTCCCGCTCACCACGCGGGGGATCGAGATCGACACGACCCGCCTGTCGGCCAGCACCGACCGGTACGACTTGCTCACCATCCCGTGCGAGGCCGTCACCGTGTCACGCCGTCCCTGCGGGTCGTACGTGTACGTCGTCACGCGGTGGAAGCCGTCGCCCGACTCGGTGATCCCAAAGTCCGTGTTCGGGTCATCGCCGGAAGCGAAGTCACTCGCGTGGTTCGTCTGCGCGTCGCGGATCGACTTGGTCATCAGCCCGTCTTCGTACAGCGTGTAATTGAAGATCCCCGCCTCGTCCTCTGTAAAGGCGGTGCTGCCGTCGGTGCGCCGGTAGCTCTTGCTGCTCGTCGCGACACCCGAGCCGTTGTTGCTCGTCGACACGATCGGATCCGTGCGCGTGCTCTCCTTCGAGACCAGCGGCGAGCCCGAGTGCCCCACCGCGCCCCGCGTCGTGTCCTGTCCCGTGCTCGTGACCGTCGACTCCGTCGGGAACCGCTCGTCGGAGTCCATCACCGGTCGCACCACCGAGTACGCGCCCGATCCGAAGGACTCGGACAGGCACGTCGTGTCGTACGTCATGTCCCGGTCGAAGTAATCGCTCCCACTCGTGCCGTAGCGGTGACGGGTGCCGTTGACAAAGCCTTTGTCGGTTCCAGAAGCATCACGGCTGAAGACCCAGATCAGCCCGTCCGTCGTCGAGCTCGTCCACGTCGCGTTCGTGTGGTTGTACGAGCTCGCGTTCGCGGGGGTCCGCTGCTGCGTCACAAGCCCGCTCGTGCTCCTAACGATGTCGGTCACCCAGAAGTCGCTCGCCGTGTCCGGATCGCCGTCAGAGAGCACAAAATCTAGCGCCTGCCCCGTCTCGTCGATGTACTGTGTCTCGTACGCGCCGTCCGGTCTGGCCGTGATCGCCCGGGTCATCCAGGCCTGGTCGTAGCCCGACCCGTCCGTGTAGCCCGTGTTGCTCTCGTACTCGTAGGTGTACACGCCGTTGTTGGCGCCCGAGCAGCCGCACTCGCCGTTGGCCCATGCCACATCGATCTGCCGGCCCGAGTTGTACTCGTACGACGCGGACGCGTACGGCTTGATCGCAGACTCTGTCGCCGTGAAGTGATCGTCATCAAACGTGCTGTCGGCGTAGTCGAACTGCCTCACGCCCTCGAAGTCCACGATGTACTGGATCGCGTGGTCGTAGCCGGGGTTCGTCGAGTCGTTGAAGGCGCCCGTCCAGTACCGGTAGTACTTGCTCCTGACGAGGTTCACACCAGAATCCGTCATCGGCGTCGTGATGGTGACCGCTTTGAGGTCACCCGACCCGCCGTACGAATCGCTCGTCGTGTAGTACGCGTAGTCGACCTCCTCGATCGTGCTCAGACCCGTCGGGCTCGCCCACGTCCCGCCCGATTTGGTTTCTGCTTTCACCTCGGTGAGCCGCTGCGTGCCATCGACCGACGTGTACGTGTAGCTGTACCTCCTGTCAGTCGCGTCGTATGCCTTTGAGATCCTGCCCGAGGCGTCGTAGCCGCTGCTGATCGCCGTCGACTTCGTCGTCGCGTCGCCGATGTACGCTTCTTCTCCGGCAGGATCGATCGTCTTCCACAAACTGCCCGCCGCGGGGCTTGCGTCGGCATCGAAGCCGAAGAAGACGAACTCGTTGCCCACCATGTCCGTGTAGGTGTACGTGTCCGGTTCGCCGCTGGCGGCTTCTTCCTCGTACACCATCACGCCCGCGGCGCCGTTGACCGCTCTGAAGACGTCGGTGGGGTTCGCGCCGTCCATCACACGCCGGAACTCAATGTACCGGTCCGCCCCGTACACGAGGTAGACCATGTCCTCCTCTTCCTCGGTCGCCGCGTTGCTGTCGTCGTCGTGGAACACGATCTCGGGCTGGCTCATCTGGTGCCAGTTGTGGCCCTGGTACCCGTCGCTGTCGTGGTGCCCCGAGTCCTGCTGCTGCATGCTGTACGTGCGGCCCACCACCCACGGGATGCCCTCGGCCGGCAACGACAGGTCCACCTCCGCGAGCATCGCTGCGCCGTTGGCCAGATCGATCCCGGCGGAGTTCACACGCCCGCCGACGGCGCCTACCCCAAACGGGTCACCCCTGAGCGCCGCGCCAAACAGGCCTCCCGCGAAGCCGCTGCCATCGATGTGCGCCCCGCGCTGGTTCGCCAGCGGTGCGACGTCTTGGATAGAAGTCGCGCCGACCTTGTACGTCGTCAATGAATCCGCGTGTATGAGGAGGATCTCGTTCTGGCCGTACGCAAAGGGCGTGTAGAAAGTAACAGCGCCGATCAGACCGACTCGGAGTGGCATACGCATACTGATGCTCCTCGTGTTTGTGTTGTGTCGATTGTCAGTGTCTGCGCTGACCGTGTTCTGTCAACGGGTCGGTGTTGATTACGTCTGATTTCGATGTGTTTTCTTTTCGTTGAATATGCGCGTGGTGTTCGTTTTCTTGTATGCTGCGCTTGTCGTGAATATTTGAATGCGAAGGGTCCACAACCACCCAAATGGGTCAGAGGATTCACATGAAGCACGCACGCGGGCACATACTTGTTGCACTGACATTCCTTGGCGCTGCTGGCATAGGCGGCACGCTGGTCGCGATGAGGGCGGTTGACGCGCCATCACCGATCCTCGTAACCGATGACGAGGCAAAGCTTGTGATTGCAGCGGCCTCTATCGAGCCCGACAGCCTCGCCGTGTGCGGCGTGAGCTCAGCACAGGCCGCTGCGGTCGCATCCGCTGCTTTAGAACATGTCCAAACGAGTGACTCGACGCTCCCAGCCGCGTACAACGCGCTAGTGAGCCTGCGAGGACAGGTCTCGCAGGCTGAACGGGCCGTGCGTTCCGGATCCGGCTCAGCGGACGACCTCACTCAGCTACAAACACAGCTCGCCGCTCAAGAAGCATCGGTCGGGACCCGGCTGCAGCAGCTCAGGGACGCGGCCTTTGCAGGGCTCAGCTCTGATCAGAAGACCCGGCTGAACGCCCTCAGGCTCAGTTCGCCGCTCGGGCTCGGATATCCCTATCGCGTGATGGACAGCACCGAAAGCGACAAGGTCACGCTGCGTGGAGCACTCGCCAACGTCAGGACGTGCGATTACGCGGGCACCAGTCCAGACGGAGCATGTCAGTCAACGATTGCCTCTGCTGATGCCAGGGCCGATGTCTCGCTCGCTGATGCCGGGCTACAGAATATAGGAGCAATCCGGACAGCATTCGCAAGCGGTATGACCGATTGATGAAGACTGCCCGAGCAGGGCAGCCCTTCGGTCTGAGTCCAGCCACAAATAAAAGAAAGATCGATTCTACACACCTGGATGCGGAAACATTTCTGTCTTGAGCCTGGCAGTGGCCACATACTGTGTCAGAGGATGCGGTAATAACTCAAGCTACCCTTCGGGAGCCATCTACACAATTCCTACCCCTGATACCCCAGTACCCTATTCTTGATACGGGAGTATATCTCGGTGCGGTTTTTCAAGCAACGGCCAAGCCACCCTGTCGTATTTCATCCGAGTCCCTGACCTATCAGTACCTCTAAACTAGATCCAATCCAATTTATAAGCTCTGATCTCCGCGAGATGCAATTTCCGAGACTTCCTGTTGCCCCGATCTAGACATTTGTATTGCACGCATGTTGGTTACCGTTCAAAGTCAAGTTCGTGGTGATAGGGCTAGTGCGATCATCTGATAGAAACGGCCTCGCGACAGAGCAAACCGTCGCAAAGCCGGAGGAGTCTTAATTGCTCTCGTAGTATTACCTACGGTAGTATTCACCCAAGATTCCATAAAACGTATCGGTGTCGAGTTCACCGTTCCCGTACTGGATAAGTGCGGCAAGGTAGTCCCTAGAGTCAAACGCACCATCACCGTTGAGATCAAACGAATCCTCGAGTGTAACGGCATTTATGTCAATTGCGATAGGATTAGATGTCAGACTATCGTTCACCGCTACGATGAGATCAACTGTGCTTCCAACTGTAAATTGCACATCTGCCAAATCGAGCATGATACTGAATATCAATCCGTCTTCTGTTGAAATACTCGATTGAACTGTAACATCCTGCAGGCAATAGCCGATATCCTGGACACCGCCGAGGAGCACCGACACATTTTCAAGTTCTGTCGGTACATCGACTTCGAACAGCATGTAATACGGTATTCTCGCATCAAGATTATCACTTGCGTCTATATGTAAGGATACGAGCGGGATCGCGACGTCGTTGTGGAGCAAGGCTGCTTTAACACATGTGCTGAAGAATGAAAGAGCAGCCTGGCGACAAATCTCTTGTTCAGCTTGTGTGGTGTAGTCGCGGCAGCCAGCCATTATTTCTCCAAAGCATGCTTTGCATTCAGGCACTCTTGGTGGATCTGACAAGCTTGCACACGCCGACTTATCTGCAGTGGTAAGCGGAGGAAGCCGCACTTGTCCGTTCGCCCCAACCGCTGCAAGCATCAGCAGCGATACAAATACCGGCTTTACCCGCAAGCCCATACGATCCGAACGTTTGTCGCGTGCCATCACAATTCTCCTTGTGCTATCGAGCCGACCCTCGCCAACCCTGTTCCCTCTATGGAGTACCCGCTTAGTTCGACATATCCATAATTCACATAGAAAATGTGATTAGTACTCAATTGCCGCCATCTCTTGGAACCACCTGGCCGGGTTCAACGTAAGTTGTCTCCAGAACGAACCGATCTTCGGCAACGGGTCGGCACTACCGGGTGAAAGGGCTGGGCTATGGCCACGGCGCTGCAACACCAATCGCAATCGGATTCTCATCGGTGCCTATCTTCCGACCGGACCCTGCAACAGCTGATACTGGGTGACCCGCTAGCCTGGCACCGGCTCGATAGCCGCGCCCGCCCGATCCTTATGACGTTTCTTCTGAAGCGTGGTCTCCAGCACGCTATCGCCGAGGAGGTCGCGCAGATCGCGATCTCATCACTCGCACAGACACTGAAAAACGACCGCTTCCAATCGGGACCGGGCTCGGTCGCGGCCTATTTGTTCACTGTTGCGCGGCGTGAGATCGCCAAGGCGATCGCAGAGAAGCAACTCGAACGACCAAGCTACTCACGCGGGCTCGGCGGCGAGTTCTGGAACTCGGATCTCGCTTTCTGTGATGACAGAGTTCTCTGGGAGAATACTTGGATCCAGGGTACCTACCGGTATTGCCTAGAGCGTGTACGAGCAGGTTCGCCCCCCGGAGAATTCGAGGCATTCGAGCTCCGGATCCGACGTCAGATGCCTGTGTCCTGCATCGCGGACTGCTTAGAGATCGATGTGCTCGAGGTCTCGCGTGCCATCCACCGTACGAAGCGGCGGCTACTGGAAATCGTTGCGGAGCTTCGACATGACGAACAATGGTTGTACGACGGACGACTGCCCTCCGCGTGCCGCCCTTGAGCGGTTAGTCGCGGACGACAATCAGACACTACCCGAGGTTCTCTCGGATCATGTACGTCGCTGTAAGCGTTGCCACACGCTACTCGACCGCATGACCTCAGACCCTGAGCTGGCAACCAGGCTAGCGCAATCTTGGATGGACCAGTGTCAGTCATCGCACTTCCTGCCGCCTCTGCCGCCATCGGCGGTTCCGGGCTACTTGCTGTGTGAGCGGATCAGCGAGGGTGCCCAGGGCGTCGTGTATCGGGCCAGCTCGAGCGAGCACGCTGCCGCTTGTTACGCCGTCAAGGTGTGCAGACCCTGCGATCGCAAGACACGGTTCCGTTTCGAACGTGAGGCGGCCATACTCCAACAAATCCGTCACAGTTCCGTCCCGAGAGTGCACAACTTCGGTGTCATCGAGTACTTCGACCGGGAGATGCCGTACATCGTCCTCGATTACATCCGCGGTGAAACCATCTCCGAGTATGTCAAAATACACAAGCCCAATATAACAGCAATCGTGGAACTCATCGCACGGTGCTGTGAGCCGTTGCAATCTGCTCATGCTAGCGGAATCGTGCATAGAGATATCAAACCAGGGAACATCTTAGTCGATACGAACGCTCAGCCAGTGCTGATCGACTTTGGCATCGCACACTGTGAACTCGGTGGAGACACGGCAGCATATGTCACCTCAGCGCAACAGGTGCTCGGCACACTCGACTACATGAGCCCCGAACAGCTTCGCGGTGATAGTGAGAGCGTCGGACCATGGTCTGACGTGTTCAGCCTGGGAATTCTGCTCTTTGAGTTGCTGACGGCCCGGCACCCATACGAATCTGTGCGCAGAAAGCCTCTGGCCCTCCTGCGTGCGATGGAAGAACCGCTGAGCCCTTCACTTGCAGAAGCATCTCATTGGAGGAACTTCCCATTGAGCTTGCAGCAGGTCATCACAGCAGCACTTAGTCCGGATCCTGAGAACAGATATTGCAACGCGAGCCAGTTGCACGAAGCACTTATCAATTCGATCCGTCACAGCGATAAATCAAGAACTTCTTGTAATCCCAAACCGAGCAAGAACCCATGGCAACACCTATTGAAGGCCTTGATTCCAGCACTCCTTGTCGCGAGCGTAACCGGGACCGTGCTCCGTATATGGTCGTGAGCCCGAGATTGGCCATTGCCCAAGCAGGGCAGTGGATAATCCCAATCACATGCAATAAGTACAGCCAGAATAGTAAGCCAGTCCGAAGGTTACGAATCAGGGAGCTTGAGAAGGGCCGGGGCGGCCATAGCGGGAGGCGTTCGCCGACCCACAACCAACACAACCCGGAGTAGGCGTCCGTCGCTGGATGCCGGACGCCACGGAGGCACCACAACACGACCTCATATCCTGAGCCCTCCGAGGAGGGGAGAACCCCCTCCAGGATGGGCTCCTCAGGCCGAGCCTGATTGGCCCTCCTGAAGAGGAGACGGCTTATGACGACTCGGCCTGACATCTCTCCGGTGGGGTCGACGGGTGGCCATTCCGGATGAGCCCACACCCCGCCGTCGATGGCCCTGACTTCGGCCTCGCGCAGCATCTATTCCAAGGCCGCTCAGCTGGCCTTCAACAACCGAAACCAGCAGCATGACAGCCACCCTCTCATGATTGCTGTCAGGATGTGAGACCATGATGCAATTCTCAGACAAATGGGGACAACGTAGCGCTCACGTTAGCGATACACGAACACACCAGAACGATCATAAACCTCACTGACGGCTACGCATATACTTACCTCGCCTCAGCTTCCCAAGCTGAATGTCGCCGGTTCGACTCCGGTCACCCGCTTTTTTCCTGTTCTCTCACCATTCTTCTGCTTGTACTAGTTAGCGTTTCCTCACACGATACTCCAATAAATCTTTACTCTCGATGTATCTCTGCTCACTCGCGCTGCTCCTGTCTTTTGCATGGGCAATGACGCCGTCGTGGGGACGGTTGCCCAGACGATGGACAACGGCCCGAGCCTGTCCCGGCACTCGGAACCGTGATCGAGAAGCCGGGAGGTTGCGGGGCTTTGGCACACGATGCCAGGAGTTTGAGCCATGAAAGGTATGAAGATTGTTTCGCTTCTTTCCGCGGCAGCGGTCATCGGCGTTACTGCACCCGCGATCGCCGGCGGTATCGATCCCATCCGAGTCGAGGCCCGCATGGAGGCTGGTAATGACCAGTCCCAGGCACGCGCACGCTACCGTGATCGCGTCCGCAAGAACACGCTCGAGCAGCGTTTCGATGTCGAGGTCGAGGACTTCGCGCCGGGAACAGAGCTCAACGTTTCCGTCAACGGCGAGCATATCGGCATCATCTTTGTCAACGACCTCGGTGTTGGCGAGATGCAGCTCCGAACCGGTGCGTTCATTGACGACCCGGGTGACGGTGACCCAATTGATCCAGACTTCCCTCGCATCATGCCCGGTGACTCGGTCACCGTTGGCCCGCTCTCGGGCTCCTTCGTGCTCGACTAACTCGAGATTCAGGCGATCTCCACAACCGCCCACACATGACCGCCCGCCCGGGGAAACCCGGGTCAGGCGGTTTAGACAAACTCACCCACGGAAAGGCACACGATGATTCGATCAGTTTCACTGCTCGCGCTTGCAATGTGCGCCGGCGCGGCCTCGTCACAGCAGGTCTTGCCTGCAGATTTTGAGAACAACACCAAGCTCGACAGGCTGTTCGCCTTTGGGGGGGTCACCTCCTTCCAGACCGCGCACTCCCCGCGGCTTGTGTATGAAGAGACCTCTTATCAACTCGACATCGCGTTCAGCAGCGCGAGTTCTCTCAACTTCTCTAACGTAGGGCTTGGTGTCCTGGACACGGGTATCTCCGGTTTTCAACTCGACTCCAACGCGGATGTCTTCAGTATCACTGTTCTCGCGCCAGCTGATCTGCCAGGGGGTTTAGAGCTCATCGTCACTCTCAGAGACGACGACAACAACGACGGCCAGGTGGATATCACGAGCGATGACGATGAATGGATTTCGGATCCCATCGCTATCGCTGATGGATTGGCAATATACAACGTACCTATTTCTTCGTTCACTGACGGTAACCCTGGTGCCGGGAACGACACAACCGATTTTTCATCCGGGCCAGCCGGAGGCATGGTTCTGACATTTCAGACCTCTACATCCCTGCCCGAAGGAAGAATCGTCACCCCGATCACATTGTTCATCGATCACGCCGGCGTCTTCATTGGAGAGCAGACTATCCCAGGCGATCAATGTCTTGCGGACGTAAACGACGATGGCACGCTCTCCCCCACCGATTTCACTGCATGGCTCAATGTGTTTAACAACCAGTCACCTGAATGTGATCAGAATGGTGACAACACGTGCACGCCGACCGATTTCACGGCATGGATCACCAACTTCAATGCTGGCTGCTAATCACCTTCTAGAGTGTTCGCCCCCACACACAGAGCACCCGTGTTCGCCCCGCGACGCGGGTTGCTCTTTTCCTGCTTAGATTTGCATTACGAAGCTGCACTGCTATTTCTCTAGCTTCGCGACACACGCAGTAGATCGTATTACTGACAACCGATGTTGAAGTTGGTGATCCATGCCGTGAAATCGGAAGGAGTTAGATATCGATCTCTGTTCTGATCCGCGGAGAAATCGCCGTCTTGATATGCAATGACCCACGCAGTGAAATCGGTGGGCGAGAGCATGTCGTCATCGTTCATATCGGCCGGGCAAGGTGGCTCTTCAGTATGTTCCAAGAGCGCTCCGTGTGCATCCAGAACCCCACCGCCGACTAAGCCTTCCAAATGTAACGGCAGGTTGTTAAATGGTGCCGCCGAGCGTTCAATATGCCTGGCCACTTTCCGTGGTGAGTGATCCCAGCCGACCGCATTGATCAGAGCCGCGGTGCCCGAAACCCAAGCGGTCGAGAAACTCGTACCCTCACCAATCTGGTACCCACCGTCCACGAAGGTGCCGATGGTATCTATGCCCGGTGCGGTCACGATGACATGATCGCCTATGTTTGTAAAGTCGGCAACCTGATCCTGCCAGTCGCACGCGCCGACAGCAAGGGATCTGTTCTCCTGGAAGGCGGCCGGGTACTGGTCGTTTCCTGTGTGACCAAGGTTTCCGGCAGATGCAACGACAGTGATCCAATGCCTGCGAGCTTCATCAACTGCGTCTCTTAGCACGAGCACATCTTCATCTGGCGCGGAGGTTCCCAGGCTGAGGTTGATCACATTCACGCGCTTATCGATCGCGTAGTAAATCGCCTTGGCGACAGTAAACGAGGTCGTGCGCCCATCGCTGTCGAGTGCGACGATTGGCATGATTTGGGCATCAGGTGCAACGAGATGGATCATGCCCGCGATCATCGTGCCGTGTCCGACAAACTCATCTGGATTCCCGTTGCCGCTGGAATCTACACCGCGTGGAACATCATCAGTTTGACCGGTGTTGGTTACGAAATTCCAGCCCTGAACTAGATTACTAACTAAGGCGACATGGTCTGCATCAACACCCGTGTCTATAACCGCGACCGTCACCCCGCTTCCGGTCGAGATTGAGTGAGCTTGAGGCAGATTCAGTGCGCTTGCCGCGGCTTGGCCCCGGTAGTCGTTCGTCGAACGTCCGCCGTAGAAACTCCGTGTATCACCGCCAGGGTCCGTTGCGGAGAAGTTGAGTTCGAAATGATCCAGATCCAGGTCACCAAAGGTGAGTATCTCGAATTCGTCGCGGGTCATTCCTTCTGGCAGCGAAAGCAAATAGATGTTCCTGCTCGCGATGGAGTCGAGCGTGGATGTGCCGTATCGGCCATTGAAGGTGTTGACGCTGGCGCCTGGAACAAGCTCCGCGATAATCTGTCCTGACACAGGCTCATCATTAGGATCGGCATGCGCAATGCCCGCGAGAGCGATGAGAACGGTGGCATTCAGAGTGTGGCGAGTAAGACATTCTCGAGTACTCATGTCCATGATCCTATAGCAAAGAGGCCACCCCATAAAGCCGGATGTGCGCCATTGGCCGAGGATTCGACCAATAGCTTGGCTAGACGGTCCGGCAGATCATCCAAGGCATTCGTATGTTCAGAGTGCAGGGTCGTAAATACGTCCCTCGCATACGCGTCAGAGAGTCTCCAGGTGCTTGCTATGACACTGTGCGCGCCGGCGAGCAGCACTGCCCTGATGAGTCCAAAGTTCTCGCCTGAATAATCGCCATCAACGTAACCCGTTTCGCAGCCGCTCAGCACTACTGATGCCCCTTGCAAGGGCAACTCGGAAACGCGGCGAGCTGAGCACCAACCGTCGCCAAGCAACAACCGTGAACCCATTGGATCCTCTGGGGCGTACTCGGCGTGACACGCAAGATGAACTACTTTCGCGTTTGAAGATGCCCCGCCCAGAGCGTCTAGCGTGACGTCATTACCCAGGAGGCTTTGACATTGAGAGCTTTGGGTGATCGCCTCTACTTCATCGGCAATGTGTGGTGCTCGTTCATCGGGCACACCTGCAACAAGCATCCCCTCACGAACGTCATTGTGGGCAGCTGCTGATCGACTCGCCCAGGTCAGGCTGGGTGCAAGCACGGGCGTGCACTTCTCGACAAACGCCTCTCCACCGACGCGTATTGCCGACACGGGTAGGTTTGACAGTTCTCTTGGAAGCACAAGCACAACGCGGCTGCATTGTTCAATGATGGTCTGAACACTACCAAGTATGCCATCACCGAGAAACCCAAGGCTTGCTTCGATCCTCTCGTTGAGACCGGCAGGCACATCGCGCCCGATCGCGAGGCGGACTTGGGCGCGATCAATGTCAGTCATCAACGATCTGCATCTCGATACCGCGGCTTCATAAGACACACTGCACGGCGAAAGTTCTACTTGCCCTTCGTTGACAACGATACAAACCAATTCCTGCTCCACTATCTCGATCGAAATAGTGGCGCACCCGGACGGCACTGCGGACAGCAGATCATCCCCGGAGAATCGGAATTCAATCCTGTTCGCTGAGTCTTGCTCACTCACCGCCTCTTTGCTGGCGATGGCAGACTGGAGATCGCGAAGCCTCTTACGCATCGAGTTGATGCTCGCTTCGTCCTTTCCGTTGTCTTGGGCCGACTCGATCACGCCCAGGGTCGCGATGACATCGCTTTCGAGCAGATCCAAGTCCTCGCTTGCTGCGCGGCGGCTGCTCCCGATCGATTCGACAAGCGACCTGGCGCTCCTTCGTTCAGATGTTTCTAGGGCGAGCATGGCATCTTTGGTATCGATGGCGAGTTTCATCGCCTCGTTGTACACACTCGATCGTCCGCCGACACACGCCGCACGCAACCTGTCGCCCGAGAAGAGCCCCCTCGTCGATTCGATTGCAGTAAAGGCATTTGCTATTGCTTCGCGTGCTTGCTCTGCATTCCCCGTTTGCCTGTACACACCCGCACGAGTTGCTGATAACTCGGCGTCAAGGTTGCCCAGCCCGAGCTCCTTGATCAGGATGCTCGCTTCTTCCAATACACGCTTTGCTTCCTCGGTTCGGCCCCCCGCGAGAAACGATCGACTCAAATCCAGTAGAATCCTCGCTCGCGCGGGCTTCTGGATGGCCAACGAGAGCGCGTGTTCGAGTGCGCCGGTCGCGTCTTCATAAATACCAAAGGACAACAGCAACCCGCCACGCAGCGCCTCGGCTCGCGCGGCGCTATTCTGCAATCCATGATCGAGACAACCATCTCTTGCCGTTCCTAGCTCTGTGAACGCCGCGCCTAAATCTCCGTTCCTACCGAGCGCGATCCCATATGCCATCCTGGCTCGCAACAACTCGGAATGCATGCCCGCTTCGGTCAGCGTATCTATCGCTTTTGGGAGGCGCTTCAAGGCTTCTCGCGCATCACCGATCGCAAGAAACAATTCAGCGGCCTCGGCTTCAAGCCTTGCAGATTCAGGTGCATCGTTGGATTCTCGGAATCGCTTGCTCGCGCTCAGAAATAGGGACAACGCTTCCGGAAGCCTGCCTCGCCTGCTCGCCAAATCTGCCAGGTTTCCTTCAACGATTGCCGAACCGAAGGTTTGATTGCAACTTTCGAATCCACGGAGCGCTTGTTCGAATGACTCTTTTGCTAACTCGAAATGGCCAATGTCGAGGAAGGCTTCAGCGCGATTGCTTGCAAGCTGCGCGGCAAGACTCTCATTGATACCCGGCACAGCGATTGCAGCATCGAATCGCTCGAGCGCTTCACTGGGTCTGTCTAGCATACGAAGCACAACACCGGCAAGCATGATCGCGGTTGCCGAGCGGTTGTTGTCCCCAAGACCGTCAAAGATTTCTCCTGCACGCAGAGCGAGGCGTAGGGCGGCGGCCCGAAGCCCGAGGACATTGTGAGACTGCACCGATGTGAGGCATGCTTCGGCAATCGCGTGGTCATCTCCTGCACTTTCGGCTGTGGCTATCGCGTGCTCGGACATCGCGATAGCAGGTTTCATCTTCCCCGAATACGAAAGCGCGTGGCACATCGCTGAACGAGCACGTGCCATCAACCGGGGATTACCAATCTCGGGCATGAGTTCGATGAGCCGCGTCGCCATGGTCAGCCCTTGCTCTGGATCTTGCAGCGTTGCGGCACGACATTCATCGATCCAGCACTCAAACAGTTCGCCGGGAGATACCGAGCCAAGCAATAGCTTGAGTTGCTCCGACTGTTGCAACAGCATCGAATCGCTCAACCGAACTGATCCGGGATTAGGCAATATCGATCTGCTCCGAACTGAGAGTGCGTCCCGGCATACGGACCTCGAGCTTTGCCCTCATTGGCTTCACGGTTGCGTACCAACCATCGTCGTCCCGCTGGAGTACAACTTCTTTGTCTTCACCAACCAACACAACTTCTGCCTCGTCAATGCCGTCAACCATGACGCTCACCGCGCAGCCTGCGGGTACGAATTCGAGAAAGAAGTCTACGCTGATTGAGTCCGACTCAAGCATCAACTGCCGGCGAGCAGTGCCGGCTGAGCGGAGCCCTGCGACCGGCCTGAGACTGTCAAACACAAGACTCAGCAGAGAGACCTTGGGAGCGTTCTTGCTCGCTGCGAGCTCCTGTTGCATGATTCGGTATGCGCGGTGAAGGGTTTGTCCAGGAGCGTCCTTGGAGTCGTCAGTTGAGGCGTTGGTCATAAGAGATTTGAATCGCATCCGGAACGAACGCAGAGAGCCACTCGTTGCACAGAGCCTATCAAGTCGGAGCTTCTGATCCGAATCTAACTCGCCTGCTACTTCACTGGCGATCAACTCGAAGAACTCACTGTCGGTAGACATGGTGTCCCCCTACTTCTCGGGTTTACCCCCTCAGGAGCGCCTTGAATGGCCTATGGATACAGCCCTACTCAAAAAGTTACGGCCCCAATGCGGCTGGGTCGGATTGGCTTCTCAGGATCCTGGCGAGCTTTTCGAGGCATCTCTGCCGAGTAGGACCGATGCTCCCCCGGGGGATCCCGAGTTCCTCAGAAAGCTGGTCGTAGCCCGTTGAGACCGGCCGACAATGGATGGCGATCAGAAGCTCCTTGCATCGTCCGCCGAGCTCATCCAGCCCTCGATGCAGCTCGCTCAAACGCTCCTGCCGATCGATCTCGGCTTCATCAGGGGCGCCTGGTATGGGCTCAGGCAATCTCAATTTACTCTTCTTCGCATGCTTGGCACAAGCTCTGACGGTGGTCGTGATGAGCCATTTGGGGACTGACTGAGCATCTCGGAGAGAATCGAGACTTTTGTAGGCCGCCAGGAAGACGTCCTGGAAGATGTCATCACAAGCAGAAGCGTCGAAACCGTTGCGTCTCGGGATTGAGTACACAAGCCGGGAGTGCAGATCGACGAATTCACGCCACGCAGACTCGTCGCCTTCCAAGCAACTGCTGACAATCTGTGAAAGGGGCCTGCTGGGCATACTCAGTGGTCTCTTCAGGGATCGATGTGCAGTCTACAGCATCGTGGACAATTTTCCCTGAACCGGGTATCTGGAACAGACCCAGTGCCCTCCTCTATCTGTGCAAGCATACATACACACAACTCAACCCCACACTGAACCCGATATGTCGAAGAGTATTTTACTCGTCAACTGGGCCCCAATCTGGAAGGGGGCCCACGTAGGGGGAGGAGTCAACGGCTACCTGCATCACCTCGGCCCAGCCCTGTGCGCACTCGGGCACGAAGTCACCTATGTCTTCGGCGGTCTGCTCTACACCGACCAGCCCAAGGGGTGCTTCTCGAGACGGCACGATGATTTCCACGGAATCCGTGTCATAGAGATCATCAACTCGCCGGTGCTTGCTCCGTCGGCATCACAGTTCCGCGAACCAATGGCTGAGGTACATGCCCCCGAGCTTGTCGGAGAGTTCTCGCGTTTACTACGGCTGATCAAGCCTGATCTTGTGCACTGGCACAACATAGAAGGCTTCAGCATCGATTGTGTTGATGCATGCCGAGAATTCGGAGCCAAAATCGTCTATTCGCTTCACAACTACCACACGCTTTGTTCTCAGGTCACTCTTTGCAAAGGTAACCAGAAGCCCTGTCTGGATTTTAGAGCCGGTCACGATTGTTCGACGTGTATTCAGGCGCCTGATCCATACAGTGAGAAAGCAAGACGTATCGAGAGATACGCGAACGATCAAGACGACACACTCGAAAGGCTCCGTTCGGGCCTTCAGAAGGGCGTCTCAAAGCTGAAGCATGAACTGAGCTGGCCAAAGCGCATCATCTCGGAAACCCTGAATATCTACAAGCACTTGCAAGCGATCAAGCAAGAGGAGGCCAAGCCCAGGATACTTCACGCACCCGGGAGTCCGACAACGACCGGAGAGGATCTGGCAATACACCCGTTGCGGAACAGGTCAGATTGGTCGTTGTCGCTCCCGGTGCTGAGTGCTGAGCAGATCGATCATGAGTACGAGCAACAAGCGGGTAAGCCGCTCGACAACATTCCAAAGCGGGATCCGTCGAGCGGAAAGCTCTTTGGAGTACACGCGAGGCGCCGGTCTGAGATGGTCTCGATGCTCAACCGATGTGACCGTGTGCTTGCAGTCTCTGACTTTGTGCGTTTGAAATACGAGACCGAGGGTGTCGAGCCAGAACGAATTTCGACAATGCGGATCGGGACAAGCCTTGCCGACATCAGACCACCGCGACAGACAGAACGCACCCAAACCGAACCTGTGCGCATCGTCTTCGTAGGCTACAACCACTTCAACAAGGGCTTGCCCTTGCTGTTGGCTGCGATGCAGGGAATGCGGGGAGATGATCTCCGACAGATCGGGCTTTCTGTCTACGCACCGGGCGTGCAGACGATCGGTCCCGAGTTTCGTCGGTTGTACCCGCCCTTGGCTGAACTCAACATCCGTGACAGTTACGAACCCAGCGAGTTAGAACATATCCTGACAAGCCACGATGTTTGCTATGTCGGTAGTTCTTGGTGGGATCCGCTGCCACAGACCGCTCTGGAATCTCTCGTCTTTAGGACACCCGTACTTGGCGCAGAAGCGGGCGGTATTCCAGAAGCAGTTCGCGATGGAAAGAACGGCTTCCTGTTTCGAGCAAATGATCCCCACTCGCTGCGACTGCGCCTTCTCGACGTCATTGAGGCAAAGGGGACGTCCAACTGGCCAACACAATTCAACGAGCTGAAGACTATTTCATCTCACGCCAGCGAGTTGTCCGCTTTCTATGGTGCACTAACTACACCTTCGTCCAACCAAAGCATTCTTACTTCACGGCAAGCAGAGAGCGTTCTTGGAGCACACCAGACTGCTCAACCTTCTTGTATCAATCTAGAAATGCAGCACGAACACCTCTGATAGGGAATGTACTGGCACGAGGATTGCCGTCCGTACTCACACCTCTGCACGTGATCCAATTCATATGTGTATAGGCCGACAGCTAGACATGTTTGCACAACTTCAACTCCGGAACTAAAGCCGATGCAAATCGGCTTTTCTTGTATCTATAACGTGATGCGCTGGCTCATCTGTGTGAATGACAAACCGTCTACGGCAACCACCCGTAGGCACCACACCACAGATTGGAGAACCAAATGACACGGAATACATGTACTCAAGGTGCGATCGCAACAACGACAATCCTGCTTGCCGGGCTGGCCGCAGCACAGCCAACTTTCCAGACCGCTGCACCTGTACCAACCGGGCAGCGCCCCGGTGGTGTCGAGTTCGGCGACTTTGACGGTGACACCATGATTGACATGGTGTACTCGAACGATGTCCCGGATAGCGTTTCAATCCGTTTCGGAACGGGTGCTGGCATGTTTGGTGCTGCCGTTAACTTTCCAACCGGCGCGAACACTGGCCCTGATTCCTTTGCGATCGCTGACTTTGACCAGGACCTTGATCTTGATGTCGCAGTGGTCCTAAAGAACATCAACACCGTCGCAATCCTGACAAATAACGCTGGCACATTGAGCCTGACCGGCCAAACTGCAGTTGGATCTGACCCTCGCCGTATACATGCTGCTGATATTGATGGCGATGGTGATGCGGACCTCCTGACCTCGAATCGCGACAGCAACACCGTCAGCGTGCTCACAAACACAGGCGGTATGTTCAGCGTGACGTCCACTCTCGCGGCAGGTGACCGACCGGTTGCCGCAATCGGAGCAGACCTTGATGGCGACGGCGATATGGAAATCATTGCTTCGAACAACCGCGGTCGAGCTGTCATGGTCTATACCAATACAGGCGGTGGCTTTGCAGCCCCAGTGAGCACCGGCGTTGGACCTATTGTCCGCCCAGAAGGACTAGATTCTGCCGATCTTGACGGCGACGGTGATCAGGACGTCATCGTTGCTCTCTCAGACGACGGCGTTGGCTTCGTAGGCGTGATGACCAATCAGGGCGGCATGCTTTCCGCTCCGGTCAGCACGAACAGCGGCGGTGTCAACACAGACAGCGTCACAGCGGGCGATCTCGACGGAGACGGGGATCTCGATGTAGCCGCGACGAATCAGGACTCCAACAACATCGGCATCCTTGTCAACAACGCGGGGAGCCTGTCGCTCTCGAGCACATTGGCAACCGGTACTCGCCCCGAACGGATCGTCCGCGCCGACGTCAATGGGGACAATCTGCCTGACCTCGCCACGGCTAATCGTGACAGCAACACCATCTCGATCTTTGAGAACACAACGGTTGGCGCCAACAACTGTCTCGCGGATGTCAACGGCGATGGGATACTCAGCCCGACTGATTTTACGGCTTGGATCGACGCATTCAACAACAACTCAGTCGACTGCGATCAGAATGGTGATACAAACTGCAATCCGGCTGATTTCACCGCATGGATCGCGAACTACAACGCCGGGTGTTAAGACGCATACGTTTTATTCTAAGTAACTAATGCTCGGCCTGGCGCGACCCAGGCCGAGCGTTTGAAATTCAGATGAGTCGATTGGATATCATCACACCTTAGGTTGTTTCCACGTATTAGTTTCGTTTGCGTCAACTCAGCGTGATACCAATTTTCACCTACCCTTATTGCAGCGTAGTTACGATCCCTACTCAATGATTGGGTTTGTTGAGCCCACGACTTTGGTTCCGTCGGGTTTCTCGATCTCTATCCACCACATGGTATTTTCTGGTAGCGGAATTGGAGCGACGGTGTGAATGTCGTAGTCGTCATGCGAAGGAGCGTACTGGCCTTTACCGACCATGGACAGCGTTCGATCCTCAGTTCCGATCCACGCGCGGACGATGGTCTCGCCGTTGTCGTTATAAGGCAGCTTCACAACAAGGTGACTCTCTTTACCTGCCTCAAGGACGCCATGCCCCTGAGCTAACTCGAGTGTCATGTCGCCGAGGCTGGCAGTAGGCAAGGCTACTTCTTCATGAGCGTGATCCTCATCACCCATGTGCTCTTCGCCGCCATGGTCTGTTCCATCATGATCGCCATGAGTTGTTCCATCGGCATGAACATGCGTTCCTGCGGGCTGATCAGAATGGCTGCTTGCTTGGTCGTTACTCGACTCGCCGCAGCCGGTCAGAATCAAGCCGAAGACGGCAAGGACGGCAGCGCCGGAGGATGTGGTATGAGTCAGTTTCATAGTGTGATTCTCCATGTATGGGATTGTAACGGTGTTCTATGATTTGGTCATTCCCCGGAAGTTCCCGAGGGTTTCAGGCGATGGATCGCGGCATACCCGGCAGGCACGACCACGAGGTTCAGGAAAGTGGAGGTCAGGAGACCGCCCAGGATTACGACCGAGAGGGGCGCGAGGATCTCGTTGCCCGGTTTGTCACCCTTCAGGATGATTGGGATGAGCGCCAGCGCCGCCGTCAGCGCTGTCATCAGGATCGGCACAAGCCTTTCCATTGAACCCTGCACGATCGCTTCGTGCATGGGCACGCCCTCCTCGGTCATCAGGTGCTTGTAGTGGTTGACGAGCAGGATGCCGTTGCGAACCGCGATGCCGAAGAGCGTGATAAACCCGACCATACTCGCGATCGAGATGACTGGCGCTGTGTAGCTTCCCGATCCGAACAACGCCGCGGCGTTGGTGATTGGATTGGGCGATTCTGTCAGGAAGATCGCAAGGATGCCCCCGATAAGCGCGAGCGGCAGGTTCACAAGTACGAGCAGCGACACCCGGAGCGAACCGATCGCTAGGTTCAGAAGCACAACCATGATGAGCACGACCACGCCGCTAAAGAGCGTGATGGTCCGACTCGCCGACTGCTGCGCCTCGAACTGGCCGCCGTACTTCACAGTGTACCCGTGCCTCTGCACGATCGGATCGACCCGCTCTCGGACCTGTTCGACGAGGTGCCCGAGGTTGGAACCCTCAGCGACGTTGAGCGAGACCACAGCCTTGCGCTGAGCGTTCTCTCGTGCGATCAGGTTCGACGCCATCTCCGGCCCGATGACCGCGACATCGTCGAGCCTAACCAGTGCGCCGCCCTTGCCTTGCAGGACGAGGTTGCGAAGATCGCGCACGGTGTCCCGCTCTTCGTCCTCAAGACGCACAACGAGCGAGTATCGCCGAACACCCTCGTTTACCTCCGCGACCTCGACACCGAAGATGGCGTTGCGGACCTGCCTCGCTGCCGAGAGGGGCGTGAGCCCGTACGCGGCAAGCTCCGCGGGCTGGTACTCGACCGGGAGCGACTGGATCATCACCTCACGGTTGGCCGCGACGTCACGCGCCCCAGGCAAGGGCTTGAGCACCGTCTCGATCTCTTTGGCGATGGTGCGCAGGACATCGAGGTCGTCGCCGTAAACACTGATCGCGATCGCGGCGGGCGTGCCTGAAAGAATATGGCTGAGCCTGTGCTCGATGGGCTGACCGATGTTGGTCGTGATGCCGGGCACGCCCTCCAAGATTTGCGAGATCCGCTCGCGTACCTCGATGTTGTCGTAGCCAGGCAAGACCGTGATCTCGATCTCTGAATTGCTCACGGGCTCAGCGTGCTCGTCACTCTCGGCGCGCCCGGTTCGTCTCGTCACGCTCCTGACGCCGTCGACGGCAACCAGTTGCCGCTCGACGGCCGACGCCATTCGATCGCTCGCGAAGAGCGATGTGCCGGGCGGAGCACTCAAGAACACCGTGAATGTCCCCTCCTGAAACTCTGGCAGGAATGAAGTCCCAAAAGTGCTCGCCAGCCAGAGCGTCAGTGCGGTCACGATCCCCGCCAGAGAAAGCACGACTAGGCGCAGCCTGATCGCGAGCCGGACGCTGGGTTCATAGAGCCGCTGGAGGAACCGCACAAGGAAGCCGTCGGCCTTGTGTACGCCTTCCGACTCCGCCTTGAGCATGTAGCGGCACATCGCGGGAGTCACCGTCAGCGCGACGACGAGCGACGCCATGATCGAGATGACAAATGCGATACCGAGTGGACGGAAGAATCGACCTTCGATGCCTTCGAGAAACATCAGCGGCAGGAACACGAGCGCGATAATGATGGTCGCGAAGACCATCGCCGGCCGGATCTCATTGCTCGCTTTAAATATGACCTTGAGCTTCGGCTGACGGTCTGATTCGGTCTTCGCCGCGTTCTGCTTGAGGCGTCGGAACACATTTTCGACATCGATGATCGCGTCGTCGACGAGGCTACCCACCGCGATCGCCAGACCGCCGAGCGTCATGACATTGACTGTTTCACCCATCAAGTCGATCACGAGCAGGGCGACCGCAAGCGAGAGCGGCAATGCAGTCAGCGTGATCAGTGTCGTCCGCACATTCAGGAGGAACAGAATCAGGATGACCGACACGATGATCGCGGCGTCGCGGAGCGCATGAACAACATTGGTGATCGAGAGGTTGATGAAATCGGATTGTCGGAAAACCTGCCGATTCACCTCTATACCCGCTGGTAGCGAGCCGTCGAGCGTATCGAGCATCGCATCGATCTCATCGGTAATGACGAGCGTGTTTGTGCCCGGCGCTTTCTGCACCGTCATGATAACCGCTGGGTTCCCGCCCTCGGCGCCGGTGCCTCGTTTGAGGGCTGGGCCGAGTCTGACATCGGCCACCTGGCCGATCGTGACTGGGGCCCCGTCGTGATACTTGATGACAGTGCCAGCGATGTCCGCCACAGAGCGGACCCGCCCGCTCTGTCGGATGGGCAACTCGAGGCTGTCAACATTGGGCAGATACCCCGCGCTCAGCGTGCTGTGCGACTCATTCGCCGCGGCGATGACATCCTCCACCGCGAGGTCGTACAGCCGGAGCCTCTCCTGCTGCACGAGCACCTGATACTCGGGGAGTTCGCCGCCGATCACCGAGATCTGGGCGACGCCGGGAATCGCTAACAGTTTGTTCCGTAGATCGAACTCGGCGTACGCTCGCAGCTCCATCGGCGTGACCGTGCCACCCGGCGACGACACCGCCAGCAGCATGATCTCGCCAGTGATGCTCGTGATTGGGGTCATCTCGGCGTGGGCATCGGGCGGGAGTTCTTCTCTCACGGTGTCGAGCCGTTCCGAGACGAGCTGGCGGGCGCGGTAAATGTCCGTCCCCCATTCGAACTCGACATAAGCTATAGATAAGCCGATGGCGCTGCTCGTGCGAACGCGGCGCACGCCCGGGATGCCGTTGACCGAGGTCTCGATCGGGAAAGTCACATATTGCTCGACTTCGTCGGCGGCCAGCCCCGGCGACTCGGTCATGATGACCACCGTCGGCGCGTTCAGCTCTGGGAACACATCCACGGGCGTTTTGGGCAGGCGGAATGCCGCGAATGCGAGCAGCACCCCCGCGAGCACCAGCACGAGCGCGGCGTGATCGAGCGAGAATTTGATGAGTTGTTTCAGCATCGCGATCGATTCCTTTTAGTCGTCTTCCGCATGAAAAGTGCCGTCGGCGTGGAAGTGACCACCCTTCTGCATCACGCCGCCCTGCTGGGTGGCCAGTTTGAGTTCGAACGCGCCGTCGAGGACGACCTCGTCAGTGAGTGAGATCCCGCTGTTGATCACGACCCAGCGGCCGTCATCGATGCCCATGTCGGCCTCGACGCGGATCGCTTTGTTGGGATCCCCAGGATCGCGCCGGAAGAAGACGTGCGTGATGCCGTCTTTCACCACCGCCGCACGCGGGATCGCGAGAGCCGGGCCTCCCGTCGTCTCGGCGACAACCTCAAGGAACGCAGACACACCCGGCCGGATCCACGCGCGACCGTCGGCAGGCGTCGCGAGGAGCGTCACCGTGCGCTGCTCGGGATGCGCTTCAAGGCCGACCGTCACCGATGCGGACACAGCGTCGTTCAGCGGGATCCCCGCTGTGGACGGAGGCACGATGCGTGAGTCTTCCATTGTTCCGAGCCTGGCGAGATCCGACTGGAGCGCCATCGCCCGGAAACGAACCTTGCTCGGGTCGACGGTCGAGAGCACAAGTGACGGAGCCTCGGCGAACGCGCCGTCGGTCAGGGCGAGCATCTCCACGACTCCCGGCTCGGTCGCACGCACCTCGATCCAGTCGATCGTACGGTACACGGGCATGGCGATGCCCTCCTCGTCTGCGTTGGCGGCCAATAGGTCTTCCGGGATCCCGGTCGCGGCCGAAGCCCGATGAAGAGCATGCTCACGCGTGCGCTCGGCGTTGGCGAGCTTGGTCTCCGCCTGTCTCAGCTCTGCACGAAGGCGCGGAAGGCTTGCTTCCAACTCCGCGATCTGCGCCTCTAGATCCGCGTTGCGGATCTCTGCTTCGGTCAGTGACAACAGACGCTCCCGCTGAATACTGGCGCGGTCTTCAGCCTCGGCGATCCGAGCCCGGGCGACCTCGATCTCAGCTTGAGCAGACTCGATGTCCTGCTCTCCGACGATGATCTCGTGCTGAAGCTCGGGCCACTGCGGAGACCGGAATCGATACAGCAGATCGCCGGGCTCAACACGCAGATATTGGTCGACCTCGAGATGAACGGTTCCGGGCAGCGCCAACCGGTACTCGTGCCGAGCCAGCGGCTGGAGCTCAAACGCACCGGGAACCCGGATCGTGCTGTCCACACGTCGACGCTCGACATTTGCGAAAGTGATGCCCAGGTTGCTCCTCACCGTGGACGGAATGTCGATGCGGTTCGTCGCGGGTGCGGCGGCCTCCTCGGTGGAACCTGATGCGGATTGCTTCACGGCTCGGTCATCACACCCGAGCAGCGATATGGCCAAGAACAAGAGAACAAGTCGAACAGTCATGGGGTCACCTCATCGGCCGGCTCGGCCGCGTCATCGTCTGTGCTTTCCGTGGCGGGGCTGGTCGTCAGGCGCTGTTGAGGCCCGACGAGTTCGGCAAGTTGGATCAACGCGAGCGACTCGCCGAGCCGTGTATCGATCAGGGCCATCTGCGCCTGCCCGACGCGTGTCAGGCTTTCGAGGAGTACCAGACTCCCACCCTCGCCGAGCTGCAAGAGGTTCTGCGCGTCGGCGAGTTGTCGATCCACGAGCGGCACGATGTCCGACTCGATCATCTCGCGCTGCTGGCGCAGCAAGCTCAGATGTGCGTGCGTTGATGCAAGAGAGCCCACCAGTTGCTCGTACGCAGTCTCGAACGAGGCCCTTGCGAGTTCGCGTTCCGCGTGCGCCTCGGCGATCCCCTGCCTGTTTGCGTTGAGGACCGGAATAGGAAGCGAAAGCGCGAACCCGAGCAGCGTATCACTCCGATCAAACTCCGCCAGAGGCCCGATGGTCAGATCAGGGTACTGCTTGCGCACCTCGCGCCTGAGTGTCTGTTCTGCGACCTCGTACTCGTCACGGAGCACTGCGAGCGTCAGGCTCTGAGTTGCCGCGTGCTCGGGTGTGAAGTCGCCCGCGTCCGCATCGAACACGACCGAGGGCACCAGCTCGAGCGGTGCATCCGGCGAAACCCCGAGCAGTGCTCGCAGCTCCTGCTCCGCCTGCGCCTCGTCGCCCTTGTACATCAGAAGCGCCCGGCGCTGCGCCGCGAGCTCGATGGTGAAGAGCGCCGCCTCGGTCCGCAGGATCTCACCCGCCTCGGCGAGACTCGTCGCGGACGATTCAAGCGACCGGATCGATTCAAGCAGCTTCTCGGTCCGCCCGGCCTTGAGCCTTGAAGCGGACCACCCGAGCCACGCACGTCGCACGTCGAGCCTGGTCTGCCACTCCTGCTCAGCAACCCGCGTCAGCTCGGCACGAGCCGAGGCATGCGCACGGGCCTTCTCGGCTTCGAGCCTGCCCGAGATCGGGATCGTGAACGCGAGCCCGGGCGTGATCACAAACGGGTTCGACCCGCCCTCCAGAAGCGTCAGGAAGTCGACACCCAGTTGCGGGTCCTGCCAGAGCCCCGCGTGCTCCGCGGTCGCAAAGGCGACCCCGGCACGCAGCCTCGCGAGTCGAAGCTTCGGGTTGTACACGAGCGCCATGACCTCGCCCTCTGCAAGGCTCAGACCATCGGATGGGTCATAAACGCCCGGCTCACGCGATTGATCGAGCGACTCGGCAAACGCACGAACCGGCTCATCGCCCGGCGAACGCGCTTGCCAGGCGTCGCGATGTGCCACCAGATCGAGCGGCGTGGGTTGATAACTCTGACAGCCCGCGAGGATTACCGAGGCGCCGCCCAATGCGATGACGGCAGCACCCGCACCCGCGGGTCGGGTTAGATACTTCTGCAATGTGTGTGCTCCGAACAGTGTGCAAGAACCGATCACGCTCCGCGACACGATCACCGTTCGGCGAGCGCGCGCGACAGCAAGGCTGGAAGAAACCAGCCCGATTCAGGTCAGCAGCACAACAGTTCGGATATGGACCAGTTGGTCAGGCGGTCGCCCGCGAGCGTAGGGCCAGCGGTGGCGGTGCTCACCGTGACCTGACAAAGCCGGGATGACGATGGGCAATTCTGCATGAGCTACGGGTGTCGGGAGGGAATCCCGAGAGCTGCTGCGGATGGCAGCCTCGTTTTCGGATCCCTCGTGCCTGTGCTCGTGGCAGCAATGGCAATGATCATCTTGTGACAGTTCGCGTTCAACTGAGTAGCCAGTCTCATCCTCCGGATTGTTGGAGGGTTGAGTCTCATCGTGAGTGTGATAGTGAACGTGCGTGGAGCCGCCGTGGCTGTGAACGTGGAAATGCCCATGAGGCGCTCCGGATACCGATGTTTCATCGGCCTTTGAGAGCAGCAAAGCCGCCACCAAGGCCGTCATCAGTAATCCCGGAATGGCAAAAGCACCCTTTGACATCTGGCATCAGTTTAGCAGCTTCAGTAGGAGAATGAACACCTTGGCTCACAATCTCGCTTCTGGGACTCTGGCGAGTGGTTCTGAGAGGCGACCCTACCCAACCTGACATCCATCGATGATCGCCATGATGCCCCGCCGAGTCGCCGCCGGTAGCTGGTCCCAGACTTCAAACAGCCTCTTGAGACCGTGATGATCATTGTGCGTCTCTGAGAAGGCCAAAGCGGACATTGCCGAGCTGCTGCTGTCACTACCGCTGCGGCTGATGCCGGTGTGTTCATAAGTGCCGGTCTGTTCAGGATCTTGCGAAGCAGGCTCGCAGCTTCCCAAGCTGAATGTCGCCGGTTCGACTCCGGTCACCCGCTTTCGAAAGTCTTGATCAATCAGGCATTTACAAGAAATAGCAAGAGACAGACATTCCATAAGAAGGGACGCAGATCGCCCTAATGTAGTGCAGAGATCCTAACTGCGCATCGCGTATCCGAGTGGTGTTCAGGGCGAGGCAGAATTGTCACTCGGTGCGACTGAGCTGTCCGTGCGTGCATCCTGCTGTCCGCTTGGATGCACGCACGATGAGTATGTCGGCAACCGCTTAGGCATGTCGCACATCGGAGGGAGCTTGGTTTCTGACTGTGACTTGTTGGTCGCCTTTCGCATCAGCAGCCATTGCGGATGTGCGTCGAGAATCTCGGTAGGAATATTTCCTCTCGTCTGGGGGTTTCTATGACTCAGGAGAATTGCACATGAAGATCGCCGGAGCACTTGTCATTTCTGTGGGCTTTGTAGCCGTCACCGGGGTCTTCGTCTTCTAGGCCTCGGCTGGCACCCCTCTGGACATGTAACCAAAGTCGTCATTGACTAGCCGCCAAGGGCGGAGTACACGGAGAAGACCGAAAGCTCACGGGTGGTACAGCAGAACTCGCGGAGAAACTCCCGGGTAGAAACACGGTCGCGATCGGTATCGGTGTAGCAGAGATCATCGCAATCGTCCTGATGTTCATCCCTCGAAAAACGATCGTCGGCTCCGGATTCGCCGCGATCCTGATGGTTGGGGCCGTTGGCAGCCACGTCATAGGCCCGGTTGGCATGGAAGGACATATGGGAACCATGATGATCCTTGCGTCCATCGCGTTGCTTGCTGCTATCATCGCAACGGCCGTAGCCATCAAGCGCAAGTCCCCGTCGCCCCTGTAGGCTGAGCCGAGGGATGTGGTTCATGTACTTGATCCGCCCGAGCTTGTGTCTACAGCGTGCCTTCCTTGAGGTGGTCGCATGAAGATTCCGCAAGTGCTCTTGGTCGAAGTGCAGCACGCGCCCGGACAGCTCGCGAAGATGCTGACCGAGATCGCCTCATTGGAGTTGACAGTTGAGGGCTTGGAAGCTCAGAGCCGCACCCAGGACAAGACGATATGGGAACTCACTCTCGAGATCGATCCGGGACAAGAAGCCGCGGTAGAAGCCGCCGTGGAGCGGAGCGGGATAGCTCGCGTTGTCGGGACTTCGGACCGGGCGTTTAGCCGGCATATCGGCGGTAAAATCGACGTCAGATCAACTGTCCAGTTTGATGATCTAAAGACACTTCGCGATGTCTACACACCAGGTGTAGCACGAGTGTGTCTAGCTATACAGCGAGATCCTTCCCTCGCGGAGAAGTACACGGCAATCAAGCGGACCGTTGGCATCGTGACGAACGGTACTGCTATTCTGGGTCTCGGTGACATTGGACCGGTGGCTGGGATGCCTGTTATGGAAGGTAAGTCCGCCCTTTTTCAGGAGTTCGGCGCAGTCTCAGCTGTTCCGATCCTGACCACCCACAAGCGTGCAGAGGACATTGTCTCGCTCGTGAAGGGGATCGCTCCAACTTTCGGTGCAATCCAGCTCGAAGACATCGCGGCTCCCGAGTGTTTCGAGATTGAAAATCGGCTACGAGAATGCCTGGACATCCCGGTACTCCATGATGATCAGCACGGGACCGCTGTGGTTGTTCTTGCGGCTCTTCTGCGCGGAGAAACGATCGCCGGCTTTGATCTCAGAGCGTCCAAGATTGGCCAAGTCGGCCTCGGCGCGGCTGGAATGGGCATCGCGCGGTTACTTCTCCGTTACGGGGTCCCCGAAGTGCTCGGAGCAGATCTGTCTGATGATGCCATGACACGCTTTGAAGCCTTTGGAGGAGTGCGATCCACGCTTCGAGGCGTGATGCAGAATGCGGAAATTATCATCGCGACGACAGGTGCTCCTGGCCTAATCAAGCCCGAGATGATACGGGAAGGGCAGACCATATTCGCGCTGTCCAATCCAGAGCCTGAGATCGAGCCAACGCTCGCATTGGAGCAAGGCGCACGATTCGCGGCTGATGGCAAAAACATAAACAATGTCCTTGCTTTTCCTGGGTTGTTCCGCGGAGCGCTCGATGCCGGTGCGAGTGAATTCAACGATGACATGCTCTTTGCCGCTGCGCGGGCCATTGCCGAGGCCGCCGCGACCGGAGGTGAAACCGGCTTGATCCCATCACCATTGTGCCGCCGAACGCATGCAATGGTTGCCGCCTATGTCAAGGAATCAGCACTCGCAACGTAACGACACCTGAAACGCTGCGAGTTTTGGCTGGGCTTTCTTCGTCGCGCGCTCGCAGCACATCCGCGACATCGAGGAACCAACAGCGACATTGCCACCGCAGCAATCTCTTCGCCCGATCGAGTTTACAGGGGCTCTCGGTTCCATGCTCGCCGTAAGGTTGGACGAGTTAGAGTCAGAAATGATTGCCTATGCGCTCTCAGCCTGCTCCTCGCACATGGTGCACTGTCGGCAACCGACCGAACGCACGGTCGAACTGCTTCGCAATTCTAACTGAGATTGGTTTCTCTGCGCCCCGCTTGGCAAGCGCAATGACGCAACCACCGAGGCCGCCGCCCGTCATTCGGCAGCCGAACACACCGCCAGAGGGACCGACCGCCTCTGCTTCGTCCGCAAGCAGATCAAGCTCTGGAACAGTAACCTCGAAGTCGTCTCGCAGAGAGACATGACTCTCGCGCATAAGTCGGCCGGCGTTGATCCAATCTGATTCGCGTGCCGCGGCCGCGAATGCCTGTACACGATTGTTCTCCGTGACAACATGTCTCGCACGCCGATACTGCGTGTCATCTAGCATGGCTTTCTCACTCTCAAGCATTTCAAGGGAACTATCTCGGAGTGCCCCTACGCCCAAAGCCTCGGCCGCCTGCTCGCATTCTTTCCTTCTGTCCGCGTACACACCATCGCTGAGCGCCCGTTCAGCACCGCTGTCGATCACCAGCAGTGTGACCTCATCGGCGGGTATCGGCACGGAGATAGAATCAGGGCTCCTGCAATCGAGCAGGAGCGCATGGCCACGAGAGCCTTGGATAATCGCCAACTGGTCCATGATGCCGCACGGCACACCCGCATATACGTGCTCGGCTTTCTGACAAAGCCTGGCTTTGGCAATAGGTTCGAGCGATCGCCCGGTAAAGTGCTCGGCCATACCGACCAGAGCGACCGCGAATGCTGCGCTACTTGAGAGCCCCGCCCCCTTCGGGATGCTTGAAATCACAACCGCATCGAAGGCCGGCAATCCTCCGAACGCTTCTTTGGCGAGGTGAAGCACACCGGCGGCGAATCGCTCCCAGCCTGGGGGGTGTATCGAGGGATCATCTACAGTGAGAACCGCTTCCGCGCCGACGGCCTCGCTGAAGACACGCACGCTCCCCCCGCTGCTGGCCGCCCCGGCGACACTGATGTAGCGGTTGATCGCCATAGGGAGCGCGAAACCGTCGTTGTAGTCGGTGTGATCTCCGATCAGATTAACCCGACCCGGAGCGCGAACCGACACCGATGACCGCTTCCCGAAGCGTTTGGCGAACAGCTGCCTCGCATGCTCGGTTCTATCAGTTTGCTCTAGATCCATCCATGCCACTCCCTGCCGATTCCTCTTGTTGAGGCTAGGCTATCGGCATGAGCAGCCGAGATGAATCCAAGCCGATGGTCGGGATCGTGATGGGCTCTCGTTCTGACTGGCCAACCATGGAGCACGCCTCGGCAATCCTCACCGATTTGAACATCCCCCACGAATCACGGGTCGTCTCTGCGCACAGGACCCCTGATCGGCTGTTCGAGTACGCCGAGCAGGCCGGGGGTAGAGGAGTCCGCGTGATCATCGCAGGCGCCGGGGGAGCGGCGCACCTCCCGGGGATGATCGCATCGAAGACCCATTTACCGGTTCTGGGCGTGCCGGTCATGTCGAAGGCTCTGAGCGGGATGGACTCCCTGCTCTCGATCGCTCAGATGCCCGGGGGCATCCCCGTCGGCACGCTTGCGATTGGGGACGCCGGCGCGAAGAACGCCGGGCTCCTCGCTGCTCAGATTCTGGCAACGACTGATGACGACATACGCGAGCGTGTGCTCCGATTCCGTCAGGCACAGACCGAGAGTGTGCCCGATCAGCCGTCCGACGAGGGTGTATCTTGAGCAGTTCCAAGACCCTCGGGATCTTAGGGGGCGGTCAGCTTGCACAGATGATGGCGATGGCAGCCAAGCCTCTCGGAGTGGACTGCGTCGTTTACGACCCGAGCCCGGATGCTTGCGCAAAGTCTGTAGCACAACTCGTGAATGGCTCGTTCGATGATGCCCGGCAGCTTCGATCGTTTGCCGAACAAGTAGATGTCATCACGTACGAATTTGAGAATGTCCCGAACGAGACCGTAGATACACTCGATGGGCTAAGACCAATCCACCCTCAACCCGAGGCGTTGAAGGTGTCATCGAACCGTGTCAAAGAGAAAGCGTTTTTCGAGCGCTGCGGCGTGCCGGTTGGGCCATACCGAGCGATTAGCGGTCCTGAATCACTCCGGAACGCCCGTGACGAGCTGGGGCTCCCTGCGGTTCTGAAATCCAATAGCGGCGGGTACGACGGCAAAGGTCAGTACACGCTGCATACGGACGACGAGCTCGAGAATGCGCTCGCCCAGATTGGCGATACACCGTTTATCTATGAGTCGTTCGTGAATTTCACGAGAGAGCTCTCAGTGATCGCATGCAGAACGAGTGATGGCACAACGATAACATATCCCCTGGCCCAAAACACGCATCAGCATGGCATCCTTGTGCGGAGCGATGCCCCCGCTTCCGTCCAGAAGGGCATGACTGAGCAAGCCAGTGCCGCGGCGAAGCGGGTTGGGGACTCACTGAATTATGTAGGGGTGTTCGCGATCGAGCTGTTTGATGTGGGTGGTGAGTTGCTCGCGAATGAGATGGCCCCTCGGGTGCACAACACGGGTCACTGGACGATCGAGGGGGCCCATACGTCTCAGTTCGAGAACCATGTGCGAGCTGTCGTGGGGCTGCCATTGGGATCAACGGAGCCAGTTGGGCACTCCGTGATGCTCAACATCATCGGTGAGATGCCCGACCCTGGCATCCTGCAGGGAATCTCGGGAGCAACGCTGCACGACTATGGCAAAGCTCCAAGACCGGGCCGAAAGATCGGGCACATCACAGTCAACGGGGCAGATCCTGAAACATGCCTCGGAGCCGCGACACGTATCCAAACCGGGATACGAAACACCATGCCGGGTGGAGGCGTCAGGCCCTGAGCTTGGCTACGATTCCGGCGATCGCCATCTTAGCTCAGTTGGTAGAGCAGCGGTTTTGTAAACCGCAGGTCGTCGGTTCGAGTCCGACAGATGGCTTTAGCGTTGCACCAAGCGACTCTGACTACGCTTTGGCCTCACAAGCTGACCGGTTCAAACCACACCCGGGTGCAAATCAAACACCGCCGCACAGACAGGCTCTTGGGCCAGGCAGCATCATAATTGTCTACATACCAGTGGTTTATTATGCGGCACGCGATCGTGTTTGGCCGCTACCCCCTTGCACAAGGGTGGTTTCTTAGAGCGCCCAGCGCTTTACGGGCGTTCCATTGCATGTTCTGTAAGCACCGGCACAACTTGCAAGAAGACTCAACCGACCTCATGAGAGTTGCCACGCTACGTGTGAGTCATGGGCTTGCTGAGCGAGAATTGAGTCGAATTGAAGAACATGATCGCTTCACGATTCCTTGAGCACTGGCCCCCAATCGTCGCTTTGTTGTTGACCGGTGCGGCTGTCGCGGTGTGCTTCAAGGTTTCCTGCGATATCGCAGAGGCCGACGCACGACAGAGATTCGATGCCAAGTGTGACGAAACGATCAGTGATATAGCCTCCACCTTCAAGAACTACGCATCTAAGTTAGTGGTTGGCCGGGCTTTCATCGACTCAGCTGGTTCCCCTAGCCGTAAGTCATGGAATCAGTTCACCTCGTCGGCTGGCTTTGACACTACCTGCGAAGGGATCTACGGCTATGCGTTTGTAGCACATGTTGCGAGAGAAGACCTCGCCTCTTTCATCAATGAACAGCGGCTTGAGGGATTTGAAGATTTCAGGATCAAGTATCATGCGGATGCGGATGCGGATCTACTGGCTCGGAACGACAGTCTGTATGTCATCAAGTATCACGAACCAGAATCTGTGAATCGACACGCAATCGGGCTCGACTTGTCATCGCGCAGCAGAAACAAGCTGGTTTACGAAAGTGCTGCGTACAGCGGAGAGGCAACACTTTCAGATGCCATCATCCTCGCTCAGGAGGACGAGAGCCGGCGCGGCCTTGTCATGGCACTTCCTGTTTATAGAGACCGCCTCCCCCCCAAAGATCCATCAAAGCGGCTGGAGAACACGATCGGCTGGGTGGCAGTACCGATCGGCATGAAAGAGCTGTTCAACTCAAAGGGCACCTACGAATCAGACCTGCTCGCTCTAAAGGTATACGAAGACAGCTATAACGGATATGAGCTGTACAATTCATCAGGCTTCGAAGATAAATACATTTCGGGTTTCTACAACAACCGGATACTCACCGTCGGAGGGAAGAAGATCGCAGTGAGTATTGTCCCGCAATCTGCACATGCGTTTGCCCCGGATCTCGTGCCAGCTAGCTTTTTCCTGTTTGGAGGAAGCCTCGTTGTGGTCCTCGTGACGTGTCTGGTTCACGTCGTAAACAAGCGGCGCAATTCTCTCGAAACAAGACTGGGGCTTGCGACGCGCAACGCGAACATTGGTCTGTGGGAGTGGAACCTGACCCGAAACACGCTTCGTTTCAGTGATAGCTACTACGAAATGCTGGGTTACAGTCCAGAAGAGATCGCTGTACACGGAGATTCCTGGGATTCGTTCTGTCATCCTGATGATCTCGAGTCTGAACTTGAAGCACTCGATAGACACTTCAAGGGCGAAACTCCCATATACGCCAACGAGCACAGAGTAAGAACAAAGGACGGTTCCTGGCTCTGGGTCAAGGACGTAGGTGAAGTGGTTAAACGAGCATCAGACGGGACACCAAAGTTGATGCTTGGTATTCACCTCGATATCCAGTCGCTACGCGAAGCAACAGAACACGCACACGCAGCGAACAATCTAAAGAGCGAGTTCCTGGCCAATATGAGCCATGAGATTCGCACTCCGCTCACGGCCATTCTCGGTTACATCGATCTGATCGATCGGGGCGAGATCGAACCTACGGATGCCGCACTCACGATCCGTTCGAATGCGGATATGCTGCTGACTATTGTAAACGACGTACTTGATGTGTCCAAGTTAGAATCTGGCCAACTCGCTATTGAGTGCGTGGCTTGCAACCCGATCGCGATCACTCAAGAGGTGCTAAAACTGCTGAGTATCCGGTCTAAGGACAAGGGCCTCGATATAGAGCTCGGTTTCGACACACCGATTCCAGAACAGATCGAAACTGACCCATCGCGTCTCAGGCAGATACTTATCAATCTCATTGGAAACGCAATCAAGTTCACACACGAGGGCCACATCGCTGTCCGTCTCGCACACAACACTGAAGAGAAACTGCTGCACTTCAGAGTTATAGACACAGGCGTTGGCATGACAGAAGAGCAACTTGAACTCATCCGAGCATTCAACCCGTTCGTCCAGGCCGATTCTTCGACAGCTCGGCAGTATGGTGGTAGCGGGCTCGGATTACGCATCTCGTCCAAGCTCACCGCCCTGCTCGGCGGCGAGCTCAAGATTAAGTCTATGATCGGTGAAGGCTCGGTTTTCGAAGCAACAATCAGCACAGGTGACGCCCGAAGCACTTTGTTATCCGAACAACCGGACATTGCGCATGTCAGCAGCACCAATCCTGATCCGAAATCCAATCAGCCAGTCACACCGACAAAGCGCCTAGAGAATGCTCGGATCCTGGTCGTCGAAGACGGCGCCGATAATCAGGCGCTAATTCAACACCATCTCTCGCGTGAACATGCTGAGTGTTACCACGCTCACAACGGTGAAGAGTGTATCGAGATGATCACTGGTGATGATTCCAACGTTAACCCCGATCTCATTCTTATGGATATACATATGCCGGGCTTGGATGGTTACGAAACGACGCGGCGTCTTCGTGATTCAGGAATCCGATGCCCTATCATCGCTCTGACCGCACACGCCGGAATCCATCACAGACGCCTGTGTATTGATGTCGGCTGTGACGAGTTTCTTACGAAACCGATCGACTTTGACGAACTGATCAGTATTTGTGAGTCGTACACGAAACCGACAAATAAAGAGGCTAGTGCTGCTTAGCACTGGTTCTTTCAGTTCAATACAACCCGCTGTTCCACAATCTACGCCATAATCACATTATACCAAACTAGTTCAATGAGGCCTTCCCGGCGGTCCGTGCGTGGGCAGCCGATACCGACTCATCGATCACCCAAGGACCGATCCCCCTGTCCATCTTCAAAAGCAGCACTGTCTCTTCTGCATCGATCCAATCTCGGGCAGGTTCAAAGCTATTACCTGTATACAGGGCACTCGAAGAAAGTCGAACCTCATCGATCTGCCCTTTAAAGTGGCTAGTGGCTTTGCCGTTGCCGCTCACATCGGCACCGATCATCAGTGGCAGTTCATTGAAGGTGCGTTCACCCGACGCCAGAACGGTATCGACGAGCCGACCATCAAGATACAGACGTACCTCTGTGCCATCATAAACCCCTGCCAGATGATGCCATGTACCAACGCTCAACAGAGCTCTTTCTGGATTAGCCTCGGCGTATTTGCCGTCTAGATGGATCGAGAAACTCGGGACAGCGTTATTCACGAAGAAACCGAACTCACTTCCTTCGGTCTTTGCAAGAAGCCCTGTTCGTCTGCCAAAAGACTCAGCATTGAACCAGCACTCGAGCGTCATCGGTCCGTTTGGCAGCTCGAAGCTCTCACTTGTTATGTATGCGTATGATTCGCCATCAAGATGAAGCGTTCGCGGTGAGCTTTCGAGTTGAATTTCAGCAAGATCGAGCTTTATAGGGGTGTTGAGAGTGATCGTCGGGATTTCATACCTGGCTCCGGGCATCAGCATGTCAATATCTACGTTGAACTGAAGATCACGGAACGTCTCGTTGAGCGTACCTGTTCTTCGCACATCAAACTCAAGAACCACCTCTTCACCGGCCTCAAGGCTCATGTGTGCGTGATCGGGCCATGCAACCCAAGTGCTGTCGTAGGACTCGGGAGTAACCGCGAACTCGACAGTGCGCGACGATGGGTTGGATACTGTGATAATGGCCTTGCCTTCGCCCCCGGATGATGCGTCAAGAGAAAGCCCTCCCTCGATGCTTGCGCCGTTACGAGAAAGCGTGAGCGACTGGATTGCCATCTCGTCGGTGATTTCACGAACATCCATGACCTCACCAACTGGGAGCGCGGCGTGTGCAACTTGCCTCGGACGAACCGTCACGATGTTGTAGTGATGGAGCCAACCGGCTGAAGGAACGGATTTGTTCTGATGCCCACCCACTGTTGCCAGCGTGATGTAATCGATGCCGTCACGCGGGTCGTACCGCATCCGATGGATGTGTCCCGCGAAGACGCCCGAGATATTGCCCGCTTCGACGAGCATCTCGTGTACTTGCTCCCATGAATCGCCGTAGTTCCCGCCTGTCCATCGGGGATGGTGCAGAAACAGGAAGACGTGCTGGGCGTCCGCCGACTTGGTGAGCATCTGTGAGAGCCACGAGAGCTGTTCTTCACTCATTTCTTGGCATTCGGGCTTGCTAAAGTTCTTCTCACCGGTCGCTTCGTTACCCTCGTCGGTGTAGAGCACAATAAACATGCAGTTCTTGTGTTCGAACGCGTACCACAACGGACCGAAGTGCATTTCGTAATGCCTGTCATGCTCTCCCTCGGGCTTCCCAGCGCCTCGCCAGTACGTGTCGTGGTTGCCAGCAACAGGAAACCAAGGACAGATGAGTTCGTTCATCACTCCGCGATACTCGGTCATCTGTTCCATCCAGCCGTCGGTCTGGTTGTACCCCTGGATCATGTCCCCGACTGTCATCACGAAATCGGGCTCAAGAAGATTCGTGTCGCGGACGGCATCCTTCAGCACATTGATTCCTGTGTCCGGCCCGCCTGTTCGGTCGCCGTATACGACGAAGGTGAACGCATCCTCTTCACCGGGCAGAGGAAGAATAACCTTGGAGTCTCGGTCGGTGTAGAACCTGGCTCGATCGTTCGACAAAGCGTGATCTGGGTTGTGCCGGTGTGTATGTCGATCGTGGTACGGTGCGAACGACTCGTCTTGCACCTGCGAAACCGTATTGGTGGTCGAAAGACTAAGAGCACATACCGTCGCGATGGTACCGATTCTCATAATACTGGCTCCCTGTGCTTGCCGGGGCCAGTCTAACCGTTTTCTGCTTTAGATACGCTCGATCGGCAGTCTTCACGAAGTGCTTGCGATATCTTGATCTTTCTCTGGGTTGGTCAAGAGTCTGACCGACTCCCTCGCGATCATGATCAGGCCCATCACGATGAGGAAGATCGCAAATATCTTTTTGAGTGCTCGCTGATCGATTCTCCCTCCCACCGCTTTGCCGACGAAAGTACCCACCGCGCCGACGGTGATGAACAGAGCGATCGTTGTCCAATCGATCGAAATTCCCGCATCCGAGATATCAAACTGGTATCTCGCGAAAGCGGCCCATGAGTTTGCAACGATCACGACCAGGCTCGTGGCAACCGCATGGTGCATCGAGAGGCCTGCCAGCAGCACGAGCGATGGCACGATCAGAAATCCCCCTCCCACGCCGACGAGTCCCGTCATCGTGCCAACCGCGAAGCCCTCTAGCATGACAATCCAGAGCGGCTGGGACGATTTCGATCCTGCTTGCGGTTGTGGCAGATCCCTGTGTGACCTTCTCAGCATGAACCATGAAGCCGTCAGCATCACGGCCGCGAACAAAATCAACTGCAAAGCGCCCGGGAGATAACTCCCTATTACCGACCCGAACGACGCGCCGAGCATTCCGGGCCCACCAAAGAACGCCGCGATTTTCCACTGGACAAACTTCTTGCGCGCGTGAGGGATGACGCCGAACGCGGCGATGCCACCCACAATCGCAAGCGACTCCGTGATCGCGATTTTCCCGTCCTTCCCCAGTAAGTAGACAAGGATCGGGACAGTCAGGATCGACCCGCCCGAACCGAGCAGGCCGAGCGTGGTGCCTATCAGGGCTGCGCCAATGAGTGCAAGGAAGATCATGTGTAGCGTTGCTCAGGTGGTTCAACCAGTCGATACAGTCTCGTGGCCAGCGATTGCGTACGCTTCGAATCCACCTACAACGTTGATGGGCATGAACCCCTCCCGTTCGAGCAGCGACGCAGCCATCACAGAGCGCACACCCGTCCTGCAGTGCACATAGATTTCTCTATCACGGGGAAGCTGATCGAGTACCTCAGGGAGCCTTGTGTGCGACTTGTTGACGGTTCCTGGAATCGAATCCAACGCGTGTTCGGTCGCCTTGCGCACGTCCAGTATGAATACATCTCCTGACTTTCTCGCGTCGCTCAGCTCGTCAGGGGATGCATCCTTTGTTGTCGCGAGAGAGCCTCCACCCGACACGTATGCTTCCAAATCACTCGGCGTGAGATACAAGGCTGCCCTGTCGAGCCCGATCCGCACCATCTCTCGAACCGCCTGCTCGACCTTGTGTTCGTCCACAACAAGAACGAGCTCATCGAAGGGGGCGATGTACGCTCCAGCAGATGTATGAAACGACGCCCCAAGGGGTGAGCTGATTGCGCCCGGGATATGACCGGCTCGGAATTCTTCTGTCGATCGCACATCGACAACGACCTTGTCACCGAGCGAACCGATCTCACTCGGATCCATGCGCTTCGGATTTGGCAGCCCTCCGAGCAAGGGCACGCCATCGCGGTTCTGCTGCTTCATCCGCGCGAAATACATGGGCGGCTCTGGCTGCCCTTCGAGGATAAACGAGGTGAACTCGACCTCACTCCCAACGAGTTTGAGAGCCGGGCTGGACATTTTCTCGTAACCCGCGGTCGATTGCGGCACAGCTCCCAGCGCTTTCCCGCACGCGCTCCCAGCTCCGTGCGCGGGCCAGATCTGCACATGCTCAGGAACGCTGCGTACAAACTCTGAAGCGGACTTGAAGAGCTCCTTCGCGGATTCGTCCTTCGCGCCTGTAATACCCGCTGCGGTCTCGAGCAGATCTGGCCGACCAAGGTCACCCACAAACACGAAATCACCGGTAATCATACCCATCGGTGAATCCATGCCCGACCCCCTGTCCGTGACGAGGTAGCTCATGTGCTCTGGCGTGTGCCCGGGTGTGTGCACCGCCTGGAATTCGATATTCCCGACCGAGAACATGTCTCCGTTGCTGAGGAGCACATGGTCGTAGGTCCCCCCATCCGACTTGCTCCCGAGCCAGCCAGAAGTCCAGTCCGGCCCTCCCAGCTTTGAGAGGTACACCCTCGCACCGATCGTCTCGGCTAGCTCCCTGCACCCCGAAAGGAAGTCGGCATGGATGTGTGTTTCGGCGCAGGCGACGATCCGTAGACCGTTCTGCTCTGCAAGCTCGATGTACCGGTCAACATCCCGCTCAGGATCAAACACGATCGCTTCACCGGTCTTCTGGCAGCCGATGAGATACGCGGCCTGCGACAGTGCATCGTCATAGATCATCCGAAAGAACATCGCTGCCTCCTGTAGCCTTGCCCGAACAGTGTCCCGTATTGTTGTCACCCCAGGCGCATCACGTGTCATTTTCCTAGAATGTCTTCTTGAACTCCTGCCGCGACAACCTTGGAGCTCCAGAATCTGGCGACCCAGGTGGGTTCCACGCGATGGTGGGCAACCCGCCCTTCCTGAGCCAACTGAGCTCCTTGACCGCCCTTGATCGGGGCTGTGCTGCGATCATCAAGCAGCGACTTGGCAGGGCTGCCTCGGCGTATACCGACTCCTCGGCTCTCTTTCTTGCCGACGCTCTGAGAAAGCTCGCACCAGCCGGGAGGGTGTCATTTCTACTCCCACAATCGTTTCTGGCCTCACGTGATGCGGCGGTCATTCGCAAGATGATCCGAGAAAGCCACACGCTCGAGCACCTCTGGGTGAGCGGTGAGCACGTGTTCGAGCAGGCGTTCATAGCGACGTGCGCACCGGTAGTTCTCAGTGCACACTCACCAGACGCTAACTGCACAAGTACGTACTCGCTCGACTTTCGTGAATCCGAGTCAAAATCCTGCCTGGATGGTGAGTCAGGATCAGGAACGTGGTCCTACCTGGCTGCTAACGCACGCGGGCTGCCGGAAGTCACACTCAACTCTTGTACTACTATCAGTGACATCGCAATTGCAACTGCGGACTTTCGTGATGAGTACTACGGCCTATCCGGCTTTATCGTCGACTTGCAACAAGCAGACGGCCGCCTATTCCCGAAGCTGATCACCACGAGCATGATCGATCCAGCCTGTATCGGCTGGGGGCAGCAGCCTCACCGCATACTCAAAGAACGTTGGCAATCGCCGAGAGTTGATAGAGAGAGAATGCACAAAGAGGGCTCGCTCTCTGCCTGGATTGAGGCACGGCTGGTGCCCAAGGTATTGATCGCCACACAATCGAACGTCATCGAGAGTGTTGTCGATGGTGATGGCATCTATCTTCCGTGCATGCCCGTTATCACTGCATGCCCGAAGCCCGGTGTGGGTCTCTGGCATCTTGCCAGCGCACTGTCGTCGCCTATCGCCTGCCTCTATGCCGTGAGGCACTACGCGGGCACCGCCATGACACCGGATGCCATCAAACTCTCAGCAAAACAGGTGCTCACACTCCCAATCCCAGCACCCGGCGGTGTCTGGGACAGCGCCGCCCGTAGGTTCCGTGTCGCGAGCGAATGCGTAGACCTGGATGAGAAGTTCAAGCACCTCATCCTCGCTGGCAGTGATATGTGCGATGCATTCGGAATCAAGCGGGCGCAGCGTGACGAGCTCGCCGTGTGGTGGGAAAACCGTCTCGCAAAGACAATGTTTAAGGCGCAAAAAAAGTAGCGGCGCCTGGGGTAAGCAGGCGCCGCCGTGGGGACTGGGAGGAATCAGAGAATTCCTGCCCGGGTTGAGCTGATTACGGCTTACTCGGTGCAGGAGAGCGGGCTGCCGCTTGTGCTCGCGTTGTACGCGTTGATCCAGGCGGTGAAGTCCGTCGGGGTGCAGGAGCCGTCGTCGTTGGCGTCACAGCGAGGATCGCTTGCGTTGAATGCGTTGATCCAGGCGGTGAAGTCTGTCGGGGTGCAGGAGTTGTCGTTGTTGACGTCACAGCAGTCGTAGGTGCTGGAGGTCGAACAGGGATCCGAAGCTACGCCTGTGATGATGTTGACGTCGGCCTGGGTGACCTGGCCGTCACCGTTGACGTCGCCGTCTGCCCAGCCGCCGGCGTTGCCGAGGTTACCGTTTGCGATCGCCTCGTCGGCAGCATCCACATCACCGTCGAGGTCGACGTCACCGGAGGTGGTGCCAAGGAAGGCGAGGGCTGCGCAGATATCAGCCTGATCAACCATGAGATCGCCGTTGACGTCGGCCGAAAGGTCACGACGCATGCCGAGGCTGTTCGCGGTTACGACAGTTGCGGTGTCGGTCCAGTCGAGACCGCCGCCGAGGTCGGCGAACTGTGCGTAGATGTAGTCGAGGTCGGCAGCGCCGACGACGCCGTCAGCGCCGATCGGGTGGAAGCCCGGGGCGGTGCCGATGGAGCCAGCAACGTCAGCTGCCGAGGCACCGGCTGTGTAGCCAGCGCCGGTTGCCATGGTGGTACCGAAGACGTTGCCCGAAGCCGAGGCGTTGTCCGCACGAAGGAAGCCCTCAGCGCGATTCAGGATGCCGGTGTTCGGATCGAGAGCGAGACCGTCGGCGAAGTAACGGACGTCGGTCTCGTTGAACTCGCCGTCGCCGTTGAAGTCGCCAACGATATCGAGGATGAAATCGCCGCTTGGGCCAGCGACGCCCGCGGGCGGGGTCCATGAGGCGCCGCCGTCACGCTCTTCCCATGCACCGACGACGTCAGCGATGTCGTCCCAATCACGGGTGAGGTCAGCGTTGAAGTCACCTGAGATCATGTTGCGGGACGAGAGCGAACTGCCGTAGGAAACGCTGTTGCCGGCCTCGTCGATGAAGTTCCCACCGCCGGCGACACCATCGGCGTACGTCACGCCAGCGGTGCGGCTCGGGACAAGACCGGTTGCTGTGAAGTCAAAGAACTCATAGACAGGGTTGCCGAGGACGTTGGTCTGGCGGACAAACTCCTGCAGGGTGGTGTTGGTGTTGGCTGCAACCGGATCACAGGTCGCGGCACCGGGGACGAAGTCAGTCGCGTCGACCGGGATGAAGTTGAACCCGAGGAACTCACCGGGCGAGAAGAAGTCCTCGGGGGTGCCGGGATCACCAGAGAACGAAGCAACCGCGGCAGCGATGTTGTTGAGGTAACCAGCCGCGGCGGCGTTGCTCATGGGGGGATTGGTGTTGCCGGGGATACCACCGGGCATGGTCTCATTCTGGGGGTCACCGATCGATGCAATCACGGAAGGAGCCTGCACGACGTAGCCGGTGTCGGCATCGTTGTTCAGGACGTTGTCGATGAAGGGGCGGTTGTAGGTCGCGGCGCCGGTGCCGTAGATATCGTTGCGGATCGCGAGGCAGTCCATCTGAGCAGTGCCGTTATTGGCAGTCTTGTAGCCCTTGTTGAAAAGACGCTCAGCGCCTGTGAATCCAACACCGAGACGTGTGTTGCGGGTGGTGGCGTCCATGCGGCTCGAGCCGCCCTTGTTGCTGGGGATGTAGTTGATACCAACCAGATCATTGGCTGAGTTGGAGGTCTTGGGACCGTTGTTCTCGCCCATGCAGAACGAGGGATCGAGGCAGATGCCGTTGGCGAAGTCGTTCCGGGTACCCGACCCGGAGTCACGGGTGACGAAGACGAGGTTCTCACCAGTTGCGAGGCGGCCGGTAGCGAAACCGTGACGCAGGTTGCTCATGTCGATCTGCGAGTAGCCGACGCCGTAGTTGACGAGAGCCTGCACCGGGGAAGTCGTCAGGCTGGTGGAGTAGATGGTTGCCGAGTCGGGGTTGGCGGTGTTGGTGTTTGTGTTCTGAAGGGTCTTGAGCTTGTTGGACTGCCCGTTGACGGTGCCGTCCTGGTTGCGGCTGACGATGCCGTTGTTGCCGTAGCCCGGGGTGTTCGGGAAGGCGTCGAGGTCAGGCGTGCCGGGCTGGGTGATAAACCAGCTGACGGGGACATCGGTCGGAGCGAGGTCGACCTGGACGCCGTGGGTCATGTCGTTGGTGCTGGTCGAGGCGTTGTGATCGCCAGCAACGTCGGAGCGGAAGGGATAGGCACGGGGAGTGCTGGAGTTTGCGGCGCCGACGGTGTTGCCGCCGTCGATGAAGAGGACGCGGTTCATCCAGCCGTCGGAGACGTTGTTGGAGGTGAAGCCGTCGTCGCCGACGATAAATGCCGAGCCGGGAGCACCGCCAAAGGGCGTGTCCGGGGTGATATCGGTGCGGTCGTCGGTGCCGCGGATGTAGTTGGAATCGCCGTCAACGACGATTCCGTTGCTGTTGGGGCGTGCCGAGCCGCGGGTGTCGAGGTCAGCAATGCCGTTACCCGAGCCGACCGCGGTGTACTGGATGATGAAGTAGTCCGAGCCGAGTGCGCTACCGGTAGTGGAACCGGTGTTTGCGAGCTGCTCGTTGTTGAAATTGATGCTGCCTGCGATGGTGTCTCCGTCGAGGTCGATGAAGTCGTTCGTCGAGGCGGGCGCGGTCAGAAAACTCTCGAGGAGCGTCGCACCCGAGATGGTGACTTCCTGGGGCTGGGCATTGACAGTTCCGGCCATGCCGCACGCGGCGATCAGGCCAACAATGGTCTTCTGGTTCTGCATTTGAAAGATCTCTCTGTGCTTGTGAATGAATCACCACTCTCACACGGCGCCACCAGCTACACACCGATCGCGCACCGGCCCTCCACGGCCGGATTCGTCCAGATCACACCGGGCATCCTGTGCCCTGATCACTTGAAGCTCGGACAGGACCGCTAAGCCCTGCCCGTGGTATTACTCGTCTTCGAAACGAACGACCTTGGTTCCACTGCCGGTCAGGCTGTAGAACTTGTCACCCCAGAGCCTCTGCTCGACGGTCTCAAGCACGGTGTACCTCGCGACGTGTCCGTCAACGAAGAGGAAGTTGCCCTTGCCTGAGTGGGTCGCGCCGACCATATTGACGCCACCGTCAATCCAGGTGCCGCTGCCCTTCTGATCGTCAGGCAAGACAGTCGTTTCATCCCGATCGGGGTAGCGGAATCGAGGCAGCCTTGCACCTGCGGAACCACCCGGGTAGCTGGGCTCGTTGTAGACGGCATCACCGCCGCCAGAGGAGCGTCCCTCGAATGGTGTCACCGGGCGGTGGCTCGCGACGCGGAACGTACCACTGACCTGACCGCCCGGATCGCCGCCGTTGGTCTTGGCGAGCGACGACCAGCTGTCCTCAGAATCGTAAAATTCGGCAGCAAGAATGACAGTGGCAGGGTTGCGGATTTCCGCATCCTTCACGAGCCGGTTGCGACGCTGGCCAGGCGATGAGCCGAACTTGTTTCGCGGGAACAGCGCGCCGTTGCCTGTGAAGGCAACTCGGGCGAGCTGACGGTCGCGTGGAGTTTCCTGCGGGTTGCCGATGGTCTGGCCCGCATCATTCTCCTGGCGTGATTCCCAGTCATCCGGATCGCTGCCGGGGTTTGTCCGGGGAGCACCGCCGTTGCTGACCGCCGGGTTCTCGAATGCCTCACCCGCTGTGCTGTCACCGTCGAAGAGGGATTGCGACCAGTGGATGTATCCGTTTGCCGGTGTGGGGTTGGAAGTCTGCTGATCTTCCCTTTCCCATCTGAAGCCGGTTTCCTCGGCACCGTACACATATGACGGAGGGATGAAGTCGTCGTTGCCGCCGTTGTAGATCGCGTTCGCCTGTGCAATACCACGAAGGTTTGCCGCAGCAGCAACAGCCTGCGCCGTCGCCCTCGCCTTACCCAGTGAGGGAAGCAGAATACCGATGAGTAGCGCGATGATCGCGATCACCACGAGCAGCTCGATCAGTGTGAAACCCTTTGCAGAGCGCCAGTTGCAAGGTGCATCCGTCCTATGATTCGTGTGCATCAAATCACCAGTCCTTTGTGTCTCTGAGTAACCCGGACGCCGATTCCAAATCGACGGGCAGAGACTAGAACCGGCTTCTGTAAAGAGTGTCAAGACAGCATTTAGTCTGTATAAAGACTGAATGCGCTCTCGCTTTCTTCACACTTTCGAAGTACTCATTTCGTAATTCAAGAAGTAGCGCCATCTCGAGCAGGCATCAGAACCCTTGTTTACGTGGCACTTTGAAGTTCACCAACACAGTCTTGATGATTTGCTAACAATTCTCTTGCAACTCTTTCGACGGCTCGACGGAGGACTCGGATCGATCTCAGATAGTCGTCCAGGTCAAGATGCTCACGGGGGGTGTGGTCGAGAGCGCTGTTGCCGGGTCCGTAGGCAGCGATCGGGCATCTCCAGATCGGGCCGACGACATTGAGATCTGCTGTCCCTGTCTTGATCTTCGGCTTTGGCGTCATGCCATCCTCTCGAATCGCAGTCATCAGCGACCGAACAACCGGGTCGTTTCGGTCCGTCACGTAGGCAACCTCGCTGCTCGTCCGAACAATCATCGCGTCCTTCGGCAGCATCGACCTGAGATCGCTTTCGAAGTCATCGGGATCAACCTGCAAAGGGAGCCTGAAGCTTGCCTTAAACGTTGCGCAGTCCTTGTTTCCATCGGTTTCGCTCTGCTGTCCAAGCAATCTCGCCTGGATCTCTTCGAACATCAATCGCTTCCCATCATTGAACTTCGCTACCCGCAGCCCAACCTTGCTCCACCAGGCGTGAGCAAGATCGCACGCGTTCTGTGTTTCGCTCGCGGCATGAGCACATTCCGACATGAAAGTCGCGCAGATTGCCATCCGTCCTTTGTAGCCGAGGGTGACCCCATCAACACCGCTTGGTTCGCCGATGATGCACGCGTCTGGCGAGTATTTGGCAGCGATTGCCCGTGCTCCTCTTGACTCTGCAGCTTCCTCCCCGACTGCCCCTGCTACCGTCAGGCATACACCCTCAGGCAACTCGGCTTCCGAGGCGGCAACGAGCATCGCGGAAAGCGGCCCCTTCGCATCCACACTTCCACGCCCGTGCAGAACACCATCTTCGACGCGAACAGGAATATCACCAGGCACCGTGTCAATGTGACCCAGAAGCATGATGTGTGCCAGGCATGAATCTGGATCCACACCAGCATGAGCGAGAGCGCTGCCCTCTTGGTCGATCTCGCACCTCAGCCCGAATCTGTTGGCGTAAGTCTCAAACACCCGCACGGCGGTGTGCTCCGACCCAGAGACACTCGGCGTTGCCACCAAGTCGGCCAAGACACGCACAGATTCACTGCAGTCCTGAGTTCCCGAGATAGCGATGGCCCCTTGTTGAAAGAGTGTCCCCTGACCACGCCTGGCACATTCGATGGCACGCTCACCGCCTGCAGAGCCGATCACGACACGCGAGACACCAGACCCGATCGCCTCTTCAGCGGCGAGCACCTTATTCTTCATACGTCCCTTGGCCGCCAACTGAACTACTTGCAGGTCACTGCCCGACACGGTTTGTATCAGAGAATTCGGATCATCCACCGACTCCAGCACACCCGGCACATTCGAGAGCAGTAACAACTCATCGGCTTTGAGCGCACCCGCCGTCACCGCAGCAGCGCGATCCGCATCGACATTGATAGCGACCCCGTCAGGTGTAACCGCGGGGGGAGTCAGCACGGGCACCATTCCTGCATCAAGAAGCGAGTTCAAGAATTCACCGTTGACTTGCTCGACGCGGCCCGACAGGTCGTCACGGATGATCACCGTCGTTCCCGAGCTCATATCACGGATAGCGGCCTTCCTCCTGCCCTGCCAGATGCCCGCGTCGATCCCGCTCAGCCCGATTGCGTTGATCCCGATTTGCCTGAGCCGCTCGACAACCGCTTTGTTGATCTTGCCGCAGTAGACCATCTCGAAAATTTCGAGTGTGCGCTTATCCGTTCTGCGCGAAACTCGCCCCCCGCCGCTTTGTATGGTCCGCGTGGGGTGTCCCAACGTTTCGGCGAGCTGGTTTGTTTCGTGTGAACCACCGTGTACAACAACGACACGCTCCCCTTGGCGCACGAGACCCGCAACTTCATCCATGAGTGCGAGCGGGTCAATCCCCTGTCCGCCGCCAATTTTAATCACAATGGTCGACATCTATACTTCCTATCAGGCCGGGTGCAGACCCGGGAAACCCAGCCCAGCATGTTCTTCGAGCCCGAGTGCTATGTTCATCGCCTGCACAGCTGAACCCGCCGCGCCCTTAACGAGGTTATCGATCGCGCAAAGAGCAATGATCCGTCCCGAACGCTCATCAACAGCGAATCCCACATCCGCATGATTCGACCCCACGACTACACGCGGATCGGGGAACCTGCCCGGACCCGTTCGATCGGCAACGATTCGTACAAAGGGCTCCTCGCCGTACGTCTCTCGGTACAGCTTCCACAGGTCACGTGTCGTCACGGGCTCTTTGGGTTCGACGTGAGCTGTACAGAGCACGCCCCGGACCATGTCGATGGCGGTCACCGTTGCATCGAGATCGATCGGCCCCAGCGACTGGTTGACCTCGGCGATGTGCCGGTGCCCGAACGGGCTGTAGGTCCTCGCGGTCCTCGCGCGCACCGCATGGTTCGATCCTGCCCCGGGTTCGGCGCCCGATTCGGACGACCCAACTTTGATGTCCGCTACAACCCGCTCGATGAGCCCAGCTCTCGCCAGCGGCAAGAGTGCAAGCGTCATCGCAGTTGCGTTGCACCCCACCCCTGAGATAAGCGGTGTGCCTCGAATCGAGTCACGCGAGATCTCAGGCAGACCGTATACAGCATGCATGAGTATGTCAGGAGCCGGATGCACGCCACCGTACCACTGTTCGTACACCGCGGGATCGCGCAAACGAAAGTCCGCAGACAGATCAATCACGCACTTTCCGATCGCGCGCCAGTGATCGATGTCCGCTGCAGCTTTCCCATGAGGCATGCACAGAAAGAGCACATCACAGGCCTCGATCTCCTCCGGAACACAGAACAACCGATCTATATGGCCGCGTAGATTCGGGTGTGACGTGTGCAGGGGCTTGCCTGCACTCTTACGAGAGGACACCTGCCCGATCTCGACTTCCGGGTGCCCCACAAGCAGCCTCAACAGCTCGCCCCCTGTAAATCCCGTCCCGCCGACAATGGAAGCCGTCACAGTCATGCCCGCTCCCCTGCGGCGATCTCAAGAGTGTGCCTCGCGAGGAGGCCCGGTATGTTGACACCCGTCACATCGATGCTGTTTCGGAACTCCATCGAGTGATTGACCTCATTGACGAGCAGCCCGCGCTCGGGGCACTCCAGCAGGTCAACCGCGACCGCGTCTCCACCCACAACCGCCGCGGCTTGCGCGGAAATCTCTCTGATCTCATGGCTGATCTCGATACCCTCTGTCCGAGCACCGCGCGCAGTGTTGGTCACCCAGTGCTCGCTATATCTCGCGATCGCGGCGACCGGTTCGCCCCCGATCACAAACACCCGAAGGTCCCGACCCGGCTTCTCGATGTGCTCCTGTGCGTAGACGACCGCGTGATTGACCGAGCCGAGCGTGTCGCGGTGTTCGAGGACCGATTCCGCCGCGTCGCGATCGTTCACCTTGGCGATCAATCTCCCCCACGACCCGATCGTGGGTTTGAGGACGGCCGGGTATCCGAGTTGCTCGATTCCCCGCATCCCCGCCTCGGGGCTAGTGGCGACGCGCATGTAAGGGATAGGCACACACGCCGCCACCAATGCCGCCGAGGTCACGAGCTTGTCGGCACAAAGTTCGATCGTCGCTCGAGGGTTGACGCACCGAACACCGAAGCTCTCCATCAATCTTGCAACAACCCGCGAACTTGTTAGGCTCACGCTCCGTTCAACAACAGCATCGAACCGAGACCACTCGCCCGGATCGTGCGGATCAAAGACCGCCTGCCTGAGATCAATCGGGGTAACTTTCGCACCCAGAGACTCGCACTCGTCGAGCAGCAGCCGTTCTTCCGTACGGAGCCTCGTGTAGGTCATCGCGATTCGCATGAGACATCCCCTCAAACTGACCTTTACTCACCCCAGTCTTCTTCAATCTCGGGAGCGACCTCTAGTGTCAGCGGGCTGAGGCACGTGACCTCTAGCTCAACGCCGCAATCCGAGCAGCGGCTCACCTGCCCGCTCAGAGGCTCTCGTTCGAATCCAACCGGAGCGTCGCACTCGGGGCACGCCGCCTGTGTGGTGATGGTGTCTGACATGGCTATCTCCTTCAGTCCTGAGTGATCCTGGTGATGTGCAAAAACAACAAACCCCCGGGAGCGTCCGGGGGTTCAACTGAGATCCTGCTTCGGTCGTTTGGGTGTTAGTCGCCCGCACCGATACAAGCCGCAATCATCGCCCGGACGCTCTCGGCGCCTTTGGCTTTCGATTTACCGGCTTTTTTCGTCGCTGCGTTCAGCATGATGTGGTCAACTGTACCTGCGTCTCTGGCCCAGTCAAGGTCATCGGAGATCAATCTCAATCGGCTTGAGCAATCGCCACCGGCTTCATCAACGCCCCCAATAGAAGCGTGCCGATATCCCTCTTAGAGATAGCGGAGCTCCAATATGCCCAGCAATGAAAGCCCTCCCCCACAGGTTGCCCCCTGGCGTGACAAGCTCCACGAGATCATCTTCGAAGCCGATACCCCGGCGGGGAAGGCCTTTGATATCGCCCTCATCATCGTGATCCTGCTCTCGGTCGCTGTTGTTGTCATCAGCACCATGCCCGAGGCAGAAGATGCACCCTACGACACGATTCTTTTGACGCTGGAGTGGGTCTTCACCGCGATCTTTACCGCGGAGTACATCCTCAGGCTCATCATCGTCCGCAGACCGATTCGCTACGCAACTTCGTTCTTCGGCATCATCGACCTGCTCTCGATTCTGCCCGTATTCATCGGGCTGATCATCCCAGGCGGTGACAAACTCCTCGTTGTCCGAACTCTGCGACTCCTCAGAATATTCCGAGTCTTCAAGCTGACAAGGTATCTCTCAGAAGCCGTTGCTCTCAAACACGCGATTAACACCAGCAGACACAAGATCGCGGTGTTTCTCACTACAGTCTTGATCGTCGTGCTCATCGCAAGCGCAATCATGCACGTCGTCGAGAGCAATGAAGGCAACGATGCATTTAGTTCAATGCCCGAGGCGATGTACTGGGCCGTGATTACGATGACAACAGTCGGTTATGGCGATATCACCCCAATTACAGTGTGGGGCAAGATCACTACAACCGTACTTGTGCTCGTCGGCTATTCACTGATCATCGTGCCCACCGGTATTCTGACCGCCGAGATGGCCGGCAGCATGAAACCGCATGTCAATACGAGGTGTTGCTCGTCCTGTATGCTCGAAGGGCACCAGCTAGACGCCATCTACTGCCGACGATGCGGCGCTCAACTCGAGCCGAACGGATCAGACGGAGGGTAACACCGGCAAGATCAAGGAGAGCCCCTCTCAACCTTGGCGCCGTCGTCAGTAAATTCTGAAGAAGACAACACCGCGCCGTCTCGGATCCATCGCATCACCGCAAGAACCTCTTCGTCACGAATGACCTCGCCTTCGGGCGGCATGATGTCAAAGTCGTCCGCCGGAAGCGATATCCGCCTGAACAGCTCGCTCTGCGCGGGATCACCTTCCGTCAGTACACCTGCGATACCCTCGGGCGTGTCGAGCCTCAGGCGCCCCTTCTGCTTACTGGCGCCGTGACACTCGACGCACCGAGCCTCAAGCATCTCCATAACGATCTGTGCATCGCTGCTTACTGCTGTGGTTTCTACAGGCCCGATTGGCTCCGCCGTTTCACTCGGACCGAGCAGATTCGCAAGTAGCGGCGGAGCATACTTGGAAAGATATGACTCGCCGTGTGTCATCGTGCCGCCCATGTGCCCCGTGATAGTCATCAACACTACCGCTGCCCCTAAGACGCCTGCTCGGAGCAGGCCGACCGACCATTTGGGCGTGAGCGAGATCGCAGCACCAACCAAAAGAACCGCAGCAAATGCAATACCGAGCCATCTGTGCCAGAAGAGCAAGCTTTCTGAGTACCCTCCCTCGCCAGCAAGAAACCACCCAGCAAGAGATGAAAGAATAGCCGAAATGGCTGTCATCCATATGAGCAGTTTGCGAGTGGCAGACACATACTCGGGCTTGGCCATGATTGTCATCGCCTCCACGATGACCAAGGCAGCGACCATGCCGATGGGCAGGTGCACGAAAAGCGGGTGCAGCCTCCCCCAAAACATGATGAAGTCCGTTTCTGCGAGTGTGCACAGCAGCATGCGACAACCTGCCTCTGGAACGAGTCACTACTGATACCGCCAGACCTCTCTCTGGACGCAACAATGTACTCTGTTCTGCATGAGCGCGCATTGTCAACAGTCTGCCAGCCAGACGGGCACTCGTTACACGGCACAGCCGCGCTTGTTCCAGGGCATGACTGCCAACAGCTTCGCCATGCCGCACCAGCCTGTGATTCCCGCAAACATGAGCCCGCATCCGACAAACGCCGAGATCACAAGAAACCATGGAGAGACGGTAACTCCGAGCGCAACACCCGTCGCAACCAGTGCACCAGCCGTGATCTGGACTTGCCTCATAATCGGTAGCTTCGGTGCGCCTTCTGGACGGATCGTGGGCAGTCCCGCAGCTTTCCAGCCATCGATTCCACCAGCCATGTGAAAGACAGTCTCTGAGCCATCACCGAAGCGTCCGGCAGCGTTGTGCGAGCGTTTGCCTGTACGGCAATGAAACACGATCCGCTTGCCCTCGTGCTTACCCCGCAGTTCAGCAGCATCGAACTTCGAGAGAGGATGCGACTCCGCGCTGTCGATCCTCTCCTCGGCGTGCTCAAAGTCTTCGCGGACATCGACGAGAACCGCCGCATCTGATTCGAGCCATGACTGCAGCAACTCCGGCGGAACCTCTGAGATGTCCAACTTCTCCGGTGACCCGTTCGTATCTCTCGCCATAGGTCATTGTATCCGTGATACAGCCCGAGTAACTTGAGCCCCAAGAACATGTATGTATACATGCAAGTCCATTGTGATCGACTACGCAGACCAGTACACTATTCGAACACCCGATGTGACCGTGAGAGGATATGACATGCGATCAGTGACAACGTTGCTCGTGGTCTCGACTGCGCTACACACCTCAGGACAAGTTGAATTATCAGAGGATGGCCATCTGACCGCAACACCTGAGATGTACGCCCAATCATCGCCCGCTACATCAGCCCGGGGTGTCTTTGTACCGTTTGGGACAGAGCCTGACTGGATGAACACAATCCGCCGGCAGGTCGGTGCCTTGGAAATCGCAGATCTCAACGGGGACGGTCACAACGATCTTGCTGTTGGATGCTACATATCAAACAGCTTCCCTCCCTACGATGATTGGCACAACCTCGTCTACTTCAACACTGGTACTGGCCTCGAAACGAACGCGTCGTGGATCTCAGACGAGCAGGTCCACACCACCGATCTCAAGATTGGTGACATCAACCTCGACGGCTTCCCCGACATTTTCAGTTCCAACGGAGGCAGTTCCTTCAGCGACAGCTATATCTACTTCGGCACCGCGTCAGGACCGGCAACCAGCGCTGGCTGGATAGCCAACGAGCCGGTCGCGACGTTCAGCCTGGGGGTCGCGTTGTTCGACGTTGAAAACGACGGCGACCTGGACGTCATCACCACGAATCAGGGCATCACTCCGAACCCCTTCCGCCGGACCTACATGTTCATCAACAACAACGGGACTCTCCCGACCGCCCCCTCGTGGGAGAGCGACGACCAGTCCATCCAGAACACCGTTTCGGTCGGCGACTATGACGGCGACACCTTCGATGACGTGCTCCTAACCAAGTGGGCAAACTTCGAGACGGCGCTCCATCGAAACAACGCGGGCACCTTGGATACCTCACCTATATGGACCACAGGAAGCGACACGACCGACCGGGGCTCCGCAGCCGCAGACTTCGATGGTGATACCAAGACTGACTTCGTCGTCGGCCGCTCAGGAACGAGCAATCCCTCAAGCAAGTATCGAAACACATCGGCCGGCTCGACTCCGATCCTCACAGAAGACTGGGTAAGCGGTGCACCATTCATCGGAGTTCAGGATCTTCGCGCTGTTGATGTGGACGACGACGGGGATATCGACATTGGTGAAGTCCATTTCTCAGACGGACGTGCACACATCTACCTGAACCAGAACGGAACCGTCCCGACAACACCTTCATGGACATACGACGCGGACAATGTCGGAACCGCTATCGCGTTCGGAGACCTCAACGGCGACGATATCACCGATGTAGCGATCGGCTACTCAGGTGAGCCATGCGTACGCGTGTTCTACGGCATAGCTCCGCCCTGTGTCGCCGACACCAACGGAGACGGGATGCTCACCCCAGCCGATTTCACCGCCTGGATCGACGCGTTCAACAACAACCTGTCCACGTGCGACCAGAACGGTGACGGCTCGTGTACTCCTACCGACTTCACGGCATGGATTAGCAATTTCAACACCGGCTGCTGAGATTCACAAGATCGGCGAGAAGAGCTGAGCCGCATTCTCAGCAAAGCGGCGAAGCGAACCGCGCCGGACCCAATCGGTGTTACGCAGCCGCGTGCTCTTGGATACGTACTCGTTCTGTACACAAATGAGTGATCGAACCGCCTCCTTGCCGTGGAGTACCATGCTCAACTCGTAATTGAGCCAGAAACTCCTTCTATCGATATTCACAGTCCCGATCACCGCAACATCCTCATCAACGGTAACCGTCTTTGCGTGCAGAAGGCCGGCGTCGTAGAGACACACCTTGACCCCTGCATCAAGAAGATCGTCGTAGTAAGCATGGCTCGCATACCGAACAATGAGGCCGTTGACTTTCGCGGGCACGACGACAGTCGTATCTACCCCGCGTAGTGCCGCTGCGATGAGCCCGGTCGTAAACGACTCGTCTGGAACGAAGTACGGAGTTGTAAGGATGAGCCGTTCTTGGGCACCGTGCACTGCGGCGCTGAGCATATGGAACAGGTTCGACTGAGATTGTCCAGGCCCAGACGGCACGATCTGGACCACCTGCTCAGCAACGCGTTCGATTGATGCCGGATCCAAATCTGGGTGCTCGTGCTTGCTTTCCTCCATGGTCCAATCGATTTCAAAGACCTCATCCAACAACGCCGCGGCAGGCCCTTCAACACGAGCTGTCAGATCTACCCATGCACCGAAGCCCTCGTTCTTTTTGAAGTACAGCGGGTCTGCCATGTTCAGACTGCCGGTGTGCGCGACTTGCTTATCAATGACCGCGAGCTTCCGGTGATTGCGGATATCGACTCTGTGCAGCGACCCCCGGAGCAAGTTCACCGGAAGCGAAGCGCGAATCTCGACCCCTGCTTCGCGCATCCGAGTCGCCCATTCCGACTTGAGCAGACTCTTCCCCGCCACGGCATCCACCATGACTCGACACCGAACTCCTCTTTGTTCGGCACGAACCAATGCATCTGTGATCTCGAGCACACGTCCAGCTGGATGCCAGATGTAGTACAGAAGGTCACACGACTTCTGCGCGTTCTCTATATCTTGCTGCAAAGCATCAAAGCTCTCGGCGGCTGTCCCGATGATCTGAACCCGGTTACCCTCCGTCGCCGGGCTCATCCCGCCTCTGATTCCGAGCTGCGCGATAGCCTCTGCTGCCGGGTGCTCGAACGCACCGGTCACACCAAATCTCTGTCGCATAAGCTCAAGCGGCTTGCGAAGCTCCTCAGCAACTTGCGCATTTCTTTTGCTGCGCCGCCCACTCAGCCAGGTCTCGCCTACAAGGACATAGACGATGCCTCCAAACAGGGGAAAGGGAACGACGAGCAACAGCCAGGCGACCGTAACGCCCGTGGGCCTGCGCTTCGATAAAACTCGAACCGTCACAATCGCAACAACGCCTACGTGCAGTGCGATCGACGCAAAGGCAGCAAAAGCTGTCCAGGACAACCAGTATTCCATGCGCTCAGTCTACTATTGGTGCAGATGACGCATAAAACCGGCGATCAAGAGCTGACTGACGAACGCCGGCATAGCCGGGCCCGTGCAGCGATTCGCTCTGCTTTGCGTCGCTACCCGCAGGAACTGCTCTCGTCCCTGCGAGGCACAACCATAGATTCCGGGCCCCCTTTCCGTGATCTCCTTGATGAACTCTCACAAGAGGGCCTCGCGCTCAGTTGGCTTGGGCACGCCTCCGTCATCATCGATACAGGTGGCCTTAGCTTTGTCGTAGATCCTGTACTCTCGGAGAGGATCGGGCCGACCGTAGGGAAGAAGACTGTTGGCCTCAGCAGGCGAGCACCCGCACCGGTATCGGCCGACTCTATCAAAGGCGTGGATGCGATCCTGATCACGCATGCGCATTTTGATCATCTCGACAGACCAACACTAAAGGCCCTCGCAGACCCTCGGACTACCGTGTTCGTACCCCCAAGATGCAAACGGCTCATACCGGATGGGTTCGGCAGCGTCATCGAACTAGAGCCCGAGAAAGAGACTCTGTTTCGTAACGCGTCGATAGCAGCAACTACACCGAAACACTGGGGCGCGAGAGCATTCCTTGACCGCAGGCGAGGCTCGTGCGCATACACGGTCCGTCACGACGATTTCAGCGTGTTCTTTGCCGGAGACACCGCCATAACAAACTCGTTTCAGTCCATACGCGAAATCGACCTGGCAGTCTTCGGCATCGGTGCGTACAACCCGTGGGAACACATGCACGCGACGCCCGAGCAGGTATGGAAAATGTTCACCGGGATGGGTGCAAAGTATCTTCTCCCCGTGCACCACTCTACATTCGAGCTGTCTGAAGAACCAATGGATGAACCCATGACTCGCCTTTTGGAAGCGTGCGGCGAAGAGGCTAGTCGCGTGATCCAGGGCCAACCCGGGACAGTAGATGTGATTGAATACTGAAGCTCAATGAGGCTAATCTACAGAGTTTCAAACTTGTATTCGCAAACCGCTCGGCGCTGATGACCTTTGCTTAGAGCCTGAGCAGACTCTGAGCGATGCTCATCACAGAGCCTACATATCCTCGCCCGAACAGGTTGAGATGATTCAACATGTGATAGAGCTGATAGACGGAAATCCGTGACTTCATGCGATCGGACACCCGGGAGACCGAGAAGTAGCCTTCAAAGCACGCTTCTGGGAAGCCTCCAAACAACGCCATCATCGCGATGTCAGCGATAGGATCACCGTGGTAGGCAGCGGGATCAATAAGCGCGATCACTCCTCTACCCGCGGCTTGTGTTTGTATTGCGTTTCCCGACCAGAGATCGCCGTGTAGCAGTGAAGCGGGAGGATGTCTAGGGATGAAGTCAGCGAGCCGGGCGACGACCCTACTGACCAACTCGCTTTCATCATCGCGAAGTAGCCCTGATTTATTTGCTAAGCCGAGTTGAAACCCGAGTCTTTGCTCCTGATTGAATGAGACCCAGTCATCGCACCATGTGTTCTGCTGAAGTGTTGCTCCAACGAAGTTGTCCTCCGGCCAGCCGTAATGCTTGGCAGCGGAAGCCGCATGATGCTTCGCGAGTGAAGCGCCAAACTCTTCCCAATTGCTCGAATGTGCGATTCGGTGAGATTCCAGATACTGCATGAGCAATACCGCACAGCTGTCCACTGTGTTCACGGCGTGTGTAAATGGGATTGCCAGATGGCCCGAGCCAGATAGTCCAGTCAACCCCAAATGCTCTGCATGGAGAGGCGCGGCAGCAGCTCGATCTGCCACCTTTGCAACGAGCACACTCCGGCCGGCTAGTTTGACTAGAAACACCACCCTGCGGGTGTCACTTGACAGAATCTGAAATTCAGCATCAGTTGCTGAGTAGCCGTTCAACTCAAGTGTCTGCAAGATAACCGGTTGGGCAGATTCCAAGTCTCACCTCGATGACGTTGCTCTAGATAGCCACCCACTCTGGGCAGACCTAGACACGCTATCCCAGAATCCCTCGGCATGCGATGACACGACCCAGTGTTCCGTGCACTTGCAGGCCAAAACGAGCAGGCGAGCAGAGACTTTATCGAAACGATCGCCTCGAAGAATAACTCTGTCAGACTTCCAGGCGAAACGGTGTACCAGGTGAAGATCGAGGGCACAGGCGAGAATCTTGTGCTCACCGATGTGGTCGCGCTCTCATTCCGGGCAAGGCTACGTGACAGAACGCTCATCGGCGATGAACAAGAGATCGAGATGAGACTCGACGGCAGCTATACAAAGCAGCGGCTTATCATCAGGAGGTACTCAGTCGCGCGTCCCACGAGCAGAGCAACCTCACATGCGCCAAAAGCTCCGACATGCAGCGTCGCATGCTAACAACTCTGCTGATCTTGTACTATTTCACGACAAAGACGCCCGTAGCAATAACGGTCAACACACTCTCGTTTGGGCGAGGACCGACGGCCCCTTCGACAACGATCTCATCGAGTTCCTTGAGCCCACCAACGCGAGGATCAACGGATGCAAGCATGATGGTTACTGAGTTTGCTGTCAGGTCTTCAGGTGTTTCACAGCAGTAGTCCCAGGGCGTCTTGCATTTGTCGCCCGGTATCTCGCCGCAATGCGGCAACGACAGGTCCACGATCGTAAATACCGGGCTACCGTCCGAGATCGGTTCTTTCCTTCCGCCGATACGCCCACGAACAACGACTGTCTGCCCTTCCGTGGCGCTCGCCTTCACTTCTGATACGGAGACCGCACCGGCAGGCTCGGTCTCAAGCAGCCAAGCAACGTCCTGTACAGAGACCGAGGCGCCCGCGTCCGCGGTCTGGGACGGCTGTTCACCGCAGCCAACAAGCGTGAAAAGAGATATAAGTGAAATCGCCAATGCTGAATACTTCATGTGTACTTCCTTTGTAAGCTCTTTCGTTTCATACCGATTTAAGTGCTTCCGGAATCGGTAAACGCAAACAACGCACCGCGGGCGGCAGTGCACCAACCAACCCCACGGCCAGTCCACCGACAAAACCGGTGAAGACGACCGGCGCGTCAATAGTGAGTGCAAAGGCGCCCATCGAGAACCGGACAGCGAGGCCATCGAGCAGAAGGATCCCAAATACAGTCCCGATGAGCGCGCCGCTTGCCGCGGAGAAGACCGATTCCTCAGTCAGATTGATCACGATGGCGCTTCGCGTGTATCCCAGCGCCTGGAGCATGCCAACTTCTCTGACCCTCGCTGCGAACGCTGCGTACATGGTGTTGAGCCCCCCCATAACGCCGCCCGACGCGATGAGCACCGCGGTCACGATGATCATCACACGGATCGGGCCATAAAACGAAGCGATCGATGCGTAATAGCTCCGCTCAGGGATTGCGGTGATCTCGAGATCAAGCCTGCTCTTGGCGAAGACATCAACATCTGCAAACGTCGCGTCCTCGAGTGTGACGATCACACAAGAGAGCGTCGATTCCCGTTTCGTCGCTACTTGCAGATCAGTCAATGGCATCCATATCTCGGCGTTCATCACCGTACCCGGAGCCGCGAAACGCCCAGAGATCGTCCAGTCACGGTTGTCAAAGTGAAGCTTGCTGCCAACTGCTAACCGCTCAGCAGGAACACCAAGACGCGTAGCAGCAAGCTGCCCCACCATAATCTCATCCATTCCAGACCGAGGTGCACGCCCCTCTAGGATCTCGACATCGGAATGCACAAGAAACGCAATGGGCCGGACCCCTCGCATCACCGCGTTGAGATCCTTCGTAGATGATCGGCTCTCCCGTACGGGCAAGGCCGCGTGGATCTCTGCGGACGCATAGACCACGCCGGCACGCTCCTTCAAACCGGGCACACTCGCCGAGGCGATGCCTTCAACTGCCGCGTCGATCTGTGATCGCTCAACACCCTCCTCGCTGCCGGTACCGATGATCATGATGTTCTCGTTCATCGATTCGCGCTGATTAAGCGTGAGCTGCATGCCACGCACAAATCCGCCAGACGCAAGGATCAAGAGCACAACGAGACACGACCCAACGAGTGACGCAGCAAGCCGAACAGGACTGCGCCCCAGATTTCGCACGGCATATTGAAATGGAATCTGTCTCAATCACTCACCTCAGACTGAACGGAAACACTCAACGATCGACCGACGCGAAGCCTGCCACGCGGGTACAAGCCCAGCGAGTACCCCGATGACAACACACACCACGAATCCCATGAGGAGCAACTCAGAATCCGCAACAATCGGGATTGACGTGCCCTCGACCGAAAGCGCAAAGTTACCAAGCCGTGCAACACCAAGCGCCATAGCCGCACCAAACACCCCACCGAGCACAGAAAGCAGCACTCCTTCTGCAACGATGAGGACAGCAACCATCCTGCTCTTGTAACCAAGAGTCTGCAGCACCGCGTGTTCAGCGACCCTGCTCTGAACACCCAGAATGATTGAATTCGCTACTAGCGCGAGCACAGCCGCGAGGCAGCCGAGCCCGAGCCAGCGAGCGAACCCGACCAACTCGATGATGTCATCGGCAAGCCTCCCGATGAACGCCTTCTCGCCAAACGTTGCTGTAGGCTCTTGCGCAGTCCGGAACATCTCATCAATCTCATCGGCGACGGGGTCGAGCAAAGCCGAATCCGCAACCTTGACATTAAACTGGGTCACAATGCCGAGCCGATCTCGCCCCGCCAGTTGCACGAATTCAAGAGCGGTGTACGCAACGTTCTGATCTTGCGGGTTGTCCGAACGCACGATACCCGCGACCGTTGCTGTAATCCCTGCAGCATCAAATCGCATCCCTGGCTTCAGCCCCCGACGACTTGCGAGTGTCTCACCAAGCAGCGCCGCATCTGTTCGGATCAGCCAATCTTCAGCAGAACCCGCTATGACTTCAAGGCCTTTGCCGGCACCGCTCAGGAACGATTCCTTGGGCACACCACGGAATGTCACAACATCAAGACTCGTTCGACAGTTCGACACAACGACCATCATGGGTGTCACACTCGTCACCCCATCGATGCTCTCGATCTGTCTCTGATAATCCTGTGGCAACTGACTTGTCGCCGGGCAGTACCTATCTTCTCTGTATACGACGAGTGTTGTGTCGTTTGCCGTAGCCGTCGTCGCCTCCGTTACCCCCTCGTTCATCGCCTGCACCGACGTGAACAGGAACATCGCGATCGCAATACCAAAAACCGTGAGCATCGATCGGACCCGATGCCTCGTGACCTGCTTGATGACATACGGGAAGCACCGGACAAGCCTCATGCCGCCACCTCCGCCTCGACAAGTCTGCCCTTCTCGAGGTGCAGAGTCCGAGTTGCGTACTCCGTCGTCTTCGGATCATGGGTCACCATGACGATCGTCTTGCCCAACTCCTTATTCAGCGTTTGCAGGAGTTGCATGACAGTGTGAGCCGAGCCCTTGTCCAGGTCTCCCGTCGGCTCGTCGGCGACAATGATGTCCGGATCGGTCACGATCGCCCGAGCGATCGCAACCCGTTGCTCCTGACCACCCGACAACTGTCGCGGGAAATGGTCCGCGCGATCGGCGATCCCGACCCGTTCGAGAGCCTCAGTAATCCGCTCGTACCTCTGCCGCTTTGATAGATCATGCAAAAGCAGCGGCAGCTCAACGTTCTCATACGCGGTCAACACCGGAACCAGGTTGTAGAGCTGGAAGACGTACCCAATGTGCTTCGAACGCCACGCCGCGAGCTTATTCCGGCTCAGCTTGGCCAAGTCCGTGCCGTCGATAACAAGCGAGCCCCCCGTTGGTGAGTCGATCCCAGCGACAAGATTCAACAGTGTTGTCTTGCCGCTGCCGCTGGGACCCATCAGAGCGAGAAAGTCACCCCTTGGAATCTCTAAATCCAGACCATCGAGCGGCCTAATGACAGCATCACCCTTCTTGTACTCGCGGGTGAGATTCTGGCACGTGATAAAACTCATGAGTCGTCCTCCGTGATGGACACATGCATACCCTCGCGCAAGCCGGGCTCCGCGATTGCAAGCAGCGAACCGGGCCGGACATTCCCCGTGACCCGCATCCACCCGTTCTCCGAACCGATCTGCTGGACCTCAACCGCCCGTAGCACACCACGCTCGCCGTGCCGATCTGTGATCACCCAGATGCGATTGACGCCCGAAGATTGATCGAGCGCGTTCTCTGGCACGAGCACACTCGACTCGCTCCCTGTGTCTGTTGCATCGCGAACACCAGTGCTTTCCTGACTTCCACTTAGAAACCGCACGCGGCTGAGCATCTCGGGCTTCAACAACGGATCGGGATCGTGGACCTTCACTTTGATCTCAAGCGTGTTCTTCTGCAAATCCGCGAGGTGCGTGACGATCAACACCTCGCCCTTGAATATCACATCCGGGAGAATCTCGACAACGATCTCACATGGCTGCCCTACCCGGATGTGCGAGGCGTCGGCGAGCGGCACATCGACGCGAACCTGGAGCTTCTCCGGATCGTACAAGTGCACGATGTGATTCGAATGCGGGCTGTCCATCATCCGGATGACTTTGTCGCCAGGCCCTTTCAGCCGCTTCTGAACGTATCCTGTGATCGGCGCTTTGATGACCGTCCTCTCGAACGCAAGCGCTGCTTCATCACGCACCGCTTCCAGCTGCGCAACTGTCGATTCTGCAACACCAACGCTCGCTCGCGCAGAACCCAAGCGTCTGCGGTCCTCGATCCGCAGAGCAAACGCACGCCTGGCGGCACGCAACTCGGCTTCGAATTGACTTATCTTCGCTTCGAGCAAAGGCCGGCGAGCTTCAAGCGAATCGACCTCGCCTTGCTGGGCTTCCACGGCTTTCTGAGCCACGATCAACTCGAGTTCTGTCGCCGCCCCGCTCGTGCCCGATTGCTCCACCCATCCCTGCTCGGCTTCGAACCGCTCAAGCTTCGCACGGGCCGCTGCGATGAGTGCCGGGAGCTGCGCAAGCTCGGCTTCGCTCCCCGCGAGAGATGCCTCGCTCGTCTCAATCGCCCGGTCGAGTTCGATCGGGTCGTCCCAAGCCGACTGTGCCGCAACGAACTCTGCTTTGGCCAATTCAACCCTGCTCTGAGCGGCGTGGACATCGGCTTCCGCCTTACGAAGCCTGAGTTCCTCGTCCTCACGAACCAGTGTCGCAACGACATCGCCCTTCTCGACGAAGTCGCCCTCGAGCACGTGCATCTTCTCGATAACACCGTCAACAAGCGCTGTACAAGCCGTGTAGTAGGGCTCGGCCTCAAGCCAGCCCGCGGCCTGGACAATCGGCGCAGAGTTCCTTGATGGCTGATCCACCCCATTCGCCTGTGCACTCTGTGCTGATCGATCAAAAACCACCTGCGCGACGTGCACCGATCTGTCCTTGCGGAGGACGGGCCACGCGCTCCATAAGAGCACACCGATAGTCGCAACGAGCACACACCCGGGGATTACGGCTTGAAACAGCCTTCCCCTTGCCCGGCCCGAGCCGAGCGCGGTCAATTGTTTGTTATCCATTGATTCGCTTTCTCCAAAGACTCAACACAAATGCGCAGAGCGCATACCTTCAGCGCAGAAGGTGTGTCAGGCCCTTGGAGGTCGCTTGATCGAATCGAGATGCGGGCTCCGGGCGATGCCCAGCCCTGTCGCGCTTGCCTCGCCGGCAAACGCGTAGCTTTCATTCATAACCTCAACCGATTGGCCGAGGATCGGGTTCGGGTTCACGCTCGTGCAGCATCGGAGCGGGCACTTGCAGCAGTCGCCCGGGGCGCGTTCGTCAGTGTCGTCTTCAGAATCCTGGGTCGGGTCCTGCACGGGCGAGGTCGGCGGGCAGCAGTCGTCGTTCACCACCACCTGCAACACCGCAGGTGATTCTGGTTCACAGCAATCACTGCAATCGCCCGTTCGGCCGAGATGCACAGGCATCGCGACCACTGAGAGCAAGACCAGAATGGAGACGAAAGAACTCATCGCTTCACTTTAGTCTACAGGATCGGGCCGGCCCGGTTCACTCCCACTTGAAATCGAGCAAAAACCCGCACCTCGCCCGGTTATCGGGATCTCAGCCCGCTCACATCATGCCTCATAGAAGGTGCCCGTGGCGCGCCACTGCTGCTCCAGCTTATCAATCCGCTCCGCGGCTGTATTCCCGAGTTGATCGACCACCTCAGCAACCAGCATCTCAGCCGCTGCCACTGCTGGCAATGAACTGTCAAAGGGCCCAACAGGCGGGATATTGAGTTCACACCAGAGAGGCGTCAATACGGCCAAAGGTGACAACGGACTATCGGTGATCGCCACCAAAGGCACGCCCAGATCAACCAGCCCTTTCGCCGTGGTCACCGCGTTCCGCCTGTACCGAGCGAAGTCGAAAACAACCGCTATATCCCGCTGATCTGCGTGACACAGATCACGACCAACGGTGTGGGCTTCGATGAGATTCACGCTCGGCCTGATCATCGAGAGCCCGCTCAACAGCACGTATGCCCCAGCTCTCGAAGACTCACCCGAGATAATCCAAACCTTCCGCGCGCTGACGATCGGCTCGGCGAGTGAGGCGAGCTTGCCGTCCGCGAACACATCCGCCACAGAGAGCGTGGCATCCACGATCTCTTGCCGTGACAAATCCGAGGTGTGCTTCCCGCGCCGGACACGGTCGCTCGGCTTTGAAAGCTGACGGACCACACCTCTTCGGACCCACGACTGGAGATCGGTGTACCCCTGAAATCCAAGCTTCGTGGCGAACCTGACGATAGAAGGTCTGCTGGTGTCCACTCGACTCGCCAGATCGCTGACGGAACCGAAGGCGATCAATGTCGGATCGGCAACGACAACCTCGGCAATCCTGCGTTCGGTGGGTGTGAGGATATCGGCAGCGGCAGAGACCAAGTCCTGGATGGAATCTTGCGATACAGACTGGTCAGTTTGTTGCAAAGACATATCAGTAGTGTACACTTTGTTACACCAGAACCAAGGCGATTCACCAGCGGAGCACAAATATGCCTCTCAAGCACACTCCCTCAGACAGGGAACAGGCGTTCCTCGACACAGTTGTGGACGAGAAGTATCAACGCGAGATCATCAACGGCCTAGCACCCTTCTTTAACGAGAAGGCACCCGAGGACATGATGAGCTTCTATAGCGAGGACGAGGTCGTCCAGCTCCGCGTGCTCAAGGGATCAGAACGCGACGTCGAGACCCGGATGCCCGTGAAGGTCACCAGGCACTACTTCAACCTCGCACAGAAGAGCAAACCAATGCAGCGGCTCGTCAAGGCAAGCCCCGACGAGACCGTCAACATGCAGGGCTCCGAAGACCCGGGCAACCAGATGGACTACAGCCCCGTCGAAGGCCTGCTCCACAAGTACGAGATGGGACTCATGTACGTCGTCTCGACGTGCTCAGCCCATTGCAGGTTCTGCTACCGCGAAGAGCTCATCGCTCGCAAGGAAATCCAGCGTCAGGACGGCACGGTCGCGAAGAAGGGCCTCGCCAAGATCCCCGAGATCGTGGCGTACGTCAAGAAGCACAACGCCGAGGTTGAAGCAGGAGGCGGGCGTCACCCTGAGACCGGACGCGAGAAGCTCCGCGAGATTCTCCTCTCGGGCGGAGACCCAATGGTTCTGAACAACTCCAAGCTCGCCGCGTGGTTCGGGGCGCTCGCGGAGGCTGGCATCGAATCGATCCGGATCGGAACGAAGGAAATGGCCTTCTACCCGAAGCGCTTTGACAAGACGTTCCTCGACATGCTCGACAAGTTCCACGAGACCTACCCCCATGTGGGCATGCACTTCATGCTCCACTTCGAGCACCCCGACGAGTTCCTCGCCAAGGACGACGACGGCAACTACATCAAGAACGAGTACGGCACCTTCGAGTGGGATCCGGACGCGGGCGAGGCCATGAAGCAACTCGTCTCCCGCGGCTGGCTGACCGTCGAAAACCAGACCCCCATCATCAAGGACATCAACGACGACTCCGACGCGCTGAGAATCATGCAGCGCGAGATCAAGCGGATCGGCGCGGAGAACCATTACTTCTTCTGCGGCCGAGACATCGTCGCATACAAAGCCTTCAACGTCCCGATCGAGGACGCTTGGAAGATCATGAACGACTCACAGAAGGGACTCTCGGGTGTCGAGAAGCACGCGAGGCTCTCGATCACACACTACAAGGGCAAGACCGAGGTCGCTGCGGTAACCGATAAGCCAATCCCCGGACTCCCCGGCGCCGAGAACGGCGTCGTGATCTTCAAGCTCCTGCGTAACCCCGCCGACGCCCCGGAAATCGGAAAGGTCTGCATCGTCGGACGCAACCCGGACGCGATGTGGTTCGATGACTATGCGGACCGTGTCCTGTTCGACGAAGCCGGGCTGTTCGAATACAGCCGCGTCCAGACAAAGAAGGTTGACCTAGAAGAACTGGCCAAGGAAGCCAGCTGATGATCAACAAGCAGTCGGCCTCGGTCGCCGAGGCCTTGGCAGATGTTCGCGACGGCGCGACAGTCATGATCGGCGGGTTCGGTGAAGCCGGCAGCCCGATCGAGTTGATCCACGCGCTCATCGACCAAGGCGCAAAGGACCTAACTGTCGTCAGCAACAACGCGGGCAGCGGCGAGGTCGGCCTCGCGGCGCTCATCAAGAGCGGACGCGTGTCCAAAGTTGTCTGTTCGTACCCGCGAACCGCGAACTCAACGGTATTCCCCGAGCTCTATCACGCTGGCAAACTCGAGCTCGAGCTTGTCCCGCAGGGCACGCTCGCCGAACGCATCCGAGCAGGCGGCGCGGGTATCCCTGCGTTCTATACACCCAGCGCCGTGGGCACACCCCTCGCCGAGGGCAAGGAAACGCGTGAGTTCGAAGGACGGCAGTACCTGATGGAACGAGGACTCAAGGCCGATTTCGCGCTCATCAAGGGACGTGTCGCGGACACGCACGGCAACGTGATCTACAACAAGACCGCTCGCAACTTCGGACCGATCATGGCTATGGCAGCCAAAACTGCTGTCGTACAGACCGAGCGTGTCGTTGCACCGGGCGAACTCGATCCCGAGACGATTGTCACACCAGGCGTGTTCGTCGAGCGGGTTGTCGAGGTTGCTGAGCCTGTGCACGAATCAGAGCTGGTCGCAGCCGGGGCGGTGTATCCATGAGTACCGAAGTCACTCTCAAGGGATGGACGCGCGAGGAGATGGCCAAGCGCCTCGCACAGGACATCCCAAACGGGTCGTACATCAACCTCGGGATCGGAATCCCGGAGCTCGTTGCAAAGTACGTACCCGAGGGACGCGAACTCGTATACCACACAGAAAACGGGCTGCTCGGGATGGGCCCCTCCCCCGCCGACGGAGCGGGCGACCCCGAGCTCATCAACGCGGGCAAGCGACACGTCACAGCGAATCCGGGCGCATCGTTCTTCCACCACGCCGACAGCTTCGCGATGATCCGCGGAGGCCACATCGATCTCTGCGTGTTGGGTGCGCTCCAGGTCGCGTCGAACGGTGACCTGGCGAATTGGTCCACCGGTCAGCCCGACGCCATACCTGCTGTCGGCGGCGCAATGGACCTGGTCGCTGGCGTGAAATCGATCTACGTCATCACTCAGCACTGCACGAAGACCGGCACACCGAAGCTGGTCGAGAACTGCACCTACCCGCTCACGGGTCTTGGTGTGGTGACCCGCGTCTATACCGATCTCGCGGTCATCGAGGTCACACCCGACGGGTTCAGAGTCATAGAGCTCTGCCCCGGCGTGGAATTCGAAGCGGTCAGGGAACGCACGGGAGCGAACCTGCTCCCCGCAGCGCACGGAGTTGATTGAGGATGAGTTTGCCAGCTTCGACAAGCCGCAGCGCCGAGTTGTTCGAAAGAGCCCGGAAGTGCATGCCCGGTGGTGTGAGCAGAAACACCGTGCTCCGATCACCCCACCCGCTGTACGCAGATCACGGCGAAGGCTGCAGGCTGATCGACATCGAGGGCGTCTCGCGGATCGACTTCTCAAACAACATGGCCTCGCTCATCCACGGGCACGTATGCCCCGAGATCGTTGAAGCCGTGACAGCGCAACTCGCCCGCGGCTCCGCGTTCATGATGGCGACCGAGATCGAGATCCGGTACGCGGAGCACCTGATCTCCCGCAACCCTGGCTTCGAGAAGCTCCGGTTCGTCAACTCGGGCACCGAAGCTCTCATGAGCACCATCAAGGCCTCCCGCGCGTTTACAGGGAAAGCAAAGGTCGCAAAGGTCGAGGGCGCGTACCACGGCCAGTACGATTATGCCGAGATCAGTCAAGCCCCGAGCCCGGAGAACTGGGGAGACGCACATAAACCCGAGAGCGTCGCGCACGCGCACGGCACGCCCGCTTCGGCGCTCGCCGATGTCGTCGTCATCCCGTTTAACAACCCGGAGAAGGCCCTCGCGATCCTCGACGAGCACGCCTCCGATCTCGCGTGCGTGCTGCTTGATCTGATGCCCCACCGCGTCGGGCTCAAGCCGGCCAACCCCGAGTTTGTCCATGCCATCAGAGAATGGACCGAACGCAACGGCGCGCTGCTGGTTCTCGACGAGGTCATCACCTTCCGCTCGGGTTACGGGGGGCTCCAGGAGCACTACAACCTCACACCAGACCTGACGGCGCTCGGCAAAGTCATCGGAGGTGGATTCCCCGTTGGAGCGCTCGTCGGCAAAGCCGAGATCATGGATGTGATGGACCCGAAGCCAGGCGAGAAACCCCGCTTCCCCCACTCCGGTACATTCTCAGCGAACCCGATCACGATGACCGCCGGCCTTGTGGCGATGGAGAAGTTCGATCGCGCTGCTGTCGATCGGCTCAACTCACTCAATGATCGGGCGATGCGTGGAATCGAACAGGCAATCGCAGAAACCGGCGCCCGCGCGTGCATCACAGGTGCCGGATCGATGTTCCGCGTTCACATGAAGCCAACACCCCCCATGAATTACCGCGAGGCCTACACAACACCTGAAGAGAACAAGCGGCTCTCGGTGATGCTCGGCCACCTCTTCGACAACGGTTTCGTGATGATCAACACGTGTTCTGGCACGCTGTCAACACCGATGACCGAATCAGAAATCGACGATCTCGTCGCCGCGTGCAAGTCGGGATTCGAGAAGATCGCTTCTATGCCCTAGGCCCGCTCGAAGAGCGTTGCAAGGCCCTGGCCAACCCCGACACACAGCGACGCAACACCGAGGTCTGAGTTCGACCGCCTCATCTCGTGGATGAGAGTCGTCGCGATCCGAGCGCCGCTGCAACCAAGCGGGTGACCGATGGCGATTGCGCCGCCGTTGACGTTGAGTTTCTCGCTGTCGATGCCCAGTTCTCTTTGACACGCAACCGACTGGGCAGCAAACGCCTCGTTGATCTCGACACGACCGATCTGATCAAGATCAAGCCCAGCTCGACCAAGCATCTTCCTGATCGCGGGAACAGGACCGACGCCCATGTATGCCGGGTCCACGCCCGCAGCAGCGCTGGGCCCCACGTACGCGATCGGCTTGAGCCCAAGTGACGCCGCTCTCTCAGCTTCCACCAGTAGCAGCGCACTCGCCCCGTCATTCACCCCCGATGAGTTCCCCGCTGTCACGGTCCCCTGATCGTCCTTGGCAAAGACGGGCCTGAGCTTTGCGAGCTTCTCGATCGTGGTGTCGGGTCTCGGGTGCTCATCGGTATCCACCGTGACCGGATCGCCCCTGCGCTGAGGGATCTCGACCGGGATGATCTCATCGCCGAACTTGCCCTTGCTCTCTGCGGCAGCCCACCGCTGCTGACTCTGCAGCGCAAAGCTGTCCTGGTCCTCGCGAGATATCCCGTGCCTGCGTGCGACGTTCTCTGCCGTCTCCCCCATCGCGTACGGGTGATACATCTCAGCGAGTTTGGGGTTGATAAACCGCCAGCCGATGGACGTGTCGTAGATCTGCTGCGTGCGGTCGTACGCTGTCTCGGCCTTGCTCATCACGAGCGGGGCTCGGCTCATCGACTCGACACCGCCCGCGATGAACACGTCGCCGTGATCAGCCTCGATCATGCGGGCGGCGATGTTGATCGCCTCCAGCCCCGAAGCGCACAGCCGGTTCACGGTCGATCCGGGCACGCTCACGGGCAACCCAGCAAGGAGCGCCGACATCCGCGCCACGTTCCGGTTGTCTTCACCGGCCTGGTTGGCAGAGCCCAGATACACGTCCTCAATGAGTGACGAATCAAGCCCGGTCTGATCGACGACAGCTCTTATCACGAAAGCCGCAAGATCGTCCGGGCGGACCCCAGAGAGTGCGCCGCCGTAGCGTCCAACGGGGGTCCGAACTGCCGCTATCACCGCTGCTCGTCTGCTCATAGATGATAATAGATCGGTCAGGGCTTCTTGACCTTCGACAGCAGCAAGTAGTCGCTTGGCTGGAGTTCATCCTCGAACCCCCAGAGAGGCACACCAATCATCGAGTCGCCCTTCTGGTGATCTTTCCAGATGTTGATAGGCCTGTCGATCACAAGCTTAGGGTTCTCGTGGTCGGGAACAAAGAGCCTGACCTGGAGCTTGGAGCGGTCAGAGAAATACCACGTCCCGTTGCTGTAGGTCCACTTGGTTTCGCGCGCCCAGTGCTCCGCGGGAATGCGAACCGCGAGCACCTTGAACTCTTCCTGCTGAACCTTCCAAGCGCTGATCGCAGTCTTGATCGCCTCCTCACGATCCTCGCCCTGGAACTTGTCGTTGGGGAGCTTGTTCTCTCGGATGATCAGCTCACGGAGCGAATCGGCCTGCTGCTTGAGATCCTTTTTCGTCTGCTCAAGCTCGGCTTTCATCTGCGTGCCAGCTTCTTCATTGAGAACAAGCAAGAGCGTGGTTCTTTCCTCTGCGAAGCCCATGACCTGCGGGATGCCGCCCGTGAACCAGAGCGGCTTCTGCTCGGCGACCGCATCGGAAGCGTATTGCTTTGCTTGATCTAGATCTGCTCGAATCTCTGCAGGCAGTGCCTCAGCAACCTCGCCCGCCTTTGCCAGAAACTCCGCATGACTCCTGAGGAACCCATTACCAACGCTCTCGAGTGCCACACCCTGATCGGTTCGCTGCTGTATGAGCCGGTTGTACTTCCTAGCAATTCGAATGCACTCTTCCTTCGCAGCATCTGCCTGTTGATACGTCTCCGCCGCTAGCGGTTTGTTCCACTGGAAAGCATCTGAATTCCCAAACATGATCGAAAGTTCCCGCAGCCTTTTGCGATCGTCCTCGAAATCCGGATACTGCGCAGGATCGATGAGCTTTTTCAGTCTCTGGTTTAGAGGCCTGAGGTAATCAGCGGTGGTGACTATCTTCGCCTCTGCGTTCACAAGGCGCTGGCGGGTATCAGCAACACCCTTGCCATCGGATGGGAGTTGGTCGAGCCCATCTTTGACAAACCCAGCTTTGCGTTTCGTGTTCCCCACGAGACCGAGCAAGCTATCGATTTCCCGATAGTGAATTGAGAGTTGGTCTTCAATATCGCGGAGCCGTTCTAGGTTCTCGACAAGCTTGTCAGCGTTGGCCTCAACCTCACGCAGAGTGAACTGCGCCCCCTTGAGCACCTCTTCTTGCCGATAGTCCAGCTTCACACCCGAGTCGTCCACAGCAGGTGCCGGGGCGTCAGTCCCAACCATGATGGCCCTAAGCCTGTTGTACTCCTCAGCCGCAGCTTGATAGCGAGCGACCGCATCATCCCGTCCCTCGGTCCCAGCGGGGATCTTCTCGAGCAACTCCTTCGCGGGATTGATGTCCCCCAATGCCTGCTCAAGGCGGCTGGCGAGCAGCTTGCCCGCCGAGCCTCTGGGAAGAGTCGTCCTGTTCCCGAGGCTCGCAGAGACCGATTGAAGATTCATCTCTGCCCGCCTCAGCAGGCTGTTTACCTTCTCAATGTCTGCGGATGCGGTAAGTGCAAACGCGAAGCAGAGACAGGCTGCGACACAGAATTTCAGAATCCTGCCCGATCGGATCTCGTAGATGGTCATTCTGGACTCCCCCGGTGTGGTGTGCCTGATGCAACACGCAGGAGTCTAATCCAATAGAGATTCACAGACAAATGAGAACACGGCACTTCTAGCCGTCGGTTCGGGCCGCTTTCGCCTGAATCGTCAGCTCATATTGGGCAAGGATGTGTTCGTAGAACGCATCGAACGATAAATTCCGTTCCGCGTGCTCTCGCGCATTGCGGCCGAACATGACCGCACGGTCACGATCAGAGACGATTCGCACAATCGCGTCGGCCCACTGGTCAACATCTCCTGGTGAAACTGTGTAACCAGTCTTGTCCACGATGTTCTGCTCCGAGAGCCCGCCTGTGTTGGTCGTGATGACAGCGGTCGATCGCATCATGCCCTCGGCTGCGACCAAGCCAAACGGCTCCTCCCAGAGCGACGGCGCAGCCTGCACCCAGAGACGCTCAAACTCGCGGTCCATGTCTGCCTTGCTGAGATGCCCGAGGAACTTGACCGAGTCTTCGATGCCAAGCGTCTCAGCGAGTTCTTGAAGTTCTTGCCTGGATTCGCCCTCTCCCGCAATCAGAAGCGCGAGATCGGGAACCTGCTCCTGTGCGATCGCTACGGCGCGAACCAGTGTATCCACGCCCTTCTTCGGAACGAGCCGGCCGGCGTACCCGATCGTTGGCGAACCGGGACACAGCTTTGTGCGCTCAGGCGTGATCGCAACCCCGTTCCACACCACATCATCGACCCGAACTCCCTCCGCCGAGAGCCTTCCCCTGACCCAGTAGCTGTTTGTGATGAGCCGATCGCGGGCTCGCTCAAAGTACCGTGAACGGATCGCTCCCTGCGCCAGGAATCGTGCGTAACCAGGAAGTCCAAGGCATCCCTCGCTCAAGCAGACCCGCCCGGCTTGCTGGGCGCAGGGCTGCCCGCTCGGAAGTGTCTTCGTGTTAACCGGGCATATCAGGTCGTAGTTGACAACATGAACCAGGCAGGGCCAGTTTCCGAGGCAACGAAGCACGAGCGGCGAAAGCTGCCACTGAAACATGCGGAGGTGGACGACATCGGGCTGATAGCTCTCCAGCAGTTTCCCGAGCCCTCGCATCGCGGACAGATTCACAACCGACAACACCGATTGGCTGCGACCCGAGGCACCCCTGCACATCACATCCGCGTCTACGGGTACATCAGCCACGGGCTGGAACGAACTCGAGAACAGCATCACCTCGTGACCGTCCGTACGGAGTCTCTCGCGCAGACTGAGCGAGACGCGTTCCGCCCCGCCCGTATCGGTGCCCAGGTCGTTGACGATCAGGACCCTCATGAGCCGACGCTCCCCGACCTACCGAGCCTCGAACGAGGCCGCCGGTTCTGCATGCGCGTGTACTTCACAACAAGCGCCAGCAGATCCCAGAATCCTGGTTCGCCGAGATCAAACATCTCGCGCAGAAGCACTTTGAACGCCCTTCTCCTCGACGATCTACCCGGCATACCCGAGGCGATATGCGCAGCAGGACCACTCAGAAAGCCTGCTACCGCGCGCGGCCCGAGTTCCCTCGCGTGCCTCCGAGCCCACACAAGCGAGTAACGCCAATCTCCCGAAGCGCTCACACGATGAATCCCGCCAAGATTCCATCGGGCCAGGGGTCCCGCTTCCATCGGGATTACAAATCGCACACCCTCAACACCCTGAAGTCTCAGGAACCAATCCGGATCCGCGTGACGCCGCATGCCTCCTCGAAAAGACACATTTCTCGCTAGCGCCGTTGGCAGCATCACCATCGATGTCTGCAAGAGCGTGTGTCCCGACAGTACCGATCTCCATCCCCTACGAGCATAGAGATAGCTGCCGATCTCTTCACCGGGCCACGGGCCCCTCGAGGGCCATTGCATCTCTAATTGCTCGGTCACAGCAAGAACGACACACCCCACGACCGGATAGAGAGCACCATCGTCAACAAGCTGCCTGGCAATTTCGAGTTGCTTCGCCAGCTTTTCAGGCATCCATGAGTCGTCGTCATCAAGGAAAGCGCACCACTTACCTTGTGCCTCACGAATACCCACATTCCGAGACGTTGCGTGCCCGCGTCGGCAGGGAAGCGACACAATCCTGAGACGCTCGCTCTGGATCGCGCTCAATGCTTCAGTTGTCTCAGAGTCCGGACCGTCCTGAACAACGATGACCTCGACTGATTCACGATCAGGCAGCTGCTGATTCAAAACCGATTCAACGGCTTCACAGACCTGCTTCGGCCTGCCACGGGTCGGGATGATGACCGAGACCGTCGGTGTCATCGCTCATCTTCCGCATCTGAGAACTGCTCTGACAAAGCGCCGCAGGCGTTCACCACCTGTGACACCAAGAGCAGCACCATGAGCCTGTATTTGCCCGGAAACCCAGACCGTATCGGAGAGAGAACCAAACGCAGATAGAAACCCAGTGATTCGGGGACAGTCTGCTGATGCTCTCCATCACGCAGTGCCCGAAACCGTGCTGAGCCGACCCCATAGGCGAAATGCTGCTTTAGAAAGCCAATCAGTGATTGTGGGTGTGCGTGATCTACAACCGCCTTCGATTCAAAGCCCGTTTCGTAGCCGTGTAACGACCAGCGATCGCAAAACTCCCTGTCCTCTCCCGTCGCGCCGAACGCTTCACAGAACCCGCCAGCTTCGAGGAACGTCTTCCTGTGGACAGCAAGGTTGTTCGGCGTGAAGAACTGAGGCTTGTCTGCGTTCTGAACGGACTTGAGATATTCCACCAGCAAATGGCTCGCGGTAGGGCAAAGCTCGTTCGGCAGAGCATGGCGGACAGTGCCCCCAACCATCGCCCGTTCCATCCCATTCGTCTTGAAGGCTGCCGCGAGCCTCATGAGCCAGTCGGACGCAGGCCTGCAATCGTCCGCTGTGAAGGCGAGATACTCCATCTCGGATACTTCCGCCGCGGTATTTCGTGCCACGCCGGGTCCTGAATTGTCTTGGCGTACGCACCTGACCCTGACAGGCAAACTGACGCCCTGAACCGCCAGAGCCAGCGGCTCCTGCGAGCCATCATCGACAACGATGACCTCCCAGCAGTCCACCGGGTACTCAATATCAGTTAATCCCGCAAGCATTTTCGTGAGCCGCGCCGGCCGGTTGTAGCTGGGTACAACAACAGAGAAAGCAGGGAGTTGGCTCGGCTCCGGGTTCATGTGTTGTCCGGCGCCATCAAATGGCGTTCCTTCCCGCGCAGGTGCCGTGCCCGAGATATCTCAAAGTGCGCAAGCTCTTCTCTAACCTTACCGGGCCCGATCGTGTGCCCAAGGAACTGACCGATCCCATCCAGAACAACACCCACTGTGAGAGCGGGGTACGCCCTCCACCCAATCCGCTCGCGGCGTGTCTTGCTCGTGAGTAATTCCTCCCGCAACAGACCGAACCGTATGAACGGGATCGCAAACCCAAGAACGATGTACATCGCGCGTTTCGGAGTTGACCAGCGTTCTTTCTTCATTCGACTCGATGCGAACAGTCTCCCCGAACCAACCCGAAGCTGCAATGTTGAACGCCACGTCGATGGGTTGAGATGCTCCACGCACGTTTCGTGCGTCTGGTAGAACCTTGCTCCACGTGCAAGCAGGTCGTCGAGCAGACCACCGTCACGTCCCATCATCGCAGTAAGCTCAGAACCGTACTCTCGTTCGAGTGTCGCACGTCTGAAGGTCGTGTTGTGCCTCGCAACATGGAGAGTCGTGCCCGGGTATTCCGCGGCGACCCACCTGCCGTAGCTCATCAGCATGTTCGCCCAAGAAAGCACTGTCCCCGGGTTGCCGTTCTCGATGCGAGTCCCGACCGCATCCCACGGGCCAGACTTTGCAGCAGCAACGATGCGTTCCGCCCACTCGGGCTCAGGAAACGCGTGATCCTCTAGGAACGTCATGAAAGTGGCCTGCGCGTGCTCGAGCGCCACCGCTGCCGACCGGTCTACATCATCGATCTCGCCAACGCAGATCACCTTGTGGCTCGCAAACGCAGAGAACCGGGACTCCTCTTCGGGCTTGATCTCGCCTTCGTGCTGCGCCACCGCAATCACCTGCAGCCGGCTCGCGATCGTCTGCTTCCTGAGAAAGCTCAACACCCTGCCGATGCCACGCATCCCTGTCACGGTCACGAGTACAACTGTGAGCGCGGGGCTCTCCTCTTTACCTGACAAACCCACGTTGCTCTCAGCAGATGCGACTTCTGACGAAGAATCCTCACCGGCAGATGTTGCGTTCTCCGGGATCCGGTTGACCAGGACACTCTGCGAATCCTTTGAAGCGGACTCGACCGCGCCAAGCACAACCGCGAGGCTGCGCCAGCCATCGTCGAGATCAGGCCGCTCTGGCTTACCGCTGCGCACGGATTCAACGAATGTGCGCAGAGCGGGTTCGAACGACGGATCAAGCCTAGTTCGGAATGCTCTGAGTTGCCCCATCGCAAGCGCGCACGAGCGTGCCGCCATCTCGGGCATCGTCGCGCTCTGGGAACGCGGAATCCTCGAAACAGTCCCTCGGAATCGATCGGCCAGTATGACTCCGTCCTCCCCGACGATCTCGAACCGATCGGACTCAGCTCCAGTCATAGAAACCGTCGAGTGCACAAGCACGCCGCTCTCAAGCGTATACGTGACCTGCGCATTATCATCTTCGCTATATACACTCCGCCTAGTTGCGCTTACAGATGACACGCGCTCGCCCGTGTGGTGCATGACCAGATCTGCATGATGCGAGAGCAAGTCAAGCAGGGCTCCCCCGCCGCTTGTTCGGTTTCGTTTCCATTCGGGCAAAGCTCGAGGCGGTGTCGAGAAAAGCGTGCGGATGGCCGTGACCCGGCCCACGGCGCCCTCGCGGAGCAGCTCATGCACCTTCCTGTGCACCGGATGGAACCGGTAATTAAACCCAACCATCGCCGGTACCCGCTTCTCACCCCAGGCCTCGAGAATCAACGAAGTCTCGGCCCCGTTCGTCGCGATGGGTTTCTCCAGGTAAATCGGGATACCTTCTTCGAGCAAGCGTACTGCGTACTTCGCGTGCAGATGAGTAGGCAGGCAGATACAGGCCGCGTCGAATCCGCTGGCATCAATGAGAGCCTCAACCGAGTCGAAGAGCCGCACATCGGGGTTCAGCCTCGAAGCGATCGTCTTCGCGTCCGCGCTCGGATCGGCAACAGCTGCCAGTGATGCGCCCGGAATCCTCGCGATCAGCGGCGCGTGCACTCTCTGCGCAACCCGGCCGCAACCGAGCAGTGCTACACGAACATGAGAGTTACGAATCTCTTGACTCATGAGACCAATCCAGACCCACCACGATGACGAACGGAAGTGCCGAGCATCGACGCGAGCCTCGGCGATAAGTGCTCTAGACACGCACGGAGTTCATCGCGTCCCTTCCCTGGGATGAACCACGCGATCGCGTTGCACAGCATGAATACAGCAACTCCGAGGCACAGCGCCAGAACCGATGCCTGGTAGCTATCCGTGTTCAAGCCAAGGAACATCACCGGCGCAGAGGCAACTGCGCTCGCAAGCATGGGGCGCAGCGCGGGCATCAGCATATCGCGAGGCCTGATCTGCGATCCCCTGCAGCTCATCCACACCGCAAACGGGGCGGCGGCCGCGTGCACGAAGAGCACGGCCACCGATACGCCGACCGCCTCACCTCGGAACGCGCCAACCGCGGCTCCCGTCACGAGCACAGGGACAAACACAAGTGTCCATACCAACTGATCGTTCGACCGGCTCTCAGCTAGGAAAACCCACTTGCCCGCCTGAATGATCAACCGGAACAGCATCGCAACGCACAGGATAGAGAAGAACGGCGCTGCCTCGACCCACTGCTCGCCGAGCAGCACACCGATCACCAACTCGCTCCGAATCACACCGAACACGAGCATCGGTATCGCGATCGCGTACAACACGAGCACGGCTTGCCTGAACCCCGCGGGGTACGACCCATCCTCGGCGTCCTGCTTCCTGCTGAACGCCGCGATAACGACGCCCATCATCGGGAAGTACACCTGCCTGGAAGGAAACTCGGACCACACATACGCCTGCTGATAGAACCCCAGCATCCGATCGCCGACAAGCCCGCCCAGAATCAATCTGTCAGCGCTAGTACCGAGCGTCCCGATGCACTTCGAGAGCGAAAGCCGTACGCCGTGCCAGATCAGCTCACTCTCTCTTCGGGCTGCCTTGAAGCTCGAGACCGGGTTACTCGGGAACCACCTCGTACTGAACACGCAGACCACAAGGCGAGCCCCAGACTGCGCAAGCTGCTGCGCTGCCAGTGCCCAGACCCCGTATCCCATCACGGCGACCACAACCGCCGCAACAGCACCCGCGGCCATCCCAGAGATGTCCTTCGCGGCAACCGTGCCGAAGTACAGCCGCCGCTTGAGCAGCCCGTCGTGTACAGACGTGAATCCTGTCAGCAGCGAGGCCAGAGCAACGGTCGGCATGAGCAGCGCCAACTCTTCCATGCCGTAAAACCCGCCCAGGATCGGCCCGAGCAGCGCAATAACCGACGTCACGAGCAGGTTCATGACCTGCCCGCTCCAGAAGAGACCAGACACCTTCTCGCGAGTCAGATTCTCCGTGTTCACGATCGCGGTTGAAATCCCCACATCCCGCACAGTCGCGATCAACTGGACAACCACCCACGCTATCGCAAAGACACCGAAATCCTCTGGCTCAAGAATTCGTACAAGCACGAGCGTGGTACCGATGCCCAGCACCATCTGGATCTCGTTGGACACCAATGCCACGACACCCGAGCGGGCGGTTTGACGACCGAGAGACTCGCTCACGTCCTCAAAGAAGATGTCTGATCTACGCGTGCTCACTCATCACCCACGGGTATGACCCTGTACACATCTATGACCGAGTCACCTATCGGCGTTGAATCAAGTAGCTCAAGCTCCGCCGTGAAGCCTGGCGGGAGTATCTCCGGAACCGCTAACCCATCGGCTTGAACGCCGCGGACGTGTGTCACCGAGTCGAGGCTTGGCCTCTCCAACGCCGAGGTGGGCGTCGCGACATGCCGGCCGAAGCCCCGTTTCTCAAACTCGAAGTTCAACAAGCGAAACACCTCTGGACTCGACACAACGTGGGTTGCATTCGGGTCGCCCTGAGCAAGATGCTCCACAATCTGCGGGGCATCCTTCGTGCCAAGTCTGTATGGATAGTCGATTGGGTACCCAGACAACAACACTCCGAGTGAAGCGATCACCATAGCGCAAACCGCCGTCACCCCAGCAAGCACGGGCTTGGGGCTCACGAGCACAGCTCCCATAGAGATGGGCGTTGCCCAGAGGAAGCAGAGGATCGGCACAAACCAGACAAGGATCCACCAGGGCGGCGGCGCCAAACCGGACACGATGTACACACCAAACGTGCCGAGCACCAAACCAACCACCAGCGCCCTGGGCCAGCCCGCTCGGCTCAACCACATCCAGATGCCGGATAGAGCGAGCGCGAACAACGCAATCGCAACAAGCGAGGGCGTGGGCCAGGTCCACTGCGACCATGCCGCGTGCAAATTGAACGACAGTTCTTCGAACCGAAGAAAGCCGCTCTGGTCTTTATACCCCTGAGCAGCGCGTCCCAGTGTCCGCACCGGGCCACTCCCCGTGCTGAGCGCCCACGCGGGTGCGTATAGAAACGCGACAAGAACCATCGTCGCAAAACCAGTCCGAATGATGCCGAGCACGTGCTCAAGCAACGGTGTCCCCTTCGCGGGCCCCATGAGCAGCCAGCCCGCGTACAGAAATGCGATCGGATATGCCATCACTGGGCACGCATAGAAACCAATCGCACCAGTGACAACCGCAGCGACCGCAGCACCAGGCTTTCGATCCCGGAGAGCAGGCAAGAGCCCGAGCAGAACGAGGGTCGCCACAATCACGATCGGATAGCCTCTCGCGTTGGTTGCGATATCAACGCCGATCACACTCCCCGCATAAATACCTGCACCAACAAGAGCGATCATCGGGCTCAAGAGCGAACGCCCCGCTGCCAGCATGCAGACCGGTATCAGTATCGAAAACGCAAAGGCGGGAAGACGAGCAGCAATTTCCGAGGGCCCTAAAAGCGACACGCTCAACCACATCAGGATCGAGTGCAGGATATGGTTGTTGGGTGTGTCGTACGTCAACAGAGGCACCAGCGGCGACGCGGACGCATACATCGCAAACGACGAGGCTTCATCAAGCCTCATCTGCTGATTAAGATGCAACGCACCCAACACACCTGCGATCAGCGTAAACACACCAACCAAAGCCAGATCCAGCTTCGGCATGACAAAGAGCTCTCTGAGCCGTTCGAACCCGGACAGGCAGCCAGACTTGAGTGTCCCAGGCCCAACGTGCGCCAGACCCGCAGTCATGCCTAGCAGCGCCAGCCCGACGATCACAAATCGATGCTGAACAGGCCCGAGCGTCTCAAGGTCGTATCTGGGGTTCGTTGCACTACCCGCGAGCTTTGTCATCGTGTCCAGTAGTGACTGCGTGCTGACAAAGCCGAGAATCAAAAGAGCGAAACCAATACCACCAAGCGCAATCAGAGTGACGCTGCTCAGCAACAAGAACGGCCCCGAACGGTCATCGCTTCTAAGCCAGCTCTTCCACCGAAACCATGTTACCGCGGCCATGTACGTCACAACCGCGTAAAGAAAGTAGCAGAAGTGCAGCAACACACCACCAACAAGCGCGACTACTCCTCCGCGCCTGGCACTCAAGATAAAGAGCCTCCGATTGAGCCAAACCCACACCGCTACAGGAAGAACCACAGACACAACCGCTGCGAATGCACCCATCGCAGAATGAGTGATCGGCAGCAAAAAGATAGCCAAACATATAAGCCCAACGAGAAGAGCTGCGAACTGTTCCCGGCGAGACGAGTTGAGCGAGCCCCGAAGCTCTTCGTGCTCCACAGAGAGCCTACCCCAGGGCAACGCCCGCGCCAAAACATCGGTCCGCCAGAGATCGCCAAGCGACCACCGCTTCAGATGCGTCGCGGTTGCTCCCTTGACGACCTTGATGCGGCCCTTCTTGCGAAGCCTGACACCGAGTTCGACATCCTCGATCGAAGGCTTCGTAAAGGCCTCGTCGAAACCGCCCGTATCCAGAAACGCCTCTCTCTGAACAGCTCCAAGGCCGGACCAGAAGGTGTCCGCATCAGCCCGGGCGTTCTGATGCACATAGTGGTGCCTGATGTTGGCGTAGATCGATACAGCGCCTGATTCCTCGGGGGTGTTGTCATAGCTCCCGAAAGAAGCGATGACGCCAGACTCCTGCCGAAGGGGCTCAATCAGTGACGCAAAGGTATCGCGATGCACGCGGACATCCGCATCGACGAAGACGATGATGTCCTGGGTCGCTTCTTGAGCGCCGGCGTTGCGCGCACGAGCCGGACCGCAGGGATAGTCTGATACACGCACGACTCGCACGCGCTCATCTTTCTCAGCGGCTCGCTCAGGCGCCCCATCGGTAGAACCATCATCTGCAAGGATGATCTCAGCAGGTATAGCGCTCGACTCAAGGACGGCTCGCACCGCCGAATCGAGGTTCTCTCCCCCATTGTGCGCCGGCATGACAACCGAGATCGGCGCGGATCGCCCCCCGCCAGGGGCATCGCCATCGTCGGACTCAGAGCCGGAACTCTTGTGCTTCTTATCGACCACGAAATCTTCGTGGTATGATCGCTCAACATTGATCGACCAGATGTCGTGCGACTCACCGACAATATTGCGAGCCGCGAGCATCGCGGCAAGCATCGAGTGGTCCTGGTTGTTATAGCGGTGCATGCCGTTGCGACCAACCGATTGCAGATTCTCAAACGTCAGCAGCCATTCCTTGATTACGTCAAGATTGGCTTTGTAGTCCGCGTCGTAGACGGGGTATGCCTTGGGCTGGCGGATGACCGTCCCGTCAACGACACTCGAAGCCGGCGCCAGCTCGAGTCTCTCGAGTTCCTGCTTGGCGAGCTCGATCAATTCCTCGGCGCTCGAGTTCCAGAGTCCATCGCCCTCGTGACAGAAGTACTCCATCCCGATGCTCGCCGTGCTCTGGTTGGGCAGCATCGCCTCGGACCAAGCTCTGAAGTTCTGGATGCGCCCGACCTTGACGTCTGGGCTGTGGATGTAGATCCAGTTGTCACCGAAGGGATCCGGGTGGTTCAGCACGAGCGTGACAATGAGGAAGTCACGGTACTTCAACCGATCCGCAGCCTGCAACACCTCACCCGGAGCCGCGGGCGAGATGCACCGAACCAACTCCGTGATGGGCATCGAGTTCATCACATGGTCGCACTCGACCAGCGTGCGGCCCGCGTCACGAGTCTCGATCTCAACGCCCGTGACTCTGTTGCCCTCACGGTGGATCGTGCCCGCGCGGGTCTGAAGCCTGACCTCGCCCCCCCGGTCTTCAATCAGGTCGGCAGCCGTTTCCCACATCTGACCAGGACCCAGCCTCGGGTATTTGAACGTCTTGATGAGCGACGCCGTATCGCCCTTGCCGGTTAGCGCGTCTATGACCGCTTTCGTGAGCGAGAGATCCTTGATGCGCTGCGCCGCCCAATCCGCACGGATCTCGGTTGGCGGGATTCCCCACACCTTCTCTGTGTACGTGCGAAAGAAGTGCCAGTAGAGCCGCCCGCCGAAACGGTTCGAGACCCACTGCTCGAAGTTCTCTTCTTCCTTCGAAGGGAAGACCTTCCACTTCGCAAAGCTCAACGCCACTCGCACTGATTCGTAGAGGCCCAGGTTGCCAAGCGCGTTCCCGATCGACAGCGGGTAGTCGTAGAACCGGCCGCGGTAGTAGATCCGGCTCGATCTCGGGACGTCGATCATCTCGTCGCCCATGATCTCCTGCCAGAGCTCCTCGACCGGCTTGACCTTCGTAAAGAACCGATGCCCCCCGATGTCGAACCGGTACCCTTTGTACTCCTCGGTTCTGGCGATTCCACCTACGCGCTGACCCGTCTCTAGTACAAGCGGTTTCATGTCCGGCGCGTGCTTGAGAAGTTCGTACGCACCCGACAACCCCGCGGGGCCGCCGCCGATAACAAGCACAGGCCAACGCTCGCTTGATGCGCTCGCAGCGTCCTCATCCCGCAGCGAATCCTGCGACTCTCGATCTGGTGGAAGAGCCTCTGCCATGGGTGGATCAGTTTAGCTACTTCTCACCGCAAAACTCCCTGCTCAGCCTCGGTATAGCCGCCAGGAGCACCTTTCTTGCACTTTACCGCCCGATATCTACGAGACCTGTCGCGAGTTCCGCGCACTGCTGGACATAAGCCTCGCTATAGGCGTCACCGGACACGGTTGGCGTTCTGTTGATATCGAGCAGCACAGGCCTCCCGCGGTGGAGGATGTAGTCGATTTTGCCGTAGTCGATCCCAAACTCCTTCTGCACGGCAAGGATCTCTGCCGGGGGATTCTCGAATGAACCCAGCCTGCTTGACACGTTCTTGATGAACGGATCGGTTGAGAGCAGGGTCCGACCCAACCCCCGATCTCCAAAGACAATCCAGAGGTACAAGACATACTCACCCTCGTCGTTCTGATCGGGTCGGAAAAACTTCTCAACGACCAGATGAGGGTTCTTCCATGCCGCCTTGGGGACCTCGGATTTATGCGGAAAGATCGGGTAGTCCGTCAGCGTCTTCGTCCACCCGAGCGATCTCGGCTGGATGAGCGGGTGCCACGCCGCTCGCTTGCGTAGCCGATCCAACAGTGACGGGCCTCTTCGACCCGAAAACTCGAGATCCATGAAACCGCCGCTGTTGTTGTTCGTCTTGACGATGACCGGCCCATCCCACGGATCATCCGGGCCGAGCAGATTCTCGCTGATCGAAGTCTTTCTGATGTCGCGGATCCCACCATTGATAACTCTCGGATGCGCTGAAATTACATCCCAGTAATCGTCATGGATGTACGAGCAATCGATGTGCGGCACCAGCACATTCGCATCAAGACAAGACTCGGGACCACGCACGATCCGGACATCGATCCCGGATCGCCGCCAATTCTCGGCGATAGGCCAAATCCGATACTTGCGGCTTTCCGCCTCCATATCACGCTCGTGAAACATGATCGCTACAGATCGGACTTGCTCTTGGTTCATCACTCGTCGCTCTAGATTCCCGCTGCTCAGCGCCCAACCCAAGAATCATACAGGAAGAAACTGGAAACGATTCCCATGTTTCACAGTGAGGCATGCATCAAGAGGGGTGGGCCCTTGAACATCTTTAACACACCAAAGCATGTTCAACTTGAGTGCAGAACACGCTAAGATCCGGCATGGCCACCTTCGAGCCCATCGCGTCGTTCGCCGACCTCCGACACGAATTCGGTGAGCACGGCGGCGTAAACATGTCCGATCTCAAGGTGGTCGGGCGCGCAGACCTCGGCCCGTTAACCGAGAGTGAGGAGAGCCACGCATGAGCGGGTTGAACGAATTCCGTGAGAATCGCGAGCGCATGAACAAGCGGATCCTGGACCAGAAAAGCCTGGTAACCAACCGCTTCTTCTCACTGGACACCAAGACCTACGAGCCTGGTGCTCTCGATTCCAAGGTCAAAGAGCTTGCCGGGCTAGCGGCTTCGATGGTCCTGCGTTGCGACGACTGCATCGCCTACCACACCATCCGCTGCAAGGAACTCGGGTGCACCAACGCCGAGATCTGGGAGGTCTACGAGGTCAGCCTTATCGTGGGCGGCTCGATCGTCATCCCGCACATGCGCCGAGCCGTATCTTTGCTCGACGAACTCGATGCCCAAACGGCGAGAGAATAATTTATATATTTTCAAAAATTCTATTTTTAAGGCGCTCTTTGCGTCAGAAGATGCGGATCGAGAAACAGCTCTTCCCTTCAACTATAATACGGCACGATGCTGAGAACGCCGATAATGGAAGTTTCAACCTGGTGCCACGCATTGCCCGTGACTATTGCAGCGATTGGGCTATTGGCGGGCTGCGCCACCACCCCACCGCCGTCGCCGGCGAGCGATGCACTGCAGACCGAAGTCCGCATGCTCTGTCGTGGCATGGAAGTAGCACTGCGGGACGGTGACTTACAGCGCGTCGCATCATTTTATACTGATGAAGGCATACTCCTCTCGCCCGGCGGCAAACGCCAAGGTGGATCTCGGGAGCTACTTGAGCAATACTGGGCTCGATTTGACACCGCTGTGGATTGGTCGCTAACAACGCACTCTATCGAGGGCGTAGAAGGCCTGTTGATACAACGCGGCCGCTCCGACATCTCGTTTGATAACGACGGTATGCGTCGAGTAGGTACGGTCGAGTTTGTGCTTATTTGGCAACGACAGCCGGACGGTTCCTTAAAGATCGCGGCCGACGGCTACTGGTGACCCGGTAGTATCCAAATACTCGGCCGACACAATATCGAGCCATGCCATGCATGCCAGATCCGGTGCTCTTCACGCTCGCGTGTACCAAGAGCAGGACATAGCTTGCGCGACAGATCCGGTTCCTCAAGGAGGAGAATAGGACATCCCACTGGCGTGCATCACGGGCTGCCTACTCACTCAGGCACGTGATCCGGATGCCCTGCGCCGAGATCCCGGCAAGGACAGCCTGAAGTTCGGCCCGAACAGCATCGACCATGGAAGAATCAGATACGACGAGTTCGACAACTGCGGCTCTCTCGCCGTTGAAATGACGCAAGGCGACCCATCGATCCACCAGCTCAACCTCGACACCGTCCTGCCGCAACATTTTAAAGAACTCATCCGGCTCCTGATATCGAGCACTTGATTCAGTCCGGATGACAACCTTGCCATCAAGGGCGACAATTCCCTCACCGGTCATTGCTGCTAGCTCTGCGGCAACTTCCTGCGCACTCACGCCGCGTTGGGCGAGACGCTCTTTATCTATAACGAGAGAGACCTCCGGCACCGTGAAGAGTTCGTCGCTTGACGTAGCGACCACCCCAGCAAGGGCTGAGCACTGCTGGATCAGGTCACTCCGGACCGCGGCTATCTGCTCCCAGTCTTGCCCGGCGACCGCAACCGCGAGTGTCGCACCGCGTTCCTCGGGCAACGGCCGCCTGACCGTGTGCATCGACACTCCGGGTATCGCATAATTGTCACTGAACATGCTCATGGGATCTATCTGTCCAAATGCAGTCAGCTGGACCATCAGCGGTGACTCATTTACAACCTCTACGAGTACTGGTGTTGTTTCGGAACCTCCTAAACGCTCGGCGACAACACGGGCCGTATCGAGTGATTCCGAATCCGAGCTTCCCGGCTGGAATGAAAGCCGCACTCCTGAGGTCATTGATGACACCGTGTAATCAATGGATAGATTCGATCCCGCGCCGTACTCATCAAGGATTTGCCGGAGTTCTGCTTCGGTTTCACCTTGACGGTTCCGATCAGGCCACAGACAAAGCGCTACAGCGGGCGAACCATCGAATGTACACCGAGTACCGTGCGACTCAACGTCACCAACGCGTGCCAGATCACGAATCCGTACTTCCTGCCCGGGCTGCTTTGATACAACCGTTTCGCCAACCATATCTATCGAAACGGGGGCTTCGAATACCTCCAGCGAATCAACCACGTCGATCGCACTCACACCGAACATCCGGCACCTGTTATCGTCCAAGAGGATTTCTACACGAGGTTCCGGTTCCGCCGCGCCAAACACCTCAGTAACCGCACCGATGCCAGCCAGCCGGCTTTCGAGTGTGCTCGCGTGTGCGGAGAGTTCTTGTGCGGCTATATCCCCATGCAAGACGATCAGCAGATGCGACCAGAGAGCCTCGCGGTGAATGGATGTGAATATCTCTGGATTGCCCGGCAACACTTCGCGAAGCGACGCCACCGCATCCTCTACACTCTCTAAATCAGGACGAGTGAAATCCGGTTGACCGATTGAGAGATCGATCTCTATCGAACCCGCACGGAATTTGGTCGAGTAATACCCCAACACAGGCAGTGAAGCGAAGGCCGCGTCTATTTCGTCCTCGAGTTCACGTTCAAGCTCACTGGCCGTCCACCCGGGCATCTTCCACGCAATTACCACATCGGGACAGACGAGGCGATCACGCCTGATGCCTCTAGCATGAGCTTCGGCCTCAGGAGCGTGAATACTGCCTGGATACGTCGAGGTAAACAGCTCGTACCCAGCAAGCGAATCCGACTTTTTCGCCGATTCCCAGCCCTGCCTTTCACCCTCCCCCCCGCTCTTGCCACACGAAGCCAGAGCCATTGCTGTAATGAACGCAACGAGGCCGATCAGTGTTCTGCTCATTGCAACGAGTTTAAGGCAACTAGACCCGCCGCACCTATACCCGGTTTTCGAGATTCTGGAAGATTGCCTCAACGCATCTCGTGACCATGGAATCGAGAGACAGTGCTTCATACAAAGCAGCGCGTGACGCAAACTATAGGCGAAAAAACAACCGAGCGCAGTATGAATTCGGCCCGTTCTGGCTCTGTCTGACACTCGATCGCACAAGCCCCGAGAAGTAGCCATTTCTGATTCAGCCCAGAGTCTGAGTCACAAGCTGTTGCCGAGTCACGAGTTGGCGCCCAACGACAACGCCCGGCACCAATCGGCACCGGGCGTTCCAAAGCGGGTGATCGGATTTGAGCCGACGACATTCACGTTGGCAACGTGATGCGTTAATGAGCTAACTCCTATATTGACAAGAGTTCGATTTTTTGGACGCGCTCTGCGCAAGAACATGCGCACTATGAAAACGGCTCGTTCTGACAACTCTGGGCACCCGATGTCACCGTTTGTCCTCCGCGCGACCAAATGACAGCCGTGAAGCTCGAAACGGGTGTGTCCCTTCCTGGCACCCGCTGTCTTCGATTCCCAGAGGGGTTTCATATCCTCATCCGCACCCCAAACTGGTTGAACAGGCTGCTTCATTGCACCCAGTTTACTGCCCTTCCGCCCCGCTTGCTGCACGCTCTCAGCATGCAATGCAGACCAGATCCTGTACTCTTCGCGCTCGCATGCACGACCGGCAAGAAGCAGCTCGCGAGGCAGATCCGATTCCTCTAAGGAGGAAAACGAAATCCTGCGATCGCACATCAAAGGCAGAGTCGCCCTCACCCACGAGGAGCGAGCAAGGCTGATCCGATTCGGGTTGCCGCTCGGCGACTCCCTGAAGCAGCTCATCTCGGCCGTCAAGCATGCCACGTTCAAGCGATGGCCCAGATCATCTCCCTCACCACGATCAAACCGGAAGCCCGGGCCGCCGAGCAAGCCCGAGCGAGGAAGCCAGGCAGCACTTCCGCCTCGCGGAGTTTGTTAATGATCTGCTCAGCCGAATGCCTGATCCCTGCCATGAATAACCACCTTCATAGATACGCTCATCCCACCATATTGTCGCATAGCGGGTGGACTAGGCTCTGGGGGCAGGTCAATGACGTGACAGTTCTTCATGGACAACCTCACTTGAGCGTTTCCACCGGCACGAGAGGGATGACGTCTTAGCAAACCCTAAACTGAGCATCCTTGTTGTATTTTTAGATGCAATTATTGAGGATGACTCTCTGATTGACGCCATATCTAGCAGAGCTAGAACCCCATTTCTCCAGTTGGATCCAACAGGAGATACCCTCGTATAACGGATAGCTATACGAGGGTTTTCAGTTGATACCTCGAATAGGTAGACAATGATGCGTTTGTAGTAATCACTCGATACAGTCTCTCAGACCTCTGGATTAGGTCCCGTCATCTCAGCACTTGATTCCAACCTAGCTCTCTAAAATTTTAGATTCTCCAAAGAGCAACCAGTTACAATCAACGTCATATTCTCTTGCTATTACAGCAACTACAGCTACAGGAATACGGCCACTTTCCAAGTAACGACGCATTGTTTCATGGTTCACTCCTAGCGGCTGGCAGAACTTACGAATTGATTTTTTGCCTTTGATCTGCCGCAGCCTCAGAGCGATTGCCCGCTTATAGCGATCTTGCAATGCAAGAGCTGTTTCTGAGTGGCCAAATATCTCGCTTGTCAATTGCTCCATGCCAAAATGGCGATGCCCATGCTATCTGGCACAACTTTGTGTACTCTATTTCTTTTTATAGCACATTATTGTGGCGTTTTTTTTCTACAGAACTCAATGTTGTCGCCATTTCCGTGGAGTCCGCCATAACGGGTGGTGGATTGACATGGATATGTGGAGGTAATTGAGATGTCTGGTGAAGACGCAACACCGAAAGAAGCAGCCGAATTCATGCTAGCGGCCCTTGGTTCCGCCTTGAGATCTGCTCAAAAGGCGGCAGAACAGCAAGCCGGAAAGGAGACCCAGCTGTCTGCAAGCTTTGGTGCCGGCGCCGAAGCGCTTCACGCAATACAAGGTGGATCAGAAGCAGGAGGAACGCAGTGCTTGCTTTATCCCGGCCCTGGTAACAACAAGCGTATTTTTAACTTTGACACTAATGAATGGGAGGGTTCCTGTTAGTGCTGTGACAAGTCAAGCCAATGGGCTTCGCTTTCGCTTGATGACGAGCGCAAGATAGCATCGGAGCCAAAGTGTATCGAACGGACAGGATTGTCATACAACGGCAAGGACGCTGTTTCTGTGTTTGTTTTGATATCGAACAACCCTATAGATCCATCTCCTCTGCCAACGGCAATCAGCCCAAGGCCGTGTAGGATTGCTATATCGCGAATGTCATTTCCATAGTCAATTGCAACCACAGCGCCTTGCTCTCTAGAGAGAACAATTCCTTTACCACGAGTTTCACAAGCGACTATTACATCATCGTCCAAATCAATGAACTGCGTCCCCAGTGGGCACTGGCACAACTCGCTCGGGTAGCCATCTTGATTTATGTAACGCAAACTTCGGCCAACAGCAACTACTACACCACCTGCTTGATCAGGTGTGATTGCGGTAATCGGTGATTCATCGAGTTCAATCGATTGAGAATACCCTGTACTGACGTTGTATGTTGTCAGCGTAGAACCGCTTTCAGCGAGCCATAGAGTTGATGTCCGTTCACAATACGCGGGCTTTGCCGTCATCGGCGGCAATCTAGGCAATACAGCACTGACTACCTCTTGTTCAGGAGACTGATAAATAAGTTCTGACGATTCCGGCAAAATTCTAAGCAGTGCACCGATACCTGCGTTGACTGTCCAGCATGAAAAGGGATCAATCTCATATCCTAGCTGAGTAGATAAGGCTCCAATAGTGGCATTATTGGCTGCTGTCCATACCCAACCGCTATCAACAGCACCATAGTTATAACTAGCGCTGGTTAGTCTAAGAACATCGGTTGGAACACGCCAAATCTTCACATGACCGGCAGAATCACCTGATATCAGGCCTACAGCAGAGTCATCAGTGGCCAGCACCTCGACAATACCAGAATGCGAGTGTCCTCGTAAACTAATTATTTGATTCTTGTCTTCTTGGCCGATGTATGTGAGTCGTTTTTGTTGATCGAACCCCCAGGCGTCGTTTTCATGTATTCCTAGATACTCAACATCGGATTGCTGAGACAGTTTAAATTTGCTATCTGCCATATCAAGGACATATGTTTCCGCTTCATCACGCAATAATACTTTTTCTTGTGATAGTTCAACACTTAGAATTATCTGTGAATTGATATGCTCTTGAGGAAGATCAATAACTTGTACCAGCGTTCCTTCATGCCATACTTCGACCGCATCGCCGTTCAATATATATATGAAATCATTGTTAATGGTAGATACCACTTGCATGACCTTCCCACTACGGTCGATTGCTAGTTGATATTCTGGCTGTTTCGATAGTTTATTAGCTGTCCACACACGTCCCGATCGACCCGCGATATATATGCTTTCTTCTGAAACATGAATGTCAGCGATGCCTTGAGAATCCAATAGTACAGACGATTCACTCTGATCGATAAATCGCGAGATAACTAGCCAAGTATTAGTTCGATATTCAGCTGGAATACGATCTAGCTGGTGCCGAGCAAGCTGCAAGTCATCTCTTACCAGCGCAGATGATGCAAATGCCATGCGTGTGTCTGAATGCGCTAGGGCCTCTCGCTTAGATGCACCCAGTTCACGTTGATATCCCCAGAACGATAACCCAGCAACTGAAATGACTGAAACAAGAAGTAGCCCTACCCATGCTGTCACGATCGGATGTCTGGCGGCAGTTCTTCTTAATCGATTCAGGGCTGTAAGCCGGCGAGCACGAACAGGCAACGATGATTTGTAACGGTATATATCATCAAGTAAATCACGGACATTAGGATATCTGTCGCTGGGAAGAGCAGTATTTGCACGCAACACAATTGCATCCAAATCTCCTTTGAGTGCCCTATCAGACCAATTTCCCCATCGGTAATACTTGTGAGTGCGGAAGTGTTTCGCTCGAGCAACCGAGGGCTCAATCGGGTCGGTATCTCGAACTGCTTGCAATATGCTAAGTAGACTTGGCCGCTCGGTATCGCTGTCTAGATAGGGGTGCACGCCTGCCAAGATTTCGTAGAACACTGTCCCAAGAGAGAAAACATCTGATCGTGTCGTACAAGGTCCAAGCCCCGGGTCAACCTGTTCTGGACTCATGTACTCCGGGGTACCAGCAACTAGAGTTTCTGAGTTTATAGCTTGCTCTTCTTCAACCGTAAGAGATCTAGAGATTGAAAAATCAAGTACCTTTACAATTACGCTGCCTGAATCTTGCTTGACCATTATGTTTGATGGCTTTAGATCTCTGTGAATAACACCTGCTTCGTTTGCATAGGCCACAGCATCACAGATCTGTATCATCAAATCGACAGTATGGGCGAGCTCTGGTTTTACTGACTCTAAGTAGTGTGTGAGACTTAGACCTTCAACATACTCCAGGAGAACGTACGCTCTGCCATCTCTTGCAGTTCCTACTGAGTATAGTGTCGCAATATGGGGATGATTTAGTCGAGATAAAGCGGTGGCTTCACGTAGTACATGATTAACGCGCCCAGTCCCTTGGGAAAATACTTTTACTGCTACTACCCTATTGCCCGCGCGGAGTTGTCTGCATTTGTATACGGTGCCAGAACCGCCCGTACCAAGCTCTTCAAGAATTTCTAAGCCTTCAATATCCGGAGTGGGCTGATTATCGCTTGTTTCGTTTCTGATACTATGGATTGCTTCCTGCAGATCCTGAGTCCTTACACGGAACTCAGGCCTTCCTTTCCACGAGCGAAGCATCTGTAGTAGCTCGCTCCTTCTTTCTGCTTCATTTGGAAAGATGTCACTAGCTAACTTAGCCCATGAAGCCTCTGGTTCATCGACTAGCCTGTCAAACGCCTCAAATACAGTGTCCGACATGAGATTGGCCCTCACGCATCGGGCTTGAGCTTGGCAGCAAGCCACGCCCGGCCTCTTCGTCGTGAGCGTTTAACAGAATCAATGTCGCTGTCCAGCAACCGGGCAATCTGATCATCACGCAGACCACCAAACACTGAAGCTTCCATCGCCATTGCTGCTTCACGATCTCGGTCAGCTAGTTCGGTTAGCAATTCGTCGAGATCGAGCAGGTCAACGGAGGCGTCTTGAACCGCTGCATCATGAAGCTCCACACGATTCCAGCCGCCCCCACGCTTGATCCGGTTCTTCGTCCGGGCGTGATCCACTAGCACACGCCGCACCGTAGAGACGACAGCGTGCATAAACTGCTCATCACTTTCCCAAGCGGAGCGGTGTGTGGATAGTCGAATAAACGCTTCGCTTGCCACAGCTGTAGGCTGTAGTGTGTGGTCCGGCCGCTCAAAGGACATAGCGGCGATTGCAATCGCTTTAATCTGATCGTATAGCCGATCAGCTCTCGCAAATGTGCTCTCTCCTTCCATGTGTGAAGTATAACCCTAATGAGCATGAGTTGCATATAATTTGCCTTTACGCATACGCTCTCAATTTCAGGCCTAGCGCAGATATAGCGTGCTAACTTACCATAATCATGCACTAGACATCTGTTATAGCATTTGTTCAGGCAGTCACGTACAGCCTGGAGAAGGCGATCTCGCTTCTCTACATCAACATTCTCAGGAAGCTGTCTTTCTATTATTCGAAGTAGCTGTGCTCTTGCGGCAGCATCTTCTTGGCTCACTGTTTCAAGGGTAGCGGGCCTGTCTTGAATCTGATCTTGTAGAAAGTACCTGTCCGATTTCGATACCGTTATTCCTGCCTCGTGAATCGAGTGCGAGAAATGAGTACACCACACAATTTCGCCGTTCAGCTCAACTATGCTACCGTCAACAGTATTGTCTAGATCAATCGTGATAGTACACGACGTTCCTGGATGAACAATCGCTCTTAGCCATATACCTATCCCTTCGCTAGACACATCTCTCACGATTGCATCAGCAACTACCACATCACTTGCCCGATGTAGTTTAATTTTGAATCGCTGACCGAATTGAAATCGATACCTAGTAGCCCTTCTATTGCCAGCGTGACCACGCCTATCGGGCATCATCTTGGTGATTGTCGCGTTTAGCCGGATTGGAATCACATTTGAATCTGAATCGCCGGAAATGTCCCACCTCCGATCATTGGATATGGCGACAAGTAAACCGACAACAGATTGGATAAATCGAATTTTATATATCCAATCAGCTCATCAGCTTGGCTTCCAGATTCTCCACGATGGCGTAGCGGATCATCCAATCCACTAAACATTCTGGATGATCGGACTCGAACCGACGATATTCAGCTTGGAAGGCTGAAGCAACGATTTCTAAGCCCCCTATTCTGCAGTCAATTACAACAGCCCTATTTCGCAGAAACGCTCACGTGAGCTCTTCAGATTCTACGCATGACCACAAATAACCCGTGGTGGCAGCGTCTGTCGTCCGCGCGGCCTAATGACAGCCTCCGAGCTCGACCCGAGTGTGTCCTTTCCTGATACCCTCTGTCAGCGATTCCCAGAGGGGTTTCATATCCTCATCCGCACCCGAACCTAGTTGAATCAGCCGTCGTCGCCAAAGTAAGGTTAAGATCGTGCTGAAGTCGATGCTCGGCGGAGTGCTCAAGCCCTACGAACGACGGGCCGCCTGCCTCAGCAATCCTCTCTCAGACGCTCCAACAGGACGGAAGAGAGTATGAAACCCCCTATGAACAAGGCGGTTTCAAAGCAATCTCAGTTTGAAACCAAATAGGTAAAATCTGACTCGAGTGTAGCCGATTGACCAGCGTAGGGTTCAACAACTCTGTTGATTGTGTTTGATCGTTCAGAGAGACAGTAAATTTGGGTATCGATCGTTTGAGTTGCGTCTTGGTAGCGCACGATAAACAACACTTTCTTGAATGTGCTGAACTGTTGATAGTTGGGCGGCGCGCGAATAAGACCAGAGTAGGCCTCCGACCTTTCTTCGTGCATGACAGCACGCCTGAGGTCTGCTGACATCAGCTGCAGAGCTGGTGCGCCGACGTGGTGTGCGTTCTTAACTCTGATGGGACCAAGATCGAGGAGCGTGTGACGTACGACTCAACGGCATGCCGACGGCCTGGAACCCCTCCGAACAGAACTTCAACGGCTCGGATGGCTTGCGCAAGGACTGGTCGGCTGTGGTAACATCCGCTCGGAATGGCCCCGCATACAGCCCAGATCGATACTCCAGCGGGTTCCACAGTTGTGGCGCGCGGCATCGTCAAACGGTTTGGGGATCTCACGGCCGTTGACGGGATCGATCTTGAGGTCGAACAGGGGACATGCGTCGCCGTACTGGGACCCAATGGCGCCGGAAAGACTACGACCATCGAAATGCTCGAAGGGATCAAGCAGCCCGATGCGGGCGAGATTGTCATCCTCGGCAGAACGTGGCAACGCGATGCTCGTGCTATCCGCGAGCGCATTGGTGTTCAGCTTCAAGAGACCGAGTTTCAGGACAAGCTCAAAGTCTACGAGATCCTCCGCCTGTTCAACAGTTTCTACGCCGCCGATGCGGATCTCAACGGGATCATCGATACCATTGGACTTGAAGATAAGCGAGATTCGTTTGTCAAAACACTCTCTGGCGGGCAGAAACAGCGGCTCTCGATCGGCTGTGCGCTGCTGCACGGACCGGAGATCCTGTTCCTCGACGAGCCAACGACGGGGCTGGATCCGCAGGCGCGCCGCCGAGTGTGGGAGGTTGTCGAGCGGTTCAAAACAGAAGGCGGCACGGTTCTGATGACGACGCACTATATGGAGGAAGCTGAGAGACTCGCCGACCTCGTCGTCATCGTTGACAAGGGCAGGGTAATCACTCGCGGCTCGCCAGCGGAGATCATTGCCTCGCTCGGCGCCGAGAGCCTCGTGCGGTTCTCGCTCATCGACGAGGACGTCCGCGTGCTCGCCGAAGAGGAGTTGCTGGCAATGGAAGGCGTCACAGCCGTTCGCTACGAGGGGGCGGACATCGTCCTGTCCGTGGAACGCACACAGGCGGTAATCGCGTCGTTGTTCAGCATTGTCGAGTCGCGCAGACTCGGGCTTGAGGATCTGCGCACACACCGCCCAACACTTGAGGATGTGTTTGTGTCGCTGACGGGAAGACACCTACGAGATGGCTAGGCTCGACGAGATCCGCGAGTTGACGCGCGTGCGCGTGCTGAGCTTCCTTCGAGAGCCGGAGGCTGTTTTCTGGGTGTTCATGTTCCCGATGGTTATGGCGGCTGTCCTTGGCTTCGCGTTCCGGTCGGGTAAGCCGGAGCCGAGCACGATCGGCGTCGTCGCAAGTGAGGCGCTCGCCGCAACGCTCGGCGCGAGCGAGGCGATCGATGTGGAGACGTTCGAGACATTCGAGGATGCCCATGCCAAACTCCGCCGAGGCGCGATCGATGGTGTGGTCGAAGAGGATGAACTCGGCGCTCTGCCAAAGCTGACATTCGACCCCGTGCGCGCCGAGGCCGTCACGGCGAGGCTGCGCCTCGAGCGTGCACTCACAGACGACCCCGACGAACCGATCGTCGCAACGGAAGAGCTTACGGAGAAGGGGTCGCGATATGTCGATTTCCTGTTCCCGGGTCTCTTGGGCATGAACCTTATGGGTACCGGGATCTGGGGCATCGGCTTCGCGATCGCTGATGTGCGACGGCGCAAGTTCCTGAAACGGCTGCTCGTCACGCCGATGCGCCGTACATCGTTCTTTCTCTCGTTCATGCTCTCGCGGCTGGTTTTTCTCATACTCGAAGTCGCGCTGCTCGTCATGTTCGCTGCTTGGGTGCTAGGAGTGCCATTTCGGAGCGATGCTCTCTCTTTTGGAGTTGTTTGCCTGCTTGGGGCGCTCGTGTTCGCCGGCTTTGGCATCTTGGTCGCGTCACGCGCAAGGACGATCGAGGGCGCGAGCGGGCTGATGAACCTTGTGATGATGCCTATGTGGCTTGCTTCTGGGGTGTTCTTTTCGTACGAGCGCTTCCCGGACGCGCTGCACCCGATTCTGCAGCTGCTGCCGTTGACAGCCCTCAACGATGCGCTACGGAACGTCATGCTCGATGGCGACTCGGTGCTGTCGCTCGGCAAAGAGCTCACGGTGATGACCGCGTGGTGCGTGGCCTCGTTTGTAGTGGCGCTGAAGATCTTCCGCTGGGAGTGAGGCGATCTCGCGCGACCGCTCCCTACCGCCCTTGTAGTGTCCTAATACTCAACCTACACAATTATGTGCAGAAGCGACAGCGCCTGCTATAGATAGGCTCGCCAAATACGATCCCACCTTGTATTGCTCAAGTCAAGACTCGGCGACGTACTCAAGTCCTACGAACGGCGAGCCGCATGACTCAAGCGACCCCTCTCGCTCGCTCCAAACAGGGCGGATGAGAGTTTGAAACCCAAAAAGAAACAAGTGGTTTTTAAGCAACCCCAGCTCAAATCCAAACAGAGTTGTCAGCGAAGAAAAAGGCCACGCATATAGCGCGGCCAGAGAGTAGAAACCAGAGCGATCTGTTTAGTCATTAGCTGTTGATAAGATTATAAATCAACAAAAGATCTGCGGTATCGACAACCCCATCATCGTTGAGATCCAGCTGCACGACGCCCGGATTAGACACATAATTCTGGTACCACAAGTACATGTCACCCGAGTCAAGATCACCATCGTAATCCAGGTCGCCGATGACGAACCCGGTCGATCCGGGCTGAACATTATCGTTGACGGTCTCGGATTCGTAGAGTTGTACAAGATCGATCCGCAACGGATCCGCTGACCCACCGACGGGGATCAGGGCCGTGTTCTCAATCTCGATCTGAAAGCGCATTTTGAGATCGATCGCATGCAGGTATTCCCTCCGCTCCACCGGGTCCGATGGGAGCTGGAAGGTCCACTTGTGGATCGACTTCCGGTCGCTGACATCCGAGACGATGGAATCATCATCGGACTCATAGTGCCAGTCCTCGTAGAACCCATCCGAATCGGTATCGTCAAACTCGACATGCCTCGACGACGTCGTGTGGAGCGTCTCATGTGTCCCCGATAGCGTTGAAATGTCTTCCCACGCTCCGAGAGACCCGGCCTGGAAGTTGTAGACCGAGACCGAGACCGGGGCCCCGGACCACGGCCCGCCCCCGTCGAGCACCTCGAGCATGAGCGTGTACTCCTCGCCGACGGTGTTGAGCGCCTGATCAACATCAAAGTCGACTTCGAAGGTCGCCGTGCTCACGGTGCCGCCCGAGAAAGTCACGACCGGGTCGAGGTCATAGGCGTGCTCCTCGCCGAATCGGGCCTGATCGAGCTGAGCCGCATTCAGCGAATCGAGCAACGAGGGGATGTAAATCTCGCGGAGATCGTACGACCAGACCTGGCTGATCGCGTCATTGGACTGCTCCCACTGATCTTTGCTCTGCGTTGTGTTTCCGCCGTGAGTATCACCCCATAAGATGGTCTCATTCACACCCTTGGACTTGCACAGCGCGAGCACATCGCGGGTGTGCCACTTGGGCACGCTCGTCGCACCACCCGGGATCGACATCACGGTACTCGCGGTAGGCACCCACGGAACGATGTGGCGCGGAGCCTGCGGAAGATCATCGAACGAGAATATCGCGTGATCGAGCTGCTGACGATTGAACATCAGCGCGGCCCGCATGCGCTCTTCAAGTGTCTCATTGCTGCTCCCGTCACGCTCATACTCGAGCGAGTGGAACGGATGCACCGGATAGAGCACCGGACTCTGCATATCTGCCGACCCATTCCTTGCAAACATGCTCCATCCATATGCCCCGCCGAATCCTGGCCTGGGTGCTCCTCGGTCTCCGCGAGAAAACGCCGGGTAATCCCATGTGTACCAAGTGGAGGTGTTGTAGTTCGCCCACAAGCACCCAGGCCAGGCTGCGTGGACCGTCTGCTCGATCGCCGCCTCGGTGGCGCCATCCTGGACTGCCTGCAACAGACTCCGGTGCATGGTGTAATCACTGAACTGATGCTGGTCATTCAAGCTATGCGGAACATGAGGATATGAGTACCAAGGGATATAGCCCGTGTTGAACCCGACCGCATTGAAAATATCATCGAGCACCGGGCTCGGTGACGAGGTCCAGTTGGTGAGATCGCCGTACAGTGTCTCCGCCTGCACCCCGCCCGATCGATTGTCTTGCAGCAGGCTGTGGTACACCGCCAGCACGTCCGGCCCCGTACCCTTGAAATACCCATTCTCATCATCGAGGAAGAACCGTGACGGGTACGGCACCGTGTCATTGTTCGAGGTATTGTGTGCGTCGATGAGCGAGATGATTTCGCTAACGAGGAGTTGGAAGATCGCGTTGGCATCCGAGACGCTGTTCTCACGCCAGGGCGTGGCCGTGTTCGCCGAAGTGCCTGAGTTGTTCGGGTTCGGGTGGGATTCCCAGATGTACACCGCACCGTTCTGACGTGCAACGGGGGACAGTTCGTCATCATGATGACGGAGCAGGTTGCTCGCCAATCCCCAGTGTTGGATGAACAGTGCATATGACCCTGTGTTGGTGATGTCTTCGTTCCACAGCGCAATCGTTTTGTTTACGATCTGAGACGCGAGCGCATTAATCCTGGCTGTATGCGGACCTCCATTTGCATTGTCGATCAAATACCCGGGGGCCTTGTTCACCGATGCGTGCACCCACCGCATCGAGTTGTCGTATCGATCGTCCTGCGGGTCATACGCCTGATCGAAAGACAAGATGTTCCAGAACCAGAACCGAGAGTCGGCATGGTTGCTCAGCCACCCGTTCGCCGCATGCGCCGTGAGCACGGTTCGCTGACGATCGATCGTGCCCTGATCATGCTGTCCCTGCCCGATCGCCTGCCCGGCAAATGGAACCATTGCTGCGAGAGACCAGCTCATTGATATCTTTGAATTCATAATACAACTCCAATTTAATAATTTGCAAACCATTTCACTGCCTTCCCCTGGTACACATTGTGAAAGCGCTTGTGAGCCGCTGCAGTCGACAGGCCACTGGGTAGTCCAGCTACAGACTCGGCCAAACAACACTTGCTCGTCATCCATATCCTCCTTGATCCAATCCGGGACGACGTGCCTCGATCTAAACCAAGTTCTAGGGGCAGGCCATTACGTGTACCCTCAGTGCCCAGATCGATGGGTGAACAACGGCCGATGCCGTAACACTGCTGAGCACGACCTCCTCTCTTACACCGGGCCTGAAGTCGAGCGCATTCGATAAGACGCTCTCAGAGAGAGATACAACTGCTCGGCGCTGGTTTGGACACCGGCCCCGAAGAATATTTGTAAACCCAGGGATTGCCAGAAACGCCAAGGCCACTCTTTCGCCCCCGGCCACGGTGCGGCGATCGCTTTGCCCTGCTGTGGCCGGATATTGAATCTCAAAGAGCTCAGCTGCGTATATCACATACGCTGTTAGAGATTGGCCTATTCATCCCGGGTCAGAGCCTGAGATTCTGCCCTGAGCGCTTCGTCTTTGCATAGCTGCAGAAACTTGTTTCTTTCATCTCTGCCTCTGCGCGGCTCGTCAAACACCGGAGCAAGGATTTCGAGCGCTTCCCGGTAGCGCCCAAGATCGTTGTAGGCCCGTGCAACCCAGTACCTCGGACGGTGGCGAACAAACGGCTCATCAACTTTGAGAGCAAAGACCCGATCGATCTCGGGCTCGAGCAGCGGGAGGACCTTAGCAGGGTACCCGGCTGCAAGCAACGCATTCGCCAGGACGAACCGGGACTGGATCGTACGCCAATCCGAATCTCCGAGCACATCGATGCTGAGCCGCACATTCTCCTCCGCATGGAGTATTGACACTTCGTGGAGCCCGAGCGCCGTCTCACAGATAACCAGGTGCGCCAGCGCCTGGAGGAGTTCTGATGATTTTGGCCCGAAGACGCTCTCGATTCTTGGCATAACTTCGAGAATAACCTCGCGTTCTTCCTCGAAGCGCTCAAGATTCTGAAGAGATTTAGCAGAGAGCAGCCGGGCTCTCAGTGCGAGCACATGATTCGGGCCGTACTGCTCGGTGACAAGCGTGAATGCTGCCCTTGAGTCCTGGAGACTCAGTTCGGGAGCACCTGTTCTGTTGCGGTAGATGGCTCGGAGCAGGATTCCCCGGGAATATTCTTCCGGCTGGTCTTGCACGCGTAAGAGATACTCGTCGAGATATGTGCGGCCCTCGTCGAATTTCCGTTGATAGATCAGCGCTCCCGCGAGGTTATAGAGATGCTCATCAACTTGTATTTGATTCATCGGCCTATCACCGATGAGCGATCGTGTGAACGCCTCAGATTCAGCCCGTCCTCGTCTTTCCCCGATCAGCCGGGCCAGCACCGCTCCATTCTTCTGTGTCTTATCGTGATTCAGCCCGAGCAGTTCAACGTAAATACGGTTCGCCTCTTCGGCGTGCTTGATAGCGTCGTCGAACCGCTGAATGTGAAAGAAGCTCGTGCCGAACTGGCTGTGCAGATCCGCGATCGCCAAATCCATTTCGCTATCGCGGCTTGATCCCAAGTTGAATACTTGTTCCCCGAAGTACTCCAAAATATCATGGCTGTCTGTTACAGTTCCCAGCTGCTTCGTAGGTCCGAGTGCATCCAGGAAATCGAGGATCATCGAGAGAGTCTGGGTATTTGCGAGACGAAGTTCTCTCTCAGTTCGCGCTGCCCCGGCTTGCACCGTGAATACGGTTATACCGGTGATGAGTGCTGCGGCAGTGACGGTCACCGCAATCCTATGCCTCTTGAGAAACCGTGATAACAGGTACAACTTTGTGTGCGCGACGGCATGAATAGGCAACCCAGCGAGGTCTCGTTCAAGATCGTCAACGAATTCCTGGACCGATCTATAGCGCGAATCCAGATGTGAGGATGTCGCTTTTTTGATAATAGCGCCAATCGAATTCGAGATGCCAGAGTGCATCCCCGAATCAAAGACCGTGCCATCTATGATCCGATTGAAGGCTTCTGTTGGAGTAGCATTATCAAGCGGGTGTGCGCCCGAGATCATCACATACAGAAGCATGCCGAGTGCATAGATATCGTGCCTGACGTCTGCAATAGAATTGTTTTGTCCGAGCACTTCCGGCGGCATGAACAAGAGGTTTCCAACGGGATTGGCGCTCTGCGTAATCCTTGAGACCTCTTCCGGTGACACACTCTTGGCAATACCAAAGTCGAGAATACAGGGCGAGCCATCGGATCGGATAATGATGTTTTGAGGGCAGATATCTCTGTGAATAACACCGCGGTAGTGCGCGTGCGCCACCGCATCGCAGATCCGAATAAACAGACGAACCAGATCGGATTGCCTCTGCACGCGGTCCTTGAACCATTGATCCGCGGCAACCCCCTCGATCCATGCTGTGGCAACCCAAATCTGCCCATCCACTTCTTCGATGCTCTTGATCGGTAAGATGCCCGGGTGATCCAGGCGTGCAGCAAGCGCTGCGCCGCGCTTGAGTCGCTCGAGATTCGAGCCGTCTAGGGGATGCGGCCTCTTGAGCGCCACAAGCGATTGGTCGCTCCGATCCCTAGCCCGATAGATAACCCCTTGGCCCCCGCTTGCAACGAGATCGATAACTTCATAAGGGCCAACGCTGCGGGGACATCGATTACCGAGAACATCTCTCAATTCTTCGAAGAACGCATCCTCTGTATGTGTGTGTGAGCTGCGGCCCATTGGTCCCTTGCTATGTATCCATCATGACCCGGCGTGTCTCAATAATGATCTTCGAGCGCAGCCGCTGCCTGGCTTTGTAAACAGCCTCGATCGAGAGCCCAAGCGATCCCGCGATTGTGTTTGGGCAGTTTCCTCGGAGTGTCAGGTTTAGGATCTGCCTCGCCTGAATAGATACTGTTTGTTCAACAACATTGATTGCACGCCTGAACGCTTCACGCTTCCAAAGATATTCCCATTCATCGTCATATTGCTGTGCGGCATTCTCGCACAGATCTGTCCACACCGGTTTCTTCGATGCTTGCGTCGAGAGAACGCTCCGTGTCACTTTCAGGAGATAAAACCTAAAGTGCCCTTGCTTCGGGTCGTATCGCTCAGTGATTGTTGACCGTGATATTCTCAAATACACTTCTTGAGCAACGTCATCGACTTCATGGTGTGGTAAACCACGCGAGAGACAATACGACTGGATGATGGGTCCGTACCAGCTCTCGAATTCGTGCCATGCAGCAAAGTTATCATGCGCTGCGATTGATGCAATCAGCTTTGGATCTGTCCGCTTGCCTTTATCTCTACCCCTACTATTGGAGCTGAACATCACGAATTTCTCCATAGTGGACGACGAATTGTGGCGGACCTCCAGGGCTGACGATCCATCTCATAATACCACAGGTGATGAAACAATTAAGCAGCAACTTGATCAATCTGGCAAGTACATAAATTCATGCAGTAACGATCCGCAGTGTCCGAATACTCGGTCAAAGCACTTCTGTGCCATGCCTATCTTTATGGGCCAAGCCGCATGACTCAAGCAACCGCTCTCAGATGCTCCAAACAGAGCGAATGAGAATTTGAAACCCCTAAGAATCAGGCGGTTTCAAAGCACCAGCAGTTTGAAACCAAACAAACGCGACTTGTTGATGGCGAACAGCGTTCAACGTCTGCGACGGATCGCAAAGAAACCAACCAGGCCGATTGGGGCAAGTGTCGACGGCGCTGGGATTGGACCCACGAGCAAGACTGTCACGTCATACTCAACCTCGGTCGTGCCGATGTGCTCGATGAGGATGTTTGTCGCGTCGGCCATAGCGGATATCCGCAAAGGGTTGAGGCCCTGCACATCAAGATCGGTGAAATCAACCGCACCAGTTGTGTCGTCTGCGATCAAACTCACCAGTGGATTATCGGGAAAGGATCCGTCAATCTGGAAGATCAAAGGGTTGGAAGGTGAAATGAATTGGTCAGTAGTATACGACGCCTGGCCGGAGGCAAAGACCGGCGCACCTCGCATAAAAACATCTGTGCTGGGCGGCGGATCCCCAAAGTCGAAACTCACCGAAAGCTCGGACTCAGCCGCGATACCGTTGGCATAGAACTCAGGTGCAGTCCGGAACAGGCGAGCGGAGATATCGACCTCGTATGTGTACCACTCATAGCCGTTCACATCGATCGGGCCGCTAAGAATCCGGATCTCATCGACCGAGAAATCGACTGATGAAGAAATCGGCAACTGGCCGGGCTCTTGGATTGAAACCGATCGGCTGAGCGACTCACCGGCCCTCAGGGGAATCGCCATATCAAAGGAGTCCTGATCGGTCACTCCTACCTGGTCGTTACCCGATACGAATAGCTCTGATTGAACGCGGAGCACGGGCTGGGCCTGGGCCACACCAATGGATCCGCCTATACACACAAGAACCGCGGCAAAAACAGGGCAACGGGTCATGAATAATATCTCCTCTTCCCCCGTACAACATACTACTTCTCCCCACAATTGGCTACAAGCCTTCATTCTGTAGATCATGTTGAATCTAGAGAAAGAAGGCCGGCGGTTGAGGCCGGCCCTCTCTTGGGGGTGTTATGCGGTAGAGCCCGCTACCTGTCTCTTGGCTCGATCGCGGGCCTTGTACACCGCATCAGAGAATCAGACAGACGATCGAGCCTCGGCATCCGCCGCTCAACGAAAGGTAAGATCGTGCTGAGGTCACGGCTAGGCGGCGTGCTCAAGTCCTATGAACGCCGTGCCGCATGACTCAAGCAACCCCTCTCAGATGCTCCATACTGGGCGGATGAGAATTTGGAACCCCTAAGAATTAGGTGAGTTCAAAGTATCAGCAGTGTGAAACCAAACACGAGAACTCAAAGCCGCAGGAATCGATGTTGATTTGAACAAGCTCGGCTAAATATCAAAGAACCTGTGCAACCGAGCTCCGAGCTTTTCAAGGTCTTTCGTCTGGCATTCTCATACGACCAGCGAACGCCTTCCGTAGTGTCCCAAAACTATGCCGACACATATTTGTGGCGGGCTGCTGCGTGAGGACCAGAAACGGATCTTGCACGGTCTCGGTGTCGACCAGGCCGTGGCGCGTTCCGGCCAGTGGCCGTCTGCCGTCCAGATCGATGTGCCGGAGACCGAAATCGATAAGGGCTCAGTGACAGACACGGATCTCGAGCACGCGTTCATCGCGGGGCCGTATGAGCCGACTGACGACTCCAGGTCTCCCCACGAGACCTGTTCCGCTCGTTCCGCTTGCGGAACACCCGCACGCACCGTGAGGGATGGCGTTCCGGGTGTTCCGCTAACAGAAAGGGGCGTGAGCTTTGCACGCCCACTACTTGGAATGGCGACATCTGACCCGCTGCAGTCTCATCCCGACGCAGAAAATCTGCTGAAAGATATCCTCACGCAGCCGCTCTCATCAGTCACCGAGCGGTACACGAGGCTCGGGTTCTCACGGCGCCGGGGCGACGGAGCCAAGAAGCTACTAATCCAGGCCGGGTACATCCGAGGCATCAGGCTCCGCACGCCCGAGGGGGTAAGCCTGCTCCTGGAGCCTACTGAACTGGGGCCCGAATGGGCACGCCGACACAGAAATGTGCGGCCACCTGTTCAGGTCTCACTAAATCCATGAGTACTGGTGCGATCGCGTTGCCAAGCAACTGAGTTCTCAAGGCTGGGCTGTCCAGAGAGAAGCGCCATTCAAAGGTGTGGACGTATCGATGTGGTCGCTACACGAGATAGCAAAGCCATCGCTGTTGAAGTCGAGACCGGCAAGAGCAGCTGGGCGGAGAATCTGACCCGGTTGGCCGCGTTCCCAGCGCGACACAAATCTGTGCTGTGACTTGATCAGCCGACTCAAAATCGTGTGAACACGATCGCAGATGACAATGTGGACGTGGTCCTTCCGGGCGGGATCGACGCCTGGATCACGTCATGCTCCAACAAATCGAACGGGGGTGAGAAAGCTGAAACGAAACAAGCACCCATTTGAGAAACCCATTGAGGTCGAATGGCTTGCCGAGCTCATTGCACGGGCCGATCACATCATGACCCAGCTAGACAGACTCAGCGAGCTCTCAACTCAGCACCGAGTTGAGCTGTCTCGTACACGAACTCAAGGATTACTTGCGGACTCGAGAACAATCAGACAAGCACGTGTGAACGGTTTTTGCTGAATCAGCCGCGAACCGAGACTCGGATGACGCCATCTCTATTGGATACATCCATCGATTAGATGCGAGTTCGCATGCACCCACAACTCGAGGGGACGAATCATGAGAAGCAGGCTGGCTAGGAACCTCACGACCCAGGGCTGCATCCTCCTATGGATCTGCCTCGTCTGCTGCGGGTCACTCCTGCTTATGGCCGGGTGCTCGGGCAACTCCGCAGATTCCTCCCCGAAGGTACAGGCGAGTATCAATGTAGCGTTGTTCCCTTACGTCCCCGATCAGAACGAATTCGAGATCGCCGTCCAAGAGGCGTGGTCAGCTATGTACCCAGATGTTTCGATCAACTGGATCACGCCTGATACAGACGACCAATGGGAAGGCGGATACAACGGGTACGTCCCAGCAGACGCCGATGTCTTCGTGTACGACGCGACTGTCATGCTGGATCTGTACAACTCAGGTTCGATTCTCCCGCTCGATGCGAGCCAGATCCCGGATCAGAACGACTTCTATGCGTTCTCGCTGCAAGGTCTCATGCTGCCGGATGGTCAGTACGCGGGCATACCCCAGCTGCTGTGCACGAATCTCCTCTACTACTGGCAGGGCGACGCGCTCGCCAACGATGTCAACCTCACAGACATCTGGGCCACGATTGGGAATCACCTGAACGCCCCGTCTCCTCTTCCTCAAGGAGAAGGGCTGTACGTGAGCCTGAGCGGAGGGACAACCGACGCGATCCTCTACCTCCAAGTCCAAACACAGCTCGACGGTCCATACACACCAACACCCACACTCCCGCAGAGCGAGGCCTCTTTTGATCAGAACGCTTTCGCGTGGCTCGAAGTGCTCACCGTCATGGGCGGTACCGCACAGGTGACTGACACCACGATCAACCGATACGCGGAGTTCGCTTCAGGCAGCGGACGCGCCGCCGTCGGCTACGCCGAGAACAGCAGCCTCTTCCCAGTCTCCGATGTGCCAATGATCGATTTCCACGCCATGCCACTCGTTGACAGCCCCACTTATACCTTCTTCTATGTCGATGCAGCTGGAGTCAACGCGAACATCGATCCTTCGAGACAGGCACTCGCGATCGAGATGGCGCAGCTCATCTCTTCATCTTCTGTATTGGCACAGGCCAGCCTGCCGCCGGTCGACGGCGACAACCCGCAGTATCTTCTGCTCTCACGGCCAAGCGCGATGGCGACGCTGGCGGAGACGTATCCGCGATATACCGCGTACGACCAAGTGATAAGGACTTCGAGTCCAGTGGTCTTTCACGGCGGACCAGGCTTCGTGACATGGGCAGATAGCTTCAAAGACTTCATCAGATCAACTATCACGACGCCACCAACGATTGTGCCCGACGAGGTCCAGTTGAAAGAAGCGAGCTAGTCAATCGTTACTTAGAAACATCTTCTCGCATTCTCCGAATACGCTATAGCATCGTACTGCATTAAGTATCTGATTAAACTTATACCATGCGACAACCTCTAGCTAGCGAGAGTTCTTATACGCCATAAAGCTCGCGCATCGCAAGAAGTTCTGAAATATGCCAACTCATTCAACTCGCCACACCCTGGTGACGGCCGTCTTGTAAGAGGATGGCAGATGTGGTTGATACATGACATCTTTGCACGCCATGCGAGACACAGCCGTCTCATGGATGTGCGCAGATTCACCGATGAAACGCCTAGAACCAAAGTTTGGCCAACGCCAACCCATAGCATCCTTGCTTGACGAATACACACGTTTCGGCAGCAGGCCAAGTATGCGCCACCCGAGTTTTCGCGACTCGTCGTGCATCAACCCGCACTCAGGCCGGCCATCACTGATATCGATCTTGCTCAGCTGCTCCTTTGCGAGCGACTCATCAATCAGAAGCCCGAGATACACCGCCTCACCCATCATCCACTCAAGAGAAATGCGAGAGAGCGCCGCCTCGCTATCCGGGTACCCGCCCCCGATATCCGCGTGCACCCCCGCGAACCAGACCGAGAGCTCGTCCTGACCATCGGGCGGGCGGAAGTGATTGGGGCGGAAATACGCCCGGCGCTCATCGATCGCCAGAGCATGTCTGGCATGAGCCACCGATTCGTTCTTTGCGGTGTTCGGGATCATCTGTGGATCCCAGATCCAACCGAACGAGCTCACCGTGTCCCAGGCACCCACAAAGTGAATCGGCGCGCGGCGTCCAAATACCTTCCTGATCCTCGCTGCGCCTTTGAACTTCGCTGCGCTATCCCTCGAGTTATCAGCTCCGGTGAAGATCGCCCACGAGTGCGATGCGAGGTTTGTGTGTTCCGGGAGCAGCAGCCCGCACCGCCTGATCATCGCGGCTAGAGCCCTGACCGTGTAGGCCCCGCGGCTGAAACCAAACAGGTATATCTTATCGCCCTCGCTATACGTGCGCATCAGAAACGAGTACGCCTCCAGCACGTTATCCCGGATGCTCAGCCCCACCGCCGCGTCCAGCTTCTTGTAGAGCCGCCTCCGCAGCGGGGTGTGCGCTGTCGGATCCGCTTGAGTCCCCACCCCCGCGTCGTAGTACCCTATCTGATCATCATTCCTGATCAGCATCCGAAACAGGCGTAAGACGTTGGTCTGATGACCGGCTATCTCGTTGTTCGTCCCGTCGCAGCAAACCACAATGTTCTTCGGCATGATCTGTGTTTCCGGTTTGTGCCTGAGGCGTTAAGAGCTTCTCGTCCACCTGCCATTGACACCCTTGCTGAGCTGCATTGAGAACCCGTCACCACTAGACCAACTCTTCATCAGTGGCTTACGCGCTGAAGCACCTCTTCCGCTTCTGCCCACGACCATTCCATGTGCGATTGGACCTCGTTCCCATCGGGGCTCACCCGATACTTGCCGAGCGGGCGGGTTTTGAGCAGCTTCATGAAGTACAGGTTCCGGTAGCCGCCGTCATACACCTCGGCCGGATACACATCATGCTCGCGGAACAGGAACGGGATGGGACCGAATCTCACGTGTGCATCCACCGTGACTCCTGTGCCGTCCGGTGAGAGGATGTAATCCTCATCGGAAGTAAACAGCCTGATCCCAAACCGCGATATGGCGACATGATTGCGGGCCACGCCCGCCTCGCCCCTATCCGGGTAGATATCGATCTTCGAATACATCTTGCTGTTGCCGAACAGGCGCTGCCACACACCGATCGCCGCGAAGATGAGCTTGTTCCCCAGGCTGTTCTTTGATCTCCAGAACTCGGACCAGCTCTTCATCCGAAACCTGAACGTGCCCGCCCACACACCCTTCGCTATCTCGAAGTAGTACACCTTGTTGGGAGCTTCGCCGGAAACGGCCTCCCGCCGGACACTTGTCTCGAGAGGGTTCCCAGAATCAAGCCCGTTGATGTTCTGGATGACGTCCTTGGATTCAACCGCACCGATCAGATCGAGGATCTCCTGCCACGGGAAGCCCGGGACGATGACATCACGGCCGAGAGCCGTGATCGGCACATCGCGTTTCTGGATGATTAGGGCCTGCTCTGCCTGAGGCAGCGACGCCAGCTCGAGCGCCAGCAGCCAAGCGAAGTCTCGGGCCGCGTCCATGCTGAAGTTGACGACCTCGATCGTCTCGTGCTCGCCGATGTCCATCGCGAGGCGGATGAGCGGCGAGAGGCCACTGATCTCGCTGATGACGGTGGGCACGAGCGACGAGAGGACATCGTTGATCTTGTCGAAGTCGCCACGGAACGCATGGATCGAGTCACCGGGACACGTAGCCGCTGCCGCAGAGGCGAGGTCTAGATTGATGTGAGGATTCATCGCGGCCAGCAGGTGCTGGACAATGATGAGATCGTCTTGCTGTGTAGCGTCGAGCGCGAGTTTCCATGCGTTCAGAAGATCAGGGCTCTGGTCCTGATATTGCCTGAGCGCAGAAAAGTAGTGCCCAGCGAAATTAACATCCATCCTCTCCATCCGAGCGTCGTCATCAAAGTAACCCGTGCCGATCTTGCTCTTAATCGTGACAGTCACACGCAGATAGAGAGCGGCGAAGTACCCGATGCGGCTACTGTTGCTATCCGCCCAGACTATGAGAGTCTCCAGTGCTGAGATGACCTCGTCGATAGTGCTGGGGTCGCCAAGCGGCGGAAGTGATGAATGCTCAGAGCCAGATTCTGATAGTGTCTTCTCTTGAATCATCTATTCAGTATATGACATTTCTTTACGCGTCATGAACCACCTCAGCAATCAACCACCGCTTCAGACGCCACACATGCACGCAAGCTTCTCGACACATTTTTGAGTCACTCGGACGGTTTACCTCATTGATCTTGACCGCGGTTCATCCCAGGACGAGCACACCGGTCATAGATCGGCGTAAGCAATCTGATTGTCGAGAATGAACGCCGTGTTGCCATGCGAGATGATGCTCTCGATCTGTGGATCAATATCGGTAATCCCGAGGTGTATTTCAATCGCCTTCTTTCGTCTCTTCCTTTCCTGGTCTGACAACAAATAATGCTTTGCCGAAGTCGGTACCGAAGCACTCGCGAACACCCAACGGGACATGAAGGCATCGATTCCTCGCAGGTGGAGAGCGAGCTCGCTCGCAGTGCGTATCTGATAGGTATCCAGCTTCTGTGCCGACTCCAGGCCCATGAAGCTGATCAGCAATGCGCGGTCAATCGAGCGCATCAGGAGCTTCGGTGCAAGCCCTGTTTCGGTGAATAGCTCCAGAGTCTTAGACTGCGCAAGGTCATGAACATTTCCTACGCCGACTTCGCGGAGCGAGCTCTGCTTCCATAGATCGATCTCGGGCAGGCCGGTAAACGACGACGAGCCATCGGGCAGAATCGAATCAACACCAGCCTGCGTAGCGCGGGACACAATCTGCAATCCGATGCTCGGAAATATACCTACAGCAAATGCGACTGATCGAGACAGCCCGCCCCCATCGCCGGACAGAAGCCGAGAACCGGAAATGGTGAGCACAAAATCTGGTCTCTTCTCGGTAGCCCGGCCGCGAGAAATCTGCAAGGTGAATCCATGGCAAGTGTGTATCGTAGGAAAGATCGAAACGGCCGCCCCGCGAAGAAGTACACAGCCTTGTACTTCGATGCGGTGTGCGGCGTGAATGGGAAGTGGCGGACCAAGGCCGCGTTCACCGATCGCGAAGCCTCCCTCGCGTTCGCACAGCGCCTCGAACGCAAGTCGGAACGCGAGGCCGAGAGGCTTTTCGATCCCGTGCTCGGGCAAGCCAAACGCCCGATTGCGGAGCACCTCGAGATGTTCCTAGAGACAGAGCTCGATCCCACAAGATCGAAGCGTTACGTTCAGCAAGTGCGTTCAAGGCTGGAGCGGGTGATCGTCGGCGTGGGCGCAGAGCGATTGAACGATCTCATCACGATCCACGTCAGCCGGTTTCTCAACGATCTGAAGGTGAACGGCCGCCCGGTCTCCGCCGCGACCCGCAGCGACTTCGTGGCTACCTGCTAGCGGTTCACATCGATCCCGCAGCTGAAGGTGCTCAGAGCTGATCTCGCCCTGGCGGGCATCCCATACCAGACCAGCGACGGCTTCGCCGACTTCCACAGCCTGCGCGTCTCGGCTGCAACCGCGTATGCGCGAGTTGGCATGTCGCTCCGCTCGCGACAGGCCGCGATGCGCCATACGGACTCCCGGCTGACAGACACCGTCTACACCGACGAGCGGCTTCTCCCGGTCGCGTAGGAGTTCGGTAGAGTCCCCGCGATTCAACTCTGCAGCAATTCCCGAGAAAAATAACCTGCACAACCGCGCTTCCAGACGTGATTGTCGCCAGTTTGTGTGGAGGGTGCGGGTTCTTCGATGACAACAAGCGCAACCAGCCAGAGTCACTCGATACGAGACAGGGAGTCTTCCACGCTCTACCGCCGAAGGTCTGATTCAGACACGGCGCACCATCGGCTCGATTGCCCTGACTGGCCCTCCCGCGGGTATGTCATCCTGCCGACAAAGCCTGCTCCCGACAAGCTCTGTGCCCGCTGCGCCAAGCTTGATCGGGAATCTGGTCGTCATGACTCTGATTTCCACCATCCGAGGCCGCGCTAGATACGTCCCATTGAAGAATCTCTCAAGGCATTGAAGTGGTCGATACACGCGCTCGTGATCGGTTGTCTGTCGATCACGGCTGCGCTCTTCAGCATCGGCAATGGCGACAGGACGGTGACGGTCTTGGCGTTCCCGATTCCAATAGTGATGCTGATCTCGATGGCGCACTTCCTGTTGACGATTCTCCAGGGCAGGGTGTACCTGCATCTGATGCACATCATCAGGCTGGTCGATCAAGACGAACACAAACACCTCACGCTGCTCGACGAGAGCCCGGTGTTTGGTATTTATACCTGCCACGACGACACATCACTAGGTGATTTCCTCAGTGGGTTCACGATCTGGGTGCAGCTATTCTTGTTGCCGCTGATCACGATCGGGGTCCCCACGGTGCTGGCGAGCCTGTTTGTCATCATGGGAATCGCGGAAAGCCGTCTGCAGTATCACAATTTCCTGTTCGCAGCGATCTACTCCCCGATTCCTATCCTGATCGGGTTCCGCACGGCCTGTCAGTTCCGGGGGCTGTGCAAGCGTATCAGCACGAATGACCCTGCAAAGCAGGTTCACCCTCCGAATTGAGGGACTCTTTGTGCATCGCCGCCGAGTTGCCGGCTACAGGAACATCTTCATTTTGTATTGATTCACAACTCTCAGAGCGTGTGGCTTCGCCCGAGTGACTCATTATTGAGTCATGCCGCTTTGCTTTGCCTAGCATGGACGCTCAGTTGCTCTCCCGTCGGAGCGGCGTTGTTTCCAGGGGATCACATGGCAAAAAAATCAAGAAGAAAGTCAGGCGCGAACACTTCCGATCCGCACGGAGTCCTGGCATCGCCGGTGCGACGCGAGATATGGTCATACCTGAGAAGCCAGGGGCCGCACACAGTCTCCGAGATCGCCAAGGGTGTAGGTCGCTCGCAGACGTCTCTCTACGCACACATCGTGATGATGGAGCGGACAGGCGTGATCGAAGCCGCCGGCTCGAAGCGATCGGGTAAGCGCCATGCCGTGATCTACAAGGCTGGCGTGACCGAGTCCGACATCGCGTACGATCCGAAAAACAAGAAGAGTGTGCGTGCCAGCGCGAGGTATGCCGCCGCGGTTTTCCGCAGAGCCAACAGGGAAGTCACCGACCATCTTGCATCGGGCGAGGCGAAGGCCAAGGGCCGCTCAAGGGATACCTACGTCCTCGGTGGCAGGACGAGGCTCTCAAAGAAGCAGCTCGCCGATATCAACAGCCACATCGACGCGATCGATAAGATCGTGGCCGAGGGCGACAAAACAGGTAAGGGTGACCTGTACGCGATCAACGTCGCGACCTGCCCAGTCGAAGACGGCTTCTTGTACGACTGAGCTCCTCAATACGAGTTATGATGCATGTAGCCGCCCGTGCACTATGCGGCTGCGTGACCAACAGAGAAACAGCAAGAGATGGCGATCAGAATCGGCGACACAGCACCAGATTTTGAGCAATCTTCCACCGACGGTCCGATCCGATTCCACGAGTGGATCGGAGACGGCTGGGCTGTCCTGGACTGGTTCCGTTGCATCGGCGGAGCGTAGACGCTGGATTCACTGCTCTCACGGATGCGCCGGTGTGGGTTTGAGACAGCGGAAGCACTGAGCCTCACTCGCAGCGCAGTTATTAAATCAATCACGCCAAGCTAATTATCAGGTTCAACCAAATGATCTCGCCTAGCTCTGTGTGGGCCTACACGAGACATAGAACAGCGCCACATGCCCTTTGAGATCAGATTACGGCACGCGTGTGGCACAAGGTTACTCAAACAGTGCAGCCCAGACCATCTCTCTTTCCCCTCACTCACAGGCTACTTAGGCGAGATTGTGTACGTGCTATGATGAAGCACGATGGAAGTGAAACACCTTCAAGCATTTGTGGCCGTTGTCCAGGAAGGCAGCTTCCGCGGTGCATCTAAGCTCCTTGGAATCAGTCAGCCCGCACTGAGCATTCAGATCGGCAAACTCGAGGATAGCTTGAGCTGCATGCTGTTCGATCGCCATCCGAGCGGGATTACACTGACTGATTGCGGCAAACTACTGCACGACCGAGCTCAAGTCATTCTTGGCATGCTTGACGAAACGAGAGATCTCGTGAGCGCCCAATCATCTGCGGGCCCGATATCAGTGCGTGTTTCAGCAATCCCGACCATCGCACCCATAGTGCTTCCAAAGTCGGTCCAGCTCTTTAAAGAACGATACGACGACGCAGCTGTCAGCCTTTCAGAACGAACGACAGAGAGCCTCTGTGACGGAATAGCCAGAGGTGAGATTGACATCGGTGTAACTTCAAAAATCAGTCCTGGCTCCCAAGATACATACATCGCCGAACACATCGGCGATGAGCCACTGATGCTTGCTATCGCAGAATCTTCTAAGTGGGCATCGCGCGACAAGCTATGTACCGATGATCTTCAAGAAGCTGGCATTATTGTCTTGGACGAGATGCACTGCCTTAGCGAGCAGGTGACGGAAATATGCGCCACACAGGGCATCGATCATGTCGTCCAGATCGATTCTGGGCAGCTATCCACTCTCATAGAATTGGTGCGCAATGCGGTCGGTATATCTCTACTGCCTTCATCAATACTGTCAAATTACATTACAGATGGAATTCTGGTACGAGAAGTGTACGGAAACCCGATCACCCGACCGTTGTACACGATCATCAACCGTCACCTTGCTCACTCCGACGCAGTGAATGAGATGTCAAGATGCATCAAAAGTACTATTGTGCAGAGCAACACGATCATTAGCGTACAGGGCGCATGAACCCTACTGCATCGGAGTCATGCGCCCTGTACGCTATTGATATTCAGTTGTCAGAACCGATTACTTAGCGTTTCTGCGTCGCCTCGCTCCCCAAATACCTGCTGCCGCCAACAGGCTAGCCGATGCCGGGGAAGGAACGACCGTAATCCGGGCAAGTAGCTTGTCTGGACCTGGAACGTGGGTGATCAGCTCTCCGGTGGCGGTGTTCGTGCCAACAAATGAGGCGAAGTACTGTGCATCTGTGCCGAGATTTGCCCCTTCAAATACGTTGCGGATAACAAAGTTCTCGTCGGCGCCAACACCACCGTTTGCGCTAAATGCGGCACCACCGAAGGCATCGTTCACCTCGGTACCGTTGTCATTCAGGCTGCTCCCGTATATCTCGATGGTGAGTGGACCGTTGAAGTTGCCTGCGGCGTCAAACACTTCATGCGCGAACGGATTCCCGTTTGCGGCAAAGATATCGTTGGTTGGAACGAGCATGGAGGCATAGCTGAAGTAACGGTTTGTAGTAGCATCTCCTGCTTCCAGAACGATAGAGCCCGATTCACCCGGGGCCAGAGTGGGGTGGCCGTCTGATCCGAACAGAGTTCCATCAACACCGACTCCCCCTGTGACCGATCCAAACTGCGCACTGATTGGCCCGGTGTCACCGTCTTCAGCAAGCTCGGTCAAGCCTGGCCAAGCCGAGGCAAATGTCCCGCCGTCGTATGAATCGAATGAGCCATCGTGGAGCCCGACCCATACAGGTGTAAAGAAGAACCCTCCATCACTCTGGAGATTGTCAAAGGTGATTGTCACGGGTTGGGCCAATGTTGCGCCCGCGGTACCAGCTAGAAGCAGCCCTGTAAGAATTGATGAACGGCTCATGTGAATTCTCCTGATCTAAGTTGAGCTCTTTCGAGCCATGTTCAGTAGCCACCGACTGAAGTGACTTTCTCGGATATCCAAACTTGAGCTCAAATGCGTTTATTACATAGACAGTGAGACCCACGCGCTATCAGGCGATTACCTTCTGTTATGAACCGTCGGGCTCGGCGATTTGAGGATGGAGGGCTGCAGCGGCGAACAATAACTCCCACCGAAGAACATGCTCGCCACGTTTGATGTAGCCTTTGACCAAGTTCGACTCTCCTGTGGGCAAAACTGAAACCCCTAGCCTCCCAAAGAACGCTGTGAGTCCTGGCCCGAAGCGTGGAGTGTCGATTGATCGAGACGAGAGAGATCCGTGTGGACTACGGCGAGGTCACCGCGGTGTCCGATCTGACCTTCTCAGTCGGTACGGGCGAGATATTCGGGCTGATCGGCCCGAACGGGGCCGGGAAAACGAGTCTTATCAAGGTCCTGGCCACGCTCGGCGAGCCCACGTACGGGGCGGCGAGCATCGCGGGCTTCGACGTCATCCAGCAGAGGACCCAAGCGAGGCATCGGATCGGCTACATGCCAGACTTGGCTCCCGTCTTCAAAGACCTCAGGTGCTGGGAATTCCTCGATCTCTTTGCGGCATCGTACAGCGTCCCCCATTCGCAGAGGCGTTCTCGGATCTCGAAAGCCCTCGAGCTCGTCAACCTCACCGCGAAGCGAAACGCGATGGCGGGCACGCTCAGCCGAGGGATGACCCAGCGGCTGGTGCTTGCCAAGACGCTGCTGCATGACCCGGATGTGCTTCTATTGGATGAGCCTGCCAGCGGTCTGGATCCGATGGCGAGGATCGACCTGCGGAATCTATTGAAGGATCTCGCAGAGAGAGGCAAGACGGTCCTGATCAGCTCTCACATCCTCGACGACCTCGACAAGTACTGCACATCGATAGGGATCATGGAAAAGGGCAGGCTGGTCACGGCCGGGAAGATCGACGAGCTCGTGGACCAGCTCAACACGCAGCGGGCGTTCACGGTGGAAACACTCGGCCAGGGAAACGAAGCCGCCGATGCACTCCTAGCCAGCGACCAAGTCGATGTGATCTCAGAAAGTAAGGATCACTGTGAGTTTCATACCACACTCGACGAGAAGGGCACGGCAGATCTGCTCGCCGTGCTGGTGACGTCGGGCGTTCGAGTCACAGCGTTCTACGAGCAGCAACGCGGAATCGAAGAGCTGATGATCCGCTCTGGCGCAAGGGAAGTGTCATGACGGACGTTCTCCCCACGACGATGAACCCGCTCTGGGTGAAGGGCTTTCGAGAGCGGTGCCGACCGAAACACCTGCTCAGCTGGGGCACCATCTGGCTCACCCTGGCGACGTTTGTGTTCCTCGTCACATACATCACCATGGTCGAGCGTGAGGTATCGACGAAGGCAGAGGCCGCCAAGGCAGCGTTGCCGGGCATCCTGGTGATCCAGGCTGTCATCCTCATGCTCTTTGGGACGGGCGCTGTCGCTTCCGGCATCTCGCAAGAGAGAGACGAGGACCTCGTCAGCTACATCCGCATGACTCCGATGAGCCCTTTCCAGAAGGTCATCGGATACCTCTTCGGCCTCCCGGCACGCGAGTATATCCTGTTCGCATCGACTCTCCCGCTCGTCGTCATCATCGTGGCGATCAGCGGCTTTAGCATCATCACTCTGCTGCACTTCTATCTCGTGTTTTTCACATCGGTGATCGTGTACCACATGACCGCGCTCGTTGTAGGTATGGTGTCGCCAAAGCCCAGGCTCGCCTCACTCATGTCGATGGGGCTCGTCGTCGTCCTCTACTTTGCATTGCCGAATCTCTCGCGGGTCGGTATCACGTTCTTTGAGTTTCTCACCATCCGCCCGACGTTCTTCGGCCTGATCCAGCAAGAACTCCCGGCGGCTCTACGGGCCCGAGCAGAATCCAGCGGCATCGACACGTTCAGGCCGGTCCCGTTCTTCCAGACATCTATCCAGCCGACCGTGTACACGCTCATGGTGCAGGGATTCCTGATCGCATCGATGTTCAGCATCGTCCACAGAAAGTGGCGCGACGAGAGCTGCCTGCTCCTCTCGAAGCCAAGCGGGCTCGCCGTGTTCACCGGGATTACGCTCTTTACGCTCGCAAGCTTCTGGGCCGTGGTTGCACAAGATTCCGCGTACTCGAGACTCTTCGAACCGCTCGGCATTGAAGGCCCGGTCGAGCGAGCCCCCGTGTCGTTCTTCTTCCTGATGATGACATGCCTGCTGATCATCGGTGTGTCGTACGTGGCTACGGTCTGCTCGATCACGCCCACGAGGGATCAATCGCGAAACGGCATCCGGCTCGCTCAGAAGCTCGGACGAAACAGGCTGCCCTGGAACAGCGATGCAGCGTCGAGCCTTCCCGCAGCTGTTGTCATGCTCTTGGTCGTCTTGACCAGCGGGATCGCGGTGGTCAATCTTGCGATCAGCAAGGGTGACTACATGACTTCAGGGCCACAGGTGCCCCAGACGATCGCGTTCGTGCTCCTTATTTTCGCAGTTGGCGTGTTCATCCAGGGAATCGCCGAGAGCACGAGCATCCGGGTGTTCGGCGTGACTGTTTTTCTTGTGTGGATGATCCCGTTCTTCGCAATGGTCATCATGGTCGCAGCGTTCGAAGCATTCGAGGCTGGTCTATACCTCGGGCAGCCGTTCCCGCCCGTGTCCCTTGGTTACTCGATCGCGTGGATGCTCGAATCGACCTCGGCCCCGGCAGGCTTTGATCAGGAAGTCAGGTTTATGCCGCCAAACGACGAGATCACCTCGCACCCTGGGAGAATCGTGCTCGCCGGCACCGTGGGGTATGCCCTAGCTGCCGTGCTGGTACAGGCGTACCGGGCCCACAAGCGAACGGCACTTTGGATCAAGTGACAGCCGTTCAGATCAGAGGTTTCACTCAAGTGGGTATGGGAACTCGATTCAGATTCACTCGCAAAGTGCGCAGTATGAATTCGGCCCGTTCTGGCTCTGTCTGGCACTCGCTGACAGAAGCCTCGTAATAGGCGGGGTTTCTAGTTCTGCCCAAGATCAGAGTCACAAGCTGTTGCCGAGACACGAGTTGGCACTCAACGACAACGCCCGGCACCACATGGCACCGGGCGTTCCAAAGCGGGTGATCGGATTTGAACCGACGACATTCACGTTGGCAACGTGACGCTCTACCACTGAGCTACACCCGCCTGTCAGCCTTTCAGGGCCGTGCGGGGCAAATGTAGACCACAAACCGCTCCCGGTCAAACAATCATGACCACCCCACGCACCCAGCACCGATAAGCCCAGACCAGTCCCCCTTACCGGCCCTCGTTCCTGAGCGAAATCCCGCCTGCCCCAGGCTCCACTGCCGGTCCATTCGCATCATCGATCGCCGCCACGACCTGCCCGGAGCCGTACACGTTCGCAATCCAGGGCCCGTCCTCCAGCCCTGGGCCGTACACCGCAAGCGTCGGGATGCCCGTCTGACCGAGATCCCTCAGTTTCGCCCAGCCAGGAGCCGAGCGAGCCGTCAGGTCCACCTCGAACGCAACCACGTCTTCGCCCAAGAGCTTGCCCTTCACCGGCTCCACGTTCAGAACAGCCGCCTTGAGCGCCTTGCAGTTCAGGCACCATTCAGCCGTGAAATCGAGCACGACCACCTTGCCGTCGGCGAGCGCCATGTCGAACAGTTCATCCGAATACTCATTCCAAGACGTCGTCGAGTAGCCACCCGATGCAAGCTGCTCAAGCCGAGCAGCTTCCTTCTGTTCCCACCGCTCGCGCGCCTGCCCGGTCTGGTTTTGCGCAACCATCACGCCAGCCGCTGCCAGCAGCAAGGCAACCACCGAGAACAGGCCTCTCGGCATTGCCTTTGGCGTAATCCGAACCGTTCTGTACACGAGCCACACACCCGCGAACGCCATGAATAGTCCAGCGGCCCACCAGTGAAGCACCTTCGCAAGGTAAGGCCGCTCTGCAACGAGCGCCAACAAACCCGCCCCTATAAAGTACGCACCCGCAGCCATCAGAAGCAGACCCATCACCTGCTTCACCAGATCACTCGCGGGACCTGTTTTGGGCACTTTCTTCAAAAGCCCCGGGAACATCGCAAGCACCAAATACGGCAGCGCCATCCCAGCACCGAGTGATACAAACACAACGACCACGGTCAGCGACCCCGCTGTAGTCGCCGCGGGCAGCAATGCCCCGACTACGAAGCCAAAGCAGGGCAAACCCAAAACCGCCGTCATCACCCCGAACAGGAACGACCCAAACGCGTTGTCAGCCTTGGGATTCACCTTGTACGCAGTCTGCGGCAATGAGATGTTGAACATCCCCATTAAGCCAGCAGCCATCACGATGATCACAACTCCGATCCCGCCGGTCAGCCACCAAATCCCAAATATCACAGAAGGATCTGCAAGCCCCTTGATCGACAAGACCGGGATCGAAAGCGCCGACCAAAACACGACAACCCCAAGCGCCATCCACGTCCCAAGCACGACAGCGCGAGTCCGGCTCTCACCGGCATGCTGCGTCAATGTCATGATCTTGATCGGAATCACCGGGAGCACACAAGGCGTCAGATTGAGTACAAACCCACCGATAGCGCCGAACAGCGCGATCGCGAGGAGAAAGACCGGTGACCCGGGTGCAGGAAGCTCAACCAACCCGAGAAACTTCACACCCGGCAGCGAAGCGACATCGCCCTCGCCATCGACCGCGGCTTCATCCTCACCGGCTACCGGCTCATCACCGGCTTGCGACTCACCACCCCAATCACGATCAAAGACACCCGCGTCGAACCCGTCATAATCCGGATCAACCCGCTGGCCCGTCGTGACCTCACCGGCAACCGCGAAAGCAACCGGCACAACCTCGTTCTGCGGGATGTAGCACTGCGTCTCGTCACACGCCTGCAGGAACACCGACACGGGCAGGCTCACTTCGCCTACAGGTGCATCCTCGGACACAATGAACGGCACATAGGCAAGCGCACGCCCCTTGTAGGTGTAATCCTCGGTCGACATCGATGCCCCGGTTACATCTGGCACCTTCGCCAGCGCTGGCTCGGGCCACTGGATCGGACCAAACATCAGGAACTCGGGCGCATCTTGCACACCGATCTCAGTACGGAGCGCAAACTCGTCGTTCTGAGGCTTGAGCACATCCTGCTCGGCCGAAGGCCATGAGTGAAGCTCATCGCCGTGGTCCAGAACCACGACCAAGAACCCCCGCTGGCCGGGCACAAACACATCACTCGAGACTTTCGCAGAGACAGTGACCACTGGCGTGTCATCGATACCGCCGAAAGGATCCCCCTTGGAGACTTGGGCCGAGGCAGGCACCGCCCACGCCACCATCCAAATCAGCATCATCACCAAAGTTCGCATCGCTCGCAGTCCTCTATATAGGCAGCCCGATCCCGGCATCCTCTGAGCCTAATCGCTCCGCCAACACACAACACCCCCAGGCAGCCCCATTGTTCCGCCTGCAGCCCAACTGGGCCTATCTCAAGCCAGATATCCAAACGCCCCGATAACTCTCATAAGGCCCTCGCCCGATCCCGGAGACCCGCTGCGCCATGTCAGATGTCCTCGAGCAAAACGAGATCGACGCCCTCCTCAACGCCGTCGATACAGGCGAGGTCGAAGAAGAAGCCGTTCAGGGCCAGATCTTCAGCAGGCACCGCCGACAGGGCGAGTCCGTCGAAGTCAGACCCTACGACTTCAAACGCCCCGAGCGTGTCTCCAAGGACCAGATGCGCGCGCTCCAGACGCTACACGAGGCCTTCGCCCGAAACTTCGGCGCCTCGCTCTCTGGCTTCCTCCGGACTATTGTCGAGGTCAAGGTCGCCAACTGCGAGCAGATGACCTACGCCGAGTTCATCACAAGCCTCCCAAACCCGACCAGCTTCAACCTCGTCCAGGCCGACGAATTCGAAGGCCAGATGTGTCTCGAGATCAGCCCACTCATCATCTACCCCATCATTGACAGACTCCTGGGCGGCACCACCCAGGATCTCTTTATCCCCCAACGCCCGATGACGCTCATCGAGACCAACCTCATCAGCAACGTCACCCAACGCGGGCTCGAAGCGCTCAGCGAAGCCTGGTCTGGCATCCGCCAACTCGTGTTCAACATCTCAGCTTCCGAGAGCAACCCACAACTTGTCCAAATCGTCCCACCAAACGAAGTCGTCGTAGTTGTCGGGTTTGAAATCAAAATGTCCAACCGCGCGGGCACCATGAATCTGTGCATCCCATACAACGTCATCGAGCCAGTCATGGATGACCTGGCAGCACAGAGCTGGTTCGCCGTCAGCGATCAGACCAAGGACACCGAACTCCAATCAAGGCTCGGCAAATCGCTCAACCGAGCCTCCGTGGGTATCTCGGGCATCCTCGCCGAGACCACCATGACCATGAGTGATCTGCTCAACCTCCAGCCGGGCGACCTCATCGTGACCGAGAAGCCAGCGATCCAACCCGTCCAGATCCGGGTCGAGCGAGAGAAGAAGTTCTGGGCCACCATGGGCAAGGTCAAAGGCAAGCGTGCTCTCCAAGTACTCGCAGCCTACGAGCGAGGCGAACGCTCGCCCAGCAAGCCACAGAGCCAACCAGAAGCATCCACCCCTCCCTCTACAGGGGACTAGACAAGCCCAATCCCCCAGTGGAATCCGAGCCCCGGATATTCGCCTACCCCGTGTGGGCTGACTACTGTTCTGCATGCTTGGAGCAACGTTGGCCCAGGCAATGAATTGTTTCCCTGATCGGCCAGAAACAGTTGGCCGGCAAGGGTGTGCCCCTCGGAGCGGTGCATGAGCTGAACCTAAGCCATGCTGAACGGACGGATCAGATGCGATCGGTCCACTCGCCTCCGAGAGGCCACGGACGTGTTCTAGAGCGTTCGTGGCCTTGTTGTGTTCTTTGTCGGGACCAGTCCCGGCGACATTCAGACAATCTCGGGCGGTACGAGGCCGTCCATTGACGGAGGTTCGAAAGTGAACCCTCAGGAAATCATGCGGATTCTGGACTCGATCGCTCGCGATCGAAACATCGACAGATCTCTTCTCATCCATGACCTCGAGCAGGCCATGCTGTCCGCGGTCCGCAAGTACTTCGGCACCATCGACACCGACGAGTTCACCTGCGAATTCGACCAAATGACCGGTCAGTTCGTCCTCCACCGCCACGGCGAACCGCTCGAGATCCCACCGGACGAACTGGGCCGCATCAGCGCGCAGACCTTCAAGCAGGTCATGATCCAGAAGTTCCGCGATGACGAGCGCAACTCCATCCTCGACGAGTTCTCCGGACGGATCGGCGAGATCGTCACAGGCACCGCCCAGCGCTACGAAGGCGGCGCACTGGTCGCCACGATCGACCGCGCCGAGGCGTTCATGCCCCGCTCCGAACAGATCCCGGGCGAGCAGTTCAACGCGGGCGAGCGCGTCCGCTGCCTCATCCTCGATGTCCGCGAACAGGGCTCGCAGGTCAAGATTGTCATCAGCCGCGCACACCCCGACTTCATCAAAGGCCTCTTCGAGGTCGAAGTCCCCGAGGTCTCCGAGCGCATCATCGAGCTCAAGGTCCTCGCCCGAGAAGCCGGCTACCGCACCAAGATCGCGGTCGCATCCATCGACTCAAGAGTCGATGCCGTCGGTGCCTGCGTGGGTGTCCGGGGCTCGCGCATCAAGAACATCGTGGATGAGCTCAACGGCGAGAAGATCGACATCGTCCGCTGGAACGAGTCAAGCCAGATACTTATCCAGAACGCGCTCAAGCCCGCCGAGATCCAGGAAGTCAACCTCTGCTTCGAACTGGGCCGCGCCACCGTCGTCGTCCGCGATGATCAGCTCAGCCTCGCCATCGGCAAACGCGGTCAGAACGTCCGACTCGCGGCGCGCCTGACCGGCTGGGACATCGACATCCTCACACCCGAAGAGTTCAACAAAGGTCTTGAAACCCTTGCCGACACCCTGCTCTCCGTCGAGGGCATCCAGGAAACCATGCTCGACCGCCTCGCGGCTCTGGGCATGGTCAGCGTCTTCGACATCGAAGAGGTCGGCGCCGATGTCCTGATGGCCGAACTCGAAATCGACGAAGCCACGGCGAACACAGTCCTCGAGGTCGCCTCTGAACGCGCCAAAGTCGTCGCCGAAGAGCAGCAGAAAGAGAAGGAAGAGGCCGCCAAGCGCCGCGAAGAGGAGGAAGCCGCTGGTGCGGCGCTCCTGGGCGATCTGGGCGGCGACATCGCAGAAGCCCCCGACGCCGAGGCAGACGAAGCCGCGGCGCTCATCCTGGGCGAAGACACAGCGGACGACACCGAGAAACAATCGGAAGAGTCCTGAGTACGCAGAAACGTGGCGGGCATCGCCCCGCCGAATGTCAGTAGTGACGGAAGCTGGAGCACGCATTGGCCAAGCGGGTATTTGAGATCGCGAAGGAACTGGGAATTGCCTCCAAGGTGATCGTGGCAAAGTGCCACGCCGAGGGCATCCCGGACAGCCTCGTCAAGAACCACATGTCGAGCATCTCTGTCGGTCTCGAAGCCACAATCAAAGAGTGGTTCAGCACCGAGGGCAGCAGCTCTGCCGTGGAAACCTCCGAGAAGGTAGACATGGACAAGGCGCGCGCCACCGCTCCATCCAAGAAGAAGGCAAGGGCCAAGGCCGTTGCCAAGCCAGCGGAAAATCCCGAAACCGATGGTGACTCAAGCGTCGCCGTCGTCGAGGAAGCCCCGCCCGCGCCCAAGAAGGCCAAGGCGAGCCCCCCTCCACCACCGCCACCGGCACCAACCAAAACCGTTATCTCCTCCGGCATCGCAAAGCCCGCTGCCCCCGAAAAGCCCGTCGCTACCCCCACTCCAGCTCCCGAGCAACCAGAACCCACCAAAGACAGCGACAAAGGCGACAGCGAACCGCCTCAGGTTGCCGCTCAGGAAAAGAAGCCCAAGCCTTCACCAGCGCCATCGAAGCCGGCACCCATGAACGTGCCCACAAGGCCCGATTCCGTGAAGCCCGCCGGGCCGATGCTCGCTGATAAGAAAGAAAAAGTGAAACTCGCCGGCCCCAAGGTCGTCAGAGTCGAAGCTCCCGAGACCCTCGAACCCCCGCGCAGGCGAGGTGGTGGCGGCGGACCCGGTGGCGGCGGCGGCGGACCCGGCGGCGGCGGTGGCGGCGGCTACGGCCAGGGCGGACCAGGCATGCCCGTCCCAGGCATGGACCCCGCAGGCGGAGCACGACGCGGCGGATCGAACCGCAGACGAGGCGGAGGCGCCTCCAACCGGAGAGGCGGCAGAGGCGGCGGTGACTTCGGCCCGCCCGGCGGCGGAGGCGGAGGCGCCTCACCGTTCCGCGAGCAGGACCTTGTTGAACGCGAGGCGCGACTACTCCGCTCCGGCGGCTTCATGAAGCGCAAGCGCCAGGAAGCCAAACGCCAGGGCCAGCACGCAGGCAAGGGCCAAAGCCCAGCAGATCTTGGCCCAGTCAAGATCCAGGAACCCTTCACCATCAAGGACCTTTCCGCCGCGACAGGTGTCAAAGCAGCCGAGATTGTCAAGAAGCTCTTCCTCGAAGGCATCATGGCGACCATCAACTCGGGCATCGACTCCGAGAAGGCGCAAGAGATCATGATGGAGTTCGACATCGAACTCGATGTCACCGAAGCACAGTCGGCAGAGCAGAAAGTCGAGCAGTCCTTCGAGGATCGCGAAGCCGTCGACGAGCAGGCCAGAGGCCCCGTCGTCACCATCATGGGCCACGTCGACCACGGCAAGACCTCACTCCTCGACAAAATCAGAAACGCCAACGTCGCCGCGGGCGAGGCGGGCGGCATCACCCAGGCAACCAGCGCGTTCAAGGTCCCCGTCATGGTGGGCGAAGAAGAACGCGAGGTCGTCTTCGTCGATACCCCCGGTCACGAGGCGTTCACCGCAATGCGTTCGCGCGGCGCAAACGTCACCGACATCATCGTCCTTGTCGTCGCCGCCGACGACGGTGTCATGCCCCAGACCATCGAGTCGATCAACCACGCGAAGGCCGCCGGGGTCCCAATCGTGGTCGCACTCAACAAAATCGATAAGCCCGAGGCCGACGACGCAAACGTCCAGCGCATCCTGGGCCAGCTCGCCGAGCACGAGCTCAACCCTGTCGAATGGGGCGGAGACATCGAAGTCATCAAGACCAGCGCCCACTCAGGTCAAGGCATCGCCGAGCTGCTTGAGATCCTCGAATACCAGGCGCAGCTCCTCGAACTCAAGGCCGACTTCGGCGGCCCCGCCCGAGGCACAGTCGTCGAGTCCCGCATGGAGCAGGGCCGAGGCGCTGTCGCCAACATCCTCGTGCAGGACGGCAAGCTCTCGCTCGGTGACTTCATCGTCGCAGGCCCAGCCTTCGGCCGCGTCCGCGACATCACCGACGACCGCGGCAACCAGATCAAGGAAGCTCTCCCACCGATGCCCGTGCAGATCTCGGGTATCGACGAGCTGCCGATCGCGGGCGACAAATTCTTCTGTGTCAACACCCTCAAGAAAGCACAGGAAGCAGCAGAGCAGCGCCGCGAACGCGACCGCGACGAACAGCTCGCCCAGCCGAAGGTCACGCTCGACACACTCTTCGCCGCCAACAGCGAAGAAGAGGTCAAGGAGATCCTCGTCGTCATCAAGGCAGACGTGCAGGGATCCGTCGACGTCCTCAAGCACGAGGTCGAGAAGATCACGACCGACGAGGTCAAGGTCCGCGTCCTCCACGCTGCGGCGGGCGGCATCACGCAGTCAGATGTCATCCTCGCCGAGGCCTCGAAGGCCATCATCATCGGCTTCAACGTCATCCCCGCCGCCAGCGCACGCAAGCTGGCCGAGGAGAAGGGCGTCGAGATCAGAACCTACGACGTCATCTACCACATCACCGAGGACATCACCAAGGCCGCCGAGGGCCTCCTCGAGCCCGAACTCCGCCAGGAGGTCCTGGGCCACGCAGAGGTCCGGCAGGTCTTCAAAGTCTCCAAGGTGGGCACCATCGCCGGCTGCTACGTCACCGACGGCACTGTCGAACGCGACGCACTCATCCGCGTCACGCGCGACGACATCGTCATCGAGAACGACCGCAAGCTCGAGCAGCTCAAACGCTTCAAGGACGACGCCAAGGATGTCCGCTCCGGCATGGAGTGCGGCATGAAGATCATCGGCTACGACGATATCAAAGAAGGCGACATCCTCGAGTGCTACAAGCAGGTTGAAGTCAAGAGAACGCTCTAAAGCGCGAGCCGAGCACGCGAATGATCATCGGTGTCCTCCAATTCGAGCTCATCATCCACGGCGCAGAGTCCCTCAAGGACAAGCGCCGTGTCGTGCGCTCCGTGAAGGACAGGCTCCACAACGAGCACCAGGTCTCAGTCGCCGAGGTCGCCTCGCAAGAAATGCTCAACCAGGCCGTCCTCGGGCTCGCATGCGTGGGTACCGACGGCAAGCGTGTGGGCGAGATCCTCGACCGGATCACCGAGAAGCTCCGCGCAACACCCGGCGCCGAGCTCGGTTCAGTCAAGAGGCACCTGCTCGAAGGCGAAGCACCCGACGACCAGACACTCGCCGACGTTCAGGACGATCAGGACCAGCTCATGAGCGAGATGCTCCGCCGCGCCTCGGAGGCCACCTCATGAGCCAGCGCACCGATCGCATCTCGGCGCTCCTGCGTGAGTCAATCCAGAAAGTCATCTCCAAGGGCCTGCAGGACCCACGCGTGCGCGGGCTCATCACCGTGACCCGCGTCACGACCGCCGACGATCTCACCCAATCAACCGTCTTCATCTCCGTCCTGCCCGCCGAGCGCGCCGAGCTCTCGATGCACGGGCTCAAGGCCGCCGCGGCGCACATCCGCCACGAGGTCGGAAACGACGTCGCCATCCGCAAGATGCCAAAGCTCGTCTTCAAGCTCGACGCCGCGGCTTCGAAGCAGGCGGGCGTCTTGGACGCCATCGCCAAGGCCACCCGGGAGCGTGAAGAATCCGAGTCGGGCGAAGCCAACAATGCCCCCACCGACTCGGACACGAGCGAAGTGGAGTACTCCGAGGATACCGATGGCCGTTGATCACGCCGCCAAACTGCAATCGCTGATCAAGCGTCTGGGCACAAGCGCCGACGCTGAGACGCCCATGTCGCCGCGGTTCCTCTGCAAGCCCGACGAGTCCATGACCGACCCGGTCTGCGATGAGCTCATCTGGGCGTACCTCGTCTGGGAAGCTGGCGAGAAAAGAGCCGGCGCGCTCGCTGCGAAACTCTGCGAGACCTTCGTCGATCTCAATGAGTTCCGTGTCTGCCTGACCAGCGAGCTCACCAGCTTCTTCGGGCAGACCTACCCCCGCTCCGCCGAACGCTCCGACCGGATGCGCGCCACACTCAACGACATCTACAACCGCGAGCACGAGGTCAACCTCAAAAAACTGACCTCAATAAACAAGCGCGAAGCCAAGGCGTACCTCGACTCGCTCGAGGGCATCCCGCCCTACGTCGTGAACCGGACATTCCTGCTGGGTCTGGGCGGCCACGCGTTCCCGCTCGATGACCGCCTGCTTAAGTTCCTCGCCGCAGAGAACGCGATCGCAGAGGACGAATCGATCGACTCAGGAGCGAGCTGGCTCGAACGCCAGATCCGTTCGGGCGACGCCGCCCCGGCGTTCATCGCCATCGAGAAGTGGGCCGCCAACAAGCGCGCCAGCACCTCCCGCTCGACAACCAAGAAGAAATCCAAAAAAGTCACCAAAAAGCCATCCAGCAAATCAAAGAGCGGCTAACCGCGCACACCTTACCAACACCCCCGGAGAGAAGACGTGGCCGGTCACAGCAAATGGGCAAACATCCGACACCGCAAAGAGCGCCAGGATTCAAAGCGGTCCAAGATATGGTCGAAATGCTCCAAGGCCCTCATGGCAGCCGCCCGCGCAGGCGGCCCTGACCCCGACACAAACCTCACACTCCGCTACGCGATCGACGAAGCCAAGTACGCCAACATGCCTAAGGACACCATCAAGCGCGCCATCGACAAGGGCGCCGGATCTGGTCAGGGCGACAGCTACGAATCGATCACCTACGAGGGCTACGGGCCCGGCGGCACCGCGATCATCATCGACACACTCACCGATAACAAGAACCGCACCGTCACCGAGATACGCACCCTCTTCAAGAAGGGCGGGGGCTCGCTCGGCAACGCGGGCACCGTCGCGTACATGTTCCAGACCAAGGGACAGATCCTCGTTGACGCCGCCAAGGTCTCCGAAGAGCAGATCATGGATCTAGCCATCGAAGCGGGCGCCGAGGATGTCCAGGCCCCCGAAGCCGATGACGACGACGCAGGGTTCTGGACCATCATCACCGAAGCCACCGGGTTCCAGCAGGTAAAGGTCGCGATCGAAGAAGCGGGCATCGAAATCACCGAAGCCCAGATCGCCAAAATCCCGGACGACACCGTCGCCGTCGCGGGCGAGGACGCCAAAAAAGTTGTCAACCTCATCGAAGGCATCGAAGACAACGACGATGTGCAGAGCGTCTACACAAACGCCGACATCGACGCCGCCTCACTCGCCGACTAAACCCAACTCAACCAAACAGCGCTAGCTTCGACCACGCATCGAGCGCCCGCTCCGCGGTCGCCTGCACGTCTCTGCCGTGCGACAGATCAACTGCGAACGACCCGCCGCCCGACATTGCAAACGCACCGGCGATCGGCATGAGGTCCACCCGTCGATCAGGCCTGGGCCCGCCCCAACGTACCTGCGCGCACCCCTTGGCGATCCGCTCAGCAGGCTCAACACCCGCGTCGATGAGCGCATCCACGTCCACCGCGCGTTCAAGCCCAGTCACGTCCCGACGAACCACCGCCACCGAAACATCCAGCCGCTCCGCCTGAGCCGCGATCTCAGACTCAACGCCCTCCACAGGCTCGTCCGGCAGCGCGAAGCATACCACCGCATCAGACCCCGCCCCGAGCGAGCCGAGCTCGCGCGCAAGCTCGATTGCACCATGCACCGCAGCAATCGCGCGGTCCGCGTGCTCCCGATCTGCAAAGTGCTCGGCGGGCACGAAGACATCGACCCCCGAAAGACCAAGCTGCGAACGCTTGAGCGACGCAGCAAGGTCGCGCCTCGCGCTGCGATCAAGAGACCTCGCGCGAAGCTCCGGGTGCGTCCCGTCGAGCGCGATCGCGCGGTACCCCAGCCTGTTCACCCAGCCGATCAGCCCCCTCGCCGAGGCCGCCTCGACCTCGGTCGAGACCGCAAGCCCCCTGAGCGAGCAGGCCAGATCGGGAACCCTTGGGATGACGAGGTCTTCGTTCACAACAAGTTGTAGGTCGCCTGCCCCCCTACCATCACAGACCATGTCACCACTAAGGCGTCTGCTCGAAACCGTGCACCTCACCTTCGCAGGCCTCTGGATGGGCGCCCTGGCCATGACCGGAGCCGCGGCGGCCGTCATCTTCCCTGTCGTCAAGACACTCGATCCGACCCTGCCCGAGTACGCCGCTTACACAGGGCCCCACTGGCGCCTCGCCGCGGGACACGTCGCGTCTCGCATCTTTCTGATCTCCGACGCCGTCCAACTGGGCTGCATCATCATCACCGGGCTGACCCTGGGCGTGATCGCCCTCTCCGCCGAGGCGTGGGCGAAGCCCATCGTCACCGGCCTTCGCATCATCTCACTGCTCGCTGCGATCTCACTCATGACCTACTCCTTCGCCTTCCTCGGCCCGCGCATGAACACGAACATGGTCAACTACTGGGACGCAGCAAAGACCGGCGACAACGAATCAGCACTCGCACACCAACAGGCATTCGACAAGGACCACCCCACCGCCAGCCGCGTCATGGTCGGGTCTTTCCTCTGTGCCCTGCTCCTGAACACCTCGGGCGCGTTCGCAGCCTCAGGCGCCTCAAACCGCAATCCGCTAACCGGGACCTCAGCCAAGCGCACTCTTGAAGAGCCGTCGCTGTCAAAGGACAAACAACTCAGATGAGCGCAACGCCAACCAACCCGAAAGGCCTGAAGGACATCCCCTTCGAGCTCCCACAGGTCGAGCCCGCGCAGAAACGCCGAGCCAAACGACTCTGCGATGCGCTCAAAGAGTCGTACCCCGAAGCCCACTGCGAGCTCACTTTCTCCGCACCCCACGAGCTGCTGATCGCGACGATCCTCTCGGCGCAGTGCACCGACGTCGCCGTCAACAAGGCCACGCCCGCGCTTTTCAAGAAGTTCCCGACCCCAACCCACTACGCCAAAGCGAAGCCCGTAGACATCGAGCCCTATGTCAAGACGCTCGGCTTCTTCCGCAACAAGGCCAAGAGCGTCCATGCCGCGATGACCACCGTCGTCGAAGAGTTCGACGGCAAGATCCCACAGACGATGGACGAACTGCTCTCGCTCCGCGGTGTCGCCCGCAAAACCGCCGGCGTCGTCCTCAGCAACGCGTTCAACATCAACGTGGGCGTCGTCGTCGACACGCACGTCATGCGACTCTCAGAACGCTTCGGCCTTATCGAAGAAGACGAAATAGGAAACCCCGTCAAGATCGAGCGCAAACTCATGGCGCTCTTCCCACGCAAAGACTGGGGCCTGCTTTCACACCTGCTTATCTTCCACGGCAGGCGCGCCTGCAGCGCACGGATGAAATCGTGCGCCGATCACCCAGTCTGCAAGAAATTCGGAACCTGCTGCTCGCTGCGCGACTAGCTCGGACAATCACTCGGACTTCTGAAAGCCGCTGATGTCCGCATCGAGGATGTTCGCCGGACGCTCGATCTCGGGGAAGTCAGCAACATTGTTCTCGACATCGCTGAACTCGAGCTCGATGATCTGCCCGCCCGCGAGTTCACGGATCAGCATCGAGAACTTCATCCCATTAAACTCAGTATAATTCTCGTACGTCCGCTGGAATTGGATCGCCTGTCCCTGAGGCGTCTGGCGCTGACCGACAACCGCGACCAGAAGACCGGTGTCCTCGCTAAACAAGTACGCCTCGGCGCGCCCTGAGTGGTGATCGACCCGAACCATGACCACTCTCCCCTGCTGGGGCGTGTCCTGCACATCAACGGTTTCGATACTCTTGAAGTGCGTCTCGTAATCCGCCTCCGCGTAGAAACGCGACGAAACGGTAAAACGCTCAAGGTCTTCACCCGTCAGCGGAGTGGGCTCCCCGTCATCGACAACCAACCATCCGGCCTTGCCGTCGAACACACGCTTCTGGGTGCTCTGGCCGGGGATGATGATCTCCTGCACGATCTTGTCAGGCGCTTTCGCCGCGAGCCTCAGAATGCCGGTCACTGAGGGAGTTTCGTTACCCGGGGCAAAGATCTTGATCCGGCCGCTCAGCCGACGAGAGTCAATCGCCTTGATCGCGTCAAGCCCGCCGAGTGCCTCGATATGCCTGTCGAACACATCGGACGCCTTCGGGAGATCCTTCTTCTCTTCCTGAGCCTCGGGCTGAGCCGGGGCCGCGTCCTGTGCCAGGGCGGGCAACCCCACCAGCCCGATCGAAGAGAGAACTGCAAGGCCGATGGTGCGCCGAACGTGCATGGTGCTGGCTCCGTGGGGTGTGCTTTAGAGCTGGGCTGAAACGGGCTCGCCGCGATTCGAACGCGGAACCTTCGGCTTCGGAGGCCGACACTCTATCCAGTTGAGCTACGAGCCCCTACCGACCGGGGTTCGACCGGTGGCAAGGAACGATCGTACGATCGCCACGCCCTATAGGCAACGAGCACCGCACCCCCATCTCACCCCCCCGGAATCCACGTTGACAGACGCACAAGCCAACCAGAAGCCCTCGCCGCTCGCGTTCGTCCTCGCGGTTACCTTCATCCTCAGCATCGGCACGGGCTCGCTGACCCACGGACTCGGCTTTATCGCCAAACAGTCCGCGGGCTTCAACCGCTCCCAGCTCTTCGGCCTGGGCGTCGTGTTCGGGATCACCTACATCTTCAGCTCTCGAATGACTGGCCCCGTCGTCCGGTCGCTCGAATCCAAACGCAAGTCCCCGATTTCCGCAAAATCGCTCCTCATGCTCATCACATTCGCAGGTGCCGTGGCCGCCGCGATCCCACCGGTACTCAGCTGGCTCGACACGAACTCCGGCATCGGGTTCTGGCTCGTCGCCGCAGGCTACGGCGGGCTCACTGGCATCATGTGGCCAATCGTCGAATGGAACATCGCGGGCGGTCGCCGCAACAAAAAGCTCCGATCCGCAGCGGGCCAATTCAATATCGTCTGGACCGCCGCGGTCGTCGTCGCCTTCTGGATGATGGCTCCAACGCTCGAGCGCATGCCCATGCTCTCGTTCGTGGGCATCGTCCTCCTGCACCTGCTCGCGGTCGCGCTGATGGTCCCCTTCCCATCAAAGCCACCGAAGCACCTCTCTGACACGATCGATACAGACACTCCAAACTCAGAGAGCCTGCTCGTCGCGGCCCGCACGCTGCTGCCCGTCAGCTACACACTCGCGGGCGTCCTGGGGCCCTTCTTTCCAATCGCCATGTCACAGATGGAGATCGATCTCTCCTGGCAGACCGTCATCGTCTCAGTCTGGATGACCACGCGCATCCCCACGATGGTCCTCCTCGAACGCTGGCACGGCTGGCACGGCAAGGCCTGGCCCCTCACACTCGGTGCCGCGTGTGTCGTCCTCGGATTCACCGGGTGCATCGTCGCACCTGCGATCGGAGGCTCTGCTACCGGCATCGCGGCCCTCGTCGCAGCCCTCGTGCTCTTCGGAGCCGGCAAGGGCCTCGTCTACACCGCGGCGATCTACTACGCCATGGAGGTCGGCGAGGGCGAGATTGATTCCGGAGCCACCCACGAGGCCCTGATCGGCGTTGGATACGCCCTCGGGCCCGCCATGGGGCTCCTCGCCTCACTCCTCGTTGCAGGTGGAGCCGTGTCAGAATCAGCCTTCACGCCGATCCTGCTCGCGGCGGCTGTAATCGGCTCTCTGACGCTCTCAGGAGCGATTCTGCTCGCCCACAAGAAGGCCCACTGAAACTCCAACGCTGCAGCCCGAAATACCAGTTCCGGTTAGAAGATTTCCTCTGATGGTGCGGGTGGACCGAACCCTGACGTCCTCCCGCCCGTCCAATATGCTGTCACCACCCCAAGGCTGGTGTGGTGCCCTCACCCAAGTCATCCGTCGGGCCGATGCCCACGAATGTCCTGGCTCCGGGGGACAAGAGACGAATGGAGGCGTTCATGGGTTGTGTCCAGGTTCTGAGTCGTGCGTTTGCCGCCTCGGTGGCGATGACTGTCGCCGTATCAGGTTCCACCGCGCAAGTGGCGGAACTCCAGAGCAGCGACTGGTCAAAGACCGTCTGGGACGCCGCGAGCGTCGGTGATAGGCACGGCACGCTCCGTGCCCTCCAGAACATCCCCGACGACATTGACCCAGACAACACCACGGACATCCGCGCCGCGATCGATCTGCTCAACGAGAACTTCGAGAAACAAGCCGAGGAACGCGAGAAGCAGATCGCCGAGAAACGCGAAGAACTCAACAAGCTCCTCGACGAAGCAGCCAGCAACGACCCCGAGAAGCTCTCCGAAGCACTCGCCACGGTGCTTTTCCTCGATTCGATCGTTCTCGATCGCAAGGCACTGCTGAACGAGCCTCAGATCCGTGACCTGATCCGCCGTTCTGCGCAAACCGCCGCGACTGCCGAATCCAAACAGAACTGGCTCCGCGCGATGGAGCTGTACGCACGCCTGAACTACGTCGAGGAAGCCTCACAGGAATACAAGGACGACCTTGAGCGCCAGCTCGTCCGCCGCGAGATGCTCACGCTCTACGTTCCCGAGCGTTACTGGGAGCTGCGCGATGCGCGCCTCCGCGAACTCGAAGCCATCGCTCAGCAGGACTGGGACGAGAAGCACGCCGAGCTCGAAGCCAACCCCGACGCGACCGAGGAAGACTACGGAGAACTCGGCGACCGACCCGAGATCGAAGGCCTCCCCGAGTACAACCCGCGCGGCGGAGACTACGAAGAGAAACTCGACGGCGTCACACCCGAACTCGTCTGGTCGGCCCTCGCGCAAGGCGCCCGCCACCACATCTCGGGCACACAGCTCAAGACCATGCTCGTCGCCGGCATCGAGAATCTCGAGATGCTCATCGAGATGGAAGATCTCGAACTCGCCTTCCCCGAGCTGAAGCAGGATGCGAGCCGGGAAAAACTCTTGGCTCACCTTGAGACCGAAATCCGCAACCTCGAAGCCGCGCGCAAGGACATCTCACCTATCGACCTTCGCCGCACACTCAACAGGCTCATCGAGGTCAACGCCGCAACAGTCAACCTCCCACCCGAGGTCGTCATCCACGAGGTCGGCTCGGGCGGAATGGCGCAACTCGACGAGTTCAGCCAGATCGTCTGGCCCCACGAGCTCCGCACCTTCTACAAGAGGCTCGACTCCTCGTTCATCGGTGTCGGCATCCAGATCATCAACGACCCCGTCACGGGTGACCTCCAGGTCTACACGCCCATGCCGGGCATGCCCGCCGTCCGCGCAGGTGTCCGAGCAGGCGACTACATCGTCAAGGTCGACGGCGAATCGACCGTCGGCATGACCACCGACCAAGCTGTCGAAGTCATCACTGGCCCGAGAGGAACCGACGTCACGCTCACCGTCAGGCGTGAGAACGACGAAGGCGAAGAGCTCATCAAGGACATCACAATCACCCGCGACGAGATCGAGGTCGCAACAGTCACCGGTTGGCGCAAGCTCAGCCCCGCCAAGGGCGACTGGGACTGGTACGTCGATAAAGACCAGAAAATCGGCTATGTCCGACTCGACAAGTTCGCGCAGGACTCCACCAACGAGCTGGATGCCGCGATCAACGACATGCGCAAGACCGGGCTCAACGGGCTTATCCTCGACCTCCGGTTCAACTCGGGCGGCCAGCTCAACCAGGCCATCGAGATCAGCAACCGCTTCATCGAGAACGGCACGCTCGTCTCGACCGTCAACAGCCGAACCGAACCACCCAGCATCCACTCCGCTAACAAGTGGAAGGCAACACTCGCGGGTCTCCCGGTCGTCATGCTCGTCAACAGCAACTCAGCGTCCTCCAGCGAGATCGTCGCCGGAGCGATTAAAGACTACGGCGACGCGGGCAACATCCACGCGCTCGTCCTCGGTGAACGCACCTACGGCAAGGGCACCGTCCAGAACCTCCACCGCGTCGGAGCGAACGCCGCGATGAAGGTCACCACACAGTATTACCAGCTGCCAAGTGGCAAGATCATCCACCGCCGACCGGGCGACACCAACTGGGGCGTCGCACCCGACCTCGACATCCCGCTTCTGCCCAGCCAGGTCAACGAGTGGCTCACGCTCAGGCGCGACGCTGATGTCTTCCAGATCGATGAGAACGGCCAGGTCCTCGAATTCAACCCTCGAGACCCTGACGCCGAGATCACCGAGAGGCCAGACCCGCGCGACCTTATCGAGAAGGGCATCGACCTCCAGCTCCAGACTGCGGTCGTCCTGCTCAAGAGCCAGGCACCGATGAAGACATCGTCTTCCGCGATGCTCGGGGGCTGATCGAAACCAGCTACCCCTTCGAGCACACCTCGTCCGTCAAAGATCCCGCATGGAGATTCCATGCGGGATCTTTTCATATGTCGCAACAGAACTCTTGCATTCCCAAGCGCGCTACCCGCAACAAAGCGACGCCTTCGTTGTCAAAGCACAAACGGGGAGTATTCGTTTCGGAGCCATTGGCTGAAAGGGTATTTCCATGTTCAAACAATCCGTAGCCATATTCATGATTACTGCCGCCGCTCAGTCCCACGCACAGAGCGAATTCCTTGCCGTGGGCTGGACTCACTACAGCGATCAACCCGAAGGCAAACGTATCTGTATGTTCAGCCCAGACGATGGCTTGTTCCTCGGGTATCTTACAGACCAGTTTCCAAACACAATCGCATGGGTCCAAGGAATCGCGTACGGCCCTGACGACCACATCTACCTCGCCGATCAGGTCAACGACACCGTCGCCCGATTCTCACGCGACGGTGATTTCGTCGACTTCTTCCTCACCGGTGCCGACGGCATCGAGAATATCCGAGGAATCGCGTTCATGGGCGATGATCTGCTCGTAGCACACGCCGCTCGAGACGGAACGTCCTCAATCGATTACGAAGCTTCACAGATCAAACGCTTCGCCCCCGACGGCACCGAGAAAGCCCCGATCGCTACTGGTTTCAGCTCCTGGGATATCCACGTCATCGGAGACTCAAAGCTCATCGTCTCAGAAAGCCTCGAGAGTCTGTCCGATGAGATTCATATATACGACGACAATGGGAACGACCTCTCCACCATCTTCACCGCGAATTGGCCGACCGGGTTTTCCGACAGCCACACGCCCGGAAACTACTACGGTGTCGGATACACGCGCATACTCCGTGAGTTCAACGAGTCCTCGGTAATCAGCACAAGGACTATGGCTATACCCTCCTCAACCGTCGCCAAGGACGTCTACCCGCTCACCAACGGCAACATCCTCGTCACCACTTTCTCCGACGGCGTGCACATCATCAACCCCGACAACGGCCAGCACGTTTTCGCCGCTCACAACGGGTACGGGTTCGGCAATATCACACTCGTTGAAAGCCCACGGTGCCCCGCAGACGTCAACAACGATGGAGAACTCAGCCCCACCGACTTCACAGCCTGGATCAACGCATTCAACAACGATCTCCCAGAGTGTGACCAGAACGGAGACGGTACCTGCTCTCCCACCGATTTCACCGCCTGGATCGCCAACTACAACACGGGCTGCTGAGCAAGCTTCACTTTGAGCGATGCAAGGGACACCCGGAACCTATTTCGGGTGTCCCTTTACCCGCTGTGCAGGTTGTATACACCCATTTGGGCTATCTTCGGTCGATTGATTGTCGCCCACGATTGGATTCCCTAAAGTCCGTTCGTCCATGATCCGTCGTCTCCGGAGGCGGGTCTGTCTGCGCGCTGTTTGGGTGATGATGGCCCGGGCGCATTGCAGTTGACCGCACAGGGGAACACCATGCCGCAGTCCGCGACCGCCAGCACGGGCAACTCGAAGCCAAGACTCTCCGACGAGCTCTCAAACGACCGGCTCCTCGAATGGCTCCGGAGCATGCAGCTCATCCGCGAGTTCGAGACGCGCACCATGCAGGCATACCAGCAGGCCAAGATCGGCGGCTTCTGCCACATCTACTCAGGCCAGGAAGCCTGCGCCGTCGGCACCATCGGCTCAGTCAACCACGACGACCCCGTCGTCCTCGCATACAGAGACCACGGCCACGCGCTCGCACGAGGCATGGACCCCAAGGCATGCATGGCCGAGATGTTCGGCAAGCTCGAAGGCTGCGCCAAAGGCAAGGGCGGCTCGATGCACATGTTCGACAAGCCCAACTGGCTCTTTGGGGGCCACGGCATTGTCGGCGCCCAGACCCCACTCGGCGCCGGCCTCGCCTTCGCCGCCCGCTACGAATGGGAAGTCATGAACAAGGGCGGCAAGAAAGTCGCACTCTGCTACCTCGGCGACGGCGCGATCGACCAGGGCGCGTTCTTCGAAGCCCTCAACCTCGCGGCCCTATACTCCATCCCCGTCATCTACATCATCGAGAACAACGGCTACTCGATGGGCACAGCCATCCACCGCCACTCAGCCAACTCCGAGAACCTCCTCGCACGAGGCGAAGCCTTCGGCATCAAGTCCGTCAAGATCGACGGCCTCGATATCCTCAACGTCTACGACCAGTTCAAGCCCCTCGTCGACGAGTGCCGCGACCTGCAGCGCCCCGCATTCGTGGACTTCAAGACCTACCGCTACCAGGGCCACTCGATGTCAGACCCCCAGAAATACCGCACCAAGGAAGAGGTCGACCAGTTCAAGGAGAAGGACTCGATCGCGAACCTGCTCGGTCACCTCATGAACGAGCGCGACGCGATCAACGAGGACAGCTGGAAAGCAATGCGGAAAGAGATCCAGGAAGAGGTCCGCGAGGCCGTACAGTTTGCCGAGAACGCCACCGATCCGGACATCGAGGAACTCTACACCGACGTCTACGCCAACCCCCAGCCCAACCTGAGCCCGACAGCCGAGTACAAGCACGGGGCAAAGAACCCGCTGCTGTGAACCAATACCAATGACGACCGACTACGCAGCAATCTATGACCACCAGATCGAGAACAACCCGGCGTATTCGCGCGCCGAGTACTCACCCGGTTTCGCTGCAATCCACCAACACGCTGACCGCATCTCCACACTAAAGGGTCGAGCACTCGACGTTGGCTGCGGAGTCGGGTTTGTTGTTGAGCAGCTCTCACGCCCCCCATTCAATCTGGATGCATTCGGAATCGATATCAGCTCCTCCGCGATCGAAGTAGCGACGCAGCGCGTTCCATCTGACCATCTTGCTATCTGCAACGGCTGTTCAATCGAGCACCCCGACGAAGTATTCGATCTCGTGACATGCTTCGATGTTCTCGAACACCTAGACGAATCAGATATCCCGAAGTTCACAGCAGAACTCCAAAGAATCATCAGACCAGGCGGCACCCTCATGTGCTCTGTAGCGCTACGCACCGCCTCTGCTGTAGATCAATTCGGCGAGAACGTCCACCGCACTGTCAAGCCTCTGGATTGGTGGCTCGACGCAATCCAGCCCGACGACGCACACTGGATCCGTATCCCAGCACAAGCCATTCTCTGGAAACAGTACTAACCCGAGAGCAATTTAGCATGATCACCGCCGACCTCCACCCCGCTTCGATCGAGAACGTCCCCCAGCCGGACTTCTCAAAGCCGCTGCCCCCGCGCGAGGGCGATCGGATCATCCAGTTCCGCGAAGCGCTGAAGGAAGCCATGAGTCACGAGATGCGCCAAGACGAGCGCGTCTTCCTCATCGGAGAAGAAGTCGCCGAGTACAACGGCGCGTACAAAGTCTCTCAAGGCATGCTCGATGAGTTCGGGCCCAAACGCATCATCGACTCGCCCATCTCAGAGAACGGATTCGCCGGCATGTGCACCGGAGCCGCGATGTACGGCCTGCGCCCCATCGTCGAGTTCATGAGTTGGTCATTCAGCCTCGTCGCCGCGGACCCCATCCTCAACAACGTGCCCAAGATGCTCTACATGTCAGGCGGGCAATGGGGCTGCCCCATCGTCTTCCGCGGCAACGACGGCGCGGGCGGTCAGCTCGGCTCCACACACTCCTGGTGCGTCGAGGGCCTCTTCGCAAACGTGCCCGGCATGAAGATGGCAATCCCCAGCAACCCCTACGACGCCAAGGGACTGCTCGCCACCGCGATCGCCGACCCCGACCCTGTCTTCTTCCTCGAATCCGAGCGCATGCTGGGCGACAAGGCGCACGTCCCCGAGGAGCAGTACTACATCCCCTTCGGCCAGGCCCGCGTCTGCCGGGAGGGCGATGCCGTGACGCTCGTCAGCTTCGGTCGCCCTGTCAACTTCTGCATCGAGGCCGCCGAGAAACTCGCGGCAGAAGGCATCGAGTGCGATGTCCTCGACATGCGGACCATCCGCCCGCTCGACATCGACTCGATCATCGCAAGCGTCAAAAAGACGAACCGCGTCGTCGTCGTCGATCAGTCCTGGCCTTTCGCCGGCATCTCGAGCGAGGTCATCACCCAGATCTGCGAGCGCTGCTTCGACTGGCTCGACCACCAGCCCGTCCGCGTCAACACGGAAGACGTCCCGACGCCCTACGCCAAGGGCCTCGAGTACGCGTACCTTCCCAACCCCGAGCGGATCGCCGAAGCCGTCAAGAACGTTGTCAACGCCTGATTCACGGACACGAACGGGAGAGCTGCAATGCCAATCCAAGTCACCATGCCCCGAATGTCCGACACCATGGAGCAGGGCACCGTCGTCAAGTGGCACGTCAAGGAGGGTGACACCATCTCACCCGGCGATGTGCTCGCTGACATCGAGACCGACAAGGCAACGATGGAACTCGAAGCGTTCGACGAAGGCCGGATCGCCAAGCTCGCCGCGAGCGAGGGCAGCAACGTCAACGTGGGCGACCTGATCGTTGTGATCGCCGAGGAAGACGAGGACCTCGCCGAGGCCGCCAGCAGCGCGGGCGGAGCATCCTCGGGCGGCGCCGCTCCCGCGCAGAAGCAGGACTCGGGCGCCGACAAGTCCGCAAGCAACGGGTCCACGACCGCGACACTCGCCCCATCACAGGGCATCAGCGCCGACCCCGAGAGCACCACGGGCCGCATCATGGCTTCACCCCTGGCCAAAAAGATCGCGAGCGAGCGCGGCATCGATCTCAACTCGATCGACGGCTCAGGCCCCTCGGGCCGCATCGTCAAGAAGGACGTCGAGCACGCCGTCCCCGGCGCGCAGCCGGCCGCCGCTCCCGCGCAGGCAGCGCCCCAGCAAGCGGTCACCGCCTCGCCCGCGCCGGCGCCCATGCCCGCACCCGTTGCGCTCGAAGACAAGAACGTCCCGCTCAGCAACATGCGAGGCACCATCGCACGCAGACTCGTTGAGTCCAAAACAACAATCCCCCACTACCAAGTCACCGTCAGCGCCCGCATCGACGCGCTGCTCGAACTCCGCCAGCAGCTCAACAGCCAGCTCGAGAACCAGGGCGTCAAACTCAGCGTCAACGACTTCCTCGTCCGCGCCTGCGCCCTGGCGATGCACCAGCACCCGTTCATCAACAGCTCGTGGAACGACAACGGCCCCTCGATCGACTTGCACAAGCACGTCAACATTGGGGTTGCAGTCAGCCTGCCTACGGAGCGCGGAGGCGGCCTCGTCGTCGCAACAATCCGCGGTGCCGACGCGCAGGGCCTCCGCTACATCTCGGCTGAGACCAAACGCCTCGCCAAGAAAGCGCGCGAGAAGGGCCTCACCCCCGAGGAGATGTCGGACTCGACCTTCACCATCTCGAACCTTGGCATGTTCGGTGTCGATCACTTCACCGCGATCATCAACCCGCCCAACGCCGCGATCCTCGCGGTCGGACAGGCCATCGAGAAGCCGTTTATCGAGACCGACGAAGACGGCGAGCAGGCCATCACCATCGGGCACGAGATGTCCATGACCATGTCCAGCGACCACCGCATCATCGACGGCGCGATGGCAGCCGAGTACCTCTCGACGGTCCGCAAACTCCTCGAAAGCCCGGCAAGCCTGCTCGTCTGACCACGTCATGCGATCGGCTAACATGCCGATATGGACGAGAACTACAAACCCAAACCCATGGGCACGATCCTCATCGTCTCAGGCCTGATACTGCTCGTCGCCGCGATCGGGGGCGGCGGCTGGATGCTCGTCGCCGGCGCTTCCAAGGTCTTCGACACGATCGAATCTGACGGCACGCACACCCTCCGCGTCCCCGCTGCGGGCGAGTACGTTCTCGCGCGCGACGCGAATATCGATTCCGACTCGAACACGATCACCGTCAAACCGATCAACCCGGAAGTGAGCTTCATGCCCGACACTGCGGACAAGTGGATCGTCATCGGCGAGCAGCGCCACCTCGTGCTGGGCACGCTCACGGTCCCCGAACGAGGTGATCAAACGCTCGAAATCTCAGCAGACGCCTACCCAATCACACTCCGTCACGAGCCGATGGCCATGGCCGACCGGGTGATGAAGATCTTCGCCGTCATGATCGCCGTGCCCATTATCGTGACGATTATCGGGATCGTTGTGGCAATACGGAACACGAACAAACGAAACAGAATTCTCATGGAACAGATGATTTGATCCGGATTTGGGAAGAAACCGCCCCCCATTTCGTATCTACTGTGTGATATGGCACACAGCCGAACCAACCTGAAACTCGCCGGCGAACCCGCGACCCGCGTGCCCTCGGGCGGCAGCTACCAGCCCGACAAGCTCGCCTACGAGATTCCCGATGACCTCCCACCGGAACCGTTCGAGGATACCGACGGCGGCAAGCTCGCCAAACGGCTCATCATCGCATTCGTGCTCATCGCCACAACCGCGGTCCTCAATTTCGTCGTACTCCGGCGCTACGACATGGACCTCCACCCGGTCGTCCTGCTCGGTTCGTTCGGTGTCATCCTCATCGCAAGCATCCTGCCCGCGATCGAATCCGGCATGTCAAAGGACAACTCCGAACCGGAGCCGATCGACGACGCGTGCGCCGTGGGCTGCTGCCAAGGCCCTCGCCCGATCGGTGAGCTCTCGCGCAAAGCCGCGGCTCGGCGCAACCAGATGCGCCTGTCCTCGCGTCAGCGCAGGCCCTAACTTGCTTTGTCCTGAGCGACGCCGTACCCCATCGATCCGAGATCAAACCCCGTGAGTTCTGACGTGCACCTGTTGCTCTCGTCATACATCGCACCAACCCGGCGCTCGATCGTGGACTTCCAGCTCTTCGTCGTGCCGTTCGACCAGCCTTTCGGCACGATCCGATCGAACCACCAGTAGAACCGCCGCATGAACTTCAACCGCCACGACTGATCGGGCCCGAGCGGGTTCGGCCTGCTGAACCGGTTTGTCAGCGTCGAGAGCCTCGTCGCAAGAGGCGAGAGCCCCGCGTTCTCCGCCTCCATGCCGGGCTCTTTGGAAGTCTCCGCCCCCGTGAACGCAAGCAGACGCTGCATGTAGCCCTTCGGGTCGCGCCGCATCAACTCAAGAGGCAGCACGCACACGCGCTCATCACCGAGCCTCGTGCGCAAATGCTCGATCATCCGATCATACATCAGGTACTCAGGCCTGATCGTTGGCTTCCAGCCCACTGGCTCATTACCCGTACCGATCATCTGCGTCAGTGAGTACGTCCCGCCCGAGCGCACGGCTTGGCGGTACAGCGCGAGCAACATCCCCTTCTGCTCGCGGATGGTCAGCAGCACCCTGAAGTCATCGAATGTCATTTCAAGACGATCGATCACGTCGGTGAAGTAGTACCCGCCGAACGACGGGTCCGAGCTCAGTCTCTCCTGCGAGATCACCGGCACCAGCCCCCGCTCTCCGGCCTCGCGGATCATGGGCTCGAACACTCCGCGAGCCCTCGCCGCGTCAAAGGCCAAGGGGTCGGTCGTCACGAACCAATCGGTCGCCTTGTTGCTCTGGCCGTTCTTCGTCGAGAGAAAGCCCATCTCCGCGTCTGCAAACACCCGGCGCTGGAGCCACGTCGTGCCCGTCTTGTGCAAGCCGATATGGATGAGCAGCTGTTTCTCGGGCATCTCTCTGATCCGGAGCGTCGTACCAGAGCTTCTATCGGGTCAGAGCCCGGGGTCACTTTCCCGGAACCGGGTTTATCCCTTGTTCGACCGGCGCCGCTGAAGCTCGGAGTCGATGAACTCCTGCAGGTTCCCGTCGAGCACGGTCTGCGGGTTGCCCACCTCGTGGTTGGTCCGGTGATCCTTCACCCGGTTGTCATAGAGCACGTACGAGCGGATCTGTGCGCCCCAACCCCGGTGCTCGAGCTTCCCACCCGAGGCCTCGGCGATCTCCGCTTCACGCTTCTCTTCCTCGAGCTGCTCCAGCTTCGCCGTCAGGAGCGCCATCGCCTGCCGCTTGTTCTGCAGCTGGTCCCGGTGGCTGCTCGCCACGACCATAAACCCGGTCGGCTTGTGCACGAGCCTGATGGCGCTGGCGACCTTGTTCACGTTCTGACCGCCAGGGCCGCTCGAGCGCGCAAACGCCGTGATCTCCAAATCTTTGTCGGGGATCTCAACGTCGCCCGTCTCGTCGAACTCGGGCGTGACATCAACCGTCGCGAAGCTCGTCTGGCGCTTGCCCTGCGCGTTAAACGGGCTTACGCGCGCCAGTCTGTGTGTCCCCCGCTCGCAGTTGAGATAGCCAAACGCGTACGGCCCCTGCACGTGGAGCGTAACGTGATCCACACCGACCTCGGTGCCGAATGTCTTGGAAACCTCCTCGACCTTCCAGCCCTGCTTCTCGAAGTAGTACAGGTACATACGCAGCAGCATGTCCGCCCAGTCGTTGGCCTCGGTCCCGCCGTCACCCGCGCTGATCGACAGGAAGCAGTTGCGGTGGTCATGCTTGCCAGACAGCAGCGACTGGAGCTCGATCTTGTCCATCTTCTTGGTCAGATCAAAGAGCGTGTCATCGGCCTCGACGAGCAGATCGTCGTCGCCCTCCTCGCGCGCCATCTCGTAGGCAACCTTGGCATCCTCGAGCGACGTCATGGCCTCGCCGATCGGGTCGGTCTGTGCCTTGACGAGCTTGAGCTCGCTGACAACCTTCTGCGCCTCGGTCTGGCTGTCCCAGAAGTCGGGCGCGTTCATCTTTTCCGTGAGCTGAGCGGCTTGTTCAAGCTTGGAATCGTAGTTAAAGAGAGTCGCGGATCGTCAAAATCCGCGCCTCGAGGTCGTCGATGACCGACTGATGCGTCTGAAAATGGAGGGTGTTTTCGTCCATGGCCCGAAGTGTAGCCGCTACGCTGGGGGCGAGATGCTCGGCGTGATCGCGTTCCAGAATTCGACCCAGCCCGCCGCGGACACCAGCCAGACCATGGCTGGGCTCATCCTGCTTTTCGTGGTCATCGTGATCGCGAGCGCCTCGCTCGCGCTGATGCTCATCGTCCGGAGCCGATTCAGACGCGACATCCCGGGCCGCCAGCGCAAGAAGCGTGAACTGCCCGATGCCTGGCAGGAAGCCGGACGCCGACTCGAAACGCCGCCCGGCGACGAACAAGACCCGGGCGATGACGACCCTGATGACGATGACGATGATGACGACGACGGCGAGCCCACGCCGACGGTCCCGAGTTCACCCGAAACCGCGATGAGCATCTGACTCAGCCGAGCTTTATCAACCCTCTGCAAGCCGATCCGCCATCTTCTTCGCCTGCTCGTGCCCCATCATCGAGGCCCGTTTGGCAAGCTCCTCTGCCCGCTCGGCGTTGCCCGCACGCTCGTGCCACTGTGCCGCCTGGAACGCGTACTCGGGCTCGCCCGGATTGAGCTCCATCGCCCGCTCGTAGAGCTCCGCTGCTTCCGCTCGCTGGCTCAGAAGCCCCATGCTCGCGCTGCACAGCTCCAGCACCATCGGCTGGTACAACTCGCCCTCGGGCAGCGCCATCAGGAGCGTCAGCGCCTCTTCCGGCTTGTTCAGCCTGCGGAGGATCCTCGCCTCCAGGATCCGGTGCGCCACCTGCGCAGGCTCAGCTTCTCGCGCTCTGCGGATGAAACTCAGCGCGACCTCGGCGTCGTTCTCGTCAAGGTAGATTTGCGCCAGCATCGATGACGCCTCAGCGCTGCTCTCGTCCAGCTGAATTGCAGCGAGCAGGCTCGCCTTCGCCTCGGGTTGCATCCCGAGCTGGTGCTGGACAGCTCCCAGGTACAGCGCGATCTGGGGGTTGCCGGGCTCGGCCGTCCGCGCCATCGAGTAGTGCTCGAGCGCTCGCTCGGGATTGCCAACCGCCATCGCCAGTGTGCCCGCGTTGAACTCGATCTGCGGATCGCGCGGCCCGATCGCCAGAGCCGCCTCGTATTGCTCGTACGCCTGCTCAGTCTTCTGCAGATCCATCAGAACCTCGGCGTACGCCAGCCGCAGGCCCTGGTCCTCGACGTGCTCCTCGACCGCCGCCCTCAGGACCGCCTCGGCCTTGGCGTACTCCTCGCTGGAGCGGTACGAAGCCGCGGCTCCCAGCGCCGCCTCGATCGCGTGCGCCGGTGTCGCCTCGTTCGAAGGATTCTGGCTCGCCTGAGCCTCCTCGACTCCCGATCCCGAGCCCGGGCCCAGCACGAACCACACCCCGGCGCCGACGATCGCCAGAGCGACCACCGCCAGAACACACGCGGCCAGCACCTTGGACCCAGCTTTGTTGTTTGTGTCAGTCATCGATCATGGTATCGGCCCCCATACACTGCTAGCTCAATGAGCACACCAACGAAGACAGAACTCCCCGCCAAGTACGTGCCAGCCGAGCACGAACCAGCCGTCAGCGCCCGCTGGGACGCCGCCGGCGCCTTCAAGGCCGACCCGGCCCGCGTCCTCTCGGGCGAGACCAAGCCCTACAGCATCATCATCCCGCCGCCCAATGTGACCGCCGCCCTCCACCTCGGGCACGCGCTCAACAACACACTCCAGGATGTCCTGATCCGCTACCACCGGATGAAGGGCTTCGAGACCCTCTGGATGCCGGGCACCGACCACGCGGGCATCGCGACGCAGACCGTCGTCGAGAAGCGCGTCCTTGCCGAGGAAGGCAAGAAGCGAACCGACTTCGAGCGCGACGAGTTCATCGCCAAGATCCAGGCGTTCAAGGACGAGTACGAAGAGCGCATCACCGACCAGCTCAAGGCTATGGGCTGCTCGTGCGACTGGGGCCGCCAGCGGTTCACGATGGACGAGATCTGCGCCAAAGCCGTCCGCGAGGCGTTCTTCCGTCTCTTCAAAGACGGGCTCATCTACCGCGGCAAACGCCTCGTCAACTGGGACCCGGTTACACAGACAGCGCTAGCCGACGACGAGGTCGAGAACGAAGAGATCGAGGGCATCTTCGCGTACCTGCGCTACCCGCTCGTGCACGAAGCCAAGCCGGGCGATCACTCCCCCGTCACGTGGTCAGAACTGGCAGCCAAGGGCTACCCGGGCGCCGAGAAATTCCCCGAGGACGACCAGGCGTTCGTGACCGTCGCGACGACCCGCCCCGAGACGTACCTGGGTGACACCGCGGTCGCCGTGAACCCGACGGATCCCCGCGCCGGTGCGCTCAAGGGCCTCCGCGCCGAGTTGCCTCTGGTCGGCCGCGTGATCCCGATCATCGAGGACTCGTACGTCGTGCTCCCCGTCGCGCTCGGCGGCGACGAGAACGACGCCAAAGCCAAGATGGCGACCGGCTTCCTCAAGGTCACCCCCGCGCACGACCCCAACGACTGGGAGATCGGCCAGCGACACGAGCTGCCCGTCATCAACGTCATGGCGCCCGACGCCTCGATCTCCGCCGACCACGGCTGGGACGACTACGACCCTCACCACGGCGCGCACGTCTTCGTCGGGCTCTCACGCGAAAACGCTCGGCAGAAGGTGCTCGACGAGTTCAAGGCCAGAGGCCTGCTCGAAGCCGTCAAGCCCCACGTGCACAGCGTGGGCCACAGCTACCGCTCGCACGCGGCGATCGAGCCCTACCTCTCCGACCAGTGGTACGTGAAGGTCACCGACGACAGGCTGAGAGCCGCCGCCCTGCGCGCGATGACCGAGGACCAGCGCACCAGCCAGCTCATGCTCCCCCGCGAGAGCAACGAGCACGACGGCAAGCTCCGCTTCTACCCCGACCGCTACGCCAAGACCTTCGAGCAGTGGCACGAGAACCTGCGCGACTGGTGCATCAGCCGTCAGCTCTGGTGGGGGCACCGGATTCCGGTTTGGAGCGTCGCGTGGGATGAGTACAACATTCCGAAAGAGCAAGAGGACCAGCACGTTCTCAATTATGAAGTTTGGATCGCTGAAGGAAGAATTTCTTTTGGCGGTCCACCCACTGGCTCCGAGAGCAAACTCGACCGTTGCTATGTCTGCATCGGAGACCCTAAAGATGCTGAAGTCATTGCTGAGTTTGAGAAGTACGGCTTCACCCAAGACCCAGACGTCCTCGACACCTGGTTCAGCTCCGCGCTCTGGCCCATGTCCACGATGGGCTGGCCCGACGCAGACAAGACAGACGACCAATTCGATGGACTGCTGGGCGCCTTCAACCCAAGCTCCGTCCTCACAACCGCGCGTGAGATCATCACCCTCTGGGTCTCGCGCATGGTCATGTTCAACCGCTACCTGCTGGCGGGCGAGACCGACGGCCAGCTGCCCTTCCCCGATGTCTTCATCCACGCCATGATCCAGGACGGCGAGGGACGCAAGATGTCAAAGTCCCTCGGCAACGGGGTCGACCCCCTCGACATCATCGAGTCCCACGGTACCGACGCGATGCGCTACACGCTCTGCGAGATGACCACGCAGACGCAGGACGTCCGGATGCCCGTCGAGAAGGACCCCGAGACGGGCAAAAACACGAGCCCGAAGTTCGACAAGGGTCGGAACTTCTGCACCAAGCTCTACAACGCCGCAAACGGGTTCGTGATCCGCATGCTCAGCGAGCACACGGGGGGCGAACCCGCATCCGTCGCGCCCGGCGACCTCAGCGTCATCGACCGATGGATGCTCTCGCGACTGGCACGGGCAACAAAGGCGATCGACGAGGCGACGGGCCAATACCAGTTCTCCGTCTACGCGCAGCAGCTCTTCGATGTGCTCCGCGCCGACTACTGCGACTGGTACCTTGAGGGCGTCAAGCCCACGATGAAGACCGCCCCCGCCCAGCGCGTCGTCATCCAGCAGGTCCTCGAAACGATCCTGAGGCTCCTGCACCCGGTGACCCCGTTCATCACAGAGGTTCTGGCCAAACCCGTCCGCGAGCTGCGCGTCGGCGCGGTCGAGGGTGTGACGCTGCCCGACGGTCGTGACCCGTCGCTCCTGTGCACATCGGGCTGGCCCGGGGTGAGCGAGACGCTCATCGACGAGGACGCCGAGGCGAGGTTCGAGCGGATGCAGAATCTCGTCGATGCGATCCGCAAGGTGCGCGCGCAGCACAAGGTGCCCCCCCGCAGGCAGATCACACTCCACGCGGACCCGGACATGGTCGCGAGCCTGAGCGGACTGGGCCAGGTCACCGAAACGCTCGCCGGGCTCGATGCGATCACGACGAGCGCGCCCGAGGGCGAGGCTGTCCCCTTCGACTTCGATGGCGTCGAACTCAAGCTCAGCAACCTCGCCGATGAGGTGGACGCCGATACCGAGCGCGAGCGCCTCCAGCAGCAGCTCAAGGACCTCAACGGCTCGATCGGTGCGCTCGAGAAGCGCCTCTCCAACCCGGGCTACACCGACAAGGCACCGGCGCACCTCGTCGAAGAGACACGCAAGAAGCTGGAGCAACAGCAGGCCGAGCGCGAAGCCGTGAACAAGCGTCTCGGAGAACTCGGTTGAGAAGAACACTGCTCATCTCGGCGTGTGTGCTTCTGGCAGGGTGCTCAACCTACGAAGACATCGAGCCCATGCCCTCGCCCTCTGTCACGCGCAGCCCAGAGCCAAGGCCCTACCGCAGCTACGCAGCGCCGACCGAGGTGCTGTCCATCGAGCCCTGGGAGTTTGGGGGCACGCCCGGCTCGGTTATCCGCACGCAGCACTACCGCGTCTTCACGACGAGCGATCGCCGGATCATCCGCCAGACCCTGCCCGGCTTTCTCGAGGCATCGCTCCGTCAGTACCGCACGTCGCTGACCGACCTGCCCGCGCCGCCCGTGAAACTCGACACGTACCTCATGCACACGCGGCCCCAATGGGCGACGCTGACACGTGCGCTGATGCGTGAACGCGCCGACGTCTACCTCCGCATCCAGCGGGGCGGGTTCGCCGCCTCTGGACGGGGCGTCTACCGAGACCTTGGCACACTCAGCGACACACTGAACCTCGCAGCGCACGAGGGCTGGCACCAGTACACCCAGCTGACGTTCAAGACGCGACTGCCTGTCTATCTTGAAGAAGGCATCGCGACTTACATGGAAGGGTTCAAGTTCGATCCGTCCCGTCCCGACCTGCCGATCTTCATGCCATGGGCGAACACGGAGCGGTACGACCAGCTCCGCGCGGCCTATGCGGAGGGTCAACTGCTCTCACTGCAGGAGCTGATGGCTTCCTCGCCGCAGGAACTCATCAGCTCGAACCAGATGCGCGCCCTGACTTGGTACGCCCAGGTCTGGGCGCTCGTGCACTTTCTCCGCGAGGGCGAGAGCGGACTCTACAACAACGGGCTTCAATCGATGCTGACCGACGCCGCCTCGGGTGTGGGCAACGGTCGACGCGTGGCGCGACTCATGCCAGACCCGCTGACGACCTACTTCAACACACCTCTGGATGAATTCGATGCGCAGTACCAGACGTTTATCGAGACGATCGTCGCACCGGGCGGGCGGGACAGGATCGTCGCGGGGCGTTCGCCTGTTCGGCGGTAGTGCTTACTCGGAATCGATCGCAGCCAGCCGGTCCTGCTCGGTCTCTTCGGACTCGTGCACGATATCGGGCTCGACGCCCAGGTATTCCAGCGAGCGTTCGAGCACCCGGCGGGCGACCGGGGCGGCGACGTACGAACCGTAGTGTTCACGATTCCTGATCTGCTCGGGGCCCGGGTCGTCGATGACGACGATGATCGTGAGCCTGGGCGTCTCGAACGGCGCACCCGCGATGAAGCTCGAGTTGTACTGGTCTTCGTAGTACCCGATGCGCGCCTTGGCGTACTTGAAGCCCTCGGGCGCTGGACCGACCGGCACATCGGCGGTGCCCGACTTGCCGAACATCGTGTACTTCCAACCAGACTCGCCGTGCACGCGCTCCATCGTCGCCTCGGCCTTAGCCGCGACCTTCACGAGCGCCTCGCGCACGAGCACGCACACTTCGGAGCCGAAGACACGCTTGACGACCGTGGGCTCGTTCGGATCCACGCCGGTCAGACGCAGGTCAACGAGCGTGCCGGCCATGTCACCGGTCCGGGCGAACGCGCCGTACGCGCGGAGAATCTGCACGGGCGTCACACCCACCTCGTGCCCGAAGGCGATTGAAGTATGCGTGTACTTGCTCCAGTTCTTCATCGTCGTGACCGCACCCGCGGACTCGGTCGAGAGCCCGATGCGTGTGGGCTTGCCGAAGCCGAGCTCGAGCACCTTGTCGCGCACGTCCTTGAACGACATCCGCTCGGTGGCCTTGATCATCCCGATGTTCGAACTGTTGACGAGCACCTCGGACCAGGTCATCTCGTGCCTACGGGTCACGTCCTCGATGCGCCTGCCGTAGCTCGTGCGCCAGAGCCCGCCCTCCGTGTCGAAGACCTCATCGGGCATCGCCTTGCCCGCCTCGGTGATCGCGGCCCAGATGAACGGCTTGAAGCTCGAACCCGGCTCGTACAGGTGCTCGACACACCGGTTCTTCGCAAGCGCCGGGTGCACCTCGGGCTCGCCCAGGTTCCGGATCGTGTCGTACCGACCAACGGGCAACTCGTAACCGGGAACGCGTTTCTCGTCTTCGGGCAGCAGCGGGAGCTGGAGCAAGCCAGGCATGTCGCGCACAAGATCGACGATCGCGAGGATCTCGCCCGTGTGCGGGTCCGCCATCACGAGCCTGCCGCCCGCGGCATCGAACTCCACAATCCCCCGGTGCAACTCCTCCATCGCGATGCGTTGAAGCTCCAGGTCGATCGACATGCGCACATCACCGCCTGCCTGCGCCGGCTTCCACGTGCCCGGCTCGATCCAGAGCGGCTTGCGCGAGGCATCGCGAACATACGCGCCCTGGCCTCGCTCACCCGTCAGCTCTTCATCAAACGCGTGCTCGAATCCCAGCAGACCGGAGTGCTCAGCGCCGACGAGCCCGAGCAGGTTCGCCAGCTGGTCGAGCGCCGGGTACTCACGCACAGGGACATCCTCGAGGTGGACCCCTTTGATCCCCAGACCTCGGACCTGCTCTGCAAGCTGCTGGTCGATCGGATCACCGATTGAGACATACTGGATGAGCCTCGGGTTCTCGCCCGATTCGGTCGCAGCGAGGATCGCCGCCTGGTTCTCTGACATGCGCGACACAATCCGCTGACCGACCTCACCCGGGTCCAATGCGAGCATCTGTGACAGCGCCACGATCGCCTCGCCCGGCGGGTCCGGAAACTTGGACGGATCGACGAACACGCGCTTTGCGAACCTTGTCGCCGCGATCACGCGCCCGCGCCTGTCGTAGATCTCGCCCCGGACCGGGTCTTGGAATCGCACACTCTGTCGAAGGCCGACATAGTCACCCAATCTCTCATCGGGCTCGAGTTGGAGCTGACCGACACGCAGGAATACCGCAACGAACACGAGGAAACACAGCGCGACCAACAGCTTCGTCACGAGTTGCACGCGGTCGCCCGTCACGGTGTCTGTTCCTCAACCGGCGCGTAGTCGACATCTACCACCCCGACCTGCTCTGGCGTCGTGCGCAGGGCGATCTCCGAACGGAGCGTCCAGAGCTCCTTGTCCTGTTGTGTCTGGCGCAGGCGGGCATCGGACTGCTCATGGATAGCCTGGAGCCTGAGTTGCCTATATGAGAGCAGCGAGAGCGCGATCACGCCCATGCCCACGATCAGAACCGCCAGACGGAGCATCAAGCCGGGGGAGCCGGCGCCCTGCTCGTCCGGGGTTCCGGGTGTCATGCGCGACCGCCCCTCGGGTAGCGCAGCTTCATCCCAACGCGAATATCGTCGGCGTCGTTGATCTGGTCGCTGTTGATCTTGATGAGCTCATTCATCCTGCGGACCGTGCCCATCAGCTCCTGCGATATCTCGCTGAGCGTATCGCCCTTCTGGACGACGTAGGTGCCGAACTGCTCGTTGGTGGTCATCTGATTTGTCGGTGCCTGCGCGGTCCGAGTTTGCAGGGTCTGCGTCTTCGGGATTGACAGAGGCGACCCTTTGCGCGCGGGGATCACGAGTTCTGCGCCAATCAGGACGTGGCCTTCATCGTTGACGCGGCCCGCGTTTGCCTTCGCGAGTTCGGGCCAGAGATTGCCGTTGCCGTAGTAACGCTCCGCGATCGCATAGAGCGATTCGCCTTCGTCCACGGTGTGCCTGACCGGGCTCGGAGGAGTTTGCCGGTCTGACCCGCGAGACTGCTCATTCTGCGCAAGTGTCTGACGCGACTGCTCGATCTGACTGCGCGTCTGGATACCGGGCCTGGAGGTGTAGTCACTCACAGGCTCGAACATGTCTGCGGGAAGCGAATTGCCTCTCGCGTACTCGGTCGAATCGGTGTCGGTGCTGGCGGTGTTGATGATGTTCGAGTCGCGAGGCGATGGCTCACGGATCGGATCGCGCGTCGCGGTCGATTCACGCGGGAGCATTGAGACCTCGATCGGCCCATCGCTCGTGTTCGCCTGCGCAGTTTCGATGCCGGGCAGCGGTTCGCGGATGCCTCCGATGCCCGGATCGACGCGCACCGCGTCGTCGCCGGCTATAGGCCTGACGGTCTCGCCGATCCCCGGAGGCACATCCGCGATGCGGTGTACGACCATCGGCTGGTCGATCTCCTGATCGGCGACGATCGGTTCGGACTGTGCTCGGGACAGATGATCGCTGATCAGCACGCCCACGGCGAGGATCAAACTAAATCCGATGATGAGCGCGAGTTTCTGTTCGCGAGTCACGGCGATTCCCTGCCAAAGCGGGCCGGCGTAAACCAGCCTGAGACAACGACTTCCGTGTCGGTGCCTGCCTGCGTTGTCCATCCACACTGCGGCTGCTCCGCCGCGTTTGATTGTCATCGGGCATCGGGCCGCGTTTCGTCCAACACTTGCAGCACGCGGAGCTTCGCAGATCTCGCCCTCGGATTCGATCGCTCCTCGGCCTCCCCGGCCACCGCTGGCTTGCGTGTCAACCGCCTGCCGTCCCCGGCTTGCTCGATCTGCTGGAACATCCGCTTCACCGGTCGGTCCTCGAGCGAGTGGAACGAGATCACCCCCACCCTGGCGCCCTGACTCAGCCACGAGTCCTTGCCGGACGCCGCCTTCATGCACCCGATCCGGATCTGCTCGAGCAGCGCATCGAGCGACTCGATCTCGCCGTTGACCGCGATCCGAAGCGCCTGGAACGTGCGTGTCGCGCGGTCGATCCGCTTGCGCCCCTTCGGCGGAGGCCCGGCCGAGCGGCGCACGATATCCGCGAGATCACTTGTTGAGTCGAACTTCTGCTGCTTGCGACGCTCGACGATCGCCCTCGCGATCCGGCGCGAAGCACGCTCCTCGCCGTAGCGGTAGATCACGTCCGCGAGTTCTTGTTCACCGAGTTCATTGACGAGATCCGCCGCGGTGAGCTGGCCCGAGGTGTCGAGCCTCATGTCGAGCGGCCCGTCCTCTCGGAACGTCAACCCCCGCGATGGGTCGTCGACCTGATTGGAGGCAAACCCAAGATCCGCGAGCAGGAGATCGACCTTCAGGCCTTCGTTCTCGATGAACCGGGGCAGGTCCGCGAAGCTGCCGTGGTGCGTGAGGATTCTCGATTTGTTTCTCTCCGCCACTGACTGGGTCGCGCTGGAGAGATTCGACATGTCGAGGTCGCCCAGCACAACAACACCCGCCGGTCCGATTCGCTTGGCGACTTCGCGCGCGTGCCCGCCCAGGCCCGCTGTCGCGTCGGCGTACACCTCGCCCGGCTTCGGATCGAGCAGCGCGATCACCTCATCCATCAGTACCGGGATATGGACCCTGGGATCGTTCGCCATCGCCTGAGCCTACGCCGCCCGGGCCCGGTGTACCCTGTTTCCATGCGAACGCCCACATTCGTCACCCTGCTTGCCGTAACCCTCGCGACGCTCGTCGGCTGTGTCCCAAACTCCATCACGCTTCAGTTCGATGGGCGCCCGACGCGCATCGACGAACGAACCGTCGCCCGCGACGGCGCGAGCCGGAACAAGGTCGCGCAGATCGACCTCACCGGTGTCATCACATCGACATCGACTTCGCCCTTCGGCTCCGCTGCGCTGCTCGACGACTTCTCGGCCATGCTCGACAAGGCCGAGAAGGACTCGGCGGTCAAGGCAGTGCTCATCCACATCAACTCCCCGGGCGGATCGGTCGCCGCGAGCGAGACGCTCGCCGAGATGATCGAGACGTTCAAACAGCGCTCGAAGAAGCCGGTCGTCGTGAGCATGGGCGAGGTCGCGGCTTCGGGCGGGTACTACACCGCGATCACCGCAGACCACATCGTCGCGCAGCCCGCCACCATCACGGGCTCAATCGGGGTCATCGTCCCCACCATCAACGTGTCCGACGGGCTTTCGCGTCTCGGCATCACGTCGCGCTCGGTCGTCTCGGGGCCCAACAAGGACATCGCCAACCCGATGCAGCCTGCAAACGAGGAGCACATGCAGCTCATCCAGGGCATCGTTGACGAGTTCTACCAGGACTTCCGCTCGCGCGTCACGAGCGCCAGGCCCGAGCTCAAAGACCCGGACACCACGCTCGACGGCAGGGTCGTCACCGGAAGAACCGCGCTCGAACTCGGGCTCGTCGATGAACTCGGAGGCATCAGAGACGCGCACGAGGCCGCCAAGCGCCTTGCCGGTCTCGAGTCGGCGCAACTCGTCAAGTACTACAGAGGCGGGCCGCCCCCGCTCACGCCCTACGCCTCGGCGAGTTCGCAGGTGAAGCAGACCGACCAACCGGGCGTGCTCGACGCGGTGCTGAACTGGAAGGACCGGCTCGCGATGAACGGGGCGACCGACCCGGGGTTCTATTACCTCTGGCTCCCGCCTGGGGCGCTCTCGATCGACTAAGCCTTCGCTCGGCGTTCCTGCGCTTGTTCTGCCATCTCAGTAAACCGACGCTGCGCGATCGCGCTGACGGTGTCCTTCGCTTGTTGCAGCGTCGGGCAATCATGACCCAGAAGAACACGCAGGCTCGTGACTGGCCTGCCGTGCAAGCCGCAAGGCACGATGAGCAAGAAGTGAGAGAGGTCGGGATCGACATTGAGCGCAAGCCCGTGCATAGTGACCCAACGACGCACGCGGACGCCCATCGCGCAGACTTTCGCTGACTGCTCTCCCGATCGAACCCAGACCCCGGTTGCGTCCTCGTCTCGTTCGCCCGTGATCCCGAACGCCGTGAGTGTCTCGATGACGATGTCCTCAAGCACGCGCAGGTACTCGACGATCCGGCAGTTCATCCGGTTGAGATCGACGATCGGATAGACGACGAGTTGGCCCGGGCCGTGGTAGGTCACGTCGCCGCCCCGATCGGTCTCCGCGATCTGGACGCCCTGCGCCGCGAGCATCTCGGGCGTCGCTGTGATGTGCGACTGGGCCTCGGGTCTGTGCGTTACCGTGATGACCGGGTCGTGCTCAACGAGCAGTACTGTGCCTACCTCGGCATCGTCCGTCTCGCGCCCTGCCAGCACACACGTGTGGCGCTGCTGCTGGATCTCGTACGCCTCGTGGTAACCCAGCCTGCCCAGATCTTCGATCGAAACGGTGTTTGACACACCTGATCGTAGTTCCGACCGGTGGGCCGATCCCCTACCATGTCCCTACATGGACCGACCCGCCGAGACCAAGGCCCCAAAACTCCGACTCTGCGTGCTCGCCAGCGGCTCGTCGGGCAACTGCTCGGTCCTGACTTTCGGCGAGGGCCTGACCACCCGGGTCTGCCTGCTCGACGCGGGCCTCTCCCCCAGACGCACACGCAAGCTGCTCGCCGACGAGGGATTCCGGTTCGACCAGGTTGACCACATCCTTGTGACGCACTTCGACCGGGATCACTTCCACCTCGGCTGGCAGGCGGCGAGGCTTGATCACATCAAGGTCCACGCGCACGCCGACCACGCGTTCGCTGCGCGTCGAGCCGGGATCACGGGCAAGAACCTCAAGCTCTTCGAGGACCCGTTCACGATCTGGGACGAGGTCGAGGTCGGCTTCGCCCGTCTCGCGCACGACCAGTTGGGCGTCACCGCGTTTCGGATCGAATCCAGCAATGCCTCGCTCGGGTACGCGACCGACCTTGGCAGGCCCGCCCCCGAACTCACACGCGCGCTGCACGGCGTGGGGACGCTTGCCATCGAGAGCAACTACTGCCCGCGGATGCAGATCGATTCCCCGAGACCCGAGTACCTCAAGCGCCGGATCATGGGGGGCGCAGGGCACCTGTCGAACCAGGAGTCCGCCGAGGCCGTGCGCACGATCAAACCCGCCTCGCACGCTGTGCTTCTGCACCTGAGCAGGCAGTGCAACACGCCGAACACCGCGCTCGATGCCCACCGAGCGCACGGCTACGAGACGATCGTCTCGAGCCAGTTCGACCCGACTGACTGGATCGAGATCGCGCCTAGACGCGCCGGGGCGATGCCCGAACCGGAACCCGTTCAGCCCTCGCTCTTTTCAGCGAAAGCACCCTGTTGTGAGTGAAAACAACCCAGCCCGGAACGAGCGCCGAATCTGGCCTGCGCAGGAAGCAAAGCCCTCTTCCGCGCGGTGGCACCGCGCTTCGCTCGGGCTTAGACGAGTCGTGCGCAGGCTCACGAGCACAGGCACCATCCGCACACCTGAGGGCATCCGTTACCGCCCGGTCGGACACCTCTCGCTCACGAGGTCGCTCTCCAAGCGCGGCCCAGGGTACAAGGAGTACGACGTTCAGTTCCCGCTCAACGAACCGATGCGTGTGCGGGTCGAGCCGAGCCGGGTGTTCGCTGATCTGACCGGCCCACGCTTCGCGTCCGAGCGTGAGTTGCTCACCCAACACATCCGCCCGGGCGCCAGGGCATTGATCATCAACGCGGGCACAGGCGACACCGCGGCCTGGCTCGCCGAGCTTGTCGGCCCGTCGGGGGCGGTGGTCGCGCTCGACCTTGACGAGCAGTCGGTCGAGTTCGCCAAACGCAGGTACGACACGACCAACACCACCTTCGAGCAGGGCGACGGGTCGCTCCTGGCGGGCGAGCCAGACGAGGCGTTCGAGTTCGTGCTCGCACCCAGAGCCTTCAGCCCGAGCGACGAGGGGCTGAACCTGATGCCGCTCTTTCGGCTCGTGGCCCCGGGCGGGTCTCTGGCGATCAGCACAGCCTCGGGCTCGGTGCTCGCCCTGTCGCTCGTAAAGCTCCTCGACGACGTCTCGGCTGGGACTGCCCGGACGAGCGTGCTCGAACGGGCGGGGATCAGTGTCGCCATCGCCACGAGGCCGATCTAGGCTTCCTTTCGCATGACCACACCAAAGACATCAGATTCCACCGACTCCAGCAGAACCGACCAGCGGGCGAAGGCCCGGGCGTTCGCGATCGACGCGGCACGCTCGCTCACGGACAACCAGTGCACGGACACGCTCGTTCTGGACCTCAAATCCAAAAGCCCCGTCGCGGACTTTCTCGTGATCACGACGGGCACATCGGACAGGCAGATGAAATCCGCCGCCGATGATGTGGTGGAAATCGCACCCAACACCGGGCACGGACTTGTGCGCCAGAGCGCCGACAACCGTCACACGTGGATCGTCTCGGATTTCGGGGATGTGGTCGTGCACGTCTTCGAGCCCGACACGCGCGCGTTCTACGACCTTGAGCTCCTCTGGGGTGACGCGGCAAAGGTCGCGTGGCAGCGAGACTGAGCACATGACCACGCCCAGATCCGTCCGCGTCGTGACGCCCAGCACTGAGTATGACGTGCGCATCGGGCCAGGGCTCTTGGACACGATCTACGAAGCGGTCATCCGCTCGGCACCGAAAGCGAGACGCGTGCACGCGATCGTGGACTCGGGAGTCCCAACGGAACTCGTTGACCGTGCACTCGAGGGCATCCGGGCCGCGGATCTCAGCGTGACGCGCTCGGAGATCACGCCGACCGAGCGCGTCAAGATCACCACGACGTGGCACGAGCAGATCGCCCAAGCGGCGGCTGCGAGGCTCGACCGGTCCGATGTCATCCTCGCGATCGGGGGCGGGATCGTCGGCGACATCGCGGGCTTCGTCGGAGCCTCGTACAGGCGAGGGCTGCACGTCATCCAGTGCCCCACGACGCTGCTTGCGATGGTGGACGCCTCCGTCGGCGGCAAGACTGGTGTGAACCTCGAAACCGAATCAGGGCTGCTCAAAAACGCGATCGGTGCGTTCCATCAACCCGTCGAGGTGGTTGCGGATATCGAGACGCTCAAGTCACTCACGCCTCGCATCTTCCGTGCCGGGCTGGCAGAGTGCATCAAGCACTCGATGCTGAGCGGCGACTTCGGGGATGCCGATCTGGGCTCCTGGATGCGCGACCACTCGAACGAGATCCTCGCGCAGGAAGCGGGCGCTCTCGCGGAGTTGGTTTCGCGCAACGTCGCTGTGAAAGCCGCAGTCGTGGCGACCGACGAGAAAGAGAACAGTTCGGGTGACATGGGCAGGGCGCTCTTGAATCTCGGACACACATTTGCGCACGCGATCGAGACACTGCCTGGCGTGCGGGTGCACATGGGCGATGAGAATTCCCCGATCATGCACGGCGAGGCGGTCTCACTCGGGCTCGTCGCAGCGGCCTCGATGAGCGAGGACCTCGGCAAAACCTCGGGCCTCATCGAGCCCCTCAAGACGTGGCTGACCGACCTCGGACTCCCGACGCGCTGCAAGGGCCTGTCCGATGTCGATTCGATCCTTGAGCGGATGGTCCACGATAAGAAAGCCTCGGGCGGCACGATCCGTTTCGTGATCCCTACTTCCGAGGGGTCATGCCGGGTGATCGAGTCGCCGGGCGATGCGCCCATCCTGAAAGCTCTTGAGGCGATCCAGGTCTGACCCGCCGCCAATAACCGGTTCGGTGCGCGCCCGGTTGTGAAGCGGGGCAAACTTGCAGTAGATCGCTGCGCTCTGTCGATAACTCCAAGGGACGCCTGGTGATCCGTGCAGGGCAGCGCGGAAATCTCGGGCTCACAGTGGGTTCCAGCGGGAGCGAAGCCGTGCGCACAGTTGTTATTGTCAACCAGAAGGGTGGCTGCGGGAAGACCACCACCGCGATCAATCTCGCCGGCGTCTGGGCGAGCCGTGGCAAGAGAGCCCTGCTCGTCGATCTCGATCCGCAATCGCACTGCGCCGCGGGTCTTGCGATCCCCGAGCAGCGGATCGACATGGACATCAGCGATGCCCTGCTCTCGGATGCCCCGATCGAGCCGACGCGTCTGGTCTGGTCAGCCGGTCGGAACCTTGATTTGATCCCGAGCCGCACCAAGCTGGCGGGCCTCGAAGCCGCCCGAGGCGGTCTGGCGACCAAGCCCGACAAAGAACGACGACTCGCCCGCGTCGTCAAGCGTTTCGAGAACGAGTACGACGTGTGCCTGATCGACTGCTCCCCCTCGATCGGCCTGCTCACGTACAACGCGCTCGCCGCGGCCACCGATGTCCTGATCCCGGTCGAGACCGGGTTCTTCAGCCTGCAGGGCGCGCTCAAGCAGGTGAAGACCATCGAGTCGCTCCAGCAGCGGCTCAACGCGAACGTCCCCTACTTCTTGCTCGCGACGCTCCACGAGCCCGAGTCCGTGCTTGCGTGCGACCTGCTGCAGGAGCTCCGCAGAAGATTCGGCGATCAGGTGGTGCCCACACCGATCCGCCGGGACCTCAAGCTGAAGGAAGCCGTGAGCTTCGGTCAGCCCGCGGTTGAGTACGCGGCGGAATCGATGGGTGCCCGCGACCACTCGGACCTCGCCCACTGGCTCGAGTCGAAGTGGCGCCCGATGGACCGCCCCACTCAGCCCATTGCGATCGAGGCGCAGCCCGCGGACTCATACCCCGCTGGCCGCCCGGAGCTCGACATCGAGCTGTGCGTCTCGCAGGCCCCCGCGATCCGCGAAGAGGCCTCGAGCATCGATCCCAACGAAGCGCCCTCAACCTCGCACGCGCCCTCACCAGAAATCGAGGAACCTGCCCAGTTCGAACCCGTCGGTGTCGGCCACGACACCGGCCCCTCGCAGAGTGATTCCCAGACTGGCGTCGCGACACTGCCCGTCAGCGAGGCCAAGATCGCGTCGCTCACCCAGCCTAAGCCCGGCGACACCCGCGTCGCCGAGATCGCCGCTCTCGCTAAGCGTCTGCGTGAAGCGACGCTCCAGACCTCGCCCGCGAGGACAGGCCAGCCGCTGGTCACGACTGCTGTCCGTCTCGAAGAGACGAAACCCGACGCGGAACTCCAGGGCGCTCCGACGAGGACCGAGTCTCAGCTCAAACAGGCTCTGGGCAAGGAGATGCTTGGCGTCAGGCAGACCCCGCAGGGCGTGCTGTTCGTGCAGCCGATCTCGGCTGGCCGTCAGCTCGCGATCGCTGGCGACTTCAACGGCTGGTCCGTCCGTTCGAACCGGATGACCGCTGACCCACGCCTTGGAATACACCAGACGTGCGTCCACTTGCCCCCAGGCAGGCACCGCTACCGCGTGGTTGTCGATGGCCGATGGATCGCGGACCCGCACAACAGCGTCATCGAACCCAATGAGTACGGCGAGACCAACAGCGTCGTTGTTGTCGAGCCGCCCAAGGGCGCATAAACGCAGAACACAACCGGCGGCGGAGCCCGCCCGAATCCCGAGGAGATCACGATGAGCTCGGAAGCTTCATCCGGTCGCCAGGTCCCGAACATGACGGACCCATCTACGTTCGACGAACTCGCCGACCTCTTTCTCGGCGATGACACACTCCCCGAACCAACCCCAACGGACGACAGGTCCGTGAGTGTGAATGTGCTGATCGTCGGCCACCTGCCAGTCTTCGCAGCGCCGTGGATATCTCAGCACGCCCGCGATGTGTCGAGGGCCTCGCAATCGCCTGTCGCGGTGCTCTCACGATCGGGCGACCGCACGACACTCGACCTGTACAACACACCCGAGCTCTCTGAGCAGCACACCATCGAGGGCGCGATCGAGCAGGCGATCAGCGCCGGCTGCTCGCGGTGGCTGATCAGGACCGACGCGGTCAGCGAGCTCTCCGCACGTGAGCACGAGCGCGTCGACGCGGTCACGCTCCTGACAGGTGCAGACGACGCGGCCGTCGTCGGGGCGTACCGAGCGATCAAGGGGCTCGTGGCCGACGGCTCAGAGCTCGACGAGCACGCCGTCGGCATCAACCTCGCGGTTATGGGCAGCGAGTCTCAGAAAGCGCGCGGGGCAGCCGAGAAGATCCGTAAGGCCGTCAGGTCGTTCCTCCAGGCCGGGCTTGCGGACGTGTCGCTCAGCGAGAAGGTGTCCGCGGGCGGCGCTTCGGTGCGCACGTTCGATAGCACGTCCGAACTCGGGCTCGATGAACTTCTCTCGATGATCCCCCGCGAGGCACCGCGGCGGGGGAAAGACTCGGGCATCGCTGGCAGCAGCCTGAAGGGCAACCTGCGTCTGGCGCGCGACCTGCTCGAAGCAGACCCTGCTCCTGCTCAGGCTGTCGAGCGGGCAACCGAAGCACCCGCCCCATCGCCTGCGCACGAAACCACTACTCATGCGCCCGCGGATACCGATCCCGCCAAGCGTGATCCGGTTTCCGCTTCGAGGGTCGGCCCCATGGACTCAGCAAGCAGATCGCACGCGTCGCTGATCGGATTGACATCGATCGAGGCGAGGTGCCCCTACGCGGACGAGATCGAGATCGCCGCAGATCACGAAGGCCGTGCTCACCTGATCGCGACAACCGAGGGGCAGGACATCGCCCGTTCGATCGAATCGCTGCAGATCGCTCATGCCTGGCTCTCAGCGCATGTCTCGCTTCTCTCGGCTGCGACAGGCGGGAAGATCAGGGCCAACCCGCCGCTCGAGTCGTCATCGCACCTGATCGTCGAGCACGCCGCTTCCGCCAGGCGCCTGCTCGACAGCGAGATGAGCGTGTATGTCCTCGCAAAGGGAAACCAGGAAACGCTCTGCGTGCCGCTCAACTGACGCGAGCTCAACCATGTCAAACGAGAAAGGGCTGCCCTGTGAGGAGCAGCCCTTTCTATGGTGATCGGTTTCAGACTCAGGCGGTCTCGGCACGCTTCACGCGGATCTCGCTGAGCTTCTTGCCCTCACGGACCGTTGCCTCGTCCACTACGAACTCGGCGCCTTCGGCGTCCGCATCGGGCAGGTCGTACATGAGGTTGAGCATGGTCTCTTCCATGACAGCGCGGAGGGCGCGGGCGCCGGTCTCACGCTTGGATGCCTGCTCGGCGAGCGCTGTCAGCGCGCCGTCGGTGAAGGTCAGCGCGGCCCCCTCGAGCTCGAACTGGCGCTGGTACTGACGCACCAGTGCGTTGCGGGGCTCGGTGAGCACGCGGACGAGGGCCTCGACCGGAAGCGGACGCAGAGCCGCGATGACGGGCAGGCGACCGATGAACTCGGGGATCATGCCGAACTCGACGAGGTCGTCGGGCGTGACGAGCTGCAGCAGATCGCCCTTCTCCTTGTCCTCCGACTGGGTCGAGCTGGTATCGACGAAACCGATCCGCGTCTTGCCGATTCGGCGGCGGATGATCTCGTCGAGACCAACAAACGTGCCGGCACAGATGAAGAGCACCTGGCTCGTGTCGATCTGGATGTAGTTCTGCTCGGGGTGCTTGCGTCCACCCTGCGGCGGGACGTTGGCAACCGTGCCCTCGAGGAGCTTGAGCAACGACTGCTGCACACCCTCACCCGAAACATCGCGGGTGATGGAGACGTTGTTCGAGGTCTTGCCGATCTTGTCGACTTCGTCGATGTAGATCACGCCGCGCTGCGCCTGCTCGACGTCGTAGTCGGCGGCCTGCAACAGCTTGAGCATGAGGTTCTCGACGTCCTCACCGACATAGCCGGCTTCGGTCAGCGTGGTCGCGTCGCCGATGGCGAACGGGACCTTCAGGACGCGCGCCAGGCTCTTGGCCAGCAGCGTCTTGCCGCAACCGGTCGGGCCGATCAGCAGGATGTTGGACTTATCAAGCTCGACACCGTCGTTGCCGGTCTCGCCGTCCTTCTGCATCTCAAGGAGACGCTTGTAGTGCGTGCGAACAGCAACGGAGAGCGGACGCTTGGCTTCATCCTGCCCGATGACGTACTCGTCGAGGAACGCCTTGATCTCCGACGGCGTCGGAACCTCGGTGAACAGCGGCGCATCGGCGCTGACCCGGCGACGCTCCTGCTTGAAGATGTTCTGGCAGAGATCGACACAGTTGGAACAGATGTAGACGTCGTTGGGACCTTCGACCATCGGGCCAACGTCGCGGCTCGTCTTGCCGCAGAACGAGCAGGTGGTCACGCGCCTGCCGCGGAACCCTTCACCCGAAACGCCCTGGATATCGTCCGATCCGTCGTTGTCGCGGCCCTTCGCCATGCGCGTATCTCACTTCAGCTAACTTTGACTATCACCCACCGGCCCACGCCGACGCATCGAATTCACACCCACCAAGGTGACAATTCTCTCAGACAAGTGTATCGGCGGACAGCCCCCACGAATCAACACTCGAACCGGGGTCCCCCTCTCGGCGAGCCCTACAGGCCGTCTCTTCGGCATATAACCGGTTAGAGACGTGTGTTTTTCTCTTCGCCCTCTTGAGGAGGGCCCGAGACACGCCCAGCCATCGAATCGACGGCTCGCTGAAACTCCTCATGCGTAATCTGACCCGAGTCGCGGAGTTTGCGCAGATCGTCGAGCATCAGCCCCTCACCCGGCGCGTCGTCTTCCTCGTTGAGCGTGCGGCGCAGCAGCATCAGGGCAACACCGAAAGCGATGACCACGACGATGAGCGCGACAGCCCAGATCGCGAGCCTGACCGCGGCGTCCGAGTTCGACTGCGCGAGCACGCATGTCAGGATGGGATCGTCAGCGGTCAACAAATCAGCTTCACTCCAGGCCGAGTTTGGGATGAGATTAGAACGATGACACGGCGCCGCGGATCGGCACGACGAGCGAGGGGATCATCGCGTGCTCGACGAGGTGCTCGCCGTGACGAGCGAGCTTCGCGTATGTCTGATCGAGTTCACTGAGGTTAGCCAGAGGTCCGGTTTTGCGGATGGTCTGGTAGACGCTGATCGGTTCGGGATGCTCGTGGTCACGGGTCGGTCCGTGGCTCCGCGTCTTGACCTCGTACTGCACCTCGACGCCCGGTTCGTCTGGCACGGTGCTCGTCAGAACGGGCTGGCAATCGGTCACAGTGCAATCGTGGACGAGCAGGTTCGAGAGCGGCGAGTCCGCGATCAGCGCGTTGTAAACCGCTTCGTCGTGGTTGCCGGCTGCCATGATGTCTGCACCAAAGAGCAGCTCGACCGAGTCGATATCGAGCGGGCTGATGTTCAGGTAGTAAGGGATCACCTCGAGCACGTGGCGGTGCAGCGTGTGCGCGGACTGGAAATCATCTGGGTTGACCACACCCGAGCGGATGTTCCTCGTGCGGACCGCGAGCCATCTGTAGGGCGTCTCGCCTGCGCCGGTCTCGAGCGCGAGCTCCTCGCCGTGACGGCCGAAGTGGCTCATCGACGGGTACTGCCTGCGGACGCGGTCGAACAGCTCGAGCACGGTCTCGCGGCTCTTGGTCAGTTCGAGCTTCAGGCTCACCTTGAGATTGACGTAGGCGTCCGAGACGAGGGCCTTGAGACTGTCGAGGGTGTCGTAGCTTGTGACGCCGGACATGGGGCTGCGCTCCTCCGTAAGCGGTGCTCGGTAACAGGCTCAGGTAACAGGGAGGATACCCAAGAGACGGCGCGTAGGTGCGTCAATGCAGCCGCAAGATAGAGATCGCCCTGTCGGGTGTCTCACCTGATTGGGGCCATCGGCGCGTTAGTGTCGGATCTCGAAGCCGGTTTCGGAATCGTCAACGTCTTGGGTCAATTCCTGTCGGTCATCAACGTGGCCGAATGTCTCGCGTTGTATACGACCGAGGCACTGCTCGATGGTGTTGGGTGGGCCCTGGACTTCCATCAGGACAGAGCCGTCGGGTTCATTTCTGACCCACCCAGAAAGCTTCAGGCTCTGCGCGACGGCTCGCGCTGTCATGCGGAATCCCACTCCCTGGACCCGGCCTGTGAATCGCACCGAACGTCGCTCCATACGGCCGATAGTACGGATCTGACAGGCCCTGAGACGCTCGAAACGCCGGTTCGGTGAGGGGCTATCGAAAGTCGATTGATACCCCCACAACCCGTGCTACCGTTCATGCGGTGGCAAGCGGCCTTTCTGGTCCCCGCACAGGGCTATTTCTGCCCTCAGGGACAAATCCCCCACTGGCGCCCCCACCAACGGTCTGAACGCCTCCTTACCCGCTCTCACGGGATGCTGCCTGCCGGGGTTCTCCCTCTGCCGGTCAGATTTGGCATGGATTGGGACACACGTTGAGAACTCCGTCTGCAACAGACGGGCAAAGAGGCACGGATAGGCCTGTGACGATGGACTCCAGCGGCATCGATGACATTCAGCGCGTCAGGGACGCGTCCGACATCGTGCGCGTGATCGGTGAGCACATCGAGCTCAAGGCACGGGGGAAGGAGTACGTTTGTCTCTGCCCGTTCCACGATGACAAGAAGCCCTCGATGACCGTCGTGCCTCAGAAGCAGATATACAAATGCTTCAGCTGCGGCGCCGGCGGCGACGTGTATGAGTTCGTCAAGAACTACCACCAGATGACGTTCGGGGAGGCGATCAGATACCTCGCCGACCGCGCTGGGGTGAAGCTCCAGGAGCGGCACCGGAAGCGCACGTCCAGCGATAACGCCGACAGCGTGACAAAGTCGGTCCTCATCGAAGCGAACGAACTCGCCGAGCGGTTCTTCAAGTCGATCCTCAGGCACGCGGAGCACGGCACCGCAGCTCGCGAGCTCATTGAGAAACGCGGGATCAGCAAAGAGATGGTCGATGTGTTCAATCTGGGTGCTTCGCCCGATATGTGGGACGGCCTGCGCCAGTTCCTCGAGAACAAGGGGCACAAGCTCGACCCATTCATGCAGCTCGGTCTGCTCAAGGCGTCCGACCGGGGGCAGGCGCCGTACGACGCGCAGCGGAACAGGCTGGTGTTCCCGATCCGTGACCAGATCGGCCGCGTGATCGCGTTCGGCGGGCGCCGAATCAACGACGAGGACGAACCCAAGTACATCAACAGCTCGGAGTCGCCTGTCTTCGATAAGTCATCGACGCTCTTCGGGCTCGATCTGGCCAACCGCGCGATCCAGCGCGAGGGCGTGGCGGTCATCGCCGAGGGATACACGGATGTGATCGCGTGCCACCAGGCGGGGATCACAAACACGATCGCGACGCTCGGCACCGCGCTGACGCCCAAACACGCGACGGTGCTTCAGAGGCTCTGCCACACGGTCGTCTTCCTGTTTGATGGGGATGAAGCGGGACAAAAGGCCGCCGACAGGGCAGCGGAGGTGTTCCTGACGTTGCCGATCGACGCGAAGATCGCGACGCTCGCGGGGTACACCGACGCGAAGGACCCGGACGAACTCCTGAAGCTGGACGGCGGCGCTGATGTGCTGCGTCAAGCCATCGCGGAAGCGACCGAACTGCTCGAGTACAGACTGGGCCGGCTTCGTTCGAGGCTGGCTACTGCTGGTGCCGCCGAGACCGAGCGCGCGATCCGCGAGGAGTTCAGGACACTCGGTCAGCTCGGCCTCGCGTCGGCGGACAAGGTCCGCTGGCAGTTCGTGATCCGCAGGCTCAGTGAACTCTCGGGGCTGACGACGGACACGGTCGCCGAGCTCGTGCGCGAGGGCGGCAAGCGAGCGCCGCGCCTGGCCCCGATCGATGAAGAGCCTCAGATCGAGGAAATCGAGTACCGGCCCCACCGCTCGGCGACGGCCGAGATCCTTGGTTGCATGCTGGCGATGCCGGAGCGATGGATCGGGATGGGCGAGAACGAGGCGCTGCTCGAGAGCGAGTGCCGGGAGACGAGGCTCTGGCCCGTGTTCGAGGTCATGCGCGAGCTCGCGCACGGGACCGGCAGAACAGACGTGCTCTCGGTCGTTGATCGGCTCAGGTCATCGGGCGAGAACCACACGCTGGCGATCGAGCTGGAGCGAGACGTGAGCCGGCGCCACGACGAGAACACTCAGCAAATGACTGAAACGCTGAAGGTCTGCTTCCAAACGCTCCGGCAGCACGCCTCGACGGTTGAGGCCAAGCCCGCGTCTTCGACGGCGGACAGACTGGAACAGATCAAGGCACAGAAGGGGGCGTTTGGGCCCAACACGAGGATTCTTCCGCGGGTCAGGCCGCACTAGAGGCCCCGAGCGGGGCGAGTGAGATTGAGTAGTCCCCGGCGAGAGCCGGGTGCGTAAAGTTTCCCGGTGCCAGGATCGGTGCCGGTCGAGAAAGGGAAATGCGTGCTTCAGCAGTACCACCCAGCACTTGATGATCTGATCGAGCTCGGCAAGGACCGCGGCTGGCTCAGCTACGAGGAAGTCAACAACACTCTTCCGGACGAAATGATCGAGCCAGAGGCGCTCGATGAGCTCCTTGTTGTCTTTGACAAGCACCAGATCGAGCTCGTCGATGAGCTTGAGTTCCGCGCGAGGGTCTACAGACTCACGAAGAAGAACGGCAGACCCTCCGTCGATGCACCGAAGGACTCGGGTCCGAGCACGTTCCGCGCGATGAGCGTTTCGGGAGGCGAGGATCGCGGCAAGCACCAGTGGCTCCAGGCGTACATGAACGCCAACATCAAGCCCGGCACCGCGCCAGACGTGCACATCCCGGAAGAGGAGCAGGTCCCCGAAGAGACCCAGCCCACCGGGGCCGAGCAGGCCGACGCCGAGCAGTCACTCGAGGCGGTCGCCAAGCGGATCGACGACCCGGTGCGCATGTACCTGACGCAGATGGGCAACATCCCGCTCCTGACGCGTGAGGAAGAGATCAGGCTCGCCAAGAAGATCGAGACAACCCGGATGATCTTCCGCAGGCGTGCGCTCGAGAGCGACTACGTGCTGCAGCTCGCGGTCGATACGCTCAAGGCCGTTGATGCGGGTGATCTGCCCTTCGATCGGACAATGCGTATCTCGACCGCGGAGGACAACGCGAAGCAGAAGATCGCGGCGCGCATACCAAACAACGTGCGCACGCTCGAGCGATTGATCGAGCTCAACAAGGAAGACTGGGCTGCTCGTGAGCGCGCGATCGAGCTTCAGCACACGCGGGTCGCGCGTGATCTCGGCGACCGGATGGCGATCCGCCGACGCCGGATGGCTGCGTTGACTGAGGAGCTCTGCCTGCGGACGGGCCGGATCGTCCCGCTTGTACGCAAGCTCAAAAGCATCAGCGCCAAGTGCTCGGCTCTCGACGGCAGGATCGCAGAAGCAGAGAAGAACCCGGGCAAGTACGACCCCGAGGACATCGATGTCATGCGGGAAGAGCAGTCGGGTCTTCGCTCGCTGGTGCTCGAGACGCCCGAGGAGCTTGCCAGCCGCGTCAAAACGATCGACACGGTTTTCTGGGAGTACGAGCAGGCCAAGCGTGACCTTTCGGGCGGCAACCTGCGCCTGGTTGTTTCGATTGCGAAGAAGTACCGCAACCGCGGCCTGACGTTCCTGGACATCATTCAGGAGGGCAACACGGGCCTGATGCGTGCGGTAGATAAGTACGAGTACCGCCGGGGCTACAAGTTCTCGACGTACGCGACGTGGTGGATCCGCCAGGCGATCACGCGTGCGATCGCAGACCACGCGAGGACGATCCGCATCCCGGTCCACATGATCGAGACGATGAGCAAGCTCCGCAACATCCAGAAGGAGATCCTCCAGCGGACGGGCACCGAGCCCAGCTTCGAGGAGATCGCCAACAAGGCCGGCATGAGCCTCGAGGATGTGCACCGCGTGATGAAGATCGGCAGGCAGCCGATCAGCCTCGACCGTCCTGTGGGCGAGAGTGAGGACTCGTACTTCGGTGACTTCATCGAGGATCAGAACCAGCAGGCGCCGCAGGACACGGCGACGCAGGAGATGCTCAAGTCGCGCATCGAGCAGGTGCTCCGCACGCTCACGTACCGCGAACGCGAGATCATCAAGCTCCGCTACGGCATCGGCGACGGGTACACCTACACCCTCGAAGAGGTCGGGCGCATCTTCAAGGTCACCCGTGAACGCGTGCGCCAGGTCGAGGCCAAGGCGATCCGCAAGCTCCAGCACCCTGTCCGCTCGCGCAAACTGCACGGGTTCGTGGACGAGGCGGCCGAGCCTCAGTCTGGCCAGGCGAACCAGGCCGCCGGCCCAGCGACCGGTCAGCACTCGGCGTGACGCAACTCGGCGAAGACAGGGTTTACGAGCAGATCGGCGAAGAGGGCTTCGATCGCCTGACGGCATCGTTCTACCGGCGCGTCGAGTCGGACGGCATACTCGGCCCGATGTACGAGCGTGCGCGCACAGAGGCAGGCGAAACAGACCTGGAAGAGGCCAGGGTCAGGCTCCGCGACTTTCTCGTGCAGCGGTTCGGCGGGCCCACCCGGTACTCCGAGGCGCGCGGGCACCCGAGGCTCCGGATGAGGCACATGCCGTTCGCGATCGATGAAGCGGCGCGTGACCGGTGGCTGGCGCTGATGGACGAGTCGCTCGAAGAGGTCGGCACGCCCGAGCCTTCAAAGTCGGTGCTGCGGGGCGTGTTCGCGCACGTGGCAGAGTTCATGCGGAATCGGTGATCTGCTTTGTGGCACTGCTTGCTTGCCAAGCAGTGGACTTGCCACGATCTCACTGGCTGCTTGCGGCCAGTGCCACGCCGAGTGGAATCAAGCACAGCTTTCGCTTTCGCGCGGTAAACTGGGCCCGGCAGCAAGGAGCCCAGCCATGACGACCTCGCTCACCGACGCGTACACGAAAGTCCTCGAAGCCAAGAAAGAACTGCTCGATGCGATCCGGGCCCAGGGGCCAGAGCCCGTGGACGACTGGGAGCTTGCCAACCCCGACGGGTCTGCCGTGAGGCTGAGCGAGCTGTTCGGCGAGCACGAGGAATTGCTCGTGATCCACAACATGGGCTCGGGGTGCAGGTACTGCACGCTCTGGGCGGACGGGTTCCGGGGGATCGCCGAGCATGTCGAGGGGCGGTGCGCGTTCGTGCTGTGCTCAGCCGATGCGCCCGAGAAGGTGCAGCCCTTCGCCGACGCGCGCGGGTGGAACTTCCGCTGCGTCAGCGGGCACGGCAGCGACTTCACCAAGGCGATGGGCTACCAGACCGACCGGGGCGTGCTGCCAGGCGTCAGCGCGCTGCACAAGAACGCCGACGGGTCGATCGTGCGGACCGGGCACACGATGTTCGGACCGGGCGATGACTTCTGCGCGGTGTGGCCGTTCTTTGAGTTGTTGGAGGGCGGGGTGAAGGGATGGGAGCCGGGGTAGGGTGTAGTTACGGAACCAGGCGCTTACATTCCCGAATAAGGCATAGATGGCAAGGACCGGACACAAGTGCGTGAATTGCGAGGGCGAGATCGAACATCGCATCGATCCGCTCGTCGTGGGCAAGCCCGACTATTTCTCAGGCATCGCCGGCTTTCTCTTTGCGGGAATCGTGAATGTGATTTCGTATTGCTTGATGCCGTTCGGGGGCGGGCGGCATTCGTATGTCTGCGAGAGTTGCGGGCAGCGGTTTCGGATGAAACACAAGAAATAGCCGAAGTGCCACTGACCCCGTCTTCGGGGTCAGTGCAGATTTGGAACAAGAGCACTGACCTGCAAGAGCAGGTCAGTGGCACAGATATGGGTTAGTGCCACCCTCCTTCAATCTTCAATAGGTGTTGCAAGCCAATCCTCATAACCCGTATCTGACAGATCAGGCAATTTCATACGTTCCAACTCACAGACTGCCCGCCGCCGTGCACGGGTGCCGAGTTCGATATCACACAAATCCGGCAGTGCCCGCTTTAGGGCGACAGCCAAGACCCTGCGACGCACTTTGATCGACCCGCTTTGTGCGTTGATGTGCTTCACTAGCTTTGAAAAGTATCGCAACTGATCTAATGACAGATTGTGATCCGACAGAATCATCGACACCTCAGATCCTACAGCTCCCGGAGCGCCGCATTGTGGACACTGCACCAACGCACCAAACTTTGATGAACCGCACTCAGTGCAAATAGCTATGGTCACATCAAACCTCTTGAGTATATCACAACTCCGGCGCAAACCCTCGCCTCATGGTGTTCTCACAAATCGCACGGGGTTCGACGAATTGTAGCAAATAGTCTGCTCCGCCCGCCTTGGAGCCCACGCCCGAGAGGCCGAAGCCGCCGAAGGGTTGGCGGCCGACGAGGGCGCCGGTGATGGTGCGGTTGATGTAGAGGTTGCCCACGCGTAAGTCGCGCTTGGCGCGTTCGATGTGCTTTGGCATGCGGCTGAAGAGACCGCCCGTGAGCTTGTATTTGTGGTCGTTGGCGATCGCCAGGGCCTCGTCGTAGGTGCTGGCGTGCATCACGGCGAGCACGGGCCCGAAGATCTCCTCGCGGGCGATGCGGTGCTCGGGCGTGACGTGCGTGAAGATGTGCGGCGGGATGTAGTTCTTTGGAATCACGGCGCCGGTCGCGACATCGGTCGTGTTGAAGTCGTTGTCGCCCAGCACGAGACGCCCGCCGTCGGCCTGGCCCATCTCGATCATCGAGCGGATCTTGTTGGCGGCCTCGTCGTCGATGACCGGGCCCATATCGCACGAGGGGCTCGAGGTCGGCGCGATGACCAGGGCGCGAGTGGCTTCGACGAGCCTCTCTGTGAAGCGCTTGATGTGAGGACCGTCGGGACCTGCGGGGTCGACGACGATGCAGCGCGAGCACGCGGAGCACTTCTGTCCCTGGAACCCGAACGCGCTGGCGCGTGCGCCGATGACGGCTTCGTCGAGATCGGCGGACGTGTCGATGATGAGCGCGTTCTTGCCGCCCATCTCGCAGACGACTTTCTTGACGTGCGCCTGCTCCTCGGGCGTCTGGCCCGAGGCCTGGATGATGTCGAGGCCCACGGCTTTGGACCCGGTGAACGCGATGATCGCGGTGCGCGGGTCGCGGACGAGCTCGGCGCCCACGGTTTCACCGCGGCCCGGCAGGAGCTGGAGCACGTGCGCGGGGTTGACGTCGACCTGCCACATGCCGGCCTTGAGCGCCTCGTGGAGGATCTCGGTCATGACCTTGGCGATGTAGGGTGTCTGCTCCGCGGGCTTGACGACAACGGTGTTGCCGGTGACGAGGGCGGCGGCGGTCATGCCGCAGCAGATCGCGAGCGGGAAGTTCCAGGGGCTGATGACGACGGTGACGCCTCTTGGCTGGTAGAAGTGCTCGTCGAGCTCGCCGATGAACTTGCCGAGACGCTGGCGCTCGAAGAGCTGGGGCGCCATGCGGGCGTAGTACTCGCAGAAGTCGATGGCTTCGCAGACGTCGGCGTCGGCCTCGCGCCACGACTTGCCCGCTTCCTTGACCATAATCGCTGAAAGCTCGTCGCGTCGTGCGCGCATGAGGTTGGCGGCGTAGGTCAGCACGTTGGCGCGCATGACCGGGTTCGCGTTGCGCCAGCTCTTGAACGCCTCCTCGGCGACGTCGATGGCTTTCTTGGCGTCGCCGGTCGTTGCCTTGTCGTTGTCGACCTGCCCGACTTCGGTGCGGTCGAGGGCGAGCTGGAAGTTCTCGCGCTGGTCGGCTTGGGCGAAGTCGCGGACGGGCTCGGTGAAGAAGCGCTCGCCGTCGCCCACGCCCGGGACCGCGGGCGAGAGCTGGTGTCGTTCCTTGGCGAGTTCGACGAGGTCTTGCTTGGAGTTGCCCGTCTCGAACGAGCGCGGGTCCGCGAGCAGCATGGTCGGATCGGCGTTCTCGGCGAAGCCGGCGACGAGCCACGACTCGTTGGACGTGTTCTCGAGCAGCCGGCGGACGAGGTAAGCCATGCCCGGGATCATCTCGCCGACCGGGATGTACTCGCGGATGCGGAGGCCCGGGCCCTTCTTGTCGTCGGCGGCGGCGTACTTGAGCTCGTCCGCCATGCCGTGCAGCATCTGGAGCTCGATCGAGTTGCGCGGGAGGTCCCGCTTGTCGAGGCCCGCCAGCGCGTAGGCGATGGAGCGGATGTTGTGCGACCCGAGCGCGAGCTTGATGCCGCCCTCTTCGGTTTTGCGGGGCATGGCGTCGAGGAAGATGTCGACCATGTCCTCGAAGCACGCGTCGGTGTGCCACTTCTCGTTCCAGACCGGGCAGGGCCAACCCATCTCCTCGGCATGGATGGTCTCGTAGTCCCAGTACGCGCCCTTGATGAGACGGACGCTGACCTGGCGCCTGTTCTCGATCGCCCAGCGCGAAAGATCGCGCGCGTCGTCGGGGCCCGACTTCAGGTACGCCTGGATCGCGATGCCCGCTTGGAAGTCGTGCTTCATGCAGCAGCGCTTGAACAGCTCGATCGTCAGATCCTTGAGCTCGAACTGCTCCATATCGAAATTGATGAATACGCCCTTTGCGACGGCGGCCTCGAGGATCGGGTCGAGCCTCGTCATCAGATCGCGGATCGAGCCCTCGGTGTCGATCGGGTCGACCTTTGCCGATAAAGACGAGACCTTGATTGAGACGTTGCATCGCGGGATCGCGCCAAGGTGATCGGTTTCGATCTGCTCCTTGGGTTTCCACTCCGAGACCTCGCCCGGGAGGTTGTTGATGAGATCGAGGTACTTGTCGCGGTACTCGTCGGCTTCGATGTCGGAGACGCACGCCTCGCCGAGCAGATCGACCGAGAAACCGATGTCGTGATCCCAGAGCTGCTTGAGTCTGGGGAGCGCGCTCTTGGCGTCGGTGCCCGCGATGAACTTACCGGCCATGGACTTGATCTGCGACGAGATCGTCTTGGTCATCAGGCCTTTGGCGACGCCGCCCGCTTTGAGGCCGAGGTCCATGCCGGGCGGGAGCGTGACACCGGGCTGGGTGAGGTAGTCCTCGAGGTGTTCGTGGACCTGCTCGGGCGTGTTGAGCATCGGGAAGACGTCAACAAACCTGAAGAGCTGGACTTTGAACTCCTGGTCTTTCATGGACCAGTTCATGAGTTTGTCTGAGTAGAACTTCGAGCTGAATATGCCGGCTTTGCCCGCGCGCGCAAGCTCGAGGAGCTGGAGGCCAATCTGGTAGACCTCGGGATCGATGGGGATGTTCTGAACGGGATCGGGCTCGACGGGAGGGCGCTCGTGGAGTGGAAGCGGACCAGACTTCTTCGAGAACCATCCCATGCGTCACCCTCCTGTCTCCCGAGCGGTGCGCACCGTGCGAGCCGCGGGGGGCGGATTGTAGACAACAGCTCGGATCGTGCCGGGGCCTGATCAGGCATAACCTACGCCATGCCCAGCGGGACCTCGGTCGTAACAATCGGGAACTTCGACGGCTGCCATGCGGGGCATGCTTCCCTCTTGAAGCGCGCGCGGGGCCTAGCTGACGAGAGCGGTGCCCGGGTGGTAGCGATGAGTTTTTTCCCTCACCCGGCGAGCGTGCTGAGACCGGAGTCTGCTCCGGCGCTGCTGACGGGCTGGGGCCGCAGGTGTGAGCTGCTGCGTCAGCTTGGCGCTGACGAAGTGATCCGGCTCGAGCCCGCACAAGACCTGCTGAAACTCGAGCCGCTCGAGTTCGTGCAGGAGTACGTCGAACCACTGAACCCGTCTCATGTTGTGGAGGGAAGCGACTTTCACTTCGGCAAGGGCCGAACGGGCAATCTGGATGTCCTGCGGGTGTTGGGCGAGGCATTCGGCTTTGAAGTTGTCGATGCTGAGGCTGTCAAAGGAACGCTGACGGACAACACCGAGATCACGGTTTCCAGCAGCGTCCTTCGAACGCTGATTCGTGACGGCCGGGTTCGTGACGCCGCTGCATTGCTCGGCAGGCCCCATCGGGTCACGGGCAGCGTCATCCGTGGCGACCGACTTGGAAGGCAGATCGGGTACCCCACCGCGAACGTGGACTGCGAGACGCTGACACCGGGCGATGGTGTTTATGCGGGCTGGGCGCATCTGCCTACGGGCAAGTCCTACCCCGCGGCAATCAGCATGGGCTCGCGGCCGACGGTCAACGGGACCGACGACAGGTTCGAGGTCTATGTCATGGATGCCCCGAACGAGGAGCACAGGCTGGCGGGTATCGAGGAGTACGGCTGGCGGATCGGTGTGGATATCGTCGCGCGTGTCAGGGATCAGATAAAGTTCGGCTCGGTCGAGGAATTGATCGAGGAACTCGACAGAGACTGCCGACATGTGCGTCGCGCGCTCGAACGAACCATCAGTGCCGGAGTCGGATCATGAGCGCGTGGGAAACGAACACAACACTGGAGGACATCGCGGCGTTCCTTGCCGACAAGGAATGCATCGTCGTTGTCACTCACGCCCGCCCGGACGGCGACGCGGCGGGTTCCTCGCTCGCGCTCGTGCGAGCACTCAATAGGGCCTCCAAGACACGGCGGGCCAGTGTCTGGTTCACAGGTGGTGTGCCCGCGTGGCTCGACACACTCGCGGGCGATGCGCCGTTTCACACGCTCGAGGGGGACAAGACGCCCGATGTTGATGCGGACGCGGTGGTTGTTGTGGACACTGGTTCGTGGAAGCAGCTCGATCACATTGCGGAGTGGGTGCGCGAACGGGGCGAGATCACGAGCGTGATCGACCATCACCTGGAAGGCGACCCGGATGTAGCACCGAGACTCCACATCGCGAAGACGTGCGCCGCGGCGGTGCAACCCGTGTGCGAGCTCGTGCTCGAAATTCTCGGTCTCGATTCACCCTCTCAGCTCCCGGTGTCGATCGCAGAACTCATCTACACGGGGCTTGCAACGGACACTGGGTGGTTCCGGCACTCGAACGTGAGCCCGGCGGTCTTCACGCTCGCGGGTCAGCTGCTCGAGGCGGGCGTCAACCACCCGAAGCTGCTGGCGACGATCGACCAGGGCGACCGACCCGCGAGACTCCGTGTCATGGCTGAGGCGCTCGGTTCGCTCGAGCTGCACGACCGTGACCGGGTCGCGACGATGATACTGACCAAAGAAGCGATCCACCGGGCGGGCGCTGGCTCATCGGACACCGGTGGGTTCAGCGAACTCGGGCTCAAGATCGCGTCGGTGCGAGTGAGCGTGATGCTGACCGAAGTCGAACTCGCGAGCAATGGACCGGCAACGAAGATCAGCCTGCGTTCTAAGGCTGGCCCCGGGATGATCGATGTCAACGAGGTTGCCAAGAAGCTCGGCGGGGGCGGCCATGCCAACGCATCGGGCGCGAGACTCGGTGTGCCTATCGAGCAGGCCAAGCCTCAGATCTTGGCTGCGATTCTCGAATACGAGAAAGACCATCCGTGAGCGACCGCAGGTACGAAAGCCCGCGCGAACGCAGGCCCATGCGCCGCCAGCCGCTCTCAGTCTTCCCGACCACACTTTGGGAGTACCCAAGCCAGCACTACAACGCGTCTGACGGGTCAAAGATGCAGGGCAGCAAGCACTACGCGGGGGCGACGCCCAGTTGGGTCATCTGGCAGCTGCTGCAGCGCTACACACGCGAGGGTGACAGGGTTGTCGACCCGATGTGCGGCTCAGGCACGACGCTCGATGTCTGCACCGATCTCAGGCGAGAAGGGATCGGGTTCGACCTGAACCCGCAGCGTGGCGAGATCACACGCGCCGATGCGCGGGATATCCCACTTGAGAACGAGAGTGCCGACTTCGTGTTTATCGACCCGCCCTATTCGACGCACATCGATTACTCGGACGACCCCAACTGCATCGGTAAGCTCGACGCCGCCGGAGAGGACAACGGCCAGGCGTATTACGCAGCGATGCGGAAGGTGATCGCCGAGATCAACCGCGTGCTGATACCCCGCAGGTACATGGGGCTCTATGTCAGCGATTCGTGGCGCAAGCGTAAAGGAAAAAAGAACAAAACCGGTGCAGTGATGGGTGGCACGTTTATGCCGATCGGGTTCGAGCTCTTCTCAATCATGCGCGAGCACTTCGATCCGGTCGACATCATCTGTGTCGCGAGGAAGAACGACAAGATCGGCAGAGGGAACTGGCGCAAGTCCGCCGTGCAGGAGAACTTCTTCCTACGCGGGTTCAACTACTGCTTCATCATGAAGAAGCCATGAGCCGGTTTATTTCTCTGATGCCGCCTCGGAAGGTGTTTCGGAGGCGGCCTCGGGGATGCCGTCGTGGTAGTGCACGCGGAGTTCGTCCGGGATATCCCGGATGCCCTGATCGGTCTTGCCTCCGGTGAAGTCGACCGTAATGCGGGGGCGTTTCGGGTTGTACTTGCCGTTGACCCAGCCGTCAACAAGCATCATCTCGAGCGTTGCGACGCACTGCTGAAGAGTCACGCTCGAGTTGATGTGCTTGTCCGCGTTCCGAAGGTGAGCCTCGGCGACCTGCATGAACTGTGTGATGTCGGAGTGCTTCGCGATCAGTTCCATCACGATCTTGAACTGCCCGATGGCGGGCAGGAGCTTGTTTCCCCGGCGGTAGGCTTCGATCTTGTGGATCTCGCCGCCGTTGTACAGGGGCATGGTCTCTTTCTTCGCGCCGGTGAGGTTGAGCTTGAAGGTGTTGAACTTCGTCAGCTCCCACTCGAGCTCGGAGTCGGTGTCCTTGCTGAGGCGGCGTGCGACTTCCTTGACCGCAACGAGGTCGAGCCCGCCCAGGCCGGGCAGGAAGAAGTCCTCGTCGGTGAAGCCACCAAGACTCAACCAGCGGAACGCCTCCTTTGAGTTCATCTTGAGCCCCTCGGAGGCGGCGATCTCCTTCGTCAGGTCCTCAAGATCGGTGAACTGCCCGTTGGCGAAATACCAGTAATCGGCAAAGCGGATGTACTGACGAATTCGACGGGTCTGTGTTTCCTCGTAGCGTTTTTTGAGCCAGGTGATCTCCTTGCTCTCTTCGAAATCGGCAAGGATGATGTATGCGACTTCGCGCGCCGACGAGTGCGCGAGCGTCATGCCGCCCGCGAGGATCGGGTCCGCAAAGCCCGCGGATTCGCCGGTGAGGAACCAGTTATCGCCGACCATTTTCTCTGAGACGTAGGACCAGTCGTGGGTCGTGCGGACCTCGCCGTCCTGCTTTGCGTTCTTGATCAACTCCTGAACCCGGGGCTCCTGCGCGATGGCGTGCTGGTAGAGTTCCTCGGGCTTCATGCTCATCTTCTTGTAGTGCTCGACGGGGCAGATGTAGCCGATGCTCGTGCGGGTCGGCCCGAGCGGGATGAACCAGATCCAGCCCGCGGAGATCGAGAGGACCTCGACGCGTGTGCCTCCGACACCGACCTCGATCGCCCAGTCGGCGTTGTCCCAGTAATCCCAGACTGCCATGTTCTTGAGCTTGCTCGGCACGTCGATTTTGACGCCCAGTGCTTTGCGGAGCACGCCCGCGTATCCCGAGCAGTCGACGAAGTGCTTCGCCTCGTAGCGTGTGCCGTCCTGTGTGGTGATGCTCTTGATCTCGCTTCCTGCGGCATCAACATTCCTCACCATTGTTTCTTCGTAGACTTCGACGCCCATCTCTCGCGCGTGGTCGAGAAGGATCTTGTCGTAGCGGGCCCGTTCAACCTGAAACGCGGTGAACACACGCTGGCCCTTGAACTGCGCCGGGCGCGCTTCGTCCTTGAACTTGGAGAGCGGCAGGAACTCGAAGGCCCAGAGCTCTTTCGATGTGCCCCATCGGTAGGTGCCGCCGATCTTGATCGGGAAGTTGGCCTCTTCGACCTTCTCCCAGACCCCCATCTCGTCGAGGATCGGTCCAATCGCGGGCAGTTGGCTCTCGCCGACGTGTTCGCGCGGGAATTTCTCTTTCTCGAGGATGACGACCTCGAGATCTGGCCTGTACTTCTTGAGGAGTGTTCCAACGGTCGAGCCGGAGGGCCCGCCGCCAACAATCACAACATCAACCTTCACCGCGGCGTTCTCAGAAACCACACCGACCCCCAGATATGAGATGAATTCACGACACAGGTGCTGCCAAGTACCGCTTGCCGCGAACCCTGCCCGGAACGAATGTCCAGGGTTCTAAAGTGACACACGCCCAAGATACCAGACGTGTCAACCCCCCACAAGGCCCGAGAAATTGGCCTAGGTGACCCCGGCGATCCAGCCGCCTCCGAGTACACGATCGGGCATTGTGGAGTCGTAGATCACCATTGCCTGCCCGGGTGTGACAGCTCGCTGGGGTTCTTCAAATGCAACACTGAATTCGCCGGGTTTATCGGGAGAAATCCTGAACCGGGCGGGCGCCGCTTCCCCGTTGTAGCGATGCCGTGCCAGGCACTCGATCCAGTCACACCCGGCTTCCTCAAGCCAGTTTGCCTCCCCCACAACGCACTCTGTCGCGAGCAGGTCTTCCTCGCCGCCGATCGTCACCGTGTTTGTTTGCGGGTCCTTGTCGACGACGTATATGGGGTAGCCAAGCGCGACGCCCACTTTCCGGCGCTGGCCGATTGTGAACCGGTGCTGGCCGTTGTGTTCGCCGAGGACATTCCCATCTCTGTCTCTGATTTCACCCGAGGCGTGGATGAGGTCGGGCCGTTCGCGTTCGACGAAGCTCGCGTAGTCGTTATCGGGGACGAAACATATCTCCTGTGAATCGGGCTTGTTGAAGACGGGGAGACCGAACCTGTGCGCCAGATCACGGACTTCCTGCTTTGTTTCGTACTCACCGATGGGCAGGAGCGTTGATGCGAGCTGGTCGCTCGGGATGCCGAACAAGACGTAGGACTGGTCCTTGCTCGTGTCCCTGCCGCGGAGCAGGGTGCGCTGGCCGTCGATCTCACCTATCCGTGCATAATGACCCGAGGCGACGAAATCGGCGCCGATGTGCTCGGCGTGATCGTGGAGCCTGCCGAATTTCAGCCAGTCGTTGCAGCGGACGCACGGGTTCGGTGTTCTGCCCCTTGCGTACTCGTCCACGAAGTAGTCGATGACACGGCGGAAGTCCTTGCGGAAGTTGAGCACGTAGAGCGGGATGTCGAGCTCCGCCGCGACGAGCCTGGCATCGGCTGCATCACCCACCGAGCAGCAGCCCTGCTTGTGCAGCTTTGGAGCGCTGGTCGAGCAGGCTTCACCTGCGGGCACGAGCTCGTCGAGCGTCTCGCCCGGTGAACCAAGGCGCATGAAGGCCCCCACGACCTCATAGCCCTCGTCCTTCAACAGTGCAGCGGCGACCGAGGAGTCCACGCCTCCCGACATTGCCAGCAGCACCTTGCCCTTGCTCGTCATAGACGATCCTAGAGCCCTGCTGCCCCTGGGTTTAGTCGATCGGGCTGCAACGACCCGAACTAGTCGTCATCGGGCTCGAGCTCGTACGTGTCTTCTGAACCGGAGGTTTCGATCCGGTGGCCACCGATCTGGAAGGTCGGGTTGTTCTTGATAAATGCGTCGCTCTCGTCGAGTTCGGCGGGCGGGACGAAGTCGACGCCGACAGCGGCGGCCGCGGCTTGCTGGCGGTCAATGGTTTCTTTCATCTCCTGCTCTTTGCGCTGAGCGACACGGATGTTGCGAGCTTCGGCCGCGGCGTTGGTGGCGATCGCCTGCATCGCGGTCCCTGCGATCTGCACGACAGAGACAAATGCCATGAGCACACTAAGCAGAAACACGACAAAGAGGATGGCTCCGACGATCCAGACGAAGCCCCTAATCACACCCATGAGCGGCGCAGCTGCGAGGCACACGCCCCCGACAGCTCCGCCGGTGACGATGCCCCACGCGGAGCCTCGGAGTCGGCTCGCCAGGCCGTGGTCACCAGCCCATTCTGCAAGCGACGTGAGATACGCCAGCACGGGCACGGACGCAACGAAGGACATGATAACGAAAACCACGTGAGAGACATGCAAGAAGCCGAGCGCTTTCCATGACTGCTGTATCGCAGCGTATTGCAGCACGGCGAGCAGGGACGCGGCGAGCCAGACAAACTGAGTGAGGCGGACGATCGAGAGCCACTTGCTGTCGTCGAGCGCGCGGTCTCTCACAGTTGCATCCTGCAGCGGTCGTTTCACCGTGACCAGAAAGACCGACCCGATCCACATACCAGACGCGAGCAGGAACATCGCCGGGCCTTGCCAACTCGAACTCATTCTGACCATCGAGAGCCCAAACCCGATGAGCACGGCGCTGATGGCGAGGAGCCCGAGCGAGAAGGAGAGCTTGCGGAGGTACTTCGCCGGGGCGTCGGTGAGGTTGTCACCGCTCGGGAGTTTGCCTCGTTTGCGAGGGATGGGTGTCCCGCACTCGGGGCATTTGCCGTTCTTAGGCAGTCCCTTGAGGGGGTAGTCGCACTGCCGGCAGGTGCGGTCATCGGTGACGAGTTCGCCCTCGACGGAAGTGAGATTGTTGTTGGTGTTTGTCATCGGCGCGCGTCAGTCTACCGCAGAGACACCGCTGGCTCAGCGAGCGCCGACGCCTGTGACAGCTTCCACTGCACCCTTGAACATCCGCAGCCCGACCGGGTCGGTCGGGGCCACCTCGTTCGAGAGCCTCGTCCAGGCGGGGTGACGGTTCCAGTCGAGGTACCGCTCGGGATGGGGCATGAGACCGAAGATCCGGCCCGTAGGATCGCAGATGCCCGCGATCCGATTGACCGACCCGTTCACCTCGTCCTTGTACCGGAGGACCACCTGGCCGTTCGAGGTGAGCCTGGAAACGGTCTCGTCGTCGGCTACAAGGCATCCCTCCGCGTGCGCAATCGGAAGCTTGGCGATCTCAGGACTCAGATTTGCGAGCCCCCTGGTCCAGATGCAGTCGGCGTTCTGATCGAAATCGACATCAACCCAGTCGGAGATGAACGTGCCCCCCGCGTTCCCGGCCAACGCCACACGCTGCCCCAAAACCCCGGGTAATAGATCAGTTTGAACGAGGACCTGGAATCCGTTGCAGATACCGATGATGCCCGCGCCGCGATCGACGGCGGCCTTGAGTCTCTCAACGAGGCCCAGCCTGGTGCGCATTGCGAAGATGCGGCCCGAGGCGATGTCGTCGCCGTAGGAAAATCCGCCCGGGAAGCCGATCAAGTCAGCGTTGTCGATGGGCGTGGGGTCTTTGATGAGGGTATCGAGATGAACGAGGGTGGTCTTGGCACCGGCGAGCGAGAACGCGCGGAGCAATTCCTGCTCGCAGTTGGTTCCGGCGGTTCGGATGACCAGAGCGTTTGGCATTGGCATACGATAGGCCCGGGGCCTTGCTGGCTTCGAGCCCAGCGAGAGGTCTTCACAAACACTCTCCGACAGCCACGACAGGAGCGACAACATGCCCGCCGTGTATCCGTTCAACGCGATTCAATACAACAAGGGCAGGGGCGATGTCACCTTGAGTGTCGCGCCGCCTTACGACGTGCTCGACAAAGCGGGCAAAGACAATCTGCTCTCGGGCAACGGCCACAATATCGTCGCCATCGATCTGCCTCACACGCCCGCGAAGGAACTCGGGCCGCCCGAGGCGTACGCGGCTGCCGGTGAGTCGCTTTGCAGTTGGCTCGATTCGGGTGATCTGACGCGACGCGAGACGCCCGCGATGTTCGCGTACCGCCAGACGTTCGAGTTCCGCGGCGAGAAGTACCAGCGCTGCGGGATGGCGTGCACCGTCGAAACGCAGCCGCTTGGGCCGCGCGATGGGGGCGGGATCCTGCCGCACGAGCAGACGTTCAGCGGCCCCAAGGAAGACCGGCTTGCGCTGATGAAAGCAACCGCCACCCAGATCAGCCCGATCTTCGGTCTGCACCCAGACCAGAACGGCGCCGCGAGCGAGCTTGTCCGCTCGATCATGGAGGCGGGTTCGCCCGACATGACCGCGACCGTCACCGAAACGGACGGCCAGGACGTCCTGCACGAGGTCTGGACTATCGAGGACGAGGCGACGATTAGGAAATATCAGGCTGCGCTCGAGGGCGAGGATGTTTTCATCGCGGATGGGCACCACAGATACAACACCGCGGTGAACTACCTTGACCACCTCGAATCCGCGGGCAATGTGCCCGCGGATCACGCGGCTCGGCGCACGATGTTCGTCATGGTCAGCATGTCTGACCCGGGACTGGCCATTGGGCCGACACACCGGGTGCTGGGCGGGATGGAGGACTACTCGCACGAGAAGTTCATCGATGCCGCGGGTGGCTACCTGCAGATCGACCCGGTTGTGAACGAGCCGAGCCAGATCGAAGCCGAGATGGAGAAAGCCCGCACGCAATCGAGAGGCGTGTTCGGCTTGATCGACTTTGCGACAGGGCTCTGCTGGGTCGCGTCCTGCGTAGACGAGGACCCGCTCAGCGAGATCTGCTCCGACAGATCGAAGGCCTGGCGCGAGCTGGACGTGGCGATCGTGCAGCACCTCATGGTCGACGAGATCTGCAAGCCCGAGCTCAACAGCGGCCAGGACATCAAGTGGGCTTTCCCACACTCGGTCGAGGAGGTCATGGCCATCGGTTCTGGCAGCGAGACCGGTGCCGGTGGTGGCTCTGGCTTTGCGCAGCTGGCGGTCGTCGTGCACCCGACACCGCTCGATGCTGTCCGCGATATCTGTCTCGCGGGTGAGTTGATGCCCCAGAAGTCGACGTTTTTTTACCCGAAGCTGGCGACCGGGCTGTTTCTCAATCCGCTGAAGTAGCGAGCTTGGTCATAGACCGATTGAGCCAGTCAATCGTATTGGCTGAGTTCATGACCCCGGTTGATTTGATGATGTCCCTGCCATCGGTGAGTATGAGAGTTGGGACGGACCGCACGCCGAACATGCTTGCCTGCTCGGGGTGCTCGTCGATGTCGAGATAGACGGGGATCGCCTGCTCGTTGATTGCTTCTGCGACCTTGTGGTCGCTGAGCGCACCGCGTTTGAATGACTGGCACGGGCCGCACCATGAGGCCGTCGCAAAGACGAGCACGGGTTTGCCGGTCTCGGCGGACTGGGCGGTCGCGTCTTCGAGCGATACATTCTGGGCGAAGACTTCGGGGTGCGGCGCGTTTGTCTGGTTCGATCTGGTGAGCACAACCGCCACGATGCTCGCGACGATGACAACGAGGAAGATGCTGTCCATCCTCGAGAATGCCCGGGTTCGTGCCGACTGTGTGCTCTTCATAACCGCCTAGCTCCAGATGACTGTTTGCCTTGCTGCTCGGTCAACACGAGAGCCCGGGCGTGTATTCCACGGCCAGAGCCGGACTACCACTCGATAAGCTCGCCCGTGACGGGTTCGACGAGGTCTTTCATCGTCACGAGACCTATCGGTCTTTCCTTGCAGACGACAACCGCCAGGGTTTCCCCGGCAGACCTGAGTGCCTGGAGCGCTTCTCGGGCGGAAAGCGAGGCGTCGATACTGATGGCTTCCCGAAGCAGAGGCTTGAGCTCGTTCTCGTCAGAGAGCAGAATATCTACCGCGTCAACGACGCCGACAAGCCCCCCCCGTGAACCGACGACGGGAAGCCGGGAATGCGTCGATCCGAGCACGGCCCGCCTGGCATCCTGATAGCTGCTGTCGCTGCGGAGCCTGGTGACGCGATTCCAGGGTGTCATCTCCTCACGGAGCGGTGTGTCACGGAAGGCGATCGCACGAGAGGCGATTTCGGCCTGGGTCTTGGAGACAATCCCCTGCCCCACCGCCTCGCGGACGAGCCAGACCATGCGCTCCCGTGGATCGAGTGGGGCCTGCCCCGTTTTCGCGCCGACGATTCTCTGGACGAGCTTGGCAACGAGGACCACAACGGGCAAAACGAGCGTCACCGTCAGGACGATCCGCACGGTCTTGAGTAGCGGCGAGAAGGCGTAAGCCAGACGCTCGGCGTGGATCCTGAAATACTCCTTCGGGAGTGTCTCCGCGAACACGAAGAGTGTCGGAGTCAGGACCGCGGCGTTGATGACGGAGATCTGCCACGTCGGGAGACCTGTCGCGTCGAGCAGCTTGGAGAGCGCTAGGACTCCGATGTAGTTGGAGATGTTGTTCATCACGAGCAGCGATGTCAGGATGCGTTCGGGGCGGTCGAGTTCGGCTTTGAGCCGTCTTGCCGCGTGATCGGGTGCGGGTTTGGCGGCTCTGGCTTCGAGTCGCGCGCGGCCGACGACGTAAGTCGCGGTTTCGAGCCCGCTCCAGAGTGCGGAGTCGAAGATGCCGAACACGGCAAGGATGAGCCAGAAGATGAGCTCGGGCGTGCTCATGACTCTTGGACCTCGCTCTCTGTATTCGATGCGGTGCCGGTCATCCTGATGATGACCGATGTGATTGCGCGATCGGTCAGCTCATGCACGATCAGCTCGAGGCTTCCGAGTCGTACCGAATCGCCCGGCTGCGGCAGCCTGCCCAACATTGCGAGCATGACGCCCGCGACGGTGGTCACCTTGCCGAGGTTGCCGGTGAGCTGCGCCGACGCGGCAGGGTCAAGATCGAGCAGGAGCGCGCCCGCCGGGGCGTCACCAGGGACGATAAACTCGCCTACTCCCGCGATGCGGACCTCGCTCGTCATCGCGGGTTCCTGCGCCTCGTCGATGAGCTCGGCGACGACATCCTCGACTCGCAGCACGCCCACGAGCTCGCCTCGCTCATCGACAACCCCTGCATGATCGACGCCGCCCGTGCGGAGCTGCTCGAGCGCGTTGTCGAGCCTGGACTGCTCGGGGATGAAGAGCGGGTGCTCGTAGATACTGACAAGCTCAATCTCGGGGTTGCGCGCCTTGGCGCGCAGGTAAGTCAAGGGTTGCAGCAGACCAAGGATCGCCTCTCGGTCGTCATAGATCAGGATGCGTTCGGGACGTGATTCGCGGATGAGCGCGAGGACCTCGTCGTGCGACGCGTCCTCTGGGAGGGCTGGCAGTTTAATGCGGGGCGTCATCACCTCGCGGACGCGGAGCGTGCCCAGTCGGAAGACATCGAGCAGGAGTCGCTGCTCGGCTGCGTCAATGGGTTGGCCTTCGCCTTCACCGATGATGTGTCTGAGTTCGTCAGCGCTGATCTCGTGCTCTTGCGTGGGCCTGGTGGACACAAGCCTGGTCAGAGGCGCCATCACGAACCTGTCTATGGATGACCAAAGCGGCCAGAGCGTCTGGATGAGCAGAAGCCAGAGCGGTGCCACGATCATGCTTGCCTTGACCCGGTGAGCGGATGCGGTTGTTTTGGCGATGACCTCTCCGAAGAGGACAATCGTGAGGAGTGAACCAACGCCGATGCCGGTAGCACCGATGTGGTCCTGCCTGCTCTCGAAGCTGAGTATGACAACCGAAGAGAGCGTGAAATAGGTAACGTTGACGAGCATGTTTGCGAGCAGGATCGCGGTCAGCAACGAGCGGGGCTTTGCGAGCAGTGCACCGGTTGCCGCGTTAGCCCTCGGGTTCCGCTTGACGATCTCGTCGCGGTCGGCCTGCGTGAGTCCGAAGAGTGCGGTCTCGGAGCCGCTGACGATGCCAGAGGCAATCAGGAGCGCGGGCATGGCAGCCCAGAGCAGAATGGCATCGGTCGGGGTCATCTCGTTGGAGGCATTATCTGCCGATCAGCCCCGCCTGCTCGATCATGCGTTCGATGTAGCGCCATGCGTTGAGTGTCGTGCGGATGGCTCTGATCTCTTGATCCTCAGGAGAATCCGAGAGTTGGGCGAATTGCTGTCTGATCTTCTCGATGTACTCAGTCTGCCGGGCGTCTGCCCATGATTGCCATTTCTTTATTTGCTCCTGGTCACCCGAGGCCGCGGCGTTCTCCAGTTCTGAGCGGACCTCCATGATCTCGAAGAGAAAGCCGTCCGGAAGGGAGTCGTCTTTGTCCTCGCCAGCGATCCTTGTGAGGAGAACCCGTGCTCGCGTTTCAGGGTTGAGCAGCGCTGCCCGGGCATCGTTGAGGGCTGCAGCTCGGGCAGCGGCTTCATCGTCACCCGACACCAGATCCGGGTGCTCAGCGGCGACACGCGCAAGGTACGCATGTTCGATGTCGCTCTCGGCGAGATCGAAACCCGGGGACAAGCCAAGCAATAGGAATGGGTCGTTTGGCATTGTGCATCACGATAAGGCATGCAAATGCCGGCCGTCGGTTTGACACGGGGGCCGCCTTGGCTCAGGATGGATCGGTTTGGGTGACACGAAGCACATCGGAATCGCCGCAGTCAGCCCCGAGGGGGCTGCCTTGTGCTACAGGCAGATTTTCCGTCACGCCTCGAGGTTGTTCCCGGATCGGCTCCCCCCGCGGGTCACGATCCACAACGAACCTCTACAGACATATATCGAGTGTGTGCAGTCAGACGACTGGGAAGGCGTTGCAAAGCTGATGCTCAAATCCGTATCGGTACTGCAGAACGCGGGCTGTGACTTTGTGCTGACGCCTGACAACGCGGTTCAGCACGGGGTCATGATTGCCGAGCACGCTTCTTCGCTTCCATGGCTCACGATGCCCGACCTGGTCGCAGACGCGCTGATCGAGAACGACCACCAAACAGTCGGGATACTCGGGACGCGTTATGTCACGCTGGGCTCGGCGTACCAGACCGCTCTCGGGCTCAAGGGCATCAAGCTCCAGGTGCCGGCGGAAGACGACGCGACCGAACTCGATCGGATTGTGTTCCAGGAATTGATCCGCGGCACTATCAAAGACCAATCAAAGCAGGCGGTGTACTCGATGGTATGCCAATTCCAAGAGCGCGGAAGCCAGGCGGTGATTGTGGCTGCGAGCGAGTTGGGTCTGATTCTGGAGACACTCGATTGCCCTTTACCCACGTTCGATGCCGCGGAGCTGCTCGCGATTGGGGCCGTCAGGCGTGCCGGCGAGGCATGATTCGTCACGTAGATGATTGAGCTTGGTCGCTGGCTTTCCCAGATTCTCTTTGTCCGGGGAACCTAGGCACTGGACCCACCGAAACCGATCGTGATACGCTGGTATGGACGCTTCCCTCGCGTGAGGGTGGTGTCACCGGACCGGATCGCCCTTGCTGAGGGCCATCCGGGGGAGTCAGGCTTGGAATCTCTGACGTCACAGTGCCGGCGGCGCCGCCGGGCTTGTGTTTCAGAGAACGTGGCGCACGACGGAATGTGTGCTGCCCAGCTGTGAACCTTGGCACGGACGAATCTGACGGCCCGGCACGGAGTTAGAGACCCCGGGCGAGATCGGACTGGAAAGGCACAGGGCTCAAGGACCCGCTGTGTACCCCTATATGAGATGGAGCTGAGCATGCTCAAGCAGGATTTGGTGTCGCGCCTCACACGTCGTATTGGTGTCGGCAGCAACAAGGCCGAGAGGCTCACGCGGAACGCCGGCAAGGCACGCGCACCGATGGCCGACTCGTTCGAAGCGCTCGAACCACGAATCCTGCTCTCGGGTGATCACCCGGGCATCGACGAGGTCTTCGACGATGTCTCGCCCGTTGCGCCAACGGTCATCACGCTCGACGGCAACGGCCGCGGTGAAGACACGGGCCAGATCGGCGATGTCATGGGCGACACCGGCGACTTCTTCCAGTTCACCGCTGCGACCGATGGGTTTGTCTCGATCCTTGCTCAAACACCCGGCGCAAGCACGCTCGATTCGGCGCTTGAGCTTTATCAGACAGACGGCACACAGATCTCCGATCCGACCGATGGCCTTAACAACGGAACGACCGGTCGCGGCTTCGACAGTGACGGCTGGCTCGGCTTTGTAGCAGAAGCTGGCGAAACGTACTACCTCCGCGTGCTCGGTGAGAGCAGTTCAACCGGTACTTACACCGTCAAGATCAACACGGGCGTCACGACGCTGGCGGTTGACGCGACGACGGGCTTTGCACGGACAGGCAGTGCGGTTGGTCAAGAACAGACCATTGCTGAAGTTCAGCAGGACCAGCTCTACACGTTTACCACTCCGGATCTCGAGAGCTTCAACAGCCTCGGCTCACTGATGGCCGGTGATATCTTCTTCGGCAACGACGGGAACGGGTTCTTTGACGGCACGGCGGACCCCACCCGGAGGAACCCGCTCGACACCCGAGTTGAGCTCTATGACGCCCAGGGCAATCTGATCAGCGAAAACGACGATGCCGGCTCCCTCGATGACGGATTTATCGTGACCCGGTTCGAGCAGGACACGACGTACTACGTCCGTGTGCGTTCTGACGCGTTCACGGTAACAAATGAATTCGACGGCGAGTTGATGGTGACCGATGACGTGGCTACCGGCGACTTTGAGCTTCGCATCCAGGCCAGGGGCACGGAATTTGCGCTCGATCAGACCACACGTGTCGGTGAACTCCTTCGGACCAACGCAGACCCGGCCGACTACCTCCGTGACAACCACTCGGCACAGATCTTCACGTTCGAAGCACTCGGCTCGGGCCAGACGATCATCAACTTCTTCGCGTTCAACGCCTTTGTTCAACGTTCGTGGGACCCGAAGATCGAGCTCTATGACGCCGAGTCGCTCACGCCGATTGACACGAACGACACCGCACAGTCCTTCGACGCATTCGACCGTTCTGAGATCGTGGCGACACTCGAAGGCGGCAGGCGTTACTACGTGCTTGTTGACGCGTTCGACGGCCTCCTGGCCGGTGTCACAGCTGACCCACGTGAACTCGTAGCCGGAGACAACCTGTACTTCATGGTGATCGAGTCATCGGCGACAATCGACCGGAGCGATCCTGATCAGCAGATTGATGATCACATTGACATCGTCTTCGATGATGACGACCCCGAGATCATCATCAATGCCGATACGATCCGAGATCTGGCGACACCGCTTATCTGGGGCAGCCCGGTTGTGCCGACAGGGTTCAACGACCCCGCGGTCGATGGCGTCGACACGAATGGGGATGGCATCCCGGATGTCTACGGCTTCCCGAGCCCATTCGGGCCTGCACCGAGGTATATCGATGTCTTCGACTTCCCGGATGACGCTACTGACCACAGCCTGGTTGTTCAGGCGTTCGCATCCGGGCGTCTCGACCGAGCCAACGACACCGACGTATTCATGTTCGTCCCACAGGTTGATCACCTTGGCAGCTTCGAGGGCAGCCTGCAGGTCGACATGATGGGCACCGAACTCGAGCCCGCGATCTGGAATATCAACGGACGCCCCGCTTCGCGGATCAGCATCGCGGTTGACTTCGAACTCGAGTGGACGGCTCTCGGACCCGTTGCGATCCAGATCTATGACTCGAACTTCGATCTTGTCAGTGAGGACTTTGCGACCCCGCTTGGCTCGGTCAACACCGACACGGTCGGGCCTGCGGGCGTTGAGAGCCCCTCGTTGCTCGGGCCGGAGCCGACCAGTGTCCGCAAGGTTGAACTCGCGACCTCGCTTGAGCTCGAATACTGGGGCGGCGAGGCGTACTACCTCGTCATCTCGTCGACCGGTACCCGGAGCCGCTACGACATCGCTATCCAGGGCGATGCCCAGGACGACACGTTCGGCGCCAACTTCGACGCGCCGGCTGAGGGCAACTTCGCGGCTGCCCGCAACGCGACCGTGCTCTTTGACAACTTCAGCGGCCTTGCATCGACCACCGGCAACTCCAACTTCGTGCCTGAGATCCGTGCGGTCACAGTCGAGTCCGGTCTCGACCCGGTAGACGACATCGGAGATTACTTCGACCAGATTATCTTCAACGGGCAGCTCGGCCGGATTACGGACTTCAGCGAGACGGACATGTACCGTTTCGTGGCGCCGGAATCTGGTACCGCGGAGATCCTGGTCAGCACGACGCAGATCACCGACGGGTTCCTTGAGCAGTACATCGACAACGTCAACTTCCTTGTTGCCGAGCAGAACACGCTTACCAAGACGTACAACAGCCCGCTCGACGCGGCAATCCGCATCTACGACAGCAACGGTGTGCAGATCGCATACGTCAACAACTACCTCGGCTTCGACACCGAGGGCACAGTCATCGAATTCGGTGGCACCAACCCCAACGTCGGCGACGCCACGTTCTTCCGCAAGGATCCCCGCTTCGTGCTCGACGTCGAGCAGGGCCAGGAGTACTTCGTCGTCGTCGAGAGCTCGCAGCGCTACAGCGCAAACGCGGCGTCGGGGAACATCGGCGATCGTGTCGCCTCAAACCCGAGCGCTGGCGATGTCGACTGGCGTGTCGCGGCGGGCTCGTACAAGCTCATCGTGAACACCACGCCCGATTCGAACTCGGACGACCACGCCGACTTCCCGGGATTCTTCCAGGAAACCGTGATCCCGTTCGACTCAGACCCGAGCAGCGCGGGCAACGGCACGGGTTCGATCTCGGGCGTGATCGAAGCCGAGAGCGATTTCGACTCTTTCAGCTTCATGGCGCCCAGAGACGGCTTGCTGACTCTGCGTATCGACCCCTCGGCTGCGCTTTCTGTCGCGATCACCATCTTTGATGGCAACGGCGATCAGGTCTTCATCCCCAACAACACCGCCGTCGGCGGCGAGCCGCTCACCACGAGCTTCCTCGTCAACCAGGCGGACCGGTACACGATCTCGGTGTTCGGCCTCTCGGGCAACGGCACCTACGATATCGATCTGTCTGGCCTCCCGGTCGCCGACGACAACGCCGACCAGAGTCAGTTTGCGGCTGCCACGCTTATCGACTTCGGCTTGACCGGTCGTTCGGTCGAGGTGTCAGGCGTGATCAACCAGGCGGGCGATTCGGATATCTTCATGTTCGACGCCAACACGACCGACCTGGCGACCATCACGGTCTCCCGCGAGCTCGGGCAGACGGGCATGACGCCTGCCGTGATCATCTATGAGCTCGGTGAGGATAATGCCGCGACGCCCAACCCTCTGAACCAAGTCATCGCGTGGGACCTGAACCCGAACGGGTTGGGCGAGGTGACACTGGACTTCTCCACGCAGCTTGGCCGCCGCTACTTCGTTGTCGTCCGAGGCGCTGACGGGGCGGTATCGCAGGGCGGCTACAACATCGAGATCGATTACAACCCCGAGGATGACCACGCCGACATCGGTGACCTCCTCGAGGGGACGTTCATCAATGTTGTCCCGAGTACAGGCGCGGGTTCCGAGACTGGTATCCTCGAGCAGAGCAACGACTCCGACCTCTTCGTGTTCGGTGTCCCGGCCAACGGCCCGGTCGATGTCTCGCTCGTCTGGAGCGCAGAGCCCGGCGCCACGTTCGAGCTTCAGATCTTCGATATCGACGGCAACCCGTTCGATGTCGACGGCGACATGATGATCGATACCTACACCAGCAACTCGGGCTTCCTCGCAATCCCGCAGTTCGACGCCAACGCGGGCGATATCTTCTACGTTGCAGTGCTCGGCCCAACCGCTTCGCGGATCAACTACACCATCAACGTCAACACGGGCCTCGTCGACGATCACGCCAACGACGGTGCGTTCAACCTCGCAACGGTCATCCCGCTCGACCTTGAGACCGGTGACGGCAGTGAGATGGGTCGACTTGAGGTCGATGACGACACCGACTTCTTCACTTTCGATGTTCGCGACAACGGGACCGTGACGGTTGACCTCATTACCGGCACCATCGAGACGCCTGTCTTCCGGGTGTACGACTCGTCCATGACGCTGATCAGCATCACCCAGATCGATGCAGACACGATCGAATTCGTCAACTCGGCTGGCGCCGACGCGACCTACTACCTCTCGGTTGGATCGACCTTCCCGGGTGTCCGCACGGGTACCTACACCGTCAGCGTTGACGGTCCCCCGGTTTCGCCTTCGCCGGACGATGACCACGTCAACATCGGCAACCTTGCCGGGGCGACGTTCCTGGCGGCGAACCCGACCAACGGCAACGCGGGCGACACCGGCGTTCTTGACGTCGTCATCGACAACGACCTGTTCCGCTACGACACGATCGGTCGGGGCGAGATCTTTGTTCAGGTCGTCTCGGGCGATTCGCCCGTGCCCGACTTCACCGTCCGCATCTTCGATAGCGCGGGCAACGAGCTCACCGAGCTCGCTGATTCCGAGGGCGTCGCGGGTGTTATGGGCGTCACCGCTGCGACGAACTTCGTTTCTGCCGCTGCAGGCCAGACCTTCTACATCCTGGTTGACTCGACCGGCGACATGTCGACGGGCAACTACTCGATCATCGTCGACGGCCCCGCCGCCTCGACCCGCACGTACTACCCCGAGGGCTTCGCCAACGCGGGCATCCACGAGTTCGTCTCATTGGCGAACCCGAACGACGAAGCCGTCAGCTACAGCATCACGGTCTACTACGCGGACGCAAGCCTCGGCTCGGCGGTCGTGGCGACCGGCGTCCTGGACGCCGGCGCTCGCGGCGGCGCGACCCTCTCGTTCGGTGCAGACATCGACAACGACGGCAACGCCGACTTCGCGCCCGGCATCATCGCCAACGAGGCGTACGCCATCGTCGTCGAGTCAACGCTGCGGATCGGTGCGAGCCTCAGCCACTACGACAACAACCTGGCGACGAACGGCGCGATCGGCGAGGCGTTTAGCGACGCCACCGCCAACCGCTGGGATTTCCCGGATGTCTCCCGCAGCCCGGGCGTCACCGAAGAGTTCCTCGTCTACTACAACCCCAACTCATTCGATGTGAATGTCACCATCACCGCCTACACGGGCAGCGGCGCAACCGTCACGCTCCCGGTTGTCACCGTCGGTGCCAACCGCCGAGGCGGCCTGGAGATCCACAACGCTTCCGCGCTGCCGCTCGGCACGTTCGCGATCGAGGTCACATCGGCACCGGTCGATTCGTTCAACGCCGGTATCGACCTGGGCATCATCGCCGGCATCAGCAGGTACAACCTGATCGAGCGGTTCGCGTTCGGTCACCTCGGTGTCCGCGACGGCGGCAGCACAACCAACATTATCACCAACATCACCAACGGCACCGATGTCACAAGTGAGTTCTCAATCTTCAACTCCACGGGCACTGACGCGACGGTCACCATCGTCGGCAGCTACCTCGAGGACACGAGCCTGCCCGACATCAACCGTGTTGTCACCGTTGGCGCGGGTGAGCGACTGCGTCTGACGGGCAGCGATCTGGCGTTTGTCACCAACGAGACCCTGGGTCTCGAGATCACTTCGGACGTCGAGGTCGCGGTCTCGGCCATCCAGCGCCAGCGCGGCGACGCCGACGCGACAACCGCCTACACGCAGGCCGGTGAGTCGTTCTACTTCGGCGATGCGTTCATGAACCCAGCACGGGCAGGCGACCTCTACACCGAGTCGCTCTCGTTCTATAACCCCAACGATGCCGACACTGATGTCACCATCACTTTCTTCTTCGCCGACGGGAGCTCTGAACGAGTCCGTATGGAAACCATCGGCAGTAACGACTTCCTCCTTCTCAGACTCGAAAACCTGCCCGAGGTCGTGACAAACCGTCCGCTGCTCAACTACTTCTCGATGCAAATCGACGCGACCGCAGGTGTGGTCGCCCAGCTAACGCACTACGACGGCTTCCTCGGCGGCGGCTGGTCTTCCGGCGGCGCACCGCTGGGCATCCAGGGCTCGATTGCCTGATCCTGACCCAACTGCGGACAGCCGCGTCTTGAACCCAACTTTCTCAATTGGCCCCGCTTAGGCGGGGCCGTTTTATACTGGATTCTGGGCAGTACCTTCTGCCAGCCGCAACCGAACGATGTCCTGACCGGTGCGTACAATGGGCAATGGAATAACCATGCCGACTCGCTGGTTCGGCATTCGGCTTGAAGGGATAGCACAGATGCGGATAGGCCAGCGGGCCCTCCAATTCGTGACCTCTTGCATCGCGATCACCGCCTGCGCGGCCTCTGCGCAGGCGCAACCCGGGTTTGGTGAGGCGGAAGAGCACTCTCGAGTCAGCCTCATCTCTGAAACCGAGACAATCGCACCAGACACGTCGACCATGCTGGCCTTCGAGTTCAATCTCGACAAGTCATACCACACGTACGCCGACTCGTACAACGATTCGGGTGCGCCGCTGATCACCGTCTGGGCGAAGCCCACCGGGGTCGAGATCGGCGATCCAATCTGGCCTGCCCCATACCGCTACGAGCAGCCCGGTGGCGTGCTGGATCATGTGTACGAGAGACGCTTGTTTCTGATGATGCCCGTGAGCATCGATCCGTCGACTCCGATCGGAGAGGAGATCGTGATCTCGGCGAGTCTCGAGTGGCTCGTGTGCGACAGCAACCTCTGCGTGCCTCAGTACGGCGAGGTCAGCACAACCCTGAACGTCGCGAGCCGGGTCAAACCGAGCGAGCACGCACAGAAGTTCGCAGATGCACGCGATTCTTCTGGCAAACTCCTGACCGGTGCGCGCAGCGATGCGGTGATCGTGATGTGGGAGGGCGACACTCTCGTGCTCTCGAATCTCCTCGGTTACGGCATGTCGTTCATCCCAGCCGCCGAATCGGCTGAGCCACTCAAGCTGATGGAGAACGGCAGAAGCGACTCAGGCACGCTCAGGATCGATTTCGATTTCGAGGAGAGCGACCGTGTAGTTGGCTGGGTTAGGCTTCACAAAGTGAAGGGCAACCCCGGTGCACCGGTAAATGAAAAGCTCTGGATCATCAACGTCAAACGCGGGAGCAAGCCGAACGCTTTCCTTGGCAATTCCGAATCTGAGAGTCAATGACAGAAACCCATGCGGCGAGAAGCCGCAGAGAATCCACGGAGGTCAAAATGCACAGCATCGCAGTGAAACGCACCTGGAAGGGCATCCTCGCCGCGGGTATCGCAACGCTCGGCGTCGCGTTCGCCTCGGGCATGGGTCAGCAGAGCGCCGTCGTCGAAGGCGTCAAGGTCGGCGACAAGGCTCCCGACTTCACCCTGACCGATATCCACGGCAACGAGCACAAGCTCAGCGAATACACCGCAGAGGGCAAGATCGTCGTCCTCGAGTGGTTCAACCCTGACTGCCCGTTCGTGAAGAAGTTCCACTGGAACCACGACACCATGCGAACCACGTACGCCGGCTTCAAGGGCAAGGACGTCGAGTTCCTCGCGATCAACTCCGCCGGCGCACCCGGCAAGCAGGGCTGGGGCGAAGAGCGCAACCTCGAGGCCGAGAAGCAGTACAAGATCGAGTACCCGATCCTGCTTGACAAAACAAGTGAGGTCGGCAAAATCTACGGCGCCAAGCGCACCCCTCACATCTTCATCGTCGATGCCGAGGGCGTCATCCGCTACATCGGCCCAATCGATTCGACCTCCAGCGCCCGCAACGTCGGCACCAACTACATCGAGACCGCGGTCAACCAACTCCTTGCTGGCGAGACCGAGATCATCAAGCCCGAGATCGAGGCGTACGGCTGCGCCGTGAAGTACGTCAAGAAGTGATGCCTGTGCCGGCATCTTGCTGACTACGCGTCAGACCCGCGCCGGCTCGGAAACCCCGAGCCGGCGTTTGTTTTGGGATTCCAGCTCAGCACCCCGCACAGTCGGAGCCGATACCCTTCACCATGGACCCGATCCTTGCCATCGTGTACAAGATGTTCGACATTGGCCTGATCCTGATCGGGTTCGGGTTTGTAGTGTTCCTACACGAGCTCGGTCACTTCATCGCAGCCAAGTGGGCGGGCGTGCGCGTGCAGGCATTCGCGATCGGTTTCGGCAACGCGGTATTCAGCTACCGCAAGGGGTTCGGCGTCCGCCGGGGCTCGAGCGAGCAGGCGTACAACGACTGGCTCGTCAGGAAAGCCGACGGCGCGACGGCACCCGAAGAGGAAGTCAGCCCGACCGAGTACAGGCTCAACACCCTGCCGCTCGGCGGGTACGTCAAAATGCTGGGCCAGGACGATGCGCACCCGACGTACCGGAGCGATGCGCCCGACAGCTACACGAGCGTGGCCAACTGGAAGCGGATGATTATCATCTCCGCGGGCGTCACGATGAACATCATCACCGCCGCGATCCTGTACATCGTGGTCTTTACTGTCGGGCTCAAGACCGAAGCCCCGGTGGTCGGTTTCATCGCCAGTGGATCTCCGGCTGAATCCGCAGAGGTTGTCAACGCCGCGGAGCTCGGGATCAGCGAGCAAGGCCTCCAGCCAGGCGACACGATCACGTCGATCAACGGCAAGAAGACCGCGTCCTTCAACGACGTCGTCCTAACAACCGCGATGGCCAAGGGCAACGCCGAGCTTGAAGTCCGCGCCATGCGTGACGGGTACGACGGAGAACTCATCTTCCGGATGACGCCCGTTCAGACGGAGATGGGGCTTCAGCAGATCGGGATCGTACCGGGAAGCACAACCACACTGCGATCGCCTGAACACGCAGATCAGATTCCTGATTTCGAGAAGGGATTCGAACAAGCGGGTATTGGTAACGTTCCCTTTGGTTCGACGCTAGTTGCGATCGAGGGAACCAGCATCTCGAACATCGCGCAGATCGCAGAGCGCGTCAATGCATCCGCGGGCGAGCAGGTGACACTGACCTTTGAGCACGAGGGGGAGGTGGTTGACTCGATCATCCAGCCGAGCCCGGTCTTGGATATTAAGGCTGTTTTCATCGGGGGCGAAGAGAGAAGATGGGAGCACCTATCGGGGCTGACCCCCGTTATGAAGGTCGGTCCGAGTCCCGCTCAAAACGCAGAGGGATATAAACAAGGCCTCAGGGAAGGAGACCTTTTCGTCAGAATCGGAGCGACGAGCTATCCGAGCACGGCACGCGGGGTCGCCGAGGTCAAAGCACGCGCGGGCGAGACTGTGGATGTCACGGTGCTACGCAGAACCGAAGAAGGCAGCGAGTTCGTTGACCTCACGCTTAAGGTAAAACGCAACGGCACCGTTGGATTCACGATCTCGAACGAGCACGACCACACCTACCTAGCCGCGCCGCCCACACTCGATTCCCCTCTGCCAACCGATGGCGGCCTGATCAGACCGGGCACTCGAGTGATCAGCATCGCGGGGGAAGCTGTCGAGAGCTTTGCTGACATGCAGCGGGTGCTGCAGACTTCGCTCGCCGGTGGCGAAGAGGCCTCTGTCCCGGTCTTGATCGAGTTGCCTTTCTCAGATCAAGCCGGCGACCCAGTCCAACGCGAGCTCGATCTCGCGTTCACCGCAGAGCAGGCGGCACATGTCGAGGGCATGCCCTGGCAGCTCAACCTGAGCACGCTGCTCTTCGAGCCCGAGATCACGACGCTCAAAGCCGACGGCCCGATCGAAGCGATCGGGATGGGTCTGCACGAGACCAAGCGGGTGATGACCAACACCTACCTGACGTTCCTGCGTCTCTTTGAAGGCTCGGTCTCACCCCGAAACCTCAACGGGCCGGTCGGGATCGTGCACATCGGAACCGTCGTGGTTTCCAAGGGCTTCATCTGGCTGCTGTTCTTCTTCGCGCTAGTCAACGTGAACCTCGCGGTGATCAACTTCCTGCCCATCCCGATTACGGACGGAGGGCACATGCTCTTCCTGCTCTGGGAGCAGTTCACAGGTAAACCCGTCTCGATCATGGTGCAGAACGTGGCAACGCTCGCCGGGCTCGTCTTGATCGTCGTGACCTTCTTGTTCGTGACCTATAACGACATCTCACGGCTCCTCGGCTCATGACGGGGCTGCTGCTTCTCCTCGCGCTCGGGCTCGTCATCTGCTGGACACTGGTCGTTGCCTATACGCTGTGGGGGCTTGTGCACCCGCCCCGAAAGACGTACGCGTCCGCGTTGCGCCGCGGGATCCCGGGCGAACCGGGCGAACTCGATGAGCCCCGCGAGTTCGAAGAGTGGTCTTTCAACTCGAGGGGAAATACGCTTACCGCGTGGGACATCGCCGGGGACAACCCGCCGGGTCCGGTCTGTGTGTTCACGCACGGCTGGGGCAACGCCAAGCTCGATGCTCTCGTCAGACTCGATCCTTTCGTGAAACACTGCTCTCGTATCGTTGCGTGGGACATGCCCGGGCACGGCGAGTCTGAAGGGCGCAGCGATCTAGGTGTGGGCGAGGTTGACGATCTTGTTGCGCTCGTTGACAAAATCGCACCCGACGCTCCGATCATCTTGTTCGGCTGGTCGCTCGGCTCGGGTGTCTCGATCGCGGCTGCTACAAAGCTGGAAGACAAGGTGCGTGCGTTGGTCGCCGAGGCGCCGTACCGATACGCGTACACGCCCGCGAAAAACGTCGTGTCGCAATCGGCGCAGCCCTGGCGCACAACGCTCCGCCCGGGATTCGCGTTCATGGGGCTTCTCCGAAAACGATCGCCTCTGTGGGCCGGGAAGTGGCCTCAGTTCGATCGCGCCGAGTTTGCCAAGTCGCTCACGTGCCCTCTGCTTGTAATCCACGGGAGCGACGACACCGTGAGCCCGTTCACCGACGGCCAAGAGATCGCCCAGGCGGCGCCCAACTCGAAGCTGCACACGATCAAGGACGGGAGCCATAACACGCTCTGGATCGAGGAATCCTGGCGTGAATCGGCCTCCGAAGCCGTGGACTCGTTTCTTTCCGGTGTATTGGCTGAGGGTAGTGCTTAGAATGTGTGCATGAGCGCCCTGAAGATCCCGCCGAGCCCGCCCGTTGACGCCGTGATGGCCGCTCAACGCGCCAAGAGCTTCACGACCCGATCGATCAAGAAGGAATCCAAGGGGCAAGCGCTCCGGCTTGCGCTCTCGATGGTCGACCTGACCACGCTCGAGGGCAAGGACTCGCCCGAGAAGGTGCGGTCGATCTGCCGCAAAGCTGTCACCCCCATGCCCGGCCGTTCTGACATCCCGAGCGTCGCGGCGGTGTGCTTCTACCCGAGCATGGTCAAGGTCGCATCTGAAGAACTCGCGGGCACGGGTGTCAAGGTCGCGTCCGTCGCGACTGGGTTCCCCTCGGGTCAGTACCCGCTCGACGTGCGCCTGCGCGACACGGAGAAGGCAATCGAAGACGGCGCCGACGAGATCGACATGGTGATCAGCCGCGGCGCGTTCCTGGCGGGCCGGAAGCAGGAGGTGTACGACGAGATCCTCGCGGTGAGCAAGCTCTGCCGCGACTCGTGGTCGCCCGACAAGCACGTGCACCTCAAGGTCATCCTCGAGACGGGCGAGCTTGAGACGCTCGACAACGTGCGCATCGCCAGCGACCTCTCGATCCACGCGATGGGCGAAGCAGGCCTCCTCGACGAGCCGGGCGGCGGGTTCATCAAAACAAGCACGGGCAAGGTCAGCCCCGCGGCGACGATGCCCGTCACGCTCGTGATGCTCGAAGCCATCCGCGATGCGCACCGGCGCGACGGCGTGTACGTCGGGATGAAACCCGCGGGCGGGATCCGAGCCGCCAAACCAGCGTGGCACTACCTCTGCATGGTCAAGGAAACCCTAGAGGGCGTGGGCGACGACCCCGGCTGCGCGTGGCTCAGCCCGAATCTGTTCCGCTTCGGCGCCAGCAGCCTCGCCAACGACCTGCTCAGACAGATCATCAAGCTGGAAACCGGGACCTACCCGGCGGGGTATGACTTCTCGGAGGCGTGATGCGCCGGTGGAAATTAGCCTTCATATCTATCGTCTTTGGATTGCTCAGCAATATCGCGATCGCGTGGGTTATTTCTCTGAATTATCCGGGAGCGCACACTGCTACTGAATCAGAGTCCACACTGCGCTGGGTAGCGAATACTCCGAGTAACTGGCCTGATACTCCAAACTACAGCTACCTGTACAGATCTCGCGGAGTAAAAGAGTATTTTCAGTTTCGATCCTCTGACAATCCCAATGACTCCGTAGATATCCTCGGATATATCGAGCGAACAGCTTTCGGCTGGCCGCTCGTATCTATGGACTGGACGTGGTTTTACTCCAGACACCCAGACTTTCTACGTGATGCTGAAGAGTCAGGGACACTTGTTAGAGGTGTTCGCTTTCAAGTCGCGGGTTACACGCCGTACAGAGGCACCCTGCCGCTACACCCGAACTTTCCTGGCTTCATTGTCAATACGATTTTTTGGGGAGTTCTCTTTTGGGTGATACTTGCTTGTCTTGGCTTACTACTTAGGAGGAGACGTGTAAGAAAGGGGCATTGCCCGAACTGTAACTACCAACTCGCCGGCCTCACCTCCTGCCCCGAATGCGGGACACAATCTACCCGTGAGCAACCTGCATGAAACGCGTCGCGCTGACCATCTCGATCTACGCACTCATCGGCGCGGGGCTGAACGTGCTCGTCGCGTGGGCGTGCGAGACCTTCGCGCGCGAGTCGCTCGAAGTCACGTACGACAAGCCGAGTGATCCTCTGCTGATGCCCGGGCTGCACGATCCACCCGAGGGATGGGATGTGCGCACGTGGGTTGAGATCGAAGGCTTCGGTGTTCGCGCTGCCTGGATCTCAGAGATGCCCTGGGTAGGCTCCAGGATTGGCATGATCGAAGGCTCTCAGAATCGCTTGCAGATGACGACGCATTCTGGCTGGCCGATGTGTTGTTTGACGCGACGAGCCTATTGGAACACCACGACAAGCAAGCAATACCCTGGCAGCGTCTGGCATACTGGCTTCGAGTCACCATGGCAGGGATTGATGGCCGGCAACTACCGCGGCAAGCGCCTCCCGGTCCGCCCAATGCCGATCCGATTCGCCGCGAACTCGCTCTTCTGGGGGCTCATCGCGTGGGGGCTGCTGCGAGGAATCACTCTCTACAGGAGAAACCGGCGGATCAGGCGCGGCCTGTGTGGCAGATGCGCGTACGAGCTTGGTTCGATCGAGACCTGCCCCGAGTGCGGCACGGCCGCTCCGGCGCGTACAATGACCGGATGACTACCGCCCCCCCGCCGTCACGAGCAAGCGTTGTTGGGCCTGCCACGATCGACCTGGCGGGACTCTGGGAGTATGCGCCGGCGCCCGAGAGCGTCAAACCCAGGCTCAGGGACCGGTACGGGCTCTACATCGACGGCAAGTTCATGGAGCCGAGCGAGGGCGGGTACTTCAAAACGATCAGCCCCTCGACCGAGCAGACGATCACCGAGGTCGCTGAGGGCACGCAGGCGGACGTTGACCGCGCCGTCGCCGCGGCGAGGGACGCGCTGCCAAAGTGGTCCTCGCTCCCGGCGATCGAGCGCGGGAAGTACATATTCCGGATCGCGCGGCGCATCCAGGAACTTGGGCGCGAACTCGCGGTCGCCGAGTCGATGGACGGAGGCAAGCCTATTCGCGAGTCACGCGATGTGGACATCCCGCTCGCGGCGCAGCACTTCTTCTACCACGCAGGATGGGCCGACAAACTCCAGTACGCGTTCGCGGGGCGCAACCCCAAGCCGGTCGGCGTGTGCGGCCAGATCATCCCTTGGAACTTTCCGCTCTTGATGGCTGCGTGGAAGCTGGCCCCGGCGCTCGCGTGCGGCAACACGTGTGTGCTCAAGCCCGCGGAAACAACGCCTCTGACAGCGCTCTTGCTCGCGGAGATCTTTGACGAGATCGAGCTGCCCGCGGGTGTTGTGAACATCATCACCGGCGCCGGCGCAACCGGCGAAGCGTTGGTTAACCACTCGGGCGTTGACAAGATCGCGTTCACGGGCAGCACCGGGGTTGGCAAGCGGATCGCTGAGTCTGCCGCGGGCACGGGCAAGAAACTGACGCTCGAGTTGGGCGGCAAGAGCCCCAACATCATCTTCGACGACGCGTCGATCGACCAGGCCGTCGAGGGGATCGTGCAGGGGATCTACTTCAACCAGGGCCACGTGTGCTGCGCTGGCAGCCGGGTGTTTGTCCAGGAGTCGGTGCGCGACGAGGTCGTCGACAAGCTCAAGCGCCGGATGAACCAGCTGCGTGTAGGCGACCCGCTCGACAAGAACACAGACGTTGGCGCGATCAACTCAGAGGGCCAGCTCGCGACGATCAACAAGTACCTCGCAGAGGGCAAGGGCGGCGGGTGTGACTTCTGGCAGGCCGAGGGTGATGTGCCTTCCAGCGGCTACTGGTGCAGGCCTTGCCTCTTCGACAACGTGCAGCCCAGCGAGGTGATCGCTCGCGAAGAAATCTTCGGCCCGGTGCTCGCGGTCATGACCTTCCGCACGCCCGCCGAGGCGATCGAGCGGGCCAACAACACCCCCTACGGCCTCGCTGCCGGAATCTGGACCGACAAGGGCTCCAAGATCTTCGAGATCGCCAGCAAGCTCAAGGCGGGCGTCGTCTGGCTCAACACCTACAACAAATTCGATGCCGCCAGCCCCTTCGGCGGGTTCAAGGAGTCCGGCTTCGGCCGCGAGGGGGGCATGCACGGGCTGCGTGCCTACACGCAACTCGACTGAGTTCACAAGCCACAGTCAATCCGTAACACGCGATTGGTCAAAAAATGAAGCGGGCCCCGTCTGCTCCCGGGGCCCGCTATCAATTCAGGTTGAGATCGTAACCGGGATTAGCGGCGACGACGAGCGGCAACAAGACCACCGAGGCCCAGCAGTGCGGCAGAAGCCGGAGCGGGGATCAGGGTGGGGTTGACAGCACCGAAGGTGCTGAGGGTCGGATCGGCTGTGAAGTCACCGTTGTTGAGCTGGTTGCCAGCAACGTCGAAGACATCGGTGAAGCCGGCCTGGTACCAGTCGCCGCTGACGCCGTCACGGAAGACGAGCGAAGGCTCGAAACCGATAGCGGTCAGACCGGTGCCGCCGACCTGGGTGGCATAGCCGGTGGTGAGGAACTCGTCGCCAGCTGCATCCGGGACACCGAGGGCGTCGTAGATGGTGCCGAAGTCGGCGAGGCTGTCGAGGGCACCGTTGTCATCAACGTCGTAATCGGTGCCGACGCTGCCGAGGAAGTCGCTCGTCAGGTACACGGTGTTGCTCGGGTTCTCAAAGTCAGGGATGATGACGTTGAGGATGCCGTTGGCATCGAAGACGCCGCCGACCTGGCTTGCACGATCGACCGTGCCAGCGGAGGTCTGGTTGTCAGCCTCGAGGCTGAGAACCCAACCGCTGAACGAAGCACCGGGGGTGCCCAGGATCTCGAAGTTCATGTCTGCGGGGTCAGCGCCACCCGGGTTCGGCTCGAACTCGTTGATGAGTTGTGCTGACGTGGTGCCGGCGGCACCCAGAAGGGCCGCGGCAAAGAGTGCCTTGCGCATGTCTTAATCTCCCTCGTGAGCTAAGCCAGCCCACATTCCATGTTTAGGACGGACCTGCCGCCCGTGTCTTCTCTCTGACATGAGTATAGAGACGAGAGCAACCCCCTGCAGCGGGTATCCGGAGAACTCTCGGGGTTCCAACAAACAATTTTATGTTTGTTAGGTTTCAGATACGGCTAGCCGACAGGCTACCCTTGATCATGACCCGAGAGCCGATCGACAAGACCCTGAAGATGTACGTCGGAGGAGCCTTCATCCGCAGCGAATCGGGCCGAACCGAGCCCGTAGGAGGCAGACTCCGGGCCTGCCGAGCCTCGCGGAAAGATCTCCGTGGAGCCGTCGAAGCCGCAGCGAAGGCCCAGCCGGGCTGGGCGGGGGTAACCGCGTATCTGCGGGGCCAGATCGTTTATCGGATCGCCGAAATGCTCGAGAGCAGGCGCGAGGGATTCATCGCGCTACTCGGCGACAACGGGGCGACGGAACTCGATGCTTCGATCGACCTGCTTGTATCCGCCGCAGGCTGGGCCGACAAACACCAGCAGATACTGGGCACAGCCAACCCGGTCGCCGGCCCCTATCACAACTTCACAGTCTCCGAAGCGGTGGGCGTCGTCGGGATCGTCTGCCCGGATGAGCCCTCGCTGCTCGGGCTTGTTGCGCTCGTTGCCTCGACGATCCTCTCGGGCAACACAGCCGTTGCGCTCGCGTCAGAAACAAATCCATCGCCCGCAGCGGAGTTCGCCGAGGTGCTCGCGACAAGCGATGTCCCAGCCGGCGTCGTGAACATTCTGACTGGCTTCCGCGAGGAACTGGCGCCGCACTTCTCGTCGCACCGAGAGATCGCGGGGCTCATCGCGGCGGGCATCGATTCCGAAACACGCAGGACGCTCGAACTCGGCGCGGCTGAGAACCTCAAACGTGTGCACGTGATCGAATCACCGATCGATCCGAGCGACTGGCAGTCGGCGATCGGTCCTGGTGCGATCGAACGCACGCTCGAGTTCAAAACGATCTGGCATCCGAGTTCCGCCTAAGCCGATCACACGGCGAGCCGGGGCAGCTTGAACGAAGATGCCTTGGGTTCCGATGCTTCGCGCTCGGGCTGGGCTTGTGTTTCAGGCTCTTCCCAGGCGACTTCGACCTCTGCACCGATCAGGTGAAATAGCGCCTCGAGGTGCTTACGGATCGACCGCTTGGCTTCTTCTTGATAACCCTGATCTGAAGTCTCGAACAGCTGTGCAGCCTCATCCTGTGCTTTCTGCATGAGCTGTCCCTGGGCGTTGGCTTTCATCTGGATAACGTCAAGAAGGCCCAGCACCTTGCCGTCCTGGATGTCGTAGGGCTTCACGTCGGTGAGCCTGAGCTGCCCATCGACAGGCGGCAGAGTGAGGCGGTACTTGTTGTGCCCGAGAGGGACGATGCAGTCGTTCGTGATGCGCCCGAGCTCGACCGAGTACTGCTTGTCGAAGTGGAAGATCATCGCAAGCTGAGCGGGCGACATGAGCAGGGGCGGGAGCCAATCCCAGCCCTTCTTTGCCGTCGCGATTTCCTTGGCGCTGACCTCAAGCCCAACGAGCTTGCCCGTTGCGCGAACACGCTCGGCGATGATCTCAGTCGTAACCTTCGCCCCCTCGAGCGAATCAGCACGAGAACGCCTGCGCAGGAGCAGCACACCCACGACGGCGATCAGCAGACCAATAAACAGACCAAGACCGGCAGCGATGAGCAAATCGTTGAGAAGCATGGTGCCTACTTATTCGGGATCGGCCGTACCCGATTTCGGCTCCCTGGTCAGCTCGAACGCCCGGATCAGGATGTGCCCGCCGGCGATCGTGAGGATTCCGAGCACCACGGCAAGCAGTGTCCAGAGCACCATGTTCATAATGGGACCGGTGCCCGCGAGCAGGCCAGACACCCTGCCCCCCCGCCCCGTCACGAAAAGCCCCCCCATCGCTGCCAGGGGCAGCAGCATCGCGGCTCCGATGACAACCCGCTTCCAGCAGTCCATTCTGTCGCTGAGCTTCACGACCCCGGTGAGGGCCGCGATAAGCGCCATCGCGAGGAGCCTGAGCATGACGTAGCTTTTGAGTGGGGGTACGCCAGGACCGGAGTTCTGAAAGATGATCGAGCCGAGCACCGCAGAGACCATGATGCCGCCGGCGATACACAGACCCGCGAGTCCGAATCCATCCCCTCTAGGCCGAAACCCGATCACAACAGCGGTCACACCCGCGAGCAGAGTGAGCAACTCAAAGCCGGCAAGGAGCGGCAGCGGGGTCGTGCCCCACGCCTCGTGCCCAAACAGACCAATCCAGATCCCAGGGAGCGCAGATAGAGCCACGAGCCCCCCAACGAGGGCGATGCCGATCTGGGCCAGACGCTGGATTGGGTGGTCTTGAGTCACGGCTTTCCCGGTACGCCCCCGACCCCGGCGAGGATCGCGAGCCTGGTGTCGTTATCGGACGGATGAAGCCCGGTATGAATCGGCCCCAACTCGCCTCTGGAGGTGCAGCACACCCCATCGCATGACCGATTCTAAGGCAGTGATCGGCAGGTTTGGCCTGCGCGGTCAGTCTTGGAGCGCGGGATGTTGAACACAACCAACTCTGACGCCCGGCACCCGGCTCTCGAACAGAGCCAACGGATGTTCCACAGGGTGCTCTCATCGTGGGCGATCGATCTCGTGGCGCTCCGCGCATCAGGGCTCGACAGACCCTCGGCGAGAGCGGGGCTCTGGTCATTCTCAATCCACCAAGACTCATACCAACAGATCCGTAAAGCGGCGTAATGAACGGAGGTCGCCATGGGCGGCATAGCCAGTAGTGTTGGGCTTATCAGCGGCATCGATACCGGTGCGCTCATCGAGCAGCTTCTTCAGATCGAGGCCAGGCCCCGAACGCTCGCCGCGAACAGGCTCATCCAGCTGCAGACACAGCAGGCCGCGTACCTTGATATCAACACGCGGTTCTCCGCGGTGCGCACCGCGGCGAGCACGTTCAGAACCGAGAACGTCTTCAGCACCTCCAAGGCGACGAGCTCCAGTGAAGAAACTCTGTCCGCGTCGGCGACAACACGCGCCCAGCCCGGTTCGTACACCTTCGTCGTCGACAGGCTTGTCTCGACGCAGCAGCAGCTCTCAAAGGGCTTCTCCGATTTCGACAGCACCGCGTTCGGAGCTGAGTCATTCACCTTCGAATCAAGCAAGGCAAGGCTCGACAGCAACATCGAACTCGCCGACCTCAACGGCGGCGCCGGCGTCCGGCGCGGGATCATCTCGATCACAAACTCCAACGGCGCAACCGAAGACATCGATCTGAGCAAGGTCGGCACCGTGAGCGAGGTTCTCGACGCGATCAACAGCGCGAACATCGGTGTCCGCGCCGAGACCGTGCAGGACCAAATCGTGCTGACCGACACCGCGGGCGGGCCGGGCCAGATCACCGTCGCCGACGGGCTGGGCGACTTCACCGCGACCGACCTCGGCATCGCGGGCACATCCGTGGGCGGCACGCTCACAGGTACCCAGGTCTACTACGCGACCGAAACCACCTCGCTCGGGCTCATCAACGGGTCCAACGGCATCGAAACCACGAACAGCGTCGGCACCGGCGCTTTCGACTTTACCGTCCGCGTCGACGGCACCGACGTCAAGATATATCTCGGCACGCTCACCGAGGTCGTCACCGATCCCGACACGGGCGAGGACGAAACTGTCACGACACCACCCGCTGCAACGCTCGGCGATGTCATCAACCGCATCAACGACACCATCGAGGAAGAACTCGGGCCGGGCGCGACGGTCACCGCGTCGCTCAAAGCCGACGGCACGGGTCTGCAGATCGTTGACTCCGCGGGCACCGCCGCGATCGAGGTCCTCGACAAGGGCGAGGAAGTCGGCGCTGCCGCGACACAGAACACTGCGCGGCAGCTCGGGATCAACGGCACAGGGACAGGCTCAGTCGTCGGCACACGCATCTTCGGCGGGCTCAACTCGATCCTGACGAAAACCCTCAACGGCGGACAGGGCATCGCGGGCGACGGCAGCGTCTCCATCACCGACCGCAACGGTGTCGTCCACAACATCACCGGGCTTGCCGGCTACGACACACTCAACGAGGTGCTCACGCAGTTCGAGGCGCAGTCGGGCGGCGCTATCACCGCATCCCTCAACGAACTGGGCAACGGGCTCGTCATCACCGACACGACCGGGGGCGGGGGCAACCTCATCATCGCGGGCACGCCCGCCGACAACACCGCCGCGAGTCTCGGCATCGAGACCGACCCAGCCGGTGTCGCCGAAAGCACAGTCGACTCGGGCAACCTCCAGAAGCAGTACATCGGCAAGGGCACGCTGCTGTCGTCGCTCAACAACGGGGCGGGCATCGGCACGGGCAGCTTCGAGATCACCGACGCGACGGGCACGACCCAGACCGTCACGATCGGCGAGAACGACCGCACGATCGGGCACGTCGTCAACGCCATCAACAGCACCGGGCTGGGCGTCGTCGCGAGAATCAACGATCAGGGCGACGGCATCATCATCGAAGAAGACACCTCCGGGGGCGGCGCTCCGGGTAGTGTCAACATCAAGATCGAAGACTCGACGGGCTCAGTCGCAGAACTGCTCAAAATCGAGGGCGAAGCCTCGGGCACCGACGCCGACAACTTCATCGACGGCTCCTTCGAGACCACGATCGACTTCGAGACGACCGACACGCTCGAGGATGTCATCACCAAGATCAACGACGCGGGCGTCGAAGCCATCGCGGCCGTTGTGAACGACGGATCGGGCACGGCCCCCTACCGTATCAGCTTCACCGCGCGATCCTCAGGCGAGGACGGCAGGTTCATCCTCGACACCAACGGATTCGATCTCGCGCTCTCGACACTGAGCGAAGGAAACGACGCGCGCGTCTTCTTCGGGTCGGGCGACCCCGCCAACGCGCTGCTCGTTTCATCTTCTACAAACTCACTCGACGAACTCATTCAGGGCGTCACTATCGATCTCAACAGCACGAGCGAAGATCCGGTCACGCTCAACGTCACGAGAGACCTCACCGCGATCGAAGAGAGGGTCAACACATTCGTCTCCGCGTTCAACACGCTCATCGAACGGATCGACAACCAGACCCGATTCGACCAAGAGACCGAAGCCAGAGGCCCACTGCTCGGCGACTCGCTGGCGATCACCATGCGTCAGCAGCTCTTCTCTGTCATCCAGACCGTGGGCGACAACGTCACCGGTCAATTCCAGCGACTCTCTGAAGTCGGTATCACCATCGGCGACGGCGGCAACAGTCTCAGCTTCGACTCCTCCAAGTTCCGCGAGGCGTACGAGAGCGACCCCGCGTCCGTCGAGGCACTATTCGAGACGTACGAACTCGCCCAAACCGATGCAACCCAGGACCTCGGCGACGGCATCTCTGTCTCCGGAGGCGAGGCCGAGCGTGCGTTCGAGTCGCTTGGGGTCATCGGCAAGGTCGAGGAACTCGCGAGGGACTACCTCGATTCGGTGGACGGCATCCTGACCCAGCGCGAGCAATCCCTGACCACCCAGGTCGAGGCTCAGGAAGCCCGAATTGACGAGTTCACCGTCCGCCTCGAAGCCCGAAGAGCCATCCTGGAGCAGCAGTTCCTTGCGATGGAGCAGGCCCTCGGTGAGCTCCAGGCCCAGCAATCCTCACTCACTCAGCTGGCCCAGCTCGGGTAACGGCGTTTCTTTTCGTCAAAGCGTGACATTCTCGGATCAAGTCCCCCCCAAAGTAGGCCGACAACTCCCAACATGAGCACAGGTCAAGACAACGCCAACGCCTACCTCCGCACCCAGGTCATGAGCGCGACCCCCGCCGAGCTGCGGATGATGCTCCTTGATGGAGCCGTCAAGTTCGCCAAGCAGGGACGCCAGGGTCTCGTGGACAAGGACCACGAGCAGGTGTACAGCGGGTTCAGCCAGGCACGCGCGATCATCACCGAGCTCATGACTTCGATGAGGCCCGAAGCCGCCCCTGAGCTCTGCGAACAAGTCCGCTCGCTGTACGCGTTTCTCTTCCAGGAACTTGTTCGCGCGAGCATGGACAGCGACCTGCCCAGGGCAGACAAGGCCATCGAGCTGCTCGAGTACGAACAGCAGACCTGGCGTCTTCTGCTTGAACAGCTCAAGACCGAAGAAGGCGCCGGCAACGCCCCGGCGCAGCCTGCCCAGCAGAGCGTCCCGGGCCGCACCGCCGGCTACGGCGCACCCGCGCAGGACAACTACACGCCGCTTAGCGTCGAGGGCTGAGCAAGCTCCGCGGCCATCGCCTCAAAGACCATCAGCATGGGCGTGTTCGACGCGAGCCTCTGACGTGCGCGTTCGAGCACCTCGATCCGCTGCGCGCTGAGTTCCATCGCGTCCTCGTTGCCCGACTCGGCGTGCTGTGCGATCTTCTCGCGCAGGATCTCGCCGATGAGCGAGAGCATCCGATCGGCGCCGGCTTTGTTCGACGCCTCCTTGCTTGCGCGCTTGTCCGCCTCGACCATTGCGACTGCCCACGCATCGACCATCCCCGCCAGCGTCTGGCCCATCTCGACCGGGAAGTGCCCCGATACGAGGCGATCGACCATGTCCTGGACCTTGGTGTGCCACTCGACGATGCCCGTGTCGATGGCTTCTCTGACTTTGCCGGGCGAGCCCTCACCGAACCTGCGGGCCCAGTCGAGCGCTGCGTCACCGATGTTCTCACGCTTGAACCACGTCTCCATCGGATCACGCGCAAGCGGGCCGAACCTGACGCGCTGACACCTCGAACGGATCGTGGGCAGGAGCCTCTCCTCCGACGAGGTCACCAGGATGATGACCGTCCCGGGCGAGGGCTCTTCGAGTGTTTTGAGCATCGCGTTCTGCACACTCGCGTTGGTCGCCGACCGATCGAGCAGTTCGGCTTCATCCACGATGAACACCTTGCTCGCCGCGCCGCCCGGGGCGACCTTGGCAGCCATCGACGCGGGCTGGAGCAGGTGGGTGTCGATCACATCCTTGGGGATCGTCGCCAGCTTCGCCGCGCGAACCTTGGCGTCCTCGCTGAACCTCGCCAGCTCCTTGGCGATCACATGCAGGTCCGGGTGTGAGCGTCCGTGGAGCATCGTCTGGACCCGGCTCTCGGGGTCAGCCGACAGGTTGCCCGAGAGATCCCGGCTCGTCGATTCATCGAGCGCCAGCGACGCGAAGGCCAGCGCAGCCGTGAACTTCCCGACCCCTCTCGGCCCATGGAATATCCACGCGTGGTGGAGCCTGCCCGCGTCCAGAGCCGCCTCGAGCTGGGCGATCGCCTTGTCCTGCCCCAGGATCTCCCCCAGCTGCCCCGGCACCGGGTGCTCGAACGCGTCGAGCTTCTCAGGCTCGGCGGGCTTCTTCCGGCTGACTTTCTTGCGTGTTGTTGCTTTCTTTGCCACGGATGTAGGGTAGTGCGCTTCTGGAGCCAGTGTGGCACACGCCTATGCAGAAAGCACCTCTTAACCTGCGGTCGTTACCAGCCCAGATATCCTTCCTCGTAGACCCAGGCAGACTGAATTCCAATCGATTTATACTGTTCTTTGTTCATTTCATAATGCATCAGAGATGTGTCATTCATATACACCCAGAGCGGCTCAAGGCCCACTGCTTCTCGTCTCTCATCAACGCCGCGCGGATGCTCAATCGGCTTTGGCATAGCTCTTGCGCTCTCCAAGTCAAAGTCGAGCTGGGTTCCGTATACCTGCTTGCGCCCGGTGTTTGTCCTTACTCGGTCGGTGAGATATGCCAGCTTGGCTCCGCTAGCCGTCCCCCGCTCGACCTCTAATATCATGGCTTCCGCTACACGCTCCTGAAAAACAGGATCCGAATCGGAGTGCTGCACAAGCAGCCAAAACGCCTCGGAAGCCTCTGCTCCGACTTTGTCTGAACCCGGGTACCCAATCTGCTCAAAGATTTGTTTGCACCGTGCCGCATGGTTATCCTGAATGTTCTGCTTTTTCTCGTAGAACTCTTTGGTTCGGTCTTCGTCAGAACCGTTCACTGCAATCATTTCCATTTGTTGGTCGAGAGCACACATCTCAACAAGCTCAGCTGCAAGACTTGGATCAATCCCGGTCTCTTTATCACCGCCAGATCTGCATCCGCACAGCACAGCAACCATCAAGAGAGTGCACATAAAACAACTGAGTGCTTTGAGCTTCATTTTTATCACCTCAAACAGTTCTACTCGTACTGGATCTAAAGGATGCATGCACTCAGACTCGTATAGAACCACAATTGGTCCCGAGCACATAGACAGCGTCATCGCCGCGACTGCATGAGTTATTACAGGTATCGCTAAATCCCTCTGAGCTTGTTCAACCCGTTCATCGCCGCCACCTTGTAGCACTCGGCGAGTGTCGGGTAGTTGAACACCGCGTTGACGAAGTACTCGACAGTTGCCCTAAACGCGATCGCGGCTTGGCCGATGTGGATCAGCTCCGTCGCGCCGGTCCCGATCGCGTGCACGCCGAGGACCGTGTGCGATTCCTGATGGATGAGCATCTTGAGCATCCCGAACTCGGCGCCCAGCAGGTGACCGCGTGAGATCTCCTTGTAGCTGGCGATGCCCGACTCGTAAGGGATGCCCTCGGCGGTCAGCTGCCCCTCGGTCCACCCGACCATTGAGATCTCGGGGACGGCGTAGATGCCGTAGGGAAGCAGCTTCGAGATCGACTCGCACGACTGCCCGAACATGTGGCACGCGGCGAGCCTGCCCTGCTCGTAGCTCGTCGAGGCGAGCGCGGGGAACCCGATGACATCGCCCGCCGCGTAGATGTGAGGCGTCGTGGTCTGGAAGCTCTCGTTGACCCCGATGCGCCCTCGCTTGTCCGCCTCGAGCCCGGCGTTCTCGAGGCTGAGCGTGTGCGTCGCGCCCTGACGCCCGATGCAGTAAAGCAGCGTGTCGGCGCGGAGCGTCTTGCCCGATTCGAGATGCGCCTCTGCCATTGTGCCGTCGGTCGTGCGGGCGCCGGCGACCGCGTCGATGACCTCGATCTTGGTGACCTTCTCACCGAGCCTGAGCGTCATCCCGTTCTGGCGCACGTGGTACTGGAAGGCCTCGATGATCTCCGAGTCCACGAAGTCGAGCAGCCGCTGGCGCCCCTCGATGAGCGTGACCTTGACACCCAGCGCCTGGAGCATGGATGCGTACTCGGTCCCGATGACACCGCCGCCCACGACGATCATCGAGTGCGGCGCCGCGGTCATCTCCTGGATGTCGTCGGAGCTGAGGATGGTGCGTCCGTCGAACTGGACGCCGTTGGGCTGCGCGGGGAACGTGCCCACTGCGATCAGCGTGTAGTCGGCCTTGATGAACGACTCGTCGTTCTCGGTCTCGATGCGGATGGTCTTCGGGTCGCTGAAACTGCCCGTGCCGTGGGCGACGTCGATGTTGTTGCTCGCGAAGTGGTCCTCGATGGTCTCGATCTCGTTGCCGATGACGCGTGAGCAGGACCGCTTGAGGTTCGCAAAGAGCGTCTTGCGGACCGCGGCGAAGTCGTCCATCGTCGGGCACGCGACACTCCTGTCGCCCACGTCGAGGATCGCCTCGCGGAGCGCCTTGGAGGGGATGGTGCCGGTGTTGACCGCGACCCCACCTATCGCGTGGCGCTTCTCGACAACGCAGACACGCTTGCCGAGCTTGGCCGCCTGGATCGCCGCCCGTTGCCCGGCCGGTCCGGATCCGATCACGCAGAGGTCGTATTGCTTCATCACGTCTGGCCCCGTCGTTCGAAGCCGCCCCGTTTCGGCGAATGCCGAGGAATCCCGGGCCGGCCCCTCTACCATGTCGGCAGGCTCAGCCAGCAAGCTTTGAACCCGGAGCACCCGAACAGATGTCCAGCCAGCAGCCACAACCCGCCACCCGCCCGTTCTCGGCCAGCGAGATCCGGCAGGCCTTCATCGACTACTTCGTGCACCTGCAGGGCCACGAGCACACCTTCGTGCCTTCGAGCCCGAGCGTCCCACACGACGACCCGACGCTCCTCTTCACCAACGCGGGCATGAACCAGTACAAGCCCTGCTTCCTGGGCACTGTTGAGAAGGGCAGCCCGCTGGAGGGCCTCAAGAGAGCCGTCAACAGCCAGAAGTGCATCCGCGCCGGGGGCAAGCACAACGACCTCGACGATGTCGGGCTCGACACCTACCACCACACCTTCTTCGAGATGCTCGGCAACTGGTCCTTCGGTGACTTCTTCAAGAAGGAGATCATCGAGTGGGCCTTCAGGTTCCTCACCGAAGTCTGCGGCCTCGCCGAGGACAGGCTCTACGCGACCTACTTCGAGGGCGACAAATCACAGGGACTCGAACCCGACAACGAGGCGAAAGAACTCTGGCTCCGCTTCCTCCCCGAGGACCGTGTCCTTCCCGGTGATTACAAGGACAACTTCTGGGAGATGGGCGACACCGGTCCCTGCGGCCCGTGCTCCGAGCTCCACTACGACCGGATCGGCGGACGCAACGCCGCGAGCATCGTCAACAAGGACGACCCGGATGTCATCGAGGTCTGGAACCTTGTGTTCATCCAGTTCAACCGCGAGAAGGACGGCAAGGGCTCCGTCCTCAAACCTCTGCCAGCCAAGCACGTCGATACGGGCATGGGCCTCGAACGACTCGTCTCGGTCATCCAGGACAGATCCAGCAACTACGACACCGACGTGTTCACACCTCTCTTTGAGGCGATCCAGAAGGTGACCGGCTTCGACAAGCCCTATGGCGGGAAGCTCGGCGCGGATGACGCGGACCGCGTGGACATGGCGTACCGCGTGATCGCCGACCACATCCGCACGCTTGTTGTCGCGATCGGCGACGGCGCCGTCCCGAGCAACGAAGGCCGGGGCTATGTGCTGAGGCGCGTGCTGCGGAGAGCCGTGCGTTTCGGCAGGCAGATGCTCGGCGCCCAGACCGGTTTTCTGACCGATCTCGTCCCCGCGGTCGCCGAGAGCCTGAAGTCAGGCTTCCCGGAGCTTGCGAAGAACACAGCGCGCATCGCCGCGATCATCCAGGACGAAGAGGAGAGCTTCGGCAAGACGCTCGACAAAGGCATCAAGATTTTCGATGAGTTCGCAACAGGAAAGGAAATCTCGGGCGAGGACGCCTTCACCCTCTACGACACCTACGGCTTCCCGCTCGACCTGACAGAGATCATGGCTTCCGAACGAGGGCTCAAGGTCGATGTCGAGGGCTTCGAACGGTGCATGCAGGAGCAGCGCGAGCGGAGCCGCGCCGGGAGCAAGTTCGGGGCGGGCGGCGATGAGCTCAAGCTCGAACCCGACATGCTGGCGAGGCTCGCCGGGATGAACGCGCCGGCGACCGACTCCTCGGCGGTCTACGAGGGCATAAGCGTCAAGGGCCGGATCCTCGCGCTCTTTAACGGGAAGAACTTCGAAGAATCGATCGATCCGTCGAGCGCCGGGCTCCGCAAGGTCGGGGTCATCCTCGACAAGACAAACTTCTACGCCGAGGCGGGCGGCCAGGTCGCCGACACCGGGCGCCTGCACGCGGTCGACGAGCACCGACGTGACAGCGATCCCGATACGCAGAGCGAGTTCCGCGTCGAAGATGTCAAACGGTTCGGCGACTACGTGCTGCACATCGGTCAACTCGTCAAGGGCAGGCTCACGGTGGGTGACGCCGCCGAGTGCAGGCTCGATCAGGCCAAGCGCAATAAGACACAGGCGAACCACACCGCAACGCACCTCTTGAACCTCGGACTGCGTGCGCAGCTGGGCGAAACGGTCGACCAGAAGGGCTCGCTCGTCGAACCAGACAGGCTCCGGTTCGACTTCTCGCACAACAAGCCGATGACGGAAGAGGAAGCCTCGGCAGCCGAGGCCGTGGTGCGGGAGCAGATCACGAAAGATTTCGCCGTCAGCACTGGTCTCGCCCCGCTCGAGACGGCCAAGAGCATCTCGGGACTCCGCGCCGTGTTCGGCGAGAAGTATCCCGACCCGGTGCGCGTCGTTTCCGTGGGCAGCCCTGTCGATGACCTGATCGCCGACCCGGGTAACGCGGACTGGGCACCGCTCTCGATCGAGTTCTGCGGCGGGACGCACGTCGAGCGCACGAGCGAGATCGGTGACTTCGCGCTCATCAGCGAGACCGGTGTCGCCAAGGGCATCCGCCGCGTCGAGGCGCTGACGGGCGTGCCCGCCAAGGCCGCGATCGAGTCGGCCAGGAGCCTGCTCGCGCAGATCGAGGACCTCTCGAGGCTGCCCGACGCAGAACTCGGCAAGGCGATCGGTGAGGTGAACTCGCAGATCGATCAGATGACGCTGAGCATGTCGGACCGCGCCGAACTGCGTGCGAAGCTGGTCCTGCTGCAGGACCGCGCCAAAGCCGCGGCGAAGGCCGCCGCCGGTGCGATGCGAGAGGTGGCGGTGAAAGAGGCACGCGTGATCGCCGAGTCCGCCTCCGCCGACCTGCGTCCGTTCATCGTGGGCCAGGTGTCCGCTGGTGAGGATCGAGGGGCGCTGCAGGCGGCGCTCAAGGTGCTCCAGGATAGATGCCCCACGGCGGGTGCGCTGCTCGTCAGCGCGAGCCAAGAGCGTGTCGCGCTGATCGCATGGGTGCCCGATGCGCAGATCAAGCTGGGTCTCAAAGCAGGCGACTGGATCAGAGCCGCGGCCGAGGCGTGCGGCGGCAAGGGCGGGGGCAAGCCCAACCAGGCCCAGGGCGGGGGCACCGAGCCTTCGAAGGTCGCCGACGCGCTCCGCGCTGCCGAGACGCTGGCTGCAAAGGCGGTGCACTGATCGATGAGTGATGAGCCCCCCAGCCCGGCCGAGAAGCGGACCACTCCCCCGGAAGCCGACGATCCGAGGCTTGCGATCCCCGAGGTCCTGCGCGATGCCCCGAAGCCGGTCGAGGCCGGGCCTGACTCAAGGTCCAAATCTGGGTTCGGCGAGACAGCCAAGGCGTGGGGCATGGGTCTCGACCTGGTCTTCACGACCATCGGGGGCTTTGCGGTCGGCTGGGGCATCGACTGGTGGCAGGGCACCGGCCCCTGGGGCGCGATCATCGGGCTCGGTCTCGGGTTCATTCTGGCGACCGTCAGGCTGATCCGCTACACGGTCAAAGCAGAGGCCCGGGAGCGCGCCGAGCGGGAAGGCAAACACAAGCCTCCGGGAGCCAAATGAGCCGATACAAGCGGGTCTCATCCGACCTGCTCATCTTCACACTTGCTTGCCGATGAGGGGTCAGAGGACTATCGTTTGCCCCCTCATCCGAGGCCGGCTGTGCGGGACCACCAAGCGGGTGAAACACCCCTATTCGGGAGCGTGAGCGAGACCGTGTCGGCTATCTCTGCCAACCAGCAACACCAGCCGCTCTACGCCGCCTTGATGCTCGTGACGGCAGTGTTCGCAAGCGCTTTCGCGTATCTCGCAGCACACCTCTCTGGTGGCACCAACGCCCCAGCGTTGCAAACCGCCGGGCTGATTGCGGTGGTGTCTCTCATCGGACTGCTTCCTGTTCTCGTCAAGTCCTCCGAGTACTTCGGGCTCGCGGTGCTTGGCGCTTCTGTCGCCCGCCTGCTGCTGGCGATGTTCGCGGCGTTCATCCTCACCGAGGTTGGTGGCCTTGCGAACAAGCCCGTCTGGCTCGGTGTCATCGCCGGGGCCGGGCTCTCGCTGATCGTTGAAACCACCGCAGCGATCATGATCCTCTCATCAATCGAACGCAAGAAGGCCGGCACGACCGGCGCGGAGTCGAGCACGACATGCTGAACACGATCTTCTCCACACTCGCCGCAGCCGACCCGTCTCAGCACGTGTGGAATCACGTGTTCTGGAAATCAGAGGGCGGCTACTGGCTCTGGTCCGGCAACCAGGGCAACCTCGTGCTCAGCGCGATCATCCTGATCTTCGGCATGAGCTGGGTTGCCAAGCACGTCAAGACCGGTGACATCAGCACCGATGGCTCTGGCGCTTACGTCACTAAGAACAAGTTCGCACACATGATCGAGGTCATGTGCATCTACCTCCGCGACGAGGTCGCCCAGCCCCTGCTGCACGACCGGACCGCCAAGCTGATGCCGTTCCTCTGGACGGTGTTCTTCTTCATCCTCGTCAACAACCTTCTCGGGCTCGTCCCGATCATGGACGTGCTGCACCTGCTCGTCCCGGCGTGGAAAGCCGGTCACATGACCCCGATCGGCGGCACCGCTACTCAGAACATCTGGGTGACGGGCGTGCTCGCTACGATCGCGGCGATCGTCTTCAACCTCGCGGCCATCAAGAGGCTCGGTGTTGGCGGCTACTTCGGTCACATGACAGGCGGCGCACCCTGGTTCGTCGCGTGGATGATCTTCATCCTCGAGTTCATGGGCCAGATCGTCATCAAGCCCGTCGCGCTTGCCATCCGTCTCTTTGCGAACATGACCGCCGGTCACATCCTGCTGGCAACGCTGATCGGCTTCGTCGGCGTCGTCTGGCACGAGTCTTTCATCATCAAGGGCCCGGTCACGATCATCTCAGTCGTCGGCGCGTTCGCAATCCTGATTCTCGAAATCTTTGTTGCCTTTCTGCAGGCGTTTATCTTCATGTTCCTCACCGCCGTATTCATCTCACTCATGGATCATCACGACGAGCACGGTCACGAGCACGAGCACGACCATGCCAGCAGCCACGAGCACGCCCACGCGTGAATAACGGGCCGCGTCCGGCGGCTTGCCTCCGGACATGTCACCACTTACTTGTGCACAGCAACGCCCAAGCTTGGGCACTGAAAGGAAACGCAGAATGAACCTCAAGAAGATCGCCAAGTCAGCAGTGTTCGCTGCCGCAACCACTGCCGTCATGCTCCCGGTTGCCGCCCTGGCTCAGGACGGTGCCGCCGAGGCAGCCGGTGCGGGCATGGGCAAGGGCCTTGCCGTTCTCGGTGCCGGCCTCGCCGTCGTCGGCGGTGGCCTGGGCATCGGCCTCGTCGGCAAGGGTGCCGTTGAGTCGATCGCACGTCAACCCGAGGCTGCCGGTAAGATCCAGATCAACATGATCCTCGCGGCCGCGCTTATCGAAGGTGCGACCCTCTTCGCCGTTGCAGTCGGCTTCCTCGCCTAATCAACTCTTCCCGGCCCTCGTCCTAACCGGCGAGGGCCGGCTTTCGTCAGCAGCACACTCACGGGCAGAACGCCCGATCACTGACCCCGGAGACCATGAATGGCCCGCGAACGAATCCTTCAACTCTCGATCGGATTGTCGATCACAGTCCCGGCATCGCTTGCTCTCGCCCAGGAAGGCCAGGAGCCGGACGCGCACGCCGACGACACGCACAGCGACGACACGCATGCCTCGCACGACGATGGACACTACGGTGCCCACGAGGAAGTAGGCGCAATCCCCACGAAGGAGCAGGGCATTGCCACCGCGATCACCGCGGTCATCGTCTTCCTTCTCGTGATGGGCGTTCTCGGCGCGAAGGTCTGGCCCACGATCAGCAAGGGTCTCGATGAGCGTGAGAAGAAGATCCGCGACGAGATCGACGCAGCCGAGGAGGCTCGCAAGCAGGCCAAGGACGCGCTCGACTCCTACGAGAAGTCGCTCGCCGAGGCACGCTCGGAAGCCCAGCAGATGCTCGAGGAAGCCAAAGCCGACCAGCAGAAGCTGACCGCAGAGCTCAGGGCCAAGGCCGAGGCCGATCTGGGCGCTATGAAAGAGAAGGCCCAGCGCGAGATCGAATCGGCCAAGCGTGCCGCAGTCGCCGAGATATACAGCGACGCCTCCGTGCTCGCCACAACGATCGCCGGCAAGATCCTCGCGCGAGAGGTATCCGCCAACGATCAGCAGCATCTTGTCGATGAGGCCGTCGCCGAGCTCAGCGGCTCTGGTTCCTAATCACTTTCGGTTCTACGCGAGGAGTCTGACCAATGCCCCTGACCGAATCACGACCCGATGCACTCAGCGAAACCTACGCCCAGAGTATCTACGAGCTCGCAAGCTCCCAGGGCGGGCAGAGCACCGTGGAGCAGATCCTCGGCGAGCTGGAAGATGTGCTCGAGCTTGCACGCTCTGACGCGCAGTTCAACGAGTTCCTCTCTTCTCGCGTGCTCAAGCAATCCGATCGGACCAAGTCCCTCACCGGGATATTCTCGGGCAAGGTCCACGACCTGACGCTCAAGACGCTCCAGGTGCTCAACGAGAAGGGCCGGCTCTCACACCTGATCCCGATCGTCGCCGCTCTGGATGTCATCGTGCAGCGCGAGATGGGCCGGGTTGAGGTTGACCTGTACACCGCCGCCCCTGTTGACTCGGGCGAGCTCGCCAAGATCAAAGAACAGCTCAACTCGTCGCTCGGCAAGGAAGCGATCGTGCACCCGTACACCGACCCGTCGATGATCGGTGGGGTTCGGCTCCAGATCGGTGACAAGCTCATCGACGCTTCGCTGCAGACACGCCTCCGCAAGATGCGAGACCGCCTTGCGGAAGAGGGCACCTCGTCGCTCCGCGCAGCTGCCCAGCGAGCAATCGACGATTCGGTTTCTGAATAACCCAACACATAGACCCCGCCGCACCAAGGCACCAGAGGAGCGGATCACCATGGCCAAGAAGACCGTCGAAGCCGTAGATGTTGCCGGTAAGCGTGTCCTGATCCGTGTCGACTTCAACGTCCCGCTCAAGGGCGGCGAGATCACCGACGCACGCCGGATCGAGGCAGCCCTCCCGACGATCAAGAGCGTGATCGACCGCGGCGGCAAGGCCGTGCTCATGAGCCACCTCGGTCGCCCTGAGGGCGCGGGCTATGAGTCCAAGTACTCGCTCGAAGTCGTAGCCAAGAAGCTGAGTGATTTGCTGGGCAAACCGGTCGGCTTCCCCAGCCAGGACTGCACCGATGACGCGGCAGCAAACGCCGTGAACGCGATGGACGACGGCGACGTTGTCCTCCTTGAGAACCTCCGGTTCCACAACGGCGAAACCGAGGGCCTCAAGGACCTCTCGGAGAAACTCGCAGCGCTCGGCGATGTCTACGTCAACGACGCGTTCGGCACGTGCCACCGCCCGCACGCATCGATGCTCGGTGTGCCGCTCGCGATGGAAGGCAAGCCCCGCGTGGTCGGTTTCCTCGTCGAGAAAGAGATCATGTACCTCACCGACGCGATCAAGACACCCGAGAAACCCTTCGTGGTTGTGCTGGGCGGCGCCAAGGTCTCGGACAAGTTCGCCGCGATCGAGCACCTGCTGCCCATGGCCAGCTCAATCCTCGTTGGCGGCGCGATGGCGTACACGTTCTTGAAAGCACAGGGCAAGGACGTCGGTGACAGCCGTGTCGAGGAAAACCGAATCGACGACGCCAAGCGCGCGATCGACCTTGCCGCCAAACTCGAGTCCGAACTCTACCTCCCGAAAGATCACATCTGCGGCAAGGCGTTCGACGAAATGGGCGGCGGCGACATCGAAATCTGCGGCGAGCACATCAAGGACGGCTACATGGGGCTAGACATCGGTCCCAAGACCCAGAGCGAGTACAACCACGTCATCCATCAGGCCAAGACCATCGTCTGGAACGGGCCCATGGGCGTGTTCGAGTGGAGACCCTTCAAGGTCGGCACCGAGCAGGTCGCCAAGGCTATTGTCGAAGCGACTAGCAACGGCGCGACCTCGATCGTGGGTGGGGGCGACTCCGCTGCTGCGATCGAGAAATTCGGGCTCGCCGACCAGGTCAGCCACGTCTCGACCGGCGGTGGCGCAAGCCTCGAGATGCTTGAGGGCAAGAGCTTCCAGGCCGTGGACGTGCTCGACGACGCCTGAACCGATAGGCAAGCATGCACACCGATTACCTCGGAACCGGTGACTCGCCGCGACCGATCCTCAGGGATCTTGCGCTGCTGACGATCCTGTGCGCGATCGTGAACACCATCGGACTCACCGACTTCGGTGTAGCGAATTGGCAGGAATCGATCCGTCTCGTCACAAGTCAGGATATGCAAGACCGCGGCGAGTGGATCGTCCCCACGATCAACGGCGCGCCTTACCTCAGGAAACCCCCGCTCGTCTACTGGTGCACAATCACGCTTGCGGAACTGACCGGTTCCAGAGTCTCGCTTGGGCACCTGCGTCTGACCGTCGCGATCTTCGGCTGGCTCAGCGTGATCATGACCTATCTCGCGGGGCGTTCCATTCTCTCGACCGAGCCCGGTTGGACACTCAAGCGCGCAAGCCACGCCGCGTGGTGGGCTGCGCTCTTTCTCGCGACGGGTCTCCTGCACGTGCGCATGTCCCGCACTGGCGCGATCGATGTCGCGGCCACGCCCTTTGTCATCGGCGCCGTCTGGGCTGGTTTCATCTCGTGGCGCACGTCAACTGGCTGGCAACTCCGCATGGGGCTCATTGCTCTCGCCGCGTTGATGGCCGCCGGCGCGGCGCTCGTCAAGGGCCCTCCCACCGTGCTTGCGATCTTCTGCCCGCTTGTTGGCACCCTCGGCTGGCTCGCCTCGAAGAACTCGGATGACAACCAGAAACTCTCGCTCACTGTTGGGATCACCACGTTCCTGGTTGTGATCACGCTCCAGGTTTTGCGGATCGAAGAGTTCCGTGATGTGCTGGGCATGCTCGCGGGCGCACTCGGGACCGCGTACCTGCTCGCGCTGCTCTCGGGGCTCATACGCACCAATGCTCTGACAAGCGTTCAAACGCTCTGGAGGAGCCAGCTTGTGGCGATCTCTCTCGGCGCGATCGCAGCCGTGGCAATCTGGTCAAAGCTCGTCGCGGCCCGGATCGGGGCAGAGTTCGTAAGCGCGAACGCGTCCAAGGAAATGAGCGACAACATCGACATCTTCCGCCCCTCATCAGCGGCGCAGCTCATCGAGGCAACCAGCTACGGAGCCGGGCTGGGGTCGCTCTGGGCATTCGGGGGCGCGTGGGCGCTGATCTCCAGGCGCGAACGCATGACGCCCGGACTCACGATCATCGCCGCCTGGGTGGGAGTCACACTGGTCGCGTTCGCCGCGTTCAGCACGGGCTCGGGCAGATACATCACCCCGATGTGGCCCGGTGTCGCGCTGCTCGGCGCGGTCGGTTGGGTCAGCTATCGTGACAGACCCGGACGCAACTGGTTCGTGCCCGCGACGTACGCGGTGATCCTCCTGCTCGCGATCGGGCAGGCGTGGTGGTACGCCGACGGCAGGAACAGATTCGAATCCAACCACAGCCCACGAGATTTCATGACCGAGCTCGCAGAACGCGACGACATCGACAAAGAACGCGTCGCCGCCTGGGGATTCTGGAGTGGTGCGCTCAACTCATACCTCGGACATCACGTCGTTGCGATCGATCGACGCGACTTCCCGATCCACTCTCCCTCGGGCATGATCCTGCTCGATGAGTTCGTCGACATGGTCCGAGAGGACGGCCAGAGCTGGGTCCTGCTCGTCTCACACCCAGGCTGGGCCGAAGGGGACACCCCTCATCCGCCGATCGAGGTTCAGCAGCTGGGGCTCACCGCGGAGTACATCCCAATCAACGCCCGATATGGTGAAAAGAAGGGCAGGCATGAGGTGCACGCGTTCCGTGTTTTCCCCTGATTCTGGCCCGAAATGCAGAGTGCTGCAGCCGAATCAGGCATTTCGCCGAACCCTTACATATGACAGGCACGGACTGGTCAAGCCTAGACTCGGGTGTGGCAGGCACCATCTCCCCCCATACCCCGCACCACGACTCGGCGGCAGACCTCTCGGTCGTCGTTCCGATGTACCGTGAAGCGGACCGGATCGGTGCGACCCTCGACGATCTCATCGGATTCCTAACCGAGTGGAATCGGACAAGCGAGATCATCCTCGTTGACGACGGCAGCCCCGACAATACAGCTGATATCGTCACGCCTTATCTCACCGAGAACCGGCAAGGCATGCTCAACTGCGTCAGACTCGTGCGTCTTGATCGCAACCAGGGCAAGGGCGGCGCTGTCCGTGCCGGCCTCGCTCAATCAGGGGGCGGCATGATCCTGATGATGGACGCCGACAACGCTGCGACCATCCGTGAAATCCAGAAACTCCTGCCCGCGTTGACAATGAACACGGGCATCGTCGCCGGCTCGCGTGCACTCACGGACTCTGATGTTGAAGCCGTGAAGTTCCGAGCACTCACCGGGCTCGTCTTCCGCGGAGCCCTCGCGGCTCTGGGGATGAACGTGATCAGGGACACTCAGTGCGGCTACAAGCTCTACTCACGCGATGCCGCCAGGGTTCTCGCCGAGCACTCCACCGAGAACGGTTACATCTTCGATCTTGAGCACATGCTGCTCGCGAAGCGAGCCGGGCTCGGGATCGCCGAACGCGGGATCAAGTGGCACCACGTTGACGGCGGGCAGGTCAGCGCCATCAGCGATGGTCTCAAGATGCTCCGCGAGTGCCTGCGTCTCAAGAAGAAGCTTGCGACGATCGAGACCAGCAAACTCCGCCACACGCTGGCCGAGAGCCGCAAGCCCGACGTGTTGGTCGAGGCGAAACCCGCGGTATCTGTTACGAGCTGAGCTCGGGTTTCTCAACAACGAACTTTGGGTAGCCCTTGCGGACGGCGTCGAGTCCTGTCCATACAAGCCCAAACCACATCAGCAGCATGCACCAGCTCTCACCGCCCGCGCGCATCCACCAACCGAATGATTCGGTGAGCATGCCGTCATCCTCAGCCGGGATGATCTGGGCGATCTGATACGCGAGCGCCCCGAAGATCAGAGGCCAGCGATTGATGCCACTCTTTGGAACAAAGACGAGATACGCAATCAGCACGTGAACGAACACAAGGATGAACCCGTGCCGGTTCATCGCCTGTGGGCTAAATGCGAGGAGCGCGATAAACAGCCCCGCCCACTCGATCATCACGATGCCGGGCTTTGACTTCTCTTCTCGGGGCCCCCACCGCCCAACGAACATCGGTACACCGAACCGTTTGAAGATCAACCAGGTGATCCCGAAGACCGAAGCCGCGGTCAAACCAACCAAGCCCATGAGCATCAGCGACGGCACACCGTCTTCTGTCTCGATGGCTCTTGCGATCGCAGATGGGATCGAGACCGATTTCTCCCACGTGATCGGATGCAGCGCTGTCTCGGCATCGGTCTCCGCGACTGCTGAAACTGATCCCACATAGCCGTATGACCTCTGCATCGCGTCCCACCACGCGTCCTTGCCCATCGTGGTCATCGGGAGCGTCGCGATCAGGGGCATCGCAACAACGAAGCCAAACATCGGTTTCACGCGGCCGCGCACGAGCAGGTACAGAACCGGCAGCACCGCCTGGTGCTTCACCTGCGCCGCAAACCCGAGCACCATACCGGCCACCAGCGGGAATCTGCCCAGGAGATAAAGCGCGAGCGTGAATGACGCCAGCACGATCGTGTCCGTCTGCCCCTGCTTGAACTCCTGACGGATCTGGTCGATCGAGAGCAACGCCCCGGCGAGCAGGATGAACGACCACGTGATCGCATCGCGCGGCCCCCTGAGCCGCTCAGAGACAATGCGGAACGCGAGAACCATCGAAACGGCAAGCAGAACCAGGTTGATCCCACCCCACGCCTGCTCGGCGCCTACGCGCCCCAGCAAGACCAGCGGCTGGATCGCCCACGCGAAGAAAGGCGGGTAGATGTACCCGAGAGTGCCCGAGTCATACACGTCCCTGCCCTGCCGCATCGCTTCCGCAGCCCAGTAGAAATGCCGGAAGTCACCGCCTTCGGTATCCGCAGCTTCCTTGATGATCCGCGAGATCAGCCAGCCCGCGATCGCCGCGACGCCGACCCACGACGCGATAGCCCCTACGCGGCGCCACCTGGCGAGCCCCGGACCGATGCACCACTCCCGGTCTGCGTTGATCTGGGTTTCTTCGATCATGCGTAGAACTTGTATCGGCTAGCGGCGGTGAAAGAGTTTCTCAAGATCGAAGAGCGAGAGCCGGACCGAGGTCGGCCTGCCGTGGGGGCAGCTCGACGAGCGTTCGACTTCGTCTCGTAGCTGCATCAACCTGTCAAGCTCCTCGCCGCTAAGCTTGTCGCCCGCCTTCACCGCGGCTTTGCAGCTCATCATGTCGACCACATCGCGCAGGGCTTCTTCACTCGTCGGGGGGACCTCGCTCCGCGCAGCATGCTCAAGCAGGTCGTTCATGAAGGGCTGGACCTCCACCCCGCGATCGAACAGGAAACTCGGGAAGGCGGACACGCCCACCGAAGTCGGGCCCATCTCCCTGGCCTCGATCCCGATGCGCTCCAGCAGCTCGCCGATCGAATCGAGCGCCTCAAGCTGCGCCGGGGACACCTCGATGACTTCAGGCGTCAGCAGCTGCTGGCTCTCGAGCGCTCCTCGTCCGAGCCGCTCAATCAGATACTCGAACATGACCCGCTCGTGCAGCGCGTGCTGATCGACGATGACCACGCCGCTCTCGTCCTGTGTCACGACGTAGCTCTGGTGCACCTGCAGATGCGAGAGCCGCTTGGGCTCAACATAGGAAGCCGGCTGGTTGACTTGCGGCTCATCGTGCTCGGCCCGATCCTGATCCGAATCTGTTGCTTCCTTCGCATTCGTCGGCTCCATCGCAGCTCTGAGCGCTTCGTATGAGAGCCTCCCCTGAACAGCGTTTGGCACATCGCGCTTGAAGAAGTCCACCATCTGCTGTGGATCCAGGTCACCCGTGCGACCGGAGCCTGGCAGCGCCTCGAACGAGGAAGCCGATCTCGTAAACACCGCAGCGGCCGGTGTGAGATCCGCTTTCTGGAGCGCTTCCTTGACCGCGCGGTGCACAACGCTGTGCACGTGCCCCGAGTCTCTAAACCGAACCTCAGCCTTCGCCGGGTGGACGTTGACATCAACCGCCTCCGGGGACATCTCAAGCATGAGCACTGCGGTCGGGTATCGGCTGTGCTCCATGAGCCCTCTGTACGCCTCTTTGAGCGCGTGCTGGATCGTGCGGTCCTTGATGGGCCTGCCGTTGACGAATATGTGCTGCGCAATGGCCGTCGGCCTCGCGATCTCGGGCTTGCCAACCAGCCCCCAAAGCGCAATCCCCCGCGCATCATCGAACGTGTCGGCCTGCGCGACCAACAGCTGGGGCTCGAGTTCTTTCCCCAGTACTGCAAGCGCGCGGTCGCGAGGATCTTGGTTCGGTTCAACATCCAGGAGCGCCTTGCCCTCGCTCACGATCGTGAACCCGATCGCGGGGTTGGCCATCGCGAGCTCACGCACCGCCTTCAGGCATCGCCCTCGCTCGGTCTGGGGCGTCTTGAGGAACTTGCGTCTGGCGGGCGTCGAGTAGAAGAGATTCCGCACTTCGATCGTGGTCCCGACTGGCCCAGAGGAAGGACGCACGGGCTGAACCTCACCCCCGTCGCAGCGGATCTCCGATGCAGAAGGACTCTCCTCCGTTCGAGACCTGATCACCAGCCTCGAGACCGACGCGATGGACGCGATCGCCTCGCCGCGGAAGCCCATCGTCGCGATCCGATCCAAATCCTCTGTGTCCTCGATCTTGCTCGTCGCATGCGGCTCGAGCGCCAGCGGCAGCTCATCCGCAGGGATTCCCTTACCGTCGTCGGCGATCCTGATGAGCTCAATCCCGCCCGATTCAAGCTCGATGCGCACTCGCGTCGCCCCCGCGTCGAGCGAGTTCTCCACGAGCTCCTTTACCACCGAGCTCGGGCGCTCGACCACCTCGCCCGCAGCGATCTGGCTCGCCACGGTCTTGCTGAGTCGCTTGATGGATCGTCTGGGAGTGCTCACGCTCGATTGTACGTCCCCGCGCGGTAGACTCGACGCATGAGCGAGACCGTCTTTGCCAAGATCATCAGGGGCGAGATCCCCTGCCACCGCGTGTATGAGGACGAGCACGTCCTGTCGTTTCTCGATGTGGGCCCCCTCTCCAGCGGGCACACACTCGTGATCCCCAAGGAGCCAGCTGTCACGCTCGATGAGCTGTCGGATGAGTCCGCCGCCGCGATCGGCAGGGTGCTGCCCCGGATATGCCGAGCCGTCATGCAAACGACAGGCGCCTCGGCGTACAACGTGCTCCAGAACAACGGCTCCGACGCCCACCAAGCCGTCATGCACGTGCACTTTCACATCATCCCAAAGCATGAGGGCAAGGGCCTCGGCATCGGATGGGATGCCCAAGACATCGATCACGAGCAAGCCGCCAGACTTGCCGAGTCGATCGCATCCAGATTATGAGTGGACCAAACTCGTCGACGAGGCGGGAAGCCTGACCAAACCCGACGTCGTGCGCACGATAAGCGTGTTCGTGGGATCGATCGATTCGACCAAACCCGTGACACGTTTGCCGTCGTGCTCGAACGTCTGCGAGGTGCCCGTCAGCGTGTCGCGCGAGTGCCACTGCTCGGCGAGCGACTTTGGTTCCTCGCCCAGCTTCTGATCGATCAGCGAGAGCACCTCGAGTGCGAGCGCAAGCCGATCCGCCGGCGCATCAAGGGCAGCGAGCGAGATCGCGCCGGTCTGCCCGACTCGCTGCCAGTCCTCTTGAGTCTGGTACACGTTGATCCCGATGCCCACGAGCGTGAGATCGCTCTGCTTCTCGATCAGAACGCCCGCGATCTTCGAGCCTGTCGGTCGATCCACGACGTCGTTGGGCCAGCGAAGCCCCACCCGTGGTCCCGGCCCGACATCAGCGCACGCCTCGGCGACCGCAACCCCGAGCGCAAGCGAGAACCTCGCCCCATCGACTTCATCGTTCAATGCGAGCGTCATCGAGACGCCCTTGCCCACATCGTCCGCCCATTGCCTGCCGAGTCGGCCCCGACCGCCGGTCTGCCGCGACGCGATGCAAACGAGCCCCGACTTGCCCCCGGAATGCTGCACCGCCGCGGCTTGTGTCGATGCCGTCTCCGCGAGGACAACCGCACGAGAGAGATCGAGGTTCTCAAGCCTCTGCGCGCACTCTTCGAGAGCGTCGGCCCAGAGATGGATGGGCGAGTCAGGCGCGTTCATCGATCGGTCCCGATGTCGAGCCGGACATCCGCCGTGACGGCCTGGTGGGTCAGTGCGCCCACACTGATCCGGTCAACGCCCGAAGCCGCGATGCTCGCGATCGTCTCGAGCCGGACACCGCCCGACGCCTCGAGCTTGATAGAGCTACCCGCCTCTTCACGCATCTCCACAGCCGTGCGCATCGTCTCGGGACTCATGTTGTCCAGCAGCACGTAGTCAACTAGCCCGTCATCGACGTCGAGTACTCCACGGAACTGCTCGAGCGTGTCCACTTCGACCATGAAGAACGCACAGCTCAGTTCCATGGCGCGCTGAGCCGCATCTGTGATCCATGATCCCAACTCACCGGTTGGAACGTGCGCGATGTGGTTGTCCTTGATGAGAACCGCGTCGTGCAGACCAAGCCTGTGCGATGTGCCCCCGCCGCAGCGGACAGCGTACTTCTCGAGCACCCTCAGTCCCGGCGTCGTCTTTCTGGTGTCGAGCACCTCAACGCCCGGCCCGGCCCGCTGCACATACTCCGCGGTCAGTGTCGCAACGCCCGTCAGACGCCCAAGCAGATTCAGGATCGTGCGCTCGATGGTGACGATCTGATCTAGAGGACCTTCGAGCGTCGCCAGAACTGCGCCTTTGGCTGCCCTGTCTCCGTCGCGGAGTGCGGTCGTCACCTTCACCTCGGCCCCGAAGACCTCGAGCAGCTCCGGGATAGCTGACAGCCCTGCAATGACAGCGTCCTGCGCAAGCATGACCCTCGCAGACGCGTGCTCAGACTCGCTCCGGGTGACGCTCGCGGTCAGGTCGAGCCGATCGGGTCCCAGATCCTCATCCCGGGCGATCTCAAGGAGCCTGCGCACAAGCCCGGTTTCGCTGAGCCCCTCATAGAACGACTGAATACTCGGTTTGGACGCGGATTCGGCTGCCATCGGAAGCATCCTACGCGCCGGGCCTCCTAGGATCGTTCTGCACATGCAAGGAGATCGCTCGATGGGACTTCTCGACGGCAAGACAGGGCTCGTGGTCGGCATCGCAAACGACCGTTCGTACGCTTACTTCATCGCTCAGGCGCTCATCGAGAACGGCGCCACATGCGCGTTCACCCACTTGCCGGGCGACAAGAACCAGAGGCGGACCGCGAAGGCAGTCGAGAAACTCGGCGTGACCGACCCGATGCTCGTCCCACTCGACGCAGGCAGCGACGAAGAGATCGACGCCGTGATGACCCAGTACGCCGAGCGGTACGACCGGATGGACTTCCTCATCCACTCGATCGCGTTCGCCGACCGGACCTGGCTTGCCAAGGGCAACTTCCACGAGACTCCGCGCCAAGCCTACCTCGACGCCATCGACATCTCTGCGTACACGCTGCTCGGCCTCGCGCGTGCGGCGAAGCCCATCATGGAACGCTCCGGCGGCGGCTCGATCCTCGGCATGAGCTACTACGGCGCCGAGAAGGTCGTCCCCGGGTACAACGTGATGGGTGTCGCAAAGAGCTGCCTCGAATCGACCATGCGATACCTCGCGGCAGAGCTCGGTGAGTTCGGCATCCGGGTCAACACGATCTCAGGCGGCTACCTGCGCACACTCGCGTCGTCCGCCGTGGGCGGCGCCGACGAGATCTCAAAGCACAACGACGTGCGTGCCCCGCTCCGCAGAAACGTCGAGGGCGAGGACGTGGGCAAGACCGCCGCGTACCTCGTGAGCGACCTCTCCTCGGGTGTCACGGGCGAGAATATCTACGTTGACTGCGGCGTAAACACGATCGGCGTCTGAGAACCCCCACGGTCCGGTGGTCACTCGGGGATTTCCTCAAGCACCGCCCAAAGCACTGCCGATACATAGTTTATGAGCTCGATCGGTGCTGGCATCGCGGCCTCAGTCTCAGCCATCGGCGCTGCAGAGCGCGCGGCCGTCGTCAAGAAAGCTACCGAGAAACGCGACGAGGCACAAGTCCGCAAACAGCTTCAGGACCGCTTCGACAGCGCCACGGCGGATGTCGAAGAAACGAGCGCGGTCGTTGAAACTCAGCAAGACGACGAAAGCCCCGCCGACGATCGGCAGGAGCACAAGCCGAGCGTCCACGCCGAGCAAAAGAAAGCGAAGGACGGCCCAAGCCGCCCCTCGCTCGATATTCAGGCTTAGCTGCTCGTTCTACTTCTTTCCACTGAAGAACGAAGCGATCTTGTGGATCGTGGTCGCCCGTCCCATCGCGCCGATCGACTCGGTGAGCGGGATCTCCTTAGGACATACCTTGACGCAGTTCTGGGCGTTGCCGCAGTCGGCGACGCCACCGGGACCCGCGAGCTCGTCGAGTCGTTCGCCCTTGAGCTGCTTGCCGGTTTCGTGGTTGTTGAAGAGACGCGCTTGGCTGATGGCGTGCGCCCCAATAAATGCGTTGTTCCACTTGGACTCATCTTCTTCGATCGTGAACTGGGGGCAGGCCTCGAGGCAGCACCCGCATGACATGCACTCGGAGAGTTTGTAGTGCGTCTGCTGTGACTCCGGGCTCTCTTTCGGGCCCGGGCCGAGCGAGTAGGTGTTGTCGATCGGCACCCACGCCTTGACGCGCTTGAGGTTGTGGAAAAGTCTCTCGCGGTCCACCCACAGATCGCGGACGACGGGGAACTTGCTCATGGGTTCGAGCGTGATCGTGTCGCCGTCGCGCGGGGCGTAGTCGTCGATGAGGCAGGTGCACGACTGGCGGACCTTGCCGTTGATGACCATGGTGCACGCGCCGCAGACTTCTTCGAGGCAGCCGGAGTCCCAGACGACCGGCGTGACCTCTTTGCCGTCAACCATGACCGGCTTCTCGGCGATCTGCTTGAGGCAGCTGATGACGTTGGCGTTGAGTTCGGGCTGGACGTCGAACTCGCTCCAGTAGCTGGGCTTGCCCGGTCCGTCGCACCGCAGGATGCGGAAGCGTACTGTGCGTCCCTGCTTGGCGGTCGCCGAATTCGTTGCTGGTGTGGTAGCCGTGTTGCTCATCTTGAAATCCTCAGGATGCCGCTGCTGTCTCTTGCTTCTTCTCGCTGGCCTTCGAATCGGTCTTGCCGTAGGTACGGGGTCTTGGCTTGACGAGACGCGTATCGATCTCGTGCAGGTCGATCCGCGTGGCGTTGCCCTCGAACTTGGCCACGGTTGTCTTCATGAAGTTGTCGTCGTCGCGATCGGGGTAATCGAGCCTGTAGTGCGAACCCCGCGATTCCTTGCGGACAATACCGCCCTTGATGATCGCCTCGGCGAGGATGAGCATGTCACCCGTCGCACGAGTGAACGAGAGCGACTGGTTTGTCCAGCTCGCCGCGTCACCGAGTCTGACTCTGCTGAACCGGTCACGCAGCCCCGCGAGTTTCTCCTCGGCTTTCTCAAGCCTCTCGCCTGTCTTGACGACGGTTGAGGCCTCGGTCATCTCGACACCGAGCTCGTTCGCGATCGTGTACGGGTTCGTCTCCGGGGTCGCGTCCGCGGAACCCGTGTCGATGAGCGACTTGCTGTAGTCCTCCTCGTGCTTGACCGCGTCGTCGTAGAGCGACTGCTCGGCGTCGATGCCACCGTTGTTCTTGACGTAGTTGGCGACGGACAGCCCGTTGTACAGGCCATCGAAGATGCACGAGAGCAGCGCATTGGCGCCCAGCCGGGTCGCGCCGTGGTAGGCGAAGTTCACCTCGCCGAACGCGTAGAGCCCCTCGATGTTGGTCATCATGTTGTTCGGCGCGCCGAGCTGCATGCCCAGGCCCATCTCGGTCCCGATGGGCGGCGTCTCGCCCGGGTTGTGCATGCCGTGGGGCTGCGATGGGTCGTAGTTGCCTTTGGTGTATGTGGTCCAGATGCCGCCCATGCTGTAGTGGACAGCCGGGAAGATCCGCATCGGGTTCTCGCGAGGATCCTCACCCACAAACTTCTGATAGATCTCGAGGATCGCGCCGAGCCTGTTGTCGAGGTACTCGCGATCCTTGTGGGTCAGGTCGAGGTAGACCTGGTTCTCGCCGAAGACGCCCATCTTGTCGTTGACGCAAACGTCGAATATCTCCCGGCTCGCGATGTCTCGCGGCACAAGGTTGCCGTAGTCCGGGTATCGCTCCTCAAGGAAGTACCAGCGTTCCCCCTCAGGGATCTCGCGGCCCGGTCTTGTGTCGCCCGCCTTCTTAGGTACCCAAACTCGACCGCCTTCGCCTCGCGCGGACTCGGACATAAGTCGGCATTTGTCTGCGCCGGGAATCGCGGTCGGGTGGACCTGGATCATCTCTGGGTTGCCGTACCACACGCCGTGCCTGTAGCAGCGCGCCGCGGCGGCGCCGGTGCAGATCACCGAGTTGGTGCTCTTACCGAACACGAGCCCGCAGCCGCCGGTCGCCATCACGACCGCGTCGCCCTTGAAGCTCCGGGTCTGCATGGTCCGCATGTCCTGCGCGACGATACCAACCGCCTTGCCGTCTTTGATGATGGGCGCGAGGAACTCCCAGAACTCGTACTTGGTGACCTTGCCCTCGCTCTCGTAGCGCCTCGTCTGCTCATCGAGCGCGTAGAGAAGCTGCTGGCCGGTTGATGCGCCGGAGAAGTGCGTCCGCTTGAAGAGCGAGCCGCCGAACAGTCTGAGTTGTCTGTATCCCTCGCTCGTGCGGTTGAACGGGACGCCCATCCGGTCGAGCAGGTCGATGATCTTGGGCCCGAAGTTGGCCATCTCCAAGACCGGCGCCTGGTCTGCGAGGTAGTCACCGCCGTAGATGGTTTCATCGAAGTGCTGGTACTCGCTGTAGCCCTGTTGCTTGGCAATGTCGTTGGCCGCGTTGATGCCGCCCTGTGCGCACACGGAGTGCGAGCGTTTGACGGGTACCATCGAGAAAAGGTCAACCGGGATGTCCTGCTCGGCAATTCGGATCGCAGCCGCGAGCCCGGCCAAGCCCCCACCGACGACAATCACACGTTTCTGTTCCATGCTTTGGCCTATTCGTCCTCGAGAACCCGTCAGTTTCATGCGGGGCCTTGGCCCCACGCGTCACAAAGGTTCAACTACTTATCGGCGATGTCCTCTTCCCCGACCGTTGGTGCGGGCCCCGGGTATTTCTCTTTGGCTTCGAGCAGGTGCTGCTCGCCGTGCGCCTCGACGATGAGCTTCTCCTCGAGCGCTCTCGCCTCCACGGGGTCAGTCATGACCGCTGCACCGAGCGCCGACCACGCCGCGAGCATGAGCCCCGCCCCGAGTGCAGTGCACACCATGCCCCACCGCTTCTGAGCCTGCTCGCTCACGGTCAGGCCCCACGTGATCGCAGCGGTCCAGAGACCATTGGCAAAGTGGAACACGAGCAGCGTGATGCCCACGAAGTAGAACAGGCTGACGACGAAGCCAGCGAAGGTGATGCTGTCGTACGAACCCCGCAAAGCCGCGGCGAGTGTGCTCACGCTGAAATGATGGTTCCACTCCGCGCCGCCCGGCACGAGGAACGTCCACTGCCAGCGGAGCGTCGCGACGTGGTAAAAGATGAACAGCACACCGACGTATCCGGAGATCCGTTGCCACTTGTACCGCTTGTTGTCCTGATAGGCGTAGCGCTGCGTGTTGTTCTTACCCGTTCTTGCGTAGTAGACACCGAGCACCGAGTGGAACGCGATGGACAGCCAGAGCGTGATCTCGATGAGCAGGAGGTGCGGGACGTTCGAGTTGATCCACTCGACCTCGTGGTAGAAGTACGCCTGGCCGCCCTCGAGTGTGTTGAGCTCGCTGTGCTTGCCGCGGAGGGCAAGCCCGCCCCAGGCGAGCGAGCTGTTCGTTGTGAGGTGAGCGATGAGGAAGACACCGATCGGGAGAATCCCCGTCAGTGAGTGCAGGCGACGCAGCAGGAAGTAATTCCGCTCCATGAACCCGGAGTCATTTGCCACCGCGAATTCCCCTTCTAACGCAGCCCCCGAACGGGGTCGCTTCTATGCACTGTCGGCTAGGGCCTGAGTCTAACTGCATTCATATCTGGCCGGGCTGGCCGCCTGCAGGATCCTGCGGGGCGTTCGGGCCGGGGGTGCCGTCGGGGTTGATCTTGCCCTCGGCGATCGCCTTCTCGACCGCGCCGGTCGTCTCGACGAAGATATTCCGCAACTCGCGGACGGTCTGACTGAGCTCTTCCGACTCCTCGTCGGTCAAGTTGCCCTTGGTCTTCTCCTCGAGCACGCCCAGGATGTCGATGTGCATCTTGGCCAAATCGGGTGCCAGCATCCGTTGCTGGCTCTGGGGCTCTGGGATGATCCCGAGGTACATCGCGGCCTGAGAAGCCATGAGCCGAACAACATCCCCAAAGGCGAGCGGCTTGTTCGCCTGCTCGGCCTTCTCCTTGGCAGCCTCGGCCTGCTGCTGAGAGAGCTTCTCCTTCTCGCGGTTGGCCTCAGACTTCCAGTCCTCGTCTACAATCAGTTTCGGCTTCTCATCGGTCATTTTGTGGTTTCCTTCCTTTCTAGGGTAGGCTAACAACACGCCGATGAAGGCCCTGTATCGAAGATGGCGTTGGAGGATCCGGATGCCAAACGACAGCAGAATCCGCTTGGTCAAGATCGGCGCCCTCCCAATCACGTTGTTCCTCACGGGCTGCGCGTCTGATCCGGGATCGAACGATGTCCAGCTCAGCGAGTTCTCGGGAACCGTCGACACCTCCGCCGGCGCGTCCAGCCCTCGCACGGTCTATGCCCCGGTCAACTCCCCTAAGCAAGAGCCCGAGACACTCGTCATCCGCCCCCTCGAAACGACGGGCCACGCTGGCGAGCCGATCATTCAGGAACAGCAAGCAAGCGAAGCCAGCGCCGCTGTGTACGACGCCAAGATCGGTGATATCAACGGCAGGCCCATTATCGCGAGCCGGTTCCTCGAGGACCTCATGCCGCGACTCCGCGCCGAAGCCGCCAAGTTCGAACCGGACCAGCGGAGAGAATGGCGCCAGGAAGCGTCCCAGATCATCAAACGAAAGCTAGAAGGCATGATCCGAGATGAGGTGCTCTACCGCGAGGGCCGTGCGAGAATCCCGGAAATCACACCGCAGGGCCTGGCCATGTTTGTCGAGCGCATCCGCGAGAACATCATCCGCAACGAATCGGGCAGCTACACGAAGGCAGAGCAGCGCATTCTCGAGGAAGAAAACGTCACAATGGACGAGTTCCTCGCATCGCTTGAGAAGCAAGTAGTGATCAAAGAGATCCTCGATATCGCAGCGGAAGACTACGCTCCGGTCAGCTGGCTCGATATCCAGAACGAGTACAACAGACGCTACGAGTACTTCAACCCGAACCCCAAGGCTTTCTTCCGGATTATCACGACCCAGGACAGCGAAACCGCAGACACAGTAACTAAACGGCTGGAAGCAGGCGATTCCTTCAGTGATCTGGCAAGCGACCCCAACCTAAACACATACGCCGTTGACCGCGGAGGTATTTTCAAAATAGAAGGCACTGAATTCGAAGGGGAGTTCACCAACGCTAGGCTCATCGCCATCGACGACCTCAACAACGCACTGGTGACCCTGGACGAGGGCGAGTGGGCCGGTCCGATCGCACGTACAGGTGACCGGCAGAGCTTCGTCTATCTCGAACAAATCCAACAAGTGTCTTATTCGCTTGAAAACGAAGAAGTCCAGCTCAGAATCGAACAGCACCTGAAAGACGCAAGAAGCAATGAGGCGCTCGATCGATTCGTCAAAAGGCTCCGTGAACGCGCTAATCTCGGCAAGGACAGGGCCGACGAGATGGCCATCGAATTGCTCCGGGTCGCGGAAACCCGGGTCTACGGCGACGTGGCCTTCAGCGCCTCCAACTAATGCTCAGGTTTCTTGCCAAAGACAGCTCGGTCGGCGCCCGCGGTGAACGCACGGCAGCGAGATGGCTCAAGAAACAGGGCTATCGGGTCATGGGCCGGAACGTCCGCGTCGGTGTGGGCGAGGCGGACATCGTGTGCTTGGCACCCGACAAGAAAACCATTGTCATCGTTGAGGTCAAAGCCCGAATCGCTTTGAAACAAGACGGCCCTCGCCCGGAGCGGAATGTCGGCTGCAGGAAACAGCAGAAACTCCGCAGCGTTGCGCGTTCAGTCGCGCGCAAGCTCGATCTCGAGGACCGCCCACTCCGGATCGATGTTGTGGGTATTGAGTTCATCGAGAACCAAAGAAAACCCGTCGTGAGGCATCACCCATCTGCGGTCTCCGGCTGATCATTGACTTCAGCCCCGTCTTCACCAGCTTCCAGCAATTCTTCACCCTCTGCGAGCGAATTCCGGAAGTTGTTTTCGAGCTTCGTCTCTGCAAGCCTCTCGGCGCTCAGCGCGAGCGGAACGATGACACTGAACATCGAGCCCGCGCCGACCTCGCTGACCAGATGAATCTCGGCCTGAATCAGCGTTGCGAGCTCTTTGGAGATCGCAAGCCCGAGACCCGTGCCGCCGTGTTCTCGCGTGTGCCCGCTATCGGCCTGCTGGAACTTCTCGAATATCCGTTCCTGGTCCTCCGGGTCGATACCAGGCCCCGAATCGATCACGCTGATGCGGATCGAATCCTCACCCGAGCTGCGCAGCTGCTCGGCGCGCACAATAATGCGTGGGTTCGCCCCTCCCGGCTGCGGATCCGTGAACTTCACCGCATTGGCGAGGAAGTTGAACAGGATCTGCTGAAGCTTCCGCGGATCGGTCTCGATCTCAGGCAAGCTCTCCAAGACCTCGATCACGATGTCGATGCCCTTGCGCCGCGCCAAGGGTTCGATGAGGCTCACGAGCGCCTCGCACACCTTCGCGACCGCGACGGTTTCTACGCGGATATCGCTCCGCCCCGCCTGAATCTTGGCCATCTCAAGCAGGCTATCGATCAGTTCGAGCAGGCTGCGCGAGGAGGTCAGGATGTTCTCGAGGTACCGCACCCGCTTGCGGTGCTTGGTCGAGTCGTCACCCGCGTTCGCCTCCGCGTTCGCGATATCCATCAGCAGCTCCGCGAACCCGATGACAGAGTTCAGCGGCGTGCGCAGCTCGTGCGAGACGTTGGCAACGAACTCGCCTTTGAGCCTGGCCGACTCGAAGAGCGCCACGTTTGCATTCGCCAGTTCTCCCACCTTCAGATCGAGCGCGGTGTTGATCGATCTCAGCTGATCCTGACTCCGCTGGATGTGCTCGAGCATCGCGTTGAACGCCTTGCCCAGTTCCTCGAACTCGTCCCCCGTCAGGATCTGACTGCGCGCGCCGAGCTCACCATCGACAACGAGCTCCGCGGTCTGTTTCAACTCGCGAACCGGTTCGAGGATCAGCATCGAGGTGATCAGGTAGAACACGAGCACCGCGAGCGCCAGCACGAGCGCACCAGCGCCCACGAGATAGACCACATTGAACGCGAGGATCCTCGCCGCCTCGGTCGATCGGCGGTCGAGTATCACGAGCGAGGTGAGCCTCTCCTGCTCGGGCGGGGTCGCCGTGTAGACAGGCTTGACGTAGTAGTACCTGCGAGCCGTGCCGTCCCAGCTCGCCCACTGATAGTCGAGCGGCGAGCCCTCCGTCTCGAAGAACTCGATCGCCCGGGCGATGTCGTAGTCTTCCTGCGCAAGCTCCCGTGCCTCGAGCAGGCTGATTCGGGTCACGCCGATCGCTTCGGAAGCCTCCCCGCCCGGGTTCTCTCTGTCTGCACGTTCCCACGCAGCCACGAGTTGGCGCGAGAGTTCGTTCTGGGCTTCGCCCACGAGAGCGTTCATGCGGAGCCAAGGCGCCAGGAGAGCCGCGAAGACGATCAGGACGATCGCGGCTCCGAAGAGAAGCAGGCACTTATTGGCTAGGGAGATATCACGCCACATTCGCCTGAGAGTCTATCCGGACACACCGCTCGGTGATCCGCGGAACCCATCTCTTTGCGGGGCGTAGAGTTGCCCCATGAGCGGACGCCGGGTCTATCTCGAAACTTTCGGATGCCAGATGAACGAGCTGGACTCGGAGCTTGTCGCCGGCCAGCTGGCCAGCCTGGGTTACCAGTTCACCTCGCGATCCGATGAAGCCGACGTCGTGCTCTACAACACCTGTTCTGTGCGCGAGCAAGCCGAACAGAAAGTCTGGAGCCGGCTGGGCGAACTCAGGGCGAGCAAGGCCGACAAGCCAGAGATGGTTGTCGGCGTGCTCGGGTGCATGGCAGAGCGTGACGGCACGGACCTGATGAACCGGATGCCGGTCGTCGATGTCATGTGCGGACCCGCTGAGTTGGACAAGCTGCCATCACTCATCGACAACGCCGTCCGCACGCGCGAGAGCCTCGTCGCAGACGATCCCGAATCGGCGTCACTCAAATCGGTCAAGACATCAGCTTTGCAAGGCTCGGCGTCGCGGCGCTCTGGCACGCTCGCCGCCGCTGAGGACTCGCTTGAGTACCTCGACCTCTCCCGCTCGGTTAGCCCGATTGATCCGGTCGGCTCGATCCGAAAGAGCGCGTACGTCCGTATCACTCGCGGGTGCAACAAGTTCTGCACGTACTGCGTCGTGCCCTTCACCCGCGGAGCGGAGATCCACCGCCCGCCGAGTCACATCGTCGAAGAGGTCCAGCGGCTCGCGGACCAGGGCGTGACGGAGATCACACTGCTCGGGCAGACCGTCAACCACTACCGCTTTGAGCATGACTCGGCGACCCAGGTGGACGGGATCACCCAATCCCAGAAGGGCCGAGCCTTCAAAGGCGGCCACACCCGAGACCCGCTGGCTGGCGAGCGCGTCACGACCTTCGCCGACCTCCTCTACGAACTCCACGAGAAAGCCCCGAGTATCCAGCGTTTGCGATTCGTAACCAGCTACCCTCGAGACTTCGGCGACGACGTCCTCGAAGTCATCCGCGATTGCCCACGTATCTGCAGGTATCTGCACGTCCCGGCGCAAACAGGTTCGGACCGGATGCTCAAGATGATGAACCGGGGCTACACGGTCAGCCAGTACGACGAGTTCGTCAGCCGAGCGCGTGAGCACCTGCACCAACCCGAGATCGGCAGACCCCTCATGATCTCGGGCGACATCATCGTTGGTTTCCCGACCGAGACCGATGAGGACTTTGCGCAGACAGTCGACCTCCTCGAACGCACGCGGTACAAGAGCTGCTTCATCTTCAAGTACTCGCCGCGACCGGGCACCGTCGCGTTCGACAAGATCCCAGATGACATCCCCGATGCTGTCAAGCGCGAACGGAACAACGAGCTGCTGGCGATCCAGAACAGGATCTCCGACGAGGTGAGCAAGGAGCAGATCGGCGCCCAATACGACATCCTCGTCGAGGGGCCCAGCCAGAGGCAGATCAAGGCTGCGGGTCTCAGCCAGCGCAATGCGAAGAAGGCAGGCGGGGGCGGCGTGCAGCTGACCATCGGGGGCCAGAGCGCCGACGAAACCGAAGAGCTCTCTGTAACCGCGGTGCTCGAACAATCAGAGGGCGAAACCGTCCAGTTCTCAGGGCGTACCGACGGCGACCAGATCGTGATGTTCGACGCGCCGAAGGAAACCGCATCGGCGCTGCCGGGTCAGATCCGGCGCGTGAAGATCACTGACGGCTCCGGTCTGAGCCTCTTCGGGGATATGCTCGACTAATCAGGTCTGTGCATGATGTGCACAACACAGATCAGCCCCATCGTGATACATCCATCACTGTCGGCATGCTCGCGGTGCAACTCCTTCATCTCTTCCACAAGCCTCTCGGCGTCGGGCCCTTCGTGGGGCACATAACTCGCAGACCTCGCGCGACCGATCAACCCCTCAAAGTCGAGCCTGTACGAATAATCGAACACGTGCTCCTCTCGATCGACGGCATCGAAAGGCGGCGCGAGCGAAGGCTCCCACTGCTCGACCGCGTGGATGCCGAACGTCTCGACCGCGCCTGGTCTGACGATCTGCCTGTACTTTTTGCTGGGCTCATCACCCGGTTTGTCGTCGTACCACAGAAGCGCCAGCCTGCCTCCGGGCTTTAGGATGCGTGCGACCTCGGCGCACGACGCGACCGGCTCGAACCAGTGCCAGGCCTGACAGGATGTCACGAGACCAACGCTCTTATCAGAAAGCATCGTGCTCTCTGCGGTGCCCTCGACCCACGTGACCAACTCATGCGACTCAGCCGAGGCTCGCATGCCCTCATTGGGCTCAACCGCCTGAACACGTACACCCCTCTCGGCGAGCAGCCGCGAGACGATCCCCGTTCCGGCGCCGATATCCGCCGCGACAATCTCACTCGGTGCACCTAACCCCTCAAGCACCCTGTCGATCGCCTCGCTCGGGTAACTCGGCCTGTACTTCGCGTACAACTCGGCGCGATTGTCGAAACGCGAAGTCGGGTTCAGCTCCCAAGGCTTCCTGTTCGTGCGCTCGGTCACGAGTTGTCCTCCTCGAACCGTTCACGCGCACGCCGTTTGGCTGCGAGCAGCCCGGACTCCTCCTCTTTCTTCGACTTCTTGGCCGGTTCCTCGACCTTCACCTCGGACTCGATCTGCTTGGGGTCGGGCTTCGAGCGTGCCTGCTGCCTCGCCGCGATGCGCTGACGCCTGGCTTGGATCGCAAGATCCGCAGCGTCCTTGTCGGTCAGTTGGACCTGCTCCTGCTTCTCGTCCCGTTTCGGTGCGCGCTTGAGCCGGCTGAGTGAGGGCGCCGTCTGTGAAGCCGATGCGGCAGCGGTCTTCGGCGAGCGCTCCGAAATGAAACGGTCCCACGCGATCCGACGCGTCGCGATATCAAGCAGCATCACTATGATCGAGACGATGAGCATTGTCCTCCAGAGCGGCGACTCGGCTTTGCGGGGTTCGATCTCGCTGCGATCGAAGATCCTTGCGGTCTCGGGCAGCGAGAGATCAAGAATGCGTCCGCCGGATGAGTCCGCGATCTGTCGAAGCAACTCAGATTGTGCACGAAGTGATCGGTACTCGGTCGAAGTTGATTGCGTGGCGCCTCCCAGAACTGGTGGCATCGGCTTGCCGTCTTTCAGAGGCTTGACGACCACGATGTAGTTGCCGCTGAGAGGGACATCGACACTCGTGTCGTACTGCCCGGGCCCGATCTGATCGAGCGTGATATCGATGCGCTCACCGCCCGGCCCGTAGACCGTCGCTGGTACGATCAGCCCATCGACAGGCTCCCCATCGGTGTCGACAGACAACATCCCAAGACGCATCCGGCCCGACTCGATCTGCGTCGTCAGCTCAACACCCTGCGCCGTGGGCGATCTCGCGATGACCTGCGCGAGCTGTGACCAGAACGCGTCATACCCGGCCCAACCGAGCCAGGGAGCGGCCCACTGGTTGTGCGCGTCCGACGTGAACGCCGCGACCCTGCCCAGCCCGACCGACCAGTACGAGAGCAAAGGCTCGCCCTCTGGAGTCGCCAGCACATCGGTCACCAGCGGATCCTCGCGGAACGCGGTCAGCACGAGCCCCTCGAGCGGACGCATGTCCTCAAGCCCGGACACCACCTGCGATGCGGTCGGGAGCCGAACCGGGGTGAACGTCCCCTCCTTGATGAGAGGATCGCGCACAATGCGAACCGCTCGAACAAATATCCTCGGCAGCACGCTCGGATTCGTCACGGGATAGTGCACCCCGCCGCCCTTCTCAGCCATCGCGAACATCGTCTCGGTGTCCGCAAAGTCGCCGACCGAGATCGTGGAGACATTGATGTCCTGCTCGGCGAGCGCAGCACAGACGCCCGGCAGCTGCGCCGAACCCTGCGACTGGCCGTCAGAGAGCACGATGATGTGCTTCACCGCAGCTTCGGTGTTCACGAGTGCTTTGCGCGCCATGTCGAGAGCGGGCGGGATGTTCGTTCCGCCTCCAGAACCAATCGACTGGATCGCCGCGGTCGTCCCTGCAGGATCATCGTTCGGACCGAGCTCGACAACCCAGTCCGCCGAGTTCGAGAACTTGATCACGCCGACAAGATCCGCCTCGCCCAGGCTCCGCGCCGCGGTCGCCGCTGCTGCGTTTGCGATCTCCTGCTGCGATTGGAACGACCCGCCGACCTTTGCGCCCATCGAGCCTGACGCGTCGAGCACGAGCACGATCGCTGTCCGGCGCTCGACGAGCTTCTCAGAAAGATCAAGATCAACCGGGAGGATCGGCTCGATCGGGGTGCCCGCCCAGCCGCCTGAACCAAAGGACGCGGGGCCGCCCGTCATAATGAGCCCGCCGCCCATGTCGCGCACGTGCGCAGCGAGCAGCACTTGTGTCCTCTCGTCGATCGCGTCGGCGGGAACGTTCTGCAGAATCACCAGATCGAACGGCTGCAGCCCGAGCAGGTCACCCGGGATTCCCTCCGGTGCGACGAGCCTCACATCGGCCCCGCCCGCCTCAAGACGGTTTGCCAGCACCGCGCCGGGCCCCGCAGGGTTACCCTCGCTTACACCATCGACGACGAGCACCGAGCCCGACCCTGGGCTGATCGTGAACGCCTCGGCGATGTTGTTGTCCAGATGCGTGTCACCGGCGAACGCCTGCCTCCCCTGCTGTGCAACGCGATCTGGATCGAACGCAGCCTCGAAACGGTTGATCCGCCCCGTGCCGATCGGCAGATCGATGAGGATCGCGTGCCGACCCGGCCCGAGTGTGAGACGCCGGTTCGTGCCGGGCTCCCCGCCGTTGATGTCGATGGGCGTGCCCTCGCTCGTGAGCCGGAGCGTGCCCGTCGTCCCCGAGACGGTGCTGATGACCACGCGCGCCGTGATCACAGAACCGGGCGGGGCCTGTGTCGGCACGATCAGCGACTCGACGATGGTCTCATCACCGACGCGGTACTCGATGGGTACAACATCAATGGGAAGTGCACCCAGTTCCTGAGACGCGGTGATCGCATCGCCTGTCGTCTCGTTGCCGTCACTAATCAGCAGGACTCGCGCGGTGGCATCGGGCGGCACGAGAGCAGCGCCGAGCCGGAGCGCGTCCTCGATATCCGTTCCCTCGACAAGCGCCAGATCAATATCCCGCTCGGCGATCGTCGCGCGCGTCGGAGTCGCCACGGCGGCGCTCTCACCACCAAATGCAACGATACCAATCAGATCATCAGGCCCCCGACCCGCGTCGAGCGTGCGCAGGTAACGCTCGACCGCGAGGACCACATTGAGGCGTTCACCCGCCTCGTCGTACCCTACAAACCCGAACCTGCGGACAGAATCGGACACATCCACAACCGCAACAACCGCCAGCTTCGACGTCTCGCGCACAGAACTCGCGCCGGCGAGCATCGCTGCGACAAGAGCCAACAGCGCGAGCCTGGCTACAACCGCTGACCAGCGGCGCGCCCGTGTCATCGCGACACACCAGCGCAGCATCACGTACCCCAGCGGCACGATCAGCAGCAGCAGCGCGAACCAGCGAGGATCGGCGAACGACACGCTCAAGGCGCATCCTCGGCATCTCGAACCGGGGCGGGTGCATCGGTCGGCTGCTTCGCCTGAGCGTTCAGCCTGTCGAACACACGCTTGATCATCTCGGCGTGCCGCCTCGGGACGGATTGCTGCTCGATCGCCCGACGTGCACGCTCACCGGCATTCTCCGCGAACTGCCCTGGCTGCACCTGGCCCGGTTCCTGGACCCCACCATCACTCTCGCCCGGCGCGAACCACTCTGCGATCGTCCGCTCATTCTCGGTGTCGCGATCCTGCTCGTCGGGCCTCGCGTCCACGAACTCCGTGTCACCCTCCCAGGGCGATCGGGGCGGCGGGCTGTAGTTCTGGAGCGGGTTTTCGTCGGGACTCTGACCAGTCAACTGGTCTGCCGATTCCTGGAAGCGTCGCGCAGCGTCCTCTGACTCTTGCGCGGATTGCTCGCGCTGCGCGTTCTCGCGAAGCACTTCACCAAGCCCACGCTGCTGCCCCTCGCCCGAGCCAGATCCCTGTCCGCCCGGGTTGCCATCTGGGTTCTCACCACCCGTGGTCTGCACAGGTTGATTGCCTTCACCGCCTGTCTCTGAGGGAGTCTGCCCCCCCGGCTGTCCCTGATCCTGCCCTTGGGATCTGTCCTGTGAATTACTCGACGATTGCCCAGAGGGTTGCTGACCCGGCTCGTTTGCCTCGCCGGGCGCCTGCTGATTGCCGTCTCCGGGCGAGGGTTCGCTCCCCTCGCCGGGCTGGTCGCCTGCGCCTTCTGAAGGAGACTGAGCGGGCTGATTCCCCTCACCCTGCTGCTCGCCCTCTTGTTGGCCCTGCTCGTTGCCCGACTGCTGTTCACCCTGCTGGCCGGGTTGCTGCTCGCCTTGCTCACCTTGCGACGGCTGGCTCTCTTGCTGCTCGCTGCTCTGAGAACCTTGCTGCTGTTCCTGTTGTTGATCGCCGCCTTCTTGTTGTTCTTGCTGTGCCGGATCTTGCTGTTGTTGATCTTGTTGTTCTTGTGATTGCTCCGCCGCCTCGCGCAACTCATCGGCGATCTCATCAGCGCGCTGCTCACCGCGCTCGCGTGATTCCTGCTGACGCTGCTGTTCCTCAAGCTCGCGCTGCATCTCCTCCGCGAGCCTCTCAGCATCTTCCGGGGGCACCCCTTCACGCTCGAGTTGTTCCCGAATCTCCTCGGCGGACGGCACCTGCTCTGATTGGGGTGTTTCTTGCGGCTGCTCGGGCTGCGGCGGATCCGCTTCGTCGGGTGAAATCTGATCCGCAAGCTCCTGGAGTTCCCGCGCGATCTCCTCGGCGCGCTCAGGATCTTGCTGCATCTCGTCGAGCAGTTGCTGGGCGCTCTCTGATGCGCTCTCGAAGTCACCCGCAGACAAGTCGTCCGCCAGACCCTTCGCTGCTTCGAAGTTCTCGGAATCGATCTGATTCAGCTTCTCGCGCAGCGCGTCGGATTCGAGCCGTTCGCGCCTCGCCCGTTCGGCGGCCTCGTCAGCGGCTCTTTCAAGCGTCTCCGCCGCCGCCGCGACCGCATCGTCGGGCTCGCGCACGCCTTCCATGAGCTCACGCTCGAGTTCCTCGAGCGCCTCGACCTGTTCATCGCTGGCCTGCCCGACCGAAGCCGCGGCCTCGATCGACTCCTTCACCTCTGCGATTTTCTCAGCAGCCTCATCGGTCGCCGCAGGCGATTGCACACGCACAACCGGTTGAGGGCCCGCCACCTCGATCTCCCGCATCGGCGCGAGCCACGCGAGCAGCCCCGCGACGAGCACAGAGCCAGCAGACGCGTACCACAGCGGACCAAACTCAAACTTGGCAACGTCTTTCACCTGCGCGTTGCTGGTCGCAGCCTCGCCCTTTCGGAGCGCGATCGACTCGAACCCGCTCAAGCCGTCGCGAGAGGCGAAAACCATCGACGACCCGATCGCGTCGTGCGTGCCCGAGATCTCATCGAGCCTAGACGCTGCATGGATCAGACTGGGCCAGCGCCGCCTCGCCCTGACAAACGCGTACCCGCCGCCCACAATGAGCGGCAGAGCAACCACACACACCCAGCCGACGGCCCCGAGTTCACCGAACCCAAGCCTCATGCCGAAGAACTTCGTTGCCAGCACAAGCAGGACAGAGGCAGCCCCAGCAACAAGCAACGCGGGCCCGAGCAAGTGCAAGATGATCGCCTGCCCGATCCGCCTCCTCGCCGCGGCGACCTTGGGCATCGCTCTCAAGGGTGTGCCTGGTTTCGTCGATCCTTGACTCATCTCTACCAGTTTATATCGACCCCGCCGCCCACCGGTTCATCCGAATCACGCTAGGGTATCCGCTATGGAATTGATCACACGACTGGCTCTGGGCGACACACTGAGCGATTCGGACGCCGAGGCCGTGTTTCTCGACCTGCTCGGGGGCAAACTCGACGAAGCCCAGATCGGGGCGGTGCTCGCGCTCATCGAGGTCAGGGGGGCGACCGTCGAGGAACTCGTGGGCGGCGCCCGCGCGATGCGCGCCAACGTCACAAACGTCGAATACACGTGCCCCGAGGGCGAGACGCTCATCGACACCTGCGGCACGGGTGGGACACCTAAGGCGTTCAACGTCTCGACCGCCGCTGCGGTCGTCGCCGCCGCAGCAAGGCCTGGACCTGGACCTGGTGCCGAGTCGAGCCGAGTCCGCGTCGCTAAGCACGGTAGCAAGAGTAGAACCGGGCGGGGCTCCTCCGAAGTCCTCGAACAACTCGGTGTCAACGTCAACGCGGGCCCCGAGATCGAAGCGAGGTGCCTCGACGAGATCGGTGTCTGCTTCTGCTTCGCAATCCATCACCACCCCGCGATGCGGTACGCGGCAGGTCCACGCAAATCGCTTGGCGTTCCAACAGTCTTCAACCTGCTCGGCCCGTTGACGAACCCGGCACGCGCCGATCGGCAGCTTATCGGTGTCTACGAACCCCGCTGGGTCGAACGTGTTGCATCAGCGCTTGCACGACTCGGCGCGACGCGCGCGATGGTCATCCACAGCGACGAAGGGCTCGACGAGGTCTCGCTGTTCGGAAAGACTCGTGCAGCACACGTGAACAACGGCTGGATCCGCATGGAGACCATCGACCCGAAGGGTCTCGGTCTCAGCGAAACGAAGCGTGAAGACCTTATCGCGCGCGATGTCGCCGACGCCGCGCGGATTTTTCAGGGTGTGGTGGACAACCAGCAAGGGCCGCACCGGGAGATCGTGTGCCTGAACGCCGCTGCGGCTCTCGTTGTTGCCGGCGCCGCGGGGACCATAGAAGAAGGCCTGACGCTCGCCGATGAGGCGATCTCGTCAGGCCGTTCTGCTGAGACGCTCGAGGGACTCAGGCGGATCTCTCACGAGTCCTCGTGAGAGTTACCAGTCCTCGCCCGAGGCTTCGAGGGCGTTGTCGATCAGGTCCATGGTCTCAGGCTCGTACGTGCACGTCGCGTCGTATCGGCCCGCAGTGATCGCAACGAACGTGTCGGGCTCGTCGGGGCTCGCCTTTGGAGCCGGTGCGAGCACGACCGCTAGGCTGTAGTCCTTGTCCTGATTCTTGAGCCACTTCTTGATCGAGTAGCTCGCGTCTTCCGGATCAGCCGGCGCGAGGTCGCGCTGCTTGCGGAGCTCGGCGAGCAGCGTGTCCCGCTCTTCAGCGGGGAGCTCTGCCTGCCCATCGAAACGGATGTTGTCCACTGTGTCGAAGCCGATGTTCCGCAGAGCGATCACGCCCTGGTTCAAACGCGCCTTGAGCTCGGCATCGAGCGGAGGCCCGAACATGCTGAGGACAACAGCCTTGCCCCGATCTTCGTAGGGCAGATCGTCGAAGTGCTCCGAGTCACTACTTTTTGCATCCCCGATGCTCACGGGTTCACCGTTTACCGACATGGAGAAATTACCCTCGTCGTCGATCGCGATGACTTGGGAGTGCCTGGTGGAGCTCAGGCCGCCGTTGTTGTCATCGCCCATCAGCGCAAGCGAGACCGGGATCGAAACGAGTCCCACGACAACACCGATCGCGACCGCCGCGCCCGGGTTGATCCCGGTGCGCGAGTTTTTGCGAACACGGGTGCGGTGCTCAGAGGCGCGTTTGCGCGCACGAACCCGGCGCTCCTGGGCGCGTGCCCGGGCGCTCTTGAGCTGATCGCCCGCCGAGCGGTAGCCCTCGTGCGGCGGGACGTGATGCGGACGCTTGTGATTCAGTGCCTCTTCAACCGCTGTCGCCGCGTTCACCGCAGCAACCGCTGCCTGCTCGGCAACGCCGACCGCTTCTGCGACCGCCTGATCGACCTGCTGAACAGTGCCGTCATCAAGCGCATACTTGCCGGACCACCAGTTCATGACCTTGAGACGGGGCTTGCCCGTGGCAGGCTGGTTCGGTGCCGGGGGTGCCTCCGCTGCCGGCGCCTCTGGCTGAGGCTGCGCCTGGTTGCGCAGCGCCGCCGGACCCGGTGTCGCTGCCTTGGCGGCGGCGACCGATGCCAGGAACGCCTCGTTCTCGTCGATCGCGGGCTGCTCGTGCTCGACATCGCCCCCGCGCATGCTGGGCAGCTCCGCAGGCTTGATGCCGAACGGATCCTGCGCCGCCAGCACGAAGTCGAGATCCAGAAGCATCTCCTGCATGCTCGAGTACCGCTTGTCGTAGTCGGTCATGCCGCGACGGATGATCCACCGCACGCCCTCCGGGCAGCGGCGCGTGATCTGGCTCAGCCCGCCGTGCGCGGGGAACGAGTTCTCGATCATCGCATACATCACCGCAGCGGCGGCGTAGATATCAAACTTCGCGCCGTCGACCTCGTTTACTTTGACGCCCCGGAGCGCCATGCGGACGAGTTCCGGGTCACGGAAGTATTCCGTGCCGTGCGTGGTGAGCGTCATCGCCGAACGCAGCGGCGTGATGAGCCCGAGGTCCACGAGGTGTGCGCCGGTTTCGTCAACGACAACGTTGTCGGGCTTAACGTCCTTGTGCCACAGGCCGCCCGAGTGGTACAGGCTCAGCGTGGAAACAAGGTCGCGCCCGTGTTCCAGGAGCTTGCGCAGGTGGCGATCGTTCAAGCCGTGCGGCCCGCTCTCGGCGTGCAGCCGCTGGGTCACGAGCGTGAGCTGCTCGCCCGGGACATAACGCATCACATAGTGGAAGCGCTCGTTGGTCAGGTCGTGCTCAAGAACGAGTCCAAGTCGCTTGGCAGCGTCGAGTGCGCGGCTCTCGCGGATGATCTGAGGGAGGCTGCTGCCCTCGTTCAGACCGAATGCCTTAATAACGACCTGGTCCGCGTCGATCCCGCGGCGCTCGAATGCGGCGCGCTTCATGTCATCGGGCTCAGCGATGTAGAGCCGTGCGCCGGATCCGCCCCCCGCGAGCGAGCCGACGATGCTGTAACCATCGAACTGGTTCTTGCGTCCGCGAGGCTTGTCGCGACCCGGAGCCGCGGCGACCACCTCGGGAAGCCGCTTCTCAAACCCGTCGATCACGAGACCGAGACCGATCAGCCTGAGCGGGTGGCCAAGCGCCACGCGATAGAGGCTCAGGCCTGCAGACTTGATCTCACTGGAGACGGCCTTGCCGTAGTGAGCAGTCGCGGACCAGCGGCCGAACACCACAGACCCGACGGTCAGGAGCATGAACACCGGGACAACCAGCACCGACCCGACGAACCGCAACGCGTCGGCGACGATGTCAACGAGCGTCTTGCACACATGCCCTATGAGCTTGCCCACGAGCTTGACAAGAGGGATCAGCAGAAAGACGAAGATGATCGCAGCGGCGACTGCCATGAGCACGATCGCAACGACTGTTCCAAGTGGTCCCATCTCACCCTTCCTTTCTGGGTGACTCCCAAACCAGTGTCAGGTTTAGGGTCCTCCCAGCCTGGCGGCTTCTTCGTCCCGCCGGCGGAGTTCCTGCTGCTGGTGACAGATCTCTGCGATGGCCTCATCAAAGAGCCCATCGTCCGCCTTGCTGGGATTCAGCTCCACGCCGTTTCGCTTCGCTTCCTCGAGTTCTTCCTCGGTGAAGCTGAACTTCCCGATGACCTCGCGCATCTCGACCCGGAGCAGCTCGCGGATCTTGGTCAGACGCCTCGAAATGGTGGGTTCACTCACACCCACCTGAGCAGCGACGTCCTTGCCGGGCATGCCGTCGAGGACACGCATCCGAAAGATCGAGAAATCCACAAAGTCTGCTTTCTTCTCTACGTTTCGGAGCGCCGCCTCCACCTTGGCCCGAAACACCGCGGCTTCGTACTCCTCGTCTACGCCGATGCTCGCGGACTGGGTCATCCAGGCCTCTTCAAAGGACGCGCCCCGGTTGCCCGAGCCACGCTTGAGGGCCATCCTTTTGTCCATCTCGTCGCCCAGCACGTGCTTGGCGATCGCCAGAAGCCAGGTGCTGAATCGAGCCCCGCGAGACGGGTCGTATCGATCGATGGAGCCCGATAACGCGGTCAGTGTTTCCTGAGAGAGGTCGCGCACAGTTTCCGCACCGATGCGGCCCTTGCCCCATTTGGAGAGTTGAGCCCTCAGAATCGGGCCGAAGGTTTCCCAGAGCTCGTACCACGCCGCCTCGTCGTTGTCTCTGAGGCGGGTGATGAACCCGGTGGTCACGTTGGTGAGCATTGTCTGTTTTCCCGCTGCTTTTTGGGGAGGACCCCTTGGGGCATGGGTCTGTCAACCCTCGCCCGCCCCCCTGCAGCCCCTTATTGCGGCTTACCAGGGCGTACTTTCACGCTCCGAGCGTGTTCGGGCGTTGTCAATTGTACCTAAGCAAGCCTCCTGGGTGGCTCAATCCCAAGGAATCCGAAAAAGCTGCAACCCGGCGTGAAATCGCCAGAGTTCTTCGCCCAACAAGCCTCCCGAACCAGACATTGCCGGGCCGGGGCACAGGACGCTTCGGCCCGGAGACAGGCATTTGCGACACGCAGCAGTTAAGGAGGCCCAAGCCATGGCCAAGATCATTTGCAACGCAGTACGAGTCGGTGTCATCGGCGCACTGGGTACGGGCGCCGCATTCCTCATCGCCGAGGCCGTCAGCCCCGGCAGCGCACGCGCCATCGCCCACCAGGCGGGCACCAACATCTCGCAGGTCATCACCAACAACGTCGATGACCCGGTCGCGCTCCGCGAGCAGCTCCGCTCGCTCGAAGAGCAATACCCCAAGAAGATCGCAACGGTCCGCAACGACCTGACCGAACTGCAGACCCAGATCGCGCAGTTTGAGCACGAGCGCGCCGTCGCCGCTCGCGTCGTCAAGCTCGCCGACGCGGATCTGGCCGAGCTTCAGCATCTCCTCTCTCAGGCTGAAGAAGCCAAGGGTGACAGCTACCGCGTCGTCAGGGTCTGGCACAACAATGCTCGCCTCGACATGGGCGAGGCGTACGCCAAGGCCGAGAAGATCCGAAGGCTCCGCGAGTCGTACGCGACCAGGACCAGCGAGATCGACCGCGACCTCGGGTTCCTCCAGGAACAGGAGCAGCACCTCGGTGACCTGCTGACCACGCTCGAGACCGAGCGGGCCGACTTCCAGAGCCAGCTCTGGCAGCTCGACCAGCAGATCGACGCGGTCAGCCGCAACGAGCGTCTGCTCGACATGCTCGAGAAGCGTCAGAAGACGATCGATTCGATCAGCCCGTTCAAGGCCGACAGCCTCGACCACGTGACGCAGCGGATCGCCAAGATCCGCGCCGAGCAGGAGTCGCGCATGGAATCGATCACCACGCGTCGCCAGGTATTCAGCTACGAGGAGGCCGCCAAGGTCCAGATCGACGCCGAGAACCGGGACGGCGGCTCACTCGAGATCGGGAGTGACAGCTATGAGGACTTCGGTCCCATCACCCACGAGATCGAGATCGGCCTCGACGACAGCCCGGTCAGGGTTCCCGAAACCAACTGATCTGAGGCGCAGAATTCTCCGGGAATGACCCCGCTGCCGGCGGCGTGCTCGATTCGAGTCGCCGCCGGCGTTGTTTTTCAGGCTCCGAGAGCCTTCATGGGCATCAAACCCGTTGTGTCGGATATAGTCTGCTTCTACTCGTGTCCGGGGTAAGGCGGTGGATTCGCCGGGGCTTGGCCGAGCGTTCAGTCAAAGTAAGGGAGCGTGGAGCTGCTCGACCGATTCCTCAAGTACTTCAGCCTCGACCTGGGCATCGACCTCGGGACGTGCAACACCCTCGTCGCGGTACGCGGCCAGGGCATCGTTCTGAACGAACCCAGCGTGGTCGCCGTGCGCAAGGGCACCAATCAGGTGCTCAAGGGCGGGCAGGCCGTTGGCTGGTACGCCAAAGAGATGCTCGGCAAAACACCCGGCTCGATCACGGCCATCCGCCCGCTCAAGGACGGTGTGATCAGCGACTTCGAGATCACCGAGGCGATGCTCGGCTACTTCATCAACAAAGTCAGGGGCAAGTACAACTTTGTACGCCCGCGTGTGGTCATCAGCGTGCCCAGCGGCATCACCGCCGTCGAGAAGCGCGCCGTCACAGACTCTGCCGACCGCGCCGGCGCGAGTCGCACGTACCTGATCGAAGAACCTATGGCCGCTGCGATCGGCGCTGGTTTGCCCTTCGCCGAGGCAACCGCGAGCATGATCGTTGACATCGGGGGCGGCACGACCGAGGTCGCCATCATGTCGCTCGCCGACATCGCCGTCTGCGAGTCCGTCCGCGTCGCGGGTGACGATATGGACGAGGCGATCATCAATTACCTCAAGCGCACCTACAACCTCATGGTCGGTGAGCAGACAGCCGAGCGGATCAAGATCGAGCTCGGTTCTGCAGCCGAAGGCGATGGTGATGAGTCGTCTATCGACGTTCGAGGCCGGGACATGATCTCCGGGCTTCCTCGCAAGGCGACGATCAGCTCCGCCGAGATCCGCGAGGCGCTCCAGGAGCCGATCAACGCGATCATCGATACGGTTGTCCGCACGCTCGAGCGCGCTGAGCCCGAGCTCGCGGCGGACCTTGTCGAGAACGGGATCACGCTTGCCGGGGGCGGCGCGCTGCTCTCGGGACTGCCGACCGTGCTTTACAAGGCGACCGGGTTGTCTGTGCGTGTCGCGGAGGATCCGCTGACGTGTGTCGCGCGAGGGACCGCCATCTTCCTCGAGCACCTCGAGGAGTGGAAGGAAGTCCTGGAGAACGACCTGGATCTGTGAGATCAGATGCCATTGGTCGCCGCGCGTAAGAGGAGGTTCATCCGGTGTCCAGACGCGGTTTCGTGACAACGAACCGTGTGCTTGCGCTCACGATCGTAACGCTCTGCGTGACGACGTTCCTGCCCTCGCGCCTGCTCGCGTGGACGCGTGAGCCTGGACGTGTCGTGCAGCGCCTCACCTCGCCGCCCGCCGATGCAGTGAAAGCGGTTGGCGACCAGCTCAGCAGAGCCGAGCCGGCGACCAACCCCGACGCCGCGATCGCGCAGATCGACGAGCTTCGGCGCCAGAACCTCGCGCTCCAGCTTGAAAACGAACGACTCCGCGACGAGAACGCGGCGCTGCGCGGCGTGGAACGAACCGTGCAGACTTCGATGCAGCTCATCCCTGCTCGCATCATCTCAGAGACTTCCTCGCCTTCGGGCAGACTCCTGCGCGCAAATGCGGGTGTTCGTGACGGCGTGCAGCCCGGCAGCGTCGCCGCGACACGGGGCTCGCACCTGCTCGGACGCATCGTGGATCTCGACCAGGCGATGTGCCACATCATGCCGATCACCGATCGCAACGCGGGCACCATCGAAGTCATCACAACCACGGAAACCAACGAGCTCGGCGTGCGTTTCGATCTCACACCCACCGGTGACGGCACGCTGCGTGGACCGGGCAGATACGAAACCGAGGGGCTCGACCAGACCCCGAGGCGTGTCGAGGTCGGCCAGCTTGTTTCGCTCAGCGACGAGACGTGGTCGGCGCACGCGGGTCTTATCGTGGGCGAGATCATCGCGGTCGAGCCCGCCGAGCAGAGCCCGCTCAGGCAGGTCATCACCGTTCGCCCCTCGATCGATACGAGACGTGTAGGCAGCGTCGTGATCCGTGTGCCGGGGGATGGGTCATGAGCTGGGGTGTATACGCGGTAGCGCTCTGGATTTTCCTCGGGCTCGACGTCGGGTTCCGCCCCGTGCTGCGCATCGGTGAGAGCGGGATCGCGCCGAGTTTCGTTTTGCCGCTGGTTGTGTTTGTCTCGCTCTATGCGCCAAACCGTGCAGCAATGATCGCCGCGCTCATCGCAGGCCTGGTGATCGACCTGACCTCGCCCATGACCACTCCGGGCGGATCAACGCTTCTTATCCCCGGGCCCAACGCGCTCGGGATGCTGCTGGCTTGCCAGCTCGTGCTCGGGGCCCGTGGGCTCGTGTTCCTCAACAGTCCGATCACACTGATCATCCTCACACCGCTCGCGGGAGCCGTATGGCAGATCGTTGTCGCCGCGACGTTCGGCGCACGTGAGCTCTACGACCCGATCGGATTCCACGCGGGCAGCTGGCTCGTCGATGGCATCGTGCGCGCGGTGTACTCGGCGCTCCCCGCGTTTGTCGTCTGGTGGCCGCTGCGCTGGGTCGGTACGTTCTTCGACTTCGATGCACCGCACACGAGCCGGTACACGCTCACACGGCGGTAAGCTCGCGGAGCCGATCAAGACTCAAATCTTGGATCGTTGCGTACACGCTGTCCGCCTGCGTAAGCCGATCGCGCGGCAGTGAGTGACACACTCCCACCACCGTCAGCCCAGCGGCCTTCCCCGCGGCGATGCCCTTGTCCGTATCTTCGATCGCCACGCACCGGGAAGCATCAACACCGAGTTTCTGCGCGGCCAGGCAGTACCCGGTCGGATCGGGCTTGGCAGCCTCCACATCGTCGGCGGTCACGATCACGGGAAACAGATCACGCACACCCAGGTTCTCCAGAACGCGTTCGATCTCGATGCGCACAGCGCCGGAGCAGACCGCGATCGGCAATTGGGCTGAAGCTTCACGGATCAGTTCAACCGATCCCGGGAAAGCCTCGACCTCGCCCGCATCAATCAACTCAAGAAAACGATCCTGCTTCTTGCATGTCAGCGCCGCCAGCTCGGATTCATCGAGCACCCGTTCATGATGCCGACCGATCAGGCGGAAAGTGTCCCGATCGTCAAGGCCAATGATCTCGTGGGTGTACAGAGCGTGACTGACCTCAAATCCCTCAAGCGCGGCGGTCTCGCGGATCGCCTGTTCGTGGGCGGGCTCGGAATCGGCGATCACGCCGTCGAAATCGAAGATCAGGGCGTCCATGGGCCCCACCATAGCGGCCATCAGCACCCGGCGGTCGTAGACTGTGGGCATGCGTGTGATCATCTACGACGACGGCAAGGGCAGGCTCGCACCGCTGACGGATCTCAGGCCTGTCTTCTCGGTCCGCACCGGTGCGCTCACGACGCTCATGCGCATCGAAGAGATGCTGCCCGGCGAGTCTGAGATCTCGGGGCTCTTTGTGCCAGAGCACCTCAAGCCAATCGTCGAAGACGCGTACACCTTCCCGATCAACGAGCTGCCCGACGGCATCGACTCGCTCCTGCTCATCAACGGCCGGTGCCCGATCCCTCCTAAGGAGATCGCGACCGCGCCGGTCGGGACCATCCTCGTTGAACGCATCAGTGATGACGACGAAGAAGCCGCGGTTGTGTTTGCTCGCGTCAAGCCCGACCATGCCAAGCGGATCCTCGCGGGCGAGTTGCCGACCGATGGTGTGACGTACACCGACCAACGACTGCTCATGCGGAGGCCCTGGGACATCCGCAGGTTCCGCGATCACGCGATCAACCACGACCTGGCGCACCTCTCGCAGATCCCGGGGAGCGAGCTTCCATACGGCGTCATCCAGCGAGGTCCTCACCCTGCTGTCGTCCGGAGCGGCGCCGATGTCTGGCCGGGTGTCACGCTCGACACCACACTCGGACCGATCGTCATCGCCGCCGGCGTCAAGATCCGCCCGAGCGCGGTCATCGTGGGCCCAGCGTTCATCGGCGAAGACTCTACCATCATGGACCGTGCGCACATCAAGGCGCACACCGCGATCGGCCCCCGCTGCAAAGTCGGGGGCGAGGTCGGGGGCACCATCTTCCAGGGTCTCTCGAACAAGTCGCACGAAGGGCACCTGGGCGACTCGTGGGTCGGCGAGTGGGTCAACTTCGGCGCGGGCACGAACAACTCGAACCTGCTCAACACGTACGCCGAGGTCATCGCCAAGGCGTCTCCCGGGGGCTCGAACGAGCGCACGGGGCAGACATTCCTCGGGACGATCGTGGGTGACCACGTCAAGTTCGCGATCTCGACGCGGATTATGACCGGAGCCGTGGTTCACCTGGGCGCGATGTTCGCGGCTTCCACGCCGGTCGTCGGGTGCATCGACCGGTTCACGTGGGCCACCGACTCGGGCTCAACCGCGTTCAGACTCCCCCGGTTCATCGACACAGCCAAAACCGTTATGGCGAGGCGGGGGATCGAGCCGAGCGATGCGTATCTGAGCAGGTTGAAGGAACTGCACGAATCGGCGTCTGGGGCGAACGCTTCGTGAGCACCAACCCCACCCTCTACATCATCGACGGCTACGCCCAGTTCTTCCGCGCCTACCACGCGATCCGCACGCCCATGACGAGCCCCGTCACGGGTGAGCCGACCAACATGACCTACGGCTTCCTGGGCATGCTCCTCAAACTCATCAAGGGACAAGAACCCAGGATGCTCGAGGCGGGCGGGCCCCCCACGTACATCGCCGTCGCGCTCGATGTCTCGGGCGACCGCGGCACGTTTCGCAGCGAGCTCTACGAGGACTACAAGGCCAACCGCGATGCGCCGCCCGAGGATCTGCGCCCGCAGGTCGATCGCTGCCTCGCGATGCTCAAAGAGATGGGCGTCCCCGTCATCGGCAGCCCGGGGTACGAAGCCGACGATGTCATCGCGGCGATCGCGGCGAACCTGAAGAAAGACCACCCCGATCTGCTCATCCGCATGATCAGCAAGGACAAGGACCTCAAGCAGCTGCTCGAACGCGGCCGTGTCGAGCTCTACGACATCCACCACGACAAGGTCGGCGATGTCGAGGCCCTCAAGGAAGAGACAGGCCTCGACCCCGAGCAAGTCGTGGACATGCTGACGCTCATGGGCGACACGGTTGACAATGTGCCGGGCGTTCCTGGGGTCGGCCCGAAGACCGCGGCACAGCTGCTTGTCGAGTTCGGGACGCTCGAAGCAGTGATCGCCGAGGCGACCGATGAAGCTAAACCCAAGAAAGAGTGGATCATCAAGGGCAAGCGCCGCGAGAACATCGCGGCATCGGTCGAAAGCCTGCCCCTCAGCAAAGACCTCGTCACGCTCCGTGCGGACACGCCGATCGAGTTCGATCTGGATGCGTGCAAGCTCGAGAAGTTCACGCCCAGGAGTATCGAACCCGCCGTGCGCGAACTCGGGTTTAACAGGCTGCTCGACGAGGTCAAGGCGCTCACCGGCAACTCGGCAGAAGCGCCAAAACCCACAAAGAAAGCCAAAGTGGACGACAGCGGGTTCGGCGGGCTGTTCGATCAAGCCGACGACGACGCGGAAGAGCACGTGGTCGAGGGCGACTACACGATCGTGCGCACGAAGACGGAGCTCAAGAAACTCGTCAGCGCACTCAAAAAGGCGCCCGTCATCGCGCTGGACACAGAGACGACCGCGATCAGACCGATGCTCGCCGATCTCGTGGGCCTGAGCTTCGCGACCGAGCCCGGCGCAGGCTGGTACGTGCCCGTGCGCTCACCCGATCCGAGCAAGCACCTCGACGAAGAGACTGTTCTTGAATCGCTCGGCCCGATCATCGAAGATCCGAAGAAGGCCAAGGTCGGGCACAACCTGAAGTACGACCTGATCGTGCTCCGCCGCGCCGGGCTCGAGCTTCGAGGGCTGACCGCAACGGGCGCGTGCGACACGATGATCGCCAGCTACATCCTCGACGCGTCGCGCCCGTCTCACTCGCTCGACAACCTCGCGCTGGCGATGCTCAACCGGACCAACATCTCCATCAAGGACCTGATCGGATCGGGCAAGAAACAGAAGCGATTCGACGAGGTCCCGGTCGAGAAGGCCGGGCCTTACGCGGCTGAGGACTCCGACGTCTCGCTCCAACTTGCGCACATCATGCTGCCCCAGCTCGAAGAGACCGGGCTGCTCGATCTGGCGCGCGACATCGAGACACCTCTCATGGATGTGCTCGCGGAGCTCGAGTACAACGGCATACTCGTTGATCCAGACGAGCTCGAGCGCCAGCACACCCGCCTGCAGAAGGAAATCGATCGGCTCCGCAAGGCGATCGAGGACGAGGCGTACAACGCGCTCGGCCGGGGGTTCGATCCGGACTCGCCCAAGCAGCTTGCGGGCATCCTCTTCAACAAGACCACCGACGAGGAGCCGGGCCTCGGGCTCCGTGTGATCAAGCGGGGCAAGACCGGGCCCTCGACCGACGCCGAGGTGCTCGACAAGCTCACGCAGGACGCGAGCATCGAGACGACGATTCCCCAGCTCATCCTTGATTACCGCCAGCTTACGAAGCTCGTCAACACGTACCTTGCGAACCTCGCCGAGGAGATCCACCCGGAGACCGGGCGGATTCACGCGAGCTTTAACCAGACCGTCGCCGCGACGGGCAGGCTGAGTTCGAGCGATCCGAACCTGCAGAACATCCCGATCCGCACGGACGTCGGCAGGGAGATCCGCAAGGCGTTCGTCGCGCCCAAGGGCAGCGTGCTGATCAGCGCCGACTATTCACAGATCGAACTCCGATTGCTCGCGCACCTCTCGCAGGACAAGGCGCTGATCAGTGCATTCAAGGAAGGCCAAGACATCCACCGCGCCGTCGCGGCGCAGATCCATGGTGTTTCGCTCGACGATGTCACCAAAGAACAGCGAAGCGGCGCCAAGATGGTCAACTTCGGGATCGTCTACGGCATCACGCCCTTCGGGCTCGCGCGCAGGCTCGGCGTGTCGAACACCGAAGCCACCGAGATCATCGACGGGTACAAGAAACGCTTCCCGGGCATCACGACGTTCCTTGCCGAGTGCATCACCGAGGCACAGGAGAAGGGCTACGTTGAGACCATGCTCAGGCGCCGGCGCCCGATCCTCGAGATCGACTCGAACAACCCGAACCGGAGGGCGCTCGCCGAGCGCATGGCGATCAACAGCGTCGTCCAGGGCAGCGCGGCGGACCTCATCAAGCTCGCGATGCTCGATCTGCACAAACGCCTGAGCCCCAACGCCGCCGATCTCCGCGGAGAAAGGGAACCGGAGGTCGCCGGCGTGCGCATGCTGCTGCAGATCCACGACGAACTCGTCTTCGAGGCGCCCAAGAAGGTCGCCAACAAGGCGATGAAGCTGATCACCGAGCGGATGGAGTCAGCGATGGAGCTCGACGTACCCCTGGTGGTCGATGCCGCGGCGAGTGGGAATTGGTTTGAGGGGAAGTGATGCTTGTTCCCTCGAACTCATGGCAACCACTACACTGGATGCATGAGACACACACTCCTCGCCCTGACCCTCGCCGCGTCCGGTACAGCTGCGCAGCCTGACGCGATCTTCGTCAACGCGACCGTGTACACGGTGGACGAGGCGTTCAGCGTCGCCCAGGCGTTCGCCGTGGAGGACGGCATGTTCGCCGCGGTGGGCACGGATGCTGAGATCCGCAGCCTCGCGGGCGACTCGACGAGGGTCATCGACCTCGGGGGCATGACCGTGCTACCCGGGCTGATCGATGCGCACGGGCATATGGCCGGGCTGGGTCAGCTCCAACTGGGAGTCGTCGATCTCTCGGGCACGACGAGTTACGAGGAGGTCATCGAGCGCGTCGTTGAGCGTGCTGCGCAGACCGAGCCCGGCGAGTGGATCCTCGGGCGGGGCTGGGACAACGAGAGCTGGGAGAACAAGTCGCTCCCCGAGCACGCGGACCTGAGCGAGAAGGTGCCCGACCACCCTGTGTGGATCTCACGCGTGGACGGGCACGCCGCGCTCGCCAACGCGCGAGCGATGGAGATCGCCGAGGTGTCGGCGGGCACGGCTGTCCCCGAGGGCGGCGAGATGCTGCTCGACATCGAGGGCAACCCCACGGGCGTGTTCGTGGACAACGCGGAGGCGCTCATCGGTCGCGCGATCCCCGCGGGCGGCGCCAGCGGCGCGGACCTCATCCTCGCGGCGCAGGACATGTGCCTCGCGGCCGGGCTCACCGGTGTGCACGACGCGGGCATGGGCCCCGACATGATCGAGGTGTACATGCAGCTCGAACGCGACCGGAAGCTCGCGGTCCGCGTGCACGGCATGATCCATGGGAGGGAGGCCCCGAAGTGGTTCGCAGAGAACGAGCCATACCACGGCCCATTCTTTACGATGCGCTCCTGCAAGCTCTACATCGACGGCGCGATGGGATCACGCGGCGCGTGGCTCCTGGAGCCTTACGAAGACCGCCCGGTCGGACCAGAAGGTGAGCCTTACGTCGGTCTCGCGGTGAGCGAGCCGGGGTTCATTGAGGAGATTGCCAGGGACGGTCTCGAAAGGGGCTACCAGGTCTGCGCGCACGCGATCGGTGACCGCGGAAACCGCGAGGTACTCGACGCGTACGTGAGGGGCGAGCACCGCGCATCGAACGGGTTCAGATCTGCTGATGCACCTATGCCCGCAACTCTTGCCGATTCACGATTCCGCGTTGAGCACGCGCAGCTGCTCGCCCCAGAGGACATCGGACGGTTCGCAGAGCTGAACGTGATCCCCTCTATGCAGCCCACACACTGCACGAGCGACATGCGCTGGATCGAGGAGCGCGTGGGCAGTGTCCGAGCCGACGGCGCATACGCGTGGCAGAGCCTGCTTGCTTCTGGGGTCCCGATCGCGGGCGGAAGCGACTTTCCTGTGGAAAGTCACAACCCGTTCCTCGGGCTCTACGCCGCGGTAACGAGGCAGAACCTCGATGAAGAGCCCCCAGGGGGCTGGCGGCCGCTCGAACGCATGACCCGTGAGCAAGCGCTCAGGTCGTTCACGATCGACGCGGCGTACGCGGGTTTCAACGAGAAGAGCGTCGGGTCGATCGAGGTGGACAAGCTCGCCGACTTCATCGTGATCGACCGGGACTACATGACCTGCCCGCCAAGAGCGATCGCGGACACGGTTGTGCTCTCGACCTGGGTCGAGGGGACCGCGGTCTTTGAACGCTAAACTCCGTACGTGACCGGATCTCGAACATCCAGCTCGCCCAAGCGATGGACCACGCGGATGCTGCTCGCGTGGATGACCGAGGCCTTTCGGCAGAAGGGGCTCGAGTCGCCGCAACTGTTCGCGCAGCTCTTGATGTGCCACGTCATCGGGTGTGACAGGCTCAAGCTCTACACCGACGCGGACAGGCCCGCCAGCGAGATCGAACGCTCGACGCTGCGTGATCTGGTCAAGAGAGCAGTCGAGCACGAGCCGGTCCAGTACCTCACTGGCGAGGCGATGTTCTACGGCCTGCAGCTTGGCGTCAGCCCGAGCGTTCTTATCCCGAGGCCTTCATCAGAGACGATCGTCGAGACCGTTCTCCACCACTGCAAGCACCAGCCAGGGTTCGGTGGCAAGATCGGGGAGAACATCCTGATCGCCGACGTGTGCACGGGCTCGGGCTGCATAGCGCTGGCGCTCGCAAAAAACCTGCCCGGCGCAAGGGTCGTCGCGACGGACATCTCAAGCGACGCACTCGAAGTCGCGCAAGTGAACGCGGAGCGGCTCGGGCTGACCGAGCGTGTCGAATTCGTTCAGGGCGACCTGCTTGAAGCGCTCGGCAAGCACCCCGCGGCGGGCCACGCGGGCGGGCTCGATTTCCTGGTGTCGAACCCCCCCTACATCCCGGATGACGAGTGGGAAGATGTTGAACCGAACGTCAAGGACCATGAGCCGACGCTCGCGCTCCGCGGCGGCATGGACGGACTCGCATTGGTACGCCCGATGCTCACCGACGGACCGAAGCTCGTCCGCGAGGGCGGTCTTGTGCTGACTGAGGTCGCTGCATCACGCGCTGGTGAAGCCAAAGCAATCGCGAGTAACGCTCACCGCGTCGCGAAGGTTGAGATTCTCAGAGACATCGACGGGCTCGACCGGGTGATCAAGCAGACCCTCGGGGCGTGAGCGCCTTGTGAACCTCGTCGATCAGCCGCGCGGCCTGGAACGGCTTGTACAGAACATTCCGCATGCCTTCCTGTGAAGCACGAACGATCGAATGGTGCGGATCGTACCCGAATCCCGTCATCAGAATGATTGCCTCTTCCGGGACGATCTGTGAGGCGACGCTGAACACCTCGTAGCCGTTGCGGTCGGGCATCGAGATATCGCTTATGACAAAGTCGAAACGCTCGTGCCCGTCGGCGGCCGAGGCCTCGAGTTCGTTGATCGCTTCCTGCCCGTTCTTGCAGAGCGTGACCCTGCAGCCGCGACGCCCGAGCACATCGGCGATCATGGAGCCGATGCGGTCGTTGTCGTCGGCGACGAGCGCCCGCTTGCCTTTGAGAAGCTCGTCGGCCTTGACGGTGCTCAGGTCATCAACACCGAGGAGTGTGTTCGGGCCCGCGGCGACGTTCTTGAGACGTTTGCGGATCGCCTCGACATCGGCGCGAATCTTGGCAAGGTGAGCCGCGGTCTCGGGGTCCTTGATCGATTCCGAGCAGATATCTGTCTCGCGGAGGATGTCATCCAAGGGAGCCTTGATTTCGCCCTCGAACCGGCCCGTGATCGAGGCGCCCGTCGAGGACCGCTCGACGACGAGCATGTTGAGCGTCTGCAGCGCCATGGCGACGTATCTGCTGAACTGGGCGACGTACTGCACGTCCTGCTCGTCGAAGGCGTCGACCTCTTTCGACTCGATGTCCAGCACCCCGATGATGTGCTCGCCCACCATCAGGGGCACCGTCAGCGAGCTGCGGGCTTCGCTCGCGCCCACAAGGTATTTCTCGTCGGTCGTCGTGTCGTGACAGATGTAGGGCTTGCCTGTCGCGGCGACGTACCCGATCGTGCCGTTGCCCTCCTCGGCGGGGTAGAGCTCGAGGTCAATCGCGTCCTGGGTGAACCCCACGCTGATGACCGGCTCAAGCCGACCGGTGTGGTCGTCGATCAGTCGGATCGTAAAGTGGTCGTAGTCCAGCACGTCCTTGGACGCCTTGGTGACCCGTTCTTCGAGGAGCCTGAGCCTCTGCGCGGCGTTCATCTTCGCGACGGCGTCACGGTCGAACCTGTTGAGCCTCGCGCCCGCCTGCTCAACAGCCTTAAGCTTCTTACGAACAACGCCCGTGTGGGAGATGTCGCGGAGCACACCCACGGCGCGGTCGCCGAACTCGGTTGCGCCCTCGACAATCATCGGCGCCATGCGCAGTTCGTAGAGCTTGTTGTCACCCATCTCGAACTCGCGGCGGATGATCGGGGGCTCGGCGCCGGGATCGTAGTCGAGGCCCTGGAAAGAAACAGCCGCCTCCTGGGCGGCCGTCAGTACTACCTGTTTGATGTCGTCGTCGATGGTGTCGAACATCCGGTTGCCCCAGAGGAGCTTGCCGCCGGAGGTGACAAGACAGAGCGCTTCACCGACGGAGTTGAGCAGGACGTCGCGCTCATGGTCACCCAGACCGGTCTGGCCCAGATTCCCGGGATCGGCAGGGATGACCAGATAGTCAGCGTCGGAATCCCTGGGCCCGAGCGAGTCCGCGTAGACGACTTGACAGTGCTCGGCCAGGAGTTCCCTGAGCTCTTCGGTCCCACCGCCCGGAGGGGTGAGGAAGACTATCTTGGGTCGCACTCTGGCCATCTGTTTTTCTAACCGCTTCCGCTGCGTGACTCTTCGCGTGAGTCTAGCGGACTGATCCCCGATTCCAGCAACTTTCCCCGAAGGTTTGGTGCTATCGGAGCTTTTCGGCCGATGGCATCCCGGGCTTGACATCGGCTGATGAGGTCCGAGTACTGTGATTCCAGATGATCGAAGTTGTTGACCTACATCGCTGGTTCGGGTCCGTGCACGCCGTGCGAGGCGTGGGCTTCTCGATCCCGGCCGGGCAGGCCGTTGGACTCCTGGGTCCTAACGGCGCAGGGAAAACAACTACTCTCCGGATGCTCACCGGCATCATCCGCCCGCAGACAGGCTCCATCGCGATCGCTGGCATCGATGCGCTGGCCCGACCAGTCTGCGCCAGAAGAGAATTCGGATACCTCCCGGAGTCAGCGCCCTCGTATCCCGAGATGGCAGTCCGCAGCTTCCTGGCCCACAGGGCGAGAATCCTTGGTGTTTCGGGCAAAGACCGCAAGGCACGGATCCAGGCGGTTCAGGATGAGTGCCACCTCGGGCCTGTATACAAGCGCCGGATCGGGCAGCTGAGCAAGGGCTACCGCCAACGGGTTGCGCTGGCCGCGGCGCTCTTGCACAACCCAAAGGTGCTGATCCTCGACGAGCCGACCAACGGCCTGGACCCGACCCAGATCCGCGAAGCGCGTTCGCTCATCGGAGACCTCGCGCAAAACCGAACCGTCCTCGTCAGCTCACACATCCTTCCTGAGATCGAACGAACCTGCGAGCGGGTCATCATTATCGGAGCGGGCAAGGTCCTTGCCGACGGCACGCCCGAGGAGCTCTGCGAGCAGAACACGGGCGGCGGGTGCATCGTCGAATGCCGAGGGCACGCCGCCCAGATCACGTCGGCACTGACCGCGGCCCTGCCTGGTTCGACGATCGGCTCGGACCCGCTCGAAGACGGCTGGTGGCGCCTGAACATCCGAACCAAGGACTCTGCGGACCCGAGCGAGCCGGTCGGTGCAGCGCTCAGCAACGCCAGGATCCAGATCCGCCAGCTCAGACCCCAGACCGCTGGCCTCGAAGAGGTCTTCGTCCGGGTACTCGAAGACTCGATCGGGGGTGAAGAGTGACTCAGACCTTGGCGATCGCATCCCGCGAACTCTGGTCGCTCTTCCGCGTCCCCGTCGGCTGGATCGTGATCGCGCTCTTCCTGTTCCTGACTGGGGCGGTCTTCACGCTTGGCTCACTCAAGACGGGCGAGCCCGCAACGCTCAGACCTGTCTACGGCATCACGATGATGCTCCTCGTCCTCGTGGCGCCGGCTATTTCGATGAGACTCATTAGCGAGGAACTCCGCACCGGAACCTACGAGCTGCTCGCGTCGAGCCCGGTGACGAGCGCACACATCGTGCTGGGCAAGTTCCTCGGAGCGCTCGCGTTCCTCGCGGTGATGCTTCTGCCGACACTGATCAATGTGGCGGTGCTCTTTGCGGTGAGCGACCCGAATCCCGACCCGGGGCCGATCCTCGCTGGCTACCTGAGCTTGATGCTCTTCGGGTGCCTCTGTCTCTCGCTTGGAACCGTCGCTTCGGCGCTGACCGACAGCCAGACGCTCGCGTTCCTGGGCACGCTGCTCACGCTCGTGTGCTGGCTCATGATCACCAATGTGGCGCCGAAGTACGTTGGTCCCGAACTCGGCGCGAGGCTCGCGTCGGCATCGTTCTCGGCGCGCATCGACGACTTTGCGCGCGGGGCGATCGACACAAGGCACGTCGTCTTCTTCATCTCGATCTCGGCCGGGCTGCTCGTCGGCGCGGGCGCGGCGTTGGAGTTCAAGAGATGGAAGTAACAGGCCCAGCGCCGACCCACAACCGCTCGACACGTGTACTCGTCACTGTCATCGGACTGCTAGTCGTTGTGTTCATCGTGATCGTGCTCAACATCCTCTCGGCACGCTTCTCTGCGAGGTTCGACGTGACCCGCACGGGGGCGCTCAAACCCTCCGACCAGACGAGGGCGATTCTCGCAAGCCTCTCGGGCGAGTCGGAGGTCATCCTCGCTGCGAACCTGGTTGCGCCGGGACGCGACAGGGCCGCGATGTCGCGCGTGCTCGACATGATCGACGAGCTCGACAAGTCATCCGCCGATGTGCGCACGACAATCATCAACACAGGGACACCCGCGGGCATCGAGCAGTATCAGGCGCTGATCGACCGTCTCTCATCAGAGCGAGCCGAGGAGACGCGGGCCTCGGTCGATGTGGCACGCTCGGCGATGGGCGCTCTTGAGCGGCTCGCGCAGCAGATGCAGGGCTGGGCCGAGCCCGTCCAGGCACTCGCGAAGGAGCACGCGCCGAACCGTTCCGGGGAGAGCCCCTGGAGGGGCGAGCTCAGCCAGCAGGCCGCCTATCTCCGCGTCGCTGCAAATGATGTTGAGCGTGTCCGCCAATTCGCCGATCAGCACCTCAGCCAATCGCTCGGCGAGACCGCTGTCCCCAATGTCAGCGCCGCCAGGGATCTGATCAGCGAAGCCCACAGCAGGCTCACGCAGATCGTGACGAGCCAGCTCGAAGATCTCCTGATTCGCGCGCAGGACCCGAACCTGTCCACCGAGGGCAGCGCCTCTGCGAATTCGCTTGCGCTTGTGATGCAGACCGCACTCGACGAGACGGCGATCGTGGTTGACGCTTTCACCTCAAGCCCGTTGCCCGTGCTCTCGCGCGTGGCGGCGGCTCTTGCCAGCGCCGAGGCGGTCCTCGTCATCGGGCCCACGGGCGAGGACATCACCGCGATCCGCATCGAGGACCTCATCCCCGCCGCTGCGCCCGGGCAGGCGAGGATCGACGCGGGTCGACGAGCAGAGACACTCATTGGGAGCGCTCTTGCGGTCACATCCGGCGCTTCGCCTGAAACCACAGTCGTCCTTATCCACGGCACGGACACGCTCATCCTCAGCAAACAGAGTCAGATGGCCAAGCTCCTCGACGCGATGGCGCTCAGAGGAATCAAGTGGATCGAGTGGCCCGTCAGCATTTCACCAGAAAGACCAGCCGAGGTGGCGCTGGCGGCGAATGAGCCTGGCACGGTGTACGTCGTCGTTGGGATGAGCATGACCACCTCGGGCGGTCCGGAGCGGGCGATCCGCGTCGGGGCTGTGCTTGGCGAACTGATCGAATCGGGCGAGAACGTGCTCGTCTCACTCTCGCCCTCGACGATGCAGGGCATGGGCGAGGACGACCCGATGGCAACGCCCCTCGAGGTGTTCGGGCTTACTGCGGACACGGGCAGACCGACGCTGCTGGATAGACCGATCGGGGACCGCAGATTTGTTGAGTGGGAACAGCAGATCGTGCCCGCTGAATCGGGCCACCCGCTCGCGGATGTTATCGAAGGCCTGACCACCAGACTCGTATGGCCCATCGCGATTGATCGGTCGAGTGAGATCGGCAGTGCCTGGCCCCTCATCCGCACAAGTGATGCGAACGTCTGGCGCGAGGCCGAGTGGGCCGGCTACTGGACCGAGCGGGACACGAACCGCCACAACATCGCCAACCCGCCCGCCCCGGGCGGCCCTCGCGACGACGCGGTCGAAGACGGCGCGTTCGCGTGGGCTGTAGAGCGGGAACACAATAGCGCAACGCAGAGAGCCGTCGTCGTGGGTTCGCACCTCTGGCTGTTTGACTATTACGCGAGGCGCACAACTCAGGTCGGCGGGTCCGTCGTCGAAACGAGCCCGGGGAACACGGAGCTTGCGCTCGCGGCTGTCAAGTGGCTTGCGGGCCGGGACAGCACGATCGCACGCAGCGCGGAGTCGGAGTCGTTCCCGATCATCCAGCCCCTGTCTGAAGCCAGGCTTTCTGCGGCGCGTTGGTTCTTTATGGGCGGGCTGCCGCTGCTCGTGTTGATCGTCGGCGCCGTCGTGAGGCTCGTCGGCGGTTAGCGCTCTGGGCGGAGTCTCAGTCCTGGCAGGGGATCGGGTTTGATCTTGTTCTGAGCGTGAAGCCTCTTGCGAGCGAGCCGCCTTCCGGCGCGGGTGGCTGCTTCTTCTTCTGTTGCGCCGCACTCGGGGCAGGGCGCGCCTTCCTTGAACTCGGCTTTGAGGTCAGTCAGGTCGTACCTGCACGCCTTGCAATGGAGTTCGCCCCTTGGGAGTTCGATGGGCAGCGTGACGAGGAAGAGCCCTACGAGGCCCACCATGACCATGTAGGGGTACATCAGCACGCGGAAGATCGGAACGTACTGTTCGTATCCGAAATGCTGCGCAACCCGAAAGTGCACGGCGTTGAAGACAATGAGCGCGAATATACCTAGTGCGAGCGCGCACAATCCCGGCACCCGGCGACGCCCCTGAAACGCGCCGTACCACACGAGAATCGCGTAGAACACAAAGAGCAGCATTCGCCCGTGGTCCCTCCTTTAGAGTCTGTTCGGCCGGGATGCCAGCCGGATGCACGGGTGAGCCTATCGCCCCTGCTTAAACAGGGCACGCATCGCGTCGTAGATCCCGTTCTTGTCGTCGATCCGGGTTGAGATCAGTTGAGGCCCTTCGTCATCGGGCGCACCATCGGGGAAGGCGTCTGCGAGGACGTTGATGAAGTTCCCGCTGCCGTAGGCGCTGGTTACTTGGCAATACCCGAACATGTTCGAGTTCGGGAGCATGTGCTCACCGATGAGTTCGACGCAGCGGCGGTTGTCGGCCTCCGACGAATTGTCACCATCGGAGAAGTGGAACAGGTAGACGTTCCAGTCGTTGGGGTCGTAATCGGATTCGACCATCTCCTTGCAGAGCTGGTAGGCGGAGCTGATCCGGGTGCCGCCGTCTTCTCTCATGGAGAAGAAGACCTTCTTGTCAACCTCACCCGCGCGAACATCGTGGACGATGTACCGGCTCTCGATACCCTCGTAGTTCCGGCGGAGCCAGGTGTCGATCCAGAACGCGGTCAATCGGACAAGCTCTTTCTGTTGATCGCCCATCGAGCCCGAGACGTCCATCATGTAGACGATCGCGGCGTTGGACTGGGGTTTCTTCACCTCGTTCCAGCTGCGGAACCTCAGATCGCGTTTGATCGGGATGATGACCGGGTCGTCGGGGTTGTACGCTCCGAGCGCGAGTTGGCGTTTGAGCGCTTCGCGGTACGTTCTTTTGAAATGACGCAGCGACGCCGGGCCCGTCGGGCGGATGCCCGTGAACTTGTCGCGCTTGGTTGTGATCTTGTGATGGCCCCGGGGCTTGATGCGCGGCAGCTGCAGTTCCTCGGCGATGATGTCGGCGAGGTCTTCGAGGGAGATATCCACCTCGGTGATGTGCTTGCCTTCTTCTTCGCCGCCTGCGTTGTCGCCCGAGCCGCCCGCCTGACCGATGCCCTCGCCCTCTTCGCCCTCGCCCATCCCGACACCGGCGGAGTTATCGCCGTAGCGGAAGGTTGGTGTGTCGAGGTCGTGAACTGGGATGGAGACGTAGCGGTCGCCTTCCTTGCCGATGAGTTCGTCTTTGGAGAGGAATCGGCGCAGGTCCTTACGGATCTTGCCGCGCACGATCTGGCGGAAACGTTGATGGTCTTGTTCGATCCTGCTGAGCATGTCGCGTCCGGTGCGCCGGCTCCTGCGGTTTTATACGTGCAGACCCACGCTAAGGATCGGCAAAATCACGTCTCTCGTGCATCGGTATTCGGTGAATTCTCGGAATCGCGGGCTCTGGCGCTCCGTGAGCGTCTTTTTGCGATATATGCGGAACCTGCGAGCCCGCAGGGGACAACCACGAGAAGCTCCGCCGCCCTGTTGGCCAGCGAAGCGGCGATCCCGATCTCGGCAGTCGCGTCCACCACGACGATCGCAGCGACCACCCCCACCGCCCACTCGACCACGCCCAGCCCGGCACCGGTCAGCGGGAACAGGTACGCGATCTGCACAGCCGCGGCGATGAGCAGCGCGGCCCAGGGGGTCAGTTCTGATCCGACGATCGCGAAGCATGCCCACATGCGTACAGCCCAGACGAGCATATCGATGTACCGAAACAGCAACGCGGCGCGGAGGTCATGACGCGGTACTGCGCCGGCGGGGCTCTTGTCGGCGGCGAGCCCCGCAACAAAATAGACAACAACAGAAGTCGCCGCGAGGGCCGCTGCTCCGACCAATGCGCCCTCTGCGAACGCGACACCGACGATGAGCATGTGAGCCGCGGCTAATCCCGACATCAGCGCGAGCGCAACCGAGACCGCGACCGATGATTTGAGCGACACGCCGTGCACGAGCTTGTGGAACGCGAGCCTGCCAATGAGACCCGGACGCATCGGCAGATAGTTGAGCATCCAAGCCGAGCCGATGAGCGCGAGCATGTCACCAAAGGGGACATTCCCCAACCGGCGCATCAGTATCCAGAACGAGACAGCGACGATCGCGGCATTGGCGACGGGCAGCACGATTACGAGGGCGATGATCCACCAACTGGCGTGCTGGGCTGCGTCGAGGGCATCGTTAAGGTCGTTCTTGTTCCGGGCGAGGACGAAGACGGCGACACCGATGAGCAACAGACCGATGATGAAGCCGCCGATCCGGCGCACAGCCTGGTTCTGCGTGGGCTCGCCGCGTGGTGTCAAGGCTCGATTGCTTCCGGATGAGTCGGGGCCGCGGGCCTATGCGAGCCGACCGCAAGTATGAACGCGAAGCCCTTTGGTTCTGCGTCTTTCAGACGCTCCTGAAGTCTCTTGGCGAGACTTGAGAGTCTTGCGTTCTCGGATGCGGCGGCGCGGCTCAGCGCCGGGTGATCAGGTGTGCGTGCCCGGGTAAAAATCGCTGCGGCGAGAATCGTCGGATCAGTCTCAGCAAGGACTGTTTCATCCAGGGTGCGCATGCCGGGCGCCATGTAGCTATGAGGCATGAGTGCGACTACCGCGAGTCTGGCCTCGTTCGAGAGAGCCGGGTAGCGTTGTGCAACGGTGCGCGCGATGAGTTCGATCTCGCTGGGCGGCGGCGGGCCGCCCGGGCGGTCCGGATCCACCATCGCGGCACGGACCGAGGGGAGCAGCGCGATCATCCGGTTCTCGTCGCGAATTTCGAGTTCACGTGCGATGTCGGTCAGAGACGACCGCACGCGAGCATCGGGCTCGATGGTCAGGAGTGGTGCCTCGCCGCTCAGGCACATCGGGCCAGCCGAGTACAGCTGGCCTCTGCCGACCTGGAACCCCTGGAGCAGGTTCCATCGTGAGCGGATCATGTGCCCGGACTTCACGTTCGAGAGCCACCCAGAGAAACCGGGGTCGGGCCAGATTCGGATCGAGATCCCCTCGCCGGGCATGAGCCTGAGTCTCTGGTGAAGATCGATGACCTCGGGAGAGAGCGCAGACGTCACCAGATCCGATCCGATGCGCATCGATGGCGAAACCATAAACCGTGAGTTCACAGGCCGATCGCTCCCGACCGCGAGCGCGATCGGCGAGATGTTGCGGAGGTTGAGCAAGATCACGGGCCGTTCGTACGCCCCGATGCGCTGGCTCTCGAGGGTCAGTGTCATCGACAGCATCCGCTCCGGGATGCCGGCGGCTCTGTCGAACCAGCTCGGTACAGCCTGCGCAACACCACGCATCGCATCCGTGTGCTCGGAGTACACAAGAGCGTTGCCTGTGATCGCTTCGTACCTTGTGCGGGCGTACGCGCCGATCGGGCTGACTGGTGAGAAGAGCGCTGTTCTTTTGAAGGCCTCTGCGGCCTCGTCGTTGCGCCCAGCTTCGAGCAGCGCGATGCCGTAACCGACGGAGCCCAGTGTAGACTCCTCGGCGAGCGGCTCCATCTCGGCGAGAGCAGCGTCGAGATCGCCGCTGCGGAGTGTGATGAACCCGTCGATGACGGCCAGCTGTGGGCTCGCGCCGGAGCCGAGGAGCAATCGCAACTGCTTGGTCTCGTTGAGTTGCGCCTCGTTCATTTGCCCGACGATGAGCCTTGAGACGATCAGCTCAGAGGAGATCGCAGCGACCTGCCTCAGCAACTCGTTTCTCAGTTCTGCGTTGTTCTGGCCCTCTGGTGTGGCAAGGCGATCTGTGATCTCTGCGATGGCTGGTTCGACAGTCTTGAACTGGTCGAGCATCGCGCGCTCGAGGATGACCTGATCACCCGAAGCCGCGGCGGCGAGAATGCGGATCCGCTCGATGTGCGGGGGCAGCCTCACTTCATCGGGCGTGAGCACACCCTCAGTGGTCTGCCCTGCTTCTTCGAGCTGATCGACGCGGAGCTTGGCGGCTTCCTTCTGGAGCTGGAGGTACTGCTCGTACTCATCGAGCAGCGCCTGTGCACCGTTGTTGTGCCACAGGAGCACAGTGGTCTCGATCTCGATGCCCGAGTCACCGGTCACACCATCGGTCGCGATGAGTCGGCGTGCGTTGCCGTGGAAACGCTGTGCCTGATCGAATACGCCGTGCTCGGCGAGCTCTGCCGCAACCCCGAAGTACAGGTTCGGATCTACAGGATCCGAGCGGAGCAGGTTGATCGCGAGTTCAAGAATCGCGACCGGGTCGTCCCGGCGTTCCTGGTAGAACGCTGAGGTGAGCGCCGCCGCTTCCTTGTTCGACGAGTCGAGCGAGACAGCCATCGCGAGCAAGCGGACAAACTCGGTGTTGTTGCCCTGCTCGCGCTGCAGCAGCGCCGCGTCGAGCGCCAGACGGCTCCTGACCGACGGATCGAACGCCTGCTTGAACCTGTCCTCGTCGAGGTAACGCTGATAGAGCGCAAGACGCTCCTCGACGGTTTGTTTCTGGCTCACGTTCCAGCTGAGATACCGAAGCTGCGCAACGGTGTCTTCTGGATCGACCCGGATCAGCTCGCGGGTCTGCGCCATCACGGCCTGCTCGTCACCCGCGGCTCGGTACGCCTCGATCAATCTTCGGCGGAGCGACGCGTCATCGGGCGACTGCTCGAGGGCAATCTCCAGGATTGTGGTGATGATTTCGTAGTCGGTTGCATCGGGCTCGGTCTGCTGACGCAGGTCGAGCATCGCCTGCCTGGTCAGGTCCCACGTGATCAGGTCGGTGGGTTCGGGAGCGGTCTGCCCACGACTTGGCAACGCGGTGACCGCGATGAGTGTCAGGAGCGTCAGGCGAGCCAGAAGTGTCATAGAACAAACCCTGTCATAATGATGATGCCCGTCGCGGCTAGGCATGTCAGGCCGGCGAACGCGATCGCCAACTCGGTCAACCAGATCATCGGCAGCCGACCCGCCCTTGGGCAAATCCGATCGGCGACCATGAACATGAATACGAACTGACCGCACGCGATGCTCGCCAGCCCCAGAAGATTCCAGAGAGCCGTTGGCAACCCGAATGTGGATTGGAGCCAGCCGCTCGGGGCTCTGGTCAGGAGCGTGAGTCCGAATACCACCATCGCCGCGGCCCAAGCCGTGGCGACGAGCGAGAGCATGGTCGTGCTGGCACGGCGGATGAGGGGCAGCGGTCGGTCTCCATGGTGGACGTACGGGTCCTTGGGAGAAGCCTACCACCCAATCACGGGCCCTGTCGGTCTCAAGAGGCCGGTCAGCCCAGGCTCATGGTCATCAGGAACTCGGCGTTCGACTTGCTCTTGCTCAGTCGGGCCTTGAAGAACTCCATGGACTCGACCACGTTCATGTCCGCGAGGATCTTGCGGAGCTTGTAGGCGAGCTCGAGTTCCTTCGGGTCCATGAGCAGCTCTTCGCGCCTGGTGCCCGAGGCGGAGACATCGATCGCGGGGTAGACGCGTTTCTCGACGAGGCGGCGGTCGAGGTGGAGCTCGGAGTTACCCGTGCCCTTGAACTCCTCGAAGATGACCTCGTCCATCCGGCTGCCGGTGTCCACGAGCGCGGTTCCGATGATCGTGAGCGAGCCGCCGTTCTCGATCGCGCGGGCGGCGCCGAAGAACTTCTTGGGTCGCTGCAAGGCGTTGGCGTCGAGACCGCCTGTCATGATTTTGCCCGAGTGCGGGATGTCTGCGTTGTAAGCGCGAGCCAGACGCGTGATCGAGTCGAGGAAGATGACGACGTCGTCGCCGAACTCGACCATCCGCTTGGCTTTCTCGATGACGACCTCCGCGACCTGCACGTGGCGCGAGCTCTGCTCGTCGAACGTGCTCGCGACGACCTCGACGGTGTCCGCCGAGTGACGCTTGAAGTCCGTGACTTCCTCGGGCCGCTCGTCGACGAGAAGCACGATGATCTTAGTGTCAGGGTAGTTCTTGGTGATGCCCGCGGCCATCTGTTGGAGCAGGACGGTCTTACCGGTGCGGGGCGGAGCAACGATGAGTGCCCGCTGGCCTTTGCCGAGCGGGGCGACGAGATCGACCACTCTGGTCTCGATCCGCTCGGGCGTGGTCTCGAGGATGTACCGCTCCTCGGGGTGCAGTGGGATCAGGTCCTCGAAGTTGGGCAGGTCCTTCACGTCTTTCGGGTCGTGGCCGTTGATCCGGTCCACGCGGAGCAGCGCGAAGTAGCGTTCGTTCTCCTTGGGAGGGCGGACAGCACCGGAGACGACCATGCCCCGGCGGAGCCCGAAACGACGCACCTGGCTGGGCGAGACGTAGATGTCGTCCGGACCCGGAAGGTAGCTCTGCTCGGGGGAGCGGAGGAAGCCGAACCCGTCTTGCATGATCTCGATGGTGCCCTCGCCGATCATCAGGCCCTGCTTGGCGGCACGTGCCTTGAGGATCTTGAAGATCAGGTCCTGCTTTGGCAGGTTGTGGAACTCTTCGAGGCCTTCTTTGTCGGCGACCGGGGCGAGTTCTTCGACGGTCATCTTCTGGAGCACGCCGATGGTGATCGAGTCGTCGATCTCGGTGCCCTTGGATTCGATGGCCTTCTCGAGTTCGCGGGCCTCGCGTTCGAGTTCCTCATCACTGGGCAGGATGTGGCTCGGGATGCCGGAGTTGCCGCCGCCCTGGCGCTGGTTGGTCTGGGGGGTCATGTTGGCGCCGCGGCGCTTCTTCTTGCGTCGGCGTTTGTTGTTCTGGTTGTTGTCGCCTGAACGCTGGTTGTTGTCGTTCTGAGGTCTCTGGGTGGAATCCTGAGATCCGTCTTCGCTGCCGCCTGACGCAGCGGGTTGCTCCGCGACAGGCTTTGGCTTTGGCTCTGCCTTGGGCGCGGGGCTGGCTTCAGCGGCTTCGGCCTTGGCGGGAGCCTTTTTGGTCGTCCGCTTCTTGGTGACCTTCTTGGTCGTCTTGGCCTCGTCGCCCTCGGTCTTGCGCTTGCGAGCGGTCTTGGGGGCCTCTTCGACGGCTTCCTTGGTCTTGGCCATGAAAACGATTCCTTCGGTGCGGCTTCGTGCGCGCTCCGACCGGAGCGCTTTGTGTGTTGACACGGGTTTGAACGCGTCATCAGGCCGCCAGGCCAGTCGGTGACGCATGGGGTGCTTCGGATGTGCACGCGCTGTCTTTCGGCTTTGTTGATCGTGGAAGCCGAATGCGTGCATGGATGTAGGAGCCGAATCAGCTTTCGTCGCGAGGCTTCGCGGACTGGTCGGCGATGATGTCGTCGAGGAGTCTGAGGACCCGGCCCCTGACCTCGTCGGTCGAGCCTGATCCGTCCACATAATAGTCGGACCGATCCCGCTTGGCATCAAGCGGCAGCTGGGCTTTTTCTCGACGGGAAAGCTCGCCCTCGTCCCAGCCAGACCTCGCCCGGAGCCTCTCTAGGCGAATCTCACGCGGCGTATCGACAAAGACAACGACGTCACACTCCTCGTCGAGCGCGGCTTCGTATAGAAGAGGTGCGTCAATGATCACGGCCTTCACATCGTCGTCTGCGGCGTCCTCGATCATCTCTTTCCGACGCGCGTGCAGCATCGGAAAGAGCAGGTTCTCGATCCGGTCACGCTGCGACTCATCCTCGAAGATGATCCGCGCAATCTCGGCGCGGTTGAGCTCACCATCGATGACCGCGTTCTCGCCCCACCATGACTTGATCGTGTTCAGCACGGCCTGTCGTTTGTAAAGCTCCGTCACCTCTTTGTCGGCGTTGTACACGACGCATCCGGCTTCCTCGAAGAACCTTGCAACGGTGCTCTTGCCGGAACCGATGCCGCCCGCGATCCCGATGACGACGGGCATGATCATTCAGGGTTGTCCTTCGAATTGGAGTTTGTCTCGGGGTCGATGAGCCGGCGCGCTTCCCCGAAGCACTCGCCTGGCCTGTCCACGAGCCTCCAGATGACATCCTGCCCGCCCGTGCCTGCGGTCGCGAAGCCGAGCGTGCCCAGCCCGAGCACGCGCTCTGGGAACGACTTGTACATCGTGACCTGCCGAACGTTCCGGATCGGCGCATCGACGATGCCCTGCCTCAGCAGGCCCGCGATCGCGACAACCCGTCGCGATGTCAGGACATAACGACGCGATGCCCGCTCGGCCAGCTGCCAGAACACCCACGCCAGCAGCACGAGAATCGCAACCGCCTTCCAGGCAGCGCCGGGCACGAAGAGCCAGGTCATAGCCGCGGCGATCGCGAGCAGCACGAACACCCACGCTCGGTCGAGCACGACGTAGAGCCAGTGAGGCTGTGTCACGATCAAGATTTCTTCGCCCTCACCGAGATCGATCCGTGCGGTGCGGCCCGACGGGTCGGCGGGTATGGGCTTTGGCTGCGCACGCTTGGCGGGACGGTCGGACATGGCGCTACAGAGCATCTTCCCTGAGTGTCACGATCTCGGGGTGGTTGCGGTAGTAACCGTCGTAATCGAGGCCGTAGCCCACCACGAACTCGTCTGGGATCGCGAACCCCACGTAATCGGCGTTGGCCACGGGTGGTCCGTCGTTGCGCTGCTTCTCCAGCATAACGCAGACCTTCACACTCGCGGGGTTCTGCTCCTCGACGAGCGAGCGGAGCACCGCGATGGTGTGCCCGGAATCGAGGATGTCGTCGATGATCAGCACGTGCTTGCCCTCGAGATCGCCCGGCAGCTCGGACGCGAGCTTGGCGCCCTTGGAGGCCATCGACTTGCCCGGGTAGCTGGAGACCGCGATCAGCTCGAGCCTGAGCATGAAGGGCAGGTGGCGGATGAGGTCGGCAGCGAACACGAGCGCGCCGGTCATGACGGGCATGAGGACGAGCGGGCTGTCCTCGGCCAGCTTGCCGTCGAAGTCGCTCGCGATCTGCCCACCGATCTCGTGGACCCGCTCGCGGATGCGGTCCTCGCCGATGAGCACGTTGGAGATGTCGCGGAGCATCCGCCAACCCTAGCAGATCAGAACCGGTGCCGCCCGGCTTCGGGTCTCTCGGGTTTGTAAAGATCGGCGTTCTAGGCCAAGAGGCCCGTGATCCCGCCAGTTCGTCGCACGGAGGAGTAGCGAGCCAGCGAGTCCTCGATGATCGCGTCGGCGACCTCGGCGGGCATGATCTCGTCCACCTCGACCTCCTTGCCCTCGAGCGTCTTGTAGTCCTCGAAGAACCGCTTCATCATCCGGATCGAGTACTGCGAGAAGTCACTCGCCTTGTGGAAGTCGGCGAACTCGGGGTCGTTGCAGAGCACTGCGACGATCTTGTGGTCGGGCTCGCCGTCGTCGATCATTGTCATCACGCCGATCGCCCGCGCGTCGCACATGCACAAGGGCGGGACCTTCTCGGTGCAGAACACCAGCACATCGAGGGGGTCGTTGTCCTCGGCGAGCGTCTGGGGCACGAAGCCGTAGTTGGCGGGGTAGTAGACCGCCGAGCTGAGCACGCGGTCGAGCTTGATCATGCCCGTGGACTTGTCGAGCTCGTACTTGTTGCTTGAGCCCTTGGGGATCTCGATGATCGCGCGGAAGTTGCGAGGGAGATCGAGGCCTTGAACGCCGGGGGTGACATCGTGCCAGGGGTGGACCATTGCGCGGATTCTCCGGGAGATGGGCTACATGCCCGCGGACTCTATCGGCCTGTATACACCCCGGCATGATCGCGACGAGAAATCGATGTACCCTTCCCCCATGCTGACCATCAACTACGCAAACTGCCTGTCCGCCCGCGTCGGTTCTCACGGCCTCGACTCGGATCACCTCGACCCGGCGGGCGACCTCGCCCGGGGTGTCGCCTCGCTCACACAGAAGCTCGCCTCCACAAGGGGCACGGGCTGGGAACGCTGGCGCGAGCTGGCCCGGGGCGAGATGCGAAAGGCACACGTGCCGGCGATCAAGGAACTCGTTGCAACACACAAGCCCAGCGCATCCAACCTCGTCGTTCTGGGCATCGGGGGCTCGGCGCTGGGCAACATCGCCCTGCACTCGGCGCTCCGGCCCCCCACCTGGAACCTGCTCAGCGACGAGCAGCGAGGCGGACCCCGCCTCTTCGTGCTCGACAACGTGGACCCGGTCAACGTCGGCGCGGTCCTCGACTTCTGCAAGCACAACGGCGGGTACGACAGGACGATCTTCAACGTCATCAGCAAGTCGGGCGAGACCGCCGAGACGGCGAGCCAGTTCATGATCATCCGCGACCTGCTCAAGCGCGAGCTGGGCGATGGGTACGCCAGGAACATCGTCGCGATCACCGACCCCGAGAAGGGGACGATGCGACAGATCTGTGACGCCGAAGGGTTCGTGACGCTGCCTGTGCCCGAGGGCGTGGGCGGCAGGTTCAGCGTGTTGTCACCTGTGGGCCTCTTCAGCGCCGCGATGTGCGGCATCGACATCGATGCGCTCCTCGAGGGTGCCAACGCCATGGACGAGCGGTGCTCGAATGAAGAACTCGCAAAGAATCCCGCGGCGATGCTCGCGGCGCTCCTGGTCGAGCTTGGGACGAAGAAGGGCAAGCCCAACCACGTGCTGATGCCGTACGCCAACAGCCTGTACCTGCTGGCCGACTGGTACCGCCAGCTCTGGGCCGAGAGCCTGGGCAAGCAGAAGGATCTGTCGGGCGAGGAGGTCTTCGCGGGCTTCACGCCGATCAAGGCGCTGGGCACCACGGACCAGCACTCGCAGGTCCAGCTCTACCGCGAGGGTCCCAACGACAAGGTGCTCGGGCTCATCGAGGTCGAGGACTTCGGGACCGACAAGGGCGCGATCCCCTCGGGTCTGGGCGTCGAGAACCTGAACTACCTCGAGGGCAAGACACTCGAGGAACTCATGAACGCCGAGAAGCGGGCGACCGAGTTCGCGCTCAACGAGAGCCACAGGCCCAACTTCACGATCAGGTTCCCCAGGGTCGATGCGCACCACGTGGGCGAATTCATCATGCTGTGGCAGATCGCGACGAGCTACGCGGGGCTCATGCTCAACATCGACGCGTACGACCAGCCCGCTGTCGAGCTCGGCAAGCGCGCGACGTTCGGGCTGATGGGGCGTGCAGGGTTCGAGGAATTCAAGACGAAGGTTGACGAGGGGTTGGCGGAGACGGAGCATCAGCTGTGACGTTACCGAGACCGCTTAGTCAGGACGAACTCTACGCAATGGGTAAGTCCATTATCGCTGATATCCAATCAGCGTTTGACGAGGTCAGTATCGAGGGTGGAATCACGATATCTGAAGCCCTCGCTATGGATAACTATGAAACCGAAGAAGTCAGGCGCGAAGCGAGAGCACAAGACACTTATGCTCATTGGCAAGAACTAGATGTCACATGGATGGACCCAGGTGGTTCTGCGATGAGCTTCATGGATCCCGTTGGGTTTCATTTCCACTTTCCTGCCTACCTCGTTCACGACATACGCATTCATATTGGCGTACTCACAAATGGACACTGCAACTTCGATCCGTTCTATCGATTGCAGGCGGATGGGGAAAAAGGGCAAAGTTACTTCACCAATTTCAACAAAGACCAAAGGCGTTGTTGTGCACTTTTTTTACTCTTTCGCGCAGAACTTGAGTACATAGAATATATCAATTACTTCCCTGGCGAGGGCGAGACTGAGTACATCCTCAACGAGCTCTACGACTACGGAACACCGTTTCGAATTCTGCATGTAGCGTGGTGGGAGTTTTTGACTGATGAAGAGAAGAGGCAACTAACTGGACGCTGGCTGCTTCTAAACAGCGAACCATTATAAATTTCTGTTCTCTATCACGGGCACCTACAGTCTCACATGCCCCGCCCCACCCACCTCTTCACCGACGCGGACAAAGCCTCAGTCGAGGACGCGATCTTTGACGCCGAGCAGAAGACCGGCGCGGAGATTGTGGTCGTGGTCGCGGCGCGGTCGGGCGGGTACGCGCGGGTGGCTGACGTGTTCGGGCTCTCGGTCGCGGTCGCCGTCACGCTGGTCGCGATGTGGATCTTCGGTGATCCGCGGGGCGAGTGGATCTTCCCACGCGAGACGCACATGCACCCGGGGCTCATCCTGGGGCTCTTGATCCTGGTCTTTGCGGTGTGCACGGCGATCGCCGACACGAACCCGGCGATCGTCAGGCTCGCGGCGGGCAAGAAGAGGCTCCGCAGGCACGTCGAGCGGATGGGCCCGAGCTGGTTCCAGCGATTGCGCGTGCGGAGCACGAAGGAACAGGTTGGTGTGCTGATCTATGTCTCGCTCTTTGAGAAGATGGTGATGATCGTGCCCGACGACGCGGTCGAGCGCGTCAAGGAGAGCGGCGAGCTGCTCCCCGTGCGCAAGGCGATCCGTGAGGGCATGAACTCGAACAGGCTGCCCGCCGCGCTGCGCGACGCGATCATCCAGGCGGGCGACATCCTCGCGCCGCACGTGCCCTCGCCCAAGAAGAACATGGACGAGCTGCCCAACGAGCTGCACCTGATCGACTAGGGAGATTAACGATGGAGAAGGTGAACATCGCGGAGAAGCTTGCGCGGTTCAGCGAGCACTGGTCGCCCAAGATCATCGCCGAGCTCAACGGGCAGGAGGTCAGGCTCGCCAAGTTCAAGGGCGCGTTCGACTGGCACAGCCACGCGAACGAGGACGAGATGTTCCTCGTCGTCTCGGGCTCGTTCGTGATGGAATTCCGCGACAAGAAGGTCGAGCTGGGTGAAGGCGAAATGATCGTCGTGCCAAGAGGCGTGGAGCACAGGCCCGTCGCGGCCGAGGAGTGCTCGGTCATGCTCTTCGAGCCCGCGGGTGTTGTGAACACTGGCGACGCCCCGGCTTCTGAGAAAACCAACATAGCTGAGCGGATCTAGGTAGGCCTCACGCGGGCTCGCTCGGGACGCTCTCGTCCCAGTCGATGCACTCGGCCGGCAGCTCGGTGATGTCGTGGTATCCGATCATCTCGATTGTGTCCGCGTGATTGTCGCGGAGACGCCTGAGAGTTCCGAGGCTGCTTTGCCGGAGGTTGTCGTCGTCAGCTCGCATCGCAGCGAGTTGGCCGGCTGGGTGGTTTGGGTCGTCGAGCTCGGCCTTGAGGTAGTACGCATCGCCCACGTGCAGGAGCCACTTGCCGTCTTGCCCGATCGCGACGCCGCAGTGGCCTGCGGTGTGGCCCGGCAGCGGTACGAGCAAGACCTCGGCTTGGCAAGTGCAGTCGAGCCTTCGCGAGGGGATCCCGAACCAGTCCGTTGATTCGCTGTCGTCGTGTGTCTGCCAGCGCGGGCCGTGGTCGAATTGCGCTGCGACGTACCGCGGATGGCCCGACCGGAGATTCGCCAGTTCCTCGGCTGCGATGTGGACGGTGGCTTCCGGGAAATCGGCCAGTCCGCCCGCGTGGTCTGGGTCCGCGTGGGTCAGCACGATGTGCCGAACCTGTTCGCAGGAGATGCCCATGGCTTCGAGCCGGGCGATTGCGGTGTCGTGTGCGTTGAGCTGGAACCCCGCGGCCTCGATCAACTCAGTCCCAAGCCGATCCGTCGGCTGCTGAACATCGAGCAGACCGATGCCGGCGTCGATCAGGACGACGCCCCCGTCGTCCTGTAGGGCGAGACAATGGCAGACCACGGTCGGGAACGACGGCACGCGGAGTGTCCCGCAATTGACGTGCATGAGCTTGGTCACGGATTGAGCCCTTTCGCAGATGTACCCGCACATGTGATTGGGATCATCGTAGAGCCGGGCACGCCAGTTGCGTTTACCCCAGTGGGCAGGTGCCCGCAGGGAGGAACGCGCAGCGATGGTGCAGGCCGATCCGTACGACGTCCGCAACAGGCTCACTGGCTCACAGGCCGGGGCTCTTCTTGCGCAAGGTGAGCTTGGCAAAGTACTTATCAACCGAGCCCACGTGATGGCCTCGGATCCCGATCGCTCGTCGATCCCCTTCCCAGCGGACCAGGCCCATGCGCTCCGCAGCGCATTGGCTGCGCTTCCGGGCAGTGAGACAGACGGAGACGCGGCATGAATTACGGCATGCACATCTCGTCCTCGGGCGCGCTGACCAGCATGTACCGCATGGACACGCTCACCAACAACCTCGCCAACGTGAACACCGTCGGGTTCAAGCCTGATACCCCCTATACAAGGCAGCGCGACGCGGTGCGGATCGAGGACAACCTCCCCCACCTCGACTCGAACCCGCTACTCGAGCAGCTCGGCGCGGGTGTGCAGCTGGCACCGACCCGGACCGACTTCTCGCAGGGCTCGCTGCGCAGCTCGGGCAATGTCTTCGACGTGGCGATCTCGGGCGAGGGCTTCCTCGCGGTGCATAGCGAGAGCAGCGGCGAGACCGCAGAATTCAATCTGACACGCGACGGCAGGCTCGGGCTCGACAGCTCGGGCAAGCTCGTGATGACGTCCTCGGGCAAGCCCGTCCTCAACATCGCCAACAGCCCGATCTACCTCGATGACAGCAAGGACGTGCTGATCTCCACCGATGGCACGATCACGCAGGACGGCGATGTCGTGGCGAGGCTCAAGCTCATCGATGTGCCCGACAAGACCAAGCTGACAAAGGCCGGCGAGGGCCTGTTCCGCATGCACGCCGACGCGCTGGCGAACATCAGACCTGCAACGGGGCTCATCAAACAGGGCATGGTCGAGTCATCAGCCGTGGACGAGATCAAGGCACTCATGCAGGTCCAGGCGGCTGCGAGCGATGTGCGCACAAACCTCGCGATGGTCGGCTACCACGACCAACTCCTCGATCAGGCGATCAACAGGCTCGGCAGGGTCAGCTAACCAAGAAGGATCGACACACTTATGGCAAGCATCGCCCTCCAATCCGCGGCCTCGGGGCTCTCGGCGCTCAGCAGCAAGCTAGACGTCGTTTCGAACAACCTCGCGAACGTGAACACGACCGGGTTTAAGTCGAGCCGAGCGAACTTCCAGGATTTGCTCTATATCGAACGCAAGCAGCCGGGCACCGAGAATGCCAACGGCGACCAACGCCCCATCGGGCTGCAGGTCGGGCTCGGTGTCGAGGTCGCGGGCACGCAGCTGAGCTTCGAGCAGGGCGCACCGATCGCAACGGACAGGCCCCTAGATATCCTCATCGACGGGCTCGGCTTCCTGCAGGTCGGGATCGAGGAGGGCGAGACCGCCTACACACGTGCGGGGAACCTGACGCTCAACTCCGACGGCGAGCTTGTGCTTGCAAACGACGTGGGCAGACGATTGGAGCCCAGCATCACGATCCCGGACGACGCGCAGACGATCTCGATCGGCTCCGACGGCCGGGTGTTTGTGTCGCTACCGGGCGAGCCCGAGCCTCAGGAAGTCGGGCAGCTTGAGCTCGCAACGTTCATCAACCCGGCGGGTCTGACACAGATCGGTGAGAACCTCTTCACCGAAACCGCAGCCAGCGGCGCTCCGATCGTGGGTGAGCCCTCTTCGGGCCAGTTCGGACGGATCGTGCAGGGACAGCTCGAGTCTTCGAACGTGAACGCGACGTTCGAGCTGATCGAGCTGATCCGCACACAGCGGGCGTTCGAGATGAATTCACAGGCGATCCGAGCCGCAGACGAGACGCTGCGTGCGGTCGCACAGCTGCGTCAGTAAGAGAGGTAAGCCCGGCGTGATCGCGAGGCTCTTCATCCTGGTATTCGCGCTCGTTGGCGCCAGGTGCGCGCTGGCGCAGGGCGTCGTGACGCTCAAGCCTGTCGCGAGGCTCGGCATGGACGCGCCGATCACGCTCGCCGACGTTGCGCAGCTGACCGGCGGCGCGGAGCGTTTCGCCGGGCTTGTCATCGAAAGCGATCCCGCGTCGGTTTCGGGAGTCAGCCGAAGACTTGAAATCTCACTCGACGACGTGCGCACACTGATCGGAGCCGCTTCGGAAACGGGCGTGGGAAGGCTGACGATCAGGGGCGATGTGTGCCGGGTGATCCTTCGGGTGAAGCAGGCGCCAAAGCCCGTCGAAACGGAGGAGAAACCGGTCGTCAAGCCCGAATCCAACCTCGGGTACACGGTCCGAGACCACGTTGAGGCGAAGCTGGTGCAGGCGTTGGGCGTGCCGATGAACAGGCTGCAGATCGACTTCGACAAGACCGACCTCGCACTGCTCTCGGAGTCGACGCAGGGCTGGAGCGTTGCAGTAGAGCCGACGGGATCATCCGCGAAGATGCCCATGCGGATCACGATGTACGACGCGAGGGGAGAGATCCGGGACGAGTCGATCCGCGTGGGAGTGCGGATTCTGCGCAATATTGTGCGCACGAAACGCGCGATCAAGCGTGGCACCACGGTCACCGTTGAAGACTTTGAAACGGATGAAGCGTGGCTCGCGCCCGATGTGCCGTACGTCGAACCCGAGAACGCGACAAGCGTGAGGCTCAAGCGGAGCATCGGCGCGGGAGAGATGCTGACATCTGGTCACGTCGAGCTCGCCGAGGTGGTTCAGCGGGGTGATATCGTTTCGGTGCACCTGATCAGCGGGACTATCCGTGTGCTCACCGAGGCGAGAGCGCTCGAGAGCGGCAGAATCGGAGATCAGATCGAGCTCGCATCCATGCAGGCTTCGGGGAAATTCGTTGCTGTGGTCAAGGCGCCGGGCAGGGTCGTGGCGTTCGCCGGTGCGCAGCCTCTCGAGGGGAACAACCCATGAAAGCAATTCTCGCGATCACAGCAGCGTTCTCTCTTGCGGGTGCTGCCGATGCGCAATCGCTCTACGAATCAAGGCCTGTGGGCGTGCCCCAGGACATCAACGGCAACGCGCAGCCGAGCGAATCGCTCGTGGGCTACAGCATGTTCGTGATCGCCCCGCCGCCGCCCAAGAGGCTCGAGGTTCACGATCTGGTCACGATCATCGTCAACGAAACAAGCCGATCGACGAGGACACAGTCACTCGAGACCGAGAAGGAATACTCGAGTGATGTGAATTTCGACGCGTTCCTGAGCCTCTCTGACCTCGTCGAGGGCCGCCTCGTCTCGGATGAAGTGTCGACAGACCCGCTTCTCGAGATCGATTCGTCGTCTGAGTTCGCGGGCGAGGGCGAGTACGAGCGGGCCGACAGGCTGACCGCGCGCATCCAGGCAGAGGTGATCGATATCAAGCCCAACGGCGTGCTCGTGCTCGAAGCCAGAACGACCATCCAGACGGATGAAGAGACACAGGTATTCGTGCTCGCGGGCAACTGCAGGAGCGCCGATGTGACCGAGCAGAACACGGTGCAGTCGAGCCAGCTTCACAACCTGAGCATCATCACCCGCAACGAGGGCGAGGTGCGCAAGTCCGCCAAGAAGGGCTACATACCGCGGGTCCTCGAGACTGTATTCTCGTTCTAACCGCCGCTAGGTTGGCACGCCGGTTGCGATGAGACCGGCATGATGTTCTTCCACGAGCTTTGTCAGCGCCTGAGCGGGTGCTCGCGTGTAATTGTTGCGCTCAGCTGCACCGTGCTGATTGGTGTCCAGGCGAAAGCGGACACCATCCGTGATCTTGTCCGCATCGAGGGGGCCCAGGAGAACGTCCTGCACGGCATCGGGCTGGTCATCGGTCTGAACGGCACTGGCGACTCGGGCGATGAGCTCGTGACCGCTCGCCCTCTTGCGCAGTATCTGATCAACTCGGGCAACGCGGTCGCCTCTCTCGAAGAACTCGAGAACTCGAACGCGGTCGCCCTCGTGACCGTGACCTGCACAGTCCCAGAAGGCGGCGGGCGGAAGGGCGACAAGATCGATGTTACCGTCTCAACGCTGGGCAGCTGCTCCAGCCTTGAGGGCGGGCAGCTCTTCCTGGCACCGCTCCGCTACGAGGTGCCCGGACCGATCGATCAGGACAGACCCCTCGCGATGGCGCAGGGCAAGATCACGATCACCAACCCGAACGTGCCGACGAACGCGAAGGTCACGGGCGGCGCACGGATGATTCAGGATCTCGCGATGGCCCCGCTTGGCTCGTCGTTCAACCTCATTGTGAACCAGCACTTCTCCGGGCACGCCTCGACCACGGCGATCGCCAACCGGATCAACCAGGAGTGGTTCGGCACGCCCGATCTGTTCGGCCCCGCGGTCGCTAGCGTTATCGATGATCGGCTCATCCGGATCGATATCCCCGCGGACCAGAGGTCGAACCCGACCGCGTTCATCGCGGAGATTCTGGGCTACCAGATCAATCAGCGCGAGCTCGGTCTGCCAGCAAAGATCATCGTCAACCGCGACACGGGTGTGATTCTCGTGACCGCGGATGTTCGCATCGCGCCGGTCGCGATCACGCACAGAAACCTGAGCATCTCGACGATCCTGCCCGAGCCCGTGCCGACGCCCGAGCAGCCCCGCGTGCTGCAGCAGGAATGGACGGGTCTTGCGACACAGCAGCGCCAGAGCGAGATGGCTCGGTTTGAGGACCTTCTCGCGGCGATGGAAAGGCTTGATGTGCCCGTTGAAGACCAGATCGACATTCTTCAGAGCCTTCACAAAACGGGGCGGCTGCAGGCGCAGCTGGTTATCGAATGAGTCTGTCGGTGAACACCATCGCGGGGCCTGATCTTGAGGGCATGGGCCTGCTCGCTTCGGACGCCACCACGAGGCGGAGCGAGGCCTTTGACCACTTCCTCAAACGCGCCACGGAGGGCGCGGGCGAGGATGAGATCCGCACATCCGCGGAGCAACTGGTCGCGGCAACGTTCGTGATCCCGGTGCTCTCGAGCGTGCGCGAGTCGAGCATGGCAGCCGAGCCCTTCAAGCCCACGCAGGCGGAGAAGCAGTTCGGAGCGTTGCTTGATCAGCAGATCGCTGACGAGATCGTCAAGTCATCGAACCTGCCCATCGTTGACAGGCTGGCCAAGCAGTTCGGGGCCCATGAAGAGAATCGAGCACAGAGATTCGAGGTGTCGGCATGAGCGCGGTCACCCAGCAGCACACGCAGAGGCTCGAAGATATCCTGCGCGGGCTCATGGCGGAGCACGAGACTCTGATCGAGCTCACCTCGAAGCACCGCGAAGCGCTCCGGGCCTCTGATGCGACAGAGATGTCACGGATCGCTGCTCGGCGTTCTGCGGTCAACGCACGGATCGTTGAGCTGGACAGACAGAGAGCCGAGCTTGTTTCGGAGCTCGCTCAGGCGCTCGATATGCAGGGCGCGGGCATGACCGTTCGTGCGCTCATCGCGGCGATCGGCGGCCAGCCCGCCAAGCAGCTGAGTTCGCTCGCAGAGAAGCTCAGACAACTGATCGAGAAAGCACGGATCGAGCAGGCAGCGCTTCGAGACGCGACCGCTGCGGTTGCCGGTCACCTGGGCGGTGTGCTCACGCAGGTCGTTAGGACATGCAGCGTCGGCCAGACGTACAACGCGCGAGGCAAGATGGCGCCGGGCACAGCGATGCCCGCGGCGATGGATCTGAGGCACTAGGAGAGGCCAGTGGGCATCGGAGCAGCATTCCAGATCGGTCGGTCGGCGCTCGCAGCGAGCCAGCTCGGCGTCCAGGTCGCGAGCAACAACCTCGCCAACGCCGCGACGCCCGGGTACACGCGCCAATCGCTCGGACTCGAGCCGCTCGCAGGCGATGCGTCGACGCAGCAGGGACAGATCGGCAACGGCGTTCGATTCAGCGGCGTGCGCAGGCAGATCGACCCGGCACTGGAAGCGAGACTCAATTCGAGCATCAGCAATGCCGCTTCTGCAGACGAGGTCCTGCGCGCGTTCGCTGGGCTTGAGACCATCTTCAACGAGCTGACAGACCTCGACCTGTCGAGCGAGATGGGCAACTTCTTCACGGGCTGGAGCGAGCTTGCCAACGGCACGCAGGCGCAGGCACAGGTTGTCGAACAGGGCGAGTTGCTGGCGGGATTCATCCAGAGACTCCGCGGCGAGATGTCCAGCCAGCGCAACGAGCTCAACTCAAGACTCGGCTCACTGACGAAAGACGCGAACGAGAAGCTCGACCAGATCGCGAGGCTCAACGAACAGATCACCGCGTCCGAGGGCGGCGGCGCGCAGAACAACCCGCTCCGTGATCAGCGCGATCAGCTCGTGCGTGAGCTGAGCGAGATCATGGATATCAACACGATCGAGCAGGCCTCGGGCGCGATCGATGTGCTCGTGGGCTCGACACCGGTCGTGCTCGGTGCGAACAACCAGGGCGTTGAGCTCCGCGATGTCCCGAGGGGCGACCGGATCGAGAGCCAGGTCACGATCAGCTCGACCGGGCAGGTCCTCGACGTGAGCGGCGGCAAGATCGGAGGTGTCATCGAATCACGCGACAACACGGTCGATGATACGATCGCCCAGCTCGATGAGCTGGCAAGCCAGCTGATCTTCGAGGTCAACAAGCTGCACTCCACGGGCGCGACCGCGCAGGGGCTCAATTCAGCGCAGTCCCAGCTTCAGATCTCGGCGAGCGATCAGGCCGTCTCACTCAACAGCCCGCTCAACACGTCGATCGCCGAGCTCCCATTCCAGCCCATCAACGGCGGGTTCGTCGTGCGGACGGTTGACGCGGGGAGCGGCGCGGTCACGACGACACGCATCGATATCGATCTCGACGGCATCGACGCGACCGGCCAGCCCGGATTTACCGACGACACGACGATCATCGACATCGCGTCGGACATCGACGCGATCCAGGGGCTCACCGCGGCCGTCACGGGTGACGGCAGGCTCTCAATCCAGGCGCAGCCGGGCACTTCGTTTACCTTCGGTGAAGACTCGTCGGGCGTGCTCGCGGTGCTGGGCGTCAACAGCTACTTCTCGGGCACGGACGCGACTGACATCGCGGTCAGCGACCAACTCGCGGAAAACCCGCTGAAACTCATGACCGGGCGCTATGAGAACGACACGTTCCTGGAGAACGGCACGAGCCTGTCCATCGCGGAGCTCCAGGACACCGGGCTCGATGCGTTCCAAGGCCAGAACGTCGGCGCGTTCTGGCGCACGGCGGTGCAGCAGCTCAGCGTGAAAACTGGCTCGGCGCGCGTGCTCTCGGAGTCGGCCTCGCTTGTGCGCGACAGCGTGGAGTCGCAGAGGCTCGCGCTCAGCGGCGTGGACACGGATGAAGAGGCGATCAACTTATTGCAGTTTCAGCGGGCGTACTCCGGTGCGGCCCGGATTATCCAAACCACAAACGAGATGCTGGACACACTGATCAACCTGATCTGACGAGAACCCGATGAGCGCTATTCCATCCAACGTAGGCCGGGCCCCGACACTGCTGGTGAATCAGATCCAGCTAGCGAATATCCAGCGCTCGAGCCTCGGTCTCTTTGAAGCCCAGTCGCAGCTAGCGACGGGGCGTTCGATACTCAGACCAAGCGATGACCCGGTCAGTACGGCTGCGATCGCTCAGTTGGACGACAGCATCCAGCGTTCGAGCCAGAGGCTGCGCAACATCGATCAGGCGGACGCGAATCTTGCGCTCATCGAGACGAGCCTGGCGGAAGCGAACGACCTGCTGCTCTCTGCGAAAGAGGTCGCCAGCACGCAGGTGAACATCGGAACGAGCGCCGAGGAACGCGAGAACCAGGCGGCGGTGATCAACTCTCTGATCGACGGGTTGTTCACGCAGATGAACCGCAAATCGGTGGACAACTACCTCTTCGGGGGCAGCCGAACCAGCACGCCGCCGTTCGAGACGTTCGGCGCTGGGTTTGTCTACAGGGGTGAGTTCGACAAGCTCACGACGGACATCAATCTGGGACGGAGCGTGCCTACGACGCTGGTCGGGATCGAATCGCTCTCGAGTCAGCTCAACAAGGTCGCAGGAGATGTGGATCTCTCCCCCACCATCACGCCCGAGACACTCCTGAAGGACCTCCGGAGCGCACACGGGTTGGGGGTGACGAAGGGTCCGATCCAGATGCAGTTCGAGAACGGGCCGATCGTGCAGATCGACCTGACCACCGCGGACACTGTCGAGGATGTCATCACGCGGCTGGACTCGGCGATCCGCCAGTACGAGACGACCAACGGCGTCACGATCCTTGGTCCGGGCGGCGTCGGGCTGTCCGCCGAGGGATTCAGCATCGATGTCGTGCCGGGTACACCACCGGCTGCCGACCCACAGTTGACCTTCCTGGAACTCGGGGCGGGCACGACCGCACGCGATCTCGGTCTCACGACGAACACCGGGACATCGTTCGAAGCCACGCAGCCCGACGGTCAGGACCTTGATCCCAAACTCACGATGTCTTCAACCATTGCATCGCTCGCCGGTCTCGGAGGGGCGCTCGACGAGTTCGTGATCAACAACGGCGGCCGGCGTGCACAGATCGATCTTTCCGGTGCGCAGACGATCGAGGATGTAAAGAACGCGATCGAGGCCGCAGATATCGGTGCGAGACTGGTCATCAACGCTCAGGGCACCGGGATCGACATCGTCAACCTCGTGTCAGCGGCACCCGACCAGGCGATGACGATCGAAGAGGTCCCGGGCGGGACCCGCACGGCGGAACTGCTCGGGATCAGATCGCTCAAGGCATCCACACGCACGGACACGTTTAACGACGGCCGGGGCGTCACGGTGCTTGACGGCAGGACGGACCCTCAGACAGGTCTGGCGGATCCGACGCTGGACATCGACTTTGCGATCACGCTGGGTGATGGATCCAGCTTCAACGTGAATCTGCGGCCTCAGGATGTGGTGACAACGGGCGACGTGATCGCCCGGATCAACGCCGAGGCGGCGGGCCAGGGCATCCCCCCGGCATCGTTCCAGGCGGGGCTCGGCGATGGAGCCAACGGGATCGTGTTCACGCAGGACGCCGGGTTTGCCAACCCGATCGAGATCGAGAAGCGCAACAACTCGTCCGCTATGAACGATCTTGGGCTGAGTGATGCAACTTATGACGCAGCGAGCGCAACTCTTGCGGGTGTTGATCCTGCGCCGGTGGTCTCGGACACGGTGTTCACGCGCCTGATCCAGCTCAGAGAGGCCCTGACGGGCAACGACACGACTGGCATCACCTTTGCAGGAACGAAGCTGGAAGGTGTTGTCGATTCGGTCGCGCAGACGCGCGGGCTGGTCGGCAGTTACAGCAAGCGACTCGAGACGGCTCGGGTCAGAGAAGAGGATGTAAACGTCATGGAGCAGAGTTTCAGGAGTGAACTACGCGACCTGGACTTTGCGGAGGCATCGACAAGGCTCACCCAGCTTCAGACACAGCTGCAGGCCGGGCTCCAGAGCATGTCGATCGCGAATCAGTTGAGTCTGCTCGATTTCCTTGGATAGGGATCGGGCTTGTAGAAGGCACACGACTCCGCGTTTCGGCCGCGGGGAGTTGAAGTCAGAGTAGCCGGCGAGGGACGCCGGCTGGGCAAACGAAGCCAAGGCCGATGGTCAAGGACGATCGCATGGAAGTCCAAACGTCACGCTTCGGGGTGATTGAGATCGCGGAGGACCGCGTTATCACCTTCACGAAGGGTCTGCTCGGTTTCCCCTCGATGCAGAAGTACTGTCTTCTGCAGCCAGGAGACGACGCGCTCTTCTTCTGGTTGCAGAGTCTTGAGGATCCCGAGCTCGCCTTCGTGATCACCGACCCGACGATGTTCTACCCGGAATACGCGGTTCCCATCCGGTCGGAACAGATGGAGGCGCTCAACCTCGAGAAACTCGAGGACGCGCAGGTGTTTGTCATCGTGAACAAGGTTGAGCAACAGCTCACGGGCAACCTCCAGGGCCCGCTGGTTGTGAACACGCTTGAGAGAACGGGCGAGCAGCTCGTGCTCGCGGATAAGCGTTGGACGACCAGACAACCGCTGATGAAGGTAGGACAGGCCGCCAAAGCGGCCTCCGCCTGATTTCCGCGGTACATCGCGGGTCCGTGCAGGGAAGCATGGGCCCACTGGGCACGGAGGACGCTCGGCAGTTAGCCGGGCAACCAGATCGGTGACGGAACCGGTCTGGCGATGGAAGGAGCCAATCGAATGCTGGTGCTTTCACGTCAGCGCGATGAGACGATCATGATCGGTGATGATATCGAGATCACGGTCGTCGACATCCGGGGCGACAAGGTTCGTCTCGGCATCACAGCGCCGACCCAAATCGCAGTACACCGCAAGGAGGTGTACGACGCGATCAAAAGAGAAAATGAACAGGCAGCGTGCTTCAAGCGCGACGACCTGGGGCCGTTGGGTTCGGGCGCGGCCCCGAAATCCGTCCGACCGGGAAGAACTGCCAGGGCGTCATCCCTGGCCTCCCAGGCCGGTTCTGGTGGTGCTGACAAGGCCACCTCTAGCAACGGAGTCCATCCAAAGCGGGTCGAGGTTTCCTCGACAAGCTCTCACGACTCGGCGCCGACGCGAACAACTGCCTGAACAGGGTGAGTTGCTCGCACCGGCACTAAGGATAGTTGCCGGCGGCGGACGCACGTCAGTCACGGAGGATCGACAATGGGTCGAATCAATACAAATGTCCCGAGCCTGATCGCTCAATCGAACCTGCAGCGATCAAATGATGACCTGCAGATCAGGCTCGAACGTCTGTCCACGGGACTCCGCCTCAACAGAGGTAAGGATGACCCCGCCGGACTCATCATCTCTGAACGGATCCGCTCCGACATCGAAGGTGTCCAGCAGGGCATCAAGAACGCGGAGCGAGCAAGTTCGGTGATCGCAACCACAGAGGGTGCACTGGCTGAGGTCGGTGACCTGCTCAACTCGGTCAGATCTCTGATCGTCGAGTCGGCCAACACCGGCGGCAACTCCGCAGAAGAACGGGCTGCGAACCAGCTCCAGATCGACTCGGCAATCGAGTCCATCACGCGGATCGCCAATACCGCCACTTTCGGTGGGCTCAAGCTCCTCGACGGGTCGCAGGACTACATCCTGTCCGGCGTCCGCAGCTCGGCGATCACCAACGCGCAGGTATTCAGTGCCAACTTCGTGGGCCAGAACGACATCCAGGTCGATGTCTCGGTCCTCGCATCGGCGCAGCTCGGTGCTCTCTATATGTCCGGCTTCAACGCGGGCACGGGCGGCCAGGTCACGAGTTCGACCACGCTCCGCATCGCCGGATCGCTTGGCGTGGGCACGATCGAGGTCGTCTCCGGCACGACGCTGGCGAACCTTGTCGCTGCAGTGAACAATCTCACCGCGGTGACTGGCGTCTCGGCTTCACTCATCAGTGCGAGCGATCCGACCTCGGGCATCGTCTTCAACTCCACCGAATACGGGTCTGATAACTTCGTTTCGGTCGAACGCATCGGCGGACCCAGCGATCCGGCAGAGGACACCGTCGGGATCTACAAGGCTGCCGACACGTACCAGATTGGTGCGGGCACGGGTTCCATCTGGACCGAGCCGACGGCTGCACTCTCAACGTCCAACCGAGATATAGGTCGAAACGTCACGGCGCTGGTCAACGGTACGCTTGCCGACAGTTCGGGGCTGGACCTGTCAGTGTTCTCGGGGTCGATCTCGCTCTCGCTGGAGCTCAACGAGGATCTCGCGACAACGCTGAACGCGACAAGCAGCTTCAACATCACCGGCGGCGGTGCGCTGTTCCAGCTTGGGCCGGAGGTCAACGCACTCCAGCAGACCTCGATCGGTATTCAGTCCGTCGCATCGGAGAACCTCGGCGGGACGCTGGTCAATGGCGCAGTTGCGTATCTGAACTCACTCAAGAGCGGCCAAGACAACGACATCCGCTCGAGTGCGGCTCGGGGCGACTTCAGCCAGGCGAGCGACATCATCGATTCTTCCATCGATGAGATCTCGATCATGCGAGGCCGACTGGGGGCATTCGAGCGGAACACGCTCCAGACCAATGTTCGGTCTCTCCAGGCGGCGTTTGAGAACCTGAGCTCGAGTTCTTCTGTGATCCGGGATGCCGATTTCGCGGCCGAAACCAGCGAACTGACGCGGGCCCAGATCCTGAACCAGGCCTCGACGAGTGTGCTCGGCCTCGCCAACCAGCAGGCCCAGCAGGTGCTCTCGCTGCTCGGCTAACCCGATTCCGGTCCTTATAAGGCCGGTGAAACCCCTGATTCAGTGAGCCGGCGGACTCTGTCCGCCGGCTTTTTTGTGTGAATGTCCAAGAAATCCTCCCTTGTAAAGACACCGGACTGAACCCACCTCCCGCGACCGCCGATGCCGATCGCGTTCCCGGATGACGGATCGTCCTGGAACGGGGTGGCCCGGCACGGTGCCGGGCAGGTGCCCCGAGGCGTGACAACGCCAGAGGGCAATGCGGATTGGGTCAACAGGCCCAAGTGTTCACGGAGGATTCATTCAAATGAGTCGCATCAACACAAACGTTTCGTCTCTCGTTGCTCAGCGCGTGCTGGGCCAGAACAACTTCGGGCTGAACAACTCGCTCGAACGTCTCTCGACCGGTCTTCGGATCAACCGCGGTAAGGACGACCCGGCGGGCCTCATCGCTTCTGAGAACCTGCGTGCCGAGATCAAGTCGGTCGGCGCAGCGATCAACAACGCTGAGCGTGCTGAGCGTGTCGTCAACATCGCCGAGGGCGGTCTCTCTGAGGTTTCGGGTCTTCTGACCGAACTCCAGGGTCTGATCACCAACTCGGCGAACGACGCCGGCCTGAGCAAGGCTGAAAAGGAAGCAAACCAGCTTCAGATCGATTCGATTCTGCAGACCATCGACCGCGTCGCGGACCAGACCTCGTTCCAGGGCACCAAGCTCCTGAACGGCAACTTCGACTTCCGCGTCTCGAGCCAGGCCTCGGGTATCGATGACCTCCGCGTCAACGGTGCCAAGTTCGAGGGCTCCAGCCTCGACGTCGATGTCCTCGTTACCCAGTCGGCGCAGCGCGCCGGTCAGTTCCTCTCGTTCGGCGCCACAAGCCTGAACCTCGGTGGTGCAACCGCTACCGACGGTGCGAGCTCGACCTTCGTGATCGAGGTCGCCGGTTCGCTCGGCAGCCGCGAGTTCAGCTTCGCTTCGGGCACGACCGTTGCACAGATCGCTGAGACCGTCAACACCTTCAGTGATGTTCTTGGCGTCTCGGCTGTTGCTTCGGGTAACGGCGTTCGCCTGCAGTCATCGGAGTTCGGCTCAAACGAGTTCGTCACCACCAAGATCGTTGATGACGCACAGCAGGGCGGAAACGTCACAAGCTACCTCGCCACGGAGTTTGGTAACGGTGACGCAGACCTCGGTGCGTTCAACTCCACAGCTGCGACCAACGGCATCCGTGACATCGGTCAGGACATCGGCGCCACCATCAACGGCATCGTCGCGACCACCAACGGCAAGACCGCCAAGATCGACACCGACTTCCTGAACCTCGAGATCTCGCTCGACACCACCAACTCCCAGACCCTGGGCGCTGTTGGCACGGGCCAGACCTTCTCCATCGCCGGTGGCGGTGCAACCTTCCAGCTCGGCGGCAACGTCGACATCACCTCGAAGGTCACCCTTGGCGTCTCCGAGGTTGCCATCCGCAAGCTCGGCTCCAACGCCGCGGGCGGCTTCCTCGACGACCTGGGCTCGGGCAAGAACTTCAACGTTGTCGATGGTGACCTCACCTCGGCTCAGAAGGTTGTCTCCGAAGCCATCGAGCAGGTCTCGACCCTGCGTGGCCGTCTCGGTGCCTTCCAGCGCAACACGCTGGGTGCCACCAAGCGAAGCCTCGCCGTGAACCTCGAGAACAGCTCGGCTGCCGAGTCGACCATCCGTGACACCGACTTCGCGTCGGAGACCGCGGCTCTGACCCGCTCGCAGATTCTTGTCTCGGCTGCAACCAACACCCTGTCGCTGGCCAACAACCAGCCGCAGACCGCGCTGCAGCTGCTCGGCTAACGCTGAGGTAAGCCTCCGTAAATGGCAAACACCCCGCACCCGCCTCGGTTCTTCCGAGGCGGGTGTCTTTCGTTTTGAATCCGGGCCTTGATAAGCAGGCCGGACTCAGCCGACATACATACTGCACATGGCAACGCCCAGAGCACAGAACGCAGACCTGCCAGAGCCGCTCGCCGGTGCCGTGCGCGGGTTCGGGCAGTTCATCGCCATCGAGTGCGGGCTGCGCCAGAACAGCATCGAGGCGTACAAGCGCGACATCGACGAGCTCATGGCAGACCTCGCGTCGCAGGGTGTCACCGAGCCGGGCGAGATCAGGCCAAGCCATCTGAGCGCGCATATCAGATCGCTCTCGTCGGAGCGCAAGCTCGCCGGCTCGTCGGTCGTGCGTCACCTGGCGACGATCCGCGTGTTCTGCAGATGGCTCCACGCGATGGGACGGATCGAGGAGAACCCCGCCGCGGTGCTCGACCGCCCGACGAGTTGGAAGAAGCTTCCGGGAGTCATGACGCCCGGTCAGATCCGCAGGCTGCTCGCGGCGCCCGGAGCGATGCTCGAAGCCAAGCCTGAAGCGAAGAGCTACGCGCTTCGTGACGCGGCGATCCTGGAACTGATGTACTCAAGCGGCCTGCGCGCATCCGAGGTCGGTGCTGTCGAACTCAACGACATCATCGAAGAGGGGGGCGTCATCCGCATTACGGGCAAAGGCGACAAGCAGAGGCTCGTCCCCATGGGCACGCCCGCGGTGTCGGCGGTCCACCGCTATCTCGAGCGTGGCAGACCGGAGCTCGCGGACGCGGCGAGCACCCCACCGTCGAGGCTCTTTCTTTCGCGCACGGGCCGACCGCTTGAGCGCGTCGCGGTCTGGCAGATCGTCAAGAAGCACGCCGCCTCGGCGGGCCTGAAGGACATCCACCCGCACACGCTCCGGCACACCTTCGCGACGCACCTGCTCTCGGGCGGCGCGGATCTGAGAGTCGTGCAGGATCTGCTCGGTCACGCGGACATCTCGACGACGCAGATCTACACACACGTGGACAGCGATCGGCTGCGGAGCGTGCATCAGCAGTTTCATCCACGGGGGTGAAGCTACCCTCTAGTGATGTCTGAAACTCAACGACACGTTCAACCCCGCATTGCCAGTTCGTTCAAGAGGCAGCGCATCATGGACACGCTCGGTGCTGAGCTTGTAGAGGCTGACGCGGGCGTCGTTTCAATACGCTTGCCATTCAACCGCAGTCACTCGCAGCAGGACGGCTACGTACACGCGGGCATCATCTCAACGATCGCTGATTCGGCGTGCGGCTACGCGGCGCTGACATTGCTCCCCGAATCCAAGGAAGTGCTCTCGATCGAGTTCAAGATCAACCTGCTTGCACCCGCAAAGGGCGAGGCATTTGTTGCCAGAGCCGAGGTGGTCAGGCAGGGGCGAACGATCAGTGTCTGCCGAGCCGAAGTCGATGCCCGAGATGGAGGTACAGAGACGCTGATCGCGACGATGACCGCGACAATCTTTGCTGTTGATAAGAAAGGCTGAGCGGGAATCAGATCGGCCGCTTGTACTCACCCGGGTCGTCCTGGTGCGAACCCGACAGGCTCGCGCGTCGGCGGGCGGGTGGCTCCGCGGCACGCTCGCGGTGGCTCGGCTCTGCGGCGGAAGCGGGTGCCCCTGCTGGCGCCGCAGGGGCGGCGAAGCTGTTGTTGACGGCTCCGATGTGCCGGTTCGTGGACAGGTTCTCGCGGGACTCAGCCATCGCGCGGTCGATCGCGTCCATCGGCGCCGCGGTGGTGTTCATCAGGATGCCTCGCTCGACACCAGAACCGAAGCGGATGCCGGCGACCATCGCGCCGGCCATCGCAGCGGCGGGAATCCCGACGAAGATCAGCAGCAGTTGGATCGTGTCCATCGTGCCCTCGCTTGCGGAGGTCATGCTCGAGTAGCCCGTGAATACGCCGCCGAAGGGCATCGACGCGAACACGTCCTGCCAGGGCAGGGCGAGCAGGCACAAGCCGATCCCCCACATGCACGCGGAGACAGCCTTGTCCACGCCCGGTACCGATGCGCCGCCCGCAACGATCGAGCCAAGCAGTGTGAATACCGAGAGCCCCACCGCCGAGAACACGCCGATGACGACGGCTCCCTGGCTGAAGCGCTTCAGGACCACATCCATCGTTGTGTTCACGCGGTTCACGTCGGGGATGGACACCGCGGTCATCATCTCGACGGCTTCGTCAATTGTCGGCAGAGCGGGTGCGGCTTCCTGCGCATCTTCGCGCACACCGGCGGTCGCTGTGGGTGTCACGACGACCGTGCGGTGGCTCGCCGGGCTCGGGTCCTCGAGCGTCTGATATCGGACGTCGGTGAAGTGGACAAAGCCGAACACGAACAACTGGATCAGGGCAGCAAGGAAGACGCCCGCTGCACACAGAAACACCCCACGCCTGAGGCGTGTAAGAGCCGACGCGATGTGGTTCTGGTTGCTCATACCCCGGGTTCCCCTCTCATCAACCCTCAAGCATCGGAAACGAATGCCCGGAGGTCTCCATCTGCTTGTCAGATCATGATTTACACCCATCCTCGGGGGCGATCTGATCGGCAAAGGCCGCGGGATCGGCAGAGCACGATGTCCGAGAATCCGGGGCCTGGAACTTGATTTGCTTTCAGCGGTTACTGAAAATAGAGAAGCCAGAATCAAGGCTCTGGCGAACTATTGGTCGAGAAGGACAGGTCGAAAGGACTCGGTATGACGACCATCTACAAGCCGCTGGCGACCAAGCCGGATGCCGACGTCTCGGACGCGGGCTTCCTCAGCGATGTTGCGCAGGGAGCCCTGCGGCTCACCCCCGAGCAGGGGCTCGAACTTCTCCAGCAAGCTGAGCTTTTCGAGCTGGGCAGGTGGGCAGACGCGCGCTGCCGGAACATCCACGGCAACGACCTGCGGACGTACGTCATCGACCGCAACATCAACTACACCAACATCTGCACGGCCAAGTGCATTTTCTGTGCGTTCAAGCGCACAGCCGAGGACCACGACGCGTACACGCTCGAGTACGAACAGCTCTACGAGAAGATCGAAGAACTCTCGGCTGTCGGCGGCACGCAGGTCCTGATGCAGGGCGGCATGAACCCCGAGCTGCCTCTTGATTGGTATATCGATCTCCTGCACGGCATCAAGGAGCGATACCCGCACATCCACGTGCACGGGTTCAGCCCTCCCGAGTTCATCGAGTTCGTTCACTTCTTCAACCCGCCCGGCAAGAACCTCGAAGAGAAGCTGCGCTGGGTCATGATCCGCCTGCGCGACGCGGGGCTCGACTCGCTCCCGGGCGGCGGAGGCGAGATCTTCTCAAACCCTGTGCGCACGAAGATCGGGCTTGGCAAGTGCGACGCCGATGCGTGGCTGACGACGATGTACGTCGCGCACTCGCTCGGCATGTACACGAGCGCCACGATGATGTTCGGGCACATCGAGGGCTACGCCGACCGGATCTACCACATGGAACTCGTCCGCCAGTGGCAGGACCGGGCGCTCATGGAGTTCGGGGGCGGCAGCCCGTTTACGAGGCACCACGAGGGCGACATGCTGCCGCCCGATCACCAGCCCCCGGGCGGTCATTACAAGGCGTTCATCAGCTGGCCCTTCCAGCGTGACAATACCGCGCTGGGGCGCGTCAAGGAATGGGGCAGCCAGCCCGAGGACCGCGAAGAGGGAGCCGTCTTCCCGGGCGACGCGGTCGCGGTGCTCACGGGTGACAGCGATCCGAAGGCCCACAAAGAGTTCGGCAGACGCATCCGCCTCTCGGGCTCGACGGATTACCTCCGCACGCAGGCGGCGAGCCGGCTCTACCTCGACAACATCTACTCCATCGGCGCCAGCTGGGTGACAATGGGCCCCCACGTCGGCCAGGTCGGGCTCCAGTTCGGCGCCAACGACATGGGCAGCGTGATGATGGAAGAGAACGTCGTCAGTTCCGCGGGCACGACGTACTGCCTCGATGAAGCGGTGCTCTGCAAGCTCATCCGCGACGCGGGCTTTACACCGGCGCAGCGGAACAACACCTACGACGTGCTCTCGATCAAGCTGGGTGAGGATTCGCCTGACAAACTGGTCACAGACTGGTCGAACCACCGCGCCAAGCGGCTGCACGTCGAGTCGGTACCCGCGGACGGGAAGGCCGAGCTGACGGTGAGCGCGATTCAAGCCAAGGGCGAGTAAACCGCTAAGCTAATCGCTATGAAGCAACAGCTCCGCCTCCTCGCAAGGGCATGGAAATACCGACGCAAGCTCGACCCGGCTGAGATCCGGTTTGTGCTGAATACGGTCAAGCCCGGCGACCGGGTGATCGATCTCGGGGCGCACAAGGGGGCGTACACGTACTGGCTCGCCAAGGCGGCCGGCGCCAAGGGCAAGGTCGTCGCCGTCGAACCTCAGAAGAACCTCGCCGACAAACTCGAAACGCTCATGGCTTCGCGGAAGAACGTGAGCGTGAAGTGGGCCGCGATCAGCGAGCACACAGGCAAGGGCACGCTCAGCCTGCGCCCGGACGGCTCGTCGCACGGCGCTTCGATCGCAGGGTTCTCAGACGGCAACGTGGGTGACACGGTCGAGGTCCCAACGATCACGCTCTCAGACCTCATGATCGAGCAGCGTCTGAACCGGGTCGATTTCATCAAGTGCGACGTCGAGGGGCACGAGGGCGAGGTGTTCAACGTGAGCCGGGATGTGCTCAAAGCGCACCGCCCCACCATCCTCCTTGAGTGCGAGAACAGACACGCCCAGGGCGACTTTGGCGGCGTCGACGGCCTGCTAAAGATCTTTGAGCCTCTGGGCTTCCGCGTCCGCTTCTTCTGCGGCGGCAACCTCTACCCGGTCAGCGAGTTCAAGCCCGAGATCCACCAGAACTACGGGCACGGCGAGTACTGCAACAACTTTGTTGTTGATTACGTGCGCTAGCAGCGCTCATTCAGCGCTCAGTTCGTCGTACACCGTCCCGATCGCTCGACCCTTGATCTGCTCAAACTGCAACCCGTCCATAAAGGGCCAGGTCATCTGCTGGGCGTCTTCCTTGCTGGTGCCCTTGTCGATCTCCGCCTGCACGTTGTCGATCAACTGCTCGTGGTAGCTGCGCATGCTCTCAACTATGTCCTTGCCCCCGACAGGGCCGTGCCCCGGGATGACGGTAGTGTCGTCGTCGCAGAGTTCGAGGATCTTGTTGAGCGAGTTGATCCAGCCCTTCGCGGTTACGCCCGCGGAGGGGTCGTAGAACGGGTGGGTGCCGTTGAACACGAGGTCGCCCGTGTGGAGGATGTTCTCGCTCTTGAGCTGGATGACTAGATCGTTGTCTGTGTGACCAGCGCCGAAGTGATGGATATCGACGATGAGATCACCGATGGGGATCGTGTCGCCGTTGCCGAGGGTGCTCTCGGGGACAAAGTCGTCGGCGCTGAGCTGGCCCGCTCTCTCGGCGACCTGTTGCGACAGCTCGAGCACGCGTGGTTTGTCCTTGAGGTTCTGCACCGCCTGCCCGACCGAGGCCTCAGCGCCGGAGCGGTAGTTTCCGATCTGGTTCCGGATCTTCTCGAGCGCGTTCTTGTGCGCGTACGTCCTCCCCTTGCCGACGAAGGCGTTGTTGCCCCCGGTGTGGTCGCCGTGGTGGTGTGTGTTGACGAGCGAGACCGAGCCTCCTGCTGCGACGGCGTCTTCGTAGAGCACCGGACCCAGGTATGGGAACTTGGCGTCGATCATGAGGGACTCGCCCCCGCTTGCGATGATCATCGTGTTGCCGCCGAGTGCGATGTTGACCACGGCCTTGGTGTGCTCGGTCAGCGGGGTCCAGTCGAGGATCTCGTCGAGTCTGCGGGGCCTTCCTAGGGCGGCCGGCGAGAAGCAGGCCCCGAGAGCGAGAGCAGAGGTCGAGAGCACGAAGTTCCGGCGGGTCAGGTGCATGGCTTTGGCCTCCCGTGAAGGGTCATGTGGCGTAACACGCGTCGGATCCAAGCCTACCATGCGTGGCGCCGGGAAGGCCGGCGAATACCCCGATACCCATTAGCGACCAGGCAGGAGCGAAGATGCGGGCCAACGAACTCAAACCGGGCATGGCTGTCAACATGGACGGCAAGCTCTACGTGTGTGTGAAGACCGAGCACGTCAAGCCCGGCAAGGGGCCCGCGTACGTGCAGGCCAAGCTCCGGGGCGTAGATGGCTCGGGCATCGCCGAGCGCCGGTTCAACTCTGACGCCAGCATCGACGGCGCGACGCTCGACCGCCGAGAGATGGAGTATCTCTACTCCGACGGCTCCGGCGCGACCTTCATGGACACTTCCGACTTTGAGCAGCACATCATCCCCGAGGATGTCCTGGGCGACACGCTGCTCTACGTCAGGCCCAACGCCAACTGCACCATCCTCTTCCACGAAGAGAAGCCCGTCTCGCTCGAACTCCCCTCGGCGGTCGATCTCGAGATCACCGACACGCCCCCGGGGATCAAGGGCGCAACCGTGACCAACCAGCTCAAGGAAGCCACGCTTGAGACCGGGCTCAAAACAAAGGTCCCCCCGTTCATCGTGACTGGTGAGACCGTTCGCGTGAGCACCGAAGACGGCTCGTACCTCTCGCGCGTCAAGACCGATTGATCTGAATTGGAAGGCCTCCGATCGATTGTGCTTATGGGCCTGCGAGGCTCCGGGAAAAGCACGGTCGGTCTGCGCCTGATCGAGAAGCTCCCGCGCTTTGCGTACCAGGATCTCGACGACGCCGTGCTCGGTGATGCCGAGCAGAGCACGATCTCACAGATCGTTGAGGACGAGGGCTGGGACGGGTTCCGTTTCCGAGAGTACGAGCAGCTTCAGATCTGGCTGTGGAGCCTGCACCACCTGCCAGAGCGCCGAATGGTGCTCTCGCTGGGGGGTGGTGTCCCGACGTACGAAAAGTCGCTCGCCTTGCTCCAATCCGCGGAACTCCACGGCATGATCAGGCTGGTCTATCTGCGCGCGACTCCTGCGACACTCACTAAGCGCATGGAATCGAGCGTCGACAGACCCAGCCTGACCGGTGATGATCCTGTCGCGGAGATTCAGAAGGTCTTCGACGACCGCGACGAGCTGTACCGATCGATCGCGGATGTCGTCATCGATGTCGACGAGCAGTCGATCGACGAAACGGCTGACGCTGTCATCGCTTCTTTAGAGCAGCTTTGAGTCCGCCGTCTGGACCGCTTGACAGAACGCTCTGATCTTGCCCAGGTCCTTCACGCCCCGCTCGGACTCGACGCCGCTGGAGACATCGACCGCGAAAGGGCGGGCCTTCTCGATGGCTTCGCCAACGTTCGACGGATCGAGCCCGCCTGCGAGAATGATGGGTGTCGTAATGCCCTCGGCTGCCTCGGCGAGCAGTGACCAGTCGAACGCGACCCCCTCGCCCCCGTCTGATCCATCAACGAGGATTGCGCTGACCTCGTCGATCGCGTCGTAGTGCTTAAGCCTGCCGGCAATGGTCTCCGGATCGAACTTCACCGCTTTGATGAGTTCGGGGCCGAGTTCTTTGACCAGTCTGTCCTGCTCGTTGCCGTGCAGTTGGGTGAGCATGGTCGGGCACTGCTGCTCGATCTCTGCAAACTCGTCGAGCGACGGGTTCACATAAAGCCCCACCGTCGTGACCATCGGGGGCAGCTCGCACGCCATTCTCCACGCCTCGCGTGGGTGGATGTTCCGGGGTGACTTCTCGACAAACACAAACCCGACCGCGTCGGCGCCCGCCCCGGCAGCAGCGTGCATGGCTTCGCGGGTCGTGATGCCGCAGATCTTGATGCGTGTGCGTCCCATGCCCGAATCCTAACCGACCTCACGCATCAGATCGTCGGCGAGCGAACGCTCTTCACCGGTGAGCCTCGGGATCACCTTCTCAAGCAGCGGTTTGGCTTCCTCTGGCCTGCCGAGGTTCTTGACGAGCATGAGCGAAGCCATCAGCAGCGAGGTCGGCGTCTCACGATCTGAAGGAAACGCTCTTGCAAACGCCTGGTACGCGCGGACAGCAGTCGCGCGGTCGTTGCTCCGGACAAGATGCTCGGCGAGCTTGAGCTGCAAATCTCGACTGAGGGATGTCCCCGATTCCTCGGTGCCGAACTCGTCCACGAAGACGCGGTACTTATCCGCCGCATCGTCGAGCTTGTCTGACGAGACGAGTTCACCGATCGCCATGCGTCCCTCGTTGATCGCTCTCTGCCGAGGCGACTCGGGCGCCGAAACTCCGACCTGCTTCTTGACGCTCTGCTCGTGGATGCGCGCCGCGGAAGCAAAGTCGGCGCGGCGTTTCTTCTGCTTGAGCACGGAGAACAAATCGTAGGGCTCGCGCTGGAGGACCTTGGTCCAGAGCAGCACCAGCGCGATGGTGATCCCGAAGAAGTAGCCGCCCAGGTGAGCCGCGTGAGCGACGCCCGTGTTGTTGCTGAAGCTGTTGGCGAAGAGGTCGATGCAGATGTTGAGCCCTATGAACCACCACGCGGGGACCGCGACCCTGCCGATGATGACGAAAATCACAAAGCAGATGATCCGCGTTTTGGGGAAGAGCACGAGGTACGCGCCCGTAACCCCCGCTATCGCGCCGGAGGCCCCCACAGCGGGGTTGGCGCTAAAGGCGATGTGCGCCAGTCCAGAGGCGATCGCCGCGACAAAGTAGAGCAACCCGAAACCCACGTGGCCCATCTTGTCTTCGACGTTCGGCCCGAGAGCCGCGAGGACAATCATGTTCCCGATGATGTGCATCCAGCCGCCGTGGAGGAACGCGCTCGAGATGAGCTGATACCAGACAAAGCCATCGTTTACGACCGCAAACTGGCCGTAGACCTCCCGGATGCCGTAAATCCCAGTTCGTTCGAGCATGATCATCCCAAGAAAGATGATCGTGTTCACTGCGATCAGGGTGTGGACCAGGATCGGGCGTTTGGTCCTGGGTCTGTCGGTCGTAAGCGGGATGAACAAGAGGGCTCTCCGTTGGGCACTCTGGGGCCCGCGTCCGCGTCTATTCCGGGGAGTCTTCGCGTCTGCCTGATCTTTGGCGACTGGGGTTCTATATTTACTCTCCGCCGGCGGGCAAAGCTCTATGCAGAGCCCTCCGATACCCGAACAAGCCGCGGCCAACCGCGAGAAGGATCGAAATATGAGCACCTTTGCCAAGGGCCTTGAAGGCGTCATCGCAGCCGAGACCAACATGTCCTGGATCGACGGCGTCAACGGCGTCCTCGAATACGTGGGCATCAACATCGACGCCCTCGCCCAGAACTCGACCTTCGAGGAAACCGTCTATCTCCTCTGGAATAAGAAGCTCCCGACTCGCGCTGAGCTCGACGCGTTCACCAAGGAACTCCGCGACCACTACACGATCCCGAGTGAGATCAAAGACCGCATCAAGGCGATCCCAGGGACCGCAGAGCCCATGCACGTGCTCCGCACACTGATTTCCGAGCTCGCGTTCCATGACAGCAACCCGAACGACAACGATGTCGAGAGCGCCCGCAAGAAGGCAATCAACATCCTCGGTCAGGCACCGGCGCTCGTCGCTGCATACGACCGGGCCCGCCGGGGGCTGGACATGGTCGAGCCCGACACCGAGCTCAGCTTCAGCCAGAACTTCCTCTACATGCTCAACGGTGAGAAGCCGACCGACACGATGGCTCGCGCGTTCGACATCTGCATGATCACCCACGCGGACCACGGCCTGAACAACTCGACCTTCGCTTCACGCGTGGTCATATCCACGCTGAGCGATGTTTATTCCGCGCTGACCGCTGCGGTTGGTTCACTCCGGGGTCCTCTGCACGGCGGAGCCAACGAGGGCGTCATGAAGATGCTCAACGAGATCGATTCGATCGATGCCGTCGAGGATTACGTGATGACCAAGCTCAAGAACAAGGACCGGATCATGGGCTTTGGACACCGTGTCTACAAGGCCAAGGATCCGAGGGCGAATGAGCTGCAGAAGCTCGCCGAGCAGCTCGCCAAGGACACCGGAAACGAGGCTCTCTACGAGAAGTCGAACAAGATCGAGGAGATCATGGCCCGCGAGGTCGGCGCCAAGGGCATCTACCCGAACGTCGACTTCTACAGCGCCACCACGTACCACTGCATCGGGCTCAAGCTCGACCTCTTCACCCCCATGTTCGCGATGAGCCGACTGGGCGGCTGGTCGGGCCACGTGATCGAGCAGCTGGGTGACAACCGCCTTTTCCGTCCGAAGGCTGAGTTCGTGGGCGAGCACAACGTGCCCTATGTCCAGATCGACGATAGGTAATTAGTCACGACGACAACCTGAACTCAACGGGCCCCTCGCGAAAGCGAGGGGCATTTCATTAGAGCCCAAGCAGCACGAGCATCTCATCGAGCAATATGCGAGCGCTGTCTTCGTCGCCCATGGGTCTGACGGAGATCTTCAGCCGCACGCGCCTGCCGTCGGGCGTGGCTCGCACGACTACCTTCTCGAAGACGGCGCTGCCCGACTGACGTGCCTCAAGCGTTGCGCGCTGCTCGGACTCTGCCCGATCGGTGACGGTGTAGCCCATCCGCGTGAGCGCCGACTCTGCAGCCGCGGCGACATCGCCCGCTCGATACCCCTCGGGGAGCTTGGCCTCGAGCGTGCCGAACGACCAGTTGGCGCGGATGTCGTGGTAGCCCTGTGTCGCGGTTGTGCGCACACAGCCGGTCACTGTGAGTGCAATCACGATCAGCGGGATGGTCAGTCGCCTAGCCATTTGTTCATATCAAGATCGTCCAGACTGAGCCGGCCTCGCCACTCACGGAGCGCTTCGAGGATCACGGGGTCGATCGGCTCGGGCGTTTCTTGGGCCTTTGCTTCTTTCTGCGCCGGTTCTGGACGTTTCGTCTGATCCTTCGACGTCGCCTGAGGTGACTCGGGCATCGGCCTTGCTGGCTCGAGCGCCTCTGGTGGCAGATCCGCCTCATCGATCTTGAACAGGTCTTTCCAGTACCGGATCGCCTGCGGCGAGAGTGGCACCTCGGTCGTGAATGCGGGCCTCGACCACGCTCGGCTTGCCTGGTCGGCGTCGCGGATCAGCGCCCCGATGAAGTCGTCGCTCGGCATGACGCGGGCACGCCGACGCCTGGCGGCTTTTTGGATTCGGCGGTCGGAGCTGACCACCGTCAGGCGCCTCGGAGCGGTCTCAGCCTCGATCAGACGCTCGATCAGCGAGTCCGCGTCCCGCCCGGGCCCTGCGTAGATGAGCTCAGAGCCCTCGACATGGAAGCGAAGCTCGGCGTCCCGGTGGGCGAACGGAGCCATCCGGTTCGGCATGCCGTCACAGATCAGCAGTGCCTTGCTGCGCCGGTGCCGACCAGCTGCGATGAGACCCGCCAGCTCGGCAGGCCCCGAATCATGGGGCATCTCCCGGAGGGCGAGTGGGTGATGCAGCACGTTGTAAGCATCCACTAGCAGCATCAAAAACGTCCGCGATCGGGGCCTCAGAGGGCTTGGTTTTGTGGAATTGCCGGTCCGGGAGGCCTTTACTTGCGGCCCGGAGAGCGGCTGTATACCGGCTTTCCACTGACTGAGCGTACGACGACCAGCCCGGGCGAGTGAGCCCGGCCTTAGAGATACACGAGGATTGCATGGCGATTCGGATCAAGTCCCGCAACAACGAGTCTGTCGAGCAGATGATGCGCCGCTTCAAGAAGCTCTGCGAGAAGGAAGGTCTCACCAAGGAGATCAAGCGCAAGGAGTTCTTCGAGAAGCCTTCCGAGCGCCGCCGTCGAGCCGCCCGCAAGGCGGTTTCGCGCACTTCGCGGGACAGCTAATCCAACAGATCGCCCGGTGAAAGCCGGGCTTTGCTGTTTTTGAAGAGGGCGCACCGCGAACGGAAGCCCGGTCGCTCAGGCCCAGACACGCTGGCTCGGCATTTCCCTGCTGGGCCAGTCAAGTCCCGGCCGATACGTAGTTTCAAGCATGAAGTGTTCCGCCGGTCGGCGGACGGATTACCCCCAAGAGCCCGCTCGCGCCGGAGGCCAGGCGGAGCCCAATCGGGAGCTTTGCAGAGATGATCGATTCACTGGCACCAGCAGCGGTGCACCTCGCTTCGTTCGGCGATATCCCGCCGTTGTACTTCCTCGCACCAGCCGGCGGCATCGCCGCCCTTGTGATGGCCAAGGTCTTCAGCGGCTCCGTCATGAAGGCGTCCGAAGGCGACGACGAGATGGTCCGCATCGCCGAGGCCGTCCGTCAGGGTGCGATGGCTTACCTCGTGCGTCAGTACAAGGTCGTTGCAGGCGTGTTCGTCCTGCTCGTCGCCTTCCTGGCGCTCATGGTCATGCTCAAGCTTCAGGCGCCGCTCGCGCTGGTCGGCGTTCCGATCGCCGGCCTGCTCTCGGGTCTCTGCGGCTGGTTCGGCATGAAGATGGCAACCAACGCGAGTGCACGAACTGCATTCGCCGCGAAGCAGTCGCTCAACGACGGCCTCCGCGTCGCGTTCCGCTCGGGTGCGGTCATGGGCCTCGTCGTTGTGGGCTTTGCGCTCCTCGATGTCAGTGTCTGGTTCGCGGTCCTCAACTCGGTGACCGACTTCGGTCTGCCCGAGATCTCGACCATCATGCTCAGCTTCGGCATGGGCGCATCGACGCAGGCACTGTTCGCCCGTGTCGGTGGTGGTATCTACACCAAAGCCGCGGACGTCGGTGCCGACCTTGTTGGTAAGGTCGAGGCCGGCATCCCCGAGGATGACGCACGCAACCCCGCAACGATCGCCGACAACGTGGGCGACAACGTGGGTGACGTCGCAGGCATGGGTGCTGACCTCTACGAGTCGTACTACGGCTCGATCCTCGCGACTATCGCGCTGGGCGCTGCTGCAGCATTCACGCTCAACCTTGACACCGCCGCGCAGTCAACCGGGTTCGCGTTCGCACTCGCCGCCGCCCCCCTGGCTCTTGCAGGCGTGGGCATCTTCTGCTCGATCGCGGGCATCTTCACCGTGAAGGCCGAGGAGAACGCGAGCTTCGCCAAGCTCCTCAAGGGTCTCCATAAGGGCGTGTACGTCGCGTCGTTCCTCGTCGCGATCGCCGCGTTCGGCATTCTTTACGCACTCTTTGGATCGGGGACTTCCGCAGAAGCGCTCGCTCAGGTCGGCACTACTTGGTGGAAGCTCGGCCTCTCGATCGTGACTGGCCTTGTCGCTGGCAATGTGATCGCGTACGCGACCGAGTACTACACCAGCTACGAGCACAAGCCCACGCAGCGCATCGCGCAGCAGGCGCTGACCGGCCCCGCGACCGTGATCATCTCGGGTATCGCAGAAGGTATGAAGTCCACCTGGGCCTCGCTGCTGACCGTGGTCGTCGCGATCATCGGCGCGTTCAGCTTCGCCGGCGGCGGCGACAGCTTCCTCATGGGTCTCTACGGCGTGGGCATCGCCGCGGTCGGCATGCTCTCGACTCTGGGCATCACGCTCGCAACCGACGCGTACGGCCCGATCGCCGACAACGCGGGCGGCAACGCCGAGATGACCGGCCAGCCCCCCCACGTCCGCGAGCGTACCGACATGCTCGACTCGCTCGGCAACACCACCGCCGCGACCGGCAAGGGTTTCGCCATCGGTTCGGCTGCTCTGACCGCTCTCGCCCTGTTCGCCGCGTACGTCCAGGTCGTTCAGGTGCAGATCACCTCGCAAAGCGAGACATTCGTCGAGTCCGCTTCGTTCACCGCCCCCGCCGATGAGAATCAGGCGTACGCGGTCTACGAGGGCCACGGCAAGTTCGCGGTCTACATCCCCGCTCACGACCACGACGGTGAGACACACGAAACCATCGTCGATGGTGCGATGTTCATCGAGAACAGTCAGAGCGACGATATTCTCGATCACCTCGATGTTGGTCAGGTCTTCACCGACGTACACGCCGCGGGTGAAGATCACCACGGCCACGGAGCCGAAGAAGAGGCGCACCACATGCACCTCGACAGTCAGTACACGGTCCACGCGACTTTCGATCACGGCGACCACAGCCACGACGAGTCGTTCGTCATCACCTCGAGCCGCAACGGTTCCGTCCGTGACGTGCTCGCGTTCTACGACGTGACGATCACCAACCCCCGCCTGCTGGGCGGCATCTTTATCGGTGTGCTTCTCGCGTTCCTGTTCTGTGCGATGACCATGAACGCCGTAGGCCGCGCCGCTTACGCGATGATGAACGAGTGCCGCAGGCAGTTCGCGATCATGCGTGACGCGTTCCGCAAGGGCGGCATGAGCGAGGAAGACCTTGCCAACCCCGAGAGCTGGCCCAAGCAGGTCGAGGCCGAGGGCAAGAGCTACCCCGACTACGCCAACTGCGTTGCGATCTCGACGGCCGGTGCTCAGAAGGAGATGGTCGTCCCCGCGATCCTCGCGATCGTCGTCCCGATTATCGTCGGTCTCGTCCTGAGCGTGCCCGGTGTCATGGGTCTGCTCGCCGGCGGCCTGACCTCTGGCTTCGCCGTGGCGGTCTTCATGGCCAACGCGGGCGGTGCATGGGACAACGCCAAGAAGCTGCTCGAGTCCTACGGCCGCATCACCGCGGACGACATGGTTAACAGCACCGAGACCCAGAACAAGGTGCCCGCAGAGATCCGCGAGGCCATCCTCAACCGCGCCAAGGAAATGGTCCAGACCGGCAACGGTTCCGACTACGTCTACGGCAAGGGCTCGGATGACCACAAGGCGACCGTTGTTGGTGACACCGTTGGTGACCCCTTCAAGGACACCTCGGGCCCGTCGCTCAACATCCTCATCAAGCTCATCTCGATCGTCTCGGTCGTGTTCGCCGGGCTTGTTGTCGCCTATGGCCCCGTGATCGGAAGTATGCTCGGGCTTGGCTAAGATCGATTCGTGAGCATCTTTCGATTTATCACAGCACGCCCGGTCATCTCGACGGGCGTGCTTGCTTTTTGCATCAGGGCGCTGGCGCTCTGGCAGTTGCCGCTGCTGGTGACCAACGACGGCGCTGACTACGCGTCATGGGCGATGGACTTGGCCGACGGCGTCTGGCCGACGTTTCCACCGTTCCGCACACCCGGCTACTCGGTCTTTCTCGCCGGGATCTTTTCGGTTGCGGTCTCACCGATCCTGCTTCAGGGTGTCCAGCACCTGCTCGGCATCACAACCGCCTGCTGCGTTGCGTGGGGCATCAAACGCTCGGGCCGACCACGGGCGGCTCTCTTGATCGGCTCGCTCGTCGCGGTCGATCCGAGGCTGCTTGCGTTCGAGACCGTTCTTCTCTCCGAGACACTGACGACGACGTTGGTCACACTCGGCGGTATGCTGGCACTGCACAACCCACCCCAACGAAACGGAACGATTCAGCCAATCCTTCTCGGTGTCCTTGTTGGGCTGGCCTGCCTCGTGCGTCCTGCTGTACAAGTCGTAGTGCCCTTTTTTCTGGTAGCCGCGGCGTTCTCGGGTACACCCAAGCGGTTCGCTGCCAGACTGCTCCTGAGTTCGCTGGCAATCGTTCTCACGGTTGCTCCCTGGTGCATCTACAACGCCAACAGGGGAATCATCGGGCTGAGCGGAGCAAAGCCCGTCTATCTCTGGTATGGCCTGGCCCACAACGGGCTCTTAACCGACGAGCACGCCCCCACGGAGTTTGTCGAGTCATACCAGAGAAACCTCAGTGAGAACCCGGCGGACATCGAAGGTTTCTTTGCGTTCGTGAATGAACACAACGCATGGAAAGACGCCGACGTACAGCGTCAATTGCAGGCATGGTCGCTCTCCTGTATTCGCGACCGCCCTTTTGCCTACGCAAAGGCCGCCTCGCGATCTTTTTTCTGGCAGTTGGACACGTATCCCGGCGACCAGTTTCAGGAGACCGCATGGTTCGTCAAGTCACACAGACTCAGGCGGATCGATCGACCCGATTTCGATGACAACATGCTGACATCAAACACGAGCCGCATCGAGGGGCTGCGAGTTACCCGTGAGCCCGGCGTGATGGCGGTGCTGCTCGCTCAGTGGAGTCAGGTTGGCATGGCGGGTGCGGTGACCGCTGGGTTTTACACGGTAGCGGGCGTCGTGTGCATGCTCGGGGTCGCATCTCGACCAAAGCCGATGCTCCTGTTTCTCGGGTGCTCCGCGTTGATTCTGGCACACGCGGTCTACCTCTCGCCATACAGCAGATACAGCATGCCCGTATGGCCTCTTCTTGCAGTACTCGTGGTGCGTGGCATCCGCCCGGCACAAACCGACACGGCCGAGATCGATTCCTCGTAAACTGCCGGCCATGCCCCCACTCCTCACACTGTATATCGCGATGTCACTAGCCCTCTTGCTCGGCGCAGGGCTCTTGCATCTGATCCCGAAAATTGGTCCGGGGGGCAAAGCGCTCAGCGCGTGGTTCTGCAGGGCTCCGGGGCTGGACATCATGATCGCGTACTTCACGGTCGTCCCGATGATCGTTGGACCCATCCTCGGTGCGCAGTACCACGAGGCATGGTGGGACTGGCTCGCCGGGCTCGGCGTGGGTGTTGGTGCACAGGTGACGATGGTCATGGCGTGGACCGTGCTCCATGAGTTGGCCAACCGCAAACACCTCAAGGGTCCACGCATCGTCAGCAATATCAACAGGCGCGTCGGACGCGTGCGGAATCACACGGCGGTCTGGGCGACGGCGCTCGCTGTCCCGGTCTTTGCGATCGTTCGTCTGAGTGAGTACATCGTGTACCCGCCGCTGACATGGCTGATCAAGCTCCCCAAGTACAAGTCGGGCGACTGGGTCAACGTGAGCCGACATAAGTTCGAAGGGCTCGTGGGACACGACCTCATCTGGTGCCTCTATTGTGACTGGATGACTGGCATCTGGTCTCTGGGCACAGAGATGCTCCGCAATGTTGAGAGCTTCTGGTGCCCGATCCGTTTCGATTCCACGAAGAAGTGCGAGAACTGCAAGATCGATTTCCCCGACCTCGACAACGGCTGGGCGCCATCCGACGGTTCGATGGCCGACGTCGACAGGGCGCTCTCAGCGCACTTCCCCGGACCAAACGGTGACAACTCGTGGTTCGGACACCCCGCCAGGCTCACGGTTGAGGGCAAAGAGACCGACTAATCAGTCGCCGTGGAACATCGACGATAGCGAGGCGATATCCACGTTGCCCCCGCTGATGACGACCCCGACCCGGAGCCCCTCGGCGTCTCGGGCATGCTTGAGCAACCCAGAGAGCGCGAGCGCTCCGGTTGGCTCGATCACAAGCTTCATCCGCTCCCAAACGAGCCGCATCGTGTCGGTGATGGCCGACTCGCTCACATCCATCATCTCGTCGACATTCTGCATGACCAGCGGGAACGTGAAGCGGCCGAGGCTTGGCGTGCGTGCGCCGTCGGCGATCGTCGCGGAGTTGCTGACCGTGTGCAGCAATCCCTCGCTGAAACTCCTGCACGCGTCGTTGGCCAGTTCTGGCTCAACACCTATCACTCTGCACACCGGGCACATCGCCTTGGCTACGACAGCGCATCCCGAGAGCAGCCCCCCACCACCGACGCACACGTACAGGCGGTCGAGATCCCCTACCTCCTCGAACAGTTCCAGCGCGACGGTTCCCTGACCGGCGATGACGCCCGGGTGGTCATAAGGCGGGATGATCGTCAGCCCGTGCTCGTTTGCGATCTTCGCGCCAAGCTCTTCTCTCGTGATCTCGTGCTTGTCGAATTGAACGACCTGGCTAGTTTCGCCAAGATAACCTTGAGTCGCGCTGAGCTTGACCCTCGGAGCATCGCTCGGCATCACAATCACAGCGCGGATACCAAGCAGCGAGGACGCGAGCGCCACCGCCTGGGCGTGGTTCCCGGAGGAGTATGTCAGCACACCCCGTGAGCGCTGCTCATCGCTCAGCTTTGAGAGCGCGTTGTAAGCACCGCGGAACTTGAAAGCGCCGATGCGCTGGAAATTCTCGCACTTAAAGAACACCTCGGCGCCGGTCATTTGATTGATCGTGCGAGAAGTGTGTACGGGTGTTCGGCTCGCAATTCCTTTAAGACGCGCCGCGGCTGCTCTGATATCTTCAAGAGAGACAGCATCGGCGAGCGACATATCTGGTTTGGAGCCGGGCTTCACGATGAGAGATTATGTAAAAAGAAAGCTGCCGACTCTTTCGAGCCGGCAGCCGTAGGAAATTCTTCCTTCGAATTGAGTGGGCTGCACCAACGGCATCCCGTCGGCTAGCCGTTACCGGCGCAGCCCCTTCGTACAGTCACAATTGATCACTGGACCACCTCCTCTCTCGATGACTCGTCCCAGCAGTCGCGACTCTGTACGGGCCGCCGCCGGGTTCCTTTCCCCAGAACCGTCGCTCTGGGCTCATCGCCCGGCACCCCCTTTGAGGTTGGGTGTGGGTGCCGGTCGTGGCGAACCGACGCGTTACCAGGGGCCCGGGTTCTCCGGGTTGGCAAAGAGCCTGTCGCCCGCCATAGACAATGTATCGCAAAACGGGCAGCCGTGGTTGCACAAAGTGCACCCACTTTTGCTCAACACCGGACGAGCTAGTCCTCGAACTCGTCGAACGAGCCCTTGCCGGCCTCCTCGTCGAGGTACGCCTGGAAGTCGCCCATCTTGTACGAAATGAAGCAGAACGCGTGGTGCAGAACGAGCCACTCGATGTCTGTAGGGTCCTCGTCGATGTCCTTGCGGAGACGGTTGAGCTCTGCGAGCATGGTTTCGGCGCGCATTATTGGGTCCTTCCTAGGCTAAGGCTCTCCACACGATCATGAGGGCCGCGTCGATCGTAGTCACAGAGGACTTCGTACACGCCCGGTCCTCGCATCTCGGGGCCTATGATGTCAGCCTCTCATGTGAGGGGTGATACTTGGGGCGGTAGCTCAGCTGGTAGAGCGACGCGTTCGCAATGCGTAGGTCGGCGGTTCGAATCCGCTCCGTTCCATTCTCTTCACAGACCCGCCAAGTTAGGTGGGTCTGTTCGCCATTGGCCCCCACCGATATCCGTATCGAAGTGAACCCACCGCCGAAACTCGTCGATACCCCACGAATCGGGAATGTGACGGGGGACCGCATCGGATGCCGGATAGCTTGCAGACATTCGCCACCGCGATCGCTATGGGTGCTTTCACCCTCGCATTCATCGCAGCGTGGTTCGAGGCACCCAAGCGCACGGCTGGCACTCTGCTGGGCCTGCTCTCGCTCGCGGTTCTGACCTACTCCTCCGTGGGTACAAGTACGGTCCTGGCCTACGTCACGGGCAACTTCTCTACGAACACCACAATTACCGATTCGATCTCGAGCGCTACGCTCGCGGGTCTTGCTATCGCAGGCGTTGGTGTGCTTCTCTACTCGCGTGGTCCTGTGCAGATCACGCTCGCGGACACCCCGATCAAACGCGTGCTTGAGTCGCGCTCGCTTGACCTCCGCAATGCACGGCATCTCGCTGAGAGCATGCTCCGCAGCGCGCTTGGAGCCAAGATCGTTCTGGGCACCGAACAGACTTCCACGGGCAACGTGTTCGTCGTCAAAATGGTCAACGGCTCCATCGAGCAGCTCTTTGGCGCACCATCCTCCAAGCTAGAGAACCAGCGCCTTGAGAAGGTCTGTCCGACGCACATGTACTCATGGCTCAACAAGCTCGCGACCGAGGCGATGGAAACGGGTCTGCCTTGTCAAGACGAGCGGAGATTCGACGGCAGGCACACGCAGTGGTTCGAGATGAGAGCCGTCGCGTTCCCGACTGGTGTCACCGTCAACATCAGCGATGTGACCGACCGCCGGCGCATCGAGGATGCTCTCAGGCGCGAAGCCATGACCGACCCGCTCACCGGGCTTGCCAACCGTGCACACCTGAAGCGTGATCTGGGCGAAGCCGTCCACAGAACAGCTGTCAGGAAGGGCAGAGGCCTCTCGCTGTTCTACATCGACTTCGATCGGTTCAAGGTGATCAACGACAGCCTCGGGCACGACACGGGTGACGAGTTGCTGTGCAGCATCGCGTCCAGGCTGGTTGAGGCCGTGGATGAGCGTAAGCAGAGTGACTACAAGATCCTCCCGGCGAGGCTTGGCGGGGACGAGTTCGTCGTGCTCGCTGAGGGCATGAGCGACGACGCGGAGGCGGCAGACTTCGCGAGCGATCTCATCGATCGCTTCGCTAAGCCTCATGTGATCGGGAACAACAGCATCGTCTCAACCGCGAGCATCGGGCTCGTGACCGACCACGGCAGTTACCACAGAGCGGAAACCATCCTGCGCGATGTCGACATGGCTATGTACGCCGCGAAGGAAGCCGGCAAGGGTCGGTACGTCGTGTTCGAGCAGAGCCTCCGCGACAGAGCGCTGTCTGCAGCGACACTCGAAACTGATCTTCGCACCGCGGTCGAAAAACAGCAGTTCGATGTGGCTTACCAGCCGATCATCGATCTCACCACAGGCGAGGTGCACTCGTTCGAAGCGCTTATCCGTTGGAAGCACCCCGTCAGGGGCTCTGTCGCGCCCGAAGAGTTCATCCCGCTCGCCGAGGAGCTCGATCTGATCGTGCCCATCGGAGTGCAGGTGCTCCGAAAGGCGTGCAACGCCGCCAACGCGATCCGCGAGGCGAACAAGAACGAGAAGCAAATCCCCATCTCGGTCAACCACTCAAAGCTCGAACTGCTCTCGCCGCGGTTCGTCGAGCAACTCGCAGATATTATTCACGAGACCGACACCGACCCCAGCCTGCTCAAGATCGAGGTGACCGAGAGTGTTTGCGTCAAGCACCAGTCCACGATCGTGCCCGTTCTCAACGGCGTCCGTGCGCTCGGGGTGCAAACCGTCGTCGATGACTTCGGTACGGGCGACTCGTCGTTCTCCTGCATCGAGCAGTTCCCGGTCGACCAGATCAAGATCGATCGCCGATTCCTCCAGAGCGATCGAGACCTTCAGACACGCAGGGCGATCCTGACATCGATGATCGAGATGGCGCAGAGCCTCGGTGTACCAGCGGTATGCGAGGGCATCGAGACCAAAGACGAACTCGAGTTCATGCTCACGCTGGGCTGCGATCTCGGCCAGGGCTGGGTATTCGCGGAAGCGATGCCGATCGATGCCGCGATCGAACTCGCAACATCGGGGCTGGGCCGCTGGATCGAAAACATGCCGCTGCTCGAAGCGATCGAGGCCAACGCGATCCGCATGGCAAACGATCGGCGAAAGAGCGACCGCCGCGCTGCGTGATGACCGTCTAAGCGCCGGCCTCGCGTAGATCGTCCTCGACCCCAACCAGATTCGCCTGGCCCTTCTTATCCAGCAGGCTCATAACGATCGCGACTGTGAACCCGACGAGAAACGAGGGCAGAAGAACATCGAGGTCTGTGAGATAACCCCGCAATTCATCGTTGAGCAGGGGCGGCACCGCGAACTTGAACGTCGGCACACTCAGGAACCCAGCGACCATCGCGCACTTAGCGCCCATCGATGTCAGTTTCGACCAGAAGAGGCTCAGGATCATTGTTGGACAGAACGTCGCGGCGATCCCGGACCATCCGAAGATGATGATCCAGAAGACCCCGTTCTCCTTGTCATACTTGATGATCCCCATCCCGATCGCAAACGCGATGAGCGAGAGCGCGATCGTGACCTTGCGCGAGAGGGAAACGAGTCTCGCGTCGTCCATCTCGGGGTGTCTGACCTTCTGCCAATAGTCGCGCACACCCGCGCTGGACGCAACCACAAGCAGCGAATCGATTGTGGACATGATCGCGCTGAGCACCATTGCGATAAAGACACCCGCGAAGAATGCGGGCAAGAGTTCAAGGGCCATTGTGGGAAGAATGTTGTCCTGATTGTCACCAATCTCGGGCATCGTGAAGATCGCTCGGCCGAACAAGCCCACGAGCACCGCACCTGAATCTGCGAGAAGCGTCCACGTGAGCGCTGTAAGGGTGCCAGGGAGAATCTGCTTCTCGTTCTTCATCGAGATGAAGCGAACGAACACTTGAGGCGACCCAAGGAACCCGATCCCGATCGCGACAAAGCCGAGGACCGAGATCACCGTTGCAAGATTCCAAGCACCTGAAGAGGGCCCCGCATCGCCGGGGCCGTGGAGCGACATCAGGTGCGGATCGACCGCCTCAACCGCGCTTGTGACATCCGCGTACCCGCCGACGTGCAGAAGAGCCACGATCGGCAGCACGACGAGGCCGATCACCATAAGCGAGCCCTGGAACACGTCCGACCAGACCACCGCAGTGAAGCCGCCGTTGGTGATGTAGATCATCACAACCGTGAAGCCGACCGCTGCACCTAGGTAATGATTCCAATCGAGGAACGCATGAAATGCTGTGCCTGTCGCGAAGACTTGTGCGCCCGCATAGATGGGGACAAACACGATGAGTGCGCCGGCCGCGATCAGTCTGAGCCAGTGCCCCGAATCGCGGAAGCGTGACTCGAGATAGTCGGGCACTGTGATCGAGTCATACTTGTCAGAGAGCCGCTTGAACCGGCGCGACATGAGTATCCATGCTCCGCCCACTCCGATAAGTTCACCAAGCACAACCCAGAACGCCTTGGCGCCCACTGCGTAGCCCATTCCTGTCAAGCCGAGCAGAAGCCACGCGCTCTCACCCGTTGCGCGGGCCGAGAAGGCGACGTTGAAGAAGCCGAGCCGTTTCCCGGATGCGAAGTAGTCACGGATGTTGTTCATCCGCCTCGAGGCGAGGAAACCGATCAGCACGAGGATCGAGGCGTATAGCGCGACCGCGAGAATCTTGAAGCCCGTATCACCCATAGCTCTGTAGCCCCCTCTTACCGACGTCGGCGTGAAGGGTGCGAGTGTAACGGAACCAGTCTCTATTGGTTTCCAACGAGCCTTCGCTACGCCGGGATCTGGGCGGGCAAGGCGTCAGACTCATCGTTTAGCAGATCTTCGATGCTCGTTTCGGTGAAGATCTGCTCGATGTGCGATTGAGCGGATTTGATCAGCTTGCCGATCGCGTCGGGCATGGACTTTCCATCGTCAGTCTTGCACGGATCGAAACTGAAGTCCGGCTGCTGGGGCTCGATCGCCTTGAGCACCTGGCACACCGATATCTCTGAGGGCTGATGCGACAGCACGTAGCCACCCCCGACCCCCCTCTGAGCGTCGAGGATGCCTGCTTTGCCGAGCCTCCGCAGAATCTTGTGGAGGTAACCCTTGGGTACGCCGGTGTTCTTGGAAATCGCCTCGGCGACAACGGGACCGCCCCCCACCGTGGCGAGATATAGCACAGCCCTGAGTGCGTACTGAGAAGTCAGTGAGACCATGTACCCCTGAGTCTATATATAAATCTATACAGAAGTCAACTTTTCTATCGACCGATTCCGACTGAGACCCGAGCTCGCAGGTAAAGATGTATCCACTTTCGCCTGATTTGCGGCCAATACTCCTGTATGGCAGCCACCTCCGAGACGTCCTGCAACCCCCTCCATCAGGTCCACGAACTCGCAGAGATACTGCTGGACTCGGAGTCTGAGCAGCCTGTCAGGCCCATGCTGGATCCGAAGGCAGCCAGGCGTGACCTCGAACTCGATCTCCCCGAATCGGGCCTGCCGTTGGAACGCGCGATCGACAAGCTCCGCAGCGTGGTTCTGGCGACCCCTGTCACGACTGGTACAGGCTTCTATAACCAGTTGTTCGGCGGGCGAGAATCGATCGCGGTCCTCGCCGACATGCTGGCAGCGATCTGCAACACCTCGATGTACACCTACAAGGCCGCGGGTGTGCAGGTCATTCTCGAACAGATCCTGCTCGAGAAGATGATGAAGCTGGCCGGCTTTGCCGGGGGCGACGGACTCTTCACGCCCGGCGGGTCGATGTCGAACATGGCAGCGATGATCATCGCGCGCAATGAGGCCGTCGAGGACTCGCGTGAGGCGGGCTTCCCGGCGGGTGACTTTGTCGTGTACACCTCCGCCGAGTCGCACTACTCCGTGCGCAAGAACGCGGGTCTTCTCGGCATCGGACGTGCAAATGTCGTAGCCATCCCGGCTGACGAGATCGGGCGCATGATTCCCGAGAAGCTGGATGAGCAGATCGTCAGCGACCTTGCAGCGGGCAAGAAGCCCCTGATGACCATCACGACCTCTGGCACAACTGTGATGGGCGCGTTCGACCCGATCAAGCCGATCGTCGAGGTCGCGAAGAAGCACAACACGTGGGTGCACGTCGACGGCGCGTTCGGCGGGAGTGCGCTGCTCTCGGACGCGTTCGCGCATCTGATGGATGGGCTCGAACTGGCCGACTCGTTCACCTGGGATGCGCACAAGATGATGGGTGTGCCTCTGATCTGCTCGGTCATGCTCACCCGCCACGCGGGGATGACGACCAAGCACTTCGATGAGGCTGCGACGTACCTCTTCCAGCAGGACGAGGACATGCTCAACCCCGGCACGCGGTCGCTCCAGTGCGGCAGGCGGAACGACGCGCTCAAGCTCTGGGCGGCCTGGCAGCACCTCGGTGATGAGGGCTACAAGAGCCGGGTCGAGCGACAGTTCGAGCTCGCCCAGCACTTCCGCAGCCGAATCGACGAAGACCTCGAGCTGCAGCTCTCGTGCGATCCGCAGTGGATCACTGTCTGCTTCGAGGTCACTGGCAAGCCCAGCGACCAGATCTGCGACGAGCTCGACCGCCGACAGATGGCCAAGATCGGCTGGGGGATCGTGCACGGCAGGCGTGTCATCCGGATGGTCTGCGTGAACCCGGATCTGACCACGAGCGACCTCGATGATCTGCTCGCCAAGATCAAGGCGGTCGGCGCCGAGATGCCCGAGGCCGACAACGCGGTCACGAAGTGACTCGCTCGCTACAACCGACAGGCTGACCAGCCCCACCCGCTGCGCAGGGCGGGCTATCTTCTAGGTCTATGAGCGACCCGAAGCAGACACCCGCGATGAAGCAGTATTTCCGCTTCAAGAAGGAGCACCCCGACTGTGTGCTCTTCTTCCGTATGGGTGACTTCTACGAGCTCTTCTTCGAGGACGCGACCACCGTTGCGCCGCAGCTCGGTCTGACATTGACCGAGCGCACGGGAGGCGTGCCGTTGGCTGGCGCGCCCCACCACCAACTGGACAACTACCTGCGTAAACTCGTGGCGCTCGGTTACCGCGTTGCGATCGCCGACCAGATCCAGGACCCGAAAGAAGCCAAGGGCGTCGTCGAGCGCGCTGTGACACAAGTCGTAACACCTGGCACCCTCGTGGACGACGGCTTGCTCGATGGTTCTGCGGTCAACCGAATCGCTGCGGTGGTCTTCACCGACTCGGGCGACGATTCGCCTGCGTCGGTCGCGGTCGCCGAGGTCTCGACGGGTGAGCTGACGCTCTTCGACGCGGATTCGAAGACGCTTGCGGACGAGCTCGCTTCCCGCGCGATCAGCGAGTTGCTCTTCGCGGAGCCCGGCTCGGGTGACCCGCCCCCCCGCACGCAACGCGTGCTGGACAGGCTCGAGATCGCCGGTACCGGGCGCCCCGCGTGGCATTTCCGCGAGGAAGAATCGCTCGAAGCTGTGCTGACTCAGTTCAAGGTCACCACGCTCGCGGGCTTCGGTCTTGAAACCGGAGATCCCGCGGTTCGCGCTGCGGGCGCGCTCATCAGGTATCTACGCGAAACGCAGGCGATCGACAACGAGGGCGTCGCGTCGCGTCCCGGCGCGATCGCCGCGGCGACGCTGGCGCACCTGCAGCCGCCCAAGCGTGAAGACCCAGCCGGTCGGTGCATCGTTGACGCGGTCAGCCTGCGGGCGCTTGAGATCGAGAAGACGATCCGTGACGGTGCGGTCAAGGGCTCTGTCGTCGGGCTCTTTCTGGGGCAGGCCGGTCAGGGCGGCTGCCGAACCGCGATGGGCAAAAGGCTCGTGCGTGACTGGCTCTGCAGGCCAGCGGGCCGACTCGAGACGATCACGAGCCGGCACGACCGCGTCGCGGCGCTGGTGAGCGACCGGCGTCTGGCGGATGAGATCGGCCATGCTCTCTCGCCCATCCAGGATGTGGCGCGTATCGCGGGCCGACTCGCGCTCGGGCGCGCAACGCCGCGCGATGTCGTGGGGATCGGGCGATCGCTCTCGTTCATCGAACGGCTCTGCGAGTTGACCGACAACACACCCGCGTTCGCGGCGCAGCACTCTGAACTCAGAGGCATCGAGTCGGTGCTCAGGCCCATCGCTGAGCGCGTCGAGGCCGAGTGCGTTGAGGATCCGCCGGCGCTCCTGCGTGACGGCGGGGTTTTCCGCGAGGGCGTTGACAAGCGCCTCGACGAGGCCCGCTCGCTGCAGACCGACGCCTCGAAGTGGCTCGCCGACTACCAGGCAAAGATCGCCCAGGAACTGGACTTGCCCGGGATCAAGGTTGGGTACAACAAGGTCTTCGGGTATTACGTTGAGTTGACCGCGGTGCAGGCCGCCAGCGCGGGCGACAGGCTTGCGCAGCACGCACTGACGCGCAAACAGACACTCAAGAACGCCGAGCGGTACATCACGCCCGAGCTCAAGGACTTCGAGGACAAGGTCTCGCGAGCCGAATCGATGGCGCAGGAGATCGAGCGGGAGTTGTTCACGAAGCTCACCGCAGAGCTGACCAAGCACCTCGGTGCGCTCTCTGCGTTCTCAAACGCGGTCGCCGAGCTTGATGTGCTGACAGCGTTCGCAGATAGAGCCACCCGCAGGGGCTGGACCAGGCCCGAGATGACCTCGGGCGGCGAACTGAGTCTTGTGGAAGCTAGACACCCGGTTCTTGAAGAAGCTCTGGAGCACGACTTCGTCCCAAACGGGCTCACCCTGGGGGGAAGTGACGCGGCGTTGGCGCTCATTACAGGCCCCAACATGGCAGGCAAGAGCACGTTTATCCGCCAGGTTGCGCTCGTTACACTTCTGGCGCACGCGGGTTCGTTCGTACCAGCAAAGGCCGCGACGATCGGGTTGACCGACAGGATCTTCACGCGCGTCGGAGCCGACGATGCGCTGCACCGCGGGCAATCAACGTTCATGGTCGAGATGATCGAGACCGCCAACATCCTCAACCACGCCGGCGAGAAGTCGCTCGTCATCCTGGACGAGATCGGGCGGGGCACATCAACGCTCGACGGGCTCAGCCTCGCATGGGCCATCGTCGAAACGCTATCGGAGCGTGGCCCGCGGACGCTGTTTGCGACGCACTACCACGAGTTGACCGATCTGGAGTCGCAGCTCGAGGGCAAAGTGCGCAACCTGCATGTGGCTGTCCGCGAGTGGGCGGGCGAGGGCGATCAGCCGGAGATCGTGTTCCTGCACCAGATCGAGCCCGGTCGTAGCGAGCAGTCGTTCGGCATCCATGTCGCGCGGCTTGCTGGCGTGCCTCAAGCTGTGACGGACCGCGCGAGAGATGTGCTCGGATCTCTCGCGGTGCACCACGGCGCGAAAGTTGAGGCTCCCAAATCACCCAAAGAGCAACCGGCGCAGATGTCGCTGTTCACCGAGTTCGTCCCGCACCCCGCAGTCGATCGGCTCCGAGAGATCAAGCTCGACGAGATGAGCCCGATGCAGGCGTTCGACGAGCTGCGCAGGCTCTCTGATTCGACGCGCGACGCAAAGGGGTAAGCTCTTTTCCGAAGAAGAATCTGGCAGGGGAGGCACGCGATGCGTCAGGAAGTCATTCTTCAGCAGGCAGAGTTCGACAACGCGGTAAAGTACTTTGTGCTCAGTATCGCCATCCCGTTCACGATCACGATCGTGCTGATCCCGCTGCTGATCATCATCCTGCCCATCGTCTATATCGTGAAGACGATCGAGTACAAACACATCGAGTGCACGCTGCTCGAACGCTCGCTCCGAGTCAGACGGGGTGTGCTCAACAAGGTCGAGAAGACCATCCCCCTCGACAAGATCACGGACCTGGGCGTTAATCAGGGACCGATCATGCGGTTCTGCGGCGTGCAGGCGATCGCCATTGAAACAGCGGGCCAGAGCGGCATGGGCAGCTCACTCGTGAACCTCGTCGGCATCCGTGACGCCAAGGGATTCCGCGACGCAGTACTCGAGCGGCGTGACGAGATCGCCGAGGGCAAGTCGGCCAGCAGCGCCCCCACCCCCGCGGCCTCGGCTGCCTCTGACGATGCAACCGAACTCATACGCGAGATTCGCGACACGCTCGTCCGGATCGAGGCGAAGCTCGGTCAGCCGGACTAAGCCCCGGGTGTCGGCAGCCCTTCGCTGTTGAACGCTTCGCCCTTGGGCATGTAGATGAGTCTGTACACGACGGACCACTCTTTGCCGTCTTGTGATTGTCGGCCTTCCTGATACACCCGACCTCCCTCGAGCTTTTGAACGAGCATCTGCCGGTAGCTCACGTTGCCGGCCTGGTCATAGTTCCTGCCCTCGAAGAGCAGCTTGCCGGGCGTGCCGGGCTCGGCGGTCATCTCAAGTTGGCGTGTCGGATCGACCCAGATCTGGCGCCACTTACCCTCCTCGATGTCGTAGTAGTTGAAGCTCTGCCCGACCTGGCCCTGGCTGTTTGTCCACTGCTCGTGGATGAACATCTTGTTGTTCACGAGTTGGAGGTGGTTCGTGCCGCTGAGTGAGCCATTGGGTGAATAGCAGTCCCATTCACCCACCCAGAAGTGCATTGCACTGGCGGGCGAGTTCTCTTTCGCGGCATTGAGCCTCTCGATCAGCTTGGGCCAGCGTTCATCTACGTGGAGCGACACGAGATCGGCGTCACCCGTGAACTGCGCGACCGGTGCTTGACCAGCGTCGGCTGCGAGCCTCAGGCACTCGAACGCCTCGTCGCGCTGACCAAGCAGCGCGTGCGCACACCCCGCGTTGTAGAGAGCCGCGGGGCGCATGTTGGGGAAGGTTGCTGCTTTCATGTGCAGCCTGAGGGCCCTCTCGTGATCGCCTTGCATGTGGACCGTGTACCCATGCATGAACCAGGCCTGTCCGTTTTTGGGATTTGCCTTGTGGATCGCTTCGAACATCTCTGCAGCGGCAGCGGTATCGCCCTGCTGGAGCTTTGCCCCGGCTTCCTGCATCGAGGGGACGTTGGACGCTTTATGAGCGTTGTCCTGAGCGGCGGCGGGCAGGGTGACCGCCATTGCGAGTGCGATCGAAGCCAGTGAACGTGCGATCTTCATGCGGAGTCTCCCGTGCCAAAGGATGTGTGTGTCATGTGTATGCCAGCGTAATCTGGTACCGAACCGAATCGGTGGGTTGCGACTACGATCCTGATGTCGCGACAGAAACAAGCAAGATCCTGGAATGAGGAGCAGCACCGTGCCACTCGACCACTATGTCACACTCGGACGCAGCGGGCTCAGGGTGAGCCCATTCTGCCTGGGCACCATGACCTTCGGCGAAGACTGGGGCTTCGGCTCCACGGTCGAGGACTCGCTGGCCATCCTCGACGCGTACACCGGCCGCGGAGGCAACTTCCTCGACACAGCCAATATCTACACCAAGGGCCACTCAGAGAAGATCATCGGCGACCACATCGGGCGCCACCCAGCCAAGCGTGACCGGATGGTCATCGCGACCAAGTTCCTTGGCAACATGTTCCCGGGCGATCCAAACGGAGGCGGTGCGCACCGCAAGGGCATCATCGCAGCGTGCGACGAATCACTCCGAAGGCTCCAGACCGACTACATCGATCTCTACTGGATGCACTTCTGGGATCACCTGACCCCGATCGACGAAACCATGCGCGCAGTAGACGACCTCGTCCGCATGGGCAAGGTGCGTTACTTCGGCATCTCCGACACGCCCGCGTGGAAATGCGCACAAGCCCAGTACGAAGCTATCTTCAAGAACTGGACGCCCGCGGTCGCGCTGCAGATCGAGTACTCGCTCGTCGAACGCACCGTCGAGAACGACTTGATCCCGATGGCACGCGAGATGGGCATGGGTGTCACGCCATGGTCGCCGCTCAAGGGAGGCGTGCTGACCGGCAAGTACACACGCGATAATCTTGACACCATCGACCCGAAGCGCGGCGAGTGGGTCAAGGGCCATATCAACGAACGAAACCTAACAATTGTAGATGAACTCATCAAAGTTGCTCATGAGGCGGGCTGCACACCCGCCGAGGCGGCGCTGGCGTGGGTGCAAGCAAAGCAAGGTGTATCGAGCACGATCATCGGCGCACGCACGATGGACCAGCTTCTTGCGAACCTGAAGGCGCTCGACGTTGTTCTTAGTGAGAATCAAGTCCAGCGTCTCGATGATGCGAGCGCGATCCAGCCGACGTTCCCGCAGTCATTTCTGCCGTACGTCAAGAACAACATCCACGGTGGCACAACGATCAACGGCGTCGATTCAGAGCCTTGGCACATGGCCCCACAGAACGACGACGAGAGGTGGTGAGTTCGAGATTAGTCAAGCTCTCTGAATTGTTGAATTGACACAATCTGAAAGAGCCGTCATACTCCGCCCTCACCCGGTGGAGGATTGTGATGATTGGTCTTGGATTTGGCCTTCTTGTTCTTGTCGCCATTATCTGTGTGATGGGATTTGTCCTTGCATTCGTACACAACCTCTTCGAGCAAGAAGAACTTCCTATTGGTCGCGGCATCCTGATTATCTTTCTGACGTTCGTCGCGAACATCATCATCACCTTGGGACTAGGCGGTTCCGAGATGGATCCGGGCATGGCAAGCATCATCGTAACGGTTGCGAACTTCCTTGTGCTCGCCGGGCTTATCAAGCTACTCGCGTACACCTCTTTCGGTAAGGCACTGCTGATGGCTCTCGTGTTCTCAGTGATCATGTTCCTCGTCGGGTTGGTTCTGGGCAACCTGTTTACGACACCAGCAGCGAGTTAGCCGCGGGTCTACTCTCTGTGCATGCTGACACCCTCTTATCTCCGCCAGAAGTTTGACGCAGGCCTGCCATACGAGGACTACCTGAGCAAGAGCTCACCCGGGCACCGCCGGGGCTGGGACGCGCTGCATGCGCAGGCTGCGCTCAGCGAGGCACAGGCTGAGCTGATCGGCTCATTCACACGCGAACTCAATGTTCTCGTCTCGAGCGGCGTCTGGTGCGGCGACTGCGCCCAGCAGATGCCCGTCCTCGACCACATCGAACGGGCCTCAAGCAAGATCACCTGTCGTTTCCTTGACAGGGACGAACACGGCGATCTCGCCGAGCGGGTCATGCTCTGCGGCGGGCTGCGTGTGCCGGTCGTCCTGATCCTCAACGAGGACTTTGACCTGCTGAACTTCGCGGGCGATCGGACGCTGTCCCGGTATCGGGCGCTCGCGGAGCGCCAGTTGGGGCCCAGCTGCATGCTCCCCGGCGCACCGGTGCCGGATGACGAGGCGAGGGCGACGCTCCAAGACTGGATCGACGAGTTTGAGCGGGCGCAGCTCATGGCTAGGCTCAGCACGAAACTCCGCCAACGCTACAGGGATTGATCGGCAGCCGTCGACTACCTCTAATGCAGAGGGTTGTGGAGCACCGCATGGCAAGACTGCCGAAACGAAAGCTCAGCGCCGAAGAAGCGGCACGCGATCAGAAGATCGCACACCATGCGCAGACCATCATGTCCGAGGGGCGTATGACCGAAGCGGTCATGCTGCTGGAGCCGCTACTCAAGCGCCACCCGAACGAGCCGAGCATTATCTTCAATCTGGGGCTGGCGAAGATGGGTCAGCTCCACCACGATGAAGCGCGGAAGTACTTCGAGATCTCGTGCCAGGCGAAGGAAGCCCCCGCGGACACGCACGCGGTGCACGCGGTCGTGTGCCTCGCGCTCCAGGACGTTGCCGGGGCGGAGAAGGCGCTCGCCAGGGCGTTCAAGAAGGACCCGAATTCGAACCGCGCGAAGCGAGTGCAAGCGGAGCTTCTGAACATCACGGGCAACGCCGATGAAGGGATCGAACTGCTCAAGCCGCTCGTGGAGAGCGACCTCACGAACGGCCAAGCCGTGGCGACGTTCGCAAAGTGCTGCAGATCCGCGAACAGACGCGAGCTGGGCCTTGAAGTTCTTGAGCGGGCCGCCGAGACGGCAACACAACCCGGCGAGAACCGTGCCGCGATTCTGTACGAACTCGCTGCAGAATACGAGAAGCTCGGCAGATTCGACGAATCGTGGCAGGCCGGCAAGGAAGCCAACGAGATGCGGCCCTCACACCACCGCATCGAGAACTGGGAGCGGTGGATCGATCAGCGGATCGAGGCGTTCAGCGCTGAACGGATGAAGACACTCCCGCGATCGAGACGCGACGGCACAGGCAAGATCTTCATCGTGGGCATGCCCCGATCGGGCACGACGCTCGTCGAGCAGATTATCGCGAGCCACCCACATGCGTTCGGCTACGGCGAGCGTCAGTTCATCCCTTACGCGGCGCGCGAGATGACCGTCATCACGCGCCCCGATGAGTTGCAGATCGAGCGCCTCGACACGTTCAACGCAGCAGGCGTTGATCGTGTGGCAAGACGGGCGTTGTCGGAGATTGAAGAGGCGGGACAACGATCGCCGGTGATCGTTGACAAGCTCATGCAGAACTTCCTGCATCTTGGCGTGCTCGAGATGATCCTCCCGGGCGCGAAGGTGATTCACTGCATGCGAGATCCACGCGACACCTGCGTGTCGTGTTTCATGCAGCACTTCCCTGGCCCTGAGAACCAGGCCTATTCGCGCAACCTCGATACGCTCGCGCACTACTACCGGCAGTACAGACGGATCATGGAGCACTGGAAGAACGTGCTCGAGACCCCGATTCTCGATGTGAAGTACGAGGACATCGTCGCAGACAAGGAAGGCCAGGCACGCCGGATGATCGATTTCGTCGGCCTTGATTGGGACGACGCCTGCCTCGATTCACACAAGAGCAACCGGACCGTGGTCACGCTGAGTGTGGACCAGGTCCGAAGACCGATGTACACGTCCTCAATGGAACGCTGGAAGAAGTTCGAGAAGCACCTGGGCCCCATAATGAGCCTGTAACACCAAACGAACTGCCTAACTTCACACACATCTCAATCAATACCGATCAAAAACCAAACCTAATCTCACATCCAGACCTCCCTCGATCGGGTCATCAAGTTTGTGATTGCGTCGCTGCTCTCGCTGGGGTAGGCTGCTGGTATCCGGGATCTTCATGGGCCCCGGTACGAGCAGGAAGACGAGAGACCTCACGCTCGACACATCGTTTGAATTTCCCGGCGCTCGTCGGGGCGGTTTGTTTAGGCGTGGCCTCTCGGACCATATGCACGGCTGTCTGGAAGAGAGCGGTCGTGAACGTTTGGGAGTAGAGACATGACAAAGACTGTGATTTTTGCTGCAGGCCTCGCCGTCGCGTCGTCCGCCTCGGCCGACCTGACGGGTGCCACGCACTCCAACCTGCTGGACCCCAGCATGTACACCATCACCGCTCGCGACATCAACGGCCCAGCGATCGGCGAGATCCCCGCTGACCACTACTCGAACATGGACGCTGGCCCTAACGGCTTCGTCGCGTTCCCCGCAGCTGGTGGCGCCATCGGTGCTGACGACTACAGCTCGGTCGCTGGCAACGACATCGACCTCGCTGAGTTCGGCTTCGTTGGTGGTGTTGACACCTCCGGCGGCGTTGCATTCTTCGAGTTCTTCGACGCATCGAGCAACTTCGTCGACTCGTTCGGCGTTGCGTTCGCTGGTGCCGGTAACTTCATCTACACCATCACCATCAACTCGTTCCCGGGCGGCGTTACCGTCCCCGAGAACGGCATCGTTCAGATGGTCGTCGATGACGCCGGTGCCTTTGGCCCCGCGACCCTCGGCCAGTTCTTCCTGGGCGACGCAGGCCCCACCATTGGCTCTGAGGATGTCAACTTCCTCGGTGGCAACGACGGCCAATTCAGCCACAACTTCCGCATCAACGGCGAGCCCATTCCCGCACCCGCGAGCATGGCTCTCCTGGGTCTCGGCGGTCTCGCCGCTGCCCGCCGCCGCCGCTAATCCCGGCTCGGCATAGCTGCAACAGCAGCAACGTGTACTTTCGACAGCCCCGTCGTTCATCGGCGGGGCTGTTTCTTTACTCATACGGTTGACGCGCATCTAAGGCCACGCCCACGCGGCAGAACCGTACGGGAATGGCATACTCAGAACAAGCAAGTATCTGCGCTGCAGCTAGCCGATCCCGTACCAACCTGTGCCAAGAGGCATTCGCCCGTCAGAACCGTGATGCGAGTGAACTGAACCCTGACCAGATCATTCGGAGATGTCGTTTCTCATACCACAATTGACGTCAGCTAAGCTGGCACCAAAATGAAACCACCCCCGCACGGGTAGCCCGTACGAGGGTGGTTTACGAAGAGGCAAATTGTCTAGCGTGGATTAGCGCCTGCGGCGAGCAGCTGCCAGTCCAGCAAATGCCAGCACGCTTGCGCTGGCGGGTGATGGGATCGCGAACCGAATGGTGTAGACCTCCGAATCCGCGTAGCCCGTGGTGCCCTGGTCAACAACGCGGAAGTCAACGCTCCACTCGCTGTCGTTCGGATCGAACGAAGCGGCGTCGGTGTTGAGGAACCAGAACGGGTGGGTGTCGAAGTCACCGGTGCCGAAGGCGAAGGTCTCGCCCGGGGCCATCGCGGGGACATCGAAGAAGGGGTTGTAGACCTGCATCGCGTCGACGTTCGTGCCGACGAGCTGGAAGTGGATGTCGGCGCCGGCGCCAAGCATGAAGAAGTCCTCATCGGGCTCATCTTCGTCGAGCGCAGTGAACCCCGGAGCGTCTGAGATCCAGCCGTTGAGCGAGCCGTTCGAGAACATCTCCTCAAACTCGAACACCTCGTCGAGGTCTATCTCGATGGCGAGCATGCCCGAACCGTTGACACCGACGACGCCGTCGTCGCCGTGGGGGTCAGGCTGCGCCATCACACTCGTCGCGCTAACACACATCAGCGCTGCAATCTTCTCACTCGTCTTCATCTCTCTCTCCTCCAAGAAAATGCTGCTGCGAACGCACTCAGCAGCCTGCGTTGTAATTCGCTATCCATGCGGTGAAATCTGCGGGCGTGATCTGCCCGTCCCCGTTCTGATCAGCACTCGGATCGTTCGTGTTGAACGCAGCGATCCAGGCTGTGAAGTCTGCCGGCGAAAGCTGGCCGTCGCCGTTGACGTCCGCGACGCACACATCGATGCCGCAACCGAACTCAGCGTTGGCGTACGCGATCGCGTCTTCGAGCGTCTGCTGGTCGGCGCCCTCCGAGAAAACCAGCCAGATCGGCTCGCTGTGCTGGTGCGAGCCGGTGAGTTCCCTGAGCTCGAACTCAAGCAAGTACACGCCATCGCTCGAAACGCCTGTCGCGGGCGAGCCGTTGAGCTCGAGCCTAAACGCGTAGTGAACGTGCCACTCGCCGCCAGATGTGCCGGTGTACACACCCTCAAGAGGCTGCGCCGGGTCGGTATCTGGTGTCGAGATGCCAAAGACTGGTCCGAACGAGATACGGATCTTCTCGGGTGGGATGGTGTCAAAGTTGGACCCGTCCCACTTCCGCAGCGCCTTGCGGATGAAGTAGGCGATATCGGTATCAGGTGTGAACACACCCAGGTCGGTATCGAACCCGGGGTCGGTCGTTCTCGCTTGCGAGCCGAACTCGGCTCCGAACACACACTGCTGCTCGGTGATCACGCCCGTGCCGTTCGACGCGGTGCCGGTCGTAATAACACCGTCGTTCAAGCCGACCGCGATATCACCCTCGTGTATCTGTGCGTGCACCGAAGTGGTCGCCAGAATCGCTGCAGCTGTCGCACTTGCCTTCTTCATCTTTGTGCAATCCTCGGAAAGAAGCTGTTGTCGTAATAATCCCGGTACACATCGTCAAACGCGTTCGTTTCGGCGTGCCCGTCGAGGTACGCAAAGTTTGACAATCCTCGCTCTGTCCGGCCCCCGCCGTGAGCGCCTACATCCATCTGTTCGCTCGCCGCGAGCCACGGCGAATCGCCCTCGCCACCCCAACTGAGCGCGTGCACGTGGTCAGCCGTTGCGTACTGCGGCCTGGAATCACCGGTGATTTCGGTGTCGTCCTGCGTCATCTGGACCCACTGGATCGTCGCCGAAGGTCTCGGAATTCCGCGGAGAAGTCTCGTGCCTTCGACTCTGCCAAAGTTCGGGTCGGTGAACGGGCTGAACTTGGTCGTCAGGAAGTCGCTGAGCCCGTAACTCGTCCAGCGCGTCGGCGGGATGCTGTTGAAGTATGCATCCAGCTCGGGTTGCGGATCGTCCGGGTTCTCTTTCACGATCGCATCAACCTGTGCGAGCATCTCTGCGAGCGTCGGGCCTTCGCTGGTGCCGCCCTCGTCGATCGGCCACCAGGGGCTCCTGTCGCTCTGCGAGCGGACGACGATCGGTGCATCGAAGTACTGTGCAAGTTCCGTGATCCACGACGACGCCGGTCGGCCTGGCGAGCCGTGGTCGATGCCCGCATCGACGAGCCTGCCGTCGTTGTCGTCCGAGTACATCGTCTGGGCGATCGCCAGCTGGCGCATGTTGCTCAGGCACGCGACGGCGCGACCGGTCTGCCTTGCTTTCCCGAGCGCGGGGAGCAGGATTCCGATCAAGAGCGCGATGATCGCTATGACTACGAGCAGTTCTATGAGTGTAAAAGCACGATTGCGCATGGCATCTTTCCTGTGTGCGCACAGATGCACGTTTGTTCAAGTATGAAACTGTGTTTGCTAGAAACCGGGATTCCGGTTGATCTCAGAGGGAGATCGCTGGCGGGCCGCGCGGCAAGGCGGCGCGGCTCAGCTCGACTTCACGCACGAGGCTATCAACAGCGTCTATCTGCGAAAGCACAGTCGTGGTCAAGAGCCTCGGTTCCTCGAGGCTGGTTGCCCACTGCCCCCCCACCATGAGCACGAGACACGTCTCGCAATCTTCGTGGTCGTGGCCGGGCGTGGGTTTCTCGTCGTGGCTATGCGAGTCACCATGGTGATGGTGGCCGTGCTGACATGCATGCTTTTGATTTGGAGGGTGGTCGACGTGACGGTGCAGCGCACCGAGACCGCCGCTGGCGATGACGATGATCGCACCGACCATCAGTGAGGTGAACCAGGCTGGAGCCGTCTTGCGGTTCACACCGACGCCTCCTGGCACTCTGGGCATGTTCCCTTGAGCAGGATCTCGTGCTGGCTGACCTCGAAACCCTCGGGGGCGAGATCTGCGACACCCTGAGCGCAGCCCGGGACGTCGTACACCTTTCTGCACGAGTCGCACTCGAAATGGTGATGGTGAGGCAGGTCGGCGGGCTCGAAGCGCGCCGCGGCGTTTGGCAGTTCTACCTTCTTCAGCTTGCCGCCCTCGACGCAGTTATTCACCACTCGGTAGACGGTTGCCGTTCCGACACCTGACTCACGCAGGGCATCGCGGATCTCATCGACAGATACAGGGCGCCCAGCATCGCTGACCACCCTGAGGATCTCGTCGGTATATCTCGACCGCTGTGCCATGTGATTATGATAATCGATTCTCATGTCATGTCAATCGGGAACGAGAAAACCCTCTCAAGTCTGCTGAGAGGGGTACGAGTGTTTCTCGTGATAGTTCCGGGCCAGGGTCAGAATTCTGAGAACCCATTCTCATCGAGTGGAGATGCGGACTTTGGAGTCTCTTGACGGCTTTCCACCAGATTCGTTGAGCTATCGGACTTCACAGCCCCCACCTGCCCGTGTAGGGCTTGCCGTTGGGGTCGAAGATGGGGTTGTACGAGGCCTGGATCCAGACCTCCCTGCCTCCCTTGCCGACACGCTTGTACTCGCCAGAATCAAAGCCGCCCTCGCTGAGGCGCTGCCAGAACGCGGCGCACTCGCGGCTCGCTGCGTCATTGGACTCGGCGAACACCCGGTGGTGCCTGTCTTTGATGTCGTCGAGCGAGTGCTCTTATTGTTATTTTATTATTATTTTCTGATTATTATAATCACAAACAAGACTCACACGCACGCGTGTGCGTCTCATCCAGATTTTCGCGACCTCTGTCCATGAGTCGCGTTCTGCATATTTGCGGGACATTCCTCACCCAATACTGGGTCGTTCGATTCCCGCCCCCCAATAGCGGTGAAGACCTCTCCCAATGCAACGGTCTTCCCTAAGCAAGCACGCCACAAACCGGAATATCAACGTCCGTTGTCAATTGCCTCAAGATTAAGTCTTTGCAACCCGAATCCGAGTATGGCAACGCCTCTGTTGCTTGTGTTCCTCGCATCACTTGACAGAAAGCCATTCGATGAAAACTCAGAAGAGAAACTTGGCTATTGCGTTATGTGCAACACAGGCGATGATCGCGTCGGCGCAACAAGAAGATGCTGCCCCGGCAACAACCAGCCTGCTTTCCACCTCTGCCGGTGTGGACTTCACCTCGGCGTACTTCTTCCGAGGCTATCTCCAGGAAGATGATGGATTCATCGCCCAGCCGTGGTTCGAGGTCGGCGCCACGCTGATCGAAGCCGAGAACGAAGACGAGCCCCAACTCGACCTCGTTATCGGGACATGGAACAGCTTCCACTCCGAGCAGACCGGCGCTCTCGGCGGTTCGGTCGACTCGTGGTACGAGAACGACATCTACGCGGGGCTCAGCCTGGCAATGGACCAGTTCGAGTTTGGTCTGGGCTACACGATCTATCAGTACCCCAACAGCACGTTCAACACCGTCCACGAGATCGGGATCACAACCTCGTACACACCCGAGAACGAAACCCTCACAGGCATCATCGGGTCACCCAGCGCGGGCGTCTACTTTGAAGTCGACAACAGCAACGTTAACAGCGACCCAGCGACCTTCTTTCAGCTCGCGCTCGGGCCGTCACACTCGATCGATGACGAGGGCAACACGAACATCTCCGTCCCGGTTGAGCTCGGCCTCAGCCTGAGCGACTACTACGAGGGTACCGACGATGAGACGTTTGGTTACTTCTCAGTCGGTGCAGAGATCGATCACACCATACCGGTAGATCGCGTCGGCGATCTCACATTCACTGCCGGGGTCACACTCCTGGTTCTGGGTGACACCACCGAAACCGCCAACAACGGCGACGAAGTCGAAGTACTCGCGTACGTGGGTACATCCATCAATTTCTGACACACAGGTAAGGCAAAGCTCAAGCAAGAAGAGCGCACGCAGCACGCCCAACGGAGGCCCCGATGAAGATCAAAGTCAAACTCATTACCGCGTTCCTCGGCTTCGGTATCCTGCCGGCCGGCGCCGTTGCGTTCATTGGTTGGAACGCAGCTTCAAGCATCGGCAAGTCGGTCGAAGACCAGATGGTCATGACATCAACCAGCATGATCGACACGATCGAGCGAAATCTCTTTGAACGGTACGGCGACGTGCAGGCGTTCGGGCTCAACGGCGTTGTCCAGAACCATGAGAACTGGTACACCCAGGATGCCGAGAACCCGATCGTTCAGGCCATGGATAACTACGTGTCCACATACGGCATCTACTACGTCACGATGCTCGTCGACACCGAAGGCAAAGTGATCGCAACGAACTCCAAGAACGCACAGGGCCAGTCGGTCGACACATCGCACCTGATCAGCAAGAACTACAAGTCAGAGAGCTGGTTCTCCGATGCCATGAACGGTAACTTCCTCGAAACCGACCTGCTTTCAGGTACGGTTGTCCAGGATGTCCACGAAGATCCTGCCATCTCAAGGATCTACGGCAAAGACAGCCTCGTGATCGGATACTCCGCCCCCGTGTACGACACCGAGGGCAACATCATTGCCATTTGGAAGAACTACGCTGATTGGAGCCTTGTTGACGAGATCCTCGTAGCAACCCAGACGGGTCTTGAGCAGTCGGGCTTCCCGAACGCCGAGATCACGCTTCTGAATGAGGCCGGGCAACCAGTTTCGCAGATCGCTAGCGATTCTTCGATACCCCAGCACCCGTTTGTGAACCAGCAGGCTTCGTCCGCGGTCAACGCCACTGGAGTCGCCGCCGCGTTCTCGAGCCGTGAAGGCGACACTGGTACTCTGGTTTCCAAGAACGAGCACATCAACGAGAACATGATCACCTCGTACGCCAAGAGCAACGGCGCGCTCGGCTACGCGGGCCAGGGCTGGACGGGCATGATCCGAATCCCAAGGTCCACCGCGCTCGCCACCGCGACCGGTATCCAGACCAAGATCGCAACGGTCACCACGATCGCATCGATCATTGTCGGTGCCCTCTCGTTCTTCATCGTTTGGTCGCTCATCAAGCCCATCAACCGATTGACCTCACACATTGTTGATGTCCGCCTCGGGAACAAGGGCCTCGACCAGCGCGCTGAAGAAGCGCACGATGAGATCGGCACCCTCGGGGCCGCGTTCAACGAGTTCACTTCGTCACTGAGCGAAGCGAACGTGCAGAACAACGACTACAAGGGCCAGATCGAGGCGATCGGCAAGTCTCAGGCTGTCATCGAGTTCAACATGGACGGCACTATCCGTGGTGCCAACGACAACTTCCTCAGAACCGTGGGCTACAGCCTCGACGAAATCCAGGGCAAGCACCACAGCATGTTCGCCGAATCCAGCTACGTGACCAGCAATGAGTATGCCGCTTTCTGGCAGCGTCTCAACGAGGGTAAGTTCGACACGGGCGAGTACAAGCGCTTCGGCAAGGGCGGCAGAGAGATATGGATCCAGGCCTCTTACAACCCGATCCTCGATCTCGACGGCAAGCCTTTCAAGGTCGTCAAGTACGCCACCGACATCACCGCTCAGAAACAGCTACAGAACGAGGTCGCCGAGAACGCCGAGCGTGAGCGTGAAGCAGCGCAGGCCCTGCAGAACAAGGTCGAGCAGATGCTCTGCGTCGCGACCGCCGCGGGCGAAGGCGATCTCACCAAGGACATCACTGTCACCGGTGATGACAGCATGGGCCAGCTCGCTACCGGCTTCCGTGAGATGATCACCAACATCTCTGCCACGCTCTCACACGCGAACAACGCCGCCAATCAGATCGATTCGGGTTCGAACCAGATCGCGTCTTCGAGCCAGAGCCTCGCATCTGGGGCATCCGAGCAGGCTGCGAGCCTCGAGGAGATCAGCGCTTCGCTCGAGGAGCTGAGCTCTATGACGACGCAGAACGCCGACAACGCGGTCCAGGCGACGACGCTGTCGGAGGAAGCCCAGGGCTCTGCCTCCAAGGGCCAGACCGAGATGCAGATGATGACGTCCGCGATGGACGAGATCAAAGCATCGAGCTCCGAGATCAGCAAGATCATCAAGGTGATCGACGAGATCGCGTTCCAGACGAACCTGCTGGCGCTCAACGCCGCGGTCGAGGCCGCCCGCGCCGGCGAGGCGGGCAAGGGCTTCGCGGTGGTTGCCGACGAGGTGCGCAACCTGGCCCAGCGTTCGGCGGAGGCGGCCAAGAACACGGCGTCGATGATCGAGGAATCGACGCAGCGTGCCGACAACGGCGTGGCGATCGCCGCCCGCGTTGGCGAGGCGTTCGAGGAGATCGTGACGGGCACGCAGAAGGTCAACACGCTGCTTGCCGAGATCTCTTCGTCGGCCAAGGAGCAGTCGGCGGGCATCGGCGAGATCAACTCCGGCGTCACCGAATTGGACAAGGTCACCCAGCAGAACGCCGGGAACGCAGAGGAACTCGCGTCGGCTGCAGAGGAGACGGCCGCTGAGGTCTCCCAGCTGCGGGGCCTGATCAACCAGTTCAAGGTCAACTCCAACGCCGGGGCGCCGGTCGCGACCAAGGCTACCGCTGCTGTTGGTTCGAACTCCAAGAGCAACTCGAGCAGCACCACTACACAGCCAACCGTCAAGCCTTCGGTCCCTGAGAACCCGACCGAAGTCGACTTCATGGAGTTCTGATCCTCGAAACACCATCTCACGCTCTTCAGCCCCCGGCAACCCGCCGGGGGTTTTTCGTGCGCCGAGCGGCGAGCATGCCCGGCCCGTACCATCTGCATATGGCCCGCCGAGTGATCCAGGACAAGTACTTCAAGAGAGCCAAAGAAGACGGCTACGTCGCGCGGTCCGCGTACAAACTCAAAGAACTCCAGCAACGGTACGAGCTTGTCCCCAAGGGAGGCCGGGTGCTCGATCTCGGATGCGCGCCGGGTTCGTGGATGCAGGTCGAGGCGGAGATCACGGGCAAGTCGGGCGTCATCGTGGGCGTAGATCTCAAACCTGTCGAGATCAGTCTGAAATGCAGGCATCACACCATCAAGGGAGACATCAACGAACTCGATTCCGATCTGCTCAAGGAACTCGCGGGGGGTGACTTCGACACGGTGCTCTCGGATATCGCACCCAACACATCGGGCCACGGCGATGACCTCCGCTCAGCACACCTGTGCAGAGCCGTCCTGCACATCGCCGAGCACACACTCCGTCCGGGCGGGAGGCTCGGCATGAAGATCTTCGACGGCTCCGAGTTTCAGGATGTCCTCACAGAGACTCGCGAACTCTTCCAGCAGGCCAAGAGCTACAAACCCAAAGCAACACGCGACGTCTCGCGTGAGACATATATCGTCGCCCGCAACTTCCGGGGTCTGAGGGTCCGGTCGTGACGCTGCTCGATCCGCTCAGCGCGATCGTCGCGTTCGCGATCACTGCACCATTGCTCGTGCTGCTTTACTTCTTGAAGCTGCGCCGCCGCCGGCTCCGGGTTGGTTCGACACTGCTCTGGCAGCGCGCGGTCCAAGACCTGCAGGTCAACGAGCCGTTCCGCTGGCTAAGGGTCTCATCGCTCCTATTCCTCCAGCTCTTTGCGCTCGCGCTCATGGCGCTTGCCCTTGGAAGACCCGCTGTCCCGGGCGCGGGTGTCTCAGGCGACCGGGCCGTGCTCATCATCGATCGTTCCGCATCCATGAACGCACGCGACGGCTACACCGGGGGCACGCGGTTCGAGGAAGCGATCGACTCAGCACGGTCAGCCATCGAGGATCTCAATCCCGGTACGAGTGTCCAGATCCTCTCATTCGCCGCCCAACCACAGATCAGGCTCGCACCGACGACCGACCACAACGCCGCGATCCGTGCGCTCGAACAGATTTCCCCCACCGATCAGCCCGGAAATCTCGCCGCAGCGATCGAGCTTGCAGAGAACGTCGTGGTGCCTCCCACATCAGAAGACACAACTCCGACGCCGCCCAGCGTCATCCTGCTTTCTGACGGCGGTGGTTCCTCAAGCGACATCGCTCTCGCCGGTGCCGACATCGAGTTCCGCCGAGTGGGACCGCCCGCCTCGGATTCCTACGACAACCTTGGCATCACGCATCTGAATATCTCCAGCGACTACGACGACCCATCGCTCTCGCGGGTCTTTCTGCGCATTCAGAACGCCTCTACGGCCGATGTAGCTGCAACAGTCACACTCCGCGCTGCCGGCAACGAGATCGCTCGCAGTGCTGTTCGAGTCCCGGGCGCGACAGCTGAGGGCCTTGGCACGCAGACCGTCACATTCGATCTCGACCGGGGCTTCGCCGGAGCCATCTCCGCAACCATCAACCGCGAAGACCTGCTCGATGCAGACAACACCGTGCAGGCGATCGTCGCACCGGCAGCCAAACCCAGCGTTGTCCTCGTTACACCGGACGGCGACGGCTCTCTCGACTGGGTTGTCCGCAACGCGCTCGAAGAAATGGACCTGGCCCATCTCCGGAGGATATCTGATACACGCGCGAGCGAGTTGCTTTCAAGTGGATCACAACTGGGAGCGGATATCGTCGTGCTCGATCGAGTCGGTACACCAGAAGGCATTCGAAGCGACACCATCTCGTTCGCGTCAGATCTGCCCGGGGTGAGGCGCCGCTCTTCGGAAGAAGGCAGCGACCGGTTCACGTCCTGGTCTCGCGCCCACCCCATCATGCGAGGTCTGGCACTCGACGGCATCAGGTTCTCGAACCCCGCGTGGTTTGAGACAGACGAGAACACAAACGCCAGCGAACTCGCATCGGGCACCAGAGGGCCGACCATCGTGCTCGCGACTGAACAGGGCAGGCGTCATCTCGGCGTCGCATTCAAACCCGCCGACACAAACTGGCCGCTTGATATCTCCTTCTACCTGTTTCTCGCGCAGGCCATCGAACATTTCACGTTCGACGCGGATGCCGGCAACGGCTCGTTCGCAACCACATCGAACAGAGCAACGATCGAGTACTCGGGCTCTCCGGGAGAGATATCACTCGCGGGCCCCGTAGAACTCAAAGCACGCGTCCTGCAGAGCACCGACGGGCAGACAGGGCGGGTGTCGCTCGGGATTCCCGAACGCGCCGGCGTCTACATGGACGGCTCGGGGAATCCGGTTCTGGCAGTGAATATGGTGTTAAGCGATGAATCCGGCATCGGAACAGCGGATACTGTCCGCGTCGGGGGCCGGCGCGTGCTCGCCGGCGGCTCGGCGGACGGGCACCGGGAAGTCTGGCACTGGTTCGTGATTGCCGCGGCGTGCATCCTGACCATCGAGTGGCTCGTCTTTGCGGAAAGGATGCGTGCGTGAACGAGTACCCGGAACATCAAGTGCACAGCAATCTCTCGAGACGCCGGCTGCTCGGTCTCGGCGCGACGGGCGCCGTCGCCGCGACCCTCCCCGCAGGAGCTATCGCGCAGAGACCACCAGAGCCAAGCTGGCCAAAGTCAAGCAAACCCGTCCGCAACATCATCTTTATGGTCAGCGACGGCATGAGCGCAGGCACGTTCACGCTCGCTGACATGATGCGCAAGCACAAGGGCATGGGATCTTCCCACTGGCGCATGCTCTGGGACAAGCCCGGCGTCAGGCGCGCGACATGCATGACCCATTCCGCAAACGGCTGGGTCACCGATTCAGCCGCCGCAGGCTCGGCATGGGGATGTGGTGAGCACATCAACAATGGGGCCATCAACTTCACGCCCGACGAACGCACACCAGAACCCATCCACATCACCGCGCAGAAACTGGGCAAAGCCACGGGTCTCGTCTCAACGTCGCGCATCACACACGCCACGCCCGCTTCGTTCATTGCCAACGTCCCCAAGCGGAGTCTCGAGGACGCGATCGCCGAGCAGATTCTCGAGCGCAACGTCGATGTCGCGCTCGGGGGCGGCGCGAAGCACTTCCCCGCCGAGCTGCTCGCCAAGCACCCGGACATGACCGTCGCCCGATCGCTCACGGACCTCAACGCTGCGGCAACAAAGAGCGGCAGGCTCCTTGGGCTCTTCCACGACGACCACTGCCATTTCGAACTCGACCGCCCCGCTGAGCTGCCCTCGCTTCGCCAGATGGCTGAAGCCGCCCTGACGAAACTCGAGAACCGCGATGGGGGCTTTATCCTGCAGATCGAGGGTGCCCGTATCGACCACGCCGCGCACGACAACGACGCTGCGGGCATGATCTTCGATCAGATCGAGTTCGACGAGGCCATCGGTGCCGTTGCTAAGTGGGCAACGGACCGCGACGACACGCTCATCATCGTCACGACCGACCACGCGTGCGCCAATCCGGGCCTGACGTACTACGCCGAGTCAGGGAACAAATCGTTCGACAAACTCTCGAAAGCCACTCGCAGCTTCGAGTGGATATCTCGCGAGTTCAGGAAGACCGACAAGTCCATCGATGCAATAGCAGCGCTTGTGGAAACCGCGACAGGCATCAGTCTCAACGAAAGCGAGCTGGCGACACTGGGCAGAGCCGCGTTCGAGCGCCAGCCGATCGACGCGTTCGACATCGCCAACGGCACGCTGATGACGCTCGGCGCCCTGCTGGCGAACCACACGGGCGTCGGGTTCGTGAGCCCGAACCACACCGCTGACTATGTGGAGGTCACCGCGCTCGGGCCGGGCTCGGAAGAGATGCCCTCGTTTATCGACAACATCCACCTGCACTCGATGATGCTCGCTGCGATGGACACGAGGGTGCCCGGCTAACGACCGACCCCGCCCCACTGCGTCAGATCAACCGCCGCCCTGCCGCACGATCCCTGCCAGGGGAGCATTGGCCGGGGCCAGGCCGAGCGTCTGTCGAGCGCGTCGAAGTGCTCAAGACCGAGACGGAGCAGTTCGCCCTCGTTCTCGATCACTCGATCGGGGATGACCAATCTCGCGTACCACCCGCCAGGGAACATGCTCACCTCGACATCGGGGACGAGCGGCGCCATGGGCGGTTGGTTCTCCTCGAACTCGACGCTCGGTTCCTGACCCGGCGCGAGCACGATGACCACGTCTCCAGCCTCTGCCTCGGGGCCGAGCGTGACGCGGATCCGCTGGTCTTTGAGCTCTTTCTCCGGCGCGGCGCATTCGACATAGAGCATCCACCGCCCCGCAGGCTCCCGGTAGAGCAGTGCGCCGCATCGGCTCGCATCACTACGGGGTGCAACCGGGACTGCCGACGACTGCAGCGTCGCCAACGACCAGTCGCCGAAGAACCGGTCAATGCGCAAACCGGGCGGGCTCGCTTGCAGGTCAACCCCAGGCACGGTGAGCACCCGCTCCTCGCTCCCGATGCGGGCCACGACAGCGGGGATCTCGCCGCCCGCGGGATCGGTGACTACTTCGTACGCCCGAGCACGGAGCTGCCCGAGCGAGGAAAGGTCTGCGGCCTCGACATCAAACCTGCTCGCGACCGACGCGAGCCTCGGCTCAAACGCGGCGTTCACGACCGCGACTGTCGCCAGGTGCTTGCCCGTCACCGGGTCTGACTTGGGGGCATCGCTAACAACCCACGCGTGGGACTCGGGCTGATCGCTGAGCCACAGCCTCGCTCGGCGAGCTCGCTCGCGGGGCTGTAGTCTCTGATCGAGCAGATCCGAGAGCAAACGGTTGATGCCCTCACGCTCCAGAGGCCAGAACGGTGCGATCTCGCCCGCACCGAAATCAACAATCGCGCATAAACGCTGACGCACACGCTCGGCAAGTTCATCGTCGGCCTGATCCAGCCTCGCAAGACCGATCGCCCATTTCGATTCGCGCTGACGCGCCAAAGTTTCGAGTGTTTCGCTGCGCAGCTTCCCGGCAGCCCACTCGACATCGCCCACGGGTCTTCGGACGCTCCCGTCAAGCTCGACCACACGCTGCTCGATGCTGGGCGAAAGCTCCCCCACCATCAGCTTGTAGCGCCACCTGATGAACGGGTTCTCGCGCATCGGTTCGACGAGAAAGCGGAGCCTGACGGACTCGCGCATCGCCGGTGGAATCGGGCTCAGCCAAGCTCGCGACGATACACGCGACGCGACGACAGAGGGATCGGGCAGCCAGTTCACCGAATGACGACGGCCGGCGATCCAGATGCCCTGGCCGACCGCATCGATCGGCGGATCGACCAACACCGCCCACGTGCCGACCTCGTCCTCGGGCACCCCACCCTCAGCGACCTCCCCGACTGTCCGCGCCGACCACTCGCCGGCGGGCTCGAGCCAGGCCCCTGCGGCATCGCCGTAGCGAACTCCTATCCACACCACGCGTGTCTCGAGCTCGCGCCCGTCGTCGAGCACGACCTCGCCCACATCCTCCGGCAGGTATCCGCCAGCGAGTTCGATCATGACCACGAGGGGCAACCCGAGCACCGCATCGATCCGCTCCGTCGGGTAGACCCCGAAGCGTGGGTCATCCAGAAGCTCTTGAGGCACGGGCTCGAAGGCGGTCTCCTCCTCCTTCGCACCGCCGCCGCAGCCCACGACGAGGGCCGACATCAACGCGAGAACCAGCCATCCCTGCAGAACGCGCAGAAATCTGGCACAATACGAGCCAACTTCAGGGGATCTCATCATGCAAAGCACAACCAAGGCACTCATCGCAGAGTTCATCGGGACGTTCGCGCTCATCTTCTTCGGGTGCGGCAGCATCATCGTCGCCAACGACATGGGCGGCTCGCTCGTCACTGTCGCGCTCGCTTTCGGACTCGTGCTGGCGGTCTTCGTACCCGCGTGCATGTACATCTCCGGTGCCCAGTTCAACCCCGCGGTCTCGGTGGCTCTGACTGTCATCGGCAAGCAGGACCCGATGCGGACAGCCATGTTCATCGCCGCTCAGCTCATCGCAGCGGGCTGCGGAGCGGGCATGCTCGTCGTCATCCACGGCGAGGACGTCGCCAACTCCGACGCCGCCCGCCTAGGCGCCTCGCTTGGCTCACTCAGCGACGCGGGCAAGGTCCTCGAAGTCTTTCTCATGGAAACGCTTATGACCTTCGCCCTCATGTTCGTCGTCCTCGCGGGCGTCGTTGACGGCAGAGCCCAGAAGTATGCCGGGGTCTGCGTCGGCGGTGTCGTCGCCGCCTGCGTCGTGACCGGGGGCCCGCTCACCGGTGCCTCGATGAATCCCGCCCGCAGCTTCGGACCAGCGCTCTACGGCAACTGGGACATGCACTGGGTCTACTGGGCCGCCCCGATCCTTGGTGCGTGTCTCGCCGCGGTCGTCTACAAGCTCGTCTGGGAAGATCAGACGCCCGAGGCCGCCGATGGTTCGTAATTCGCCTCAGACCGCCAGTTCGCGGGGCAGCGTCTGGACCGCGTTCTCGATGATCTGATCCGTATCGATCCTGTCAGCGTCCGCTTCGAAGTTCGTCAGAACCCGGTGACGCAGCGCCAGCTTGGCGATCTTCTGGATGTCGTCCACGCTCACGCTGGGCCTGCCAGACACGAGCGCCCGGCACTTGCCCGCAAGCACGAGCGCCTGAGCCGCACGGGGTGACGCGCCGACGGAAACGTATTTATTCACCATCGGGGTCGCGTACTCGCCCTCCGGGTGAGTCGAAAGCACGAGACGGACCGCGTAGTCCTGCACGTGATCCGCGATCGCGACCATCCGCACGAGCTTCTGATATCTCAGAATCGACTCGGCATCGAGCACGGGCTTGATCGTCGGTGCATCACCCCGCGTCGTCCGGTTCAGAATCTCAGACATCTCCTCTCGAGATGAATACCCGACCAGCAGCTTGAAGAAGAACCGGTCCAGCTGCGCCTCGGGCAGCGGGTACGTGCCCTCCTGCTCGATCGGGTTCTGGGTTGCCATCACGAAGAAGGGCGCGGGCAGCTTGTGCGATTCGCCCGCGACGGTCACACTCCGCTCCTGCATCGCCTCGAGCAGCGCCGATTGCGTCTTGGGTGTCGCGCGGTTGATCTCATCGGCGAGGACAATCTGAGCAAAGATCGGCCCGGGCTGGAACGTAAACTCGCGCGAAACACCACCGCCCGCGCGCTCGACCTCGGTCACGATCGTCGTGCCCGCGATATCAGCGGGCATCAGATCGGGCGTGAACTGCACCCGGCTGAAATCTAGGCTGAGCGCCTCTGACAGCGAACGGATCAGCAGCGTCTTGCCGATCCCAGGCACACCCTCAAGCAGCGCGTGCCCGCCCGTGAACAGACAAACCAGCACCCCGTCCACGATCGACAGGTTGCCAACGACGACCTTGCCTATCTGCTCGCGCACCGCGGCGTAGTCCTTGCGAAACTCCTCGCCCAGTTTCTCGAGTTCACCTGGACTGAGGTTCTCGATATCGCCCGCGTGCTCGGCCACTGGTTATACCTCGTCCTCTTCCTGCGCCACGTTCGACGCGATACTGATCAGCCGCTGTCCCGGTTGCGGCGGGATCGCCTGCTTGGGCGACACCACCGTCAGCTTGCCGGCGTCGCTCAACACGAACAAGGGTATCGCGTTCTCGCCCCGCTCCTCGCGGAAGTCCTCGATCGTGTACTCGGGTGTGAGGTCCGTCACCAGCACGCCCCCGCTCTTGCCGAACAGCGCCGTCAGCGCCCGGTACGAAGCGTTCGGCCCCGACAGAAGCCGCCCCTCTGCCTCCGGGTGCTCCTCGTGCTCCTCGGCCTGTCTGCCCGGGAGCCGGTACACGCTCGCGCGTTCGAAGTGCCTAATCATCTTCTGCGCCGCGAGTGTGTTGACCTGATCGTTGGGAGTCAGCGCGATGAATCGACCGATCCCCGCGAGTTCGATATCGTCAAGCGCCTGGTCGTTCAGCACGCTGCCGTGGTACGCGGGCACGCCGTCCATCCATGCCGCGGCGGTGTTGGAATAATTCGTGTCCACGATCATGACGTGAACGCCGAGCGACTTGAGCTTCTTCCCGATCGCCCTCGCCCAGGGCTGACCGCCAAGAATCAGGATCCCCTGCGGGTTCGTGTCCGCGAGCTTGAGCAGCCTCGCAACGATCGGCGAGAACAACCCGTACACCATCACTGTCCCGATGATCACCGCGAACATCAGAGGCGCGAGCCGATCAGCCTCACCCGGGTATCGATCCGAGAGCTCGTACGCAAGCACGGGCGCGATCGCCGCGGCGACGATACCTCGCGGCGCCACGCTTGAGAGCAAGACTTTCTCACGCCAGTTCAACCGCGACCTGATCGTCGAGAAAAAGACAGCGATTGGACGGATCACCAGAATCAGCATCAGAACAAAGAACACCGCCGAGAGCCCGAGATCTCTCAGATCCCCGAGTTCGAGTCTCGCGGCGAGCACAACAAACAGCGACGAGATCAGGAGCACCCGCAGGTTCTCCTTGAACTCCAGGATGTGCTCGATGTCAGCCGACTTCTGGTTCGCCAGGTACACGCCCATGACCGTGGTCGCCAGCAGACCCGCTTCCTTTTGGATCGAGTCGCACACCGCGAACGTCACGATCACCATCCCGAACGAGACCGCGTTCTGCAAATAGTCGGGCACGAGATAGTTCTTGATGAACAGAGCCATCAGCCAACCGGCAAGCAGGCCGAGCCCGCCGCCCCAGATGATCGTGTTGATCACGCCGTAGAACACATCGCTCGCCGCAGACTGCGCACCGCCCGCAACGACAGCCTCGAACACAAGAACCGCCAGCAGCGCGCCGATCGGGTCGATGACAATGCCCTCCCAGCGGAGGATCGAGCCGGTCGCGCCCTTGGGTCTCATGTGCCGAACCAGAGGTGTCACAACCGTTGGTCCGCTCACCGTCAGGATCGCACCGAAGACGAGCGCCAGCCCCCAGGGGAGCTTGAGGATGAACACGGCCGCGAGCGAGGCCAGCACCCACGTCACCGCGGCCCCGACCGAGACGAGCATCGTGATGACCTTTGCGCCGGTGCGGAGTTCCCTGAAACGGAGCGTCAGCCCCCCCTCGTAGAGAATCATCCCCACGCTCAGCCCGACGATCGGCGTCAGCAAGTCTGGCAGCAGTTCGTCGGGCCGCAGTGCAAGAACCGCTTCGGGCATGAGCGCGCGGAGCACCGGGCCGACCAGGATACCGATCAAGAGCAACAGCAGAATCGCGGGCGTCTTCACCTTGACCGCGATCACCTGCGCGAAAACGCCCAGGCCCAGGATCATCGCGATGGAGATGAGTTCGGTGTGCAGGGGTCCGCTCCTGCCCGGGTCCTTCCGGGAGCGACAAGCCTACCGGCGGAGCGTCCCTCGTGCCGCGCCGTCGATACCGACGTCCAGATGTGTATCTGGGGAAAGAGGCCGCGGTGGGATTCGAACCCACGAATAGCGGATTTGCAATCCGCCCCCTTAGTCCACTCGGGCACACGGCCTAACCGGCTCTCGCCGCCTGAAAAGGTAGACTCTGCCCCGATTGGGATCAACAGCACCAAAAACACCGTGTCCAACGAGTCTGGAGCGGTTACTCCCCAATCGGGCACCACGAACACACCTGAGTACCAGACGACGCAATCGGCCAAGAGCGACCTGCTGAGCGGGACTAATTTCACACCTATTGACATGCAGCGCGCTGCAGAAATCGCTGCACTCGCCGCCGGGTATGCCCTACTCGGCAGACCCCCCCACCCCATCCAAATCGAAAAGGCCGTCACCGACGCCCTCGCCCAGCTTGAAGGAGACCGATCATGATCGGCGTGCCATCCCTCGACCCAGAAGGCGCCATCCTCGCCGCACGCGTCACCCCCGACCGTGACGACCTGGTCGGCAAGCGGCTGTCCAGCGTGTGGCATCACGAGTCGACGTCGACGTACGCCCTGCTCGGCGTCGCCATGACAGGCGCCGGTCTCAGCATCAACGTCACGGTCCACGACGCCGACGGCTTCCCTCTCGACCGCACGATCACATTCCAACAGACAGGCCGACCGGACGCACCGTTCTGGGCGGTTGTCTCCGCGCACACCTGCCCCGATCGTGATGCATCCTCCTCTAAAGCTACATCAACGATCGGGGCTACTGATGGCGCGCGTTCTGCTGACGAGCCGGGAGTGGTCGATGCGGAGAAGACTGACTCGTCAAACGCTGCTCCCGGTTGCACCAGCCCCTCGCCCCGTGTGGGGGTCCGACACGTGTCTTCAGGGGACGAGATTGAAACTGGTGCCTCCGGAGAGCCGGGCAGCTGCATGGAGTCCAGCGAGCCCGGAAGCACATCTTCGCACGACTACCCACACGCGCGAAGCACATAGATTCAACTTCACAATCAAGCAACCCGTTCGGGTGAGTACACACGCCCTGTAGTTACAGGCGATTCTGGTGATGTAGATATCTACACAGCGCTCACGATGTACCTCAACGATCTGAAGGCCGAGAAGCAGAGCCCGGTCAAGAACATCAAGCTGCCGAAAGCGGTCTATAGCGAGGGCGCGCGGCAGGCCTGCGCTCGTTCCGCGAGCACCTGGCGACGTGGCTCGAACGGCAGGGCGTGGACCCGACCGTCATCCAGTCGATCATGAGGCACGCAAAAGTAGACGTGACCCGCAGGTCGTACATGGATGACAGGCTCATGGACCTTGCGGTGAGGGGGAGTGATGCCCTTCGATTTCAAGAAGACGAACGAGAATCTCAGAATGAGCCTGACGATCTGGCTGCTGGAAAGATTGAATCCAAACCTCTCAGACTAGTCAGAATTTAACGAGCCGTGAATCAACATAACTAGCCACTCGGGCATGCAGATGCTGTAAGATGAATATCGCTACGACTTCCGGCGGCAGATCGGTGCGTCGAGTCTTGATTGAGCAATTGGAGAACCAGCTGTGCGATTCGTTCTGCCATCACTTCTTGCACTCGCCATCTGTCACTCTGCTCACGCAGATCTCCTCTACGCCATGCGGGGCACGGTTCTTCACCGCTTAGATACTGACACACGAATTGCATCAATAGTCGCCCATACCGGCCTTCCAAGAGTCTCGTCTATGACAGTTGTGGGGAATCAGCTTGTCGCGGTCAATCTGGAAGGAGGAATCGGCCAGCTGACTGAGATAGATCCGGTTACTGGCGACGTATCAGTAATCGACGAATTGGATTTTAGTGTGTCGTTGGCTATGGGGCTCGCGGCTCACGACGGTGAGTTGTATGGTTCGTCTCAACAGTTTTCTGACATATACCGCATTACTCCTGGCGCCCCGAGCACTTTGATCGTTGAGGATTTCAGTCTTTCCGTTTCCGGGATGGACTTCGACAGCGATGGCACTCTCTGGGCGCTCGATGGAGCACTCAGTACTAAGCATCTAATCAAGGTGAACGTCAATGATGGCTCTACAGAAATTGTGTCCAAAAACGGACTGATCGAACACGGTCCGATGGCGGCAATTGCATTCGGATCATCAGGCAGGATGTGGGCGATTGATGGCGACACTGACGAGCTCATTTTGATCGACACAGTGACCGGAACCGGCCAGAGCGTCGGCGTCACTACAGGCTGGGGCAACGATAGATCTATAGTCGGAATGACAGCCGTGCCCGCTCCGAGCAGCCTGGCAGTGCTTGGGCTCTCACTCATGTTTGCACAGCGTCGCCGATCTCGCTGAGACGTTCGGATTGAGACTGGCGGAGGGGTAAGATTTTCTCACCAGCAGCCGGCTCCGCGAACGAGTTCAGTCTCTTGCGGCATCTAGCTACCTTCGTCGTCGCGATGCAATTAGTCCGGAGAGAACCGTAACGGCGACTGTACCAGGTGATGGTATTTGGCTCACTACACCGACGACCGAGACCGAGTAGTTCACAGTTGTCTCTCCTTCATGCGTTATAAGAACTGTCTCAAGGTCTGCTAGAGCGTCGATACGTGCGATCCTGGTCACGCCCGGTGCGCCTGTCGTACCCGTCACACTGTTAGATTGCCCATCGACAGGAAGTCCGAGCAGGAAGCTATCAAACGGGGCAACCTGATTTACACTCGCAGCATACGGTTGTGAACCGGCCCCCAGATGTAACTGGGTGCTGACGTAACTCGCTTCCCACGATACTGATACCAACCCAATATCAAATTCAACTTCTATTGAAGACATCGCATCCGCCGAACGAAAGTAGCCTGTATTATCCGGCCCGTTGCGATAGACTTGACCCGAAATGTCAACCTGAATCACAGATTGCCCATTAGGAAGCGTCTGCAGCAAATCGATGGAGTCGACTGAGAATCGACTTGATGCGGTTGGATCGAAGTCAAAAAACGGATCTTCATACGAAACCGAATGTTCCCTAGAGACGAGTTCAAAACCAGAATGCTCGTCAATCGTATCAGTGACGTCGACGTATTGTGTGTCGGTGTACTGCACACTAACAACTGAATGCTGACGTATATCTAACTGGGCATGCGACGCAGATGCAAATGCTAAGGCTAATGACAGGGTCACTCTTAGATTCTTGTGAAGGTCCATTCTCGCATTGTACAAGGGGCATGGGGGAGGCCGCAAGTGAATAGTGAACTAACAGACAACCGGCCTGAAGTTCGAGGATCCATTATGTGAGACACATGAGGAATGTGGAGATGCTGCTGCTGGAGACAATGAGCAGCCGACACTCCGACTCGTAGGCTGTTAAGTCGTCGCAATGACACTTATATCCACACCAATAGTCATCAATCCTCATAAACTCTGTACCAGCCACCTCCCAGATATTGCTCCCAGTTGGTGTTGTACCAGACCATCTCGCAGCCAGGCACAGTCTGTACGAGATAGACACCGCCTCCAGCACCACCCGAAAGCTGCAACCCAACGTTTCCTTCGGGTGTTGTTCGCACAGCCAGTACTACATACGTACCGACTCGTCGAGTGCCGTTACCCGCTGCGATCTCACCCGAACGAACACGTTCAGCGTATGAGGTCAACATCGCTTTCTGTGATGAGAACGCGACCATGTAGGGCCAGTTCGTAAACGGCACGCTTACAAACACAACCAAGCTGACGATGGAAATCACACGAAACGAAATGTGCACGCGGTCATTTGGGATAACAAGTGGCAACAGCAAGAACAGGAACATGAGGCTTAGCGCCCAGATCAAGAGCGGTTCTACGCCGTTCAACGAAGCAACAATCATCACGATCGTGATGACTACACTGCACAAAGTGAGCACCCTCACAAGGTGAGCTACTGCTTTAGATTGTCCGATATAGGGCGTACAAGACGTTGTACGCGGCTTGGTCAAGTCGTACGTCGTGCCACACTCGGGACATGGAGCACCAGCCAATCCAGCAAGTGAGTAACCACACTCACGGCAGAATCTCAACGATTGCGGTGCTTGTCTCATGCAGAAGTGAGTCTACCAGGATCGGCGATATCACTTACCCACATCTGCCACTTTTGGTCCCGACGGCCTGCCAAACGGGATTCGTCTTGGTGCTGAGCCCTTCTGGCCGTGAATCGAAGTAGGGAGTTTACCAACAACCGCTCACGGACATCCGGCGTTGAAGTTCGCAATCCACGCAGTGAAGTCGGTTGGGGTGCAAGCGCCGTCGCCGTTCTGATCGCACTCGGGCAGGTTGTTGTTGAAGGCGTTGATCCAGGCCGTGAAGTCGGTGGGCGTAACGTCGCCGTCGCCGTTGACATCGGCGAGACAGACGAATGCATCTACGAGAACGAAGTCTAGCGCATAGCTTTGCGTGAGGTTCCCGGTTTGCTGGATCACAAAGGTGTATGCCCCTTCACCAAGAACCGGCTCGGAGAGACTATTCGTCGTGACCGACTGGTTGACAAAGCTATCCAGCAGGTTCTCACCGACGTTCGATGTGTTCACGAGTACGCCCGCGAGGAAATTACCGCTCGTGGCTCCGCCCGGGATGAAACCTGTTGTGCCGCTGTTGACGGCTATAAAGCCCGTATCGTTTGGATCCCAGCCAAGAAGTGTTAGCCCAGCCAACTGCTGCCCCGCTGGAACATCGATCGTCACAAAGTCGCGGTCGCCAAGCACCGCGTCGTCTGACAGGTTGACCTCACCCGCGACGACATTGCTGCCAGTGGATAGCGCAACACCAGTCGGAGATTGCGGATCGTCGGCTAGATCACCATCGACCGCCTCATCGTGACGGGTGTTGTTTCGCAAGACTGCATACTCACTAGGGGAACCTGCTTCATCACCTGATAGATCAGTGAGAATAATCGCATCGGAATCCGCCTCGGTCGGTATGAAATCGCCAGTCGATGACCAAAGCATCTGAGAGACCGCCTGTGCTGTTCTCGTTTCAGAGCTGCCTGTGCCGGCGCCATTGATATTCCATTGAAGATGATCTGCGATCAGAGAGCTATTCCCAAAGCTGATATTGCCGTTGGCGTCTGGAAAGTACAGCTGTAGCCCGTACGCATCTTGATCGAGGGGCCCGGCAAACGATCCGCCGATCGTAGATCTATTCACTCGATTTGGATCACCGCCCGGAGCATCGTTGTTTAAGTGAATGTAGACCGATGTCCCCGCCTCGATGGTCACCCCGTTGAGCCCATCAGCACCCGTGTACCGCCTCGCCTGATCGAAGTCGTGAGTGCAGAATCGCCAACGAGATAAATCCACGTCTCCAGATGAGAAATTAAAGAGCTCGATGATTCCGGCATCAAAGTCTACTGAACGAACTTGGACTTCGCGTTCAGACTGACCTGCAGCGCTCATTACACAAATAGCCGAAACGGCGGAAGCGATGAAATGTCCGCTCTTCATGGTAATATCCTCGCAGCAATAGCCCCGTCACGAAGTCGAGTTAATGAATTCAATCATTCCGCTTGCGAGTTTGTTCCGGTGCGCGACGTTTTTCTCAACATCTCGTAACGAACGCCTTAGCGTCACCATATCAAATCAATCCCTATACGCCCCACCATGCTCCAGTTGGGTCAAACTGAAGGCGCCCGCGCATGATTCACGGTCATACGAAGTGTAAGTTAGTGTCCCAAAACAAGGAGGGGCGGGGCTATCAGTATCGACAATGGTGCAGATATGGAGAGCGCTCACCGTCATCCGCCCAGGTTTACCAACCCGACACCTGGCTGTTCATTGTCGCCATAGGAAGAGGTAGAATCGGTCAGTAACGGAGCCCGTCCCCCTACTGAGTACCCCTGCTGTTCCCGTGGACACCGTGATGCCGATATTCCCTTTAGGAAACACAAGGACGCCCTATGAACGGAATCTCGAGAACGATCGCTAGCACGCTCCCTGCATGCCTGGTCGCGCTCTCTTCAGTCACAGCAGAAGCTCAGAGCGAGCCAGACCCTACGCTCAGCGACGAGAGCCTCGAGCAGATCGCAGAGGACCTCAAGAACGCCGGCGAAAAAGCCGAGGGCATCAGACCAACCAGATCCGCCGGCGTCGCCCCCATCCGCCCGCACACCGAGATCGGCACGGACCACAAGGCCAGCGGCAGGATGCTCACAGAGGGTTCCTTCATCGTGCAAATGGAGGGCCTCGTGCACCGCGCTTCGCTCGGCGCCTGGATCTTCGAGCCGACCGATCTCGTCGACGAAGCTAAGATCAAGCCGCTGATCATCCTGCCCTCGCAGACACTCACGAGGCTCATCCAGATCGTGGGGCTCGATGCAGAGCACAACAAGATATCGCTGACAGGCGAGGTGTCGCTCTACAGAGGTCGGAACTACTTACTGATCACCGCGATCACGGTCGATTCAACAGACGAAGCCGACGAATCGCTGATCGAGCTCGACACCAACCAGAACGACAATGCCCAGCCGGAGTCCTCCGGCTCGCTCAGCCAAAGCGTACAGGATCTCATAGGCGAGCTCGAAGAGGCACGGACCGCAGATCGCGCGATACTCCAGCCCACACACACGGGCAGCTTCGGGGGAGGGCGAGCCCCCGTGCCCGAGGGTCGGACCTTCATGCGTCGCCGGGCACGCCTGACCTACCTTGCCGCGGGCGAGGTCGCCGTCACGTTCGACAACGACCCCGACCAGGTCATCGACGCACCGCTCGTCGTCCTGCCCTGCAATCTGCTCGAGAAGATGGAATGGGTCGTCGAGAACCACGGCGACTCGCTGCCCGTCCGCGTCAGCGGCCAGAGCTTCGCCTACAACGGCCGCTCGTTCATCATGCCGCGCAGCATCGTCATCGAACGCCCGGGCGAGCTCGACACGCGTCAGTGATTCAGAGCAGCAATCGGGTCACATTGCCGGGACGGTGCCCTCGACGGGCCTGTCCTCGGTCGCAAGCCCCCCCGGCGCGGAAGTCTCCACGCGCTCGCCCGGCATCGGGTTGAACCGCGAGCCGTACATCGGGATCCGCTTGTTGACCTTGTTCTTGGGTAACACGGGCATCACCAGGAACACGAGCGCCGTGAGCACGACGTTCGCGGCTAGCAGCTCGTACCAGGCGGTCCACTCGTAGAACACCATGACCGAGGTCATGACGAGCATCACCATCCCGAGCGGAATCATGCTCTGCCAGCCCAGGAACATGACCTGGTCGTACCGAAGACGAGGAACCGTCCAGCGGATGATGATCATAAACGTGATCAGCAGGACTACCTTCGTGAAGAACACGCCGAGCTTGAGAAGACCAGCAACGATCGAGGTGTCCTCGATGCCGAGCCCGGGGATCGCCGGCAGGTGGAACCCGCCCAGAAAGAGCAGCGTGAAAAACGCGCAGCTCGTGATCATGTGCATGTACTCAGCGAGGAAGAACAACGCGAACCGCATCGAGGAATACTCGGTGTGGTACCCGCCGACCAGTTCCTGCTCGGCCTCCGCGTTGTCGAACGGCGCTCGGTTCGCCTCGGCGAGGATCGCCACGAAGAACAGGATCGCCGCCAGCGGGTGCGCGAAGATGAGCCAGCCGTTTTGAACCTGATGCTCGATGATGCCCATGGGCATGATCGTGCCGCAGATCAGCAACACACACATCAGGCTCAGCCCGAGCGGGATCTCGTACGAGACCATCTGGGCGCTTGCCCGAAGGCCGCCCAAGAACGAGTACTTGTTGTTGGATGCCCAGCCGCCAAGCACGACGCCGTACACACCGAGCGAGGCAACCGCCAGCAGGTAGATCACACCAGCGTTGAAGTTCGCGCCAGCGAGCACGACCCGGCCCCCGATATCGCCGAGCAGTGGCACAGACATGTCAGGGATATCGATGTATCCACCCCAAGGGATGATCAGGAACCCAATCATCGCCGGGATCACGATCGTCGCCGGCGCGAGCGTGAAGAGCACCCGATCGGCGCTCTTTGGCATGTAATCCTCTTTGAGCAGGAACTTGATGCCGTCAGCAAGCGGCTGACCCAGGCCGAGAGCGCCTTTGAGAAAGCTCAGCCACTTGAGACCGAAGTCAAACCCGACCCGGTTCGGCCCCACGCGGTCCTGGATGTACGAGCACACCTTCCGCTCGATGTAAATCAGGTACGCGCACGCGCCCAAGATCACGTGCACCATGATCGCAATGAACGGCAGGCTTATGAAGATCTGTGTCGCGGTAAGACCAGTCGGGATGATGTCCATAGCGAACTCTAGTTCAAGAAATACGGCCAGAGAGACAACTGAGCGATTTATAATCCAAACTAAACGCTTACAAAATGTTGTGCGCCTACACTGTCGGTGTACTTGATCTAACGATCCTGGATTGTTAAGCTATATCCATGTATGGCACAAACGTAATGCTCCTCCTGAACGCGCTCGTCCAGGGAGAATCTACCATTGATTCATTAATTAGTAAAATTTATGAATTATCCAGTGTTAGGCTGTCACGAAGCAGTGCTTATGTCCAACTCGATCGCCTTGAGCGAGAGGGGCTTGCTTCGAGCAGGCTAGGGGACGCTACGGATAAAAGAGGTCGTAAACGTAGGTTCTACAAAATCTCTGCTAACGGGATTGCGTACCTAGCGCAGTTTGATGCTGTTAGGGGAGGGGTGAGCCTTGCATAAATACAAGTTCCCAGCCCACCCCAGTGAGGGCAAGTTGGAGCGCACCAAGGCCGACCAGCGAGACGACCCACTGCAGGACAATCAGAAACCCCGCCAACCGGCGGCGAGTGAGGCTCTTTGACATATATGAGATCGCCCACCGGGCGCATCACTGTGACGAACTGGATCGTGTCCATTCCACCCAAATCCCGTTTTTACCTGCGTATGCCGGAATAGGACCGGTGTTTGCGGTGTTGATCAAGCGATGAACCAGTTCCCTGATTCAAACTGCCCATCCCGTCGCGACCGCAGGGATCCTCTGCAGGCCTCGCTCGACGGCACTGGTCTCTCGCTGTTCTGACCGCGGCCAGGCATTACCTAGGGGCGGTACGCATTGACTGAGCCGGGCATCCGGTAGAGTCGAGCGCAAGCCACATCCAAACACCATCCAATGATCACCGCAAGCGGAACTCCGGGCTTGGCGTGCATTGCGCATGCGCAGCCCTGTCCCGTTCGGCTTGTGCCATACGCATCGATGTTAGCGGTTGGTGCTCGATCATCATTCGTCTCAAATGGCAATTACTTCGACCAATTCACATACCCGGGGGACCACCCCCTTCCCAAGGAAAACCGTAATGAACCCCAGATTCGTCACCAAGAACATCCACGCTCTGCTCGACTACCCTGTCGCGTTTGCCCTGATGGGCGCGCCATTCCTGCTTGGTCTCGGTGAGTCAACGCCTACGGCCAAATGGCTCTCGGTCGGCACCGGAGTCGCCGCCCTTATTCTGACGGTATTCACAAACCACAAGCTCGGGCTCATCCGGGTCCTGCCGTACTGGTTCCACGTGCTCGTGGACGGGCTGGTAGGCGTCGTGTTCTTGATCGCCCCGTTCGTGCTCGGCTTCAAGGGGATCGACGCTTGGTTCTATTGGGCAAACGCCGCCGCCGTACTCACAGTTGTCAGCCTGAGTAAGCCCAGCTCATTGTCTAAGGCACCCACCGGGGTAGTGCCATCGGTCTGACCCACTGCCGGGCAATGAGAAACGCCGCCAGATGCGGCGCGAGAGACTGTTTGACACGTATGGGATCGCTCACTGCTCAATGATTGTATGGAGCTTTGTATTTGGCATAGACCGGTACTGCATACGCGACAGCTTGGAGAACCATGTTCAATCCGGGGCCAGTGAGCACTTGCTCAGAGCGATCGCACCTTCGAAGCGGTACGGCTAGCAGTCACATCATCAAAGACAAACCTGGTCACGGTGGTACGCGCTCTGCTCCAACGTATGCACCTTTGCTGGGAATTCATACCCGAATAGTGTGCCTGATCTAGTCCACGCAACCAGAACTCTTAGGGACACCCGGCGTTGAAGTTGTCGATCCACGACGTAAAGTCGGCCGGAGTGCAACTACCGTCACCGTTCTGATCACAGGCGGGGTGCGCCGCGTTGTACGCAGCAATCCATGCCGTAAAGTCGGCCGGTGACAACACCCCATCGCCGTTCGTGTCGGCGAGGCAATCGGGCGACAGTGGGTCGAGGGTTATGCTGTCGATGTTGAACTCTTCTCCGGTGAAACCGAGCGTTCGCAATCTGATCACATGCTGGCCAGCTTCAAGCTGCACCGAGATCGGCAAGTCTATATAGGATTGCCAGCCTCCCGTGAAAGGTACTTCGATTCGACCGGAAATATCGGCACCATCAACTTCGAGTCTGAATGCACCATTGGTGACCTGTGATGCGACTCTGGCCACGCCTGTGTACGTGCCAGTCTGAGCAACATCGACTGTGTACTCGATCCACTCGCCCGGACATAGATACCCAACGTTAAACCCGCCGCCCGGGATCGCCTCGATATCGACATCAACATCGGATCGGAACTGGCCGCCCGCGTTGCCTATATCACAATCGAAGTAGGCCTCTGCCGGGTAGCCCTCATCAAATCGTTCCGCCTCGATGACGCCTGGAATCTGAGCAGGCGTGCCTCCAAAGGGAGCCTGCACCCGCCTGTACACGCGGATCCAGTCAAGTTCGTACGTCTGGGGAAACACCGAAGCGCCGTTCGGGTTCCCCGGGAAGTTGCCGCCGACGGCACAGTTGATAAGCAGGTGAAAGTCCGTGTCGAACGGAGCCCTCTCGTTCTCGGGTGCACTGAGCGAGTACCAAGAAGTCCGCGAAAGCGATCTATAGAGGTTGCCGTCTACGTACCAGCGGATTGTGTCCGGGTCCCACTCCATGGTGTACGTGTGAAAGCCCTGCGAGAAATCGATCCCGGGCGCGTACGACCCACCAGCGCTGACATTGTCTGGCCACTGGCCGCCGTGGTGGATGGTGCCGTAGATGCGATCGGCGTAATTGACCGATTCCATGATGTCGATCTCACCCCCCGCGGCCCACCCACCGTAAGGAGACTCCGTCGGGAGCATCCAGAGCGCTGGCCAGATGCCCGGCGTCGATGGGAGCCTCAGGCTCGCCTCGACCTTGCCGTAGGTGAAATCGATGTTGTCTTTCGTGCGGATCCTTGCGGACGTGTACTGCATGCCGCCGAAGTTCTCGCGCCGGGCGATGATCTTGAGTGTCCCGTCGCTAACGACAGAGTTGACCCCGCGATCCGTGTAGTACTGAAGTTCGTTGTTTCCCCAGCCGGGAATACCGTAGAGCGAGCCGTCCCCGATCATGTATGACCAGGACTGTGTATCCAGTTGTGTACCGTCGAACTCGTCCTGCCAGTAGATCTCGTAAGAAGTCTGGGCAGACGCCGATACTGACAAAAACCAAACACAATGTGCCACTTTCCGGTGATACATACAAGGCTACCTTTCGGGATATCGGCCGCAATGAGTGTAACGCTTGCATGTAACGTGTTGCAAGCCCACTCTTTGACTGTCTACTTTCGGGTCTGTATATGCCTCTTATGTGCGATTTTACAGGCTCTTACACACATTCGCTCATATTCCCTTGACACACCTGTATTCCGCCGTACACAATGTAACTGTTACATCTGAGTCCCGCTCTGGAGACCAAGGCATGGCAAAATCGCACCGTGGATTCACACTGATCGAGCTCCTTGTGGTCATCGCGATCATCGCGCTCCTGATCGGCATCCTCCTTCCCGCACTCGGCAAGGCCCGCAGCACAGCACGTTCGGCTGTCTGCCTGACGAATCAACGGCAGATCGCTGTTGCAATGATGACGTACGCAACAGACTTCGAAGGCAAACTCCCGCCCAACATCTACGGCTCGCAGTACCGCTTCATGCCCGATGGCAAGATCGGTCTTCGCTGGTTCGATGAAATCGTCCTCGGGCAATACATCGAGAACCAGGACGACGATGACATCGACCGGAACAACAACGACGAACGCCCGACCATCGGGGGCGGGGTCATGAAGTCTCCGCACCACCGGCAGGCTGGCCGCTCGTACTCGATGAACTACTGGGGTTCATCAGTAGTCGCAGGCAAGCGCCGCTCGTTCACTTCCCAGGACTTCCTCTGGTTGGCACCTGGTTCTCTCAATGAACAGGGTGACCCTGAAGGCGAAGGCGAGGGTCGCGGCTTCGACGCGGCTGTTTCACAGGCCTCGAATACCATGCTTGTGTCTGAATCATGGGGCCTCTACGGCAAACCTGACGGCGAAACCGGCACACTCGATTACTTCACGGGCGAAACGCTCGGGCGTTTCGCACTCCCCGGGGAACGATTCGGTTCAAAGGAAGCCGATCAACGCGGCTCCGCGGCCAACCTGTTCCCCGAGTTCGATTATGCAGCCGTCAACTGGGATGAAACTGGAGCACCCGAGTATGACCGCCGTCCCGGGGCGTACATCCCCTGGTACAGGCACACCCGCACGGACAAATTCCAAGATGTCGAGGGCTCGGCGAACATGGCGTTCATGGACGGCAGCGCCCGCAACATCAAATCCGCCGACACGTTCGACCCAGGCACACTGGCGTCCACGTACAAGGTCCTCTGGTCGCCAGGCGATCGACGCGCCGAGCGGGACATTCGTGACTAAGTAGCACAAGACACACAGCAGTGAAAAGAGAGAAGACGTGAAAGCCAAGCCCGGACAACAAGCATCCATCAGAGAACTCGCCCTCGAGTTGGGTGTGTCCACAGCGACCGTTTCGCGCGCTCTCAACAATCATCCATCTGTGTCGCCTGACACACGAGCCCGGGTGCTCGAACTTGCCGACCAAGCGGGTTACATGCCTCGCGTTGGGCAGCGGTTCAGAAACGTCGTCGGACTCGCATACCCATCGAACCCTGTCATGCCTGAATTCGGCAGCTTTGAATCAGCCATGCTCGGCGGTGTTATGAAGGGGCTCGACGCGGATCGGTACGATCTCGCGCTCATCGACATCCATCGCGATAAGCACAGAGACGAGAGCTACACCCAGTTCTTCCGGCGCAAGGGTGTCCGGGGTGTGATCATCAGGCCCGTGAGCCCGGAGCCGACGATCGCTGAGACCATCGCAGAGGAAGGGTTCCCCTGCGTGATGGTTGCCGACCGTTCGGATCATCCGAACCTGGGATTCGTTTGCTCTGATTCGGGCAGAGACAGCTACCGCGCGGTTGATCATCTGATCCATCTCGGGCACAAGCGCATCGCGCTGGTGTGCCACGCGGTCCTTGACTCTGATCACCGCGATCGAATCGAAGGTTACCGCAGAGCGCTGCAGGACCACGGGATCGAGACTTCCCCGGAAACCGAACTCTTCCTGCCAGCGAGCATGGAGGGTGGCGCCGAGGCGATTGACAGACTGCTGTCACTCGAGGATCCCCCCACGGCTCTCTTCATCACGAACCCGGTGCCCACGGTTGGTGCGCTGCACCGCTGTCTCGAACTGGGCATCCGCGTACCTGACGACCTTTCGATCATGGGATTCGATGACTCGAATGCCCGCTCCAGAACCTACCCGAGATACTCGGCGGTCTGCCAGAACGCCGAGCAGTTCGGCTACGACGCAGCGCGATGGCTCACCAGAAGGCTCGAAGGAACCGAGACCGGCGTCCTTCGCGTGCACCGCCCAACGACTCTGCAGTTCAACCGCTCGACGGGACCGGTTCCGGCGAAAGCGATCAGACTGGCGTCGAACAAGAGCGACATCGTCCGCGTGGAATTTCCGAAGAGGCCACGCAAGTAAGTTTTGTTTCACTGTTTCAAAGGGGCGCGAGGTCCCCTTCTTCCATGGAAATGAGATTCAGAACCTCGTAGGGAGATAAAGAGATGAGAAAGATTGCGATTCTGGCAGTAGCCATGACCGCGGGTGTCGCCTCCGGTCAGAACCTGCTGAACAACGCGGGCTTCGAGGACGACCTCGGGTTCGACTTCAGCAATGTCACCAACTGGAACGGTTTCTTCGGCGGTCCCGCCGGCACACTCCTTGAGGCGTTCAACGACACCGGCACCGCACCCCGCTCCGGAGCCAGGGCTCTTGAGCTGACCATCCAGGGCGATCCCAACTTCCCGACCGACGGCTTCGGTGCATTCACCGGTCATGTTCAGCAGATCCCCGGCATCTCCGAGGGCGCTGAGTACAACCTCTCGATCTGGGCCCGTTCCAACGGCAACGTCACCAACGCTGCCGAGCTCCGCATCGAGTGGTTCGATGCCGCCGACAACAACATCGGCAGCACCGGAAACCTCGAGATGCAGGACTTCCTGACCTCGGAATACCAGCAGTTCTCGATTGGAGGAGTTGCCCCGGCCGGCGCGACGCGTGCGAACGCGGTTGTTGCTGTCCAGAGCTTCTTGAACGACGGCATCATCGCCGACATCAGCATTGCTGTTGACGATGCCGAGTTCGTTCTTGTCCCGGCACCGGCTTCGGCCGCTCTGCTCGGTCTCGGTGGGCTCGTCGCCGCAAGGCGTCGCCGCTGAGTATGACCTTCGTCCGGGTGTGCCGAGAGACGCACCCGGGCTTTCCGTTTCATTCGCATAATCCACAGCCCGCCACGGATCGGCTGAGATAGATAGATCAACAGGAGTGAGTCATGAGAACAGGTATTGCAAGCGTTGCCGCGATCATGGCGGTCGCCGGTGCATCACAGGGACAGGTTGTGAACCCCAGCTTCGAGAACCCCGGTTTCCCAAACGTGTTCGACGCGTGGGGACAGTTTGGTGGCAATATCGGTCCCGATCTCGACGAGCTGATCCTTGACGGCGATGTCGCGGTCAAGATATTCGGACAGTTCATCGGTGCGCGCAACGACTCTGGGCTTTTTCAGACCGTCGGTGCTGCAAACCCGGGCGAGATATGGGAAGCCGAGATCAATGTCGGCCACATCACCGGCGACGAGCTCCAACCCGGCGCGAAGGCATTCTTGAGCCTCGTCTTCATCGACGGCAACGGCGTCAACCTCTTTGACGAGGCAATCGATGCTCTGCAGCCCGGCGACCCCGTTGACACGTATCTAAACCGCACGGTCTCAGCGGTTGCACCGCTCGGCACTGCAGAGGTCCAGATTGTCATCGGATTCTCCCAGGAAGAAGCAACCTCGGACGTGAACGGTGACACCACCATCGATGCGGGCGACCAGGCAGGCGGCGCTGCTCACTACGACCTTGCCGCGATCAACTTCATCAGCGCCAACAACCCGATCCCGTTCCGCAACGGCAGCTTCGAGAACGGTGTCTTCGGCCGTGAGTTCGAGTCATGGACCGCTTTCGGTAACGGCATCGGTAACGTCGGCCAGAACTTTGAAGTGCCCAATTCTGACGGTGACGCGGCATGCTTCATCTTTGGTCAGTTCAACGGCGCTGCGAACGACTCCGGTGTCTTTCAGGGTGTCCCGGCCGCCGCGGGCGAGAACTGGGAAGCGAGCGTCAAGGTTCAGCCCAACCCGGGCGACGAGCTCGCATCAGGCAACGTGGCCGTGCTTTCACTCGTCTACCTTGACGCCGCGGGCAACGTCCTCTCAGACAACCCCATGACGGTTGCGGACGACACCACCCCGAGCGGCTCGTTCGTTGACCATAGCGTTTCCGCAGTCGCGCCCGCCGGCACCGCAGAAGCCCAGATCGTGCTCTTGCTCTCGCAGGCCGAGCCCACCTCGGACGTCAACGGTGACACCGTCATCGACGGCGGCGACCAGGCGGTCGGCGCCATCATCTTCGATGAAGCAAACCTTGAGATCGCGGCAGCAGGCGGCCCATGTGCAGACCAGAACGGTGACGGCATGATCACCCCCACGGACTTCACCGCGTGGATCGCCAACTTCAACGCCAACAACCCAGATGCCGACGTAAACCGCGACGGCTCCGTTACTCCTACTGACTTCACCGCTTGGATCAACGCCTTCAACAACGGCATCGCTAGCGGCGTGACGTGCAACTGAATGTGCCTGTAAGATAATGTTCCAAACAGGGGTGTACCGGAACGCCGGTACACCCCTTTCTATGGACGGGAACGGGAAAGTGGGACAGGACGGAACCCGGAGATCATCGAAGCTGCTGAGCCTGCCGCTGCGCTATGCGCTCTCGCCCGGCGTGGCAGTCATGCTTGTCCTTTCGATCATCTCCGGGATCACGATCGCACTCATGGAGACGGCTCGGCACACCGGCGAACTGACGATGTGGACCTTCGCCAAGCCGCACTACGACATCTATGTTCCAGCGGTTGACGAATGGAACAACGAGGATAAGTCCGAGGTCGATATGTTCCTGATCGGGCGCCAAGTGATGGACCGCCGTATGTTGGGCGGCTTCCTGGGCGAAGTGCCGACCGCTGATCTTCTCGAAGCCGAACGCTCATCCGCGAGCCTGACCTTTGCCGGACCGCTCGATGCGGTTGGCTTTGTTGATCTCACCGAAAGTCTGGAAGAAGAGGGGCTGTTGGTGAAGATCAACAAACCGTCGCTGAGTCCCTGGACATATGAGGGCCGGATCTTTGGGATTCCGCACGATGTGCACCCGGTCATGCTCGCGTACCGAGCAGACATCATCGAAGAAGCAGGGATCGACATGCAAGCCGTCGAGACCTGGGATGATCTATACCGCGTCTTGGGCCCGCTGCAGCAACGCCGGAGCAAGGGCCATCCGATGGATCGCTACGTCATGAGCCTGTGGGACAGCGAGTCCGACATGCTCGAGACGCTCCTGCTCCAGTCCGGGGGTGGCGCATTCCTCCCGGATGGCACGCTTGCCATCGACAGAGACATCAACGTCCAAACAGTCTCCCACATGGTTTCTTGGATGATCGGCCCCGATCGTGTTGCCACCCACGTGCCCGAGTTCAGCCCAACCGGGGACCAACTCAAACTCGACGGCCACGCGTTGTGCTATCTCATGCCCGACTGGATGTGCAATGTCTGGCGTCACAACGTCCCTTCACTCGAAGGGAAGGTCAAACTCATCCCGATGCCTGCGTGGAAGCCGGGCGGCACACGAACCAGCGTCTGGGGCGGCTCCATGCTCGGCATCGCCAAGACTTCGAGCAAACAAGACGAGGCGTGGGAATTCGCAAAGCACCTCTATCTGTCAGAAGAACTCGCGCTCGATCTCTACCGTTCGGGCGACATCATCACGCCTATCCGTGAACACTGGGACAACCCAGTCTTCGCGGAACCAGACGCGTACTTCGGCGGCCAACGCAAGGGCCTGATGTACATCGAGCTCGCAGACGATGTCCCAAACAGGCCCGCGACACCCTACTTCAAGCAGGCACGAGAGGCCGTTCAGAACGCTGTTTCCCGTACGAAACAGGAGGCGGCATCGCTTGATCTCTACACCCCCGAGCAGATCGAACCGATCGCGCGACGCAATTTGGAACTGGCTCACATACAGGTGAAGACCATCGTTGACGCCAACGCGTTCCTCAGGGAAGATTCGGAAGAGGTGTCGCCGTGACCAAAGACACCAAGGCAGCCCCTTACCTCTTTCTCGCTCCGTTTCTCATTCTCTTTCTTGTGTTTACGCTGGTCCCGCTTTTCCAGTCGGTGCCGCTCGCGACGCAGCACACATTTGGCCCAGACGCGTCGATTGATGTTGGTATGGAGAAGTTTTCGAGAGCCTTTGGTGATCCGCGATTCTGGACCGCGCTTCGCAACACGCTCGTCTTCACCACCGGTTCAGTGCTCATCCAGCTGCCCGTCGCTCTCGCTCTGGCGCTCGTGCTGAACCGCAAGCACGTCCTCGGGCGGGGTATCTTCAGATTGCTGTTCTTCTCGCCCCAACTTGTCGGGCTCGTCTTCGTCGCAGTCCTGGCGATGGTGATGTTCCAGAAACAGAAGGGGCTCGTGAACTCGATCCTTGCAGGCGGCGCTGATCTCATCAGGGGCTTACCGATCATCGGGGGTTGGCTCCCGAGTAAGTCCGACATACTCGGCATCCCCTGGCTAGAAACGCTCGCCATGCCCGCGTTGATCATCACGGCGCTCTGGATGTACGCCGGCTTCAACATGATCTACTTCCTCGCGGCACTCCAGAACGTGCCGAAAGAGCTTGAGGAAGCCGCGATGATAGACGGCGCCGGTCCGATCCGCCGGTTCTTTGCTGTCACGCTGCCCTCTATCAAACCGGTCGCCATCTTCGTTGTCCTGCTGTCCGTGATCGGCAGTATCCAGGTCTTCGAACTGGCGTACATCATGCTCCCCGAAGGGATGGGACTCCAGGACAGCGGGCTCACGCTTGTCACGTACCTGTTCAAGAACGGCTTCGAGATCGGTGACCTGGGCTATGCCACGGCGATTGGCTGGCTCATCGCGGCATTGCTCAGTATCGCAGCCATCACCCAGCGGGTCCTCAACAGATCAGAGGTGCGTCTATGAACGGCAAACGCCCCTCTATCTCCGTCCCCTGGGTGCTCGTTCACTTGCTGCTGATCGCGGTTTCGATCGTGGTCATCGTGCCGCTGCTCTATCTCGTGATCTCTGCGTTTAAAACTGAACAAGGATTTCTCGAGCACACATTCCTCCCGCTCGGCGAGGGCGCACTCGGAATCGATTGGTCTCAGCTAACGACCAAACAGCTTGGCAGGCTCTTCTCGTCAGAGATCGGAATCGGCCGAGCACTCGTCAACTCGATATTCCTCTCTGCAACGACTGCCATGCTGGCAACATTCATCTGTGCTCTCGCCGGTTACGCTTCTGCAGCGCTCGACTTCAAAGGCAAGCGTGCGTTCGAGTGGCTCGTGCTCGCAGCGCTCATCATCCCACCCCCACTACTTATCGCCCCGAGCTACCAGTGGCTCCACACACTCGGGCTGCTCGACAGCTACACAGGGCTCATTCTCCCGGCGGTTGCGCCGGCGTTCGGAGTTTTCCTATTCCGTCAGGCAACGCTCCAGAGCGTTCCGAAATCGATTCTGGAAGCCGCGCGCATCGATGGCTTAGGCGAATTCGGCATCTTCCTCGTCATCGCGCTTCCCATGCTCAGGCCCATGGTCGGCGCGTTTCTCATCATCACGTTCCTCGCGATGTGGAACAACTTCATCGGGCCTCAAATCGTCCTTCAATCAGCAGAGAAACAGCCGCTCTCTGTTGTGATCTACCAAACGCAGACCGCCTACTACAGCGACTACGGTCTGCTCATGGCAGGAACGCTCGTTTCGATCCTGCCAGTTGCCGCGCTGTTTTTGTTCCTGCAGCGTGACTTTATTGCGGGTCTTTCATCGGGAGCCGTCAAGGGCTGACCCAGAATCGGAGTTGTACGTTGAGTAAGAACAAGGTCTTCCCCAGTGATTTTGTATGGGGCGCAGCGACGAGTTCATATCAGATCGAGGGGGCCGCTGAGAATAACCAGCGCGGCTCGTGCATCTGGGACGAGTTCTGTCAGGAACCCGGACGTATCCGGGGCGGCGACACAGGCCGGGTTGCCTGCGAACACGTTGATCGTTTTAGAGAAGATGTCCAGTTCATGAAGCAGATCGGGCTCAAGGCTTACCGCTTCTCTGTGTGCTGGCCTCGAGTCATCCCAAACGGCGTGGGCAAGGTCAACGATGCCGGACTCGCGTTCTACGACAGCCTGGTCGATGAACTCTTGGCGAACGATATCGAGCCATGGCTCACCCTCTACCACTGGGACTTCCCTACCTCGCTCTACCGCAGGGGCGGTTGGCTCAACCCGAACGTGTCAGACTGGTTCGCCGAGTACACGAGAATCATAGTGAACCGCCTCTCTGACCGCGTGAAGCACTGGTTTACTTTGAATGAGCCGCAGGTGTTCATTGGGATCGCCCACGGCGAAGCCGAGCACGCACCCGGCACCAAACTCCCACTGGACGACCAGCTCCGGATGAACCACAACGTCCTTCTTGCGCACGGAAAGTCCGCCAAGATCATCCGAAACGAAGCCAAGACTGTCCCGCTGATCGGCTGGGCACCGGTGGGTGTGTGCGGCATCCCCGCCACCGAGTCGATCGAAGACATCGACGCGGCCAGGCAGCGCACCATCGGTACGGGCGAGAACCCGATCTGGAGCAACACGCTCTACAACGACCCGGTGTTCTTCGGGTCCTACCCCGAGCAGCTCGAACCGCGCATGGACAAAATCCTGCACAAAGACTGGCGTCACGACATGGACACTATCTGCCAGCCGATCGACTTCTTTGGTGTTAACATCTACCGGGGTGATCTCGTCCGCGCGGGTAAGGACGGTAAGCCCGACATCATCCCGCCCTGCGTTGGCACTCCACGATCTGACTTTGGCTGGGAAATCACGCCCGAAGTGCTCCGCTGGGGCGCCCAGTTCCTCTTTGAACGATACCAGAAACCCATCATCATCACCGAGAACGGCATGTCCAATGCCGACTGGATAGACCTCTCGGGTCGTGTTCAAGATCCGCAGCGAATCGACTACATTGCGCGGCACCTCCGTGCCCTGCATACCGCGATGGAAGACGGCATCCCGGTCCACGGCTACTTCCACTGGTCGCTCCTAGATAACTTTGAATGGGCCGAGGGCTATCACCAACGCTTCGGGCTCATCCATGTCGACTTCGTCACCCAACAGCGCACACTCAAGAGCTCTGCTCACTACTACGGCGACGTCATCCGCTCGCAAGGAAAGGTAATCTGGGAAAGAGCTACAAGTATCAACTCACCCAAGGAGGCCGGGGAATGAGAACTGCTTGGTTACTCGTGTGCGCCATCGTGTGCACGGCTTGCGCAGCGCAAACTGTCACCGTTGAACAAGACCCCGATACCGGATACTGGCAACTCTACGTGGAAGGCCAGCCCTACTTCATCAAGGGTGCGGGGGGAGACACCAACCTGGACCTCCTCGCAGAACTGGGCGGCAACACAATCCGCACGTGGGGCGCCGAGCAACTCGATCCGCGCCAATGGCCCGACGGCAGGACCATGTCCGTCATGGACCTTGCGGAGGAACTAGGCCTGATGGTCTGCGCGGGTTTCTGGGTGGAGCACCCCGATCACGGATTCGATTACGGTGACCCCGAGCAGACCGCCGCTCAGCTCAAAGACATCGAAGAATTCGTCACGAAGTGGCGCGATCACCCAGCACTGCTCATGTGGGGCGTAGGCAACGAGGTCGCTGGCCCGGATGCTGCTCGCGTGTTCAAAGAGCTTGATAGCCTCGCTTCGGAGTTCAAGCGGCTCGATCCGAACCATCCGACGTTCACCGCCCTAGCTGGTGTCTGGCCCGAGCAGGCGAGGCTCTTCGCGCAGCACTGTCCGAACATCGACATCCTCGGGATCAACGCATACGCGGGCCTGCCCGCAGTGCCTCAGGAACTGCTCAGGCAAGGCTACGACGGGCCGTACATCATCAGCGAGTACGGGCCGATCGGTCACTGGGAGACCGCGCTGACACCTTGGAGCGCAGAAATCGAACAGAGCGTCCACGATAAAGTTGGCACGTACGCAGCCTTCCACAACAGCGCGATTACGTACCAGCCCGATCGCTGCCTCGGTGGGCACGTCTTCCTGTGGGGCAATAAGCAGGAACGGACCGACACCTGGTACAGCATGTTCCTCCGCTCGGGCGAAAAGACCGCAGCAGTCGATGTCATGGCCAATATCTGGTCGGGCTCTTACCCGGACAACCGCGCACCGCTGCTCCATACCATCGAGTCCTCGCTCTTCTTCAGCACCGCAGCACCGGGCGAGATCGCCGAGGCCTCTATCGACGCGACCGATCCCGAGGGTGACGATCTCACATACGAATGGATCGTGCGTTACGAAAGCTCAGACAAGCAGCACGGCGGCGCGTTCGAGAACACACCAGATATCGTGCCCGATTGTGTTCTGCAGCAGTCTTCATCGGGTTCCGCAACGATCAAAGTTCCCGATCAGCCGGGCGAATACAGGCTGTACGTGTACGTCCGTGACGGCAACGGCAGCGGCGGCTCTTCCAATATCCCGTTCAGAGTCGAATAAGAGGTTGGGGCAATGACCGCAGTTGAACTGAACAACGTCTGGAAGATCTACGCGGGCGATGTCGCCGCCGTGAAGGACGTGAACCTATCTATTCAGCCTGGCGAGTTTGTTGTGCTCGTCGGCCCGTCCGGCTGCGGCAAGTCAACCACTCTCCGGATGATCGCCGGCCTCGAGTCGATCTCGAAAGGTGAGATCTCGATCGGTAATCGTGTTGTCAACGATGTCGCGCCAAAGGACCGTGACATCGCGATGGTCTTCCAGAACTACGCTCTCTACCCGCATATGACCGTAGAGAAGAACATCGCTTTCTCTCTCAAGATCTCGGGCATGCCCAAGGATGATATCAACAAACGGGTTCAGAACGTCTCGGAAGTGCTGGGCCTCCATGAGCTACTCAAGCGCAAACCCGGTGCTCTCTCGGGCGGTCAACGCCAGCGAGTCGCACTCGGGAGAGCCATCGCTCGAGACCCGAAGGTCTTCCTCTTCGATGAGCCCTTGTCGAACCTCGACGCAAAGCTGCGTATTGCCATGCGCACCGAGATGAAATCCCTTCACCAGCGTCTCGCCACAACAACTGTGTACGTCACGCACGACCAAGAAGAAGCGATGACGCTCGGGTCGCGCCTGGTCGTCATGAACGCGGGGCAGATCCAGCAGGTTGGGACCCCGATCGATATCTACAACTACCCCAACAACCGATTCGTTGCGGGTTTCGTAGGAAGCCCTGCGATGAATTTCATCGAAGGCAAGCTCCGAGTGAAGGCAGGCGAGACACACTTCTCACGAAACGGGCTCGACATCTTCACAGGATCCGTCTCATACCTGCCAGACACCGAGAGCGACGCGGTGATAGGCGTGCGTCCACAATCGATCATGCTGGTGCAGAAAGAGACTCCGGGTGCCATCGCCGCAACAGTCGACCAAGTCGAGCCGCTAGGCGATCAGATGGATATCAAGGTTCGAATCCACGACGACACTGTCATCATCGCCCGCGTCCCGCTGCAGTCAGGCGTTGATACCGGATTACAGATTCACATCGCATTCGACGCAGAAAAGGTCCACTTCTTCGAGAACAGCAAGGTAGGCGCCCGCCTCAATCGTCGCTCCTAGATAAGACCCAGGCAACATGATTCAATCTGAACCGCAGCAGAGGAGCAATCTCACGCTCAATCGCTGTTGTATGCGCAAAGAAAAACGCCGCCCGAAGGCGGCGTGTGATCTACTTAATAAGGAACCCGCCGAGTTAGGCTGTGCGACGGCGACGCATCGCGACACAACCCAGCCCGAGCACCAACATCGAACTCGGTGCGGGCACCACCCACGAGATGGCGTGAATCGTCATCTCACCGAACCCGAAGAACGCGGGGCTCATACGCAGTTCATCGAAATCACCATGGATCGTGACGACGTCATACGAGCCATCGATCCCGCTACCGAAAGCGTTGATTCCCAAAGGAGCAGCCGGCGCACCGTCATCCAAAGTGTCGCCGTGCAGACCACCGCCAAAGAGAGGATCGCCCTCGGAGAGACCTGAAACGAGAATGGAAACGCTGTCGATGTTCTCATCCCAGACGAACTGAGCGAGCTGGAGACCGCCCAGCGCAGTTGCCATGTGCAGACCGGCGTTGCCGAGTTGGTACTGCCCCGCGGAGCCGGTGGTCGTGGCAAAGTCGATGTCGAGAGACTGTTCGACGTTGATGTTCGCCCAGCTCCACCAGTCGTTCGGCACATCGAACGTCGAAGGGCCGGGTCCGAAGAAGAAGTCCTGGCTGTCAAAGTCGAGATCAATCGTGGTCGCGTCGCCGCTCTGGCCGGTGCCGCCGAGCCCACCGAGCGTAGTCCCGGCGTAGTTCTGGAAATCGGCCGCGTCGTTGCTCACGGTGAAGCTCTGAGCTCCAGCCGTCGTGCTTGCCGCGCAGATCATAATCGCTGCAATGTGTCCCTTTGTCATTTCTCATCTCCAATCATGTGATCCGTGCCTCCGCGACAAGCGATTCACCCGTCTTCCCAATGCCGAGACACATTCTCTCTTTTGTGGCGCGAGCACGTTCGCACCCGCGCAATTCCGAATGCCCCCGGAGAAACTCACCGTTGCAGCCCGCCAGAATCCAGAGCAATGAACCAGATCTGCGAGGGCCCGCTGGCTACAACGGCAAACAATCAGTCACAGCCGGCGTTGTAGTTATTAATCCACGCCGTGAAATCGGTCGGTGTGCACGCGCCATCAGCGTTCTGGTCGCACTCAGGCAGCGCGTTGTTGAACGCGTTAATCCACGCGGTGAAGTCCGCGGGCGTGAGCTGCCCATCGCCGTTTGTGTCCGCGACGCACGGAGTCGTAAGCGTCACGATCGCGGACTTGATGATCTGGGTAGCCGAATCCCACCCGCTGATGAGGATCGTGGATCCGTCGGCAGAGATGCCGTCCACACTCCGCAGATCCATCTCGTCTGAAACGTCGATGCCGAGATCCGCGAGGTATGCTTCCGCCTCAACCATCCCAGTTTCTGCTGTCCAGATGAACCCCTTCGAGGGACCACCGGGGGAGACCGCGAAGCGATTGACACCGACAATCATCGAGCCATCATCCGAAACACCGAACGCAACGGATGAGCCAAAATCCACCGGTGTCCCGGGCAATACTCCGAGTTGGTTCTGGTCATACGAGCTGCCGTTCCACGCCCAAACGGTTGCTACGCGATTGAGTGTGGGCTCATACCAAGACTGCCCGACGACCGTGTTCCCGTCGCTGGTTACTTCCTCGCACCCGACAAACGCATCATTCTCAGAGAGCTGCATGCGCGTGCCGTTGCGCCAAACTACTGGCTGCCAGTGCCCGAACGCATTCGATTCCCACCCCACCGCAACGCTGCCATCGAGGTTCGTCGTGTTGGCCCGACCGTCTTGACCGGCTGTGATGTCGAGTTGGATCAGCCCGCTCGATGCGGACCAAGTGAACGGCCGAGCGCCACCGTACGATCCATCGGGCATGCTGTACCAGTGCAACCCGGAGACCGTCGTCCCATCGCCCGAGATCCCCCACGCCGAACCAATTGCCTGATCCAGGATTCGGCCGTCGGGCGCCATGGGCGGCATGCACCGAGTCCAACCCAGGCCCTGTGTCCAGAAACCGGGCGTCGCGAGCGTGGCATCCTCAGTGAGGATCGTCGCGGATACCCGTGTGCCGTCGTGCGACACATCAGGCCCGCCTGCACCAACACCGAGCACTGGTGCGGTCGCCTCACCTAGCAGCACCGGGCCAGATGAAGCGGTCCAGCGGAACGTCTCGTAAGAACCAACCTGGTTCCCCACGACGACTGAGCCGTCAGCAGAGAGATTCGTACCCACATAGAAGACGGGAAGGTAGACCACGTCTTGCGCCGCCGCGGCATGACTGAACACCATTGAGGAGCCAGCGATTGCCAGAATGATCGATCGAGTGGGCATGTTTCGTCCTTTGCTGATTCCGAGTGGGATGACCTGTCCTGTTATCTCTGCATGCAGCACTTGGCTCCATAATGGCACGGTAACCGGTCGATAACTGTCCAGTCAAGATTCCAGCTGGAATTTCAAAGAAAATTCCCAAGATAGCTGCAATACCTATCTACAGGCGATACAATCAGGCTCCTTGAGATTGTCGGTTTGCTTTGAAAGGTTTTTGTTCGTATGCTAACGATGGAACGCGAATGCGAGGAAGCAGTCGGCAGGCTGCGTGCAGCCCTGATAAGTCTTTACGACAGCGTGGGCGCCGACCCAGCAAGCCCACTCGATGTCTCGCGGTCCCTGCTCGTCAACAAGACACTCAGCTACAACATGGCAAAGCTCCTCCAGCAGAGCAACGGCCTCAATGCGATCCCGCACGTGCCCGGCACCTCAGCCATCGAGCGATTCCTCTCCGCTGCCACAACCGCGGGCGCGGACAAAGCCGTCGTAGAAGAAGTCCGAAACGCACAGAAGAAGTTCGAACAGGTCATCTCTGAACACGTCGGAGACCGCGCGACACTCGACCTCGTGATCGATGGCCTCGCAGCGCCAGACGGGAACGCTCTTGAGCAGAGCCGCAAACGTGCATTCCAAGGCAACAGCGGCATCTACGGCGTGCAAGCCGCGGCCAATGTCATGAGCTGCTTCCTGGCGCCAAACCACGACAATCCCGACCAGCTCGACATGGTCATGCTCCGGGGACTTGTTGGTGTCAGGCGACTGCGTCCAACCGTTCGCGTGCCGATCTTCCGACTCAGGCAGTGGAGCTCATCAGGACAGGCTGTCGGCGAGGCCCAGTGGAAGCCCCTCGAAAGCGACGCCCCAAGCCCCTTTCTCCAGCAGTTCAGCTCGGGTGATGTGCCCGAGATCGATGCGGTCGAAGTCCCGGGCGGCGTCGACTACGTCGTGAGACCAGGACCCATCGGAAACAAAGCCGCGTTTGACTGCTTTTTCGGCGAATCGATTCACTGCGGGGCGAGCCGGTTCGTTTCGAACGAAGACAAGACCGGTGAGTTTGGTGTTACGATCACCGTCCCCACGGAGCGGCTCATCTTCGACCTGATCGTGCACCGCGACCTCGATTTCGCCATGGACGCGAAGACCTTCGTGTACGCGTATTTCTTCACACAGAAGGACGAGCTCGGCGAGTGGGACGAGTCATCCGAACTCCCAATCCAGCCTCACGGTGCGATGCTCTCGGGCAGCCCGCTCGCCGTCGCGACAGCCCGTGTCCCGCGTTACGCCGAGGCAAACAGGATGGTCTACGACAGGCAGGGCTGGTCGCCCCGGGACTTCGTGGGCAGGCGAGTTGAACTGAACTACCCACCGCTGGGCTCGACCGTCGTGCAGCGATTCGATCTCCCCGAACGCTGATCGCCAATACCCGGTAGCACGTCGCCAAGTCGGATAAGCTACCCACCCATGAAGTTCAGCACCTCGCAGATCCTCGTTTTCTTTCAGGAACGCAGGACTCAGCGCAATATCCGTTCACTCGCACAGTTCATCATCATTCTAATGGTGCTGGTCTTCGTGTACAGCGTGCTGTTCCACTTCATCATGGAGCACGAGGGACAGAAGCACTCCTGGGTCACCGGGTTCTACTGGACCCTCACTGTCATGTCCACGCTCGGCTTCGGCGATATCACCTTCGAGAGCGACCTCGGCCGTGTGTTCTCGATGGTCGTGCTCGCCACGGGCATCATTTTCCTGCTCGTTCTATTACCCTTTACCATCATCCAGTTCTTCTACGCACCTTGGGTCGAAGCGGTCGCCGCCGCCCGGACTCCTCGCAAGGTCGAGGAGGGCACCGCCGGCCATGTCATCCTGACCCGCCACGACGCGGTCACCGATGATCTCATCGCGAAGCTCGAGCAATTCGGCCGGGGCTACGTCCTTCTCGTTCCAGACTTCGATGATGCTTCTCGGCTGCACGACATGGGGTTCAGAGTCGTCTTTGGACCTCTCGACCAAACAGAAACGTACGTCTCAGCCGGTGCGCCATCCGCAGCGATGATCGCCGCGACAAGCGACGACGTGACGAACACAAACGTCGCCTTTATGGCGCGTCAAGTCGCTTCGGAAGTTCCGATCGTTGCCACCTCGACCAACCCGACCGCGACCGCGATCCTCGAGCACGCCGGGGCGTCTGGTGTCTTCCAGTTGGGCGAGATGATGGGTCGCACACTCGCCCGCTGCATGGTTGGGGGCGATGCGGTGACTCACGTCGTCGGGAACGTCGATGAACTGCTGATCGCGGAAGCCAATGCGCACAGAACACCACTGGTCGGCAAAACGATCCGAGAGAACCGGCTTACTGACCTTGGGGTCAGCGTGATCGGTCTCTGGGACCGCGGCGAGTTCCAGCATGCCATGCCAGACACAGTTGTTGCCGAGCACGCGATCCTGCTGCTCGCGGGGTCACAGGACCAACTCACGAATTACGACGAGGCGTTCGTCATCTACAACGTCTCGATCAAGCCCGTCCTGATCATCGGCTGGGGCAGTGTCGGTGTTGCCGCGGCGAAGGCGCTCACCGAGCGCGGTGTCGAATGGAAAGCCATCGAGCGCGACCCGAATCGGATCCGTCCAACAGACGAGCACGCCGACAGAGTCATCGTCGGCGACGCAACCGACCCGGCGCTGCTCGAACAAGCCGGTCTCTTCGACGCCCCCGCTGTGCTGATCACTACGCACGACGACAGCCTCAACATCTATCTGACCATCTACTGCAGGTCCGTCAGACCCGACATCCAGATCATCAGCCGCGCCACACTCAAGCAGAACACCGAGACACTGCACGGAGCCGGTGCTGATTTCGTGCACTCGTATGCATCGATGGGCGCCACCAGCATCTTCAACCAGATCGTGGGCGACCGGATCGCAACCGTGACCGAGGGCCTGGACATCTTCCGTCGCCCCGTCCCGGCATCGCTTGAGGGGCTGCCTCTATCAGAGTGCGGCATCCGTGACCGCACAGGGTGCACGCTCATCGCACTCAAAGACCCGAGCGAGGGGCTCATCGCGAACCCGCCGGCCTCCACCGTCCTCCGTTCAGGACAGGAAATGGTCCTCGCGGGCGGGAACGAGGCTGAATCCAAGTTCCTCGATGCGTACGGAAAAACCTCGTAAACGCGAAACGCAGCCACTGAATCACGCGGAACGACACGCCATTTTCTCCCAAGATATGCTACCGCCGGCATTCCGCCAGCCAGAAACGATGGGCTATCCAGCGCGTAGCAGTGTCCAGAAAGGGAATCTCCACATGCGTCATCTTCAGCACAGCCGTACCCTGACCAACGCCCTCGCGGCAACCCTGATCGCCGTGGGCACAGCCACCAGCGCACACGCACAGAACACCGAGCCCCACGCCGGCATGCTCCGCTACCCGGACGTCAGCGCGACGCACATCGTGTTCAGCTACGCAAACGATCTCTGGGTCGTCCCAAAGGAAGGCGGCACCGCCACTAAGCTCTCGAGCCCAAGCGGGACGGAGGCGTTTGCCAAGTTCAGCCCCGACGGCCAATCCATCGCGTTCAGGGCGAACTACGACGGAGGAAACGACCTCTACACGATGTCCGTCACGGGCGGCATCCCCGAACGCGTCACACACCACCCATCTGCCGAGTGGCTCACCGACTGGACACCTCAGAACGAACTGCTCTACTTTATGAGCGGACTCGAGGGGCTCGGTCGTCAGACTGGTATATATAAGGTCTCGCCTGAAGGTGGACTTCCGGACCGCCTGTCCGTCCCCTACGGCGCCAACGGCTCCATGAGCGAAGACGGCAAGTGGCTCGCATACACGCCCCACTCGCGCGACACGCGAACTTGGAAACGCTACCAGGGCGGCATGGCGACCGACATCTGGCTCTTCAACGTCGAAACACTCGAGAGCCGCAAGATCACCGACTGGGCTGGCACCGATTCCATCCCCATGTGGCTCGGCTCGAAGGTCTACTACCTCTCCGATGACGGCCCCGAGCACCGCCTCAACATCTGGTGCTACGACACAACCGACGGCTCGCGCATGCAGATCACGACCTTCGCAGACTACGACTGCAAGTTCCCGTCGGTCGGCCCGGGGTCGAACGGCGAAGGCGAGATCGTCTTCCAGAACGGTCCGACACTTCAGCTGCTCAACCTGCTCACGAAGAGCACCAAAGCAATCGAAGTCACTGTGCCGGGCGACCGACCCAAACTCCGCAACCGGACGGTTAACGCGGCGAACTACATCTCATCCGGCGCCATCTCTTCGACCGGCAAGCGCGCCGTCGTCGAGGCACGAGGCGATATCTGGACGGTTCCCGAGAAGAACGGCGCTCCAAGACAGATCACCGATACCTCGGGCGCCGCCGAGCGCAACCCCGCGTGGAGTCCAGACGGCAGATGGATCAGCTACTTCTCCGATGAATCGGGTGAGTACGAGCTCTACATCACCCAGTCAGACGGTAAGGGTGAGACCCGCAAGCTGACTGACACAGGCAACAACTACTTCTTCGGAGCATCCTGGTCTCCGGACTCCAAGATGATCCTTGTCACCGACAAGACCGGCGCACTCACGCTGATCACCGTCGAGACTGGCGAATCAAAGCAGATCGACCGAGACGAGTGGGCCAACCAGCCCGGCACATCGTGGAGCCACGACTCCAGGTACATCGCGTACAACAAAGCCGACCCAGAATCACTGTCGTCCGCGATCTGGATCTACGAGATCGAGTCTGGCGAGACACGCAAGGTCACCAGCGGCTTCTTCAACGATTCAAACCCGGCATTCAGCCGACAGGGCAACTTCCTCTACTACGTCTCGAACCGCTCGTTCACCTCCCCCCGCTACGAGGATGTCGGATCGACCTTCATCTACGACCGCACAGGCATGCTGATCGCGGTGCCGCTCAACGAGGAGATCGAGAACGCCTGGCTCATCGAACCAGATGACGAGACGTGGGAAGAAGAAACGACTGATGAAGAAGAGCAAGCAGAAGAGGGGGCTGAAGGCGAGGACGATACAGCAGAAGACGATGAAGGCGACGCCGATGAAACCGATGAAGATGCCGCAGAGGAGGAAAGCGAAGGCGAGAACCCTGAGGACAACTTCAAGATCGATCACCCGCTGCACGGCATCTGGGTCGGCAAGGTCAACGGCGTCAGCCAAATCCCCGGTATGACCGAGGACTCGATCGACTTCTCGATGACCATCCTCGCTCACGCCGACGGCTCATTCACCGGCTCGAGCGAAACAATGGGCGAGACCTCGTCCTACGACAGCGTCGAGTTCGACGAAGCCAGCGGCAAGTTTAAAGCAACCCGCGCGCAAGGCCCCGTGACTTCAATCGTGGAAGGCACGCTCAGCGGTGATTCCTTGTCTGGCACGTGGTCCATCGTTGAGATGAGCATCTCTGGCACGTGGGAAGCCACAAAGTCCGATGAGAAGCCCGACCTCTCAGACGTCGAAGAGAGCGGAGAAGAAGCAGAGCCTGTCGAGATCACCTTCGAGGGCTTCGAGTCCAGAGGCTTCGAACTCCCTGTCGGTGCGGGCAACTTCGCCTCGCTCGTTTCCAACGACAAGGGACACCTGATCTACATGAGCATGGGCGACGCAGGCCCGGCAATCAAGCTCTTCGATCCGACCGAAGAGGACCCCAGCGAGAAAACCGTCCTGGGCGGCGCCGGGCTCGTTGATATCTCGGGCGACGGGAAGAAACTACTGGCAGCGCAAGGATCCGCCTCATTCGCGATTGTATCGGCCGCCGCCGGCCAATCGTTCAGCGACCAACTCGATGCATCCGGGCTCACGAAGGTTGTCAACCCACGCGAGGAATGGGATCAGATCTTCACCGACGCGTGGCGCAGGCACAGAGACTTCTTCTACGTCAATAACCTGCACGGTGTTGACTGGGACGCTGTCTACGAGCAGTACCACGCGATGCTCCAGGACGCCGCGAGCCGTGAAGATGTCAGCTTCATCATCGGTGAGATGATCTCCGAGCTCAACGTGGGCCACGCCTACTACTGGGGCGGCGACGGCGAAAGCGCACCCACACGCCCCGTCGGCATGCTCGGAGTCGATTTTGAACTCGCGACCGAATCAGACGACGAGGGCAACGACGAAACCGCCTACCGCATCGCGAAGATGTACCAAGGCGCCGACTGGGACTCGGACGCACGCAACCCGCTCGGCATGCTCGGCATGGACGTCAGCGAGGGCACCTACATCATCGCAGTCAACGGCCGCAAGCTCAACACAGATCACGACCCGTGGGCGGCTTTCGTCGGCACCGCTGGCAAACAAACAACCATCACATTCGCCGACGCACTGGTCGGCGATGACGAAACCAGAAACGTCCGCGACTACACCATCGAGCCTCTCGGTTCAGAGTCAAACCTGCGATACCGCGCCTGGATCGAGCACAACCGCAAGTACGTAGAAGACGCCACCGATGGGCGAGTCGGCTATATCTACGTCCCCGACACAGGAGTCAACGGGCAGAACAACCTCTTCCGCCAGTTCTACGGCCAGATCGGCAAGGACGCGCTCATCATCGATGAACGCTGGAACGGGGGCGGGCAGATCCCAACGCGATTCATCGAACTCCTCAACCGCCCACGAACCAACTACTGGGCGAGACGTGACGGCAGAGACTGGCCCTGGCCCTACGACTCACACCAGGGACCCAAGTGCATGCTCATCAACGGACTGGCCGGCTCGGGCGGCGATATGTTCCCCTGGCTCTTCCGCTACAACGAACTCGGAAAGCTCATCGGGATGCGCACCTGGGGCGGGCTCGTGGGCATCTCAGGGGTACCCGGCCTCATAGACGGCGGGTACACCGCGGTCCCGACCTTTGGCTTCTACGAAACCGACGGTACGTGGGGCATCGAGGGCCATGGCGTTGAACCCGACATCGAGGTTATCGACAACCCGACCGATCTCGCCAAAGGCAAGGATCCGCAACTCGATGCCGCTATTGAGCTTATGCTCAGCGAGATCGAGAACAGCCCTTACACACCGGCCAACCGCCCGGCCGATCCCGAAAGGCGGGGCATGGGCATCGACCCCGAAGATCGGTAACGAGTAAGCCTCGCAACATCAGGTATGGAGGTCGTGGTCCGGGCATAACAATGGCCGGACCACGACCTGCTTGAGCTTTTGAGCCTCCGCAGCGCCACCCGTGCCGGTGTCTCTAATCTCTCAACTTCGCAATAAAGCAAGCCATTTGCAATGCCGATGCGAGGTCAGGGTCACCGATTCTCTCGGACCACTCTCCGTGAGAGCGACACCTACTCGGGGATTTAGATGGCTCCAGCCAGCTCAAGTAACAAGCCTAGTTACCAGCATACGAGGACCGGAACCATCAGCACGCTGCTGCTCCTCATCCTCGGCGCCGGGCTCACTTTGCTTGCCATGATCTCGTTCTTCTTGGCCATCCATCCGCCGCTTACAAGCGCGGCAATCAACGGGGCCGCTTTCGATATCACGATTGACAGCCCGATGGCTTGGTTCACAGCATCTGTTTCACTCATTGGCGCCGCTTGCATAATCGGTCTTGCCTGTACTCCGCACCGATCGGACAGTCGCACGACAGGATCGTGCTTCACCGGAGCTGAAGCCGGCGCGCTCCTCCTCTCGATTCTAGATGATGATCGCTACGGATTACTCCTAATAGATTCACACGGATACATCCACGAGGCCAACCAAGCAGGCCTCGATCTATTGGGTTTGACTACTATCTCACAGGTTGATCGGCCAGCTTACTTTGATTTTATCCCTTCTGATCAGCATACGAAACTCGACAGTGCCTTTCAGAGCGCACTAGAAGGCAATCATTCCAAGCTCACACTTGATCTAAAACTCGGCGATCAGCATGAGCGCAAGATCGATCATACGGCGACGAAGTTCGAGTCAGCCTCCACCGGCCGTGCGATGATCGTCCTGCGCCTCAGGACTGCCCAGTCCGACCACGATCGGATGGATCGGATCAAGCTGGCACTCTGCGTAACAAAGCAGGGATTGTGGGACGTAGACGTCCAATCAGACGACGCATACTACAACGATTATTGGTACGAAATGCTTGGGTATAAGCCTGGCGAGCTACCCATGACTGCGAAGTCATGGCGCAAGCTACTGCATCCTGATGATGCAGACGATGCGATCTCGAGGTTCATCACTCAATCGGAAGGAGACTCTGACGAATACCGCTCCGAGTTCCGCCTGCAGACAAAAAGCGGCCAGTGGAAATGGGTCAAAGATGTTGGACGTATCATCGAACGTGATACAGACGGGACTCCCACTCGCGCTCTCGGTGTACACATTGACAACGACGCAGCAAAGAGGCACAAACTCGCGCTGCAGAGCCTCGCTTCGATCGTCGCGTCTCAGCATGGCACATCAGCACTCACCAAACTCTGCAGAGCGCTCAGCGAAGCCTACGACGCCACGTACGTTGCGGTGGCAAAGTCGGTGAGCCATGGACGTGTACGCTCTATAGCAGGCTGGCACAATGGAGCTGCTCTGGACAGCAGCGAGTACGACTTAGCAGGAACACCATGCGGTGTCGTTATGGCACAGCTGTTCTGTCATTATCAAGACAATGTTACAGCCCTGTTCCCAGAGGACAACGACCTCAAAGATATTGATGCGTCCGGATACTGTGGCGTGCGCTTGACTGGCCGGTCAGGGAGTCACATCGGCCTGCTCGTTCTCATTACAAAGCACCCTCTCGAACTAACCAACGAATTAGAGGCAACGATCCGCCTATTTGGTTCACGAGCTGCGAGCGAGATTGAGCGAGGGGTCATCGAGCAAAGCCTACACGCCACGCAAGACCGACTCATGCTCGCGATAAGGGCAGCTAGACAGGGCTTCTGGGATTGGGATCTCGACACAGACACTATCTACTTCAGCGACGAGATATATGAGCTGCTTGGATATTCCTCGTACGATATAGAAAACACTCTTGAGTGGTGGCAATCGATTATCCACCCCGACGACAGCGACAGCATCAAGGTACGATCAAACTCAGACCCGCTGCATAATACGCAAGCTGTGTCCAGTGAGTTCCGAGTCCGAAAGGCGGACGGTGAATGGCATTGGTTTAATGATATCAGCGAGATCGTTGAACGAGACCCACACGATAACCCAACTCGCCTGATCTGTGTGATCAGTGATAACCACGAAGCCAAAGTCAATCAGAATGAACTTGCACACACCAGACAGTTGCTCGAAGAGACTGGCAGGATGGCAAACGCTGGCGGCTGGGAGTACAACCTTGAGAATGAGACTCTCAGCTGGACTGACCAGACCTACCGCATCCACGAACTCGAAGTAGGTACCACTATCGATTTTCACTTTGCATTGAGCTTCTACACCGAAGAATCGAGGCGCATCCTCGAACCAGAGCTCGAAGCATGCATCAAAGACGGAACACCCTTCGACCTAGATCTCACACTCAGTACTGCAGCCGGCAATTGCATCTTCGTTCGCAATATCGGCGCTGCCGAGCACGTAAACGGCAAGGTTCGCCGTATCTTCGGCACAATCCAGGATATCTCCGAAATCCGCTCAACTCTGGCAAGCCTTGAGGTAGCTAGAGACGAAGCCGAGAGCGCCAACCTGGCCAAGAGCGACTTCTTAGCGAACATGAGTCATGAGATCAGAACACCGCTCACCGCTATCCTCGGCAATGCAGAACTCATGGAGTCCGACGAAGAGTTCATCAGCAACCCGAACATGCTGCTGGATTCGATCAAGTCAATCCAGCGCAACGCTGATCATCTCCTCACCATCATCAACGACATTCTTGATTCATCAAAGATCGATGCAGGCATGATGCAACTCGAGCAAATCTCGCTCAACCCGAGTGAACTGATTGCTGACGCGACCGACATGCTATTCTCTAGAGCCCGAACCAAAGGGATCGAGTTATCAGTGATCTACAGGGATGAGTTGCCCCGGCTCGTTGAGTCAGACCCAACGCGTATCAGGCAGATCCTCATCAATCTTGTCGGTAACGCGATCAAGTTCACAAACGCGGGATCTGTCCGAGTCGAGGTTGGTTACAACGCGCTACCCGACAAAGCCGGAATGATCTCACTACGAGTGATCGATACAGGAATCGGTATTCCTGAGCATACCCTCAAATCACTTGTTAAATTTGAAGCGTTCAACCAAGCAGACGGATCGATGACCAGACAGTTCGGAGGAACAGGCCTTGGCCTGCGAATCACGAATACGCTCACACAGCTGCTGGGCGGCTCTCTCACACTCGAATCGAAACTAGGCACTGGAACACAAGTGACTGCAAACATCCGAGTTCTGCCTGTGCACGAGCACGGCATGTGGCGCCCACCCGCCGTGAACGCCCAAAGCGCAGAGAACGGCGCGACAACCCAGGCGGCACAGAATAACAAAGAAGCATTAGAGGACACCACAATTCTGTTGGTCGAAGACGGCGAAGACAACCAAAGGCTTATCACGTACATGCTCGAAAGATCCGGCGCAAGCGTTGTACCCGCACTCAACGGCAAAGAAGCAGTGGATATCTACAAACAGCGATACAGCTGCTCAAACTCTAAGCCAATCAACATCATCCTCATGGACATGCAGATGCCCGAGCTCGACGGGTACTCCGCTACCAAGCAGCTCCGCGAACTCGGGTACACAGGCCCGATTATCGCGCTCACCGCACACGCTATGGCTGGCGATCGAGAACGCTGTATCGAAGCTGGATGCCAGGAATATCTTACGAAACCCATCAAATCTGCAATACTCGTTGAATCGTGTCAGAGGCTGCTCGGCTACGACTGTGGCTACGCCGAAGCCGCCTAATCAATCGGCAACCGTACAACACCCTGCTCTTTCACGAGTTCGCCCCTTGCGATAAGGCTCTCTGCGGTGTGCGCAAACGAATCCTTGACTCGTGATGTAAGCCGAGTTACCCCGAACAGCTTCGCCGTTTCTCGCAAGAGCTCATCGACAGGGAGGCCAAACTGCGTGCGAACCACCCGCAGCATGGCCACGACCACCTCGGCCTCCGGAATGCAGCCCACCTCGCGCCGAGCCTGCTCACTCGACCCAGCGATACGCACACATACCGTGCGATCAGCCGGATCCGCCCAAAGCGAATCATTCTCATGCCAGACGAGACGCTGATCTACACATCTGCGCAGGATTTCCACAAACCTGCCCTTGAACTTCGCGTTGACTTGTTTCCGCCCGCACCACCCGGCCAGCCTCTCTTCAGCAAGCTGAGGAACGATCGGCTGCTCGATCCTCACGATCTCGATGAGCCATCGAGCCAACAACTCATCGCTCGATGCCTCATAGATATCAAGATCGCTGCGAGCACGCCCCTTGCGCCTGGCAACCTTGTACTCCATGACCTGCGTATCCTCTATGGCTGCACTCGCTCGTTCTGCGCCTCTCTCCTCACCCACTACACTCGCGCGAGCGGCCTCAACAGGTGTTCCAGCATCGACCCCGAGGACACAAGCTCCATCTACCCCGCCCGCAACTGCCTTGGCGATCGCCTCATCGATCGCACGCAAACACGACTCTTTACTGATACGCCACTGGACGGCCCACACACGGTGCAGATTCCAGCCGAGCCCGGTTAGCACCGCCCTGCGTGTCCTATCACGATCCCTTGCCGTGCCGGCCATGCGGTACGCGTCGCCATCACACTCGATCCCAAGCAGATATCGCGATGCATCCTTCGGATCACGTACCGCAAGGTCGATCCGATACCCCGCGAATCCAACTCGCGAATCTACTTCCCAGCCCCTGCTCTCGATGGCGTCCTTGACCGCTCTCTCGAAAGCCGCACCACCCCGCCTATCTGCATAAACATCATCGGAACTCGACGCAAGAAGCGTGCCTCGCTCCGCATAATCAAGGAATAAACGGAAATCGCGAACGCCGACCGCACTCGTCCGTCGCAAATCAATAGCGTCGGCAGTCATCGATGAATACACAACCAAGCGCCGCTTCGCCCGAGTGATCGCGACATTAAGCCTGCGCTCCCCGCCTTCTTTGTTGAGGGGACCAAAGTTCATCGAGACTCTACCCGATTCGTCTGGGCCGTACCCCACCGAGAAGATGACCGTGTCCCGCTCGTCGCCCTGCACGTTCTCTAGATTCTTGACAAACACGCTCTCGTCAACCCCGCCCCCAAAGAACTGCTCGATCTCCGGGTGCTCTCGACGTTTGGTATCCAACAAATCCTCGATGAGGGTCTGCTGCGCCTGATTGAATGTCACAATACCGATCGACCCATTCGCTCCGGGCTCAAACAGCATCCGCAGCACGTCCTCTACCACGGCTTCCGCCTCTGGCCGGTTTGTGCGAGCACCTCCCCGGTCGTACACACCCTCAGAGACATGCCTAAATGTCACGCCTAACCGATCCGAACTCTCAACTGGTGACGGGAACGTATGCAGTGTGTTCTCGTAGTACTGCCTGTTCGAGAACGCGATCAGACTCTCGTGCCTGCTCCGGTAGTGCCAGTTCAGACGAAGTGCGGGCACACCAGACGCATTACACTCCTTCAGAATCGATTCCATGTCTTCGACTGCCGTCTCGTCTTCGACGTAGCCATCATCACCGTCGATCGTGCTAAAGAATGTCGTTGGCGGCAGCTGCTTCGAATCGCCGACAACCACAACCTCCTGCCCGCGCGCAATCGCACCGATCGCGTCCCAGACCGGTATCTGCGACGCCTCATCAAAGACCACCATGTCGAAACCGAGCGTGCCGGCATCAAGGAACTGCGCCACAGACAGCGGGCTCATCAAGAAGCAGGGTTTGAGCCTGGGCAGCAGCGAAGGGATCGACGAGATCAGCCGCCTCGTCGGCATATGACGCCGCTTCTTCTCAAGCTCCCGCCGGAGAATCCCAACCTCAGACCGACCCGATGCACTCTCGGGGATATCAGGCACGACACCCGACAGCAACGCCCCAACAACCAGTTTCGTCCGCTCAACCAGAGCCCTATCCAGATCACCGAATCGAGACACCAGAGAATCCTGTGCAGCAGAGCTGAAACCGCGGATAACATCGATCTCGTTCGCGGTCGTTACAAACCAATGTGTGCCGAACTCATACTCAAACACAGGCTCGATGTCGTTGAGTCCAATCGTTCCCCGCTCGTATGCAACGATCAGCGGCTCAAGACCCGCATCACACACAGCATTCCTTGACCTTTGCCAAGAACACCACGTGTTCAACCCATCGAGCGAGTCCATCCAGCGCCGCAACGCATCCGCGACACCCTCGATGTAACCGAGACCCTCAGCATACCACCCAGCATCTTCTACGACAGCGAGCCTCTCACTCGCCTCGCCCCAACAGTCATCCCAGTTCGCCGACGTATCACGTACGGCACCGCCTAATCTTGCGAGACCCGAAGCGCATTCCCGGCTAGATACTGCAGTGACGATCCGAGTAACAAACCCCTCATCAACACCGGCATCCACCGCCTCACAAACTTTCTCGCGAAACCCATCGCACCAGGTCAGTAACGAATCGATCGCGTCCCAATCGCCCCCCTCAGCTTTGAGATACCGCCCGAGCACCTCGCGTGACCTCGAATCTCGGCTAAGGTTCCCCCCTACCACACGAAGATCGCGCGCTTCCTCAAGATCGACCAGCATCTCGGAGAGCCGTGGTGAATCGACCTTCGTATAGGGCCCAAGCTGCTTGGCCAGCTTCCTCCATCGCAACCACCTAAACGGTGCGATCTGGTCCTGCGCCCGCTTGGCACGATCGATCAGCTCTAGATGATTGAGATCCAGCACCTCGTGCTGGTACCGAGCGAACAGCCTCTGCACCCGCTCGTCATGGTCACGACCGATACGCGCAAACTCGCGCAACGCTGCACGCAACTCATCGGATGCGTTCGAATCCACGAGCTCGGGTGTCGGCTCTGGCCACGATTGCATCATCTGCGCCAGCCCGATGGCCAATTCCAACTCTGGCTTCGTCAGACGCCTCGATTCCGCAGTACCAGCAATCTCCTGAACGAGTTTCTGAACCGCATCATCCAACTCGTGCGCCGCGTCGACCGCCTTGCTCAACGATGCCCTGATTTCTTCATTCAGCCCGAAAGACCACTCGGACAGCCCGATCCCCCGCAAGGGGTGCTCATCAACCGGATCGACTGGCGCAGCACGCTCTCGCATCTCCGAAAGAACAGCTCGCCATTCGTGAAGCCGCTCCCGGCTCGTCTCCGCGATGTCCTCGAACGCAAGCCCGACCGGCTCAAACTCCCCCAGATCCGCGAGACGCCCGATCATTTCGTAGAGCGATTCGCCCGACGGATGTTCTTTGTGCAACTCACGCACATACGAGTTTAGCCGATCCCGTGTCTCGCTCAGATCCGCACAGAGCGAGCCCCAGCCACCCGGCGTCCCGAGTCGAGGCTCATCGAGCGACCGCGCAAGCTGCGCGAGCACTTCCTTCTTTGATGCTTTCGCAGAATGCAACTCAAGGCAGTAAGCCCCGAGCCCGTCCTGCTCGAGCCGCTTCCGCACAACCGAGAGCGCTGCCATTTTCTCCGCAACAAAGAGCACCCGTTTACCGTTCGCAAGTGCGTTGGCGACCATGTTGGCGATCGTCTGACTCTTGCCCGTTCCCGGAGGGCCCTCAAGCACAAATGTCCTGCCATCGCTCGCAGCTTTCACCGCCGCAAGCTGAGAGGAATCCGCGTCTCGCGTGCAGAACATCTCCCCAGGCTTGATTTCAGCATCAAGGCTCGACGGATCGGGGAACGGTTCGCTCTCAAATGGAACGCCCGGCGTCTCCACAAGATGACGCACCAGCCTGTTTTCTTTCAGGCTCTCAAGATTCTCACGCAGATCGCGCCACATCAGGAACTTGTTGAACGAGAACAACCCAATGCACGCGGACTCCCGCACCTCCCAGCGTTGCGTATCCCTGATCGCTTCCCGGAATTTGCGGAGCACCATCGGAACATCAATACCTGACTCATCCTCGGGCAGCTCATCGAGACCCTTCGTGTCGACCCCAAACTCGGTCCGCAGCTTCTCGAGCAGCGTCACGTTCGGTCTGATGGGCTCATCACTCAAACCAATCTTGTACGTATAACCCACCCCGCCCGAGCTTCGCGTCATCTCTACAGGCAGCAACAGAATCGGAGCCACCCTCGCCGACTCCGCAGACGGCGACTCGTACCACACAAGCTGTCCGAGAGCCAAGTGCAGCAGGTTTGCGCCCGTCTCTTCGATACTCGATTTGGCAAGCCTGTAGATCGTGAGCAGCCTCTTCTGCGCCTCGGCCGGCGACTCGTCCGAGTACAAACGCCCCGATTCCAACTCACTCAGCCTGAACGCATCATCGCCGTCGGTTTTAGGCAATATCTCGAAGCGCCCATCATCCGAAAGTACATCCTCGAGCATCGCCAGATCAGGGACATCGAGCATCAGCGTCCGACCGGTCTCACGGAAGTTCAGCAGCCGGTTCCGCAACGACAAATCAAGCAGCCTGCTCTGCCAACGCTCGATCCGGCCGCCCGGTTCATCCTCAACCGACTCCGATACATCCTGCAACTCACGCTCGGCGCGTTCCGCAAGGACAACGCTGTCGAGACGTGTCTTCGTTTCTGCGACCGCTCCCGGTTCATCCGTCGAAGCATCTACCTCAACCGCCGCGTCACGCAACGGCAAAGGCCTCACCCCACGCTTCCGCGCAGACGCGAGATCAATCGCGCAGAACATCGACCCGGGCGTAACCAGTTTCTCAATGCCCGCCTCAACCGCCTGCTCAAACCCAACCCCGTCCTTCGTCACAAGCGTCGATTCGACCGGCACGATCTCGCCCAGCTCGATCAAGTTCCGCATCCGCGCCGCGTCATCGATCGTCGTCTCAGGCAGCGACGCCTCGTGCGTCCAGATCGCCGGAAGCGCGTGCCCCTCGGGCAGCAGCAACAGCGTGTTGAGCCCGCACTGCTCCCACATCCCCATCAGGACGAGCGACAGATCGAGACACGTCCCGAGCTTCTCCCGCATAACACGGTCAACAAGACGTACCCGCTGACCCGTCCGCTCGAAGCTCGCCGGCGGGTTGATGTACCCGATCCCGCTCCCCGCCAGCGCCGTGAAACACGCCTCCGCGATCCGCGCCGCCCGCTGCCGACTCGCCGACTGATACCCATCGAGCGAATCCGAATCACCGCTCCGGCCCAGTATCTCCCGCGCTCTGCCCAATAGCTCAGCGATCTGCGAGTGGTTGGGCGTCACAAACGCCGCGGTGAACTCCGGGTAATGCAGAGCCCCGGGCCACTGATCGAACGCAAGCACATCCAACTCGAACGACCGCTCGACGGCCCGATCCCCGACCTGAAAGAAAACCTTGATGCTCGTCCGCTCCGCCTCGGTTCGCTCCCCGAGTGCCTCCGGGCTGAGCTTCCAGTCATCGGGCACCACCCGGACCGCGGTCCCGGGCTCCACTCTCGACACTGGCCGCACCCAATCATCGCACTCACCACTCGCCAGTCGGAGCCTCAACACCCCACCCTCGAGCACTTCGTCCGAAGCGTTCGTGATCAGCACCGCCTCGACCAACGGCGTCCCCTGCTGGCGCATCGCATAGTTCACCCGCTCGCTGTACTCGAGTGTCAGCACGCAACCAGGCAACTCAAGCAGTTCTTGATGTTCCGATTCGGTCATCGATACCCACCTCATACGGATGAAAACCCACCACCCGAATATGGAGCGTACGCGAACTCCACAGGAGCCGATCTGTGCATCTCCGGAACCCTGCGCCAAGATCGGTCTTCAAAAAGAAGAATGGCCCGCTTCGGACTGAAGCGGGCCATCTAAAAGCTCCCCCGGCTGGACTCGAACCAGCAACCTAGCGGTTAACAGCCGCTCGCTCTACCAATTGAGCTACAGGGGATCGGGTATGTCGCACAAATCTAGCCCGGTGCGGCCCACAGTCAAGCAAAGTGGCCCCTATAGCCCCCAGAGCCCCATTCTCACCCTCCATTCAGGCCCGCAAACCGCCCGCCAGCGGCTTCTCCGGACCTCACTTCTCGGACAGAACCAGGCATCACCCACCGAGAAACGTCGCCATAGCAAACAAGAAGAACGCGACCTTCGCGATTGCGACAAGAATGGCTACCACGATCGCATCCTGAAGATCGATCTCGAGCCGCTCCGAGATCAGCCCTACCAGAATCGCCGCCCCGACAAAGAAGGTCACGATCCCAGGAATCGGCACGAGCGACAGCAGCGCCGCGATCCCGCTGTAAAGACCAAACGCGCCCACGATCTGCACCATCGTCATCCGCAGAGGCTGATCGAACCCGATCCACATCACGGAGCACAGAAAGAAGATCACCCAGCCGATCACAACCGTGAACGCAAAGTCCAGCCCGAACGCCGCGACGCCAACAAGCCCGCCAAAGCTGAATCCCCAGACCGCCGCGCCCACCGCGAGCCCCACGGCTGCCATCGCGATCGCCCTGCCATCGAACCATGAGCTGTCGTTGATCCCGTCTCGTTTGTTCTCGGCCTGACGGATCGCCGCGTAGTTCAACACCTTCCCGCACTCGGGGCACCGGTCGCTCCGCAACCCGCGCAGGTCATACCCGCACTTGGGACAAGGCAGCGCCATCGCCTGCTTCGCCTTCGTCGCAGGCGACACCCACCGCTCCACCGGCGCCTTGGGCTCTTCAGGCGCCAACTCATAGAGACCAGAGTCCGCAGCTTTGTTCACATCGTTCGCCAATGATACCTCCCCGCTTCTGCACCTATATTATACGGAATCCTGAACCTTTCCTTTCACAAAGCACCCCAATCAACCCGGCAGCACGCCACGCTACACTGGTCATATGCAGACACAGACCGCCGAGCGATTCCGCCCCTTCGGCACAACCATCTTCGCCGAGATGTCCAGGCTCGCCCTCGAACACAACGCCGTCAACCTCTCCCAGGGTTTCCCCGACTTTGACGGCCCCGACTTTGTCAAACAGGCCGCTGTTGACGCGATCCACGCGGGGCACAACCAATACGCGAGATCGCCCGGCGTCCCGTCGCTCGCCGATGCAATCAAAAAGCGATTTACCGAGCGCACAGGCCTGGACATCGATGCTCTCGCGCAAGTGACCGTCACAAGCGGCTGCACCGAAGCCATTGCCGCCGCACTCCTCGGCACAGTGAACCCTGGCGACGAGGTCATCCTCTTCGAGCCGTACTACGACAGCTACCGCGCGTGCATCGCCATGACGGGCGCAACCCCGCGATTCGTCAGCATGAAACCGAACAACGGCAGGTTCATCTTCGATGAAGCCAACCTCGCCGCAGCGTTCAGTGACAAAACCAGAGCCATCTTGCTCAACACACCGCACAACCCCAGCGGCACAGTTCTCACTAGAGCAGAGCTCCAGACCATCGCAAAGCTCTGCACCAAGCACGACGCGATCGCTCTCTCCGATGAGGTCTATGAAGACCTCACCTACGACCGGGAGCACATCTCGATCGCGTCCATGCCCGGCATGGCAGAACGCACCATAACCCTCTCAAGCCTCGGCAAATCGTTCAGTCTCACCGGCTGGAAGGTCGGCTGGGCGATCGCATCGCCCGAACTCTCCGCTGCCGTCCGCTCCGCACACCAGTTCATCACGTTCTCGACCGCGACCCCGTTCCAGCACGCAGCCGCAACAGCGCTCACCGAGGGCAACGCCTACGTCTCCAAACTGCGAGAGCAGTACCGCACCGCCCGCGACATGCTCGCCGAGGGCCTCGCTGACGTGGGCTTCGATGTCACTCTCCCCGAGGGAACGTACTTCATCCTCGCAGAGCACTCCAAGATCAGCAGCAGGCTCGGCGTCTCGACCGATGTCGAGCTCTCGCTCAAACTCACGAGCGAGTTCGGCGTCGCCGCCATCCCCCCCAGTGTGTTCTGCGCCACCCCTGGATTGTGCGCCGACTACTTGCGTTTCGCGTTCTGTAAACAGCAATCAACACTCGAAGAAGCGATCAGCAGACTGAACAAGATCAATGGATAACCTCGCACAGCAACTCCTTCATCTGATTCGGCTCTCCGCTGATCCTCGCGCCGCTACGTCCGCTCACTGCCAATTACTCGGAGACAATCCGCCAACACACCTTCTAGCTATAGGCAAAGCAGCGATCCCGATGGCGAAGGCCGCACAAGCTGAAGTCGGAGATCACCTCGTCTCTTCTCTCGTCATATCGACACCGGTACCAAAGCAAGTCCGTTTCAACAAAGAAACAGAACTCCACATCGCAGACCACCCGCTGGCGACTGATCGAAACGTTCTCGCCGCCCAACGCACGCTCGAGTTCGTGCGATCACTCCCGCCCGACGCCCGCCTCCTGGCCCTCCTCTCAGGCGGTGGCTCCGCGCTTCTCACGCTCCCTGCCCCACCGCTCACTCTCGGGGACATCCGCTCTGTTTCCGATGCACTCATGCGCGCGGGCTGCAACATCCAAGGACTGAACGCAGTCCGCAAACACATCGAGCAGCTCAAGGGAGGCCGGCTTGCGCAGCACTCATCTGCTGTAGACACTCGGGTCGTGGTAGTCTCCGATGTCGTGGGCGACGACCTCTCAACAATCGCATCGGGCCCGTTCGCGCCGGATGAATCCACCTTCGCTGATGCCTTGGATGTCCTCTCGTACTATGAATGCCTTAGAACCTCAGATGCTGTCACACGCTTTCTTGAAGAAGGTGCAGCAGGCGAGCACGAAGAAACACCCAAGCCGTGTGAATCCGCGTTCGCCTCCATTCTCTCACTGGTCATTCAGTTCAACGAGACCGCAGTCCACGCAGCAGCCGGGGTATTGGAGTCACACGACTTTGCTCCATACATCGAAACCGACTCAACAGCCGAAGCCAGTGAACTCGGTGTTTACGCCGCGAAACTGCTCAGCGAACACGACTCGGTCGTCATCGGGGGCGAACCGGTCGTGACAGGCATCAAGCCCGGTTCGTCGGGTGGGCCCATGCAGGAAGCCGCCCTCGCGGCAGCTCTGACACTCGAGAACCGTGATTTCGATTGGCTCGTCTTCACATTCGCGACCGACGGCTTCGACGGCCCCACGTCCGCCGCCGGCGCTGCAATTACACCCATCGACCTGGAGCAAGCGCGCGCAAAATCTCTGCAGCTCGAGAAAGCCCTAGCCGAGCACAACACACACCCGATGCTCGCACAGATGAGCACCCTCATCAAAACCGGCCCAACCGGCACTAACATCAACGACATCCTCGTCATCGTGCGCAGGTAAACTGACACCATGAGTATCAGCCACTGGAAACGTTCCCCCGTGCCCATGCGAGCTGAACCGAGCGACGCCGTCGTCATCGGCGCCGGCATCACGGGGCTCACAGCCGCCTACGAGCTCGCCGAGCGGGGACTCAGCGTCACGATCCTCGAACGCCACACGTTGGGCTGGGGTGCCTCGTCCCGGAACGCGGGCTTTCTCATGCGAGGCGTCGCAGAGAGCTACGCCCGCTGCTGCCACGAATTCGGACGCGAAACCGCATCGCGCGTCTGGCGCTGGAGCGAAGAGAACCTCGCCCTCCTCCGGGACCGCTACAGCATCACGGATCTCGACTCATACCAAGCAATCCCCTCCTCCATCGTCGCCATGTCCGAGAGCGAAGCCGAGGAACTCCGCACCTCTGCGAACATGCTCGAAGAAGACGGCTTCGAGTGCACGCTCCAGACCTCGGGCGACGACACACTCTGGACGAACGTCAAACCAGAGATCGCTCTCGTGAACCCGAACGACGCCGCGATCAACCCGTGGGACTTGGTCAATCGGCTCAAAGACTCACTCATGCGCGCACACCCCGACAAGGTCACGCTCATCGAGAACGCCGAGGTCACGCACTTCGATCCCAACGGCCATCCGCTGACACGCTCGCACGCATTCCTGTGCAAAACCGTCCTCGTGTGCACGAACGCCTGGGCTTCCGAGCTGCTCCCATCACTGGGCGCACAGATCGAGCCCAACCGAGGCCAGATGCTCGCCCTGCGCGCCAAAGGCGTCACACTCGACGCCTCCTACTACCTCAACAGGGGATCCGAGTACATCCGCCAGACGCACGACGGCACCATCATCCTCGGAGGCATGCGCACACTCCGCGAAACAGAAGAGCAGACGGCAAGCGATGCAACAACACACGCCCTCCAGTCTGCTCTCGACGGTTATGCGCGCAAAGTGCTCAACACCGAGATCGAAGTCATCGCCCGCTGGGCTGGGACGATGGGCTTCTCACCAACAGGCCTACCCATCATCGCAAAGGCCAACGAGCACCCGGGCAACATCTGGTTCTGCGGCGGCCTCACCGGCCACGGCATGTCACTAGGAGCACGCACGGCAAAAGCCGCGGTCGAGAGCATGCAGGCAAACAAGCCGAGCCCGTTTCCTGTCTCCTGATTGCGAGTGGGGAAAAGAGCCACCTGCCGGACTTGAACCGGCGACCTAAGCTTTACGAAAGCTTCGCTCTACCAACTGAGCTAAGGTGGCCTCGCCCGAAACCGGCCCGATTGAGGCCCGATCCGGGGTTGTGGACCCACTATACGCACCCCTCTCCTCCAGATTCTCGTCTTGGTTTCCGGCTCGACCGGGCCAGTCGACAGCGCCTACGCTTGACGTCCAGACGAACCGAACCGCCGGCGCGACCGGCAGGAGCCAGCAGATGAAGAAGGACACCCACCCGGCCATGCACCCCTGCAAGGTCTACTACAACGGCGAGGTCGTGATGGAGACGGCTGCCACCGTCCCAGAGCTCCACGTCGACGTCTGGTCGGGCTCGCACCCCTTCTTCACAGGCAAGCAGAGCTTCGTGGATGCCACGGGCCGCCTCGAACGCTTCCAGAAGCGTTTCGCCGGCGACTACTTCAAGAAGGGCGGCGGCAAGCAGGGCAAGAAAACCCGCAAGTAAACCGGCAAAGCCACAATTCAATCACCCCTCGCCGCTCTCAGCGGCGTTCTTTTTAGGTTTCTGATTTCTTTCATCCATTCATCCGGCAGAACGGATGCTATACTCAGCCGCTCCTCAACCAAGAAGGAACGACGATGCCAAGCAGATTTGCCCTCGAACTCGCCCGCAAGGTCCTCGTCATCGACGGCGCGATGGGCACCTCCATCCACAACGCTGATCTGGACCTCGAACGCGATTACTGCGGCTGCGAGAACTGCACCGACATCGTCTCGGTCACCCGACCTGACGTGCTGCGCAATCTCCACGCCAGCTTCCTCGAAGTCGGCGCCGACTGCATCGAGACCAACTCGTTCGGCGGCGCCGAGCACGTACTCGCCGACAACAACATCCAAGACCGAGTCTTCGAGGTCAACAAAGCCGCGGCTGAGATCGCTCGCTCGACTTGCGACGAGTTCTCCACGCACGACAAGCCGCGCTTCGCTCTAGGCTCCATCGGGCCAGGCACAAAGCTCATCACACTCGACCAGATCAAGTGGGACGAGATGTTCGCCAGCTACAAGAAGCAGGCGTCGGGGTTGATCGCGGGCGGCATCGATGCGTTCATCATCGAAACCTGTCAGGACCTGCTCCAGGTCAAGTGCGTGATCAACTCTTGCCTCGCCGCGCTCGATGATGCGGGCAAGACCACCGACGACATCCCCATCATGACTTCGGTCACGATTGAGCAGACAGGCACCATGCTCATGGGGACGTCCATTGAGGGCGCTCTGGCAGCGCTTTCGAACTACCCGATCATCTCGCTCGGTCTCAACTGTGCGACAGGTCCCGTCGAGATGGCCGAGCACATCGCGTATCTCTGTAAGCACTGGCGCAGCGACGGACGTTATGTCTCAGTAATCCCGAACGCCGGCTTGCCCGTGCTGGTCGAGGGACGGACCGAGTACCCCCTGAAGCCAAAGCCGTTCGCTGATGCAATCAACACGTTCGTGGACCAGTACGGCGTATCAATCGTCGGCGGCTGCTGCGGCACCACCCCCGAGCACATCAAGGAGCTCGCCGAGCGTGTCGAAGGTAAGTCGCCCAAGCCCGTCGAGCACCGCCCGCTCCCAGGAGCCGCGACTTCGCTCTACGCCCCGACCGATTACCGTCAGGACAACTCGATTCTGATCGTCGGCGAGCGCTGCAACGCCTCAGGCAGCAGAAAGTTCAAGCAGCTGCTCGAGGCCGAGGACTGGGACGGGATCATCACACTCGCCCGCCAGCAGGTTCGTGACGGGTCGCACATCATCGACCTGAATGTGGACTACGCGGGCCGCGACAACGCCGCGGATATGTCCGAAGCCGTCAAGCGCATGGTCAGGCAGGTCGATGCCCCGCTCATGCTCGATTCGACGCAGCCAGCGAACTTTGAGGCCGGGCTCAAACACGCCGCGGGCAAGTGCATCATCAACTCCGCCAACTTCGAAGACGGCGACGAGAAGTTCGACGAGATCTGTCGGTTCGCCAAGACCTACAACGCCGCGCTCGTCATCGGAACCATCGACGAAGACCCAGAAGAGTCCATGGCGCGCACCGCGGAGCGCAAGCTCTCGATCACCAAGCGCGCCATCGAACGCGCCACCGAGCATCACGGGCTGAAGATGGAGGATCTCTTCATCGACCCGCTCGTCCTGCCAATCTCAACGGGTATGGACAGCGATCGCCGATCCGCGCTCGAGCTCATCAAGGGCATCAAGCTCATCACAGACGAATATCCCGACGTCCAGATCACGTGCGGCCTCTCGAACGTCTCGTTCGGCTTGAAGCCAGCGGCGCGGGTTGTGCTCAACTCCGTGTTCCTGCACGAATTGACAGACGCAGGTCTCAGCAGCGCGATCGTCCATGCCTCGAAGATCCTGCCTCTCAACAAAATCGAGACCGAACACCGCGACGCGGCGCTCGATCTGATCTACGACAGGCGCACGGAAGATCACGACCCGCTAGCCGCGTTTATCGAACTATTCAAGGACGTCGCATCCGTCGCTGACGCAGCCAAGACCAAGAAAGACCTGACGCTCGAAGAACGCCTCCAGGAGCACATCATCGACGGCGAGAAAGAAGGCCTCACCGAGTCGCTCGATGAAGCGCTCGAGAAATACGAGCCGCTCGAAATCATCAACGACCATCTCCTCAGCGGGATGAAGGTCGTCGGTGAGCTGTTCGGCTCCGGGCAGATGCAACTCCCGTTCGTGCTCCAGTCCGCCGAGGTCATGAAGATGGCTGTCGCCAAGCTCGAACCCCTGATGGAGAAGATCGAGGGCGAGAGCCGAGGCACGATCGTGCTCGCAACAGTCAAAGGCGACGTCCACGATATCGGCAAGAACCTCGTCGACATCATCCTCTCCAACAACGGTTACACCGTGCACAACCTTGGTATCAAGCAACCGATCGCCGACATCATGAAGGCCTTCGAAGACACGAACGCCAGTGCGATCGGTCTCTCGGGCTTGCTCGTCAAGAGCGTCAACGTGATGGAGGAGAACCTCAAGGAGCTCAACGACAAGGGCATCAAAGTCCCCGTGCTTCTTGGGGGTGCAGCGCTCACCCGTCACTACGCAGAGAGCCACCTCCGAACTGTCTACGAGGGCTCGGTGTACTACGGCAAGGACGCGTTCGAAGGCCTGCACATCATGGACCGCCTCGGCGCAGGAACACTCCACGAGATCGATGCCGAGGTCGAAGAGCGGATCTCGAAGCGAAGCGAAGCCCAGAAAAAGGTCGCCTCGAGCAACGCGCGCCAAGCCGACGCACAAGACGAGTTCATCGAGACAAAGCAGGCGGGCGTGTCCGTCGAAGAACTCAGCGATGTGTCACGCTCGGTTGATGTACCAGAGCCTCCCTTCTGGGGCAGCCGCATCGTTGACGGACTCGATCTCGACAACATCTATCCCTTCATCAACCCCATAGCGCTGTTCCGTACACAGTGGCAGTTCAAGAAGGGCAAGCTCTCCGATGAAGAATACGACGCGAAGCTCCAGGACACGATCATCCCGATCTTCGAGAGACTTAAAGCTCACTGCAAAGACGAGAACCTCCTCCGCCCCGCGGTTGTCTACGGCTACTACCCCTGCAGTTCCTCTGGCAACGACCTCATCGTCTACGACCCCAAAGACCACGACCGGGAGATCGAGCGGTTTACATTCCCGCGCCAGACGAGCCGCAGACGTTTGTGCATCTCCGACTTCTTCCGCTCAGTCGATTCGGGCGAGAAAGATGTGCTCCCTCTGACGTGTGTGACCATGGGCACTCGCATCAGTGAAGCCGCCCGCGAGCTCTTTGAGAAGGACAACTACACCGAGTACCTGTACATGCACGGGCTCGGTGTCGAGTCAGCAGAAGCACTCGCCGAGATGTGGCACAAGCGCATCCGCCAGGAACTTGGCATCGGCGCCGACGACAGCCCGACCATGAAGGGGTTGTTCACGCAGAAATACCAGGGCTCGCGCTACAGCTTCGGCTACCCCGCGTGCCCGGACATGAGCGATCAGGAGATACTGTTCAGGCTGCTCGAGCCGGAACGTATCGGATGCCACCTCACCGAGAACTGGCAGATCGACCCCGAGCAGTCGACGAGCGCGATTATTGTGCACCACCCAGAGGCCAAGTACTTCAACGTGTGAGCCGTCACCCGATCCCGCCCGGTCGGCGAAGCGATGCATAGAGCATCCAAAGGAAAATCGGCCCACCGATCAGCGCGGTCACGATACCGATCGGCAATCGGCCTGTGCTCATCGGGAGCATCCGCACACCCGAATCCGCGAGCAGCACCGCCGATGCACCGAGCAACGCCGACCCGATCACCAACACCCGATGGCCAGGCCCGACGATCAGGCGCACAGCGTGAGGCACGACGAGCCCGACAAACCCGATGGGCCCCGCGAGCACAACCGTCCCCGCGGTCATCACTCCTGCCAGGACAAACAGCATCGCGCGGAGCCTGCCGATGGACACGCCGACACTCCTCGCCTCATCATCACTCATCGATGACGCGTCCATCGCTGGGCCGAGCACGGCGCCGACCAGTGTGCAGACCAGCACAACCGCCAGCACACCTGTGACCATGCCCATCGAGAGATCATCCGAGATCCGGCCAACCAGCAGCCTGCTCACAGCGAACCCGCCGTCGGGCATGAACTGTTTGACGAGGGCCCCAGCGGCTCCGCAGAGGATGCTCACAACCACGCCCACGAGAATCAGGGTGACGGGCTCCACAAACCCACGCCTCTGACTCAGGCTGTAGACGAACGCAAGCGCCAGGGCCGCCCCGATGAACGCCGAGACCGGATCAGCCGCACTGGGCGTGACCGCGCCGGTCGCCAGATACCCGATGTACGCCGAGACAAGCACCGCGAGGCTCGCGCCAGCCGAGAGGCCGAGCAGATCTGGAGCGGCAAGCGGATTCCTCATCAGCGCCTGCAGCAGGACCCCCGCCCCGGCAAGCCCGCAGCCGACAGCACACGCCGCCAAAACTCGGATCAGCCTGAGCCGAGCCACCTGACCGGACTCGGAGAACCCAAGCCCCTCGGTGCCGACCGCCAGCCGAAGGAGAACCGCCCCGGCGAGCAGGGCAAGAAGGATCAGGATGGCTACAACCGCCCTACGAGTCACGCCTGTAGCCTACGCCGAGCATGACCCACGCCCCGCCCGGGTCTACGATTGGCCCCGGCCTGAGATCGCCGGTCAGCAGAGAGGACTCCCACCTTGGCAGGCACCATCCGTTGCAAGCTCATCACCCCGGAAGCCGCACTCATCGACGATGAGGTCGCCTACGCAGCCGTCCCCGCTTGGGACGGGCTCATCGGTATGACCAAGGGCGGTGCCCCTCTCGTCGCCAAGCTCGGCATGGGCAACCTCCGACTCGACTTCCCCGACTCGGGCGAAGCCAAGGGCGGCAGCCGGTGGTATTACCTCGAAGAGGGCTTCATGAAGTTCGCCAACAACGAGCTCACGATCCTCGCCAGCGCCGCGGTCCCCGCCGAGAACCTCATCGAAGAGGACTGCGCTGAGGAACTCAAGACCGCCGAGACCCGTGCCGTCCCCGATGACGCCAAGGACAAGCTCGCCGAGATGGACAAGATCACCAAAGCCCGCAACGCGGCCCGCGCCAAGCTCTCGCTCGCACGCTCGTTCAAGCACAAGGGCATCTGAGTCCCTCACTCAGCAGCCGCAGCTCACCAGCGCAGTTTCTTCGACATCGCGCGATCGATGTCCCGCTTCTGCTCGCGCTCAGCGATCGAGCGCCGCTTGTCTTGGTGCGCCTTGCCCCGCCCGAGGCCGATCTCCATCTTCGCGAAGCCGTTGCGGAAGTAGAGCTTGAGCGGCACGATCGTCATGCCCTTGCTCCCCGCCGCCCGCGCAAACCGCTTGATCTCGTTCTTGTGCGCCAAGAGCACGCGGTCCCTCGTCGGATGATGGTTCCGGCTCGCGGCGGGCCCGTAGTGACCGATGTTCATCCCGATGATCCGCAAAGAGGGCGGGATCTCCTCAGCCTTGATGTACGCCTCGGCGATCGACACCTCGCCCGAGCGAACGCTCTTGACCTCCGTGCCGTGAAGCTTGATCCCCACCTCGAGCGTGGCCTCGATCGTGTACTCGTGCCTCGCCCGACGGTTGTGGATCTCAGCCTCATTCTCGGATGTCTTCTTGCGTTTGCGAGCCATCGGTGAACGATACGCCGACCAAATCCCAATAAGTAGAGCAGGCAGCAGGGAGTACACTCAGAACCGGTGAATCCGCATCTCGCCATTCTTCTCATCATCGCGCTCGTCGCCATCCTCACAGGCGTCAGCTACTACACGTACCGTCCCGAAGAGGCACGCGCGAAGTCACTCAGAGCGATCGCTGGAAAGTACGGCTGGGCGTTCGACGCGATCAGCTCCGACAACCACAGAACCCGCTATAAGCCGTTCGAGTACTTCACCCGCGGGCACAGCCAGCTGTGTCAGAACACGGTCGAGGGCGAACTCAAGATCAACGACATCCCTCACCATTTCAAGATGGGCGACTATCTCTACGAGTGCGATGACGATGACAGCAAAGACTCAGTGCGCAGATTCAGCTACATCTGCCTCCACCTGCCCTACAGCCGCGTCCCCGACCTCTTCATCCGTCAGGAAACACTGAGCGACAGGATCGGATCTGCTTTCGGTTTCATTGACATCAACTTCGAATCCGAAAGGTTCAGCAACACGTTCCATGTGAGCTCTACCGATAGAAGATTCGCGTACGACGTGATCACACCCGAGGCTATGGAATTCCTGCTCAAAGTCCCGGAGGTCGGCGTCGAGCTCCGAGACGGCATCCTGTGCTTTGTCAGTGAAAGCGGCAGATGGGGCACAGCGGAATTCATGCCCAGACTTAAGTGGGCCGTGCACTTCATCGATCTCTGGCCCGATCACGTCATCCATGCATACACGGAGGCACAGGCCTGATCATGGAACTAGTCATCATCATCCCGATCATCGTTGCCGTGATCGGATTCGCCATCATCGCCGGGTTCTACGCACACAAAGCCGAGCAGGAACGAATTGCCGCGCTCACGAAGCTCGCCGTGGATCGAGGCTGGTCGTTCTCGAAACCCGCCGACGCGTCGCACGACAACACGTACTCGCAGTTCGCAGCGTTCAACCAAGGGCATACGAGACGCGCGTACAACACAATCACCGGCACGCACGAGATCAACGGCCACCCGCACCCCGTCAAGATGGGCGACTACTCCTACAAGATCACCACCTCCAACGGCAAAACAACGACCACCACAACCTACAGGTTCAGCTACCTCATCATCCACCTGCCCTACCCGGGTGTGCCGAGCCTCGCGATCCGGCGCGAGCACATTATCGACAAGATCGGCGCCGCGATCGGATTCGATGACATCGATTTCGAGTCTGCTGAGTTCAGCAAGAAATTCATGGTCAAATCGAGCGACAAGCGGTTCGCCTACGACGTCATCACACCCACCATGATGGAGTTCCTCATGGAATCGCCCAAGCGATCCATCGACCTCGACCGCGGGGCCATCTGCATCACGCTCGGCACACGCCGGTGGAAGCCAGAGGAATTCGTCCCCGAGCTCGACTGGATCTCATCATTCATCGACCTCTGGCCCGATCATGTCATCAGAGACCTCACGGAGCGAATGAGCTAGCACATGGAACCCTGGATCGTCATCCTGATCATCATCGTCGGTGTTGTTCTGCTCGTGCCGCTCATCTGGGTCATCGCCACCTACAACCGCTTCGTACGCCTGCGCCAGCACATCCACGAGAGCTGGTCCGACATCGATGTCGAGCTCAAGCGCCGGTACGACCTGATTCCCAACCTCGTCCAGACCGTCAAGGGCTACGCCGCCCACGAGCGAGAGACACTCGAGATGATCGTCGAGGCGCGCAACAAGGCAGCCTCACCGCACACCAACGCCTCGGACCACGCGCTCGACGAATCCAAGCTCATGATCGGGCTCAAGAAGCTCTTCGCACTCGTCGAGGCGTACCCGGATCTCAAAGCCGACACGCACTTCCTCGCGCTGCAGAAAGAACTCTCGCTCACCGAGGACCGAATCGCGGCGAGCCGTCGGTTCTACAACGCGAATGTCCGAGAGATGAACCAGCTCCGGGGCATGTTCCCCACGAGCATCATCGCGAGCATGTTCAACTTCAGCGAGGCAAGCTTCTTCGAGCTCAGCTCCGACGCCGAGCGCGTCGTGCCGACGCTCGATCTCTAAACCAGTTCTCTAAGCGCGATCTCTGAACCCGCTCAGCCGTGGACCACCGGGTTTCGCAGCGTGCCAACGCCCTCGATCTCCACCTCGACCACGTCCCCATCACGCAGATACCTGGGCGGCGTGCGTCCGTGACCGACGCCGCTCGGTGTGCCTGTCAGAATCACAGTACCCGGCATGAGCGTCGTCGATCGGCTGAGCTCCGCGATCAGGTACGCCACCGAGAAGATCATCTGCGCCGTAGACGACGATTGCATCGTCTCCCCCGAGATCCGGCACTCGACCTTGAGTTCCTGCAGATCCCCCACCTCGCTCGCAGGGACAACACTCGGCCCAAGCGGGCAGAACGTATCAAAGCTCTTGCCCCGGCAGAACTGACCGCCCGCGCCCTTCTTCTGCCACCAGCGTGCGCTCACGTCATTGCCGCAACACACTCCCAGCAGCACACCGAGCGCATCGGCTTCAGAAACATCCTTCGCCGGCTCACCGATGATCAGCGCAAGCTCCGCTTCGAAATCCACCTGCTCAGGGCCACCCGTCGCCTCGTCCCTGCAGATGGGTGGGATCACGATCGAGTCACCCTCGAGACAGATCGATGCCGGGTTCTTCGTGAAGTACATGGGGCGCTCGGGGACCTCACCCCCCATCTCACTCGCGTGCTCGGCGTAATTCCTGCCGATCCCGATCACGTGCGTCAATTGCACAGGCTCAGACCCAGCGCTCTCGACGTACACACCCTTCTCGTTCCGTTTCAGCAGCATCGTGTCATTCCCGTGCACTACAAGGCCTACAGAACATCGATCTCGCCTGGCTCAGGGCAAAGCCCAGCCCGAGCGCCCTCGCCGAGCAGCGCCGACAACGCCTCGCGACCGGGCGTGCCCATCGACATCGTCAGCGGGCTCACATACATCGAGAGATACTTCTTCACGAGCGCATCGTCGTTCCACTCGGGTCGATCGCCGCCGCGCATTTTCAGAAACTCTCGAGACTGGGCCTCGTGCTCGACGGCGTACACCACCGATGCGCTCAGAATCTCGGATACACGCTCGCATGTGCCTCCGCCGAACCGCTCGTCCAGGTCTCGCCTGATCACGTTCAGCCCGAGCGGCAAGGGCATCGACCGCGCACCCTGCCACCACTCGCCGACGTCCGCGATCTTGCGCAGACCCGAGTCCTCGAACGTGAGCTGCGCCTCGTGGATCAACAGCCCCGCATCGACATCGCCCCGCTGCACCGCCCCGATGATCTCCTGGAACGGCATCTCGACCATGTCCACCACACGCGACGCGTCGATCTCGCGCAGCATAAGCGAGAGCGTCAGAAATGCGGTCGTCTTCGTCCCAGGCACCGCGATCCGGACACCATCACCGAGCATCACGGCGATCGTATTCTCAGCCTCGAACCGATCGTCATCGGCTCGGACGACGACCTTGGGCCCGTACCCCTCGCCGAACGATCCGCCGCAATCGGTGATCCGGTACGCCTGCCTGATGTGCGGGTACGTGTGCGCGCTGATGGCGGTGATATCCAGATCCCCTGCCGCGATCGCCCGCTTGTTGAGGACCTCGACGTCCTCGCCCATGGGAGTGAACACGAACCCGCCCGTGTCGATCGCGGGCCTGCCCAGCGGCCCGTCCGCGGGCGAACCGTCCTCGAGCGTCATGCCGCAGATGGGCCACCACATGACAAGGTCATCCGAATCGGGCGAGTGTGCGAGTGTGAGCTCAGGCATCAGTGGATTCTAGCTTCCATGCCGCGCCGCATTCGGGGCAGACCGTGAAGCCGTCCACATCCGCAGCGACGCTCCCGAGCGGATACTCACACGCCGCACAACACCTCACCAACCGCAAGTGCTGGAGATGAACCGAGTGCCGCTGCTTCTCGTCCCGAATAGACGGAGCAAGCAAAGCACCGATCGAGAAAAGCAGAAAGAACAGAAATGCGGCTACCAGTACACCGCCGATGTTGCCCCAAATGAACCACATAAGGCAACTCGGAAACGCAATGATAAAAATCGAAATGACCAGAGACCGCTCAATCAGAAGCAGCGGGCTCTGTCTCTATCTTCCGGACGGTGACCTGGTTGCCCCGATCATCCCGCATCAGAACATGCTCGCCTGCTCCCGCAGCAGCACGTCTTCGGTCAGCGGGTGCTCGACATCGACGCGGTAGTCGCCGCTGAAGCAGCCGGTGCAGTAGTCGCGGGCGTTGCCCTTTGCGACGCTGAGCAGCCCCTTGAGCGAGAGGAAGTGCAGGCTGTCCACGCCCAGGAACTCGCGGATCTCCTCCACGCTCCTGTTGTTGGCGATCAGCTGGTCCTTGCTGGCAAAGTCCACACCGAAGTAGCACGGGTGGCGGATCGGGGGCGAGCTGATGCGGAGGTGGATCTCCCTCGCGCCCGCCTCGCGGAGCTGATTCATCTTGAGCTTCGTTGTTGTGCCGCGGACGATCGAGTCGTCCACAACCACGAGCTTCTTCCCGTCCACGATCTCGCGGACGACGTTGAGCTTGAGCCTGACCGCCGCCTCGCGCTCGTGCTGCGTGGGCTTGATGAACGTGCGACCGACGTAGCGGTTCGGGACGATCGCCTCTCGGTACGGGATTCCGCTCTCGTGAGCGTACCCGTTGGCAGCCGATCGCCCGGAGTCTGGCATGGGCATGACCCAGTCCGCCACGACCGGAGCCTCGCGCGCAAGAGCCTCGCCCATCTGTTCGCGGGCGGTCTGCACGTTCTGCCCGAAGACCATGCTCGCCGGCGACGCGAAGTACACATGCTCGAAGATGCACTGCGCCAGCGGATCTGACGGGTCCGCGTACCGCCTGCTCGACACGCCCTCGTCAGTCAGTGTCACAATCTCGCCAGGCTCTACTTCTCGAACGTATTTCGCGCCCATCACGTCGAGCGCCACCGTCTCGCTGGCGACCACCGGGAACGCTTTGCCCTCGCGCTCGAGCTCACCGAGCACCAGAGGCCTCCACCCCCAAGGATCGCGCGCCGCCTCGATCCGGTCCGGGAACATCAACACAAGACTGAACGCGCCCTGGAGCCTGCGGAGCGTCGCCGCCAGCGGGTCCGGTGCGTTGCGCTGCTCGGGGGAAGCAAGAAGATGGATCACCACCTCCGTGTCGCTCGTCGTATGGAACAGGTGCCCCGCCTCAGCGAACTTGCGTCGGTGCGCCTCACCGTTGACGAGGTTGCCGTTGTGCGCCAGCGCCACCGACCCGTCCACGGTCTGCTCGACAAGCGGCTGGGTGTTGCACGCGAGGGAGCCGCCCGATGTCGAATAGCGGTTGTGCCCGATCGCGCCGCGCGTGCCGTACAAGCTGAGCCGCTGCAGGTCGTCGGGCGAGAACACATCGGGCACGAGCCCCATGCCGAGCTTGCTGTCGATGTCATCACCGTCGGTGACCGCGATGCCCGCGGACTCCTGCCCGCGATGCTGCTGCGCGTAGAGCGCCAGATACACAGCGTTGGCAGCCCCGGGCAATCCCCAGACCCCAACCACCCCGCACTTCTCCTTTGGACCTTGGTCCCGGTGAGAATCGATCACGGGCAGGCGGATTGGATCAGGCATGCGACCAGTTCCCCTGTCATGCGGTCACGCACAGACTGCGGGGCATTCTAGCCAATGCTCGCGCGTCACTCTGTCGGCTGACGGGGTTTGGCCATACCGTTGCCGTGCCTCCACACACTCGGGTAAGGGTTCATCCCAGTCTCGATAGCACGGCCGAAGATCTCAGCAAACTGCTGGATCGCGTTGCCGGGCTTGCGTGCATCACGCATGAAGATGACCTGCTCCTCACCGATCACATGTGTCTGTGAAATCAGCGTCGACAGCGCGATCTGCTGGCAGTACTCGGTTCTGCCGATCCCGACATGGAATCTATCAGCCACGGGTGCCTCGGGTGAGACCATCGCTTCGGTGCTCGTGTGAGATAACAGTTCATTCGACATCTCATGCGTGACCGAACCCGTGCTCGGTGTCACAGAGACGGTTGAAGCCCTACCAACAACCGCTCCGCATGCAAAGACGAATGCGCCGGCTACAAGGACAGACGCCACTGCGATGGTCTCGCGGGACCACCTCCGAATGCGACCGCTCGTGCATCTCATTCTCGTGGTGTCTTTCATGACTCGCTCCTCTATCTTCAGATGACGGCCGGATGTCTCCATCCGACCACATGCAACTAGAGTCTGGTATCCATTCGGCACCACGGATTTCGAACCCGAAGGCCGCATTCGGGCCTCCCAGAGCCTGAGAAGGTGCCAGAAAGTGCCCATATCAGCACCGGGAACCAAGGTTCTCGGACATGGGCCCCTCTTGACCGCCCACCTGAAGGGGTCTTCAATAGCCCTCACATAGGGCACCGTGCCCGGATCTCCCGCCGGACCGCAGCCGCGGCTAACCGGCATGATCGTCGAGCCACGCCTCGACACCCGCTCCGACTCACCCCAGACGGAACGGAGACGGAAGAAAAGGAACCCGTTATGGCCCGCTACACAGGCCCCAAGGTCAGACTCTCTCGCCGCGTCGGTGTGCCGATTGCCGACATCCCGAAGCACACCTCGAAGCGCCAGCTCAACCCGCCCGGTATGCACGGCTATCGCATGCGTCGCCTGCGTGACTACGGCCTGCGTCTCAATGAGAAGCAGAAGCTCCGCTACCACTACAACATCCTCGAGAAGCAGTTCCGTGCATACGTCAACGAAGCCGCACGCCGCCCGGGCAACACGGGCGAGCTCCTGATGCAGCTCCTCGAGACGCGCCTCGACAACCTCGTCCGCCGCTCAGGCTTCGCCCGCACGATCTGGGCGGCCCGCCAGATGGTCGTCCACGGCCACGTCCGTGTGAACGGCAAGAAGGTCGACAAGCCCAGCTTCGCTGTCAAGGTCGGTGACGAGATCACCTTCAAGCCCAAGATCGAGAAGCTCGTCCGCGAGCACATGGAAACCATGGCTGGCTACGAGGTCCCGGGCTGGCTCGACATCAACCCGGGCAAGCTGACCAGCAAGGTCGTCGCTCTGCCCGTCAGCGAGCAGATCCCGTTCGACATCAACCCCAACCTCGTTATCGAATTCTACCGCTAAGCCTCTCTCGGACCTGTTCGGGCCAGAGGCCTCAGGCATCGGCCCAGGAGACACGCACCCCACGCGGCCGATCGGAATCACCGGTCGGCCGCCTTTCATTCCGGGACAACGCACATGCTCAAGTTCCTGCGCAAGTACAACAAGTGGATCCTGGTCATCGGCGGCTCTCTGCTCATGGTCGCGTTTCTCGCGCCACAAGCAATCCAGCAGTTGCCCAAGCTCCGCGACCCGAAGGTTGCCGAGTACGACGGCAAGCCCGTCAAGGCCTCCGAGATCCAGCTCGCAGCCAACGAACTCCAAGCCATCAACGCGCTCGGGGGTACCGGTGGTCTGTTGAATTTCGTCATGCCTCTAACAGCTCCGACGAACGAGCAGGATGTTGAGTGGTACCTGCTCTCACGCGAAGCCGAAGATGCCGGGTTCGTGGGCTCAGATCAGGACGGCGTCACGCTCTACCCCATCATCGCGCAGCAACTTGCAACGGCTGAAGTCGATTCCAGGATCCAGCAATCCGGTCTGCAGCTCAGCCCGCTCGAGCGCCTGCAGGTGATCAACGCACAGATACCACAGTGGCAGGAACGCATCATCAACAGCGAGAACACCGCTGCGGGCGCGGGCCGATTCAGGACTGTCGAGGAAGCCCGCAGGGCATTCGCAAAGCTCCACGGCGTGCTCCGCATGATGCAGGCATTCGATCGAGTGCCCCGCTACTCCTCGATCCGCGCCACCCGCGCCGCGTCCGAGACCTTCAACTCGGCCACGACCGACTACCTCGTGATCCCCGCCGATAGGTTCACGGACACCGTCGCCGAACCAACCGAGGAAGACATCCAAGCGCACTTCGAAGAGTACAAAGACAAGCAGCCGAACGAAACTGACTTTGGCATCGGCTACCTCCAGCCTCAGCAAGTCAAGGTCGAGTGGCTCGCGATCGAACGCACCGCGATCGAGGACGTGATCGAGATCGACCCGGTCGAGGCAAGCAAACATCAGCAGCTCAACAAGGATCGGTTCCCGGGCACCTTCAGCCAGGAACGCCCGAACATCGAAGCCGATCTCAAGCGTCAGAAGGCGCAGCGCATCATCGAGCAGATCGAGAACATCGTCCAGGCCGAGATGCTCTCAGCGACCCGCACACTCAACCGCGACGGCGATTACCTCCAACTCCCCGACGACTGGGCGAACACGCACCCGTCACTCGAGACGCTCGCCCAGACCATCGTCGAAAAAGTAGCACAGGGCAACGACGGGCTGACCATCCCCGCGCCAACAGTCGAGCGCCGAGAGGACCGCTGGTACGGCCAGCAGGACATCTTCCTGTTCGAAGGTGTTGGGTTCTCTTTCCTGCAGTTCGGCAGCCAGAATATCCCGTTCTACACCGCCGTATTCTCCACACGAGAACTCAACCCCAACCCGGGCTTCCCTGTTCAGGAAAACCTGCTCGCGTCGCAGTTCCCCTTCAAGGGCCGTGACGGCAACACGTACTTTTTCCGCGTCCTCGACTCGCGCGACATCTCCCCGCCCGATTCAGTCGAGGAAGTCCGCGAACAAGCTGTGACAGATATCAAGCGCATCCGCGCTTACGAGCAGCTGCTTACAGAACTCCCGAACTACGCCGAGGTCGCCGTGAACGCGGGACTCGAAGCCGTGGCAGACGCCGTCAACGCAGGCCTCCCCGAGCCCGGCGAAGAGACAGACGACAACACGCCTTCACGCGTGACCGTCCGCGAGGGCGTTCTGCTCCGGAGCAGGGTCGGCCAGTCCACACCCTTCATCTTCCGCGACGAGAATGTGCTCGCGGTTGCGTTCGATATCTCAAGACAGCTCGACCCGACTGTCAAGATCGAGGACATTGCGCTCCCCGAGCGTACATACAACTCCGAAGCACCCAAGTCTCTCGCGGTTGTTGTGGGCCGGATCAGCGGCCTGCAGCCCCTGACCGCCGAGAGCTTTGCTACAAGCTACGACCAGGTGAAATCCACGCTGACCCAGCTCGAAGTCGTCGATCTCGAGGTGCGCGAGTACCCGTTCTCATACGAGAACCTCAAGAAGCGTCACAACTTCGTGGACCTCAGCGGCAGGCTCGTCGAGGAAGTCGAGCCCCAGCCCGAGGCTCCCGAAGCCGAAGACACCGAGAGTTCGGAAGGCAGCTAACTCGGGCTTAGACCTTCACCCGCGACCAGCCGCCGTGGACGAAGCGTCCGAGGAACAGCGCGCCCCGAAGGAAGAGCTCAACGCATAGCCCGAGCCAAAGCCCGCCGAGGCCGCCCGTGACGCCCTCGATCTCGGGGAACGGGTTCTCCAGCACCACGCGCCGGACAACCTCGCCCGATTCGAGCTCAAACTCGCGATAGATATCCACGCCGCTGAGTGCGTACGCGAGCGGCAACCGCATCGCGTACGTTGCGAACCACGTGATGAACATCACGAATTTCACATCGCCCGCTCCCCGGAGCGCAGAACGGATCACGAGCGCGATCGCAAAGGGGATCTGCACGACGCCGCAGATCACCAGCAGCCTCGGCACAAGCTCGAGATGCACCGGCTGAGCGGTGAAGAGCCCGATGATCTGCGTCGGGAAAACAACAAACATCAGCCCCATGAGCGCCATGACACCCGCGCCGATGAACGTGCAGCGGATGATCGCCGTGCGCGCCAAGGCCGTGCTCCCCGCGCCGAGGTACTGCCCCGCGAGTGTCGCGGCCGCCATACCCATCGCGAAACCGGGCAGGAAGCTGAACGCCTCGATTCGGATGCCCCAAATGTGCGCACCGAAGATGCCGTCACCGTCACCGCCAGTGGCCCGCGCCGCGACCGCAAGCCAACCGACGAACATGACAACAAAGAAGTTGCCAACCCACATCCCGAGGCTCTCGACGAAGTTTGGCGCGCCGAGCCTGAGCAGCCGCTTGAGCGTGAGGCGGTGAGGCCTGAGCCTGTGCCGTGTGAGCCGGACACCCGATCGACCGCGGATCAGGAACCCCGTAATCATGAGCGCCCCGATCGTGTGCGCCACGAGCGTGCCGGTCGCGATGCCGTAGATCCCCATCTCGATACCCGGGAACGCGGGGACGATCTTGGTTACTATGAGCTCGCCCTCGGTGTTGAGCTTGCTCGTCTGAATCGGTGCACCCGAAAGGATGAAACTCGCAATTACATTCACGACGTTGCACGCGGCCATCGCCACCAAAGGCCTGTACGAATCGCCCGCGCCCCGCAGGCACGCGATACCCGAGAACAGCACGGAACTCATCGGCACACCAGCAGACACAATCCGCAGATACCCGATGAACGCCTCGCGCGCGCTGCCCTTGAGATTGACAAGCTCAGCGATAAAGGGCGCAGACAGCGCCATCAGCCCGCCGACGATCAGCCCCGACACGATCGCGACGAGGTACGTCTGCCCCACCGCCGCGTTAGCGACCGCGAGCCTGTGCTTGCCCACAGACCTGCTCACGAGCGCCGTCGCGCCAGTCGCGAGCGCCATCGCCACCAAACCGATGAACCAGACAAAGTAGGAAGCCACGCCGATCGCGTCGGTCGCTTCTGCAGAGATCTGCGACGCCAGCATCGTGTCCGTCAGGCCCACGAGCGAGTTCAGATAACTCTCAACGAGGATGGGCCAGGCGAGAATCCAGATCGCCTTATTCATCGAGAGACCCGCGAGCCGGCCCCGGGTGAGCCTGCCGTCCTCGGTCAGAAGTTGCCTCTCGCCCTTCTTGACCGGTGCGCAGCTTTCCTGCGACGGATCGAGCGTCTGAGCGTCGATCGCCAGTTCCTGCTCGTTGGGCTCATCGTGTTTGGCAGACTTGTTGGTCATGCGGAGGGCGATACTACGTCCGCTGCCCCGGCCTCAGCGCCGAATCCGGCAATCGGCGATCACTTCAAAGCATCTAGCAGTTCCGGGATGCCCTTGGCGTGCGTCGCCACGGTTTCCAGAATCTGCCGCTTGCCCGCGATCTCGCGCAGATCTCGCACGAGTTCGTTCTCGCCCGGGTGGTCGGCCTTGTTGCAGACGAACAGGTCCGCGATCTCGAGGATGCCCGCCTTGTCCATCTGCACCGAGTCGCCCATGCCGGGAGTGAGCACGACGGCGGTCGTGTCGACGTGGTCACGAATCCGGGTCTCGTTCTGGCCCGCACCGACAGTCTCGACGAACACGGTGTCGTACGCCTCGTCACCCTCGGCGGCTCCGCCGATCAGCTCGAGGATCGCATCGAGCGAGCGGTAGTCCTCGCCGCGGATAGCCAGCGAGCGGTAGAAGACCTCTTCGCCGAGGTTGTTGAAATCGACCCTCAGCCGATCGCCGAGCAGCGCACCGCCCGTAATCGGGCTCATCGGGTCGAATGCGATGACGGCGCACCGTCCGAGCGACGGATCGTTCTTGGCTCTGCGTGAGTGCTCGCCGACAAGCTGCGCGACCAGCGTGCTCTTGCCCGCACCGGGTGAACCCGTGATGCCGAGCACACGTTTCGGGCGCCTGCGATTCGCCGATGCCCTGACGGGCTTGTCCTCGTGCGCAAATGTGATGTCCCTGGCGAGCTGCGCGGTGGGCGAAGCACCCGCGATCTCAGCATCCAGAGGCTTGACAGTCTCGGTCACCGCATCAACAACGTCCTGCAGCCCGATGCCCGTCGTAAAGCACTTGGCGATACCCGCTTCCATGAGTTTCGGGATGTCGTCCTGGGGCAGGATTCCTCCCATGTGCACCGGGATGTTGGGCCTGCCGACCTTGGTCAGTGATTCAATCAGTCTCGGGCCGAGCGAGAGGTGCGAGTTGCTCATCATGCTCGCCGCGACGACATCGACATCCTCATCCCGAGCAGAGATCGCCAAGCTCATCGGCGTCTGCCAGAGGCCCGAGTAGATCACGTGGATGCCCGAATCACGGAGCGCACGAGCGATGACCTTCACGCCGCGGTCGTGGCCATCGAGGCCCATCTTGCCGAGGAGCACCCTCGGCCTGTGGTCCAGACCCTCGCAGCGGTCTTTGCGCTCAAACTCGGTCGTCGCCTCGGTCGTCGATCGCATGCGTCGGGTCCTCTGGGCCTGATTCGGCCGCCACACCGGCGGTTAAAGATTGTATACAGGCACTCCCAGCCCTGTCAGATCAGTGCCCGCTACGTCCTCACACCGAGTTCGTTGACGAATCCCACCACATTCGCAGCGAGATTCTCCGTCGCCTGCTTCAGGTTCTCGAAGAACTCTTCCTCAGGCGGGTGAGGCCCGTCGACGATGTCGGTTACCGACTTGAGAGCGGTGAATTGGGCACCGAAGAGCCCCGCCACCCACGCGACCGCGGCGGCCTCCATCTCCTTCGCGTGAGCGTCTACCTCTTCGATCCGCTCGCTGTCCTCGGCGGACAGATCAAGCGAATCGCCCGTGCTCACCACTCCCGGCTCCAACCCGAGCCTGCTCCCGACCTCAGAGAAATCCGCAACGGGATACCCGCCCCGCGCCATCTGCTCGAAGCCCGGAATCGGTACGCGGCGATCGTGGTACCAGACACGATCGGTCGCGAGGTAGACCTTCCCGATTGACCCGTCTCGCTTGGCAAACCCGCCGCAGGTCCCGGCGGACACAACGAGATCAGGCTTGAACGCTTCGCAGCCGAGCATCGTCGACGCGGTCGCGGCCTGGGTTCCGATGAGATCAAGCCCAGTCTCAGGGTCCTGTCCGTTGACCACAAGGTCGACCTCGTTCGCCCCGATCTGACCCCGCCAGAGCCTCATCGGGACAGGCGCAGCCCACGGAGGGGTCTCGACAGGCTTGAGTCCGAGTTCACGGACCACGGGCTCTGCCTCGGCGTGCATCGCCATCACAATCAGAACCCGCATCGGTCACCCCCTGCCGTCCATCGGCGTTTCTGCTCAACGGGCGTATCCTAAGCAGGCCCTCAAAGGGAGAGACTCATGCAACAGATCACCAAGATTGTGCGCCCGATGGCGGCGCTGCTGCTCCTGCTCGCGCTTGCATCCTTTGCCGGCGGTTGGGGTCGCGACGGACACGCCATCGTTGCGAGTATCGCGTGGCGAGAGCTCAGCCCTGAGGCAAGGGAGGAGATCAAGAAGCTGCTCGGCGAGTCCAGCCTTCCCGAGGTTGCGAGCTGGGCCGACGTGGTGAGGCGCGATCCGAACTACGACTGGTCCGCGCCGATGCACTACGTCAACATGCCGATCGACGCGACTAGCTACGACCATGAGCGTGACTGCCCGCCCGAGGGATGCGTTGTGTCAGCGGTTGATCGGTTCGCCGCGGTGCTCAAGGACCGCAGCGCCTCTCCCCAAGAGCGAGGAGAAGCGCTCATGTTTGTCGTGCACTTCGTGGGGGATCTGCACCAGCCCTTGCACGGCGGCCGCGCAGAGGATCGAGGCGGGAACAGCATCGATATCACGTTCTTCGATGAGCGCACGAACCTGCACCGCATATGGGATTCGGGCATCCTGAACGCGTCGAGCGAGGAAGCATGGCCCGAGCGGGCCGATCGGCTCTACGACACGATCGACGAGATGGACCGAGTCGCGTGGCTCGCCGACGCCGCTGCGTCTGACTGGCTGGACAGCTCCGGGCGCTGGGCGTTTGAATCGCACAACCTCGCTGAGCAGTATGCGTACAAGATCACCAACAATTCAACCGTGGGCACCGAGTATGTCACAGAAACGGCGCCGATCGCCGAGCTTCGGCTCAAGCAGGCGGGTATTCGGCTCGCCGCGGTGCTTGAGGACTGTCTGGGCCCGGATTCTGCCGACTAGAGCGCACGCCTGGGCGGGAGCGCCACGTTCGAGAGCAAGAACCCGATGACCAGAGACATCGCGACGAGCAGCGTCGTGAACGCGGTGTCGATCCCGCCGACCGCATCATGCGCAAGGAAGGAAGACACACTCTGGAAGCTGATGCTCCCAGGCACGAGCAGCATGACGCCCACGGTCGAGGGCACAGTCGAAGGGCGCCTTGCAACCCGGCTATACAGGTTCGCGTAGAGCCCCATCAGGCCTGCTCCAACACACGCGCCGAGCTCTGGACCGAAATTGAGCGCTCCGATCCGTGCTCCTGCGTACCCGATCAGCCCTGAGAGAATCAACGCGGGCGTATCGAGAGGCCTGGCCTTGAACAGCACAGTTAAGGCAATCGGCGCAATCCCGACTGCGAGATAGAGAGTCCATCCGGGCAGCGCCCCGGGCTCGTAAGGCGCGGCCGCTGCCCCGAACAGCATGTCCGCAAACCTCGTCCCGAGTGCGACACCAAACCCGATCGAGACGAGCGCGCTTATCGCGGACATCATCCGCGAGGTCCCACTGCTCAGGTTTCTTGTCGCGAGTTCGTTGATCGCCATCGTGAGAGTCAAACCCGGGAATAGCACGATGAGCCCGGCAAGCATCAGGATCTCGGGCGAAATCGGCTGTACGAGCCTTGCCCATGCGATGGCTCCGAACGACACCATCAGCCCGCACATGAATTCGATCAGTCTTGCGAGATCTCGTCCCCTTGAAGCGAGCACGATGAGCAAACCAATTGCAAGACCGGCAAAGAGCGCCGCGAAGACCTCGTTGAGTCCGCCCCCAAAGAAGCGAGCCGCGCACGCTGATGAGACCGAGAAGCTGGCGATCGTGAGCAGCACCCCGTACCGGTCGGGTTCGGCCAGCGCGCTCTCGATCCGCTGGTTGCCCTCGGCTGGCGAGAGCCGACCCTCGCCGACCTCAACGAGAATCTCGTCGAGTTGTACCATCCGCTCGAGATGCACCTCTCCGGGGTGCACTCTGATCAGATATGTATGGGGCTTGTCGCCAGGGGCGTTGATAGAGGCGAACACCGCCGTCGGCGCAGAAAAGAACTGGCCCTCGATCCCGAGCCGATCCGAGACCGTGTTGAGGGCATCCTCAAGCCTGTGCGCCGGCGCCCCGTAGGTGGCGAGCGCCTTGGTCATCTTGATGATGAACGTCGAGGCATCGTCGTTGGGGAGGCCCTGCTGCTCCGTCGGGATGGCCTGGTGCAGGTTTACCACGCCGCTACGCTAGGCGTTGCCCAGCTCCGTGGGATCGATGATGCGCACAACCTTTCGCTGCCACTGCGTGAGGAACGACCAGAGCCTGCGGACCTTCGCGGCGTGCGACCAGCGGTCCTTGCCCTCGTAGATCAGGCAGCCCACTCGGATGACCCCCTCGCGGATGCTCCGGACCTGCCTGGTCTCGATGCGGAACGTCAGAGGCCCGTCGTCATCTCCAGGGAGCTGGAATCTGATGTAGCAATCGGTGAACTGCTTCAACTCCGAGAGCCGGCAGTTCTCGATGTTGATCCCAAGCCCGACATCCGAGGCGTCAATCAGGGTGCCGAGCCAATCGGCGCGGCGTGAGGGTACGAGAACTGTTCCGTCTTCGGTTTCGCCGCCCTCGAAGGAGCAGGTGATGCCGTCACCCTCTTTGGTCTGTCCCCGCTGAAGCGTGTAGTTGCCGTCGGCGGGCATCGACCCGTACCAGAACTCGACTCGGATGGGCGGATTGAGCGCGGCAAGCGGGATGCGGAAAACGTTTCGCCTCTGCCCTTCCTCAACCTCTTCTGGCATGAGGATATCCATCGCAGGCACCAGGGTTGCGCGGTTGAGTTTCACGGGCTTGGCCGACGACATGACACGGGACCTGAACTCGAAGAGCCTGCTCCCGAACCGGAAGTACCCCAGCAGCGGCGTCTGCTTCCCGAACTTGGCGGTCTTGCCGATGACCTGCACTTCCTCGAGCACGATCACCCCCGACTCGATCTCGAGCATCCGACCCCGGGCGAAGGGTTCAACGCCCGCAAGGTCCGTTTGCACGATCTCGACCGGCGAGTTGCGCGCGCACGCCTGCACCAACGCCTCCATCGGTGTCAACGAATCCGCGATTGGTCTGCGACGGGTCCCGCCCAAATACACACTCCGTAAAGGGGATGCACTTCATACCGGCTATCGGCCCAGAGGAGCCGCTGCTTCACCGTGAGCGACCGATAAGCACCCAATATGGACCTATTCGTTTGTTTCGAGAGTCACTGTCGTGCCCGGAGCCTTCAGGTCGTAGTTGGCGCGCAGCGAGAAACCGGACACGCGGCAGCCAAGTTCCTCCGCCCAGTCAGCCATCACTGATGAGGACTGATGCCCCAGCCAGTAGCTCGTGTCGTCCTTGACGAAAGTCATCTTGCGGCGTTTGTTTTGTAACTCCGATTCGATCTGGCTCTCGTATCGCTCGTGCAGGTTTGTGCGCAAGTCTCGCATCGAGCTCATCTCGACGTCAAAGGTGTGCACCTCAGTCGCATAACCGACGAGATCGGGAAGCAACCCGCCTTCCGCATCCCAGGGCCCCGAGTCGCGACCGTGCTTGCCGATCGTGCCTGCGGTTGGCCAGATGAAAACGATGGAGCCGTAGAGCAGTGACTTCTTGTCGTTGGCGTACCAGCGCCAGTCGCCGTAGCCCCACTCGGTGAAACCGCCCGAGTCTTCGGGGAGCCAGAGCCGGCTCGTGTCGCCGTAGTCCACGATGTGGACAGCGACCGGTTCGGCGACCTGCTGAGGCGGACGGATCGTGTAGCCCACGCACCCGACCCCGAGGAGGCCCCAGATCACAAGCATCATCGACGCGATCGCTCTCATCATGCCTACAGGGTATCGTGTCAGCCATGACCTACGTCTACGCCGTCATCGGGCTCTATCTCGTCATGTCCGCAGCGGCCTTCATCGTGTTCTGGCTCGACAAACGCAAGGCCAGCAAGGGCCAGTGGCGCACCCCTGAGAAGACGCTCCTCTTGCTCTGCGCTCTCTTCGGTTGGCCCGGCGGGCTGCTCGCGATGCGGTTTGTCCGCCACAAAACCCGCAAAAAGAAGTTCACCATCGGCGTGCCTCTGATCGCCGGGCTCCATCTCGCGTTCTGGATCGCGCTGGCCGGGTGGTGGTTCAACGACTACTTCACACAATAACACACCACCGCAGCGACTCGCATCGCCAGCACATCGCTGTCAATGGACGGACCGGTGCTCTGGTATGAGTTTCGTAAATAATGCTCACTGCGTCGTGGCAGATCCTGTACTGTGGATGTTCTCAGAATCCAGGAGACACCCCATGCAGATCACCCGCCGAACAGCACTTGCCGCCGGGCTGTCGACCGCAGCCGCGATCCCCGCGAGCCGCGCACTGGGTGAGACTGGCTCTACGAATCGGCGACGTGTGCTGCGGGTCGCGCACCTCACCGATGCGCACGTGCTCCCGGGCAAGGGCGCAGGCGATGGGCTCGCGATGTGCCTCGAGCACGCGCAGGACAAGGGCGCCGACTTCATCATCTTCGGCGGGGACAACGTCATGAACGTCGACGGCGACGGGCGCGAGACCGCCGCGGCGCAGCTCGATGTCTTCAAGGGCAGCGTCAAGCACGCCTGCTCCAAACCCCACCACTGCGTCATCGGCAACCACGACATCCTCAGGCTCGACCCGGTAGACGGCAAGAAATGGGCAACCGACGCGTTTGGTCTCGACAACCGCTACGGCGAGTTCGCCGTGCCCGGCAGCGGCTCGTGGCAGTTCATCGCGCTCGACAGCACCAGCCCGGAGGGCGGGGGCTACAAGGGCCGGTTCGACGACGAGCAACTCGACTGGCTCGAACGCACGCTCCGCGATGTGCCCGAGGATCAGCACGTGTGCATCGTGAGCCACATCCCGATCCTCGCCGCGTGCGTGTACTTCGACGGCGAGAACGAGAAGTCGGGCAACTGGCGCGTGCCCGGCGCGTGGATGCATATCGATGCCCGCCGACTCAAGGATCTGTTCCTGAAGCACCCGCAGGTGAAGCTGTGCCTCTCGGGCCACATCCATCTCGTGGATGTCGTCGACTACCTGGGTGTTCGCTACGCGTGCAACGGAGCCGTCAGCGGCGGCTGGTGGCGCGGCGATTACCACGAGTTCGCACCGGGCTACGCGCTCGTCGACCTGTTCGACGACGGATCGAGTGAGATTGAATTCTTCAATTATGGATGGGTGACTCGGGAGTAATTTGTTGGAGCATAGATAAGGTCAAACTACATCTATTGATATCAATTATAGTTCCAGCCGTAGAAATCTAATTGAGCCACTTAACAAAGTCTTTGCCTGTCTCTAGCAACCATTGAGCAGATTGTGCCGTAGTGATACATAGCACCGTTAATTTCAGTGCATCAACAACCTTCGAACCTGATTCAGATTCATCGGCCACTCTGCCTCCCTTTGAAGCAACCGCCGCCATCCCAATAATCGTTTCAGCGCCCTCAACCGCTCTTTTGATACCAAATATCTGATATTCCACTAGAGCCTGCTCGGCCATATCAAGATGCCGTAACGCATAATCTCGAGCCCCACGATCTAACGACTCATCGGATTGCACAGCATCCCGCGCTTCCCTAACTGCACGCAATGCATCCGTACGAACCTCATCGACAATGACATCTTCTGAAACGACTTGCGATAGTTGATCATCACAAATCGCTATAAGCGCCATCACTTCCGAATCTATACTTTGCAGGAAGTGGCTTGCTTGAACACCAAAGTTTGTATAACGCTCAAATGGGGCTTTCACCCGAGTTACCCAACTTAAATACAAACTCGGATTTCCTGCAACATGCTTATGCATATCTGCAGAAACCTCATCAACCAACTGACTCACTTTGTATATCAGTGGTACTAAATCTACAAATTGCGTACTAGGAATTCCAAAAACTGAACTCCACGCATCAAGACTGGGCTCTTTTGCATTACGCTTTTGCAGCTGACTTAGAATATGGTGCAATCTTCCGGCTGATGTAGATGGCTGAGTGCTCATAATTCATTATAGCAATCAACAAGCACTACCACTCCGGCCCACCAGAGTACCGCCCGTAGATATCAGCCATCGCCTGGACCATCTCGCCCAGCGTGCAGTTGGCCAGGGCGCCATCGACGAGGGCGGGCATGACGTTTTTGCCGTCGCGGCAGGCCTCGCGGATCTCGTCGAGCGCCTTCTCCACGCCGCCCGCGTCGCGCTTGGCCTTGAAGTCTGACAGGCGGCTGACCTGCTCGGTCTCGACGGAGTCGGGGATGGTGAGGATGTCGATCGGGCGGGTCTCCTCGGTGTCCACGTACTCGTTGACGCCGACGATGATCCGGTCCTTGGCCTCGCACTCCTCGCTGAAGCGGTAGCTCGCCTCGGCGATGTGCCTGCGGAAGTAGCCCTTGTTGATGCCGTTGACGACGCCCCGGCCGTAGCCGTCGGTGGGCTTGTACGCGGGGTGCTCGCTGTTGGGCGCGCCCTCGACCTTGTCCGCCGAGTCGAAGCCTCGATAGTCGCCCATCTCGTCGATCTCGCGGATGAGGTCGAGCGCCTCGGCTTCCATCTGGTCGGTCAGGCTCTCGACAAACCACGACCCGCCCAAGGGGTCGACGGTGCGCGTGACGCCCGTCTCGTGTGCGAGGATCTGCTGCGTGCGGAGCGCGACGGTGACCGCTTCCTCGGTGGGCAGGCCCAGCGTCTCGTCCATCGAGTCGGTGTGCAGGCTCTGGCAGCCGCCCATCGCCGCGGCCATCGCCTGGTAGGCGACGCGGACGACGTTGTTTAGGGGCTGCTGCTCGGTCAGCGAGCAACCCGCGGTCTGCACGTGCGTCTTCATGAACCACGATCGTTCGTTTTTGGCGCCGTAGCGCTCGCGCATCACCCTCGCCCAGATGCGGCGCGCGGCGCGGAGCTTGCAGACCTCTTCGAAGAACTCGTTGTGCGAGTTGAAGAAGTAGCTGAGTCTCGGTGCGAACTGGTCGATGTCGAGCCCGCGCTCGATGCACGCCTCGACGTACTCCATGCCGTCGCGGAGGGTGAAGGCGAGCTCCTGCGTCGCGGTGCTGCCCGCCTCGCGGATGTGATAGCCCGAGATCGAGACGCTGTTCCACTTGGGAAGATGCTGGCTCTGGAATTCGATCGTATCAACGACGAGCTTCACCGAGGGGTCCGGCGGGTAGATGAACTCGTTCTGCGAGTGGAACTCTTTGAGGATGTCGTTCTGGAGCGTGCCGCCCAGCGTCTCCCAGCCGATGCCGCGCTGCTTGGCCATCGCGAGGTACATCGCCCAGATGACCGCGGCGGGCCCGTTGATGGTCTGGCTGACCGTGACCTGATCGATCGGGATGTCTGCGTATAGGCGGTGCATGTCCTCGATCGTGTCGATCGCGACGCCGCACTTGCCGACCTCGCCCATCGAGAGTGCGTCGTCGGAGTCGCGGCCCATGAGCGTGGGCAGGTCGAACGCGGTCGAGAGCCCGGTGTTCGCCTTTGTGCTGGTCTTGGCTGCCTGGAGCAGGTACTTGAAGCGCTGGTTTGTGTCGTCGGCGGACCCGAAGCCCGCGAACTGACGCATGGTCCAGAGCCTCGAGCGGTAGCCCTGCGGGAACAAGCCCCGGGTGTACGGGTACTCGCCGGGGCTTGCGATATCGCGATCGATGGCCTTGAGCGACTCGGCCGGCTGGGCTGGGCCGTAGCTGGGCTCGAGCACGAGTCCGGAGATGGTGACCGCGTGCGGATCGACGCCGTCGAGTCCCGGTCCGGTGATGTTGGTCTGCGAGGTGGTCATGGGGTCGTGCTCCTGCCAGCCATCCGCCGCGGGAGCCCGCGGGCGGGGTTGTATACAGGGTATTCTAGGGTGAGAACAGAGCGCGAACCAGTAGGAAATAAAGCACTTGGCGAGGGCTAATTCCTTTGATTCTCAGCCGAGGTCACAACGTAATCTGAGCCGGTAGTGTCATCGCCGAACACGCCGTGATTTAACGCGCGTCCGGGATTTGTACCCACTGGAACATGCCCCCCATTGTCAACTCCGTCGATTCCTACAGAGTAAAGAATAAACGGCAGCCTTCGCCTGCTGAGATTTTCATCCAGCTTGTAGATCCAAGACCGACCATCGCCGCTGTACACGTCAGGGGGCAATTCCTCAAGATAATCAGGTACTAGATCATCAAGGTGTACAGGATAACGTCCCGTTTCATACGCAAAGCACTCAATAGCTAGCAACATGTGAACTCCAGCACGCACTGTCTCACGTCTATCGAAGAGATCACCAAGAAACCATATTTCATACGAGAAAGTCGCCGAGTCCAGCGGGTTCGTTGCTTGCACAACTTTCATCATATCCGGTTGGATGTATGCCCACTTGTCGTATCGTTTGTGTCGAGGGAGAGAAAGGAAATCTGCAAATTCACGGTAGCGATTATCTATCTCATTCACAATCGAATCCCACTTAGGCATCCAGAGAGATTGCGTGTTGTATAGCCAGTGGTTGCCCTCCATTCTGGGCTGTGTTCCTGCAAACTCCGTGTAGACATATCTCCCACTATCGGAAAAATAACGTCGAGTGGTATGAAGCGCCCACAACCGTTCAGCGCCAATAACCTCAATTGGATCTAGAGACCTCTCTTGCCTTGCAACGATCTGTCTCAATCTGCAAGTAATCTCGGACGGGATACCCCGAACAATATCAGATTGCAATTGATCATAGAATAAATGTGATATCGCACAGCCAACGAGGTAATCTGTAAAGATCGGCTGGGATTCAAGGTGCTGACCGAGCGCCATACCCTGTTCCATTGCGAGAAGATAACGCCCCCAATCTCCTCTCGACGAAGCCCTTGCCGCGGATGCATGCAGGGTTCTGGCAACTGACCGCAGCTTGCCATGAATTGCAAAGTCGATTAATTCGCCATCTTCAGCATGTTCATCAATTGGGCGAATCGAAACGTCGCTCGCAGCCACGCGATCGAGTAACTCAGTGATCCCAATAACATCTAACTGACGCACGGCTCGTTCACCGAGCAGCTTAGCTTGATTAAGTTCATCAAGAATCTCATCCCAAGGTCGGTTCGTCGAGTGAAACTCTTCACTGGCGAGACTCAACGCATAGTCGTAATCAGTGATTGGCAAGAACTCGTATGCATAGCCATTGCCCAAGTCATACCAAGGCTGACCATCCTCAGTTTTTAGCCCAGAGAGCATCCCCTCATGCAACTCACCGATTTCGACAAGAAGAGGCCATACATCTTCCCCAGATCCTCGCTGTAAATCCTCGTTGAGTTCACGTACCTGCTTGCCGAAAACTACATCTGTGCTTGGCTTCAGTGTAAATGCGATCCACAATTCAAGACCAACCCACCCGACGGTGAGCAGCACGATCACAACAACCGTCGTCAGGATCGGTCTGAATCTGCCCGGCTTGCTTTGAAACAATAATTCTTGCACTGCAGACAGTATAGTGAATGCTACTCGTCGCTCACGTGATTGATCACTTCACCTCAAGATAGCGTTCAAGCTGCGGCCGCAACTGATCCTTGATGGCATCTGGCGCAAGCTCGATCGCTCGGCTCTGCCACTTCACCGCCGTTGTATGGTCGCCGGATTTGAATGACGCCAGTGCGTAGGTGTCGAGGATTGCCCAATCTTGCCACTCGGTCAGTTCGCACGCCTTCTCTGCCGCGTCGTAGGCAACACGCAGAAGCCCGGGCGTGGAATCTTCATACTCAAGCAACCGCCACGAGATCGCGTTGAGCGGCTGAGCCGACTCGGCGTACGCGTCGTATACGAGAGTCTTGCACACTTCTAGCAGACGCACAGTATCAGATTCATGTGCGGCGATCAGCATCTGGTCGTAAGCAACACTCGTGAGATGCCCGAGCCACTTCTTCTGTTTGACTGCTTCGATGTTGTACCCGCCGTTTAGGAGCTGATCGAGTGGCTCATCCATGGCCAGTGGATGGCCCATCCAAGCGATGTTACCTTCGCCATCAACAATGAACGCGGCCGGTATTCCGTTGCGGCCAGCCGGTTTCATCCACGTATCCACCACCGAGGTACCATCCTCGATCGCAACGGCGTACTTCATCTCTGAATGCTCGGCAACAAACGCGTCTACGAGCTCAACTCTCGCTTTACCTTCTTCTTGCTCCCAGATGTTAATGCTGAGGACGCGAACGCGGTCTCCATGCTTCTCTTGAAGAGCAGCAAGATGCGGAATCGCAGCCACGCACGGTCCACACCAGGTCGCCCACATCTCAACGATGTAGACCTGCTCGGGATCAAACGAGTGGATCGGTTCTCCGCGTGAAAAATGAGCAAGCCGAAGCTCGGGCGCAGGAAACCCGATCCAGAGCTCCGGCGTCGGCTCGTCCGGGAGCAGTTCTTCCAGTGTCTTGAACTCAGGGGGCGAGAGCTTAGATCCAGGATCGTCGGTACGACCACACTGCCCGACAGCTGAGCATGCAAATACCCATGCACCCACCACCATCAAGATCGAGTCTTTTATTCGCATCGAGCTCCTCCTGTTGGCCAATTCAAACATTCCCGATCTGCCGATCTAAATCGATCTAGTTGATTTTTTGATTTATGACGTAGTCTGTGCCCGGGGCGCCGCTCTGCAAAGCCCCCATCGGGTTGCTCTCGTGCGGCTGACCTCCGTTGTCCTCACCATCAGCGCCGACGGAGTAGAGCAAGAAGTCCCTGCCCTGCTCGTCTATGTAATCCAGAACGAGATACCCCAGAGGTACCTCGCCGAGCGCGTATCTGTCCAGCGGCAGTTCTTCGAGGTAGTCAGGTACGAGCGATGCGAGGTCCCCCGGCAGAGCGCCCTGATCAGCCCTGTATCGCTCGATCGCAAGCATCACGCGTAGCCCGAGCTCAATCAGCCTCGCCTGTTCGTCGGTGCGCATCATGCTGCCCATCGCTGGGACGAGTATTCCCTGGAGATACTGCTGCCAGCTAAACTCGAACCAACTCGGATCGACCGGCTGCTCCCGACGCTCCGCGGGCGTGAGCCTCGATCGGGCGATGCTCATCTCGTGGAACTCTCGGAACCATTGCTCTGTTTCAGCCTTCCTCGGGAACACGAGCGATGCGACGTTGACGATCTTGGGACGCGATGCGCCGCTCCAGTCGAGCTTCCCACCGTCTGAGAGGATGAGCCGCCCGCGTTTAGTGTGCATCCACTGCACCGCGTCGAGCTCCCATAGCAACTCGGATCGGAAGGCAAACTCGACGGGCAGCATGGGCCCTTGCCTCTCGATCGCGTCGCCCAGTCCTTGCAGCGCGGAGTCTTCCAGCCTTCCTGCCATGAGATCGTCGGTCACCGCACCTAGCGCCAGCGATCTGATCGCGATGCCGACGAGCCTCTGGATCAGGAAGGGCTGTTCGCCCGTAAGCCTGCCGATTGCGAGGATGTGCTCGAACGATTCGGTGTACGTCTCCCAGTCGTCCTGCTCGACCGCGAGGTACATCCTTGCACGTAGCGCTTTAGCGAGCCTTCGCTGCTCCGCGAGCGGCGTGAGATCCATCATGATCAACATCTCATCCCGACTGTCGGGCATCGGCATCACACCCACGCCGCTGGCAGCGATCTCATCGAGTCTGCTGATGACCCCAACTTCTTCGTATCGACTCAATGCCTCCAGCGAGAGCTGTCTCTGAAGTCCGAGGTATTCTGCGTCTTCCCCATACAGGTGTGAATACTCATCAATATCAGCCAATCTCTCTTCGAATCGGTAGATCAGGTCATAATCGACAAAGACCTCTTTCTCGGCGAACACGGCATCGGTGTCGTACGCGTCCGACTCGACACTCTGCACGAGTTCGAATGTCTCCATGAACACCGGCCAGACATCCTCACCCTCCCGGCCAGCCTGCGACTCCGCTACCAGCTTCTCAAGCTGCTCGCCGTAGTCGATGACAGGGTTGGGCGTCGCCGTCAGCGCGAAGTAAACCTCGATCGATATCCAGAGGACAAACAGCGCGATGATCAGGAGGACCGTGGTGAGGATCGGACGGAACCGGGCGAAGTTGCTTGTGGGGCCCATGCAGTTTCTCCGTGCGTAACGGGTTCACCTATGAGACACCACTGAACGTCAAATCAGCAGAAAGCTACCCTAGTACTTGAAGACACCGTGCCCCGACTTCCGCCCGAACCTCCCCGCCACGACAAGCTGCTCAAGCTTCGGGCAGGGGCGGTACCGCTCGGAGTGCAGCCCGTCGGCGAGCACGTTCATGATGTGCGCACACGTGTCAAGGCCGATGAAGTCAGCGAGTTCCAGTGGGCCCATCGGATGGTTGCAGCCGAGCTTCATGATCTGGTCCAGGTGTTCGGGCTCGGCGACGCCCTCCATCCACGCGTAGAACGCCTCGTTGATCATGGGCATCAGCACGCGGTTGCTCACAAAGCCCGCGCGGTCATTGGCAGGAACAGCGGTCTTGCCCATATCACCCGCGAGCTTGATCACCCGCTCGGTTACGTTCGCGTCGGTCGCGAGACCGTTGATCACCTCGACCAGCTTCATCACGGGCACAGGGTAGAAGAAGTGCATCCCGATCACGCGCTCGGGGCAATCGGTCGCCGCGGCGATCTCGGTGATGCTGATCGAGCTCGTGTTGCTCGCCAAGATCTGATCACCGGTCAGCATGCCCGCGAGCTGCTTGAAGATCGACTTCTTTACTTCAGCGTTCTCGACGACGGCCTCGACCACGATGTCCGAATCGGCGAGAGACTTGATATCTGTGACGTAGGTGAGCCGGCCTTTGGCAGCCTTCGCATCGTCCTCGGACATCTTGCCCTTCTCGACGGCGCGAGCCAGCAGCTTGTCATGCGTCTTCTCGCACAGCGCGACCTGATCGGCGCTCGTGTCCATGACGACGGTCTCGAATCCGCTCACGGCAGCGACCTGCGCAATCCCGCCGCCCATCTGCCCAGAACCGATCACTCCGACACGCTTGATCTCGCTCATCGCTTGCTGCCTCCTGATTGATGCTGATTAGAGAGATATGAGCATAGGGCCCCGGGGTCGGTACACTCCTCCCTGTGCCCCCCAGCAAGAAGCGAACATCCCGTACGCTCGCACCTGATCCAGCCGAGCTTGTGCCGCCTGGAGATGACGCCGCGGTCTCCGCGCTCCGCCCCTTGGGGAGCAACGGATCATCGGTCGCCATCGTCGTGGGACGCAAGAAGGTCGCGACCGTGGACACCGGCTGGGCGATGGACGAGGGCATTCGAACCGATACCCCATGGACCGCAGAGCTCGCCGCTCGAGTGCACGCCGCGGCGAGGCAGCACGCGGCGCTCGCGCACGCGATCCGCCTGACGGGAGCGCGCCAAAGGTCATCCTTCGACCTCACCCGCCGCCTCAAGATGGCAGGGCACCAGGAACCCGACGCACGAGCCGCGGTGGAGAAACTCGCCGATCTCGGCATCCTCTGCGACGATTCGCTCGCCACGAGGCTCGCTGAGGAACTCGCCCGGGCGGGTCGGCATGGCAGGCGCGGGATCGAGAACAAGCTCCGCGTGAAGGGCTTCAAGCCTGATCTCGCGTCGAAAGCCGCCCGGCTCGCTCAGGAGGAGGAAGGCGATCCCGACGCCGCACAGACCCTCGCGCACAAGCGGGCCCGGCAGCTCGCCTGCTACGAGCCAGATGTCGCCCGGAGACGTCTCTACGGCTTCCTGATCCGCCGGGGGTTTGACCACGACGAGGCCCGAAACGCCACCGAGGCCGCCTTGTCCTCGCTCGCCTCAGAGGATCTACACTAAGTGCATGAAACACGTACTCCCGCTGATCGCGATCGCCCTCACCGCCACCGGCTGCGCCGTCGAGGACAACTACAGGCTCAACGTGAACGACAGCGTCACTCTCCAATCGCTCCCGCCCGCGGTTGCCGACGAACGCTCGGGCCTGATCGGATCCGCTGATCACAACGACATCCCGGGCGACGGCCCAAGCATCACCGGGCTCGATCGCTCAAACTTCGAGGCATCCAAGTTCAGCGTGCCAGTCGATCGCACGTACCACCACCCCCACTACACGCACCCGATCGCTGTCCTCGAGGATCACGCACGCCAACGGGGCGAGTTCCCGAAGTACACGACAGTCTTCGAGCAAGACGACCCGTCCATGCTCGAACAGTCGTACGAGTACGCGGCGGTCTCAGTGTGGTCGGTGGTCGAACTCGCGTGGATGGCTCCCTCACTCGTTATTAGCCCGCCCTGGGCAACAACCCACTCGCCTTCTGAGGAGTGGGAACGCGCGAGCCAAACAACCACGATGCTCGTTCCGGGTGTGGTCACCCTGACGCAGGCCGAGATTGAAGATCTCGAAGCCGCCAAGGCGATCGAGGAAGGTGAGACGGTCGAATGAGCGACGCACCCATCGATCAGAACACCGGCCTGCCCGAGGACTACGGCTTCCGCGAGGAGGATGAGATCACGCCCCGCGAAACCAAGCGCAGACTCGACGCCAGCGACGGCCTCGTCGTGATCGATTGCCGAGAAGACGACGAACTCCAGACCTCCAAGCTCGACCAGGCCGTGCACATCCCGCTCGGCAGGCTCGTGAACGAGGTCGACGACGTCGCCGACGACCTCCCCAGCGGCAAGGACACCCCCACCGTGATCCTGTGCAGGACAGGCCGCCGATCACTTATGGCAGCCCTCGCCCTGCGCCGCATGGGCTTTACCGACATCAAGTCCGTCGCCGGAGGCATCGACCTCTGGGCACGCGATATCGATACGACGCTGAAGCGATACTGAGATTAATCAGAACAAGCAGAGCTGCGGATTCCCAGACTGGCTTGCGTTGTATGCGTTCAGCCACGCTGTGAAGTCTGTCGGGTCGCAAACACTGTCCTGATTCGAATCACATGTGGGCATATTCGAGTTGAAAGCAGCTACCCACGCAGTGAAGTCTGCTGGTGTGCAATATCCATCCTGATTGGTGTCGCAGCAATCTGTACCTGGAAAAATCTCTCCTCCGCCACAAATCGAAATCGCAAGACCGATCGAGTCCAATCCAGCCACAACGCCATCTAGATTTCTGATATCAACCGCAGGATCGTATAGATCATCTACACCGCCAGAGGATGAACCATCTGACCAACCCGCTCCCCCGTTGCATTCGCTGTAACCCTCGGCCCAGAGCGTACCACTGCTGCTACCGTTTCCAAGTTCAAATGACATGAGACAACCGCTCGGATCGTTCTCGGCGGTTGCACCAAATGCTAACCTCGCATTCGTAGATGGATAGAAACCATTTGCGAGCGGTCCGTTACCATCACCACCATCGCCTCTTGTCAGCGTGACTTTTATCCCCCCATCAGGAATACCATCGGGAGCAGGGTTGCTTGCACCGTCATAGATATCGCTTCCCTCAGGCAGCGGGATGCCGAGTGTTTCCAGACCTGTCGCAGAGTACACACGAAACCCAGATGAACTCATCGCATCATTGAGAGTGTCCCCGTCGGTGTCCGTGTCAGCATACGTTAGGATAATGCCGCCAATGAACCCATCGACAATTGTGTCGCCGTCGGTATCGCCGATGTGCATAGGCGTTACAAGCCCAGGTGTCTCTGTAGGGAAGCCGTCAGTTCCGTCGAGTTGCGCGACGTTATCCACTCCTTCCCACATCTCGAGTACAAGATGGAACTCTTCAGCTGTCGTACCGGCCCCGGCATCGCACAGTGGCCGAGCCGCCGCTAGCGAGAATCCGCTGAGCCCTGACCCTACCTGACTCGGTATAGATACAAAGTCCTCAACCGCACTCTGAAGCACACCCGATTGCGGAAACACATCGTTGCCGCCGCAGGAGGCGATCCAACTAAACTGATCGAATGCATACTCAATGCAACCGCCTCGACTCATGGCATCCCCAAAGTAGATCGTCCGCCCAAGCACGAAGCTGCCATCAGTCCGCATCGCCTCGATCTTGGTCGCGCTCTGGGCGTGCACGGCCTCCACTTGCTCGAGAGGCTCGGCCGACGAAACACAGGCTGCTCCCGCACACACAACAAGCGACAGTGCACACCTCATAGCAACGCCTTTCTTCAGATATCCAGCAGCACACGACCGACGAGTGTCAGCCGATAACCTATCCGTGAATCCGCGGGAGCGGGTTGCATGGCTTTTCTCACTTTACTCAAATCAGCCCTCAAAAAGAACCGGCCCCACCAGAAGGCGGGGCCGGTCGAGGTTTGTATTGTCGCGGGTCAGACCCGCGTCAAGTCAGAATCAGAAGGTGCACTGCAGCGGGTTGCCGCCGGTGCTTGCGTTGAACGCGTTGATCCAGGCCGAGAAGTCGGTCGGGGTGCAAGCACTGTCCTGGTTGACGTCACAGGTCGGGAGGCTGTTGTTGAACGCGTTGATCCAGGCCGAGAAGTCGGTCGGGGTGCAAGCGTTGTCCTGGTTGACGTCGCAGCAGTCCTGAGTCGGAGCGCCACCGGTCACTTCGAGCTTGATCATGAGACCGAGGCGCTCGAAGTCGGGAACGATGCCGAACCAGTCAGCGATGTCGAAGTCACGGTCGTGAGCCTCGTTGATCAGCTCGTCCGTGGGAGCACCCTCGGACCAGGCGCCGCCAGCGTTGTTGGGATCGTTGCAGAGGTCCTCGCCCTCGCCCCAGATGGTGCCGTCCGAAGTACCAGCACCGAAACCGGGAACGTTGGTGTCATCGTAGGTGCAGAGCGTGCCGGCAGCTTCCATGTCGGTGGTACCCCAGAACATGGACGAAGCGCGGGTGGACGGGAAGAAACCGCTCAGGAGCGGGCCGCCGCCGGCGCCGTTGTCGTCACCACGGGTCCACTGGAGACGCATGCCGCCGTCCGGGGTGCCGTCGGGGGTAGCGTTGCCGGAGCCGTCGAAGACGTCGTTGCCTGCGGGCAGCGAAACGCCGAGGGTCTCGAGGCCGGTTGCGAAGAAGATGCCGTAGCCGAGAGCACCAGCAGAGAGCTGCTCGTCGTTGATGGTGTCACCATCGGTGTCGGTGTCGGCGTAGGTGAGAATGACGCCGCCGACGAACTGATCGATGAGGGTGTCACCGTCGGTGTCGGAGGTGTTGAAGGGGAAGGCGAGGGTATCGCCGTCGGTATCGAAACCGTCGGAGCCATCGAGATCGGGGAAGTTATCGATCTCTTCCCAAGCCTCCCAGATCATCTGCATGGGCTCGGAAACGGTGCCTGCACCGTTGTCGCAGAGCGGGCGAACACCGGCGAAGGAGAGGGCCGAAAGGGTGCCGCTCTCGGTGCCGGACGCGGGGATGAAGTCCTCGGAGTAGCTCTGCCAGGAGAACTCGGTGCCGAAGAAGTAACGCGAGCTGGCGCCACCCAGGGTGTGGGGAGCAACGTCACCACAGACCGGATCGAGGATCAGCGTGTCGCCGTCGGTGTCGGCGAACAGAGCTGAGTCGTAAGCAACGGTCGTGCCGCCGCGGGCAACGTTGTTGTTCTGGCCGAGCTCGATGGTGCGGCCGTAGACGTACTGGCCGTCAACGGTCAGACCGGTGATTGCGGTTGCGCGAACCGCCTGGTGGACCTGGCCCGAGAACCCGAGGCTCTGAAGTTCAGGACGATCCTGAGCGTCAGCAGCGCCACAAGCAGCAAGGCCAGCGATGGACATAAAAACCTTGGTCTTCATATGAGAGACTCCTCTGAGAATGACAGATACCACAACCAGAATGTCAAGCACACCGAGGAGAACCCGCGGTGAACATGATCAACATATAACTAAAGGAAACAACCCAAGATGGGTTCCTTCCACCCGTCCGTCAACACACTGGCCCCTCCGGGGAACAACGAGTTGAGCGGACACGACTCTCTCCAGGTCCAGAACCGGACCACTATCCTAAAGAGCAAATCGGGCGCATCTCCTCCAAGAGTCCCGTTGCCTTCTGCGAATATACTCACCTGGCCCGCAATTGCAAGCACAAATTGGGTACTCGGGCCACACTCGCCAGAAACCTAGCCAAACCAACACTTTACCTAGTTTGACAAATCAGCTCACGCTGGGCGTCTGCGAGTGCACCGACGCCACAAACTCGTCGTACACGTAACCCGCATCATGCGGCCCAGGAGACGCCTCAGGGTGGTACTGGACTGCCCAGACAGGCCTGTCCGTTCGGCGAAACCCTGCCAGAGTGCCGTCGTTCAAGTGCGTGTGCGTCGCTTCGCAGCACGACGAATCGAGTGAAGATGGGTCAATTGCGAATCCGTGGTTCTGGCTCGTTATTTCCACGCGGCCGGTCCGATCATTCCGCACGGGCTGGTTCGTCCCCCGATGACCGAAGGGCAGCTTGAACGAAGCCGCACCGGACGCCAGCGCCAGAAGCTGATGACCAAGACAAATCCCGAGCACCGGAATCTTCGGGGCATCGTCCGAGAGCAGCTTCCTGAGCGAAGCGATCACACTCGCGACCGCCTGCGGGTCACCCGGGCCGTTGGACACGAACACACCATGCACCTGGCCGGCCTCGAACTTGCGGATCACTTCGTCAGCATCGAAATCGAACGGAATCTTGCGCACCGCACACCCACGCGCGATGAGATGCCGGAGCGTGTTGTGCTTGGCGCCACAGTCCACCGCGAGCACGACCGGTGCGTTCTCGGACTCGGCTCCCTTCGGGAACCACTCGCCGAGCCCTTCTGCCCAGTCCTCTTCCACAGCACAACTGACCTGCTCCGCGTAGTTCGCGCCCTGCATCGAGGGCGCCGAACAAGCGAGCTCGACAAGCTCCTCGTCGCTAACCGATTCGTCATCAGAGATCACGCCGGCCATCACCCCGTCGGCGCGCAGCCTCCGTGTCAGCGCACGCGTATCAATCCGGTCCATCGCCAGCACGCCGCTCTCTCGCAGGTAGCTGTCCAAATCGTCACTGGCGCGGAAATTCGAGTGCTTCCTCGCCAGCTCCCGACAGACGAGCCCGGCGATCGTGACCCCGCCCGACTCCACATCCTCGTTGTTAACCCCGACGTTTCCAATCAGGGGCGCTGTCAGAACCAGGATCTGACCGGTGTAGGATGGGTCTGTCATCGACTCCTGATAGCCGGTCATCGCCGTGTTGAACACGACCTCCGCGGCCTGCCTAATGCCCTGCCCTGTCGCGCCAAAGGCCCGGCCTCGGACAACGGTCCCGTCAGCAAGCGCCAGCCTGCATGTCATGGAAGATGCCCCAGAGTCCGACGGTCGAGTGCTGCTCATGGCGTACAGTCTAGCGCTCCTGATCGCGACCAAATCCCCCAGACCACCGCATGGACACACTCTTTCACACAGAACCACCCAAGCCAGAAGCGGAACACTTCGTCCGCGTCGCGGTCGAACGGCGCGTCGAGCTCAAGGACCCTGCAAGCGACGGGCTGACGTACGCCACCGAGCACCCGCTCGAGGTCGGCCAGCGGGTCGAGGTGCCCCTCGGGCGGGGAAACTCCGCAGCGACAGGCGTTGTCGTCGCCGCCGGCAGCGAGGACCTGCTCGCGGGTTTCGACCCCAAACGGGTCAAATATATAAAGGCTGTTCTGGGCAGCCCGCTCACGCCCGAACTCGTCGAACTCGGCACCTGGATCGCCCGCTACTACGTCTCCCCGCTGGGCATGACGCTCTCGAGCATGATCCCAGCCGCGGTCAAAACCGACACGGGCCGGAAGCGGGAGATCCGCCTCGAACTCGCCGGCGACCCCAAAGCTGAGTTGCCGTCAGACACCAAGCTCACACCAACCGCCACCAAGGCGTGGCAAGCGATCACCAAACTCCCCCCCGTCGGCTGGCCCATGACCGCTCGAACGCTGGCAGACCAGATCGAGTCCAGAACAGTCGCCCCGATCAACCGACTCATCAAGGCGGGTCTGCTCCGCGAGGTCGAGCACTCACACGTCCGCGCACGGACCGGCGAGTCTGACGCCGTCTTCGATGCCGCCCGCGAGCTGACTCCTACACCCGAACAGCAGAACGCAATCAACGGCATCGCGACTTCGTTCGGCACATTCACGACCCACCTGCTGCACGGCATCACCGGGTCGGGCAAGACCGAGGTCTACCTCAACCTCATCGAACACGCTCTCACTCAGAACCAAACCGCGCTCATGCTCGTGCCCGAGATCGCGCTGACGCCGCAGACCGCGGGCCGCGTCCAATCTCGGTTCGGCGCCGATCGCGTTGCCGTGCTCCACTCGGGGCTCACCGCCGCGCAGCGCAACAGCGCGTGGGCGAGCATCCTCGACAGCTCGGCGCAGGTCGTCGTCGGCGCACGATCTGCTGTCTTCGCTCCGATCGATCGCCTCGGCCTGATCATCGTCGACGAGGAGCACGACGGCTCGTACAAGCAGGACCAGGTCCCACGTTACAACGCCCGCGATGTCGCCATCAAACGCGCCCACATGAACAGCTGCCCGGTCGTCCTGGGCTCCGCGACGCCCTCACTCGAATCGTGGGCGAACGCAACTGCCGGCATGTCGAAGCTCTGGTCATTGCCCAGCCGCGTCGGCGGAGCGGCACTTCCCAAGGTGCGCATCGTCGATATGTTCGAAGAGCGACAGAATTACGCCGACCTGCACGGCGGCGCTTTGCCCCACGAACTGCTGGCCGGCCCAACCCTTGAGCGGGCCCTGCAGCGCACGCTGACAAACGGAGGCCAGGCTGTCCTCCTCCTCAATAAACGAGGCCTCGCCGGATTCATCGGCTGCGCGTCCGTCTCCTGCAAGTGGGCACTCGAGTGCAACCACTGCTCGGCAAAGATGGTCGTGCACCGCTTCGGATCCGTTCCACAGGGCGGCTACGTCCGGTGCCACCACTGCAACTACGAGCAGCAGCTCCCGAAGAGCTGCCCGGACTGCGATTCCAAACTCCGCCAGTTCGGCGCCGGCACCCAGCGCGCAGAAGAAGTCATCGAGCGGCTGACGCAGTCCATGCCCGAGCCGTGCCGACTCGTCGCGGGTGACACACTCGTGCGCGTTGATGCCGACACCATGCGCACGGGGCGCGACCTCTTCGAGACCCTGGCCCGGTTCTCACGAGGCGAAATCCGAGTGCTGCTGGGCACACAGATGATCTCCAAGGGGCTCGACGTCCCGAACGTGCGACTGGTCGGTGTGCTCTCGGCGGACACCGCGCTCAATCTGCCGGACTTCCGCGCGGGCGAACGTACCTTCCAGCTCGTCTCACAGGTCGCCGGTCGCGCGGGCCGGGGCGAATACCCGGGCGAGGTGATCGTCCAGACGTTCGAGCCCGAGGCCCCAGCGATCGAACTCGCCGCTCATCACGCGTATACCGACTTTGCAAACCAAGAACTCGCACTGCGCCAGAACGTGGGCCTGCCGCCAGTCAGACGGATGGCGCGGATCGTCAGCAGGGACAGAGACCTCGCCAAGGCACAAGCTGCGGCGGCACAGATCGCGGGTGATGCCGAATCGATTAAGGACGAGTTCGGCCTCAGGCTCATGGGACCAATGCCCTGCCCCATCGAGCGCATCAGCGACCATTTCCGCATCGCGGTCGAGATCTCCGCTCCAAACTCCATCAATCTGCAGCGGGCGATGCACGTCCTTCGAGCCCGAGGCGTGCTTCTGGGCGACGCGAAGACAGCCATCGACGTCGACCCTCTCGCGCTGCTCTAGCATCCGTCATGTCCGAACGCGCCACAATCATGGGGCTGGGCCGTTACGGCGGAGGTGCCGGGGCCGCCCGCTACCTTGTCGGTCAGGGCTACGACGTCACCGTGACCGACCTCGCGAGCGAAGCCGAGCTTGCTGGCGCTGTGGACTCGATCAGGGATCTTGTGGACGATGGCTCGGCCAGTCTTCATCTCGGCGAGCACAACGTCAGCGATTTCACAACATGCACTCTTCTGGTTGCAAACCCGGCGGTCAGAAAGCCCTGGGAGAACAGATTTATCCGGAGCGCGCAAGCCGCGGATGTTCGCATCACGACCGAGATCGGGCTCGCGATCGACGCGATCCCTGATACGTGCAAAGTTGTTGGTGTTACGGGCAGCGCGGGCAAGAGCACGACCAGCGCGATGCTGCACGCCGGGCTCGTCAGCGCGGGCCAAAACGCGATACTCGGAGGCAACATCGGAGGAAGCTTGCTGGGCAGCGTTGACTCAATAACGCAAGGTTCGACGATCGTCCTCGAACTCTCGAGCGCGATGCTCTGGTGGCTCGCCCAGACAGGCACGATCGAGCGTGGCGCGTTCCTCGACGCCGCGGTCATCACCAACATCTCCTCCAATCACATCGATTGGCATGGCTCGGAGGAACACTACCGCCAGTCCAAACTCGGAATCGCCTCACTACTCAAACCGGAAGCACCACTGCTCACAGATAAAGGTGCAATCAGTGGGCACTCTCCAAACTATGCAATCGAACTCTTAGACGAGTTACCAGAGTTACGCACACCCGGAACACACAACAGGCTCAATGCCTCTGCCGCCCTCATAGCGTGCGAACTGCTCGGTTGTGATCTTGCGAGTGCGACTCAAGAGGTTGCTGAGTTCGCGGGCCTGCCCCACCGTCTGGAATTCGTCCGCGAGCTTCATGGTGTGCGCTGGTACAACGACAGCAAGTCCACGACTCCTGAAGCATCCTCTCTTGCGCTCGATGCGCTCGCATCGAGTCCCGTCCATCTCATCGTGGGCGGGAGCGACAAGGGTGTTGACCTAACACCGATAACAGATCTTGCCAAGCGCGCCGCGTCGCTCGTGTGCATCGGCCAAACCGGTGAAGCGATTGCCGAGCGTGCAGGCGTTGGCTACTCGGGCACGATCGAACAAGCTGTGAAAGAGCTAAGCAAACTGGCAAAGACGGGCGATGCGGTCGTTCTGAGCCCGGGCTGCGCCTCGTTCGATCAGTTCAAGAACTTTGAGCACCGCGGGGATCGGTTCAAGGAACTGGTACACTCTCTGGCATGATCATCGCATCCCTGCTGACCGCTGGCTCGCTGCTGCTGCAACCCGAAGAAGCGGAGAATCCCGCCGGGCGCGTCGAGGTGTTCGAAGGGGTTATCGTTGACTACGACGCGAGGTCTGTCGAGGTCGCGGGCTTCATGCCCGTTGATGTCTCGCACGAGGAAACGCCGGACGTCTGGATCGAGCTCATCGCGGAGGCGCACGGCGTGCGAGACTTCGAGGCGCTCATCAGCCTCGATACCGAGGCCCGCAACGTGCACGCTGCGCTGCTGATGCTCGGGCTCGAGCCAGGCTCACCAGGACGCATCGACGTAGACCACTCGAAAGAAGACAGCCCCCTGACGCGCGTCGATCCCACGGGCCCAGAGCTCTCTGTTCGCATCCGATACGAGAAAGACGGCACCATGGTCACCGAAGACCCAACGACGTGGGTCCACGATCCAGAAACCGGACAGGTCTTCAGCGAGTTGAACCCCCGCTTTTATTTCGGTGGTTCTTCTTTCCGCACGTTCGAGGGCGAAGAGTGGTACATGGCGCGCGTCGAGGGCACGGTCGTCGGGCTCTGCACATTCGGCACAATCGACGGGGGAGCCGAGATCGTTGGCTGCACGCCCGTGCTCAGCCCTCACATGGATATGGGCGACCCGGTGTGGTACACGATCAACGAACTCGTGCCTGCTTATGGTACAGAGATGACGCTCGTACTTACCGTTGTCAAAGAGGATTCAGGAGAGGGTGTTGATGTCAGCGAGAAACGCGAAGAGTGATCTCTTTGCGATCCCCGCCTTGGTCCTCAACAACGAACTTGAGAGGCTCGCCGTAATTGAATTCACTGCGTCCGACGATGCTGTAGAAATCAAGAGCACCATTGACCATCTGATCTTCCACACCCACGATAAAGTGCCCGGCTCTAAATCCGAGTTCGTAGGCCGATGATTCGCGCCGTACCCTTACAAGCAAAAGCCGGTCGTCATTCAGGTTGAGTGTGATTCCCGCCTCAAACAGTCGCTCACGGACACTTTCTTCGTATAAGTTCTCAACCGGGAATTCCGCGAGAGAGACCGGGACTTCAATCTCCTCGCCGTCGCGCCAGAGCTTGACGGAGATGGTCGAATCGGGCTTGGCGGTCGTGACAACCGAGCGCAGGTGGTGCCAACGCGTGATCCGGTTGCCGTTGATCTCGGCGATGATGTCGCGAGGCTGGATGCCCGCGCGGTCCGCCGCGAGCCCGGTCAGGACCTCACCAACGATCACGCCCATGCCGTGGAAATTACCTTCAATGTCCTTGATCGGGGTCTGCGCCGCGATCCGGTCAGCCTGGATGCCGAGATAGCCTCTGCGGACCTCCCCAGTTTCGATAATCTGGTCAACAACCGACTCGATCACACCGAGCGGGATGGCAAAGCTGATGCCTGCGCTCTGTCCGTCGCGGACGCCGTCTCCGTTTCGTCCGGTCGCGATCGCGACATTCATCCCTATGACCTCGCCCTGTGCGTTGACGAGCGGCCCGCCTGAATTGCCCGGGTTCACTGCTGCGTCTGTCTGGATGTAATTCGTAAACGTGTTCCCCGAGCCTCTCGTCTCTGGGTTTCGGCCGAGCCCAGAGACGATGCCCTCACTCATAGAGAACTTGAAGTTGAAGGGGGAGCCAAACGCGAATACGCGCTCACCCACATTTACCCGCTGATCGCTCGCTCTGCGGAGCGGGATGACCCCGATTCCGGGATCAACCTTGAGAACTGCGATGTCGGTGAATGAGTCCGACGCGAGCAGCTTGCCTCGCATCACTCGCCCGTCGGCGAACTCAACATCGATCCGGCTCGCCCTGCCCACGACGTGGGCGTTGGTGATGATGTGTCCCTCTGCGTCGTACACCCACCCCGAGCCTGACGAAGCGCTGCCGAACTGCCGCCCGTTGCTTTGAATCAATACTTCGATGTGGGTGATAGATGGTTCGGTCGCGACCGCAATGTTGCGTACCGCACGGTCGATGCGCTGAAGGATGTCGTCGTCGTCGATGACCTGTCTTGCGAGCATGACCTCAGCGGTGTTACTGGCAAAGACCATCTGGCGGATCGCTGTGGGCCCGGCGAGCATGACCGCAGCCACGCCAAACAACACCACTAACGCCGGTCCGATTGCGACAAACTTCCGCATGGAGCTGCTCCTCTGCTCCTGAGCCGCCCAGAGGGAAGCCCAAGCACTGTCAATACCGCTGAGAGACCTCTCGGCTTCATCAGGGCGGGGAGCCCGATCCCTGCTTCTTTGGGATCGGCATACAGGTCTCTTCGACAGCTACGCGGCTTTGGTTGCGGGTCAGACTCAGGTCGCCCAGCCCTCGGTCGTCGCGTAACCGGCACGTGCGCCCAGTCTATCGGACGGCCCGGCTGACTGCGAGAGGCAGATTCAGCGGCTATAGAACCGGTCGGCCTCGCCCTCTCGCATCTCGTAACCCTTGCCCCCGATGTCTCTAAGCGACACGCGCTTGACCCAGTCGGCAGCTGCCGCCTGGATCTCTGTGCCCAGAGACGCCGACCTCTCGGCGAACCTCGGCGGGGCGTCGGTCATTCCCAGCAAATCCTGGACAACCAATATCTGCCCGTGGCACGCGGGACCTGCACCGATTCCGATGAGGGGCACACTCGTCTCGCGGAGCACCCGCTCGGTCACCTCAGGGGGGACCGCCTCGATAAGCAGCAGAACCGCGCCAGCTCGCTCGAGCGCCACCGCGTCGCGGACAATCCTTTCTGCGTCGTCGGCACTCCGACCGGCTGACCCATACCCACCCGCGAGGGCCGCGGTCGAGGGCCGCGAACCAACATGCGCACACACCGCGATGCCGGCTCTTGTCATCCGATCGACAAGCGGTGCGTACGTCTCGTCAACCTCAAGCTTCACGCAGTCCGCGTTGCCTTCGGTCATAAACCGGCCCGCGTTGATCATCGCGTCATCTGCGTTCGCTTGGTAGCTCATAAAAGGCATATCAGCCATCACGAACGCGTTTGGAGCACCACGTCTGACAGCAGCGGTCAGCGTAATCGTCAGATCCAGCGGCATCTGCACCGTGCGGTCGAACCCGAGCACGACCTCAGCCGCGGAATCGCCGATCAGGAGCACGGGCACACCGGCGCGCTCGAGCCAGCGCGCGGTTGTCGCGTCGTACGCGGTCAGACACGCGAACGCTTCTCCGGTCTTCGCCATTTTGCGCAGTGTGCGGAGCGTGACCCGCTTTTCGAGAGGTGTGCCAAGTCTCGATTCTGATTTGGTGTTTGTTGCCACCGTGGTGACCTCAACGGGCGGCTTGCGATCGGATGCCGTTTGACTCATGGCATATCCTAGGCTGTGGCCCAGCAAGGACTTCGATTAACCCAATCGCCCGGCATGCCCGGCGATCGAGCTCAGCAGCAATCCAGTTCAGACCACCAATCCCAGTACGCGACAGCCGCCCTGCGGCTTCTCGACCGCCTCGCACGGTACAAGAAGTCCCAAGGCCTCTCGCGACCCCTCAAACTGCTCGACGTGTCGGGCGGGAAGCCTGATCTGCTCAGAGCGTTCTGCTCAGCGGCCTCGAAACGATCGCTGCCGGTCGAGATGACGGTGCTAGCGGAATCAGAAACGGTCTCCCAGCTTCTCACCGATGTTGAATCCGGTTTCACGTCGATCGATATCGAGCCCGACACGCTCGATGTGTACGTTGAAAGGGCGAGCGTTGGAGAGTTTGATTGTGTTCATGCAGCGTTGTGCCTGACACAGCTCCGTGAAGTACCGATGCTGACCAGGCTCGGGAAGCTCGAACGTCTCTCTTCACCGCTGTTCGTGTGGACAGATCTGCACCGCGGCGCCAAACGCAAGCACTACCGCGACATCATGAGTCGCGTGGATCTCGGGTTTTGCGATTACAAGAAACCGCTGCGATCGCCCGTGTTCACCATCACTGGGGAACGAAAGCCGTTCGCACCGATCACGCGAAGCGAGCCCGGTGCCGTTCGATAATCTCAAGGAACGGCTCGTCGGTCTCGGGCGGCTCGTTCACACCTGGCTCATACGTTCCGCCCAGGATCAGAGCATCAGACCTCGGGAACATGTACCGATACCCGTCGTGGTAGATATACCCGAGGTCCTGCGGCTGCATGTGCACGAGCAAGCCTCTGGCGGGAAAGACCTGATCATCCCCGAAGAGACTCCGGCTGCCCATCGCGAGAGAGTTCACCACAACCGATGCGTCGATGGCTGTGACATCGGCGAGCGACGAGATTGTCGCGGGCACGACGGTGCCCCCGAGTTCTACGACCTCTCGGTACAACTCTGCGATAAACCTGGGCGTGTCGATGAAATACGTCGTGAAGACGCGCCCCCCCCGAAAGCCCGGCACGTCGCCGTCTTCACTCGTCCAGGGCCTGGGCTGGTTGATTGCACCCGATTCGAAGTACTCGGAATGGAACTCCGTGAACTCGGGCTCAAAGACGGGCAGCGAACTGATCCCCCACTTCTCACCCTTGAGCTCACCCATCGCGTCGTGTGATCTTCGGATATAGCCGTTGAATGCGTCACGCTGCGGACCCGGGTCTGGAAAGTCGATTCCCGTGGGAAGCCAGAGCGCGCCGGCGATGTTGCTCGTGGTGTCCCCTGCAAACGAGCTCGCGTGCACCGACACCTGGAAGCCCGCTCGCAGCAGCGCTCGTGCGGATGCGAGCCCGGTCACCCCACCCCCAAGAACCGCAACGCGACCCTGGTCGGGGCCCACCTTATCGCGGACGGAATCGAGCACCGCCTGGGCGCACCCGAGCGCGAGCGTGACCCCGCACCCGCCGTGGCCGTAGTTGTGAACGACGTCGATCCCTGCCACACGCTCGGGCTCGAGCCTGAGCCCACCCGATCTGCAGGGCCTAATCCCGCACACGAAGCGCATGATCTTCGAGTCGGAGAGATCCGGGGCTATGTGGGTAACGTTCACACCGGACGGTAGGACGCGATGCCGGAGCCAGCTACGATCGGCGATGCTGAGCAGAACCCACAGGGCCGACGCGCTCCTCTTCGCGGTCGCATTTCTCTGGGGTGCCGGTTTCGTCGCGCAGACCGCCGCGATGGACCACATCGAACCGCTGCTCTTCACCGCGATCCGCTACGCGATCGGGACGCTGTTCCTGCTGCCCTTTGTCATCAGGCGGAAACCGCTCGGGGGCGAGTGGAGAGCGGGGCTGATCCTTGGGGTGATCATGTTCGCCGCGGCGGCCCTGCAACAGATCGGGCTCGTCTACACATCCGCGAGCCGGGGCGGGTTCATCACCGGGCTCTACGTGCTGATCGTCCCGATCGCCGGGCTCGCCTTCGGGCACGCGATCCGTCGTGGGCACGTGATCGGAGCGCTGCTCGCCGCGGCCGGGCTCTACCTCCTGAGCGGCGACCTCTCCGGCAACACTGGCAAGGGCGACCTGCTCATCATGGGCTGCGCCGTCATGTGGGCCGTGCACGTCGCGATGGTGGGCCACCTCGCGCCAAAAGCAGAACCTCTTCGCCTCGCGATGTCTCAGTTCCTTACCGTCGCGGCGCTCGCCGCTTTCGCGACCCCGCTCTTCGAAACGATCAACCTCGACGGTATCCTCGCGGCGAAGATCGCGATCCTCTACTCGGGCATCTTCGCGATCGGCATCGCGTTCTCGCTGCAGATCGTCGCGCAACGCGATGCGCCGCCAACCCATGCCGCGATCATCATGAGTCTTGAGGCCCCATTCGCGGCGGCAGCGGGCATCATGATCCAGAATGACCGGCTTGATCTCAAAGAGTGGATCGGGTGCGGGCTGATGCTCACGGGCGTGATCGCGAGCCAGCTGCTGACGAGGAAGAAGACGCCAGAGGAGAAGCAGATCGCAGGCGACCCGGTCAGGTAGTAGCACCGCTGCACGGCACTGTGTTCAGCAGCAGAACTCACCCACCACTTTTGTCTGGTTGGTTTCTAACCCGCTCCAGTACAAACTCAGCGGAGTCGCCAGAACCTTCTGTCTGTCGAACCCGCAACACGCCCTCTTCATTGGTCTCGAACAGGAACTTGTGCTCACCCCCACTGAGCACGAGTTCACTGGATTCCTGATTGAGTTCGGCTCCCCAAGATTCGAGCGAAAGAGTTGCTTCGTTGTGTACAAACCGCGACATAGTCGCACCACTGGCTAGGTTGTGGAGGACACAGCCGAAGAACTCACCGAAGCCCGGGCTCTCGAGCGCGACAAAGACCCCGCAGCCCCGATTGACGCTCGTGACTCGCACCGAGAATCCATCTTCACCGGTCCACTCGCCAACCAATCGATCAAGGGCACGAGCCTCGGACTGAGAGCAGGCGCATGTCTGGGGAGGGAACTCAACCTCGAATGGCTTGTGGGTCTCCGATTCAGGCATTCCGGTTCGCTGAAACTGCATCTGCCACACGGAAGTCCAGCGATCCTCGGCGGAGGGGATCTGCATGGTCCAAAGACAACTGTCCTCCGCCGCATCGGAGAACACGAACCGAGTAGCCCGGCCCGACAACTCCGCGCCCTTGCCCGTAAACAACGAAGGCGGGTAGAGCGTGCACATCCCGTCCTCGAAAACGCCCTGCATCTGGCTGAAGCCCGCGGTCACCGGGTTGCCGCTCGGCCAACTGAGCAGGACGACCCAGCGTTTGAGAGACTCGTCGAAGTACCGAAGGGATATGCCAAACGTGTTCTCAAACGCGCCGCTTGTCCCGTTCCATTGCTCAACGACGAGCCGGCCGCCGAAGGCCTGCGTGATAGCCGCCTCCGCTTGCCCATCTGCCGACCATTCGCCGGTTGTGCGGTCTCGCCTGAAATTCTGTACATCCCACGTGCCGAGCCAGAAGCCGAAGTCGTCAACCGGCATTCCCTTGGAGGGCTCGGACACACTCGGCTGGTCAAGCGCTGGATCAGTCCCATCCTGCGCTAGGCCACTGCCCAACGCAGCGAGCTGAAAGGTGAGTGAAGCCAGTACATAGGTTCGCATTCTCATTCGCTCAGACTAACACGCCGAACGTGAACGCTACAGCTCTTTCACCGCTTCCATCACTTCCTCGGCGTGCCCGGGCACCTTCACCTTGTCCCAGCGCCTGGCTACCTTGCCGCCCGGCGCGATGAGGTAGGTTGTCCGCTGGATACCCATGTACTTCTTGCCGTACATCGACTTCTCGACCCATACGCCGTACTTCTGGCAGATCTCCGGGTCGGGCTTTTTGTCCGCGTTCACCCGATCGTCCGCCAGCAGCGGGTAGGTGAGGGACTCCTTCTCGGCGAACTTCTTCTTGCTCTTGGAATTCAGGATGCTGATCCCGAAGACGCTCACGCCCTTCTTCTTGAACTTGACGTGCATGTCCCGGAACTGGCACGCCTGGTCGGTGCAGCCGCTGGTCATGTCCTTCGGGTAGAAAAAGAGCACGACCGGCCCGTCCGTGTAGTCGCTCAGACGGTGCTTGACGCCTTCCTGGTCGGGCAGATTGAACGCGGGCGCTTTCTTCCCCTCTTCGATCAACGGCATAGGTGTCCTTTCTTCTCGGTCGGGCTGAGTGTATGCCCCGGTTTCGCCGATACACTCTCGCGCGATGCAGGACGAACCCCAACAGAACGAGCAACAGCCCGCCAAGCCCAGCCCGGCTCAGGTGCAAGAGATGCTGGGTCAGCTGCCACACATCTCTACCACCCTTGAAAGCGAGGAGATCGCCAAGCTCGCACGTCGGCTCAGCGAACGGGGCAAGCTCCCGGGCTACGAAGGCAACCCGAGCGGGGCTCTCTTCGAATGTGCCGCGTTCGGTAACCCGTTCGATTACCGCCTTCTTGCATCGCACCAGACGGGCAAGCTGACATTCAGCGCCAAGATCAAGCCCAAGATGCCCGCGATTTTCTGGTTCGTCCTCGCGTTCACCATCTGGCCCGGTGTGCTGTTCACCGACTCGCTGCTCAACACCTGGTTTGGCTGGTACCCGAACGAGACATGGATCACCTACGCGTGGTACTTGCCGCTGACTATCCTGCCCCTGCCCTGGCTATACAAGGCAGTGATGGCAAGGACCCGGCTCGCCGCTCTCGTGCACGCGCACGAGCAGATTCACCGGATCGCCAAGGCGGTCGAAGGCGAAGTCTGCGAGTAGAGCAGGACACGATAGATCAAAAACAACCGCGGCCGAGCGTGATGCCCGGCCGCGGTTCGATAGCAGATCAGATTCCGATCACTCGACGTCCTTGCCTTCTACGACTTCGGTGATTGGAGGCGCCTCGTGGGGCGGATCGCCGCCGGCGTCCATCCGCTTGAAGTACTCGCGGTACGCCTTCATGGCCTGGTTGCCGAAGATGAGCATGATCGGGATGTTTGCCACGAGCATGACACCGAGACCGAGTGTTGTCCACATGTCAAGTTCGGCATCCGTGCCGATCAGAGGCCTCTTGGTGCCATCATCCTGCGCGATGATGGGCATCGCAGCAATTGTTGTGAGCAAGATGAGTGCACAGTAAATCACCTTGTAGATGACCACCGCGCCCTTGGCGTTCTTGCCGAAGAAGTAGTACACACCCTGCTCACCGTAGTACGACCATGAAATCATGGTTGATAACGCAAAGAGCCAGGCTGCGATCGAAACAAGATACATACCCAGACCGGGAGTCACCCTGTCGAACGCGTGAGCCGTGAGCGATGCACCCGCGTAATCAGAATAGATACCGACCTCGAGCGAGCCGTCTTCTGCGGTCAGGAATTCGGGCTGTGAAGCCGCCTCGAGTGAACCCCAGTTGACAATCCAGTTTCCATCGTCGTCCTTGGCAACGTTGCCCGAGATCCGATGGAGGTTGAGCCCGGTGTCGGCGTTGTCATCACCTTGAACCACCACAAAGACAGACTCGTTCTCACGCCAGCCGGCTTCGCTTTCACCCGTACGGAGGATGCGTTTCGCTTCCGCCGTCTTCTCGGGGAGCACACCGCTATCAACGGTCCATGAGCCTTCGATCGGCTGATCGTCTGCATCAGTCGCCTGGACAATCTGCACGACGGCGGATTCCGGGAATGCTTCCGGGCCGCGGTTGTACGCACCAGATGAAAGAATCACGAGCGCGGTCAGCGTGCACACGACGATGGTGTCGATGAAGGGCTCGAGGCCTGCAACCACGCCCTCACGCACCGGCTCGTCGGTCTTGGCCGCCGAGTGAGCGATGGGCGAGGATCCCTGGCCTGCCTCAGACGAGAACAAGGCCCGCTTGACGCCCCACATCGCGGCATAACCGAATGTTCCACCGAGGAACGCCCCTGCCGCGTCGGGCGATGCGCCTGGGAGACCCGACTTGACGATCAGGGCAAACATCGCGGGGATCTCGCCGATGTTCATGATGATCACGTACAAAGCCGCGATGACGTACAGCAGGCACATCACAGGTACGATCTTGCCCGCGACAGAACCGATCCGCTTGATTCCGCCGATGATGACCAGCCCAACACCAACGGCGAGCACGATGCCCGTCACGACCTGAGGAATCTCAAAGTAGGTGTTGGTGATGTCGGCGACATTCCAAGCCTGGAACATGTTGCCACCGGTGAGCGCCGAGATCAGCAGTGTGACCACAAAGATGCCGCCGATCACAGTGCCGATTGGTCCGAGCCCCCACTTTGCGAATCCCTTCTTCACGACGAACATTGGTCCGCCGTGCGGGTTCTCGGGGTCATCGGTGTTCCTGTAGAGCATGGACTGGGTGACCTCGGTCATCTTGAGCGCCATGCCCAGGATGCCGATGAGCCACATCCAGAGCACAGCGCCGGGGCCGCCGAGAGCAACAGCGAGCGCGACACCGCCGATGTTGCCGAGGCCGACTGTTGCGGACAGAGCCGCCGAGAGCGCCTGGAAGTGATTGATCGCACCGGGATCGTTCTTGTCGTCGTACTTGCCTCGAACGACAGCCACGCCGTGCGTCAGAGCGCGGTACTGACCGAAGCCAGACCAGAGTGTAAACAACAAGCCGACCGCCAAGAGGGCGTACACCGTGTAGTCGGAGAACAGAATGCCGTTGAGCGATTCTATAAAATGATTGAGATTTTCCATGCTCGATCCAGATCCTTGCTCGGTTTCTCTGCCCGCCGCCCGAGGAGCCGGGCAGAGGCGGATGTTTGAGGGACGATCATCGCCTATCAGGCCCGATTCTGCAACGTCTACCCAGTCGATACCCTAATGGCTGTGTGGAGCATCGACCAGATCGCCGATCTCATGGCAAAAACCATCGAGAAAGAAAACGCCCGCCTCAGGGCTGAGGACGCCGTCCTCGGCGTGGACGCTCTCGACGAAACCGCCCTGCACCCGATCCTCGCCGACGGGCTCGCTCACGCCAGCTTCGGTGTATTCCGCGAGCAGCCCTTCCCCACTCCAGCAAAGCGTCGCGCCAGGAACTCAGAGCGCGAGCGGTGCGACATCGTCCTGACCCACGAGCCTGGGCTGCCCCTCGTGGACCCGGTCGAAGTAGACAAACGCGAGCACGAACTCGAAGGAACGCTCTTCGAACCGATCAAGGAACAGACCGCGGAGTTTCAGGGCATCGATCCCGCAGACGCGCTCTGGATCGAGCTTAAGGTCTGCGGCCAGCACGAATTCATCGCGGGCGTACCCATCCCAAACACCGCCTACACGACCGGCGTCGTCCTCGCCCCCGCAACCGACATCCGCAAACTCAGCAAGGAACGCGCGATCAGCCACGCTCTCGCAGCACTCATCCTGTTCGCCGTCGATGAGAAGACCGCGAGACACGACCTCCAGATCGCGGTCCACAAGTGGCTCGACAAATCGCTGCCCATCCGCTCACCGGCGATCCGTGTCGTCCCGATCGACGAGCGGATCGGAAACACCGTTGCCGCGGTGTGTCTCACACCCGTGCGATGTGATTCCGAAGTAGCCTGACTCAGCTCTTTACCGATCCCTGTCCCAAACCGATGACGCGCTCGATCGCGTCCGCGGCGTGGATGCACGCGTCCATGCCGTCAAACTTCTGAATGACCTTGCCAAGATCCTCACGCTGCTGAACCGCGTAGGTCTTGTCCTCGATCAAACGGGTTGCCTCCTGCACGATGGGCTCTGCATCACCAAAGTGAGGCACGAGTTCGGGCACAATCTCCCGGTCGGCGATCAGGTTCGGTAGCGTGTAAAACGGCGCTATGAGCAGCCATTTCGCGAAGAGCTCATAGAACACCCGCCCCGTCTTGTACACAACAACCATGGGTTTCTGCTGGCGTGCGATCTGGAGTGTGACCGTCCCGCTTACAACGAGCGCGAGATCACACCAGCGAACCACCGCATCGGTGCAATCGGTCTCGATCGTCAGGCTCTCGGGCCAGCCGCCCAGACTCTGGGCGCTCGCGCGGAGTTTCTTGGCGACCTCGGGGGTTGTCGCCGCGACCACACCGACCGTTTCGGGCCGGTCCTGTTTGAGTCTGCGGTAGCTCTCAAGCAGGAGCGGGAAGTTCCGTTCGTGCTCCTTGGGACGAGATCCTGGCAGGAGCGCGATCCTGGGTGAGCCCTCGGGCATCTCCGAAGCCGCAGCGTCGAGCGTCGCTTCATCGAGCTTGATGTCGAAGAGCGGATGACCCACGAACTTGGCGGGCACGTTCTTGCCCTCGAACCACTTCTCCTCAAACGGCAGCAGGCAGAGCACCCGGTCGGTCAGCCTGCGGAGTTTGTTGACACGCCACTTGCCCCACGCCCAGACCTGCGGCGCCACGAGGTGCACGACCTTGATCCCTCGCTTCTTGGCGAGCTTGCAGATCGGGAAGTTCGCAGCGGGCGAATCGACCGCGACAAATGCCGCGATCGGATTCCGGTCCATCCATGCCTCGATCCGCTCGTTGATCCGGCGGTGCTCCTGAATCTTCGCAAGACCTGGCAAGCCCATCACGGCGTCGCGCCCCGTCTTCTCAACGACCTCCGCACCCGCCGCTTCCATCTTGGGACCGCCCCACGCATAGATCTTGAGATCTGGGTGCCGACGCAGCAGCTCGGCGATCACCGTTGACGAGTGGTCATCACCGCTCGGCTCAAACGACGCAAAGAGCAAAGCTTTCGGCTTCGTCCCTCCCGATGTGGGTGGTGCGGGCGTGCTGGCTGTCGGAGCCGAGGTCGTCATCGTGCATGAGGAAAGACCCGGGCCTTACCCGAGTCAACACCTGTATTCACCCGATCGCTCAGAACCCCGCCTCAGCAAGCCACGCAGAGGGCCTGTGATCGAGCGCAGTTGAAATCTGGATGAGTGAATCAAGGCTCGGCAGGTGCGTGCCTCGCTCGATCGAACTGAGCTGACTCACGCTCACCCCAGAGGCCTCAGATAGCTCCTTGAGCGTCCAGCTGCGATCCGCACGGGCGAGCCTGATCTGTCTGCCGAGTTCATTGCGGAGCTTGTCCTGGGGCCGAAGCCCGAGACCGAACGCCTCAGCAGCTTGAAAGAGCACACTTTCCAGCTGCTCCGCGGAGAAAGGCTTGGCGAGGTAGTCGAACGCGTCGCGCTTGAATGTCTCGCGCATCGTGTCCATGGACGGGTAACCCGTGACCACGATCACGCATAACCTCGGCCACCGCTCGCGAATCTGTGCGAGCACTTCCTGACCTGTGTGCCGACCCATGTTCATATCAAGGAGCACGACGTCGGGCTGAGATTCCTCGCAATGAGCGAGGAACTCAGTGGGTGTCGAGGATGTGCGAACACCATGACCGCGTTCCTGCAACGACACCTCAACGAACTCGAGAAAGTCCGCGTCGTCATCAAGGACGACGACGTCGAGCGAGACCGAGGGCTGACCTTGTTGTGCGCGTTCACTCATCAGATTCGACTTCCTCTGGCTCGTCCCTGCCGGGCGGCTTGAGTGTACCGCCTGATTCGCTGAGTCCTTCGCCGGGCGGCACAACCGGGAGCACAACCTCGAACACCGCCCCCCGCTCTTGAGCGCGGTTGTGGGCGAGGATCACCCCGCCGTGCTCGCGCACGATGCCCTCGGCGACAGCAAGCCCGAGCCCCGTCCCCTTCGCGTCGAGTCTCGACGACACAAAGGGCTCGAACAACGACTCGATCAATTCCGACTCGATGCCGGGCCCGTTGTCGGTCACCTTCAGGCTCACCCACTCGGCGCCGTCGCGGACGAACAGCTCACCCGTGATCATGACCTCGCCGCACTCTTTCGCGTCGTGAACAGCATCAACAGCGTTTCTGATCAGATTGACGAGCACTTGCACGACCCGATCCGCGTCGCACGCGATGACAAGCGACCGGTCCACGCTGTTCTCGATCAGCACTGCCTTCGCGTCGCGATCGAGCTTCACGAGCGTGACCGCTTCATCGACCAGTTCGGCTGGCCTAACCGGGTTGGTCTGAGGCGGCCGGACGCGTGCAAAGTCGAGCAAACTCTCGCCCAGCCGCTCAAGCCGACCGACTACGCGGACGAGTAGTCTCGCCTCGGCCGCCGAGAACCCCTCGCCACCGGAGCGATCGAGTTTCTCTGCGAGCCCTTTGACCACAGTAAGAGGCGTATTGAGCTCGTGCGCGATACCCGCAGAGAGCATGCCCAGACTCGCGAGCCTGTCCGCGTCGGCAAGGTTGCGTTTGGCATTCTCAAGCAAGTGGTTTTTGCGCTTCAGGTCCGCAGCAACGATCTCGAAGCGGCCGAGCGCCTCGGCGAGGTCCCGCTCGTGCTGGCGGAGCGAGAGCACAGTCTGATTACGCGATCGCATGATCGAACCGATCTCGTCGGCGGGGATGAACTCCTCGTCGATGATCTCGTGCTCCCCGTCGCCCTCCTGCACCGCGTCGTCGGCGTCGAGCATCCTCGCGATCGGGCTATACACATTCTGGGGAAGAACGAACATCTCGAGGAACGCAGCGATCAGGCCGTACATCGCGAGGATCGCAACGATCGTGAACGCGTAGAGCTCAAGGACCGCGCGACGAGCTTCCGGGATATACGCCTGCGCAACAACATAGACGGATTCCTGCCCGTCTTGATCAGCGAGCACCATCGCCGCGTACCCGCCAGCCTTGGACGAACGCCAGGCCACTGGCTGGCCGGGCACCTCATGTGCTGCCTCGACAATGTCCGGCGTCAGCCCGAGTGTCTCGGAATTCCCAACGCGGTACTCGAGGCCTTCGATGCCTGCCATCAGTTCCGGAAGCGTCTCGCCCGAGCCGTCCCAGCCAGACGCGCTGAGCACAGCCAGAGCCGCCTTCGCCTGCGACACCTCTGCTCTCGCGACCACCGCGGTCGCACCGGGCCTCAGCGTGATCAGGAGCACAATCCCGAGCACCAGACAGAAGAGAGTGTGCAGGACGACCAGCTTCTTGCGGATCCGCATCGTCCCGAGCAGGCCCACACTCCGCTCGCGTGTATAGCGAGACCGAGGCTGCCGCTCGGGGTGGGCTTGGGACTCTAGCTTGCTCGGCTCGTTTGTCATCTAACGACTCTGGACTCCTAGACTCGCCCCGTGCCCGACCCCAAACGAAACAGAAGCCCGAAGCGTCGACCCAGAAACCATACGACAACACCGACATCGGCGCGCGAAGCCGTCGCTTCGCTCCTGACCGAGCAGGCCGCCCGGTTCCCGGAGATCGAGCCGACCGAGCCCGATACATCCAAACTGGACGACCGCGATTCGGCGCTCGCCCACGCGCTCTACGACGCTTCGATCAGGCGATGGCTCACTCTTGAGTACATCGTCCAGCAGGGCCTGAACCGCCCGTTCCGCGAATTGGAACCCTCATTGAAGGCCGTCCTCATCCTCGGGGCGGCGCAGCTGGTGCTCATGGATCGGATCCCGGCGCACGCTGCGATCGATCAGTCCGTCGACTGGGCCAAGCGCAAGATCAGGCCCGGCGCTGCCAAGCTCGTCAACGCTGCTCTCCGCCGAGTGAGCGAGTCCGTCGGTGAGCGGTCAGGCCCATGGAACAACGACCGCCGATCGATCCCGCTCGCGTCCGGGTCGCGTGACCTCATCGGTATCAAGCTCCCCGAGGACGAACGCGATCGGCTCGCGGCCGCGACGAGTGTGCCCAGGCAGTTGATCGACCGCTGGGCTGAAAACCACCCCCGCGAAGTCATCACCGACGCGTGCTTGCACGCTCTTGCAAACCCGCCGACGGTGCTCAACGTGGCGCATCTGACAAGCCCGCTGCCAGACGACTGCGCCTCGCCCCATTCACAAGACGGTCACGCGCTCTGGACAGGGCCCCGCGAGGAGCTCGGCGAGTTGCTCCATGCCAGGCGTGATGTCTGGGCGCAGGACCCTTCTTCCTCCGAGGCCGTGCGCTCGGTCGCGGGAATGGAACCCTCACTCATCGTGGATTTCTGCGCGGGCCAGGGCACCAAGACACGCCAGCTCAGCGCGACATTCCCAAAGGCGAAGATCATCGCGACCGACGTCGATCGAGCGAGGTACGAGACGCTCGCCCAGGTCTTCGCGACCGACGAGCGTGTCGACGTCCTGCCGATGGCTGAGCTCAAACACCGGGCGCGGGGGCAGGCCGATCTTGTGCTGCTCGACGTACCCTGCTCGAACACAGGCGTGATGGGCAGACGAGTCGAGGCCCGCTACCGCGCGACCTCCGCGTCGCTGAAGAGGCTCAAATCGATTCAGCGCCAGATCATTGAGGAAGCCAGACCGCTGCTATCAAAGTCTGGTGCGATCCTCTACGCGACGTGCAGCATCGACCACGAAGAGAACCACGATCAGGCCCGGTGGGCCGCCAAGGCGATGCACATGTCGGTTGCCAATGAGCGGGCCTCGCTGCCGCACACCCGTGGAAACCCCGAATCCTCAGTTGATGGCTCATACAGCGTCGTACTGACGCCCGCGGGTCGCCCGAGCGCGTAGACTCTCCGACCCATAGAGCGAACCATCCCGGACACAAGCACCGTGAGGCCCTCGTATGAAGTTGACGGATCTGATCACCCCCGAATGCATCCTGGCGCCGCTGCAGGCGACCGAGAAGCAGAGCGTCATCAACGAGCTCGTCACCGCGCTCGCCGATGCTGGGCAGGTCTCCGATGCTCAATTGCTCATGGAAACTGTCTGGACCAGAGAGCAGACCAGAACCACAGGCATCGGCCAGGGCCTTGCGATCCCCCACGGCAAGTCGGAATCGCTCAAAGACATGGCTATGGCAATCGGTAAGCCAGCCGACCCCATCGACTTCGAGTCCGTCGATGGCAAACCCGTCAGGCTCGTCGTCCTCCTCGCGAGCCGACCCGATCAGATGAGCGATCACATCCAGGCACTCGCCAAGATCAGCAGGCTGCACATGGACAACGACTTCCGCGAGAAGATCTACGCGGCGAATACGCCAGAAGAGATCTACCAACTCCTCGTGGACAACGAAGCCAACTGAACAAGTAAACAATCAGCTTTGTGAAGTATCGCTCTCGAGCGCCGCGGCACCGATCGTCTCCAGGACGCCGAGCGCCCTGTCCGCGGATCTGCGAAAGTAGTTGTACGGGAACAGCACAATGAGCGCGATCACGAGCCCGAACGCGGTTGTATAGAGCGCCTCAGAAATACCGACGGCCATCGCTGCAGGATCGGTCACCTGCTCCGCGTTCCCAAGCAGCCCGAAGCTTTTGATGATTCCTGTCACCGTTCCAAGGATGCCCAGCATTGGGGCCGCGGTGATCGTGGTCGACAAGAAAGGGAGGTATCGCTCGAGCCCGGGCCTCACAGTCTCGGCGCCCGCGAGCACCGCGCTCTCTGCGATCCGCCCCCGGCTGCTGTTGTCGAGGATCGCCGAAACGAACTGACCGAGCAGCCCCGCCCCGGCCTGTCTTGCCAGTGCGGACTCGTTGCTTGAGCGAAGGGCGTCGGCGACTTTACGGATCCGGTCGGCGGACAAATTCCGGCGCACCCGTGAGAAATACAGCAGACGCTCGAGGCAGAGCGCAAATGAAACCATGCTCAGGGCAGCTAGAGGCCAGGCCACCCAGCCCGCCGCCGAGAACAACTCACCTGCCTGTCGGATCGTCTCGCCCATAGGTTGCCCGTACTGTACACCCAAGAGCACTTCGGACACGGAGGCCGCCAATCCGCGACATGGCAGACATCTCGACCCCCGTGAGCAAGATCAACGACGAGCTTGCCAAGCAGATCGACGGCGCTGGTCTGGGCGGGGATTTCTCGATTGGGCTGCACGAGGCGATGAAGTATGCCGTGCTGGGTGGGGGCAAGAGACTCCGTCCTCTCTTGGTCTGGCACTGCTGCGCTGCCGTCGGCGGTCAGCCTGACGCATGCCTCCCAGCCGCGGCCTCGGTTGAGTTCATCCACGCGTTCAGTCTCGTGCATGACGACCTTCCATCGATGGATGACGACGACCTCCGGCGCGGACGCCCAACACTGCACATCCATACATCCGAAGCGATGGCACTGCTGGCCGGTGATGCGCTGCTCAATCTCGCGTTCGGGACGATCGTGCAGAGCAAAGTCTCACACGAACGCCGCACGAGTCTCGTGCAGGAACTCGCCGCGGGGTGCTCGGGGATGATCTCGGGTCAGATCTTTGACTCGATCCCCGACGCAGACCCACCGATCGCCGAGCGTGCTCGACTCGACAGAATCCACAGGAACAAGACGGGTGCACTCATCCGCGCGTCATGCCGAATAGGCGCGATCTGTGGCCGGGCCGGCGACGATGAACTGGACTCGCTCACGATCTACGCCGATCGGATCGGTCTGATGTTCCAGGCGATCGATGACCTGATCGACGTCGAGCAGAGCGCTGAGGTGACCGGCAAGCGGACAGGGAAGGACGCCGAGGCCGGGAAGCTGACCTATCCGGGGCTTCTGGGGATCGAGGAGACCCGCGCGGAGGTGAGCCGGATGCACGCGGAGGCGACCGAAGCGATCCGGGCCTTGGGAAATCGAGCGGATCCTCTCCTGTCGATTGCGGCATTTATTGCCGAGAGAGACCGATAAGGCCCGAAATCGGGCCTGGAAGCCCGTATCGCTCGGTTGGTAAGCATACAGTTGTTTCAGTATAATTTGAAAACGAATCGCGATTGCGTGTTCGCCGAACACATCGGGGCGAGTAAGCGAAACACAGCGGCGTGGAGACAATTATTCGACAACCCAGGCCTGCCTGAGCGAGAGATCATGAGATACCTGCCCAATATCAAGAGCCCCGCAGACCTCCGGAAGCTGTCCGTCAAAGAGCTCCCAGAGCTTGCGCAGGAGATCCGCTCGGCGATCATCGAACAGGTCTCGAAGACCGGGGGCCACCTTGCGCCGAATCTCGGCGTCGTCGAGCTCACGCTGGCGATGCACTACGTCTTCGACTTCGGGCACGATCGGCTGCTCTTTGATGTCGGGCACCAGTGCTACCCGCACAAGCTCATCACGGGCCGATTCGAAAAACTCGAAAGACTCCGCACCCGCGAGGGCATGGCTGGCTTCCCCGATCCGAACGAGAGCCCTTACGACCTGTTCAGTGTCGGGCACGCCGGCACCGGCATCTCGACCGCTGTCGGGATGGCGAGGGGCGACACGCTCAGCGAACAGGCCTTCGACCAGAAAACCAACCCCGACGGCCGCCGTGTCGTCACACTGATCGGTGACGCCTCGATCGTCAATGGCCTCGCGATGGAAGGCCTGAACAACGCGGGCACCCTCAAGAGGCAGTTCCTTGTCGTTCTCAATGACAACGGCATGAGCATCGCAAAGCCCCAGGGCGCGATGGCGCAGTACTTCGATCGTGTCAGGCTCAGCCACACCTACACGGACTTCAAGAAGTCTGCGGGAAAGATCCTCGACAGCCTGCCCGGCGGCTCGCTCTTGAAAGATGCGTACCACAGAACGGGCGAGGCAACAAAGGCAGTCATCGCCGAGAACTCGTGGTTCGAGCACTTCGGCCTCGTCACGGTCGGCCCGATCGACGGGCACAACCTGCCCGAGCTCATCGAGTTCCTGAGCGAGGCACGCGAGTTTGACCGCCCGATGGTGCTGCACGTCAAGACTGTCAAGGGCAAGGGGCTGGACATCGCCGAGGACGATGCCACTATGTTCCACTCACCCAAACCCTTCAGCGTGGAGCGCGACGAGAAGCTCGGCTGCCGGGTCGAGATCCCCTCGTCTGGCAGATCATTCACGGCGTCGTTCGCTGACGCGATGGTCGATCTGATGGAGCGGGACGACAAGATCGTCGCCGCGACAGCCGCGATGCCCGACGGCACGGGCACGACACCCGTCTTGGAGAAGTTCCCCGAGCGCGTGTGGGACACGGGCATCTGCGAGAGCCACGCGATGGACATGATGGCCGGCCTCGCGAAGACCGGCTTCAAGCCCTTCTTCGCGGTGTACGCGACGTTCTTCCAGCGCGCGTTCGATCAGGCGTTCCAGGAAGCGGCGCTTCAGGGACTGCCCGTCCGCCTCTGCCTCGACCGAGCGGGGCTTGTGGGCGGCGACGGTGCCGTGCACCACGGGTTCTGCGACACCGCGCTGCTCCGCACGCTCCCAGACGCCGCGATCACGGCTGCGATCGACGAGCCGAGCCTCCGCGCATCTCTCGAGTTCATGCGCAGCTACGACGCCGGGCTCAGCAGCGTGCGCTACCCACGCGACAACGTCTCGGAAGCGCTCGCCGAGCAGGGCTGTCCCGCCTTCGAACTCGGGAAGGCACGGAACCTGACACCCGATCTCGATCCGCAGACAGACGATATCGACGTTGCGGTGCTCGGATTCGGCACACCCGCGATCGCGGCACTGGAAGCCGCGGGCTCGCTCGCGGACAACTACCGCGTCGCCGTCTTCGATGCAAGATTCGCCAAGCCCGTCGATGAGAAACTCATCAGGACACTGCTTCAGCGCAAGATCCCGGTTGTCACGGTCGAGGAGCACGCACCGATGGGTGGGTTTGGCTCTGCGGTCATAGACGCTGCGAACAGCCTGAAGCTTGATGCCTCGCGGGTGATAAGGCTCTCGTTGCCCGATTCGTGGGTCTTGCAGGATTCTCGCTCGGCGCAGCTCGCAGAAACGGGCCTCGACCAGGCGGGCATCGCCCGGGCGATCAGGGTCGCTGCGAACGGCGCCGACGATACTCACGAGGCGTCCGCGACCGTTGAGGTGAAGGAAGCACCCAGCAAGGCCGCGCGTTAGTCTGTCTCCCATTTGGCGCAGCGATGCGCCGCTCTCTGGGAAGGGCGTGCATGACAGTTTCCAAGCGATCGACGCTCTTGGTCGTCAACTCGGACAAGCCGGACGCCCAAGAAGCGTCGAAGGAACTCGCGGCGCTCATCAGAGAGCACGGCGAACTTATCGGGCAAATTCCTTCTGCGAGCGGGAAGCTTCCAAAAGAAGCCGAGAACGCGGAACTCATCGTTGTACTCGGCGGTGATGGAACACTCTTGGGTGAGGGGCGCCGGTTTGCGAACGGACGCGCGCCGCTGCTTGGCGTAAACGTCGGCAAACTCGGCTTCCTCGCAGAGTTTGATCTTGCGACGATCCGCGAACAGGCGGCAACGCTCTTTGGCACCGGCGATCTGCGAACTCGGATCGTGCCGCTGCTCGACGTGGAGATCACAGGCCGCAACGGCGCATCAGAATTAGTCGGCAGCGCGATGAACGAGGCGGTTGTGACTGCGGGTCCGCCCTATCGCGTGATCGAACTCGGCATCCGGATCAACGGCACCAAGGGACCTGCCGTTCGGGGTGACGGGCTGATCATTTCCACCTCGCTCGGCTCAACCGCGTACAACGTCTCGGCGGGCGGTCCGATCGTGCACCCGATGGTCGATGCGACAGTCATCACACCGATCGCGGCGCACTCGCTCGCGTTCAGGCCCATCGCGGTGCCGGGCGACAGCGTGATCGAGTTGGATCCGATTCAGATCAACGAGAGTGACACCGAGGGCACGACATTGGTCCTCGACGGGCAGATCCAGCGGCGCATCACGAGCAACCAGCGTGTGCGTATCACGCGCGCAGCCCGAGCCGTCGAACTCGTCGTCAACCAGAGCAGTGACTACTGGGACACGCTCGTGGGCAAGCTTCACTGGGGAAAGCAGCCTACCTACGGCAGCCAGTAAACCCTTTCATCTAACTCGCTATTGCGCCGCTCTGCGCGGGTTCGGTACGCCTGCCTAGCAGCTCGCCCAAGCCTCGCGACATGTCGATCACCAGACCGAGCAGCAGCGGCACCAGCAGCAGTGTGAACACTGTCGACACGAGCAGCCCCCCTACCACGACAGACCCGAGGCCTCTGTACATCTCCGAGCCTGCGCCGGGCATGAGAACGAGCGGAAGCATGCCGCCGATGGAGGTCATCGTGCTCATGAAGATCGGACGCACACGTGTGCGGACGCTCTCGGAGATCGCCTCGGCCGGGGACATGGGCCCGATCGGATCTTCACCTTCGTCGGTGCGACCACGCATGAAGTTCAGCGACTGGTGCACAAGCAGGATCGCGTTGTTCACCACGACACCGATCAGGATGACGAACCCGAGCATCGTGAGGACGTCGAGTTGCTGTGTCGGCACGATCGGGTTCTGGGCTGTGATGTCGTGCACGATCTTGAGGGCGATGAACCCGCCGACCACGGCGAGCGGAACGCTGAACATGATCACGAACGGGTATACGAAGCTCTCGAACAACGCGCACATCAACAGGTACGTCACCGCGAGCGACCAGATGAACCTGGCGAGCATGAGGTACGGCATCGAGGCTACTCCAAAGAGCAGGATGCCGATGCACCCAAGCAGCAGCAGCGCGCCGATCCCGCCGTAACCGAAGGCGGCTCGCCCGGTCGTGACAGCGCGGATGAAACCGACGATTGCCACTACGAAGCCAATGATGCCAAGCAGCATGGCGATGTACTTTCCAGCCTTTGATACGCCGGTATCAGCGGTATCAGTTGCTGTCCCAAAGAGCGCGGCCTGGACCTCGTCGAGCTTCGCTGCCGTGCCCTCGAGCCTGACGCGCATCGTCCGGTCAATCATCCCGGCCTCACGCACCGGCGCGACAAACTCGTTCTCGATCTGCTCCATCACATCCTGAACCGCGACTCCGGGCGGGGGCGTGATGTCGATGCTGACCGCCGAGAGCTCTTCGATGCGCTGGATCGATTGCGGCGCCAGCGAACGCTTCACCTCGACGAGCGTGTCGAGGGGGACCGTCGGACCCCTGGGAGTGGCAACGGGGATCGTTGCCATCTCTTCTAGGTAATCGAGCTGACCACCCGCGGGGAGCACAACCATGTCGACGGCTTCTCCCGCGAGGATGTAGTCATCAACAAACGCCCCATCAAAGAGGCTTCGCACGGCAACGCCGACGTCTCTTGGTCTGAGGCCAAGCTCGCGTGCTTCGCGTGTGAGCTGAACGCGGATCTCGGGCTGGTTGAGGTTGTAGTTGGATGGGTTCGCCTGGACTCGGCCGTAGCCGTAGCTCTCGTTGCTCACCGCGTTCATGAACACGGCTTGCGCCGCGGCAACAACTCTCTCGAGATCAGGTCCAGATATCTCGATGTTGACGGTGTTCCCGCCCCCGAAGCCTCGGCCGAAGATCGATGCCTGGCTCGCCCCGCCGTAGGTGTCGGGGAGCTGGTTCATCGAGTTTGTCAGCAGCTGCCCGATCGGGACAACCACCTGTGGGTCGGTGCTTGTGCCGCCCACGAACATGCCATCACCGAACGCACCGATGAAGAAGTTCTCCATCAGCACCGGGTCATAGCTGAACCCCGATTCGCCCTGCCCCGACGAGATCGGGTCGAGACCGGCGAGCTCGCTGTTGCCCTTCATGTAGGGCAGCACACGGGCTTCGATGCGCTCGGCGAAGTCGATCTTCTCGTCAACACTCAGCCCCGGGGGGATTAGCATGCCCCCGAACACCAGGTTCTGGTTGCCGGCGGGCAGGTAGTCCATGGGCGGGACGACCGAGTACGCGGCGAAGAGACTCGCGGCCGTCATCACGACGATGATCGCCGGTCGCAGTGTCCATCCGAGCACTCCTCGCTGGATGCCTCGCATAAACGAAGCCAAGAAGTTGATAAAGCCCGCGAAAAACGCGTTGAGACCGAAGAGTCCATCGATCTGCTTGCGGATGCCTGATTTCTCACGCTCTTTGTTGTGGGGCTTGAGCCACCTTGAGCACGCGGCGGGGATGACGGTCATCGAAACAACAAGCGAGATCAGAACCGAGCCGACGATCGCGATGGAGATGTCGCGGAAAAGCTGACCCGCTTCTTCCTGAATGGTCAGCACGGGCACAAACACTGCGGCGGTCGTGAGCGTCGAGGCGAGCACCGCGCCCCAGACCTCCCGGCCTCCCTCGTACGCGGCTTTCATCGGCGAGAGCCCGCCCTGGTACCGGCGGTAGATGTTCTCAAGCACAACGATCGCGTTGTCCACAACCATGCCCACCGCGAACGCGATGCCCGCGAGCGAGATCACATTGAGCGTGCGACCAAGTGCCAGCAGGATGAGGAACGTCCCGATGACCGAGATCGGGATCGCAAGCGCCACGATGCCCGTTGTCGTGAACGAACGGAGAAAGACCAGCAGCACGATCGCCGCGATCCCGCCTCCGATCCAGAGGTTCTGAGTGACGAGATTGATCGACGAGTCGATATACACGGTTTCGTCGTAGACCTGCCGCATGCGCAGGTGCGGGCCGGCGTCGCCCCCGATGTTTGGAAGCACACTGGACCGGACCGTGTCGAGCTCGACGCGGAGGTCCTCCATGATGTCGATGACGTTCGCATTGGTCTGACGGATGACGGGGATCGCGATCGAGGGGTGACCGAACGAGCGAACGAATCCCCGCAGCTTGGTGTGCCCGATCTCGACCGTCGCGACATCGCGGACGTAGACGGGCCTGCCTTCACGGATGGCAACGACGCTCGAGAGCACATCTTCCTCGGACTCGAACTGCCCGACGACGCGAACCCGGTAGTCGCGCTTGCCCTCGGCGATCGTGCCCGCGGATGTGTTGACGTTCTCACGGCGGAGCGCATCGAGCAGATCCGCAATATTGAGACCGCGCTGGGCGAGTTTTTCGTTGTCGGCGAGCACTCGGACTTCTCGCTCGCGTCCGCCGTAGACGTTGACCTCCGCGACACCGTCGATGCGTTCGAGCATCGGGCGGATCTCTTTGTCGATCGGGTCGAAGAGCGTGGTGATGTCGAAATCGGGGAACTGCTCGATGTAATCGGGGTCGAGATCGATGATGATCCAGGCGATCGATGTTTCGACGGCGCCGCTGGCGTCCTTGATCGTGGGCTCGTCGACCTCATCCGGGTAATCGGGCACCTGGCGGAGCGCATCGGAGACTTCCTGCAGCGCGCGGGTGATGTCCGAACCGAGGTAGAACTCGAGCGTGATCGACGAAGCGCCCTCGGAGCTCGTCGATCGCATCGTCTTCAGGTTCGAGATGTTCTTGAGCTGCTCTTCCTGTTCCTTGGTGATCTCGTCAACGATCTCCTCGGGCGACCTGCCGGGCCAGCTCGTCTCGACCGTGACGATCGGGTAGTCGACGGTCGGGGTGAGCTGGATGGGGATCGCCGTCAGGCCGATGAGCCCGAACATCACGAGCAGCAGCGCGCCGACGGTGACACCGACCGGCCTGCTGATGGAGAGTCCAACAACGTTCATCGATCAGCCCCCTTGCAGTGTTTCCTCGGTCGGCTCTTCATCCGCCTGCTCTTCTTTGGAACGGGTGTGCGCCGTTGCGCTGACATCGATGAGCGGCTGCATCGGGAACATGCGCTCGTTGCCCTCGACGACGAGTTGCATACCCGGTTGAAGCCCGCCCTGGCGGATTGCAACGCGGTCACCGACCGCAAACTGGCGCGAGATGCGCATGGGTGCGGCGACCTGGTCGAACGGGATCTCAGGCATTTCATTCGGTACAGCCATGTACACGAACTCGCCCGCGTCGTCGCGAAGGATCGCGTCTTTGGAGACCGTGAGCATCTGCGTCCGCTGACCAGTCGGGATCATGGCGGTCACGCTCATGCCGGGTTTAAGAAGGCCCGACTCGTTGGGCACCGAGATTCTGACGGGGAAGAGCCTGCTGAGCGGGTCTACTTCGGGGACGATCTGCCGAACTGTTCCCTGAACCTCGCCGCCCATCGCGGGGATGTGCACCATGACGGTGCTCCCGACGCCTGCCATGCGCTCAACCGATGCTTCGGGGACATCGACCCACGCCTCGATCGACGCGACCGAGTAGAGCTCGACGACCTGATCGCCCTCTCCGATCCATTCGCCGACGTCGGTCGAGGTCGAGACGACCTTCGCGTCGAAGGGAGCGCGGATAACCATGTCCTCGACCCGCTGCTTGTCGAGCGCGAGTCTGGCCTCGGCTGCTGCAACATCGGCTTCGGAGCTCAGGAGCCTCGCCTGCGCCGACGCGAGATCGACGCGGGCGTCGTCGAACTCCTGACTCGACGCCGACGCCTGGTTGAGGAGCGACTCGTAACGCTCGTAGTCCAGCTTCGCGCGTTCGAGCTCGGCCTCCCGCTCGGCAACGGTTGCCTTGCGTGCTGCAACGCTCGCTTCGGCGCTGGCGACCGTGAGCTCGGCGAGCACGCTGTCGAGCCGCGCGATCACCTGCCCTTTGGTAACATCGTCGCCCGCGCGAACACCGAGTTCGAGCACGAGTCCCTGCTCACGGGCCGCGAGTCTCGACCGCTGGAACGCGCGGAGCTCGCCCGTGACGCGTCGCATGCGTTCGAGATCCTGCATCCTGACCTCGTCGAGCACAACGTTCGCCGGCGGCTGCGCGAGCGCGCCCGATGCGATGCTCGTGAGCAAGGCCACCACGATTCCGATTGCGTTTCTCACTTTGCGTTCTCCGCGTCTTTGGCGCTCATGTTGTCGATGAGCCTCTCAAGATCCGCTGTGATCCGATCGATCTCGCCCTGCTCGAGCCCGGCGAGCAGCCGACTCTCGATCTGGGTCGCGATCTCATCTGTCCTCTCAAGAGCGGTCCGGCCCGAATCCGTTATACGAACATATACCGACCGACCCCTGCCCGGCTTCGTGTGCCTGGTGACAAGGCCTTCTTTTTCCATCGCAGTGACCAGCTGGCTGACTGCCTGGGTGCTGAGCATGGATTCCTCGCTCAGCTCGCCGATCGTGGGCTCGTCCCCGGCCGAGGCGACCGAGCAGAGCAGGAACCAACGGGAAGATGTCAGCCCGATCGACTCCGCAGCGGCATCGCACTGCCTCATCAGCAGGTGAAAGAGCACGTACACGTGCCGGCCGAGGCACGCCTCGCGCCCGGTCTGGCAACTGGCGACATCCGAACTATCCACCGAACTCATGACGAAGCGTTCCACAGCCACGAGAACAAGTCAACTGGTTGAATTACCTAGATTTCAACACGTGCAGCACGCCCGATGGGATGCGGTAGGATCTTCTCATCAACCGCCCGGATACCGGGCGTGATTAGGTACAGGAATACGTCCATGAGCACCCGTCCGAGCCGACATAACGTCGCCGTTGTCAGCATCCTCGCACTCGCAGGCTGCGCCTCGCCCACAATCGAGGAATCTCAGACCGAGGCATCCCAGAACATCACGAATGTCTCGATGCGCATGCCATACCAGCCGACGGGCGGCCCGCTCGACGCGCTCCAGCCCAAGAAGGAGACGGGTGTCACCCGCTTCCTTGAGCAGTACCCCGACGCCGACGGGCGGGGCGTGGTCGTCGCGATTTTTGACACGGGTGTCGATCCCGGCGCGCCGGGCCTGCAGGTCACGACCGACGGCAAGCCCAAGATCATCGATGTCGTAGACGGCACGGGCTCGGGGGATGTTGACACCACGACCATCGTCGAACTCGCAGAAGACGGCACGTTCGAGGGCATCTCGGGCAGAACGCTCACGCCGCACCCGGACTGGGCGAACCCGACGGGCGAGTTCCGGGTCGGTCTCAAGCCCATGAGCGAGCTCTATCCGCGGGGCCTCGATTCGCGGATGGCCGGCGAACGCCGAGACGAGTGGGACAAGCTCCAGCGCACACGCTCGGAAGGACTGCTCAGGCAGCTCACCGCGTTCGACCGCGAACACCCAGAGCCCACGAGCGACGAGCTCGAAATACGCGAGGACCTCGTTGCCAAGATTGATCAGCTCGAAGCGTTCCAGAGCTCGTACAGCGACAACAGCCCGATCCTCGACTGCGTTGTCTTCCATGACGGCGAGAAGTGGCGCGCTTCGCTCGACACCGACAGCGACGGCGATTTCTCTGACGAGACAACGCTGACAAACTTCAGAGACGAACGCCAGTACGCAACCTTCGGCGATGTTGATCTGCTCAACTATGTCCTGAACATCTACGACGACGGCAACCTGCTCTCGATCGTTGCAGACTCGGGTGCGCACGGCACGCACGTGGCGGGGATCGTCGCGGCGCACTTCCCCGAGCAGCCCGAACTCAACGGCATGGCGCCCGGCGCACAGATCGTCGCTGTCAAGATCGGTGACACACGCCTCGGATCCAGCTCGGTCGGTACGGGCAGCACGCGAGGGTTCACGACTGTTCTCGAGAACAACTGCGACCTCATCAACATGTCCTACGGCGGCGCGGACGCGTTCCCAGACACACGCTACAGGAACGGTCAACTCGCTGCGGAGATCGTCAACAAGCACAACGTGATCTTTGTCGCCTCCGCGGGCAACGACGGGCCCGCGCTCTCGACGGTTGGCAGCCCGGGCGGGACGACCAGCGCGCTCATCGGCGTCGGCGCGTCGATCTCGCCCGAGATGATGACCGCTCAGTACGCGGTACGCGAAGCGGGCGCGGGGCAGATGCAGTACCCGTGGTCGAGCCGGGGACCGACCCTGGACGGCGACCTTGGTGTCGATATCACCGCACCGGGCGGCGCCATCGCGCCCGTCCCGAACTGGACGCTCCAGAAGAACCGCATGATGAACGGCACCTCCATGAGTGCCCCCAACACCTGCGGCGGGATCGCGCTCATCCTCAGCAAGCTCAGGCAGGACGGCATCGAGTACACACCCCACTCTGTCAAGCGAGCGCTCTTCAACACGGCGGTCAGCATCCCCGAGCAGTCGCCCTGGGCACAGGGCAACGGCATGCTCCAGGTGGACTCCGCGTACGAGCACCTCGTGAACTACGAGAGCGACTCGACCCGTGACATGTGGTTCGACATGAAGGGGCCGGGCGGCATCCGCGGCGCGTACCTGCGAGAGCCCTACGAGAACAACCAAATCACCGAGCAGCGCATCTTCGTGACACCCCACTTCCATGAGGACGCGTCGAGCCGGAAGAAGGTTGACTTCGAGATGAGACTCAGCTTTGAGGCTTCGGAGCCTTGGGTTGAGGTCGCCGAGTTCGTCAACCTTGTCAACGGGGGCGACAACACCGACATCCGCATCGACCCGACGGGCCTGCCCGCGGGGGCGCACTACGCAGAGGTCGTCGCCTACGACGCAGACCGGCCTGAGCGTGGTGCGATCTGCAAGTACCCGATCACGGTCGTCAAGGGCGAAACAATCAGCATCGACGACGACTACATCTGGACCGAAACGGTTCGCTCAGAGCCGGGAGACCTGAACCGCTGGCTCTTCGATGTCCCCAGCGGCGCGACGTGGATGGACCTGATCATCCGCAGGCTCGACGACGAGACCTCAAGGCTGCTGGTCGTGCAGGCGCTGCAGCTCGTCGACGACAGACCCAACAACCACCGCAAGTTCTCGCGATGGGTTCGCTTCGATGATCAGGACGAGCAAATCTACACGCTCCCCGTCGAGGGCAACAGGACGCTCGACATCTCCGCGGCTCAGAACTGGTCGAGCCTCGGTGAGGGCGAGTTCGAGTTTGAGGTCCGGTTCCGCGGCATGCGTCCGGAGCCGAGCCAGGTCATGATCGACGGATCGACACTCGTCACGCGTTTCGATATCCACTCGCCGATGCGTGACGCGGTCGCGAGCCCTTCGGGTTCGCTGATGAGTTTCCTCCGCGCGGTCCGCCCGACCGATTCCACGATCAACGCTCTTGACCCTGTCCGCGACAGACTGAGCGATGACAGACAGATGTACGAGATCATCGTCGAGTACGAGATCGAGGTGCCCGAGGATCTCGACGCGAACGTGAACCCCGCGGTCTCGCTCGTGCCGCACGCTTGGGAAATCTACGAGTCGTTCATGTGGTACATCTTCAACGAAGACGGCGAGCTGGTCGAGACCAGCGCGGGCGAGGACGTGGATATCTCTCTCGATGAGGGCGCGTACACGTTCAAGCTCCACCTGAGACACGACGAGCCAGAAGCACTCGAGCACATCCAGGATGCGCCACTGACACTCCGCTATGACCTGCCCAAGTCGGTCGGTCTCAAGTTTGCCAGCGACCCCGACGCCGCCTTCAACGGCCGCGGCGGTTTCGGTTCGCCCGAAATCGAAGCCGGTGACTCGGTGCCCTGCTACATCGCGACCCCGAGCTCGTCGAGTCTGCCCGATGTCGTCGAGCCTGGCGATGTGCTCGTCGGTTCGTTCACCGTGGGCGGCGACACCGAACTCATCGGCTCGACCACAAGGCCGGGCGGCTGGCCCATCGCGATGTCTGTCATCGCGGAGCCCAACGATCGTCCCGAGATCAAGGCGAAGGACGATGAGGAAGACGACGATGCCGAGGAACCGAGCAAGCTCGAGGAACTCGAAGAAGCCATCTTTGATCTGAAAGTCGCCAAGCTCGATGATCTGATGGGCGAGGACGACGCCGAGGCGTTCGATACGCTCGTAGCTGAGATTCTCTCAGAAGACCCCGAGAACTTCGATGTCGCGATCAAGCAGATGGAGCGCGCCGCCGAGGGTGATGACCATGAGGCGACGATCGCACACGCCCAAGCGGTGATCGATCGGATCGACACCGATGCGATCGCATCGTACGAAGGCCGGAACCACGACGAGGACTCCGACGACTTTGATGAGGAACTCGCCGAGCAGATGAAGAACGACAAGTCCTCACTCGTTGACGCGTTGACCGCCATCGCGAAGGCGAGAGGAGAGCTTGCCGAGCCGGGCGACGAAGCGTCAACCGAGGCGTTCGAGGACGCGGTCGCTGATATCAAGGTCTGGTCAACGATCGACGGCGAGGACGCGTTCGAGTTTGATCTCAAGCGTGAGACGCTGCACGACCGCCAAGGCAACGCGCTCGCGTTGCTCTCGGAGCGGATCGGGGATGAGCCCAGCAAGGATCTCTACGAGCAACGTATCGAGCTGCTCGAGACGCTCGGCTGGGACGAGTGGGCCGAGTACGAGCGGACGCAGATGCTCGTGAGATACCCCAAGCACAACACGCTCTTCTGAGCAATTGCGTTTTGCAAACAAAGAAAAGGCTCGGTCGGCAACCAGCCGACCGGGCCTTTTTCATTACTCGGACTGCAGGCGGTCAGTACGCCCAGCTCAGCATGACGAAGAAGTCGATGTCGTTCTTGTCCGCATCGCCGCCCGGATCGGATTGGTAGCGATCTTCTACACCGGCGCGGAGTGTCATGTTCACCTCGGGATCAACAAGCAGTTCCCATACGGCTCTGCTGTTGACGCGAAACTCCTCGGTGTCCTCAAGGTTTGGGTAGAAATCGACACTCGCCGTGATGCTCTGTCGCTCGGTGATCTGGTGCGATGCCTCTGCTGAGATGATGCCCTCAGCGGTCCAGTCATCATCCTCGCCACCGATTTCGCGAAGGGCACCGGCACCGACCTTGCCGCTGACTTTGGTCTTGTCGTTGTCGAGAAACACGTGCCCTGGACCGGCATAAAGGGAAAGCCTCTGGTCCCAATCCTGGAATTCATCGTGCTCGAACTGGCCTCTGGCAAACAGGAACCAGCTCGGGTCCTCGAGCTTGAATTGGTTTTCGAGTTCGGCGTTGAACCTGTTCTCGCTCTCGTCGCCGTCGTCTTCCGCGTACGAGTACGTCGTCAGGAATGTTGTCAGGTTCTTGTCGGTCTCACGAGCACCGTCGACTTCACCCCTCAGGTTGAGTCGTTCTGTGTTGCCATCGGAACCGTATAGACCGAACGAGACATTCCCGCTCCACTCACTGAAGAAGCTTGTGTCCGCTTCGACCGGGAGCTCATCCGCAGCATCCTCTGCGTCCTGCGCTGTGACACCGGCCGAGAGAGCCAGACCCAACGCGATCGCGATCGATTCTTTCAACATATCCATCCCCTTCCGGTGCCCATCACGAGCGAGCAATCTGATTCGGAGAGGACTCTAGAACTGCCAAACAAGCTCAGCGCGGAGATCGAGATCGTTCCGGTCCTGTCTGTTGGGCTGGCTCTTGTCGTACCGGTTCTCGACACCCATTCGGAGACTCAAACCTGTTTCGTCGTCCAGCTTGTAATCCCATGTGGCACGGGCGTTTAGACGATACTGACTCGGCCGTTCAAGCTCAGGAAAGTAGTCCACACTCGCTGCGAGTTTCTGCTTGTCGCTGATCTTGTGTGATGCGCTCAGGAAGAACGCGCCCTCTGGAATCCATTCATCCCGGGGCCCCTCGAACTCACGCGAGGCACTCAGCCCGAGCCGGAGCAGAGCATCGGTTTTCTCATCTTTCACCACCTGGTATCGCGCCCCAGCCGACAGGTTTAGTCTGTATTCGTACTGTTTGAAACGGTCGAGTTCTCCTGTTGCGTTCGCAAAGACGCCTGAGAACTTGGTGTCTCCAGTGCCCCAGTCCTGAAGCAAGCTATTGACAAGACGGTTCTCTGATTCGCCCTGGCCGCTTGTTCTGGCGAACGAGTAGTTGGTTCGAAGCGTGGTCTTGTGGCCGTCGTACTTCTTGTTGATATTAAACCCACCCCTGATCCGGGTGCGATCTGAAGTGCCGCTATAAAAATCGACTCCCATCCGCACCTCGCCGTGCCAGTCCTCGATGAGCTTCTCGAACCAGTACTTCTCGGGTTCGACCTCGGGACCGGCGAGCGCTTCTTCCTGGGCTTCTTTGGCTTCCTCTTCAGACGGGAGAGGCTCATCCTCAGGCTGAGAACTCGGATCGGGGTCAGGAAAGACCACCGGATCCGCAGTCAGAATCCCGCCGGCCATCAACTCGGACACAACGAGTTCTGGCCCCTCGTCGGCGCGCACCTCGGGAGCAACCGCAACCGACAGGAGGACCAGAATGGCAACCGCCAGCGGATTCACAAGATACGATTCCCCGCGCCGGGTTACACTCCCGGCAAGACCCGTCGGCCAGAAGCATCGGCCAACGGAGGAACACTGCGGGAATCGCGGCGAATGGATGCGCCGATGCCGAGACGCCGATACACGTATTCGTGCACGAAAAGAACGGAAACACCCCGATGACGCCCGAACCACACCAGAACCGACGCGCAATCCTTGCTCAGGCTCTTGGCCTCCTAGCGACCGGGTCGTTGCTCGGCTCATGCACCACATCACGACGCAGCCCCAGCGCTGCCCTGCCAGGACCGGTCTGGCCTCACGAGAATGTCACCGAGTCCCCCGCGCCAGTCGCCGACAGCAGCAGAGCAAGGCCGACTCTGCCGACGAAGGCACGTTTCTCTGTTCACGCGCGAAACGAGTGGACTCGGGCGCAGCCCAACGTGCCGGACACCAACCCGATGGTCCGTGTTGAGCACATCACCGTGCACCACGACGGGATGCCCCCAACCGTGATCCGCACGCAACAAGAAGCCGCCGAACGACTCGAAATGATCCGCGTCTCGCACGTCGAGCATCGCGGCTGGGCGGACATCGGCTACCACCTGATCGTTGACCCGCAGGGCCGCGTCTGGCTTGGTCGGCCCATCCATCTGCAGGGCGCACACGTCCGGGATCACAACCCACGCAACCTCGGCGTGCTTGTCATGGGCAACTTCGAGATCGAGCGCCCCACCCCTCAGGCGACGCGAACTCTCGATGCGCTCCTGGCGCACCAGTCCAGGACCCACGGCGTGCCGCTCAACCGAATCCACACACACCGTGAATGGGCCAGCACCGCGTGCCCTGGCCGGAGCCTTCAGGCGCATATGGACGCGACCAGATCGTCGTCCGGCAATCTCCGGAACATGCTGGTACGGGTCTGAGCTGCGCAACCTTGAGCCTCAGTCGTTCTCAGAATCAGCGGTCTCGCTGCGCTCACCGAAGATGGCCGACCCGACACGGACCACGTTGGCGCCTTCCTCGATGGCAACCTCGAAGTCGTTCGACATGCCCATGCTCAGGATGTTGAAGTGACCATCACCAAACCCGGTCTGCGCGAGATCCTCGAAGAGTTCACGAAGCCTCGAGAAATGGATTCGTGAATCTTCGGGGTTGTCGGTATAGGGCGCCATGGTCATCAGGCCGCGGACGCGGAGGTGGGCCATCGAATCCATGGCTTCCGCGAGCGGCTCGCACGCCGGGAGCGGGCAGCCGTATTTGGATTCCTCTCCCGAGATATTGATCTGCACGAGAACATCGACCGGCCTTTCTTGCTTGAGTCCTACCGCCTGCAGCTCCTCGGCGAGCCTGAGTGAATCGACCGAGTGCACAAGCCTCGCGCAGTCAGCGAGCTTGCGGGCCTTGTTCCGCTGCAGGTGCCCGATCATGTGCCAGCGGGCAGGGCCGCCCGAGTTGTGCCCGAGCGCTGCGCGCCTGCGTATGTACTCGTCGATCATCGCGGCACGCTGCACGAGCTGTGGCACACGGTTCTCACCGAAGTCACGGTGCCCGAGCTCGACGAGCTCGCGAACCTGATCCATCTCGGCGTACTTGGTCACGGCAACCGTGATGATGTCGCTCGGGTCTCGGCCAGCGCGCGATGCGGCATCGGCGACACGCTGGCGGACGGCGCTGTATCGGTCGGCGAGAGTCATGGCAGTATCGATCATCCTCGAGCTCCGCTCAGGTGAGTCAATAAATTGAAGGCCGGCGTCCGTGCCGGTGCATGCGATACCTTATCCGACTCGCGCCGCTCGCGCTCCACTTTCTTTGCAATCTCGGTGTTCAAGTGCATAACTCGGCCACGCTTTAGCTCACCAGCAGTTGTTCGAATAGCCGTGGTACCCGCCCGAGTGGTATCCGCTGTGGTAGTGTCCATGACCTCCACCACCGCCTGCGAACCAACCAAGCGCGAACACGCCGACACCGACACAGAACGCGCCGAACTCCTCGAAGCTCGGGCAATGCTGCCTGCCGTAGCCGTACGCCGACCTGCACACGCTGCACCCCGGAGCAAACGCGACAAGGCCGATGAGGACGAGCGAAACCACCGCCCGGTTTCTCATGCTGAATCTGCCCATCATTGCACTCCTGCTTGGCCAACCCGAAAGGGCAAAGACTGATGAGTTAGTACTAACTTACAATATATCTTTCGGCGAATCAACCCCTCTTCCGGAGTTCTGAGGCGGTTTTTTGGGCGCGTTTCCACACCTAGCATCCGCCATGAGCACACAGCACGCGAGAAATACGCCATTCGTCCTCATCATCCGTGACGGCTGGGGAGCCAATCCCAACCCTGAGCAGGCCGAGTTCGATGCGGTTGCGCTCGCCGAGACCCCGGTCGCCGACCGGTTGATGGCCGAATACCCGTGGACGCTCATCAAGACCTGCGGCCTTGATGTCGGACTCACCGATGACACGATGGGCAATTCCGAGGTGGGTCACCAGAACATCGGTGCGGGCCGAATCGTGGACCAGGACGCGGTACGGATCTCCAAGGCGTGCGAGAGCGACAAACTCGATGAGATCGCCGACCTCGTCGAGCCGATCACCCGGGCGCGAGACGCGGGCCAGTCGGTCCACCTGATGGGCATCAACTCCGACGCGGGGGTGCACGGCCAACTCGAACACCTCTACGCGCTGCTCCGACTGTGCAAGAAGCTCAATCAGCAGCGAGTCTTCATCCATCTCTTCACCGACGGCCGAGATACCGGGCCTTTCACCGGCAAGGCGTTCGCGGAGACCGTTGAGCAGGAGGCTGCCCGGATCGGTGTTGGGTGCATCGCCAGTGTCGTCGGTCGCTATTGGGCAATGGACCGCGACAACAGATGGGAGCGGGTCAAGAAGTCGTACGACCTGCTCACCGGTCGAGGTGATTGCGCGAACTACGCGAACGCCGCTGATGCGATTCGGGCGCACTACGATCAGCCGCCAACGGAGACACTGATCGGCGATGAGTTCATAGAGCCCTGCACGATCGGTGGTGACCAGGCCGGGAGCCGGATCTCCGACGGTGACACGGCGATCTTCTACAACTACCGAGGCGATCGGCCTCGCGAGATATGCTCGGCGTTTCTGCTGCCCGAGTTCGAGGGTGCTGAAGAACTCAAGCCCTCGCCAGACTCTGGGAATCGTGGGTTTGACCGGGGTCCGAAGCTCAACATCGACTTCGTGCTGATGACGCCGTACTCAGAGCGGCTCGCCGAGCTTGCGCGAGTTGCATTCCGCAAGCCGCCCAAGATGCCGATGATCGGCGGCGAGTACATCTCCAAGATGGGCCTGACACAGTTTCGCTGCGCAGAAACCGAGAAGTACCCGCACGTGACGTTCTTCTTCAACGACTACCGCGACGAGCCTTTCGAGGGTGAGCACCGCGAGATCATCCAGTCGCCCCGGGTCGCGACGTACGACCTTCAGCCAGAGATGTCCGCCGAGGGCGTACGCGACGCAGTCCTCCGCAGGCTCGATGCCGACGACTGCGAGGATGTCATCGTCGTGAACTTTGCCAATGCGGACATGGTCGGCCACACGGGAAGCCTTGATGCCGCGATCAAGGCGTGCGAGGCGGTTGATGTCTTTACTGGAGAAATCGTCGAGAAAACGCTGGCAACAGGCGGCGCACTCATCGTGACCGCAGATCACGGCAACGCGGAGCAGATGCGCATCAGCGCCGACGCCTCGCCGCAGACCGCTCATACGACGTTCGATGTCCCGCTGATTGTCGTCGGGGAGCAGTTCAAGGACAGATCGCTCAGGGGCGATCAGGATGTGAGCAACTGGACCAATCCGAACGCGAGGGAAGCAAGAGGCAGGCTCGGTGACATCCTCCCCACCGCGATCGAGATGATGGGTCTCGACAAACCCGCAGAGATGACCGGGCAATCATTACTTGCCTAGGTGCTCTACCGCCCGCCGGGCAGCCTGCCCGAGTGCGGCGGGACCTCGTCGTCAGCCGAGTCACCCTCTGCCTGGTGCGCCAGCGCATCCTCGAACCGTTGCTCGAGCGATTCAAATCTCTTGACGAGTTGCAGAACGCGCTCGCCGAGTTCCCTGATCGATTCATCGAGGTCATCGGCCCGTTTGTCTGCAAACGCCTGGGCCTCTTCGATTCGTTGAACCCTTGGATCTTCCATAACGCTCTCCAGCACCGCGACGCGGGGCAGGATACCGTACACGTCATGCCGTACTCAAGAACACTGCTCATCTCGCTCTGCCTCCTCGCCGCCAGCATGCCCGCGGCGGCGCAGGGCGATGCGGAGCGGGTCTCGCTCTTCAGCGAGATCTCGTTCGACAACGAACCAGAGACTGCCAAGCAGGCCTCAGCAGAGCCCTACGGCTCCAAGGACACTCGGTTCTACATGCTTGGGACGACGCTCGCGCCCGACTTCACAGGGAACGTCGACGCGAGCATCCACGGCCAGTACACCTATTTCCTGATCGATGATTTCGAAGTCGGAGTCGAAGCGGCTTTCTGGGGGTTCTTTCAGGAGAACAACACCGTCGGGCTGAGCTCGAGCCTCGTCATGAGGTACCACTTCTATCAGGCTCGGCGCTGGTCCGCGTTCGCGGAGCTTGGCATCGGTGTCCTGATCGCGACGGACAACGTCCCGGACGACGGCACAAACTTCAACCTCATGCCGAGAGCCGGCGCGGGCATCACGTACCAGCTCTTCGAGGATCGCAACACCCGGCTAATCACCGGCCTGCGATGGCACCATATCTCGAACGCGAGGCTCGCCGGCGAAGAACGCAACCCCGCGCGGGATGCGCCCGGGCTGTACGTCGGGCTGCTGTATGAGTTCTGATTTAGAGTCGACTCAAGCCGCCTGCTGCGTTGACTGCGAAGGCTGCTGGATCATGCTTCCCGTCTCGATGTCGGTTGCGACGACCTGGTTCCTGCCGCCCTTCTTGGCTCGATAGAGCGTCTTGTCTGTGTCATCGAGCCACTTCTCGGGCGTGATTTCGACGGCCTTTTCGGTCCCGGTCACACCGATCGAGACGGTGATCTTCCGCTCCGGGTGCGCGGGCCAGTTCATCTCGCTCAGTTCCTGCCTGATGCGCTCGCACACACCGGCAGCGTCTGCGGGCGAAGTCTCGGGCATGATCAGTGCGAATTCCTCACCGCCGTACCGGCAAGCAATGTCAGTGACTCGGCACACGCGCTTAACGAGTTTGGCGAAACTCTGGAGCACGGCATCACCCGCGGGATGCCCGTAGGTGTCGTTGATCGACTTGAAATGGTCGAGGTCAAACAGCGCGACGCTCAACGACTTGCTGTGACGCTTGTTATCCGCGATGCACTCGTTCCAGCGATCGTCGAAGTGTGTACGGTTCCAGAGCCCGGTGAGCCCATCAACATGCGCTAGTCTTGCGAGCATATCGACGAGATCAGACATTCTCAGAGCGGCCCGCAGACGGACGCGGAGCTCCATCAGATCGAATGGCTTTGTGACGTAGTCCACTGCGCCCAGATCGAAGGCAACAACTTTGTCCGCCGGACTGTGCAGTCCCGACAGAACGATCACTGGGATGTCGCGCGACGAGGTAGTGTCCTTGAGCTGCCTGAGCACCTCGAACCCATCGAGGTCGGGCATATCAAGATCGAGCAGGATCAGACTTGGTGCTTCCTGTTCAGCCATCGCCAGGCCGGTGACGCCATCAAGTGCCGAAAGCAGCATGATGTTTTCTTGGCGCAGCCTCGCCTGGAGAAGACGGTGCACATCTTCCGAATCATCCATGACCAGAACGCTGTGGCGCCTCTCATCAGATTCGTTGGCTTGGGTATTGGGCATCAGGAAGCTATCTCTCTCAAGAAGTGTGCTTGAAAACGAACCAAAGCCATCCAGACGTCTAATCTAAGCAGCCATACGGCTGCACACATCGAGCAAGGCAGAGAACGGCTCAGCAGCCTGATCGAGATCGTCTTCGCCCATATTGAGCAGGGTCTGTTCGAGTTCTCCTGCCAGCGTGGTCAAGATCGGGAACCCGTAACCACCGCCGGAACCCTTGAGCTGGTGCGCCAGACGGATCAGTTGCTCCCGCTCGCCGTGCTCGTACGCAGCAGTCATCTTCTCAACACGCAAAGCCATCTTATTGATGTACTCAAGCACAAGATCCTTCATATCTGGATCGTCAGCGAATTCGCTTCTGATGCTCGTTGGGTTGTTAGATATGTCTGCCATGATCACCCCCTGACCGACGCAAACACTGATCGCTTTCGGACTCGACCACAAGTAAGGCCGACCCCGACGGCATTCGCATGCCGTCCATATCACAACATGTCGGAATCAGGTGAACGGGTCTTCATAGAAACCCCCTAACTGCCGCACACCGAATCGACACAGAACCCACCAGAAGCGGTGCCACACACACACAACCGGCATATGACTGAGTCAGGTCACCAAAGTGTTATCAGCTGCAGCCTTCGTTGAAGTTCGACATAAAGGCCGTGAAATCGGTCGGCTCGACCGTGCCGTTACCGTTCTGGTCAGCTTCAGGCTGCTCAGCAATATATGCGTTGATCCACGCAGAGAAGTCCGAAAACTCGACTCTGCCGTTCAGGTTGACATCGGCAACACAGACTCTGATGCCCATCGCAACCCCAACAGCGCGGTACGCGTTCACCCGGCCGTAACCGAATGAGATATCAAACCCAAAATTGCCAAGATCCTCCGATGAATCGGCGATAATCGTGCGAACCTCGTCCGGTGAAAGAGCTGGATCAGCAGACAGCACAAGAGCAGCGACCCCACCAACCAGTGGGCAAGAAGCAGAAGTCCCCGACTCGAATGAGTACGTGGGCTGCCCCTGGCTGTGCCAAGTCGAGATGATACCCACACCGGGCGCCGCGACTGTCACCTCGGGCCCGTAAGTCGAGAACGAGGCCAGTTGGTCCTGGTTGTCGGTCGCGGCCACGGCAATGGTCTCGGGGTACTTCGCCGGGTATTTCACACCCTCCGTGCCCGAATTACCAGTCGATGCACAGATCACCACACCGCGGTCGTGCGCGTACTGCATCGCAGCTTGCATCAGGTCACTGCCGTTGTCTAAACCGAAACTGATCACGGCGACGCGTGCGCCGTTGTCGGCGGCCCAGATCAGCCCCTCGCTCATCCACAGATCACTCGTGAATCCGAGGATGTTGGCAATCTTTACAGGCATGATGGGTGAACCCCAACTCATCCCTGTCATACCAGTGCCGTTGTTCGATTGTGCGGCAGCAATCCCCGCGACGTGTGTGCCGTGCGAGTTGTATATGTCATCCGCGTCGCTCGGGCTGCCCTGACCTGTCGAGTTGTAGCCGTCGATAAGCTTGTGAAAGAGGTCCGGATGGTCGTGACTCACGCCTGAGTCGAGCACCGCAATCACAATCTGCCCCGCACCGGCGTTCAAGTTCCACGCCTCAAACGCGTCAACATCTGAATCTACAGTGCCCTCTACACCTTCGATTATCTGCCCAAGGTTGTGCAAGCTGTACTGCGTCGGGAATCCGGGATCATTAGGTCCGTTCTGATCAGTCTGCGAACCAACCACCACCGGATCGGCCTTGATCACGGCCCTGCCTGATGCCTCAAGTACATCTGAAGCCTCGATCGAACCCATCGATCCGTCCAGATTGACAAGGTACATCCTCGTCAGCCCCAGCGAGTCGGCCAGCGCCGGATCATCAAACGCAAAGGGCACAACAGGCCTGACGCTCGACGCGCCTGCACGCTCAAGAGCCAATTCCAGGTTGTGCGCATCAAGCGCATTTCCGACGTCGATCGAGTCGGTGCTCAGAATCGAGAGCCCATCGAACGCGTAACCGCGATCAAGCTCAACAATAAGAGCCTGCTCGTGAAACCCTCGCAGGGCATCAGCCGTAACGATATCTGAATGGTTGTGCTGGGCATCTGCGGCAAAAGCGCATCCGAACAGGCATGCGGAGATTGCCAGTCTCCCCCCGTGAGATCGCATATTCCCTCTCCTCAGCGGTCGTGGTCGTGACCACGACGTAGACGCCAGACTAATGAAGTCATCGTCGCTGAGCCAGCACCTTCCTACATATTTATGTGGACGTGATCGAATGAGTACTCCGCATACATCGTTTGTCTGGGTTTTGGCCGCCGCACGTATTTGACACGCTGCAACCAAAATCGAGGGTTTTTCACAGCCTTCGCTCTTTTTAGGGTTGACATGTTTGCGGACCCAAGGCACCCTAGTGCACATGGAGAGGGGCGTTCTGCCCGAGAGAAGAGATTTGGAGAGGCCAGCGAGGGCGATTTAAGACACCGCTTCTGCTCGGCATGGGAGACAAGACATGTTCACACTGACCACCAAGGGCGGAGTCGCCGTTGCTGCCGCCGCACTGCTGGCCGGTTCGGCCTCGGCGGATATCTCGTCCGTCGTCTTCAGCATCACGGCGACACTCGATAACGGCAACGGCCCCTCGTACCCGCTCGAAATCGAGCTTGACCCCAGCGGTATCGATGACAACGGCGACTACCAGTGGACCCTCGCCAACCCCATCGATGTCAACGACGGCACCGGCCAGAACGTCTTCACACTTGATGACGCAGGCGTCACGATCTTTGCTGATCCCTCAGTCGCGCTGAACTTTAACGTCATCGCCGGCATGCAGAACACTGTCTTCACCGTGGATTCAGCTGTTCTTGGCTTCGCCCCGCTCGCCAATGCAGTCGGTCGTGCAACCGCTGCAGTTTCGGTCACCGACCTCAACGGCGACGGCGCCACCTTCGCTCCGACCGGTACCGGCGCCTACGGCTCGTACTACAACGGCGGCGGCACGCTCTTCCAAGAGTTGCTCCCCGGTGCAGTCGTAGCTGATCCGTTCTCGACCGCCAACGCGAACGATGTCTTCCCCGCAGTCGGTTACCAGAACATTGGGGCCACCCTGACTGACATCCAGTCAGACTGGAACTTCACGCTCTCCGCTGGCGACCTCGCCTCGGGCACGAGCGAGTTCGAGGTGATCCCCGCTCCGGCATCCGCCGTCCTCGGCCTGGCTGCCCTCGCCGGTCTTCGCCGCCGTCGCTAAAACCGACAAGCCAACCATATCCCAAAATCGCAGCCGACAGGGCTGCGATTTTTTTTACACAAACCATTGGCATTCTCGGGATTGGTGCATTGACACGACCAGTGCCAAGTCCGATACTGGGGACGGAGAGATCACATCAGGGGTTTCATGGACCCGCTGATTGTGTGTCGGAGAGCCAGGGAGAGGAGAGACTCCATGCCTCGCATGCTTACTACCGTTGCTGTTACTGCTTTGACCGCTGGTGCTGCCAGCGCGCAGGTTACCGATCCGCTGATCACCATCTCGGCTTCGAGTTCACTCGGGTCAGGTTCGGTCAGCTTCTCAAGCGCCGATGTTGGAGCGATCACGCAGCCCAACGGCGGCATCGTGTTCATTCTGCTGTCAACGCCACTGGCAATCGTTGACCAGAACAACAACAACGTGATCGGTCAGATCACCCAGTTGAATGTCGTCAACAATGCGGACAACACGGACACGATCGAGTCCGACGCGTTGCAGGCCATCGGCTTCGCAGCCTTCGCGGGCGATGCTGACACGACGTTCAACCTGACCGCCAGCTTCATCAACACTGGCTCGGTCAGCAACGCTGAACTCCGAGCGACCGGCGGCATTACCGTCACCGACAACAACGCCAACGGTGCAACACTCACCGGCGGCGGCGCGGGCGGCTCGTACTTCAACGCCTCGTACAACGGCGGCACCACCTTCGCCGACCTGATCGCTGGCCCGCTCAACGCGGCACCCGCTGGTTCGAATTCGAACTCGCAGGATTTCCCCGCTGCACCGGGCGTCTTCCAAGCCATTGCGAACCCGCTCACCGACATCCAGTCGCAGTTCAACTTCACCCTCTCCGCCGGTGACTCGGCAAGCGGCACGAGCGGCTTCTTCAGCGTGCCCTCCCCCGCTTCCGCTACCCTGCTCGCTCTCGCGGGTGGTGCTGCCCTTCGCCGCAGGCGATAAGGCGCACAAATGCATAACCCACACAACGCCGGCTCTCACGAGCCGGCGTTGTTCTTTTTCATGTGCACTCTTTAGTCGTCGTCCATCCGCAGCAAGTCTTGCAGTGTGCCGGCACCCGGGACGATATCTTCGATCTGAATCAAGGCAGCCGACCCGGTACGGAGCTGGATATCGCAATACCCCACGCCGTTGGTCAGGAGCGAGGCGAGCAGCGACACCATCGGGTTGTGGCCCACGAGCACGAGGCGGCCAGACTCGTGCGACTCAACAAGCGGGAGAACGTCCGAGATCTGGCCCCCGAGCATGAGCGCCTCGACTTCCTCGACGGGGCTGCCGAGCCTCTCTGCCAGCAGTGTCGCGGTCTGGATCGCCCTGGCTGCTCGGCTTGAAAGCACCAGAGAACCGTCAAAACCGGCTTTGGATAACGTTTCTCCGAGCCAAGAGGCTTGGTTTCGACCCCGAGTGGTGAGCTCACGATCCTCATCTCTGCCCGAGAAAGAGTCCCGTTCTGCCTTGCCGTGCCTGACAATCACCAACTCCATCCCGATAGACTACCAAGAGGCATCGGGAACTGCCCGGCGATTGCCGCGTCTATACCGATACGCCCGTCGCTTTCGGATTCATGAGAGCACCAGGGTCAGGCACAGGAGACACCCAATGGCTAAGCCCGTGACGATCGCACTCACCGCAACCGCACTCGTTCTTACCGCAGGCGTGCTGCCCAGCGCGATCAGCCCGATATCAGGAGTCGCCGCGGCCCAGACCGACGAGGGCGACGTCAAGAAGAAGCGCGAGAACCTGGCACTGATGCTCCGCCCGGTCACCATCAGCTTCAACGACCAGCGCCTCGAGGACGTCATGACGTTCCTCAAGGACTTCACCGGCGCCGAGATGGACGTCCACTACATCGACGACCGCAAACCCGATGCGCTCGATCCGGACACGCTCATCACGCTCGACGTCAAAGACATGTCCGCGCTGCGACTGCTCGAACGCGTGCTCGAGCAAGCCGCGAAGGACTCGTTCCAGGAGAACACCTGGCAGATGACCAGTTGGGGCTCGATCGAGTGCGGCCCGAAGAGCCTGCTCAACCGTCGCCAGCGCGTCGTGATCTACGACATCTCCGACCTGCTCTTCGAGATCCCCGATTACCAAGACGCGCCGCGCATCGATCTTCAGTCCGCGCTGCAGAGCAACCAGGGCGGCGGAGGCCAGAGCCCCTTTGACGGCGACACGAACGACGATAACGAAGAAATCGATCGTGAAGCGGCACGCAATGAAGTCATCGACCTCATCCAGACCATCGTCGAGCCCGAGCAATGGGTTGACAACGGCGGCGACGGCGGCAACGTCAACGTCTTCCAGAACACGCTCGTCATAAGAGCACCCGACTACATGCACCGTCAGATCGACGGCTACAGCTGGTGGCCTACCCAGTCAACACGCATCGCTGGCACCGGCGCTCGCAGGTACGTCTCCTTCACCCTCGACACCGGCATCGGAACCGTTGACGGCTTCGCCCAGCAGCCCGTGACCGCTGTGGTCGGCGGCGGCAACGGCGGCAACGGCGGCAACGGCGGCGGAGGTGGCGGCGGCGGTGGCTGATCCATCACTTCGACCATGAATGAGAAAGCCGCGTGCTGAGGCACGCGGCTTTTCATTTGCACACTTAGTCTTTGCTCTCGCTCTCGATCAACCGGCTTCGAAACCCGCGAGTTCTTCAACACTCGGGCAGGAGCACATGATGTTCCGGTCACCGAACGGGTTGTCGACCCGACCAACCGCGGGCCAGAACTTCCGCTCGCGGAGCCAGGGCATGGGCCACGCCGCACGCTCGCGGCTGTAGGGCCTGTCCCACGTGTCCGAAGTCACCATCCCGAGAGCATGCGGCGCACCTGTCAGCACGTTGTTCTCGCGGTCCGCCTCGCCCCGCTCGATCTCGGCGATCTCGGCGCGGATCGCGATCATCGCGTCGCAGAACCTGTCGAGTTCGGCGAGCGATTCCGACTCGGTTGGTTCGACCATCAGCGTTCCAGCAACGGGCCAGCTCATCGTCGGGGCGTGGAAGCCGTAGTCGATCAGCCGCTTGGCGATGTCGTCGATCTTGATACCCGCGGACTTGTCGAAGTCTCGGCAATCGAGGATGAACTCGTGCGCCACGCGCCCGCCTGCTCCCGTGTAGACGATGTCGTAGTGATCCTCGAGCCTGGCGACCATGTAGTTGGCATTCAGGATCGCGACCTGCGTTGCCTTCTTGAGGCCCGCGGCGCCCATGAGCGCGATGTACACCCAGCTGATAGGCAAGATACTCGCCGAGCCGTAGGGAGCTGCCGAGACCGGGCCGATCGCTTGATCGCCGGCGGTCTCGGGCTTGATAACCGGGTGACCCGGGATGAACGGCAAGAGATGCTCTGCAACTCCGATCGGGCCCATGCCCGGGCCGCCCCCGCCGTGCGGGATGCAGAACGTCTTGTGCAGGTTCAGGTGGCACACGTCGGCGCCGATGTCGCCCGGTCTGCAGAGCCCGACCTGAGCATTCATATTCGCGCCGTCCATGTACACCTGCCCGCCGCTGGCGTGGACGATTTCGCAGACCTCGCTGATGCCCTCCTCGAACACGCCGTGCGTCGAGGGGTAGGTCACCATGAGTGCGCCGAGGTTGTCCTTGTGCGTCTCGGCCTGCTCGCGCAGATGGTCGAGATCGATATCACCCCGCTCGGTGGACTTCACTGGTACGACCTTCATCCCTGCCATGACCGCGGTCGCCGGGTTCGTGCCGTGCGCACTTGTTGGCACGAGGCAGATGTTTCTATGGGGCTCGCCCCTCGAGTCGTGGAATGCCCTGATCACCATGAGGCCCGCGTACTCGCCCTGTGCGCCGGCGTTGGGCTGGAGACTCACGCCGGCGAACCCGGTGATCTCGCCGAGCCAGCTCTCGAGGGTCGAGAAAAGTTCGCTGTAGCCCCTGGTCTGCTCAGCAGGAGCAAACGGGTGCAGCGCTCCGAACTCGGGCCAGGTGACAGGGAGCATCTCGCTGGTCGCGTTGAGCTTCATCGTGCACGAGCCGAGCGGAATCATCGAATGCGCAAGAGACAGATCCCGGTTTTCCAGCTCCTTGAGGTAACGGAGCATCTCCGTCTCTGAGTGGTGCGTCGTGAAGACCTCGTGGGTCATGAACTCACTCGTGCGCATGAACACGCCCGGCAGGTCCTTCATCGCGCTTCGGGCGAGCAGCTCATCGACGTCTGTATCCTCGCTTCCCCCGAATGCGCGGAGGATGTCCGTGACGTCATCGCGGGTGACGGTTTCATCGAGCGAGACACCGATGGAGCCATCACCGAAGTCGCGTAGGTTGATGCCGAGCTTGTGCGCACGACCGATGACCTCGCTCGCTGTGTCGGCGGGCTTGATGCGAAGCGTGTCGAAGAAGAGCAGCTCGGGATCGTCCTGACCGACATCACACCCGAGGTCGATGAGCCCCTCGGCGAGTACGACGGTCATCGAGCGGATGCGCGACGCGATCTGGCGGATGCCCTCCGGCCCGTGGTACGAGCCGTACATCGCGGAGATGATCGCCAGCAGCGCCTGTGCGGTGCAGATGTTGCTGGTTGCCCGGTCGCGTTTGATGTGCTGCTCACGAGTCTGGATCGTCAGCCGGAGCGCAGGACTGCCCGTTGAGTCCTTCGACACACCCACGATTCGGCCGGGCATCTTTCTGATGTGCTTGACGCTGGTCGCCAGGAACGCCGCGTGGGGACCACCAAAGCCCATCGGCACACCGAATCGTTGAGCAGAGCCCACGACGATGTCTGCGCCCCACTCGCCTGGGGGCGTGATCAGCGCCATCGCCATCAGGTCGACGTCGCACACCACTAGAGCGCCCGCTTCGTGTGCACGCTGGGTGAGCGATCTGTAGCAATCGATCCGGCCGTCGGTCGTCGGCAATTGCACGAGCACGCCCGCGATGTCGTCACCGATTTCTGCGTCTGTTGCCTTCGCGACATCGATGTTGATACCCATCGACCGGGCGCGAGTCTTGATGACTTCGATGGTCTGCGGGTGGCACCCCTCGTCGACGATGAACTTGGTTCTGTTGCCCTTAGCGATATTGACACACATCGCCATCGCTTCCGCCGAGGCGGTGCCCTCGTCCAGCAGCGACGCGCCTGAGATTTCCATCCCGGTCAGGTCCGCGATCATGGTCTGGAAGTTGAGCAGCGCCTGCAGCCTGCCCTGGGCGATCTCCGCCTGGTAGGGCGTGTACTGGGTGTACCAGCCCGGGTTCTCAAGCACGTTGCGAAGGATGACGGGCGGCGTGATTGTGCCGTGATAGCCCATCCCGATGTACGACCGGTTGACTGTGTTCTTCTTGGCCATCTCATGGAGCTCGGAGATGAGCTCGTGTTCGCCGCGAGGCTTACCGAGTTTCAGTTCGCCCTGCATCCGAATCGATGTGGGCACGACCTGATCGACGAGCTCATCGAGCGAAGCACAGCCGACGCGTTCGAGCATCTGCGCGATCTCGTCGTCGTTCGGCCCGATGTGCCTTGGCACAAACTGGTCAGAGGGGTCGAGGACGGAACCGCCCGAAACGCTGCTAACCGACGCATCAACCATGGTCATTCACCAAGCCTCCGCTGCGAGAGAAGCAGGCCTTCGAGGCCTGTATGCAATGTTAGCGCTGCGAGGAGTACGGTCAGCCGAGCCGGGGGTTCGTGGCGCTCAAATCACCTCTCTTCATAGAACCAGAGGAGGCGTTCGTTGCCGTCTTCCTGGATCATGTCGAACCCCTGCCAGCGGAGTTCTCGGCCCGCCCCGCGGATCAGCTTGAGCCGGTGCATGCCGGGCCCGGTCCTCCGGAATGTCACATTGGGCGAGTGCTCGGCCATGGGAATCCGGGCGAAGAGCCTGTCGATCGACTCGAACTCGTCCTTAAGCATGTCAAATGCCTCGGCGGGGTCCGTGTCATGCTCGCGAAATTCCCGTTTGGTGGCCTCGCTCAGGACATACTTCTGAAACAGCTCACGCTCATCGTCGCGGAGGGTTTCGTAGATGTGACGCATCAGATGCCGGGGTCCGCGGGACTGGAGGACGATGTTGCCGTCCTCGTCCTCGTACCGCTGGTCGTCGACCGCGAGGTATCTCGGGTCATGGGTCCTGCCCAGCCCGGTTCGGCTGACGCCCGGACCCTCGGCGCCGTCGAGACCGCTGAAGAACGTGTTGGAGGAGACATCTTTCTCGTACGACTCGCAGCCCGCGATCACGAGAAACAACATCGCAAGAACACGAATACCGATTCTCATGACGCGATCCCGGTCGGCTCCTCGATCGGAAGCATTGCTGGGTCCGTGTCACCGCGTCGCCAGCAGTCGTGGGATGCGAACTCGTCCAACTGCTCGGGAGCGTCGGATCTCGTGTGACACCCGCGAGACTCGACGCGCCAGAGCGCGGACTGGGCGACCAGTCGCCCGACCGTCAGCATGTTCTGGACTTCCCAGCCCTCCGGATCGTCGAAAATCTTGTCAAAGGTGTACCTCGCCCAGAACTCGAGCATGTCCACAGCGTCGGCCAGCATCGGGCCCGAACGCTCGATGCCCACGTTGCGCCATATCGCAGAGCGGAGGCTCGAGCGGACATCCTCGATGTCGAGCACGCCGTGCTCGCTCGGGCGGATGTCGCTCACGATTGAGATGGGTGGCTGGGGTCCAAGTTCACCCGCGGCTACCCCGGCGAGCCGCCCCGCCTCGGTGCCGATGACCAGCCCCTCAAGCAGCGAGTTGCTCGCCAGACGGTTCGCGCCGTGAAGCCCAGAGCAAGCGACCTCCCCCACCGCGAACAGGCCCGGGATGTCTGTCTTGCCCGCGTGGTCTGTGCGCACGCCCCCGATGGTGTAGTGCGCCGCGGGGTGGACCGGGATCATCTGCTTCTGGGGATCGATCCCGAAGCTGATCAGGTTCTTTGCGATGCCCGGGAATCGGCTCGCGAAGTTCTCGATGTGCGTGGCATCGAGGAAGACGTGAGTGCTGCCCGTGCGTGCGATCCGCCTAACGATGGCTCTGCTGACGACATCGCGCGGCGCGAGCTCTGCGAGTTCGTGCTCACTCTGCATGAACCGCTCGCCCGATTCATCGCGCAGGTACGCGCCCTCGCCGCGGACCGCTTCGCTGATCAGACTTCTTGGAGCGCCCGGGAGGTACAGCACGGTCGGGTGGAACTGCACAAACGCCATGTCCGCGATCGAGGCGCCGGCGCGGTACGCCATCGCGACACCGTCGGCTGTCGCGACGCGAGGGTTCGTGGTCTCGCGGTAGAGCTGCCCCGCGCCGCCCGAGGCGAGCACAGTCGAGCGTGCCCAGATCATCTGCAGGCCGTAACGCGGGTGCCAAGTGACCGCGCCGACGACGGGCGATCCGATCTCCTGGCTGGGTGTGATCAGATCGAGCGCGAAGCAGTTCTCGAAGACGCGGATGTTCGGGTGCGCGACCATCTTCGCGGTCAGCGTCTCCTGCATCGATCGGCCGGTCGCGTCGCCGCTGGCGTGGAGGATCCGCCGCTCGTGGTGCCCGCCCTCTCGGCCAAGCTCGATCTCGCCCTGCCCGTCACGATCAAAGGGCATGCCCCAGTCGATGAGTTCTCTGATCCGGTCAGGCCCGCCGGCGACGACGCGCGAAACGACGCCCGGATCGCAGAGCCCGCCCCCGACCTCGAGCGTATCGGCTTCGTGCTTGTCGAAGCTGTCGGTCTCGGCGAGGACGGACGCGATACCACCCTGTGCCCACGCGGTGTTGCTGACCTCGGCTTCGTGTTTGCAGAGGACGATGACCTCGCCAAACTCCGCTGCTGCAAGAGCAGCGCGTGCGCCGGCTACGCCGCCGCCGATGACGAGCGTGCCCGTAAACATCTGGGGCAAGAGCCCCGAGCGGAAGGGGATGAGGTACCGGCGATCGTCGAGGCCCGAGTCCATGTCCCCAGAGTCTACGCGTGCCGGGCGTTATGGCTGCGGGCTCGTGTTCCCAAGCAGCAGTTCCACCTTCTTTGTGAGGAAGTAGGCGTGGTACTCGATGTGCCAGGTCGAGAGCGCCAGGAGTCTCTTGAAGCTGAATTCACCACGAACCGTGTGCATGCCCTTGCGTTCCCACGTGGTCTCCGGGATGGAGTTCAGCCAGTCGCGGTTCCATGCCCTGAGGGTGTGGATCGTCGCGACAAACGCCCCGCAGGCGGCCCTTGCCGACGCCTCACCTGCCCCCTGAGGCTTGAGGTTGTAGAGCCCATTGTCGATGTACGAGTCGGGCTCGAAGCCATCGAAGATGACGCCGTCTTCCGCGGCGAGCCGGCGGAGCCTGTAGGTGTTGAGAACCTCGCACTCCGCCAGATGCCCGATGAGCACCCGCGCGGGCCACTTGCCGACGCCTGCGGATTCGAGGAACGCGGTGTCGAGCATCTCGTCGTCGAACTCGAAGACGCGTTTGTCGATCCGTTCGACGCCGAGCGCGAATCGGTCGATCAGGTCCCGGTTGGACAGCAGAGCCAGTTCGTCAAAGTGCGGGGCGGGCTCACGCATCACATGGTCGGTTTCCATCTCCGCCTCCTTTCTTCTCGCTACTGTTGGTCATGACGAGCGATGATTCAAAGCGCCTGGCCCTCCGTGTGGTCGCGATGCCCAGGGACACCAACCAGTACGGCACCATCTTCGGGGGCGTGATCCTCTCCTACATCGACCAGGCGGGTTTCGTCGAGGCGAGACGCCACGGCTGCCACCGCTGGGTAACCGCCGCGATCAACAAGGTCGAGTTCGAGGCCCCGGTCAACGTCGGTGACGTCGTCTGCTTCTACACGACAACGACCCGAACCGGGACGACCTCGGTCACGGTCCAGATCGACGTCGTCGCCGAGCGGTACATGACTGGCGAGGCGGTCGATGTGACGAGCGCGGACATGACGCTCGTCGCGGTCGGGCCCGAGGGCAAGCCAATCCCGTTCGACTCGCCCCCCACCATCATCGAGCCGGGCGTCACACTCGACAAGAGCTGAGCATCCCGTGGTCGTCCTGGTTTGCTAGACTGGCCTCATGAGTGCTTCGAGCTTTCTTGTCACCGAACCCTCGGGCAAAGCCGTGCTGGCGCAGATCCTGTGCGAGCACATCGGCGAGCGTGAGACCCAGATCATCCAAGACGAGTTGACCGCTGCTGCCGAGCCCGTCGGCTGGCGTGTCGCGATCGACATGTCCAAGGTCACGTTCCTGCCCTCTGCTGGGCTCGGGATGCTCGTTGCAATACACAACAGCGCCAAATCGAGCAAGGGCAAGGTCGCGGTGTTCGGGGTCGCCGATGACCTGATGAACATGCTCAAGATCACCCACCTCGACAAGCTCTTCAAGATCAAGCCCGACCGCGAAGCGGCGCTCAAAGCCGTCTCATGAGCGGAACTCCGGGGAAGCCCAGGCTGGCCCTCTTCATCTCCGGCGGTGGGCGCACGGCGCTGAACATCGCCGACGAAATCGACACCGGGAAACTGATCGCCGAGATCGCTGTCGTTGTAGCTTCTCGCCAGTGCGCCGGTGTCGAGCGATGCCGAGACAGAGGCCTCGATGCCATCATCGAGAAAGGCGTGATCCCCGAAGATCGGCTCGCCCAGATTCTCGGTGAGCATCGCGTCGATCTGGTGTGCCTCGCCGGGTACCTAAAGCTGCTGCCAATTCCGGACGGCTGGCAGGGCAGGATTCTGAACATCCATCCGTCGCTGCTGCCGAAGTTCGGCGGGCCCGGGATGTACGGCGAGTTGGTCCACAGCGCGGTTCTCAAGGCCGGGGAACAAAAATCGGGCTGCACCGTCCATATCTGTGACGACGAGTTCGATCGCGGACCGATCGTGCTTCAGAAGTCCTGCGAGGTTGTGCAGGATGACACGCCTGAAACGCTCGCGGCGCGGGTTTTTCGGACCGAGTGCGAGGCGTACCCCGAGGCGATCCGTACAACCCTCAAGACTCTTGGTTTCGACGCCGACCAGTAGGCTGTTGGGGCAACACAAGGAGGCGCCCACATGCGGAAGCTCGTCCTCTTCGCCGCGATGTCCCTGCTGATGCCCGCCCTCGCTCTGGCCCAGACCAAGGCGCCCGAGAGCGACCCTGCGATCAAGGCATTCCAGAAACAGGACTTCGACGAGGCGGAACGGCTCTGGAAGCAATGGGCCGACCGGGACCCGCAGGCCTTCGTGCCCGTATACAACATCGCGTGCTCGCGTTCGCTCCGGGGCGACGTCAAGGGCGCCAGCGAGCACATCCTGACCGCGATCGAGCGCGGGTTCGCGGACATTAACCAGCTCAAGACCGACCCGAACCTCAAAGCCTTTCGCAGAACGGACACGTACGACCAGCTCGTCGCGGCGTGGCCCACGTTCCTCGACAGGCGTGTTGATGCGGATCTCGAGGCCGCGAAAAAGACGTACGGCTCGCGTTACAACTACACCAAAGACAGTAAGTACCGTCTCGCCTTTGCTTCGAGCTACGACACGATCACGAGCAGGCAGGCGCGCGAAGAGGTGAGGCGCACCGCCGACTGGGCGATCAAGAACGTCTTCCGGGATCTGCAGGCCACCGATGACGGACTCGACCCGTGGGTCATGGTCGTCCTGCCCACCAAGCAGCACTTCATGGTCTGGGCAAACCAGACCTACGGCCAGATGCACGTCAGCGCGACCAGCCAACTCGGCGGCGCGTACGCGCATGACCAAAAGAAGCTCGTGACCCAGGACCTCGGCTCGACACTCAGACACGAGTTCTTCCATGTCCTGCACTGGCGCTCGGCGGATCGGCTCGGTCAGCGGCACCCGGTGTGGATCCAGGAGGGGCTCGCCTCCATCGTCGAGGACATGGACCAGACCAGGCAGGGCAGATGGGAGCCAGCGGTCAGCTGGCGGACCAACTCGATCAAGAGGCTGGCCGAACAGAACCTGCTGACCCCGATCGAGCGGCTGGCGACGATGCCGAGGAGCAGGTTCGCAGGCAACAGGCCCCTCTCGAACTACGCGCACGCGCGAGCTGTCTTCATGTACCTGCACGAACGGGGCAAGCTCGCGGACTTCTATGAGGACTACACCACAAACTACAGCGAGGACCCTCAGGGCCTGACCGCCTTGCTCCGCACGCTCGGCATGACGGACAAGGAGTTCGACAAGGACTTCCGCAACTGGGCCCGCGGGCTCGAGGAGGTGTACGAGCAAAACTCGCCGCCCAACCTCGGGATCGGCGTCGTGCTGGATGTCTCGCCCGGTGACGGTCCTGTGGTGCTGCAGGTCACGCACCGCTCGGCACAGAGCGCGGGGCTCAGGCCCGGAGATGTGGTGACAGGGCTCAACAACCGGAGCGTGCGCGACCTGAACGAGTTCTACCGCGTACTGACCGGGCTGCGCAAGGGCCAGCGCGTCGAGATCGAGTACCGCCGGCGCACACAGCACAAGTCCGGAACGATCGAGATCACGGATCGGGAGTAACCCAAGCAGTTCACCTCAGCCCTACCAATCCAGCGTTTCTTCTTGGGAACACGTTGGTGTGAGATATACCTCATCAGCTTCGGCGATGAATCCCAGTAGTTTCGAGCACACCTCCCCGACGATCCCAAGGTATGGGCCATTCTCTTTGACACCAGGGCGTTGCGGCGCTTTGTTGCTCCCGCGGACGTTGTACAACCCTTCCTCATCTATGACACGAAATCGAAAGTGCCAGCCGTCCATAATTCCAGGCCTGGAGTAAGCCTTCTTCCACTCTCTGAACTGCGTCTCTTCCATGAATGCCCAGAAGGCCTCTACTTGAGAATCCGTGAGTCTGGCCGTGATCTTTGTGTGCAGCCCGTTTCCGAAACCATACTCATGCTCGAGCACATTCCCCGCGAGTCGATAGCAACGGGTTCCGCCTGATGGCAAGCCGAGTTCGCGTATCCGCAACTCTGGCTCTTCCGATCCCGGCGCGATTGGTTCAATCTGTTTGACCCGCTCGAACTGTTCATATGAGAATGAGACCCACTCGTCAGTTTCTTGGTCATACACGCCGGTATGCAGACGCCAGTTCTGGTCGTCACAAGTACTGGTGTATCGAAGCCGCTGTCTGTTTATGACATCCTTGAACTCGTATGTGTAGCTCTGCTCCCCGTCATGCTGCACGCTGAGACCGCCTGATCTGGAAAATCCCGCAATCAAATCACCCCGTGTATCTTGGCGTATCCGTTCTGCAGCGAAATGAAAGTAGCGAACTTGGTTTGCTCCATCGAGCGGCGATTTGACCACATTACCGATAATGAGCATGCTCTCGTGAGGATCAATGTTTACCCACCGTAGCCGAGTGCTATCGCCGCTCCCATCAGCTAGTGGACCAAGGTACGGCTCGTCGGTTGGTGTCCTTCTCCAGAGTCCAATCAACTCAGAGAACGGCGGCTCCATCAGAGGATTTGAAGCAGCAATCCGATGATCCTGATCCCCCGGATCACTTGTCACTTGTTGTGCTTGAGCCACGAGGCATGTGAGTAGAACGAGAGTGACTGCAAGAGTGACTCTTATCATCAGATACCTCCAGATATGGTCTGACTCAGGATAATGCCCGCAGGTTCCAAGCCCGTCTCTGCACCGGATTTCTCTGCGGGATACCCTCACGGCAATCCCACGGGAAGGAGCCCGCTCATGCGCCAGTACCTGGAACTCCTGCAGCACGTCCTCGTTCACGGCCATGAGAAGTCGGACCGGACAGGGACCGGAACGCTAGCGGTGTTCGGGCACCAGTCCCGGTACGACCTCGCCGAGGGGTTCCCGCTGGTCACGACCAAGAAGCTGCACACCCGTTCGATCTTCCACGAGTTGCTCTGGTTCCTGAGGGGGGACACGAACAACCGGTCGCTCAACGAGGTCGGGGTCTCGATCTGGGACGAGTGGGCCGACCCAGAGACGGGAGAGCTCGGGCCGATCTACGGCAGGCAGTGGCGCAGCTGGCCCAAACCCGACGGCCAGAGCGTGGACCAGATCGAGCAGCTCATTGATGGGCTTAGGAACACCCCTGACTCACGCCGGCACATCGTCAGCGCCTGGAACCCGGGGCAGCTGGACGAGATGGCGCTGCCCCCCTGCCACTGCCTGTTCCAGTTCTTCGTCGCCGACGGCAAGCTCTCGTGCCAGCTGTACCAACGGTCGGCTGACATCTTCCTAGGCGTGCCGTTCAACATTGCCAGCTACGCCCTGCTCACGCACATGGTTGCCCAGGTTGTGGACCTGGAGCCGGGCGAGTTCATCCACACGCTGGGTGATGCGCACTTATATATGAATCACCTCGAGCAAGCCCGGACGCAGCTGAGTCGCGAGCCGCACGACCTGCCGACGCTCAGGCTGAACCCGGATGTCCGAGAACTCGACGCGTTCCGTTTCGAGGACATCGAGGTCGTCGGGTACGAGCCGCACCCGCACATCAAGGCTCCGGTCGCGGTGTAGCTAGACTGGTCGCATGGCGACAGTTCTCATCGCGGCAATGGGTCTCAATCGGGTGATCGGTCGCGAGGGTGATCTGCCCTGGCACCAGCCCGCGGACCTGGCTCACTTCAAAAAGCTGACGCTGCACCACCCGGTGATCATGGGCCGGAAAACGTTTGAGAGCTTCGAGGGCACGCTGCCCGGCAGGCTCAACATTGTGGTCACGCGGAATCAGGAATACCGGGCGAGCGGTGCTGATGTAGTGGCTTCGCTCGAGTCCGCGATCGCCACGGGAAAGAAGAAGCAGCCCAAATCGGACATCTATGTCGCTGGGGGCGGTGAGATCTATGCGCAGGCGCTGACTGCAGCGGATCGGATCGAGCTGACCCTCATCCACGCCCAACCAGAAGGGGATGCCGAGTTCCCTGGATTGCCCGCGGGCGATTTTCAGGTCACCCAGGTCCGATACCGCGAACCTGACGCAGCGAACCCGCTTGCGATGACTTTTTTGACCCTTGAACGCGATTGATCCCCGTAAGAGATTGATTTCGGACTTCGTTCTAAGGATTTTTCGATTCGTGGAGCCCTTATGGAAGTGCGTTTACCTACTCCAAATGGGGGATTTAAGTATATCGATCCGATCATTACCCGAACACCAACAGCGCTCTAGAGCAAAACCTGCAATACGCTTCGAAAAAGGGGTGCACCTCTCACGATTTCGTGTATACTTGGGTCGTCTGAAACGACGTCTGCGTAGCGCGTCCTGCTCGGCGTGTATGACAGGCGAGATAAATTGTTTGTTCGCGAATAAGCCTTTAGAGGAGAGCTTAAAATGAAGACTTTTGCTGCCCTTGTTGCCGCTGGTGTTGCCACCTCGGCATCCGCTCAAACTGAGCTGAACATCTGCATCGAAGAGGTTTCCCTCGGTAGCTGGGAGATCACCGCAGAGCTGAAGAACGCAACCGGCACCATCCTCGCCACGGTCGCCGACCTCGGCTTCGTCATGAACGGTTCGAACATCTCGAACTTCTCGTACAACGCCGCTTTCGACAGCGACTTCTTCGGTCCCGCGACCGTCAACGCTTCGGCTACTCAGGTTGACTTCCTGGGCGGCAACACCCTGCCCCCGCTGAACAACGCAGCTGGCCCCGACAGCAGCAACCCGCTCGCTATCGGTAGCTTCAACGCTGATGGCGTCGACAGCTTCTCGCTCGTCGGCCAGGTCACCGGCGCTTACACCGGCGTTCCGTTCCCGATCATCCTGACCTACCAGGACGCCAACGGCAACGCTGGCGACACCCCCTACAACGTCGAGATCAAGCCCATCCCGGCTCCCGCTTCGGCCGCTCTGCTCGGCCTCGGTGGTCTCGCCGCTGCTCGTCGCCGCCGCTAATTTCGGCCCGACAGCACAGATCAATCTGATCTAGACCCAACCGCCCGATCTTCGGATCGGGCGGTTGTCTTTTTGCATTGATACACCACGTTTATTCAGTTCGTCACTCTGTACAAAGCAGAACACTGAGCTTTGGATCATCATCTCACCAAGCGGAATTGGTGAATGGAGCATGACCGCAGAGCTGTTGAATCCGACCGGTACGATTCTGACTACCATCGCGGATCTTGGCTTTGTCCTGAACGGGACCAACATTTCGGATTTCACGTACAACAGCGCTTTCGACAGCGACTTCTTCGGTCCAGCGACCGTTTCGGTCACCGCCACCCAGATCGACTTCATTGGCAGCAACACCCTCCCACCACTGAACAACGCCGCCGGCCCCGACAGCAGCAACCCGCTCCATATCGCTACGTTTCAGGCCGACAGTGTGAATTCGTTCGATCTTGTGGGCCAGGTGACGGGCGCGTATACCGGCACCCCATTCCCCGAGATTCTCATCTATCAGAACGCTGACGGGTCGCCGGGAGATACCTATTGGTGTGCGCCACCCTACACATGCTTCCCAACACCCGGTACCGGAACCGCAGTAGTTGTTGGGGGCGCTTTGTTGATGCGTCGGCGCCGCTAGAGCTTCAGGACCGAGTGCACATCGCCGTAGGGCGTGACCCGGCTCCCCCCGCCGAGGGCGGCGAGTTCGATGAGCACGGTGATGCCCATGATGTCCGCCTTGCAGTCGTCGCGGAGGAGTTTGGCGCAGGCCTCGAGCGTGCCTCCAGTTGCGAGCAGGTCGTCGACGAGGACGACCTTGGAGCCCGGGTGGAGGGCGTCGATGTGGATCTCGAGGCGGTCTGAGCCGTACTCAAGGTCGTAGTCGGCACCGTGGACCTGCCCCGGCAGCTTGCCCGGCTTTCGGATGGGGACGAAGCCCGCCGAGAGCGACTGGGCGATGGCGGTGCCGAAGATGAACCCACGGCTCTCGGCGCCGACGACGAGCTCGACGCCCTGGCCCCGGTACGGGTTGGCCATGAGCTCGACGGCAAGAGCGAGACCAGCGGGATCGGCCAGGAGCGGCGTGAAGTCCTTGAAGACGATGCCGGGCTTGGGGTGGTCCGGGATATCGCGGATCAATCGTTGGAGCTGTTCCAATCGGGTCTCCAGTGCCTGTTCGGGTCGGTGTGAGCGGGTAGCCTGCCACGCATAGGATAGCGGGTACAGAGCACAGACCGAGATCCGAAACCAAGACGGGACGTATGGCAAGCAAATCCAAATCGCAGATGCTAGAGACGATCGAGCCGGTGGGCGCACGGGTCCTGATCCGCAAGGACGAGGACAAGAAGCAGACCAAGGCGGGAATCCACCTGCCCGACAAGGTCGAGATCCCGACGATCACGGGCCGGGTCATCGCGGTGGCTACTCAGGTCGCCAATGACGATGATTACACGATCGAGAAGTACGACCGGGTCCTGTTCAATCCGAAGCACGCGATCCCAGTTGATCTCGAGGGCGACAACCGTCTCTTTGTGATCCCGATCGAGGATGTGGTCGCGATCTTCCGGCGCGAGTCCGACGGCTGATCGGTTGGCTTGAGCGGCGCGCGGTCCATCCTGAGTAGGCCTCTGGCAGAGCTGCCCGATCCGCTCGAGATCGAGCCGATCGAGAGCGCATTCGATCTCGATGTCACACCGCCCGGCTCAAAGAGCGAATCCAACCGTGCGATCGTGCTCGCGGCATTGGCGAGCGGGACAACGGTCCTTCGTGGTGCACTGACAGAAGCGGACGACTCGGTTGTCGCGATCGAGGCGGTGCGGATGCTCGGCGCGAAGGTCGAAGTGGACGGCTCCACGCTCCGGATCGAGGGCGTCGATGGTCGCTGGAGATGCCCGGCAGAGGGTGTCACGGTTGATCTCAAGAACGCAGGGACCGCCACCAGGTTCCTCGCCGCGGCGGCGATGCTCGCGCCGGGACCCGTCACGATCACGGGCAACGAGCGGATGCGGCAGAGGCCCATCGGCGAGCTCGCCGATGCGCTGCATCAACTCGGAGCGACGATCGAGTGGCACGGCACAGCGGGCTGCCCACCTCTGACGATCATTCCCCCATCTGGCGGTGTGCCCCGAGGCGTAGAGCTTGTATTCGAGTCGCCCGAGTCGAGCCAGTTTGTGTCGGCGCTCCTGATGCTCGGGCCTTGGGTGTCGGGGGGGGTCACGGTTCGCATCACAGGGCGGGTAACAAGCTCGCCGTACCTGTCGATGACGCTCGATCTGCTCGACCGGGTCGGGTCGTCGGTCAAGGCGACCGATGACCTGCGCCTGCTGCGCGTGTCGCCCGAGTCGTCGACAGGGCTTGCAGGGTTTGAGCTAGACATCGAGCCCGACGCGAGCGGCGCGACCTACTTCTGGACTGCTGCTGCGTTGTTGCCCGGCGCGAAATCGACGGTGCTCGGCCTTGACGCCCGGGCCATTCAGGGCGATGCCCGGTACGCGGGTCTTCTGGAACGCATGGGAGCACAGGTTGAGCTCTCACCAACCGGAGAAGACGCGCGGACAAGCGTGACCGGACCCGTTACGCTCAAGCCCATTCTCGCGGACCTCTCGCCCATGCCCGACACCGCGATGAGCCTCGCGGTCGCGGCGTGCCTTGCCAACGGGACGAGCGTTCTCCGCGGACTGGGAACACTCCGCGTGAAGGAAACAGACCGGATTGAAGCGATCCGCAACGAGCTGACGAAGCTCGGCGTTTCGGTCGATGTCGGTGTCCAGGGCGACGACGAGACGATCACGATCACACCCCCAAAGAGCGGCATCGATTGCTCGCCAGACGCGCCACGCGTGGAATTCGAGACATACGACGATCACAGGATGGCAATGAGCCTGGCGCTCATCGGGCTCGTGCGCCCGAATGTGTTTATCCGGGACCCGGGGTGTGTTGCAAAGACATACCCGATATTCTGGAAGCAGCTCGCCGAGCTTTATCTCGATTAAGCAGACTGGGCCTGCTGGGGCGCCAGTGTTCTGCTGAGCGCTTCCGAGGCGAGCGACACGAGCTTGTCGACTCGGCGCTGCCAGAGATGAGACCGCTCGACCTCGGCACGGCCGTTCGAAGCGATTCGATGCAGTCGATCCGGATCGTTGAGCAGGTCCTCGATCGCGACACGTGCGCCACCCAGTTGATTCGGATCGAACGTGACAACCTGCGTGGATTCGTCGGCTGAACTGAAGTGTTGCCTCACGAGATAACGGTTCTCCGCGACACTTGCGCAGCCGGCGGCCATAGAGAGCAGCAGTCGTTCACTGAACGTCTGCGGGAACTGCGTCGGCCCCCAGGCCAGGCAGACCCGGCCAGACTGAAGAGCCGCTGGAATCTCGCTGTAGTTTGCCGGGCCCTTGTGCACGAGGGTGCCCGTGCAGATGCCTTGCCACGATTCTCCGCCGAACACCGCAACATCGAGCCCTTGCAATGATTCCACGAGAGCGATTCGTCGGCGCCTGTTGAGGTCTGCCATAACAGCTCGCCAGATGCCAGCTGCCATGGGCCAGTTTCCGGTGATGACGCTCTTGCTGCCGCACACGCAATCGAGCGCCTGCTCGAAAGACATGTAGGCATCCGTAAGCATGAGTTCGATAATCTCGTCGATCCACGGGTGCGTCTGGGGCGGCAGCGCCCACTTGAGATCGCGCACGCCTTGCTCGTCGTGGATGGAGCCGGCAACGACGATGCCGTGTTCTCGCTGGCCAAGTGCTTCTTTGCTGACCTGAGATTCGTCGATGAGTGCCTCGCGTGCAATGCCGTGGGGCATGTGCGCATGGCGGAGCGCTGGCCAGCGGAGGCGGAGCAGGTGGAGTCCATCGAGGCTCGGGAGAGCGAGCCGGAAGTTTGTGAGTTTGCTCGTCTGATCCATGATGCCCGCGTCGAGCGCGAGAGGGTGATCTACAAGAATCTGCAAACCGGCGACACGTGAGTTGATTCGTCTCACTGCTGGCGGGATTGCCTCAATCGTTGGTGGCATGTTGAAGAAGATGTAGATGCCGACCCGGCCTCCGTCGGGGACGCCGTCGATGACCTCGAAGCCCTCAGCCTGGAATCCGAGAGCGAGTTCGTCGGCCATCGCGCCCAGAAGACTAAAGCGAGATTCGTACCTGCGCGGTATCCAGACGGGAACACTCATAGCCGGATTATCGGCTTTGGCGGCTGTTTTTCCGCATTTCTTGGCTAGCGCGAACCGGCAGAAACCCTGCCCGGTCTCCTTGTTCGGCGGGGCTTACCCAAAGGAGAACGCCATGACACGGACAGCAGCACTCGCACTCACCCTCGCGGCCGGGTTTGCGACACAGGCCCTCTCGGCGCAGCCACTGAAGATCAAACTTGAGCCCTTTGAGGAGAAGCCCGCGGTCGTCGAGCGGGAGATCGATGGTCCGGTTATTCAGCTCGCGATCTGCCTGGACACCTCGGGCTCGATGGGCGGGCTCATCAATCAGGCCAGGACACGTATCTGGAGCGTCGTCAACGAACTCGACTCTGCGACGCTCAACGGTGAGAAACCCACGCTCGAGGTCGCGCTCTATCAGTACGGTTCGACTCACCAGTCTGGCAGCGAGGGATTTATTGGGTGCGTGCTGCCCTTTACGAGTGATCTGGACCGGATCAGTGAAGCGCTCTTCGCACTGCAGATCAGCGGGTCCGCGGAGTACTGCGGCATGGCCGTCCAGCGCGCCACACAAGAACTCGCATGGCTCCCGAAGACCGACGAGACGCTGAAGGTCATCGTCATCGCGGGCAACGAGCACTTCAGGCAGGGCCCGGTGAACTACGAACAGAGCGTGCCAAACGCGGTGGAGTACGGCATCACCATCAACACCGTGCACTGCGGCACGGATCACGAGGGTAGAAATGGTGGCTGGCTGCATGCGGCGCAGCTGGGCGGCGGGGAGTACAACATCATCGATCACAACCGCGACTTTATTGAGATCCGATGCCCGCAGGACGAACGCCTCCGCGAGCTGAACGTCCAGCTCAACGGCACCTACCTGTACTACGGCATCGAGGGCGAGGACGCAAGGATGCGTCAGGCACGAGCAGACACGCAGAACGAAGAAGCCAGCGGAATGGCGCTGGCGCGCCGGATTGCGTCGAAGGCCAGCAGCCAGTACCGCAACTCGCACTGGGATCTTATAGACGCATCAGAGGACGACGACTTTGAGCTTGAGGATGTCGACAAGAGCACACTCCCCGCGGAACTCCAAGAGGCGTCCACAGAGGAGATCGAAGCCAAGATCGCTGAGTACGGCGCCAAGAGAGCCGAGCTTCAGGCTGAGATCGCGAAGCTCAGTACCGAGCGTGAGGCCTGGCTTGCCAAAGAGCGCAAGCGACTCGGCGAGGAACAAGGTGAGTCGCTCGACTCGGCGCTGGTGCTGGCCTTGCGAGCGCAGGCCGAGGCACAGGGGTTCAAGTTCGAAGACTAGTTCGTTCTTCTCAACAGTCAAAAGAAAGCGGGCGGAAGGCGTTCCCTTCTGCCCGCTGCTTTGAGTCGTATGTCAGCGATCAGTCGGACAGTCCCACGGGAACGCTGTCGTAGAATGCATCGAGGTCGTCCTTGAGTTGTTCGAGCGATGCTTTGTCGAGGTACATCATGTGCCCGCCGATGTAGTAGTAGTTTTTCAGGTTGTTGTGCAGGTTGTCGCGGAGTTGCATGTGGTCGTGCGTGTAATCGAGACCGAGCGGCGGTGTGGCCAGATCGTGATACCCGCTGGCAACGAAGACGCGGATGTGCGGCTGCTCGTGCATGACCGAACGCAGGCGTTCTGCGACGTTGACGTAGCGGCCGTCGCCCGCCCTGCCGTAATCCCAAGGCCTGACATTCGTGAGAATTTCGTAGCTGAGATCGCTCTTGAAGCCCAGCTCTTCGCGGATGTAAGAATTGAATGACTCGGTGAAGTTGGATCGGATCACGGCATATGAAGGGTCGTAGTCGTATGTATCGTTCACATCGTCGCGGTCCTGTCCGGTAAAGCGTGAGTCGAATCGCCCCACCGTCAGCCCCTGATCGCGAAGGAGTTCCTTACAGAACCGGCCTTGGCTGATTCGCAAGTTGGCTCGGCGGATGAACTCTGGCGTGAGCCCTAGATACTCGGACATCTGGCGGACGATCTCGTCTTCATTCTCGTCGGAAAGCCTTGCGCCCTGGATAAGCGCCGATGCGTAGTCACCCAGCGCGAAGGCCTCGGCTTCCTTGTAGAACTCGTCGATGGGCTTGTTCTGGTGTTCGGGCGGGAGAGCCCCGTGGTAGTGCGCGGTTGCCGCGAAGGAAGGAAAGAAGCAGATGTACGGGAGATCGTTGCCCGCCCCGAAGCGGAGGGTTGAGAACTCGATGACAGCTGAGACGAGGATGACACCGTTGACACTGATGCCGTGCGAGCCTTGGAGATGATTGGTCAGCCCTGCTGCCCTGGTCGTGCCGTACGATTCGCCCGCGATGTAGAGGGGGCTGGACCAACGCTCGGTACTCGTGATGTATCGCTTGATAAACGCGGCGACGGATGCGATGTCGGTCTCGAGACCGTGAAAGTCCTTTGCGCTCGTGTCACCCTGCGCGCGGCTGAAACCTGTTGACACGGGATCGATAAACACGAAATCGGACTTGTCGAGCAGCGAGTGCGGGTTGCTCTCGACACGGTACGGCGGCGGGCCGGGTCGACCCTCGTCGTCTGCATACGCGACCTTCTTGGGACCAAACACACCGAGGTGAAGCCAGACCGAACTCGACCCGGGTCCGCCGTTGAAGCTAAACGTCAGTGGACGTTTGCTTGCGTTGGGGTAGTTCGATTCCGGGACATCTTCGCCCGCTTCCATCTTCTGGCTGTACTCATCGCCAGGCATCTGCGTGCGACGGTACGCGATGTAGAACATCTGCGCACGGGGTTCTGCATCACCCGCTTCGTCCCTGACGAGCGTGATCGTGCCCGCTGTGGCTTCGTAGTAAATGGGTTCGCCGTTGATCTCGGTGGTGTGGTAAGTCACCGAGGGCTCATCCGGGTATGCGACGAAGTGCGGCGCGTCGGCGTTGCCTGCTTGATCCGACTTATCGCTCTGGGCGAGTACTGGAAGTGTGCCCAGCCCGAGCAGGGCGAGCGCGATGAACGCATGCCGAACGTATCTCATAGGGGAGTCTCCTGGTCCCGCCGAGGGGCGGGCGTGGAGCCTGAGCCTATCACAGGCCCCGCGCGGTGTCACCCGCAAAGAGCCCGCCCGCATCCGGACCAGCCCACAAATCGGATACGGTTCTCAGCTAGCTGGCTTGTGCCTGCCTGCCGCTGCGGATCATCGCTTCGAGACTCGCTGTGACATCGTCATCAGTGGTCGCCCACGACGAGACGCTTATGCGCATCGCGTGCTTGCCCTGCCAGGTTGTGCCGCCTGCCCAGCATGTGCCGTCGCGCTGAATCAGTTCGATCGCACGCCTTGTCTGCTGGTCATCGCCGAAACGGACGAGCACCTGATTGAGCACGACATCGTTGAGAATCTCGAAACCGGCGGTCTCAAGTTGGCTCGCAAATCGGCGCGCGTGCCCGCAGCACCGGCTGATCATGTCGGACACACCTGACCTTCCGAGCGAGCGGAGCGCCGCGTAGACCTCCGTGCCTCGTGCGCGCCTGCTGAGCTCGGGTGTGAACCAGCATGGCTCGTAGGGCGACTTGTCGTCCAGATACGGCGCCTTGATCGTCATGGCATTGACGATCGCCTCGCGGTCTCTGCAGATAACCAGCCCAGAGTCGTACGGCACGTTGAGCCACTTGTGCGCATCGGCGGCCCACGAGTCCGCCAGATTGAGCCCCTCAGTCAACGCATCAAACTCAGCGCATGATCTCGCCCAGAGCCCGAAGGCTCCATCCACGTGCACCCACGCGCCGGCGTTCTTCGCGTCACCGATGATCTCAGTGAACGAATCGAACGCACCGGAGTTCACCTCGCCTGCTTGGAGGCAGAGCAGTGTCATGTCATCGAGATTGGGTATCTCGCTCGGGATTATGCGCCCCTGGTCGTCCGCCGCAACGGTCTCGACGCGGGCACGACCAAAGCCAGCGAGCGAGAGGGCTTTCTTGACGCTCGCATGAACCTGTTCGCCAACGACAACTCGGATCGTCGGCGCATCAAAGAGTCCGTCCTGCTCGACATCCCATCCCTTGTTTGCAAGAAGCCTGTGACGCGCCGCACAGATCGCCGTGAAATTGGCGACTGTTGCACCGGTAACAAAGCCCACGCCGCAGGCCGGGTCGAATCGGAGCAGGTCGAGCAGCCATCGCGAGCTGATCTCTTCGAGCTTCGCGCCGACCGGGGTGCAGACCTGCATACCCGTGTTCTGGTCCCAGGCGCTTGCGAGCACGCTCGCGCCGAGCGCTGCGGGGACAACGCCCCCGATGACAAAGCCGTAGTAACGAGGCCCCGCGGAAACGATTGTCGCGGGGGAGCCGTGCGCGTGAAGCTCACCGAGCACGCTGCCGGGATCCTGGGGCGCTTCGGGCAATTCGATATCGAGCGAAGCTAGACCTTGCAGAGAATGCTCATCGGGGCCGACCCGCTGGTCACCGATACCCGTGAGATACTCACTTGCCAGATCAACAGCCTTCTTGAGCGCATGGGTTGGTTCCGTGTTCATGCTCGCACTCCTCACACACATGGTCGCTATGCAGCTATACCAAACTCAGTTTAGGCGAAGGTCGCACCGCACTCGGGACATATATCGCCTGCCAGCCCTTCCCTTGAGTACCCGCATGAGTGGCACAGGTCAGAACCAGCCAAGGCGCTCCTGGCGGGTATCCGTATAACGCGGCTCATCACATACACAGCGAATCCAATCACGATCACGAATGCGTGAATCGCAAACCAGACACTCGCGATCTCAGCGGGTGTAGGAGCTCGCTGGTACCAACCAAAGCTCGGATTGTTGATCGTCGTCATCATCACCCAGCACGCGACATGACCACCAACCAGTAGTGCGGGAATAGCAAACCAGACCAGCGTGCGCCGAGCAGCGTTTAGTGCTCGCCATCGGACCCGGTCCTTCCTCTCGTTTGGCTCGACAACAAACAGAGAAGCCATTGCGATACACGTAACGCTCATGATCACGAACGCGAATACTGCCGTAAACAACGCAAGAGTCGCAATGAAGCCATCCAGATAATTCCAGATGTTCGCATAGGGCTCGGACACTCCCAAGATGACGAATGAAAAGGACATTGCTGCCGCCAGCGACAGGCAGAGCGAGATCAACAGACACATCAGAAAGAGCCATGTGACCTGCGCCCTCAGTCCCATCGCACAAGCCTACCACGCACAACCGACAGATCCCGCCCGGAACACGCGATAGGCGCGGTCACCACGCCCAGCACCTCACCTGCCCCCTACCCTTCTCTGACGCCCCGCGAAGGGCCACTCCTCAAACACCTAGCTCCAGCAAGGAGACACAGATGTCCGAACCGATCACCATGTCCGCCACCGGCCTCAACGTCCCCAACAACCCCATCGTTCCTTTCATCGAGGGCGATGGCACAGGCCCGGACATCTGGAACGCCTCCGTCAAGGTCTTCGACGCAGCCGTAGAAAAGGCCTACGGCGGGGAACGCAAGATCTCCTGGCACGAGACACTCGCCGGCCAAAAAGCCTTCGACAAGACCGAGTCGTGGCTGCCCGACCAGACCCTCGAAGACTTCAAGACCTATCTCGTCGGCATCAAGGGACCGCTGACCACCCCCACCGGCGGCGGCATCCGCTCTATCAACGTCGCCCTCCGGCAGATCCTCGACCTCTACACATGCCTCCGACCCGTCCGCTACTTCAAGGGCGTCCCAAGCCCCGTCAGACAGCCAGAGCTGACCGACATGGTCATCTTCCGCGAGAACACCGAGGACATCTACGCCGGCATCGAGTTCGAGCACGGCACCGACGACAACGCCAAGTTCAAGCAGCTCCTCGCCGACAACTTCGGTGACCGCTTCAAGAAGATCCGCTTCCCCGAGACCGCGGGCCTTGGCATCAAGCCCGTGTCGCAGGAGGGCACGGAGCGGATCGTCAAGGCCGCGATCCAGTACGCGATCGACCACAACAAGCCCTCCGTCACGCTTGTCCACAAGGGCAACATCATGAAGTTCACCGAGGGCGCGTTCATGAAGTGGGGTTACGAGGTCGCCGCCCAGCACTTCGGCGCTGAGCCATTGGACGGCGGGCCCTGGCACCACTTCAAGCACCCCAAGACGGGCGAGCAGATCATCATCAAGGACGTCATCGCCGACGCCTTCCTCCAGCAGATCCTCACACGCCCCGCCGAGTACTCGGTCGTGGCGACCATGAACCTCAACGGCGACTACATCTCCGACGCCCTGGCCGCCTGCGTGGGCGGCATCGGCATCGCCCCCGGTGCCAACATCAACTACGACACCGGGCACGCCATCTTCGAGGCCACCCACGGCACCGCCCCCAAGTACGCGGGCCAGGACAAGGTCAACCCGGGATCCGTTATACTCTCAGGAGTACTCATGCTTGAACACATGGGCTGGCAAGAAGCCGCGGACATGATCGTCAAGGGCCTCGAAGGCGCGATCACGGCGAAGACAGTCACCTACGACTTTGAGAGGCTCATGGACGGCGCAACCCTGTTGAAGTGCTCCGAGTTCGGCGAGGCAATTGTCAAGCACATGGGGTGACTGCAAACGAATTCAGCACCCGTTGTTGAAGTTCGCAACCCACGCGGTGAAGTCGGTCGGGTCGCACTGCCCGTCGCCGTTCTGGTCGCACGCGGGCAGCTGATTGTTGAACGCGTCGATCCAGGCGCTGAAGTCAGCGGGGCTGACCACGCCGTCACCGTTGGTGTCGGCAGGGCAGGGCTCATCGATCAGATAGTTCACGACCGTATTGGCGGTTGCCGGGCCGATGCCAGCGAGCAGGCCATCGAGCCGAAGCTGGTCACCCGAGGCGTCAAGCCTATCGGCGAGCGCGATCGCTTCGGTCAGACCCGTGGGTGCAACGGGGTCGGCGACGCCAATGTAGAAGATCAGCGACTGGGTCTCGCCGTCCTGCACGAGCAGATCAAACAACACCTGGCTGTCGTCGTCGTCCGCCGGGTCGATGCGGACAATGGTTGGCGTGACGGGCGCGCCCTCTCCGAAGTACGAGTGGATCTGGATGGGATCCGGGATCTTGGAAATGCCCGAAGTGTCCGTACGGATGATCCACGTGTCTGACGCATCGACCACCATGTCGCCCGAAGCTGTTGCCGCGTCGAACGGTGTGCCACCGGTACCCGAGTCAGAACCCATCTCGACCTGAATCATGGCTTCCTGGCCCGATTCGTTGGTGATGCTGAAGAGCAGCCGAGCGAGCGGCTCATTCGCAAAGACAAAGTGCTCAGCGGCGATGCTGAACCCACTCGGCGGAACCGGGCTCGCGGTTGCGTCGAGCACCACCCTCGTGCCTTCCGCTGTGGCGATGAGGTTGAGGACGCCGTCATCATCGGCCAAGGTGAAACCATCCACGCCGTTGATAAGCACGCCGAGTTCGAAGACTCCGTCGTACGCATCGGTGGCGCCGGCGATCGATGCGTCACCAATCTCAAACGTGCTGCCGTCGATCGGAAGCGGGAGGATGCTGATGGCATCACCCCCACCGAAGTCATCGGTGCCGAAGCGGACGAAGTCTGCGCCATTGCCAGCGGGCAGGTCAAACGGAGCCGCGGTGGGCTGAGCGTGCGAGGACGCGGCCAGCAGCACGGTTGCCGATAGGACGACGGTTGAACAGCGTGTCATGCTTGATTCCCCCTCTTACCCGCCAAGACGCAGTCACCCCACGCACCGTGGAGCAAGCGACCCGTGGCTCTCAACACAATTGTACTGAATCGGGGTGAATTCACCTACAGCCACGGGACAAGACAATCCACCCGCGGGCTCCCGGGCAGCGGTCAGGACCGATAGTCGCTCCCATTGGGCCAAATTCGACCACAACACCGGGCACGCCATCCTTGAGGCCACTCGATTGAGAGGAAACTCTGGTTGTCTCAAAGACGAGGCTCGGCTTACTCGTGGTCCTCGAGGGTGCCTTCGGCCCAGTGCTTATCCGCCGTGGCGCGCCGGTTCTCGCGGTCCTCTTCCCACTGCGGCAGCGTGTTGCCCTGCTCGCCGTTGTAGAACAGATACAGCTTGTTGTCGCTGATCTCGTACGTCTCCGGGTTCACCGGGAAGTACTTGCCCTCGCTGGCGGCCACAGCACACCACCCGCCGTACTGGGGCGCGTAGTCGGCCGGGGCGGCGTCGAACCGATCCTTGTTGGCCTGATTCGCGAAGCGGTACACCGCTCCGTCATGTTCGCTGGTGATCCCCGCCTCGCCCTCGGTTGGGGTGCCGTCAAAGTACGAGACGGGGTCGTAGCCCTGGAGGGCGAGATGATCATCGGCGACGTTCTGCACTGCTGACATGGCTGGTCTCCTCGTTCTGGAACAACTGACAATGTAGTCGCTAACACGAATCCCATGCGCAGGGCCCGCATTCCCGCGAAGCCCAAATAGCCCGATCGGTGCCCACCACGGGCGGGTGAGCCAGATCTCTCGCCACAAGACTGGCCGCCTCTGTATCGGGCCAGGACAAGGTCAACCCGGGATCTGTTATACTCTCAGGCGTGCAGATGTTTGAACACATGGGCTGGCAGGAAGCCGCGGACATGATCGCCAAGGGCCTCGAAGGCGCGATCACGGCGAAGACGGTCACCTACGACTTCGAGCGGCTGACGGACGGGGCGACGCTTCGGAAGTGCTCGGAGTTTGGGGATGATATTGTGAAGTGGATGGGGTAACTGTTCAAACAGAATAGTGAGGTAACGAATACCATTGGATTTTCCGTCACACTTTTCAACTGAGCGACTACGTAATAATCCTCGAGATTTTTACTCGCATCGAATAGCCAAATGGTATTCCAAAAATGCCCCTACTTGGCTACTAGGAAAATACAATGATTACTCACATTTCATCGAATTGCATGATGGCAAGACAACATTCTCCACTCCAAAACCCTCCGATGTAACCATTGCACCTTATCGGATAATTTTCACTAGTCTTTATTACTCAGATCAAGCAAAATCAATATCTACTGGCCTAAAGAAGCTTAAAAATAAATATGCACAACGCTTTGAGCTAAGGCGTGACCAAGACTATTACGAAGGAATTGTTAACTCTGCAAGCAGACACGATGGTAGATTACGAACCAACATCGGCTGGCTGGATCTTAACAACACCCACGTAAGCAAGTACTTTTCTAACGCTTTCATTGATGTTGCTGTTTACGGAACTTCCTTTATTGCAATCACTGCCTCAGCAATCCCATCTGGAAGGTATAAGTATGAGTACCGCCGCGCCCTGGAAGACAATTCAGGAGATTGGGTAGCCGCCAAGTTTTCTGCTAGGCGTCCATTTTCTCCCCAATATACCGCCTACCCAGATTCATACGTTAGAAACTATCGTATAAACCAATTGTCGCAAGTTTCTGCCACAATTCTATCCAAGTTTCTATTTAGCTACCTGCCCGCATCAATAACGGGTAAGTCCATTTGGCCCCGGCTCGAAGTACTTCGCATCAAAGATCTTCAAAATGCCGATTCGTTGAGCCATCGTTTCTGGAGTGAACACGATATCCCTACAAGCAGGACCATCGCCTACCACGGGCCGGGTTATTTCTTCACCGAACCACGGCAGCAGGTCGGCAAGACCTCAATGAGCGCCTTTAGAATGACTATAATTGACGAGGAATTTATCAGCGATACTGACTTTCGTTCTAGCGATTCCATAGATGATGCGATTAACTTCAAGTTACACTACTCACTGCCAGGCCTATCAACATTCATGTCACTACTAATACAACTCAATCGAGTCGACAATCACCTTAACCGCATTGCCGCTACTTTCTTGAATACTCAGGGTCCCAAACTCAGCGGCCGTATTTCAATTAAGAGAATTCATGCGATGTCATACCGTTTGCACCTAATGAAAAACGGTATCCATGAGAAGATACTCCAACGAACACTCGGTACAGTCTTTGGAAACTCAATGTTTGATACAAAAGAGTATGAATCAGGGCCAATTAGTTCTGAGTGGATCTCACTTGCAAACGATCGCATTGAACGTCTTTACTCTAAGTCACAAAGTCTATACGAAACAAACCGTCAAAGATTTGACCTTACAATGACTCGAGCCGTTATCATCTTCACGCTAATCAACACTCTAATGTTGTTTGTCCAAATTGCAATTGGCATCGACCCGGGCATTATTGATCGTATAAAATCCGCTTTACAGAGCATCCTGCTGTACAACTAACATAACTGAGACGCATCTATCTTGATTAATTGAAACACCTTATGTAGATTTGAAACTCGATACTTCGCATTTATTGCACATTAATTGCCATTTTACTGATAATAATAGAGATTCTACTTGCATCATGCATTGGATAAACAAACCACACGCGAGAAATTAACGTGCATGGCGATACGGCTAGCTCCCCCTATTCCGCCCCCATCCAAGTGGCAGTTAATCTATCTCATTCCCCAAAAATCGTCACCATTCCATGTCGTGCCCCCTCCCCCGACTACGGATGTCTCCCGTACGAACTCCCGAATCTACTCATGACCGGGGGACACCTAGAAGGAGACAGACGTGAACCGAAAGACCAAGATCGCACTGACCGCACTCGCCGGGGTCGCCTCCGCTTCTGCCGCCCTCGGGCAGGTGGACGTTGACGGCGTCATCACCGTGGACAACGCCTACGGGTTCGGGTTCGGCAGCGCCACCGGGATGACGACCTCGAGCTACTACGGCGGGATCCGCAACGTCCTCGCCGCGGAGATCACCAACGGGCTGCCCACGCTCTACACCGCGGGCACCGCCAACGTGGGCAACGGGTACCGCAACCTCGGCGTCGGGCCCGAGCTCTACGACCTCAACGCGATCCCCGCCAGCGACTACATGTACCTCGTCGCGTGGTCCGACGACACGTCGTACCAGGGCGCGATCGCCTCGTTCACCGTCGGGTCCACCACCATCAGCACCAACCCGGGCGTGGGCTGGGAAGTCTTCGCGACCGGCATCGACCGCGACTCCAACATCGCGGGCGACACGCTGACCAACAGCGCGGCAGACATCGCCCTGATCAACTCGCAAATCGTGCTGGCCAACGCGATGGGCGGCGGCGCGGGCACCTCGGTCGGCTGGGTCGACGAGAACGGGCTCCTGCCCGACGGGTCGCCCGGCACCGGCGCGCTCGTCTTCGGCGACGACAACACGGGCGGCGCGGGCGGCACCCACCCCTTCGGCGCGATCAACGGCATCGACTCCACCGGGCAGTGGATGTGGTACAACGAGGACCCCGCGACCATCGCCAACCCGTTCCTGGCAGGCCCAGAGGGCTCGGACGGCCACCACGAGTTCCTGATCTTCCGCATCCCGGTCGCCGCCATCCCGGCACCGGGCTCAGCGCCGCTCCTCGCACTCGCGGGCCTCGCGACGCTCCGCCGACGCCGCTGACCGACCCGAGCGACACAACCAAACACGCGCAGCGGGCCCGCACACAACGCGGGTCCGCTTTATGTGTGGAGTCCGGCGGGCTTGTCTAGCAGTGCTTCCCACTCCATGCCCATCAACAAACACTGGCTGCAAGCAGCCAGTGCCACACATTTGCGTGTCTGAATCCACCCTCCCCCACCTCCGAAGCCAACCCCATGCCCGCTTCCGCGATTCTGTGCGCATCACCTCCACCACAAGGGTGCGGTCAACCGGGGTTCTACACTCACCCCATGCCCGGACTCTTCGACGGCACACCTCTCGAACGCCCCGTCACCTGCGAGCGGTGCGGCAAACCACTCGCGGACTGCGCGTGCCCACGTAACACGGCAGGCGATGTCTGCCGACCAGGCGACCAATCACCCAGAGTGCGCCGCGAAAAGCGTCGTGGCAAGTGGACGACGGTCGTTGCGGAGCTTGACCCGGGCGCAACCGATTTGAAAGCCCTGCTCAAACAGCTCCGCACCTCGTTCGGCACAGGCGGCGGGATGACCGACGGGGAGCTAATCCTGCAGGGCGACCACCGGGACGCGGTTGTTCAGCAGTTATGCAAGATGGGGTACAAAGCGAAAGCCGCGGGCGGGTAAGCAAACTAGACAAATCTATGGCATATTGCGCTTCGAATAAGGACTAGCATGATTGCATGTCCAACCGAAAATACACAATTGCTCGAGAAACAAATAACCACAATGTACAAGATCCATTCGATGGCGACTTAGAGATTGCTTTCTATATTTGCGCAACTATTGATCTGCTTGGACAATCTGAAGCCATTTCTAAATGGAATAATATTGAGAGTAAGAAAAAAACAGAACAAATACTGATTGTAAAAAACTCACTAGGCAAAGTCCTTCGTTTGCGAAAGGATGTAGCTGACTTTGTAAGCGGCTTTGGATCTACAGAGTTAAACCCAGCCCTCCTAGATGCACTACCGCTAGAGACTCGCCGCCTTGCCTTAGATCTAAACAAGGCTGACATTCACGTGCAAAGATTTGGTGACACAGTACTACTATTCGCACCAGTTGCGAGAGATGGCACCTATCAGATGAAAACTATATTTGCCATCACAGCGTCACTTGCAATGATTTTTCGACGATACACAGCCGCAAAAATCCCAATCCGAGGTGCCGTTGACATAGATACGGGCTGCATTCCAGAGAACCAAGATGAAATATATGGACCAGCCTTAGTATCTGCACACCATCTTGAATCCAAATCTGCTAGGTACCCAAGAATATTAGTAGGGGATGGTCTAATTAGATTTGCAAGAATAATAGCTGACAAACCAGCGAATGATGCACTATCTAATTTCTACCGCACCATGGCGAATGACATACTTCATTTGATAAGGGTAACAGAACACCATTACCCGACTATAAATTACTTTAGTCCACTTCTTGACGATATTTTTTCAACAAATACACCACAATATAACTCGCTTTCTCTCGAGAATGTCATGGCGGGAGCAAAGAGCATGTTTGATCAGCACAAGATTGGAAGTAAGCTCTATTGGCGTTTTCTACAACTGATTTCGGATCTTGAGCAATTGCAATAGTATCAGCAAAACGAAACAGGCCGGCCCCAGATGGGACCGGCCTGCTGATTACTCAGTGCTCTGGTGGAGCGGAACGGTCTGGATTACCAGCCGCCGCCGCGGTTGCCGCCGCCACGGTTGCCGCCACCGAAACCACCACCACCGCCGCCGCCGCGGGGCTCGCGGGGGCGTGCTTCGTTGACGGTCAGGTCACGGCCGCCGACGTTGGCACCGTTGAGTGCTTCGATCGCCGCCTTGGCGCTTGAGGAGTCAGAGAACTCGACGAAGCCGAAGCCGCGGGGGCGGCCGGTTTCGCGGTCCATGACGAGAGTGGCCGAGACAACCTCTCCGTGCTGTGCGAACAGCTCGCGCAGTTCGCTCTCCGATGTCTGGTAAGAAAGGTTCCCGACGTAAAGCTTCGACATATCAAATCCATCTGCCCGCGAACTATGTGATTCTGCAAGATGAGAGGCCTCGGGCACGACGACTCACCGGCTGGCCCGGACACCCACCCACCACGGGCGGCTCATGAGCCGGGCACGCTTCAGTATACGTCCGAGTGGGCGTGTCAAGGGCCAAAGCCCCCGTCCGACCCACATATTGATCGAGTTTTGATCAGAACCAGCACACCATCCCCCGCCGAACGCTCCAAAGCGGGGTGTCGCGCAGTGCAATTTTCCACGTGTCTGTCAAGAAATAGATCCGTCTCCCCCCTCGGGAGCGAGGGGAGACGCGAGTATGGAATCAAGTGTTTGCCTCAGCTCGATCATCTGATCATGCGCGAGCTGCTGACCAACCTTGGCTGTGATCCACATCACGAGCATTCCTGCCAGAGAAGCGATCGTGACCCACCACGCCCACGCGCCCTGACCGATCAGTGTCTGCGCCAGTGCGAAGAAGCCGGCGAAAAACACCAGCGCCCCGAGGGTCAGGTAACCGAACGCGAAGCTCGTCCAGAGGTTCGGGTGCGGGCTGTACTTGGCGCGGACAAGTGATCCCGAGTTTCTTTCCTCGACTTCCACGTGAAGCCATGGTGACCACAGGTGCCGATCCGAGATGACCGGCGAGATCGTGACGTGCCGGCCTGCACGCTGCGCGAACACGCCGCTCGCATCGGCGCTTGCGACACCCATGATGTGTGTCGCGAGTTCTTCTGGCTCGGCGGCATGCTCGAGCGTGAACGATGGGCGGATGTCGAAGGCGTTGCTCACGCGCCGAGTCTACCGCGCTTCGGCCGCGGATCAGCCCCCGCCGCCCTCGCCATCGCTGTTGTCCTCTTTCTTCTCGTCTTTCCCGCCGCCGAGCAGGCTATCGAGGCCCTCGCTGATTGCGTCACCGGCTTGGTCTTTGAGATCATCGACCTGCTTGTCGATTTCCTCGCCCAGCTTCTCTGTGGTGTCGGTGATGATCTCATCAACACTGGACGTGACCATCTCAACCCCGTTTTCTGCGAAATCGTTGAGGTCTCCCAGCCCGCTCGCCAGCTCGCCCATGATCTCATCCGGGATGATGCCGCCCCCGAATTCCTCCGCAGATTTCAGGATTGCCTGCGTGATGATGTTCGAGAGCTCTGCGAGCGTGACGGGCTCGCCCGCTGAACCGACATCTGTCAGCTTGATCTCGGGCACGATCAGTTTCTGTGTCGAGATATCCCCGCCCAAGGGCAGCAAGTGGACATGGACCACGACGTTCTGGATGTCGATCTCGTTGACAACAAACTGCTTCGCCGGTGCTGACTCATCGGCGTCTGGCTTGGGTTCGTCCGACTCGAATCGTTTGAGGTTGTCGAGGATGGTCTTGACATTGCTCTTGCCCGTGACACCGTCGATGTGGACGTTGAGATCTGTGAGCGAGAGATTGGGCAGCGTCACGACGTCTGACATGAGTGAGTCGAGAGAAACCTCGACGCCCGCCGACTCGAGCCTGAGGAAGTATGGCGAGTCGTACCCCTCCGGGTTCGCGATCTCGAGACCGGACATGGCGAACTTGCCGCTGAGCACCCCGACATCGGCAGAGTTGAGTGAGGTGGGGACCGCAAGCGCGTAGGTCGTCCCCTTCTCGACGCCCGCCTTCGCGATCTTGTCGATCGAGATGAACACGATCACGATGACGAGAACGAGCAGCACGATGATGCCGCCCACGACACCGAGGAGCAGTTTGGCAGCTTTCATTGGCTTCCTTTCTAAGGCAGTATTGGTTGCCGGACGTTCCCGATTTTAGGCGGGTCTCCCCCGCCGCCCAACTGAGCGTCCGAGCCCCTACAGGCGTCACAGCTTCCGGTGTACATCACAGGAATGCGTGCCGAGGCCGCTTGCGAAACGCACATCAGAGCCAGATGCGCCACGAGGCATCCGGGCCGGGCGCTTGACTCGCAATGGGGATTGCACATGAAACGAAATTCACGTACCGCGATTTGCGTCTTGGGTATCGCAGGAGCCGCCTGCTTCGCTGGGGGTTGCTCCTGGTTCGGCGGCGGCGGCTCTACCAGCAAACTGAGCCGATCCTCCAACACGCTCACACTCGAACCTTACCAGCAGGTCAACTTCGCAGTGAGTGGGCAGGAAGCCGAGCTCCTCGTCGAGAACCGTGGCTCGGGCCAGCTTGCGCTCCGAGTGCCGCAGGACCAGGCGACCGTTGGACCAAAGGACGCGTACACGATGTCCGTAGACGGCTCGTTCGTCCTCGAGTTCTACAACGCCTCCAGAGTGCCGACTCAGGTCCGCTACACGGGCTCGGGCGCCCAGCCCGTGACCATCAGCATGCTTGAGTAGGCGGAAGGCCCGCAGCCCTTTTTCGTAGATCCGCTGATCAGCCAGCGCCCCGCGTTCCCACACGCGGGGCGTCTGCTTTTTGAGCCGCACAGGGCCCCGCCTACTACCATTGCCCCATGCGCACGATCACGCTCATCACAACCGGCGGCACACTCGAAAAGGTCTACGACGAGACCACCGGCACGCTCGTCAACCGACACTCGAACGTCGCGCACATCCTCCAGGGGCTGCGCCTCGAAGACACACGGATCAACATCCACGAGCTTCTGAATAAGGACAGCCTCGACATGACCGATGTTGATCGGGCGCTCATCGTCGAAACCGTGCGCAACGAGTGTGACAACCCCGGCATCGACGGCGTCATCGTCCTGCACGGCACGGACACGCTCAGCGAGACCGGCGAACGTCTATTCGCCGATATCAAGAACCCGCGCGTACCGATCGTTTTGACCGGCGCGATGCGCCCCTACGAACTCAAACAATCGGACGCCCTACAGAACCTGACCGAGAGCATCTTTGCTGTTGGCGTGCTCGATCCGGGTGTGTACGCCGTGGTTCACGGACGCTCGCTGAAATTCCCGGGTGTCGTCAAGGACCGAACACGCGGCACCTTTGATTCGGGTGAGCAACTGGCAAACGAATAGAGGCACGCCGTGAGGCGTGCCTCTCGAATAATCAATGTGGTGTGCGTCGGATATCAGCCCTTGACGGACGTGATCTTCACGTGCGTGTAGCGCTGGCGGTGACCCGTCTTGCGGCGGTAACCCTTCTTGGGCTTGAACTTGAAGATGTAAAGCTTGTCGCCCATCGCCTGAGGCTCAACGACCTCGGCGGTCACGCTCGCGCCCGAGACATAGGGCTGGCCGATGCTGACCTTGCCTTCGCCGTCGCCGGTCGCGAGGACGCGATCGAAAGTGATGGTGTCGCCGGCCTTGGCTTCGCCGCCCTGGATGAGGTCGATCAGAACTTCCTGACCCTCGGTGACCTTGCGCTGCCCGCCGCCTTCTTCGATGATCGCGTACATGGTGCTTCTCGCTTCGCCGCGTCGGTCTCGGGGAGGCCTGGCCGCCAGGTCCTGCTTGGTCCCGGCCGACATCGGGCCACAAGTCTAGGCCCCCGCCAGGCCCGGGTCAGCAGCTCTGATCCGGATCGAGGCCGCCCGCCTCGAACCCCTCAAGGAGCGGCCCGAGCCGGTCTTCGTACCTCTTCCAACGCCCGATCGAGCCCCTGTAGATGGGCTGGCGGACCTGATCGGTCGAGGCGGTCCGAACGAGCCGCGTGGTCTGGTGGAAGCTCAAGCAGGCCTCGTCAAAGGGCAGCCCGATGTGGTCGAGAATCGTCCGGATCTGCCCTTCGGGGTCCTCGATCAGCGACTCGTACCGGACGGGCAGCACATCAATCCCGAGATCGTTTCTGGCAAGGTTGACCACACGATTGGTATGGGTGGTGTACTTGCCGAGCGCGAAGAGGTCGTAGCAGTACCCCATCGGACCATCGAACCCCTGGAAGAAGCACGAGATCGCGGTGTCGCGCGGATCGCGGTGCGTGTAGATGATCTGCGCCTCCGGGAACATGAGCCTGATCAGCGGGATGTGCGCAAAGTTGTGAGGCTGCTTGTCAACGATCCGCTCGGCCCCAACAGACGCGTTCAGCTTAACCGCCAGGCCGTGCATCGACTTGATGTAGCGCGAAGCGCCCTCAGCCAGCATCGACTCGGTGAGCTTCTCGGGCTCGGTGAAAAACTTTGAGAGCGCGCCCGAGAGCCTCATTTGCAGGCTGCCCGCGATACCGACCATCGCGGGCAACTCCCCCACGCCCGTCGCGCTCGGGTGCGACGCGATGATCTGTTCGACTAGGCTCGTCCCCGATCGGGGCATACCAAGAACAAAGACCGGCTGCTGCGACGATCCGCTTGCCCGCGGCGCCGCATCAAACGCGTCTTTCGTCCACGCCTTGAGGTACCGCTCGACTTCGAGGTCGTACCCCCCGGTGTCCCAGGGCACGCCCTTGAGAACGCTCCCCTCCAGAGCAGCGTCAAACGCCTTGTCGTACTCGCCCCGGTCGTTGAGAAGATCCGCGAGCCTGTACAGCATGATCGCTCGCCGGTTGTCCTCAAGATCGCGCGAGAGCACCTCCTGCACGAGCTCGATCGCTCGCTCCTGCTGCCCGGTCTTTACAGCGATCAGCGCCAACGCGTCGGCGAGCTGCACATCGGGCACATCGGCTTTGCTCAAAGCCTTGGTGATCTCGGCGAACGCGGCGTCGTACTCGCCATGCTTGCGCAGCACATCGACAAGTCCGAACACTGCCCCAGGATGACCGGGTTTGACCGCCACCGCTCGGCGGTAGTGCGTAAGCGCCTTCTCATTGTTGTAATCCGCCGCCTCGAGATACCCCAGCTGCACGTGAGGCTCGGGCGCCATCGGTTTGAGCTTGACCGCCTTGGCCAGGTAACGCCTGCCGTCGTCAAACCGGGAGAGCCTGGCGGCACAGAACCCCATCGCGGTGTGGATCTGCTCGTTCTTCTTGTCGAATTTCACAACCTGCTCAAACAGCGAGAGCGCGGTCTGCCAGTCTCCCGCTTCGAACGCCTGTTGCGCCTGGTTGAACGTCTGGGTCGGATCCACGTCAATCCTCGGTCGGCAGACTCACACCCGCCTCAATGAGCGCATCAGTCAGCGGCGAGATCAGCCCGCCGTAGCGCTTCCATCTTGCGCTAGACGTCTTGTACATGGGCTTACGGACCTGCTCGACACTCGCGGTGTGAACCGCCCGCTTGCTCTCATGGAACCGGATGCTGTCCTCGTGGAAGTCGAGGCCGATGTGTTCGAGAATCGCGCGGATGCCGGGCTCTGGTTCTTCGACGAGTTCCTCGTAACGCACCTCGAGAATCGGGATATCGAGCACTTCCTTCATGTGCTCCATGATCCGCTCGTGTTGCGCGTAGTACGCCGCGAGATGCTTCAGGTTGTACGTGTAACCCAGCTCACCCAGGAAATCCTGGAAGAAACACGAGATGCACGTGTCACGCGGGTCCCGGACGGTGTGGATAACACGCGCCCTCGGGAACATCATCTGGATCAGCGGCAGGATCTGATAGTTGTAAGGCAGCTTGTCAACGATCCGCTCGGCACCCGTCTCGTCGCCCACCTGCGATGAGATCCGTCGCGCACTCGCAAGGTACTCATCGCACTCGCGCGCGAGATTTTCTGGCGTGATCTTCGCGATATCTCGCAGGAACACCATCCCGTTGTGATATCTGATCCCCTGCTGCCTGCATGCCGCGATGGGGAGCGCGTTGATCTCACCCGCACCGGCGCCCGCCGGGTGCGAGGCGATAATCTGTTCAACGAGGCTCGTACCGCTGCGGGGCATGCCCACGACAAAGACGGGCAGCTCCGAATCGCTTCCACTTGAGAGCGCTTCCTGAACGCGTTCACGCGTCCAGTACTTCAGCGTGTGCTCGACATCTGATTCGTACGCGACGGGGTCCCAACGCGTGACCTTCTGCTCGTTCGCGAGCACGATCGTTTCCCACGCCTGTTCGTATTCCTTGATCGAATCGAGCAGCCCAGCCAACCGGAAGTTCAGTGAGCTGCGCGTAGTGATCGGGATTTCTGCTTTGAGCACTTCGCGGATGTGATCGATCGCGTCCTGCTCCCGGTTGGTGTCCTTGGCGATCACCGCGAATGCCTCCGCGAGATGCGGGTCCGCCTTTGGTGATCGCTCGAGCGCCGCCGTGATCAGCTTTACCGCGTCGTCGAAACGGCCCAGCTTTCTGTAGAGATCGGTCAGGCCGTAGATCGCCGGCGGGAAGTCCTTGCGTATCGCCAGCGTGCGCTGGTAGTGCTTGATCGCGGCTTCTTCATTCAGGCACGTCCGTTCTATGGCGCCCATCGTTGCATGGATCTCGGGCATCATCGGTTTGAGCTTGGCCGCCTTCTCGAGATGCTTCATCGCCGGCTCGAACTTCTTGAGCTTCATGAGGCTTGTCGCGAGCGCGAATTGGAGGACCGCGTTGCGAGGTTCCTTCTTGACGAGCTGGGCGAACATCTGGGCAGCGATCTCGAAGTTGCCCGACTCGTGGGCGTGCTTCCCCTGGAGGTACATCTGGTCTCGATCGCTTGGTTTGCTCATCTCGTGGGCACTGTAACGGGCTCGGACCCTCGGGGGCTTATCAGCACCGATAACCGTCACGAGCAGAGTCTGATAACGCGGATTCACCGTTATCGGCCTGTGCAGCGCAGCGATCGCGTGGTCCGCCTCGTTCTCTTTTGCCAGCTGTCGTGCGATCAAGGCCCCGCACTCGATAGCCACCTGCCAGCCAGATGCTCCGAGTGGAGGGCGGCTGGCATATCCGAACGGCGTCAGAGGGACGCGAGAAGAGACCCAATAAGCAGGAAGGACACACAAGTGAGTATCCGTGAGAGCGACATCGAACGATTCTTTGAGATCATCATCAGCGGCGACCGGGTCGGGGCCCGGACCGCCGTCAACAGGCTGTACGAGAGCAACGTCCCGCCCGAGGACATCGTGCTCGAGCTTTTCTGGCCCACGATGGAGATGGTCGAACGGCTCTTCCGGAGCGATCAGTTGACGAAACTCGCCCACCACTACTCGACGAGGCTTCTACGGATGCTCGTGGATCAAACCGCCGCCCGGTACCGCATGGAGCCCTCGCTCGGGCGCCGTGTCCTGGCGTTCTGCGGCGACCACGAGCCCGAGGAACTCTCAGCGCAGATGGCTGTCGATCTGCTCGAAATGTCTGGATTTGAGGTGCGATTCGGCGGAGGCGGCGTCCCCCGCGACGAGATCCTGGCTCAGGTCCACGAGAGCAAGCCGGACGTATTGCTGATGTTCGCGTCCGCTCCAGAGGACCTGCCCGAGATCCGGAGCCTGATCGACACCGTCCGCGAGATCGGGGCCTCGGCACACACCCAGATCGCGGTCGGGGGCGGCGTCTTCAACCGAGCCGAGGGGCTCGCCGAGGAGATCGGAGCCGACACATGGGCCACTGATCTGCTCGAACTGGTGCACACGCTGATCGAGGAGCCCGAGCGCCGCGCCGACCCGGACCAGCGGACCGTCGGCCGCAAGCGCAAGGTCGCGGCCTAACGGCTCGAATAGCCAAACGTCCAGAAACGCCACTCGGATACCCCCGCGGGACTCAGAAGCCCGCGGGGGCTTTGTTTTTAGGAAAAAGATAGGGCATCCCCCTCCCGTATCGCTGGTATATTGAAGCCAGAGGAGTCGGCACTTGGCCATGGAACGCGACATTGAGAGGAAGCTGATCGCTCAGGCGATCGCTGGAGACCGCGAGGCCTCCGCACAGCTTCTTCGGCACCACCAGCCATCGCTGCGTGCATACCTCCACCGCCTTTCGGGTCGCGCCGACGTCGCCGAGGACATCTGCCAGGAGGCGTTTGTCCGTGTGCTCTCGAACCTGCACCGGTTCGATGACCGATTCCGTTTCTCGACGTGGCTCTTTACGATCGCCAAGCGTCTGTACGTCAACGCACGGCAGAAGCACTCGCCCGTCTTCAACACCGAAGCGCTCAGCTGGCGCCAGGGCAACGGAGATGGCCCCGGCGTGCAGACCTCCGACGACGAGGTCGCAGGCCATGTGAAAGACGCCCTCCAGGATGCGCTCATGGAACTCGGCGAAGTGCAGCGCGAAGTCGTTGTGCTTTTCCACCAGCTCGACTGGCCGATCTCGACGATCGCAGAGCACATGGACATGCCCGAGGGCACCGTCAAGAGCCATCTGCACAGAAGCAGGCAGAAGCTCCGCAAGATCCTGGTGGCGCACGCCACGCACAACTCCAGGCTGAAAGAGGTCTGGTCGTGAGCAGCCGACGCCACCGGTTCCGTTTCGGCCGATCCGCCTCATCCAAAATGACGCCCGATGACTTTGCGTCGGTGCTGGGTGAGCCGATTGCGCCCGCAAACAGCGACTCATCCTTCGAAGACTCCGTGCTCGGCCGTGTAGGGCAGTCGCGCCCGTTTCTTTCGAGCACTGAGCGCCGCAGGGTTCGCTGGGTCCGTATGTCGATCGTGGGTCTTGCGATCGGTCTCTTCGCGTCCGCGGTTCTCAGCATGCGTGCCGGATTGCTGCCGGGCCAGGATGAGAGCGGCGTCGTGTCCTCGATCGTCAGCGTTGCTCAGACTGAGAGCCTTGCACCTGTCGAGACCGTCAACGATTGGCGGGACAACGCGCTGTCCACGCTCGTGACCCTCCGTGAATCTGCCCAGCAAGCGAACGCCGAGAGCAGCAAACCTTCAGCTGTGATGTTTGTTGGCAACCGCCCCACGATTCGCACCGAGCGTCGCCCGGCGAGCACGAGCTACTCGGTCGGCTTCTCCATGCAATGGCCCGATTGCCCGGCAAGCGAGGCTGAGCGCGTAGTGTGTCAGCAGGTCATCGTCTTCCAGGACGGGCTGACTATTCCAGCGGGCCACGCCGCGGCTTCAACGCAGGTCACGCACTGGCCCAACAACGTCCAAGAGAGCATTGAGCAACTTGGACTCGAAGGCTCGGCAGAGCTGAACATCGGCGGTATTCTCCCGCCTTGGTACGGCTCTGACGTCGTCCGTCTGCCAGAACAGATTCAAATAGGATCCACCCCGGACCAGAGTTCAACTCGATAAGAAATGACGACAACCCTTACACAGAGAAGCCTGCACACGTGGGTTTGGCGCGTTCTGTACATCGTCGCGGCATTCGTGGCAAGTCGCGCCTCTGCTACGAGCTACCAGTCGCAGGCATCAGAAGCGATCGAGTCGATCGTCGAGGTCGCGCCTGACGCGGGCATTGTGATCGTGCTCGACAACGCCGCAGAGCAACGCCAAAGCGAAGCCGGACAGTCGCTCACCACGATGCTCGACACGCTGGGCATCACGGGCGATGACGGCGCTTTCTCGGAAGGCTGGAGCGAACTCGCGCAGAAGATCGGCATGCGGGAAGATGTCGCGTTCGACAAGTTCTTCGGCCAGCGAGTGCTGTTCGTTTCCGAAGGGCTCACCATCGATGGCGACGGCCAGTGGGCGATCGCGACTGTTGTCGATGAGACGCTCGCCATCAGGATGATCAAACGGCTGGGTGGCAAGGGTCGCGACCTGATAGCGGATCAGCCGATCTTCGCGATCGAGGGCGGCGCGTACCGGGTATCACCGATCTCGGTTCGAGGTGTCGCGGGTCGTAAGGCTCGGCTCTTCGTGATCGCGCCCCGCCAGAGCGCCGAGCTGTTTGCCGATCTTGTCAAAGGGCTCAGCAAGAAAGAGCGCTGGGCTGATCTTGTTGGACAAAACCGGGTGCTGTCGCCGCAGTTCGCTGGTCGCCTCCGCGCCGAGGGCTCTGATGTCGCGCAGATCACCGCGCTCATGAACGAAGAGGGCTGGAACGGACAGGCCATGTTCGAAACGCCCGGCTTCGAGCAGATAACGCCCGGCTGGTCTGGCAAGACCTTCGACAAGTTCACGGACGATGCATGGCTCGTGCTCGCCGACGAGGTGGACGCGATGTTCCTCTTCAAGGGCCCCATGGCAGGCGTCATCCCGGTCAAGGGCGACCTGCCCGATCGGCTATCTGAGCACGCGACCGATCGGGTGCTGATGAAAATCGGACCGGTCGAGAACGGCACCGCGATCACCGCCGCGATCGAACTCGATGGCTCCCCTGCTGCTGCCAAAGTCGCGGACGAGGCGATGCAGGGCCTGGCGGTCTTTCTCACCGGCAACCCGGAAGCCACTCCCGATTATGATGGATTCCTCCCCAACGCCGCGCGAGTCGCAAAGCTCGACGGCGTACTCCATGACGATCTGCTGAAACCCATGCTGGGCGAGAATCCAAACTTGTCCTGGTTCGTGCTCAACGAACGAGAGCGCTGCTGGTGGGTGCTCAGGCTCGGCCCTGCCGACGGGGATGAAGCCCGAACGCTCGAGCGGGTCGCACAAGCGCTTCCGGCGCGTGGCGAGGGAGGCAGACTCAGCTCAATGGGCATCGCCAGACCCGGGCTGCTGGCTGGCATGATTGATCGCCTCCTGGTCCCTGACCGATCCATCGCACCACCGATGGAGCAGGTCGACACGTTCCGCTGGTCCTCCAAACAGCGCCCGGGCCAGACGGAGATCGGCTTTAGCTTGCGGATGAATTCCTCGCAGGACTGACTTTACGTCTCGGGCTGTCTAACAATCGCCCGCATGGAACACCTCCGAAACGTCGCCATCATCGCCCACGTCGACCACGGCAAGACCACCCTTGTCGACCAGCTGCTGCGCCAGTCGGGCCAATTCAGGGACGCCGAGCTCGACAAGCTCAAGGGCGGCCAGCACGGCCTGATCATGGACTCCGACCCGCTCGAGCGTGAGCGAGGCATTACGATCCTGTCCAAGAACTGCGCGGTGAACTACCACGACCAGGAGGGCCGCGACTACCGGATCAACATCATCGACACCCCAGGCCACGCCGACTTCGGCGGCGAGGTCGAACGCGTCCTCCGCATGGCCGACGGGTGCATGCTCGTCGTCGACGCGTTCGAGGGCCCGATGCCCCAGACCAGATTCGTGCTGGGCAAGGCGCTTGAGCTTGGCCTCCGCCCGGTGGTCATGATCAACAAGTGCGACCGCGCAGAAGCGGACCCACACCGCGTCGTCGATGAACTCCTGAGCCTGTTCATCGAGCTCGGCGCCGACGACGACACGCTCGACTTCCCGGTCGTCTACGGATCCGCCCGCGACGGCTGGGCCACCGACGACATGGACGTCGCGATGAAATCCGATCACGGCCAAACCAACCTGCGCGACGTGTTCGAGCTGATCGTGCGACACGTCCCCTCGCCCAAGGGAGAAGTCGAAGCGCCCCTGCAGATGCTTGTCACGACGCTCGATTACTCGGGGTACGTCGGACGCATCGGCATCGGGCGCGTGTACAACGGAAAGCTCCGCAAGGGCGAGCAGGTCATGCGCATCACCCGCCCAGACCGCGACGGCAAATCGACGCGGCACACCGTCAAAGTCGGGCAGCTCTACCGATTCGAAGGCCTCGGCAGAACCGAGGTCGACGAGATCGAGGCGGGTGACCTCTGCGCGGTGGTCGGGCTCGATCAGGTCGATATAGGTGACACACTCGCAGACGCCGACCAGCCCGAGGCGCTCCCGCCCGTGAAGGTGGACGAGCCAACGCTGACCATGGTCTTCCGCGTGAATTCCTCGCCCTTTGCTGGCCAGGAAGGCGAGTACGTCACGAGCCGCCAGATCAAAGACAGACTCGACAAGGAGCTGCAATCGAACGTCGCGCTCCGCGTGGAGCCGGGCGACTCGGCGGACGAGTTCATCGTCTCCGGTCGGGGCCTGCTGCACCTGGGCATCCTGCTCGAGAATATGAGGCGTGAGGGCTACGAGCTCGCTGTGGGCAAGCCCCGCGTGATCGAGAAGGAGATCGACGGCGTCAAATGTGAGCCGGTCGAGGAACTCGTCATCGATGTCCCGACCGAGCAGATGGGCGCCGTCATGGAGCTCTGTGGCGCACGCAAGGGCGAGACGCTCAACGTCGAGCCGCGCGGCCCCGCGATGACACACATCGTCTACAAGATGACGAGCCGGGCGCTCATCGGGCTGCGAGGCCGAGTCATGACCTCGACCCAGGGTGAGGCGATCATGCACCACACGCTCAGCGGCTACGAGCCGATCTCCAGCGAACGGTTCGATCGCCCCGCGGGCGTGATCATCGCGACCGAGAGCGGCCAGGTCACGCCGTACGCCGTGAGCCTCGCGCACGACCGGGGTGTGCTGTTCGTCAAGCCTGGAGACAAGGTCTACGCGGGCCAGATCGTGGGCGAGCACAACAGGCCCAACGACATCACGCTCAACATCGTCCGTCAGAAGAAGCTCGACAACATGCGCTCGGCGAACAAGGAAGCAACCGTCACCCTCAAAGCCCCCCGCGACAAGAGCCTCGAGGAATCGCTTGAGTACATCGAGGAAGACGAACTGGTCGAGCTGACCCCGACCTGCATCCGGATCCGCAAGATCATCCTGGATGAGGGCATGCGGCGCAGAGCCGAGCGTCAGGCGAGGGACAAGGCCGGCGCGAGCTCGTAAGCCAGCTCTTTAGTCTAGATTGTTCTCGATCAAGTTCTCGAAACCGGCGATCATCTCGTCGTACGCTTCACCTGTAGCAGGCCCGGTGTAGCCCGCATGGATCGCGATGAGCTCGTTGTTCTCATCGAGGAAAATCAGCGTTGGGTACGTCCGAATCCGATCGAGGACCGGGAACGCCTTGGATGCCTCTGCCTTGTTTGAGAGCCCAGCAATAAGCACAGGCCAGCCGAGTCCGTATCGCTCTTTGTACGCACGGACAACACGCGTGGAACGGCTCACGTCCTCGGTGTGCTCAAACGCCAATCCGAGCACACGCAGTCCTCGATCGTGATACTTGTCTTCGAGTTGTTTCAGGTCTTTCGCGGCATCGATGCAGTTTGGGCACCAGGTGCCGAATACCTCAACAACCCGGACACTGCCACCGAGCTGCTCGAGCGCATCTGCGAGGCTCTCCATTTGACCACCCTCATCGACGAATACGAGTTCCGCCATGGAGGTACCGCCAAGCCATTCGGTGCTCTCATACGCGTCCGGCAACGAGATGTTGTCGTCTCGGATCGCGGTCCAGGTCTCGTGCCACCAAGTCCCCGACCAGAAATCTCCCCTGAGAGTCCCGTCTTCGCGCATCGTTGCATGGAAGAGGAAAGCATGTGCGCCGTCAAAGCAGCTCATTCTCATCTTGGTTCCATCCACCCGGCCCGCGAGAAATCTGTAATCTCCAGTCTCCGTCAAGAACGTGCCGTTCACGAAGCCCATGTCGTCAACATCGAACACACCGATCGCAGGATCATCAGACGAAGAGAACTGCACACGCCACCGACCCGAGAAATCGTTCTTGGACGCCCACTGTTCAACAGATTCGATCGGAAGAAATCGCTCTGGTGAAGACGATCGGGATTGCCAGGGCCCCGGCTGTACTGGCCCGCGGATCGAGAGCGGGATATCCACCCTGCCGCTCGGCCTGGTCTTCTCGAGTATTCCTCCTCCGCGGTATGCCCGCTGCTCGGGGCTGTAAACCATTGTCCACTGCAGCTCAGTGTCATAGTGAGTCAAGTTGATGCGCACATCCCAAACATCATCATGGCCGATCGTGTGGTGAGTCACGTCAACATCCCGGCACCCGATGACCTCATCACCGTTGCTGATCGCCGCGTGCCAAAGATCGCCGTCAGGGCTCTGCTGCAGGTCGCACTCAAATGGCAGCGCTCCGCCCGGCACGAGGAGCTCGACGATTACGGTGTGCTGTTCTTGAGGATCGAACCGTTCGGTAGCTTGAGCGATCGACGGAAGGAGACCGGCAAGCAAGACGATTTGAATCATAATCCAGTTCATGCGTAGATGATACCGGAATCATGATCATCACTGGCTGTTCGCTATGAGCCGGGCTTGCGACCTGCGTGACACACGCACACACCAAATGTCATAGGCCGGGCTGCCAGGTCTGAGAACCCGGCGTCTCGCAGAGCATCCTGCATCTCTTCCCGCTTCATGAACGTCTCGACGCTCTTGGGCAGATACCGATACGCACCGCTCCTGTCGCGCGCGATGAGCGTCGCTGTCATGGGCATCACGGTCTTGCAGTAGAAGTTGTTGCCCATCCTGATGACCGGGTTGCGGGGCTCGTCGAACTCCAGGATCACGAGCCTGCCGCCCGGGCGGAGCACCCGGTGGAACTCCGCGATCGCTTTCTTTGGGTCTGCGACGTTGCGGATGCCGAACGCGATCGAGACCACATCGAACGACTCATCGTCAAACGGTAGGTTCATCGCGTCGGCTTGCCGGAACGACACCCGCCCTGAGCTGTCATGCAGCTTGGTGTCCGCGATGTCCAGCATCTCTTGTGTGAAGTCTGTGCCCACGACGCGCTTCGCTTTGGTGCTGGCGAACGCGAGCGTGAGATCACCCGTGCCGCAGGCGCAGTCGAGAATCTCATCGCCTTCCTGAACATCCGCGAGCTTGACTGCCGTCTTCCTCCACGCCTGATCCCGCCAGAACGAGTGCAGCCTGTTGTTGAGGTCGTAGGAGCGAGCGATCGCCGCGAACATGCTCCGCACGCGCTCGGGCTTGTCCTGGCGTTCGTGCGGGTTCTCCGCGAGCTGCTCGCGGGACCAGGCCTCGGTTCGTGTCGAAGGTGTGCTCACGAGCGATGGTAGGTTCGCGTGAATATCCTTGTCAGATGACTGATCCGGAAAGGAAATCCATGCGACGCATCTCAACGCTGGCTTTCGTGCTGTTGTCCTGCTTGCTCCTGATCGGGTGCACGGTAAACCCCGCGACCGGAGCCAGATCGCTCACGCTGCTCTCGTGGGATCGAGAGGTCGCGATGGGTGTCGAGGCGGCACCCGGGATGACCGCCGAGTTCGGAGGCGAGACCCCCGATGCCCAGGCCCAGGCGTACGTCGACGAGGTCGGCGCCCGACTGCTCGAAGGCATCGAAGAGGGCGTGCCCGAACTGCCCTGGGAGTTCACGCTGCTCGACTCTGGTGTGATCAACGCGTTCGCGCTCCCGGGCGGCCAGGTGTATCTCTCACGCGGGCTCGCAGACAAACTCTCAAGCGAGGCGGAGATGGCTGGCGTCATCGGGCACGAGATCGGACACGTCACCGCGCGCCACGGCAACCAAAGAATCAGCAAGCAATACGGGTACAACCTCGGCCTGCTGCTCGCTGCACTCGTCGTCAGTTCTGCAGAAGAAGACAGCGACTTGAAAACCTACGGCGAGCTTGGCCTGCCAGTCATGGCCGTCGGTGGCAACATCGTCCTGCTCAGTTACGGCAGAAACGAAGAGCTCGAAGCAGACATGCTTGGGATCAGGTACATGGCCCGCGCAGGCTACAACCCCGTCGGTCAGCGCGAGGTGATGGAAGTGCTCCAAGCTGCCTCCGGGCCGCGCAGCCAGCCCGAGTGGCTGAGCACGCACCCCGAAAGCTCAACAAGGATCGCCAGGATCAATGAGCTCTTGCAGGGTGAGTACGCCTACACGCAGAACTCGCCCGACTACGTGATGAACAAATCCGCTTACGAGCGCCGGATGCTCGCCAGGCTCAACAGGCTCGGCCCGCCCGCGCACGGTGCGCAGCGCATCGGCATGCTTGAGAACCCGGTGCTCTGGTGCGGCCACTGCAGAGAAGAAGCAATGCTCGCTCTGTCAGAGTGAGAAGAATCCCGCCCAGTTGTCGTACGCGATCGCACGAACATCGGCTTCGCTGTACCCGCGGGTTGCTAGTTCATCGAAGATCATTCCGAGGTCGGATGCCCGCTCGATGCCCTGCGGGACATCATCAGCGCCGAAACCGCCGTCCAGATCCGATCCGATGCCGACGTGCTGCGCCGAGCCCGTGAGCTGGCAGATGTGATCGATGTGCTCCACGGCCTGCCCGATCGAGGGTCTATCCGTCTCCGCGATCGGCCACTGCACAAACTGCTTGAAGAGATTGAGCCCGATCACGCCCTTACGAGCTGCGATGGTTCTGATCGTGTCATCGCTCAGGTGCCGCTGCCAGGACGGGTTGTTCTGCTCACCGAGCAGCGATCGGCAGTTCGAGTGCGTGGCGCAGACGCGGACATCCGTGAAATCGAGCGCATCCATGGTTGCGCGCTCGGAGAGGTGTGAGAGATCGAGCACGATCCCAAGACGCGCCATCTCGCCGATGAGCTGCCTGCCAAGGTCAGTCAACCCAGTGTTCGTGCTGTTCCCGCCCGCGTAGCGCGTCTCGACCGCCCACGAGAGGCTGATCGCCACTACACCGCGACCCGCCCAGAAGCTGAGATGATGCGGCTCGATAATCGGGTCGGCGCCCTCGATGAGGATGCCGAGCTTGATCGCTGGATTCGTGCCGCCCGAGCCTTCCTCGTCGGCATCACCGAAGAAGCGGATGAGCCCTTCTTTGCGCCAGAGGTGGTACCGGTTGAGCTGATTGACGCCCTTGAAGTACGCCTCGTTCGCGTCGCCGGGCGGATAACAGATCGGCTCGTCTTCGGGCGCGGGCGCGTCGGTCGCTTCCAAAAAAATCGTCCCAAGGCACGCGGTCACGCCCGCCGAATGGAGCTCAGGGAGTGTGACCGTCGCCGGTGGGTGTGGCAGTGCGTCCCGATTAAGGGGTGTGGTCATATCTCGGCCGAGTTCGGCAAGATACGCCAGGTCGAGGTGGGCATCGAAAACAGGTATTCTGGATGAAATCACGAGGGAACCGTAGCGAATAACATCACGGAAAGCGACGATACGCGCAGAGGGGGGCCCGCTTGGCACACCAACAGCTTCAGGACGAGTTTCGACAACCCAAGAAGAGCAACGCGGGCAAGATCATCCTGGTCGGATGCCTCTCCGTCGTGATCGCGATCATGCTGCTGGTTGGTGTAGGCGGTATCTACGTCTGGCAGAACTGGCGAGACTGGACCGCGGACATCACGACACAGGCTGTCAACGAGTCGTTCAAGGAGATACACCTCCCCGACGAGGAACGCATCGCGCTCATGGAACGCGTGAACTTCCTCGCAGACGAGTTCCGCGACAAGAACATCTCTCTGGACGAGTTCAAGAATCTGGGCGAGGCGATGACCGAGAGCGACTTCCTGCCCATGCTCATCTCCAAGGCCATGTACGGCGGGTACATTGCGCCATCGACACTGAGCGACGAAGAGAAAGCACGAGGCGAGCTCGCGTTCGGACGACTCGCAAGAGGCTTCACCGAGGACAAGCTCAAGGACAGCGATTTCGAGGCGGTCTTTGCACCGATCAGCAACAACAAGAACCTCTCGGTCACGGTCGGCAGCGAAGGCTTCAGCACGAACGACGATCTGGATATCAAGGCTCCGAATCAGGTCACCGCTGCGGAGCTGCTCGAGATGATCGAGAACGCCGAGAAGCTCGCCGACGAGAAAGAACTCTCACCGGAACCGCTCGAGGTCGATCTGGTCGAAGAACTCGACAAGCTGATCAGCGAGACCATCGGCAAGGAATTCACACCCGCCGGCGGCGAGTAAACCAATCCTGCAGCCAATCCGTGGATCTGTTGCCAGCATCGATCAGGCTCGGCTGGGGAATATCTCAGCGATCATGCACCGCGCAGACCCGCCGCCCAGCCGTTCGATGGTCGGGATCGGCGCGTGGGCCAGCCGGATACCCCGAGCTTCGAACCTCGCCGCGTCTTCGCCGAGCGCTTCCAGCGCAGAGTCGGAGAGTGCAAGCACGCGATCACCAGAATTCGTGCAAAGCTCGATGATATTGCCCGCGAACCGAGCGGCCTGTGCCCGGGTGATCTCGACAATCTCATGCCCGCTCGATGCGAATCGCTCACTCAGCATCGCACGGCTTTCCTCGGAAACCGACTCGAGACACACGATCGCGAAGTCGCTCCCGACGGACATCATCACGTTGGTGTGGTAGTACGCAAGCCCGCTCTCATCGAAAGCATCGAACGCGACCGGCTCGTACCCGATCAACTCGCACAGCCTGGTGAGCACCGCGTCGTCCGTGCGGGGCGATCGGCACGCGTACGCCGCGCGGTTCACGTGATCGAATACAACTGAGCCCGTGCCCTCGAGAAACTTTTCTTGCTGCTCGAACTGATCGACGAGCGTTGAATCGAACCTCAAACTATCGAACCCAGCTTCTTTGAGCACCTCTGCAAGCGCATCAGTCCGCCGTTCGAGACGCCTCTTGGCGCTGAGCATCGGGTAGAGCAGCACCCGCCCATCGGCGTGCGTCGAGAACCAGTTGTTCGGAAAGACCGCGTCGGGCTTGGCCGGCTCTTGGCTGTCTTCTAAAACGAGGACGTTGACACCAACGCTGCGCAGCACATCGACAAACCCATCAAACTCCGCCGCCACGGCCTCGCGATCCGCGGCCGGATCGGTTGCAGCTCGGCTCTGAAAGGCGTTCGACTCGGCGGTCTCGGGGTTCGAACCGCACGCTGCCGGGCGGACCATGAGGATTGTGTCTGTGGTTTGCTGGGACATGTCAATCTACAAGACGTGCGTCAATTGTAAAAATATTCGTATGCACCCAAACCCAGCCCAAATAGTAAACTGAGCCCACCAATGAAGACAACTGTAAGAACAAGTCCAATCACAATCTGCCCTACTGTTAGCTCGATCTTGGTAGCTACGTTCTTTGGTTTCCAATCGTCTCGAATAACAGAATCTACTACGTTTTCCAAATTACCCCGTTCGGACTCATACCTCACCGACTTCACTCGCCACCGTTGCTCATCGCAATACACGGACAACTGCGAGAGGCTCTTTGCCTGAATCCTGACAGGCCGCTGGGAAGATGCGATATCTACTAGGTAAATCGGCATCTTACAACTCAACCGTCTTCAACTCATCCGCGAAGAAGATCTCCGCCTCAGTCTTCTGCTCGATCTCCTCGCGCGTCACACCCTCGGCAAGCTCCGTCACCACGAACCGCTTCTTCGACTGATCGAACAGCATCACGCAGAGGTCGCTGATGATCATGTCCACGACGCCCTTGCCCGTAAGGGGGAGATTGCACTCCTTGAGGATCTTCGCGTCGCCCCTTTTGGAGACGTGCTCCATCATGACGACGACCTTCTCGACGCCCGCGACGAGGTCCATTGCGCCGCCCATGCCCTTGACCATCTTGCCCGGGATCATCCAGTTGGCGATGTCGCCCTGCTGAGAGATCTGCATCGCCCCGAGGATGCACATGTCGATGTGCCCGCCGCGGATCATGCCGAAGCTGTCGGAGCTTGAGAAAAAACTCGACCCGTCGAGCGCGGTCACGGTCTGCTTGCCCGCGTTGATCAGGTCGGCGTCCACCTTGTCGTCCGTCGGGAACGGACCGATGCCCAGAAGCCCGTTCTCGGATTGGAGCCAGACCTCGATGGGCTTGCCGTCGGTCCCGACCGGGATGTGGTTGGCGACGAGCGTCGGCATCCCGATGCCGAGGTTGACGAGATAACCGTCCTCGAGTTCCTGGGCGGCACGCTTGGCGATCTGATCACGTGTGAGTGGCATAGCCGCATTGTACGGCAAGTTCAGGCTTCGTCGCGCTCGCGGGCCGAGATCGTCAGCTGTGTCTTCCGGTGCTTCCGCACGGGCTTGAACTGCTTGACCAGAACCAAGACGCCCCCCACCGCCGCGAGCGAGACAACCCAGAACTGCCAGTCACCGATCGGCATCAGAGCACCCGTGTGACAACCGTGTACACGACGAGCGACGAGACATACGCGACGCCAGTCATCCACGCGAACTGCAGACCAGCCCACTTCCAACCCCCCGCTTCCTTGGCGGTTACCACGAGCGTCGGCAGGCACTGGATAGCGAGCACGAAGAACACGAGCATCGACCAGTTCGTCGCTTCGGTGAAAACGGGAGAGCCGTCGTCGCGCTCGGCGGTCGAGACCGCTTCGAAGACGGTTTCGTCCTCGGTGTCCTCGCTGCCTGCGATCTGGACAGCCATCGTCGAGACAAAGACCTCACGTGCCGCGAAGCTCGCAAGGATGCCGACGGTCAGCTGACGATCCGCGCCGATGGGGGCAAAGACCGGCTGGATGGCCGAACCGATCCTGCCGAGGAACGTGTTCCGCGATGCGAACTTCGTGTCCTCTGCATTCGCTCGCAACAGCAGCTCATCGGCGCGATCGGGCTCGGCCCGTGCGATCTGAGCCGCCTCCGAACGCAGCGACTCAGCAACGGGCGAAGGCTCCGAACCCGGGTACGCGTTGAGCCACCAGAGCACGACCGAGATCGCAAGGATCACCGTGCCCGCCTTGCGCACGAACAGCCAGCCCCTGTAAAACGCCTGCTTCGTCGCATAGAAGAGCCCCGGAAGCTGATAACGCGGCAACTCGAGCGCCATGGGCCTGCTGCGCCCGCGGAGCATCGTCCCCCTCGCGAGGATCGCGCTGACAAGCCCCGCGAGAATGCCCAGCACATAGCACCCCGTGAACGCGAGAGCCTGCTTGCCGCTGCTGCCCGGGAAGAGGATCTGCGTGAGCAGCACGTACACGGGTATGCGCGCCGAGCAGCTCATGAACGGCACGACAAGAATCGTCGCGAGCCGATCGCGTCTGTCAGGCACCGCACGCGCGGACATAATCGCGGGGATCGCGCACGCGTGAGCCGACAAGAAGGGCACGAACGCATGCCCGGGGAGCCCGAAGGGCCTGAGGATCCGATCGATCACGAACGCCGCCCGCGCGAGATAGCCCGACTGCTCGAGCAGCGCGATGAGGAAGAAAAGCAGGATGATCTGGGGCAGGAAGATCACCGTCCCCCCCACGCCCGCGATGACGCCGTCGGTCAGCAGCTCCCGGACAGGCCCCTCGGGCAGGACATCTGCAACCACCGCGCCCAGCGTCGCAAAGAACCAGTCGATGCCGTCCATCGGCACCGATGCAAGTGTGAAGATCACCCAGAACAGTCCGGTCATGATCGCCGCGAACGTGACCACGCCGAGCACAGGGTGTGTAAACGCCCGGTCGAGCCTGTCGGTGAGACGGTCTCGATCGCCCACGGGCGCATCGTCAGCGCAGACATCCGCGTACACGGCATCGGCCCACCGCTCGAGCTCGCTCTGCTCGGTCGGTATCGATGACTCGGTGATTACACCCGTGCTCAAGAGCCCTCTTGCCTCGTCGATGCCCCTGCCTGTCTTGCTCGAGACGAGCACAACCGGGCAACCGAGGTGACTCGCGAGCTTTTCTCTGTCGATGTGGATACCACGCCTGCTGGCATCATCCGCCATTGTGACTACAACCGCGGTCGGTATCTTGCGCGCCAGCACCTCGCCGGCCAGTTGCAAATTGCGCAGCAGGTTTGTCCCATCCAGCACGAGAAGCACGCCGCCCGGCGGTGAGGCGCGCGTGCCCGCCGGCGCTATAGAGCCCTCGAGCACGCCCCGACAGATCGACGACTCAGACTGATCAAGCCCGAGGCTGTAGATACCGGGCAGATCGACGATCGAAAGAGACCGCCCACCGGCGTCAAGCGATGCGACGTGCGCTTCCTGTGTCGTTCCCGGGAAGTTCGAGGTTTTCTGCCTGCGACCTGCGAACTTGTTGAAAAGGGTCGTCTTCCCGACATTCGGGTTGCCAATGAATGCAACAGTCATCGGGGTCCGCTCAGAAGCCGCGGCTTGAGAAGACGAGATTGGTTCTGCTTTCGTCACGCGCGTCCCCCCGGTCATCGGCGTCAGCAGGGACGGACGTGCACGTGGTCGGCAAGCTTCTTCGACAGCGCGATCCGGCAGCCGCTGGCACCGGGCCCGATCGACACGATGCAGGGCTCGCCCATCTTGCAGACCCGAAACTCACACTCGGGCTTCAGGCCCATCGCGCGGAGCTCAGCGGACTCGAACTCGGGGAGCGTGCAGGACTCAAGCCGAGCGGACTGCCCTCTCGAGAGCTGGGTCAGGGGCACTAAAGCAGGCTTGGTTGGAGTCTGGGTAGTCACACCCGATGATAGGCTGATTGAGAATCAGTCGCAACTGCCACGCCTAGATCAGCCCTCGGTTCGCGGAGCGAGTTCCTCGAATGACATGCAGTAGCCCGCGCGCCAGATCGGATACTGCACTTCGCAGCGGAAGCCGACGTACTCGCTCGGGTCGACCTCGATCCTGCTGAACGCGTGCTGGGTCAGCTCGCCGTGCCTGTGCCAGAGCGAGCTGTGTGACGAGGCGATGCCCCTGCCAAGCAACTCGAGCTTCATCTGGCTCGGGAACCTGGTCGCCCATTTGTCACCGCCCGGGATCGAAAGCCCAGGGTACCACATCAGCGCATCGACCGAGGGCCTGAACATGCGCTCGAGCTTCTCGTGCAGGTACACATCAAAGATGAGATTCTGAACAGGCCAGTTGACGAGATACCACACGCGCTCGAACGCACACTCCTTTGTCTCCGGGTTCATGAAAGGCCAGGTCGTGCGCGTCGCGGTCACAACATCGAGCGAATGATCCTCATCGAGGTCCGCCGGGTCGATGACCTGCAGCAGCTGGCCTTCTTTCCCCCGACCTGTTATCTCTGGCTTCGGTGATGATGTAAACGGCTCAATCAGCGCCGTCGGCGTGCGCCCTTTGAGGCCCGTGTCATCGAGAAGCTTGCGGTTCCAGCCTTCCTTCGCCCAGCGCATGTTGTCGCCCGAGCAGATCACCAGCGGCATGCCGCTCGGCGCGATCGAAGCGCCGACGAACCCGTTGATATAGGTCCGGCTGAGCGTGTCTTCATCTTCGAAGTCGATGATGTTGATGCTGATGCCCGTCTGACACCCGCCACCGGTGAGCTGCGACGAGACCGCGTACATGTTGGCGCGCGTGCCGACATCGGAGTTCATCCCGTTGCCGGGCGGGCCATGGATGCTCGAGTCGAGCCGATCGGTAAGCTTCGTGTGGCTCCCCGCGATGTCATCGATGAGCCTCGAGAACTCGTTGACCGAAGCCTCGAGCAGATCAGCAGCCTCGCTCGTCACACCGACTCGCCGCGCTGCTTCCACAAACTGATGGAGGCCTTTCACACCCGGGAGCCTGATGAGTGTCTGAAGCGAAGGCGGGTCCTGAACCGCGAAGCTGATCCGCTGACAGGTGTTGCGGACGATTTCGAGCAACCTCGACATCCCGCTGCCACCCTGAGCATGCTCGGGGAGCTGGCTGATGACTTCGACCAAATCAGAATGGATCCGATCAGCCACGCGCAGACACCGCTTGGCTTCCTCATTCGAGATTGGCTTTGGAATCTGCTTCTGGTTTCCAAGGACAGCACCCGTCATAGTGCTGACATTATGGCCGTAGGGCACCGCTGTTGCACCCACGGCCGCAAATGTTTGGGTCATGAACGGATTTTTGAGCTCTCGCATTTTCTGTCCCTGAAATAGATTTGATAGTTGACTTCAAATCAGTTTCGAGTATTCTGCCACAGAACACCGGCAATGTCCAGCGTTGAAATCAGAAAGCTGGAGCGGAGCCAGGAGAAAAGAGACATGAGCAAATTCGTACTTCTCAGCCTCGCCGGTACCGCTCTTTCCTCGTCGGTGTGCGCCCAGTCCGTAGAGCAGCTCCAAACACTCGGCGGCTCGGGCTCGATCGCCAATGACATCAACGATCTCGGCCAAATCGTCGGCGAATCCACCCTCCCGGGCGACGTGGTCTCGCACGCGACTATCTGGAACAACGGGGTCCCCACCGACCTGAGCGCAGTCGATCCATCACGAAACTCGGTCGCCTGGGCCGTCAACAACCTCGGAGTCGCGGTCGGCTCGAGCGATCTGGGCCAGGGGCTGCGCACCGCGACGATGTTCGAGCCGAGGGGACTCATCGATGTCGGCGCCGCAGCCGGGTCGGTCAACGGCAGCAGCGTCGCCTGGGATATCAACGACTCCGGCCGAGTCGCGGGACAGGCAGCCATCAACCCGGGCTTTGCCCAAGGTTTCTTCTGGGATCCGTCGAGCGGCGGTGTTGCCGCGGGAACGCTCTACCAGGGCGGGGCAAATTTCTCGATTAACAACGCCGGCGTCTCGGTCGGACACTCGTTCTTCTTCGGCGATCCTGACACCGCAACCATCTCGATGCCTGACGACCGCGGCGGCTACCTTGTCGGCGAACTCGGCCCCGGCGGCCGATCGTTCAGCATGGCCAAGGCCATCAGTGAATCGGGCACCATCGTCGGGCACACCAACGGCGCCGGGCTCGGATCAGGACCGGGCGGAGAAGGCGGCGATTGGCAGGCCGTGATCTACGAGGACGACGGTCAAGGCGGCACGAACTACATCCCGCTCGGAAGACTCGACGGGCTCGGCATCTCAGAAGCCAACGACGTCAACGACGACGGACTCGTCGTCGGCTACGGGTTCGACGGCTCCGGTGCCGGCATCGCACCGAGAGCCTTCGCCTGGAAAGACGGAACCATGTACGAACTCAATGACCTGCTCGACGCACGAAGCGGGTTCGTCAATCTCATCCAGGCCACGGGTGTGAACGCCCAAGGCGACATCGTCGGCTTCGGGGAAACCACCGACGGCAACATCGCAGGATTTGTTATCCGGGGCTTCGTCCCGGCACCGTCCACAGGAACAGCACTCGCCGCACTCGGGCTGATCGCAACCCGCAGGCGGCGGTAAACAAACAAGATCCCACACAGGAGATAGAACCATGCGCAAACTCACAGCACTCGCTGCAGCAATGATCGCCGGCTCAGCCTCGGCACAGACCGTCACCCTCGACTTCGAGGACCTCGCAGAGAACTTCTACGGCGCCAGCTTTGTCTACCAGGGCCTCGAGTTCTCGGACATCAACCAGGTCTCGGGTGTCTTTCCCGACGGCAGCACCTTCGGTCCCCAGCTCTTCGACGAGGTCATCATCGAAGACGCAACCCTCTTCTACAACGATTACCCGGGCTGGGGCTCGGCGGACAAGATGCTGACCTTCGGCAGCGCGTATGTCACAGGTGACAACCTGAGCCTGGGCCGCGTTTCCTCCGTCACAGTCACGCTCGACGAGAATGCCGACTCGGTCGATATGGACATCGCCTTCTACGAGAACGGCCCCTGGGGCGGCATCGAACTCCACGTCGACGCGCTCTTCGAGGGCAGCGTGGTTGGCTCAGACAGCCTTACCATCTCAGACCTCGGAGGGCGGGACAACATCGCTACCGATTCGTTCTCGATCTCGGGCGTCGTCTTCGACGAGCTGCACTTCTACGCCACCTACGGCTCAGATTTCTCGCTCCCCAGACTCGTCATCGATGACCTCACCCTCAACTACGTCGGCGCCGATTGCCTCGCTGACGTGAACGGTGACGGCTCGGTCACCCCGGCCGACTTCACCGCGTGGGTCAACGCGTTCAACAACAACGCACCCGAGTGTGACCAGAATAGCGACGGGTCCTGCACCCCGGCTGACTTCACCGCTTGGGTCAATAACTTCAACAACGGCTGCTGATCAGACTCCCCTTCGCGACTGACAGGTCATGTCGTGATACTCAACTCAGAATCGGCCCCCCTCGCCACATGGGGGGGCCGATTCTCTTTTTTGTACAGCCCGGCATAATCCCCCATCTCAAAGTGGTTGCTTACTACTGAGCACACGGCTCTGCAAAAGGAGAATCACTGATGCACCGCCTGCGAACACTCAAGTCAGCCCTCGCCGGGATCGCAACGGTCGCCGGCATCCTGCTCTCAGCCGCCTCAGCCGACGGCCAGAACACCCAGAACCAGGCTCAGGTCACACAAACTGAGGCTGCCAAGACAGACTCGGAGTGGGTCAACCCCGAGCAGCGCAAGCTCTCGAAGTACGAGCTCGGCAGAAAAAACCTTGCTATCGAGGGCTACGACCCGATCGCGTACTTCCCAGAAGGCGGCGGCAAACCCAAGAAGGGCAAGAAAGCCCATTCGCACACGCACCGAGGCGTTGTATACAGGTTCACCAGCGCCGAGAACCTGCGCAAGTTCAAAGACAACCCCGACAAGTACGAACCCACGCACGGCGGGTGGTGCGCGTACGCGATCGCAAAGGGTGACTACACAGAACCGAACCCGAAACGATTCGTCATCCAGAACGACCGACTCATGCTCTTCTACGACGGCCTGTTCGGTGACACGTACAAATCATGGCACAAGGAAGGCCCGGAACAGCTCGAGAAGAAAGCAGACCAGTTCTGGCTGAACGAGACGGGCGAGCGAGCACGCGTCCCGAGCGAGTTCGAGCGGGACGAGAACGACGCCGAAGAAGGCGAAGGCTGATCACACCGACACAAGTTCCCCCACGAGCGACGCGAGGTCCGGCACCACCATGTCGGGCCTCGCGTCGTATTCACCCGACGCCCCGCCCCTGCCCCCCTGTCGATCCACCCAGACGCACCTGATCCCGAGCTCATTGCACGGCGCGACATCGTGCTTCTTGCTCTGCGCGACGTGCAGGAGTTCGTCTTTCTTGATCCCCAGTCGATTGAGCGCCTCATGAAAGTGCGCACGACCGGGCTTGTAGCTCTCGATCTGCTGAGCCGTGACAAGCAGGTCGAACCCACCCACGCCCTGCAGCCCGAGCCTGGGCAGCACACCCTCGAACAGATCGTCATCAACGTTCGAGAGTATGCCGAGCTTGTAGTGCTGCTTGAGTTCTCTGAGCGAATTAGCCGTGTCGTTGAACGCGGGCCAGCCCTTGATCGAGTCAGCCAGCAGCGTTTGGTCGGCCAGCGAGAGCTGGAACCCGAAGCGAGCCGCGACACCCTTGGTGACGTCCGCGAGCACGTCCCTGTAGGGCCTGTACTCCCCATGCTCCGCCTGGGCTTCGAGCTGAGCGTACAACGCGAGCAGCTCACCGCGCGGCGGCGGCTCGTCGATGCCGTAACGCTCGCAGAGCATCGCAAGAGCGCGGAGGATGCCTGTCTCCCAATCGATGAGCGTGCCGAAACAGTCGAACGTGAGTGCCTTGAATTTCATGCCGACATGGTACGGCACACAGAGTCAGTCGCTGAAGAGCTCGTGACCCTCGTCGCGCATCGGATACAGCTCGTCGCGGATGATCATGTGCGCCAGGTCCTCGTCGCCCGTAAGGAGCGCGACCTCGAGCTCAGCGGTCCTGTCGAGCAGCTTTGCCATTCGGACGCGGTATTCGGTGAGCGACGTTTCCAGTTCCTCGCCCGACATCTCCGAGAGCCTGCTCGGCACCATGCTCTTGGAAGCAACGATGTTCTGCTGCAGCGTGCCGATCGCCTCGAGCACATCGTCGAGCTTGTCGGCTTTGTTGTACCCTCGCGAGATGGTGCGGAACGCATCGCTCATCTCCCCCATGTGCTCGGAGAGTGTCGGAAGAGCTTCGGGTTGGGATGCAAGAGCTGCGGGTGAAGCTGTGCCGGCGAGTGCGAGACAAACAGTAGCGGCAACCAAAACGGCGCAAGTCGGTGCAATTGGTTTCATATCGTCCTCCCCTGGATCATCGAGTGATACCGAGGATAACGAATCGGGTTGCCAGTACTCGATGACAGCGATCTATGACTCGGAAATCGTCCGCTGCTCGATCCGCTTCTCGCTTTCGGTCTGCACGACCCGGTCCACGAACCCGCCGGGCGTGTGGATTTGATCCGGGTCGAGTTCACCCGTGGGGACGAGCTCGTCGACTTCCGCGATCGTGAACGCGGCGGCGGTAGCCATCATCGGGTTGAAATTGCGGGCCGTCTTTCGGAAAACGAGATTGCCGAACTCGTCGGCCTTGTATGCCTTCACCAGCGCCAGATCCGCGTAGAGCCCGGTCTCGAGCACGAACTCACGCTCAGGCGACTGCGCCTCGGCGAGCTTGTCGCGATTCGACTTTGCGAGGTACTTGGGCGGGGTGAGCGCGCGCGTCTCTTTGCCCTCGGCGACGAGCGTGCCGACGCCGGTCGCGGTAAAGAACGAGGGGATGCCCGCGCCGCCCGCGCGGATGCGTTCGGCGAGCGTGCCCTGCGGGTTGAATTCGACCTCGAGATCGCCGTCGAGGAATTGCTTCTCGAACGTGGCGTTCTCGCCCACGTAGCTTGAGATCATCTTCTTGATCTGGCGTGTCTGGAGGAGAAGCCCGAGGCCCCAATCGTCAACGCCCGCGTTGTTGGAGATGCAGGTGAGTTCCTTCACACCCGTATCGCGGAGCGCGATGATGAGCTGCTCTGGTATGCCGCAGAGACCGAAGCCCCCGACCATGACGGTGCACCCGTCGTAGATGATGCCTCTGTCCTTGAGGTCGGCGATCGCGTCGGCAGCGGCTTTGGTGACTTTATTGGCCATGCCCGATGATATACGCGCTCGCGCACCGGGGTTGGACCACACGTGCCCGGTTACTCCCCGATGACCTCGGTCCTCGGGTGGAACGCCGACCAAGAGTAATAGAACGCCTGCGCCGTGCGCACGCCCTTGGGCGCTTCGAGCACATCGATCCCCGCTTCGGTTGCACGAGCCACGACGTCGCCCGACCCGGTCGGGATTGTCATCTCCTCACCGATCGCGTCGGCGGAGACGAAGTAGGCCTTTTCGCCCGCCAGAATCCCGAGGCCGAGCGTCTTGAGAGGCAGCGCATCACCGACCCCGCTGACCGGGACAAGCAGGTAGTCGGGATTCTCGAAAAACGAGGTGTAGGGCGAGCCCGAGTAATCGCGTTCGTGCCCGGTGTCGTTCGACACAACGGGTGCGCCCGGGTGGTCCATCGCGAACTGAGTCTTGGAGACGATCCGCACCGGCAGGAACTCGAGCGAGGCGCCCGCGCGCGGGCCGCTGACCGCCCCGAGCGCGAGCTGGCTCCACAGCCCGCGATCGGTCCTGTCGTACATGATGACGTTTGAGTTGTACAACGCCCCGGACACGCCGAACTCGAGCACAGCGGCATCATCGTCCTCACCGACTGTTCGCTTGAACACGGTCGCCGAATCGCAGAGCGGGCAGTACGTCGCAGCGACGGGTTCACCACCGATGGTCGTATTCACAATCTCGTGGAAGTTCAGGACAGCCAGCGGCACGCCCAGGACCTCGCCGCCCACTTCGACAACGATGATCCTTGCATCATCTGCGAGGAAGTCTGCCTCATCGATCCCTTGCGTGCGAGGATCGGTCAACGCCGGTATGGCATCGACCGGGAGCAGCGTGTGGATCTCATCGCGCGGGATGCTCAGACCGGTGAGGTCGAAGGCGGTTTCGATGTCCACCGAGCCTTCGCGATTAACGACCCGAAAGCCGTCGGCTTCGGCTGCCGCGTGACCAGCTTCACCCCCGTCCTCGGGCTGGGTTGTGTGTGCGACCGGGGTCGCGCCGCCGAACACGCTATCGGTCACGGATTTGCACATCGGGCAGAACCCAGTGAGCCCCGCGATAGTCATGTAAGAAGCGACACCCGCCGAGACAATCGCGGCGGTCATGAGTGACTTTGACGTCATACCGATACCCTCCTGAGTGATATCCACTCGGACGAACCCCGCCCGGGCCTGAGTATTCCGGCACTGGCAACAGCTCGCCAATACGATACCCCCATGCGCTGGGTTCATGCGATTGTTCTCGTCACTGCCCTTGTCTCGACTGGCCTGTCTGCCGCGCAGGACTGGCGGAACATCTATCACGGCAACGAGATTCCCTCGGCCGGGTACGTGGACATGCCGCTGGTCGTCACGCTCAACGACGGGTCGTGGCTCTGCGTCATGACGACCGGTCCCGGCGAAGAGGGCAACACTGGTCAGCACATCGTTTCGACGCGATCAACTGATCGCGGAGAGACGTGGTCTGATCTCGTCGCGATCGAGCCGGCGATCAAAGAACCTGGACATGAGTCGTCGTGGGTGGTGCCGTTTCACGTAGAACACCAGGGTAACTCCGAGTTTGGGCGCACATACGTCTTCTATGTGCACAACGGCGAGCGGGTCACGGAGGTTCCCGATCGTGAGGACAGTCTCAGATACCGCGTCGATAAAATCGGCTGGTACCTGTACAGGTTCTCTGACGACGCGGGTACGACATGGTCCGAGCCAACGCGCATCGTTATCCCGCTCACCTGGGCGGATATGAACAACACGTTTAGCGGCGAGGCGCAGATGTTCTGGGGTGTCGATGAGCCGATCGCTATCGAGGATCGCGTGCTCATCGCGTTCACAAAGATCCGTCGACACCTTGTTGGCTCGACCGAGGGTTGGGTGCTTGAGTCGTCGAACCTGTTGACCGAAACGGACCCGTCGAAGCATAAGTGGCGTCTGCTCTCGAACGGCCAGACGGGCAACAGCAAGACCTGGAGAGGCCTGAGATCAGAGACCAACTTCGCGGGCACGCAAGCGGAACACGACATCACGAAGCTCAGCCAGCCCGGCAGACTCATGATGATGAACCGCACGGATAAGGGCGTGATCTCCGTTTGCTGGTCAAGCGACGGGGGCGAGACATGGACCGAACCCGAGGCCGCGACGTATGCGGACGGCTCGGTGATCCGAAACCCTCGCGCCAATACCAAGGTGTGGACCATCGAGCCCGGCAAATACCTCCTCTGGTTTCACAACCACGGCGGGATCGATTTCAACAACAGAAATCCTGGCTGGGCCAGCGCGGGCGTCGAGCACGACGGCGAGATTCTCTGGTCACAGCCCGAGATTTTGCTGTATGACAACGACCCGAAAGCGCGAATCAGCTACCCGGATCTGATCGTTGAAGACAGACGCTACTTCATCACAGAGACACAGAAGTCCGTCGCTCGTGTACACGAATTGGACCGGAGTCTGATTGAAGGCATGTTCATGCAGTTCGACAACGCATTGAACACGCCGACTGACTCGATAGAGAAACCCGGTTCGGTTTCACTCCATGAAGAGGAGGGGCTCACAATCTCGGCTTCGGTATCGGCTGGCGCGAGAGAGGCAGACTCCATTATTGCTGAGTGTGCATCGCAGTTTGGCGCGAGATGGTCGATAAAGTGGCACGGGATTGACCGAATCGAGATTGAACTGCGTGAGAACCACGAGGTAGTCAGCTGGCTATCAGACCCGATCCCTATCGAATCCGATCTTCCGCTTCACATCGTGATGACCATCGACGGCGGGCCTCGTCTGCTCACACTTGTGATCAACGGGAAGCTGCACGACGGCGCAGGTCAACGCCAGTACGGCTGGGCGCGCATCCCTGATAGCTTCGATCAGATTTCGCTCTCACCAAGCTCTCGCGATGAAGTTGTCGTGTTTGGCAGGCCTCTTACGACATCAGAGGCACTCGAGCTCTACAAGGCCAGCCGGCCTTAGCGCGTTATCAATTTGGCGACGCGTTCCTGCAACAAGGGGACCGCTTCCTCTTCGAACCAAGCGTTCCTGCGTAGCCAGAGGTTGTTCCGTGGCGAAGGGTGTGGCAAGAGAATGTGATCGGGTAGCTGATTCTGGAAATCTGCGGCGGCGGCAGTGACTGAGGCGTGCTTCTTCGTGCTGTAGTACTCGATCGCGTAGCGCCCCGCGTACACGGTCAGCTCGATGTGTTTCAGTGACTTCTTGATCCGCTCGTGCCACATCGGGGCGCATTCGGGTCTAGGCGGCATGTCGCCTGACTTGCCGGTGCCCGGGAAGCAGAACCCCATAGGCATGATCGCGGTGATCGAGTCGTCGTAGAACTGCTCGGCGGCAATGCCCATCCATTGGCGCAGGCGTTCGCCGCTCTTGTCGTTCCAGGGCTTGCCTGTCTCGTGCGCAACGCGTCCGGGGGCCTGGCCCACGACGAGGATCCGTGCGCTCGATCGACCGGCGACGAGCGGGTTGGGCCCGAGTGGCAAGTGCTCGGTGCAGTGCTCGCACGCGCGGACCTCCTTCAGGATCGGGAGCGACCTGCCGCGTTGTGGTTGTTTCTTGGCCAATGGATCTCCCCCAGAGCGTGTCAAGGGGTCAACCTCGTGCGCGGGTGTGTTATTGCCCGCCGAGTTCGAGAACAACCCAGACGGTGAAGCCGCCCTCGGCGTTGGGGTTGGTCGCGGCCTGGATCACCCGCTCGTCGAGCCCTGCGTCGGCGAGTTGCGTCGCCGAGGCGCGGGCGTTCTCGATCGCCTCGCGGCGGGCATCGATCAGGGCTTGGTTGGTTGCGGTGCCGCAGGCCTGCACGCTGCCTGATGTCGTGCGCGTTGCTTCATCGAACCACCAGCTCGGCTTCCAGCTCGTGTCCTTGGGCTCCGCTTGCGAAGAGCTCGAGTTGTTCGTCTGGCTGATAGGTCTGAGCGGCCCGGATTGCGGCGTGCGCGAGCGATCCGCCCCGCTGTTGCCCGGCGTGGTACCCCCACCACCACCTGATTGGCATCCGGTGAGAGTGATCGCGATCAGACTAAGAATGACACGTGAGCGCACGCTCAGGCCTCCTTGAAGAGTGACTGCTGGTTCTTGACGTCCTTGATCCGGGCGTTGAGTTCCTGGATCTGGCGCGAGATGTCGTCCACGTTGCGGAACTGGTAGTACTCGCTGGCGAAGCGGATGTATGCGACCTCGTCGGCGTCCTTGAGTCTGACCATGACCCGCTCGCCGATGACCCGGGAGTCCACCTCGCGGTCGAACTGGCGGTGGAGCTCCTCCTCGATCTCATCGATCATGGCGGTGAGTTCGTGGGCTGGAATCTTCCGCTTGCCGCAGGCGGCGTGGATGGAGTTGCTGATCTTCTCGCGATCGAAGGGCGCGCGGGTGCCGTCTTTTTTAACGACGAGGAGCTTTGTGGATTGCTCGACGCGTTCGTAAGTCGTGAAGCGTCTGCCGCAACCCAGGCATTCCCGACGTCGCCTGATGACCTTGCCGCCCTCCGACGCACGCGAGTCGATGACCTTGTCGTCGTTGGTCTGACAGTACGGGCAGATCATCTGGCGCGGGCTCCTCCGGCGGGGCCACAACATGCGGGCCCCGACGGAGGATAGTGTCGCCTGTCTTGGGGTCTACGTCAAAGGGGGCGAAATCAGGATCATCGGCCCTGATTGGATCGCCGCTCGTCGGCGACGTGCCCCACGCTGTTGAGGGCTGCCCTCTCGCCCCGCTGCAACATCCTGCTGCTTTGTGACGCTGCTGTCGGGGTCTGCAAGACGTTCATAGTCTGCTCTAATTCACTCTGACGGTTCAGGGCGACATCGAGCTGGTAGCGCAGCCTGCTCCTCTTGGACTCAAGGCTCCCGTGATCGACCTGAGCGTTCACAAGTCTGTCGCCGAGCTCCTGCCGTTCTTCACCGTCTGCGGCATCATGGTATCGCCTCTCGATCTCCTCGAGCTTGAGCTTCACCGTGTAGTACTCGTAGTTTGTGCGATGCAGGTCCTGTTCGATGTCTTGTATCTTTTTACTGACCTCGACAAACCTCTTGTGGGTTTGTTCGATCAGCTCCTCTTGATTTCTGCGCTGGAGAGCGACGGCTTCGTCGAGAGCACGCTCGGCGGCGCCGTGTTTCTGGTGCTGGATCGCGCGCAGGCGCTCGATGTACTCGATGATCTTGCCCTGGACGCGCTCGGGTGCGCGGACGCTCAGCTGGGAGCCGTTGCACACGATCGCGCCGATCGCGTCTTCGCCCCGCCAGATGTAGGGCTCGACAACCGTTGTGATGCCCTTGCGCAGTTGATCCGCCTCTGCGGTGTACTCGAGCACGTTGCCCGCGGGCACGAGGTCTGACACATCGTGATCGATCGTGATGAGTTCGCGTTTGTCGAAGTAACGGACGGTGCCGAACTCGAGGATGTCGTCCTCGAAACGGGCCGTGACCGCGTCGGCGCCGTCGACACTGAGATGGGAGTTGAGGAAAATCGCGACCTTGCCCATCGAGAGCCCGCTTGCCGGGATGGCGCCGACCTCGGAATCGTTGTAAACACCGGCTTCATCGAGCGATCCCCAGTGGACGAAGTGCTTGACGCCGTGGCTCTCGGCGATGGTGTTGAAGATGTCTTCGAGGTTCCCCGGGGCGAGATCCCGGTTCATACCGTCGCTGCGCTCGGGCTGCTTCTCGGCTGCGACCTGCGAGGGCGCTGTAACGGGCATGGGCGCAGAACCTGGGATCATGTTCATCGCGCCAACTGTGAGTGCGAGGCCTGCTGCTGCGAACATCGTCGTGTGCATGAGTCGTCTCCTGCGTGTGCTTGTTCGTGCTTCCTTGAATCGCTTTGCCAGCTCGGCGGTCTCACCCAGCTCGGCGACCGCTTTCTCGGTCGCCTCCGGTTCTGACTTGCCGAGAATCATCAGGTCGTCCACGCGCATGCGGAGGTGGTCCTCCAGCTCATCGCGTATGCGTTCACGCTCCGCAGGCGGGAGCGCGAGTAGTTTCGTAAAGACGTCGAGCCACTGCGTGATCGGGTCGCGCGCCGAGGTGCGGACCGTTGGCTTGGTTCGCTCTTTGATCTTGTTCATGCGACCGCTCCCGCTGCTTGGTCAGTCGCAATGAATGAGTTGATGAGCGAAGTGAACCGCTTGTGCGCCTCGATGCGCTGCTGGAGCCTGCGCTCACCCTTGGATGCGAGGCGGTACCACTTGCGCTTCCGGCCCGGCGCGTCGGGGTCGGCGGACTTGGATTTGATCTCTTCCCAGTCCGTCTCCACGAGCCCCTGCTTCTCCATCTTGGTGAGGAGCGGGTAGAGCTGGCTTGCGCCGATGCGGAACTCGTCTTCGGAGCGGGCGGCGATCTGCTTGGAGATCGAGTAGCCGTAGCTTGGCCCCTCGCTCAGAACGGACAGGACGATCAACTCGGTGTGGTCCTGCGTGAGCTGGGGCGTGGCGGTTTTGCGTGCCATCGGGGTCCTCCGGGCCTTGTGTACCAACTCAAGATATATCGGATTCAGATATATTGCAACTTGAGTCACGAATAATCTGTCGATTCCAAGCCGTATACTCCGCCGCAGCCCGTCTCAGGCTCTGTTCAGACGGTCTACGTATGCAACAAACGGCGTGTTTGTTTGTGTTTTACATGGGTATACGACAAGGGGCAGGCGTGATGCCGCGTGTGACGCTACCAGATGGTTCGGTGAAAGAGTTCGATGGCCCGGTCTCCGCGTTCGATGTCGCGATGACCATCGGCGAGCGGCTCGCGCGGGCGGCGGTCGGCGCGAAGATCGACGGCGAGTTGACCGACCTCTCCACCACCATCACGACCGACTGCGAACTTGCGCTCATCACCGAGAAAACGCGCGACGGCGAGCACGACCCCGATGCGCTCTTTCTGGTGCGACACTCCGCGGCGCACGTCATGGCTGAAGCGATCCAGAGAATCGTGCCCGGCGCGCAGCTGGTCTACGGTCCGCCGCTCGACACCGGGTTCTACTACGACATCGCCTTCCCCGAGGATCGCCCGCTCCGCGAGGGCGACTTCGAAGCGATCGAGAAGGAGATGGCTTCGATCATCAAGGAAGACCGGGAGTTCACTCGTTACGAGCTACCGGTGAATGAGGGCATGACCAAGCTGCAGGGCGAGGGAAGCAAGTACAAGATCGACAACGCTGAGCGCGCGATCGAAGCGATGAAGTCCAGCGGCGACTCGGGCGGGCTTTCCTGGTACGCCACTGGCGAGCCCGGTAAGGACTGGGAAGACCTCTGCAGGGGCCCACACGTCCCGAGCACGGGTCGCATCGGCGCGATCAAGGTCATGTCGCTCGCCTCCAGCTACTGGCACGGCGACGAGACCTCGGACCGGCTCACGCGCGTGTACGGCACGGCGTTCTTCAACAAGAAGGACCTCAGGCAACACCTTGAGCGGCTCGAGGAAGCCAAGAAGCGCGACCACCGCGTGCTGGGCAAGCAGCTGCAGCTGTTCCATATTGATGAGACGGTCGGGCAGGGGCTGGTGCTCTGGACGCCGCGCGGCTCGATCATCCGCAAGGAGCTTCAGGACTGGATCGGGACCGAACTCCGCAAGATGGGCTACTCGGATGTCTACTGCCCGCACATCGGCAAGCTCGAGCTTTACAAGACGAGCGGCCACTTCCCGTACTACTCCGAGAGCCAGTTTGTGCCCGTGATGGAGCGTCAGTTCCTTCGCGCGGTGAGCGACGAGGGCTGCTCGTGCGCCGAGCTGAGCAACATGATGGCCGAGGGCGACATCGAGGGGTACCTCCTCAAGCCCATGAACTGCCCGCACCACATCAAGATCTACGCCAGTCAGCCCCGGAGCTACCGCGAGTTGCCCGTTCGGCTGAGCGAGTTCGGCACGGTCTACAGATGGGAGCAGTCTGGTGAGCTCTCGGGCTTGACGCGGGTGCGTTCGTTCACCGTTGATGATGCGCACTTGTTTGTGAGGCCTGATCAGGTTGAAGAAGAAGTCGCGGGCTGTCTGAAGCTGGTGAAGCTTGCGTTCGAGACGCTCGGGATGAACGACTTCCGTGTGCGTGTGGGCCTTCGCGATCCGGACAGCGCGAAGTACGTTGGCAAGCCCGAGGTGTGGGACAAGGCCGAGGAAGCGTGCCGCGCCGCGGCGGCGAGTCTCGGGGCGAAGGTCAGCGAGGAGCCGGGCGAGGCCGCGTTCTATGGTCCGAAGATCGACTTCATCGTGAAGGACGTCATCGGCCGAGAGTGGCAGCTGGGCACGGTGCAGATCGACTACAACCTGCCCGAGCGGTTCGATCTTGAGTACGTCGGCAGCGACAACGAGCGGCACCGCCCCGTGATGATCCACCGCGCCCCGTTCGGGTCGATGGAGCGCTTCGTTGGTGTGCTGATCGAGCACTTTGCCGGCGCGTTCCCCGCTTGGCTCGCGCCCGAGCAGGTCCGTGTGCTGCCCATCAGCGAGAAATCACTCGACTACGCGAACGAGATCAACCGGAAGCTCACCGAGGCGGGCGTGCGGACGAGCGTGGACGAGTCCAACGAGCGCGTGCAGGCCAAGATCAAGGACGGGTCGGCGTGGAAGGTGCCGTACCTGCTGGTCGTTGGACCCCGGGACGCGGAAGCGGGGAACGTCTCGGTCCGTGCGTTCGGTGTCGAGAAGGATCTCGGGGCGATGAAGGCAGATGAGTTTGTCGAGGCGCTTTGGGAAGAGATATCGACGAAGGGAGCGAGCACCGTCAAGGATCGGATTCCCCCGTCGGCTTGATCACTCGGCGGTGTGTTCCTTGAACCATTCGGCGAGTCTGGTGTCGCTGTATGCGTGGTCCCAGACGTTGTGTCCGACATCTTGGTGTTCGATGTACGTCTTCGATGATGAGCCTGGGTTCTGTCTGACAAACACTCCCATAGCTTCCTCCAATGCGCGTGACTCTTCGACCGAAATGATCTGATCGGCGTCGCCGTGGACTAGCCAGACGGGTGTATCGACCAATCGCTTTGCAGCAAGTTTCACCGCCTTGTCGGTCGGCTGAGCACCTCTTTTATCTACCCAGTTTCCCTCTTTATCGATCCGGCGATCGACGTAGCCACAAACTGCAGCCGCGGCTTTGAAGCGCCCTGGGTTGCGTGATGCGAGCATGATCGTGCCGTGCCCTCCCTGGCTGAGACCCGTGATCGCGAGGCGGTCTGGGTCGATGAGCCCTTCTTCTGCACAGAGATCGAGCATTTTGAGGACCGCTTCTTCGTGATCCTCCCACTCGCTGTTGCGCGTCGGCTTCTGGGGCACGATGACGACGAAGGGCCACTGGTCTGGGTTGTCCCGGATGTGCTTTGGGAGGCCGACTTTGAGGTTGCGCTTCCCATCCGTGCCGCACTCGCCGGCGCCGTGGAGGAAGAGCAGTGCCCTGCCGCCTTCATTGGCGCTCCTAGGGATCATGACCGACCATGCGTAGGTCTGGCCTTCGTGCTCGAGCGTTCGGGGGATGGTCCTACCCCATGTGTCGTTTGGCTGAGCGCTTTCTGTTTGTGCGCCGGAGGGGCCGGTAAAAAGAAGGCATAAGAACTGTGTGATGAGTATCGCTCGCATGGCTGCATGTTGTACGCTTTGCCCCCATGGAGCACAAGCCCGAGAATGATGAAGCCGTGCGTGTCGCGATGTGGTCAGGGCCTCGGAACATCTCGACCGCTCTGATGCGGTCCTGGGGGAGCAGGACCGACTGCTCCGTGAGCGACGAGCCTTTGTACGCTCACTACCTGAGCGGTGTGGACAGCCCGGTTCGGGAATCACACCCGGGGTGGGAAGGCGTGATCGCGTCTCAGCCAAACGATTGGCGTGAGGTTGTTGCGCAGCTGACCGGCCCGGTGCCGGGCGGAAAGCGTATCTGGTACCAGAAGCAGATGTCGCACCATCTGACGGACGACATGAGCCGGGATTGGCTGCTCCCGATGCGCAACTGCTTCCTGATCCGCGACCCGAAAGAGATGATCACGAGCTTCATCAAGGTGATCCCCGAACCCAGGCCCGAGGATCTCGGCCTGCCTCAGCAGGTGGAGCTGTTCGAGTGGCTCAGATCGCAAACGGGGCGGACGCCGGCGGTGATCGACTCGCGTGATGTGCTCGAGAACCCGCGTGGGGTGCTGTCGAAGCTCTGCGAGCACATCGGGATTGCGTTCGACGACGCGATGCTCAAGTGGGAACCTGGACCGAGACCCGAGGACGGCGTCTGGGCTCCCCACTGGTACGCGAGCGTGGAGCAATCGACCGGGTTCGGCCCGTACAAGAGCAAGAATGAAGAAGTGCCGACGCGTCTTGCGGACGTGTATGCGCGATGCCAGACGCTGTACGATGTGCTCGCCGAGCACAAGATCACCGCGTGAGAGGACAACACACAGATGCTTCAGACGTTCAACGAGAAGAACCGCGACCTGCTCATCAACATCAATGGTGAGATGATCCACCGCGACAAAGCCGGGATCAGCCCATTCGATTCGCTCGTGCAGGGCGGCGACGGCGTGTGGGAAGGGCTCCGTCTTTACGAAGGCACAATCTTCAAGCTCGACGAGCACCTGAAGCGCCTCCAGCGGAGCGCCAAGGCGATGGACTTTGCGCAGATCCCGACGCGTGACGAGCTGGTCGAACAGATCAAGATAACGCTCGCGGCGAACGAGATGCGCGACAACGTGCACATCAGGCTCACGCTCTCACGCGGGCTCAAAGTCACGAGCGGTATGGACCCGAGGCTCAACCAGGCCGGCCCGACGCTGATCGTGCTCGCCGAGCACAAGGCGCCGGTGTATACCGATTCGGTGGGAGACACGGGACTGAAGCTGATGACGAGTTCGCTCCGCAGATTCCCGCCCGACTGCCTCGATCCCAACATCCATCACAACAACCTGATCCAATCGATCATGGCCAAGATCGAGGCGAACCACGCCGGCGCGGACGACGCGGTGATGCTCGACCAGCGAGGCTTCCTCGCTGAGACGAACGCGACGAACGTCTTTGTGATCACCGATGGTGTCGTCGAGACGAGCAGAGCGGTCGCGTGCCCGGAGGGCATCACACGGGAGACCGTGCTGGCGTTGTGCGTGGACAACAAAATCCCCTGGCGCGAGCGCGACATCTCGATGACACACGTGTACAACGCGGACGAAGTCTTCACGACCGGCACGATGGGCGAACTCGCGTGGGTGGGCACGGTTGACGGCAGGCCGATCGGTGATGGCTCGATCGGGCCCGTGACGCAGCGGCTGCGCACTCTGTTCACTGAACTCACAAAGACCGAGGGAGTTCAGGTCGTGGATTCCTGACCGGAAAGCAGGTTCGGTGAATCCCAATGAAGCAGAGGGAGGTCGCGATGACGCGCTACAGGGTCCACTGCCGAGACATGAACGAGGACATTGTGAAGCTGTTCGAGGCCGAGTCGGGTGACGAGGCTCGCCAGATGGCGGTCGCGATCGGGCTGGACGTCGTTGCGGTTGAGGTCATCGATGACTCTGTGAGTGCTGAGCGAGACGGTGCGGGGAGCAACCCGCTCACAGATCTGCCCCCCGACCCTCGCGACTTGCCCGAGGAGGAACTCTGGCAGGGCTCGCCGAGCCAGTGGACCAATTTCTGGTGGTACGTCGCGTGCGTGCTCGTTGTCCCGATCCCGATCGCGATCTGGAAGACGCTCTCAACCGCTAAGACCGACTTTGCGATCACTACGCAGCGGCTCACGCTGGAGACGGGTGTCTTTACGCGCGATCTTGAGGAGATTGAGCTGTACCGGATCAAGGACACGCAGCTTCGGCGCTCGTTCATCCAGCGCCTGCTCAGCCTTGGCACGGTGACAGTCATCTCATCCGACGAATCGATGCCGACGCTTGAGATCCCGTCGATCAAGAGCCCGGGCGAAGTTCGTCAGAAGATCCGCGAGAACGTGGAACTCGTCAGGCGTGCGCGCGGCGTGCGCGAACTCGATATGAACTGAGAGCGTTTAGGCTCAGTTCGCGTCGAGCCTTAGACCCCGGCGGGGACATCGCCTACTAGCCAACGAACGGCCTGCCAGCCAAGCGCGGCGAGCGCGATGCCGAAGACAACGTTCGATAGGATGTTGGTGATCGCGAGTGAGCCTTGGCCGTCGCGGAGAAGCTCGAAGGTATCGAAGCCAAACGCAGAAAAGGTCGTGAACGAGCCGAGGAACCCGGCAACGAGAAAGAGCCTCATCCGATCGTCTACTTCACCCCTGTGCAGGTAGAGATAGAGCACAACGCCGATGAAGAAGCAGCCGACGAGGTTGACCGCGAGGATCCCCCACGGGAAGCGATCGCCCAGCTTGCCCAGGATCGGTCCGCTGACGGCGTAGCGAGCGACCGCCCCGAGCGCACCACCGGCAGCGATGAGTAAGACGTTGACGAGTCCGGTTGGCATGGACGCAGGGTAACGTCAGTTCACACTCGGCGGGTCGGTATCACGCCCGGTGCCAGAGAAGAACTTGTTCGTTGCTTCGCTTGATTCGTAAGGGAAGCTGCCGTCGTCGGCCTGTACATACCCGAGATCTTCGGGGGTCTCGCCTTTGACATGTCCGTCCATCCAGGCGACGTTTGCGCGCCCCGAGTGGCGGGCGTCGGGCGCAGAGCGGAGTGTGCCGTCGCGGCTGCCGTCGCAATTGTCGCTGTCAGAGGTGAGCCTGGGTGGGTCGAGCGACCAGCCGTGGTTGTTGACATCGGCGGGGTCGTTGCTCGGATGGGGCCTGGGGTTGTAGGGCTTGCGCTGGAGTTCGGGCGTCGCGGCCGCGGTGCCCAGCGTGGCCGCGAAGAGAACGGTCTGCCCGTGGAACTGATGGATGCGGGTTGGGAACTGCATGTGCCTCCCGCTCGAGTTGGTCCTGCTGTTTCCGAGGAACTGGAAGTTGTACCCGAAGGCGTAGTTACGGTTGTTGATGTACGTCGGGACTGTTGGATCGACGAATATCTCGTGCTCGAGGAGCCGGTTGTTATCGTTCTCCTTGCTTGGGTCGGTCGATGGCGCGCCGTACGCGTAGAACCCGGCGCCCGCACCCATGCTGACCATCCAGCGTGGGCGGTAGTGCTTGCCGTTGCCCACGTCGTAGTGATTCGCCGGGTCTGTCGCGTCACCGATCTTCGCCATTCGCCCGGGGATGTTGATGCCGTCGTAGGCGTCGGCATACATGGAATGCCCGACCGTGAGTTGCCGCATGTTGGATGCGCATTTCAGGTTCCGCGCCGAGTCGCGGGCAGCCCCGAGCGCCGGGAGCAGGATCCCGATCAGGAGCGCGATGATCGCGATCACAACGAGCAACTCAATCAGTGTGAATGCACAAACTTGCTTCTTCATCCACAAACTCCATAAAACGACGCACGTCTTATAGCGCACTATGCGGATACCGTTGCAGCTTAGCCGCGGGGACCGATTGATACTGAACGGCGGCGGCAGCGCGGCCGAGCCCGTCGCGGTGTGTCTACTCTCGGAGCCACCAGAACGGCTTGCGTTTCTTCGCAAAATCACCCGCGTGCTGAGCCTTTGCCTTAGCGATCGCTTCCATCGCCTCGTCTGGATCATCGGTGAAGATAACCAGATCAAGGTCTTCCGGGCTGATTGCGCCCTCGCGGACGAGGTCGTTGCGGGCATAGTCCACGATCGGCTGCCAGTAGTCGCGGCCCATGAGGACGATCGGGAAGTTCTGGATCTTGCCGGTCTGGATCAGCACGAGCGTCTCGAATACTTCGTCGAGTGTGCCGAAACCGCCCGGCAGAACGACGAACGCGCACGAGTACTTCACGAGCATGACCTTGCGCACGAAGAAGTAGCGGAACTCGACAAACTTGTCGAGGTACGGGTTCGGGAATTGCTCCATCGGCAGTTCGATGTTGCACCCTATTGACTTGCCGCCCGCTTCGCGAGCGCCGCGATTAGCGCCCTCCATGATGCCGGGACCGCCCCCCGTCATCACCGCCAGGTCTGCCTCAGCAATCCGTTTCCCCATTGTTCTCGCGAGTTCGTAATGACTGCTGCCGTCGTTGAAACGCGCCGACCCGAAAACGGTTACGCAGGGCCCTATGAAGTGCATCGCTCTGAATCCACGGATGAACTCCATCGCGATCCTGACAACGCGCATGGCCTCCGAGCCGCGCGCTTTGGGGCCGCCAAGGAGGTGTTTGTCAGCGCCGGGGCTTGCTTTTACAAGCGGTCCATCCTGGGCATTCGCCGAGCTGTCGAGCAGTTCGTCTGTCATTCGCCCCTCCCGGGAGATCACTGGGCTGAGGCGAGAGCCTAGCACAATCGGCACATAAGATCGCTACACTCTGACCGAACGGGCCCGTGGCGAAATGGCAGACGCGGCGGACTTAAAATCCGCTTCCCTTCGGGGAGTGTGGGTTCAAATCCCACCGGGCCCATTCATTTCTTCTTCTGGCAGTTACCACACCCTTGCGTCTATACCGGTTTGGCTCGCGGTTGCTCCATCTTTGTATGGCATCACCTCTCGTAGGCGACAACTCACCGGAACATGGCGCCGCCTCGCTCAACAAGCTCTATCATCCGAAGCACACATCCTGCGGAGCAAAGTTGATGCCTGCACCGAGACTCGGGACGCCACGAATACTGCTAGACCCTGCGCGATACCAGATCGCAATCGCGTTCGTGCTTATCTTCATTTTCTCAACGCTCCCATCGCACGGGCAGCTCGATTCGAGTGCCCGGGGGAGCTCGCTCGAAGAGCTTCGAACCGCGATTGAGGATTCGCAGAGCTTGACCGACACCGATCGGGTGGCAGCTTTGAACGCCATTGAATCCGCCTCGGTCCTGAGTCAGAGAACCATCCATCTCAAAGCACAGACCCAGTCGTTCATGGATCTTGCTCAAGCAGCACCGGCGTTGCTTGACTCGGTGCTGGCCGAATTAGATGCCGGCGCGCAGAATATCATCGTCCTTCCCGAAAGCGACGCCTCGGCAACCGAGCTCGAGCAGGCTTTAGCGCAGGCCTCGGCGGACTTGCGGCTCGCCCGCGAGATACTGCTTGAGATTGATGATGAAATCGCGCATAGGCGAGATCGTCGATCGTCGCTCCCGGATGAAATAGCAGCAGCCATGCAACGGCAAGTGAACCTGCAGGAAACCCTGCTCGTCTCGGGTGAGGGACTCTTGGCTGCTGCGCGCACCGCTGAGTCGCAGGCGCGGGCGGACGAAGTGGACGCACTCATTCAGCTGCTGCAATCCGAGCTCGCAAGCTATGACGCAAGGCAGGAGTTGTTGCCCGCAAGGCGTGACAGAGCTGCACGCCGAGTCGCTGAGTTGGTAGATATCGAGCAACAGTGGCAGGACATCGTTCAGGCGGCGCGGAAGTCAGAAGCGGCGCAGGCTGCTCGTGAAGCGCAGAAGCTGAGGATAGAGGCAGCGGAACAATCCGACGCGCTGTTATCCTTCGCGGCGATCAACGAGACACTCGCGCGCCGACGGGCATCACGCGAAGGCGTGCCCCAAGAGCTCGCAGAGACTGAACGGGAGTTGCTGATTGCGAAGCAACAGTTTGCCGAACTCCAGAGCCAGTACACGGTGGTCGTGCACCGGCTCAATACTTCGGGCCTCAGCCGAGCGACTGGGATTGTGCTGAGGCGTCAGTACGAGTCCCTCCCAAATCTCGCGACGCTAAGGAAGCAGCGGAACGAAACCCGGGAAAGACTGGAACAAGCCGAGATGCTCCTCGTCGAGAGGCAAGAGCTCCGTTTCGGCGCGGGCGATATCGACTACACCATCGAAGCATTGCGGGCAGCCACACGCGAGTCTTCTCCAGAGGTTGATGTCACTTCACCTGAGTTTGCGGAGGTCGCGCGCAGGCTTGCTGTCGCCCGGCGCGATCTGCTCGATCAACTGGTTGTTGACAGCACGGCCTCCTTTGAGCGGCTGCTCGAACTCGAGGAGCACTATTCAACACTGCTGGATGCGACCCAGGAATACCGGGAATTCATCGGCGAGCGGATCTTGTGGGTCCGCAGCATCAACCCACAACTCTCGAGCACATTCGTCGACGGCGTTGATATCACCAACCTGACGTTTGCCATCGATGCTGTTGATTCATCGGTCGATCTGCAGTCAACAACAGCTCAGGCTGCTCGGGCATTGAAGTCCTCTCCGCTGCTCACGGTTGCTATTGGACTGGCCGTGATATCTGGTCTTGGTATTTACCTTTGGACAGGGCGCGTGCATCGGAAGCTCGCCGAACAAGTCAAGAGCTACCGAACCGATCGGCTCCGATATACGTACGCAGCGCTCGGCGTGTCGCTGCTGGCCGCGATTCCGTTACCGATCGGTTGGTGGACCACGGCGTATCTCTTCAGCCAGAGCACGGGAGACAGCGCTCTCATCTCCTCCCTCGCGTGGGCCATGCAGCAGACATTCCCGCTGCTTATCTGGCTCTGCGTTGCCGCATCACTGCTCACAAAGAATGGCCCAGTGGATTCCCACTTCCGTTGGCCCACCACTTCTGTCGTCTCCATGCGGCGCCACCTGCGCTGGGCTGGTCCGCTGTTTCTGCTTCTTTCACTCGCCGCCCTCGCGATCAACCACCTGCGAGACACCTCGCTCAACGCGTCGTACGGCCGTGGCTCGTTCATTGCCTCGCAGGTTGTGTTTGCAGCACTCGTGTGGATCGTGCTACACCCGAAACGGACGGTCCTGCGGGGCTACCTCTCTGGGAACTCGGGCACAACGACGTCGAGGCTTATCCTTGTTGCCTGCCTGCTTGGGACGGCACTCCCTCTGTTCCTCGCGGCGTTCTCATGGATGGGATACCACTACACCGCGATTGAACTCTCCAGCCGAGTCACGATGACTGTCGGTCTGATCTCGATTCTCGTGGTGGCAAACGCAATCTTGATGCGATGGTTGTTCATTGCGAGAAGGCGTGTTGCGGTCGAGGACGCGAAGCGTCGCCGCGAACAGGCGATAGCCGAGGCCAATGCCGCGCCGGATGAGGAAGGACCGACAGAGTCATCGCTGCCCCCGATCGACGAAGAGAAGCTCAATCTACCGGCGATCAGCGGTCAGACGATGCAGCTCTTTCGAGCAAGCGTCGCCGTGTCGCTCGCGCTCGGACTGCTTGCTATCTGGTCGAGTGTTTTGCCGGCACTGCGAGCATTCGATCAGGTGGAGATCTGGCCCGAGATCCGTATCGCAGATGAAAGAGTCGATCCCGCTATCGAGGCCCTCGATGTAAACTCAATGCTCGTAACCGGTTCTTCGCTAAACAACACCACATCACCACCTGGCACCACCAGTACTCATGATCCCGCCCGCCCACTTCTCGATCCCAGCGCGTTGGGTACGAACGGTGCTCGCGCAGATGGTCAACCGCAGAGAGAGGCCGGGGATAATGTGATCTCGCTTGCCGATCTTGGGCTCGCGCTTGTGTTTGGGTTTATTGCGTTCGCGGCATTCCGCAACCTGCCCGGCTTGGTTGAGATTTTCGTATTACAAAGGCTTCCCCTGGATGCCGCGAGCAGGTTCGCTCTATCGACGGTGCTCCGCTACGCGATTGGTATCGCGGGTGTCCTCGCTACGTCTGCCGTGCTCGGGATCTCTTGGGACAAGGTGCAGTGGCTCGCTGCGGCGCTCACGTTTGGTCTCGCGTTCGGATTGCAGGAGATTTTTGCCAACTTTGTATCGGGCCTGATCATCCTCGCCGAACGGCCTGTCCGTATCGGAGACACTGTGACTGTGGGCGGCGTCACCGGTGTTGTCACCAAAATCCGGATGAGGGCGACGACTGTCACCGACTGGGACCGCAAGGAGCTGGTGATCCCGAACCGCCAGTTCATTACCGGGGAAGTCATCAACTGGACGCTCTCTGATCCGACGCTGCGCGTTATCGTCCCTGTCGGGGTCGCGTACGGGAGCGATATTCAGCTTGTCGAACAGACTCTCATGCAGATAGGCGAAGAGAACAACCTGGTCCTCAAGGATCCGAAGCACTATGTGCTCTTCCGTGATTTCGGCGACAGCACGCTCGACTTCGAGCTCCGTGTGTTCATATCGAATATCGACAATATCCTGAACGTACCGCACCAGCTGCGCATCGCGATCGACAAGAAGTTCCGCGAACTCGATATCGAGATCGCATTCCCGCAGCGCGACCTTCACCTGCGGAGTGTGGACCCGATGATTTCGCTCGCAGAGCAGATACGATCGGGCAAACCCGACGACCAGCGAGCGTCCGACTGACTCCGGCTACCATGCGGTGAGGGGCTGGGATGAAACGCCCAGCCCGTATCTCATTCGTTTGTGTCATTGTCCGGAGAAAGCAGTGCCATCTTCGCAAACCATGCTCGAAAACGCGATGCGTGAGGCTTCCGCTGCTTGGCACGCGGGCGATACTGGCGGGTGCGAGCGAGCGCTGCAGAAAGCGATGCGGATCAGACCCTTCTATGTGCCTGCTCTAAGACTGCTCGCGCAAGTCCACCTTCTTCGAGGGGACACCACGCGCGCTCTGCAAGTGAGTTCGAAAGCCGTAAAGGCATCTCCCAGGGACGGCGATCTCAGACTTCGTCAGGCTGAGTGCTACGAACTTGAGGGTGATGGAGACGGCGCTCTGGGCGCTTACCGCGAGGCGGCGAAGCTCATGCCGAACGAGCCACGCTCTTTGTGCGGCGAGGCCTCCGTTCTCGAACGGATGCACCATCTTGAAGAGGCACAAGCGGTTGCAGAGCGAGCGCAAGCACTCTTCCCGACGTCACCGGTCGCATTGACGATGCTTGCCAAGATCCTTCGCAGGCGAGGCGAATCCGCGCGAGCAGAAAGGTTGCTGATTGACGCGATCGAGCAGGCGGAAGAGCCGCTCGACAGATACCCGCCTTTGTTTGAGCTTGCGAAGCTGCTCGACGGACTCGGGCGGTATGACGCGGCGTTCGAACGGTTCACAGAAGCCAACCAAGCACAAGCGGTCGCACACGGGATGGACCCGATCCCAAATGATCCCGCTTTGGCGGGATGCGACGACGCCAGGTCGTTCAGCGCTAAGCAATTCAAAGGATGGCAAGCGGCCGCACCCGAGTCAACCGAGCGGGTCGCGTTCCTGTTTGGATTCCCTCGGTCGGGCACAACCATGACCGATCGAATTCTCGGTGCGCACCACGACGTAGTGATCCTCGAAGAGCAGCCGACAATTCGCGAGATGCACGCGTCGCTGATCAAGGTCAGCCCTGACGGCAAACCGATCCGCGATCTCTACCCAGCGATGGACTCGAAAGGTGTCGCCGTCTTGCGATCCGCGTACACCCAGGCGGTTCGCGCTCGGCTGACGAGCAAGCAAGCGCGGCGCTGGAAAGACGGCAAAATCCTTGTGATCGATAAGTTCCCACTCCAGATCACCGCGATTGCTTCTATCTCTCGCGTGCTGCCCGATGCCAAAGTGATGATCGCGCTGCGCGACCCGAGAGATGTGTGCCTGAGCTCGTTCATGCAATCGTTCAGCCTCAATCGCTCGATGGCTCAGTTGCTCGATCTTCAAACTGCTAGCAAGCACTACAACACAATCATGGGTATGTGGCTCGACATCCGAGACAGGCTCGCGCTTGATTGGCTAGAGGTCCGCTACGAGGACACGGTCACTGACTTTGAGAATCAGGCCAGGAAGGTGCTCGGGTTTCTTGGTCTCCAGTGGAGTGAGTCACTCGGCGAGTTTCATAGGCACGCGCCGGGCACGCTCGTCTCAACACCCAGCTACGAGGCAGTCAGCAAACCCATCAACACGCAAGCGATCGGGCGATGGAAGAACTACGCCTCGCATCTAACCGAAATGGCTGAACAGCTCGATCCGATTGTGCGCCGTCTTGGCTACGAACCGTTATGAAACCGCGGCCCCACCTAGCCCTGACCGGAGCGCGCTCAGCAGATCGGTGTAATGCTTATGCCTGCCGATGTGTGACTCAAAGACGGGCATTCGGACCTCGTCGATACAGGTCGTTCTCCCTGCGGGCCGAACGCCCATGAAGTTCAGGCACGTGTCGTCCCAGTCTAATCCTGCGAACTCGATGATTTCTTTCGCAGTGCTTTCGTGGTTGTTGACAAACGACTCGTACTGCACCTCGTGGAAACGGACACCAAGCGCTTCACTGTTTGAGCGCCAGTGGTCCATCGTGCGTTCAAAGTCGCGGTAATATCTGCCGAGGCGGCTAATATCTCGCGAGTACGGGTACGCCCCGCCGAACAGATTCAGGTGATGTGTGACGCACGCGTCTGTAGGATCTCGCTTGACGTGTATGACCCTGCAGTTCGGGAACACAGAAGCGATCGTCGGCAAATAGAACGCGTTGATGCCGTTTTTGTCGGTCACGTACCCCGGATTCAAACCCGGCGCGAGCAACGCGAGCACGCGGTCCACCATCTGCATGTAGCTCTTGGCCGCGTTCTCAACAAACTCCTTTTCGAGCTTCCCCGGCTCGAACAGCATGGGCACGCCCGGGGCCGCGTCAGGGTCGAGGTGCATCGCGATCCTGCGCAGGCCGGGCAGTTCGCCGCAGGCGATCGCGTCGGGGTGTGCACCGATTGTGCGCTCGACGAGGGTCGTCCCGGATCCCGGGAACCCGATGACAAAGACGACGTCGGCTTTGCCCGGAACGTGCTCGGCGCGGGGCAGCGCGCTCATCGCGTCCGATGTCCATGTCTCGATCAAACGGTCGACGCGTTCCGAGTGTGCCTCGGCGTCGTAGCTGACACTGGTCAGAGTGTGTGCTTCCTTGCAGTGCTCGAGCGCGTCTTCGAATCGACCAAGCTTGTCTTCGCACACAACCATGGCTTTGAGCAGCGCGAACCGAACCGAGGGTGAGAGCTCCGGGTTGTTCGCGACCCTTGTGAGCAACTCGAGCGCTTCTTCTTCGCGGTCCGCGAGAGGGGCGAGTCTTGCGAACGCGAGAACCATCATCACATCGTTTGAAGCACCCGCGCGAAGGAGAGCGATGTGCGGGTCGAGCATCTTCTGCGCAGTCGTGAAATCGCCCTGATCCATCGCGTGCTCTGCCATCTGACAGACGCCGCGCAGGTTGTCGGGTTCGAGTTGGAGCGCCTTGCTGAGCTCGATGTACGCGCTCGCGTCGTTGCCCGTGCGCCTGTGGATCCTCGCGAGTTCCAGCTTCGCCGCGACGTTGTTGGGCAACAGCTCCGAGACTCTTCGGAATGCCGCGAGCGCTGCCTCGACGCGCCCGGTGGCTGCGAGACACTGCCCCGCGGCGAACTGGATCTGTGGGTTGTCGTTCGCGTACGCGGCGTCCGCCCTGCGGACCTGATCGAAGCCCGCCAGTGCCTGAGCGAACTGCCCCTGGCTGGTGAGCTGGAGTGACTGCTGGATGAGCTGCTCGATTTGTGGGTTGAAGTGCACGCCTTAGTCCTGGTTCTCTCGGGTTGGGTTCAGCTTTGGCTCAGCCGGAGCGAGGTCTTCATCCTCGATCAGGATCCGTGACGCCGGAGTGTCCAGGTCGTCCATCTGGCCAGACCGGACGGTCCACACGAACGCCCAGACCGCAACGCCTGCGAAGATGAAAGCCAACGGGATGACGATCCAGAGCACGCTCACGACACAGGATTATTGCTTGCTAGCGAAGGTCCTGGAGTGAAGCGCCAAACCGAGCACCGTAAGCGAACTGACGGGCATGAGAAACGCTGCAACGAGCGGGGTCAGCAGCCCGCCGGCAGCCAGACAAGCCGCGACCGCGTTGTAGCCCAGACTCACACCCAGACACCGCCTGACAGCCGAGACGGTCCGGCGAGCACCGCCCAGAATCGCGGGCACTTGCTCAAGTTGGTCATCGATGATGTACGAGTGGGCGGCCGCGAGCGATGCCTCGGCACCTCCCTGCAGAGCGATCCCGAACGAAGCGTTCACAAGAGCGGAAGCGTCATTGACACCGTCGCCAACCATCACGACCGGGCCTCGCTCTTTGAACGCCTTGACCCGTTCGACTTTGCCTTCGGGGCTCACCCCACCGATCGCGAGATCGGGTTCGATCCCGACCTGTGCCGCCACGGCGCTGACGACCTCCTGCCGGTCACCCGAGAGCATCCCAACGCGCCAGCCCATCGAGCCGAGCCTCTCGACGACCGTTCTCGATTCTGAACGGATCTCATCGCCCAGCACCGCGACAGCGCGGACCCGATCACCCACTGCGACGAAGATCGGCGTGTTGCCGAGCGCCGCCTCGCCGGAAGCCGATTGGAGCAACTCTCTCCCGGGTGCGACCTGCTCGGTTTCCATGAGAGCGAGAGATCCAACACAGACACGGTTGCCATCGACAAAGCCGACCACACCCTGCCCGGTGCGGTGCTCGACATCGGTCACAGCGAGCGAATCATCTTCATCGAGTGACGCGATCACGCGTGCGATCGGGTGCGTCGCGCCCCGCTCGAGAGCCGCGGCTTGCCGCTTGCTGCTTTCATCACCGATCCACTTCACACATGTGAACGTGCCCTTGGTCAGGGTTCCGGTTTTGTCGAGAAGAACCGTGCCGGGCCTTGTGATATCTTCGAAAGCGCCGGCTCCCTTGACGAGCACGCCTGACTTCGCCGCACGCCCGACCGAGACCGCTGTCACGAGGGGCGTGGCGAGCGCAAGAGCGCACGGGCAGCACACGATGAGCAGCGCCGTCGCGTGCTCGATCGCTCCCTCGGCTCCCTTCGGGACCCAATAGGCGAACGTTGCCAGCGCGAGCGCCATCACAACAACGACGAAAGCGCCCGCGATGCGGTCGGCCTGCCCGATCACCGGCGTCTGGAGTCTGGCGTGGCGCTCGATGTCTCGCATCACCTTGCCGAGCCGAGTCTGATCCCCCACCGCCTCGGCGAGCACGCGGATCGGCGCAGCGATGTTGACCGAACCAGCCGCGACCCGGTCACCCTGCGAGACGCCTACAGGCCTCGACTCTCCGGTCATGACCGATTCGTCCACCGATGACTTGCCCGAGAGGATCACCCCATCAACCGGCGCAGAATCCCCCGCGTGGACCTCGACGGTCATCCCGGGCGTCACCGCCTCGATGGGCTCTTGGGTGACCTCGCCCGATTCGCCGACAACGTGCGCGGTAGCCGGTGTCAGCGCAAACAGAAGCTCGAGTGCATCCGCTGCTGCCCGCTGGCCTCGCTGTTGGAACCAACGCCCAACGAGCAACAAGAATACAAGCATCGTGATCGAGTCGAAGTACACCTCGCCAGCGTCGCGCACGGCGTTAGCCACACCCGCGATGAGTCCGATCCCGAGAGCCAGCGCGATGGGCATGTCGAGATGCCACGTCCTCGTGCGGATGGCGGCGAGGGCGCCGATGAAAAACACTCGGCCGGGCCAGAGCACGCTCGCGACAGCCATCGCGGCGCTGATGAGCCTGAATGCGAGACGCGTGCCTGAATCGATCCCCTCGAACATCCCCGCGTAGAGCGCAATCGCCAGCAGCATCGAGTTACCCGCGAGCGCACCGGCGATCCCGATGCGGATGAGCGCACGCCTGTCTTCGGCCCGCCTCGCCGAGCGATCGGATGATCGGCTGGGCGGATGAACCCGGTAGCCGAGCGAATCGATGACCTGCGCGATGCGTGAGAGCTTGACGTCGTCTTTGTTCCACGTGAGCGAAACGAGTGATCGCCCGAGATCGAGCCGTGCTTCGATGACCCCCGGGAGGATCTGAGGCACGCGTTCGACGAGCCACACGCACGCGGCGCAATGCACACCCTCGAGGTACACCTCGCACGACGATCGGCCCGCCTCTTCATCACTGACCACGTGCACGCGCTGGAACGCCTCTGCATCGAACTGCTCGTACCGGTTGCCCGTGGAACGCGCAGGCCTCGCATCCGCTTCAAGCCTCTCGCGTAGTTCGTAGTACGCGCCGAGCCCGCAAGCCTTGATCGCCTCATGCGCTGTCTCACACGCGGCGCAGCAGAACTGCTCTTCTCTGCTTGGCTCTATCAGCCCGCGGGGAACGGACAAGCCGCAGTGCGTGCACGGGCACCGCTCGCTTGTGTGAGCGTCCAGCATGCTCGGATTAGCGGCCCGCGACATCGCTCAGCCCCGTGTCGATATGTGTGATCTCACCGGCCTGCTCGTGCGTGGGAAGCATGTGCCCGGTCCGGCCCACCGCCGTCAGCACACCCATCGTGACGATCGCGATCGCCATCGCAGCCGGGACGTACCTGCGCAGCGCGCCGCTGAGAGTCTGCACGCCCGTGCCGACCGCGACCATCACCGGGAGCGTGCCCACCCAGAACGCAGCCATAGTCAGAGCGCCGGAGACGGGGTGGCCCGTACCCGCCGCGACGAGCGCGAAGGCGTAGAGCCAGCCGCAAGGCAGCAGCCCGGTCATGAGTCCGATTACGAGAGACCGGCGGACCGGGGTCAGCTTCGAGGCCAAGGCGTGCGCCCGCACGAACAATGTCTGCATAAACGACGGCGCGTGCGCCTTGGGCAGCCTGACGCCCGCGATCCGCAGGAGAGAGATCAGCCCCATCGTGATCATCGTAACCGCGGCGAGCAGCACCGCTGCCTTGTGGAGTCCCACGGATTCACCGCCGAGATCGACCGCCTGGCCCGCGAATCCGAAGCCCGCGCCGATGAGCGAGTACACCCCGAGCCGCCCGAGGTGGTACGCCGCCTGGAGCTTTGTCTTCGAGACGTCGTGCTCGTGCCCGACGCCGACCGCCATCGCGACGAACGCGCCACACATACCCGCGCAGTGCAGGCTGCCCAGCACGCTCGCCGTGAGGACCGCGACGATCAGAGGCAAGAGTTCCGCGTTCACTCAGTTCGTCCATTCATCCACGGATGCCGTGAAAACGTTGTCGCCCGAAGTCACCCGGAGACGGACCGTCCACTTGCCGTCACGCGAGAGCGGCTGGCCGGCCGAATATCGGCCCGGCGCAATCTCTACGAGATCAAAGCTGTACGTGTCCGATCGCCGGGCGTTGTGGTACACGAACGCCTCGACGCTCGCTCCTTCCACCGCGTTACCTTCCGGATCACTGATCAGGACCATCACGGAGCGTTCGCCCTTGCCGTCAACCGACTTTGAAAGGTCAACGTCGGCGGTCCACCCGAGGTTCTTGTTGGCCTGCATCTGGGCCGCGGTTTCGTCCCAGGCGACCGCCTTTGCGAAGTAGTCTTCTTCCAGGCCGAACGACGGGTCGTTTGTCGCGACGGTCACGGTGATCGCTCCCATCGTCAGGCTCAGCCCGATCAGCACAAAGACCAACCCCGGGAAGGGCCAGAACACGCGCGGGTGCTCGCCCTTCTTCTGTTCGGCTTGCTCACTCATCGTCGGCCTCCTCCTTCTCAGGCTGACGAGTGTTTGCGGACTCGTCGCCTGTGTAACGCGGCGCCATCATTCTGTATGTGACGTCCTTCTCGAAGCCCTCGTCATCCGTGATCCTGATCGTCACATCGCGCGAGCCCGACGGGAACGACGAACTGGGCGCCTTGAGCAGCATCGGTCGGCTCACCGTTTCTCGCGACACAACCGTGAACGCCTCGCCCGGCACCTCGACAACCCCGCTCTCCAGATCGACGAGACTGAACGTGTACAACGATTCGTCAGGCCTTCGGTTCTGGACCTTCATCGTGACCGCGTTGACGACAGAGCCATCCTCCAGCACCGCGTAGGGAGCGCCCCGCTGGCGTAAGACAGACACGTACGCCGGGGCACGGGTAATCAGGACGAACATAAACCCCGTGAAGAGCATGGTAATGATCGCCGGGTACAGCACGGTCCTGGGCCTGAGCAGCCTCGATCTCTCGCCGTCAAGCACCGCGGCCTGTGAGCCATACCGGATCAGGCCCCTGGGCTTGCCGATCTTGTCCATGACCGAATCGCACGCATCGATGCACTGAGCGCAGTTCACGCACTCAAGCTGCAGGCCATCGCGTATGTCGATGCCAGTCGGGCAGGTCGTGACACACATCTTGCAATCGATGCAGTCCCCGAGCGCCGGTTCTTCGGGCATGACTTTGAGCGAGACGTCTGTGGACCTTGCCTTTGACGCCCTCCGCTTCTTACCGCGGGGCTCGCCTCGATTCTCGTCATAGGTGATGATGAGCGAGTTCCGGTCGAGCATGACGGACTGAAACCTGCCGTAGGGGCAGGCGACGATGCAGACTTGCTCGCGGAAGAACGCGAAGTCAAACATCATCAAGAACGTCGTGACTGCCATCACAAGGAACGGGACCGGGTGGTTGAAGGGTGACCCGAGCATCCACCTGAATAGATTGTCCGTACCCACGAAGTACGCGATGAACGTGTTGGCCAGCGCGAACGAGATCACGAGGTATGTGATGAGCTTCGCGGGCTTGCGCCAGCCTCCCTGCTTCTTCTTGCGCCCCGGAGCGCCCTCGAAGAACCGCTCGATCGGTCTGTACACGAGTTCGAGATACACGGTCTGCGGACAGCCCCAGCCGCACCAGACCCGACCGAACATCGCGGTCAGAAAGAAAATAGACAGGAACACTGTCAGAACGATCAACGCGAGCAGCAGCGTGTCAGTCGGGTAGAGCGTCACTCCGAAGAACGTGAACTCCCGGTGGAGCAGATCAAGCAGGATCGGGGGCTTGCCCATGATCCGAATGTGGGGAAGGGCGCAGAAGAACGCGATCAGAAGGTACCCGACGGCTCGTCTGCGGTTGAGAAACCGACCAGGTGATAGTTTCGGTTTCAGCCAACGCCTCGACCCGTCGGCGTTGAGCGTTGAAAGCACCTGCATGTCCGGAGTTGGAGCGTTCGACATCGAGTTCCCTACTGCCCCACTACGAAGACCATTATCTCAAATCAGCTCAGCCGTCACCGGCGTCACCGCTGTCCGCCTCGGGTTCGACCGGGGGCGGAGCGTCGGGCCACGGTTCCATCTGCTCGCCTTCGGGCGCGATACCCACCATCGGGCTTGTGCCCCTGAGCTTGGCGACGTACGACGAGAGCAGGATCACATCCTTCGGATGCAGGCGCTGCCCCCACGCCGGCATCGCGCCCGCCGCAGCGCCGTTCTGGATCACCATGTGGATGTCTTCGATCGTCTTGATGCTCTTACCGAATTCATCGGTCAGGTTCGGGCCGACTGCTCCGCCGCCCTCGGCGCCGTGACAGAGCACACAGTTCCCTGCGAACACGCTCGCCGCGTAGTCCATCCAGGGCTCGCTTTTCGAGTATGAAGCGATTGTCATCGCGTCAGGCAGCAGATCGGGCAGCGTCTCAAACTTCTTCTTCTGTGCCGCGATCTTCTCGGTCTGATGCTTGTCTTCTGGTGTCGGCAGATACGGGCTGCCCGCGAAGGCCAGAACCGTGTAGAAGAAGCTAAAGACGATGAACAGGTAGAACAGGAAGTGCCACCAACCCGGGGTCGGATTGTCGAACTCCTGGATGCCGTCGTACTCGTGGTCGAGCACCTTCGGATCGTGCGGCATTACTTGGCCTCCCCATCGATGACACTCTTGTCATCATCGTCGTCAAGCGGAATTGAAGCGATCTTGTGCGTCAGCGACTTCGGTGCCAGAAGCACACGAAGAGTCACGGCGATGAACACAACCGCGAAGATGATCAGCGCCACCTCGGCCCAGACATGCAGGTCGAGGAAACTCATGATGTCGGTCAGCCTCACTGGTCACCTCCCTCAGCGATTTCCTCGCCCTCGGCTTCGGGCACCGCGTAGAGATCCGTCCCGAGCCTCTGCATGTACGCGATCAGCGCGATGATCTGCTTGTCCTCAAGAGGCTCAACGATCTCGACACCCGTGTTGCCTGTGCGGATCTGCTCTGCGATCTCCACGGCCTGTGCACGTGCCAGTTCCTCAGCACTCTTGACCGCCTCGCCGTAGGGCGTCCCGAGCATCGCGAGCCCCATGACGCGTGCCTGAATCTCTGCGTAGTTCAGGTCCTTCTGCGCGAGATGCTCGTAGCTGGGCATGATCGACCCACCGACCGTGCCGGGTGGATCGATGAAGTGGCCGTAGTGCCACGCGGCGTTGGGGTTCGTCACACCCTCGCGCCCGAGATCAGGCCCGATGCGCCTGCTGCCCCACTGGAACGGACGGTCGTACACGGTCTCGCCCGGCTTGGTGTAATCGCCGTAACGCTGCGTCTCCGCGTAGATCGGGCGGATCATCTGCGAGTGGCAGTTGTAGCAGCCCTCGGCGATGTAGATGTCACGCCCCGCAACCTCGAGCGGCGTGTAAGGCTGGACCGTCGAGATCGTTGTGACGTTCGATTTGATCAGGAACGTCGGGATGATCTCGAAGACCGACGCGACACTCACCGCGATCACGACCCACACCGTGAACCGCACAGGCAGGCGCTCCCACCGGCGGTGCCAGTGGCCCTGCAGGAACCGGTCGCCCGCGTGCCCGATGCCGGCGTTGGCTGTCAGGCGTGACTGGGGAGGGGGACCGTCGTCGTAGTGCTTTGAGAGCGCCGGTGCCTGGTGCACGGGCACCTCGTACTTGGCGGGCCTGTTGCGCCAGGTCATGATCAGGTTGTACCCACCGATGCACGTGCTCACGAGGAAGAGCGTGCCGCCGATCGCGCGGATCCAGTAGAAAGGCATGAGCTTGGTGACGGTCTCGATAAAGCTCGGGTACATCAGTGACCCGCTCTCATCGAACGCGCGCCACATCAGGCCCTGGGTGATACCGGCGGTGTAGATCGAGATCACATAGAGAAGGATGCCGATCGTGCCCATCCAGAAGTGCATGCTCGCGAGCTTCATCGAGTACAACGACTTGGCCTGGAAGAGCCTCGGCGCGAGCCAGTAAAGCATGCCGAACGTCATGAACGAGTTCCAACCCAGCGTGCCCGAGTGCACGTGCGCGATCGTCCAGTCCGTATAGTGGCTCAGCGCGTTGACCGTTTTGACCGAGAGCAGCGGGCCCTCGAACGTGGACATGCCGTAGAACGTCACACCCACGACGAAGAACTTGAGCACCGGATCGGCAGCGACCTTGTGCCAAGCGCCCCGGAGCGTGAGAAGGCCGTTGATCATGCCGCCCCATGAGGGCATCCAGAGCATGAGGCTAAAGACCATGCCGAGCGTCGATGCCCACTGAGGCAGCGCCGTGTAGTGCAGATGGTGCGGGCCGGCCCAGATGTAGATGAAGACCAGGCTCCAGAAGTGGATGATCGAGAGCTTATAACTAAACACAGGCCTGTTGGCGGCCTTGGGCAGGAAGTAGTACATAAGCCCGAGGAAGGGCGTCGTTAGGAAGAACGCCACCGCGTTGTGGCCGTACCACCACTGCATGAACGCGTCCTGCACACCCGCGTACACCGGGTAGCTCTTCATGAGGTTCGAGGCGCTGGTAATCTCACCAGTCTTGATGAACTCGACGACACCGATCGGGATCCAGACGTTGTTGAAGACGTGCAGGATCGTGACGGCGACAAGACTGGCGATGTAGAACCAGAGCGCGACATACATGTGCCGCTCGCGACGCTTGATCAGCGTCATCATGAAGTTCGTGCCGAAGAACCCGAGCCAGACAACCGCGATCGCAAGATCGATGGGCCACTCGAGCTCGGCGTACTCCTTGCCCTGCGTGATGCCGAGCGGGAGCGTGATCGCAGCACTGACGATGATGAGCTGCCAGCCCCAGAAATGGAGCTTGCTGAGCGTGTCGGACCACATCCGTGCCTTGCACAGCCGCTGGGTCGAGTAGTAGACCGCGGTGAAGATGGCGTTTCCCGCAAACGCGAAGATCGCCGCATTCGTGTGCAGCGGGCGGAGCCTGCCGAAGGCGACCTCGGGGATCAGATTGAACTGCGGGAATGCGAGCTGGAACGCCAGAATCACACCGACGAGGAACGCGACAATTCCCCAGATCAGCGTCGCCCAGAAGAATTTCCGAACAATGGCGTCGTCGTACGAGAAGCTCTCGAGCTCGGTCCGACCACCCACCTCAGACTGAATAGCTGTCATCGAGTCATGCTCCCTGCGGGCGAAACGCCCTCATAACTAGCTCGGACTAGGCTCTAGTAAGGTTATCATTACTGGATTGCCGTACGTGAGCCTGCATCTTGCTTCCATTTGTAGATATATTTATGCTCTAATCTATCATCGTCAAGTATTGCAGACAACTTTGGTCCAAATTCGGCGCATGCCGTTCAGTAGGCCGGCTAGGCTCTCCCAATAAAGGGCCTTTGGAGGTAGAGCTCTGTGTTCTCACGCACGACTGAATACGCCCTGAGGGCAATGGTGCTGCTCTCGCAGACCGAGGGGCGGGCGACCGCGACCGAGATCGCCGAGCAGACCAGAGTGCCTGTCCGCTACATGTCCAAAGTTCTGCAAACCCTGTCAGAGTCGGGTCTAGTCGATTCCCAGCGCGGCCCGAACGGCGGCTTCTGGCTCTCAAGAGTTGCCGAAGAGATCACGCTCCTCGATGTCGTTGACTGCTTCGAGCCTATCGAACGCATCACAAAGTGTCCCATTGATCTGCCTGAGCATTGCGATCACCTCTGCCCACTGCACATCGAGATGGATCAACTCGCGAATATCGCGCGGGAACGCTTGGGCAGCACGACGCTCTCCTCGATGATGGACAAATCGATTGTTCCGCTCGGGCTGAAACTCAAGTCGCACAAGAGCGACAACTAGGCATCACTCGCCGCCTAGACCGTTCCACTTCGCAATCCAGAGCTGACTCGAAGCCTTGCCGTCTGGCGAGCGATCGTCGCCGCGCTGCGCGGTCCACATCATGTACTCACCATCGGGGCTGAAGACTGGCAAACCATCAAACCCTTCCGCATACGTGATGCGGATTGGTTCATGCCGCTCTTCCGGGTTGTCGGCATCGAAGGGGATCGCGAAGACCTCATAGTTGCCGTGGCTCACCTGGCTCGTTGCGTACAGCATGTACTCGCCCGAGGGATGCCAGAACGGCGCCCAGTTGACGTGGCGGTTGTCGGTGAGCTGGATTTCCCTTGAAATCCCGGTGATTTTGCCCGATTCGTCGTACGCGAGCTCAGAGACAAACAGCTGGAGCAGGTTGTTGCCCTTGCGGTCCGAGCGATAGCAGATCCACTTGCCATCGGGCGAGAAGAACGGCCCACCGTCGTACCCCTCGGCCTCAACGAGGATTGTGTGCTCGTCGGTTTCGGCGTCGTACACCCAGAGATCCGCGTCGGGCCTGCCCTGCTCGTTCGACTTCTCCTCATCAACCTGTGCGTAGAGAATGTGCCTGGCGTCCGGCGAGTAGGAGCACTCGGCGGTGTATCCGGGACGGTCGATCACGACATCAACAAACTCATACGCGTCCGGCGCATCCATCCAGCCGTAACGCGTGTTGTTGTTGTAGAAACCCATCTCCCATTCGGTAGGCACACCCATATCGCGTTCGGCCTGTCGGCCGTGCTCCACGATCTTCATCTCGCTCGGGAACGCCCATCGGTACCTGCCGCTGCCTCGCTGGTAACCCGGCACGTTGTCAGCGCTGGGCTCAACGAGTGTGGAACCAAAGAGAATCACACCGGGCTCTGTCGGGTGAAACCAGGCACACGTGTTGGCAGATCCGACCGGTGCCAACTGCCTCGCCAACCCGCTGCCGCTGGTTCCCAGATCCAAGACGTACATGCTGTAGTGCTGGCTCTCTGAACCCGCGGGGATTGCCTGGAATACCACCCGCTTCCCATCCGGCGAGAAGTAGCTCTCCCCCGCCTTCGCCCAGTCCTCCGCGAACGTCAATTGCCTGATCTCACTCAGGAACTTCGACTCTGCCTCAGGATCCGCCTGTGGACCACTGCTGGGCTGGCTGACGACGGCTGCGGCGATCAGGGCAATCTGGCTGAGCATGGGTGGGTCTCCGGTTTCCAATTGAGACTAGGACGCAAGTAGGCCCCGAGTCCGGCCCGGGCCTATGCTTGGCCTCGTCCGGGTGGAATTGGCCCCCCCGGCACACAAACCCACGGCGCGCCAGCGGCTCTGACCGGCCCGGTGCCCCGGCCACGGAGAATCTGAAATGGTCAAGCTTCGCTTCCAGCGTCACGGACGCACACACCGCCCCTTCTACCGCCTCGTTGCTGTCGACGCCCGCTTCAAGCGGAACGGCAAGTACCTCGAGCGCCTCGGCTGGTTCAACCCAACCCCCGGTGAGGGCGAGAAAAACCTCGAACTCGACGGCGACCGCATCAAGTACTGGCTGAGCGTCGGCGCCCAGCCCTCGGACACCGTGCGTGACCTCCTCGCAGACAACGACCTGCTGACGCCCAAGCTCGCAGCCAAGCGTGAGAAGGACCGCGAGATGGACAACAAGCGTCGCGAGAAGCGCGAGGCAGCAGCCGCCGCGGCGAAGAAGGCCGAGGAAGAGGCCGCCGCTGCAGCAGCCAAGGCCGAAGAGGAAGCCAAGGCCGCCGAAGCAGAAGAGGCATCGGCAGAGGGCGAATAAGCCTCGCCGCTCAATCCAAGAACACCGAGAGCCGCGAGCCATGTCTCGCGGCTCTTTCTTTCTCAGGGGTATCCTGATCTGAGATGCGCTTCGACATCCTCACAACCTTCCCCGAGATGTTCACGGCCGAAGCGCCGGGCGCACTTGGTATCTCGATCCCCGCGCGTGCGCGAGCCGCGGGATTGGTGGACTGGCACGCGACCAACATCCGTGACCACGCGGACAACAAGCACGACAAGACCGACCGCAGGCCCTTCGGCGGCGGGCCCGGCATGGTCATGTCGTGTCAGCCTGTGTGGGACGCGGTTGAGGCCGCCGAAGCGCTCGACGAGCGACCCGCGACGCGGATCCTGCTGACCCCGCAGGGCAGACCTCTCGATCAGCAGCTCGTCGAGGAGCTGGCGACCAAACCAAGACTCCTGATGATTTGCGGCCACTACGAGGGCATCGACGAACGCGTCATCGAGAGGCTCGACCCGATCGAGATCTCGATCGGCGACTTCATCCTCTCGGGCGGGGAGATGGCTGCCCTCGTCCTGATGGACGCGGTCATCAGGCTCATCCCTGGCGCTCTTGGAGACTCCGAGTCGGCGATCCAGGACAGCTTCGCCGAGCCCCCGATGACCGACGCCAAGGGGGAATCGATCGACCCGAAGCTCCACGCCAAGTGGTGCCGGGAGCTTGGCATCCCCGAGGGCACGCGGCTCTTGGACTGCCCCCACTACACCCGCCCGAGGGTCTGGGAGGGCATGGAAGTGCCCGATGTCCTCCTTTCGGGGGATCATCTTGCCGTCGCCCGCTGGCGGCTCGAGCAAATGGCGCTTCGGACCCGGGCGAGGCGGCCCGATCTGCTTGAGTAGCAAGCACCAGCCTCCCCTAGAACATTTGAGAGTGCACGCCTAAGCTTCCGTCCGCGCGGCCAGGGTGGGCCCGAGGCCGCGATTTAGTAGACCTCAAGACTGTGAGACCGAGCCATGGGCACGCAGCAGCTGCTCGAAAGCCTGACCGACGAGCAAATCAAGACCGATCTCCCCCGCTTCGACATCGGCGACACGATCAACGTGCACGCCCGAATCGTCGAGGGCGAGAAGGAGCGTGTGCAGGTGTTCCAGGGCGTGCTCATCAGCCGTAAGGGCCGGGGCATCAACGAGATGATCACCGTCCGCCGCATCGTCGACAACATCGGCGTTGAGCGCACGTGGCCCCTCAACAGCCCGCTGATCGCGAAGTTCGAGGTCGTCCGCCGCGGCGACGCCCGCCGGGCCAAGCTCTACTTCCTGCGTGACCGCGTCGGCAAGAGCCGCCGCCTCCGCGACCGCCGTCGCGGCATGAAGCACATCGAGGGCATGAAGACGGTCCACTGAACCGGCTCCACGATTCCTAACTCACCAATCGGCTCGCCTCTCGGGGCGGGCCGATTCTCATTCATGCCCTACGCTCCTGCATGAAAGCAGTCGTCATCACCAAGCAGGGCAACCCCGTCACGCCGAACATCGCATACCAGCCCGACTGGCCCGACCTTGCGGCGCCGAGCAAAGGCGAGGTTCGCATCAAGACACTCGCGAGCGCGCTCAACCACATGGACCTCTGGGTCGGGCGGGGCGTGCCCGGGCTCGACCTCGACTACCCGCGCATCTCGGGTTGCGACGCGTGCGGCGTGGTCGAAGCCGTCGGCGATGACGTCGACCCGAATTGGGTCGGCAAGCGCGTGATCGTCAACGCGGCGACCCGCGTGCCGCAACCGGTCAACCTCGAGGGCATCCCGGGCTCAACGCTCGCGCCGGAGTACGAACTCATCGGCGAGCACCACCAGGGCATGCACGCCGAGGCGTTCCTGATGCCCGAAGACAACCTCGCGCCGGTCCCTGATGATTGCGATCCGAAGGAAGCCGCGGCGTTCGGGCTCACGATGCTGACCGCGTACTCGATGATGTTCACCAAGGGTCAGCTCATCCCGGGCCAGTCTGTACTCGTCACGGGCATCGGAGGCGGCGTTGCGACCAGCGCGCTGGCGCTCGCCAAGCACCGCGGCTGCCCGGTGATCGTCACGAGCCGACACCAGTGGAAGCTCGACAAAGCGCTTGAGCTCGGAGCGGATCACGCGATCCTCGACGAAGGCCAGGACTGGTCACGCGACGTGCGCAAACTCACCGACAAGCGCGGCGTGGACATGGTCGTCGACTCGACTGGCAAGGCAACCCACCTGAACTGCATCAAGTCGCTCGCCCGGGGCGGCGCATACGTCACGCCCGGCTGCACGACCGGCCCCGACGCGACGACCGATCTTGCAAGGCTCTTCTGGAATCAGCTCAGGCTCCTGGGCTCGACCATGGGATCCAACGAGGAGTTCCGCGAGGTCGTCTCGCTCTTCAGGTCGGGTCACCTGCGGGGCGTGGTCGATCACGTCTTCAAACCCGATGAAGCACCGAAAGCCTGGGAACGACTCGAAGCCTCAGAGCAGTTCGGCAAGGTCGTCATCGACTGGTCGTGACCGTGTCCTCAAGCACGAGCCACGCGGCCCGAGGGTTGGCCGCCCTCTCTCGCGAGTAGTCCGGGCCTTCATCACAAGGCTCGACATTGACAAGGTGGATTACTGTCCCGTACCTGGCTGAGCTTTTGAGCGACCAGTACGCGTCATCACCCAGGACGATCGGGTCCAGCCGCGCTCTGAGTGCTTCCATGCAGTCCGGCGCAAGTCCTTCGAGTTGCTCCACGAATTCAACACGGGCCTTCGCGCAGATAGAACCCGATGCAACCTTGAAGTAGACAGTGTCGCCCTTGGTGACTCTGCCAAAGGGAGCGATGCGATTCTTCGAGAGTCTCAGTTCAGCGGCTTTCTTGCCGTCCAGGATCAGCCTCGCGTACATCCTGTGCACGACCGCGACATGGACTCGGCTGCTCACCGGGCTTTCATCCGTTCGATGGTACCCGTCGTGCTCTTGCCCTCGACGAGATCGATCAGTTCGACACGCCCGCCGTAGGACTCGACGATGTCGTACCCCACGACCTCTTCGCGCCTGTAGTCGGCGCCCTTGATGAGCACATCTGGTTTGATCTCTTCGATCAAGCGAATCGGTGTGTCCTCGCTGAACGGCACGACCGCGTCTACACACCCGACCGCGCCCAGAACACGAGCCCGGTCCTCAAGCGAGTTGACAGGTCGGCCTTCGCCCTTGAGTCGCCTGATCGAATCGTCGTCGTTCAGCCCGACGATGAGCATCGCGCCGTGCTCTGCTGATCGCTCGAGCATCGAGATGTGTCCTGCGTGGATGATGTCGAAGCAGCCGTTGGTAAAGATGACCTTGCCGCCCGTTTTGCGCACGACGTCGGCCTCGAGCCTTGCCTGCTCGGCGGTCCTCAGCTTGCCCTGGAGCCGCCCGGCCTGCTTCAGGACCTCGTGGCGGATCCTCGCCAGCGGGATCGGCTCGACGCCGAAAATCTCGACCTCGAGCCCAGCCGCCGTATTGGCCAGCGCAACCGAGTTCTCCCAGGCCAGACCACACCCAGCCCCCGCGGCGAGCCCCGCGAGCACCATGTCGCCCGCGCCGGTCACGTCGTACACCTGCCTCGCGACAGTCGGCACGATGATTGGATCCCGCCCACGCTCAAGCAGCAGCGCCCCGTGACGGTCGAGCGTGACAACGACAGTCTCAAGGTCGAGGTCGTTCAGCAGCGTGCGCGCGATCTCGTTGTTCTGAGTCTCGGTGCCGGACTCCAGCCCTGTGGCCTTCTCCGCTTCGGTCCTGTTGGGTGTGATGCAGGTCGCGCCGCGGTACTTGGCGTAGTCTGAAACCGCCGCGGGATCGACGAGTACCGGTTTGTCCGCGGCTCTGGCTCGCGAGATGATTTCCTGACAGATCTCACGCGTGCACACACCTTTGTTGTAATCCTCGATGCACACAACGTCCGCGTCCGCGAGTTCCTTGTCGAACGCATCGATCAACCGGCTCGCCACCTCCTCGGAGAGCGGCTCGCTCGATTCGAAATCGACACGGAACATCTTCTGCGGATGCCTGTGCTGGGCCAGTCCGATGAGTGAGCGTTTGACGGTCGTTGGTCTGCCGTTGTCAGCAACGAGACCTTCGGCCCCGACGCGTTCATCGTTCAATGCGGTGCGCAGCTTCTTGGCTTCGGCATCGTTACCCGTCACACCGAACACCGAGACGCTCGCGCCCATCGCGACGAGGTTGAGGCACACGTTCGCTGCGCCGCCGGGCCTGTGCTCCGAGCTCTTCACGTGCAGCACGGGCACGGGCGCGTCGTTGGAGAGCCGGTCCGCGTCGCCGTAGAGCAGTTCGTCGAGCATCAGGTCGCCCACGACGAGCGCTTTGAACGGCCTGACTTTCGAGATCGATTCGGTTAGAGAAACCATGGGTCGAGTCTATTCCGGTGCCTGCTTGGCCGCCGAGCGGACCATCTCATCGAGCCTTTCGCCGCCCTCGACGAGCCGCATCCTGAGAATGGGCCGGACAACCGGGCAGGGCCACCGATCTGTGGGTACATGCCTCAGCTTTGACCAGTCCTTCTCCGTGCACACGATCGCATCGCATCCCTCGGCTGCTCTGACGAGCTTGCCGACCGTGCCCCGCTTGTACGGATCGTGATCACGCAGAACCAGCATTGAACTGAGAGAGCCAGAGAGTCGCTCGACCGCACTGACAAAGGGCTCCGGATTCCCGATCGCGCACACCGCTGTCACTCGCTTATCCGCCAGCAAGCCGATCGGCTCCTGGCGATGACCGATCTGAAGCCCATCCCACGCGTGCTCCGCGACCGCGATGTGCAACTCCCTGTTGCTCTCAAGAACAGACGAACGCAGCGCGTTCAGGTCGGCGCTGCTCACGCTCTCCGCGTGCGTCAGCACGACGGCGTGAGCGCGCCCAAGCGAGTCTGCCGATTCGCGCAGACGCCCGAGCGGGAGCAGTTCGTCCCCGAACGGGCTCCTCGTAGAATCGATGAGCACGATGTCGAGCTGCCGGGCGATCCTGCGGTGCTGGAAGCCATCATCCAGAACAACCGAATCCACGGCCTCGCCCTCTTCAGTTCCGAAGAGCTCGATCAGCCCCTCAGTCCGGTTGGGTTGGGCAACGATGGGCAGGCCCTCGAAACGCTGGGCATACTCGTCGGCTTCGTCCGAAGTGCCGTGGGCGTTCTTCTTTGAGCCGTAGCCGCGCATCGCGATACACGGGTTCCGCCCGTCGTCTCTGAGCACGCCGATGGTGTGCGCGACCATGGGCGACTTGCCCGTGCCCCCCACCGAGAGGTTCCCGATGCTGATCACGGGCCGGTCGAGCGTGACCACGCCCCGGCCATCGTCAAAGTTCGCGTTGCGGCGGGTGATCTCGCGCGCGTAGATCTTTGCGACCGGAGCCAGCAGAGTGCGAGAAAGCGTTCCCATCAGGAACGCTCCCCGTCTGACCGCTCGCTGTTATCGGTGAGACGCAGGTCGGGTGTGTCGCTTTGGGCCTGTTCCTCTCGCTTCTTCTTTCTTTCCTTCTCCACGAGATCCCGCACGCTCGTTCGGATGTCTGAGAGCTCCTCACGGAGATCTGTGTGCATCTTCGAATGCAGCCTGAAGTTGTTGATCACATCCACCAGCGCGAGCACGACGAGCATGAAGAGAAGCCCGATCAGCATCGCCCAAGTCAGCATGAACTTGCGGGGCGAGGCCGGGGTCACGATCGCAAACAGGTACACGATCATGGGCAGCGTCGTCATCATCACGATGCTGCCCGCGGTCCTGATGCGCCTGCGAGACTCTGGTACGTCTGCTTCGCGCAGCGCGAGGACGTAGCCGGCGAGCACGAGCATAAGGATTGCACAGGGAGGCACGACCGCCCAGAGCGGGAGCGCGGCTCCGGTCGAAGCAAGCGTCACGCCGCGACGCCCGGCTCGATACCCCACGCCTGCAATCGATCCGAAAGCCGGCGCATCGGCAGACCCATGATCGACGTCGGATCACCCTCGTACTCGATCGGCCAGCCGGCTTCCAAACGCTCGGCGAGGTTGTACGCGCCGGCCTTGCCCCGCCACTGACCCGACGAGACGTACGACTCGATCTCTTCGCTGCTCACGTCGCCCCACACCACCGATGCGCCGTCGGCGAATAGCTCGCGCCGGCCTGTCGCGGGATCGATCAACGCGACCCCGGTCACGACCGAATGAGGCACGCCAACGAACGAGTGCAAAATCTCCTGAGCGTGGTCCGCGTCGCGGGGCTGGCCAACAAGCGACCCGTCGGGGGCGATGCAGACCGTGTCGGCGCCCAAGACGACCGACGAGGGCAGGTCCACGTCAGCGCCGCCGACCGCCTTGAGGTATGCCAGCGCCATGACCCAGTGGTCAGGGTTGACGGGCCCAGATGTCAGCCCGCCGTCGTCTACTGAGCGTGAAGAGAGCTCAAACCCGAAGCCCGCCTCGGTCAGGAGTTGCCTCCGCCTGGGGCTTTTGCTTGCGAGGATGAGCTTCTTGGGGTTCATCGAGGGGTCGTCCATGCCTTCTCCGCACCATTCTATCGCCGTTCGCCGGGCTGAGGCGCGAACGCTACCGTTGATGGATGCGCGCCCACCTGCTCCAGCTCGATCTCGCCTGGGAGGACCGCCAGGCGAATTTCAGGCTTGTCGAGGATGCACTCGACACAACCAATCCTGAAGAGGGTGATCTCGTCGTCCTGCCAGAGCTCTTCGACTCAGCCTTCAGCCTGAACGCCTCGAAGAACGCCGACCGCAGCGACGAGACGCTCCGGTTCCTCCTCGAACTCTCCGACGATCTGGGCGTCACGATCCAGGGCAGCAGGACACTGCTGCCCTGCGATTGCGGCAAGGCGCTCAACAACGCGACCGTTGTCGCCCCGGAGCAGCGCCTGCTCTGTGAGTACAGCAAGATCCATCCGTTCACATACGGCAAAGAACCAGATCACTTTCAAGGCGGAAAAACCGTCACGACGTACACGTGGTCCTCAGGGGAGCAGTCGTTGACCGTCTGCCCGGCGGTCTGCTACGACCTGCGGTTCCCCGAGCTGTTCCGCGCCGGGCTCGCAAAGGGTGCCGAGCTCTTTGCCATCGGAGCCAACTGGCCCGACACAAGGCAGTCCCACTGGCGCGCTCTGGCGATCGCCCGGGCGATCGAGAACCAGGCCTTTGTTCTCGCTGTAAACCGGACCGGCAACGACCCGCACCTGTCGTATGCAGGCGGCACGATCGCTATCGGACCGAAGGGAGACATTCTCGGAGAGCTCGACAGTGCCCCGGGCGCGCTCTCAGTCGAGATCGATCCGGATTCTGTTCGCACCTGGCGAGACCGGTTCCCCGCGTGGCGCGACGGCAAGATTCACTCGCTCTGAGCGCCCCGGGCCGGAATTTTATTCGTACAACCGCGATTCTTGGTGTACGCTCTCCCAGTAGGAGAGAAGGAAATGCTGACCAACCGTCTATTCGTTGCCGGCTGCGCTGTAGCCGCATCCACCGCTGCCCACGCTCAGACCGAGCTCTCGATCTATTTTGATGTGAGTCAGGCCGTCGCTGCTCCTGGCGATATCGTCACATATACGATAATGGCCGAGCTTTTGAACCCGACAGGCACGGTCCTAGCTACGGTCGCCGATATCGGATTCAATCTCTCGATGAGCGGTGATGACCTCACCATCCAGAACAACGACTTTTCCCCCGCGTTCGATAGCGACTTCTTTGGTCCTGCCAATGACGGCGTTGTCTCAGGCGACGCGATCATCGGTGCTCTGGGCGGCAACACGCTCCCACCGCTCAACAACGCTGGCGGCCCCGACTCAAGCAACCCACTGACGATCTACAGCTTTGATGTCGTCGTACCTGCGAATCCAGCACAGGCCAGCTACAGGCTTGAGGTCTTCGAATTGGTTGGCCAGGTGACCGGCGCCTACACGGGCGTACCCTTCCCCATTATCCTGACATACCAAGATGCGCAGGGGAATCCTGGGGATACGTCAGTCAGTTTCCAGAATAGCATCTTCACAGAATTCCAGATCATCCCCGCGCCATCGAGCGGCCTTGCGCTGCTCGGGCTCGGTGCCCTCGCGGCCCGCCGCAGGCGCTAAGCAGAGCCCGCGACCCTGTCGATCTCGCTCAGTGTCGTCGCGCCCTCGGCAACCAACTTCCAGCCCGATTGCTCGAGCGTGGTGAACACGCCCTGGTCGATGATCTTGCGCATCGCGCTGATCGTAGGTGTCTCGAGGATGACGTCGCGCAGCTGATCGTTGAAATCGAGCAGCTCGAATATCGCTCGCCGACCCGCGTAGCCCGTCCGCAGGCACGCGGGGCAGCCCGTGGCGTTGCAGATCTCGGTCTTGCCCTGAAGGTACTTGCCCATCCGCGTCGCCTCCGCGGGGGAGACCCCGCTCGCGCGCTTGCATCTGTCGCACAGCACACGCACGAGCCTCTGGGCGAGGACGAGTTGAAGGCTGTTGGCGACCAGGTAGGGCTCAAGCCCGAGGTCCAGCAGTCGGAACACGCTGGAGATCGTGTCCTTCGCGTGGAGCGTCGAGAACACGAGGTGCCCGGTCATCGAGGCCTGCATGGCGACCTTGGCCGTCTCCGGGTCGCGGATTTCGCCGACCAAGATCACGTCCGGGTCCTGCCTGAGCACGGACCTCAGGAGCGCGTGGAACGTGTTGCCTTTCGAGTCGTCGATGGGCATCTGCGTCACGCCCTCGAGCTCGTACTCGACCGGGTCCTCGATCGTGACGACGTTGCGCACCTCGCGGTCGACCTCGCGGACCGCGTTGTAGAGCGTCGTTGTCTTGCCAGAACCCGTCGGACCCGTCACGAGCAGCAGGCCCGTGTCCTGATCGCAAACCCGTCGCACGCGGTCGAGCATGAAGCCGGGCATCCCGATCTCTTCGATGCTCCGGGGCACGTTGCCCATGTCGAGCACGCGGATTACGAGCTTTGAGCCGCTCACCGAGGGTGTGAGCGAGACGCGGTAATCGACTCGTCCCCGGTTCTGCATGCCCTGCTTGAAGGCAACCGAGAAGTGCCCGTCGATGATCGCGTCGCGCGAGGTGTCGCTGGAGTTGCACGCCGTGCGCACGAGGTTGGTCACGCGCTTGCCGACCTTGGTTGGCAGATCCGTCACCCAGACCATCTGCCCGTCGGTGCGGATGCGAACCGTGTGATGGCTGGGCTTGGGCTCGATGTGGATGTCTGTCGCGTGCGTCGAGGAGGCGACGAGCAGCATCATCTTGGCGGCCTGCGCCCCGTCGCCATCGCCCGTGAGCGCGTCGGTCGATTTGCCCGAGGCATCGATCAGCCTGAGCACCATGGCGGCGGGCTCGGTACCCGCGGCGCTCTTGATCACCGAGACCATCTCCCGCATCCAGCGGGGCAGCGAGTCCTCATCGACGCCGCCCTCGGTCGGCTCGTCGTCGCCTGGCTTGACCTCCTCGACCACGAACTCCTGCTTGCCGACTTTGATGAGGTCGCCGAAGCAGAGCTCGACCTGGTCGATCTTTTTGCCGTTGACCTTGGTCCCGTTCCGACTGCCCAGATCCCTGATCTCCCACACGCCGTCGGCGTTGGGCTCGATGGTCGCGTGGAACCTGCTGATCCGGTCGTCCTTGAGCCTGATCGTGTTGTCGGGGTGCCTGCCGATGGTGATCGGGTCGGTCAGCATCGGGACCGGGCGCCGCCTGCCCGTGAGGTGGCGCAGCCTGCACGTGGCGACATCGGTACCGGGAATCGACGAATGATCAGTCATGGGCATCTTCCGTTAGACACTTTATCGGCCATCGGGTTCCGAGACTGGACCCTCTCGCCACTCTACCATCCGCGCCATGATCGATTTGAAAGCACTTCGTGAGAATCCCGACGTCTACAAGACCGGCGCCGCAGAGAAGCAGATGGACGTCGATATCGACCGCGTCCTCGCCCTCGATTCGCGTCACCGCGAGCTGCTGAACGAGCAGGAAACGCTCCGAGCCGAGCAGAAGAAGCTCGCCAAAGAGACCGGCCCCAAAATCGGCCAGCTCTCCGGGAAGCTCAAATCCGCGTCGGGCGACGAGAAGGCCTCGATCGAAGCCGAGATCGCAGAGCTCAAGAACCTGCCAGCCAAGCTCAAGTCGGACATCCACGCGCTGGACGAGCAGATCGCCGAGATCCACCCCGAGCTCGAAGCGCTCCTTCTTGAGATCCCCCAGCCCGCCGATCCCGACGTGCCCAAGGGCGCCTCGTCCGACGACAACGTCGAGATATCGCAGTGGTCGCCCTCGTGGTGGGACCAGTCCAAGACATTCAAAGAGAACAAGGGCTTTGCCGCCAAGACGCACATCCAGCTCGTGCACGACCTTGGCCTCGTCGATTTCGAGCGGGGCGTCAAGATCGCCGGCACGCGCAGCTATGTCCTGACAGGTGACGGCATGCGCCTGCACCAAGCCGTGCTCCGCTACGCGTTCGACTACATGTCCAACGAGAACGGCTTCTCGCCCCGCTCGGTCCCCGCGCTCGTGCGCGAGGAAGCCATGGTTGGGACGGGCTTCTTCCCCCACGGCAAGGACCAGAGCTACCACATCGAAGAGTCCGCGCGCGGCGGCGGTCACGACATGTACCTCACCGGCACGGGCGAGGTCGGGCTTATGGGTCTCCACCAGGGCGAGATCCTCGACGAGAAAGACCTGCCCCTGACCTACGTCACAGTCAGCCCTTGCTACCGGCGCGAGGCGGGAGCCGCGGGCAAGGACACCGCGGGGCTCTACCGCATCCACCAGTTCGAGAAGGTCGAGCAGGTGGTGATCTGCAGAGCCGACGAGCAGGAATCACGCCAGTGGCACAAGAAGATGATGGGCTACGTCACCACGCTTCTCGAGCGGCTCGAACTCCCTTACCGCCTGCTCCAGTGCTGCACGGGCGACCTCGGGCAGAAGAACGCGGACATGATCGACATCGAGTGCTGGATGCCCGGGCGGGGCGATGTGCAGGGCGACGGCACCACCACCGGCGACTGGGGCGAGACCCACTCGGCGAGCCGGCTCTACGACTTCCAGTGCCGACGCCTGAACATGCGCTACCGCGACGGGGGCGACAAAGGCAAGGGAGCGACCACGTTCTGCCACTCCCTCAACAACACCGTCCTGGCGAGCCCACGCTTCCTGATCCCGCTCATTGAGATGCACCAGCAGGAAGACGGCTCCATCAACATCCCCGAAGTCCTCCGCCCCTACATGAACGGCAAGAAACGCATCGGCGTGTAAGCTGCTCTCGTGAACGAAGCGGGCACGTACAACACGCTCAGCGTCCTGATGCCTGTGCGCAACGAGGCCCGCACGCTCCGCGAGATCATCCGGCGCGTCCTGCAATCCCCGATCGATCTCGACATCGAACTCGTCTGCGTGGACGACGGGTCCACCGATGGCTCGGGCGACATACTCAAGCAACTCGCAGGCGAGCACGACAACATCAAGGTCATCCACCACACTGCAGGCAAGGGCAAGGGTGCCGCGCTGCGCACCGCGATCGAGGAGATGACAGGCGACATCGCGCTCGTGCAGGACGCGGATCTTGAGTACGACCCGGAGGACTATCCGAAACTCATCGGTCCTATTTTGTCAGGCGAAGCCGATGCCGTGTTCGGTTCTCGCTTCATCACCGGCAGGCGCCGACAGGTGCACCGCTTCTGGCACGCGCAGGCGAACCGCGTGCTCACGCTGCTGTGCAACATGCTGAGCGATCTGAGCCTGACGGACATGGAGACGTGCTACAAGGCCGTGCGCGCCGAGGTGCTCAAGTCCGTCCCCCTCGTCAGCAGGCGCTTTGAGATCGAAGTCGAGATCACGATGCGGCTCTCGCGCAGACACCTGCGGATCTACGAAGTCCCTATCAGCTACCACGGCAGGACCGCCGCAGAGGGCAAGAAAATCGGGTTCAACGACGGATTGCACGCGATCTGGGCGATCCTGAGGTTTGGGCTTCTCGATCGCCGTTGAGTCACAATCTGCGTTCTGATAGTCTCATGGATGGCCCTTTCTGGGCCACGGGGGCTGGATATGAATCGATTACTCGCCATCGCGGCGTACGTCGGCATCGGCTTTGGTGCCGGTTCGTCAACCGCGCAGGTCTGCGGCTGGGAAGCGGTCACCCAAACCGGCACCCCCGGGGGCCCAAGGCTCAATCCACGGGTCGTGTACGACTCGACCGCATCGGTTGTCATCCTCTTCGGCGGAGGCACGACAGGCGGCTACCCGGCTGGCACCTGGGCGTGGAACGGCACGGCCTGGTCACAAATCCCAACCACGACCGACCCGATCGCACGCAACGGACACGCCATGGCGCTCAGGCCGGGCGACGCCACACAGACGATCCTGCTCTACGGCGGTGAACGTTTCGGCTCGTTCCTGAGCGATACATGGTCCTTCGACGGGAACGACTGGACACACCACGCCAGCGCGGTCGGCCCACCCGGGCATCGTCTTGCAGACATGGTCTTTCACGAGGCGCTCGGCGTGTTCGTTCACTTCGGCGGAGGTGCTGGCCCATCCGGGAACACCGCCTTTGCTGACACCTACCACTGGGACGGCCAGTTCTGGAACGCGGTCTTTGCTCCAGGTCCATCCGAACGGATGAGCCACATGATGGCGTACGACCCGATCAGACAGGAAGCCGTGCTCTTCGGCGGGCTCCGTCCGGGATTTGGCAACCAGTCCGACACGTGGACCTACGACGCCAGCGGGTGGACGCTCAAATCGACATCGGGCCCGCCGCCGCTCCGAAACGCAGCGATGGACTTCGATCATTCACGCGGAACCGTCGTGCTCCACGGCGGCCGACTCAACAGCTTCGCACCAAACAACCAGACCTGGGAATGGAACGGCTCAACATGGACCCTTGTCGGTGAACTGAACCCGATCGCGCGCGAGTTTGACGACATGGTCTACGACCACGCGAGAGGACAGTTACTGCTGCTGGGCGGTACCGTTCCGGGCTTGTTCGCGATGAACTGGTCCGACGGCCCTTCCATCACACCCGTGGGTGGGAGTGAAACCGCAGATTACCCGTGCCCGCTCACACTCGGGATCAGCGCAACCGGCTCTGGCACGCTCAGCTACCAATGGTACAAGGACAACGTTGCGCTCACCGATGGAGGAGCTATTACTGGTGCGCAGACTCCAACGCTGACAATCAATCCAACCGACGCGCTGACTGGTGGTGGATACCGATGCGAGATCACCGATACGTGCACAACAAAGTCTTCAGGGACCATACTCGTCAACACGCGTTGTCTCGCCGACGTCAACGGAAACGGTGTCGCAGACCCGGGCGACTACACGGCCTGGATCAACGCGTTCAACAACAACGACTCCGCTGCTGAGCAGAACTGTGACGGCACAGTGACACCCACAGATTTCACCGCATGGATCGCGAACTTCAACGCAGGATGCTGAACTGACTGGGTCGATTTGTTCCTCGACTAACACACTCAACGGAACAGGATTTCGACGTGAAGTATCTGACCTTCATTGTGCTGGTCGCGATCATCTCCCCTTCGGCATCCGCACAAGTCTGCGGCTGGCTGTTCATGCAACAAGGCCAACCGCTCGGCCATCGCGAGAGCCCGAGGCTCGTCTACGATGACACGGCGGGTCATGTCGTGCTCTTCGGCGGCGCGAGCATCATCCAGGCACCAGGTGGCACGTTCGCCTGGGACGGCTCGACATGGACCCGATTCCAGAACTCAAACGACCCGACGACACGACTCGAACACGCAATGGCCTCCAGACCCGGGCCTACCAACCAGAAGATACTGCTCTACGGGGGGCGCACAGCCACCCAGATCCGGACCGAGACCTACACCTTCGACGGCAGCGCGTGGACACTCCAAGCCTCGATCGGCGGGCCTCCCGGGGTCTACGGCGGCGCACTTGCGTTCCACCAGGGAATCGGGAAATACATCCACTTCGGTGGCGTAAGCACAGCTGGCGTTTACTCGGACTCCACCTTCGAATGGGACGGAACACAGTGGCTGCCAATCAACATCCCAGGCCCCACCGCCCGCGCGTTTCACGCGATGGAATACGACCCGATTCGGAACGAGATCGTCCTCTTCGGCGGAGGCGGCACGGGAGGAACAGGCTATCTCGGAGATACATGGGTCTTTGACGGCGCCAGTTGGACGTTGAAGAACGTCATCGCACCGCCGCTCAATGCGGCTTACCCGGCCATGGCATTCGATCCTTCCAGAGGAACTGTGGTGATGCACGGGGGCAGCACAAATATATGGTGGCTTCCTCCAAGCAACGTTCGTAGCCAAACCTGGGAATGGAACGGCGCTGGCTGGACCGCCGTGAACGAGATCGCACCGCTCGCACGCACATACATGGCAATGGTTTACGACGCTGCGAACGCACAGCTGCTTCTCTACGGCACGCCAGACGCCGAGCTCTACCGATTCAGCTGGGACCAGGGGCCCCCGACCATTAACCCGGTAGGCGGTTCCGCGACGGCCGATTACCCGACATGCCCACTCAACCTCGGCATCATCGCTACGAGCAGCTCGACTCCGACCTACCAGTGGTACAAGGACGGCTCACCGATGGTCAACGCTGCGCGCATCTCGGGTGTAACCACGCCGAACCTCTCGATTCACCCGACACGCGCATCCGACGCGGGCGTGTACTTCTGCCGAGTGAGAAACTCATGCGGCTCGACAGATTCAAACTCCGTCATCGTCAACGCGCAATGCCAGGCCGACGTCAACATGAACGGCACAGCCGAACCATCAGATTTCACGGCCTGGATCACAGCGTTCAACAACAACGACTCGGCGGCCGATCAGAACTGCGACGGCGCACTCACACCCGCAGATTTCACGAGGTGGCTCGCGAACTTCCAGATCGGGTGCTAGCCGCTCGTATCGCAGATCCGAATTACTTGCCCATCCCAGGCTCGCAGTAGCACGACGACGTCGGGACAACGTCTGCCGAAGCGAACGCGGCCTCGATCTGCGCGTTGAGCGCCAGCGCTTCCTGTGATTTGCCCTGACCAAAGAGCGACTGCTGAAGACCCGTCAGCGCCCACCCGTTCTTCGGGTTTTTGGCAAGATCCTCGCGGTATACCTCCTCGGCCTCGGCGAACTTGCCGCCCGCAACGAGCAACGCGCCGAGCGCATGGCGCACCGGGAGCATCCACGCGGGCGGCTCGTCGTACACGAGCTGATCCTCGAGTTCGACCGCCTCGCGCAGCTTAGCGAACGCCTCGCCCTGGTTGCCCTCGCGCCACAGCGTCTCGCCCTCGACCATGAGCCTCGCGATGGGCAGAACCGTGCTGACCTGGTTGTTGAAGATGTGCCAATCTTCCGGGATTGCGTCGGCGGCCTCGTTGAACAGCTCGATCTCGCTGCGAGCAGCATCGGGATCACCGAGCGCCGAGTATGCGATCGCCCTCGCATAGTGCCGCACCGCCCGACTCACCTTGCGGTGCTCACCTTCGTACTCGGGCTCGCGAAGCACCTCTTCCCACTTCCCGAAACGGATCATGACGTGCAGGGTCGTGGGCATGATGCCCTCGATGAGACCGGCGTACTCCTTCAGCGCGCCCTCTGGCATGTCCCGTTCGAGCTCACGCGCCGCCTGGATCGCGGTCTCGTAGTTCCCAGCCATCATCGAGGCGTACGCGAGAAAGTGCAAGTTATGGCCGTAGTACATCGCGTAGAGCTTCTGCTCGGGAACCAGAGCGAAGTACGCGCGGTCGGCAGCGACCGCGTCCGCGTTCGACTGCGCCGCATCGGCGTAGCGACCGACCCGCGCATAGATGTGTGAGGGCATGTGCACGAGGTGCCCTGAGCCCGGGACGAGCGTCCTGAGCCGGTCCGCCGCAGCCTCGGCGCGATCGGGTGTGTTCGACGCCTCGACAGCGTGGATGTAGAAGTGGTTGGCGCCGGGATGTTCTGGGTGAGCCGCGAGCACACTCTCGAGCACCTCGACGATCTCGAGGATCCGCCCCTTTGGTTCGCCCTCGGGCGTCCAGTAGTCCCAGGGCTGCAGGTTCATGAGCGACTCGGCGTAGAGCGCCCCGATGTCGGGGTCTTCCGGGTACTTCTCGTACACCTTCTGCATCGCGTCGGCGTACGCCTGATCGAGATGCCCCCGGTCTTCCGGTGCGGGCCACTCGTAACGAGCCGACACCGCGCGGATGAGGTCCGCTTCCTTGTCGGTCGCGCCGGCGATGCGCGAGAGCGCTCGGTCCGCCGCGTAGCGCGCATCCTTCGAACGCTGCTCGGTCATCTCGGGGTCATTGATGTTGATCCCGTGCGAATACGCCGCGCCCCACCAGGGCATCGCGGCGTACGGATCGGTCACGCCCGCCTTCTCGAACGAACGGATCGCCTCGTCGTGGTTGAACCCGTACATCAGCTGCATGCCCTGGTTGAACAGCGCCTGCGCGTCGGGCGAACTCGTCGAGATGTCGCGCTCGTAGTTGCCGAACCCCTCGTAGAGCGTGATACCCGAAGTCGTCGTGGGCCCTGTTGAGCAGCCCGAGAGGAGGATCAGCGAAGCAGCCGAGAGTGCAGCGAATGTGCCGCGAGCGCGGCGAAGACCGGTGTGACGTGCCATGCAAAGTGCCCCATGATTGTCGTTCGTGGAGGCCTGTACCCACCGACCCCCGGTTCTGCGTGATGCAGCGCTGCATCTTACAGACCAAGAGCGTGAGCACCCCGCGTGAGCTGCCACCGCGAAGCCCGAATCTCAGACAAAAAGCCTGAAAAGCCCGCCAGCCTGTCGGTTAGAGCCCGAATCGTGCCAGAGGCACGGTCTGCGACACATGAACAGGCTCGACCGCACCTGACCTCATCACGCCGATCAGGGCAGCCATATCCGCAGGGAGCGGGGCATCGAGCACCAGTGAATCGCCGGTCAACGGATGCTCGAACGCCAGCAGTGCCGCGTGCAGCATCTGGCGGTCAGCGATGACGCTGCCCTGGTGCTCGAAAGCTCGGCCGCCGTACATGTCATCGCCCACGATGGGCCAGCCCTCGTCGGTCAGGTGCACGCGGATCTGGTGTGTCCGCCCGGTCTTGAGTTCGAGCTCAACAAGCGAGAACTCCTGATCGCCCACCACACGGTCGTGGAGCCTGTAGCGCTCACGGACCCTGCAGATCGTGACCGATGGCTTGCCGAGGTCGTCGTGACGAACCACCATCTTCTCGCGGTACCCCTTGACCTTCGAAGGGTGAGGCCCGATCGGCTTGTCGATCACCATCGCGTCGGGCTCGACATGGCCTTGCACAACAGCGAGGTACCGCTTGTCCACCGTGCGCTTCTCAAACTGAGAGCCGAGCTTCCAGTGCGTCTCTTCATTTTTGGCGAACACGATGCAGCCCGACGTGTCGCGATCCAGCCTGTGCACCACGCCCGGGCGCGCAAGCTCTTTGCCAACGTCGGAGAGCGCACCGCTGGTGTTGTGCGCAAAGTGCCACGCGAGCGCATTGATGAGCGTGCCGTCGAGCTCCGCCCGCGCGGGGTGGACGATGATGTCGGGTCGTTTGTTCAGGACAATCAGGTGCTCGTCCTCGAAGAGCACATCGATCGGGATCTCCTCAGGAACGACCTCGCTCGAAGGCGGCGGCGGGATCGCCAGCCTCACCATGTCGCCCTTCTTGAGCTTCGACGAACGCTTGGCTGTGTTCCCGTTTACAGTCGCGCCGCCAGAGTCGATGATCTGCTGCAGTTGGTTCCTGCTCAGAAACCGCACGCGGCTCGTGAGGTACTTGTCGAGCCTCGCCTCGTTGAGTTCACGCGACAGTTCGAACTGCACGCGCGGCATGATCTCGCTCTCACCGCGCACCTCCTCGACGCGCGCACGCAGCTCGTCCGGGTCAATCTTGCCGCCCGGTCTGATCAGCTCGTTCGCTTTGATGATGGGAGCGTCGGCTTCGCTGCCGAAGTCGAGCTTTCGCTGCATCTCAGCCGTCGCCCTCGCCGGACTCTTCACCCTCGTTGGCGGGCTCGTCCTCAGCGGGGGCTTCGGTCTCGTCGCTGTCTGCCGGTCCATCGACCGCATCACCCGTGTCGGACCCGGCATCAACCTCTGGGCCCTCGATCGCGGGATCGACGGTCTCATCCTCGGGCTCTGGTTCCTTGGGCAAGCTCGCGCTGGAGACGAGCGTCACCGGCTGCGACATCTGATCGACCGTCTCGAGACGCTCGGCAGCGATCTGGGACCAGAGCGAGAAGCCAGCGCCGTCGGCTATTGATCTAGCTGCTTCATACGCGCTCTTGGCGCCCGCAGCGTCGCCCTTGCTTTCTGCGACCGCTGCGAGACCAAACTGCGCGCCAAGCCTGTGGATCGCCCAGCCCTCGCCGCCCTCGTCGGAATCCGCGACCGCGCGGTACAGGCCCTCGGCTTTGGTCAGCATCCCCGCGATCTTGTCCGCCGAGAGCAGGTCCTCCTCGGCGTACTCGCCCGTAGGCTGGTTGTTCTCATCAAGAGCAAGCTCAGAGCCCGGCGCAACACCCTTAATCGCGGCCTCGAGGTACACATCAGCCTCGCGGAGCGAGGTCATAGGGGTGATGCCCTTGATGTCGCCGTGCTGCGCACGGATCGCGCTCAGCGTTGTGGGCGAGGGGTTGTTCACGGTGTAGTCCACGGAGCCCGACACTTCCTCGAAGGCCTCGTTGACCTTGGCGTTGGCACGATCCTTCAAGAATCCCCAGCCCGCGTACGCGAGGACGATCGCCGCGATGATGAACAGCGCGGGCGTGCTCCACTTCTGGAGCATGTCGATGAAGTCCTGATTGATCCGGCTCTCATCAAGGCCGGCGCCTTCGCGGATCTGGTCGGTGCGGTTGTCCATCAAACAAGCTCCATCCAAGCCGGGGACACACGCCGCCCGGGAAGGGGATCGTAGTGCCCGAGGGCGGGCGTTTATTCGCTCTGCGTCCAGAACTTCCAGGGCTCGGTGGACGCGAGAATCTCGCTCGGTACGAGCGTCTCGCGGACGAGCCTGACCAGCTTGCCCACCCCGTTGCCCGTCTTCACCGAGACGCTCGCGTCAGTCGCCCACTCGGGCTCGCCCAGATCGGATCTCAGGGCAACGGTCAGGTCCGGATCACGATCAAGGGCATCCCTCGGATCGCCCGACTCGATATCACCTGCAGCGATGAGCAGATCGCACGACCCGATGAGCTGGCGTGCAACCCCGATCGCCTCCGACTCGACCCCCACCGCTGCGCGCAGGCCCGGCGTGTCCGACCAACAGACCACGAGCCCCCCGAGGTCGATTGCCGCGCCGACATGGTCTCTCGTTGTCCCGGGCAAGTCCGCGGTCAGCGCAAGCTCTCGACCCGCCAGCGCGTTGAGCAGTGAGCTCTTGCCGACGTTGGCAGGCCCAGCGACCACGACCAGAGGTGGATGGATCAGGTGATTGAGCCGGCGATCAGCCTCCGTGAGCTCCGCATCGATTTCGCGCGCCCCCCTGAGCCAGCGATCGTGCTGCGCCAGAAGCAGATCAACAGCGAGCGGACTCTGTGCTTGAGCGAGCACCCCCAGCGCACGCGCCTCGACTTTGCTCCTTGCTTCCGGGTACGCGGCTGGCGGATCGATCTCATCATGGATCGCGATACCACAGCTGCGGATCGCTGCGAGCAGCGCGTCAGTCACCGCGACCCCGCCGTGTGGCGTGAGCTGCGCAAACTCGGGCGCCCACCGGATCGCAAGCCCCTTGTCGACGCCCGCGAGCGAAGTCAGCCTGACCTCACCCAAAGCCAAGGCATCGAGGCCCAGTATTTTGAGGGATTCATCGAGTTCTTGCGCCGAATCGCAAGCGATGTCAACAACCGCCAGAGCCGCGGCTCGTCCCCTAGGTGTCGCGAGTCGGGCGCGAGCGCTCATCCCTCGTCGTCATCCCCATCGGTCTTCCCGATCAGCTTAGAGCGGGCCGCGCCGATGCCGATGAGCTGGAGATTGGGCACGATGCTCTCGACGAGATCGTCGTCCTCGAAGAGCAATCTCGCGTCGCCGCCCGTTGCGATGATCTGCGGGTACGCCTCGTAGAACCCCGCGTAGCGCTCGGCGAGGTAGCGAACCGCGCCGCGCGCCGCAGCCTGAGCCCCGAGCAGCATCGCGTGCTCGGTTGTCTTCCCGAAGGGCTCGAGCGGGCTGGGCATATCGGCGATCTGCAGTTTCGGGAGCGCCGGTGCTTTGTTGGCGAGCGCCTCGAGCATGAGCTGACCACCCGAGATGATCGCCCCGCCGTGGAACACGCCCTGGCCGTCAACGAAGTCGCACGTGAGCGCGGTCCCCGCATCCACCACGATACACGCCTGCCCGACCACGGCGAACGCGCCGAGCGCAACGAGGAAGCGGTCGAGCCCGGTTGTGACAGGCTCGGGGAGCGTGTGCGCGATAGGGACGGGCATATCCTCGCCGAACTGTTGGACGCTCATTCCCGTTTCGTGGCGCAGAGCCTCGGCGATCGCGAGCGTCGCGGCCTTGTTCACAGAAGCCAGCAGCACCATCTCAGGGTCCGCATCGAGAAGCTCAGCTGCGGCTTTGGCGACCTGATCGGGCGACCCGCTGGGCACACTGTTCGCTCTGGTCACAGACAGGTTCTCGACCAGCCCGATCGAGGTGTTGGTGTTGTTGACCGCGACGGCGATGATCTTGCCCGGCGCGTTGAATTCGGATGATCCGCTCGGTGTCTGGTCCAATCTGGTCGTCTCCGCGTGCTCCCCCGCTCGGGGTCGGTTTGGGACGATACCCTACGCCTGTCGCCAAGGCGGGCGACTGGGAGATGCCGGTGACGCAGGAGCGGTGCGAAGCTGACAAATCGATCGAACGGGTTGCCGTGGACGAGATGGTCTTCCCCCTCGGTGTGTACCCGATCGAGCCCATGGAGCCCAAGCAGGGCTACACGCTTGAATTCGAGTCCGCCGACGGCGACGACAACTCGGGCGACTGGGAAGAGTGGCCAGACCGGTACGTCTTTGACATCGTGATCTCCGCCGAACGCCTGCCTGGGCTGGTCCAGAGCCTCCTGGCGCTGATGCCTCAGAAGATATACCCCATCCTGGACGTCCTGGGCCGGGATGCATTCCGCGAGATTGACCCGTATATCAGCTATGAGCGGATCGGCCTCGATCAGCTTCTTGACGGCCTGATCAGGTTCCGTGACTTCTTCTTCGAGGACGGCCTGATCGGGTTCGGAGCCATGAGCGACAACCCCTTTCTCTACATTTTTGTGGATGAGCACAAAATTGTGACGGTCCGCGCCGAGCCGGTGATTAAAGACCGAATCGAGAGCGTCCTCCGGGCCTTCGAGTTGAAGGAACGCGATGACCCGGCGGGTGCGGACTCGGTCGCGCACGAGCACCGGGGCGTGCTGCGGATCGCCGAGGATCGTCCCGAACTGCTTGGTGTAGATGAGATTGTCGAACGGCTGCGTGACGATTGGCGGCTGCTGCTCAACGTCGATCCCGAACAAAATTATGACGATCGTGGTCGTCCCTTAGGGGTCACAGCGTGGCGATGCCTGGTCCGGACACCCGGAAAGTCGGGCATGGGCAGATACGCCGAGATTTTGCTGACCGCCGACTGTCTCCGGGAAGCCGAGGACATGGCAGCCGACGCGCTGATCGGGGAATTGGATGTGGATCAGTTGGAAGAGCCGGTGGTTATTTCCGCCGATCGGCTCGGCCCGAAGGAGTTCCGGCGCGAGCTTGGAGAGGAGATTCCCGGAGGCGAGCGATCGCTCGGCAAGCCGAAAGTCTGGTCGAAGAGGTGGCTCTCAGGCGAAACTGGATGAACCCGGCGTTTGCGTCAGCGGGTCGGGGTGTGTATCTTCCGTGTCGGCGGGGCTCGCACTGAGGCAACACCCCGCCAGGGCGACGGGCCGCGCGAGCGGCTCAGGGCAGCCACGACGACGCGTGGGACTGGCCCGGCGCAAGGGAGTAGCCGGTGCTTGGTCCAGCAAAGAACGCGTCCCCCCCGGGGCTCCATAACGTGATTGTGTGAAGCGGTCGCCGATTCTGCGCGGAGTCGGCAGGAGCGATCTGGAGATCATGATGACCATCAGGCAGTACGGTTCGTCTCGTTTGTTTGGACGCTCGGCAGCAGCTCTTGCAGCCTCTGCTGGGCTCTGTGTTGGGATGGCCAACGCGGAGATATTCGTCACACCGGAGACAGAACCAGTCGCGTCAGCCGCGACGAGCGACTTCGACCGAGCACAGGCACTGCTCAACCGGGGCCGAATCATCGAGGCCCAGCACCTGCTGAGCAGCCACGTCAACAGTGAATCGCTGACTGCCGACGAGTACGAGCGACTCGACGACCTGCTCGGGATGCTCGATCGCCGCATCCGCAGCGCCGACCCCATCGAGCTCAGCCTTCAGAAAGCCGAGCACGCGCTCGCCGAGGGCGACATCGCACTGATGAAACGTCACATCGAGCCAATCACCCGCGGCACTGACGCGAGTCGGTCGCAGCGCGAGGTCGCGATCGAGCTGGCTGCCAAGGGCGAGCAGGTCACGAGCGACGTCACCTCAATCGCGGGTGACTTCATCGCCCAGGCTCACACCGACTACGTCGAGGGCCGGTTCAGCAGGGCCAAGAGCACGCTCGCTGTTCTGACCCGCGCCGGCGTTGAGCTGACCCCTGAGGCGGACGCGATTCGCACGCAGATATTCAGTATCGAACTCGAGCGGGGTCGCCCGTTCGTGCTTGTCGAGGCAGCGGGTCTGTTCCAGCCGGGCGTTCTCACAAGGATCGCCGACGCCGACGACGCCGAGTCGAAGGAGACGCTGCTCAACCTGTTCTCCGATGCCGAATTCGCTGACGACCAGCCGGGCGTCATCCGCCGCGAGGACGACGATGACGACGTCCCGCCGTTGGACGCTCCGATCGACCTGACCGACGACAGCGAAGCTCAGCCCGAGGGCGAGGGCGGCGACCAGCCCCTCCCCGACGACATCATCGCCCGCACACTCGAGACCGACGCCAAGACCAAGCTCGCCGAGGCCGACCAGGCGTTCGCAGAGGCTCGCTTCGCAACCGCGATCACGCTCTACAACGAGTTGCTGACGAGCAGCCGCCAGTACTTCACGCAGCCCGAGATCGAGCAGATCCAGCGCAATCTTGACGATGCTCGGATCTCGATGAACGCTGCCGGCGCCGGTGACGATCTCGGTGATTTCCTTGACCAGCAGGAAGCTGCACGCACCGAGCTGCGTCGCGAGTTTGACAACCTCATGAACCAGTCGGAGCAGCGCCTCCGCTCGGCGGACATCGCCGGTGCCCGCGAGCGCGTCAGCTCGGCCCGCCTCGTGCTCAACGGCGGCCGCGACCTGCTCTCTGACGGCGAGTACAACGAGCGCCTCGACCGCATCGACGCGCAACTCACGACGATCGAGAACGAAGACATCCAGATTCGCATCCGTCAGGCTCAGGAGCGCGAGGAGCAAATCCGTCGCGCCGCAGATCAGACAAGGCAACAGGCTCAGACGGAGCGCGAGAGCAAGATCAACGAACAGCTCGACCGTGTCCGCTCGCTGATGACCGAGCAGAAGTACGAAGAGTGTCTGCAGGTTCTCAACCAGACGCTCTTCCTCGACCCCAACAACCCCGCGGCACTGCTGATGAAGGACATCGTCGGTGACATCCTGATCAGCCGTGACTACGCACGGATCAGGAAGCAACGAGGCCTGGGTTACGCGGGTCTGAGCGTTGACAACGCCGAGGCCGCGATCCCGATCACGGATCTGATGACCTACCCCGACGACTGGCCGCGGATCAGCCTGAACCGAGGCGAGCCCGTCTCGGCATCGGAGACCCCCGAGAACCGCCGGGTGCTGGCCTCGCTCGAGTCGACCCGCCTGCCCGTCAACTTTGACAACTCGCTGGGCGACGTCGTCAACTTCCTTGAGTCGGTCACGAGCGAGAACTTCGACGTCGACTGGGCGAGCCTTGAGCTCATCTCGATCGACGAGCAGACTCCTGTTCAACTCAACCTGAACAACGTGCCCATCAGCACTGTGCTTGATCGGATCATCGACAAGGTCTCCGACCCGCTCAGCCCCGCCGGCTGGGCGGTGCGTGACGGCATCGTGCAGATCGCTTCCGACGAGGCGCTCCGCAGGAACACCGTTCTCGTGATTTACGACATCCGCGACCTGTTGATCGAGGTGCCCGACTACCAGGACGCTCCGCAGATCGACCTGCAGAACGTGCTCCAATCCAACCAGGGCGGCGGCGGCGGCCAGAGCCCCTTCGACGGCGATCAGAACGACGACAACGAAGAACGTGATCGTCAGGACAGGATCGACCAGATCACCGACATCATCCGGAGCAACGTCGACTCCATCAACTGGGTCGCAAACGGCGGCGACACGGGCTCCATCCAGGAACTCGCTGGTTCGCTGATCATCCGTAACACGCCCAAGAACCACCGCGCGATCACGGGCCTGCTCAAGCAGATCCGCGCTCAGCGGGCGATGCAGATCAACGTCGAGACGCGCTTCCTGCTTGTCAACCAGGACTACTTCGAAGAGATCGGGTTCGATCTCGATGTCTACTTCGGTGACGACAACGACATGGTTCAGTTTGCTCGCGCCAACGACCCGACCGTGCAGGTCGGCGACTTCTTCGAATTCAACCCGAGCCGGACCTCGCCCGACTCGGGCGTCGGCCTCCAGCGTTCCGTCACAGGTGCGTCCAACGACACCGCGGGCGGCGCAAACCCGGTGACACAGGGTGTCATCAACGCCGACGGCTTCTCGCCGATCGGCGCTGCACAGAACTCCCTCGGTCTGACCGAATCGCTTGGCGCCAACGCGGGCGACTTTGCAAGCAGCATCCTGACCTCGGCTCCGGCGCTCGGCGTTGCGGGTCAGTTCCTCGACGACATCCAGGTGGACTTCCTGGTCAAGGCGACGCAGGCCGACCAGCGTTCGGTCCAGCTGACCGCGCCTCGCCTGACGTTCACCAACGGCCAGATCGCCAACATCGTCGTCGCGACGCAGACCGCGTTCGTCAGCCAGCTGACCCCGGTCGTCGCGACAAGTGCAGTCGGCTTCACGCCAACGGTCAGCGTCGTCAGCGAGGGCGTGACGCTTGAGGTCGAGGGCACGGTCAGCTCCGACCGCCGGTACGTCACGATGAATATCCAGACGGGTGTAAGCCGAATCGACGGCTTCGCCGAGCAGGCCGTGTCTGCCGTCGCGGGTGGTCAGCTCGTCAGCTCGGAGGATGTCCAGTCGTTCATCCAGCTGCCCACGACGACCGTGACGCAGATCCAGACCTCGGTGACCGTCCCAGACCAGGGCACGGTTCTCCTGGGCGGCCAGCGTCTGGTTTCTGAGTACGAGGTCGAGACCGGCGTGCCCGTGGTCTCGAAGATCCCGATCCTCAGCCGGTTCTTCACGAACCGGATCGAGACCAAGGAAGAGCAGACCCTGCTCGTGCTCGTCAAGCCCACCATCCTGATCCAGTCGGAACAGGAAGAGAAGAACTTCCCGGGCTTGAGCGACACGCTTGTCAACAGCGGCTTCGGCGGCTGATCCAGCTCCCCGACGGGACAACCGATCACAAACACCATGGCGGTCCGTTGGCCATTCGGTCGGCGGACCGCTTTGTTTCTCCTGTGCCGGCGGTGCTTTTCGGGCTAGACTGCAGCCCTTGGTACTGGCGGGGACCGCAGAGCGCGGAGGCCAGGCCTTACGTGAAGGAGATGCCGCGATGGCGAGCGAAGACTCACGCCTACGGGTCAGCGTCGAAGACGGCGTGACACGCGTCGATTTTATCGACCGCAACATTCTCGACGAGGCCAACATCAAGGCCATCGGAGAGGAGCTCAACCAGATCATCGAGTCGGCGAGCCAGCCCAAGCTCGTCATCAGCTTTGCAAACGTGGACCACCTGTCGTCCGCGGCGCTCGGCCAGCTCATCTCCGTCAACAGCAAGGTCCGTGAGCATGACGGCCAGCTCCGCTTGGCCGACATCTCGCCCCAGATTTACGAGGTCTTCGCGATCACGAAGCTCAACAAGCTGTTCGAGATCCACGAGACCGCGTCAGACGCAGCGGGTAGTTTCGGCTGATCGGTGCGACTTGAACTGAGGATGCGCAGCACTCGGTGCCGTGTCATTAGGAGGCCACACACTCTTGCCTGACCCGCAAGCCCATCACGCCCAGCCTGAAGGCCGGCTTGAGATCGCCAATGATCGCGACGCGATCATGACTCTCGGTGATCGCGTGATTCGGGCTGCGGAGGAAGCGGGCTACTCCGAGGCTTCCAGGTTCGCTGTCAGACTCGCGCTCGAGGAAGCGATCGTCAACGCGTTTAAGCACGGGCACAAGTCGCTGCCCGAGGACGAGACTGTACACGTTGAGTTCGAGATCGAGCCCGACGAGATCCGTATCCGGGTAACGGACAAGGGGCCAGGTTTCTCGCCCGAGGACGTGCCGGACCCGACGACCGAAGAGAACCTCTCCAAAACGAGCGGCCGAGGCTTGCTCCTCATGCGTGCGTATATGACCGACGTCACGCACAACGATTCGGGCAACCAGATCCGGATGACCTACGCCAGGCCCGAATCCCAGTCGTAAGCGCGTCCGGCGGGATTGTCTGAACCGGGCATCATGACTAAAATAGAAGCGTTCTAAGAAAGTGGACACGGGTGTGCACACACCTGTGACGGAGTTGACTGCGATGACCCTGAAGCTTCCGATGTACATGGACCATGCCGCGACGACGCCCTGTGATCCTCGGGTGGTCGAGGCGATGATGCCCTACTTCACCGAGACGTTCGGTAACCCGGGCAGCCGCAACCACGCGTTCGGCTGGGCGGCCGAGGAAGCGGTTGACAAGGCCCGCCGCCAGGTGGCCAAGCTCATCGGCGCGGACCGGAAGGAGATCATCTTCACTTCTGGTTCAACCGAATCGAACAACATCGCGATCAAGGGCGCGGCGTACATGTATCAGAACGCGCCCGCCGGCTCGGACAAGTGCCGGGGCCACATCATCACGGGCAACATCGAGCACAAGGCTGTCCTCGATCCGTGCAAGCGTCTCGAGAAGGAAGGCTTCGAGGTCACGTACCTCGAGCCCGGACCCGACGGCATCTTCACCCGTGAGATGGTCGAGGGCGCGCTCCGCGAGGACACGATCCTCGTCACGCTCATGTGGGCGAACAACGAGATCGGCACGATCAACGAAGTGCCTCAGATCGGTGAGCTGTGCCACGACAAGGGCATCATCTTCCACACCGACGCGACGCAATGGGTCGGGAAGATGCCGACCGACGTGAACACTGACAACGTCGACCTGCTCTCGCTGAGCGGTCACAAAATGTACGGCCCTAAGGGCGTCGGTGCGCTCTACGTCCGCCGGCGCAGGCCTCGCGTTCGCCTCGTCCCGCTCACCGAGGGCGGAGGCCAGGAACGCGGGTACCGCTCGGGCACGCTGAATGTCACGGGCATCGTCGGCCTCGGCGCCGCGGCAGAGATCGCTATGAACGAGATGGAGAGCGAGCGGGACCGCCTGTTCAAGCTCCGCGAGAAGCTTGAGAACGAGATCACCAAGCAGCTCGACACAACCCAGGTCAACGGGCACGCCAAGAAGAGGCTGCCGCACATGACCAACATCTCCTTCGGGTTCGTCGAAGGCGAGAGCCTGATGATGGCCTGCAAGGATATCGCGATGAGCTCTGGCAGCGCCTGCACGAGCGCGAGCCTTGAGCCCAGCTACGTGCTCAAGGGCCTGGGTGTCGGGGACGACCTGGCGCACAGCTCGCTGCGCCTGAGCCTCGGACGCTGGACGACCGAGGAGGAGGTCGGTTACGCGATTCAGAACATCGTCGGCGCGGTCAACAAGCTCCGCCAGCTGAGCCCCCTGTACGACATGCACAAGGAAGGCATCGACATCACGAAGATCGAGTGGCAGGCGCACTAAGGACCGGGTGAATTATCAGGAGTCGAAGGACCGGATTCGGTACCGAAAAACGAACAAATCCGTCTGATCACGAGTTAATACAGATGGTGAAAGTGAGGGCCAGAACATGGCATACGGAACAAAGGTTGTAGATCACTACGAGAACCCGCGGAACGTCGGCAACTTCGGGACCACCGAAGATGTCAAGACCCGCAAGGACGTGGGCGTCGGGCTCGTCGGCGCCCCCGAGTGCGGCGACGTGATGCAGCTGCAGATCAAGGTCGATGAAACGACCGGCAAGATCGAGGACGCGAAGTTCAAGTGCTTCGGCTGCGGCTCGGCGATCGCGTCGAGCTCGCTCGCCACCGAGTGGCTCAAGGGCCGGACACTCGACGAGGGGCTCTCGATCAAGAACACGGAGATCGTCGAGGAGCTGAGCCTCCCGCCCGTGAAGATCCACTGCTCGGTGCTCGCCGAGGACGCGATCAGGGCGGCGATCGCCGATTACAAGACCAAGAACGGGCAGGATTAAGGGCCTAATCCGGTCGATACCTTTGGGTGGATGTGCCCCTTGGGCTAGAATCTGCCTGATTGATAGGAGATAGCGATGCCGGACACCGCACTGAGCGTGACGATCACCGAGAAGGCTGCCAACGAGATCAAGACGATCATCGAGCAGCAGGAACTCGACAAGGACGCGGTCCGCCTGCGTCTGGGCGTCAAAGGCGGCGGATGCTCGGGCTTCAGCTACGTCCTCGACCTCACAGAGACCCAGAAGGACACCGACGAGGAGTTTGAGATGCACGGCATCAAGGTCATCTGCGACCCCAAGAGCCTGCTCTACCTGAATGGCACCACCGTCGACTTCAAGGACGAGCTGATGGGCCGGGGTTTCGTCTTCAACAACCCCAATGCCTCGGCGACCTGCGGCTGCGGATCGAGCTTCTCGGCCTGATCCCATCCTGAAAAGCCCCTATTCGGGCCCGCTTCTGGGCCCTATGAGACGACTTATGACCCCCGCTGGCACCTGCTAGCGGGGGTTTCTCATCCGGGAATACTGGCATCGAATCACGGATTTTGCTATCCTGAGGGACGGTCAGAGGTCGTCTGTGACCACAGAGCGTGCTGACATGGATAGTCAATGAGCCAGACCCCGATGCCTCCAGAGACGATGCAGGGTTACGGTCCGCCCAGCGTGACCCAGTTCTCCGTCTTTCTCGACAATACCGTGGGCCGTCTGTACGACCTGATGGAGGCTCTGGACACCTCAGAGACTCGTGTGTGCGCTCTGAATGTTCACGAGGCCTCAGACCACGCTGTGGTCAGGATGATCACCAACAACTCAGGCGAGGCCCGGAACCTGCTGAAGCAGGCGAGGGTTCCTTTCGCGGAGACCGACGTGCTGGTGGTCGAACTCAGCAAGGGCCACACGCTGACCAGTCTCTGCTTGCACCTGCTGGCCGCTGAGCTGAATATCAGATTTGCGTATCCGCTGATGCTCCGCCCGAACGGCACCCCCACGATCGCGCTCTCCGTCGACGACCTGACCCTGGCGGGCCAGATACTCCGGCGGAAGGAGTACCGCCTGTTCGGCGAGTTCGACTTGCCAAAAACGGCGTAAGAAACGTGGAATCTTGTACAACCCGGGCGAGTTCTGCAATTCCGTGCCCCCGCTGCCGGTAGGCTGTTCTGTGCAGGCAGGGAGCCGAGTCGGTTGCGTGAGTTGCGCCGCCGAGGTACGCGAAACGAAACTCAAGCAGGAGCAACCCCATGATGAAACAACTGGCCGCAGCTTTGATTCTCGCCGCAGTGTCCGGCACCGCGAGTGCACAGGACCTGATGGGTAACAGGAGTGCCGAGCAAATAATCGCCGAGTTCGAGAAGTCATCGGGCAAGGAGATCCCTCCGTTCGAGGCACCCACCCTGAACATCGGAGACGAAGCCCCTGCGTTCAAGGTGAGCCACTGGTCCAAGGGTGCTCCCTTCAGCGAGTTCGAGAAGGGCAACGTCTACCTCGTTGACTTCTGGGCAACCTGGTGTGGTCCCTGCATCGCGATCATGCCTCACCTTACCGAGCTCCAGGAGAAGCACGAAGCCAACGGCCTCCAGATTGTCGGTGTCAGCATCTGGGAGCGCAAGGAAGGCGACGAGCACGCCGCTCACGTCGATGCATTCGTTGAGAAGAACGATGAGCGCATGGGCTACGCGGTCGCGACCGGCCTGAAGCAGATGGAAACAGAATGGATGGACGCCGCGAAACAGCGGGGCATCCCGACCGTCATGATCGTTGACCGCGAGGGCAAGCTCGGCTGGATCGGCTACGGCAGCGACCCCGCGATCGACGGCGTGCTCGAGGACATCCTCGCTGAGGAGCACGACTACGAAGAGCTTCACGCGACTCGTATTGAGTCGATGAAGCAAGAGCACGAGCAGCAACACGGCCCGAACCACTTCCGTCACTTCCAGCAGCTTGCAATGACCGACAAGACCGAGGCCGGCGCGTTCGGTCAGGCCATGCTGAAGACCAAGTACGCGGACAACCCGAACGCATACAACGCTGTTGCCTGGACGATCGTTGAGAACGAAGGCTGGAGCCCCGAGGCCATCAGCTTTGCACAGAAGATCGCGACCAAGGCGTGCGAGATGACCGAATGGGAGAACCCGATGATCCTCGACACCCTCGCGTGGGCTCAGTACCGCGCGGGTGATGCCGCGGCTGCGGTCAAGACCGAGACGAAGGCGATCGAGTTGCTCGACGCGAACGACCCGAGCATCTCGGAGTACGAGAAAGCACTCAAGACGTTCAAGGGCGGCTGATCCAAAGCTTGAGATCATTGCAGCGGCCGGGTCTTCGGACTCGGCCGCTTGTTTTTTAGACTCACCGCCGCCAGTCGAGTCGTCCTGGCAGTTCGCGGTTTGCAAGCTCGATGTGCACAATCCTGCGCCGCCCCGAGATGATCATCTTGCCAGAAGCATGAACAAGCCTTGGTCGCATGAACAACACATCACCCGCCTTCGCTTCACACTGCACGGCATCTTCATGACTCCACACCTGCTCTTCCATCTTGTGTGAGCCGGGCCAAACGAGCAAACCGCCGGTATCTCGCGTTGCATCATCAAGGTGAACCCGAATAGTCACCATCGAATCAAGCACTTCGCTCGGCGGCTGAACATGCGGCACACCCGCTTTCACCGACCAAGGACCAAAGCCGGCAACATCTACTTTCTGCTGAACACAAATCGTTGTGTCACGGTGCGGCGGCACGCCCCAATTCGCATCAGGAGTCTTGTCAAAGACGATTGTCCGTACTCGGAAGAAACCCACTCCAAGAAAGCAATCAAGATAGGATTCTATTTTGGGTTCACTGAGGATTCGGTCGATAGGCGCTCCAGCCTCATCGAATTGCCTTTGTCCGGGACCATCGATGTTGGCAACTGAATTCTGAAGCTGTTCGAGCAGTTGAGCGCTACACCCAGTCCTGAGTAGAAAGAAACCGTCGCGCTCGAACATCGACCGCGACGGCAAAAGTAGATCGTTCATACAAGAACCTAGATCAGGTCCCGGTCACCCAGCCAGTGCTCGGCGTCGAGCGCCGCCTGGCAGCCGGTGCCCGCGGCGGTGATCGCCTGGCGGTAGTGGTCGTCGGCGACATCGCCCGCGGCGAACACGCCCGGGATGTTGGTTTCTGTCGTGCGACCTTCGAGCAGGACGTAGCCCTTCTCGTCGAGCGCAACGCCCGAGTCTTTGATGAATCCGGTCGCCGGTGTGTGGCCGATCGCGACGAAGAGCCCGCCGACCTCGAGGTCGGACAGTTCGCCGGTCTTTGTGTCCTTGAGGACGACCGCGGAGATGACTTCCTGGCCATGCTCGTTGGCGGTGCTCTTGACGTCCTCTACGACACTATTCCATTTCACCTTGGCGTTTGGCTTGCTGAGGTATCGCTCCTGCATGACCTTGCTTGCTCGGAGTTCTTCGCGTCTGTGGATGATGTAGACGGTCGAGGCGAACTTGGTGAGGTACGTGGCTTCCTCCATCGCGCTATCGCCTCCGCCCACGACTGCGAGGGGTTTGTCGCGGAACATGGGCAGTGCGCCGTCGCAGACCGCGCACGCGCTGACACCCCCGCCGTTGCGAGCGAGTCGCTGCTCGTTCTCGAGCCCCAGCCAGTTGGCGGTTGCTCCTGTGGCAAGGATGACCGTGTGCGCGTAGATGGTCTCGTCCTTGTCGGTGACGAGCTTGTGAGGGCCGTCGCTGTTGAACTCGACGCTCACGATGTCGCGGGGCTGGGTCTTGGTCCCGAAGCGTTCGGCCTGCTTCTGGAACATCTGCATCATCTGGGGGCCGCTGATGCCTTCCGGGAAGCCCGGGTAGTTCTCGACGTCGGTGGTCAGCATGAGTTGGCCGCCCGGGAGCTGGATCGCCGGCGACTGCTTCGCGACGCCGACGTACACGACCGGGTCGAGGTTGGCACGGGCGGCGTAGATCGCAGCGGTCCAGCCCGCGGGGCCAGACCCGATGATGACGACCTTGTGTATCTGATCAGACTCGGGCATCGCGCGTCGCTCCTTGTGTCATTGATCGACGGGAAACAGTTCTGTGCGTCTGGTTATTCCAGCGCTTGCGAAGGTGTGTCCTTACTCGGACGCGCCGGTGTCCTCAAGGTAATCGCGGAGGAGTCCAAGCACGGGGGGCCAGATAAGGTAGTCGCCGGTCGACTCGAGGCCGCTGTCTGAGACGATGACTGCGCGGTCGTCGAATTCGTTGCCTCCCAGCGAGTAGAGGACAAACTCCTCATCGCCGAGCGCGACCCGGAAGTTGGTGCGTTCTTGGGGTATGACGTTCATCTGGTGGAGGCTTGTGCCAACGGTATCGCGGACGGGCACGAAGAACCTGAACTCAGGCTTGTTGCCGGCGCTCCGCTGTGGGTTGTACGGATCGATGCCGAGGTCCTCGATGTAGACGGGTCTCACGAGAGCGAGCGATGAAGGCAGGTTCCCTGTTTGAATGCGCATGGCTCTGACCGCCAGGGCCAGGCGAGTGCCGACAAGCTCGGTATCCAGCTCACGTCGAAGCACGAGCAGGTTGTCAAGGTCGGGCACGATTTCTCTGACGACCGCGAGTCTCGAGGGGTCGAGCGTCGCGTACGCTGACGGGTTACGGAACTGCGGGTCAAACGTGTCGGCCGTCCAGCGGAGCGACCAATCGGAGAAGACTCCCGAGATAGCGCGTTCTGTCTCCCGGCGGTCGGCATGCTCTTGCGAAACTGTGCTCCAGCGTCCAGACTCTGCGAACAGCCTGAGCGGGCGGTCAGTCGCGGCGAGCTCTGCCATCGCGGTCGGGAACACGGCCTGGTCCGGCTGGCCTGTCTGACCGAAGACGCGGAAGGACATCTGTTCGGCGGCGAGCTGATCACCCAGGGGTAGCCTGATCCGATCGAGCCTGAACATGCCGCGTTCCATGTTAATCCGCTCGACTAGCCCTTTCAGATAATCAGAAGTCAGCGAGCTCTGCCCCTGTGAATCGACGTACGCGAGATCTCGCATGCGCAGCACCGAGGTACGTATCGCCTCGAGGCCCCAGCTGACTTCCTGCGCAAGCATCCGGTCAGCCATCATCCGGCCCAAGATCGCAAGATCGAACACGAGTTCCATCGCGCTCTCGATATCGCCTTCGTCTGCGAGTCTGGTGGCTTCGATGTGCACGAGCGACTCGAGCCACTGCATCCGCTCAAGGTAGCCCAGCTTTGCGGCAGCGATGGTCGGCGGGTCACCCAGCTCGGCGTGGATCCCCTGGCGAACCCAGGAGGTGCTGACACCGTTGATGCCATACGGGAGCGCAAACTCCATGGCCCTGCGCGGGTTCTCTTCCTCAGCGATCTGCTTGAGCGCCTCAAGAGCCGCCTGCTGAGACTCGCCCATCGACCACGCGGTCGCGGACTGCCAGACTGGGCTCGAGGGGGTTAGCAGGAGCACGCGGTCAGCCCTGCCGAGCAGCACGCCCGGGGGCTGTTCGAGACTGCCCAGCGCCGGCATGAGAACCGTCTCAGCCCTGCGGCTGTCAGACAGGCTCTGGAAAGACGCGTTGAGACGATCGGTGAAATCATCCGCGGACGAGGGCCCGGCCTGGGCAATGAGGGCCAGGCAGCAGAGCATGCGCACGACTCGATTCATCGGCTCCCTTTCATCGATTCCGACTGCCTCATAGCAGCGGAAGGATGGTAGCAGAGGCCGATCGAGCGGGGCGAACCCCGGCGGCTTCAATCGTTGCTGGAATCTGGGTTCCTGTCACTCAGACGGCCGACTGGCCCGTGATACGGAGACCAGATGAGCCCACGTCGGCGTGGGCACCCTCGATCTGCGTGTGCAGGCGAGCGAGCGACTCCTCAACAATCTGGCGAACGCGTTCCCGGCTCAGGTCCATGTGGGCCGCGATCTGCTTGAGCGTCATGGGCTCCTGGCCGTCGAGACCGAAGCGGAGCTTCAGTATCTCGGCTTCTCGGCCGTCGATCGACTCGAGCAGCTTGCGAAGGATCTTGAAATCCTCGGCCTGGAACGTGGACTGATCGGGCGAGTCGTACCGGAAATCGGCGATCATGTCGGCAAGGGCGTTCAGGTCGCCGTCTTCGCCCACGGGGGCCTGGTTCGAGGCGCCGAAGACCTTGATCGCGCGCTTGACAATCTTCGCCTTGCGCATCGGCAGATCCATGATCTCGGCGAGCTCTTCGACGCTCGGTGGGTACCCACGCTCGGCCTCGATGCGCCGGCTGTGGCTCTTCCACTTGGCGATGAGCTCGACCATGTACGCGGGAACATGGATCGGGCGTGTGGCACCGATCAGGGCGCGCTTGATGGACTGCTTGATCCACCAGCTGCCGTAGGTTGAGAATCTGGCGCCCTGCGCCGGGTCGAAACCTTCCACGGCGCGCATGAGGCCGATGTTGCCCTCTTCGATCAGGTCGGTCAGGGGCAAGCCTCGGTTGGTGTAGTTCTTGGCGATGGCAACCACGAGCCGAAGGTTGGCGCGGATCATTCGCTCGCGTGCGACGGGGCAGTTGTCGTTGATGATCGCCCAGCCGAGCTCGCGTTCTTCTTCAGCCGTGAGAAGTGCAGTCTTGTTGATCTCTTTGAGATACAACTGCAGATCTGTCTGCAGGCGACCACTGCCCGAACGGGCGGCTCCTGTTGATTGACTCACGAATCCCACCTCCCCATGGACCCCAAGCTCTCTCTCGGGCCCAATCTCTGCAGCCACCCGATTCGCGGTCGGGCGGCGTGTCCGCAGTACCCGATTCGCAGCCCATTGGCCCCGGTTGCATCGTCCGGAGGTCGCATGGACTCAAACCAAGTCTGCGGCGTCAAACCGCAAGGCGAGTTTACCGCGCCTGACCTGGCGGGTGGTACGGAATTGTCGATTCAAACGGGATATCTATTCGCCCGGTAACCACAAAAGAGACTCTCAAGACCCACGGTGACTTTCGGACCTGTCGATTGTGAAGCTGGGCGATCTATCGACCCGCCGGTTGGCGCGTCTTACGATCCCCCGTGAAGGAACGAGAGACCAATTCACCGCGTATCGACCGGGGACAGATGAACCCAGACCTCACCGAACTGCTGAATGCCTGGAAATATGAGCCCGGCAAAATCAATGTACGGCTCATCGAGTCCGCCGAGGGGGTGTCGTTTGTGCAGGTCAGGCTTGATCTGGGCATCCTCCAGATGCACATGGACGGCAGGCCCGATGGGCAGCGACCGCAAGGGTTCGAGAGCTTCCTCGAGATGGTCGAGAGCTGGATCGAAGAGGCCGAGCGCGGCGAGGCAGGCCCGCCCCCGGAATTCGAAACCGACGACGATTTCTCCGAGACCGACGCTCCGCTGAACCCGCCGCGCCCGAGGCGTGACGAGCAGGGCGAGACCCCATTCAAGCTGACGCGTGAGCAATGCGCGGTTCTCCGCGAAGAAGCAATCCAGTATTACCACCGGTACCTCGCGCTATTAGCACTCGAGGATTACGAGCGTGTTGTGCGCGACACCACTCGCAACCTGCGTGTGCTGGACCTGCTTGCCAAGTACGCCGAGCATGAAGAGGACCGCGAGTCGGTCTCGCACACCAAGTCGCACGTTACGATGATGCGCGCACGAGCGCTTGCGAGCCTGGCGATCCGAGACAACGAGCCCAAGGCGGCCGTCCACGCGATCGACGAGGGCATCGATGCGCTCCGCAAGCACTTCGAGACCATCGGGCACGAGGAGCTTTTCGAGCGTTCGAGCGAGGTGCAGGTGCTGCGCGGCATGAAGCAGGCGCTGACACCCAAGCTCCCGGTCAGCCAGAAGGCCGAGCTCCGCAAGCGTCTCGATGAGGCGGTTCAGGTTGAGAATTACAGGCTCGCTGCGATCCTGCGCGATGAACTCAACGCGATGCCCGACTAATCGCCTTCCTGAGCATCTGCCCTTTCGTGTTCGGTTGATCCGAGATACTCCTGGACCTGCACAGCCATCGCGTCGGCGGTCGCCAGTTCCTCGACGGTCACGACGTTCGCACCGATTTCCTTGGCGAGGAATGCCCCCGAGAGGTAGTGCGTGCGTGCGGCAATAAACGCTGTCGAGTTCAACTCGCGGATATGACGTGTAGCGCGGAGAACGGCTTCGTCATCGGGCATGGTCAGGAGGACTGCGTTGGCGCTGCTGACGCCTGCAGAATGCAGGACCTCCTCATTGGTGATATCTCCAAAGATCACGCGCCGACCGATGCTCGACTGCCTACGCACGGTCTCCGGGTTGATCTCAACAATCGTGATCTGACATCCCGCGTGGGCCAGTTTGTCGGCGACCACTCGCCCCACAGGTCCGAAGCCTGCGATAACCACCCGCTTGACCGACTCCGACTCGACCTCGTGCTGAATGTCATGCGAGATGACCACGCCCCGTCTGAGCGGGCTGCGCGGGAAGGCGGCTGAGAATCCCGCGATGAACTTCGCACGGGCGATCATGCTCGGCGTCAGGATCAGCGACACAAACACGATTCCGATCAGGATTGCCATCACCCTGTCTGCTTGTTCACCGAACAGACCGTTTGCCCTGGCGACGCCCGCGATCACCAGACTGAACTCTCCGGCATGCGCGAGCGAGACCGCGACCACACCCGCGACGATGGGTGGAGCGCCGAGGAGCCACGCCGTGATCCCGATCGTCAACGACTTGAGCGCCATCACCGCCAAGACACCAAGCAGCACGATCCACCAGAGCTCGAGCATGACGCTAAGGTCGAGCGCGAGCCCGACCGCAGTGAAAAATACGGCCATGAACAGGTCGCGCATCGGACCGATCTGGCCAGACAGCTGATGCTTGAAGGGTGTGCCCGCGAGCAGAAAGCCCGCCAGGAACGCGCCAAGTTCGGGGCTCAGCCCGAGAGCACCGGTAAGCACCGCGGCTCCGAGACCAACCGCCGCGGAACACACAAGCAGCAGTTCGTGCGAGGTATCCTTCGCTGCTTCTGAGAGTACCCTCGGCAGCACGTAGTTCCCGAAGAGGATCATCAGCCCGACGGCTCCGATCGAGATGAGCGCTGACGCGATGATGCTCAGGACGCTCGTGGGCTCGGCATCGGGCTCCGGCGCCGCCCCGTTCCCAGCGAGCCCGGCGAGCACGGGCATGAACGCGATCGCACCAACGACCGCCAGGTCCTGGGACAGAAGCGTGCCGAACGCAATTCTGCCGTGTAGCTGGCGCAGCTGACGACGCTGCTGGAGAATGCGCAGCACGACCGCTGTTGAGGACATCGACATCGAGATCGCGACAGCTGCCGCCGCGGTCGGGCTGAGACCGAAGAGCATCGCGATGGGTGTCCCGAACGAGGCGGTGAGCGCGGTAGAGATCATGCCCACGGCGAGAATCGGGACGAACCCCGACCGGAGGTCTCGCCGGTCGAGGTGCATCCCGATGCCGAACATGAGCAGCACGATCGCGACGTTGGCGATCGAGCTGATACTTGAGGAATCGTTCACGAGCCCGATCGCCTTGGGCCCGAAGATCGCGCCCGCGATGAGATAGCCCGGGATGGTCGCGATCTTCAGCCTGCGGAACGCGAGCGAAACGAGCGCCGCGGTCGCGAGGATGATGAGCAGGTCGCGCATGACCGCGCCGTCGCCCATCGCCGCTGCGAGTGTTGGGGTCAGATCAAACATCGGTGACCGCCGACTTCGGCTTTGATTTCTCGCGTCGCACGTGAACCGCGATGATGCTCAGGTCTGCGGGCGTGACTCCCTCAAGCCGGCCTGCCTGACCGAACGTTGCGGGGGTGAACCTCGTCAACGCCTCGACAGCTTCCTTTCGAAGGCCCTGGATCGTCACATACTCGATCGAAGAAGGCAGCGTTCGGTTCTCGAGCTCGTTCTGCCGTTTGATCTCATTCTTCTGGCGCACGACATAGTCGGCGTACGACCTGTCGGCGTGCGCCGTCGAGATCGCGCTGTCTTCATACGTTCCCTCGAGAGCCGAGCGGAGTTCGTCCTCGCCGAACTCGGGCCGCTTGATCGACTTCGAGAGCGGCTCGCCCTCGACGACACGCGAATCGATCTCACCGTTGATCGACTGGAGCTCTCGGCGCCGCTGCTGGAAGAGCTGCTGCCTGAGCATGCCGAGCTCTGTATCGAGAAGGCCGAGCTCGATGGCCATCGGTGTGAGCCGATCCGCGCTGTTGTCGGCGCGGAGCAGGAGCCTGTGCTCGGCGCGGCTCGTGAACATGCGGTAAGGCTCGGTCGGCGTCTTTGTGACGAGATCGTCCATCAGCACGCCGATATACGCCTCGTCGCGCCCCAGCGTCCAGGGCGACTTGTCCTGCGAGAAACGCACCGCGTTGACACCGGCCACGAGCCCCTGCGCCCCCGCTTCTTCGTAGCCAGATGTGCCGTTGATCTGACCCGCCAGGAAGAGCCCGGGGTACTTCTTGGTCATCCCTGTCGCGTGAATCTGGTGCGGGCGCACCATGTCGTATTCGACGGAGTATGCCAGACGCAGAATCTCTGCTTTGTCGCAGCCCGGCATGCCCCGGATGATGGCTTGCTGCACATCCGCGGGCAGGCTGGTGGAGATGCCGTTGCAGTAGACCCAGTCGCTGCCGAGCCCCTCGGGCTCGAGGAAGACGGTGTGCTGATCCCGATCGAAACGCACGACCTTGTCTTCGATCGATGGGCAGTACCGAGGACCGACGCCCTTGCCGTTGGGCAGGCCTGAGAAGATTGGTGCGCGATCGAGGTTGGCCCGGATCACGCTGTGGATGAGCGGCGTCGTGTGCGTGACGCGGCACGCGTGCTGCTCGAGCAGCGGGAACGCGCCGAGTGTGGGCATCGACGATGTACGATCCGGCGCGCGCCCCGAGAGATCGCTGAACGCCATCGGTCGTTCGTCGCCGAACTGGGCGGGCAGGCTCTCCCAGTCGATGGTGCGTTTGTCGAGCCTGGGCGGTGTGCCGGTCTTGAGTCTGCCGAGCTCGAAGCCGAGCCTCTTGAGCGTCTTTGATATCCCGATCGCGGGCGCTTCGCCGAAGCGCCCGCCGGGTGTTCTGTTCTCGCCCGTGTGCATGAGCCCGCGCATGAACGTGCCGGTCGTCAGCACAGTCGCGCCCGCCCGCAGCTCGCGCGGGATTTCGTTTTCATCGAACGTCTGCTCATCGGCGCGGCGTTCCATCTCGGTCGCCGCGGCGCAGAGACTGCTGACTGGCAGGGGCTTCTTCTTCGAGGGCGGGCTGATGACGACACCGACGCACCGGTCGGCTTCGATGATGAAGTCGTCGACCATGCCAGGGATGATGTCGATCTCGGGGCGTGAGTGGATGAGCCGCTGGACTTCTTTTGCGTAGGCCTCTTTGTCGCACTGGCAGCGGGGCCCTCGGACCGCCGGGCCCCGGCTCGTGTTGAGCATCTTGAACATGATGCCCGAAGCGTCCGCCGCGAGGCCCATGAGTCCGCCGAGCGCGTCGATCTCGCGGACGAGCTGGCCCTTGGCGAGGCCGCCGATCGCGGGGTTGCAGCTCATCGCGCCGATGCGGGCGGGATTGGCGGTGACGAGCGCCACCGACCCCGGCTCACGCAGTAGGTTCGCCGCGGCCCAAGCCGCCTCGGCGCCGGCGTGCCCGCCTCCGATCACGATGATCTGATACTCCGTTCGCATCGTCAGATGGTAGTCTCGGCGCATGCGGATCAGACTCGCGACAATCGAGGACGCCGGAGCCGTGGCGGCGATCTACAACCACGCCATTTTGCACACGATCGCCAGCTTCTGGACCGAGCCCAGACCCGACGAGGAGCTCGCAGAGCAGATCGGAGAGTCCGGCGAATCCACCTACCCCTGGCTCGTCGCCGAGCAAGAAGGCCCCGAGGGTCCGCGGGTCATCGGGACCGCCTGGAGCAAACGCTGGAACCCGCGCACCGCGTACAACATCACGTGCGAGGTCAGCGTCTACATCACGCCCGATGCGCAGGGCATGGGCGTGGGCAAGGCGCTCTACACAGATCTGTTCTCAAGACTCAAGACGATCGGCTACAAGCACATCATCGGCGGCATCAGCCTGCCCAACGAGGCCAGCGCCCGCCTGCACGAATCGATGGGCATGAAACGCGTCGCGTTCTTTCCGGGGATTGGCGAGAAGTACGGGCGGGCGATCGATGTAGGGTACTGGCAGGTGACGCTCAATACGTGACGTGAAAGCGTTGTACCATGCAAATATGGCTGCACCAACACTTGATATCCATTTCGGCGACAATCTGTCGGTTATCAGCGAATGGCCCGATGAATCGTTCGACCTTATCTACATAGACCCACCGTTCAACACCGGAAAGGTGCAAGCGCGCACTCAGATCAAAACGGTTCGCGATGATGACGGCGACTGTGAAGGCTACAAGGGACAGAAGTACCGCACAGTCCGAGTCGGCACAAAATCATACAGTGATGTATTCAGCGACTACCTGAGCTTTCTCGAACCCCGACTCGAACAGGCACAGAGGCTGCTGAAACCCAACGGGTCTTTCTTTCTGCACCTCGACTACCGCGAAGTCCACTACGCCAAAGTGCTTCTCGACATGATTTTCGGGCGCGAATCGTTCATCAACGAGATCATCTGGGCTTACGACTACGGCGCCCGTTCAAAGAAGAAGTGGTCAGCCAAGCACGACAACATCCTCTGGTACGCCAAAGACCCAAACAACTATACCTACCGCTACGACGACATCGATCGCATCCCGTACATGGCGCCGGGCCTAGTCACGAAAGAGAAAGCCGAACGGGGCAAGACGCCGACCGACACATGGTGGCACACCATCGTCAGCCCGAACGGCAAAGAGAAAACAGGCTACCCAACACAGAAACCGCTTGGCGTGATTAACCGGCTGATACGGGTCCACACCAAGCCGGGTGACCGCGTGCTCGACTTCTTTGCGGGATCGGGGACAGCTGGAGAAGCTGCTTTCCGGCAGAATCGGAACGCTGTCCTTGTGGATTGCAACGAAGAGGCGATGGAAGTGATGGAACACAGACTTTCATTTGCACAGCCAGTGTGGCACGGATGGAAAGCTACAGAATTAGATAACAATGAAATATGTTTGCTTGATGTCCTTTCTGTGAGTGCGGCTAAGTGACAACATATCCAGATCTCAATATTCTCGCAGCGTTAGCTTCTGCACTTGAATCACAATATCCGCAAGAGGATGGTGAATGGGCTCAATCATCCTTTGGACGGATCCGGCGCCAACCGTCGATTTGGATCTGAGGTTAAATCGGCGAAAGGATTGTGGCTGGTTGGCTTGAAAGAAAAGGCTTTAGCGTTTCCAATTCACAGCATTCGGATACAACACGACCCTCAAAATCCCAACGCGAACACTGGAATCCTGACTACAAGCCTCAGGGCACCGAAACCTTGGCTCTTGTCATTCGGTGGAACGCTGTCGGAAGGAACCCAGCAGCTTTCCGGATTTACGGGATTCAACCAGAGATCGATTTAGTGCGCATTGCGATGCACAAACCCCCGGCTCAGCGTCAGGAAGAGGATCCTGATATCGAAGCCGATCGACCAGTGGCGGACGTAGAAGAGGTCGTACTGGATGCGCTTTTTGAGTGAGGTGTCGCCGCGGAGGCCGTTGACCTGAGCCCAGCCGGTCATGCCCGCCTTGACGTGCTGGCGGAGCATGTAGCCCCGCCAGTCTTCGCGGAACTGCTCGATGAGCTCGGGGCGTTCTGGGCGGGGTCCAACGAGGGACATGTCACCGCGGAGGACATTCAGGAGCTGGGGCAGCTCGTCGAGGCTTGTTTGGCGGAGCCACCTGCCGATGCGGGTGACGCGCGGGTCGTTGCGCCGCGTCCACCGGGCGGGCTCTTCGTCATCGATGTGCGCCATTGTGCGGAACTTGTAGATGTTGAACGTCTCACCGCCCAGTGAGACGCGGCGCTGGCGGAAGATGACCGGGCCCGGACCCGAGAGGCGCACGAGCAGTGCGATGAGCGCCAGCGCCGGGGCGAAGACGATCAGGGCAGCCAGCGCGCCTGCGATATCGAGGACGCGTTTGCTGACTCCGCCCACGCCGTAGAGAGGCGATTCGCGGACACTGAGGATGGGCATGCCGTCGAGCTCGGAGACGAGCATGTTCTGCGGCATGTGCCTCGGGTTGATGTCCGGGACAATGCGCACATCGACGGCGAAGCGCTCGAGCTGCTTGATGAGCCTGGGGATCTCGCCCGCGCGGCTGCTGGGCAGTGCCAGATACACGGCGTCGACCTCTCGCTCCTCGAGGGCTTTCTCGAGATCGTTGATGCCGCCCAGCACGGGGCGCTTCAGGCACTCGGTGCGGGAGGTCTTCTCGCGGTGACCCACGAAGTAGGCGACGCTGATGCCCGTCCACGAGTTGCGGTCGAGCGTGTGGCAGGTGATCTGCCCGAGTCGGCCCACGCCCACGATGCACGCGTGGCGCAGGTTTCGGCCGCGGCGGCGCAGCGAGCGGAGAAAGCTCCGCAGACTCGTGCGCTCTGCAGAGACGAGTGTGACAAGCAGGATGAAGAGCAGGCCGAGTTGAAGCCTGCTCGCGTCGAGGCCGATGGAGCCGAGGTTGATGATCGTGACGCCCGGATTCTGGTTGATCAGGTTCGACCCGATGACCCAGAGCAGGACGACGATCGCGGCGGTCGCGCCGACGACGGCTCGGAAGATCTGCCCGATCTCCGACCAGATCGAACGGTCACGGCGGGGTGTGTAGAGGCGGAAGCCCCACATCGCGTAGAGCACCGCGGGCACAACAAGAAACGCGAGCGGCTCGCGGATCGCCCGGCTCGTCGTCAGGGCCTGCATGTCGGACGAGATATAGAGCCTGAGTATCCACGCGAGGTAGCAGGCCAGCGTGACAACCGCGGCGTCGGCGAGGACCAGAACGGAGACGAAGAGTTGGTGGCGCTGTTTGACCAATCGACGGCCCCCACCTGATCGAAAGATCCGTCTGCGATCGGGCTACATCACTATCTGAAAATTGACATCGGCATCCGCTGCCCGAGTGGAGCAGTTTAGCGCACTGCTTACGGAGACGTCGGCTTGGGCCACGCCCCCCCGGATCGGATGTCTGTCTGGCCACCCAGATTCTCGAGCACTGCCCGCGCCTCATCGGTGACCGCCTCTGCAGGCGGAGGTGTGATGTTGAGCAGGACGTACAGATCGCCGGGCGGGCTCGACTTGCAGCCCTGGCCTTTGAGCCTGAGATTCGAGCCGCCTTTGCTGCCCGAGGGAACGGAGATCGTCGCTGTGCCGACGGGGGTCGGGATGTCGATCTTTGCGCCGAGCGTCGCCTCTGCGATGGTGATCGGAAGCTCGAGATAGATGTCGCTCGCCTTCTCGCCTCGGGCGGGATCGCCCCGCCGGAAGAGCGGGTGTCTGGCGATGTTGACGGTAAGGATCAGGTCACTCTTCGTGCCCGGCCTGTTGGCGTCGGCGTGCCCGACGCCCCGGACGCGGAGCTTCTTGCCGTGGGTGATGCCTGCGGGGATCGCGACCTCGACGGCATTGGTCTGATCGCCCACCTGGATAGTGATATCGCGTTTGCCGCCCGTGACCGCGGTGATGAAGTCGATCTCGATCGTGTGCCTGACGTCGGGCGACTTGGGCTGCTGACGCCGGGCTCGTGGGCCCTGCCTTGCCGATCCCCCACCGCCGCCGAACGGGCTGGCACCTCGACCGCCGAAGAACGAGTCGAACATCGATCCGAGGTCGTCCATATCGAAGTCGACGTTGACGCCCTGCGCCGACCCGCGCGAACCACCCCGGCCCCCGGCGACCTGCTCTCCCGCGTGACCAAACCGGTCGTACATCTGCTTCTTCTGCTCATCAGAGAGGACGTCGTACGCCTCCTGGATCTCAACGAACCGAGCCTGCGCGGACTCTTCCTTATTGACGTCCGGGTGGTACTTCCGCGCAAGATCTCGGTACGCGGATTTGATCTCGTCCTGGGTCGCGTTCCGGCTGACGCCCAGCACATCGTAGTAGTCACGCTTTGCCATACAGGGGATGTTATGACCCGTCTTCGGGATCGTCGGCACCGTCTTCCGCAGTTTCGACGCGTACAGGCGACTGGTTTGAGCGTGGATCCCAGTAGTTGATCGCGCCACCTGGTCTAGAGCCGACGAGTTCGAGGCGTGTGTTGGCCTGCCCGTCAGAGATGATGAAGAGCCCGTCGCCCTCGGGAGATGCGTAGGACTCGACGACCGTCGCGTCCTTGGCGTTGCTGAGGTAGAACGCGCCGCCGTCGTCGTCCACGCTGAGAACGACGCGGTTGTCACCCGTGTCGTCGCGGACGGCGGACACGCCACGCCCGTTTGGATCAACAAAGGTGCCGATGACTGTCACGTCGTTGTTGTTCGAGAGAAAGACTGACCCGCCGTCCTCGTCGCAGCCGAGTTCGGCGCGCTGCTGCTCGTACTCGTTGAAGATGGAGAGCCTACCCCTTCCTTCGGAAGAGTTGTACGCCCAGAGCCCGAGCATGCCGTCGTTGTTGAAGAGGCTGAGCGTGCCCCCGTCTTCGTCGCACGACACGAGAGCTCCCTGCTGTCCGCCGCTGCGCCCACGCACGGCCAGCAGCCCTCGCAGGTCCGCGTCGGCAAACGACTCCACCACGACCGACCCAATGTTGTTGTAGAGTTGGAAGAGCCCGCCCTCCGGGTCGGCACCCAGGCTCAGTTGGGTCGCGCCGTCGGCGTTGCCAATCTTGAGCTCACCGGCGTTCGATTCGGTTGTGCCCAGCGTAAGTGCCTCGAATCCGTTGCTGTTGTTGAGTGTGACGCGAGCGCCATCGTGTGATGAACCAAGTACGATCCTCTTGTTGCCATTGTCGCCGCCAATCATGAGCAAGCCCGATTGATCGGTGTTGGCGTACGTCTCGAAGACTGACATGCCCTTTGCGTTGTTGACGAAGATCATCCCGCCGTCGGCGTCCTGACCGAGTTGGACGAGGATGTTGCCTTCGTCATCCACGACGTGGAGTTCCTTCGTCGTGATGACGTCCATCACTCTGCCGGTGATCGGGCCCGCCGCGATCGCCGCGGCACAAGCCAGCCCTATGCCGAGCGTGACCGCAGTCAGCTTCCAACGCCTCTTGCTTTGCGCGAGCGCGACCATGTGACTTTCAAGGCGTGCGATCCGGTCGAGCGTGCTCTGATCCATAAAGGAACTCCATCACATAAGTACAAGTTGACCGCACTGTACCAGATCGGCTCGGGTCAACAAAAAACAGACCCGCCTGAGCGGGTCCGTTCGTGAAATCGAATCAAGATTCGGCGATCACTCGCCCTGGGTGTCTGCCTCACCGGTCATCTCGCCCTCGGCGGGGCCTGCTTCCTCCTCGACCTTCTCGACGAAGACGCACTCGATATCGAAAATGATGTCCGAGTTCGGTGGGACGCGCTGGATGGAGCGGTTGCCCCAGGCCAGAGGCGATGGGACGAACACACGCAGGCGGTCGCCCTTTGACATGCCCTCGACGGCGCGGAGCCAGCCCTGGACCATGCCGCCCGGGTACTGGTAGCGGAAGGGCTCGCCGCGATCGAACGAGGCGTCGAACTTGGTGCCGTCGGAGAGCTTGGCGACATAATCGACGACGATGAAGTCGCCCTCTTCGACGGGGTTCTCGGTGACATCACGGAAGGTGGTGACGATGAGGCCGTCGTTGTAGCGGTCCACCTTGACGAGGTCGCCTGCCCTGACGAACTCGACGGGGCTCTCGCTTCCGACTTCCCATGCGACATCACCGTTGGCGTCGTAGCCGACGTCGCTGATGCTGATCGAGTCGCTGCTGAAGCTGACCGAACTGGTCATCTGGACAGCGCCGCCCCGGTGGTCGGGGTACGCCGCGGGCGAGGAACCCGAGAAGCCAGCTCCGTCGGGCTTCAGATCGATGTCCATTGTCGGGAAGAACTCGGCTGCGGTCAGCGTCCTCGGGAACACCTCTGGGGTGTAAGCCATGCCAAGCAGCGCGGTCGCGGCCTGCGGGTCGCGCAGATCGAACGTACGCAGACGCAGCTCGCCCTTGAAGCGGTAGAGCTGGAACAACGCCTGGCGGTACGGCGAGGCGGTATCGTCCGCACGGGCGATCTCGACGTAGAGCACATTCTCGAGACCGGCGATCCTCGCGGGGCCGATGGCCATCGCGATGTCGGTCTCGCCGTTGGTGCCGAACTCACGGATCGTGGAGCTGGTCTTCCAGACACCGGTCAGCATCTGGGCAGCCAGCGCGATCTCATGGTCGGTGTAGTTGGTTGTGATCTCGGGAGCATCGATGAGTTGAGGCTCGGGCGCGGGCTGGGCCTCGGCTACCGCTTCATCCTGCGCGAGTGCCTGACCGCTCATAAGAGCGAGCCCGACGATCGGTGCTGTCATCCAGCGTCGTTTCATGGTGATTCTCTCCTGCCGGTGTGTACAGGCCCGGCGAGTCTTGGTTCTGGTCAATCGAGTATCCAAAAGCGTATCAGGCGAGCTCGGGGAACATGCGGACGACGGTGTCCACGAGATCCTTGACGTGGCTCGCCGACTCATCGAAGAGCTTCTGCTCGTCGTCGGTAAGCTTGAACTCGACGATTTTCTCGACGCCGCCCTCACCGAGCATCGCGGGCACACCCACAAAGAGCCCGTTGGCGCCGAACTGGCCTTCAAGGTACGCGGCGGACGGGATGATGCGCTTCTTGTCCTTGACGATGGCTTCGACCATCTGGATGGTGCCCGACGCCGGTGCGTACCAGGCGCTGGTGCCCATGAGCTTGACGACCTCACCTCCGCCGCCCTTGGCGCGCTCGACGCACTCGTTGATCGTGGCATCATCGAGCAGATCGGTGACGGGGATGCCGTGGACCGCGGTGCAGCGCGGCAGCGGGACCATGTCGTCGCCGTGCCCGCCGAGCAGGAGCGCGGTGACATCTTCGATCGAGCAGCCGATCTTCCAGGCGATAAACGTGCGGAAGCGGGCGACGTCGAGCGAGCCGGCCTGACCCATGATCCTGTTGGTCGGGAAACCGGTTGCCTTCCACGCGGTGTAGACCATTGCGTCGAGCGGGTTGGAAACGACGATAACGGTCGAGTCCGGCGCGTACTCCTTGATGTTCTCGGAGACGCTCTTGACGATCTTGACGTTGGTCTCGATCAGGTCGTCGCGGCTCATGCCGGGCTTGCGGGGCAGGCCCGCGGTGATGACAACGACATCGGAGTGAGCGATGTCCTTGTAATCGCTGGTGCCGGTGAGGACGCCGTCGAAACGCTCGATCGGGCCGCAGCAGGCGAGGTCAAGCATTTTGCCCTTGGCCACGCCCTCCTTGTCGGGGATGTCGAGCAGGACGATGTCGCCCAGTTCCTTCTCCGCGGCCCAGTGGGCACAGGTGGCTCCGACGTTCCCGGCTCCGATGATGCTGATCTTGGCGCGACCCATCGCGGCTTCTCCTCGGCTGATGAAGTGGTTTTTGACTGTTCGCCCACCCCTCGGCGGAGCGGGAAACCACTATAGACGCCGAGCTGTATACCGACCTGTTTCTAAGCTTCGAACTCGACCGGCAGCGGCTTCTGATGCTCAGTCCCCGGGATCGGGAGAGCGATGGGCTGCACCTCGCCCGCGAGTATCGCCGGGATCAGCAGGGGCTGGCCGGGCGTGAGCGCTGCGTCCATAGGCTGGACGAGGTCCCGCACCGGGCCTCCCTTGGAGAAATCGAACTGGCGGTAGACCTGGCGCGCGACCGGCACCTCGTGCCCCGAGACCTCGTCGCCCAGGAAGAGCGGGATGTGGGCGAGCGCCATGCCGCCCGCTTCGGTCTCGATGTCCACGCCCCGCATAAACGCCGCCGGGGCGTTCTGGAACAAGGGCACCCCGGGCGTGGGCAGGAAGAGATCCCCCGAGAACCCGGCCTCGACCAGAGCACCGAGCAGCTCGCCAGGATGCGGCGCGATGAGCGACTCGCCCTCGACGACCCACTCGACGCCGCCCTCGGTCGCGGCTCGAAACGCCAACCGCGCGTCTTCCACGAGTTCCACGATCGCTTCGGGCATCTGCTCTCCTCGCCAGATGGTGTTGAGTTCGCCCGCGTGCTTCTTGATGAGCATGTCGGCCTTGTCTTCGCCCAGCGCCCGCTCGGCCTCGGGCAGATCCCTGATCTCGGCGCACGCGTGCGTCACGGCCTGGAGCCCGATGATCGATGGGACAGCCTCCTTGAGCCTGCCCCCTTCCTCGTCGTTGGGCAGAGCCAGCGCGCTCTGCGCGAACTCGGTCCACTTGGCCAGTAGCGCGGCCCAGGTCAGTGCGCGATCGGTGTGGTCGTCTGTCATCCCGAAATAGTACGGCCCGCCGCGGGTGCGATTCGCAGGAATACACTCTTCACCATGCGGCACCGTTCCCGCACCGGAGGTATCGATGCACGATCTAGCCGCCCTCTTCCGCACACGATTCGTCAGAGAACTCTGGCGCAGGCTGGGCAGGGATCTTGGTGATCGCCCGATCGCTATCTTCGGCGCAGGGCGGCACACCTCCTGGCTCCTGGACACGATCGCCGACGTCGAGGGCGGGCCGAGGATCGCGTTCATCCTCGATGACGCTGCCGATGGAAACCAGAGCATCTCAAGCATCAAGATCCTGAATCCAGCGGACGCGAGACCAGCAGACGTCGCGGCTGTCTTCGTCTCGAGCGATGCCGGCGAGGCGATCCTCACCGAGCGAGCACGCGAGTGGATCTCAACGAGTGAGCGCGAGACCACGCCACTGGTCATCGAGCCCTACAGGGGGCTCCCGCCCGGCCCTTACCCGATTATCGAAGCAACGGGGCACTCGGCAACCCAAGACCGCTCGCTGCCTGGGTGCATGGACGAGGAAGCGATCGACCGAGCCAATTCCCTGGGCGTCAGCTTTCCAGTCCCCACGAGTTCGAACCGTGCGGGGTACTCACCCGAGACGGACGCGGAGTACATCGAGACCGGCAAGAAGGAACGCGAACTCATCGGCCGGGTTTGCGCTTCGCACGGTGTTGAGCTCGAATCGATGCGCGACATCCTCGACTGGGGATGCTCGACCGGGCGCGTGCTCAGGCATTTCGACGATCTCCCCGACTGCGCCAGGCTCTGGGGCTGCGATATCGACGAAAACTCGATCGACTGGGCACAGAGACACTTCGAGGGCAGGTTCCGCTTCTTCTCAACCACCATCGATCCGCACCTGCCCGTCTCAAACTCGTCGTTCGATTTCGTCTACGGCATCTCGATCTTCACCCATATCTCACACAACATCGACACCTGGCTCATGGAGCTGCGCCGGATCATCCGCCCGGGAGGCGCTGTGCTCGTGACCGTGCACGACGAACACACCTGGAATTTCTGCCGAGACAACCCGGATAGTTACATCACCAAGCACTGTCCGAGGTTCAACTTCGACGAACCATTCACGGACGATTTCAAGGCACACGGCCAAGGCCCGGCGTCGCAGTCTTTCTGGCACAGCAAGGGCATCCGCCGCCGATGGTCACACGCTTTCGAAGTCTGCGGCATCGAGCCCATGAGATTTTGCGGCGGAGTTCAGGCGGGCGTGCTGCTCAGGCCTCGGATGTAACCAACGAGGATTCGCCTTGAATATTGACCCCAACGAACTGGAGATCGCCGAGCGGTACAAGCTGCTGATCGGCACGATCGGCCCTCGCCCGATCGCCGTGGTCTCGACGATTTCAACGGAAGGAAAGCCCAATCTCGCGCCGTTCTCGTTCTTCGCGGGCGTGGGATCGAACCCGATGACGCTGCTCTTCTGCCCGGCCAACGACGGCGAAGGCAACGAGAAGGACTCGCTGCGCAACGCGAAGCCCGAATCTGAAGGGGGCACGGGTCAGTTCGCCGTCTGCGTCGCGACTGCAGAGATCATCGAGCGGGTCGCCGTGGCTGCCGAGCCCCTGCCGCACGGCGAGAGCGAGTACGAACTCTCCGGGCTCACTCCGATACATTGTGAATCGATCCTCGCGCCGCGTGTGAAAGAGAGCCCGGTGTGCTTCGAGTGCGAGACGATCTCCGTCACACGCACCAACCCAGGAGCGCCGGCGGGCGGCAACGTGGTCATGGGCAGAGTCGTGCGTGTGCACGTCGAGGACAGCCTGCTCAACGAGCGGATGCACACCGATCAGGCTGCGCTGGATCTCGTGGGCCGGATGGGCGGGCTCAGCTATTGCTACACCCGAGACCGCTTCGATCTAAGGCCCGGCAAGCAATAGCCCCTTCGCCCACTGGTTCTCGGGCATGGCTCGCAAACTTGCTTGCATTCCCTAGGCGAATAAGGGCCTCTGCCCACCTATTGTCGCATCACGCGCCAGAATGCGCCCCTCAGTCAAACAGCACGAACACCCCACGCCGAGCCCTGCATGTCAGAGATCACGATCCGTCTGCCCAAGTTTGTCCGCATCAAGCCCAAGATCTTCGACCTTCGCTCGGCGATGTCGGGCTCGCCCAAGGCCGAGGTCCTGTCCGGGCTCACCGTGGCGCTCGCGCTCGTGCCCGAGGCGGTTGCGTTCGCGTTCGTCGCGGGCGTGCCACCGCTCGTCGGGCTCTACTCCGCGTTCGTCATGTGCCTGCTCACGTCGATCTTCGGCGGTCGGCCCGGCATGATCTCCGGCGCGACCGGCGCGATGGCTGTCGTCGTCGTCTCGCTGGTCGCAAGCCACGGCATCGAGTACCTCTTCCCCGCCGTCGTTCTCTGCGGTCTGTTTCAGGTCACCATCGGACTACTGCGACTGGGCAAACTCATCCGAATCGTCCCTCACCCGGTCATGCTCGGGTTCGTCAACGGGCTGGCGATCGTCATCCTCATGGCGCAGTTCGCAAACTTCAAAGCGATCAGCCCCGGCGGCGGGATGGAGTTCCTGCAGGGCCAGCGCCTCTGGATCATGCTCGGGCTCGTCGCGTTGACGATGGCGATCATCGCGTTCCTGCCCAAGCTCACGAAGGCTGTCCCTTCTTCGCTCGCCGCGATCATCGTCGTGTCGCTCATCGGCATCGGGATCAACTCGGCGCAGAGCGACGAGTCCGGCACCGGCGCAACCACGCGCACCGTGCGCGATGTGCTCGTTGACAGCACACAGGCCGCGGCGGTCACGAACGCCCAGCGCAATAAGGACAGCGCCGTCATCGCGTCGCTCGAACTGCCCGAGGGCGTGGACATCGCGACCCACGGCAAGGTGATCGAGCCTCTGACGACCGAAGAAACCGAAGCCGCCCTCGCGACGGTTGATGTCTCCGAGGTCGGCATCGCGGGTGGGCTGCCCCGACCCGCGTGGTGGGACTTCACGCTCCCGCCTTTCAACACCGAGACGCTCCTGATCATCCTCCCGTTCTCGCTCATCCTCGCGGGCGTCGGGCTCATCGAGTCGCTCATGACCATGACGCTCGTCGACGAGCTCACCGAGACGCGCGGCAACGGCAACCGCGAGTGCATCGGTCAGGGCGTCGCCAACGTCACCTCGGGTGCGCTTGGGGGTATGGGCGGGTGCGCCATGATCGGGCAGTCGCTCATCAACGTGAAGTCGGGCGGGCGGGGCCGCCTCTCGGGCATCACCGCCGCGTGCTCGCTCCTGCTCTTTATCCTGTTCCTCTCGCCCTACATCGAGATGGTCCCGATCGCGGCGCTCGTGGGCGTGATGTTCATGGTCGTCATCGGGACGTTCGAGTGGACCACGCTGCAGACCTGGCGGCGGATCCCCAAGGCCGAGGTCCTCGTCATGCTCGTCGTGACGGCGTACACCGTCTTCATGCATGACCTTGCGACCGCGGTCATCCTGGGCGTCGCGCTCAGCGCGCTCGTCTTCGCGTGGAACAAGAGCAAGTACCTCTTCGCTGATGTGCAGATTGATGAGTACGGCAGCAAGATCTACCAGCTGCACGGCGTGCTCTTCTTCGGTTCGGTCTCACGCTTCCGCGATCTCTTCACGCCGCAAGACGACCCGGACGATGTGGTGATCGACTTCTACTTCAGCCGCGTCTACGACCAGTCGGGCCTCGAGGCGATCAACACGCTCGCCGAGCGTTACCAGAAGGTCGGCAAGCGCCTGCACCTTCGGCACCTGAGCGAGGATTGCCGCCGCCTGCTCGACAAGGCGGGCGATCTCGTCGAGGTAAACATCAGCGAGGACCCCCACTACCACGTGGCGACGGATCGGGCGAAGTGGGTGCATGAGTGATTTGCCACTCTCACGGGACGGATGAGCGCGCTTAGTTATTGCTATATGCGGGAGGGGAGTTATCTAAGACCAGATAACTATCAAGTTACAACTCACGCCTAATTAGCTTATATTGATCTCGCTCCAACTGTTCAATGTTTGGCTCTACCCAGCCAAACCGCTCTAAGAACCATACTATAGAATTCATTGCACATCTTAGGTATTCCGACTGCAACTGCTCAGTAGGATATGTCCATGTTTTCTCAAGTTCATTTTGGGTACACCTAAACAACTGCCACCACGCACGATCTGGACCGGTCGTCAAGATGAAATTTGATATGTTTACCAACTTGATATCAAAGATAACTTGTTCACTATAAATATCTTCTGACACGAGTCCATTTACAAACGCAAACACTTCCGTCAGTGTGTGCAACAACCAAACGATATTAACCGATCCCTGAATATCACGAGGATCAATACCATCTGAATGCAGCCTATCGGCCTGCTTCACCGCCTCTGCTCGGAAATCAGGACGAGAAGATTCATATAATTGAAGATAATGAATAAATTGACCACTTTGATAAAATCGCCAATATTCGTTATGCGCCCCCCAGTCGCTACCTGAGGCGATCCAATTCGGTCCATTATCCCTTCCCACATCGTTGTTATCGACATGTGGATAATCCCACCCTCTAAGCAGCAACCTACGCCTTTCCATTATGTCCCAACAACGACCAAGCGATGGAATCTGCTCTTCTTCATATGTATTGGGATGGATACGAATACGCCAATGAGGGCATTTTTTGATTTGATCTATGTGAGATTGATCATATTTCATAGATCACCGAGTTCTTGTGTGAATTTCTCAAGATCATCTGCTTTAGACTGCAGACCCAGTCTCCTAGTCTTCTGTAGAAAATCCGTAGACCTAACCTCCGCAGCCCTCTCAAGTAGCATGTGAGCTTCTTCAGCAGTCCGAATTGGTCTGGATTCTGGTTTGCCCCCAAGTGGCCGTATGTAAATAGTGCCTGAAACCAACCCTTTCCCATCAGGCCCATTTTTTTTACACACTACTGGTATATCAAAAAAAGGTTGAATCTCAAGAACAAGGATCTCCTTACTTGCCTCGATTTCATGCCTTGCCAGTATCAGTTTTACATTCGGAGATGCAAATGCATTGATCTGATCAAGCACGATATCTGGCTGATATGTAGCCAAATGGCTTTCTGACATTCCATCCAGCATCCAAGCGTCATCTTGCTGATTTACACCAATTAGAACTATACCGCCACCAGACAAATTGGCCATAGCCAATGCACTACGTGTCACAGAATACCGCAGCGACTCCCAAGGCTCGCTCCTTTTGAATTCGATATCTGATTCTTCTTGTAGACGACTGATTGCAAATTGCACTCGTTCAAAGAGTGATTTGTGCCCATCTGAATCTGTAAATGGGAGCGGTGGCATGCCTAATCCTACTACAAAAAGCCCCCGGGCGCCGGTGGTCCGCCCGGGGGTCTTGGAGTGGGGCCGGCCCGCATCGGCGTTGCACCGCGCTAGCCGACCCGTGGTGGGTCAGTCGTGATGGGCGGGCGCCCTTTCAGGCGTCCCGCCCGGGTATGGTGTTGCTTAGCTGCACCCCATGCTGTTGCCGCAGCCCATGCACTTGTAGCAGGTGCCGTTGCGAACGGTGATCTCGCCGCAGACATCGCAGGGTGGGCTGTCGCCCATGTTCTCGCTCATGGCGGCCGAGAGGGCCGAGACGTGTTCCTCGACGACCACTGTTGTCACTTCGCCCCCAGACTGAAGACTGGTTTCTGAGCTGATGACCGTCTCGTGCGAGTGCGCGACCACTGTTGACTGGCGGGCCAGGCTGCCGTCGGTCGTGCCCGGGTCGGTCTCGGTGTTGACGATCCCGATACGCCCGATCGGGCCCGAGTCCTGCGTGCTTCTGTCGCTCGAGGTGGCGGGCTTGCTCTGCGTGCTCCAACGATTGTCTCCCCCAACCGAACCCGACGACTTGGCGGGCGCGGCGCTTGTGCGTGAAGCGGAGGTCTGATCGGATTTGGATTCGCTCTTGGCTGCCGGGCGGTGCGGCAGGTTGGCTTCGCGGTAGCCCGGGATGAAGCGCATCCCGAGCCAGCGGAAGATGTAGTCAACCAGGCTCTTGGCGAAGGGGATGTCCTTGTTGGAGGTCATGCCCGCCGGCTCGAAGCGCTGGTGCGTGAACTTGTTGACCAGCGACTGCACTGGCACGCCGTACTGGAGCGCCACGGAAACCGCGGTGCCCAGCGAATCCATCAGACCACCGATGGTGGAGCCTTCCTTGGCCATGGTGATAAACAACTCGCCGGGCATGCCGTCTTCGTAGAGGCCGACCGTGAGGTAGCCCTCGTGCCCTGCGACGTTGAACTTGTGCGTGACCGACTCGCGCGTGACCGGCAGGCGGCGACGCATCGGGCGGTGCACGATCTTGGTTTTCTCTTCGACGACTATGTCGGACTTCTCGCCCGCAATGGCGCCGGCGAGGCTTGCGACGGAAGCCGCGACCTCTTCCTTGGCCTCCAGCTCGTCGAGTTCGTCGATCTCCTCGTCGTCGAGTTCGACGTCCTTCTTGGCCGAGAGCGGCTGGCTGAGCTTGCACCCGTCGCGGTAGAGCGCGTTGGCCTTGAGGCCGAGCTCCCAGCTCAGGCGGTAGCAGTCCTTGATGTCATCAACGGTCGCGGAGTTTGCGAGGTTGATGGTCTTACTGATCGCGCCGGAGATAAAGGGCTGCGCGGCGGCCATCATGCGGATGTGCCCCGTGCTCGCGATGAGACGCGTGCCGAGCGGGCCGCAGTGGTTGGCACAGTCGAAGACGGGCAGGTGCGCATCCTCGAAGCCCGGCGCGCCCTCGATGGTCTGGCGGCCGCAGACGAGCTGGTTGAGCTGCTCGATGTCCTTGTTCTTGAGCTCGAAGTGCTTGAGCAGGTTGAAACTCTGGTCCGCCTTGGCGCGCTCGGGATCGACACCCGCGGCTTCGAGTACATCGTCACCGAGCGACCACGCGCTGAACGCGAAGCCCAGCTCGAAGCAGCCCGGCAGGCCCTCTTCGATCTTGCTCAGGTGCTCGGCCTTGAGGCCCTTGTCCATCAAGAACTCGGCGAGCGTCTTATCCTCATCGGCGCCGGGCGCCCCTTCGGGCATCGGGACCGCGAGACTGAGCGTGCCGATGATCGAGGTGATGATCAGACGGATCTGTTCTTCCGAGTAGCCAAGCGCCTGGAGCGCGGGCTCGACGGACGCGTTGACGATCTTGAAGTAGCCGCCTCCGGCGAGCTTCTTGAACTTCACGAGCGCGAAGTCGGGCTCGACACCGGTCGTGTCGCAATCCATCAGGAGACCGATCGTGCCCGTGGGCGCGATGACGGTGACCTGCGCGTTGCGGTAGCCGTGCTCCATGCCCAGTTCGAGCGCTTCGTCCCAGACGATCGCGGCGCGGTCGAGCAGGTTGCGAGCGTTTGCGATGGGCACGTTACCGTTGGTCACGATGTCGTGATCGATCGGCACCGGGCGGATGCGGAGGTCTTCCCACTCCTTGGCGTCGCGCGAGATGCCGTGCGCGGCGCGGCGGTGGTTGCGGATCACGCGGAGCATGTTCTCACGGTCCGCCTTGAATCCACGGAACGCGCCGTGCTCCGCGGCGAGCATCGCGCTCTGGCGGTATGACCGGCCCGTCATGATCGAGCTGAGCATCGCGCAGATCGAGCGGCCCTGCTCCGAGTCATAAGGAATGCCCGCCTGCATCAGCATCGCGCCGAGGTTTGCGTACCCAAGGCCCAGCGTGCGGTAGCGCTCACTGAGCCTTGCGATCTCCTTGCTCGGGAACGCGGCCATCAGCACGCTGATCTCGAGGACGACCGTCCAGATATCAACCGCGTGCTCGTAGAGCTCGACATCGAAGGTCTGCGCCTCGTTGTCGTAGAACTTGAGCAGGTTGAGTGAGGCGAGGTTGCAGGCCGTGTTGTCGAGGAACATGTATTCGCTGCACGGGTTGCTCGCGTTGATCCGGCCCGCAGTCGGGCAGGTGTGCCACGCGTTGATCGTCGAGTCAAACTGCACGCCCGGGTCGGCGCACTTCCACGCGGCGTAGCTGATGTCGTCCCACAGCTCACGCGCGTCGAGCGTGACCGCGATCTCGCTCGGGTTCGTGCGGTAGAACGTGTCCCAGCCCTTGCCCTCGTCGACCGCGTCAAAGAACGAGTCGGGGATGCGGACCGAGTTGTTTGAGTTCTGACCGCTGACGGTCTGGTAGCTCTCGCCGTTGAAGTCGAAGTCGAGCTCGAGCCCGAGGCGCTCGCACGTCTCGCGGGTCGACTCGTCCTTCTCCTTGAGAAGCTTCAGGCCCTCGACCATCGCCTGGACCTTGACCTCTTCGCGCACCTTCCAGTTCACGAAGCCCGAGATATCCGGGTGGTCCATGTCGAGGCAGACCATCTTCGCGGCGCGGCGGGTGGTCCCCCCACTCTTGATCGCGCCCGCGGCGCGGTCGCCGATCTTCAGCCAACTCATGAGGCCCGAGCTCTTGCCCCCGCCCGAGAGCGGCTCGTTCTCGCCGCGCAGGCTCGAGAAGTTCGTGCCCGTGCCCGAGCCGTACTTAAAGAGGCGCGCCTCGCGAACCCACAGGTCCATGATGCCGCCCTCTTCGACGAGCGCATCGTCCACGCTCTGGATGAAGCACGCGTGGGGCTGGGGGTGCGTGTACGCGTCCTCGGACTCAAGGATCTCACCCGTCTCGAAGTCCGCGTGGAAGTGACCCTGCGCCGGACCGGTCGTGCCGTAGGCGAAGTTCAGGCCCGTGTTGAACCACTGCGGCGAGTTGGGCGCCGAGACCTGGTGCACCATCATGTACACCAGCTCGTCGTAGAACGCCTGCGCGTCCTCGGCGGTATCGAAGTAGTCGTGCGTCTCGCCCCAGTGGCGCCAGCAGCCGGCGAGGCGGTGGATGACCTGCTTCGCCGAGCGCTCGGGGCCGGTCACGACCTCGCCCTTGTCGTCCTTGATGAATGCGTCCTTGGCAAGCGCCTCGACCGGGTCGTGCCCGGGCAGGACCTGCGGCACACCCGCCTTGCGGAAGTACTTGCTCACCATGATGTCGGTCGCCAGCTGGCTCCACGACTCAGGGACTTCCGCGTCGGCCATCTCGAAGACGACCGTCCCGTCAGGATTCGCGATCCGACTGGCCCGCTTCGTCCACTTTGCCGTGGCGAAGGCGTCCTGGCCCTCAGTGGTAAACTTCCGTGTAATTTTCATTGATCAATAACCTATTCAATTAATCAGTGTTTTCACCAATCGCGAACTACTACAGTCCCTGGTCAGACCAAACCGCAAATTCATTGCCGCCGGGCTCTACAAAGTGGAAACGCCGCCCACCGGGAAAGCTAAACACAGGTTTCACTACTTCGCCGCCGGCGTTTTCGACCTTCTGCTTTGTGCCCTCTAATTCGGAGCTGTAAAAGACGATCAACGCCGAGCCACTCTCAGTCAAAGCACACATCTCCGATTTGAAGAAGCCGCCGTCCAGACCTTCACCTGTAAAAGCGGTGTACTCGGGCCCAAAGTCTTCGAAGTCCCACCCGAAAGCACTTCGAAAAAAAGCTTTGGATCGTTCGATATCACGAGACCCGAACTCGACGTAATCGATTTTTTCGTGTTCATGCATGCGATACAACTCGTCAAACTCAATCAACCTTCGGCAGCGTCAGACCATCCTGATCCTGATACTTCCCCGCCTTATCTGCGTAGCTCGTCTCGCACACCTGCTCGGCCTTGAGGAAGATGAGCTGCGCGACGCCCTCGTTCGCGTACACGCGCGCCGGGAGCGGTGTGGTGTTGCTGATCTCGAGCGTCACCTTGCCGCGCCACTCGGGCTCGAGGGGCGTGACGTTCACGATCAAGCCGCAGCGGGCGTACGTGCTCTTGCCGACGCAGATGACGAGCATGTCGCGGGGGACCGCGATGTACTCGACTGTCTCGCAGAGCGCGAAGCTGTTGGGCGGGATGATGATGTACCGGCTGCCGTTGTCCTCGCCGCCGTGGCCCGGGACCTCGGTGTCGACCTCGACCATCATCTCGTCGCTGAATCTCTTGGGATCGACGACGGCGATGTCACCCGTGACTGGCGTCGGGGTGAAGATCTTGAAACGCGAGCCGACGCGGACGTCGTACCCGTAGCTCGAGACGCCGAAGCTGACCTTACCAGGCCGCTTCTCCGCCGCGGCGTAAGGCTTGATCTCAACGAGCTCCCTGATTTGTGAATCGCACAGAACGCCCACAACTGGCCACCTTTGCTGCCGGTGCGCAGGGAACGATGCCCCCACACACCCTGATTCCTCTCTCCACCCGGCCCGGGGCGTACTCCGCCGCTCCGATCCGAGACCCACCTACGCCGCCCCGAAGGACGACTCGGTTACCCACGCCCGAATGGGCGCACGAAGACCGCCGACGCCCCGAATGGCTGCTCCATTCCGGATAGGAATGGTTTGTTCGGGTCGTTTGTCGCGTCACTCCGAGACGCCTAGGCGTTTGCTGAAACCCTCCACAGTCCCTGCCGCAGCCGAACAAGCTGTGACGGGTCACCATGCTACCACTACCCATCGTGTCGTGAAGGGGTTTCGAGCACAAAATATCGGGTTTACTTGTCATCAAGAGGCGGAAGTTGCGCCCAAGTTCTTGTTGACGCGGCATTTGAGCGTTGTGTAAAGATGGGTCTTTAACAATCCACAACATCTTGTTGCTCTTTCGCTCAATACCCGGTTTCAGGTACCACCGAGCGTGCAATTGATGTCACTCACTGTCGTTTACAGCCGACAAGGGCACATTCTGTACATATATAAGGTATACGTTTTATATTTGTACGCAAGAACCTTCTGTCAATAACTTCGATCGAGTTTTGGGCGCCCTGTGGGGATGGGCCCTGCCTGCGGATACGATCTGTGTGTCGGTATGAGCGTGGCCGGTGGGTGACGGGCTACGCCAGGCTACACCGCGGAAAAGGGACCCCCGCGGACAAAAACCGGCCGCCGGACATCACCACCGAAACCCGAGGCCCACGCGAGGCCCATCGGAGGATGCGCTGCGATGAAACTCACGCCAGCGGCGACGACATTGATGCTCTGCATCTCGCTCCTGCTCCCAGCCCTCTCCGGCGGGTGCTCGAACGGACCGACGAAGCGACCACGCACGGTGAACCCGACCTTCCAGAACGCGCCAAGCGTCCTGCGCGGCACGATCGGGTACGAAACCAAACTGCGCAGAGCCGAGGCGACGTACATCTCTGGCTACGGCCTGATCGTCGGGCTCGACGGCACGGGCAGCACGAACGTCCCCGAGAACGTCGCGGCGACGATGGAGAAAGAGATTCTCCGGATGGCCGACAGCGAGTCCGGCGCGTTCGTCAACACACCCTTCGAGGACTTATCGCCGCGCGAGATCATCCGTCACCCGGACACCGCGGTTGTGCTCGTTGAGGGATATGTGTCGGCGGGCATGCCCGAGGGCTCGGAGTTCGATGTGCTCGTGCGGGCGCTCTCGGGCTCGACCGCCGAGTCGCTCGAGGGCGGCAAGCTCTGGACGACTTACCTCCAAATCGGCCCCGCCAGCACTCTGGGCGGCCTGCAGACTCAGACGATCGGCGAAGCGCGCGGTGAGGTCTTTATCAACCCGTTCACCGAGCCTGGCGCGCAGACCGAGATCAACCTCCGCGTGGGCCGTGTGATCGGAGGCGGGAACGTCACCGAACCGCTCCCGCTCGAGTTGCTGCTCGAAACGCCGCTCCACTCACGCGCGCAGGCCATCAAGCGCGCAATCAATGAGCGCTTCCCCGATGGCCCAAGAGGTCAGGGCACAACGGCCATCGGGCGCGACGATCAGGTCATCCAAGTTTTCTCGCCGCCGGCGTACAAGGACCGGTTCAATGAGTTCGTTCAGCTTCTGCTGCACACATCCATCAACCAGTCGTTCCCCGAGCAGCTGGCGCGGAAGTACACACGTTCGATGATCGAGGACCCGAGTTCGGCAGGGCAGCTCAGCTGGGCACTCAGAGCCGTGGGACCGAGGGCAATACCGTTCGTTCGTGATATTTACGAGTTCCCAGAGCAGGGGCCTCGGATCGCCGCTCTGCGAGCGGGCGCACACCTCGGCGACACACGCGCAACCGCGTTCCTCGAGCGGATCGCGTTCGACGAATACTCACCCAACAGACTCGAAGCCATCGAGCTTCTCGGTGTCGCGGCTGGCCACGGCTCGATCGAGCGCACGCTGCAGGACCTTCTTGAAGACGAAGGGGAGCTGACGCTTCGCATCGCTGCCTACGAGGCGCTCATGGAGCGGGCCAAGCGCGAGAGGCTCGAGAGACTCATCGCCAGCAACTCGTCGAGGCCTTCCGGTCAGCGCGCTTCGATCGAACAGCTCGTGTACTACGCTGAGACGGTCATCCCCCGCGGCAACTCGCAGGGCGTCGAGCGCATCGACATCAAGAGCCGGTTCCAACTCGACATCGTGCCCTTCGGCGATCCGATGGTTTACGTCACCCAGCAGGGCACTCCTAGGATCGCGCTGATCGGCGATGACACCGACCTCGTCACCCCGCTCTTCGTAACGGCGTGGTCCGACCGGTTTATCATGGTCGCCGAGAACGAGAACGACCAGGAAGTCCGCCTCCGCTACGAGACCTCAGGCAACGGGCCCATCATCACCACCCGCGTGGGCAAGGACCTCGACACGCTGATCAAATACATGGCTCGCGGGGGGTCCGCCACCGACACAAGGCCCGGGCTCGGGTTCACCTACTCGGAGATCGTCGGCGCGCTCGCAGCGATCCAGGACTCGGGCGGGACAAGGGCCTCGTTTGCGACCGAGACCGACCGCCTGATCGCGGAGCTCCTAGACGCCAGCCAGACCACGACGCAGGAGCGCCCTGCTCTGATCGGAGGCGAGGGTGAAGAGATCGAACTCGATCCGCTCACGGGCGACCCGAAACCGACCCCCGAGGACGACGAGGACAGGTCGCCCTATGTCGTGCCTCTGAAACCCAAAACGAACGATTCCAACGGGGGGACAGACGGCTCAAGGTGATGTAGACTGATCCCTCCTTTGCAAGGCCCCACTGGCAGGACGCCGATGAACCGGGCTAGGCACACGTCGAAAGGCGGCATGGAGGGCGCCCCGACCTATGCGTTTATCAAAGCTCATCCTGAACGGCTTCAAGTCATTCGCTGACCGAACGGAGTTCACGTTCGACGATGACATCACCGGCGTCGTCGGCCCCAACGGCTGCGGCAAGTCGAACGTCGTCGACTCGATCAAGTGGGTTCTGGGCGAGCGGTCAAGCAAGTCGCTGCGCGGCAAGGAGATGATCGACGTCATCTTTGCCGGCGCTGCGGGCAGGTCCCCCGCGGGCATGGCAAGCGTCACCCTGGGCTTTGACAACCCGATCATCGATGAATCCGCCGAGCTCGTCGAGCTCGAGCTCGGTGATCCGATCGACGAGATCGACGAGGACGAGGAGCAATCAGAGGCCCGCCGCGAGCAGCGCCGGACCGGTCGCCGCCGGCGCGGGCTGCCGATCGAAGCAGACGAAGTCTTCGTCGAACGCCGCCTGTACCGCGACGGCACGAGCCAGTACCTGATCAACGACAAACGCGTCCGGCTGCGCGACATCCGCGAGCTGTTCATGGACACAGGCATCGGCGCCGACGCCTACTCGATCATCGAGCAGGGCAAGGTCGACGCGATGCTGCTGGCCTCGCCCCAGGAGCGCAGGACGATCTTCGAGGAAGCCGCGGGCATCGCAAGGTACAAGCAGCGCCGCATCGAGGCGTCGCGCAAGCTCGACCGGACCGAGGTGAACCTGACGCGTGCCCGCGAGCAGCTTGAGAACACAGAGCGGCGTCTGCGGATCGTCAAGGGCCAAGCCGCCAAGGCGAAGAAGTTCCAGGCGCTCGACGATGAGTACCGCGCGATCCGCACCGCGCTCGCGTTCGATCAGTACGACGACCTCCGCCAGAGACTCGACGGGCTCACGAGCGAGCTCACCTCCCTCAGCGACCAACGCGATCAATCGCACGAACGCGTCGAAGAACTCGAAGCAAAGAAGCAGGACGCGGAAGTCCATCGGCACGAGCTGGCGGATTCTGTGCGCCGCATCGACGCGGAACGCCAGTCGGCCGAGCACGACGCGGAACGCGCCCAGCAGCGTGTTCGCCTGACCGAGGACGCGATCGCCGAGGCACGGGGCCGCCTCGAGAGCGACGCGAAGCAGGTCGAGGAACTCGCGGTCAAACGCGACGACCTCGGGCGCGCCGAGGGCGAGGCCCGGCACACGATCGAGACCCAGGAATCCAGGCTCGCCGAGACCGAAGAGGCGATGAACCGTGCGACCGAGGCGCGAGCCGCGGTGCTCGAGCACGCCGCCGACGCGAGAGCCAAGCTCTCCGAGAAGCAGGCCGCGGTCTCGGGTGTTGAGCGAGAGCGGGCGGCTCTGGTTGCCTCCCTCGAATCCGACAACCGGCGCGCCGAGCAGCTCGCCGAGCAAGTCGCTTCGGTCGATCGCAAGATGAACGAAGCCCAATCCGAGCAGGAGCGGCTCGAATCCGAGCACACGCAGATGATCCGCGCGTGCGTCTCGCACGCCGCGAGCGTTGACTCGCTCGGCGCCGAGCTCTCGGGCCTCGACGCGAAAGCATCCAGCCTCGCAGAGGGACGCGGCGAGCTCGCTGAACGCGTGAGCGAACTCGACCAGCAGCGTGTCCGCCTCGACTCGCGCAGGCTCACACTCGAAGAGATGGACGCCTCTCGCGAAGGCTTCGGCGATGCGGTCCGCAAGGTCCTCGAAGCGCGCGACGGGGGCGAGGGCTTTACGGGCGTGCTCGGCGCGGTTGCCGACCTGATCGAAACCGAAACGGCCGCTGCCGAGGCTGTCGAAGCAGCGCTCGGTCAGACGCTCCAGTCGCTGGTCGTCCGTACGCAGATGCAGCTTCCGAGCCAGGAAGAGCTCAACACATTGACCGGCCGAGTGACGTTCCTGCCCATGGCGCCGGTTGGTGCGCAGAACCACTGCCCGAGCACACGCACACCAATGGACACGCTGCTCACAGGCGGCAGGGTCCGCTCGATCCGTTCCCTTGTTCGGCTCCGTGATGAAGCCCGCAACACGCTTGGCGAACAGGGCGAGGCGATGCTCGACCGACTGCTCGGGCGGACGTATCTCGTCGAGAGCCTCGACGCGGCGACCATGCTCGGTGCGGGCGTCATCGGGACCGATGCACGCTTCGTGACCAAAGACGGCGCGGTGCTCGAAGCCGACGGCAGGGTCGTCGCGGGCCCCAACTCATCCGAATCCGGGGGCGAGGGCCTTCTCCGCAGGCACGCCGAGCTCGAAGATCTTCGTGCGAATCTGTCCATCATCGAATCCGAGCTCGACATCAAGCGCAACGAGCTTGCCGGTGTTGATGAAGAAGCCGCCTCGCTCAGCCAGTCACGCGCGGAGGTGCGGACGAGGCTCGCGACCGCGGAGCGTGAGCTCGCCGCGGCGCACGCAAAGTCCGAACGGCTCGAATCGGAACGCCAGCGCCACGAGGAATCACTCGAGGCGCTCTCGCAGGAGTCGGACCAGGCCCGCGCCAGGCTCGACACGCTCCGCCGCGAGGCTCAGGAACTCCGGGACCGCTCAAGCAAGCTCGACGACCTGCTGCTCGAGCAGCGCGCAGCAGCCGAGTCTCTGGATGCCGAGGTCTCTCGTCTGCAGCTCCGCGCCGAGCAGGCCGCGGAACAGGTCACCGCTGCCCGTGTGGACGCGGGCGCCCTCCGCGAGCAGCTGACCGGGGTGCGTCGAGAGCTTGCACGGGTCATCGAGGAGAGCGAACAGATCTCCCGCCGTGTTCGTGAGCTTGAAGAGCACGCCGAGCGCGCACGGGGCGCGATCGATCAGCACAAGCAGACGATCGCTTCAGCGCAGGCCGAGCATGGGAGTGCGCTTGAGAAGGCCGAGACGCTCACCTCTCAGATCGAAGAATCGCAGGAGCGCCTCGCGTCGGCGTCCGAAGAGCTTTCTTCGCTCTCCGAGCACGTGGGCCGGGCGCGGGAGGAAGCCCAGCGGATCGAACGCAACTGGCACTCGCTCGAGGTCGCACGCCGCGAGGTCGAGGTCAAGCGTGAGCACACCGAAGAGCGCACGCTCGAGGAACTCAACCTCGACGTGGAAGCCGAGTACGAGGAATACCGCCTGATCATGTCGGTGGGCGATATCCAGAGGCTCGACACCGAAGATGCAGCCGCGGAATGCGACACGCTCCGCGCTGAGATCAAGAAGCTCGGCAACGTCAACCTCGACGCGATCGACGAAGAGAGCCAGCTCGAGGGGCGCAACGAATCGCTCATCGCGCAGGTCGCCGATCTCGACGAAGCCAAGACGCGTCTGACCGAGTTGATCGAGAAGCTCAACGTCGCGAGCAAGGAACGCTTCGAGGAGACCTTCGCCGCGGTCCGCGACAACTTCGCCGGGGCCAACGGCATGTTCCGACGCCTCTTCGGCGGGGGCAAAGCCGAGGTCCGCCTGATGCCGCTCATCAAAGAGATCGACGGCGAGAAGGTCCAGACCGACGAGATCGACCTGCTCGAATCGGGTGTCGAGGTCATCGCCCGCCCGCCCGGTAAAGAGCCAAGAACGATCAACCAGCTCTCGGGCGGCGAGAAGACCATGACCGCCGTGGCGCTGTTGCTCTCGATCTTCCAGACCAAGCCCAGCTGCTTCTGCATCCTGGACGAGGTCGATGCCGCGCTCGACGATGCGAACGTCGATCGTTACTGCAACGTCGTCCGCACCTTCACCGACCGCTCCCACTTCATCGTCATCACGCACAACAAGCGCACGATGTCAGAGGCCGACCGTCTCTACGGCATCACGATGCAGGAACGCGGCGTCTCGAAGCGCGTCACCGTCAAGGTTGACGACATCCACGCAGACGGGTCCATCAAGAAAGACGCGGTCGAGCAGGACGAAAGCAAACCCAGGCTCAAGGAATCACTCGCGAGCATGCGCGAGGAGCCTGCAGAGGCCGTCGTACAGAATTAGACACTCTCAGACTCATCGTTCGCTTGCTGTCCTTCGTGGCGCTTGGCGAGATACTTCTGCACCGAAGTACCGCCCGCGGTATTGAGCACATCGTCACGGTTCTTGCCCGGCAAGAAGTCAAGAAGCCCGCCGTTGTCCTTTACAACACGCAGACCGATGATGCTGTTGATCGCGAGCACAAGCACCGCTGCGAATATCAGCACCACCGCGGTCGAAATGCCCTTCCACCCCACCGCGTGCTGTTCCATCCAGATCGCTGCGACCGTGATAAACGAACCGCAGACGATCGCAAGAAGACAAGCCCCGTAACAGATCCGATTGATCGCGATCAGCAGACGCATAGCAACACCCCTTCACATGGCGTCATTGCCACAGCAAGTTAGTGATTACTATCGGATTCGTGACGCCTGGGTTTCGGGTCCTGGAGTAGATATCTGAGATTTCTCAGTCGCCTGAGTCTGAATCGGTATCAGAATGGTTGAAAACCCCCACCATCATCCCGATCGCCTCGTCGCTGGCGGGCTGGCCCGGGTCGGGCGGCACGTTTGTCGCGCAGAGCATCACGAGATCCAGTTCAGGCGCTGTCCACGTGACGCTGTACCAGAACCGGTTGCTGCCTGCATGACTCAGCGTGACACCTTTGGCCCAGTCTCGCTTGGAGACGCCCCAGCCGAGCGCGTACCCGTCGCCGTCAGCGTCTTCAGCAATCGCTTGATAGGTCTCGGTCTTGAGCAGCCTGCCCTCGCCGTCGAGGCCCTGCTCAAAGTCGTCAACAAACTTACCCCAGTCGATGACGGATGCATGGACACGACCCGCGGGCCCGTAGGAAGGCGGGTTGTCGGGCAGTCGTGTGCCCTCTTCGAGCAGCATGGGCTTCCATTCCCCGCCGCCCATGTGCCCGACAGGTTCGGTCATCTCATCCAACTCACCGGGAGGGCCGAACCCCGCGGAATCCATACCGAGCGGCTCGAATATCCGCTCCTGCATGAGTTCTTCCCAGGGTGTGTCGGTGTGAACCTCGAGAATCGCGCCGGCGAGGATGTACCCGAAGTTCGAGTACTCGTACGGGGGCACACCCTCATCGCCCGGCAGCTGCGCGGGGCGCTCAAGTACAGCCCGCGCAACCTCGCGCCGCTGCTCGCGAGGCGAGAGCGAGGGCTCCTGCGACGCGAGGGTCCAGGGCATGAAGTACAGCTCCTGGATATGGTCCTCGTCGATCCCGGACCTGTGCGCAAGCAGATCACTCACCGTGACCGTGGACCAGTGCGGATCGAACTCGTCTCCTCCCAGCGCCACGAGCGCCTCGTCAACCGGCGTGTCCCAGTTGATTTTGCCCTCATCGACGAGCATCCCGACGAGCACCGAGGTCATGGCTTTCGTGCACGATCCGATGTGGTATCGGCTGTCGACCGTGACCGGTGTCGTGTCCTCGTAGCTATACCAGCCCGATGCGCCGGACCCAATGAGCTCGCCGTCGCGGTACACCGCGCACACCATTGAGGCGACGTCGTAATTCCGGCGTATCTCCTCGAGCTCGGGCGACATATCTCGGGGCTCGGCGATCATCGCGGCGGCTACCGCTGTCATCAACACCATCACACTCTCCTCTGATGCACACTCAGTCGGGCAGGATGACCTGACCAACCACATCTTTGGTCGAATCCACGCGGTGAGTGTTCAGCCAGCGTGAAAGATGCTTGTTGATCCGGGCGGGGATCCGGGGATCCGCAAAGAGCGCAGACCCGATCTGGAACGCGCTGGCGCCCGCGAGGATAAGTTCAGCTGCGTCGTCCCAGTCGGTCACGCCGCCGACGCCGATGATCGGGACCCCCGCTTCCTTCGCGATCCCTTGATAGACCAGGTGCACGAGCCGAACCGCGATCGGGTGCACCGCGACCCCGGACAGCCCACCCGTGACGTTTGAGAGCACCGGCCTGCGAGTACGGACATCGATGCCCATCGCAGGCACCGTGTTGGCGATGGTCAGCGCATCAGCACCCGCCACGACCGCAGCCTGCGCCACATCCACGATGCCCGGCTGACCGACAGCGATCGGGCTCAGCTTCACGAACAGCTTCGTCGATTTCAACTCAGCCTTGGCGGCACTGACGAGTTCTTTCAGCGCGATCGGGTCCACACCGAACTCGGTCCCGCCGTGCACGTTTGGGCAACTGACGTTGAGCTCAACAGCAGGGAGGGCATCGACCGTGTCCATGTGCCGGGCCACCTCGGCGTAGTCCTCGATCGACGAGCCCGCGATCGAGCCGATCACGGTTGTCGGGGTTGCCAAGAGACGGGGCGCGATGTCGGCCATGAACCGCTCGATGCCGGGGTTTGCCAGCCCGATCGCGTTGAGCATGCCCGACTTTGCGGGCAAGATGCGCCACGTCTTGTTGCCCTCACGGGGCTCGCGGGTGATCGACTTGCTGACCACCGCGCCGATCTGCGCGAAATCCATGACGTCGGCTAGCTCATCAGAAAACCCAGCGGTCCCGGCCGCGAGGATGACCGGGCTCTTGAGCTTCAGCCCGGCGAGGTCGATCGAGAGCCTTGGATCCGGTTGGTGTGCCACTGGCTAAGACTAGCAGCCCGCCGTGAGGCACGTTCCACGGATGACTCCTATCGTCCTTGAGCGGAGGCATTCAAATGGATATCGAGACCCGGATCGCGCAGTTCGAAAAGATGGCAACCGACGACCCGACCAACGACATGGCCCACTTCTCGCTGGGCGGTGCGTACCAGCAGGCGGGCCGGTTCGCCGACGCCGCCGAGAGCTATCTCAGGTGCATCGAGCTCAACCCGAGCATGAGCAAGGCGTATCAGCTCGCCGGCGCCGCGTTGATCGCGACCGATCAGCCCGAGCGCGCCGGGGAAGTCCTGACCGAAGGCTACACCGAGGCCGCCAAGCGGGGGGACCTGATGCCCAAGCGCGCCATGGGCGACATGCTCGAACAGCTCAGCCTGCCGATCCCCGAGGTCGAGCAGCAGAAAGCCGGCCCCGCGCCCGACGGCTCGTTCATCTGCCGGAAGACGGGCCAGCCCGGCAACCAGATGGCCGGCCCTCCCTTCAGGGGCCCCATCGGCGAGTGGATCCACCAGAACATCTGCAAGGAAACCTTCGACGCCTGGATCGGACAGGGCACGAAGGTCATCAACGAGCTCAGGCTCGACCTCTCACAGGATAAGGACTCGGATATCTACGACGCGCACATGCGTGAGTACCTCGGCATCGACGATCTGATGTACGAAGAGCTGACGGGCGAGAAGCCCAGAGCATCCGCGACGATGATGTGAATCACCCGGACGCGAGCAGGCCGATGCGTCTAAACGCGCCAAGCATCAACTCATCGATCGGCTTGGATGTGCTGACAAGCGAGTGGTTCATCTGTCTTGATCTGCAGAAGTGCGCCAGCTCGTCGCAGTACGCCTGAGCGGCGCGCTTGTACGACTCGATGAGTTCCAACGAAACAGTGATCTCCGCACCCTGACCGGTCTCGTTGTCGGTCAGGTGCAGGTCGCCCGCGACCCTGTCCTGTTCCTCTGATGGATCGAGCTCGCCCGGGCTCAGAATCTGGATGCAGGTCGTATCGAACCCGCCCCGGCCCGTATCGGCGAGCAGACCGAGACCGGGCTTGTAGCCCTCGCGGATCAGGAAGTCGCTCAGCAGGACGACCACGCCCTTGCCCGTCCGACCCGCGGCGAATCGCCGAAGCGCCTCGTTGAAACCATCGCCCTTGGACTGGCTCGGCCCATCGGGCGCTTCATCGAGGTTGGTGAGCAGGAATTCGCTGAGCTGGTTGACCGAGCGCCGACCACGCATCGGCGCCAGCATGCGCACGCCGGCGCGTGAACCGAACGTCATGACACTGACCCGGTTATTGCTGACGAGCCCGAGGTAGCCGAAGGCCATCGCGAGCCTGTGCGCGAAGATGAGCTTGCTGGGCTTGCCCGCGTCCATCGAGGCCGAGGTGTCGAGCACGACGTGCAGCGCGAGGTCTTCCTCCTCGCGGAACAGCTTGATGAACAGGCGATCGAGCCGGGCGTACACGTTCCAGTCGATGTGCCTGAGGTCGTCGCCCGGGACGTAATTGCGGTAGTCGTCGAACTCGACGGACCGCCCGCGCTTCTTGGATCGCCTCTCGCCCGGCAGGGCTCCGGGGAACAACTTTCGGCTTTTGACGTCGAACCGATCTAGGCGCGACGCGAGCCCGGGGCTGATGAGCTCTTCCCGCGAGGCTGGTTTGGGTTCCGTAGTTCCTGCGATCATAGGTGTCCCCGCGCCGACCTGCGTCGGCGCGGTACAGTGTACGAGACCGGGCGGGGTGGAACCGCCCGCGGGGCCAGAGGGCTGTGTCGATGCGTGAACAGACGTTGCACCGGTTGATGCTCATCGTGCTCGTGGCGCTCGTCCCATGTGCCGCCCACACCCAGCCGCGAACGCCCGCGGAGCTGATGGAAGAAAACCGTGCACTCCGCGATGAACTCGAGAGGACCCGCTCTCGCGTCGCCGCTCTGGAAGCCGAAGTCGATCGGCTGCTCGCGGAGCGTCGCGGCCTCGAGGGCACGCTCGCTCGCGCCGAAAGCCTGATCTCCTCGATCAGAAGATCTGTCGGGACGACCGATCGGCCGCCGGCTCCACAGAAGTTCGCCCAGGTCCCCGACGACCCGCTCGCCTCGCCGGCTTCGCTGATGCGTGAGCTGCAGAGCAGGTACCACGTCGAGATGCTGGGCATACCGAGGAACACCGAGGCTGAGCGCGAGGACTTCATCCGCCGAGTCCAGCTCTGGTGCCGACTGACCAATGAGAACCTGCGCGGCAAGCGCACTTGGCTGGTGACACTCGACGACCTCGCGCCCATGGGCAAAGACGCGTACGTCGTCCGCATGGAATTGCAAGACGCGGAGTCAAGCCTCCCGATCGGGGAGCCCTTCGATGTCCAGTTCCCAAAGCGATTCATGGACCAGTACGAACGCGGCACAAAATCCGGGAAATGGGAGGTCACCTCGATCGTGATCGCCAAACCCGTCTTCAACAAAGACCGCCTCTCACGCGGCGTGTTCGAGTACCCCACCATGATCGGCCCGATGGTCGAGTTCGATTTCGAGCTCAAATGGGAAGGGCTAAGGGCTTGGACTCCCGAGCCTGAGGAAGATGCCGAGGAAGAGGCTCAGCCCAAGGCTGACGAAGAAGAGTCGGCTTCCAACGAACCGAACACGTGATCGCCCGGGCCAGGCGCCGGGTAAGAGCCCCCGGTCATGCGACGGAGTTCTGCTCGCAGCTCGAGCCGCATATCGTCGATCTCGCGCTCGATCCTGTCGTTAATGTCCTTGCCTAGTTCTTCGTGAGCGATGGGTTCGCCGTACATCACCATCATCCGCTTGCCGAAACCCGGGCCTTTCTTCTTACGAGGCCACGCATCGAAGACACCCTCGACCGCGACCGGTATCACCGGACACTTCGCCTTTCGGATGATGAGAGCCGCTCCCTGCCGGAAGGGCACCATCGCGCCGTCGAACGTGCGCGACCCCTCCGGGAAAATCAGAACCGCTTCGCCTTTCTTGAGACGCTCGATGATGTCGCGGATTGCCTTGATGTCGCCCTCGTTGTCTCGGATCGGCAACGCGTTGAGCCTCGAGATCAGCCCACCCAGCAGCTTTGAATCGAACAGGCTCGCTCGCGCAAGAAAGGTTAGCGGTCTCTGTCTGATCCGGCTCCCGATCAACGGCGGGTCGTAGAACGACTGGTGATTCGCGACCAGCAGGCACGCGCCGGACGTTGGAACATTGTCAGGATTCACGAATTTGGCGCGATGAAACAACCGGAACACGAGGAGCATGGAGCCTCGGCAGAAGTGGTAGAACCGGAAGCTCTTTGGACGCTCTGGTGTCATGCCTTCCGGGACGCGAGGGTCTGGCGAACGGTCTTTGCAAGGAGTGCGACGACCTCTTTGATCGAGATCGGGCTCGTATCGATACGGATCGCATCGTCGGGGCAGATCAGCGGGCCGTCCTTGCGCGTCGAGTCTCGCGAATCGCGGAGCAGGATGTCGTGCAGGAGTTCGTCCTCGCTCGGGGCGTTCATGCCCGACTCGATCATCTGCTCACGCCGACGCTTGGCGCGGACCGCCGGGTCGGCGTCGAGGTAGAACTTCACCGCCGCGTCTGGAAAGACAATCGAGCCCTGGTCGCGGCCCTCGGTCACGAGCCTCGGGTGCTGCTGGCCGATCAGACGCTGCTTGCGGACCATGTGCTCGCGGAGTTTGCCGATTGCAGCGATCTGCGAAACGGTCTTTGTCACATCCGCTTCACGGATCCGCTGGTTGAGGGGCTCCATCCACGCGAGGATCGCGGGTGGATCGATCGTCCAATCGAAGTGCAGGTCGGCATCTACAACCTTCTCGAGCACAGCATCTACGTCGGTGAGCTCGATGTCATGGTCGATCGCGATCGCCGCTGCGGCTCGGTACATCGCACCCGTGTCGAGAAAGTCGAGCCCGAGTTCATAGGCGAGGAGCCTGGCGACAGTGGATTTGCCCGTGCCCGCTGGGCCGTCGAGCGTGACGACAACGGGGCCGTCAACCGGAATCCCGGTGCCGCTCGTCGGGCTGGACTTCTGGTCATCGGTCAACGTTGCCACGCGCTTCTCGCCTCTGTGTCCGTTTCGATCAGTCTACTTCTTCGCGGTGGCGATACCAACCGCGTGCTCAAGTGCCCATCTGCTCAGATCGGTGCCCTTGGAGGCATCGTCGCCGCCTATGTAACGGACCGCGATCGTGCCGTCAAACCCGACGGAGGCAACCGTGTCCACAAGGGGCTGGAGCTCGTAGGGCTTGTGCGCGGGCGGATCGGGTTCTTCTTCCTCAAAGTCGTCGTCACCAGCACCCAGGACTGCGTCGAGCAGGCCCTTGAGTCCGTCGCCGCGGAAGTCATCGTCACCCTCTTCGATCTCGACGTCGAGATCGGCCTCCGACTCCTCTGTCTTCGGCTCTTCGGTTTCGGGTTCCTTCTTTTCCTGCTTCTTGGGCGTCTGGTCCTCGTCGGGCATCTCGGGTTCGATCAGCTCGATTGTCGTCGCCGCGAGAACAGACGCGTAGGGCACGAGCTTGCGGAGGTACGACTCGGGCTCTCCCGAGATGATCGCAGACTCAAAGTCTGGGAACGTGCCCACACGGAAGCCGCCGATTTTCTTGATGAGCTCGGTCACGCGCTCGGGCTTCTCGGTCAGCCCCTTGACGGGCGAGATGAGCACGTTCATGTCGAGCTTGTCGGCGGTGTCCACGATCTGACGGAACCGGTCGACCGTGAAATCGAGGAAGTCCTCTGTGTCCTCGCTCTTGATGCTGATCGCCGCGGCGTTGCACCCGAGGATGCTCGCCGCCCGGAGGACTTTCCTGATCCGGTCCACACCCGCGTTTCCGACCTTGTCACTCTCGTGCGCCAGTTCCATGGGCTCGGGCTCGATGAGCAGAAGGCATGAGCAGCGTTCCTTGTCGGCGCGCTCGCGGAACTTCTCGAGGAAGGTCGGTGTCGCGCCGGAGAGGAGGTCCGTGGTGATGTTCAGGCCGTGCAAATCGAGTGTCTGACGCGCATAGGCGGGCAGGTCCTCGAGCGCGAGCTTGGGCTTGGCACCCTTGCGTGAGGGCCTGAGCATCGGTGCAACGGAATCGGTGTGGAGCGTCAGGAGCATAAGTTAGGGCAGCGTATGACCAGTTCGGGCTTCGGGCCAGCCAGAGGGTCATGTGTGTGTACTTGCTGGGCTGACGCCGAGTGCGGTCCCCGCTAGGATGGCCCAAGCCCGAGCCCACAAGAATCCAGCCGAGATTCGGCCTTCACAGATACGGAGCAAGACCCATGGCAGTCCCAGCCGACCGACGCTACGCCGAGACCCACGAGTGGCACATGAAAGAGGGCGACCTCGTCGTCGTGGGCCTGACACAGTTCGCAGTCGATCAGCTGACCGACATCACGTTCGCCGAGATGCAGGGCGAGGGCACAACGATCGAAGCCGGCGGCGAGATCGGCGAGGTCGAATCGGTCAAGACATCGAGCGATGTCTACTCGGGCGTCTCGGGCGAGATCGTCGAGGTCAACGAAGCACTCGCCGATGACCCGAGCGTGCTCAACACCGACCCCTTCGGCGAGGGCTGGCTTGTGAAAATCCGTCCGTCCAATCCCGACGAATTCGAGGGGCTGATGGACGCCGGTACCTACGACGAGAAGAACCCGAGCTGAGACCCGTGAAACCAACCCGGCGCAACCAAGAACAACCGGCATGATCCGCTGCGCCGGGGTGACCAAGTCGTACGACCTGGGCGATCGGGCCGTCCAGGCGCTTCGGGGCGTTGATCTGATGATCGCCGATCCGGGCTTCTACGCCATCATGGGCCGATCGGGCTCGGGCAAGAGCACGCTGCTGCATCTGCTGTGCGCACTGGACCGACCGGACGAGGGTGAGATCGAGATCGCCGGCAAACCGATCCACAGGCTCGGCGAGCGCGAAGCCACCGAGTTTCGCGGCAAGGAGATCGGGATCGTCTTCCAACAGTTCAACCTCATCTCAACACTCACTGCGCTTGAGAATGTGACTCTGCCCGGTGATTTGCAGGGCCGAGATTCGGGCGAGCTGAATAAGAGAGCAGAAGAGCTGCTCGATCGGCTGGGACTCGCCGACCGGATGGATCATCTGCCACAGGCGCTCTCGGGCGGCGAGCAGCAGCGGGTCGCGATCGCGCGTTCGCTGCTTTTCAAGCCACCGGTCCTGTTCGCTGACGAGCCGACGGGAAATCTCGATTCGGGCTCGGCTGAGAAACTCTGGTCGCTGCTTGGCGATATCTCACGCGAGGAAGAGACAACGGTAGTGATGGTGACGCACGAGGCGACAGCCGCGGCTCACTGCCAGAAGGTGTTCGTGCTCGCCGACGGACGCGTCACGGGTGAATTCGATGTGGAGGGTGCCGATGGGCTCGGCGTCGCGGCTCGCTATTCGGAGCTTACAGGCCAGGCGTAGGCGTACTTCGCTGCTCGTCCTCGCCGTGGCTTTGTCGTCGCTGCTCATCGCAGCCGTGGCGACCGCGATGACGTCGATCCAGGGATCTCTCGTGCAGCGGATCGCCACGACGATCGGGCAGTCGGACGTCGTCGTCAAGCCGCGCGGCACGGGGCAGTCGATCAGCGAGGCGTGGATCGACGAAGCCAAGACCTGGCCAGGCGTCGAGATCGTCGCGGGCCGATCTGAGGCACCGCTCTCGCTTCGCGCAAACGTTGATCTTTACCGGCCTCTCGGTGATGACCCGGACACTTACGAGTTCGTGCGCACGCAGACGAAGGTCAACGCAATGGGCAACGGGTTCGAGGTCGAAGCCGTGGAGCGGATCCGACCTCTCCCGATCGTCGAGGGCAGGCTTCCAGAAACCTCGAATGAAATCGCGATCGATACGCTGCTCGCCGACCGACTTGCCGGACGCGAGGGTGATTCGGGCGCTATGGGCGGCGCGATCGCGATGCAAAACATCCTGGTGTCCAAAAACGAGAAGCTTGATGCGCCCAAGGCGGCAAAGTCCGAGGCCGATCTCCACAACGAGAAGGTTGAGATCAAGGTCGGTGATTCGATCGAGCAGGTTTCGGGTCTGATCCGTCAGCGGACCAAGGTGCTAACGGTCGTCGGGATCGTCGAGCCCCCGCCGCTGGGGGGCAGGCCCCAGGCGTATATGACACGTGAAGCGCTCGCGGATCTCGCCGGCGAGCCGGGACGAGTAACCGCGGTCGAGATCCTGCTGGCAGAGGGTGTGGACGCAGATCAGTTTGTCGCCGAGCGCAAGGCGGCGTTGTCCGAGGACGCCGCGAGTCGAGCGATCATCCAGACAACCGCAAAGATCACGTCCAACCTCAACAAGAACATGCGCTCGAGCCGGATCGGGATGATCCTGGCGTCCGCGATCTCGTTCCTGTCGGCGTCGTTCATCATCATGACCGGGCTGACGGTCGATGTCGCCGAGCGTCAGCGCGAACTGGCGGTCCTGCGCTGCATCGGCGGCCACCGGAATCAACTCGCCAAGAGCCAGATCCTGTGCGGCCTGATCATCGGGGGCGTCGGCGCTGTGCTCGGCACGCCCATCGGAATCGCGATGTGCGCGCTGCTCATGTACATCCTGCGTGACCAGCTGCGTTCTGGAATCGTCATCACGTGGTGGCCGGTCTTGCTCGCGGGCACCGGCGCGATCCTCGCGGGGCTCATCGGTGCGCTCTGGCCCGCGTGGAAGGCGTCGAGCGTGAGCCCACTACGGGCACTGAGCCCGAGAGCGACCGCTGTGCGCACAAAGTCGATCGCGCTCGTGGGTGTTGTCGGTCTTGCGGGCGTGCTTATCCAGATCGCAACCGTCGCGCTGCCGACCGACGGCGATGTCGCGTTCTACGCGTACATCCTGTTCGGGCTCCCCGCGATGTTCATCGGGTACTTCCTGCTCGGTGTGCCCTTCGTCGTAATCGGTTCCAGGCTGCTCGGGCCTGTGCTGACGAGACTCCTCGGGCTGCCACCGAAGATGCTCGAACGCACGATCGCTCAGACCCCCTACCGCTTCGGGTTCACCGCCGGCGCGATGATGGGCGGACTCGCGATCATGATCTCGATCTGGACGCAGGGCGGCTCGGTCATGCGCGATTGGCTGGGCAACCTCAAGTTCCCCGACGCGTTCGTCAGCGGGCTGGCGCTCTCGCCAGAGGCGCAGCAGACACTCGACGATCTGCCATTCGTCACGGGCACATGTGCGATCACGCTGCATCCCGTCAAGACCGACTCGTTCGGGATCGAGGGGATGACGACGTACACCTCCACGTTCGTCGGCTTCGAACCGGAGATCTTCTTCGACCTCGCTGAGCTTCAGTTCATCGAGGGCGACGAAGAAACTGCCAAACGCAGATTGCTCGAGGGCGGCGCGATCATGGTCGCCCGCGAGTTCCAGACGGCCAAGGGGCTCGGGGTGGGCGACACGTTCGTGTGCACCGAGAACGAGACAGAGCACGAGTTCGAGATCGTCGCGGTCGTGACGAGCCCGGGGCTCGAGATCGTCAGCAAGTTCTTCAACATCGGCGAGGAATACGCACAACAGGCGCTGCATGCGGTCTTCGGGACGCGGCAAGACATGATCGACCGGTTCGGCAAGGAATCGATCAGCCTCATCCAGATCGAGATCGACCAGGATTTCGATGACGCCGAGGCGGTGCAGATCATCCGCGAAAAGATGTTCCCCTACGGCATTCTCGACGCGGGCAGCGGGCGATCGATCAAGCAGCAGCTCAAATACGTGTTGGGCGGCGCTATCGGCGCTTCAACCATCGTCGGCGTCTGCGCGATGATCGTCGCGTGCTTCGGGGTTGCCAACCTCATCGCGGCCGGGATCGAAGCGAGGCGCTTCGAGCTCGGAGTTCTTCGCAGCGTCGGCGCTCAGAAGAGTCTCCTGCTCCGGATGGTGATCGGCGAGGCCCTCGTCATCGCATTCGCGGCGTGCGTTCTGGGCTCGGTGCTCGGATTCCAAGGGGCATGGGCGGGTCGGCGTATGAACGCGCTGATCATCGGGCTCGAGATGAAGGCCCACTTCCCGGTTCTCGGGACGGGGTTGGGCTGGGTGCTGGTGACGATCATCACGATCGGAGCCGCCCTGCCCGCGGGATATTTTATCATGAAGACAAGCCCGAGAGCCCTCCTGCAAACAAAGGGCTGAAGCAAAGAGCAGATCAGCCTTCCAGACTCTGCAGCGCTCTGCGCTCGTTCTTGAGGGCCTTGCCGATCAGTACCGCGATACCGAGAAACATCAGCAGCAGGCCCGCGCCGGCGCCGTACTGCGTCGCGGGAAGCACAGTCGTGACCCAAGCACGAACACTCGGCGCGACGCGGTACACCTGGTCGTGCGCGAAGGAACCAGAGACCTCGACCGAGATCTCGCCGTGCTCTGGTGGGTCGAACGCGAGGATCGCGCGTCGGCTCTTCTCGAAACCAGGCATGAGGCTCTGGCGCACCATCCACACGAGTTCGCGTGTCTCGATCGTTTCGCCAGTCCGACGGTTGGTGATGACAACCAGAAGATCCTCGGGCGGGTCGAGCAAAGGCCTGTTCTCAGTGATGTGCGGCCCCGCCAGCTCGCGCCACACGGCATGTTCTCGGGTGGGGTCCACGTTGAGATCGATTGAAGCGGGCACGGTCACGCCGTGACCGGCGGCCATGATGTTGGTCCAGGACCACCACATCCCGCCGCCCGATGCGACGATCACGATCAGGCCGATCGCGATCATGATCACCGCCATCACTGTGAGCCTCTTCACTTTCATGCGGTTCGCATGGTACCTCAATCGCTGAAATCAGGACTCGACGAGCTTCTTGAGCTTCTGGAGGCCGTCCTGCCAACCTTCCTCGAAGCCATCGGGCAGGTCGTCCTCGAACTCGCCTGACATCCGGTGGTCGACCTTGACCGTGGTGACGCCGTTGTCTTCTTCGAAGGTGATGGTCATGTTGATGATCATCGCCGAGGGCATGGTGCAATCACCCCGCATGCGGATGGACTTGTTTGGTTTGATCATCGTGATCTGCGCGAGCGCGTTGAAGCCGCCGTCTGGGAGCTCCATGTAGAAATGCCCGCCCAGCTCGCGCTGGCAGCGCGAAGGCCTGTTCTCCTGGTCACCCTCTTTCTCGAAGAACCACCGGTGCGTGTCCTCGAACCATGCGTCGAACACGGTTTCCTTGCTGGCCTTGATGTCGATCTGGGTTTTGACGATCGCTATGCGCGCTGGCTGATCTGAGATTTTGGCTGACATGGTTTGTTCCCTTTGCTCGGCGAGCCGCTTGAGTGAGAGCAGCGAACCCGCCCATGTGTCTTCGTACTTGCTGACCCACCGCTCATAGATCTGCCTGAGCGGCACAGCATTCAGGTGGTTGAACCGCTGCCGGCCCCGGCGCGAAACCGTGAGCAGCCCCGCGTCCTCCAGCACACCCAGGTGCTTCATCACGCCGAAGCGAGAGAGCTCGGGAACGGCCTCGACGAGCTGACCCGTGGTCTTCGGGCCCGCGCGGAGCTGATCGAGCAGGTCGCGCCGCGTGGGGTCCGCAAGCGCGCGCCACACCTGATCCAACGGGTTGGACTGAGCATCATCCATGATTCAAACTGACAGAAAGACCGATCCGATCGGCCTGTTTAGAAAAGCGGAGGCATACCGGTCGAGCGACGCGAGGCGCTGACCTGTGCCGCGTGGAATCCGTCGTGGAACGAGAGCGAAGCGCCGAGCTGCGCGTACGTGCTCGCGAACTGCGCGAGGTCGCCCTCGATCGGGCGCATCAATTCCTCGTCAGACATCGAGCCGAGCCAGGCCTCGAGCTTTTCTCGACGCTCGTTCATCGCGGCTTCGAGTTCCTTGCGTGACGGGTACGCCCCGGCATCAGACTGCGGCTTCGAGTTCATGCCGAAGAGACCTTCCCACGACTCGGGAAGCCCGCCCGCGTCACCCGCGAGAGCCTTGAGAAAGTAGTCGTCTGTCGAGGCGAGATGCCCCACCACCCAGGCGGCGTGATTGGCGTCCTTGTACGCCTGCGTGAGGTACACGTCGTCGGGCGTTTTCTCAAGCATCATGTGGACGAAGCCGCGCCCGAAGCGGAGTGAATCGAGGGTGACCTTGCGGAGATCTGTTTCAGTTGCTGCGTTCGACATGTTCTTTCAATCCTTTCTCGAGTACCTGGCGCCATCCCATCTCGGCGTTCTGCCCCATCTCGTTTGAGATGGAGCCCGTGGCTTGGTGGGTGAACTCCAGCTTGGTTTCGTTTGTGCCCGACTCATGGAATCTGAACCGAATCAAGCTGTAACTCGGTTCGATATTGGCAAAGGGTCCGACCATCTCGATGAGACCGGGCTTGAGGACGCTGATGTGCGCCCAGAGGTGGCCCTGCCCCTCACCGAGGTCGCGGAAGACGCGCCCTCCCACGTGCGGCTCGATCCTGAGGCTCATGAGCTCGTTGTTCTGGGGACTCACCATCCACTGGCCTATGTCCTCAAGGACGGCCCGCTGCACCGCGGCGGGCGAAGCCCCGATCGTGATCTCAAGGCTGCAATCGAAATCGAGTGGCATCCGGTCCTCCTTTGTCAATTGGGCTTGATATGTGACTATATGGTCACATATTCTGTTTAGCAACCCTCAATCGACAATTTTTGCCACAATCACGCCGTGTCATGCATGATCAAAGCAGGTCTGCAACCTAACATAGTACGGACGAACGAGCCAATGAAGAAAGCCCAGAAAGCACAACTCTCTGTCGGTGGCCTGCTCTTGGTCGTTGCGCTCGTCGCGGCCCAGCTCTTGCTGGACATCGATCTGGTTGGCTCAGGATCGAACAGCGCAACTTCTACATCTGTCACAACGCCAGTGCCATCCCCGGGTCAATCCGAGAACTCCGCCTCCACCCACATCAGCGAAGACGCGATCAGGCGGCTGATCGACAATCAGATCTCCGGCGAGATGGTGACACTCGAAGCGGAAATCGTGAAGCTGCTCCCGGACGATAACGACGGGTCGCGCCACCAGAGGTTGCTGCTCGCGCTCGAATCGGGCGGCACGGTGCTGGTCGCGCACAACATCGATCTCGCCCCGCGCGTCCCCGCCGACGAGGGCGACACGATCACAGTGAGGGGCCAGTACGAATGGAACGACAAGGGCGGCGTGCTGCACTGGACGCACCACGACCCCAAAGAATGGCGCGAGGGCGGCTGGATCGAGCTCAACGGGGGACGCTACGAGTAACCCATGCCTGATCAGCTGTTCAAAGTCGTGAGCCCTTTCAAACCCACGGGCGACCAGCCCACCGCGATCGCTGCGCTCGAGGAGCGCATCACGGGCGGCGCAAAGCACTCTTGCCTTCTTGGTGCAACCGGCACGGGCAAGACGTTCACGATGGCGAACCTGATCGAGCGCCTGCAGAGACCCACGCTCGTGCTGAGCCATAACAAAACGCTCGCAGCGCAGCTCTTCGAGGAATTCAAAGAGCTGTTCCCGAACAACAGCGTCAACTACTTCGTCAGCTACTACGACTACTACCAGCCCGAGGCGTACATCCCTCAGCGGGACATCTACATCGAGAAAGACGCGGGGCGCAACGACGAGCTCGACCAACTCCGCCTGGCGGCAACGAGCAACCTGCTCAGCCGGCGCGACACGATCGTGGTCTCCAGTGTTTCGTGCATTTTCGGCCTTGGATCGCCCGACGCCTACGGCAACAAGGTGCTCACGATCACGCGGGGCGACACGATCGACCGCCGAGAGTTTCTGCTCGCGCTCAACGACATGCAGTACAAACGGGCTGACATCGAGTTCCAGCGAGGCATGTTCCGCGTCCGAGGCGACACGATCGACGTCTTCCCCGCCTACGAGCAGTTCGCGGTCCGCATCGACCTCTTCGGCGACGAGATCGAGAAGGTCGAGCTGATCAACCCGACCTCGGGCGAATTACTTGCAGAAGAATCGCAGTTCTTCCTCTTCCCCGCGGTGCACTACGTCATGCCCGAGGAGCAGATGAAGGCAGCGCTCGACGGCATCAGAACCGAGCTCGACGAACGGGTGATGCAGCTGCGGGGCTCGGGTCACCTTATGGAAGCGCAGAGGCTTCTGGCGAGAACGAAGTACGACCTCGAGATGATGGAAGAAGTCGGTTTCTGCTCCGGGATCGAGAACTACAGCAGGTACATGGACGGGCGCATGCCGGGCGAGAAGCCCTACACGCTGATGGACTACTTCGACTTTGCGCCGCCCTCGGGCGCGAACGAGAAACCCGGCATGAACGTCCAGCACGTCGCCGAGTTGCCGCCGAATGTGAGGCCCACGAGCGAAGAAGCCCGGGCACTCAGACCAAACGCGAGGGACTGGCTTGTCATCATCGACGAGAGCCACGTGACGCTGCCTCAGGTGCGCGCGATGTTCAACGGCGATCGAGCTCGCAAGGAAGTGCTCGTGAACCACGGGTTCAGGCTTCCCTCGGCGCTCGACAACAGGCCCCTGCGGTTCGAGGAGTTCGAGGAGTTTGTGCCGCAAATCGTGCACGTGAGCGCGACGCCCGGCCCTTACGAGCTCGGGCAGACGGGCGGCGAGGTCGCCGAGCAAGTGATCCGCCCGACCGGGCTCGTCGATCCGCTGATCGAGATCAAGCCTGCCAAGGGACAGGTGCCCGATTTGCTTGAGCGCTGCCAGGACCGCGTTGAGAAGGGCGAGCGTGTGCTCGTAATCGCGCTGACCAAGCGTTTGTGCGAAGATCTTGCCGCGTACCTCGACGAGAAGGGCATCGCGTCGCGCTACATGCACAGCGATATCAGCACGCTCGAGCGCACGGAGATCATCACTGATCTACGCAAGGGCGAGTACAACGTGCTCGTGGGTGTGAACCTCCTGCGCGAGGGACTCGACCTACCTGAGGTGTCGCTCGTGTGCATCCTGGATGCGGATAAGGAGGGCTTCCTGCGCAGCCCGACGAGTCTGATCCAGCAGATGGGCCGAGCAGCGCGGAACGTCAACGCGACGGTTGTCATGTACGCAGACAAGATCACCTCCGCGATGCAGGCGGCCATGGACGAGACCGAGCGCCGACGCGAGAAGCAGCTCGCGTTCAACAAAGAGCACAGCATCACGCCCCGGACAGTCGAGAAGGCGATCCGTCAGGGCATCGAACTGGAGCTCAGAGCCCGCCGAACCGCGCGGGAGGTCATCGCTTCTGACGACGAGGCGTTCGAGGCCGAGGAGCTCATCCGTGAGCTCGAGGGCGAGATGCTCGAAGCTGCAGAGAAGACTGAGTTCGAGAAAGCCGCCCAGCTCAGAGATCAGATCAAGCTCATCCGGGAGGGCAAGGTCGGGACCGACGGGAAGGTTCGTAAGTCCGAGCTCTCAAAGAAAACCGGAAAAAAGGCCCACGGCAAGTCTGCGGGGATGCCCGGGGTTCACGCCAAGAAGCGCAAGAAACGCTAACCAGTTCCGGCGCTAGCATTCTGCGTGAAGATCAACAAACGCTTCATCTCAAACCTCGCTACCTACATGCTGGGCCTGGCCATTGGGCTGGTGCTCGTGGGCGTCATCATGCAGATAAAGCAGAAGGTGTTCCAACAGCACCAGGCAAACCAGCCGGCTCAGCAGCAAACCGCGCCGACAGAACAACCCTGATCCAGTGACCGACGCCCCTGAGCGCGTGCTACGATCGGGGACATGACCCAAGCAACACCCAAAAACAAGACAAGACGGTCGGTGAAGAAGGTTGCAAAGAAGGCCACCGCAAAGACCGCTCGCAGGGGTAAGAAGACAACCTCAGCCGGTGCCAGCGCGCTCCGTTCGATCCGCGTCCGGGGTGCCAAGGAACACAATCTCAAGAACATCGATCTCATCATCCCTCGCGATCAGCTGATCGTGATGACAGGGCTCTCGGGGTCGGGCAAGAGCTCGCTGGCGTTCGACACGATTTTCGCTGAGGGTCAGCGCAAGTACATGGAATCTCTCTCGGCGTACGCCCGTCAGTTCCTCGACCAGCTCAAGAAGCCGGACGTCGAGGAGGTCGAGGGCATCCCGCCAACGATCGCGATCGAGCAGCGTTCGGCGTCGCACAACCCGCGGTCCACGGTCGCCACAACGACCGAGATTTACGACTACCTGCGCCTCCTCTTTGCGCGATGCGGCACACCCGTCTCATGGGCACCGACAAAGGAGAAAAAGGACGGCACGGTGCTCGAACGCTCTGGCAGACCAATCGCGGCGACGCCCAGCTCGCAGATCGTCGAAGCCGTCATGGATCTCGCCGAGGGTACGAGGCTCATGGTGCTCGCGCCTGTTGTGCGCGGGAAGAAGGGCTTCCACAAGGACGTCCTCGACGAGCTCCATCAGAACGGCTGGGGGCGTGCACGAGTCAACGGGAAGGTGATCGAGCTGCGCGATGCGCTCGCCGCCGGCGGAGGAGAGAACCCGCTCGATCTCGGGCGATACCACAAGCACGACATCGACGCGGTTGTGGACCGGATCGTGATCCGCGCGGACATTCGGCAGAGGCTCGCGGAATCGATCGAGTCTGCGCTCAAGCTCGCTGGCGGGACGGTATACATCTCCATCAACGACCCCGAAGACCGCGAGAAGTGGACGGACAGAACATACTCGACGAGCTTCGCAGACCCGGACAACCCCGAGTACGCGCTCGAGGAGATCAGCCCGCGGCTCTTCTCGTTCAACTCGCCGTTCGGTGCGTGCCCGACGTGCCACGGGCTGGGCTCGATCCTCGAGTTCGACGAGGACCTGGTCGTCCCCGACGAGAACAAGTCGCTCAACGCGGGCGGGATCGCTCCCTGGAAGAAGAACGGCCCAGGCGGGATGATCTACCCTCGCGTGCTCAGGAGGTACTGCCGAAAGGTCGGCATCGAGATCACCACTCGGATCGCGGACCTTTCACAGAAGCAGTACGACGACCTGATGTTCGGCGCCAAGTCTTGGGACGGCGTCATCCCCATGCTCGACGCGTGGTTCCATAAAACCGAGAGCCAGTGGGTTAAGGATCACCTCCACCAGTTCCAGTCCGAGCACACATGCCCGACATGCTGCGGCGACAGGCTCAGCATCGGAGCCCTGCACGTGCTGGTGACCTCGTCGCACAAAGCCGACACCGAGCGCGCGTTCAGCGATACCGTGATCGGGCGTGCTTCAAACAACGGCAACCAGCTCAACGTCTCCGAGCTTGCGAGACTCAACATCAACGACGCGATCGAGTTCGTTGAAGGGCTGAAGCTCACCAGAGAGCAGGAGCAGATCGCCGAACCCATCATCCGCGAGATCGGCAACCGGCTGCGGTTCCTCTCGAGCGTCGGGCTGGAGTATCTCTCGCTCGATCGGCGCACCGCGACGCTCTCGGGCGGCGAGGCGCAGCGGATCAGGCTGGCGACGCAGGTCGGCTCGGGTCTCGTCGGTGCGTGCTACGTGCTCGACGAGCCGACGATCGGGCTCCACCAGCGCGACAACGACAGGCTCATCCGCACGCTTCGGCATCTGACGGACATCGGGAACACGGTGCTCGTCGTCGAGCACGACGAGGACATGATCCGCAGCGCCGACCACGTCGTCGACATCGGGCCCGGCCCCGGTGTGCACGGTGGAGAGATCGTCGCGCAGGGCAGCGTCGCCGACGTGTGCAGGGTGAAGAACTCGCTGACAGGTCAGTACCTCTCAGGCAAACGCGAGATCGCGGTCCCCAAGAAGCGTCGCCCGATGAACGAGAAGAACGCGCTCATCGTCAAGGGTGCGCGTGCGAACAACCTCAAGAAAGTTGATGCCGCCTTTCCGCTCGGGGGCATCGTCTGCGTCACGGGCGTATCGGGCTCGGGCAAGTCCACGCTCGTGAATGAGATCTTGCTCAAAGCGGTGAGGCGTGACCTGCTCGGCAGCCGCGAAAGGCCGGGCGAGCACTCACGTGTCAACGGGCTGAGCAAAGTCGACCGGATCATCGAAGTAGACCAGTCGCCTATCGGCAGGACACCCCGCTCGAACCCCGCGACCTACACGGGCATCTTCGACGAGATCCGGAAGATTTTCACCGCGACCAAGGAAGCCAAAATCCGCGGCTACAAGCCGGGCAGGTTCAGCTTCAACGTCTCCGCGCAGAACGGCGGCGGTCGCTGCGAGGCCTGCCAGGGGCAGGGTCTCAAAAAGATCGAGATGCACTTTCTCCCCGATGTCTTTGTCGAGTGCGAGGTGTGCACGGGCAAGCGGTACAACCGCGAGACCCTCGAGGTGACCTACCGCGATAAGAACATCGCGGATGTGCTTGCGATGACGGTCGAGGACGCGTGCTCGTTCTTCGAGAACCACCCGAAGATTCTCCGGTTCGCCGAGTGCCTGCGCGATGTCGGGCTCGACTACATCACGCTCGGCCAGCCCTCGACAACTCTGTCAGGCGGCGAAGCGCAGCGCGTTAAGCTCGCGACCGAACTGGGCAAGGGCGTGCGTCACGACGGCACGATCAGCCAGGAACACACGCTCTACATCCTCGATGAGCCGACGACCGGCCTGCACTTTGAGGACATCAACAAGCTCGTGGGCGTGCTCAACCGGCTCGCCGACGCGGGCAACACGCTCGTTGTCATCGAGCACAACCTCGACGTCATCAAGTGCGCCGACTGGCTCATCGACCTGGGCCCCGAGGGCGGCGACGGCGGCGGCACCATCGTCGCCTCAGGCACGCCTGAGACGGTGGCAAAGAGCAAGACGAGTCATACGGGGTTGTATTTGAAGGGGATGCGGTAACAGCGATCACATAGCCATTCAGTAGCCTGAACACAAGTTTTTCCTTACAAGCCGCCCACTCCTCCTGGACAACACTCCAGATGTGTAACGCAAAGAACGGCCAAGGATGCTACAACTCACAGTTCAGCTTGTCCGCGTGCTCACTGCCCTTTCCCGGTTGCCCCCACTATTTCAGTCTTCACGACCATGTCGTCCGCGTTTGCACCGAAGTGCGCAAAGTACGACGAATGGCTCTCATCTTTAAAGGCATCCTTTCGTGATTCAAAGAACTCACGCGTATACCACGAAACACCGAACTTTATCGTCATGCCTTCGCGAAATGAAGAGTTCCAATCCCAATGGAGCAGCTGATCTGGCCTTGCCCGCAGCCTGTCATCCGACCATCTCAGCAACCTAACGCAAGTCCGCAGCTTCTCCTCATCATCAAAGGTGATCTCTACTTTGGTTTGCGCGTATGGTGTCCTGCCCCTATCCTCAGGCCTCTCAGTACCAGCCAGGATCATTACCTTCTCTTTCTTCCCTCTCTCAAGCAGTTCATCCAGCACCGCATCTATCTCGGGCACCAAGTCCCCCGCAATGTTGAGCACATCGGTTCTTCCAACGCTTCCTTCTTTCATAATCGCCCCCTATTCTAAGGTTGCGCGGATTATACAGTTTTATTCTCATCCTGCACGTAGCACGATTATATTTCTACTACTTATGCACGACCTACCAACCGCAGGCACGAGCCGATCCACACGTACAGGGGGGGGGCATGCGCAAGACGAATCAAGCCGGGATATAGCTGAAATAGATGTTGGCTTAATCGGTCCTGCTGAACAGTGCAATACTCTTCGACCCGAACCATCCGTGCAGCGTCCAGTCACCTCCGAGTTGATCGGTGATCTCGCTCGCGCCTTGGGTGTTCTCCGCATCGATCCAGATGAGGATCTGATCAGCTCCATCTTCGCCTGATCCATGGAGCTTGCCCGCGATGAACACATTCGTGTTCTTCGCTACGGATTGGTACAGGGCATCGTCGTAGGGCGCTGTCGCGAGGACGTATGCTCGTGCGTTCGACCCGGGGGGCGCATCTTCATCCTGCTCTTCGAGCGCTTTCATGTCGAGTTCGTGGAGTTTGGTGAGCGGATCGTCCGTCGTGAAGATATGGCCTTCAAGCACGAAGACGCCGAGTTTGGTTGTCGGATCGGTCTTGCCAAACGCCATGCCCTCTTCGAGCGAGTCCGTATCAAACACCCAGAGGCCACGGTGGTCGGGGTCCGCTTTGGGGTCGAAGAACGGGCCTGCTATCAAGAGGTCGCCTGCGACGGCCATCCGCTCCATGTTTGAGAAGTGTCCCGCGAACGCTTCGCTGCGGGCGTCGCCGGTGAGATTCGCATCCTCGGGGCCAGTCTTGATGAAGACGAAGACGTAGTCGCGCGCTTCCGGTTCGGCATCGTCCTGAGCCATCGCGTGCCCCCCCAGCACTACAATGAGAGTGGCTACAACTAGCTTGATCGTGTTCATACCGCCAGTATAACGGCACACACTTCGAGGACTTTTCGATATGAGCAGCACCATCATCTCTGATCGCGTCGCGCTCGCCCGCGAGGGCTGTCACCCAGCTTTATTAGCGCAGATATCCTCGGGCTTTGCAGTCCTTAACGACAATCAGCCCGTTGCGATCGAGGGCTGCTGTGTGTTGCTGCCCGATCCGGTTGTGCCGAGTGTGAACGATATGAGTGCGAATCAGCGAGCGGGGTTCATGTCGGACTTGTTGATGCTGGGTGACGCGGTGCTCGCCGCGACGGGTGCCGAGCGGATCAATTACCTGATCCTCTGCAACATGGCACCCGAGCTGCACGCGCACGTCATCCCCCGATTTGCAACGGAAGATCCCAAGTGCCGCCGGCTGGGTCCGTTCGAGGCTTACGACTTCGCCAGCGCCCCGGCGTGCGAGCCCGATGCCAGTCACCGCGAGTTGCTCTCGAGCATCAGGGGTGAGCTCGTCAGACTCGGGGCGGCACGGTAAGCCCGCCTTGGATGTAGACTCGGCCTACATGGTCAAGCTCTACTTCATCTTCGTCCTTGTCGCGATGACCGCGATCATTGTTGCCAGCAGGTGGCTGCCCATCTGGGGCGCGTGCATGGTGATCCCCGCGTCGCTGCTCTTCTTTCTGTGGTTCGGGCTCGCGGTGATCCGCAGCTGGACGCGCGTGCTCTACAAGGCTTCGCTCGAGGACCAGTCGATCGTGCTCCGCGGCGCGAGCGTCGTCGTTCACTCGGTCGAGACCTGCGAAGCACCCGAGGAACTCCAGGGGCTGGAGGAAGAAGACGAGAGCAACCCGTACATTCCGACTCGGTTTGTTCGGGTTGAGATGAGCGTGCACCCAGATCCGGAATCTGAAATTCATTCACGTGAGAGCGTCGAAGAAATGGGCGGGAGGTGGTTCGCCCACGGTTTCACGCTCGCAGAGCCCAGCGCCGAGGGTGAGCTGGAGAAACCCGATGCGTTTGCCCTGCTCAAGCGTGTGCCGGCGATGGTGTACGAAGCGGAGCGTGTCGACGGCGAGCCGGCCGAGCCCGACGATGACGATAATCTTGTCATCGAGGGCCCGGCGCGGATCAGACTGCTCTTCGGTGTGCCGAGCGGCCTGCCCGACGAGCTCGCGATCCGGTATCAGCTGCTCGAATTCTCGAGAATCACGCTCCCACCGGCGGATGCTGTTCAACGCCTGACCTGAATCAGCACGCTGATGTTGCCTGAGTCATAATTCCCGGTGACGATATCGGGGAGCCCGTCACCGTTGAGATCGCCGACGGCAGGGCTCGGTGAATCGCCCCCGGTCTCGAACGGGAATGATCGCTCGAAGGTCCCGTCGCCTTTGCCGAGCGTGATTGAGATGCGCGACTCCCGACGCACGCCCACGCCGCCCGTGATGATATCTGTAATGCCGTCTGCGTTGATGTCCGCGAGCCTGAGCCCGGTCGTCGGGACAGCGAGGCGGATCTGTGAACCCGATTCGACGAGGTTGCCCTCGCCGTCACCGAGCATGACGAGTGCCTGAGCGCTCTCGTCTGCGATCACAACCGCGTCGGGGTAGTTGTCTTTGTTGAGATGACCGAGCTGGAGCGCCATCGGGCGTTCGAAAGCGTTGATCGGGGTGTGCCCTTCGAGGGTGAACCCGTTGCTGGTCAGGAACGTGCCGTTGCCCATGCCCGCGAGGATGGTGATGGCGTTGCCGCGCATGTCGGTCATGCACGCGTCAAGATTGCCATCGCCCGTGATGTCCTCGATCTCGAGCTGGGAGTACGGGTGCCTGTGTGCGAAGTAGGGCTGGTGCGGGGCTCGCTCGAAGCCGCCCTTGCCGTTACCCAAGAGAACCGCGAGCGCATGATCCTCGACGAGTGTCGCGAGCGCATCGTCGTAACCATCGTTGTTGACGTCGGCGAGCGCGATCGAGTGGACGTGCGGGTCGCCCGCGTCCTTCATTGAGAAATAGGTCGGCCTCTCAAACGAGCCGTCGCCTTTGCCGATCAGGAACGCGATGTCGTAAGAGCTGTGCTGGTAGCAGGCCAAATCGGGAACACCGTCGCCGTTGATGTCCCCCACTGCGGCGCCGAGCGAGGTCTCGCCGATCTTGACGGGCTGGCCCGCGTAGGTCAGGTTTCCAGAGCCATCGTTGAGCAGGATCCGGACATGCCCGGACTCGGGGTCTGGGTCTCGCCCGCAGCACGGGCCGCAGACGACCGCAACATCCAGATCGCCGTCGAGATCCAGATCCGCGAGCACCGGTGCGCCGGCCATGGGCCCGACCGGGATCGGGTCTCCTAGCGCCTCGAAGTGCACGGGAGAACTGGATCCATCAAGACATGATGGGGTACCGACGAGTGACAACGCGAGAACAGATACGAGCATGGCTGGCCTCCGGGTGTGGTGTTTCATCGGAGCGTGATACCAGCCTGGACTCGCGCGAAACAGGCGTTTCAAGCCAACGGCGCGGGATGGAGACCGAACGGCGCGACTTTCTGAGGGGGCTTATGAGCCGAGCCTCACCTCGAGGTCACCCCTGCGGCGTCGACTCACGGGAACAACATCCCCGGTGTCCAGCACCGCATCTCCCTCACGGTGCGCACCGCCCTTGACCTCGACAATCCTGCTCACATTGACGAGCCTGGAGCGGTGCACCCGTACGAACCCGAGATCGGCGAATCGCTCCTCCATCTCGGATAGAGCAGGCCTCACCCGGACTTCACCAGACTCGGTACGAAGAACGCACCCACCACCGACGCCGGGCTCGACCCAGAGCACCTCGGCCGGCGAGATGATCGCCTGCCCCGACCGGGTCTCGATGACAAGCCTCGGAGTGTCGGCTTTTGTCTCGGGTTCTGTGTTCCCGTTTCCCTCTATGACGCGGAGTCTTGCGCGTGTGTCAAGGAGCGCCCCGATAAGAACGAGCAGGCCGTAGCAGAGTGCCCCGACCGCAATGAACTGCGGCCCGGACTTGAACACACTCGGACCAAAGAATGACCACACCACCCCGTTGGGATGAAAGACTCTCCGTAGTGGGATCGACACGAACAGGAAGACGCTCCCGAAGACGAGTGCGATCAGCAGATGTCTCCCGAGATGCGCGAGCCGATGTTGCCCTTCGATCGGCCACCTGCGCGCGAGCAGGATTACGCCCGGTGAAGTGATCCAGAGCACGAGCCAGCTCGGCAGCTGGTAAAGAAATGACGCGATCCAGGACATGTGCTTGGGTGAGTCCTGCAGCTGCGCCCACTGCTGGGTGCTGCTAAGAACCGCAGGCACGAGCCATACTCCTGTAATCACCAACAATGAACGAAACGCACGAGAACTAGATGTTGTAGTGATACCTCTTTCCACCAAGCTAGTATACGAGCTTAACTTCGAATGCTGCAGTTCATACCATCGGTGTGCTAAGAATCGTGAACTACAGAGGAGTCTCTAGCACAATAACGCTCGGTATTGGGGGATATTCAAGTGTAAATCGGTGTGCAACAAAATGATCAGGATTCCAGCCCATCGAATCAAATGATCTTCGTAATACAGCCGTGTAATCCGGGATCTCGGCCACATGCACAGATGCAAGCCCAGCCCCCAGACACTCAACCCGATCAAAGATTGGCAGCGCATACCTTCCTTCTTGGCTGCACTTCGGCGCCGTCGCACCTGTCATTTCGGAGTAGACAGATACAGCAGGCTCCATTCCGCTGAACAGGGCGCGGTGAACTATCTGATCAAACATGATTCGCTCGATCGGCATGTCCGCCTTCAATGCAAGCTCAACACTGTTGTTGTTATCGGATCGCTCAGACGGTCCTGCGCCGCTTACGAACTCACCAAGGACGTAATTTGAACGACCGGTTTCACCGACTCGGCCTTCCAAAATCTCCATATGCATACGTTCATCATCCGTGTACACCCGACGAACATTCGGCAGAGGCTGTGTGCAGAATTCTCGCATCCAAGGAACGGTCAAATCACATTCTTCAGTACCGACTGTTTCGTCGATAGGGCGGGTACCGCCGAGTCGAATCGCGGTACCTTGATCATCAACTATTCTTTGCCTGTGAACTATCCAAGGCGCGTTGGAACGGATCCTGCGAAGCCCAACAATGCCTCGCAGGCTAACTAAATCAAACATCGAATCAGACGATTCATTCATATTGAGGATGTACGTTCGGTAAACGATCTTCGCCTGCACTCCGAGCGTGTAACTATTTGATCGGTATCCAGCCTTTCGGTAGTCCCGATCAACGCTTTTGCGTTCTCGCTCCGAGTAGCTGCACAGCATCATCTCGAGGGTTGCTCGATCTCCCGCGTGGACCTTCACAAGCTGCTCATAGTCTGCGTAAGCCGATTCAACTCGACCCAGCACCTCAGGGCTCAACCCCTTTCGCTTGCCTGCTTTGGTGAGTATCTTGATCGCCGACTTACCAGGAATGTGCCGAGCAACATCGAACGGGAAACTACACGATGCTGCGCTCGATACTTTCCACGCTAGCGTCCTGTCTAAACCGAGAGCGGATTCAAGATCCCGAGATTGGCTGCCACCGGCAGCTACCCCCCGCATCACACCGAGCAAAGCAGATCGGTACCCCTCAAGCACCCTCGACGCCTCATCGCGAAATGGATCCCCTTGTGATGTGTCTGTCATTTAGGCATCCTATCACGCTGTGCGCTGGTTTGAAATGTGTACAAAGACATTTTTGAAGTTGTTTTCAAAAATGTATTGCATGGGCTCATACAAGCATTTACCATTGTTTCAGCCGTAGGAAAATACGGACATGGAGGCGATATGCACAAGTACAAATCTGTAGTAATGGTTCTTTCTCTGGCCGCCACTTCACACGTCTCGGCACAGATGATCGGCAGTGACGCATTTAGCACAGCGATCGGATCAATTGATACTCGTGATGCGACATGGTCCACCATTGGCAACGCCGGACCAGTCATCAATGGCATGGCGTACAACCCAAACGATGATGTTTTTTATGGAATCTCTGCGGGCTCATCGAACGTGTACACCATCGACGCGGATACAGGACGCGCTTCAGTAATCGGGCGCGGCGGGGGTATCGCCTACGGGAATGCAAACGGGCTCGCGTATGACCCAATCAGGAACATCCTCTTTGGGTCCGACAACAACACGCATGAACTCTTTACCATCAACACGACCACTGGAGAATCGGCACGAGTCGCTGGTTTCAACAACCGCTTCACTGAGATTGAGGGGCTGGCATTCGACAGCGACAACGACACCCTCTATGGGCTAGCCCCGCTCCAGCGAGCGATCGTCAGTATCGATCCCAGAACTGCAGACACTCAGTTCGTTGCATCCATACCCGACGGTGTTTGGCGTGGATTGACATGGAATTCAGATACCGGATCGCTCTTCCTAAGTGCTGTAAATATTTTCAATGATGCTGATATTTTTGAATACAGTATTTCGAACGATTCCTTGAGCTTTGTTGGGAACACCAGAGGAATCGAAGCGGTCCAGGGACTTGCATACAAGTCGATTCCTGCTCCAGCAAGCGTGGCTGTTCTAGGCTTCGCTGCGCTCGGATCAAACCGACGCAAACGCGCCTGACGTAGATCACCCCTCTCTTCCCTTTAGAGTCAACGTCCGAATGGGCTTTGGCTCTTTTTTGATTTAGCTCGGTATGTTGTTAGTGCCACGACCCGCTGCGGAGGCTCGAGTCGAGGCTAGGCATCCATCGGCGAGCGGTCGAAGCGTCGAAGCGCGCAGGAAGCGGGTCGGGAATGTTCGAGTCCTCTGCCGGCTCGAGAAGGCACTCGATCAGAGCCTCGGTCACGCGCTCCGGCGGGCGTGCACCGCCCGACCAGTACTCGTAGTCCTGGAAGCAGAGCGAGACCGTGAGCTGCTGGACCGAGCCGTCGGCGAGGGTGAGCGTGACGGTGTGCGTCCAGCCGGTGCTGGTCTCGGATTCCTGCTCGACACGGACCGCGGTCATGAGAGGCCCCCTTGCCGCCACCAAAGCGTGGCTGGGTGGTAGCATCCCCAAGCCGGGCGGTGTCTACACAGACAGCCACCCACGGGGGACTCGCTCTTCATGACCTTTCTCATCGAAACCATTCGGCTCGGGCTCTCCAATCTGAGGCTGCACCTGCTCAGGTCATTCTTGACCGCACTCGGCATCATCATCGGCGTCTCGGCGGTGGTGACCATGGTTTCCATCGGAGAAGGCTCGAAACAACAGGCCCTGATGCAGATCGAACGGCTGGGGGCACGGAACATCATTATCCGGTCCCAGAAGCCCCCGCAAGCCCAGCAGCAGCAAGGCCAGCAGCAGAGCTTCACCAACAAATACGGTCTCACGAGGTCGGATTTCTCCGTCATCGAAGCCTCCTTCCCCGATGCGACCTCCATCGTCCCCCTGAAAGAGGTCGGCTCGCAGATCATCAGAGGACCCAAGCGAAAGGTCAGCCAGACCTTCGGTACGACGCCCGACATGCAGGACGTCGCCCAGCTGCGCATCGCGCGAGGCAGGTATCTCACGCAAGCCGACATCGACCAGCGGGCGATGGTGTGTGTCATCGGCGCCGAGATCGCCAAAGAGATGTTCCACCTCGAGGACCCGCTTGAGGAAACGCTCCGCATCGATGAGAAAACATTCCAGGTCGTGGGTGTGCTCGCGCCGATCGGGCTCTCGGGAGGCGCGGGAGCAGCGCTCGTCGGCAGAGATCTGAACCTCGATGTGCACATCCCGATCACGACCGCGCGCGCCACGTTCGGCGACATGGTCGTCCGCAGAAGCTCGGGCTCGTTCCAGGCGAGCGAGGTCGAGGTCGCAGAGATCTACGTCCAAAGCCCGGATCGACAGCGGGTGCTCGGTGATTCCGAGATCATGCGCAGATTGCTCAACGTGCGCCACCCGGACATGGAGGACATCGGGCTGATCGTCCCTTACGAGCTGCTCGAAGAAGCACGCAGGCAGGCGCTCACGTGGACCGTGACACTCAGCGCGATCGCGGGCATCTCGCTGCTCGTGGGCGGCATCGGGATCATGAACATCATGCTCGCCAACGTCACCGAACGCACACGCGAGATCGGCATCAGGCGGTCGCTCGGCGCAACACGTCGGCACATCATCTGGCAATTCCTCGTTGAGACCGGTGTCTTGAGCATGATCGGCGGTCTAGTCGGGATCGCGGTCGGGGTGGGCGGGAGTCTGCTCATCGGCTGGGTCACACCCAAGCTGCCGACCTGGCCCGTGATCGGCAAGCTCGTGCCGCCCGACGTGAACGCGCCGATCCAGGTGACCCCATGGTCGATGATCGTCGCGTTCGCGGTCGCGTCACTGACCGGGCTCGTGTTCGGGCTCTACCCCGCTATGAAGGCGTCGAAGCAGGACCCGATCGTCGCGCTCAGGCACGACTAGTCACACCGAGATCACATAAGAAAACACCGCCTGTTGGCGGTGTTCTTTCGTATCGGAATGGGTTTCGGCAGAGTGTTACTCGCCGAGGAGTTCGGCGATCTCATCGTCCACAGGGTTGGACGCCCGCTGGTCGCGCTGCTTGCCCTTCTTGGTCTTCTCAACCTTTTCAGGCTTCTGGTCTTCCTGCTCTGCGGCCTCGACCTCGACCTGATCGTCGTCGTCATCCGCTTCGTCAGCATCACGCGCATCGAGCTCCGCGATCTGAGCGTTCAGCCTTTCCTCTTCGGCCTCCTGCTCCTCCTTGGCCAGCTTCTCCAGGCGGCGCCGCGCGGACTCAACCTTCGGCTTGTCCGGCGCCAGCAGCATCGTGAACTGCCTGCCGAACGGACGCGGGGGCTGCTCGACCTTGGCGATGTCCTCGAGCGCCTCGAAGAAGTCGCGGAGGTTGTCGAGACCGAGGTCCTTGTGCGCAAACTCGCGACCCTTGAAGCGCTGGATCACCTGCACCTTGTGCCCGTCCATCAGGAATCGGCGCGCCTGTTGCGAGCGGATCGCGATGTCGTGCTTATCGATCTTGATGGACCGACCCAGACGGATTTCCTTGAGCTCATTGCCCTTGCTTGAAGGCTGCTTCTTCTTGGACAGCTCGTACTTGTACTTGCCGTAGTCCATGATCTTGCAGACCGGGGGCCTGCTGTCGGAGACAACCTCGACGAGATCGAGCCCTGCCTCCTCGGCCATGCGAAGCGCGTCGTGCGTCTCGGTGACGCCGATCTGCTCGTTGTTCGGCCCGATCAGCCTGATCGGGCTGATGCGGATCATGTGGTTCACGCGGATACGGTTGACAGGTCCGGCGTCTCGAAAGAATCTTCTGCGGGCGATGAGTGGTTCTCCGATTCAGCCGCTCTTTTGATTTCCTGTGGTGCGGGCTCGCGGCTGATCCGCCCGGACCGAGGTTTCCTCTGACAATCGTGCGTACCGCACGCTCTACAAGACGCTCACACCCTGGCGGGACGACCGCTCAACAAGACGCGAGCTAGAACAGTTTCGACATGAATCAGGCCCGGGATCATGAAGAGTAAGGAAGCGCCGAGCATGCACAGGTAACGCACTGGTCGTCCCTTGACATGATCGGTGTTTGTTCAGACAGGATCCCGTTCATACGCGCAATGCTAAGCCCGGGTGTGGCTGGCGACAAGGAAAAACACAGGCAGAACCGACTCATCGAGTGAACTGGAGGATGTTCACGAAGATGCTGACCACTGCGACACACAGGGTCACGATGAACGCGGTCATGATCCAGGGACGCACATCCTGGTTCCGCGACTGATCGATCGGGATCTCGGCGGTCTCCGCGGAGGCCTCGGCGGCTGCGACGGCGGCGAGATCTTCTTCCCCGAACAAGTCCTTGTGAGCCAGGGGCGGAGACTCCCCCTTGTGCACCGCACGCAGATCGATCAGCAGGTCCTTGCAGCTCTGGTACCGCTTGGACGGGCTCTTGGCCATCATCATCTCGATGATCTCAGAGACTCCAGCGGAGAGCTTCGGGTTTACATGATCCGGGGGGACAAGCTCGGCCTTCAGGTGCTTGTGCATAACCGCTGAGGGATTCTTGCCCTCGTAAGGCACGGCACCGGTGACCATGTGATAGAACGTCGAGCCCAACGAGTAGATATCCGCAGGAGGCCCAATGTCTCGCTCGCCGCGGATCTGCTCGGGCGAGATGTAGTACGGCGTACCGAAGGCCTTGCCAGCCTCGGCCTCGGCGGCTTCCTTGTCAGAAACCGCGCGAGCAAGACCCATGTCGGCGAGCTTGACCACGCTGTCCTTGGTGATCATCACGTTCTTGGGCTTCACGTCGCGGTGGATGAGACCCTTGCCGTGAGCGTGCTGGAGCGCCTCGGCGACCTGCATCACGACCTCGACCGCGTCAGTCTCGCTGAATCGTTTCTGCTTGACGATGTCGTCATACACGGTTCTGCCGTCCACGTACTCCATCACGAAGTAGTGGAACTCACCGGCTTTACCGACGTCGAACGCCTGCACGATGTTCGGGTGATTCAGCGTCGCCGCGGCCCGGCCCTCGGCGTAGAAACGCTCGATGAACTGGGGGTTGTCGCTGAACTTGCGGGGCAGCACTTTGATCGCGACCGTCCGGTCGAGGCTCAGCTGATTGGCCTTGAAGACCGTTGCCATCGCGCCAGCGCCGAGCTTGCCGAGAATCCGGAATCCAGGGATCTTCTGACCCGAACGCTCGGCTTCGATGATGCGGCGGAGTCGGGCGATCTGGCGCTGGGTGACGTACTGGTTATCAACAAGGATCTGGACCAGCGAAGCCTGATTGGCTTCCTCACGGAGTTCCTTGGCCTGCTCCAGACAGTGCTGAACCTCGTCCTGTGTGGCCAGCCCTTGATCGATGACCAGCCGCCCGACGAGGGTGTCGATATTCGTGTTGCCCTTGGCAACCTCTTGGATCGCTTCCTCAGCCTGCCTAGTGGTGGGCGAGGGCACAGGGCGCGTCTTACCGGCCGAGTCTTTCATCGGTGACGTGTCTTCCATGTTGCCTTCGCTGGGGGATGCCATCTGATCTCGCATAGTAGTAGCATCATGCGGCTCGGAACGCTACCGAGGGATTGAATGGTGAATAGAGCGATCATGACCGTCCCGAGATCGAAGGCACCCCGCCTCTCTACCCTATAGTCCGGCTCAACCCACGCAGAGGTTCCAGACTTCCCATGCTCGTCAGCGATTCCAGGCCCCGAAACCTGAAGTGGTTCCATGCCGGGCCTCTTCTGTACGGCGACTGGGGCACGAGCAGGCTGTATGTTCTGGGACTCGCGTTCCTCTACACGGCCCACGCGAGTGTGCTCTACCTCGCCGCGATCGGTCTGCTCATGATCGCTGTCAGTTGGGCCTACACCATCGTGTGCAAAAGTTTCCCCGACGGGGGAGGGGTGTACACCGCTGCCAGGCAGCTGAGCCCCACGCTCTCGGTCATCGGATCCACACTTCTGCTCTCCGGCTACATCATGACCGCGGCGATCAGTATCGTGGAGGCGTTCCACTACTTCGGGATACCGCACGGCCTGACGCTCCCGCTCTCGCTCATCACCCTCGGGCTGGTCGGGTTCATCAACTGGTTCGGCGCGCGAGCCGCGGGTCGGTTCGCACTGATCATCGCGTTCGTTGCTCTCGCGGTCTCGGCGCTGATGGCGATCCTTGCGATTCCGTTCTTTATCCGCGGCATCGAGACAATCGAATTCGACTACCTCCACGAGAACTCGATCGGCGACGCGTGGGTCGCATTCACCGGGATATGTCTGGCGCTTGCCGGTGTCGAGGCGGTCGCCAACATGACCGGGCTGATGAACCAGCCGGTCGAGAAGACTTCCAAGCGAACGATCTGGCCCGTGACGATCGAGGTCGTGGCGCTCAACATGTTCTTCGGGCTCGCGCTGGCGGGTCTGAGCTTTACCGTGGGTGACACCCCGCTGGCAGAAACACACACGGCGCACGCCTTGCAGCTGGAGAGCATGGCTAGCCAGGTCGAGGCGGGCACGATGTCCGCCGAGCAATTCGAACAGATCGAGCACGAAGTCGGCGAGTACACGAACGCGTCGATGCGCGTCATCGCAGAGACGAGCGGCGAACACATGTTCGGCTCGTCCTTTGGCGCTCTCTCGGGCAATGTCGCGGGCATCGCGTTCGGGCTCCTCTTGCTCAGCGCGACCAACACCGCGGTGATGGCCATGGTCTCGGTCCTCTTTGCGATGGGGCAGGATAGGGAACTGCCGGGCAAGCTCACGAAGCTCAACTACTCGGGCGTGCCCTGGGTTGGGCTGCTTGTCGCAATCGCGATCCCTGCGGGGGTCATCATCATCGAGCAGGACGTGACGGTGCTCGCCAAGCTCTATGTGCTGGGTGTGTGCGGCGCGATCACGGTCACGCTCATGTCCGTCGCGATCAACAAGAATATCGAGGTCGGGAAGCTCAGCAGAACCGGGCTCTGGTTGCTCGCAATACTGCTGCTGGCGATCACCGTTACGATCGGTGTCACGCAGTGGGTCTCGACGGCTTTCAGCGGCGGGCTCATCGCGATCACACTCAGCTCCCGCTGGGTCATGGGCCGCATTAAGGCGACCGAGCCCGAGCCGATCGCGATCCCCGAGCGTGGCTGGATCGCTGAGCTTGAGAAGCCGACCATCGAGATCGACGCGACGAAGCCCGCCGTCATGCTCGCAGCACGCGGCCGGTACCAGTCAGAGTTTGCGGTGGACCTCGCCAAGCGCCGTGGTGCAACGCTCTACGCGATCTTTGTCCGGTCGCTCCGGGTGATGGACGTCGTGCCGGGCCGGGTGCCGGATGTGCAGCACGACCCCGATGCTCAGGAAGCGCTCGGCACAACAGCCGTGCTCGCCAAGGAAGCGGGCGTGCCGTTCGTCCCGATCTATGTCACGAGTCCCGAGATCGTCGAAGAGATCCTGGACTACACCGTCACCCACGGCTGCGACACACTCATCATGGGCAAGAGCCGCCGGTCGTTCTTTGCACGCAAGCTCGACGTGGATGTGGTCCTTGAGGTCGCAGAGCACCTGCCCGACAACGTCGCGTTGATCACACGCTCGGCAAACACACCTCACCTCGGCAAGCGCTAACGGGTCGGTCACTACCTACGCTCCCTCTATGACCGAACCGTCCGAGCACACAGCGCCCGAATCCAAGCTCCTCGGGGGCCTGACCGACGCACAGCGCGAGGCAACCACGGCGCTGGATGGTCCGGTGCTCGTGCTCGCCGCGGCTGGTTCAGGCAAGACCCGGGTGATCACGCGCCGGATCGCCTACCTCGTCGAGCAGGGCGTACCCGCGTGGTCGATCCTCGCGCTGACGTTCACGAACAAGGCCGCCGCGGAGATGCGCGAGCGCATCAACACCGTCCTACCCCAAGGCACGACGCGGGGGCTCGTGGTCACGACGTTCCACAGCCTGTGTGCCAGGCTTCTCCGCCGATACGCGGAGGTCCTAGGGCTCAACCCCGACTACTCGATCTACGACAGCGCCGATCAGCAGGCGCTCATCAAACGCATCCTCAAGAACCTCGATCTGTCCACCAGCAACTTCCCTCCCAGATCGGTCCTGGGCACGATCAGCAATGCCAAAAACGAACTAATCGACGCAGAGGCATTCGCGGCCTCGGCGATGGACTTCTCCTCGCGCAAGATCGCGGATATCTACACCGAGTACCAGAAGGGCCTGCGCAAAGCCGGTGCGGTCGACTTCGATGACCTTCTCGTGCTGACAGTCAAACTCCTCAAAGATCACCCGGAAGTCCGCAAGGAATGCCAGGAACGCTGGCAGTGGATGCTGGTCGATGAGTATCAGGACACGAACCGCGCACAGTTCGCGATCGCGTCGCTCATCGCTGGCACTCATGAGGAACGAGGCGGCGCGCCCAACATATTCGTCGTGGGCGACCCCGACCAGGCGATCTACGGCTGGCGCGGCGCAGACATCACCAACATCCTCGACTTCGAAGAGAGATTTGCGGGCGCAAGGGTTATCCCGCTTGGCGAGAATTTCCGCTCGACGGCGCCGATTCTCTCGATCGCCGACACGCTCATCCGCAACAACAGGCTCCGCAAGCACAAGGACCTCTACACCAGCAGGCCCGGGGGCGAGAAAGTCACGGTGACCCTCTGCAGGGACGAACGCCACGAAGCCGAGCTTGTGTGCGATTGGATCCGCGATCTGATCACGAACAGCGCCGACGATGGCGAGGAACTGACCTGGAAGGATGCCGCGGTGTTCTACCGCACGAACGCGCTCTCGCGTGTGGTCGAGGATCAGCTGCGCCGAGCGGGTATCCCCTACGTCGTCGCGCGGGGCACTGCGTTCTATCAGCGTGAGGAGATCAAGACATCTCTCGCGTATCTGAGAGTCGTCGCCAACACAGACGACGAGGTCTCGCTGCTACGTGTCATCAACACGCCGGCGCGCGGGATCGGCAAGGCGGCGCTGACCGGCGCACAGGTCTACGCGGCGGACAACGGCATCACGCTCTTTGAGGCGCTCAGGCAGGCCGACTCTATCTCAACGATCACTGCTCGCGCCAAAAACGCGATGAAGACGTTCGTGCAGACGATCGACGACTGGAACGGGCGAGGCACGTTCATGGGCGCCAGCATCTCGGGCTCACTCAGGGACCTCACCGAGCGTGTGATCGTCGAGTCGGGGCTCGAGAAGCACTACAAAGCACAGGCCGCGAAGAACGAAGCCGAGGAAGAACGGCTCGACAACCTCGCAGAACTTGTGTCCTCCGCAGCGGAGTTCGAGGAGAATTACGACCCCGCGGACGACCCGATGCAGTTCGACGCCGCGGTCGCGGGCGCAGACACCGGCGATCCGCCGATGCTCGCTCTGCTCCGCGCGTATCTGGAATCGGTGACGCTCGTCGCAGACGCCGACGCAGCGGACCCCGACAGCGGCGCGGTCACGCTCATGACGCTCCACGCGGCAAAGGGGCTTGAGTTCCCCGTCGTCGCGATGGTCGGGCTCGAGGAGAACGTGCTCCCCCACTCGCGGGCCAACTACGCAGACAGTGAACTCGAAGAGGAACGCAGGCTCTGCTTCGTCGGCATCACGCGCGCGATGCACAGGCTGCACATGACCAGCGCCAAATACCGCACCGTGCGGGGCATCTCAGAACGCACGATCCCGAGCCGGTTCCTCGACGAGATCGGCAGCGAGCACGTCGATATCGTCGACCGCGCCGATTCGCTCGGCGGGTATGTCCCGAGCGAGGGCACGGGCGAGTCTTGGGATGACGACCAACCCGCCACTCACCCAACGCTCCGCACATTCGATTCGGCGCGAGAAGTGCAGAAAGCCAGGCAAGGCAACCTCATAGCTGCATCGCTCACCGAAGGCAAGATGGTCCGCCACCCACGCTTCGGCGTCGGTAAGATCGTCTCGGTCTCGGGCGGCAGCAACGCGCGAGCGCAGGTCAACTTCAAAACCGTGGGCGTGAAGACACTCGTGCTCGAGTACGCGAGGCTCGAGCCCCTCGACTAAAACTCCAGCGCAGATTCGATCGCACGCACGAACGCACGCTGCGCCCGATCCGACTGCAGCAGGAAGAGCGAGGGTTCGATGATCTCAAGCTCGGAGATCAGCAGTTCGCCGTTGTCACCCTTCATCGTGTCGAGCCGCGCGTAGAGCACATCGCCTGGCACACACTTGAGCGCAGACTCCAGCATCTCGCATTCGATACCCGTGACTTCCTTTGCTTCCGAGACGCTCTCATCGTCGTCGTGGAAACGCGGGGCCTTCTCGATCGCGTGGGTGAGTTCGCCCCCGAGCATGATCGCCGCACGCTCGCCGCCGGCCTCGACGCTCTTCATGAAGGGCTGGATCATGACGTCGCGCTCAGAAGCGAGTTCCCGTAGAAAGAGCTCACCTGCATCGAATTGTTCAATCCCGAAACGCCTCGTGTTGGCACTTCCTGCTGAGACACACGGCTTCACGACAACGTCATTCCACCCACGCTCGCCGCACACGGCTTGGAGCTGGTGTTCGTCACCCCGCTTCAAGATTGCGGTCGGGACGATTGGCAGCCCTTCCGATTCTAATTCGAGCAGATACGCCTTGTGGATATTCCAACGTACAACATCGACCGAGTTTTTGAGTCGTGATGCGCCAGCCGCGCCCTCGCACCATTCAATGAAGCTGTCAGGCCTTGCGTGATAATTCCAAGTCGAGCGCAGCACACACAGATCAAAGCGTGACCAATCGACCGACTCGTCATCCCACGCGTCGAGCGACACATCGAGACCCGAACCCTCAAGCAAATCCAGCATGAGCTGCTGATCGGGATCCGGCTCGGGCATCACACTACAAGTCACGAGCGTTACAGATTTGCTCATGCCGGCCCGATGCCCCGGTAGAGTTGCTGCACGCGGTCGGCCTGCTGGCGCCTGACGGACTCGAGCACGAGCCTAGGCACTCTGTACGCCTGCTCGTCGGCGGTCACGTTCGAGCAATGCTCGTTGAGGCACGCGTACAGGAACTTGAACGCGTCGCGTGGCTGGTGCATCTGATCGAGCGCATCGACGAGGTCCTGCCTCGTGACATCCTCGGCGAACAGATCGAGCAGCGAGATGTTCTGCGCGTTGTCGGCCAGGCACGCCGCGAGCCTCGCTTCGCACAGGTCGTAGAGCATCGGGCCCGACCAAGTGAGGCGTTCGACGAGATTCTGCTTGTCGAGGCGCGCTTCCTGGAAGAAGCTCGTCGACTCTTTGAACAGCGCGTGTCGCAGCTCGATCGGCAGGAGCATCTTGACGCCGAGCCCCTCCTGCTGGAGGAACTTGTTGTTGAACATGGGCCAGACGACCGCGCGCATGCGGTCCGCGTCGCCGTTGATCAGCGTGGGCTCGTCGACGCGATCGAGGATCACGATGATGCTCGAGTAGCCGAACCCCGCGATCGCGTGCCTGAACTTGGCAAGCAGCGCGTAGCGGGTGTCGTCGGAGTCTGACATGGGCATCGAACCGGTGTTGCGAACAACCGGATCGAGCTGCCGGAACGATTCCATGTAGCTGAGGTCCGAGCGGGTGCTGCCTCGGATCTGCCTGCGCACCTTGCGGGTCATGCGTTTGAGCGCCAGGTTGTCCCAGAGCACCCGTTTGAGCAGGAAACCGATCCAAACGGCGAGCGCACCAAAGAAGAGCGTAAGCCAGATCGTGCTCTGCGGGTCGCCGTCGAAGGCGAGAAACGCGACGAGCACTGCGCCCGGCAGGACCCATCCGCCGTACGCGAGCAGGCTCCACATGAGCACCATCGGGGGCAAGCCGATGCGCAGCGTACGCCTGAGTTTCCCGGTGCGCTCGTGCGCTCGATCGGGACGGTCGTAGAGCACCTGAAGCAGGAGCAGATCTTTCCGGCTGGTCGGGTCGAGACCTCTTGCGGTGCGCCTGACCGACTCACCAAGATCTGTTGCACGGCCGCTGGCGGTCTCGCCCACGATCGCATCGACCACGCCCGGCACAACACGCATCAGGATGCCGTCGATGTGATCGACGAGCCTGATCCGGTTGAACGAGTCGAGAACCTCGCCTCCGCCGCTGCGTTGGTGGAACTGATCGAGCAGCGTGTTGAGCTCGTCATAAGCAACGAGCATGACCTTCTTGTTTGGGTTGGCTTTGTTGTGCTCGTTGATGCGTTTGGCGATCTGCATCCTGATCGCTGTTTTGCCCGAGCCTTTCTCACCAAACACGATGGAAGTCGAAGGGAACTCGAGCCTACCGATGATCTTCTCGAAATCCGAATGCGCAGCCTTGGGCCTGCCGCCCTCATCGGTCTGTGAGAGCTTGGAGAAAACAGCGTCTTGCCTTGCCTCCTCGCCGCGGAATGGGTTCTCTGCGATCGCCCAGTGATCAAAGAACTGCTGGAGATTCATCAGGCTTGCCTCCGGCGTGTAAACCGATCCTCGCCGCCGCTACAGCGTACTCAGTGCGCGACCTTGATGCCCAGCATGGGCTCGATCATGGCCAGCGCCTTGGCGAGTGTCTCGCTGTCCCTCGCCTCGGCGTTCAGACGCAGCAGAGGCTCCGTGTTGCTCTTGCGTATGTTGCACCACCAGCCTTCGCGATCGAAGCAGTCGAGCGTGACGCCGTCGAGCTCTTCGATGTCCGCATCCGTGTCCGAGCCCGGCCCGAGTTCCTCGATGATCGCGGCGATCGCCTCGTCCTTCTCTTCGTTCTCGAAGTTAACCTCTCCCGACTGCACATAGCGCTTGATCGGAGAGATCAGCTCGCTCATCTTCTTATCGCCCTCGGCGAGCATCGACAGCACGCAGACCATCGCGATCGCGCCGGAGTCGGCGTTGAAGTTGTCGCGGAAATAGAAGTGGCCCGAGAGCTCGCCCCCGAAGATGCCCTTCTCCTCGGCAAGCTCCTGCTTCATGAAGACGTGCCCGACACGCCCCTTGATGGGCCTGCCGCCCGCTTTCTCGATCTCTTCTTCGACCGCCTTGCTCGAACGCAGGTCGTACACGACCGCCGAGCCCGGGTCCTGCTTCAGAAAGAACGGCGCCATGACAGCGGTTAGGTGATCACAGCCCACGATCTGCCCCTTCTCGTCAACCACGACGCAGCGGTCGGCGTCACCATCGAAGCAGATGCCCAGGTCGGCGTTCTGCTTGATGACCTCTTCCTGGAGTTGTACAAGGTTCGACGCGACGAGCGGGTTCGGCTCATGCACAAACTCGCCCTTGGAGTTGTCGTAGTTGAGCTCGATGATCTCGAGGCCTTCGACGTTCTCGCCGTTCTTCCCGAAGATCTTGGGTGACATCGTGCCCGCCATGCCGTTGGAAGCATCGACGACGACCTTGAGGCTCTTGCCCTTGAGGTCGAGGAAGCTCAGCACGTGCTTGGAGTACGGACCCCAGAGATCACGGGGCTCCGAGCGCCCGGCGTTTGGCTCTGAGGGAGCGGTCGCCTTTGTGCGATCGACCATCGCGGCGTGCTTACGGATCAATTCCAGTCCGGTCGATTCGCCGACAGGCTTCGCCTTGCGCTTGGAGATCTTGAACCCGTTGTACTGAGGCGGGTTGTGACTCGCGGTAACCATGACGCCGCCCGCGCAGTCAAAGTGATTGACAGCGAAGTAGATCATGGGCGTATCAACAAGACCGAGGTCGATCACGGAGCCGCCCTGGTCATTGATGCCCTTGATGAGTCGCTCGACGAGTGTCGGGCTCGAGAGCCGCATGTCACGACCGACAACGACGTTCTTCATCATCGGTGTTGTGTCACCATCGGCTGCGGCATCGCTCAGCAGGAATTGTGATGAGCCGAAACCGATCTGCCATGCCATCTGATCGGTGAGAAGATCTGGGTAGGTTCCACGGATGTCGTACGCTTTGAAGACTCGACCGAGCATGCACTTTCCTCCGATTCTGCCGGCCCGCGACTCGGGCCAGGGACCGGACAGTAGCCCTCAAACATCAACAATTGATATTTGTTCGGCGTTTGATATGCAAAGAACCCCGAGCTTTACGAGATCTAGAAGGGCAGGTCGTCGGGGTCGAACTGCTGATGCTCGGGCCGCTGGCGCCGCTGCTCTTGTTCGTCCCCGCCGTGGATCGGTTTGGAACCGTCGATCCGCCTGACACGGACGCCCTCGGGCAACGCAGCGATGAAAAACTGGCCGTACCGGGCGGTCACGATCCGCGGGTCGAGCACGGCAACGCGCCCCGAGTCCGCCTTGCTGCGGATCAGCCTGCCGAATCCCTGCTTGAACCTGATCACCGCGCGCGGGATCGACTCTTCTCGAAACGGGTCGCGTCCGAGTTCCTTGATGCGCTCAAGCCTCGCCTCGGTCAGCGGCCTGCCCGGCGGGTCGAACGGAAGACGCGTGATGATGACATTGCGGAGTCCGGCGCCCTGCACATCGACACCCTGCCAGAAACTCGCAGCACCGAGCAACACCGACCTTGGGTCTTCCTTGAACGCCGCGAGCATCTCGCTCCGCGAGGGACCTCTCCCCTGCACGTAGAGCGGTATGCCCTGCTCCTCGAGATCGAGCTTCAGCTCATCCGCCGCCGCGTAGAGCGATGTGAAGCTCGTGAAGAGCACAAACGCCCCGCCGTCGGTGTCTTCGATATGCGCGAGGATCCTGCGGGCAAGTTCTTCGTGGTACGTCGCACCGCTCTGCGAGAGCCTGCCCTGCCCGAAGTTCTGGGGCAGAGGCATCGTGACATCAACAACAAGCTCAGCCTGCGACGCGTGATCGAAAGGGCTGCCCAGCTGAATGACGCGTGCGCCGTCGCAGCCCAGCCTGTCGATCGCGTGCGCGAAGGCAGTTTCCTTTCGTTCGTCCGGTTCTTCGTCCGACACGCCGCGGGTGGTCAGCGTGGCGCTCGTCAGGACGACGGACTTGGGCAGTGCAGACCCTTCGTCCTCCGGATCGCGGTTGAACAGCTCGGTCTTCAGGATCGGCGCCACCTCGATCGGTGAGCACTGGATCTTCACGCTCGGCTTGCGGTACCCGGGGGACCTGCTCACCTCGACCCAGTACGCGCATCCCTCGAGCGTCTGCTCGACCACGATGTGCGCACAGTCTGCGATATCAGAGGCCCGCTCCGCGTACGACTGCAGCTCGAACTTGTCGGCTTCGTGCTCGCAGAGCTCACGCAAAAGCCTGAGCCTCGTGGCGAGTTGACTCATGATGGGAGAGAGCACGTTGTCAACGATCCCGGCCTCTCGCACACGACCACCAGCGCCGCGGTGCTCGTCGTACCAGAAAGTCAGCGACTCGAAAAACGCACCGCTCGCGTCGCGCGCTTCCTGCACAGCAGCAATCGCTTTCTGTACGTGCTGCGTCTCGTCGGACTTCACCGCGAGTTGGGGCAGGAAGCCCTTGAGACCCTTCTCAACGAACAGCAGCGAGAGCAGGTGGTTCACTCTCGCCTCGGTCAGCGATACTCCGAAATGCTCACTCGCGACGTCCTCGACCATGTGCGCCTCGTCGAGGATGACGTGGTCGTACCTGGGCAGGAACCCAACGCCTCTACTCCGGAGCGCGAGATCGCTGAAGAACAGCGCGTGATTGCAGATGAGCAGGTTCGACCGCTCCATCTTTCGGCGTGAGCGCTGGTAGAAACAGATGTCGTGGTTCGGGCAACGCCGGCCCATGCAGTTGCCGGAGTCAGACCTGACGTTGTCCCACACGCCTGGTCGTTCGAGCTGGGGAAGCGATGAGCGCGAGCCGTCCTTTGTGTCGCGCGCCCAGTCCTCGATGGCGTGCAGCGACCCTCGCGCGCTCGCATCGACAAAGAGCTTGTCCTGACGCCTGCTCGCCAGCTCGAGCCGCCGAAGGCTCAGATAGTTGCCGCGCCCCACCACGATCGCTGGCCGAAGCGGCGCCATCGGGTCGTGTTCCTCGAGCGTGCCCGGGAGCTCACCAAGCCCGAGGGCCTGCATGAGCATGGGCAGATCCTTGCGGACGATCTGCTCCTGGAGAGCGATTGTGTTCGTCGTGACGACGACGGTCTCGCCGTGCGCCACGCACCGCTCGATCGCGGGCAGAAGATAGGCGTAGCTCTTGCCGACGCCTGTCCCTGCCTCGGCGAGCAGCCTCTCACCCCGCGCCATGGCGCGAGAAACAGCCCCGGTCATCTCGATCTGCTCGGGCCTGGACTCGTAACCCTCGCCCAGCATCGCCGCGATCGGGCCGGTTTCCGACAATGCTTCCGAGGGGCTCACCACGCCCGGAGTGTACGATGCACACGTCCCATTGAAAGGAACTCCCGTGCGCAAGATCGTGGCACTGCTCTCACTCCTCATCGCCGGCCTGTCGTTCGCCCAGCCCGAACGATTCTCGGTCACCATCGACCCAGACGCGTTCAGCGGTCCGTACACGGGCCGGATCTACGTCGTCTTCGGTAACCAGCAAGCCGAGCCCAGGACCAGGCTCAACGCGTGGTTCAACCCGCCGCCCGCGGTCGCCTGGGACGTCGAGGATGTGATGCCGGGCGAAGAGATCATTCTTGAGGGCTTCGATCTCTACCACGCACCCGAGCAGGCCGGCGACGCGTGGCGCACCGGCGAAGTGACGCTCCAGGCTGTCGCGAGGGTGAGCCTGGACAACCCCCGCCCGGGCACCGGCGCTGGCGATCTGTACTCGGCGCCGATCACCGTGAACCTCAACGACATCGGTGATGATGAAAGCATCGCATCGTTCACACTCGATGGTGTTGTCGAGGATCGCCCGTTCACCGAAACCGAGAACACCTTCCACTTCACAATCGAGAGCGATTCGCTGAGCCAGTTTCACGGCAGGCCAGTCTCCATAGGCGCATCGGTCACCGTTCCAGAGTCATGGCACGAAGAGAGCCTTCGGAGTTATCCGATCGTCTACTACATCACCGGCTTCGGCGGCAACGAGAACGAGGTCATGCGCTACATGGGAGGCATGCCCCACAAGGAAGCCGTTGGTGATGTGATCGTTGTTGGTCTCGACGCGACGAACTACTGGGGGCACTCTGTGTTCGCCGACAGCGCAGTCACGGGTCCCTGGGGCGAGGCGCTGACGTCAGAACTGATCCCGGCGCTCGAAGCCGAGTACCGCGGACCCCAGAACGCGGAGCACCGGTACGTCACGGGTATCAGCTCGGGCGGCTGGGGAAGCCTGTGGGTGCAGGTCGCGTACCCGGATACCTTCGCGGGGGTGTGGAGCCACGTGCCGGACCCCGTGGACTTCCGGGCGTTCCAGACTGTCGATATCACCGCCGACAACGCGAACATCTACACCGATGAGAACGGCGAGCGCCGGCCGCTCGGGCGCAACGGCGAGCAGATTATGTTCTGGGCCGATGACTTCATCGCGCGCGAAACCATGCTCGGACCGGGCGGTCAGATCCAGTCGTTCGAGGCGGTCTTCAGCCCGGCGCTCGAGAACGGCAACCCCGCCCCGCTCTTCGATCGCGAGACCGGTGACATCAACCCAAAGGTTGCCAAGGCTTGGAAGAAATACGACATCCGCCTGAAACTTGAGCGTGAGTGGGATGCAACTGGTAAAGAACTCGCTGGCAAGCTCCACGTGTTCGGCGGGTCGATGGACAACTTCTATCTTGGTGAAGCGGTCGGCATGCTGAAAGAGTCTCTTGGCGAACTCGGCGCGGACGCCGAGATCGAGGTCATCGAGGGCATGGCGCATACGTTCTACTGGCCGGGCGACAAGCGGATGTGGGAGACCATCCACGAACGCTGGGCGGACACGGGGGGCTAAGCCTTCTTGCCCACGCCCAGAGGAGACCGCTTGGGTTCGCCGTCGCGTCGCGGGTAGATCCTCGGCGTTCGGCGCGACTTCTCGAGCACGACGATCTTGCCCGTGGGCGTGTCGAGCGTCCCCGTGTGCGTCGTGTGGAGCATGTGCAGCGCCTGCTTGGCTTCCTCGAGTTCTTCCTCCGCTTTCTGCCCTTTGATGAGCGCGATGAGCCCGCCCTCTCGGGCCAGCGGCACGCACAGTTCGGCGGCTACCGCGATCCGCCCGAGCGCCCGGGCGGTCACAATATCAAACGCGTCGCGGAGTTTGCCCGCTTTGAACGCGCCGAGCTGCTCGGCTCGGCCGTTCTCGATCGTGATGTTCTTGAGCCCGAGCTTCTCCGCGAACGAGCGCAGGAGCTCTGCCTTGCGCCCGGTCGCCTCGACAAGCGTGAACTGCGCGTCGGGCCTGACGATCGCAAGGGGGAACGCCGGGACACCGCCGCCCGAGCCAACATCACAGACTTTGAGCGCTTCACCCTCGACCGGTTCTACCTCCGCAAGGACAGGCAGCAGAGTGAGCGCATCGAAGATGTGACGCATCCACGCCTCATCCTCGTCCTTGATCGCGGTGAGGTTGGTTGTCTGGTTGGCTTTGTACAGGATGTCAAGGAACGCGTAGAGGTGTTCCTTCTCGCCCTGCTCGAACTCGATGCCAAACTCGGCGCAGGCTTGTTTGAAGTCTTCGGTGGGTGGGATCATTCGGGGAGTTCCAGGTCGCTTCTCATCATGGAGCTGTCGGGTCTGCGGAGTCCTGCGTTGAGCACGAGGCCAGCCATGAGCCAGCTCGTGAGCATGCTCGACCCGCCGTAGCTCACAAAGGGTAGGGTCACCCCGATGATCGGCACGAGCCCCACGGTCATGCCGATGTTGATCAGCGCCTGCACGCCCACGAACGCGGTCAGCCCCACGATCATCACACGCCCGAACGGGTCTCTGCAGAACCACGCCGTCGCCAGCGCGGAGGCGGCCCAGATGAGATAGAGCATGAGCACGAGCGTGCCGCCCAGAAGGCCAAATCTCAGGCAGATCACGGCAAAGACCATGTCGTTGTGTGCTTCGGGGAGCCTGTTGTAAAAGACGAGCGCCCGTGTGCTCGCGTCTGAGTTGCCCACGAGCTTGCCAGCGCCGACGAGGCGCTGCGCGGTGAAGCTCTGGAAGTTGATGTCCTGAGCACCCTCATCGCTGCCCCGGATCTGCTGGACGATCGCCACGAATCGGCGCTTCTGATGCTCGCGGAGCAGAGGCCACGACGCGGGTGCAGCTGCGGTCGCAATGAACACGATCAAAACCAAGTGTCGCAATCTCGCGCCGGCCGTGAGCAACATCGCAAACAGGCTCGGGACAAAGAGAGACGCGGAACCGAGGTCGGGCTGGAGCGTGATAAGCCCGACCGGCACCGCAGCGATCAGCCCGGGCGCGAGCAGCCCTCGCCAACGCGTGTGCTCACGCCTGTAGCGCAGGAACCCCGCGATCGTGAGCACGAACGCGATCTTGGCTACCTCCGCTGGCTGAAAGTCGGCGAAGCCCATGTTGATCCAGCCCCGTGCGCCGTTTCGCGGCTTCACGATCGACTCTGGGACGACCGGGATGAGCAGAAAGACGAGCAGCGCGATGCTGATGATGTAGCTCGGCCACGCGATGAAGCGCAGGAGTCTGTAGTGCGGCGCCGCTGCGAAGATCGCGGCGCTCATGCCCACCAACAGGAAGATCGCCTGGCGGATGGTCGTTCCCGATGGACTCCGCTCGGGTGTTTGCGCCTCGGCGAGATCGATCGCATAGAGCCCGATGACCGAGAGCGCCAATGACGCGGCGAGCGTGACCCATGCCCAGGTGATCACCGAGATGTTCTTTGACAGCGAGCCCGAGCCGCCGTAGCCACCCCTGATAATCGTCTCGACAAAGGCGAGATTCACAGATACCCCTCTTCAACGAGGGCGTGGATCACCTGATTGGCGATGGGCCCCGAGACGCGCCCGCCCGACCCGCCGTACTGCGCGACGACAGCGATAGCGTACCGCGGCCGGTCCTTGCCGCAGAGCAGCACAAACCAAGAGTGGTCGCCCCGCCTGACGATCTCGCCCTCGAACTTGATGTGCGGGGCGGTCGCCGTGCCCGTCTTCCCCCAGACCGTGACACCGGGGACGTCGAACATCTCGAACGTCTCGCCCGAGTCGAGCGTGACGTTGTTGGCTGTGCCGTCACGATCGTTGACGACCATGGAGAGCCCTCGGAGCGCTTCGTCGACGATCTGGGGATCCCAGCCGAGGTCGATGGTCTCGGGGACGGCGCCGTCGTCGATAAGCTTCGGCTTGATACGAATGCCGCCCCGCCCGAGTGTCGCAAACGCATCCGCCGCGTGGACCGGTGTCCACGCGACCGGTCCCTGCCCGATCCCCATCAGGATTGCCTCGTCCTCGGTGACGGCATCGGGATTGTTCTGAAATCCGAGCCAGCCTTCTAGCATGTTGTCGAGCTTCAGATCCAGCGGCTCGCCGACGCCGATGGTTCGGAAGAACTCGACGATCCCTCTCGGGCCGAAACGCTGGCCGAGTGTGTAGAAGTAGATATTGCACGAGCCCTTGAGCGCACGAGCCCCGTCGATAGGACCGCCGAACTGCGCATCATGTGTTGAGCTGAACTGCTTGTAGATCCAGCAGCGAAGCATCTCGGGTTCGTGTGGGTAGAAATGGCCCGTGCACGAGATGCGCTCTCCAAGCTCCACAAGACCGGCTTTGTGCGCGCCGCAGAGCACGAGCGCTTTGACGATCGACCCAGGGGGGAGCGGCATCGAGACCGCTTTGTTGTACGCAGGGCTTCGTGTCGCGACATAGAGCGCGCGCTCGGCTGGATCGGAGGGCAGATCGCCGCCTGTTGGTGTTGTGACGAGCGAGAGAATCTCACCCGTATCCACGTCGAGCACGACTACCGCGGCATCGAGTGCCGTGCCAACGGGCATCGCCAACGGGCTGTTTGGGTCCTCGGGATCGAGCAGCTCATTGTTGTGATGCCAGGTCTGCACGCGGGCGAGACCGAGATCCGGGTTCAGCATCGCCTGGATGCGCGCCTGGAGCATGATGTCGAGCGTAAGACGGACGTTCTGACCGAACTCACGCTCCGCCTCGGTCACTTCGCCAGAATCGATCCGCTCGATACGCAGCCCCCGCATGCCGCGGAGGGTGCTCTCGAGGTTTCGTTCGAGCCCTCGGTGTCCGACCATGTCACTCAGGAAGTACTGCCCACGATCGACCGAACCTGTAGCGGTTTCAACGATGGAACGCTGCGCAAGTGCCGTGTCGTCTCGTATTTCATCCGCACGCCTTTCGCGATCTTCTCGGAAAATGCCTCTACGCACGCCGCCCAAGATATGCGTGGCTACTCCCCTAATCCGCTGCGTGCGCCGCTCGCTGGATTTCAGCGGGCCCGGGAATCTGGAAAGATCCACCTCTACCTCTATCTCGGTGAGCGGATAGTCGCGCTGACCCGAATCGAGCACGGCAACCCCGGGCAGGTACGGGATCGATTCATCGCTTGGATCGGTTTGCCGCGCCAGCCTACGCAGCAGGAACCCGACGTCGTCGCTCACCTCGGGGACGATCACCGTTGGCTCGACCTCCTCAGAGAGCGCTATGTACGCCGCCTTTTCGATCCGGCGCTCGGCGTCGATCGTGATCTCCTCGGCGAGGACCTCCCTCAGGAGTTCAGCTGTTGTCTTGAGATCAGGCCGATCGAGTTCAGCGAGCCGGGTTTCGAGTTCGAGCTCGGTGATGCCGTGGTTCTGCGCAAACTTGCGGAGTTCACGCGCCGCCCGGGTTCGGCGCACTGAGTCCGCCATGTTGCTGACCTGCTCACGGACTTCGATCCGCTTGCCGTCGATCTCGGCGCGGCTCAGCCCGGTCTCGCGAGCTAAGACATTCCACATACGATCGACCGCGGCTCGGTAAGGAGGCTTGGCTTCCTCGATGAGTTGCGTCCGGAGTTCCCGGCTCAGCTTCGACCAGTCGCTCCCCCGTTCGCGCCGTGCGCGAGCCGCGGCCTGTCGCTCGATCCATTCACCTGTAATCACTCGGTAATCGACAGCAATGTCGAAACTGGGCCTGTCGTGGGCGAGCACCCTGCCCTTGCGATCGACGATCTGACCCCGGACCGTCGGTGACCAGCTGTGTCTAACGAGCCTGCTCTCGGCGCTCTCCAGCAGCTCATCGCCCTTGAAAACGGTCAGTCTGGCGGTCTGGCCGGCGAGCACGGCGAGCCCGAACCCCAGCAGGGTCACGACGAGCGCAAGCCTCCTGGCGCTCCTGCTTTGGATGAGTCGAGTCAGTTCCACCGATTCGCCGCTCCGGTCCCGCGAAGGTCATGTTACAACGCCCGGACGGACGTCGGCGAACCTAGCGGGAGAATCGGGTCAGCTGTCGGCTTTGTCGCGCGTGATCTGCGCGTAGGCGTTGTGCGAGTGGATGGACTCAAAGTTCTCAGAGTCGATCTCGTACCAGGTAATCCGGTCGTCGCCGTCGAGAGCGAGCGCGAGATCGCGGATGATGTCCTCGACGAACTTGGGGTTGTCGTAGGCGGCCTCGGTCACGTACTTCTCGTCGGGCCTCTTGAGCACAGCGTATACCGGGCTGCTTGCGGCTGACTCGAGGATCTCGATGAGGTCCTCGATCCAGAGCATGCCGTCAAACTTCACGCGAGCGGCGATCCTGCACCGCTGGTTGTGTGCGCCGTATTCGGAGATCTCCTTCGAACAGGGACACAGACTCGTCGCGGGCGCTGCGACACCGATGATGAAGGACGATGTCGCGTCGGAGCCGTTGCGCTCGCACTCAAAGGTGACCTCGTAGTCCATGAGCCCGGCCATCTCAGTGACGGGCGCTTTCTTGCACATGAAATAGGTGAACGAGGCCTCGAAGTGCGCGGTCTCGGCGTTGAGGCGATCGCGGATCGCTTTGGTCACCTCTGGGATCCGGTCGGGCGTGAGCGGCTCGCTCTGGTGGTCGTTAAGGACCTCCAGGAACCGGCTCATGTGCGTGCCCTTCTGGTGGTGAGGCAGGGCGACGTACATGTTGATTTTAGCGGTCGTGGTCTGGGTATTGCCGTCCCGGGTCTTGAGGACCATGGGGTACGTGACGTTTTTGACGCCGACCTTGTCGATGGCAACCTGCCGCTCGTCCTGCTGTCCCTGGACATCGACGATGGTGCCTGGCTTGTTGACGGTCTGCATGGGTGGGTACTCGAATTCAAGCCCGCTCAGCGGGATTCCTGGATGCGGATCAGGCGCTCTGCGATACCAACTCTCGGGACCGCTTGCTGATTCCGCGTTCGCCGGTTTAGGTTCGTTAGATGCTAGGCGGTTGTAAATCGGCGCGATCGTGCTGTTGCTGAACGACGTTGTCGGTCCACGCGAGGCCGATCGGGATGCCCACGAGTGCTCCGGCGGCCCAGTCAAGAGGCGTCAGCCAGCCGAGCCTGAAGAGCGTTCGCTCGTACACGGCATCGACAACATCGCCCGCCAGAACCTGAGCCGAGAGCGGACCCAGCACAGCGAGGACCGCAGGGATCGCCACGACCGTCCAGCCCGGGAGCCTCAAGAACACCAGCCTCGCGGTGGCAGCGCCGATGATGCCCGCGACGAAGGCAGCGCCGATCGTCTGTCCCTTCAGGGGCTCGATCGCGATCACCCAGGCCGCGGTACCTGCAAGAGCCAGGCCCGCTGCGAGCGCCACGAGGACACCGGTCAGCCCGGCCTCGGTCTCGGGATCGAGGTCATCGATCGAAAACCGGCGCACGACCCATGCGATCCCGCCGATGAGCGCAGCAATCACAAGACCCTCGAGCATCAGCGGCTGCAGCGGCGACTCACGTGTGACCGCGACGATCGTGTCGAGCCTGCCCGAGAGCCACGCGGCCCACGAGAGCACGAGCCCCGCGCACACGAAGCCCACGTTCAGCCCCGCTGCCCTGCTCCCGATCGCGCCTGCACCTGCGGCGAATGCAAAGGCCAGTATCCCGGATATCAGCCCGAAGACAGGGCTTTGGCCGACGAGAAGGGTCGCATGTGTCCCGCCGTCGTTGCCCCGCAGTGAGCCCACGAGGAGCCCTGCGATCGGACCGATCGCCGCAAAAGCGACAGCGAGCGCGATGAGTCCTCGAAGAGCCCTGGGCATCAGCTCATCATCGGCGCGCAAGGTGCCCCGATCTACAAGTATCAGCGGTTGAGTGCCATGAGCCGGGCGATGCGGTCCTCGACGGGCGGGTGTGAGCAGAACAGGGAGCTCACATTCTGGTGCGAACGGCGCATCTTCCGGAGCGGGTTGATGATGAACATGTGAGCCGTGCCCCGGTTGGCTGTATCGACGAGCGGCTCATCGTCCCCTGCGAGCTTGCGAAGAGCGCTTGCAAGCCCCATCGGGTTTCGCGTCAGCTCGACCGCGCCGGCGTCGGCGAGGTACTCGCGCTTGCGAGAGTACGCCATCTGGATAAGTTTGGCCAAGAGCGGCGCGATGATCGCCAGCAGGATCGCGACGATGAAGACGACGATGTACGCCGCCCCGCCGCCCTTGGAGTCGCTTCGGCGGCCGGCTCGCGTGTAGAAAGTCATGCGCAAGAAGATGTCGCAAGCCATAACGATAAGCCCGACCATGGTTGCCATGAGCAGGCTGAAACGGATGTCGTAGTGACGGATGTGCGCCATTTCGTGCGCGATCACGCCCTGGAGTTCGTCGCGGTTGAGCTTTGATCGGAGGCCTGTGGTTATCGCGACCACGCCGTTCTCGGGGTCGCGCCCGGTTGCGAAGGCGTTCATCGCGCTCTCGGGAATGAGATAGACCTTGGGCATGGGCAAGCCTGCGGCGAGGCGCATCTCATCAACGACGTTGAACAGCTCCGGGTCGAGTTCTGGTGTGATCTGCTGCGCGTGGACCATGCGGAGGATCGCGTTGGCGCCCTGGAAGTAGCTCCAGAAGGCGCCCATCACGGCAACCACGAGCGCGACGCCCGCGCCGAGCAAGAGCGAGGGCAGGTAGAAAGCTGCGTCCCCAAAGACTGAGAGGTCGAGTCCGAGCACCCGAGTCGGCTTTGCCCTGCCCGCGATGTCTTCGGAATCCTGGACGAACTCGTCGGACATCACATCGCGATCGGCGAGCCTTGCGTAATCATGTGTCGCGGCCTTGGCTGAGTCGTAGGTCCCCGCGCCGACCGGGATGATCACACCGCCGATGATCGCGCCGATGGCAACACCGAGCAGGATCATCAAGACCATGAGCAGCACGCTGTCGCGTTTGTTCTTGCGGATCAGGTCGTGGAAGGTGATGCTGCCCGGATAGGCGCTGGCCTTCTCGCTGATGCGCTTGTCCATCGCGGAGGGCTGCCTCTTACGAGGCGGGCGCGGCTGATTGCCGCGCGATCCGCCCCCGCGGGCCGGTCTCGGGTGTGGTCGGTTGCCGCTCATGGAGTAAACGCCTGCTCCGGATTACGAGAAGCTGACCTGTGGCGCCGCCTTCTCGGCCTCGTTCTCGACCTCGAAGTATTCCTTCTTTTCGAAGTTGAAGATACCAACAACGATGTTCGCCGGGAAGGTCGTTCTGCCGACCTCGTAACGAGCGACCGTGTCGTTGTAGTGCTGGCGCGAGAAACCGATCTTGTTCTCGGTGCTGGTCAGTTCTTCCTGAAGCGAGAGGAAGTTGGTGTTGGCCTTGAGGTCGGGGTACGCCTCTGCGACAGCCATCAGTCTGCCGAGCGCCTGCGTGAGTTCGCCCTCTGCCTGACCGATCTCCTTTGCTCCGGTGTTTGATGCATCGTGCACCTGAACTGCTTTGGCGCGCGCTGAGATCACCGCATCGAGTGTCTCCTTCTCGTGGCTCGCGTAGCCCTTGACGGTCTCGACGAGGTTCGGGATCAGGTCGTAGCGGCGTTTGAGCTGAACATCGATTTGTGCCCAGCCGTTGTCAACTTCAACACCGGCTCGGATGAGCCTGTTGTACACCATGATGACGTACAGCACGAGAACAACCGCCACGACAGCGAACACGCCAAGGAAGATCCAGAGTCCGGTCATTGAGAAGCCTCCGATAGCCGCGAAGTCGGGGCCGGCGCACACCGACCATCCCCGCGGGCATGGTACCCGACGGGCCGGGGCCGAATCTGAATGGGTGTATGGGCCCCCGCCTGCCTTGTTCTTGGGATTCAGGGCGGCTCAGTTCCGTCCCGTGTAGCATCTCATGAGTCAGCAGGAGGTTCCCGATGGCCGATCAGAAAGACACGACCGCCAGCAGCACACCCGAGCCCGACTTCGGCAGGCCGTTTAGGCTCACCGCGGACGACCTGTTCAGTGATCTGCTCTGGCCCAAGCTGTTTCGCGTGCCGAGGCTTGCGCTCAGAGCGGACCGGATCGGGCTTGCGGTTTTCCTGATCCTGCTGATCGGATTCTTCGACCAGACGCTCGCCGCACTGGCGAATACCGAAGAGAACCCCGCGCAGCCCATCGTCGAGATGCTCGCTGTCAGGTTCACGCAGAGTCAGTCGATGACTGTCGAGATGATTTCCGGGCTCGCGGTTGGCGATGCCCTGCTCGCGGGCTGGGCCGGCACGTGGGGCACGATCACATCGACATTCCAGGATGCGCCGTGGCGCTCGTCGTTCGTCATCCCGTTCGCGTTCGTGCTCTACGTCATGTTCGCGGTCGGCATCTCACGCATGGCGGTCGACGACTTCTCGCGCGGCAAATCGATTCGCTGGACCGACGGGCTTGTCTGGGCCATCAAGGGTCTCTCGAGCGCGCTGGTCGCGCACCTGATCCCGCTCTTTGTGATAGGGCTGATCACCGCGGTCCTGTTCCTGGGAGGCTGGGTGCTGCTCGGTGTGCCCTTCGTGAATCTCGTCGGGTCGATCTTCTCGATCCTCGGCATCGTTCTCGCGCTCATCGCGGTGCTCATGCTCATCGGGTTCGGGCTCGGGGCGCCGATGCTATCGCCCGCGATCGCCTCCGAAGGATTCGACGGCATCGAGGCGATGCAGCGGATCTACAGCTACGTCTTCACCAAACCCGCGAGGTTCGCGATCTACTCGATTGTGCTCTTCGTGCAGTTCATCGTCGTGGGATCGATCGCCGCGGCTCTGGCCAGCGCGACGCGCGGCTTTGCGAGTTGGGGCATGGGGCTCATGTTCGACTGGACAGGCAACAACGACGGGCTCGCGGTCGCGCAGGGCATCGCGACCGAGGAGGTTGGCTTCTCGGGCGAGTGGGCCGCCGACGTTGTGCACCTGATGCTCCGCCTGCCCGCGCTCATCGTCGGTGGGTTCATGCTCTGCTACTGGATCAGCGGCTGGAGCGTGCAGTACCTGCTCCTGCGCCAGGCGACTGACGGCCAGGACGTGACGGACATCTACGTGCCGGGCGAGATGGAAGCGCGCATCGAGCGAGCGCTCGCCTCGCGTGTCGCGGGCAGCGAGCAGACTCAGTCAGACGAAGACTGATCGAGTAGGTTCTCAGGAATAGGCAACAGGTCAGCAGGCGTCATCGCCTCGTGCAGATCGTCGAGTGTGACACTGCTGCCGATATCGAACGCGCCGACGCGCGTCCGGCGGAGGCTGTCGAGCATGCCGCCCGTGCCGAGCGATTCACCAATATCGCGCGCGAGCGAGCGGATGTACGTCCCTTTGCCGCAGGTAATCGTCAACTCGAGCACGGGCCAGTCGAACTTGGTGATCTCGATGTTGTCGATGCGCACCGGGCGGGGATCGAGCTTCGGCATGTCTGCTTCGTTCTCGGCCTTGCGCGCCAGCGCGTACGCCCGTCGGCCCCCCACCTTCATCGCGCTGTACGCGGGCGGTCTCTGCATGACATCGCCAACGAACCGCGGGAGCACTTCCCGCACACGCCCAACCGTCACCGGATCGCACTGCACGGCCTCGATCGGTCCCTCTCGGTCGTCCGTCCGTGAGATGTGCGCGAGGTTGACCCCCGCCTCGTAGACCTTCTGCCCCACCATGACCCTGTCCTGGAGTTTGGTTGCCCTGCCGACTAGAACGACGAGCACGCCCGAGGCGAGCGGGTCGAGCGTGCCGCCGTGACCGACCTTGATCCGTTTGGGCGAGCCGCCGTTCCGCATGCGCCACCGGATGTTGGCGCAGACATCCATGGAGGTTTTGCCAAGGGGCTTGTCGATGATGAGGATGCCCGCGGGGGCTGGCTGGTCCACGTCTGCCTCCGTCTGCCGGGGGAGAGTCTGCGTGCTAGTATTGGCCTCGCAAGTCACGGAGCGGTGGCCGAGCGGTTTAAGGCGCACGATTGGAATTCGTGTGGGGGTGAAAGCCCCTCGTGGGTTCGAATCCCACCCGCTCCGCTTTGTATTCTACGAAACGTCCGCAGGGCCGAACCCCGCGGGCGTTTCTCATTAGTCTCGCTTGCACACAACCGTGCATCGCTCGCTGGCGTTACTCACTAACGACAATGTGGTTCCCGGTAATGTTGCTCAGAACCGTAACCTGCTCCGACGCGACGGGCCAGTGCACGTGTACGGTCTGCGCTGAGTCTGCGCCGAGCCCGAAGAAGAGCTTGGTTTCGTCCTGTGAGTGCGAGCTGGTGCCGCCCTTGATTTGCCTGACATGCGTCTGGCCAGAGGCGGTGGTGAGCACGACCTTGGCACCGATACAGTCTGCGTTGCTGGCACTCGGAGCAAGCTCGACGATCAGCGAGTTGTGGTTGTCACGATGGCAGTTGTTCTGGTAGAGCTGGAGACCACCTCCTTCGTTGATCACGAGAAGATCCTGGTCGCCGTCGAGGTCGTAGTCTGCAAGCGCACTGCCCCGAACGTTAAAGGTACCTAACTGCAATTGGCCTGGCACTTTGTTCCCTACTTCGGAGTAAATCACCGATGGCACGTTCTCCCGACCCGCGCCCACGAAAAGCTCCTGCTTGCCGTCGAGATCGAAATCGGCGAAGTTCACGCCCCATGACAGGTCGTTGGCGAGCCCGTAGCGCCACGCGACGTTTGATCCGTACCAGGGCCCCCGTGAGAGATAGAGCGTGTTGCCGATCGTCGTGATGTTGTTGCGGTTCGCGTAATGGTTCGGCACGTCTGAGATATAGATATCAAACGCCCCGTCGCCGTTCACATCGCCGAAGTCGATGCCCATCGCGGCGGGTGTGTCGGCGCCGATGAGTGATTGTGACGCAACAAACTGGCCTGCGCCGTTGTTGATCAGAACGGTGTCACGCAGATCCTCGTCGAGCATGTCGAACGGGTTGTTGCCCACGTGGCCCACGTAGATGTCGGGCCAGATGTCGCCATTGAGGTGGCCCGATCGCACGACGAGCGTGGAGCGAGACGTGATGGCTCCCGTGGGGATCGCCGCTGCGTCAATCGAAAATGTGCCGTCGCCGTTGTTCCGGTAGAGTACGTCCTGGTTGGCGAGCTTGCCGACCGAGTCGAGCTTCGGATCGGAGATCGAGCCGGCCCTGTTGATCACCATGTGCCCGACGTAGAGATCGATCCATCCGTCAAGGTTGTAATCGAGAAACGTCGCCGAGCGGGTCTGGTAGCAGCCGTAGGTCAGATCATCGCCGAGCACGCCCGGCATCCAAGCGGGGCAGTCCATGAGGTTGGCCGCCTGCGTCACATCGACGAACATCCCGGCCTGCATCAGCCCACCGCTTTCGACAAACATGTTCTTCAAAAGCAGATTGGGCGGCCCGTCGAGCGGGTTGTCCACGATCGAATTCAGAAAGAACGCCTCGTTGGCCGTGTACAAGAAGAGATCGACATCCCCGTCCCGGTCATAGTCGGCAGCGAGCGCGCCGGCGAAATCGTAGTTCGGGAGCACTGGTAAGAGCGAGTTCATCGTTGTGAACGTGCCGTCCTGGTTGTTGATGTAGATGTTGGGTGTTGTCAGACCTGAGCCTGAGACATCGAACCCGTTGGTCGCAAGGATGTCGGGGTAGCCGTCGTTGTTCGCGTCAAACCAGACGACTCCGAGACTGTGCCTTGTCGGGGATGAGTAGTACTCGGTGTGCAGTCCCGCTTGGAAGGTGACATTGGTGAAGCTGAGCGCCTGAGCCTGAGCGTTGCCAACCAGCATTGCACCGACGAACGGAACTAGAATCTTCTTCATAAAGCACCCCCGACGCATGGTTCCACCGCGGTGCAACCGCCCACGCCGAGATACGTGGATTTGCGGTCATTCACTGCGAATTGCACACATCAGCCGCGAACCGAACAGCCAGCGGCCCCAAGACCCTGCCAGTATATCAGACGCGCTTTCTCCTTTGGCGTTATTCTTCGATGATCAGCGTTCAAGAAGCATGTCAAACCCGGCGGCCACGGGCACGCTCGGCCTCTGGGTCTCCAAAGTAAGGTTTGGTGGCCAATGAGAATGACCAGACGCCGCTTTATGGGATCTGCAGCTGCGCTCGGGGCCGGGCTCTACGCGATGCCCGCGATGGGCCGCGTGTTTAGGGACAGCAAACTCCGCGTTCTCTCGGTCGGTGTCGTGGGCACGATCGGCGAGGCCGATCGGCGGATCATCAGCGACCACCCGAGCGCCGAGATCATCGGGCTCTGCGACGTCGACACCAGAGCGATCGCCAAGGCGCTCCAAGATCACCCCGATGCGTTCACGTGCGAGGACTACCGCGAGGCCTTCGACAAACACGGTGACAAGTTCGACGCGATCATTGTCTCGACGCCAGATCACTCGCACTGCGCGATCATGACGATGGCGCTTGCGCGAGGCAAGCATGTGTACGGCCAGAAGCCGCTGGTCCAGCAGCTCGAAGAACTCGACATCCTCGACCGCGCCGTCAGGGCGAGACCAGAGCTGGTCACACAGACCGGCGCACAGCGGATCCAGTCCGCCGAACGCAGAGCCGCGTTCGATATTCTCAAGAGTGGCGCGCTCGGCAGGGTCATCGAGGTACACGTCGCGTTCGGCAACGGCGCACTCGCAGGCGGGCACTACTTCGCCGATGGTGTGCTGGGTGATCCGGTCGAGCCGCCCAAAGAGACCAACTACGACCTCTGGCTCAACGGCGCGGAATATGAGCCCTGTAGACCCCAAATGGTCGAGCGGAAGTGGCGCAGCTGGTGGAACTACGGCGGGGGACAGATCGCCGACTGGGTTGTGCACCTGACTGACATCATCTTCTACGCGTACCCGGAGCTTCAGAGCCCGTCGCTCGTGTGCTCACGGACACCATCGCGAGATGTTTCCTCGTTCCACGCGGAGCGTGTGTCGTCTACCCTGACGTACCGCGTCGATAGCGACCGCTTCGCGAACAAAACGTGCAACATGTACTTCTACGACACGGGACTCAAGCCCGACCGCGCGCAGCTCGGGATCGGCGAAGGCGATTGGCCGGGCGATATTTTCACTGTCGTTGTGTGCGAGGGGGGCACGCTGCTGCTGGGCCCGAGCGGCCCGATCGAGATCTGGCGCGAGGGCGTGATGACCCCGGGGCTCGAGATGCCCGGGCTGCCTGAGTACCCTGAATTCAACCACTGGCACGCGTGGGTTGACAAAGCGATCGGTGAGAGCACGCCCCACCACTGGGCACCGTTTCTTGAGTGCAACCGCTGTACGGAAGCCGGTCTGCTTGCGGTGAAGGCCGCGAAGTACCCGGGTCAGGTACTTGAGTGGGACAGAAAGCGGCTCGTGTTTACCAACCACGAGGAAGCGAATCACACACTCGTCCGCCGGGCGTACCGCGAAGGGTTCGAACCGATTCGGCTCTAGGAACGGAAGCCCGCAGCCGCGAGCGCAACACTCGCCTGACCGGGGTCGAGGAAGCGAGCTTGCAGATCGGGCGTGGGCACTCTGCATGATTCGCGGTAGCCGAACAGCCGGTAGCGGTTCGCGGCGATGAGTCTGTACACGAGATCGCGCAGGAAGCTTGGGATGCACCTTAGGACGCTGCACAAACCTGCCAGCGGCGTCTCGAGATGTCTGCCTACCTCCAGCACCGCCGAGGAGCGCTCGTAGACGCGCCCGTCCCGGATCATGATGAGTGTGCCGAGAATGTCTGGGTCGAATCCTGCCTTCGCAGCGAGCGTCCGCCCGGCCTCGGACTGGAGCGCTAGGAATCTGCAGCGCGACTGCGGGTCACGGTCGATGATCCAGTTGACCGTCCCGTTGCACAGGTTACAGACGCCGTCAAACAACACAACCATCACAGGCTCCAACCCATCAGGGGCGTATTCTGTTCCAGGTTGAGGCTGGCGTGGGTCCATCCTGACGAATTCTAGTAGTCTTCTGGATTCTGGGTCTGAGTCTGCCGACCCATAACAGCGGGCCCTTCGATGTCAGAACCAGCGAAGACGAGTACGATGAAGCCCATCAATCGCCTGCGCGAGCTGCTCGCGGTGGGCGTGCTCGTGCTGTTCTTCGTAAGCATCCTCATCGCCGACAAGCGCACGTTCGCGTGGCCCGCGGTCACCTGGCCTATGTACAGCGGACGCTACCTGAGCTACCCCGAAGAGACGTACACAAAGAAGCTGTACCGCGCGATCACCGTCGATCCCGAAGATTCGTTCTGGGTCCGCCCAAACCAGCTCTGGGGCGCCGACAGGTACAGCGTGAGTTATGACCTGATGAACCGTGCACTCAACACAGAACGGGCTGACGCCGACGAGCACAAGCTCGCGGCGATCGATCTGATCCGTTACAAGTTCCCGCGCGCGGAGATCGCGGAAATCGAGATATGGGAGCTCACGTGGGCGGTCGATCTCGATTCTGTGCCCGCGATCGAATTCGATGAACCGATCGCCCGGCAGTTGCACGCGTCGTTCTCGTACGAGTCGCTCGGCGAGGTGCGCTGGGAGGACCGCCAGTGATCGGCACGGTTCGCAAACCGATCGATGCCTTCTTCGATTGGCTCAACGCGCCCGTCGCCAACGCCGCGGGGAGGCTCGGGCTCTTCCGCATCGTTTACGGCTTGTTCTACCTGTGGTACCTGGCGACTCAGAGCCCGGGCATGATCGGGATCACACCCAACAGCTTCTATGAGTGGCCGATCACTATTCTGCAGGGTTGGCCTATGCCCCCTTCAGTAGCGTTCATCGAGAATATTGAGTCTTTGCTCGCGAGCTGTCTTGTGCTGCTCACCATCGGCTGCTGGACACGGACGATGAACGTGCTCGTGCTCGTGCTCGGGATGGTGCTCGAGGGGTACGTCAGCGTTGTCGATGTCGAGCGCAGCAACGCGATGATGGCGTTCTTCATCCCCTGCTACATGATGCTCGTTGGCGACTGGCATACCGCGTGGTCCGTCGATGCGCTTTGTGCTCGCAGCAGAGGCCTTGCCCGAACGGCCCCGCGCGAGGCGGGCAGCTCTTTCAAGGCGTCGAAGCTCTGCCTTCTGACGTTTGTGATCCTGTTCATGTCAGCGGGTTACTACAAGATCACAGGCTCGTGGTTCGAGCAGCCCGCGTTCATAGGACACGCAACGATCCTCGTCGCGATCGACGCCGCGTTCTTTGATCTGTACGTCAATCCCTACGCGAGATTCGTCGCCGACACGCCCTGGGTGTACCGCACGATGATGTGGGGCACGATCCTGTTTGAGTGTTTCTTCTTCGTATGCCTGTTCGGCCGTCGGGTACGCGTTTTCGTGTTCAGCATGGCGCTGATGTTCCACACGGTCAACGCGATCTACCTGTGGGTGACGTTCACCGGGATCATGATCACCTACGGCGCGTTCCTCGACTGGCAGCGGCTCGCTGACAGGGTCGGCCTTGACCGGCTGAGCGAGCGGATCGCATCCATACCCCACCGGGCGCTCTATGCCGGCTCGGTCGCCTGCGCTGCGGCGATCGGCATCGGCTGGAACAGCACAACCATTTCGCGCAGCATCTTCACACTGGGCGATCTGATCACATTTCAGACGATCTGGATCCCAGTACCGATCCTCTTGGCGTGGTGGTGCTGCGAGACGTATCTGCGCAAGCGCGACCCCAGCCTCTGGTAGCGCCGATTAGCACCGGTCAGTTGCGGTCGAGCACAATGCGGTATCTGGCCTTGCCCTCATGCAGGTGATCCATGGCTTCGTTGACCTTCGACATCGGGAAGTGCTCGGTCGTCGGATGGATGCCGTGACGGGCGGCAAACTCCAGCATCGTTGCGATCGTGGTCGGGCTGCCTACCGGCGAACCGGTCACGGCTTTCTGGCCCATGATCAGCCCGAATGCGCCGATATCCAGAGGCTCGAGCGTCGCGCCGACGACGTGCAGCTTGCCCCTGGGCTTGAGGGTGCCGATGTAGGCGTTCCAGTCGAGTTTCACGTTCACGGTTGAGATGATGAGGTCGAACCGGCCCGCGTTCTGCTCAAGTTCCTCGGTGCTGCGCGAGTTGATCGTGTCGTGCGCCCCCATCTCTTTCGCCTCGGCGATCTTCGACTCGCTCGACGTGAACGCGGTCACGTGGCAACCCCACGCTCGCGCAAACTTGAGCGCCAGGTGCCCGAGCCCGCCGATCCCGATGACGCCCACGCGCGATGTCGGGGAGAGGTTGTGCTGCACGAGCGGGTTGAAGACGGTGATCCCGCCGCAGAGGAGTGGGCCGACCTCGTTGGGCTCGAGCCCATCGGGGATTTTGATCGCGCTCTCGGCCTGTGCTCGCACGATGTCTGCGAACCCGCCGTGGTGCCCGACGATCACACCAGTCGCGGTCGCGCAGAGGTTGTGATCGCCGCTCATGCACTGCGTGCAGCCCATGCAGTACCCGGCGTGCCAGCCAACGCCGACACGGTCACCGACCTTGAGCGAGATGACGTGCTCGCCGACGGCTCTGACCTTGCCGATGATCTCGTGCCCGGGGACAAATGGGTATTCGGTCATCCCCCACTCGTTGTTGAGCATGCTCAGATCGCTGTGGCAGATGCCGCAAGACTCGACATCGATATCGACGTCGTGCGCACCGAGAGCGCCGAGTTCATACTGAAAGGGTTCGAGCTTTCCGCCCGCTTCTTGAGCCGCGTACGCGTTCACAGTTGTCATGGGTTGTCCTCCTCGAATCTGCACAAGAACGCTACGCAGGCAGACCCGCAAGCGGCAGGAAGCAACTTGTTGTTTATAGAGTTTGGAAGGCGTCGATCGCCGCTTGGCGGGTGACCTTCACGTCCACAATCGGATCGGGGTAGCCCAAAGCGGAACGGAGCACGCCCGGGATCTGGCCCGGATCGTGGATCGAGCCGCCGTCGACATCCCGGAGTTCGGGGACGAACCTGCGGATGAACGCCCCTTCTGGGTCGAACTTTTTCGACTGGGAGTGCGGGTTGAAGATCCTGAAATACGGCGCCGCATCCGTGCCTGTCGAGGCGGACCACTGCCACCCGCCGTTGTTCGCCGAGAGATCACCGTCGATAAGGTGCCGCATGAAGAAGCGCTCGCCGCGTCGCCAGTCGAGAAAGAGGTTCTTCGTGTAGAACATCGCCACGATCATGCGCAGGCGGTTGTGCATCCAGCCCGTTTCGGTGAGCTGCCGCATCGCCGCATCGACGATCGGCACACCAGTCCGCCCCTCGCACCACGCTTCGTGGTGCTCGTCGTTGTCGCTCCACACAAGCTCTTCGGTTTCGAGCTTGAACGCGCGGTGGCGCGACAGTCTCTGGAACCCGACCAGGAGATGCTTGTAGAACTCGCGCCAGATCAATTCCGAAATCCAGTGGACGGCCCCCTTCGATCCCGAGTCGACCTTGCCGTTGTTTGCTTCGATGGCTTTGTGGTAGCACGTCCTGAGTGAGACGGCACCAGACACCAGATAGGGTGAGAGCGCACTCGTGCCGGGCGTGTCGGGGAAGTCGCGGTCTTCGTTGTAGTCCAGCAGCTTGTCGGCAAGGAAGTTCCCGAGCCTTCTGCTCGCTTCTTTCTCACCCGCGGGCCAGATATCTGCAGCGTTCGAGGGCGGCTCGAAACCTGTGACGGCTTGCGGGACTCTGTCGGGTTTGCCGATCATCTCGGCTCGCTTCCTCGGCACCGGCAGCGGGGTCAGCCTGCCAGTGTCGTCCTTGTACGCCCGATACCAAGACCGCTTGAATGGTGAGTAGACCGTGTAATACCCCCCCTTGCCCGTACGCAATTCACCTGGGTCGAACGCGCACTGGTCGGTGAATCGGTGAACGCCTCGCCCGTCTTCTTCAAACACATCAATGACCCGCTCGTCACGCTCTCGCTCGTTGACCTCGTACTCGTTGTTGAAGTAGATCGCGTCGCACCCGTGCTCCTGCGCCATAGCACGCAGCATCGCTGGCACACCCTCAAAGCGCGGGCACTCGATGATCCTGAGCGCGATGTTCTTCTCCGCGAGAGCGCCCGACAGCATTGCCAGATTGCGCAGCCTGAATCCGACCTTGATCGGTGCGTCGTCATGGGCCGCCCACTGCTCGGGCGTGACCGCGTAGACAGCGACCACCCCCTGGTCTGAATCGCGGCAGGCGTCGTGCAGTGCCGGGTTGTCCGCAAGCCTCAGATCTGACCGAAACCACACCAAAGCCCGCACAGCCGTCCCTTTCCGCATTCCAGATCCACGAATCCGTCTCAGAAAGCCGATTCGACTGTATCCGCACCTGCGGATTCAGCGAATCTACCGGGGCGGTGCGATGGGCCCGGATCGGGAATAATGAGCCGCTGGGCAAGGTTGATTGAGCATGAAGCACACGAAACTTCTGGCGTTATCGGTGATCATGGGCATGGGCCTGGCCCTTGGCATGTACGCCATGTACACAAAGGCTCGGGCAGCCATCGCCCAGGAGAACGCCAGACTCGTAAGCATCGAGCCCGACGAAGAGGAAACACGATTGAGAACAGTCTCAAAGACAGGTCACGACATCACCCCATTGCCCAGAGCGCAGGTTGAGAAGCTCGCGAGCACGCTCAACGAGGAAGCCTACCGGATCACGCAGAAAGCAGGCACAGAGCCCGCACACTGCGGCACACTGCTCGACAACAAGCGCGAGGGTGTCTACTCGTGTGTCGTCTGCGGCTTGCCGCTCTTCTCGAGCGAGCACAAGTTCGACTCGGGCTCTGGCTGGCCCAGCTTCTATCAGGAGTACGACCCGGAGCACGTCAAGCGTCTGCCCGACAACTCGATCGCCTTCATGCCGCGCGTCGAGATCGAGTGCGCCAGGTGCGATGCGCACCTTGGGCACGTGTTCGAGGACGGTCCCAAGCCGACCGGAGAGAGACACTGCCTGAACTCAGCGTCGCTCGTCTTCACGGACAAGGGCGCCGACCTGCCCGAACAGCACACCGCCGACGCATCAGCAGTTCCGACGGCAACCGAAACCGCGTACTTCGCGGGGGGCTGCTTCTGGGGCATCGAGCACTACTTCCAGAAAGGTGACGGTGTGCTCGAGGCGGTCAGCGGCTACATGCAGGGCAGGACCGACGACCCGACGTACAAGGAGATCTGCTACGAGGACACCGGGCACGCCGAGGCGGTTAAGGTTGTCTTCGATCCGACGAAAATCTCGTACGAAGAACTCCTGCGTGCGTTCTTTATCATGCACGACCCGACCCAACTCAACCGCCAGGGACCAGACGTTGGGACCCAGTATCGCTCGGGCATCTACTACGTCAGCGACGAGCAGAAGCAGAAAGCTGAGGCGTTCATCAAGGTGTTGACGGACGAGGATGTCTACAAGAGGCCAATCGTGACAGAGGTCGAGAAAGCCGAGACGTTTTGGGAGGCTGAGGACTACCACCAGGACTACATCCTCAAAACAGGCCGGGCGTGCCATGTTCGGAATCCCTGGAACTGACGACTTCTGGCGACAGATCACCCCTATCCATCGCCCGCATGCACTACGATGCGGGCGATGCTTCGCTTACGTGCTTTTACACTCATCGAACTGCTTGTCGTGATCGCGATCATCGCGCTTCTGATCGGCATCCTGCTTCCGACGTTGAGCGCCGCGCGCAAGACTGGTGAACAGGCGCTCTGCATGAGCAACCTGCGCCAGATCGGGACAGCCTGCACCATGTACGCCGACGCGAACGGCGGCTGGTCACCCGCGCTCGGTGTGCCGTGGGGACGCGCTCCCTTCTGGGCGCTCGTTGTCCAAGAGTACGCCGACAGCGACGGGTACTCGGAGCGTTCGAGCCTCATCTGCCCAACCGCCGACCGGTTCAACGGGCGGGGCATGACCCGGACATACGCGGTCAACGTGACAGGACTCGCCGGCGAGCCGGGCGATCGCGCCGACTACGACTCGGGTTTCGTGCACGTGCCCATCTGGCAGGTACAGAGGCCAAGCGAAGTGGCTTGGTATGTCGATTCATTCGCTGCGGAGATTACCGGAGGCGGACCGCCGCCCACCCGCACGCTCTCGACCATCGACTTCCGCAGCCAAGAGCACATCGAAACACGCCTGGGCACGTACCACGGCAGCGATACGAACGCCTTCAACGCCGCCCGGTTCGACACCTCGGCCCGGTCGCACAACGATATCTCGGAGCGATGGACACGCCCCCTCCCATGATCCAAGGAGCACAACGATGTTGACAGCCGCATGCCTCGCGATCACAGCACTTGCCCTGAACCCGGAGCCGGACCCCGACAACGGCGGGCTCACGCTGCCCGAGGGCTTCGGCGCTGTTGTTGTCCACGAGGGCGTCGGCCCCGCCAGGCACATCGCCGTGCGCGAGAACGGGGATTTGTACGTCGCGCTCCGCAGGAACCGCGGCGGCGGGATCGTCTGCATCCGAGACGAGGACGGCGACTTCAAAGCCGATCGTGTCGAGAAATTCGGGCAAGTTCAGGGCACGGGCATCGCGATCCGCGACAACTGGCTCTACTTCGGGGGCGACTTCCAGATCGGCCGCTTCGAACTCCCCGAAGATTCGCTCACTCCAGTCGGTGACTTCGAGCGCATCGTCTTCGGGTTCGTGCAGGAAGGACAGCACGCAGCGAAGCCGATCGACTTCGGCGCTGACGGGAAGCTCTACGTGAACTGCGGCGCCCCGTCCAATGCGTGCCAGCAGCTCTCGCGAACACCGGGATCGCCCGGCATGGACCCATGCCCGCTGCTCGAATACTGCGGAGGAATCTGGGTGTACGACCCCGACACGAAAGACCAGGAACACCCTGCCGACGGCGAACGCTTCGCAACGGGTTTGCGCCATTGTGTTGCCATCGACGAGCACGACGGCGCGATCTACACCGTTATGCACGGGCGGGATCAGCTCGACACGCTCTTCTCCGAGCACTTCGACAACGCGCAGAACGCGGAGCTTCCCGCTGAGGAGATGCACCGTCTCACGCAGGGATCGGACGCGGGCTGGCCCTACACCTACTGGGACGGGATGAAGGACGAGCGCATGGTCGCGCCCGAGTACGGCGGCGACGGCGAGCAGGTCTCCGACAACAACGATTTCCAGGACCCTATCCAGACATTCCCGGCGCACTGGGCCCCCAACGCGATCATGATCTACGAAGGCGAGCAGTTCCCTGAACGCTACCGGGGCGGCGCGTTCGTTGCATTCCACGGCTCGTGGAACCGCGCACCGTTCCCGCAAGCGGGTTACAAGGTCACGTTCACCCCGATGGACGAAGGCGAGGTCACTGCTGACTACGAAGTCTTCGCCGACGGATTCGCAGGCAGCCCCGAGATCAGATCCCCCCGCGATGCCGAGTATCGTCCGATGGGTCTCGCAACGGCACCCGACGGGTCGATCTACATCAGTGACTCGATCAAGGGCAAGATCTGGCGGGTGTTCTGGATCGGGGACGATGAGTGACTAAAGCGAATCTGTTGTGTGTGTTCGTACTCGTGATCGCCGGCTGCTCCGAAGAGCGGCATTCCGCGCAGACAGATGCACAAACTGCTGAGTCCCGAGTGTCTGGATGGGTGCCCGATCGCGCAGAAGGCCAGGCGATCTACATGCAGACATGCCTTGCGTGTCACCAGGCCGACGGGAGCGGCGTGCCTGGCATGCAGCCAGCACTTCGCACAGATTCAACAGTCATGTCTGACCCTGATCGTGCGATCGAGGTGATCCTCAGAGGAATAGGCGGCGCTGAGACAGCGGTTCCCGCCAGCGGTGAGTACGCGATGGTTATGCCTGCCTCGATGCACCTTAGTGATGAGCAGATCGCCAACCTAATCTCGTACATCCGACAGGAGTTCAACGGGTCATCACCCATTGAGCCCGACAAAGTCAGAGCCGTACGCGACCGGTTGGAGTAGCATCCGGGCATGGAAGGACCCGAAGGCGTATCGCAGGAGGCGATCGAGGACATCGCTGAGCGCATCTGGGGGTTTCGCACCCTCAGACCGCTCCAGGAACCCGCGGTCCGGGCGGTGCTCGACAAACGCGACTCGCTCGTTGTTCTTCCGACCGGCGGGGGCAAGAGCCTGTGCTACCAGCTCCCGCCCATGGTCTCGGGCGAGCTCACGCTCGTCATCAGCCCGCTCATCGCGCTCATGCAGGATCAACTCGACGGGTTGCGTCTGAGCGGATACCCCGCGGCCGCCCTCAACAGCAACTGCACCGACGAAGAGATCGCGGACACGTACGACCGCCTGCACTCGGGAGACCTGAGGCTCCTGCTCGTTTCGCCCGAGCGAGCCGTGACGAGCGGCTTCATGTCAAAGCTTCCCGGCATGGGCATCGGCGCGATCGCGATCGACGAGGCACACTGCATCAGTCACTGGGGGCATGACTTCCGCCCCGAGTACCGCAGGCTCGTCGAGCTCCGCGACCGGCTGCCGGACGCGTCGCTCCACGCGTACACAGCGACCGCGACGCCCCGCGTGCGTGAGGACATCATCCGCCAGCTCGATCTGCACGAGCCCGAGATCCTGATCGGGACGTTCGACCGCCCAAACCTGACGTACCGCGTGCTGCCCCGTGTCAAGGCAGCGGACCAGATTGCCCAGATTCTCGCACGTCACGAGAACGACGCGGCGATCGTGTACTGCATGAGCCGGCGCGAGACGGAGAACGTCGCGGAGTCGCTCATGAAACGCGGCGTGAACGCGGCGGCGTACCACGCGGGGATGGATCCAGAGAAACGCAGACGAATCCAGGACAAATTCACGACAGAACGGCTCGACGTGGTCGTTGCGACCGTCGCGTTTGGGATGGGGATCGACCGATCCGATGTCCGGTGCGTCATCCACGCCTCGCTTCCCAAGAGCATCGAGGCGTACCAGCAGGAAACCGGTCGCGCCGGACGCGACGGCCTGGAAGCCGAGTGCGTGCTGCTCTACTCCTCAGGCGATGCGCGTAAATGGGAGCAGTTGCTCCAGCGCTCGGCGTACGAAGCCGGCGTTGAGGTTGACCCGAAACAGCTTGAGCTTTTGCGACACATGCGGGGCTTCGCCTCCGGCATGCGCTGCAGGCACAAGGCGCTCAGCGAGCACTTCGGGCAGTGTTACGAGAACGAGTCATGTGAGGCTTGCGATATCTGCCTGGGTGAGGTGTCCGAGGTCCCGGATGCGACGACGGTTGCCCAGAAGATTCTCTCGTGCATTGCGCGCGCGGCGGGCCAGAACGGGTCCGCGTACGGCGCGGCGCACATCGCCGACGTGCTCCGGGGCTCTCGAGCACAGAAAATCCTCGACCGCGGGCACGACCAGCTCACGACGTTCGGCTTGCTCAGAGACATCCGGCGCGACGCGATCATCAGCTTCATCGACCAGCTTGTCGATCAGGAGCTTCTTGCCCGCGATACGGGCGAATACCCGGTGCTGATCCTCACCGAGGGCTCTGTCGAGGTGCTCCGGGGTGAGCGAGAGGTCACGCTGCTCTCTCCACCCGCTCCTGCCAAGCGAGAGCGGTCGAGGACCGCCGACGGCGAGGAACCGCTCACGGATTTCCAGCACGGCGTGTTCGATCGGCTCCGTGCTCTGAGGCGGAAGCTGGCCGACGAGCAGGGTGTGCCGCCGTACGTCGTGTTCAACGACGCCACTCTCAGGGACATGGTCAGGCGGATGCCGACCTCTTCGGAATCGATGCTCGAGGTCAAGGGTGTGGGCCAGGCCAAGCTGGAACGCTTCGGCGAGGCGTTCCTGGACGAACTCATGGCCTCCAGCAGCGGCTAAAGTGTCCCCATGGCTGGTACCTCCGCCCCAATCGATCGAGCCGAGTCGAACGACGCCTCGCTCGCGATCCTCCGCAAACTCGCGGCGGCGGGGTTCTTCACGTTCCTGCTCAGTCTCTCGGCGCAGTTCAAAATCCCGATGCCACCCGACGGTGTGCCGCAGACACTGCAGACACTCGTTGTCGCACTCGCTGCGATGGGGCTGGGCGGCCGCTGGGGCATGGTCAGCGTCCTGATGTACATCGCGATCGGCGCGCTCGGAGCCGGCGTGTTCTCGGAGGGCAAAGCAGGTATCGGCGTACTCGTCGGGCAAACTGGCGGCTACCTGCTCGGGTTTGTCATCGCTCAGCCTGTGATCTCATCGATCATCCGGCGCAAGGACAACACAGTGCGCGGGTGGGCGGCGATCGTGACCGCGATGCTCGCCGGGCACGCGGTGATCTTCCTGATCGGTGTCCCGTGGCTTGCGCACGTGCGTGAGTTCCCCATCGGACGCGCGATCCAGGGCGGATTCGTCCCCTTCATCCCCGGGATGGTCGTCAAGACAATCGCGGCGGTCTTCATCGGGCTGGCGGCTTGGCCCCGCTCGGCGCGTCGGTTCTGGTGAACCAGATGGACGATCAGCCCAATACACTCTACGCGGATCCGTCGATCTACGACATCCTTCACGCGTCCGGGACCGCTGATGAAGTCGATGCGCTCGAACGCACCGCGGCTTGTTTCTGCGCCGGTGCGCCGGACGTCTGGCTCGAACCTGCCTGCGGATCGGGGCGGTACCTCAGGCAAGCCGCGACCCGGGGTAAGCGCGTGATCGGGTTCGACCTCGAAGAACACATGATCGACTACGCCCGCCAGCGTGCGCAGAACGCTGGCACTGCAGGTCAACACCAGCTCTTCGTGGGCGATATGCGCAGCTTCGCGTCGGAGGTTACGCCGGGCTCTGTCGGGTTCGCGTTCAACCCCATCAACACAGTCCGCCACCTCGAGTCCGACGATGATCTGCTTGCGCACTTCGAGCAGATCGCACGTGCGCTTGATGACGCGGGCGCGTACGCGGTGGGTATCAGCCTGACGTCCTACGAGTACGAGATGCCCAGCGAGGACGTCTGGACGGGCAAGCGAGGCACGTGCGAGGTGCAGCAGGTTATCAACTACATGCCTCCTGAATCCAGGGGTGATCGGTTCGAACAGATTTACAGCGTGCTCACCGTGACCCGACCGAGCGGTGAGCAGCAGATCGTCTCGAATTACAAGCTCAGGACCTACAACCAAGCACAGTGGCGCGAGATTATCGAGCGATCGGCGCTGCGTGTTCTCGGCGTTGTCGATATGGACGGCATGCCCGACGAGCCAGAGGAACCCGGCTACGCGGTGTGGGTGCTCGCCAGGCGTTAGTCGATCGCGACGCTCTTGTTGAGCCTGCCGAGACGGAGCGGGTCCTCGACGCTGACGTATATCTCACCGCCCTTGAGCCTGTCCATGCCCCCGGGGTACATGAACCGTCTGACGACCGATGCACCAGGAGCCAACTGCGCGATCGGCGCGCCCTGCCGCGGGTAGCCCCTCGCGGCGGCACTCAGATCGAGATCGACAGGCTCGAGCGTCGTGTTCGTCACCACCGCTTCGACGGCGACGTCCGTGCCGTTAGACGCAACGATCGCCCGCACGTCCAGTTCGATGCCTTCGAGTTCGACATCGAACTTCGACGCCGAGCGGATGCGCTCAGCAGTCGGCCCCGCGCTCAGCAGAACATCGATAACAAGTTGTTTCTGTCCCGCCGGTTCGACCGCGGGGAACGCGATGGAGATCGGAATCTCGATCGTCTCTCCAGGTGCAGCGCTGAATCGAATCACTCGGGGGGAGATCTCCCAGCCCGACTGCATGCCGCTCGGGAGCCTCGGGCTCGGCTCGCTGATGATGAGCGAGCCATCGATCGCAACGGTCCACGGGTTGCGGAGCGAGATGGTGCGTTCGTGCGGCCCGGGCGTTGCCTGCAGAACCGGGTTGTCGAGCCTGATCGATGACGTGAAGAGCGCAAGCTCAACATCGATGCCTTCGATAAACACCGGATCGGTTGTGATCGGGATCTCGTGGATATCGATACCCGCGCCGTTGCCAGCGTCGAGTCGCTTTGGTGAGATCGTGCCCGAGGTGTTTCCCCACATATCGATTGCCGTGACGTCGTCCTCACCCAAGAAGATCTCGACAGACGCCTCGTCGAACGATGCGGTGTCGTTCCAGGCAACGAGTGCGCCGCCCCGGCCGCTCTCTGGATCGATGGGCGTCAGTAGGTACACGTGGGTGCCGGGCTCAAAGGTCAGGTTCGCGGCGACGCGTCGGCCTCGCAGCCGATCGATCGTGGCGCGCCAAGCCGCGGCTTCGGGTGTGGGCATGAACTGCGGATCCAGCCCGTCTGACCACTGCCAGGGCTTGTCCAGTTCGACATCAGGGAGCTTTGTCAGTCCAAGCTCGGTGATCGTGTCCTCGATGAGCACCATCCGCTTGACCAGTTCTGAAGAGGCTTGGCCCGGACCGAACTGACCGCTCCGCCCGGTGCCGAGCGAGAGCGTGAGCGATTTGGTTCCCGAGATGCCGGAATCTTTCCACCTGGTGAGCACGTCCTTGACGACGTGTATGCCCGAGCCCTGTGGCAGGTGCACGGTCACCGCAGCGACCGCATCCATCTCGCTCAGCGCCGAAAAATCGTGCAGCGGGCTCCAGGGAAGATCAACGATCGGGCCGGGCACGAGCAGTGAGAGCAGCGCTCGCGCGCGGCTTGCTTGCTCGGGAGTCGTCGGATCCCAAAACGGCTTGGTGCTCGTGAGCGGGCCGATACGCCAGCGGCGGACAAACTGGCCCAAGCGATCGAGCAGGGGCTCGATCATGCTATCGACCGTGTCGATGGTGTCGTTGTCGTTCACCGCGAGCACGCGGAGCACCTCATCGGGATCGGCTTGCATGATCCTGCTGAGTTCTTCGGGCACCTCTGGGAGTGAGATGCCAAGGGTGTTCCAGCTGCTCGTCGAGGTGTTTGAGAGTTCACCCATCCGCAGTGCCAGCGCGCTCGATGCGTCCGGGCTTGTTGTCGATTCCCACGCCCCGAGCGTGAACGTATCAGCCGACAATCGCTCGGCGAGCTCGTCGATGATCGGGATCAGCGCATCTTCAAATGTCTCAGCGCCGAGGCCATAGCGTCCCTTCGAGATCGAGATCGTCGAATCGACCGCGGCCTCTTCGGGCACCTCGGGAACCCAGCAGAACACGAGCGGGACAACCGATATCTCGTAACCCGTCGAGAGCAGGTGCACATCGGCGGTGTACCAGCCGAACCGGCTGATTGAGGGACGCCAGACTGAGGGGATCTGGCTCGACTGCACTTCACGTGTCTGCCGATCGACCACGCGACCAAAGTGATCACGGACGACAAGGTGCGCCTCCAGGTTGTGCCCGGTGAGATCTCGCACGAGCAGACGGAACTCGGGGATATCTGGGGCGGCAACGATGTTGGTATCGCTCTGCGTGCGCAGCGACAGTCTTGGCAACTGCTCGACGAGCACGTCATCGACCCAAGCCGCCCCGGAGTAGTCCTCCTCCCAGACCTGGTGCTTGCCGAGTGTGGGCTCGGCGAAGAGTTCCGGCTGGATCACCTCGGTATCGATCTGAAGAAATGCTGCACCGGGCGCCTCGCCCCCTGGGATCACGACCTCGACCGCTTCCCATCCTGCGCCGGGCATGATCGGGTCCGATGAGAGTTCTGAGCCTGCGATCGGTTCGCCGCTGGTGTCGAGGAATCTTGCAACGAGCCTAAAGCGTGAGTGCACGAGCCCTTCTGCGCGCACCTTGCAGCTGAGCCGGTAGTCGGCATCTGGAAAGATCGGGAGCACACCCGGGCGGAGCCTGAGCGAGACCGAGCCCCGTCTGACGGGCAAGCGGACCGATGCGCTCCCGGAGTATGACTGCTCGAAGTCGAACTCGGCGATGTTGAAGACCGGGTAGCCGGGCCGCTCGATGCCGGCGTTCGGGTCGCTCTGAGCGCGGAAAAACGAACCCGGGAAATCGAACGGGTTGTCTGGCTCTTCAAAGTCGAAGAGGGCTATGACGCGGTCGGATCTCGGGGTCTCGGGGCTGTCCTGCGCAGCCGCGTAGCCCGCCACGCCCAAGAGCGTACAAACTGTGATCCAGACCGAGTTTGCGAATCGATCGCGCACCATGCAGTAGGGATCATCGGCAAGCACCCGCCCGGCCCTGCACGATGAACCCCCTACTGCCGCTGTTCCTGGCTTCTGAGCCTGAGAACCGTCGGGTCGCCGTGCGGATCGTCATCGATGTAGGCGGGCTTGGGGTCGTCGGGTGCCATGGCAGCCGAGTAGAGAAAGTAGCCAGCCGCCCCCAATGCAAGGACGCCTAGAACGACGCCCAGGCGGATTAGGAGCACGAACGTCGCCTTCGCCTTCGCCGCGGCGAGAAATTCCTCGCCCGCGTACTCGGGCAGCCTGCCCGGCTCGTACGCGCATTCGAGCTGACGCAGAACCTCATCCTGTGTTGGCTTATTTGGCATGTCGTACACCCTCCACGAACTTGAGCGGGGCATCGGGCTCGGTGAGCGCCTCACGGAGACGATCGAGCGCCCGAGAGTGGCGCGATGCCGCGGTCGAGCGCGGAATCGCGAGCACTTCCGCGATCTGATCGAATGTCAAGCCGCCCGCGTGCCTGAGCGAAACCACCTCTGCCTCATCGCTCGGCAGCGCCTCGACAGCGCGCCGCAGCGTTTCGTACGATGAGGGCGGCCCCATCTCGTTCGGCGGCTTCGCGTGCGTGCGCCGTTTCATCTCGCGGCGCTCGCCCCTCATGTGATTCAGAGAAGAAGTGCGGACGATGGTGTAGAGCCAGGGCCCAACCGCCTCGACTTTGCGCAGCCTCGCGGGGCTGGTCTGCAGCACTTTGCACATCGCGATCTGCACGACATCCTCCGCGTGCGCCTGCGCACCTTGCGAGGCGAGAAGCGTGCGTGCGTACGCGATCAGCCGCGGCGCATAGAACCCCCATAGGAGGCTTGCAGATTTGCCGTGCCCACGGCCCGTTCTGACCAGCAGTTTGCGCTCGTCGATCGCTCTCACCCGACATCAATCTCCAACGGCGTTGAGTCTCTCGCGGAGTTCCGCGAGGTTTCGTTCCGATTCGCTCACTCGCTCGCGGAAGTTCCCTAGGGCCGGCATGACAAGCTGGGCAACCGGGCCGTAACCACCCTGGATCAGCTTCTGCTCGACCCTGTCCATCGCGGCCTTGGGATCTTCCGCCTGCCAGGCTTCGATGAGATCCTCGTAACCCACCGCGGCTTTCTCGGTCATTTTGCCGATGGCCTTGCCATCCATCCCTTGCAGCTCACGCTCCAGCTTGTCTTCGTGCCCCTCGGCGCCGGCGATCACAAACACATCCACGAACTGCTCGCCCGCTGTCTCGTCGTTGAACTCGTGTCTGATCCAGGTGGTCATCATCACGGCCTCGGTGCGCACCGATCCGAGGCTGAAGAACGGGTCTTCGACCAGCACGCGATCGAGCGCGCCGTCGATCAGCTTCGCTTGTTCACTGCTAAGTTTGTTCTCATCGAGCAGCTTGATTGTTTCGCTCCGAGCGAGCTCTGCGATCGCGATGCCGACAAGCGAGCCGATCACGGTCCGAGTCTGCGAGGCGTGCTCGCCGATCCAGATCGTCGCGGCGAGCCTTTCTGCGACGGCGTCGGTGTCCGAGTTTCTGAGCCGACGCGCGTCGTTGACGAGGAGCTTGGCGCTGCTGCGCATGACAGCCAGCTGCGGGATGAGCGTCTCGATGCCCTGCTCGTAGTTGAGCCCGAAGTCGCACTCCTCGAGTCTGGATGCATCTATGAGCATCTCGATGTAGTTCTGGTTTTCCTCCAGAAGTTCCGCGTAGCGTTCGGGGAGGATGCCCTCATCGAGCGCATCGAGTTCGTCCGAGGTGAAGTCGTTGAAGTCCAGCACAGGCTCGAGCAGCATCCAAGCCGTGTGGTACTGCAGAGCCGCGTTAAACCTACCCTCGGTCAGCGGAATCTCGGGCGAGCCTCCGACGGCGGGGTCGCGTTGGCCCGTCCACTGGCCGACCGCAGGGGCGGCAAGGGCGAAGCCAGCCGCAAGAATGAGAAGAGTATTTTTGGGCATAAGCCGTCTCCTGCGGGTGTTGACTTTACACTGTGCCCGCACCCTGTAAGACACCGCCCATCGCCGAGCATTCGGCCTGACTTGTACTTTCGAGAGCCCCATATGACAAGCGACGCACCGATGATGCCCCTTGCTCCCTACCAACCAGGATCCTCTCCTGAGGACGCCTCGTCAGCTTTTTTCGATGTCATGCGGCAGCGGAGGACAGTCCGCGAGTTCTCGGACAAGCCCGTCTCCCTTGAGACGATCCAGAACATTATCCGTGCAGCAGGGAGCGCCCCGTCGGGCGCAAACAAGCAGCCCTGGCGGTTCGTCGCCGTGCGGAGCGCCGACCTGAAACACAAAATCCGCGAGGCAGCGGAGGCCGAAGAGCACGAGTTCTACCACCGCCGGGTTGGGGATGAATGGCGCGAAGATCTCCGCCCGTTCGGAACCGATGAGCACAAGCCCTTCCTCGAAATCGCGCCCTGGCTCATCGTGGTGTTCAAGCTCATGAAGACCGACGACGAGGGGCAGACGTACTACGTCAATGAGTCTGTCGGGATCGCGGTCGGGATGCTGCTCGCCGCGGCTCAGCACGCGGGGCTGGCAACGCTCACACACACGCCCAGCCCGATGAAATTTCTCGGCGAGGTCTTGGGCAGACCCGCGCATGAAAGACCGTACCTGCTTATCCCGGTTGGGTACCCCGCCGATGACTGCCAGGTGCCCGCGATCACGCGCAAGGACCTCGACGAGATCATGGTCGTCCGCGACGACTAAGGCTTGTTACGAACTCCGGCCCGAGAGTCTTGTGAATGCGAGGATACTCGCCCACAGGACACCGATCGCGAGCAGAGCGTGCGCAACAATGAGCGCTGTGGTGATTTGAATCATATAGCCCATCGTCACGCGGTCGTCGGCGAAGCTGAACGGCTTCGAGCGCTCGCGAACCTGCTGTTCGATGTCGCCGTCGATCACGCTCACGAGCATTAGGAGCGGGTGCGATCCAAAAACAAACCGTTCCATCAAGTCTTCGAATTCAGACCGTTCCCAGTTGAACTCGAGCATGATGATGATCAGAATAGGTATCCCAAACCACATCGCCAGCAGCAGAATGATGTTGCAGACACTCGACACAGAGCTCTTGGTAAACCGCAGACTCATCGCCAGCCCGGTCGCGAGGTAGAACAGAGGCGGGACACTGATCAGCGCGATGCTCATCGCTGTCGCGGGCCACGAGATGAACCCGCGGAACGACATCACGATGAAGTGCAGCGAGACGAGGCCCGCAAGCGGGGCGAGCCTGCGGACGACCGCGAAGTACTTGCCCAGCACGACGGCACGCCCCGAAACGGGTGAGGTCATCAGCGCGTCCCATGTCTCGGTCGCGCGCTCGCCGTTGATTGAGCTCGCGGTCATCACCGAAGCGCACAGCATGAGCAGAATCATGCCGACCAACCCGATCAGCATATGGATCGGCTGCTCGTCCATGTCTGTCTTGTAGTACGCAAACCCGAGCGAGAACACGAGCACGAACGCGAGCACCGATCGTTCGAACCTGCCGTTGATCCAGCGCCGCGACACCTCGCGCCAGTAGACAGGTTGATCCGCGAGCCTGGCGAGTCTGACGCGGTGCTTCGTCCGCTTCTTTGTGTCTCGCGCGGGCTTGTTCTCAGGCACTGGTTTGGCCTTGACGGCTCCGCCCGAAGCCTCAAGCAGGAGCCTTCGCATGACAAGAGATGCAATCCACAGCGTGAACGCCGAGCACATGAGCATGTACACAACTGTGAGCACCCAGATCTTGTCAAAGGGTGTCCCGGCGAGCCAGGGGATACCGAGCTGCTGCGGGCCATCGGTCGCGAGTGCAGCCAGCGCGAATGGCGGGCAAGACGCGATGCCGTACGGGATGAGCGAGTTTATCTGCTCGATTGATATCCCAATCGACGGCAGCCCCAAGTAGCTCGACTGGCGCATCGCAAAGAAGATCAGGGGCGGTGCAGCGAACATGAGACCCAGCGTGAGCAGAGCGAACATAGCCGCAGGGGCGGAGCGATCGTGCCACATCGCGAAGAGAAGCCCGAGCGAGCCGGCGAATACGGCCGTTGAAAGCGTGACGAGCGTGTATGCGACGATCCACTCGATAGGCACACCGCCGAAGACACGGATCGCAAGCAGCAGCGGCGCGCTGACGAGCGTGAGCAGCAGGGCCTGATACATCCGCCCCATGAGCTTGCCCAGCACAATGCGCGTCGAGGTCAGCGGCGTCGTCATGAGCGCGCCGAGTGTGCCCCTGAGCTTCTCTTCGCAGATCGATGGGCTGGTCATCGTGGGCGAAAGCAGCACAAGCGTAAAGAACTGGAACCATACGATGAACAGCACAATCGACTCGGCGAGTCGTGCCAAGCCCTGCGCGCGCGCAGTCGCGGAGTTGTAGTAGCCGTACGTCTCCATCGTTGAGGTGACCGCTGTGATCGCCACGAGCGAGAACGCAGCCGCGTAGCCGCCCCGGATGATGTACGTGGATCGGCGCCGTCCCGACGCACGAAGCTCGCGCTGGAGGATGGGGTTCCAGACAACCCCATAGAGCCACTGCAGCGGTGCCAGAGCCCGGCCGAGCGCGTTCACTGGACCTGCCCCTTCGTGAGCGTCATGAACGCGTCTTCGAGCCTGGGCGTTTCGGGCGTGAACGAGGCGATGTGCACGCCCTTGGCGATGAGCATCTCGATCAGGAAGTGATGGCTCTTCTGCCCCGGTGCGAACTCGACATCAATGGTCTCGCCCTCGACCTCAGCTCGGCTGATCCTCTTGTCCGCGACGAGCGAGTTTCGTACCTGCGAGAGCGAATCGCCCGCGTCCTCAAGCCTGATCTTGACCCGGTCGCCGACGCCCATCTTCGCGTACGCGTCCTCGATCGAACCCGAGTACAGCAGCTTCCCACGCTCGATGATGCCGATCGATGTCGACATCTGCCCAAGCTCCGAGAGGATGTGGCTTGAGACGATGAGCGATTTGCCCATGCGTGCAAGCTCGGTGAGCAGCTCGCGCATCTCGATCCGCGCGCGAGGGTCGAGCCCGCTCGCCGGCTCGTCGAGCAGCAGGACCTTCGGGTCATGCACAAGCACACGCGCAACGCCGAGGCGCTGCTTCATGCCGCGCGAGAGGCTGTCCACCATTGCTTTTTTCTTCTCGGTGAGATCGGTGAGTTCCAGAACACCCTCGATGGTGCCCTTGCGCGACTTGCGGGGGATCTTGAACGCCGCTGCGAAGAAGTGCAGGTACTCCTCAACCGTCAAGTCGTCGTACACACCGAGCACGTCGGGCATGTACCCGAGAATGCGGCGGATACTGTCGCCCTCAACGGTGACATCCATGCCATCGACGAAGGCGCTGCCCGAATCTGGCTTGAGCAAGCACGCGAGCACCTTCATAGTCGTGCTCTTGCCGGCGCCGTTCGGCCCGATGAACCCGTACACCTCGCCCGGCCCAACGGTCAGCGAGACGTCGTCCACGGCGACGAGGCTGCCGAACTTCTTCGTGATGCCGCGCACTTCAATCACGGGACGGATCTCCTTCGATCGGCACGAGAATCCTGTACATCGTGCTCTGGCTCGGCTCGACATCGTTCGCCTCGATGGGCACGTTGAGAAGCTGCCCGGCGACGAACAGCTCAACGAGCGCGTATCTGCGAGTCGCGAGCAGCCGTTCTATCGAGTGTGATCGCTCCGAAGGGCCCGGCAGTAGCTGCAACAGGCTCTGGCTCATCGTTTCGAGGCGCACGTTGCTGTACATGTTGTGCAGATAGCGTCGGTCGTCATCCCATGCCAACGGATCGTCGTAGAGCCCAATCGGGTCTCGCGTCGCCGAGATTTCATTGAGTCTGAATCGCTGCGCACCCGCGGAGTTCAGGTCGCGCGCACGGATCGGGAGGAAGCGATCGCCGACGCGCAGCTGACCGGCGATGAGCCGCTCCGCGTTCAGCCCGTCGACCGACAGGCCCCACCCCTCATCGATCGGCTCGAGAGCGACGTCCAGATCGATCACGATCGGTCCGCTGTCGAGGAAGACCTTCGTTGTCCATATGCCGGGCCTGATCGGCGCTGGTGCTGACGATCTCGTCGCGTCGAGACCTCCAGAGTTTGGGTTCTGAACCGTCACCAGCGGCCTTGTGACCGCGGAGCGCCCCTGCACGCCCTGATACTCGGACCAGTACACGCCGTTCTGTGAAGGCGAGACAGTGATCGGATCAGTCGAGCCCGCGAAGTAATTCGAAAACGACAGGCTCCACGAACGCAGCACATCGGGAAGCTCTGCCACCCTCGTGTTCTGCGGGTTCGAGTCGGAACCGGGCAGCGCCGAGTTGACCGCGAGGGTGTCGATCAGCGTGTGCCTGCCGAGCGTGGATGCGCCCGACCTCATCTTGTTGGGCGTCAGGAACCCGATGACCGAAGCGAGCATGATCCACACGAGCGCACTGAGCCAGGCCATGTGGCGGAGCCTGATCAGCTTGAGCAGCACGAAGTCCACAGGCCCGAGTGCGATCGCGAGGGAAACTGTCACGAGCGCTACGAGCGCCACCGCGGCGCTCCCGATTGGAGTCGCAGAACCGATCGCGTCGAACACCAGCACCGGCACGTCTTCAACGACGCGAAGCTCGCCCCACGAGTTCCCCCGAGTCAGCAGCGTGCGGTGGCTGTGGTCGGGCATGTACACGCCCCGGCTCGCGCCGGTCAGCACGCCGGCCCAGAGCTTGGTGTCGCCTTCACGCCCTCCACCGCTCACGTTGCTTGGGAGCACCCCAACCAGCGTGACCCATCCAAACCCGGCAGGCCCCTCGGCGAGCAGGTTCCCTCCGGTGCTCTGCCAGCGCGTTGACCAGCCAGCATCCTCGGCGGCCAACGTCAGCCAGATCGGTCTGCAGATGAGCGATTCGCGAACAGGGCTGTCGGTGAGCGTCTCGAACTCGGCAGGGACATCGATCTGCTGCTGAGCCCCGAGCGTGATCGCATCGATCGGTACCGTCGGCGGGATGAGCCTGCGCCACTGATCGCCCGGCATGTCGGCGAGAACGATGAGCCTGCCGCCCCCGATCACCCAGCGGTGCATCGCGACGATCGCGCGGGGGTCCGCTTCCTGCACCGTCGTCGAATCGACGATGACCGCCACCGCGCCCTCGTACGCTCTGTGCGAGAGAGGCAGCGTGTCAACGAGCACGTTCTCGCCGATGAGATTCGAGAAGACAAACTGCGTCGCCTGCTCGGGGGTCAGCTCAAGCATCTGTCGAACGGACCTGAGTCTCGTCGTCGGCAGGAACCCGATGGAATCCTGAACGAGCGACTCGGCAATCCTTGACGCCGACACCCGCGCGGTGCACGAGAGCAGCAGCTCCTGCGAGGGTGCGAGGATGGTCGGGAACTGGATCTGTGTTGAACTCGGCAGCGTCGCGTACTCAGCATCAGCGATCCTCGCCCCACGCTGGTCACGCAGTGTAAGAAGCACCTCTTCAAGCATCGCGGGAATCGGGACGACCATCGAGACCGTTGTCTCGCCCCCGGCAGCCACATCGACCGGCGCGATGACCCTGCCTGTGTAACCGTCGCGGCCGATGTAATCCAGCTCGACCCGGCCCGAGATGTTCTCGTCCTGCGCGCGGACATGGACACGCACCGGCCCGAACCGGGCGCCGGGCACCGAGTCGGCGAACCCGAAGTCTGCGAGGACCGTGACCTCGTTGTCTTCCTGATCCCCTCGCTCCCGCTGCGCCGATGCCGTGGCTGGAGTGAGCAGGAGAAGCAGGATGCACAGAATGAGCTTCATAGGTACACGCGGCGGTTGTAGATCCACCATTCAAACAGGCTGATCGCGAGAGCCGCCAGAAGGAGCCAAGGCCAAAGCCTGCGGGGCGACTCGGCTGACCCTGTTGCAGAAGCAGCGACATCGCCCGACGCAAACGACAACACCGCCGAGCTGCGGATGTCCGACTCTTCCGGGTCGAGCAGGTTCACGGCGACATGCCGGGTGGCTGTGCCGTCCTCGAACTCGTCCGTGATGCCCGAGGCTCCGTTCCAGTTGAGCGTGTACACACCGGCGCGCGGGACCGGCCCGTACGCGACCCGGCCGTCTGGTGCAGCGGCGAGCGAGACATCAGGCGCATCGGGGATCGCAAGGCGCACGTTGCGAGCGCCAACGGGGAGTCGCTCGGAGATCGTCCCGCCTGGCCTGACCGTGCCTGCCGAGGCGCTCCCGGTCACGCCGCCCAGCGCGTTGATCGCGGCGGCGTGGAAGACGACGTAGCTGACATCGAAGGGCCAGCTCGAAGCGTCCGGGTCGAACGCGACGATGATCGCCCGCGCGCGCCCGTTCGATGCATCGAAGATCACGGGCCCCTCGTTCGATTCGGCAAGCACCTCGATTGCCGAGCCCTGCTCGATATCGACAGACCTTGCTCTTGCGATCGTGACGCGTCCACCGAGTTCGAGCCCGGACATCACCGGGTGCTCCTCGTCCCAGTCAACGATCTCGACCATCTCGTCTTCGCCAGTCACGGTCAACCCGAAGCCATCGGGAACGTTGCCCAGAACCAGGTAGTTCCCCGCGGGCAGCGCCTCGTCGGGCAGCCAGCCGTCGAGTAGAACGACGTCGTACTGGGACGCGTTGGCGCCGAGCTGCTCGAACTGTTCGGGCGTCAGCTGCGTGAGCTCACCAAAGGGCAACCCTTCCAGCGCGAGAGATGTGAAGAAGTCGTTTGGCGAGACGATCGCCACACTCAGCCTCTTCGAGGGCGGCACAACGATCCACCCGTTGTTGTCGCTGGCGAGCATGTCTTCGCCGTTGTCCGCAGTCTTGGTGCGGATCTCGACAACTGCGCCCGCGGCGCGATCGAGCTTGAAAACCACGCCCCCGGTCCCGGGCAGGCTGCGCCCCTCGGAGACCTCGCCCTCTGCCGGTCCGATCTCGGCCTGCCTGACACTCGTCAGCGCGCCGTTGACGATGAACTGCACATCAACCGTCCGAGGCCTGGTGTCCGTGCTCGCGAGTCCAACAAAGATCGAAAGCTCGCGCGGGCTTTCGAAGGATCGCTCGGCGCGAAGCCCCGTGATCCCGATGTTGACCGCGTTCTCGCCGCCCACGCGGTTGAAGAGCACGACGTCTTCAGGTCCGGGCACGACGTCTCGGACATCACCGATCTTCCCGTCGGTCCAGAGGTGAACGGTTCCAACTGCCGGCGGGAGCTGGATGAGCGTGCCGTCACGGTCCGGGACGGATCGGGGCGGCGCCTGCGCGATCGCGAGCCTATACGCCTCTGCCGCGTTCGTCGGCGCATCACTGGGCTCGATCGACTCGATCGCCGAACGCAGCAGGCCTTTGTCAGCGGTCATCGGCTGACGGATCCCGCCCTGGCTGTCGAAGGTGATGACCGTCGCCTTGTCCGCGCCGGCCTCGGCGCCGCCCATCACGCCGTCGAGCCATGTCGGCTCTGCCAGCGCATCGACAAACTCGAGCGCCTCGCGCTTGGCCTGCTCCAAACGCGTGACCGTCTCGCCCTTCCAATTGCCGTCACGCGTCTGCATGGACGCGGAACGATCGATCATGATCACGTGCCGATCACCGGTCACTGATTCTGCAGACAGCTCGGGCTGGGCCAAAGCAAACAAGCCCGCCGCGAGCACGAGCAGTTGCAGGAAGAGCAGCAGGTTCCGCCTGAGTTTCTGGAACGGCGCGTTGGCCTGCATGTCCTGGACGGTGCGCTTCCAGAGCAGCGTGGACGAGACCTCGACGTCGCGTCGCCTGAGCTTCAGGAAGTACAGGATCAGGAGCGTCGGGATCGCGATCGCCGCCGCAAGTGCTCCGAGCCCGGGGGTGAGCCAGGTCATGGGGTCACCCCGCTCTCTTCGCCTTGCTGCTCACAAGGCTCGAGTCTGTAGCGCGTGTACTCCCACCGGCCACCGTCTTCGATGGGCGAGCCGTAGCGCACGCTCTCGAGTGCGCCGTTATCAAACCGCAGGATGAGCCTGCCGAACAGCGGGCTCGTCTCACGCTGGAGCCCGGCCTGTACAAGCCTCCCCTCGACCTCGTTCACTTCGAAGGTGTCGTCGCGATCAACAAAGTAAGTCAGCCCGTCCACGATCATCTGCGACTCGACCGCCTCGAATGACATACCCGCGCAGTACCGCTGATCGATCGCGTGCTGCAGCTCGTCCTGTGTCATATACAGATACAGCGGCGAGTCATTGACGGCGCAGCCGGTCATCCAGCCCGCGATCAGAATGCAGAGCACGAAGCGGATCACTTCACCACCCCCCGCCTGCGGAGGTGATCGAGCACCATCGTGTCGACCTCGGTGCTGCTGGGCACGGTCACGAGCATGATCTCGCGGCGGGCGCAGAAGTCGCGGAGCTGGTTCGTATACGCCGCGAGCGTTTTCTTGTATCGCTTCATGAGCGGCGCAGACATGGTGATCTCGGCCTTGTCGCCGTCCTCCACGTCCTTGAGCCGCAGATCGCCCGAGATCGTGGGGTCGAGTTCCTGTGGGCTGAGCGTCTGGATGACGAAGAGGTCGTAGCCCCGCCCGACGAGCATGCGCAGGCCTTCCTCGTAGCCCTCCTTGATGAGCATGTCGCTCATGAGAACCATGATGCCCTTGCCGCGACGCGAGAGCGCGATCCGCCGGCACGCCTCGGCGAACGAGGGCGTCTCTTCACCCCACTCGCCCGGGCGGATGTCACAGATAAACCTTGAGAGATCGTGCACGCGCCGCTTGCCCCGCAGATCGCGCAGCGAGTTCATAAGCGAAGGCTCTCCCTCGTCGCCCATCTGCGCCCCGATCGTGCTCGCGGCGACGCGGTTGTACTTCACAAGCCCGATGTACCCGAGCGCCATCGCCACCCGCTGCATGAACAGCAGCTTGTTGGGTTCGCCCGTGTCCGAGCTCTGCGAGCAATCGAGCACGAGGTGCAGGCTCAGATCCTCCTCCTCCATGAAGAGCTTCATGAAGAGCGTGTCTAGTCTGCCGAAGATGTTCCAGTCGATGTGCCGGAGATCATCGCCCACGACGTAGGGCCTGTGGTCCGCGAACTCGACGCTCTCGCCCCGCTTCTTCGAACGCCGCTCTCCCTTGAGCTTGCCCCGGAACACCTTGCGGCTCGAGATATCCATCGCATCGAGCCGCGCCAGCAACTTCGTGTCGAGCAGATCCTCGAGCGACGCAGGACGGGTTTGTGAAGGGGTGCGGAGCATCAGCGACCAGCGACTCCCACGGGCTCCGTCGGTGTCATCTTCAGTATCTCGTCCACGATGCTGTCCGGGTCTACGCGGTCCGCCTCGGCCTCGAAGTTCAGGATCAGCCTGTGGCGCAGCGCGAGCTTGGCGACGGCCCTGATGTCGTCGTTGCCGACGTGGTACCTGCCGTCGGTCACGGCCTTGACCTTCGCGCCCAGGATCAATGCCTGCGCACCTCGGGGCGATGAGCCGCAGCGGACGTAGCGGTTGGTCACGCTCGACGACCCGCCCGCGTACTCGCCCTCGGGGTGCGTCGCCAGCACGAGCCTCGCCGCGTACTCTTTGACGTGCGGCGCGATCACGACCGAGCGGATCAGCTGCTGGGCTTCGAGGATCTTTGGTCCGTCGAAGAGCTTGCCGACGCTCGGGGTCTCGGCGCCTGTCGTGCGGTCGATGATGGTCATCAGATCATCGAGCTTGTTGTACCCGAGGTTGATCTTGAAGATGAACCGGTCCAGCTGCGCTTCGGGCAGCGGGTACGTGCCCTCTTGCTCGATCGGGTTCTGTGTCGCAAGCACGATGAACGGCAGGTCGAGCTTGTAGGTCTTACCAGCGACCGTGACGCTCCGCTCCTGCATCGCTTCGAGCAGCGCCGACTGCGTCTTGGGCGTCGCGCGGTTGATCTCATCGGCGAGCACGACCTGCGCAAAGATCGGCCCCTGCTGGAACTCGAAGCGCCTGTGACCCGTCGCCTGGTCTTCCATGACAATGTTCGTGCCGATGACGTCCGCGGGCATCAGGTCCGGTGTGAACTGGATCCGGCTAAAGGGAAGGTCGAGCGTCTCCGCGAGGGTGCGCACAAGCAGCGTCTTGCCCAGACCAGGAACACCCTCCAGAAGCACGTTGCCGCCGGCGAAGAAGGACATGAGCACGGCGTCGACCACATCGCGATGCCCGACGATGATCTTGCCGACCTCGTCGACGAGCGCCTGGTAGGTTTTCTTGAAGGCCTCGCACTTGGCTGCGACCTCTTGCGGGGTTTCTGCGTTCTCGTTCATCGCCATCTCGATGCTCCTTTGCATCATGTGATTCGCACACCCAAGGGCGGCGGGTCCGTCTTGGTCTAGCCCTTCGTGTCCTTGTCGAAATCTTCCTTGGCGCGCTGCTTCGCCTGCAAGAGCCTGCTAAGCCCCTCGCCCTTGTCGGGTTCGGCTTTCTTCGTTTGCACTTTCTGCTCGTTCTTGTTAACAAGCGGTGCCGGCGCATCGCCTGCGAGCTCGATCGGCTGATCATTAGCCCCGGGCGCTGCCTCGAACTTACGCTTGGCGGTGCTCTTACCAGCGCTCGCCTCTGATTGCTGCTCTGTCTTGGCTGCCATCTTCTGCTGCGCCTTGGCGCGGACCTCTCGGAGGCTCCGCACTGACTCGCTCTGCTGTGACGGCGCCTTGCCGAAGGCCTTGTTCCCGATCGCGCGGAGCACGCCCAGGTCGAGCCTGACCCGGCGCACCGCGACGTCGAGCAAGAAAAGCCCGAGCGCGATCATCGCAAAGAGCAGGAACACCGGCTGCCGCGACACGGGCATGTCGAGCCCATCTCGGAGCCAGAGATTCGCTTGCTGCGCTTCTGCGGGCAGCACACGTCCACCGGTCCGCTCGGCGATCTGTCGGAGTAATCCAGCGTTGTCCTCAAGCGCCCGGAACTCGTCCGTAAAGGGCTTGGTCACCGCGGCCTGGACCGAGCCCTCTGTGGACCCCCCGCCGTTCTGCCCGGGTGCGTTGTATCGGAGACCAACGATGTACGAGCCCGGGTCCGAGGAATCGAACCTGCCGACGTACCTGCCCGGGCCTTCCTGTCGCAGCACGACTTCTTGAGACGAACCATCGGGACCCGCGACGCGTCCCTTGATTGTCGCGAAGTTGATGCGTTCGTCGGTATCGGGACGCGCGAGCTCGACGGTCAGGACAGACTCGTCGCCGATCTGCTGGATGTTCGTGCGCGCCTCGGCGTTGCCGGTCGGACGCATCACCCAGCGCATGTGCTCGCCCCAGAACGAGCGGAACCCCGCCCAGCCGATCCAGCTGGGTGACCAGCGTGTCGAGGCATCACCAGTGAACGCGACGACTCGGCCCAGGCCGCGCTGCCACTGCGCCATGATCGGGTCGTCCTGCGGGCCGCGGATCGTCGTGACCGCAAGCCCGTCTGTCCGGTCCGCGGTCACGACATACCCACGCAAACTCGGCACGGCACGGACTCCCGACATCGGTGCGCTCGGCATCCCGGTAAGTGTCGGATCGAAAGGCTGACCTTCCCAGATCAGTGAGCGCTTCACGGTTTGCGCTTCCTTGATGAAGATCTTCGGGATGGTGGCAAGCTGCGTGGAAGTCGTAATGCCGTAGTACCGACCGCCAGTGAACTCGGCGATCTCTTTGAGCCGCATCAGATCGGGGCTGTTCTGACCGCCCATGTGAGGGAACACGCCGATCGTGCTGATCGTGATACCCGCATCGACATACTTCTGCAGGAGCGCTTTGCTCGGGGGCGAGGGATCGCCGTCGGTGACGACAATCATGTGGCGCTGGCCCGCCTCGGCGTTCACGAGCCCGTTATACGCGAGCTGCACAGACGGGTGCATGTCGGGCATGTCACCGAAGCGGAGGCTGTTGATCGCCTGGCGCACCGCAGTGCCGTCCCCGCGCTCCTGCATGGGAAAGACCCACTCGGTCCCGCCCCCGAACCCCGAACCCCGAGTATTCGATGATGCCCACGAGGTCGAGCCTCGACAGCGCGGTCGCCGCGGCCTCGGCGGTCTTCTTGCCGTAGTACACACCCTCGGGCATCTCGATGGAGTGCATGATCAGCGCGAGCGCCCCTCGCGGCATCTGCCGCGTCTGAGGCGGATCGAGCTGCACGGGCAGCACGTCCTCGAGAGGCGATCCGATCCAACCACCCGCGCCGAACGAATCCGGGCCGCCCGTCATGACGAGCCCGCCCCCGCCGTCCTCGACGTACTGCCTCATCGCCTGCTGCTGCAACTCGCTGAACGAGTACGCGGGCACGTTGCAGAGCACCACCGCGTCGAAAGCGTTGAACTCGACAAGCGACTGGGGCGCCTGATCGGCGAGCATCGCGTCGACACCGATGCCCTCGGCTTCCAGTGCGCTGACGAGCGAGGCAGACTCTTCTTCGCTCTCACTCAGCACAAGCACGCGCCCTTCTCCAGAGAAGAACGTGATCGATCCGGCACGGTTGTTCTCGTCGATGACATCGCCGAACCCGCGTTCGTTCTCGTTGGGCTCGAAGACCGCCGATATCTCCTGAGGTCCGCGGCGTGTCACACCCAGCGGCACCTCGAACGTGTTCGACCCGGGCTGGAGCCTGACCGCGACACCGAGCGCCGAGCTCTGAGGATCCAGATCGATCGGTGTGTCGTTGATGAGAATAGAGAGCGTGCCGTTGGTCTGGCGTGTGGACTGGATCGTGACGCGCGCGTTGATCAGATCACCCATCCGCGCGTTGGTGGGCGTCTCCACGCGCTCGACGATCACCTCGCCCTCGTAACGGTACGTCAGCGGGAGCACATCGATCGGCACGCTCATCGCGCGGGCGCTCTCGGCCGCCGCGAGCAGGCTGCCCTCGGTCTCGTTGCCGTCGGTGATCAGCAGCAGCCTGTACGCCGCGTCTTCCGGACGGATCGCAAGCGCCATCCGCATCGCTTCTTCGAGGTTTGTGCCGTCGGTAGACCCGATGTTCTCGGCTTCGAGTGTCGTGCGCAGGTCGCTCGGGATGCTCTGCACGTACGCCGTACGCGCAGCGGTCACCCCGCCAAGCAGATCCTCGTTCGTCCGCCCCACCTCCGCGGCCTGGGCGACGTACTCCTCAGCGACCGACTGCATCTGCACCGGCACCGACCGGCTCATGTCGATCACCGCTGTCACCGCGAGCTTGTCAGACTCACGCCTCAGGCTTGGCTCGGCGAGCGTGCACACGATCAGCAGCACAACGAACAACCTGAAGAACAGCGCCGCGCGTCGCGATCCAGTCCCTGCGGCGGACAGACTCTTGCGCCCGATCAGCACAACAAGCAACGCGATCGGCACGAAGAGCCAGAGCCAGACGGGGATCGCAAACTCGATCGGGCCGACAACGAGCGAGGCGAGCGAGAGCGTCATTCGCTCCCCCCAACCGCCGCGAGGGCGCGCGCCGGGCTGTCGATGACCTGGATGCGGTTGTTGCCGGAGTCGAGCACGAACGCGTCACGCCCGATCACCGCGATGCCCCAGGGCGAAGCGAGCTGCCCGAGTTCGCGTCCGGGCTCGCCGAACTTCGCGAGCGAGCGTCCGGATTCGAGATCAACATAACGGATGCGGTTGCCCCCGTACTCGGCGACGAGCAGCCCTCGCCCTTGGACCAATTCGAGGCCGTAAGGATAACGGAATTCATCATCCCCCGCCGCGCCGAGCCAGGCGATCAACTCACCGTCGAGCGTGAATCGTCCGACCCTGTGGTTGCACGAGTCCGCGATGATCAGCTCGCGTTTCGCCTGATCGATCATGATCGACTGAGGCCTGTCGAACACAACACCCTCGTTCACTTCGTCGTGGTCGGGCGCCACACCGAATGAACCGAAGCTGGTGATGTAATTGAGGTCCGCGTCATAGATGCTGATCCGATCGTTCCCGCCGTACTCGCTGACGTAGATCCGCTCAACGATGCCCGAGTCATCAGTCAGCACCGCGATGTCGGTCGGGTACACAAACCGGCCAGGCCCCGTCCCATACGAACCGAACTCGGCGATCGGCACCTTGTTCTCGTCGGCGGTGTCGTAAATCAGGATTCGGTTGTAGTGCGTGTCCGCGATGTACAGCCCCGTGCTTCCGGGAACGCCCGGTAGTGGCGCGATCGTCAGCCCTGTCGGCTTGCCCTGATCAGAGATCGGCGTCTGGAATATCTCGATCGATGTGCCAGTCTCCGGATCGAGCCTCTGCACCCGGGCGCCCTTGTCAACGACCCAGAGCTGACCATTCCCCGCCGCAATGCCTCGCGGGTACATGAACTGACCTGGCAGCTTGCCGGGCTCACCGAGCACGCGCTCCACATCGAGTCTCGCGGGCTCATTCCGACGTTGCTGTTCACACCCAACGGCGCACGAAACTCCGAGCGTAACAGCAACCACCGCTATGAACCCGCCCGATCTGATCGTTCGCCTCCGTCCGAAGTGAGACCGACACCGGCACATCAACGGTTCGCACCGCTCTGTCCGGTTGTTCGCAACCAGAGCCACCAAATTCCGGCTATCGCCAGCACGGGCAGCGTACCAAGTGCGATCACGATCAGCGACAAACCCGAAAGATGCTCGTACCGCTGGAAATGCAGCAGGTTCAGCATCGACCTCGCGAGCGAGTCCATCCCGGGCGGCGAGACGACGATCGCGCTCTCGATCTCATGGAGCGAGAACGCTGCGCACGCAAGCGCTGCAAGCGTCATCACGGGCCAAGAGCGGAGCCCGACCGTCCGAAGCCAGCCGAGCACGCCCGTCGCGCCCGCAAGCTCTCTCAGGTCCCGATCCTCTTGTGATTCGCTCCAAGCCATCAGCACCCCGACCAGCGCGGGCAGCGCGCCGAACCGAGCGAGATGCGCCAGCAGCACCACGACCCACGAGTCGCTCACGAATCGGACATCACGCCACGCCGACCCCACGAGCATCCCCGTCACGACCCCGGGCACGAGCGCAAGCAGCAACAGCAGCGCGACGCCGACGAGCGTCACCGATCGCGCCGCCCCACCGCCGGTGAGACCGATCCAGACGCACGAAGTCATCACAAGACCGGACACCGCCAGACCCGCCGCCACCAACCACGCGTTGCCGGCCGATGCTGCCTCGGTCTGCCAGACCGTCGAAAGTGTGCTCAGACTCTCAAGGTCTATCGCGAAGACCACACCAGGCAACACAACCGCGACCACAGGAACAAGCAGCGCGAGCACGACAGGAGCCCGACCAACTCTTGACTCGACTGTGCCAACGCCCCGCAGCCACGCCGGACGCTTGCGCAGGTTCCAGACGACGGCCATCGATACCGAAACCGCGATCAGGAACAAGGGCCAGCCGCTTGCGATCACGCGCCAGCGGTCCTGAACGGAAGTCGCGTCGAGCTCGAGCCAGATCTTCGTCGCGTAGGTCTCCATCTGCGCCAGATGCAGCGGAACCGCCGACCCCAGCATGAGCACCGCGACAGCTCCCGCAGCAACGAGCGTGTGCTTGAGGCTCATCCCAAACCTCAGCCTCGCCCACCCAAGAGCCCCGCCGCCCACGAGCCTGCTCGCCTCGAGCGTCGCCGGATCGATCGCCCGGACTCGGGCCGCGACGATCATCTGCGCAAACGGGCACGACCAGAGCGCGAGCCCGATCACCGCCAGCGCCTTGCTCACAAATATGGGCCTCCAGTTGGGGCCCATCGCCAGCCAATCACCTACGAGCGTGCCCGGTCCTCGCAGGAGCCCAAAGCCGCTCGATGCGAGCGAACTGGGCATCAGGATCGGGATGACGAGCACCGGCGTCCACCACACCCGCCAGCCCCTGCTCGCCCACGCTCCTATCCAACCAAACACAGCCGACAGGGCTCCGATGAATACAGCCCACATAACCGACAGGCCGAGCAGTCTCGTGTTCAGCGCCCAAACGTCGCTTGGTTCACCCGACGAGTCGCCCCGCACGAAATCGAGCATCACCACGGCGAGCGGAAAGCCCGCGACCGCCGCGATCAGCAACACCCACAAGACCACCGCGGGCCAGGGCGACCCTGACAACATCCTCGCGGTGCGTTTCTCCACGCGTCGAGTCTACCTGCCCCCCCGGATCCCGGCACAGACTCTGCTACCCGGCTACCCTATCAACCAACCATCTCGCGCCCGGCTCAGCCCGTGCGCGGACCAATCTCTGACGGGAACACGCGATGATCGACATCCGCAAACTCAAAGAACTCGTGAAACTCATGGTCGAGAACGACCTGACCGAGCTCGACCTGCAAGACAAAGAAGAAACCGTCGCCCTCAGACGCGGACAGCCAGGCACCGTGCTTGCGAGCCAGCCGGTCGTCCACGCCGCGGCTCCGAGCGCCCCTGCAGTCCCGACCGCACCCGCACCCGCAAGCACCGACTCGGCGCCGAGCGCCCCGAGCGATGCCGACGACGGGATGATCGCCATCGAGTCACCTATGGTCGGCACGTTCTACCCGGCGCCGAACCCCGACAGCGACCCATTCGTCAAGGTCGGAGACTCCATCAGCTCCGACTCGGTCGTCTGCCTCGTCGAAGCCATGAAGGTGTTCAACGAGATCAAGGCCGAGGCCAACGGCACGATCGCCAAATGCCTCGTCGAGTCCGGACAAGCCGTCGAGTTCGGGCAGAAGCTCTTCCTTATTAAGCCAAACTGACCTCTCGGCCAAAGGCCACCGGCACCCGGCACCAGTAAACGCCGGGTTCCCCGAGTGCCGAGCGCCGAATGCCGGACCCCGAGACCATGTTCAGACGTGTCCTCATTGCGAACCGGGGCGAGATCGCCCTCCGAATCATCCGGGCCTGCCAGGAACTCGGGATCGAGACGGTCTGCGTCTACTCTGAAGCCGACGCCGACGCGCCGTACCTAAGGCTCGCAGACCGCGCAATCTGCATCGGGCCAGGCCCGTCCAAGGACAGCTACCTCAACATCCCCCGCATCATCGCGGCTGCCGAGATCGCCGACGTCGACGCGATCCACCCGGGCTACGGCTTCCTCTCCGAGCGCGCCGACTTCGCAGCGATCTGCCGCGACTGCAAGATCGAGTTCATCGGGCCATCTCCCGAAGCGATGGGCAAGCTGGGCGACAAGGTCGAGGCCAAGCGGTACGCCAAGGCCGCCAAGGTCCCGGTCTTCCCCGGGTCCGAGGGCGCGATCGAGGAAGAGGAAGAAGCCGTCGAGGTCGCCGCAGAGATCGGCTACCCCGTGATCATCAAGGCCGCAGCGGGCGGCGGCGGCCGCGGCATGCGGGTCTGCCACAACGAGGCAACGCTCCGCACCAACATCAAGAAAGCCCAGCAGGAAGCCCTCGCCGCGTTCGGCAACGGCGCTGTCTTCATCGAGAAGTTCCTCGAGCGAGCGCGCCACGTCGAGGTGCAGATTCTGGGGGACAAGCACGGCCACGCGATCCACCTCTTCGAACGCGACTGCTCCCTCCAGCGCCGTCACCAGAAGGTCATCGAGGAAGCGCCGGGACCTGGCATCGACCGCAAGAAAATCACAGGTGTCGCCGAGAGCGCCGCAAAGCTCGTCAAGAGCGCCGAGTACGCCGGCGCCGCGACGGTCGAGTTCCTCATGGACGACGACCAGAACTTCTACATGCTCGAGGTCAACACACGCGTGCAGGTCGAGCACCCCGTGACCGAGATGATCACGGGCGTGGACATCGTGAAGATGTCGATCATGATCGCCGCGGGCGAGCCCCTGCCCTACAAGCAGAAGGACATCAAGGTCAACGGGCACGCGATGGAGTGTCGGATCAACGCCGAGAACCCGGACAAGAACTTCATGCCAAGCGCAGGCGTGATCGACACGCTCTATCTGCCGGGCGGACCGGGCGTGCGCATGGATTCGCACGTCGTCCCGGGCTACCGCGTGCCGCCCAACTACGACTCGATGATCGGTAAGCTGATCGTCCACGCCGACGACCGCAAGCAGTGCATGACCCGCATGAAGCGGGCGCTGACCGAGCTGACCATCGGGCCCATCCACACCACCATCCCGCTGCACCTCCGCCTCATGGAGAACGCAGACTTCGGAACGGGCGGTGTGGACATCCACTACCTAGAGCGGCTACTCAAATGAAATAGACTCTCTCGCAGACCCAATACATCTGCTAGGGAGTCACATTCATGCTTTGGGAAATCTATCAGCAGGGACGGATCGCCGAGGCACGGGGACGCGCCGACGCCGCGGCTGAACAGTCTCGGGGTGTCAAGTCGGCACTCCACGAACTGGAACGCCGAACCGACCGGCTCGCGCTCACAACGATGGCCATCTGGCAGCTCATGAGCGAGAAATTGGGCGTCACCGAAGCCCAGCTCGAGGATAAAATCCGCGAGATCGATCTCTCCGACGGCAAGCTCGACGGCAGGGTCCGTGTCGAAACCAACACATGCGCGAGCTGCAACCGCAAGCTCTCAAAGCGTCACACCAAGTGCATGTACTGCGGTGCCGATGCAGGCCGAGGCATAAAGCACCTGTAACACGACCTAGACGCTCGGCATATACCGATCGACCCAGTCGTCCTGACGCATCACCTGCGTCCGGCCCCGCCTGTCCCTCGCCTCGCTTCGCGACTGCGCCATCTTGAACACGCGCTCGGAGATCCGAGAACCCGTGAGCTCGTCGTAGTTCGCCCTGCTGGCAACAATCTCACCGAGATTCGGCGCGTACTTCGTCACGAGCTCGTCTTCCAGACTCGCAAAGATCTGCGCACCGCCCGGGTCGCCCTGCCTGCCGGCGCGTCCGATGAACTGCCGGTCTACCCGGCGCGCTCCGTGGATCTCTGTCAGCACCACGAACAACCCGCCCAGCCTGCGCGACTCAGGCGTGAGCTTGATGTCCGTGCCCCGGCCAGCCATGTTCGTCGCGACCGTGATCGCGCCCACATGCCCGGCTTGTGCAATCAGCTCCGCCTCTTCCTCGTGATGGTGCGCGTTGAGCACCGAGTGCTTGAGCCCAAGCACCTCGAGCCGCTCGCTGAGCAGCTGCGATGCCTCGACGCTGCGTGTCCCGACGAGCACGGGCCTACCTGACTCGTGCTCGCTGCGGATGCGCTCGACGATCGCCGCCCACTTCGCATCGGCGCCGCGGAAGTAGCGCGTAGACTCCTGTTCGCGGATGACGGGTTTGTTCGTCGGGATGACCGTCACTGGCCTGCCGTACACGCGTTCCATCTCGCCAGCCGAGTCCGCAGCGGTTCCCGTCATGCCGCAGAGGAACTTGTAGCTGCGGAAGAACCGCTGGAAGCTGAGCCTCGCCAGCGTCTCTCGATCCGCGGTGACCTCGAGATCTTCCTTGGCCTCAACCGATTGGTGCAGCCCGTGCTCCCACGAACGGTCGGGCAGGAAACGTCCCGTGTACTCATCAACGATCACAACGCGGCCGTCCACGATCTCGTACTGCTGGCCGCGGATGTAGCAGCACTGCGCCACGAGCGCCTGCCGCACGAGCTCCTCGCCTCTGCGCGCCGTGGCCCACTGCTCGTCGTCCTCTGCTGCCATCGAGGCGAGCACAGCACGCCCGGCGGTAGTCAACTTCACCCTCTTCCGCATCGCATCGACGGTGTAATGCTTCTCGGGATCCAGCTCGCGAGACACATCTCGCGCTTTCATATACGCGTGGGACATCTCGTCCTCACGGCGCGACCTGGCGATGATCAGAGGTGTGACGCCCTCGTCAATCAGAACCGCGTCCGCCTCGTCAACAAGGCACGCCTGCAGACCCGGCACCAGGGGCCCGCTCGATCCGAGCTTCTGCCAACCCGACCACGCAGACTCGATCCGACCGAGACTGATCTGATCACGCAGGTAGTCCGCGGTGATCTGCTTGGGCGTGCCGTGCACGATCGATCGCGAGTAGATATCGGCGCGCTGCTGAGGCGAGAGATCCTGCGTGATCGCCCCGCTCGTCAGGCCGCACCGCCTGTAAATCCGCGATCGGCTCTGCTCGTCGCGCTCGGCGAGGTAATCGTTCACCGTGAAGACGTGCACATGCCTGTGGCGCCACGCAAGAAGCGGCGCTGCCAGCGATCCGGTCAGCGTTTTGCCCTCACCGGTCACCATCTCTGCGATCCTGCCGTGCACGAGCGCGAGCGCCCCCGCGAGCTGGACGACGTACGCCTCCTCACCCGTCGCTCGGCTCGCGACCTCGCGCACAACCGCCAGCGCCCGCAGCACCTGCCCATGACTCGCTCGTCCACGGACAAACGCGCCGCGCAGTTCATCGATCTGCGCATCGAGCGCGGTCTCGGGGAGGCTCCGGATCTCGGGCGCAAGCAGATCGACCGCCTCGGCCCACTGCATGAGCACCGCAAGCCGCGACCGGCGCTGGCGCAGCTTCAGTGCGCCCCAGGCGACGAGTTGATCGGCGCCCTTGAGCGTCTGCACGCTGCGCTTGCGTGCGCGCACCGCCTCGAACAGCGCGTGGTACCTGTTCAGGCTCGCGTCGGCAGCGGTCACAGCTGCACCCGGCCCTGGATCAGCTTGTGCAGGCGATCAACCCACTGCACCGCAAGGGGCTTGGCGCTCAGGCGGAACCTGAGATGCACCCGCTCGCCCGGCACGCCCGCCCAGTCTTCGTTCTCACCGGGCTCGACGTACACGATGAACTGCGCCGTCTCGGTCCTCAGCCCCGTCTGATCGTCGCGCGCTGTCTTGATCGTCCCGCCGCCCGCGAACCCGAGACTCGCGTGAGGCAGATAGACCTGACCCGCGTCGATCGCGCGGATGCTCTCGCCCCTGACAACGACACCCGGCATCGAAACAGGCCTGATCGCAACGCGTGGTTTCTCGACCTCATCGAACAGCCACGCCGCTTCGGTCTGGGTCATCGAAGCCGCGACGCGCACGTTCTCCGTGTCGACGACCTCGCCCAGCGCCTCGCCGGCGCTGGCCATCTGCCCGATCATGTCGTGGGGGTCGTTCCCGACGTAGCGCCCCGCGTGCGGCGCACGGATCACGAGCCGATCTGCGCGCTCGAGCATGAAGTTGAGAGCCGATGTCGCAGCCGCGACGCGCTCACGCGCAACCGGCACCGCCGAAGGGCTGCGCGCCGTCGCCTCGCGCTCGATGCTCTCGTACTCGGCGAGCATCGCCCGCGAGATCTCGATCTGCGACTCGAGTTGCGGGCTCTCGAGCACCGCGATGACCTGCCCCGCCTCAAGGAAATCCCCGGGCCTCGCGTACGCGTCGAGCACAAAGCCCGTCTCACCGATGTACACGCCGGTCCGCTCGAGGCTCTCGACAACGCCCACGCCCCGTCGAACATCTGGCATCGGGATCAGCCCGATCAGCGCCGCCCCCAGGGCGATAAGCCCGAGCGTGACCCCGATGGCTCTGGGCCTCTGGTCCGCGAGCTTCGGGCCCGAACTCAGCCATTTGACGAGCTTCCCGACCGGCATGATGAACCACGCCGCCGCGGTCCACAGTGCGAGGATGAGCCCGATCGCGAAAAGCTTGCCCATGACGTAGAGCGTGATCGTGATGAACAGGAAGATGCGGTACGCCAGCGCCGAGATGCCGTAGACAGTCAGGATCCCCGCCTCGCCAGGCTTCGTCGTGGGGGGCGACACGTCCTCGAGCCTGTACACGTATTTCTGCATATAGAACTGCAGCTGCTTGAACGACTGCTGCATCATGTTCGGGATCTCGAGCAGATCCGAGAGGATGTAGTACCCGTCGAAACGCATCAGCGGGTTCGCGTTGAAGAGCACCGTCGAAAGACCGGCGGTCAGCATCGCGTTATACGCGAGCTGGTGCACGAGCGAGCCCTCGGGCGTGGCGAGCCAAACGTGCGCCATGATCGCAGCGAGGAAAAGCTCGAAGATCATCCCGCCCGCGCCGACCGCGATCCGGTGCCACCGGCTCGCAAACCCCCAGCACGCCGACGCATCAACGTAGGGCGAAGGCACCAGCACGAGCAGCAGCGCGCCGAATTCGGGGACCTGCCCGCCGAAGCGTTTGCAGATCACGCCGTGACCCATCTCATGGAACGCCTTGGCAACGACGTACACAACGATCAGCCAGCCCCAGTTCGACGGCGCGATCGCGTCCTTGAACCCGCTGGCAAGCGCTTCGCTGTGCGAGCCGAGCCTCGTGAGCGTAAACAGCACAAACACGAGCCACGCGAGAAAGCCCCACCTGTTGATGATCGGCCTAAGCGTCGGCTCGATGGCCGAGATGATCCCGTCCGGGTTAAAGAGCTTAATTCGGAAATACATGATGCCAAGAGCCTGGCTCTTGACCTTCTGCGCCAGCCGATCGCGCTGCCGGCGGAGCAGTTGCTCGGTCTCGGGCGTCGCCTCGATCGAGAGCAGGTTCGCGTTGTAGAGGTTCGAGATGAGCTGGATGACCTCGGGCTGGGTCGGGGCCATGTCGCCGTGCCGATCGAGCACGATGTTCCACGCCTGCTCTACCGTCCGCACACCATCGAGCAGCCCGACGAGCTCGTGAGAGACAGCGTTCAGTCTGTAGAACTTATTCGACGCAGGGTCGTGAACGACGTGCCAGCGCCTCCCGCGGTACCGCTGGCGTGTGATCTGCACGTGAGGGCGCAGCCTGGGCTTCGTCGGCGCAACGCGGTGCCAGTGCGGGCTGAATGTCGAACGCTCGGCCACTTGCTAGCTCACCACCACAACCAGAGACGCAGCTTGTCCACGATCCGGCGCGACCCGACCCAGAGCAGCGTGCGATCGCCCACCTCGAGCTTGGCAAGCCCTTCCATCCCGGGCCTCATCCAGCCCGCGGACTCATCCAGCTTCGCGTACACCAGGAACGAGTTCTTGCCTTCCTGCGCCTGCGCCATCGGCACGACGCGCTCGACCGTGAGCGGGAACCGTCTGTCCGGGTACGCCTTCGTGGCGACGCTGCCCGACATGCCGTCTTCCTCGAGTGCGCGGAGAACAAGCCCGATGTCGGAGTCCTGCACTTCCGCGATCAGCCTCATGTCCTCAAGCGGCGCGATCTCAAAGAGCGGATCACCGAGCTTAAGCCTTGCGCCAACACGCTCGGTCAGATCGCCCGCGATGATCGTGCCGCTGATCGGTGCGCGGATCTCCGCGCTCGCGATCCGCTGCCTGAGCAGATCAAGCCTCGCCTGCGACTGACGCGCCTTCGCCTCGGCCTGCTGCTGATCCGCGCCCTGGCCCTGGCGCATCGCGTCCGCGGCCTGAGCCTCCGCCTGCGACAGCTGCTGCTCCGCCTCGATCGCGCTCAACTCCAGCTCGCTCGTATCCAGCTTCACAAGAAGCTGACCCGCCTCGACGCGTTTGCCCGCCTCGGCCTGCGGCGTCACCTCGCTCACAATCCCCTCAAAGGGAACAGCAAGCACACGGCGCTCGACAGGCCTCAACTGCACCGTTGCCTCGACGCGGTACGGCACGGACACAAACGTCACCACAAGCGCGACGATCATCACCGCTATGCCCGCGAGCTTCCAGAGCGTGTGCTTCGGGCCCACCGCCCACGCGCCGGCCTTGCGGACCTCGTCCTTCAGCCTCGCGGGGATTGGCCTGTCGTCGCTCTTACGAAGACGCAGTACCGGCGCAACCAGGTCCATCGTCGCCTGCAACAGCTCAACCGTGCGAACATCAATCGACTGCCCCACCTGCGCCGACTCGATCGTGATGACACCGAGCGCATCGTCGCCGTCGCGGAGCGGGAGCGATGTGACCTTCAGGTTCGCGTCGCTCGATGCGAGCTCACGGTGCGCGTGGGTGATCGTCTGCGAGAGCGCCGGGTCGCTCTGCTCGCCGGCTTCGGGCACCGGGAACACAACGGGCTGATCCTGATCGAGACACTCGTCCATCGCGGAGGCGAGCTTGCGGACCATAGCCATCCGCTTGTCCACGTGCTCCGTGTCGCTGAGCGCCACGACCTTCACGGGTGTGGAATCCCGCTCGATGATGAGGTCATCCGAGTTCTGCGCAGCGCCCGCGATGCCGTCACGCCAGCCGAGCGCCACACGGTCGGCCTTGAGATGCCTGCACAAGTCGTTGACGAGCTGCATCGCCGAGCCCTTGAAACCCGTTGCGCTGTTGATCGACGCGATGAGTCTTGTGGCAAGCTCGAGCGCTGCCCCAGCAGAGCGCAGCCTCGAAAGCTGGCTCCGCGTACTCGCCAGGTGCGCGTATCCCGCCAACAGCTCGCACAACGCGATCGTCGATTGCATCGCGCCCTTCGATCGCTGATCGAGCAGCAGCACAACCACGAAAGCAGGCTTCGGGTCCGCATCCCCCGAGGGCACACTCCCGACGGGCAGCGCCAGCGCATACCCGTTGGCGTGCGTGTCGTCGTACAGCCCGTCGTCGGAGCCGAGACCGAAGACCTGCGTGTTCGATGTGTCGAACGCGCTCGCGGCGCTGGCTCGCATCACGCCAGGCTCACCCAGCGAGTCGTTCGCGCTCTCGCCCTCGGCAGGGCTGTGGGGCCAGATGAGGGTCGCGGTCGGCTGGTTTGGTTCGCCCGACTGCCCCGCGCCACCCTGCACGAAGATCGCAGCCTGGCGCGCACCGGCGACCTGGCCCATCGCGGCGAGCAAGTGATTCGGGAACGCCCGCTCGTCGCCCGCGGCCTGTGTCAGGTCGGCAACGATCCGGCGCCACCCAGGCGCGTTGAGTTTCGAAAGATCTATCACGTCGGCTCTGTCTCGCTGATGCGCCAGCCGACGCCCACCGTCAGCCGCCAGCGCTCGTTTCGTCCCCGCTTGCGTCCGCGGCGAGCTCCGCCCACGCGCCGTCCGGCTCACTGAACCGAACAAATGCCGTCAGACCCGCTGGCAACGCCCTCGGATTCGACGCCTCGACCCGGACACGCCTGGCCCCGGTCACGGAATCAGCCACCGGGCTGATACCCACAATCGTAGCGTCCAGCAAACGCACGTCATCACCAATCCGCACCAGACACCACGCTGGATCCCCGTCTTCGAGCCCCATGGTTGCTTCTGTCGGTGTCGCGACATCGATCCAGAGCGGATCTACTGACACAACCCGAACAACCGGATCGGATTCCCGAACCGAATCGCCGATCGCGACAAGCACCGACTCCACAATGCCATCGAACGGCGCCGAAACCGTGTGCTTGTCGAGCCTCGCCTGGAGCTGCTCAAGTGAAACCTGCTGCTCTTGAAGCCGCTGCTGGCTCGCATCGAGCCTGAGCTTTGCCGTGTCCGCCGCGAGTTGTGAGCGCTGGAGTTCGAATGTGGAGCCCCCGCCGCCCTCGGTCGCCAGCTGTGTGGCTTCCAGCTCCAGTTCCGCGAGTTCCAGCGCCTTGCGCTCGGCCTCGACATCGAGCGTGCTCTCGGCGCGGATCGTCTGGAGCACAACCGCTGCCCTCGCCTCCCGGTCGTCGGCGCGAACCAGCGGCTGACCCGCCTCGACCGCCTCGCCGTCGAGGACCATTCGTTCCATGACCGAGGTCGGGAAGCTAAAGCCCATCACCGCGTCCTGGCTGGGTCTGGTCACGGCCTTGATGCCGAACGCCTCTGCCGGGGGCAGATTCCCGTTGGACATGGGCTGGGCGTGAGCGCCGAACGCAACAAGAAAGGCAACCGCGAGTCGCTTCATCGGGAATCTCCCAGTTCCAAGGGCGTCACGATCCGTATGTGACTTTCCGAGCCTATCCATCGACAGGCCCCGCCGCTTCCCTAGCATTTGTATACACCCGAAGGGAAACGGAAGGAACCAGCATGCCCCAGACTTCAACCGCAGACACCCTCGCACTCAACGGCGGCTCCCCCGTCGCCTCGCCCTCCATCCCCTTCATGGCCCCCAAGCTGCACCCGCAGGACATCGAAGCGGCAACCCAGGTCCTCCACTCGGGCATGCTCCGGGCCCACACCAACTGCGCCGAACTCGAGAAGCAGTTCGCCGACAAGTCCGGTGCGAAGATCGGTCTCACATGCGCCAACGGCACGTGCGCCCTCCAGCTCGCCTACGGCGCTCTGCTCGAGCGGGGCGACGAGGTCATCGTCCCAGCGTGGACGTACATCGCAACCGCCTCGATGCTCGCGGCGCAAGGCTGCAAGCTCGTCTTCTGCGATTCCCTCGAGGACACCATGCAGGTCGACCCCGCCGACGTCGAGAAGCGAATCACGCCCAACACCAAGGCGATCGCGGTCACGCACCTCTACGGCATGCCCGTCGACATCGACGCGATACAGGCGATCGCCGAGAAGCACAACCTCAAGGTCATCTACGACTCGGCGCAGTCGCACCTTGCCACGTACAACGGCAAGGGCATCGGCGCGTTCGGTGATGCGTGCACGTACTCCTTCTACGCCACCAAAAACCTCGGCACAGGCGAGGGCGGCCTCGTCACCACCAACGACGACAACACCGCACGCGACATGGGCCTGCTCCGCTCGCACGGCGAGACCGAGAAGTACCTCCACGAGAGCATCGGGTTCAACTACCGCATGAACGACATCACCGGCGCGATCGGCCTCTCGAGGTTCCAGCGCCTCGAAGACGAGACCAACAAGCGCCGCGCGGTCGCCGACAAATACGACGAACTCTTCGCGGGTGTCGACGCCGTCGAGACCCCGACCCGCACCAAGGGCGGCGACTCGGCCTGGCACCTCTACAGCCTCAAGCTCAACCTCGACAAGGTCACCTGCTCGCGGGACGAGTTCATCAAGGCGCTCGTCGCCGAGGGGGTACCCAGCGCCGTGCACTACCCCAAGAGCCTGACCGACCAGCCCGCGTTCGCCGACCACGTCACAGACCACCCGCCCGTGGCGCGCAAGCTCGCGACCCGTGTCTTTAGCATCCCGATGCACCACGAGCTGACGGACGAGCAGATCAAGCAGGTTGTGGATGCGGTGTCGAAGGTCGCCGAGGCACACACCTGAGCTTTTCACAACTCTTCCAACTTATATGCAGTTGTGAATGCCTGAATATTCAGGTATCCTATCTCATTGAGGGATTGGCGTTTGGCCGCTTTTAGAGGAGAACCCTTCCATGAGACTGTTTACCCCTGCTGCTTGCTCGCTAATCGCACTTAGTTGTGCTGCTCAAGCCGATGCCCAGGTCGTGTCGTTCGACAACTCCGACGGCGTATTCGCCTGGACACCTTCCTATGTCATTGGCGTGCCTGTGCTTATGCCAAAAACTCTAGATCTCACACTAAGCCCCAGCGACAACCAGGTCTCACTCTCCGAACCGTTCAGGTCATTCAGTGTGACAAGTGATACACCCTCAACAAGTTCCCAGACCCTATTCGAACGGGTCGTTGGGTATGACAAGAACGGCCGAGCTCAAATTGCCAAAGGCCAGCTCCATCAAGTCGGAGGAGATTCGTCTTTCATTGCTAAGACGTTTCAATCAGGCGATCAGATAGGCCCAAACGACACGTACGACCGTTCATCGGCGCTCTGGACACATTCATTCAGCAACACAAATAGGCTTGTGGGTGACAGAAACACGATCGGTGTTCGGTTTGCAACCGATGAAACCGGAGAATCGTATCACTACGGCTACATCGCGCTCGAATGGAAGCAAGACTTCGAATTCATAGCAATCGACGGTTTCCCGATCACACTCAGTCTCTACCAACCTGTCGCATGGGCCTACGAAACCACTCCTGATACGCCGATCATGGTCCCAGACGATCCATGCCTCGCCGACGTCAACGGCGACGGCATGGCTACCCCCGCAGACTTTACCGCGTGGATCAACGCCTACAACAACAACCTCCCGACTTGCGACCAGAACGGCGACAACGCATGCACACCCACAGACTTCACGGCATGGGTGAACAACTTCAACAGCGGGTGCTGATCAGTCCGGTCGCAGGTCTTCCAGCAGCCTGCTCTCGGAATGTAACTCACACATCGGAATTCGAAACTCAGTCGAGATGAGCCACTTGAGGTGTGTGAGCACTCCCGCGACAGGTGCACCTGGCCCTCTCTGCTCAAGAATGCATGTCTGAATTAAGCCGGCAAGGTCTCCGACCGTCCGAACATCACATGCGTGCTCGTCCGAGATATTGATACCAAACGCGTCTTCGATCTACAGCACGAGTTCGATGGTCCCAAGTCCCATCGTCAGATCACATCGACAACAAGCGCCCGTGTCCCGGGCCCGCCTCGCAAGACAGCGTCTTGCGCACACGCGGCAGGGATCAGCACCGTCTGCCCCGGATCGAGCGCGATCTCGTCGAACGACTCGCTCCTGCTCGCGAGCGATGCGCCCATGGTCTGCAGCATCATGACCGCCGAGCACACGCCTTTGTCGGCAACAACCCTTTCCTCGCAGTGCGCCGAGAGCTGGCGCACGCGGAATGTGTCCTTGTCGACGAGAAGGCCATCCTTCTCAACGCTCACGGCCTTGGGTGGATCCTCAAAGAGTGTCGATTCGAGCGCCTGCTCGATGTGCAGCTCGCGCGCGGGGCGGTTGTACTTCTGGATCCAGTCGAATACACGGAAGGTCGTGTCGCTTGGCGTTTGAACCTCCGCGACGAGCACGCCCGCGCCGAGCGCGTGGATCGTCCCAGTCGGGAGATCGTGCATCTCCCCTACCACCGCGGGCACCGCGCTCAGCAAGTCAGGCACGCGCCCGGACGAGATCGCGTCGCGGTAATCAGCCTCCGTTACACCAGGCTTGAAGCCCTTGTAGATCACCGGCTCCTCGCCCCGCTCGCCCTTCTCAGCAGCAAGCACGAACCAGCACTCTGTCTTGGGCGTCGCCTCCGGGTGCGCTTCTGCGTACGCGGGCGATGGGTGCACCTGCACCGAGAGGTGCTGGTGTGCATCGAGTAGCTTCATGAGCAGCGGGAAGCCCCCACGCTCGGTCGGGCTCGCGTGACCGAGCAGCCCTGTCCCCCACTGACGCATCGCCGCCTGGATGGTCTTCCTCGCCAGCGGCCCGTTCGAGATCACCGAACGCCGAGCGCCGCCGCCCGCACCAGAAGGAGCCGTCGCGTCGAGATCCGCGATCTCCCAGCTCTCGCCGATGCTCGCGCCAGCGGGGAGCGGCTTCCCCAGCGATGACAGCCGTCGTCCGCCCCAGACTTTCTCCAGGAGCATGGGCTCGAATGTCAGCGGGTACGGGTCACTCATCGCGCGGGGCGTTCCTTCGTTGGTCCGGCTGGTCCGCTCTCGGGGTCTTCACGACCCGTCTGGCAGCTTGCAACAGTATCGACCCTTCGAGCCTGTCGATCCGCACGAACCCGGGTCCACCTCGGCTCGGTCTGAGCAGTTCACGCCCGAGAACCCCGAGCACGCCCAGGTCGCCGCACCCTTGGAGGCCTCTGAACGAGCCCAGAGCGGCTAACACGCTCGCCGAGGCAGCGACAGCAGCCGCCTCACCGGCTTCGAGTTCCAACTCGCACGCTCTGGCCCAGCGTCCACGATCGACCGCGAGCACCGCTGCCACACCAGCGCGATCACCCTGCGTCACAACCGCATACGAGTGCATGCCAAGGTCCGCGACGACCCCGGCATATCGCTTGTCGAACGCGTCCCACGACGAGAGATCAGACTTGCACTGGGCCGCAACCTCGAAGTCCTCGGCGAGCGCGGCCTCGCGCATGCGCTCGTTGATCTCACCTCGCCTCGCCTCCGCAACCGACGCATCGAACGCGAGCGCCTCTGCAAGCCTCAACTCATACGCCCCGAGCGACTCCGACCCGTCGCATGCGCCCGGGCACTTTCCCATCTCTTTGTACGCGCAGGCTCTCCCGGCTGGCGCTTTGTGCAACTCGTCCGGGTATCTGCACAGCTCGAACGCTGCATCGAGGTTCGACGCGTGTCGTCTAACCCCCTTCTTCTCAAGGAATGGGCCGATGACGCGCATCGATTCATCAAATGCCGCTGGATCTGTCTCCCACACCCACTCCGCGCGAGACGCGTCGGTGTGCGTGGCGAGCCACCAGATGCGGAGCTTGCGCGTCACGCGGTCGTGGAGCCCCGGATCGAGCACAGCCGACTCCCGGATGAACGCGAGGTCCGCCTCGAAGATCGAGAGGCAGCGCATGATCTCGTACGTACCCGCGACGGGGCGCAGGTCGTTCGCCCCCTCGGCTTGCGGACCGAGCCTCGCGGCTAGGAATGAGCGTGCATCGCCGCTGGCCGCGAGCGAGATGACCTTGCCCGCCGTGTCGCGCACGCAGACCACCCCGTATGAAGCGGGGATGGTCTGAATCTGTTCTTCAGTGATTCCGCCCGGAGCGGGAACCCGCGATGACCAGACTGGGTCATTCACACCGGGCCCTCGGGCCAGAACAAAGGCGGCTAGCCGTCGGCCTTGGCCTTCTTCTCGGGAAGCACCATGCCGCGCAGCTCAGCCTCGAACGCGATCTTGTTGTCAACGATCCCCTGCACACCCGCGCTGTAGCCCCGGCTGCCGAAGCGCAGCTCCTTGGCCAGGATGTACAGGTCGTCATCGACCGTGACCGCGTTGCGGAACGAGCAATCATTGATCCGGAGGAATGCTGCGGGCGAGGGCATGCCCCGGCGGATGTTGAACATCCAGCACATCAGCTGCGCCGCGGCCTCAACCATGATGACGCCAGGCAGCAAGGGCAGATCCGGGAAGTGGCCCGGCACCCAGAACTCACCGGCGCGCACCTGCTTCAGACCGATGATCTCGGTGTAGTCCTCGCTGGCGTACACCACAGCGTCCAAGAGCGACATATCGCCCCTGTGGGGGATCCACTCGTGGATCCCCTCCTTGTCCGACACGCGCGCGGTGATATCCACGCCGCTCACATCGAACAGCAGCGCACTCGGATCCTCAAGCATGAGAGGCGATCCCGAAGAGATCACATCACCCATCTTCCTGCTCCCGTCGCCAGGCTACGAGACCCGATCAGCCGGGCTGATCACGGAGGGCCAGGATCTCCTTGCGGATGTCCTGAGCGAGATTACGGACGTCCTGGAGCGACTTGCGGGCACGCGTGCCTGCAGCCTTGTTGCCGCCCTCGGCCTTGGCAATATCGTCCTCAGCCTCCGTCACGATCTGCTTCAGCTTCTCGAATGACTCCATGCCGATTACTCCTATCGGGGTCTGTGACGTGTTCATAGCCGGCTACACGCCGGGAAGGAAGCCCACGAGCGGCCCCCGGTGAGCTATATCATCCCGATCTGAGCCGCTCAGGCAAGCTCAACCCCAAAATACCTTATAAATACCAAAAATTTACGCGAGCAGCTTGGAGGAGATCCGCTCGGTCAGCTCGAGCGCCCGCGACAAGTACTTCGAGTCGCCCTCGACACCGAAGAAACTCGGCGCACAGGCCGCCATGAGCATGCGCTTGATGTCTGCGAGCTCCGAATCGTGCTCTTCGACCGCGAGCCCACGCTCTTTGCGCAGCTTGCGCATCTGTCTGACTGGTTTGATGCCGAACAGCTTCTCCTCGTGACCCCAGAACAGATGCTCCAGGTACACCGCGTCCTCGACCCAGTGCCCCGCGTGCACGAGTGCAAGGTCAATCAGCACGCAGCGGTCTGGATGATCCGAATGGGGCTCCATGTGCATCGCGTTGCCCGGGTGCAGGTCGCCGTGACACCACGTGTTGATCGATCGCGATTCCCACTTGCTGAGCGCCACGGGCAGCGTCTTGTGCGCCGCAGCGATCGCCTTCTTCCACCTCTTGGCTTCGTCGATGGGGTTATCCCTGACCCATACCTTTGATTGCTCGAGCGCACCCGACCAATCGGGGGTCGCCGGGGGCTCGCCCATCGCGATCCCCTGCGCATCGGCGCGGGCCTGAAATTCAACCGCAGCGTTCAGTAGCCCTGTCATCGAACGCTCGGTCAGGTCACCGGCGACCGTCTTGCCCTCGAGCCGCTCGATCACGAGCCACCCGAGGTCGTGACCGCCGAGTTCGGCGCCCGATCCGAGCACCCGCGGCGTGGGGTGGGGTGTCTGCCCGTTCACAACATCGCGGTCCAGGCCGTGGTCGCCGAGCCGGACGGTCCAGTTGAGCTCGGTCGATCCGACGGGCAGCTTCACAATGACGGGAACATCGCCCGTTTCGTTATCGCTCCACGTGGAATACCCCGTGGCTGCACCGCCACGCTGCCATGATGCTCTGAACCATTCGATCTCGCCGAGCCGACCTTCGCAAGAGGTCCTGATCACGGGTTCAAGCGATCGGGCGAGCGCCGCCGGATCATCACCCGCATCCGTCTGTCCGTTTCCGGAAGCGATCATGCGTCTCGAAGCCTCCTGCCTCGGGTGTCTGTTGCAGTCTACCGCGCCGACTGGGCTTTATACAACGAGAGAAACTCCTCAGGCGAGAGTGATTCCGCCCGACGGCTCGTATCGAACCCCTCGGGCACCGGAGCGTCACGTCCGATCACACTCCCGAGCTGCTTGCGACGCTGTCCGAGCAGTTTCTGGCAGAACATTGCGAACATCCTGCGATCAAAGTCCTTGCGCAATTCTCGCGGCACAACCGACACCATCGCGCTGGCAACATCGGGCTGTGGCCAGAAACACTCGCGGGGCAGCTTGGCGACCAACTCAACACTCGAAAAGAGCTGCGCCACGACCGAAATCACACCAAACGCCTTCGTGCCGGGCTCAGCCATGAGCCTGTCGGCGACCTCCTTCTGGATCGTCACGAACTGCCCCAAACAGGTCGGCCACTCAAGCATGAGCGTGAGCATCAGAGGGGTCGCGGCTCCATAAGGCAGGTTCGCGACAAGTGTAAAATCACGATCACCCAGCTGCGACGCGATCGCGCGCGAGACCTCGTGCTTTGACTCCAGACAGTCACCCTCGATCAGCGTGAATCGCTCATGCTCGCCCAATCGATCGCGGAGCAGGTCAGCCATGTCTGCGTCGAGCTCGCACGCGACAACCTCACACCCCCGGTCGAGTAATTCTTCGGTCATCGTCCCCGTTCCGGGACCGACCTCAAGCACGAGATCGCCCTCGCCGATGCCCGAGGCGTCAACAAGCTTGCGGATGAGGTTGTGGTCGATCAGAAAGTTCTGCCCGAGCTTGTGCCGGGGCGACATGCATCGTTCTTCGAGGATCTCTTTGATCTGCGCGAGGGTCTGCATCGTTACCACTCACCGGCCAGGATCTGGCCGATCGCGTGCGCCACGCCAGACTCGTTGTGATCGAGCGTGACCCGATCTGCGAGGTCGTGGATCTCATCGATCGCGTTGGCCATCGCGATGCCCAGCCCAGCGCTACGGATCATCGAGATGTCGTTGACCTGATCCCCGACCGCAGCGGTCCGCGACGGGTCGATCCCGAGCGACTGGCACACCCACGTGATGCCCGCCCACTTGTGCGCCAGCGAATCGAACACCTCGAGGATATGAAACTCGCCGTCGAATCCAGGCACGTGCTCGCGGGACGTCACCGCGGGGAACGAGTGGAGCGTCACCCTCTCACCCATCAGCGCATCGATCTCGTCTCGCAGCGGCATGGTGAAGCTCGACGGGCCGCACGCGCCGACGCGAACCGTCCACTCGGGGTGCTCATCCTCATCCATCGTCTCGATATTGCGCCGAGACAGATCCATGTGGTCGAGCCACCACGCGGTGACCGGGTGTAGGTCGTGCCCCTCCTCGCCCGACACAACGAGGTAATCAAACCCCGACGCCTTGCGGTCCTTGAGCACCAACGCCGCGTGCCCCGCGTCGTTGAGCACATCGACTACGCCCCGGGCGATGGACTCTCGCATCGCAAACCGGTGAAGCGTCTCACCAGTAGCCGGATCGACAACCATCGACCCGCCAGCTGTCACCATCGGGTGCGCAGCACGAACAGCTTTCGCGGCGAACGCGCTCTCGGCGTAGTTCCGGCCCGTGCAGAGCAGCACCGCCAGCCCGGCTTCCCTCGCTCGATCGATCGCCTCGATGTTCTGCTCGGACACGCCGCCCTGCCTGTCGACGAGCGTGCCGTCGATATCGATCGCGATCAGGTCATAAGCCAGGTTGGTTTTGGGGTTGTTCACGCGATGAGCGTACGCGCGAGGTTGCTCACTCGCCGTTGTTCTTGTGGCCGAACGTGATGCTGTTCTTGCCCGCTCGCTTGGATTCCATCGCCAGCTGATCCGCCTTGCGGAGAAGCTCGTCTGGAGTCGCGCCGTCCCATGGGAAGGTCGCAAGGCCCCCCGAGATCGTCAGCCTGCCCGGCGCGTCGATGCCGAGCCTCGGGAAACGCTGCTCGGTGATCGCCCGCTGGAAGCGCTCGGCGACCACCTCGAAGTTCTCGGGATGATTCGAATTCTGATCTCGCGGGCCCTCTGGCTCGTAGAAGATCACGGCGAACTCGTCGCCCCCGATCCTGCAGATCCGGTCCGTGGGTCTGGTCAGAGAGTGCAGCAGGTTCACCGTTTCGCGCAGGATCACATCCCCCGCCTCGTGGCCCATCTCGTCGTTGAACTGCTTGAAGTTATCGAGATCAAAGACGAGCACGGTCAGCATCCGGCGCTGATCTCTCGCCTGCTCGATCGCCGCGGTCAGGAACCGATCGAAGTATCGCCTGTTCCACGCGCCGCTCACGCGGTCGGTCATCGCCTCAGCGCGAAGCCTCCGCTGCTGATCTGCGAGCGCGAGCCAGCCCGCGAGCCAACGCGCGTGCTCCTGCAGCAGCTGCTGGTCTGCCTCTGCATGCTCTGATCGCGGCCGCAATGACTCGGGATCGTCCCCGCTTGCGAGATACCCGAACCGCTTGCCGTCGAACTCGACCGCGATCGCGCCGCGGAGCGTGCCAGCGCCTGGCTCGGTCGTCGAGATGAATTCGAGATCGGCTCTGCCCACGCGTGCACGGAGCATGTCCATCGCGGGTTCGATCATGCCCCTGCCGCCCAGCATCGCAGCGACCAGTGCGCCGTCGCCGGCGCTCGCAACGATCGGTCCTCCGCCGGACGGCCCTGTGCGAGGCTCTTGTTCCACCGGCGGTGTCTGCGAAACCGCGGGGGGTTCGTGCACGACCACCTGTGCGGGCTCTGGATCGGAGACAGGCATCGGGGCCACATGATCTTGCTGCTGAGCTACAGCAGGCTCATCACCCATCGACTCGTCGGCAGAATCATCAGCAGAGTCATCCATGAGCGGGTGAAACGCGGGCTCAGCCTCTTCCTCTTCGGGCGAGCTCGGCGCAGTCTCGAAAATGGGCGTCTCGCCATGCTCTTCATGCGCAGGGGGCTCGCCGTGGATCAGCTTGCGGAGTTCGTCTGTCGAGATCGTGGGTTCCACTACACCCTGATACGCCGCGGGCACCGGCGTGTTCGGTTCGAAGGCGGCGTACACAACAGCCTCGGGCTCGATCCGGCGCACCGCCGCAACAAACTCCTCTGGAGTCCCCGAGCGCCCCGCTATATCGGCGCCATCGCCAACGATGACAACCGTTCGCTCGGCGCTCGCGCCGACAGGGTTGGCCAGCTCACCTATCGCGTCGAGAGGCGATTTCACCCGGATGAGTTCAATATCCGGGTCAAGCCTGAGTTTGGCATCGAGCCCTGTTCGCCCGACGAGCACAACGATCGCCGAGATTGGCTCGGGTGTGTGCGAGCCCGGGAACGAGCCTTGGGATGTGCCTTGGCCGCCCATCATCAGTCGTCGTGATCCAGTTCATCCGAGAGCAGCATGCTCAACTCTTCATCGGTCAAGAGACGCCCGGACATAGGCTGACCCTCTTCAGGTTCGTCGCCCGTCTCGGGGGGGTTCTGGTTCACAACCTCGCCCTCCCCCGAGAGACGCAGAGCAGGCGGCGCGTTCTTGATTATCGGCCGGTTGTGGAGGCTGCCCATCCGCGGCATCGGCCTGTGCATCGGGATCGCGTTGCTCGGCTGCTCTTCTTCGTCATCCTCGATCCCGAGCTGCGAGACATCAAGAGGCCTGAGCTGGATCGAAGCGTCGTGCTGGTACACCCAGAGGCGGAGCCACGGCGCGTACTTCTTGCACGATAACAGCAGCGCTTTTTTCCCACGAACGGTGGACGGCTCAGCGATGAGCAGGATCGCGCCGCCCTTGGGCACGTTCCCGATCGTCCCGACGGTGCAGATCTCAGCCATCGCAGCGAACGCGGATCGGCACACCACGGGCGAGACCCCGCGCGTCCGCATCGACGCGATCAGTTCCCCCGGCGCTTCGCCCGAACAGAGCAGAACGCAGACGGCACCCACTCCCTTGGATGGCGCTTCCTCGGCTGACATCGCCGGGAGTCTACCCCTGCCGACTCACCGGGCGGAAGCAGAAACCTCGGCCAATTCAAGAACTATGAGCGCAACCGACCGTGCACCGTCCGCCGCGCCAAGGCCTTTGATGGCAACCGACATCTCACGCCTCGAATCTGGGTTGAGAAGTTTGCGCAGCTTCTCCAAGTTCTCGCGCACGTTCGCTCCGGGCTCGATTCTGTCGGATCCAACCGACACCCCGCCGGCCTCCGCGAGTTCTTTTGCGTTCACTTTCTGGTGCTCATCCGTGTGGTACGGGTAAGGCAGCACCAGCGCCGGCGTCCTGGTCGCCCAGAGATCGGCGATTGTGCCCGCACCGCCCCGCGTGACAGCCGCGTCGCTCGCCGCGAACGCGAGGTCCATCCGCTCGATGTAGGCCCCCACCCACGCCGGCACGCCGAGCGCGTCGTAGCGCTCCGTGAGCGACTCCTCAGCGTCCTTGCCGCACTGGTGGATCACCTGCCAGGACGCGAGATCCACGTCACCCTTGAGTTCCTTGAGCGCGCGCACAACGAAGTCGTTCACCGACTGAGCCCCCTGGCTGCCCCCGGTCACCAGAAGCGTGTGCCTGCTCACGTCGAAACCGAAGTGCGCTCTCGCTTCCTCTTGCGAGGGTGGATCGAGCATGCGTCTGCGTACGATGGGTGCGATGCGCTCGAGCCTCGCGTCTGATGTCGGTGCGCTCGTGAGCTGTCTTGTCGCCCAGCGCTGCATCAGCCTGTTCGCCTTGCCGGGCACCGCATCCAGGTTCACGAGCACGCTCGGAACGCCCTCGGCTCGTGCGCCCATCGCGACGCCGGGCGACACGAACCCGCCCGTCGAGACAACCACAACACGGTCACACGTTTCTTTCAGCTCCCGGATCGCACGGCGCCCAGCGCGGACCGAGCCGCCCCAGTTCAGGACGAACCTCGCAAGCGCCATCGGCTTCATCGCGATCGGCTTGGCGGGCGAGACGAGCTGATCGAACCCAAGGCCCTCGATCGCTTCGTCCGCGAGCACCTTCGCGTCGATGGAGCGCTCCGAGGTCACGAACGTGCCTCTCACACTCTCGGGGATAAGCACAGCAAGCTGCTCAGCGATCGCCAGGTTTGGTTGGATGTGCCCGCCCGTGCCACCACCCGCGAAGACGACGCCCAGTCGGTATCTCTTGTTCATGCCAACGCGCCGACCGGCTCGCTCGGCGGGTCGGTTTCCGCCTCTGCTTTATCGGTCAACTCAGCAGGATCGGTTGCTCCCCGAAGCTGTGAGCGGTCGAAGCGGATGATCAGACCCAGAGCCGCGGAAGTCAGAATCCAGCCCGTGCCACCCGAACTGATCAGGGGCAGCGCGATGCCCTTGGTCGGCGCCAGCTTCGTGACCACCAGCAGATTGATGCACGCCTGGAGCCCGATCGTCGCGATCACACCGAGGATGAAGAGCCTGGCTACCGGTCGCTGCTCTCGCTTTGCGATGTCCGAGCCGGTTGTCAGCAGCACGCAGTACAGGAACAGGACCAGAGCAACACCGAAGAGCCCGAGCTCCTCGGAGATGATCGCGAAGATGAAGTCGGTCGTGTCCTCCGGGAGGTAGCCGAACTTCTGCAGCCCGTGTCCGAGCCCGCGTCCGACGCCCTCGCCATTGGCGATCGCGCCCATCGACTGGATGATGTGGAACCCGTCGCCCGCGGGGTCCGCGTACGGATCGACGAACGAGGTCACGCGCTTCATGCGGTACTCGCTGGTGAAAAGCCCCGCCGCGACGACACCCAGCCCGACCGGCGCGAGCACGCCGATGTGCCAGATTTTGGCGCCCGCCGCCAACAGGATGATGATCCCTGTTGACCCGACGAGCACCGCGGTCCCGAGATCTTCTTTCATGATTACCGCGCTGACCATGCCCAGCACGATCAGCATCGGGACCAGACCGAGCCAGAACAAACGTAACCGGTCGCCCGCGCTCACCGCGCACCACGCGAAGAGACCGAGCAGGCTCCACTTCACGAATTCGCTTGGCTGAATCGAGACCCGGCCCAGAACCGGCGCGGGGACTTCGATCCACCTCGCCGAAAAGTTCTTCTCTCGCGCGATGCCAGGCAGGTACACGAGCAGCAGCGAACCAACCAGCACGAGGGCGCCGACGCCGAGCATCTGATAGAACCGGTGAGGCCTCGGCCTGATCACCCGGTCCACGATCGAGGCCGGCGCGAAAGCGGCCACCGCCATCGCCCCGATCGCTAGGGCGGCGTAGATCCCGATCCGGCCCGACAGAATCGCGATGGGCGAGAGCCCGCCGTCACCACGGATGGGCTGCTCCGCCGAGGCCTGCTCGATCTGCATGCCGGCGCTCGTGACCATGAGCACGCCCAGCGTCAACAGGGCGAGCGCGCACAGAAACAGGATTTGGCCGTTGCGGAGCACACATGGGCATCGTCCACAGGCCAGTCTCAGGACCACTTTCGGGCCCCAAATCACAGACCGGCTCCTGCCCTGTGTTAGTATGGGCTCACATCACCAAAGGGGACCGACCATGCTCCGCCAGATCATCGCATCGCTCGCCTGCCTGCTGACGCTCGCCGCCCACGCCGACCCGGTGGATGAGGCACTGCTCGGGCAGGTCGGCTCGGGCACCATGACCGAATCGCTCGCGGCGCTCGAAGACCTCGTCGCCGAGGACCCTGACGACGACCGGGCCAGGCTCGCGCTCGGCATGCTCAAAATCATCAAGACGGGCGAGACGACAAGCCAGTGGCTCTACCGCTACGGCGCCGGCAACCCCACGCGCCAGGCGAGCGTTTTCGTCTTCCCAATGGTCGCCTCGATCCCGGGCAACCCCGACCCTGAGAAACTCACACTCGAAGAAATCGACCGCTTCATGCTCCAATGGATGCAAGAGCTCGACGAGGCGCACGCGATCCTCGCCGAGATCAAGGACCCGACTGTCAAACTCGAGGTCGATCTCGCCAGGCTCCGGTTCGATCTCAACGGCAACGGCATCGCCTCAGACAACGAACGCGCGGGCATCGCGCTCAACGTCCTCTTCACCGGGGGGCGCCCCGCAGGGGGCGAGGTGCCCTCGTTCGTCGTCGCCGCGGACCGCGCCGACGTTGATTGGATGATCGCTTACACGCACGTCTTCCGCGCGATGGGCGAGATGTTCCTCGCGCACGACTTCTCGAACATCTTCAACCGCGCCGGGCACATCATCTTCCCCAACACCGACACGCCCTATGAGTTCCTCCAGCAGCGCACGATCTTCGACCCCACGATGTCCGGGCTCGACGTGACCGACATGATCGCCTTCTTTCACTCACTCCGGTTCGATGTCGACGAGCCCGAGCGGATGGAGAACGCCCGCCAGCATTTCTTGCAGGCCATCGAGCACAGCAGAGCGATGTGGGTTTACGCGCTCGCGGAAACCGACAACGACCGGGAGTGGCTTCCCAACCCCAACCAGGACGCCGCCCTCCGCGGCATGAAGATGACCGACGAACGCATCAGGCTCTGGAGAGACCTGCTCGACGAGACCGAGGACGCCCTCAAGGGCGAGAAGCTCGTCCGCTTCTGGCGCGGCGACGGCTCACAAGGCATCGACCTGGAGCGCGTCTTCCAGGAACCGCAGACCCTCGACGTCCTGCTCTGGATTCAGGGCACCGCCGCGGCGCCTTATCTCGAGGAAGGCGAATACACACGCGACTTCCTGTGGCGCGACTTCGAAGACGCGTTCGGGGAGAACCCGTTCAGATATATCTTTTACATTAATTGACCGGCCACCCCTCAACCCGAGCCATCCCCGGGTTGCGGTTCCTGGTCTCCACCTGATTGCACCGCATCATCTGCTTGTAGTTCTTGATCTAGAGCAATTGGCGCCGCATCCTCTGGCGCACCTGCGGTCTTACCAGCAGAGCCGCCAACCGGAATGATCCGAGCACACAGCGTCACAACGATGACCGCCAGCAGAAGCATGACACTGGCGAGCACGCTCAGGATCATGAGACTGCTAGAGATCGAATCCGGGGTCCACACACGTTCCGCTTGCCCGCCTGCATCAAAGACAAGCTGTTGAGGTATTGAGTAACCCGGGTTCAGCGCCAACTCGCCTTGCTCGAGCTTCTCCCACTTTTTCTCGACCTCTGAGTTGAGCAACTCGGTCCCGCGAACCACACGGGTGGTATCGAAGGGCACAGTACGTATCGTAAAGTTGTGCTGATAGAGCACCACCGAACTGATTGCAGCTATAAAGAGAATGACGGCGATGACTGCTTTATACAGACCGTTGACTGAGCGGAAGTGCCCGGCCAGCAACAAACCGAGTGTCACCCCTAGTGCACCAGCAACGATCGCGATAATGCGCGGGATCATTGTCGCCGGGAACTCGAACCCGGCCCACTGATCGATCGTTACCGCCCCGGTGATTGTGAGCACAATCCCGATCACGAGTGACACAACCGTCTGAATCGATTTATGATTCATGAGTTACCGCTTACCCCGGATGCGAAACAAGCATCAGTTGTCGCAACGGTCGCCGTGATACGACGCTGGCAACTGCAGAGTGAGATCTCGCTCGAACTCGTCACCAACCGGCAGGTACGCCATCGGACCGCAGCGGGCTGTGCCATCGGCATCCCGACATTCCGCCCATACGTAGTACCCACCGGGTCTCAGTTCCCGGTTACGCGCCTCGCCCGGCGCCGCTTCGCCAAAGGGCTGGGTCGCCGATGCACAGCGAGTCTGCGCAGAAACAAAGCGAATCTCGAAACGCTCGCACCCTATTGTCTTCTCTTCTCGATCACGAAGTCGTATTGTGACTTCGTACTTTGGCTTTCGAGCCTTTGCGCGGATCAGGATGTCGGTCATCGAAGCAGTCCGGATCTCGTTGAACCGCTCAACCTCCTCCTCACTGACATCCTGTCCCCTGACGAGCTTCATCTCAGTATTGCGTAGATCTTCGATCTGCCTTATCGCCACACCGATTGACCTTGATTCGTACTCTCCGATCCAGAGATCAGGCTCAACCTTGCTTGCTTTCTCGGCGAGGCTCGTGGTGTCGATTAACTCTTGCGCTGTTGGCTCGACTACACCAAGCTTCGTGACTGCCTGTGTGATACCAGGCAGGCGGGCTTCGATCGTGAAAGCTGGGAGTGCCAGGAGATTACGCTGATCTGCAACGATGCGCATCTTGTCGTCGACAGGCCAGGATGCTTGGTCTATGAGCCAGGCACTGCTGACTCTCTCATATTTCTCTGCACTGGACTCGCCCTGTGACATTGCACCCGAACACAAAAGATGCGCAGATAGCGTGAAGACCAACCCGATCGCCCACGGCTTCATTCTGAGCCCTCCCGTCTTCAGAGGTCTACAAAGCAGCAAGATTGTAACACAATCGGCTCACTTGTGCCGCCCAATCAGAGAATCTGCAACGAGACCTTCCGATCCAGATCCGCAAGAGGCCTGGCGATCAGGTCGTAGCCGTCGGCAGCAACGACCGAGCAGCGGACGAGTTCGCCCGGCGCGAGCTGGTGACGCGACTGCACGTAGGTCACGCTGTCGATCTGCGGTGCCTGGTGGTACGCCCGGCCCTGGTAGAGCTTCCCGCCCGTGGACACGCCGGCGGTCGCCTCGACCTCGCTGCCCGTGTCTCGGTCGATCAGGATGTCCAGCTGCACGCCCGACTCGAGCGGATCCTTCTCGTCCCACTGACCCGCGAGGAAGTCCGCCTGCTCGAACGCGATGCCCTGCTGGAGCTGCATGATCTCAGCCTTGCGCTGCGCCTTCACCTCCTGAGGGACCGCCAGCGCCGGGTCTTCTTCCATGGTCCCCGCCGGTGTGCCTGGCTCCTTGGAGTACTCGAAAACGCCAACCGCGTCGAACCCGACCTCGTCGATGAACGCGAGCAGCTCTTCGTGGTCTTCCTGCGTCTCTCCAGGGAAGCCAGAGATGAACGTCGTGCGGATCGCGATACCCGGGATGCGCTCGCGGAGCTTGTGCATGAGCTCGAGCTGCTGCGACGCGTCCACGTGCCTCCGCATCATCTCGAGCATCCGCTGGCTCGCGTGCTGGAGCGGGATGTCGATGTATGGCAGCACGTGCCCGTTCTGCGAGAGCTCGGCGAACGCGTCGATGAACTCGTCGCGGAAGTTGCTCGGGTAGGCGTACATGAGCCTCACCCAGCCGTGACCACCCGCGTCCTTCACGGCGCCGTTTACGGCGCGAAGAAGCTCTGGCAAACCGCCCTTGCCAGATGACTCGTCGAACCCGAGCCCGATGTCGTCGCCGTAGCTCGTCGTATCCTGCCCGATCAGGTTGAGCTCGAACGCGCCGTCGGCGAGCAGTTCTTTCGCTTCGCTGACGACACGGTCAACGGGCTTGCTGCGCATCTTGCCGCGGATCGATGGGATCGTGCAGAACGCACAGGCCTGGTTGCAGCCCTCGCTCATGCGCAGATAAGCGTAATGCCGGGGCGTCAGGCGCAGCCTCGCCGAGTCGTCCTCGAAGTACCCAATGCCCTTGCCGTCTTTGCCCTGCACGGTCAGGCCCGTCGTCTGCATCCCCCGCTCGCGCGCCGCAAGCAGCGCGTTTGCTGAGACCCAGTACTTGGGCGACTCGCCCGAGTCATCGAGCCCCTGCCGCTCGGGCCTGATCCCGCGCACCGCCTCGATGACCTTGTCGCGGTCGAAGACACCGATCATCGCATCGATGCCCGGCTCCCACTCGAGCATCTTCGCGCGGTGCCGTTGCACGAGACACCCGGCTACGACAACGCGCTTGACGCGTCCCGCCTCCTTCGCGCGGACCGCGTCCTTGATCACCGCGAGCGATTCGTCCTTGGAGGCCTCAAGGAAGCCGCACGTGTTAATGACCACCGCGTCCGCTGGATCCACGCCTTCATCGGTCGCGACGTGATCGCGTTCGCCGAGCGAACGCCCCTCGGTGTGCCCCGCGTCGTCCCAGCGCTCGTCCTCGGACGGGTGGTACGACACCGGCATCAGCCCGTCTGCGGCGAGCGTTCCGAGCATCTTCTCGGAATCGACAAGGTTCTTCGGGCAGCCGAGGCTGACGAAGCTGACCGTGCGGACCTCTGAATCATTCGATGTTTCTGGGGCGGTCTGGCTCATCCGGGGCAATCGTAGGCCCCGAGCCCTAACCGACAGGCATCAGCCCGCTTTACGCGCAAGCCGCGGCGCTGGGGCCTCGATGGTCTCGACACCGAAGCCCGGCATCGGGAACACGTCCTGCAACGCCTCGGCGAGCTCATCTGCCGGAGTCGTCACAAAGAAACAGACCTGCGTGAGTTGCGTCGCCGCGAACCGGAGCGCCCTTGGCAGGTTCTCCCGCGTGGTGACCATCATGAGCTCGCCGTGCTCAAACCGGACCGGCAGGAGCTTGAATTGCCACGCCTGCCTCGCGGTGACGCACTCGAGTGCTTCGTTGTCGGGCTTGCCGCTGGCGAAGCTGTAGACACCCGCGATCTGCTCGTACTGACGCGCCCAGGCGTCTTCGACCTTGCCCGGGTCGATGCCGAACATGCGCTCTGCGAGCTCACCGAAAGGTTTGCCCACAACGCGCTGTTCCTCAAGGATCTCCTCGCGCATGTGCTCGGTCAGCACGCCCAGCTCAACGAGAATGTCACCGATCCGTAGCGGCATAGTCTCTCTCCCGACGGCCTGAATGCCACGCTCTCTCCCTCGCGCACCCGGCAGCCGGCAAACTCATCGGGCTGATCCGCCCCAGCCATTCCAGGTCGGTCCAGTTCGTTTCCCGCCCCATTCAGGAGATACCGGCTCTGCCGGTCAAACGAGACACGCCGCCCCTCCTGCGAGCCCGGTAAGCTCAGGCCATGGTTCTTGGACTCACCGGCAATGTCGATATCAACACGATCGTGCCCGTCGTCGTGGGTGCACACATCCGCGCCGAGATATCAGACCGCCCGACCGCCAACTGGCTCGCCGATCAGCTCGCCGACGAACTCGAGCAGGCCTGCCCCGAGCTGTCCGCGGTCGTGTGCACGGATCTCTGGTACCTCAACGACGAGCGTCTGCGCACGAGGCCGACGATCTCCGTGGGCGAGCCCGAGCTCAACGCGCTCTCGGCGTTCCTGGCCGACAAACTCCCCGACGTGTACTCCGTGAAAGACGTGCTGATCGTGCAGATGGATATCCGCTCCGACGACACCCTCGCATGCTGCTGGGGTCGGGACGCGGAGTCCACGAACCAGGCTGCACGTGCGTTCGTTGAGCGGTACCTCTCGGGTTTCGCCGAGTCGGTGGCGCGCCAGCACCGAGGCTAGCTCACTTGCCGATGCAGAACGTCTGGAAGATCAGCCCGAGCACCTCGTCCGGGTCGATGCGCCCCGAGATCACACCCAGTTCATCCAGCGCAAGCCTGAGTTCGCCCGCGATGAGTTCCCACTGCGCTTCCGGTGCTTCGGCTAAACGCCGTGCACTCTGTATGTGAACCATCGCATCGCGTATGGCGCTATCAAACCTCGCCGCGATGACGCCGCCCGCCGAGGGGCCTGCCAGCCCCGCCGCCCGAGCGATCGCGCTCCTGAGATCATCGAGATGCCATCCATCGAGCGCGCAGACGTCGACATCAGCGCGCGAATCGTGCGCGATCGGGATATCCGCCTTGGTGCGCACTCGCAGTGCGCTCTGCGCCCCCGGCAACTCACCCTCAAAGACTCCGTTAGGATCGCAGTGAAGCACGGCATCCGCGGCTTCTATCTCCGCGGCTGTGCGCTGGAAGATGGCGCTGCTCAACTGGTTATCTGCGACTTCTTCGAGGCCGGCGAGATCGACAAGCTCGATCCTCGATCCGCCGGGCAACTCGACTATCTCTGCTATCGCGTCGCGCGTGGTCCCCGGTGCCTCATCCACAACAGAGCGCTGCTTGCCGACGAGCGCGTTGAACAGCGTGCTCTTACCCGCGCTCGGCTCCCCGGCAAGAACCACACGAGGCACACCCGTCCGCGACTCGCGCGGCTCATCTCCGGAAACATGCTCACCGAGCTCGCCGAGAACGAGCCCGAGCCGATCCGAAAGAGCCTTCGGCGCGATCGCGACCACGTCCTCCTGATCTGCGAAGTCGATCCCAGCCTCGACCAGCGCGAGACACTCCGAGACCTCAGAGGCCCAGCTCATCGCCTTCTCGCCCAGCCTCTGGTTCATGAGGCGGTTTACCTCGGCGAGCTCGGCTTCGTTCTCGGCCGCGATCGTCGCCGCGACGGTCTTCGCCTGGTCGATCGTCAGCTTGCCGTTGGTGTACGCGCGAGCCGTGAACTCGCCCGCGCCGGCCTGACGCACGCCGGGTAGTTCAACGATCTCGCGCACGACACGCGACACAACCGCGGCCCCACCCGGGATGAAGAGATCGACCGAGTCCTCGCCCGTGTACGAGCTAGGCGCAACTGTCACCACGACCATCGCGCGGAGCCGGATCTCACCCAGCTTCAACGTCACGAACCGTGCACCGCGGCTCGGCTGGATTTCCTCTTCAAACAGCGGCTGGAAATCGGCAAGATCGCCGGAGAGCCTGATCACCGCACGGGGTGCGCTGCCCGGTGCGGAAGCGCTCGAAGCGATGGACCCGGGATTGGTCACTCCCGGCCCTTGCGCATCGCACGCTGCGCTGCGGACTCACCGCCGGGCTTCTTGGGTCCGCCCTTGGCGCCCTCGCGCATCCGCTGCTGCTGCTCGCGGATGGCTTGCTGCTTGTCGGCGATCTCCTGAAGCCTTGCCATGAACCCGCCTCGGGGTTTCTTGGGCTTCTTCTTCACCTCGAGCAGATCGTGCTTCTTGATGTGCGCACGGATCCAGCTGTTCTCGATGATCGCGATCGTGGAATTCGCGATGAAGTACAGCGCGAGCCCGGACGGCGCGTTGTACATGATGACCGGGAACATGACCACGGTCATGATCTTGATCATCTTCTGCTGGCTCTGCTGCTCTGGCGTGAGTGTCGTGGTCGTCGCGGGCGTCAGGAACTTCTGGTGCGCGTAGAACACAACCGCCAGCAGCAAGGGCATCACGTTGATCGCGGTGATGAGCCCCATGAGCGGAACGCTGAAGTGCATCGACGAGGGCAGCGGGATGAAGTGATCGGGCTCGGCGAGATCAGCCATGAAGGGCCACGCCCCGCCAGAGAGCGTCTGGAACAAGCCGTAAAACGCCGGCTGCTGGCGCAGCTCGTACAGGAAGTACAGGCTCGCGTAGAGCGCGATCCAGATCGGCGACTGGAGCAGCATGGGCAGGCAGCCCAGCATGCCCGCGGGGTTGACGCCCTCTTCGCGCCAGAGCTTGGCCATCTCCTGCTGGATCTTCTGCTTGTCGCCCGCGTACCGCTCCTGGATCTTCTTCTGCTTGGGCGCCAGATCCTGCATCTGCTTGGCGAACCGCTGCATGCGGATCTGAGACCATCGGTTGATGGGGTGCAGCACGCCGCGGACGCAGAACACGAGCAGGATGATCGCCACGGCCCAGTCGTACGTGAACGACTCGAGGAACTTGACCATCCCGAGCAGTGGATCGCTCAACCATGTGAACGTGCACATCGCGCAGGGCCCGCCGAAGTTGTAGACGACCAGTTCTTTCACGCCAGCTGCGGTCGCCAGCGCGCTGTCCTCCATCTGCGTCTTGCTGAGCGGGCCCGCGTAGACGACGAGCGTCTCATCGCTGCTTGCACCCGGTGCAAGCGTGCGCTTCTTGCCGTGCAGCCGCATGATCAGCACGCCGTCCTTGGGCTGGGTCGCTTCCTGCAGGACAACGCGATCGATGCGCTCGATCGAATCGAAGGCGAGGGGTGTCGCGGGTGCTTCAACCGAGTGGACCGCGACACCGTAATACCGGTTCGTCATCGCGGCCCAGACAAGCTCGTGGCTCGCCTTCGTGGCTTCGGGGTTGGGCCAGACGGGCCTCGCCGGGAGGTAAGGGCTGAAGTACTTGCCGGTGTTGGGGTTCTGCCACTGCGTGACGGACTTGTTGCGTGGACCCAGCACGTTCGTCCGGGGTGTCAGGTATTTTTTGCCGAGCACGACTTCCCGGTTGATGTCGAGCTCGGGTTTGAGCATGTACCCGAAGCGGAGCCGCCGCTTGTCGCCGCCGTAGGTGACGGCGTCCATCGGCAGGTCGATCGGACCGAACTGCACGAGGCTCGCCTCAAGCTGAACGCTCGACAGGTTCTCAAGGCTCTGCTCGATACGAAGATCGTTGGTGTTGTCGTTCAAAACGAACCGGCGAGTCACCCGGATCACGGCTTCGCCGTTCTCGTTCTCGATGATCGCCTCGAACGCTCCCGGCGAGGTCTGCCGCCAGATGCCGCCGCCGATGAGAGGCACGGGATTGCCATCGACCTCGACCCAGAGCGCGGCGAACGGCGTGATGTAGCTCGAGCCGCTGGCCTGCTGCGCCTGGAGCTGCACGTGGTACTCTTCGCCGACCTCTTCGCCGGTGACGTGGTACTTGGTGTAGCTCTCGACGCTGTCGAACTCGCTGGCAAGGCGAAGCGATTCGACACCGGCGCCGATCGGGCTGAAGTCGAGCTTCATGCGCTTCGGACCGTCGGCGTTGACGCTGCCAATCGGATCGAACGCCTGACTCTCGGCGTGCTTGCGCGGGCGGAGCACCCCGATAGATGCAGCCCCATCCTCGGAAACGGCTACTGCCTGCTCGGGTTGCTGCTGGGACTGCTCTTCAACGACATCGGTTTCGTCGTCCGTTGCAGCTTCAGCTGGCTCAGCTTGCGCGATCGCCTCGTTCGTCTCTGGGACGAGCGGTTTGGATTCCTGCGGGGGCGGTGTTTGCTCACCGGACGCGATCTCGCTGCTGGCCTGGTCCCCTTGCGGCGCGTTTCGATTGGGCGCGTTGGAGGAGTTGACGTACACAGCCACCGCGACGCCGACGCCGACGAGGATGAGTGCGAGTGGGATGATGAGCCTGAGCAGTCGGTTTGGCTGCTGCGCCATGTGGGCGTTCCCTTCCTGGGTCAGCGGCCCTCGTAGAGCCTCTCACCGAGCCTGTCGCTGAGCGCGGGTATGGCCTTGATCTCTTCCGCGGTCTTGGCGATGTCGTACTCGACACGGAAGAACTCGAATTTGTCAGAGTGCATGACAACATACGACGCGCGGACGTCGCCGTCGCGGGGCTGGCCGACCGAGCCCACGTTGATGATGGCCTTCTCACCATTCTCGAAGGTGAAGGTCTCGTCGGTCATCTCGCCAGGCGGGTAAAAGTCGGGCTCGTCGGTGAAGACGCCGGGCTGGTGGGTGTGGCCCACGGCGACCATGGTCTCGACGCGCCTGAAGATGGAGCCGAGTTTGTCGGGGTCACCCACGACGTCGTCGGGGAAGATGTACTCGTTGATCGGGCGGCGGGGTGAGCCGTGCACAAAGAGCATCGGGAGCTCGCCGTCGGGAGCGGTCTCGACGACGCGGACACGCAATTGCCCGAGAAAGTCGTAGCGGCGGGCACGTTTCTCATCGTCGGGCTCTGCGTCGAGCTGATCGCGGGTCCAGTACGCAGCCGATGCGGCCGGCGCATTGAAGTTTGTCGGCTCGTAAAGCACGCCGAAATCATGGTTTCCCATCAGCGCCCACTCGCAGTGCTCCTGCACGAGGTCGATGCACTCGAGCGGGTCCGGGCCGTACCCGATGATGTCGCCGAGGCAGATGATGCGATCGACGCCCTTGGCCTTGATGTCCGCAAGGACGGCCCTGAGGGCTTCCGCGTTCGAATGGATGTCGCTGATGATCGCTGTAGGCACTGCTGTCATCCCGTCTGAGGGCCTTTCCGGGGTCGCGAACGAAATCGGCGGCCCTAGGGCCGTGATGCTAGGGAACGAGAGCCCGCCGAGCAACGACCGGACCATCCGTCCATAAACCATCCTGACCGGGGCTTGGACCCTTGTTTGCCTGTCGGTTGGTACTTTGGGTTGGCGGTTCTAAGATTCCAAGCGGATCTCGCCGACAACCATCAGGCGAGGTCCCGGATTTGTGGGGCCCAGGCAGGGCCCACAGGGCCAAGGAAGGAACCCGCACATGCCCGCAGCCAGCAATGTGAGCTACCAGCGAACCCGCGAGATGTCGATCGACGAGCTGTTGCTCGAGAACCGGATCGTCTTCTTGATCGGGGAGATCAACCACGCCTCGGCCGCCCGCGTCATGATGCAGATGTTGTACCTCGAGAACCAGAAGCGTGGCTCGGAGATCAACTTCTACATCAACTCTCCGGGTGGGGCCGTGGACGACACGCTCGCGCTCTTTGACACGATGAAGTTCCTCAGCTCGCCCGTCTCGACGTACTGCATCGGTCGTGCCTACTCGGGCGGCGCCGTGCTGCTCGCCGCGGGCGAGAAGGGCAAGAGGTACATCCTGCCCCACGCGAAGGTGATGATCCACCAGCCCTACGGCGGTGTGACAGGCCAGGCCGCGGATATCAAAATCCAGGCCGAGCAGATCATCAAGATGAAGCAGGGTCTCAACAAGATCCTCGCCGACTGCACGGGCCAGTCCTACGACCAGATCGCAAAGGATGCCGAGCGCGACAAGTACTTCGACGCGGAAGAAGCCAAGGCGTACGGCCTCGTCGACGAGGTCCTCGAGCACCCGCCCGCGGGCGCCGCAGCCAACCCCGCGTTCAGCTAATCACCGTTCAAAGAACCCACAGACACCCCAGTTCCCGAGGAAGAAAATGTCCTACCTCGTTCCAATCGTCATCGAACAGTCCGGCAAGGGTGAGCGGTCATACGACATCTACTCCCGCTTGCTCAAGGACCGAATCGTGTTCATTGGCGGCGGCATCAACGATGAGATCGCCAACCTCGCTGTCGCGCAGCTCCTGTTCCTCCAGAACGAGGACCCGAAGCTCGACATCCACATGTACGTCAACTCCCCGGGCGGCAGCGTCACCGCGGGCCTGGCGATCATCGACACGATGCGCTATGTCGCACCCGATGTCTGCACGTATATCTTCGGGCAGGCCGCGAGCATGGGCAGCCTCATCTCCTGCGCAGGAACCAAGGGCAAGCGCTACGCGCTGGCCAACTCGCGCAACCTCATGCACCAGCCGCTGCTCTCGGGCGTCATGGAAGGCCAGGCGACGGACCTCGAGATCGAGGCTCGTGAGATGATCAGGCTCCGCGACCGTCTGTATGGCATCTACGCCGAGGCGACCGGAAAGACGACCGACAAGATTGAAGCCGACTGCGACCGCAACAACTGGCTCGACGACAAGGAAATGCTCGAGTACGGCCTCATCGACAAGGTCCTCGAGCACCTGCCCAAGAGCACCGAGGGCTGATCGGCTCCAAACCGGAATGAACAGGAGCCCGGCGTGGGTATGCTCAAGGCATGACCACGCCGGGCTTCTGCGTTTTGTACCGTTTCAAGATCAAGCCGGACCGCGAGAACGATTTCATCGAGTCGTGGTCCGCGGTGACCGTTGCCCTGCGCGACACCCGCGGCGCACTGGGATCCAGACTGCACAAGGGACCCGACGGGCTCTGGTACGCCTACGCCCAGTGGCCCTCCGCCGAAGTCAGGCGGGCTGCGTTCGAGGGTGATCCCGCCGACGCCGAGGCTTCCGCTCGCATGCGTGACACGATCGAGGAGTCCATGCCCGAGATCGCGCTCGACCCCGTCGCGGACTACCTCATCCTCGATCGTCCCGAATGAGCGGCTTCGCACCAGACCGCTACACTTGCGCCATGAAGCACGCGCTGAAATCCGCGGCCATCCTTCTCGCACTCACTGCAACTGGTTGCAGCTCTGGCGCGCGCATCGCCAAGACCAACGACAAGCTCCGCCTCGAACGCGAAACCCTACGCGAACAGATCGAGCAGCTTGAAAGCGAGAACGCCGAGCTCGAAGCGAAGGTGTCTGAGCTCTCACGGCAGAGCGACGCTTCGCCATCGGACGACATCATCGCGGCACTCCCTCGGGTCGCCAGCATCGAGCTGACACGGTTCTGCTCCGTATGGACCGAGGGCGGCGCGAGCGAGGCTCGCTTCTTTCTTGTACCCAAGGATGGTCGGGGGCGGTTCGTCCAAGCCGTAGGCAAGGCCGGCGTGACCGTCGCGGATTACGGGGAACTGGCAGAGCCAATCGAACTTGAAGGCATCGAGCGCAACGAGAAGATCGAGCCCATCGGAATGCGGACTCTCAGCGCACTTGAGCTTCGAGACTCATTCGTGTCCGGGCTCTCGGGCAGCTCTTATATGATCAATGTACCGCTTACAGAGACGCCATCCAGCGGCGTCATATTCTCCGCGTGGTTTGAGGACGCGATCACCGGCGAGTTACACAGAGTTGGCCGACTTGTCGAAGTATCGCACTAACTAGAACTCGACCAGCACACCCAGATACACATCCGCCGTCAGGACGCTGAACTCGGTGATGTCGGTATCAATATCTAGACTCGGCACCCAGAGCCAGCGAGTGCCGAAGTCGATCCAGACGTTGTCGACGATGCGAGCCTCGACACCGATCGGGAACTGGAGCGCGAAGCTCTCGTCGTCGTCGGTCTCGCCGTTAATCTCCGCGTCGACCATCGCGTACCCGGCGCCGAAACCCGCGTACCCGCGGTAGCCCTCTGTGGTGATATCAAACAGGATGTTGCCCATGATCGTCGTGACTTCGATGTCGCCGTCGATGTCCTCGACGGTCGCGCCGTCCGAGTCGATGACCGAGTCCGTGTCGTAGAACCGCTGCGCGAACTCGGCTTCGAACCGGTACCCAACCCCCACGTCCGCCGGGCTCGGACCCGGACCGAGCCTGAGCCCGACCGCGGCGTTGTATCCGATGCCTACCTTTGAATTCAGTTCAAGGTCATCACTGATGCCGCTGTCACGTTCGACATCGACATCGAACGGGAACACAACCGAAACCGCGCCGCGTGCATACACGTGCGGGTGCACACCGGGTGATGCGTAGAGCGCCTCGTCCTGTACATACCGCTCGAAACTTGGTGCACTGAGAATGCCCCCCGAGCCCTCGACGGGGATGGGGCGGCTGTCGTTTTCATCAGCAAGCACTCCACCGGACGCGGCAAGAGCCAAGAGCACCGGCACAACACAGGGCTTGATCATCTGGACCGCTCCTTCATCCGGTTCGTCATGCGATCCTAACGCGCGGGATCAGTGTCCCGGCAGCGGGAACCGCTCGCACAGGGCCCTGACTTCGTCCCGGACCTGTTGCGTCACCCGCGAGAGTGCATCCTCGCCCTCGAGCCCGGCGCTGAGCACCCGATCGATGAACTCGGCGACCGTCTTCATCTCGTCGGGACCGAACCCGCGCGTGGTCGTCGCGGGCGTGCCCAAGCGGATGCCACTCGTAACAACCGGCTTGCGCTTGTCGCCCGGGATGCCGTTCTTGTTGCAGATGATCCCCGCGTCCTCGAGCCACTTCTCCGCGGCCTTGCCGGTCAGGTCGCCCTCGGCGCCCTTCGGGTCCTTGGCAGTCAGATCAACGAGCATCAGGTGGTTGTCAGTCCCGCCCGAGGTGATCCGGTAGCCCCGGCCTGTGAGCGACTCGGCGAGCGCTTTGGCGTTGGTCACCACATCGGCTTGGTACTGCTTGTACTCGGGCCTCAATGCCTCACCAAACGCGACGGCCTTGGCGGTGATGATGTGCATGAGAGGCCCGCCCTGCATGCCCGGGAAGAGCGCGCGGTTGACCTTCTTGCTGATCTCTTCGTCGTTGGTCATGATCAGCCCGCCGCGAGGCCCGCGAAGACTCTTGTGCGTCGTCGTAGTCACGACGTGCGCGTGCGGGAACGGGCTCGGGTGCTGGCCGCCCACGATCAGGCCCGAGATGTGCGCGACGTCAGCCATCAAGAGCGCCCCCACCTCGTCGGCGATCGCCCGGAACTTGGCAAAGTCGATCACGCGCGGGTACGCGCTATAGCCGCAGAGAAGCATCTTGGGCTTGTGCTCAAGGCACACCTCTCGGACGGCGTCGTAGTCGATCTGCTCGAAGCCCTCACCTGCCTCGTCGCGTACGAGCGGGTAGTGGACCGGCTTGTAGTAGTGGCCGCTGAAGTTGATGGGCAGCCCGTGCGAGAGGTGCCCGCCGTCGGCGAGCACGAGCGAGCAGAACGTGTCGCCCGGTTCCATAAGCGCCATAAAGACCGCCGCGTTCGCCTGGGCGCCCGAGTGGGGCTGCACGTTGGCGTACGCGCACCCAAACATCTCCTTCGCGCGGTCCTGGGCCAGACGCTCGATCGCGTCGTGGTGCTCGCACCCGCCGTAGTACCGCCGACCGGGGTACCCCTCGGCGTACTTGTTGGTCATGCACGTCCCGCCCGCGTGCATGACAGCCTCGCTGGCGTGGTTCTCACTGGCGATCAGCTCGATCGTCGAGGCCTGGCGGTCCGCCTCGGCCTGAACAATGCTTGCCGCCTCCGGGTCCTGCGAGCGGATCAGCTCGACAATCTGGTCGTGGATGCTCATGCCCGGATCGTACACCGAGACCACGCACAGAGCACCCGCCGCGCAGAATCACTCGGGCTTCCGCACAACCGTGTACAGCACGTTGTACAGATCGAACTCCGACAGGTCCTTCTGGCTGATCAGCGAGGCGACTTTCCGCATCAGTTGTGACCCGTTGGCCTGGTAGTGCACGATCTCGAATCCCGCGGCCTCCCAGGCCTCGCGTCCGAGCGGGTCGCGGACATCGGCGGGCGCGTTGTACGAGCCGTCCTCTCCGCGCCACGCGCCGCCGCCCAGGTTGTAGACCACCGCGACGCCGCCCTCCTCGAGCGCGTTGTAGATCGCGCGTGCCGCGTCCTCTGGTTCACCCCCGATATCGATCGGGTCGAACCCGGGCATGGGCTCCTCGGGCTGCACGTAGCCCCGCTTGAGTACGTTGCGCGCAATGATGACATCGAACCGCCCACCGAGTTTCTGGCGCAGCCGCCAGTCGCTGAACCACTCACCGAGCGCGAGCGTGAGCGAGCCCCGAGTGCCGTCCTCGGCGACTACAACATCCGACAGACGCGTCGAGCGATAGAGCGTGTCGATCACCGGGTCGGCTTCCACACCACACACCGTCGCACCGCACCTTGCGAGCATCTCGAGCTGACCGATCTGACCGTACCCGAAATCGAGCACACGCTTGAACCTGAATGAGTCGAACCCGCCCGCTTCCGCCGCGGCGATCAGCGCGGGCGCGTAGGCGATGGGCGAGCCGTAGTTCGTCGCGTAGTACCGCGTCGGGCCGTACGTCACCTCTCGGAAATCGATGAGATCCGACTCAGAGAAATCGGTTGCCTGCTGCGCGGTGTACACCTCTCGGTCGAACCCGCCAGGCTCGCGCGGCCCGACAAACAGCGTCGCGCCCTTGACTTCTGGAAGCTCCTTCGCCTTGCCCAGCCACTCAAGCACGGCCTCGTTGCCGACGACTTCCTCGACACGTGCCGCCTCAGCAGCGAGCGCTTCGGGACTCCAGTCGTACTGGGCTTGCGCACAGGTTGCCGCGAGACCCACAACGACAGCGATCGCTTCTCTGAGCATAGCGTACCTCCGCGGGTACTACCGAGTTGCTGCTGCGGAGATGCAGGCCTCTGCTATTCAACTAGCACCCGGCGGCGTGCTTATCCAGATCCGTTTCCGAAAGAACCAGAACGAACCCACAAAGAGAGCAATGACTGTCGCACCGGCACCCATGAGAATGAGCTCCACAACAAAGAACGAGCGAGAATGGCCCGCTCGACCGAACAAGCCGTTGGGCATCTCCGGCAGCACTGCCTTAGGTTCGCCTTCAAAGAAAGCTTCGTGTGTATCAGGATGTAACCCCTGATCCAACTTGCTCTGCACGAACGCGGTGTACTCTGCTCTGTACTCATCCGCAGCCTCGCGAGCAACGTCGTAGTACGCGGATACTTCGTTGAAATCCTGATCCACGAGTGAGAGCGAGAAGAATTCCGCGTTAATCAACTGCGCGTCCGAGCTTTGATAGGCGGTCGGGTGGATCGAATGTCTACCTATCTCAACAAGTTCGTCAACCCGTAGGGCAGCGATCAGCCCGAGTGAGGTATCTTCCTGCAGACTCATAGCGATCGCGAGTGCGGCATAGACATCCACGCTCTCTTGAGCCGCCCCGAGCATGACCAAGCCGATGAGGCCCTCGACGACTTTCTCAGGAACCTCAAGCCGCCATTTTCCAATACTCTCCGGCTCAAGCACAGTCACCAGCATCGTCGGATACTTGCCGATCCACATATTCTCAGGGCTGCCTGCCTCCTGGTTGAGCAACCACTCGATCGCACCGAGTTGCACGAACTCCCGGCCGAAATGTGCATCGGGATTGATCTCGATCGCTCTGGCGATGCTTTCTTGCGCGAGCTCGAGGTCCTTCAGATCACCACCGCTAGTTCCATTGCGAATCCACCTGTGGGCGTAGAAAGTGCCCAGGTTTGCGTGGTACCTGTAGAGGTGATCCCCGGGATCATCCGCCTGTTCAATGAGTTCGAGCTTCGGCGCAATCGCCTCGATCGCTGCGCTCGAATCACCGAGTTTGTCCAGTGCGACAGCGAGGTTGTCGTACGAATCGAGCAGATGCGTCCCGGAATCAATCCGTTCTCTTGCGATCTCGATCCGGCGTTCGTAATACTCGTCCGGATACACCGGATAGAAACCCGTAGCTGCTTCGACAACGCCCGGCATCCCGTTCGCTTCGGTTCGAAGTGTGTCGGAATCCCAGAAACAAGCCCACGCGACCGAAGCCGACACAAGCACAAGAACCAGGAACACAACACGGATCGGGTGCAGAATGTTCATGCCGCACCTCCTTCTGTTTGCTTGATACGTACGAGAACCTGATCGGTTGTGCTTACTCAGGCAACTCAGCGATGGGCCTGACGCTCTCCATCGCGAACTCCGGGCCGTACACCGCGCTCAGGTCGATCGGGAGGTACACACCGTTGGCGTGGTCGCTGTTGAGGATCACAGCGTTGGGCGGCACGAAGGTCGAACCGAACTCCGCGTGCTCGTGACCCAGCACGAACCAGTTCACCCCCCACCGCTCGACGAGATCCTCGAGCAGTTCCGCGTCGTACCCCCGGCCCCAGACCATCGCGTACGCAGAACCCGTGCGGGGCTGGTAGTCATCATCCGTCAAAGGCCTTGAGATCACCGACGGATCGAATCGCGCCATCATCCCCGGGCTCGGCAGGCTGTGCGCACAGAGCACGTCGTACCGCCCCCCCGAGGGCTTCGTGCAGTGACATCTGAGCGCCAGCGGCATCGAGCGGAAGAACCTGTCGATCGATTTCTCCACGCGGGACGCGTCCTCGCCGAAGATGTAGATGAGCGCGTCCTGGAAGACCTCGACGCACTTGACGCCGTCCTTGAGGATCCCGGACTTGAGCATCTGCGCCATCTCGTGGTTGGCGATCAGCGTGTGCACGTACTCCGGGTAGTCGGCCTTGAGCTTGGCCACACGCGCGAGCGTGCGGTAGCTGAAGTCCATGCCGTTGATCAAGCGGTCAGAGTGGATCAGCTCGTGGAGCGTCAGGTGCTTGCGCTCGTGCTCCTGGTGCTCGGGTGTCAGACCCGCGAGCTTGACGAGCTTGGCGAAGTGGATCGGGTTGTCGTGGATATCGCCCGTCGCGATGAGTTGTCCGGGCGCCGAGATTTCGTCGATCGAGCCCGACCTGCACTTGGCGTCCAAGTTTGCATCGACCGCTGCGTCGAAAATCGCGATCACGTCGTCGGCGTTGTTCAGATCGTCGGTCAAGGCGGTGCCCCGTCCCCGGTGCAACCGGCCTAGTCGTCCAGCGCCTTCATCTGCGCGGTCTTGTTCTTGACCCCCGCCTTGAGCATCGCGTGGATCAGATCAAGCCGATCGATGACCTGGTTCATGTCAGGCCTCGTGTCCGGATCAACCTCGAGGCACTGCATGATCAACTCGCTCAGCTTGGGCGGGATCCGCTCGTTGATCTCGATCGCCGGCTTCGGCTTCTCAAGCAGGCTGTCATCGACCCGGCCCATCAGGCTGCCCTCTTTGCCGAGAGCCGTGGGCACCTTCTTCCGAGTCAGCACCCAGTACATGCTCGCACCGAGGTTGTACACATCTGTCTTGGGCGTGATCTCTCTGCGGTGCACCTGCTCGGGCGCGATGTAGTCGGGCGTGCCCTGGATCCGCTTCTTGATTGTCCCGATCGGGCACGACTGGCCAAGGTCGATGATCTTGGCGACGTTGTCGCTGTCCACGATCAGGTTGTTGGGCTTGAAGTCGGCGTGCACAAAGCCCTTCTCGTGCATGTGCTGCATCGCCTGTCCCGCCTGACGGAAGACAAGGCACGCCTGCTCAAAGGTCTTGGGCATGAAGATGTCCATGCTCTTTCCGTCGACGAGTTCCATAACGAGGAACAGACGGTTGAGCTGGAGCAGGCCCTTCTTCTTTTTGATCATCCGAGGGATCTTGCGGATGGTCTCGTGGTCGAGCTTCTGGGCGATCTTGTACTCGGCCTCGGCCTGAGCCATGAACCGCTCACTCTTGTCGTCGATCCGCTGGACGTCCTTGAGCGCCCAGACGTGCTTGGTCTTCTCGTCCAGGACGAGATAAATGATCGAGGCCGCCCCACGCCCGAGCTCGGACATGATGCGGTATCCCTCGACGATCTCGTCCTTCTTGAAGACCTCCAAGGCGGCTTCCCTCTTACTGCTTTCCCGCGGAGCCAGAGTCGGCCCGAATCACAAACACCGGGTCTGCGGGCTCCGGGTGAGGGCTATCTTAGCCCGGACCGGCACGGGGTCATGCACACACAATGATGAAGGATCGGCTCGATCAGCCCGGGTCTTAGTTGGGAACCGACAGAAGCTGCTCTTGGAACGCCGCGACCGGGAAATACTGGCCCGGGCTGGTGGTCTGCGCCACGTCCCTATGGAGAATCACGTTCCTTGCGGGGATCCCGAACTCGCGCTGCAGAGCCCTGACAGCCTGAACAAGCCTTGCCATCTGAGCTCCGGTGAACTCCTCGCGATCACCATCACCTACAAGACAGATACCGATCGCGTTGCGGTTGTACCAATCGCCGTACTGACCCGCAGTGTGCGCCCCCGGGAGCTGGTCGAGCCAGCGATACCCAACATGGACCTCGCCGTCGCCGGCGCCACTGCCGTTGCCGACCACGAAGTGGTAGCCCAGGCCCGAGAGGCCCATGCCTTTGTGCTCTTTCTCGATGGACTCGGCGGTGCCGTAGGTCGAGGCGGTGTGGTGAATCACGATCGCCTGCCACGGTGCGTTGTCGGTTGAGGCGCGGGTCTCGAAGATCCGGTCGATGCTGCTGGTCATGTCCGGCGCAACGAGCGAGGGCAAGCGGATGCCGTCGAGCCCAAGATCGCGGTTGCCATCGAGCATCCAGAGCGACCCGCCCACAGCGGTCATCGCCAGAACGAGAGCGCCCCAGACAACCTGGACTCTGCTTAGACCGCTGGGCGCAGCCTGCTTCTTCTTCGATTGAGACGATGTTCTGGACCTTTGGCTTTTCACCAGTCGCGTTCCTTCGCTCGATGCTCTTCTGGAAGCCGCCGGCGCTCCGCCCGGCACCGATGTGCACGCTAAAACATGCCATCGGATCGAAGTCCTGCTTTTCTCGCAAAAAACGCGCCCCAACAGCGCGACCTGCTCTACTCCTTGGGTGTCAGCCTCGCGCGAAGGTTCGGGACACGCCTGCCGTACTCATTGAACCGGTACGGCTCGACCTGCTGCCCGCGAACCACGTCGTACCTCGAATACGGCGAACGCTCGTCTGTGTCCTTGAACAAAGGCTTTCGGCACCCGGGCACTGACATAACGCACGATACCACAATCAGGCACACCGCGAGCGTCTGTAGCGCACCACATCTTGTAGCCCGGTTGGATACTCGTTCGCGCATCGCTTCTCCAAATCAGCATAGCCCCGCACGTCGATCCGCGCGCAAAACAACACACGCCCAGCCTGTCGGGCCGGGCGTGTGTATGGAGGAGATCAGAGACAATACAAAGAACTGCTCGGACACCAGAGATACGGCAGCCAGAACCGCCCGGTTCAGCCGTGAAGCCAATAAAGACGCTCTGCAGATGCTCAAAACCCGGCTCTAGATGCGTTTCTTGTGTATCAAGCGCTTGTTCGCATTTAGTTCGGAATGCTGATTCACAATCATCTGCCTGATCGCTTCGTACACAACCACGCAGACCGCGCTTGACAGGTTGAGAGATCGCTCGCCTGGCATCATGGGCAAACAGATCACCCGATCACAATGAGACTCAAGCAGGTCATCCGGCAGGCCCTTGGACTCCTTGCCGAAGACGAGATGATCGCTGGGTTCGAAATCGGCTTCGTACACCGACCTCGATCCCTTCGTGCTCAGCAGCCATCGCCGTGCGTCCTTGGTCGAATCCGCGTACGACTCAAAGTCCAAGTGTGTGTGCAGATCGAGTCTGGGCCAGTAGTCCAGCCCAGCTCTCCGGCACGCCTTCTCATCGATATCGAAGCCCAGCGGCTCGATCAGGTGCAGACACGCCCCCGTCGCGACGCATGTGCGTCCGATGTTGCCCGTGTTGTTCGGGATCTCGGGTTCGTGGAGGACGACATTCAGCATGCCGCAAAGACTAGCCGCCTCACGAGCAACTCAGCCCCCGTTGCCGCGGATGTAGCGTGCCTCCGCTGCTCGCCGCGCCTTGACACCAGGGTCGACACGAATCAGGTGATCCACCGCCTGCAACACAAGATCCCAGTCACGCATGTCGTCGACCGCCCTGCGTACACGCCCGTCGGAACTGACGATGATCACACGACCGTTCAAGTCTTGGTTGTTCCTCCTACTCCGTTGATTCCCAAGCGCGGGCAGAGGTGATCCCTGCTGAGATGCCAGAAGTGAGTGAGTAATCTGGCGTTGCCCGAGAGCGAAAGACATGCCCGATTTTGAGATAGACAGATCTCTGAACTCATCGCGGATAAGTCCCCCGTCGCGGTTCCTCGACTGGCGGTCATCTCCGATTGGCACCATGAAGCCCATGACCGTGACATCGCGGGACTGCTGCTTGTGCATGTCTTCCATCTTGACCATCAAGTCGTTCATGACCGTGCGACTGATCGGATGCCAGATGTAAGCAACGACGATCTTGCCGTCGGTATCGGGCTTGCCGTTGAGCCATTCCCCGTCTGGTACTGCAAACGGGGGCGTCAACTCCTCGATGCTCGATGCTTCCTCGAGCAACTCGCGGTCGATCTTCGGCCAATCTGTCGCAGCGTACTGCTCCGCGGTCGGCGCGGTGAACGGGATTTTGGGCAGATTGTCGAGCGAAACGCTCTGGTTGATCCCGCCGGCGCGGCGTTGCGCCGCCCGAGCCGATCGCATGGCCTCCGCCTGATTCGCCTCAGCGTTTCGAGCTTCTTCTGAACTCTCTGACGCAACGACCTCAACCGCTGCGGCAACAGAATCAGTCGTGATGTCCGCAAACCTCAGGTTGCCCGCGCGATCGATCACGAACACGTCCGGATCCTGATCGACCATGAACGAATCACGGATCGCGCCGTCGGTATCGAGCGCGACAGAGAACCCGAGCTTGCGCTTCTCGGCGAACGCTTTGGCCTCGTCCCAACCCTCGCTGTCGTGGATACCGATGATGACGAGATCCGGGTGCTGATCCTTGAGCCTCTTGCCCAGCATCGCCGCGGTGTGCGACGGGCGGTACCACTCTGCGAACGTAAACACGAGCACGGGCTTGCCGTTGAGCGACGCGGAGGTCGGTTTGTCACCGATCCAATCGCTTGCAGCGAGCAGGTCATCTGTCGGCGCCGGCTGAAAGATCATCAGGTCGAGCGCTTCGCGCCTGCTTCCCGCGCCTTCGTTGCGGACATCCTGCGCCGAGGTGGAAGCCGCCAGACCGAGCGCCGAGATCGTGAGAACCGCCTTGCCGAGAAGTCGCATCGCATCACTCCAGACTGTGCATGAGGTAGCCGACCCAAATCCCGGTCGGTACAGACCCACTCTACATCATTAAACGCCCCGAGAGGGCTTTGGTTCACGCCAGACCCGGATCAACCATTTTTGAAAGAGCTATCGCCCCCGCCGTGACCACGTTCAGGCTGTCCACACCGGCAGACATGGGGATCCGAACCCGAACATCAACCGATTCTTGTGCGCCCTGTGACAGCCCGGGCCCCTCGGCTCCGAGCAGCACTGCCGGTCGCTCGATGCCCCCAACCTCGCCGATGGGCTCGGCATCCTCATCCGTCGTCAAGGCGATTGTTGTGAACCCGAGCTGGCTCAGCTCCGCGAGACCCCTGGGCCAATCGGGAACTCTCGTGAAAGGCACCCGCAACGCATGACCCATAGAGACACGGATCGACTTTCGGTACAGCGGGTCGCAGCTCGTCGGATCCAGGAGAAGCGGGCAAGCCGGAACGCCTGTGACGCTCACCCCCCCAAGCGCGGCAGCAACCCGCATCACACCACCCACGTTGTCGTGATTCGAGAGTCCCTCAAGCACCACGCACGCTCTCGCACCTTCGAGCACCGCCGAGACCGGCTCCATAGACCTGCGGATGCCCGAGGCAAGCACGCCGCGATGGATCGGGAAGCCCACGATTTCATCCATAACGGGCCGCGTCGCGAGATACACCGGCACCCCGGGGCCGACCATCTCAGCGAACTCGACCGCCAGCTTCTTGCGCGTGTCAGCAAGGAGCAGCGACCTCGGTTGATACAAAGACTGCTCCAGCAAGAGTTTGACGACCTTATCGCCCTCGGCGATAAAGACACCCTCCGGCGCACCCTCCAGAGGCCCGGCGAGGCGATTCTCGCGTAATTGGCGGTACTCGATCAGCCGATCATCTTCTGGGGTGATATCCCCACCAATCAGGATGATGTTTGTCGGCGTCTTCACGTCGGGATCATCCTACGACCCCCGCCGGGCGCTACTGATCCGGGGACACAAGGGAGCACGTACGGACGCAGATGGAGTGGTGGCAGGCTGCAATCCTGGGTCTTGTCGAGGGCGTGACGGAGTACCTCCCCGTTTCGTCCACGGGGCATCTCATCATCGCCTCCTCGCTCATGGGGCTGGACGACCCCGAGGTGAAGCGATCCGTCGACGCGTTCAACATCGTGATCCAGGGCGGCGCGATCCTCGCCGTGCTCGGCCTCTACCGCCAGCGCGTTGGCCAGATGATCACGGGCATGCTCGGACGAAACAAAGCCGGGCTCAGGCTCGCGATCAGGCTCATCGTCGCGTTCCTCCCCGCAGCGATCCTCGGCGTGCTGCTCAACGACATCATCGAGTCATCGCTTTTCTTCACAGGCCCGGTGCTCACCGCGCTCGCGCTCGGGGGTGTGTACATGATCGCCGTCGATCGATGGCGCATGAAACACCTGCGCAATCAGGAAGGCGAAAGCGAAGAGGACGAAGGCCCAGACCTTGACTCCATGTCCGTGCGCTCGGCGCTGATCATCGGGCTGATCCAATGCATCGCGATGTGGCCCGGCACCAGTAGGTCCATGATGACGATCACGGGCGGCGTGATGACAGGGCTCAGACCAAAGCACGCCGCAGAATTCAGCTTCCTGCTCGGGTTGCCGACACTCGGCGGCGCTTGCGTCTGGAAACTGCGCTCGAACATCGTCGAATCACAAGAGCAGAACCTGCCAAATCTGTTCGAGGTCTTTGGGCCTGTGACGTTCGTCGTTGGCCTCGCCGTCGCGACGATCAGCGCGGTCATCGCCGTGCGCTGGCTCGTGGGTTTCTTGAACCGTCACGGCCTCGAAGCCTTCGGCTGGTACCGCATCATCCTCGCTGCCGTGCTCGGCGGGCTGATCTGGGCCGGGTACGTCACCGTCGGCGAGCCGGGTGACGAGCCGCGGACCGAAGCAGCGAGCGCAACGACAACCATCGAGTGATCCGTTTCTGCACTACGCCGCGACGTCGACGACCATCCGGATCTGATCGGGCTCGCCCGCGACACGGAGCATGCCCACACCATCGTTCAGGTTCGCACGCCTCGTGATCAGAGGCAAGAGATCCACGAGCCCCGAGCGGATCGCCACGAGTCCCTCGCCGATGCGGCCCGAGCGGGCTCCGAGGATGCGCATCTCGTCACGGATTACCCGCTCGAGATGATCGCTCAGCGACAGATCGAGCCCATCCACATGCACGGGCGGCCCCTGCAGAACGAGAGACCCCCTTGGGCGGAGCATCCCAAGCGCCGTGCGCACGGCATCGGCGCCTGCGAGATTCGGACCCGACTCGGGCTCGAGGCACACGACGACGACATCCTGATCCGCACGCAGACCTGGTTCCGAGATGTGCCGATGCCTGATCTGCCAGCGCTCGCACAACCCGAATCGTTCCTCACGGGCGCCGACGAGCCTGACCGAGGCGTTGCGTTTGGCGAGCACCTGCGCAGCCAGGATTGCCTGAGCGCCATCGCCCAGCACCGTGACGTACGTCTGCTTCTCGACCGGAGCAAGATGCGCGACATGCAGCGCGTCGGCGACGGCGTGCGCGAACACGGCCTGCTCAGGATCGATCTTCGATCCCACTTCCGTCAGATTGCGCACGGGCAACGCGATGTAGTCAGCAAGCGTACCGTCGTGCTGGCGCAGACCAATGACGCGTCGGTTCCGGCAGTGGACGCTCAGGCCTTTCTTGCACAGATCGCACGTGCCGCAGGCGACGTCGGGCGATGCGACCACCCGCTTGCCGAGCAGTGGTGACTTCGCCGCGCGCTCGCCGAGCTTCTCGACGACGCCAACAAGTTCATGCCCGATGACACCCGAGTGATCGATCCGGCCCGAGACGGCTGCCATCTCAAGAGGCGAGAGCCCCGCGTGCTCGATGCGGACGAGCGCGTCGGCAGGTCCGATCTCCGGCTGCGCGTAATCGCCTACCAGCCTCGGGCCGTCTTGATCTGTCACGAGTGCTCGCACGGACTCCCCTCCTGAGGCGGTGCGCTGAGCGCAGCCTCGTAGAAGGATTCGACCAATCCGGGCCCGGGGGTCCGTCCGGTTCGGATCCCGGTCTCTTGCGGGTCCGTCTGTAACGGTTATTACTCTTCGCGGGGCATCCCGACTGGCTGAGCAGCGGGCTCGTTTGGTGCCTGGGGGATGAGCGGGACGTACTCGATCCACTTCTTGTCGCGCTCGAAGTAGGGATAGACGTAGGTGATCTGCCGTGCGAACGGATCCTCTGCCTCGTCGATGTACTCGAGCCACGCGCGCTGGTCGAGCCCGAAGTCCTGACCCGTCAGAAAGCGCATCGCTTCGAGTGCGCTCATATTGACCGAGAGCGACTGGTCACGGAGCGAGGCCGCGAGCGCCGCAAGAACCCTCGGCTGAGGGTACTGACCGAGCGCGTGTGCACAAGCAGAGCGAACATCTTTGCTCTCTTCGATACTCGCGTTCAGTCTGACCAGGAGCGCCTCCACAGCATTCGTGCTATGGATGCGCTGGAGTGCGCGGGCGGCCTCGATCCTGACGAGTTCGTCCTCATCGCGGAGGGCGATCAGGATCTGCGGGATCTGAGCCGGCCCGCCGTGGTGCGCCAGCCCCCGCGCCGCCGCGGAGCGGACCGCCGGGTCGTCGTCCCGGAGGTTCTCCTCGAAAAGCTCGAGGTAGAGATCTTCACCCGCAAAGGGCGCGTTGGCGAGCAGGAGGGTGCCCTGGTACCGGCGGTCGGCGTTGGTGTCGTCGAGCGCCCAAGCCGTGGCCTGGGCAGGGGATGGGCGCGAGAAGAGATCGAAGACACCCTGGGCGTTCGGGTTGGATTGATAGCCCATGTCCTCCATGAGCGTGCATCCGCCCAGAAGCAGGCTCATGGCAGCGGAGAGTGTGAATATGGAGACCTTGGCTGGCGATCGCATCCGCGGAGTATACGGAGCCGATCGGCCCGCTTTAGAATGGGGGCATGAGATGGATCGTTCTGATTGTGCTCGGCGCGATGCTCGCCGGCTGCTCCGGCAAGCGGGTGCTGTCCGCTGACTCCCCGGCCAAGGGACTTGAGCTGGGCGTCATGCTCCCAGCCGAGGGGATGCTCTCGGCTGAGCTGTTCTTCTCCGACGACCCGATTGTGGCGCGCTACCAGCGATTTCAGGGCGGGTCGTCCAGGGCCGCCACGAGACGGAGCGAGATGCGTGTCACGCCTACCGAGGAGGGCTGGCGTCTCGCGTGGTGGCACATGCCGAGGCGCTCCACGGGCACAGCAGAGTTCGAGCACGCGTTCACCCTCCAGCGCGGCGGGGACGGGTCCGTCCTCGCGACCAGCGGGTTCGGGCGTGAGGGCAGGCACACGATCGTCTTCGACCCGCCGGTGCGCGTCTCTCCGGCGCTCATGCGCGCCGGTGAACGCATCAACAACGAATTCTCCGCCCGCTACGTCAAAGAGAACGGCGAGCAGGAAGGCACGGGCGACTCGACCCACTGGACCGAGTACGCGGGCCGACAGACCATCTCGACACCCATGGGCACGTTCGACGCCGACGTCGTGCTCAGCTCGTGGGAGCTCGACACGGGCGTGGGCACGATCAAGCGCGAGGCGCGGACCTGGATCGCCACGGTGCGCCCGGGGCGCACAACGATCGTCGCGCAGGACATCTACACCGAATCTGACTTCATGTGGTGGACCGCGACGTCGAGGCTGCGTCTTGCGATCGAGGCGATCGTCCGCTGATCAGAACAAGCTCTCGCCCTCTTCGCGAATCGAGATGGGCGGGCTGAGGATCTCGTTCATCACGATCGCCTTGCGCAGCGAATCAGCGTCGATATTCCCAACCAGCGCTGTGCCCCTTGCCCGCTGAGCCGGGGCGGCCGATGCTCGTCTGCTGGCGGGCACGATGCCAGCCATTGACACCTGCTCTGCGCTGGGAGTCAACGGTGCGGGTCTGGGATGAGCGGCTCTCATTCTCTCACGCTTTGGAGCTGCCTGTTCCTGCTGCTTGAGCTGTTCCTGTTTTTTGCGAGCAGCCTCGGCTCGCTCCTGAGCGGCCTTGCGTCTGGCTTCCGCCTGCTCGGCGCGCTGACGCATCATCTCCTCGCGCTGCTGACGAAGCTGCTCGGCGATCATCGCCTCGAGCTCTTCGGGTGTCGGCTGCTTGGCCGCGGGCTCGCTGACACGCCCTGTGCGGAGTTCTTCTTCCTCGCGACGGCGCATCTCGGCCTGCTGATCGCGCATGGCTTTCTGCTTGAGGAGCCACTCGCCAAGCTTGCCGAGTATCGGGCCCGCGAGGATCAGAAGAAAGATCAGGAGCTGAATGTTATTGAGGAAGAACTGGATCATGCTTGTACAAAGTCTATCGCGGCGACCTGGGCAGCAGGGCGATGAGTTCGGATTCTCGTGATACCCGGTCGAACCTAACGCCGTACGCGGATCTGAGGGTGTCCTCGTGTAGTGCGGCTTCGGGAGCGTCGTTCGCCAGGACTCGGCCCTCACTCGAGAGCAAGACCACGCGGTCCGAGAGTCTGCTGGCCAGCGCCAGATCATGGAGCACCGCGATCACGAGCACGCCGTCAGATGTGAGTTGGGTAAGCAACTCCGTAACAAGAAGAGCGTGCCTGGGATCGAGCGCCGAGAGTGGTTCATCCGCGAGAAGGACACGAGTGCAGCCAGCCGGGCGATCGCCCATCAATTGGCAGAGCGCCCGCGCGATCGCGGTTCGCTGGCGCTGGCCCGCGCTCAGTTCACCGACCGGTCGATCTGCGAGGTGAGCAAGGTCGAGCCTCTCGAGGGCTTCATGAGCGAACCGGTCCGAGTCGCGCCGACCGAGCGCGTGCCTGCCGAAGGCAACATACGCTGCGAGGTCATACGCGAAAGCGAGTGAGGGCTGCTGGGGCACATACGCGAGCCGCATCGCCCGGCTGCCCGTGCTCAGCGCGTGGGTAGGTGAGCCGTCGATCTTGACGCTGCCCGAGGTGGGCGGCATGAACCCGCCGATGAGCCTGAGGAGGGTGGACTTGCCGGAACCGTTGGGACCCAGCAGGCTCACGAGTTGGCCCCCTTCGAGGCCGAGATCGATGCCGCTCAGGACTGTTTGGCCCTTGTGATACGCGAATGCGAGCTGTTGGACATCGATACCCACGGCAAGGGGATTCTAGTGCCGATGAAGGGTGAGCCCTTGGCCGCTACGATCCCGGGAACGAGGCCCGGACAGGCGGCGCAGGAGACACGGCAGCGATGAGCGAACAGACAAAGACAGTGGCAGTCGCCGGGGCGACGGGGTTCATCGGTCGTCACGTCGTGGGCGAACTTCTCTCGCGTGGGTACGGCGTCCGAGCGCTGGTGCGCAACACCTCCAAAGCCGCCCAGGTCTTCCGCGATTTTGAGGGCAAGGACAGGCTTACGCCCGTGCAGGCCGAGTCCGTGACAGCAGAGTCCGCGCCGAGGCTGGTCGAGGGCACGATCGGGTGCGTCAACTGCATCGGGATCATCCGCGAGCAGCACGGCCAGCGGTTCGAGTCGCTGCATGTCCGGGTACCAGATTTACTCACCGATGCATGCAAAGAGCATGGTGCTCACCGGTTCATCCAGATCTCGGCGCTGGGCGCCGACCCTGACGGGCGCGCCGAGTACCAGAGAACGAAGCACGCGGGCGAGGGCTTTGTGCGCCGCAGCGGGCTCGCCTGGACGATCTTCAGGCCGAGTCTGGTTGTCGGCGAGGGCGGCGAGATGGCCGAGCTCATGGCAACCTGGGCACGCGGCAAGAGCCAGCCTTGGTTCTTCATGCCCTACTTCACGCGCAAGGCCGACGGCAGCTGGGACCTGATCCCGGGCGAGACGACGGACCCGGTGATCGCGCCGATCGCGGTGACCGATCTCGCCCGCGCTGTCGCAGACGCGATGGAGAACAACGAGAGCATCGGCGAGATCTACAACGCGGTCGGGATGGAAACCGTCAGTTGGCCCGAGCTGCTCGAGTTCGCACGCGATAACACACCGAACGCCAAACCCAACATCAAGCCCTCCGGTGTGCCCGCGCCGGCAGCGGCGCTGGCGGCGACCGTGGCTGGAACGGTCGGCATGGGCGGGCTGCTCCCCTACGACGCGGGGATGGCTTCGATGGGATCAGAGAATTCCACGGCCAGCCTCGACAAGTTCACCAAACACTTCGGCTTCACACCCGCGAGCTTCCGCGGGGCGCTCAAAGAAGCCGTGCACCAACTCTGAGACTTCATGCCAAGCAGATACAAGAACCGTCTTCTCGCGCACATCTCACACGAGCGGTATACCCCCGCAAACGTCGCACAGATCATCGACGATCTCGGCATTGGTGACCCGCCGGGCTTCCGAGCCGAGCTGGCGGTGATCGCTGAGGAAGGTCTCGTGCGCCTGAACGATCAGGGCATGGTTTCCCTGCCCTCGTTCGGGGACGGGAAACAGATCATCGAGGGCGAGTTCCGCGGCACGACCAAGGGCTTCGGGTTCGTCAAGCCCGACATCGTGGTGCGCGAGGGTGACCTGTTCATCCCGCCCAACGCGACAGACGGCGCGCTAACCGGCGATCGAGTGAAAGTGGGCGTTGTACGCGACAAGAAGCGCGGCGGCCGGGGCGGGGGCGGACCGAAGGAGTACTTCGGCGAGGTCATCGAGATCCTCGATCGGAAGTCTGTCAGCTTCACGGGCACCATTGAGAAGCGCGGCACGGACTACGTTGTCATACCCGACGCACGCGAGCTCGACGGCAGACCCGTGATCGTCCGTGACGCCGAGGCAAAGTACGCGGGCGTGGGCGACAAGGTCGTCTTCGAGATGACCGAGTACCCAGAGGACAACTACCTGGGCGAGGGCGTCATCGTCCGCGTCCTGGGCGAAGCGGGCATGCCCGATGTCGAGACGCAGGCGACGATCGCCGCTTACGGACTGCCGCCCAATGAGTTTCCTGAGGCGTGCGTGCAGCAGGCACGCGACGCGACGCGCGAGTTCGACGAGGCGATCGACGAGTTCCGCGCCAAAGGCTCGCTTCCCGGGCGCGAGGATCTGACGGGCGACTTTGTCTGCACCATCGACCCGCCCGACGCGAAGGACTACGACGATGCGATCAGCATCAAGCGTCTGCCCAAGGACCAGGGAGGCGGGTGGGAGTTGCACGTCCACATCGCGGATGTCGGGCACTTCATCCCGACCGGGTCGGCGCTCGACGAGGAAGCCAAGGACCGCGGCAACTCGGTGTACCTGCCCAGGCTCGTGATCCCGATGCTGCCCGAGGTGCTCTCCAACGGCATCTGCTCGCTACAAGAAGGCGTCGAGCGGTTCAGCAAGACGGCGATCATCCGCTACAACGACCGGGGCGAGGTGCAGTCGCAGGGCGCTTGCTCTTCGATCATCAAGTCTCGAAAACGGATGACGTACCTCGAAGCGCAGGCGCTGATCGACGGCGATCTCGAAGAAGCCAAGAAGCACGCCAAAACAGACACGGAGCACACCGAGGAGCTCATCGCCACGGTCCGCGAGATGAACAGGCTCGCCAAGGCAATCGAGCAGCGGCGCCACGGCGAGGGCATGATCACGCTCGAGCTGCCCGACGCGGAACTGATCTTCGACGACAACGGTCATGTCGTGGACGCCGAGCCCGAGGACGATGCGTACACGCACCGGCTGATCGAGATGTTCATGGTCGAGGCGAACGAGGTGCTCGGGCGTCTGTTCGAGAGGCTCGAGGTACCGCTGATCAGGCGAATCCACGCCGAGCCTGTGCCCGGCGAGAAGGAAGAGATGCAAAAGAGCGCGATGGTCGCGGGCTTCAAAATCCCGGCCAGCCCGACGCGCGAAGAGCTGCAGGGACTGCTCGACGCGACGCGCGGCACACCCGCGGCGCGCGCGGTGCATATGGCTGTCCTGCGCACGCTCACGAAGGCGGAGTACTCGCCCGCGCTCATCGGGCACTACGCGCTAGCCAGCGAGGCGTACGCGCACTTTACAAGCCCGATCAGGCGATACCCGGACCTGACCGTGCACCGATCGCTCGCGGTGTTCCTCGAGCTGACCGAGAACGGCGACAAGCCCCCGAAGACCGACGAGGAGTTCCGCAGGCTTGGTGAGCGGATGCAGAAGCACGCCGACTGCCCCGACGAGCAGACGCTGACCGAGATCGGTCGGCATTCGACGGACCGGGAGAAGAACGCGGAGAACGCCGAACGCGATCTGCGGAAGTACCTAATCCTGCAGCTGCTCTCCAACAAGATCGGAGAGACATTCCCGGGCGTGGTCACGGGCGTGAACGCGCGTGGGCTGTTCGTGCAGATCGATCAGTTCGTGGTTGACGGGTTCATCAAGACGAGCGACCTGCCCGGTGATACGACAAGGGGCAACAAGCCGCCCCGATGGCAGCTCGACAAGAAGAGCGGCGCGCTCGTCGATGCCAACAGCGGGCGGAGCTTCAACGTCGGGCACATGGTCACGGTCGCGATCACGCACGTCGATCTGCTCAAGAGGCAGCTGGATCTGTCGATCGCCGACGGCGACTCGCGCGCGGCGGGCAAGAGCAAAATGCCCAAGCTCGAACTGGGCGGCGGGGGCGGGCTCGGTTCGTCCCAGGGCGCCGGTTTCAACCAGCGCACGGGCGGGCAGCGGCGATCGGCCAAGAGCAAACGGCGCGACAAGGGCAAGAAGGACTACCGCGCCGACCGGAAGGGCAAAGGGAAGAGGCAATGACACGTTCGATCACGATGGGTGCGCTATTCGCGGCGGCGGTGGTTTCCGTGGGCTGCGCCAACCAGAAGAAGACCGAGGCGGGCGTCATCGCCGAGAAGTTCGTGCGGGGCACGACGTGGCTCGAGGGCATGTTCACCAGCGCCGAACAGGCGCAGAACGACGAGCGGTACTACGAGGTCGTGCTCAACCACTCGCGGATCTGGCTCAACCGGGGCGACGGCGCGTGGTTCTACGTCGAGCAGGCGCTGGCAACAAACCCCGACAGCCCGTACAGGCAGCGCATTTACCGCGTGTGGATCCGCGGCGACCGCGCGATCGAGAGCGCGGTGTACGAGCTGCCGAACCCAGACGACTACGTGGGCGCCGAGCCCTCACGGTTCGAGGGCATGTCGCCCGACGACCTGACGATCCGCGAGGGCTGCGAGGTCGTGTTCACGGAGATCACCGACGAGTACATGGTGGGCGAGACCGCCGACCAATCCTGCGCGAGCACGCTCCGTGGCGCGACGTACGCGACGAGCAAGGTTCGGCTCTCCAAGGACGAGATTCAGAGCTGGGACCAGGGCTGGGACGCAGAGGGCGTGCAGGTCTGGGGCGCCGAGGCGGGGCCTTATGTGTTCAAGAGGGTCGAGTAGAAGCAAGAGAGGAAGCTTGGCGTGTGGGACGAGAAGTACAGCGTAGAGCACTTCATCTACGGCACAAAGCCAAACACGTTTCTTGCCGAGCACGCAAACCAAATCTCGCGAGGCACGGTTCTGAGCCTTGCCGAGGGTGAGGGACGGAACGCTGTCTTCCTTGCGGAGCTCGGCTACGAGGTCACAGCAGTTGACGGCTCACAGGTTGGGATCGAGAAAGCAAGGCAACTTGCGGCAAGCAGGAATGTCGAGATCGAGTTCGTGCATGCAGACCTGAACGATTACCACTTGGGCGAAAGCGCGTGGGACGGCATCATCTCAATATTCTGCCCCGTCCCTCGTGATGTTCGCAAGCAGCTACACACCCAGATCGCAAGCGCACTGAAACCGGGCGGCGTCTTTCTTCTCGAGGCGTACACACCCGCTCAGCTCCAACACGGCACGGGCGGGGGCGACTCGGCAGAACTCATGACGACCGCATCGGAACTCAGGGAAGATCTGCATGAGCTGCAGCATCTGCAGGTTCAAGAACTCGAGCGAGCAGTTGTCGAAGGCACGCATCACACCGGTCTCGGAGCGGTGGTCCAGGTGATCGCCAAGCGTTGATCCAGCAAGAGCAGTCTGCTTCGTTCAAAGCACTCTGTGACTTTGCCATGGAAAGCCTACCGGAATCACCTCGGGCCGATCGTTCAGAAACCCGACCAGAAACTCGAACGCGTCGACGAGTCTCGGGCCCGGGCGGTTGAACATCTGGTTGCCGTCGACGAGCGCGACGTTGCCCTTCTGGACCGCGGGCAGATCCCTGAACCAGTCTTGCGCGGCGAGCTGGTTGGCTGCTTCGCGTGTTTGATCGAGCGTCAGACCGCACGGCGCGATGACGAGGAACTCCGGCTCTTCGGCGGCGAACGCCTCGGGCGTGACGGTGATCGACTTGCCCGCCTGGCGGTAGGCCATCTGAGGCCCCGCTGCGGCGCCGGCGTCAGGCACGGCGCTCGTCGGGTTCCAGGGGTGCGCGCCCCCCGCGCGTTCGATCATCTGCACCGTCCAGTGGCCCGCCACGAAGATCGGATCGGTCCACTCCATGAAGCCCACGGCCGGGCCCTCGGTGTACGGGTTGACGTAGTCCTGTGCGCTGTGGAGCCTGCCGCGGAGTTCGACCGAGGCGCGCATCGCCTCTGCTTCGAGCCCAACTGCCTCGCCCACACTGAGCAGATCGTCGAAGACGGCTTCGATTGTGTGGGGATCGAGCGAGAGCACCTCTGGCTCGTGGCCGGTTTTCTTTGCGATGTCACAGACGATTCCCCGGACCTCGTTCAGGTCGATCGAGCAGACCTCGCAGAGGTCCTGGGTCAGGACGAGGTCGGGCTTGAGACTGGCCAGCAGGTCGGCGTCGAGGGTGTAGAGGGACTTGCCGGTCTGGAGCTGGCTGCGGACCTCGCGGTCGATCTGGGCGGGAGACTCGTAAGTCGTGGTCTGGCCTGTAAGAACGGGCAGGTGGCCGATGGACTCGGGGTGGTCGCACTCGTGGCTCCGGCCCACGAGCAGGTGCTCGCCGCCGACGGCGCAGAGGATCTCGGACGCGGATGGGAGTAGGCTGACGACGCGCATGGGGGGTTCCTGAGAAAAAGAGAGGCCTTGCGGGCCTTTCATGCACCCTCGGCTTGCAACCCGGTACACGGCCAAGCGGGGGCAAAGAACAGGGCCAGAGTCGGGCCAAAAGCGGGCATGACTGGTCGGTATGGGCTATAACGGTAGTCCACGCCCGGAGGGCTTGAGGTGCGCAGAGATTGGATCGACATCGTGCTGGCTGGCTTCGCAGCGGGAGTGCTCGTGGTGCCGGCGGCTTCGCAGGACGCGACGGGTATGCCAGAGCCCGCGAACGCTCAGCCCGGCGCCGACTCCGGCCAGCCTGAACAGGGTGGTGAGGCCGAGGAATCTGGCGAGTCGCTGGATGAGCCGTTTACGTTCGGCCCGTTCAGCGAGCCCATCGACATCACGGCGTTCGTCGAGTACGTCGCCGAGACGCTTGAGATCAACGTGAGCCGCGACGCCTCGCTCACTGGGCAGGTCGCGTTCAACACGGGTGTGGAGATCACCAAGCGTGATCTGCTGCCGCTGCTCGACGCGAGACTCGAGGAGCTCGGGTTCACGATCACGCTGGACTCGATGGGCTTCTACTCGATCCGGAAGACGGCTGATGTGCCGCTGGGCGGGCCGCAAACGACCGCGTTCATCCCGACGCCGGGCGTGCTCCCAAGTTCACTCAGGCAGACGATCTCGACGCAGCTCGGCGTGCCGTTCAATGCAAACGCGCAGCAGACGGGCGGAACGCGGATCAGCTACGAGGACGAACTAGGTGTGATCATCATCACCGACAGCCCGCGCAAGATCGAAGCGGTGCGTTCGCTGATCGAGATGTACATCGAGCAGCGGGCTTCGCTCGTGACCGTGACGATCCCGCTTGAGCACATTAGCGCACCGCGCGCCAAGCAGCGCGCCGAGGAACTGCTCTCGGGCGACTCTGGCCGCAACAGCAGCCAGACTTTCAATCCGAACGACCCGAACCAATTGCAGGGCTCGGGCAGCGGTTCGGGCAGCCTCTCGAACAGGCTCAGCGTTGATGCGTCGGGCAACAACCTTGTCTTTCGAGGGCTCGAAGAGGAGTACGAGGAGATCCGCTCGATCATCGAGGCGGTTGACAAGCCCAGCCAGCTGACACCCGTGGTGTACTACACCGGCTCGAGCACGCGTGCGGTCGCGGAGTTTGCGCAGAAGAACGGGCTCGGCGAGGCGGATTTCGTTTCGACGAGTGCGACAGATACGCAGAACGCCCGGAACTTCAACCGCCAGCAGGCAAACCAGAACCAGCAGTTCGGGCAACAGGATGACGAAGTTTCGGGCGGCTCGCGCCTGCTCGTGGACGAGGGCCGGGGCAGGATCATCTACTTCGGCACGCCTCAGCAGCAGGGGATTTTCTCCGATCTCGTCGAGCAGCTCGACGCCGAGGACGAAGAGATCACGGTCGAGACGTACAAGCTGAACTACGCGGACGCGGAGGAAGTCGCGGACATCCTTCAGGCGCTTATCGAGCGTCAGAGGCCGCAGACCGGTTCGTCGGCGTTCCTGCCCGATCAGCAAGCGGTGCCCCGTGTTTTCTTCAACCCGAATCAGCAGGACCCGAGCGCCGATGACAGCGAGAGCGCCGGGTTCAACCCAAACCCCGACACGAGCTTCGTGATCGCGGATACTGGCAATAGCCAGGTCATCGTGACCTCACCCCGTTCGCAGCAGCAGGAGTTCGGCAAGCTCATCGAGCGGATCGACCTCCGCCGCGCGCAGGTGTACATCGAGGCGATCATCGTCGCTGTCAACGACACCGACACGTTCAGGCTTGCCATCGAATCCCAGTTCATCGATCTCAACGGCGACGGCGAGGGCGGCGGGCTCCGCACGAACTTCGGGCTCAGCACGCTGGACGTGTTTACCAACTCGACCCAGGTCGCGACGGGTCTCGCCGGGTTTACAGGGGCGCTGATCAAGGACGACTACATCCCGTTCATCATCAACGCGACGAAGTCGGACACAAACTCGCGCGTGGTTGCCACGCCCCAGCTTCTCGTCGATGACAACTCCGAGGCAACTGTACTGACTTCTCAGGAAGTCCCGTTCCAGACCACCGTTGCCAGTGACATCAGCGAGCGGACGACTTTCGAGTTCTCGACCGCGCAAACAAGCCTAACAGTGACGCCTCAGATCTCCGCGGGCGGCACGATCCGGATGGACTACGACATCCTGCTCGAAGATTTCAACGGGACAGCGCTCGAAGGTGCCCCGCCCCCGAAGCAAACCAACAACATCTCAGGTGCTTCAGTCACTGTGCCCTCGGATTCGACCGTTGTAATCGGCGGTCTGGTCGTCGAATCGGAAAGTCGGACGTACGCACGAATCCCGCTTATTGGTGATATTCCGATCTTTGGCCAGCTCTTCGGCGACGAGCGCGAAGACGGACGCAAAACGACGCTCTACGTGTTCCTCAAGCCCAAGATCATGAAGAACCCTTCGCTTCGGGATTACCGTCTGATCACCAAGGGACCGCAGGCCGCGGTTGGTATCGACTGGGATATCCCCGAGCTTCCTCCGATCTTCATGGACTCGACGCTGATCATCCCGGATGAGAACGGGTTGCCCGATTCGAACGCTGACGACGGGCCCCGCATAGGTCTGCCCAGCGAGTCGGACCCAGATATTGATCAGCGCGACCTGAGGCCGAGCGGCGACTGATATGGCGCGATCAAACGGAGAGAACGGCACCGGCGGCGGGGAGCTCGCCGTCACCGATCGCGAGCGGCTCGAGCGCGCATCGCGGGCGTTCGGGAAGCTGCGACTGAACGCAGAACAACTTCGCACGTTCACTGTCGCGCCGGGTTCTGACGACGAGCCCTGGGATGTGATCTTGTCGCTGCTGGCGACCGACGAGCAGCGTGCGCTGGAGATGCTCAGCGAGCGCACGGGCTTGCCGTTCTACGTTGACCCGAGACTCGAAGAGTCCGCTGCTCGTTTCTACGAGCTCGTGCCGCCCGACATCGCGCGCGAGCACCACATCGCTGGACTCGAACAGGTCGGCGCCCAACACCCGGCGATGGTCGTGGCGACGGCGCAGCCGATGCAGCCCTCTGTGTTCCAGATGCTCGAGGAGCGCCTGGGCATGCCCGTCCGCCTCGTGCTCTCGCCGAGGGGCGCGGTCGCGGGGCTCATCAACCGCGGATACGAACAGCAGGGCGACCTGGTCACCGAGATCGTTGATGAGATGCCGTTCGACGAGTCGGCGATCGCGTCCGCGGCGGGCTCGGTCGCCGAGGGCAACGACCTGCTCGCGATGGCGCGGCAGACGCCCGTCATCCGCCTCGTCAACATGATCCTCTTCGAGGCGATCCGCCGGCGCGCAAGCGATGTGCATATCCATCCCGAAGAGAACAGGCTCGTCATCCGCTTCCGCGTGGACGGCATGCTCGTTGACGCGTTCAGCCCCCCCCCCTCGCTCGCCAGCGCGATCTCGAGCCGAATCAAGGTGATGACCGAGCTGGACATCGCGAATAGACACTCGCCGCAGGACGGCTACACCTCCGTGCGCGTGGGATCGAAGAAGATCGACATCCGCCTGTCGGTCATCCCGACCGTGTACGGCGAGCGTCTTGTCATGCGTCTGCTCGACCAGAGCCAGACGCAGCTCAACCTCGACCAGATCGGGATGAGCGAGCAGATGCAGACGGACCTGATGGACATCGTCGATCGTCCAAACGGCATGCTGCTCGTCACGGGCCCGACGGGCTCTGGCAAGACAACGACGCTCTACGCGGCGCTGCAGAAGATCGACCGCGCGACACGCAACGTGATGACCATCGAGGACCCGGTCGAGTACCACCTCGAAGGCATCAGCCAGATGCAGGTCAACCCGAAGCGCGATGTCACGTTCGCCACGGGTCTTCGGGCGCTCTTGCGTCAGGACCCAGACGTGATCCTCGTCGGTGAGATCCGCGACCAGGAAACGGCGCAGCTTGCGATCCAGGCGTCGCTGACCGGTCACTTCGTGCTCGCGACGCTGCACACGAACGATGCGCCGGGCGCGATCCCGCGCCTCATCGACATCGGTCTCGAGCCCTTCCTGATCACGAGTTCGCTGCTCGGCGTGCTCGCGCAGAGGCTCGTCCGCCGGGTGTGCCCGGTCTGTAACGGGACCGGCGTGGAGACCACAACGACCGGCGAGCGGCGCCGGTGTGACAACTGCCTCGGCGCGGGGTACCGCGGGCGGCTCGCGGTGTACGAGCTCATGAAAATGACGGACAAGCTCCGCAGGCTAACCGCCGAGAACGCCGACGGCGTGTCGCTCTACGAAGCCGCGGTCGACGGCGGGTTCATGCCCATGCGCGAGGACGCAAAGGCCAAGGTCGAGCAGGGCATGACGGACCAGTCTGAGGTCTACCGCGTCCTGCACTGAACGAGTTCTATCCTCAGGCATGGACAGAAGCATCGACAAGGGCATCCAACCCATCACGCTCACTGGCACGCACGTCAGGCTCGAACCCGCGAGCACGGACCACGCCGAGGCGATGTGCAGAGCCGCCCACGATCGGCCCTTCACGCTCTTCTCGCGCCATATCGATTCGGGCACCGTCGAGGGCTGCCGGGAGCAGCTGCAGTTCCTGATCGATCACCCGACGACGCTGCCCTTCTCGCTCTTCGATGCCAAGACCGATGAACTCATCGGGGGGACGACGTACTGTGACATCCGCGCACAGCACCGGGGCGTCGAGATCGGATGGACATGGATCACCAAAGAGCGCCGGGGCACGATTGTGAACCCGGAGATGAAGTACCTGCTCCTGAGGCACGCATTCGAGACGGACCTCTTCGAGACAGGCCCGGCGATCCGCGTCGTGCTCAAGACGCATCACCTGAACAAGAGAAGCCAGGCCGCGATCTCAAAGCTGGGCGCGAAACACGAGGCGAATCTCAGGAACCATGTGATCATGCCGGACGGGAGCTATCGGCATTCGGTGGTGTATTCGGTTCTGGAAGATGAGTGGGAAGAAGTGAAACAAGATTTACTGAAACGAATCTAGCCTCTTCGCTCCTTTGACGACAGCTTGAGAAAACCAAACACATATGGTGCCACGCCTGCCAATATTGCCAATATGGGTATCGCAGCAGACAACCAGGGGTGATCGTTTGGATAAGATGTCTGCTCGTAACTATGTATTACCGTTGCGAGGTAGTAAACAAAGCTACCGTAAACTATTGGGAAACCAATAGTCCAAGCGCAAATCTTGACCCTGCCTTTCATCTTGTACTACATTGGGACTGTTATAGTTGACCTTTCACGCTCATCTGCAACGCCGACTAAGACTACTGCCGGGTATATTTGTTCGTTGGATGTAACTGAAGTTTATTCTTCATCGCAGTCATAATCGCCTTACGTGCGTGATCCAAACGAGTCCTGCAAGCCAAACAAGAACACCTAGGGCAATCGCAACGAAGTAGAAGGTTGCTGCGAGAGTCAAGATCGGATGACCGCCGGAGCCAGCACCTTCCGATTCCCAGCTAGCAACCGAGTCTCGCACAAACCACAATAGTGGCAGGTAGATCGCCGGGAAGACCAAACTCCAGGCAACGATCCATGCCGCACGTTTCACGCAATCACCGTTTCAGGCGGGTCCAGCGGCAGGATCCTCGCTGTCTCAATAAAACGCTCGTAGTTGTCCTTGAACTCGATGATCGAGTCGCCCCCGAACTTGTCGAGGGCGCTGCGGGCGACCTCGAACGCGACGACGGCTTCCATCACCACGCTTGCGGCGCTGACGGCGCAGATGTCCGAGCGCTCGTACTGGCTGTGCTCGGGCTCTTTGGTGTTCAGATCCACGCTGGGCAGGCCTCGAAGGAGCGTTGCGATGGGTTTCATCGCGCCGGTGACGACGACGGGCATCCCGTTGGTCATGCCGCCCTCGGTGCCGCCCGCGTTGTTGCTCGTGCGGACGAACCCGAGCGTGGGGTCGGTCTTCTTGCCGGCGTCGAAGTGGATCGGGTCGTGCAGCGCCGAGCCATGAACCGTCGCGCTGGCGCGGCCCATGCCGATCTCGACGGACTTGAACGCCTGGATGCCCATGACGGCGTAGGCAAGCCTCGCGTCGAGCTTGTCGCGCCAGTCCATGCAGCTGCCGATGCCAGGCGGGAGCCCGAAGACGTGCGCCTCGCACAGGCCGCCCACGGTGTCCTTGTCGATCTTGGCCTGGCGGATGATCGCCTTGTGCTTCTCGGTCGCGCCAGCGTCCGGGCAGTACGTCTCGCTCTCGTCGCGGTCGGCTCTGACCTTGCGCCAGTTCTCTGTCGTCACCTCGACATCGGTGCGCACGTCGAGGATCTGGCGCACGAACCCGAACGTCTCGACTCCGATCGCGCGGAGCAGGCAGCCTGCGACACACCCGCCAAGCGTGCGGGCCGCGGTCTCGCGGGCGCTTGCGCGTTCGAGCGTTTCGCGGCAATCGGTGGTGAGCCACTTGATGCTGCCCGCGAGGTCCGCGTGCCCGGGCCTCGGGCGGTAGACGGGTGGTGTGCGTTCGAGGTCGTCGAGCCTGCTGTCTTTGTTCTTGACGAGCGCGGTGACCGGTGCGCCGGTGGTCTTGCCGAGGCGGACGCCTGTGACGAACTCGGCGCGGTCGGTCTCGATGCGCTGCCTGCCGCCGCGCCCGTAGCCGCCCTGTCTGCGTGAGAGCTCGTGGTTGATGTAGTCGGTGTCGAGTTCGAGCCCTGCGGGGAGGCCCGTGATCGTGCAGACGAGCGTGGGGCCGTGCGATTCGCCAGCGGTCTGGTATTCGAGCTTTGGCATGTCTAGAGGATAGCTTGTCTAAGGTGGGCTCAATCGAAGCGCATCACGCCCAGCACGTTGGCGTAGTCGTCGGTCCATGGGCGGACACTCGGATCCGGCCCTACCGGCTCGAACTCGGTGAACAGAGCGAGGTCGGCATCGGATTTGGCGAGCAGAGCCCAGACGCTGGGCTGCTTGCCGTCGATGAGCTGACTGGAGTTAGGGACCTCCGCCCAGATTCGGCAGACGAGCCCGGCTTCCCTAGCTGTCGAGGCAACGACCGGTTCGAGCTTGAGGTAGCGGTTGGAGAGGTGCATCGCGATGAGCCCGCCTGGCCTCAGCTTGTCCGCGTAGAGCCCGAGGGCCTCGGCGGTCATCAGGTGCGCGGGGATCGCGTCGGAGGTAAACGCGTCAATGATCACGAGGTCCATCGGGTCTGAGGCTTGAATGGTCAGCCTGCCGTCACCGATGACGGTTTCGATCGTCGCTGGAGAATCTGATAGGAACGTGAAAAGCGCAGGGTCGCTTGCGATGCGGTGGACTTCGCTGTCGATTTCGTAGAACGTGAGCGCATCGCCCGACCTTGCGAGCGAGGCGACCGAGCCCACACCCAGCCCGATCGCGCCGATGTCTGCGCTGGGCGCGAGGCGTTCGAAGACAACGCCGATCGGACCGGTCGGGTGGTAGTACGTCTGGGGTGTTGGTGATCCAAGATTCTGCAGGCCGTGGATCGTGCCCCCGTGCCGGAGGACGTGGCGTTCGCCGTCACGCGCGGGTTCGCGGTAGACGGCATGCACGCCGAAAAACGTGCGCTCGCGGTGGATGAGGTTCGCGTCAGGGCGGATGAGTTCGGGCAGGACCATCGCTGCCAGAAGCGCGAGGGCGAACCTCGCGGGCTTGGTCGAGAGCAGGAAGCACACAAGCGCCGGCGCCCCGACGAGCAGGATCGACCCGAGCTCGCCCTGATGATCGAGCAGGACGAGCCCAACCGCGAACACAGCCGCGAAGGCGATCGAGGGCGAGACCTCGATGATGAGCCTCTTTGAAACCGCCGGCCACCCCACCGCCAGGCCTGCGCCCAGCGCGATCATGATCGGGTACTCGGCGACCCACGACAGCACGTTGGGCGCGACGAGCGCGTTGATCGAGCCCCCGAGCACGCCGCCGATGCTGATGAAGAGGTAGAACCTCGTCAGGTCCTCGGCCTTTGGCCTGCTCTGGTAGAGCCTCGCGTGACAGCCGAGCGCGATCGCGAAGAACGCAGCCAGGTGCAAGAGGAGCACCGCGAAGAGCGGGTGCTTTGCGCCCACGAGTATCGCGACAGTGACCGCGACCGCGAGGATCGGGGCCGCGCGCGAGGTGATCTTGAAGAGCCGATCGGTCCTGCCCGAGAAGGCGACGATGAACGTGACAAGATAGAGCGCGAGCGGGATCGCCCAGAAGAGCGGCATCGCGGCGATGTCTGTCGTGATGTGCTGCGTCACACCAAGAAGCAAGCTGCTCGGCACGAGCGCGAGCACGATCCACTTGATCGGGCCTGGTCGCGCTCCGACTTCTTCGGTGCTCTCGGGCTGAGCGGGGTCATGCTGATTCTTTCGAATCAGTTCGAGCCAGATCGCACCCACGAACATCGCGAGCAATCCGAACCCGAGTGTCCATCCTGTTCTTTGTTGCTCCAGCCCGAAGAAGGGCTCGATGACGAGCGGGTAGCCGAGCAGCCCGATCAGGCTCCCCGCGTTGCTCGCGGCGTACAGGAAGTAAGGATCGGCGCTGCGCTTGAGACCCAGCGAGGCGTACCAGCGCTGGAGCAGCGGGCTCATCGTCGCAAGCGTGAGCGCGGGGAAGCCCACACCGATCACGAGACCAACCAGTAGCGACATGATGGGCGACTGAGCGGGGTCGATGAGCGAGGCGCTGTACCCGATCGGGAGCGTGAGCAGCGCCGCCAGCGCGAGGAGTGCGTGAAGCGTGACCTGCATCCGCTGGGATTTCAGTCTCGCCAGCGCGTGTGCGAGCGCGTAGCCCGCCAGGAGCGAGGCCTGGAAGAAGACCATGACGGTGTTCCAGACCGCGGGGCTGCCGCCCAGAGACGGGAGAACGAGCCGGCCGGTCATCGGCTGGACTGCAAAGAGCAGCGCGGCGGACAGGAAGATCGAGATGACGAAGACAGCCGCCAGATGTGAACTCCGGGAAGTGCCCGACAACGTGACCGGCGCTATACGGGCTACAGTCGGCGATGATGCACCCGCGAGCCGAGAGCGATCAAAATACCACACCGTTCGATGCCGTGGTGTGCGACATCGACGGATGCCTCTGCGACGAGAACGGCGGGCCCTTCGACCTCATGAGTCTGGCGCACGTCCGCGAGCACAACGAGCGCGCGATCAGCGCCGGCGACCGCCCGATCGTGACCGTCTGCACTGGCAGGCCAATCGGGTTCGCCGAGGCGATGACGAGGCTGATCGGCAATACCCAATTGCCCGCGATCGGGGAGATGGGCGTCTGGCTCCACCACCCTCACAACGCGCAGAGCGAGCTCGATCCGGCGATCACCACCGAGCACCTCGAGAGCGTGCTCGGGCTCGAGAACCACTTCCATGAGGTGCTCAGGCACGAGGGCGTGACGATGCAGCCGGGCAAAGCCGCGAGCGTCACGCTCTGGCACGAGGATACCGAGCACCTGAGGCTCCGCGTGTTTCCGAGCGTGCGAGAGATCTGCGAAGCCAACGGCTGGCCGTTTAGGGTCTCGATGTCGTGGTACTACATCAACTGCGACCTGGCGCACATCTCCAAAGCGTCGGGGATCGCTCGCTTCAAAGAGATCACCGGCTTCACCTCGGACAGGCTCGCTGGCATTGGTGACACGACGAGCGATCTTGCGATCAGAGAGCAGGTCTCGTTCTTTGCCTGCCCAGCCAACGCGCTGGACGAGATCAAGGACGTCGCGGATTACGTCGCGAGCAAGCCCGAAGCTGAGGGCGTGGTCGAGATCTTGAACAGAATCTCGCAGATGAGCGCAAGCGATCGCGGCGAACAGGTACACTGAGCGCATGGATCAGGACGACCACGTCTGTTTGTGCTACCGGGTTTCGCTCCGCAAGATCCGTACGTACCTCGAGCGCGAAGACCCGCCCGTTGCGTCGCTCATCAGCGAGTGCCTCGACGCGGGAACGGGTTGCGGCTGGTGCGTGCCGTTCCTCAAGCACCTGCACACTCAGCACCAGAAGGGCGAGCCGGTTGATCTGCGGATCAGCCCCGAGGCGTACGCCAAGAGCAGGGTCACATACAACAAGACCGGCGAGCGTGAGGTCTCGCCGGTCCTGGATGAATCATCAGATTCGCAAGAATGAGTCATTTACTCGTCGAGCTTGCGGAGTGAGAGGCCGTACTCGGTGAGCTTCTCGGTGACCTCTTCGAGGCTGGTTGCGCCGAAGTTCTTGACGCCCATGAGTTCCGCCTCGGTCCGGCTCGCCAGGTCGCCCAGCGTCTCGATGTTGAGCATCTGCAGCGCCTTGCGTGCGCGGACGGACAGCTGCAGGTCGGTCACGCCCTTGGCAAGCGCGCCCTCCTGGCCGGTGCCCTTGAGCTTGTCCATGAGCGCCTTGCGTGCGGCGCGGTGCGCATCCTCGAGGCCCTGACCGAGCTTGAGGCCCTTGGTCGCGAGCATCGCCTTGATCTCGACGAGGCTCGATTCGCCGAAGTTCTTCGAGTTCATGAGCTCGGCTTCGGTGATCCGCAGCAGGTCGCCCAGCGTGCGGATGTTCATCTTCTTCAGGCAGGTCCTTGTGCGGACCGAGAGCTCGAAGTCGGTCACCGGTGTGTCGAGCAGCGCGTTGCGCTTGAGCACGTCGCGGGTCTGCTCTTCCTCGACGAACATGTCGCGGCTGGCCTGGACGTCCTTCATGAAGAGCCTTGCGCGCGGGTGGTTCGGGCTCGTGTCGAGCACCTGACGCAGCGAACGCTCGGCGCGGATGTAGTCGCCGCGGTCCTCGTAGAGCACCGCGAGGTTGATCAGCGCGTTGATCGGAGCGGGCTGTGTCTCGCACACCTGCTCGTACATGGAGATGGCTTCTTCTTCTTCGCCGACGAGATCGAGCGCGTACGCGAGGCGGAACGCGAGATCGAGGTCAGTCGGGTCGGCAGCGACGGCCTTCTTGAGCTCCACGATCACCTGTTCGCGGTTACCCTCGGCCTCGGCCTTGTCCGCGTCGCGGGCGTGGCTCGCGGCCTGCTCCGCGTCACGCTTTGCTTCGTTTGCGCCAATAACGATGTCCAAGGGGTCGCCGGACATAGATGCTCCTTAGATAATGTGTGCGCGCCCACGCCGCCGAGACTGGCCACGAACTCCTCGCCTCGGGGTCGAAAGCAATTCTAGACAGCACAAAGGGGTTACGGCGACCCCGGGCTCACTCCGGCCATCGCGTCTGGAGGGGCGGTCAGGTCCTCGTCGGGGCCTGTCTGTGTCAAACTGGGCACGCCTTCCTCGCGGACCACCTGCATCGTGCGCCACTTTCCGCCCAAGAACCGAACAAACAGAGCCAGGCCGACAACGATGATGTATCCCGAAGCCGCGATCCAGGGCCCGAGCGAGCCGAGCGAGGGGAAGAACTCGATCGCCAGGAACGAGCCCCCGATCAGGCAGACCCAGCTCGAGACGACTGAGACCATGCCGGGCCAGACGGTGTCGCCTGCGCCGCGGAGCGCGCCGGTCATCGCCATGCCCAGAGCATCAAACACCTGGAAGATCGAGGCGATGATCATGACCCAGCCGCCCAGTTCGATCATCTTGCCGATGACTTCAGGATCGGTGTCCTTGTCGATGAATGCGCTGATGGCTTGCTCGCGGAAGATGACCATGAGCAAGCCGCAGGTGCCCATGTAGCCCACGGTGATCGCAAGCCCGAGCCAGGTACGCTTGGCAGCGAGGTCAGGCCTGCCCATGCCCATGCAGCGGCCGATGATCGCGGTCAGCGCGATCGACATCCCGACCGCGGGCATAAACGCGACGTGCATAAACCTGAGCGCGATCCAGCCCACAGCGTTGTGCAGTTCGCCCGACTCCCCCGCCGCCTTGCCCGCGTTGGGCAGCAGCCCGGTCATGAGGTAGCCCCAGCAGACCATCTCATTGACAATCATCGCGCCGGCAGGCCAGCCGAGCTTGACGACGTCGGTGATCGGCTTGAGCCTCGGCTTCCACATCTCGCGTGTGCCGAAGTCACGGTTGTACCACGGGCTCAGGAAGACCAAGAGCAGCACGAGCATCTCGCAGAACGCGCCGATGACGGTTCCGATCGCGGCCCCCGTGACGCCCATCGCGGGCAGACCGAAGTGGCCGAAGATCAGCACCCAGTTGGCGAAGATGTTGATCACGACAGCGGTCGTCGCGGCGATAAGCGGGATCTTGGCCCGGTGCAAACCGAAGAAGAACTGGGCAACACCCCGGCCCACCATCGTGAAGATCGCGCCGACGATGCATATCTGCGCGTACGACACCTCGAGATCGAGCAGCTGGCCCTCGTGCCCGAGCCCATGTTCTGCAGCGATCGGGACAAGCAGCGCAAGCGGGAGCAGCCCGAGCCAGATGAAAAGCGAGAGCCAGACACCGACCCAGCCGTAGGCGGCGCCCTTGCGGGGCTCGCCCCGACCAAGGTGCTGCGCGACGTAGGTGTTGATCACACCGACCAGCCCGATCGTAAACGAGATCGGGACCCAGCTGAGCATGCCCCCGTTGCCCTGTGCGGCGATGTAGACGGGGCTTGCTGGCTCGATGCGGCTGACCATGAGACCATCGACGAACTGCATGACGGTGTAGGTCGCCATCGTCGCGATCGTGGGCGCAGCGATGGCGAGCATCTCCACCAGCGGGCTGCGCCGCTCCATCGGGTTGGACTTTGAGTCGTTTGTCATACGTAGCAAACCAAGGCTAGCCGCGAGGCCGACCCGGGTGATACCCGCTCGCTCAAGATTCGCTGCGGGCGAGCTTCACAGCCAGATCGATCGCGGCTGCCATCGAGCCTTCGTCGGCAATGCCTTTGCCCGCAATGTCGAATGCAGTCCCGTGATCCGGGCTCGTGCGCCAGACGGGAAGACCGCAGGTGACATTGACCGCGTTGTCCCACGCGAGCAGCTTCACCGGGATCAGACCCTGATCGTGATACATCGCTACGACGAGGTCGTAGTAGCCCTGCACGGCTCTGTTGAAGATCGTGTCGGCGGGGAACGGCCCCTCGGCATCGATCCCGCCTCGGCGGGCGTGCTCGATCGCGGGTTCGATGAGGCGAGTCTCTTCGTCGCCCAGCATGCCGTTCTCACCGGCGTGGGGATTGAGACCGCAGACCGCGATGCGGGGCTCGTCGATCCCAAGCTGCTTGCACGCGTCATTGCCGAGATCGATGGCGTCGAAAATCCTGCCAATGGTCAGGGCGTTTCGGATGTCCAGCAATGGGATGTGCACCGTTGCGAGGATGACCCTGAGCTTCGAGCTCTCGAAGAACATGCCCACGCGTTTGGCTTTGAAGAGTTCGCCGAGCAGCTCGGTGTGCCCGGGATGTCTTGTCTTGCCCGCGAGCTTCCAGGATTCTTTGCTGATCGGTGCGGTGACAAGTGCTGCCGAGTCGCCCTTGATGCATTCCGCAGCTGCATCGCACACGTACGAATGGCTCAGCAGCCCGCTCTCGCGGCTGGATGAGTGGTTGAACCCCTCGCCCCCGTAATCGATGACCACGACGTCATGCGAAGCAGAGACGTTGAGCGTCGAGCCCTTCTGGACCTGCCACCAGAAAGGCTCGATGCCGGACTGATCCGCGGCTTCCTGCATGGCGCTCGATGAGCCGTGCACGAGGAACCGCGCCGAACTGCGCCGATCGCGATCGGCGAGCGCCTTGACGAGAATCTCTGGACCGATGCCGCCCGGGTCGCCCATGGAGACCGCGATCGTGGGTTTCGTGCTCGCTCCGGCAGGGTCAGGCACGGAAGATCGATCCGAACTTCTTGCCCATCAGGATCGAGGACCCGACGAGCGTGACACCGAGCAGCGCCATGCCCCAGACGCCCATGGCGCTGGCGACGAACGCGCCATCGCCAAGCCTGTTCCAGAGCTCGTAGATGGCTTTGGTGATCGGGAAGTGCTTGCCCTGTTGCGCGAGGATGAGGGAATCCGAGACCTCGAGCATCGAGAAGCTAAACACCAGCAGCCCGCCCGCGATGACGTTGCCGAGCACAAGCGGCAGAACAACCTTGCGGAACGCCTCGACGCGCCCGGCGCCGAGGTTGACCGCGGCTTCTTCGAGTTCGCCCGATGTCTGCTCGAGCCCGGCGACGGTCGCACGGACCATGTAGGGCAGTCGGCGGATGCCGTAGGCGACCGCGAGGATGAGGAACGGGTTCGGGTCCTCGCCCACGACCTGGAAGAACCGCGCGAGCCCGCCGAGCCCGACTTCGGTCAGCCAGCCCGCCAGCGCGGGCAGCGGGCCTTGTAGCGTCATAGCGAAGTAGCCGAACGCCATGACGAGACCCGGCACCGCCAGAGGAAGCATGCACATCGCGTCCAGCAGCCCGCGGCCTTTGACCTTTGTGCGCACGATGATGTACGCCGCGACGAGGCCCATGAGCACGCTGCCGATGACAGCCATGATGCTCAAGATGAGGCTGTTGCGGACGGACGTCGATGACACAGGATCCGACAGCGCGGTCTCGTAGTGATCGAACGTGAAGCTCTCGGGCAGCACCGTGCCGTACCAGCCCCACGTGGGCGAGATGCTCGTCAGGACGACACCGATGTGGGGCAGGATTGCTGCGAAGGTCACACTCGCGAAGAGTAGTGTGGCGATGACACTGCCCCACCAGGGCAGCTTGAACTCGGACGCGGCGCGCGAGGCCTTGGAGTACATCGCGTAGCCCTTGCGCCCGAACACGAGTTTGCCCAAGACATACCAGAGGATCGCGGTCGCGAGCAGGACGACAGTGAGCGCGTAGGGCTCGGCGGACGACTGGATCTCTTTCAGCCCGTGGAAAATCTGGACCGGGGTGACCCGGCTGTACTCGAACATCAGAGGCGTGCCGAGTTCGGTGAACGACCAGATGAAGACGATCGTGCCGCCCGCGAAGAGTCCCGGACGGATCAGAGGGAGCACGATCTTGAAGAACCGTCTGATGGGCCCGGCGCCGAGGTTCTCCGCGGCTTCGTCGAGCGCGGGATCGAGGTTGGCCAGCGAAGCCGTTGCGTTCAGATAGATGATTGGGTAAAGGTGCAGTGCCTCAACGAGGATCACACCCCAGACCCGGCCCTTGCCCAACACATCGAAGTCGGTCCCGAACAGGGCGTTCATCATGCCCTCGCGGCCGAGGATGGCGCGCATGCCGATCGCGCCGACGAACGGGGGCAGGATCAGCGGCACGAGGATGACCGCGTTCCATAGACCCTTCAGCGGGAACTTGTAACGGGCGCTGATCAGCGCAAGTGGGAGCGAGATGAGCACGCAGAGCGTCGTTGTTGCGCAGGCGATCCAGAAGGAGTTGATCAGACCCTCGCGATAGAGCGGGTTCTCGAAAACAAGGGCGATGTGGTCGAAGGTGAAGACCTTCTCAACCTCACCGTTGCCGACCGGGACTTCTTTGACGAGCCCGCCCCAGACGGTGAGCCCGATGGGCAGCAGCAGGAACACCGCGAGGACGGCGAGGCATGCGAAGAGCATACCGTACTGCACCAGGAATCGTCGGAGCTTGGGAGACATCGGGCGACAGTCTAGCTCGGCGGGTCAGATGCCGAGCGATGCGGGCGGGGTGAGTTCTTTGGGCCCCAGCGTCTGGAGGGTGACACCCAACAGCCTGAAGCCAGCCAGGTGTGCGTTGACCTCTTCGAGCGTCACGCTCTCGAGGTTTCGGAGAATCTCATCGAGCGACCTGGCCCTGCCAAGCCTCCTCTGATCGCCCGAGAGGCCCACGGCCCGGCCCGCGGTGGACTCCGAATGGAAGACGACGTTGGACTTCATCCCGATCTTGGCTCGGTGGAACTCGCTCTCGGTGATCCGGCCCTCGGGGGTCGTGATCTTCAGCATCTCAGCCGTGAGCACATCGAGTGACTCCTGAGCCCGCTCGGGTGTGGTTCCGACGTACGCCGAGAGCACGCCGAAGCGGTCATCGCCGCGATACGACGCGGAGACGGCGTAACACAGCCCCCGCTCCTCTCGTACCTCAGTAAAGAGCCGACCCGACATCCCGCCCGAGAGGACATTGACCGCGACCTTGGTCAAGAGCGCCGCCCGCTCGTCGGATTCAGCGGGTGCCTCCGCGAGGAGCATGATCTGAACCTGATTCGAGTCGTCCTCGATGTGGTCTACACCTCTTACGGGTGAGCCCGCGGGTTCGATCGTCTCGTGTTCACCCGACCACGGCTCTGTCAGCTCGCCGAGTTTCTGGAAGAGCTGATCGGGATCGACGCTTCCCGCGACCGCAAGCACCGATGCGGCGGGCGCGCTGCGGGTGCGCCAGAAGTTCTGGACGTCTTCGAGCGTGATCGCGTTGATGCCAGATTCCGTGCCGTAGATCGAACGGTTGAACGGCGCCGGGAAGTGTCGGGTGCTTGCGCGAATGGACGCGCGCTCCCTCGGGTCGTCTTCGAGGGATTCGAGCCCCTGGAGCGAGAGCTCCTTCGAGGGCGCGAGCGTCGAGTCGTCGAGCCTGGGCCTGAGGATGTTGTCCGCGAGCATGGGAAGGACATCGATCAACTTGTCGCCGAGGGTGGAAGAGCGGAGGTGCATCGTGCGGCCGGAGCAGTCGACGTTTCGTGAGGCGCCGATGCGATCGAGTACGTCTGCGAACGCTTTGGAATCGCGCTCACCCCCGCCGCGCAGGAGCATCTCGGAGGTCACCGACGCGAGTCCCGCGCGATCTTCGGGTTCAGCCGACGTGCCCGCGTCGAAGTGCCAGCTGAGTCCGATGGACTTCACGCCCGACATGGGTTCTGCGATGATCTTGAGACCACAGGGCAGGGTTTGGGTGTAGATGGTGGACACGCTTCGCTCCTAATAGCACCGGAACCGGGCACTATCGGGTCGAGTCTAGCCGTCAGAATCGGCACAACCGTCCTGGGTGAATGGGTGATCTTGGGGTTCGCGGCGCGCCGCTGTCCGGGACCGGCCGACGGTCCGATCCGTCGTATAGAACCCGCGCGAACAGGGCCGATCCGTGCGCGCTTATTTGGGGAAACGGCTGTGATGCGTCGCTTGGTTGATCTGATCTGTGTCCTGGTGGTCTGCGCGATCGCCTACGGCGCGATCTGGATGAGCAAGCACAGCGACCGGCACGAGGATCGGGTCGAAACCACCCGCGCTTCGGTGGTTCAGATCCAGAGCGAACTCGTACTGCGCTCTCAGTCAGGCAGGGCAGCCCTCAACCCCCGAGGTTGGTCCGAAACGATCGTGCCTGCCTGGTTTGGGGGGGATTTGCCTGCAAACCTTTTACTAGACGATGACCGCCCCTGGATGGAGATCGCGTCGGTCGAACAGGCCGAGTTCGAGCACCCGAAACCGCTGTTCGATGTCAGCGGTCAGGACGCTTCGTTCTGGTATAACCCGGCGCTCGGAATCGTGCGCGCACGCGTGCCGATGCTCTCAACTGATGCGAAGACACTCGACGCGTACAACTCAGTCAACGGCGTTGAACTTGACAGCATCTCACCCACCACAGGTGTTGTAAACACCACTGCAAGCGTCGATAACAGCATCGATTGATTGCTGAACTTACGCGATCTTGCACCGAACCTACGCGAACTTGAACAAAGTGCTTTCATAACCGACAGCAGACGTTTTTGTGCATGTGCGCGCCACAACAGGTGTTTTGTCGCCTGTCTACATCACGAATTACGTAGCGCACAGATATCCAACTGCTTGTTCAGAGTGCCAATGTGGTCATGCAACACGCTCGGCTGCGCATGTGTGTTTGCGGGTGCGCGACGCGCGATGTAACAAGGTGCATTCAGCGTGCGCGCGAGGAACAACAACGGTTCGTTTGCGCGTTTGGTACACCGGAATGTTGTGGAGACTTGTCAAGCGAACTTGACAACATGGCGTATATCGCGCATCGTCCGCATCATCATCTCGTGTGTATTGCTCAAGAATGGTGCACACGAGTCCCGATAGTTCGTATGACTGCTTGAAGCATGCATGCACACGTCGTCCTCACCGGGGCAGTCACGGACGGATTCGAACGAGGACGAAACGGAGAAAGCACAGATGGCAAAGAAAGCTACTCGCAAGAAAGCCACGAGGAAGAAAGCAGCTCGTAAGAAGGCTGCTAAGAAGACCACGAGGAAGAAGGCCACTCGCAAGAAGGCGACCCGCAAGAAGGCAACCCGCAAGAAGGCAACCCGCAAGAAGGCAACCCGCAAGAAGGCCACTCGCAAGAAGGCCACTCGCAAGAAGGCCACTCGCAAGAAGGCCACTCGCAAGAAGGCCACTCGCAAGAAGGCCACTCGCAAGAAGGCCACCCGCAAGAAGGCGACCCGCAAGAAGGCGACCCGCAAGAAGGCCACTCGCAAGAAGGCCACTCGCAAGAAGGCGACCCGCAAGAAGGCCACTCGCAAGAAGGCAACCCGCAAGAAGGCCACTCGCAAGAAGGCGACCCGCAAGAAGGCCGCTCGCCGCCGCTAAGGCGAACCGCCTGAGCGATCGGCTGAGTCTTTCGCCGATTCTGATGCTCAATCTCGCCGCGGGACCCTCGGGTCCCGCGGTTTTTTCTTGCGCTCGCGGGCGTGCTCTTTTCGTGCGCGATTGAGACCTGCCAACGAGGGTGCCATGATTGGGCATGCACGAGCACAAGGAACTCGAGCTTGTGATCCGCAGCGAACGCCGCGCCGCGCTTCTGGCGGGCGAGACCCCGCTTGAGGTGCGCACCGTCATCGACAACCGAACGGGTCAGCTGGTGTTCCCCGTGAGCACATTCGCTCTCGAGTCCGACGACACCGTGCTCTGGCTCCCAGAGGAACGAAACGATGCGCTGCAGATTCTCGTCGATCTCGCCAAGATCGACGGCACCAACTCCGAGCAAGCCGACCGCTGGAGGATCTATCACGGCGAGCCCGGCGACAACAACTGGGTGAGCGCGACACCCCAGGCAGTCCGCTTCGGGGCGCTCGTCGCGGACGGTTCTGATATCGATCTAAACAACCCGCTCGCGCCCGACGAGCCCAAGCTCTGTAAGCAGTTCAACACTGGCCCGGACAGGCTTGGCCGCGCCGCCGCGGTCATGGATCCCCGGTCGAAGGGCGAGGGACTCCTGGTGGGCGTCGATCCGATGGGCATCGATATCCGCACGCGGTACGACATTGTGCGCCTGCCCTTCGGCGAGCCCGTCTCGACGCGAGATGAAGCCGACCGACGCATCCACAATCTGCTGAACGAGCTTGTCGGCTGATCCCCTGCACCCGGGGCCCGTTCATCCATAGAATGAGGTGGACTCGGTCATCCGAGCCCGATCGGAGGTTCTCACATGCGTGCTGATATCAACTACTCGGACATCATCGACAGCGACGAAGCCCGCATCGCCCAGGCCGCGGCGGACGCGGCGCCGCACCAGCTCAGCGCTGACATCGATCCGAGCAAGTTCTTCATCACCCAGGACAGCTCCAAGTACACCGAGGAGAACCACGACGTCTGGCGGATTATGTACACCGAGCGGATGAAGACGCTCGACGCACAGGCCTCAGACGTGTTCCTGCGTGGTCTCAACCAGATCGGGCTCGTCCCGGAACATGTGCCGTACGTCGCGGACATCAACCGCAGGCTCCAGGACCTGACCGGCTGGGAGAGCCACCCGGTGCCGGGCTACCTGCCTGCCAAGGCGTTCTTCGCGTGCCTCGCGCACCGCAGGTTCCCGACGACGATCACGATGCGGCCGCGGGAGCTGATGAACTACCTGCCCGAGCCCGACATCTTCCACGATGTCTTTGGGCACGTCCCGCTGCACGCCGACCCGGTCTTCGCCGAGTTCCTGCAGACCTACGGCAAGGCGGCGCTGCACTGCGAGGACCCGTACCACATCGAGCGCCTCGCGCGTCTGTTCTGGTTCACCGTCGAGTTCGGGCTCATCCGTGAGCAGGGCGAGACCAAGCTCTACGGCTCGGGTCTGATCAGCTCAATAGGCGAGAGCTTCCACGCTCTCGAGAGCGACCACGTCGACCGGCGCCCGTTCGACATGGAGCTCGTCTGCGACACGCCCTTCGAGATCGACCACTACCAGCCGATCCTGTACGTGCTGGACAGCTTCGAGCAGCTACGCGACGCGATGAACAGCTACGCGGAACGGGTGCTTGAGGAGTCTGGGGCGCTTGAGGTATTGTGATGCTTCTACGCATCACACTGGCAGCTGTTATGCTTTGCTTTGCCCTACAAGGTTGTAGGGCAAAGCGGAACGAGCTTGGATACGGTTTCTACGAACTTGAGAGTCCCTCGGGGAGACTTGTCCGGCGCGAGCGGGACGAGAACGACAATGTCATCGATCGCGTCTGGGTTGAGGGTTACGACGGGTGGGTCGAGGGCGGATCGCAGGTCATCACCCGATTCGATACTCGCGTGTTGGTCCAGCACTTCCCCAACATGCAGGACCTCGACCTCAACGATGCTGCAGCGCAGCTCGCACGGATGCGAGAGCAGTCGACCTACACGCTCATCCACCTCGAATCGGCCAAGACGCAAGAACTGGGCACCATCGATGACATCATTGAGAACTACGAAGAGCACGACCCAATCCGTACGGCGGCCGAGTTCCCGTACAGGATGATTGGTGAGTTAGCGGACTGGCTAGGCGAGTTGCAGCAGAAAACCATCGCCCCAATTGGACGATAGCAGACCCGGTTTATCCTACTGTTTTGCATGTCAATCACTCCCACCGATACCGCGTCGGCCGCTACGCCCGACTCCGGATGGACGGTCGCTGATTCCGCGTCGCTCTATGGGCTTGAGGCCTGGGGGCAGGGATTCTTCGCCGCGACCGAGCGGGGCACGCTCGCGGTCAGGCCCACCCAATCGGCGGATCGGCAGATCGACCTGTACGAGATCATCCGCGGGCTCAATCAGCGCGGCATACACGCGCCGGTGCTGCTCCGCTTCAGCGATCTCGTCCGCCAGCGGATGGGCCTCATCCGCGGCGCGTTCGACCAGGCGATCAGGGCGAGCGAGTACAGAAACAACTACTGCTGCGTCTACCCGATCAAGGTCAACCAGCAGCGCCAGGTCTGCGAGGAGATCCGCGACATCGCGGCCCAGCTGGGGTTCGGGCTCGAGGTCGGGTCCAAACCCGAGCTTCTAGCGGCGCTCGGGATGACCGCGGGCGAGGACACCAAGGCCGAGACGCTGCCCATCGTGTGCAACGGGTTCAAGGACGACGAGTACATCGAGACAGTTGTGCTGGCGGCGAAGCTCGGGCGGAACATCATCACGGTCGTCGAGCAGCCCCGCGAGCTGCGGGCATTGATCCGGTTCGCCGAGCAGTACGGCGTGAGACCGAGCATCGGGATCCGCGTCAAGCCCACGAGCACGGGCATGGGTCGATGGGCGACCTCGGGCGGCAACCGCTCGAAGTTCGGGCTGAGCGCAACCGACCTGCTCGAGGCGATGTCGTTCCTCGAAGAACACGGGATGCTCGATTGCCTCAACCTGCTGCACTTCCACATCGGAAGCCAGATCCACGAGATCCGCCAGGTGAGCTCCGCGGTCACCGAATTGGCGCACATCTACTGCGAGTGCAAGCGGCTCGGCGCCGGACTCACGATGATCGACGTGGGCGGCGGGCTGGGCGTCGATTACGACGGCTCGGGCTCGCCCTCCGATGGCTCTATGAACTACGGCATCGAGGAGTACGCCTCGTCGATCGTGCACCGGATCAAGAGCGTCTGCGACGACGCCCAGATCGAACACCCGCAGATCCTGAGCGAGTCGGGCCGAGCGATCGCGGCGTTCTCGAGCGTGCTCGTCGTGAACGTGCTCGGGGCGACGACGTTTGATGCACCTGCGAGGATCGATGATGCACGCAAGCTCGCTGAGGAATCAGATGAGACGCCCCAGCCGATCTGGGATCTGATCGAGGCGTACGAGTCGCTCGACAAGCCCGGCGCCAACATCATCGAGCTCTTCCACGACGCGGAGCAGGCGAGGAACGAGGCGATGACGCTCTTTGGCATGGGCTACGTCACGCTTCCCCAGCGGGCGACCGCCGAGCGCGTGTTCTGGGCGGCGGGGCACAAGGTGCTCGATCTTGCGCAGGAACAGGGCCTGTCCGAGCGCGAAGAGCTGGCGCGCCTGCCCGAGAAGCTGAGCGATATCTACTACGTCAATTTCTCGATCTTCCAGTCGCTGCCCGACCACTGGGCGATCGATCAGGTCTTCCCGATCGCGCCGATCCACAGGCTCGCCGAGCGACCGACGAGGCTCGCGGTGCTGGCCGACATGACCTGCGACTCCGACGGCGAGATCGCCCGGTTCAGCGACCCCGGCGCCTCGGGCAGCAAGCCAAGGCTCGAACTGCACGAGCTCCAATCGGGCGGCGACAGCGACCACCCCGAGCCGTACTACCTCGGCGTCTTCCTCACCGGCGCGTACCAGGAAGTCCTGGGCGACCTGCACAACCTGTTCGGCGACACGCACGCGGTCCACGTCGGCCTCGACGAGTCGGGCCGATGGCGCATTGACGAGGTCGTCGAGGGCGACAGCGTGCGCGAGGTGCTCGGGTACGTGCAGTACGACGTCGATCGTCTCCGGCGCGATATGCGGAAGCAGATCGAGAGAGCCGTCCACGCGGGCAGGCTCGACGTCGCAGAGGGGCACTCGCTGCTGCGGTTCTACGAGAGCGGGCTCGAGGGGTACACGTATTTGGAGTAGTGCATGCGTTACTACATCAAATTTTCTCGCCACTCGGAGATACCAGAGTGTATTAACCGGCGCATGAACATCATAACTACAAGTGTAGTGCTACTAATGCCTGCATACTTTCTTATTCCATTGCTCTTTGACGCGGTGGGCGTAGAACAAAATGCGATCTCAGTTCTACTATTACTCGCGCCAATTACTGGTGCGGTCTTGATGCCGTATTTGATGCTCCGACAGATTAAGTGTTTGACATCGAAATCAAGAACTGCGCACTTAATGTGCTGTCCGAATTGCGCTTCTCGATATGAATCGGGATTGTCAAAATCGATTCAGTGCACAAGTTGTAATCACAAGTTCGATGTGCGATCATCTTTACTGCAGTGGAGGCGAGCGATTCTGAGCTTTGGCTCGAAGCAATCTGGTCCGCAGCCCCGTGGTACCCGAACTCTTCCCTGGTGGATTTTCCCAGTCATGCTTCCTGTCAGTCTTGGGTTTTTATTGCTTATTGCCTGGGCAGAATACTCTCTGGATCTTGGCCTGCCAGTGACCTGGTTCGCATGGCTCCCGTTAGTACTGTACGGAATTGTTACCATTTTATTCTTCAAGAAATTACGATCCGCCAAGCGGTTTGGTATTCTCGCGAGCAAGCACGATTTTCTGCTCTGCGAATCCTGCAGCTATCCGCTCCAATGTATGTCCTGTGAATCAGTATGTCCCGAATGCGGCTCACCATATGAACGTGATGATCTGCGTAGAAGGTGGTACGAACTCTTCGGTTCTTACAACCTCGACGAGGCTATGAAGTTTGATGTGCCATTGGTTGTGGATCGCGAGTCGCCCTAGCGAGTTGCGCCAGTCCCGAAGAACGTCGGCGGCTTCTGCATCGTGTACACCTCGGTCTCGGCATCGATCGCCTCGCGGAGGTGCTTGGGCAGGTGCATGAGCCCGACCATCGCTTCGCCGTCAAACATCTTGAGTGGCCCGAACTTGGAGCCGTCGGTGTTGGCGCTTAGAATCTCGTTGGTGACCTCTGGGCTCGGGATCTCGGGCTTCTCGTCGCTGGCGATGATGAAGCTCCACGGGCCCGGATAGGTCGGGACATCGCTTGAGATGCTCGCGGTGTGCGCAAAGACGCTGCGGAGCGTGCTCGCGAGTCTCGCGTGGCGGAACAGCTCGGGCGGGCTGACGGGGCCCGACTGGACGACCAGCGCGCCGTGCGATGCGAGGATGCCCTTGAGATCGGCGAAGTACTCCTTGGTGAAGAGCGGGAACGAGGGACCGTCTTCGATCGGGTCGGAGAGGTCGCTGATGATCAGGTCCCAGCCGCCCTCTGGTGTCTTTGCGGGGTCCTTGATGTACTCGAGGGCATCACCGATGACGAGGTCATGACGCGGATCGTCGAACGCGCCGCGGTGCATGTCGGCGAGGTGCTCTCTGCAGGCGCTGACGACCTGGCCGTCGATGTCTGCCATGGTGACGCGTTCGACGGATTTCCAGCGGAGCGCCTCGCGGGAAGTCGCCCCCTCACCACCGCCAAGGATCAGGACTGTCTTGGGCGCGTGGCCCCGGGCGGCGAGCATGACGCAGGCGGGCTGGACGAGCGGCTCGTGGTAGAGGAACTCGTCACCCGTGCAGGACTGCCACTTGCCGTCGAGGACGAGGGCCGTGCCGTAGACGCCCGTCTTGACGATCTGCGCGTCCTGCCACTCGGTTTTGGCGGCCCAGAGCAGGTCTGTGATGCCGTGCTGGTAGATGTCCCAGGGGCTGATGTACTCGTTGACCCAGAGATCGGCTCGGACTTCTGCTCCCGACATGGTCTTGCTCCCTTAGGCTATGGGGTTGGGCCACAAGGGTAGGACGTGAACGAGTCGAAGCTCCTGGATCTGATCTACAAACGCAGCGAGGGCCTCGGGCTCTCGGGGGCGAGGCTCCTGGTCGGGCCGGGCGATGACGCCGCGGTGATCGAGACGCCCGGCGGGGATGTGCTCCTGCTCACGGTGGACCAGCTCATCGAGAGCCGGCACTACGAGGCTGGGACCGATCTGGAACTCGTCGCGCGCAAGGCGATAGCGCGATCAGTGAGCGACATCGCGGCGATGGGTGGGTTTCCTTCGTGGTCGATGGCAACCGGTATCCTGCCGACCGGCTTTGCGCACGGTGATCAGCTGTTTGAGGCGATGAGCAAATATGCGCTCAGTTGGGGGTGCCCGCTGATCGGCGGGGATATCGCCTCGAGCGACGGGCCGCTTTCATTGACTGTGACCGTGTGCGGCAGATTGGAACCGGGAGCGAGCCCGAAGCTCCGCTCCGGTGCACAAGCGGGCGATGAGCTTTGGGTCACCGGTGCGCTGGGAGGTTCGCTCGCGTCGGGTCATCATCTCCGCTTTGAGCCGAAGCTCGAGACGGGTCGGCGTGCTGCGAAGTGCGAGAGTGTGCGCGCGATGATGGACATCTCAGACGGGCTTGGCCGGGACGCCGGGCGATTGGCACGGTCCTCGGGTGTGCTCATCGAGATCGACGCAGACATGATTCCTCTGAACAAAGGCGTTGCGAGCTGGAATGAAGCTGCGAGCGAGGGTGAGGACTATGAGCTCTTGATCATCGGCGCTGATCTCAGCGAGCAGATCCCGGGTCTCATCGGGCCCATCGGGCGGTGCGTTGCCAGCGACACCCCAGGCGTGGTCATCATCGACGAGGGTGGCACCAGGCACGACGCATCGGGTCTCGGGTGGGACCACTGACCCGGGGCGCCAAGAATGACGCGATGAAGGCGACGATCACGAGCACATCCTGCGAGCACACCAGCCGGATCGGGGCGCAGCTGGCGGCGGTCGTCAGGCCCGGCGATATGATCGAGTTGCGAGGCGAGCTGGGCTCTGGGAAGACCACGCTCGTTCGGAGCGTCATCGAGGGCCTGGGCATGGATCCCTCGGCGGTCTCGAGCCCCACGTACGTCATCGCCAACGAGTACGAGCAGGAGAACAAACCCGTCGTCGTGCACGTCGATGCGTACCGGCTTTCCGGCTCGGACGAGCTCGACTCGATCGGATGGGAGCGGATCGTGGGCGGCACGTCGATCGTTTTCGTCGAGTGGCCAGAGCGCATCGAGGAAGCCATGCCCGATGACACGGCGATCATCCGCATCGGACAACTGGGCGAGACGTCACGCCGATTCGACTTTGACCTGCCCTCGTCGTGGAACGAGCGTCCGGGGATGCTCGCGCTCGTCACACCCGCGGAGTCTCGCACTTCGACGACGTGTCCCGCGACGGGTGAGCCAGTGGACCGCGACTGCCCGACCTGGCCCTTCGTAAGCGAGCGGGCGAGGTTGACGGATCTCTATCAATGGATGACCGGCGGCTACTCGATCAGCCGAGAGATTCACGAAGCGGATCTCGATCAAGGCGAATGAGCGCAATCAGGCGTCGTTGCCGGTCGCGAAGATCTGGAATCGGTGGCTCGAGGGCGAGAGGCCGTACTTGGCGCATATCTTGTCGCGCAGCTCGATGAGTTCTGGGATATCGATGCTGATGACCTCGTCGGTGTCGACGCGGACGATGGTGTCGTCAGGCTTGGCGCCGTAGATCATCTGGTAGCGTGGCACATCGTCGCCCCCGAGGACGCGCTGGACGATGCCCGCGTCCTGCATGAGCTTGATGGTGCGATAGATGGTCGCCTTGCTGACGCGGTACCCGGACGCGCGGAGGTCTTCGACGAGCTGCTCGGCTTCGAACGGGCCGTCCATGCGGATCACCGCGTCGAGCACCCTCGCCCGCTCTGGCGTGTACTTCTGGCCGTCGGCTTTGAGGCGCCTGCGGAACACGGCGCACAGCGGCTCGAAGATCGGGGGCACGCTGTCGGTCTCGTTCATGTCAGGGATCGGCTGGAGGTCCATCCCGCAATCATACGCTGCCCGGGCCGTACACTCTGCTCATGACGGATCGGGCCGACCCACCAGCAGCGAGAGCCGACCGCGCCGGCATTTCGACGCAGTGGATGCCTGTCGCGCTGGGCGTGGGCTGCCTGATCTCGATCGTCTGGGCCGCGGGTGTCGGTGAGGCCGGTGGGCTGCCCGCGATCGTCTCAGCGATCTACCTGATCCTGACCGCGAGCGTGTTCCCGCTCGCGTACATCCTCGGTTCGATCGGGCTTGGTGTCCCCATCCAGCGCTGGCTCGCGCCGAACGCGTCGCACGTCTGGGCGATCAGGACTGGGCTCGGCTTCGGCGCGATGCTCACCATCACACACCTGTTGGGTATGTCCGGCCTGCTCTTCACGCAGCCGATCGCGATTGCACCTCCTGTCGTGGGCATCCTGTTTCTGTCACACAGATTGCTCAACGCGAAGTCTGAGTACACGAAGCTCAGACCGAGCTTGCCCTGGCTTGGGTCGTTGCCCGCGATGGGTGTGCTGCTGGTCGCTGCGTGCAGCCCGCCCGGCTGGCTCTGGGCGAGCGAAGCGGGCGGATACGACGTCCTGAGTTACCACCTCCAGCTTCCCCGTGATTGGATCGGGATGGGCCGGGTGTGGCCCGTGGAGCACAACGTCTATTCGTACTTGCCCGGGTACATGGAAGCCGCGTTCGCGCAAGTCGCGGTAGTGCTCGGCGCAGGTAGCGCACCGACAGCGATGATCGATGCCGAAGGGGCTCCCCTCATCGCGAGCCAGCTGTTGCACGCGTGGATCACGGTTGTCGCTGCGATGATGACCGCCTCGGCGGGCACGTCGCTTTGCCGACGTGTCGGCGCGAAGGCCTCCAACGTGTGCGGGGCGCTTGCAGGAGCAATCGTGCTCGCAGCGCCCTGGTCAGTCGTGACCGGGTCGATGGCGTACAACGAGATGGGAGTGATCGCGCTGTTCGCTGCGGCGATGGTCGCTGCGTTGGAACACAAAGTCAGACCCATCCGCAGGGGGCTTGTCGCGGGCGTGCTCGTCGGAGCTGCGTGCGGGTGCAAGCCCACGGCGCTTCTGTTCGCCGCACCTGCCGTGGGGCTCACGCTCATCTGGTCCACAGATCGGCGACTCTGGTTCAGACTCATCTGGCCCGCATGCGTTGGGGGGCTCATCATGCTGCTGCCCTGGCTCATCCGCAACGCGATAGCCGGCGGCAACCCCGTCTTCCCTCAGCTGACGGGTATGTTCGGAACGGCGCACTGGTCGGCGGAGCAAGCGACAAGATACAAGGCGGGCCACACGTTTGATGGATCTGTCTTCGATGCGCTCAGGCTGCTCGTGCTGGCCGATCCGAGCGATCCTGCGTCGACCTCCACCCGGGCGGCGCACAGGGGACTGATGCACCCGCAGTGGTCGCTTCTGGCGCCGATGACGCTTGTTGCGCTGATCGCGGGTGGTCTTATCAGGGCAACCCGCCGGTACGCGGTGCTGCTCGCGATTGCGGCTCTGGTTCAGCTGACCGCGTGGATCGCGCTGACGCACGTGCAGAGCAGGTTCCTCATGCCCATGCTCGTGCCGATGGCGCTGGCGGTCGCGGTTTCGATCAGTCAGCTCAAGCAATCAATTGCTCGCGTCGCCGGGGTTGGTCTCGTCCTGATCCCCGCGATCACGACGGCTGTGATCTTCTCGCGAGAGCAGAGCAGCTTCGGCGGGCCCAACATGGTGACCGTCTTTGGGGCATCGCAGTTCACGACTCCAGTGAGCGTGGATCAGGACCCGCAGGCCATGCCGCCCGTGGTGTTTCTCAACTCGCAGCTGCCCCCGGAGGCGAAGGTGCTGATGGTCGGCGGTGCTGCGCCTCTGTACATCGACCGGGAGATCGTCTACGCGACGACGTGGGACAAACTGGAACTCGCTAAGCTCATGGACCTTGAGCCCGGGAATCCCGATGGATGGACAAGGGCTTTCGGAGATATGGGCGTGACACACGTGTACATGGATGCGGGCGAGATCGAGAGGCTGAGCGGATCGGGTTGGTTCGACCCGGCGCTCGATCCGGAGAGCATCGCACGCTGGCTCGCCGACGAAGCGGTCCTGATCTACAGAGAACAAAGCGGCAGACACCTGATCTTCGAGATGAGATGACAGAACAGGGCCTCCCAGAGATCGATGTCAGACGCAAGCCGAGCATGGCGAAGCTCGTGCTGCAGCTGCTCGGGTTTGTGCTCGGGCTTGTACTGCTTGCCTGGTGCGCCAGGCTTGCGTTCAGCGAAGAGAACCGAGAGCAGCTTCAGAACCTCCGCGATGCGCCGCTCCATCTGGTCGTGTCGCTGCTCGCGCTCTCAAGCATTGGCGTGATCGCCAACGGGCTCACGTTCTGGTTTGTGCTGCGTCCCGTTCGCCGGATCCAACTGACTGGGATGATCGCGACCAACGCATTGGCGACGTTCCTCGCGTACCTGCCCTTCAAGCTGAGCCTGATGGCGCGGATCGCGATCCACAGACAACGCGACGGCGTGCCGATCCCGCTCATCGGTCCGTGGTTCGCTGCGATCGGCGTGGTGCTTTTGGCAACCGTTGCGCCGATATTGCTGATGGCAGCATGGCGGCGCGAAGTTGATGCACTCTGGATCGTCATACTTGCAGTCCTGCTTGTGATCGCGGCGGGAGTGCTCACCATCGCGGCGAGGACCGTTGGGGGTCAGCGCGGGCTGCGGATGGCTCAGACACTGGCAGATAAACAACCGATCGGGCTCGTCAAACGGATCACGCGCTCCGAGACGTTCATCCTCTTCGATGAGGGCCTTGAGATGCTGGGCAGCTTCTGGCAATCGCTGGGAGCGATCGGGCTGCGGGTGGTGGACATCGCCGCGATGGCGGGTCGTTTCTATATCGCGAGCCGGATCGTGGGCACGCCCATGCCCGCTGGAGATTCGCTCGTCGGGAGCGTTGTGTACTTCATCATCGGCGTCTTCAGCCCAATCGGAGCGCTCGGAACACGCGAGGGCGGGACGGCGGAGCTGCTCAAGCGGTTCGGAGAGATCGACTTTGAGCAGCTCGCGCTGATCGCGCTCGTGGTGACCGCTGCGGAGATGATCGTCAACGCTGTGCTCGCGGCTGCGGGCATCGCATGGCTCAGGCCTGATCGGCTGATCAGAGGAGCGGGCAGGGGCGACCTATCATCACCGAATGCGGATAGCGCTGGCCAATCTGAATCCGACAGTCGGTGACCTCGTCGGCAACGCCGATCAAATCGCCGAACGTGCGCAAGAAGCGAGAGATGCAGGCGCGTCGGTGCTCGTGCTCCCTGAGCTTGCGCTCAGCGGCTACCCGCCCAGGGACCTCCTGCACATGCCCGCGTTTGTTGATGCGTGCGAGTCACACGCCGACAGGCTCGGCGCGGAGATCGGCAGGGACATCGCGCTCGTTCTAGGCATGCCGCTGCGGCTGGGTTCTGCGGGCCCGGCGCTGACCAACTCGCTACTCGTGTACCACAAGGGCGAGCGGGTCGCGAGGTACGACAAGAGGCTGCTCCCGACGTATGACGTGTTCGACGAGGACCGCTACTTTACGAAGGGCGGCTCCCCCACCGTCGTCGAGATTGATGGTGTCCGCGTCGGGCTCTCGATCTGCGAGGATCTCTGGCGAGGCGTGGACGTAGGCAGGGGCGACCGGTACGCCGACGACGCTGACCCGGTGAGTGAGCTGGTGAGCGCTGGGGCGCAGATCATCATCAACCCCTCGGCGAGCCCGTTTGTCGTGGGCAAGCACGATCGGCACAGGGAGATCGTCGCGCAGCACGCCAGACGGCATGGGGTGCCTGTGCTGGCCGTCAACCAGTTGGGCGGGAACGACGAGCTTGTCTTCGACGGCTCCGCGTGGGCTGTTGACGGCGAGGGACGCGTCACCAACGCCAACCATGCGTTCTCGGATGAGCTGGTTGTTGTGGACACCGAGAACACGCGACCCATGGCGGACGCTCAGAGCGATCTGGTGGTCGATCGCCTGCTCGAAGCGCTCACGCTGGGCGTCCGTGACTACGCACGGAAAACGGGCTTTTCCAAGGTTTGCCTTGGGCTGTCGGGCGGGATCGACTCAGCACTCACCGCTGCGATCGCGTGCCGGGCGCTTGGTGCTGAGAACGTGACGGGTATCGCTATGCCCGGGAAGTACTCGTCGGATCACTCGGTGACCGACGCGGAGGATCTCGCAGAGCGGCTCGGGTGCCGATTCGCGATCGCGCCGATCGAAGAGCCCTACGCGGGCTATGAGTCCATACTCAACAACCTCTTTGGCGCGCTCGACCACGCAAAGCTGGGCGAGTCGCTGCCCGATATCACCGAAGAGAACCTCCAGTCACGCGTTCGCGGGGCGGTGCTTATGGCTCTCTCGAACAGGACCGGGGCGCTCTTGCTCACCACGGGGAACAAGAGCGAACTCGCCGTGGGTTATTGCACGCTCTACGGCGACATGAACGGCGGGCTCGGTGTCCTGAACGATGTCCCGAAGAATCTTGTGTATGCGCTCTCACGCTACATCAACGATCTGCACGGCGAACTCGGGTTTAGGGCGCCGCCCATCCCCGAGAACACAATCACGAAGCCGCCCAGCGCCGAGCTGGCGCCGGACCAGCGTGATCTCGATTCGCTGCCCCCCTACGACGTCCTGGACGAGATTGTGCGCCGGCACGTCGAGCTGCACCAGCTCGCGCCGACAATCATCGAGGAAACCGGCTTTGACGCTCGAACCGTCGAGCGGATCGTGCGTCTTATCGCGATCAATGAGTACAAGCGCAAGCAAACACCCGTCGGCCTGAAGGTGACGGGTGTCGCGTTTGGGACTGGTCGGCGGATGCCTATCGCACAAAGACTCAGCGTCTAAGGCTTTCTCACTGAGATCAGGCCATCTGCCCCTGCGAAGGCCCGCCCATGTGCTGGGCGATCGCTGCCGAAGCGTTCTTGAACTGATTGAACATGATGAACGCGATGACGAACGCGCCGAGGCTTGCGAGCAAACCGAGATACGGCACGATGCTGCAAATATTCAGAATGCAGAATGTCATCGCGAGTGACTCGCTCACAGGCGGAGCCGGGACGTTGTGACGCTTGGTGTATGCGTTGAGATTCTGCGAGAGCCCGAGCAGGCATACGAACTGCCAATAGATATTGAAGAACGGGATAAACATGAACCCGACGGCCTTGCCGGGCGTTGTTTTCTGGTAGCCGTCCTGTATCTGGTTCCAACTCTTGTAGAGCAAAATGAAACCGAGCACGTAGGCCGCGATCAGGGCAAAGAAACCGATGAAAATAAGCAATGTCACAACACCGACGGCAACCAGGATCCACCACCACATGTACAGCTTCTTAAACGTATCTGGTGTGTAGAAGTAAGGCCTGACGGGCATCCCGGTTGGACCAGTGCCCGGAGCCGCTGCCTGAGGCGCCGGATTTGGAGGAGGCGGTGCTTGCTGTTCATCCATTCGTTGTTACCCCTGTATTTGAAAATGTACGCGGATCATAGCAATCGCTGGCGACAGCTTACCATGTCCCGGCGTATGCCGTATCGAACCCGCTTCCGGCATCCGCAGCGAGTTCAAACCGCCGCTTGGCGATCTGCCTGAGGTGCAGCATGTCGTGGGCGACCCAACTCAGCATGACGTCCCCCGCACGGATGGGCCCGAACTGAGGGTGTCCGTAGGCCAGTTCCCAATCGAGATCGGCCAGCGCCCGGAGTTGCTCGACGGATCGGCTTCGTTCGCTATCGAACTGATCAACCCGCTCGAAGAGATCCTGATCGTTGTACCGCCTCTGGACCGCGACACCTTCGGGATCGATGGGCGACCAGGGCTTGGACGGGTCGGCGAGTGTGCCCAGCACTCGGGGTCTGAAGTCTTCGATTTCTTCATCCGCGACATGGCACACGATCTCGAGCACGGACCACGCGCCGGAATCGGGCTTCCATCTGAACTCGTCCTCGGCCAGACCCTGCACCGACGCGCGGAGCATCGGTGGGAATGATTCGAGCATCGAGATCAACCGGTCGGCGTCCATCGCGATGGATCAGCTGCTGCCTTCGCGCATCCGCTGCACGCCCTCGGGGAAGGGGTACGTCGCGAAGACGCCGACATCGCCCTTGGACCAGAGCGTCGGCGCTGGGTACACGTCGCCGCGGTAGCCGGCCTGGTACATCGTGCGGAGAACTGTCTCGAAGCTTGGCTCCCTGCCGTTCTCATCGACAAGGCTGTTTGAGCGCGCACCGAGGAATGAGACCGACGCGACGGGCTGACGATCAAGCCTGCCTCTGAGCATCTTGGAGATCGTCGCGAAGCCTCGCGAGAGATCCTGCACGGTGAAGTGATCCTGCCCGCGAGGTCTCAGCAGCGCGAGGATAAGAACGCTGTCGAGATCGTACTTCAGCACGTACGGCTCCTGGTCATGAGCCGCGTGCACGCTGACCGATTCCTGGAAGACCTTCGCGTAATGCGTGAGTGTCTGCTCAGTCCATTGGCTCGAGGTCACGAGGTGAACAAGCTGCGCGACGATTCCGTGCGAGTTGTCCTGCTCGTTGACGCCGCAGATCACGGTCCGGTACCTGCCGTCGAGCATGTCGCGGAGCATGTCCTGCCCCCACGGGACACGGATGCGCTCGCCCGCGGAGAAGCCTGCTGAATCGCCCGGCAGGAGTGAGACGCGTTCGGCGTGCTCGCCTGACATCAGTTCATCAGCGTCGCCGTCGTAGAGTCTGATCGGGTTGGACATCGGTTCGCCTCCCAGTTGAGTTGCTCTGCCCCACCATTCTAGATCGGCGATCGGGTGGGCCTCGCATTGGAGTCTTGGGCGATCCATGCGCAGAAAGACAGCCCGCCGACGCACGACGGGCTGCCCACATAAACCGTTATGGTTGCTTGATTAGCGTCTGCGGCGGACGAAGAGCAGGCCGCCGGCGAGAACCGCTGCCGAGGCGGGCGCAGGGATCGGCTTGAGCACGAAGTCGAACCCGTAGTTGGTCGTGACGCCGGTCTCCTGGAACCAGAAGGTGTAGGTGCCCGGTCCGAGGTTGCCTACGAACCCGCCGAAGACGTTTGGGTTCTGGAGATTATCGAGCAGCTCGTCGCCCTGCATGGTGCCGGGAACGGTGCCGATGAGCAGCGCCGAGAGCAGGCCGCTCGGGTCGCCGATGTCGGTGATCTGCGAGCCGACTTCAACCGCGAAGAACGACTGCTCGTTGACGCGGTCGTACTCCTCGAAGATCACCGACGAGAGCTCGTAGCCCGCGGGGATCTCGAAGGTGAAGTAGTCCGGGTCGAGGTTCGGGTTGGGCGAAGTGTCGCCGAACACCATGTTCGAGCCGGGCTCGAATGAAAGCAGTGTTGGGTTGAGGTTGTCGCTGGACAGGTCGCCGTCGATGTCCTCGTCCCAGCGGATGTCTGCGGCTGCCGGCGCAGCGGCGAGCGCGATGCCGGCAGCGAGAGCAGCCTTTATGGTCGTGTTCATGTGATGATCCTCTCTTCTTTCTTCCAACAGAATCGTCGGGTCATGACCCCCGCTCGGCGACACTGATGCCTCGTGGATATATGTTCGCACGGGATGTGGGTTTGGATCAAGAGTTGAGCGCGGAAATTGAGGACAGAAGAGCCCCGAAGGTGGTGAAGAGTACGCTGATCAGAGGGGTTTACTCGTCGGGGAGGTCGTCGAGCCAGCCTTGAACTTTCTCAACCATGTGTGGCATGCCGATCTGGCGGTAGAGATCGATGCTCCGGATCCGGTATGACTGAGCTGAGTCATAATTGCCTCGTTCGCGCTCGATCGAGCCGAGGTTGGCGAGCTGAATCGCCATCCCCTCCTTGCGCCCGAGAGACTCATTGATCGCCAGCGAACGCTTGAGGTACTCCTCGGCCACATTGAGGTTCCCGCGCGTCTGCTCGATCAAGCCGAGGTTGCCGAGTTGGTTCGCCATTCCCACCTTGCGCCCGAGAGATTCATTGATCGCCAGCGAACGCTTGTGACAATCTTCGGCGGCATCAAGATTACCGCGTGTCTCCTCAATAAGGCCGAGGTTGCCGAGCTGAATCGCCATCCCCTCTTTGCGCCCGAGAGACTCTTCGATCGCCAGCGAACGCTTGTGGTAATCCTCGGCCGCATCGAGGTTCCCACGCGTCTGCTCGATCAAGCCGAGGTTGCCGAGCTGAATCGCCATCCCCTCTTTGCGCCCGAGAGACTTGTCGATCGCCAGCGAACGCATGAGGTACTCCTCGGCCGCATCGAGGTTCCCGCGCATCTGCTCAATAAGGCCGAGGTTGCCGAGGTCGCTCGCCATCCCCTCCTTGCGCCCAAGAGATTCTTCGATCGCCAGCGAACGCTTGTGGTAATCCTCGGCCGCATCAAGATTGCCGCGTGTCCATTCGTTCAGGCCAAGGTTGCCGAGGGCTATTGCTTTCCACCCGTCATCAGTTGCTAGTTCAAGCACACGCTCATATGTAATCTGTGCCTGAGACAAACGACCCAATCTACTGAGGAAGTGGCCAAACCGATTGATAGCGTTGAGGTCTGCTCTGCCAACTACCGCCGATGCAAACCTTTCCTCGGCCTCAACTAGCTTGCCCTCGCCAGCCAGGCGCTCGGCCTCACTCACTACATTGCTGTTCAATTCAGAATTAGGATCTACAGGAGGGTTCACATAAGAAACTTCAGTGGGCGGAATTGAGGGTTCTTGAATCTCACTCGCCTCGACATCACGAATGCCCCGTGACCACTTATTCAGTTGTCTGCGGATCTCTCGCTTGAACTCTTCGATGTCGTCGCTGAATTCACGATAGAGATGAGAGCGGGCATCTTGCAGACACTTCTTGAAATCCAGTACCTGCCTCAACTGCTTTCCCGGATCGGCCAATTGATCGGGATCGACCGCTTTGAAAAGCGGGACGACTTCCTTCATTGGCTTGTCGACTGAATCGCAACACTTTTCTGCAACAAGGAATTCTTCATGGGTGCCCGATGTAGGAACATCGCCGACACTCTCGTCTGGACCAACCGGCGGGCTCCCCCAGCGGTTGTGCAGAACGAGGACCAGGTAGTCGCACATCTCAACTTCTTGGTTAATGATTTCTTGGGGGCGACCCTGGCCGGCGGGCACAAACTCCCAACCGACCGGAACGAAGTGCAATCCTTGAGGATTGCCTACATCTTCATTGAACTCATGGAAGACATCGCGGAATGCGCGGCGTTCTTTTTCGAGACCGCCCGGCGAGGCGATGAACACACGGTATGAGGTGAGCTGCCCAGGCATGTGTTAGGGTATGCCTGAAAGTTCACTTGAGGATAAAAAAAGAAGTGGGCTCCCCTGGAGTGAACCAGAGGAGCCCAAAGCTCGGCAACGACCTACTTTCCCGCCGTGCAGTATCATCGGCGGCACGGGCTTAACTGCTGTGTTCGGGATGGGAACAGGTGTTTCCCCGTACCTATGGTCACCGAATCACACGCTGACCGCTTTCGCGGGCAGGTGCGGCGCTTGTGACCGCTTTGACAGATGGCGCTCCCGGCGGAGGAGCCTAACTTGAGATATACCTGAAACAAAGCCGAGACATTCACTTGATGCGGAATGTCGGCCGGCGTCGTGATGTCATTGATTGAATCACGGCTACCGGTTGGAGTGATCAAACGTTTGACCATTAGTACCGCTCAGCTGAGGACCTCTCAATCCTTACACCTGCGGCCTATCAACGTGGTCGTCTACCACGGGTCTCACACTCAAAGAGCGAGCAAGTCTCATCTCGAGGGGGGCTTCCCGCTTAGATGCTTTCAGCGGTTATCCCTGCCGAACGTAGCTACCCTGCGGTGCGCCTAGCGGCACAACAGGAACACCAGGGGTTCGTCCAACCCAGTCCTCTCGTACTAAGGTTGACTCCTCTCAAACTTGCAGCGCCCACAGCAGATAGGGACCGACCTGGCTCACGCCGGTCTGAACCCAGCTCGCGTACCGCTTTAATAGGCGAACAGCCTAACCCTTGGGACCGCCTTCAGCCCCAGGATGCGATGAGCCGACATCGAGGTGCCAAACCGCTCCGCCGCTATGGACGCTCGGGAGCGATAAGCCTGTTATCCCCGGAGTACCTTTTATCCGATGAGCTACGACCCTTCCACACGGGATCGCAGGATCACTAGAACCTACTTTCGTAACTGCTCGTCCTGTCAGACTCGCAGTAAAGCTGGCTTGTGCTCTTACACTCGACGCGCGGTTTCCATCCGCGCTGAACCAACCTTTGTGCTCCTCCGTTACTCTTTTGGAGGAGACCGCCCCAGTCAAACTACCCGGCACCCATGGTCCCCCGCCCGGTTTCACGGGAATCGGGGTTAGGCCGTAAACGTAAACAGGGTGGTATTTCACCAACGGCTCCCCGAACCCCAAAAGGTCCGGATCAACGCCTCCCACCTATCCTACGCAATTTATGCTCACGACCAATAGAAGCCTGCAGTGAAGGTTCACGGGGTCTTTCCGTCTTGCTGCGGGTAGGCGGCATCTTCACCGCCACTACTATTTCACCGAGTTGGTCGTGGAGACAGTGTCCCAGTCATTACACTATTCATGCGCGTCGGAACTTACCCGACAAGGAATTTCGCTACCTTAGGACCGTCATAGTTACGGCCGCCATTGACTCGTGCTTAGGTTACGAGCGTGAACCCGCTTCCGTGACATTCGAGCATTGGGCAAGCGTCACACTGTATACGGCGTCTTGCGACTTAGCACAGTGCTGTGTTTTTGATAAACAGTTGCCAGGACCTTTTCTCTGCGCCCCGAAGGGCCTCCTTATTGCGAACGTACGGAGTTAATTTGCCTAATTCCTTCACGACCATTCTCTCGAGCGCCTGAGGCTATTCGCCTCGCCCACCTGTGTCAGTTTTGGTACGGGTCTTGCTTCGTGATACCACCAGCTTTTCTAGGAACTCCCTCCCCCTCCTACGGCCCGAAGGCCTGGGCACCACTGGTCGCCCAGGAGAGCTTGGAAATCCGCACTGATGGCTAACCCACAAGAGGGCCGGAATATTAACCGGCTGTCCATCGACTACGCCCTTCGGCCTCGTCTTAGGTCCCGCCTAACCCTGGGCGGATGTACCTTCCCCAGGAAACCTTAGGCTTACGGCGTGCAGGATTCTCACCTGCATTATCGTTACTCAAGCCCACATATTCACTTCCTGACGCTCCACGAAACTTTCCAGTTTCGCTTCACAGCCGACAGGAACGCTCTCCTACCACTCCTTGCGGAGTCCGCAGTTTCGGCTCTCTGCTTATTCCCGATCATTATCGGCGCCCGACTCCTCGACCAGTGAGCTGTTACGCACTCTTTAAATGGTGGCTGCTTCTAAGCCAACATCCTGGTTGTCATAGCAATCGGACTTCCTTAAGAACTGAGCAGAGATTTGGGGCCTTAACTGGCGGTCTGGATTTTTCTCCTTTTGACGACGGATATTGTCACTCGCCGTCTATCTCCCAGATCTTGGCAGCTGGTATTCGGAGTTTGGTTGAATGGGGTACCCTGGGTAGGGCCCGCCACTCATCCAGTAGCTCTACCCCCAACTGTTGCTATCTGAGGCTAACCCTAAAGTTATTTCGGAGAGAACGAGCTATCTCCCGGTTTGATTAGACTTTTACTCCTCCCCACAGCTCATCCCAACTCTTTTCAACGAGTACGGGTTCGGGCCTCCATTGGGTCTTACCCCAACTTCACCCTGGCCATGGGTAGATCACACGGGTTTCGCGTCTAGCCCCTACAACTCTGCGCCCTATTCAGACTCGGTTTCCCTTCGCCTCCGACCCGGTAGGTCTTAGGCTCGCTGCAGAGACTAACTCGTGGGCTCATTATGCAAAAAGCACGCGGTCACCCCGGAGGGCTCCCACCGCTTGTAAGCGCATGGTTTCAGGTACTCTTTCACCCCGCTCATCGCGGTACTTTTCATCATTCAGTCACCTTACTGATGCACTATCGGTCGTTGGGTAGTACTTAGTCTTGGAGGGTGGACCCCCCATGTTCAGACCGGGTTTCACGAGCCCGGACCTACTTGAAGACTCTAACGACCGCACTACAGGGCTTTCACCTTCTTTGGCGAACCATTCCAGGTCCTTCACGCAGTCTCTTGTCCGCTTTCGCTCGCCGCTACTGACGGAGTCGCATTTGCTTTCCTTTCCTCCGGGTACTGAGATGTTTCAGTTCCCCGGGTTCGCTCTCAGCACCTATGCATTCAGTACTGAGTGACCCATACGGGCCGGGTTGCCCCATTCGGAAATCCCAGGTTCACAGCTCGTTTACCAGCTTCCCCAGGCTTATCGCAGGTTACCACGTCCTTCATCGCCTCCCAACGCCAAGACATCCACCATACGCCCTTGATCGCTTGATCACACCAACCAGAAGCCGTGACAACCACCCCTTGCGGAGCAGCGTCCCGACAACAAGCTGATGCCTCAAGCCGCCATTGCGCTCAAGTGAAACACATCCCCATTCAAACAGACATGGGCATGCATCTCGGCTTTGTTTTCTCTTATTTAGGAACCGTGCCGCTAGTGAGAACTGACCACAACCGGAGTTCCGATTGAAGCCGATCGACGGCACGGTTGCCATCTGTCTGCGGTTGTCAAACAAGCGGTGTGGTGCACGGATCAACCGATTCCCACGGGTGCCGAGTTCCCACCGAACCCGGCCTGATGCCGCCCGAAATCGCTCGGTCGGCAGGAGACGATGGTAGGCAGCAGGCGAAGATCGTCAAGCCTGCACGAAGATCATTTTGATTTCTCAGCCGCCGCCGCCGCCAGGACCGAACTCGTCGAACTCTCGTTCCTGGCGTCTCTGGAGTTCTTGCTGACGAATGTCGTCCATGGTGTTGAGACCATCATCGAAACCTCTGTCACCGGCACCGGGACGGTTCCTGGGAGCCTGCCCCGGGATTCGGGGGAGCTGATCCTCGCCGAGCTCAGCAGAGGCTCTGATGATCGAGTAGAGAGGCAGGCTCTCGTCGATTCGGGGTGAGCGGGTGGCGATCAGGCCGTCGGGTCCCCGAACAAGAGCCTCAAAGAGCGCGGTCGTCTGTCCCCCGATGCCCGCCGTCACCATGGGCGACGCCACGACATCGAGCAGCCACGCGTTGGCCTCAACGACTAGCTCCTCTGGCAGGAGGAGATCCTCGACGCCCTCGGCCTGCTCGACCTCGAGATCGTTGCCTTCGGCATCCTGTTCAGCCGGCTTCCACGCCTGCTCTTCCGCGGGCTCTTCGACATTCCAGCGCTGAAGGCCTTCAGGAAGCTCGATCTCGGCGATGAATCGATCGCCGGGCTCGAGAGCGACCTGGCTTTTGCGCCAGTAGCCGTAGTAGAACCGGTACAGTTCCGCGGTCGCCGAGGCGGTCGCGATAGCGCTGTTGCCCGGGCTCGCGCCGGTCAGGAAGAAGTACTCGTCCCAGCTGACGTCTACTGAATCACCCCACTGAGACCAATCGGACCGAACGAGCTTCGAGTCGGCGAGCTCGTGCAGACTCTCATCGAGCGAGCTCTTCCTGCCGAACAGCGGGTTCACGTAGACGAGTCGAGTCCTGTAGCGATAGGTCGCGCCGGGCTCGACATCGAAGTCGTGCGTCCAGAAGTGAACTTCTTCTGATTCCAGCAGCGGGTCCTCGCGTGTGTATTCATCGCGATCGAAGCCGTCGAGTGACTGCTCCTCCTCTGGCTGCCATCCGAGTTCTTTGAGCTCTTCCTCAACGCCCTCTCGGCGCTCTTCGAGCTGCGCGATCTGCTTCTCGATGTTCTGGCGACGAACATCCTGCTGGTTGTTGTCTTCGCCGCGGTCATCTCTCGCGGCCTGGCGCCGGCGCTCTGCATCGCCGCCACCGCCGCTCTCTCGTTCACGCCGGTTGTCCTGCGGATCAGGCCCCGCCAAGGCGCGCTGCTTCTGCTGGATGTCGCGATCGATCATCGAGAGACGGCGCTCGAGGAGTTTGATCTCGCCCTGGATCTCGCTGACATCGCTGGGGTTCGGCACTTCGATTGGCGGCACCCAGGGCTCGCCCTCGAGAATCGCGACAAACTCAGGCCGCAGGATCGGCTGCTCCTGCTGAGCGGCCTGAGCGCCGAGCGCCTGGAGTTGGCGATAGTTGGTTGCTTGCTCGTCGAGATCATCTATCAGGCTTGTGATACCCGGCATCCGTGTGACTGGTTCAGCGGGGCCCCACTGGCCGTCGAGTCCGCGCCTTTGGCGCTCAACCTCGACCTCGATGATGCCCGCACCGCTCGCCCACCAGTTGCTGGGCATGGGAGAGATCGGACCACCCGGACCATCGGGGTCGTTCTCGTACGCGGCCTTCAGGTCTGTGCCGCTGAACGTAGCCTGCACGGAAACCCACGGAGTATCGAATGGCTGCTCGGCGGGGAGGTACTGCTCCATACCGTCGATCTCACTGACGGCGTAGGGGTCGAGCGTCGCTCGGTAGCTCGCGGAATCCGGAGCGCTCGGCGCGGGTGGCGAGAACGAGGCGTATTCGCCCTTGGTGAACTGCACCTCGCTGATGTTCACGTTGATGGCAAGAGGCTCAGAGAGCGGCATGAAGCGGTCGGTGTTGGTCACTCCTCCCGAGATCGCCTCTTCGAACTCTGCTGCCAGGTCACGTGTGGAGAGTTCAGAAGGCAGCTGGGGATCGGTGTCGTTCAGTTGCGACTGGAGACGCTCAGCCGCTCTTTCGGCGGGCTCGAACGCTGCGTCGAGCGAGACCTGCCTGCCCTCCACCTCGACGGTGTTGGACTGGAGCACAAACTGAAACGTCAGCACAACGAGGAACGCCAGAAGCATGACCACAACGATCAGCTTCTCGAAGTTGGCCTCGATCCAGGAGATTCCTTTGACACCCATTGCTCAATCCTCTTTGAGTCTCTGCACGGTCCGAGTGCGGTTTAGGCCGGGTCTTCGCTAAATTCGTCTGTCGGGATACCGAGTTGCTCACGCACCGCGGTTGGCATGAACTCCTTGGTCCAGTTGCGGAGCCAGAGTGTCTCGATCGTCATCTCAACACGCACGATGTAGTCTGTTCCTGCGTAGAACCCTTGCTCGATCTGCTCCCACTGATCGACGGCATAAATGTCCGCGTCGAGCACGGTCATGAAGTTATGCGATGCGACCGCATCGAATAGCTTGGGAAGCTTCTCGTACGAAGCGATCATCGTGACTGTCACGGGCACGACGTCGTACAGGCCGCTCTCTTCGGTAGAGCGGCCGGTGATGGTCCCTGATTCGACGAACCCACCGCCGGGGCGTGAGCCGAAGTTGCGATCGACCTGGTTCAGCCTGTCGGCGCGGGCCCTTGCCTCGGCGTCGCCGCCGACGTAACCGGTTTCTTCGAACGTGTTGCTGCCCTGTGACGCAGCGATGGTTACGAGCGGAGCGAACTCGATCGATTCGACCTGCTTGACGACACCGTCAAGGACGCTCCCGCCCACGCCGGTGGAATCGAAGCTGTCGTTGGCGCTCACCAGCGCACCCAGGACGTCCTCGATCACCCAGTAGTTGAACTGCCAGTTGAAGCAATCGGACAGCGAAGGCTGCGCCAGCGGCGCGACCCTGAGCACCGAACCCGGCAGGATGTCGGCATTCGCGTAGAAGCTCGTGTCACGGGCGTGGGTTTCGTACGTGCCGAGTCTCTGTTCGACGAGTTGCTGTTTGATCTGCTCCCGGGTCGCCTCGTCCATCTCGCCCTCGGCGGTGCCCGGTGCGAGCTGATTCATCAGCGCTGCCTTGCGAGCGGCGAGCTGTTCACGGAGCGTTTCGGTATCGACGGGCTCGTTGATACGAAGCCGATCAAATAGCCTGTCGTAGGCGCTCGTCGATTCGTCGCCGCCGGTTGCGATAACCATCTCGGCGAACTGGGGCTGAAGAAGCTGGCCTGATGCAAGGCTTGCGGGCTCCGGAAAGAGACCATCAAGCAGAACACTCCGGCCCTTTGAATTGAACTCGACGGCTCGCTCCTTGACCTTCGAGATGATCGCCTCGCGTTTCTCACGCTCGGCCTTGTAGAACTGCGTCTTGACCGAGTTGGGCGGCGAGCTGTCCTCGATCGGAGGCTCATCCACCGAGAGCGTCGGCAGCGCGTAGCTCACCGTGGCGCCGTTGATATCCCGCAACGCTTTCTGCGCCTCGGACTGCCTGTCTTCACGCAGCGACTTGTTCATGCCGCTCGAGAGATACCAGGCAACCGGCAACGGGACGATCGTGAGTATCGCGAGAATCACGATGACGATGTTCGACTTCAGCCACGAAAGAAAGCCGCTCATTCGGCACCTCCATCTTCAACGGTCTCGTCGGCGCTCTGACGCTCCTCGGACGGGACGATCGCCAGTGTCCAGCGGACTTTGTACCGCGAGGGCTCGCGGCCGAGGTCTTCTTCCTCTGGTTGCGGCAGCGGTGCGAGTTCGTCGATCGATCCGCTCACGGCGTTCTGCGTGAACGAGGACGCGCCGCCTCGCTCGATGAGGAGGAGGCTGTCACCGCCGAGCATCTCTCTGCGGCGCTGCATCTCCATCTCCGCCCGGGACAACTCTGCGGAGTCATCAAACACGATGTTTGTCCGAGTGTCGCGGGCGTTCGAGCGTGAACGACGCTGGTTGTCGCCGCCACCTCCGAGCGACTGATAGTCCAGCGACTCGGTGTTCAAGATGACGTACGGCACGTCGTCGCGGTCCGCATTGGCCTGCAGCCAGGGCAGGACCGTGCTCAGGATGAACGGCTGCGGATTCGGCTGGTTCGTTTCCAGGTCGAACTCGACCATGATCCTGGGCTTGTCGGGGTAGAGCTCTTCGACCTGCTGTGCGCCGGAACGGTTCCGACCGCTACTGAAGTCGTCGCCGCCCGAGCTGTTGTCGCTGTACGACATCGTGTAGCTGAGCACATCGAACGCGTTGTCGGGTCCACCGCCTCGGCTGGCCTGCCACTGCGGCACCTGCTGGTTTGACCAGGCAGATATCTGGCCGAGATCAGCAACCACATACGAGACGAGCTCGCGACCGTTGGGCAGCGCGAGCAGCGCCTGTGCGTCCGCGTCGGTTTCGACCTGGCCTGTGACCCCGGCGCTGCTGGCCTCGTTCTTCAGGCTGTTGGCCTGACCAACGACCGTCTTGATGATCTGCGGCTCTCGGTTGTTTGCGACTGCGGAGTTGTCCATCGCCCAGCTGATGAACATCGCGGCACTCGCAGCAAGTGAAAGCCCCGCGGCGATACCGAACCACTTGGTCTTCTTCTGGTACATGCTCTCACGCATAACCCCAACTGGCATGAGGTTGGCGTCGATGGTGGGCATGCCGAGGCCCTGCAGGGCGAGGCCGTAGGCGACGCTCATCTCGAGCGTGACGGCACCGAACTCGCCGGCGCGGGGGCCGTCGAGCGAGAGACGCTTGAACTCGTCCATGCGGTACACGTCGAGTTGGAGTTGCTGCTTCAGGAAGCGTCGCAGGCCGGGCAGCTTGAAGGTTGAGCCGACACCGATGATGCGCTTGAGTTCCGAGTCGGGGTGCAAGCTGCTGTGGTACCCGATCGAGCGCTGGGTCTCCTGTGCGAGATCAGCGAACACGCCCTTCATCGCCTGGAAGACGTGGCGCGAGTGCTTCGAACGCTCGGCCTCACGCTTGAGCCTCTCGGCCTTGGCGTAGCTCAGCTTGAACTTCTCGACGAGCGCCTCGGTGAAGTGGTGCCCACCGATCGGGAACGTCCGCATCCAGACGCGGCCTGCGTCTGCGATGATCAGGTCGGTCGAGTTGGTGCCCACGTCCATGATGACGGTGCCGGGCGTCTTTTCGGTGAACTGCAGGTCGTACGCCATCGCGTTGTACGCCGAGACCGGCGCGACGTTGACCGCATCGGGTGAGAGACCGACATCACGGAAGAGCGAGAGCTCGCGCTCGATACGCTCCTTGGTGATCGCGAAGATGCCCACCTCGATCTCAGGCGAGTCCGGGCTCATGAATGTCTGGTAGTCCCACTCGACCTCTTCAAGAGGAAACGGAATCTGCTGGACCGCTTCGAACTTGACGATGTCGGGAACCTTCTTCGGCTCCACGGGCGGCAGCTTCGCAAATCTCGCGAACGCCTGATTGCCGGGAACGCTCACCGCGATCGGCGCATTCTCAAGGTCGTACTGGCTCGCCAGCTGACCGATCGCGACACGCATCGCGTCGTCTACATCGATGTCGGGTGTGGAGAGGACTTTCTTATGGGGGATGATGGCAAAGTCGAGCACCTCGACGCTGCCGTCACTTGTGACACCGAGCTTGAGCGCCTTGATTGCGCTCGATCCCAGTTCGATACCCCAGCACATACTCTCGGATGCCATTGAGACGTCCTTCCTTCTGGTCGGCAAGTGCGCCCGCTCGGGTCACGCGTCCCCGAGTGTGAAGGCCCCTGCTTGCTCGTACGTTCGACCCGCTCGAATCGAGGGCGGTTCGCGCCGCACCGCGATTCCTGCTGCCCCCGGCCCATCTCGGACCGGGCTGGTGATGGTACACGCCCACCACTGCCCAGCACAGACCCAAGCCAATCAGCCTGGGCCCCCATCCATGAGGGGTACGCAATCTAGCACATCCTGTTCCTTCAGGCAGTGCATCGCGGCAACGGGGATCACGCAGGCCCGATACCTATTACAACTAGAACATCACCATTGAAGCTGAGCTGATCATCGCGGCTCCCTGCGGATCCATCGTTCCGCCGTAGGCGAGCAAGCGAACCTCTCCGGGCCGGGCGGCCTGCATGGTTGCGACGAGAGCACCGGTCGAGCTCCACCGGGTCGGGTTCTGCTGCCAGGCGAGGCTAGAGACCAGCTCCTCGGGCTTGTTCTCGGTGACGAGCTTGAGGAGGGTCTGGTCGTGATCGACGACCTTCTTCCTGTTGGCGTCGGCCTCGGGCGTGTTGCCGGCGAGCTGGGTCTGGTCGCCGTAGCTCGGGCCGACGTGGCTCAGTTCGATCGAACCTACGACGAGTGTCGGTCCGGGCAGCGAATCGATGGCGGACTTGAGGGCCTCGACAAACGGTGCGAGCGCGACGCCGTTGCCGTCGTAGGACTCGCCGTTGCTGACGACCGGATCGTGAACCAGGGCAGCGAAGATCGGGGGCGAGTTGCCCTCATCATCACCGAAGACGTGCTGGAGCCAGGCGGCCTGGAGCTCGATCGAGTGCTCCCGCTCGTGGTCGTACCGGCTCGCAAAGAGCTGCTCTCCCAGAGAGTTACGCATCAGCTCGACCATCTCGGTGTCAGAGAGGCTCGTCCCGATCGGGGTCTTGAAGCCCTTGTCGCACGCGACGACGCCCGTGGAATCGCCGAAGTGGTTGGTGCCCAGAACAACGATCCGTGCGGGTTTGTCGGTGACACGGAGCCTGCCGTAAACTGCGCCATACATCTGAAACCCTTGTGCGTAAGGGACATACGGCGCGACAACGGCCTTGGGGAGGCTGTCGAAGCTAGGGTCCTCGACCTGCTCAAGGGCTTGGTTCATCATGACCGTCATCTGCTCGCGCAGCTTCTGACCGCCCAATTCGTCTTTTTCCTCATCGGTCGCGGCTCGGCCGTGCTCTTTCTGCATCTCTTGCTCGACGATGCCGTCGGCCATGGCAGCGGTCTGCGCGGGGGGCAGGATATCGGTCGAGTCGAAGTCGGCCTTCATCTTCTCCCACATCTCGTTAAAGACCTTGCCCTCGATCAGGCCCGCATCGTCGAGTTGAGCGACGAATGGCTCGAGAAGTTCGCGGCTGAGCCCCCTGCCGACCTGGGTGACGATGTCGTCGAGTGTGTTCTCGCCGTTGAGCATGGGCAGGATGCCCTGCATGGCAGGCTGGGTAAAGACAACCTTGGGTGATATCTGCTTGGCGTCGGCGAGGCCCAGCATCTGGACCTGCTGGCCGTCGGGTCCCTGGGCGGGGGCGACAAAGCCCCGGATCGGGCGGAGCTTTGGCTTCTGGTGATGCTCACTGGAGGCATCGAACGTTGGCTGTGTAGGCTGGTCCATTCTGGGTTCCCCTGGGAGGCTTGTGCGCTCGATTTGAGTGTAGCGCTCAGCGGATCGGATGCCGTTCTGCCGGGCGATCGAAAGCTGGACTTGGGCGTGTTCGGGCCTACACTTGCCGTCTCGGAACGCTGGCGGTGGGCCCGGCCGATCCGGGGTCGAACCAGCACGAATTTCAGAACCGGGCGTCAACCCGGGGAGCAAGAGCCATGTCCAACGCAACCATGCACGCACCCGGCACCAAGATCCGCTGCACCATCAGCAAGGTGCCCCAGGCCGCCGGCACGCGTGAGACCATCGAACGCATGATGCGGCAGGATCCGGCCAACGCGAAGGCTCTCCGCAACAGCCAGAAGGCACGCGAGACCAAGAACAATTTCTACATCCGCGGCAACCGCATCTGGGGCGCACGGGCCAAGTGCGCCAAGATCGTCCACGTCAAGGAAGGCAACTCCTGGGAGATGACCTTCACCCCGCAGGTCGGCAACGACATGGCTGCCATCAGCGATTACATCGCGGTCGAGACGATCTGACCGATTCCATGAAATCATGATTGACCCAGCGCCGCTCCAATCGGGGCGGCTCTGTTGTTTCTGGGCTTGTGCTGAGCACGCTCAGGGTTCGCGTTGATTGCATAAAAAAACCCGGCGTTAGCAACACTGCCAAACGCCAGGTCTCGTGGGGGTCGGTTTTGGGCACCCTCGCGGGTGCACACATACATCCGCAACCGCGTGCCCGGCGGTTGCATGAAGATGCCCAATTTTTCGATGTCCCTTCGGGGTTTTTGCCTAACCGGAGCGGCTTTGCTCGCTCACGTGCCGAGTTTCTTGAGCACCATCTGAAGGTCATCCCAGACCTTCTTGCGGTTCTCCGGTGTGTACGAGCGCAGGAGGTAGGCGGGGTGATAGGTCGGCATCACGGGGACGGTAATACCCGGCTCGATCTCGATCTCGTGGAAGCGGTTGCGGATCCTGCCCATCGCCTCGTTTGTCTGCAGCAGGCACTTCGCCGCGGGCAGTCCGAGCCCCACAATGACCTCGGGGCGCACGATCTTGATCTGCTCCATAAGGAAGGGCTTGCTGGCCTCGATCTCCTCGGCGGTCGGCGTTGCGTTGCCGGGCGGGCGGACCTTCAGCACGTTTGCGATGTACACCGATTCGCGGCTGAGCCCCATCGCGCTGATCATCTTGTTCAGCAGCTGACCCGCCCTGCCCACGAACGGCTTGCCCTGCTCGTCCTCATCGGCACCGGGGGCTTCGCCGACAAACATGAGTCGTGCGCACGGGTCGCCGTCGTCCCAGACGATGTTCTTGTAGCTGGAGATGAAGGGCTCGTGCGGCTTCTGTTTCTCGTACCGAGCGCGCAGCGCCTTGAGCGCTTTGACAGCGCCGCCCGTGTCAGCGTCTGGCTTCGGATCGAGCGATCCTCGCACGGGGACGAAGTCCACGCCGAAGAGCGAGGATGTCTTCGCGTGCTGAGCAACGACCCTGCGGGCGTGTTGTTCGTCGACCTGCTGGTTCAACCTTCGCCTTCGGCGGGGGGCGTGCTGTCATCGAGCTCCTGCTGCGCTTCGTCGATGATCTCCTGACCCTCATCGACGGCGTTATCGATCAGCTCTTCGCCCTGCTGCTGGGCCTCGTCGATCACCTCATCGGGGTAGCCGTCGCGGTCGGCATCGACTGTGCCCGATCGGTCCACGGCGCGGTTGGACTCGGTCAGTGTGCTCGGGTTGCCGCCGGTGGACCCCACGATGACACCTACTGCGGCTCCGACAACGAAGCCCACGATAAGACCCGGGATGAACGCCTTGACGAAACCGCTGGAACCGTTGGATTGCTCAGACATGGCTGGACTCCCTTGTGTGAAGGCCCACAGAAGATGCTGTCACTTGAGATCATACGGGCAAGAGTGAACGGGTCAGTATCGAGCCCGCCCCACTTTTCTGGTCCGAGCCATCCATCGGCCGTAATCGAGTGCCGCCTTCACGAGTTCTGAGCGGCTCTCGGGCTCCCCTCGCCCGAACGCGGTCTCGTGGCGCCAGAGCCAGTATCGCCCCTTGGTTCTGAACCGGGAGATGAGCAGGAGCCTCAGGAGCTGCCAACAGCCCGCGACGGTCTCAAGGAGCCACCAGAACCGACGCATCAGCCCTCGACCCCCACCATCGAGCGATACCACTTGCAGGTCTGCTCGAGCCCTTCGCGCAGATCGGCGATCGGCTGGTAGCCCAGTATTTCCTGCGCTCTCGTGATGTCGGCTTGGCTGTGCCGCACATCTCCGTCGCGCGGCGACTCGAAGATTGGCTCCGCGGGTTTGCCCGTGATGATCTCGGACATCGCGTTTGCGAGTTCGATCAGCGTGACCGAGCCTCCGGTCCCGATATTCAGGACCTCGCCCTCCAGGCGGGTTGAGGTCGCGCCTGCTTTGAGCGTGGCGTAGACGGCGTTCGAAATGAACGTGAAGTCCCGGCTCTGCTTGCCGTCACCGAAAATCACGGGCGGCTCACCCTTGAGCAGCTTGCTCGCAAACGCCGCGACAACCGCCGCGTACGCGGAATCGGCGCGCTGTCGCGGGCCGAAGATGTTGAAGTACCGAAGGCTCGCGGTGCTGAGCCCGAATGCGTTGCTCCATGTATGCGCGAGCTGCTCGCACGTGATCTTGCTTGCCGCGTATGGGCTCATGGGAATGGGTGGCATGGACTCGACGCAAGGGAGCGTTTCGGGATCACCGTACGCGCTGCTCGAAGCTGCGAGAACGACTCGTTTGGCGCCCGCCCTGCTCGCGGCGCTGAGCACACGAAGGGTACCCGAGGCGTTGACCTCGAACGTGCGCGAGGGCTCTTTCATTGAGAGCGGCACCGAGCCCAGCGCTGCCAGGTGCAGGACAATCTCGCATCCATCGACAGCCTCGTTGATCGCGCGATCGTCGAGGATCGAGCCGTAGACAAACCGCACCGTGTCGGGCTGAAGCTCGACGAGATCTGAGAGATGGTCAAGCGTTGAATTCGAGAGGTCGTCGATGATGTTCACGCTCGCGCCGGAGGCGACGAGCGTATCGACGATGTGTCCTCCGATGAAACCGGCACCGCCTGTGACGCAGACGGCTTTCCCGCGGTACATCGCGCGGATCTCGTCAAACGTGTCCTTGGGTACTTCCATCATGGTGATCCTACGGCTGGCGCGCGGCTACGCCCACCGCACGCAATGTGTAACAGAAAAGCCCCCCGGGGTGGGTCCCGGGGGGCTCGTGAAACCAAATCAGTTTCGGCTATCCCGGATCACGGGCAGCCGGCGTTGAAGTTATTGACCCAAGCGGTAAAGTCGGTCGGCGTGCAGGCGCCGTCGTTGTTCTGATCGCAACCCGGGAGGTTGTTGTTGAACGCGTTGACCCAGGCGGTGAAGTCGGTCGGAGTGACAGCGCCGTCGCCGTTCACGTCAGCGAGGCACTCGCCAGCGTCGGGGTTCACAGTGAGGGTGGCGTCGCTGCTGGTGACGCTGCCGCAGGAGTTGGTGATGACGACATCGTAATCGCCGTCGTCTGAGGGTGTTGCGCCGGTGATGGTGTAGCTTGACGAGGTTGCACCGCTGATGTTCGAGTTGTCCTTGCGCCACTGGTAGCTGAGCGTACCGGTGCCGGACGCGGCGACGGTGAACGTGACGTTGTCGCCCTCGTCAACAGTCTGCGAATCCGGCTGGTCGGTGATGCTCGGTGCCTGATCAACCGTGATCTGAACGAAGTCCGAATCAGCAGATCCGACGTTGTTGGTCACTGTGCAGAAGTAGAGACCCTCGTCGCTCTCCTGTGCGTTGGTGATGGTGAGCGTCGAGTTTGTCGCGCCCGGGACTGGAACCAGGAACACGTCGAACCACTGGTAGCTGAGCGGTGCATCGCCCGAAGCAACAACCGAGAGCTGAGCGGTCTCACCGGCGCAGACCGTATCTGGCGAGGGCTGTACGACAATCTGCGGCGGGTTGCCGACGACGAAGTCGTAGCCGATGGCGTCGAACATATTGATATCGGCGTCCGAGTAGTACCCTCGACTGAAGAATGTGCATCCGCCGTTGAAGGACGGGTCCATGATCCCGATGTTCGAGGTCGGGCTGCAGTTGCCCTGTTCACGGAAGTGGCTCGCCTGAGAGGGGCTGCCGTCGGACATCCGGTACTCGTTTGAGATGATATCGCTGTTGGCGTCATCGTTCGGGTTGTTAAAATCCACGGTACGGGGCGTGGTCTGGAACTCGGCTGTCGTATCCGGGTTGTAGTCGTTCGAGCCGTCGGTGCGCTGGAAACGGTAGATATCGATTGTCTCGATGTCGTTGTTTCGGAAGTCGACAGCCGAGGTGAAGCCCATCGCGTGGCCGACCTCGTGGATGACCACATCAACGAACGAGAAAGAGCTACCTGAGATGCCGTTGGTTGGATCGAAATCCCAGTTGAAATTCTGGTTATACGTCATCGACGCGTCGGAACCGCCGAGGCTACCGACGGTTGATTTGTAAGCGGCTCGCGTCCAGAAGACTCTGTTCTCGTTTGTGATTGAGGTTGAACTCGCGTTGTATCGCACGGGGATGGTTGTCCCCGTTGGGAGGAACGACTGGATGGAGTCATCGCCGTCCATGCCGTTGATGAGACCCGTGCGGGAGTCGCCCCAGGAATCGCTCACATAGTTAGACCCGGTCGCACCGAGCACACCGCCACCCAGGCTTGCGAAGGAGAGACTTACAACGATTGTGGTTGGATCATCGAATGTGCTTTCAATGAGCGCTTCCGCGAGCGAGAGTGCGCCGTTGGCGCCGCCAGGGATGCTGCCCGAGACATTGAAGATTACATTGATGCCGCCCCGGCCAGCGGTGTTGTCGATGGTCGTGACACCCTGCGCGACGAGCGCTTCGTGGTTTTCCATCGCGGCGATCAGGTCCTCGTTCGTGAGACCCGTTGTGTCAGACCCGCACATGTACTTCCAGACCGTCTCGCTCGGGAGCGAGGCGACCGAGCCGTCGGCGTACCGCTCGGTCTGCGCATCTCTGCCTGAGATGGTCACGTTTGGCTCGGTGGCAAGAGCCGCACCTGCGCACGCCGAGACGAGCGCAGCGATAGATACCTTCTTCTTGATGCTCATTCTGTCGTTACTCCCCTGCAGATCACCGAACGCTCAACAACGATCGGCTTTCCGACTGAACCTCTTCTGTCCGGATTCGGACCGCGAACGCAGTCCGATACGCAGCGAATGCCGCTCCGGTTGTCACCTCATCATGCCAAAATGGGACGATCTACACCAGCCTCAGGCTCGAAAATCGCCCACAAGACCACCCAGACGAGTGCGAGAACGGCCGATAGGGTCCTGTTTGAGCCATGTGCCCAGGATCAGCAGCCCGTGTTGAAGTTATTGACCCAGGCGGTGAAATCGGTCGGGGTGCAGGAACCGTCGTTGTTCTGGTCACAGCCCGGGAGATTGCCGTTGTAAGCGTTGACCCACGCGGTGAAATCGGTGGGTGTGAGCGAGCCGTCGCCGTTGACGTCCGCGGTGCAATCGCTCACGATGTTTGCGAGCAGGCTCACGATGAGTATCTGTTGACCAGCAGCGCCGGGGATGTTCTCGTCGCTGACATCCAGGAACACGGTTGCGGAGTGCGATCCCACACCCGGGTTGTTGAGTTCGACGCCGAACTGCTCTGCGCCCCCGGCTGGGATGCCTGCCGTTGGCGCCAGGTCAGTGACGAACGCGGCCGCGTCACCGGTGATGGTCACGGCGTCAATATCAAGAGCCGCTGCCATCCCGGGGAGTCCGATATTGTGGATAGCGACATCGATCGTTCCCGGGTTGTCTGCCGGGCTGAGCGTGCCGAAGTCAACCGTGATCGAGGTGCGCAGCAAAGCAGAGTCGAGCGATGCGATCGAGTGATCGACGACGTGTGCCGTGATGGTCAAGACGTCGTCGCCGTCGCCTGCGCCCACCCCGGCGCCCGCCGAGGTGACCTCGGTGTTGTCGATGGTCACGGTGCCGGAGTATGGTCCGAAGCCTGTGCCTGCAAGCGAGATGTCGTGCGAGAGCGACCGCGAGTTGCGCTCTGCGCCGAGCTGATACTCGCTGATCGGGGCAACGTCGCCCGAGGTGGTCACCCTGTACGTCGTGGGTGCAGCTCCGGTCTTTTCGAGTTCGAGCGTGTACACGGGGATCGAGGAGACATCACCGATGACGGTGCCGAGATCGACCGTGCTCGAGGTTGCGCCGGAGCTTGGAGTCTCGCCCGAAATGATGATCTGAGCGTCGCTGGGTCCTGTGCCGAAGATCGCCCAGACCCACTCGGGGCGATCGGCGAACGCGTTGCGGTTCTGCTGGTAGCTGTAGATCCGGTCGTTTCTGCGATTCTCGAGATCGCCCGGCATGTTCTGGATGTGCCAATCGATAAAGAGCGACTGCGAGCCGAGGGTTGGGATGTTGAGGTACGAGTAGCGGGTCTTCATGTAGAAGGCCATGCGGGCCATCCGTCCCCGGTAGTTGTGCCCGTACAGGTTCGGGTCCCACTGGCCGGGGAGAGTGCCGAACTGCTTGTTGCCGCGCGAGCTGTTGATCGATGGATTGCAGGGGTGCAACTGGTGGAGGTCGCTGTAGTCTGAGCCGCTGTCACCGACACCGAGGCTTCTGGGCCAGGTGTGCTCGCGGTTCCAGGTCGAGCCGCTATCCCAATTGGAAGCGACTGACGCATCGTTGTAGACAAGGATGATGTTGCTGAGATTATTCGGATCTTCGTCTACATCCTGTAGAAGTGTCCGGGCGTCGCCGTAACTCCTGGTAATCGCATTGTTGAGAAGCGTTCCAAGCTGTGTCGAGAGCGTCGGCCCGTCTATCCCCGTGATGGCGTCGTAGTACCCAGCGGGCGGGTCTGCGAGCGCCAGCCCAGCAGCTCCACAAACCGAGGCAAAGACACAACTTAGACGAACACTCCGCATGGCCGACTTCCTCCAGTACAGAGCGTATACCCGACCAGCCAGCCGGCGACGATCTACCACGGATCAAAGCCCAAAAAGGAGACAACAGGCAACCAGACACATCGGGCGAACCCAAGCCCTGGCCCTATAAGATACACCTAGGTGTATATACTGAGCGCGGAATGTGCGAAACAGTCCGCCTGACCGATCTCGTGTGGGACCGCGTCGAGGCTATTTATCTTCGACCAACCGGAGGAATCGACAGTGAAAGCTCGTCTACTGACCGTCCTCGCTCTCGGCGCTGTTGTCGCCGCGGCTTCAGGCTGCACGACCGTGTCCCGGGGGCTTGGCAAAATCACCGCAAACAAGTACGCCGAGGCACGTAGCGGCACAGTCTGGACCGTACCACCGCCCCAGCTTGAGCCGCCGGCACCGGAAGACCGGACCGCGTACATCTCCTTCAGCAACATCAGCGACGCATCAGACATCAACCTGACCCCGGCGCTGCGTCAGGCCGCGACCAACCAGGGATGGACGATCGTTAACGACCCGACACAGGCGACGTACCGCCTCCGCGCACGCCTGCGCTTCTTCGGTGAAGTCGAGCCAGAGTCTGGCGGCAGGGATATCGCAAACAAGATGGGCTGGATCTCCGGCGCCGCGACCGGTCTCGCGACCGGCGCACTCGTCGCCGACGCGACAGACAACTGGGCCTATGGCGCTGCCGCCGGTGCCGGCGCAGGCGGCCTCGCGGGTATCGGGATGGCCAATGCATCGACCCCGCGCGAGTGGGCCGCGATCATCGACTTCGTGCTCGAGGAATACAGCGAATCGCCCGTCGAGTTCGAGAAGTTCACCGACAGCAGCTCCGCCGGGAACACCGGGGGCGGCGCGGGCAACGACCGCATGTCTGATTCGGGCAGCAGCCGGTCAGGCAACAGCTCGAGCGCTTCGATCACAACGACGAGCAACTACTTCCCCCATGGCATCCGTCTCTCGGCGTGGGCCAACCAGATGAACATGAAAGAAGATGAAGCGCTCCCGCTCATCGAGGAGCGCATCGGCAAGGTCGTGACTCAGATGATGCCGCAGTAAAGACAACTCTGTCCGATGCTTTGAAGGGGCTCCCATTTGGGAGCCCCTTTTCTCATGAACCGATCCCCGTGATTCGGTGACTATCTTCTGTTGATCTAGCGCTAGCCGGCAAGCTCCTCACACATGGAGAGCCCCCGAGAGCCAAGTCACCTCGAGCGAATCGGGCCCGACCATAAACCAGGCTTGGCGCGAAATACCCGAGACTCATCTTCATCGCTCACTACACGAAGGAAGGCAGGGCGGTGCTTCGCCCAGAGGGCGCAACACAGCTGCACAAGAGCGATGCCGTCATGATCGCCAGTGCTCGAGAAGATATCTACCAGCTCGATTACAAGGGCCGGGTCGCGGTCTGTTTTAGCAGCCCGCGTTGAAGTTGTTGATCCATGCGGTGAAGTCCGTTGGTGTGCACGCGCCGTCGCCGTTCTGGTCGCACTCGGGCAGATTGTTGTTAAACGCGTTGATCCAGGCGGTGAAATCTGTTGGCGTGACCGCTCCGTCGCCGTTCACATCCGGGAGGCATGGCTGGCTGTCCTCGACTTCAACGAGAAGACTGGTGACATCCTGATCGCCGCTGAGTATGTTCGGGAAGTTGCGCAGCTCGATACAGTCCACGTTGAAACCGACCCAGCTGGCACCTCCATCGATGATCGACTGAAGCTCGGAGGTCACGTCGAAGTCGAAGTCAAACGAGGTATCGAGCGGGGGTTGATACGCGCCTGTCCCGATCGTGTTGGTGTTCTCACCGAAGTCTGCGAGGTCCGCGGTTCCGTTCCCTGCGTAGATGTTGAAGTTGAATGAGCGGACACCCGTATCAAACGAGTTGTTCACAAATACCTGACCTACGAATCGGGCACTCGTGATCGTGGTGCCCGCAAACTGCGAGATATCGAACTCAACGATCGCCCTGTCTTCGTCATTGTTTGTGCGTGACCTGATGAGACCGCTGTTCGGGTTCACGGCATCGGGCGTGCCGTTGAAATCGTCATCGACGATCGAAGCGCGCACACCGTAATCAACATCAACGGGCTGTGTCCAAGCTTGTCCCGCCAGAACCACAAGTGCCGCGCAAGAAACACACTTTGTGAACCTCATGATGACCTCCAAGAGCTGAGCGGGTGCGTTGAACACACCATCACATCCACTTGTATAGCTGAACACCCGTGCAGGCACAATGAAAATGTTGGCAACAAAGAAGCGGGCGGGCCTGCTGGCCCGCCCGCTCGTCGAACTTAGTCAATTCTGATTCAGGCTCGCTCGAACTCAGCTGCTCCAGGTGCTCTTGAATGCCTTCAGAGCCTGCTCGAGCTTCTCGGCGAGGCCGTCGTCGAGTGCTTTCTTCTCGGCGATCTCGGCGTGCACCTCGCGGCCCGAGGTCTGGAAGTACTCGAGCATCGCCTTCTCGAACTCGGGCACCTTGGCGATATCGACATCGTCAAGGAAGCCCTTCGTGCCGGCATAGATCGAGATGACCTGATCCGTCACGGTCTGCGGCACGTACTGAGGCTGCTTGAGCAGCTCAACCATCCGTGCACCGCGGTCGAGCTGAGCCTGTGTGGCCTTGTCGAGCTCGGTACCCAGCTGGGCGAACGCTTCGAGTTCGCGGTACGCCGCGAGGTCGAGTCGCAGCGAGCCGGCGATCTTCTTCATCGCCTTGATCTGTGCGTTACCACCCACGCGGCTGACCGAGATACCCACGTTAATCGCGGGGCGGACACCCGAGAAGAAGAGCTCGGGCTCGAGGTAGATCTGGCCGTCGGTGATCGAGATCACGTTGGTCGGGATGTACGCCGACACGTCGCCTTCCTGCGTCTCGATGACGGGCAGCGCGGTGAGCGAGCCTCCACCGTTCTCGTCGGAGAGCTTGGTGGCACGCTCCAGCAGTCGGCTGTGGAGGTAGAACACATCGCCCGGGTAGGCCTCACGGCCGGGCGGGCGGCGGAGCAGCAGCGAGAGCTGGCGGTACGCGACGGCCTGCTTGCTGAGGTCATCGTAAACGAGCAGTGCGTGCTTGGGCATGGGCTTGCCGTCGGCCATGGTCTTGCCGCCGTCCTTGCCAGACCACATGAAGTACTCACCCATTGCACAGCCTGAGTAGGGCGCGACGTACTGCATCGGCGCCGGGTCGGAGCTGCCCGCTGTGACGACGATGGTGTAGTCCATCGCGCCTGCTTCCTTCAGCGTCTCAACGACACCCGCGACGGTCGATTCCTTCTGGCCGACCGCGACGTAGATGCAGACCATGGCCTCGTCCGTGCCCCAGTACTGCTTCTGGTTGATGATCGCGTCAACTGCGACAGCGGTCTTGCCTGTCTTGCGGTCGCCGATGATCAGCTCGCGCTGGCCTCGGCCGATCGGGATCATCGAGTCGATCGCCTTGATACCGGTCTGCATGGGCTCGGTCACGGGCTGACGATCGGCGATGCCCGGGGCGATGATGTCGACCTTCTGGTGCTCGGTGGCGTTGATCGCGGGGCCGCCGTCGACGGGGCGTCCGAGCGGGTCAACGACGCGACCCAGCATCGCCTCACCAACGGGCACCTCGAGAAGGCGGTTGGTGCTCTTGCAGATATCGCCTTCCTTCACGGCGAGCGCGTCGCCGTAGATAACAGTACCGACGGTGTCGGACTCGAGGTTCATGACCTGGCCCATGACGGTGCCTTCGTCGGTCTGGAACTCAACGAGTTCACCCGCCATGGCGTTGGCGAGGCCGTAGACGCGGGCGATACCGTCGCCGATCTCGACAACACGCCCGACCTCGGAAACCTCGAGGTCTGCGGAGTACTGCTCGATTTCCTGCTTGATGATGCTTGCGATTTCGTCGGTCTTGATCTTCACGTTCGGGCTCCGATAGGTCGTCCGGCGGTCAATCCCCAGCCCGGGCGCGGACCCGGCCTCTGGAGGGACAGAAACATAGGTCAGCTGACCGCCGATGGCGAGAGCGCAAGGTCTCTGAATCTGGGCTTTCAGGGGTCCCACGAGGCCTGATTCGGGCTCAGGCAAGAGAGGTGGGCAGGGCTCAGCCCCAGTGATCAGTACACTGCGTTGAAGTTGGCGATCCAGGCCGTGAAATCGGTGGGCGTGCATGAGCCATCACCATTGACGTCGGCCTCCCAGAGACGATCACGCTCGCACGGAATCACTGCGTGAAAAACCCCCCGGCACCTTTCGGCACCGGGGGTTGCACCCTCTATCGAGGCTGAGGGATCCCGATCAGGGTGTGCAGGCGTTGTAATTGGCGATCCAGGCCGTGAAGTCGGCTGGCGTGCAGGCGCCGTCGCAGTTCTGGTCGCACTCGGGCAGGCTGGCGTTGAACGCGGCGATCCAGGCCGTGAAATCGGCAGCGGTAATAGCGCCGTCCATGTTCACGTCGGCCAGCACGCAGGGATCACAGGGCTCATCAACCTCTGCACATATCTCGAGAGCGTCGATGTTGTTGAACTGCGTATCCGAGAAGCTGATGTCGGCAACGCCGACCTGCCCACCGAAGAGGTACACAGCGAACGCGCCGGTGAAGTCGGTGAAGAAGATGGTCGAACCATCAACGGGCAGACCGGTAGCGCGGAGGGCAGCGAGCGAAGCAGAGGTCTCACTCAGCGAGAAGAGTGCGTAGTCGCGGTTCGGTTCGGCGCGGTCGTCCCCGTTGGGGCTCAAGTCACCAAAGTCCCAGACGACGAGGCCGTCGATGTCGTCGCGCTGACCCTGCAGATCGGGGTTGGGAGCAACGCCGAGCGCGTTGAGACCCATGAAGGGTGCAGGTGCCCACGCGGGGACGATGCCGCCGCCTGCGCCCTTGGGGACCGAGTAGATCGCAGCGGCGCTGAGTCCAAAGGCCGAGGCGTCACCCGGGTTGATGCTGAAGAAGTAGTCGCGGTCGTTGATACCGTCGCCGTCAACATCCATGGTCATGTCGGGGAGGACGTTGTACGCATCGACGTTGTCGTGCGAACCGCGACCGATCGGGGGCGCGGGGACTGCCGGAGGAAGGAACGCGCCCGGTCCGAGACCCGCGGTCAGGTTCAGACCGCTCTCGTCGATCTCGAGCAGGTGCGGCCCGGGGACAGCCGGTGCCGCAGTCGGGAGGAGACCCGCGAAAGGACCAGCACCGAGCGTGCCGACGAAGATGCCCGGGTTGGGGAAGAGCATCTCGCTGATGTAGATGTCGCCGGGCTGCTGGCTGAAACCAAACTCGGTCGCCAGGGGCGTGCCGGGCAGCCCCGTGGTCGCGCGGTCGACACTGAATCGGATGTTCATGCCGGGCGAAACCTCTGGGTGGAATATCTCGTGGTCCTGGCTCACCGCGTCGAGGTAGGTACCCAGAGGTGCCATGACATCGAGAACGGGCTCAGCCGGGAACGCCGGGACGACCGTGAGCAGATCGCCGTCCGTGTAGGTGATGCCCGAAACAGTGATCAGTGAAGGCGAAGGCCCGATCAAGCCCGCCGCGACGGACGGGAGGAAGAGACCAAACGGATCCTCGGCGCTGAAGAGGCCCGGGTAGAAGGCCGAGGTCAGCGGAGCCGAGGGGTTGTCATCGAGGCTAAAGGTCTGCGCCGAAGCGCCCGATGCGATCATCATTGCCAGTGCTGTCAGTGCTTGCTTTTTCATTTGAATCCACCTGTCTGTCTTTCGCGGCCTGAGCGGAAACCGCGTGTGTGTCTTGTTCTCTCGAACCTATTTGGGCTCGACACGAACACATCCGGGGCTGGCTCCCCGGCCACGACACGACACAGAAAAACAGCCCTCAAATCGCTGAGAACTGCTTCTACAGGTTGATCTGGACTATCTGGCTCAGCTGCAGCCCTGGTTGTAGATCGCGATCCAGGCGGTGAAGTCCGCCGGATCGACGTCACCAAGCCCTTTCCAGAAGTATGCCAAGCAAGAGGGCTTGACTAATGACCTACCTAAGCATGCAGGGCTCACTGCGACTTCAACGTATGGACTATCAAACACTGAAAGCGATTCCGGTATCAGGGCTCGATGTTCTGGATGGTCAGTCGCACGGTCGTGCTGGGTGCCTCGAATTCCAGCGGTGAGGGCAGGTTCTTAAAAACCGCTTCCTTCTGCGTGATCCCGGCGTCGCGGTCATCGAGTGTGAGCACAACCGTCGCGAAGATGGTCAGCTCGCCGCTGCGGATCTGTTCGATCAGATCGCTTGGGCCGGTCACCGTCACGTTCTCGAGAAGCTGATCCTGCTCGTCCACGAGCACGGTCCACCGCTCGGACTCGAAGGCGGGCTTCTGGATCTGCACGGGCACGTTGTCCAGCGTGATCGAGTCTTCCCTGTTGTCGAGGGTCACCGTCACGCTGACCTGTTCGGGCTCCACACGAACGAACGGGTGACTGCCGAGTTCAGTCGGCAGCTCGACCGGCACATTCGGGACGATGTTTCGCTGGCCGACCACAAGCGCATCGACCTGCTCCTGCGTCAGGGTCGCCTTGAGCGTGCGAACGTCGCCTAACGAATCGGCGACAAGTGACGGCACCAGCACACGCACACGCCGCGGGTCCGCGACCGGTGACGAAGCCGACGCGAGATCCGGTACATCCACCTGCACATCGAACTGCTGCCATTCGACGCGATCGATAAGGACTTCAACCGTCTCGGGCTCAACCGTCACGAGTGAGACCCCCGAGCCAGTAAAGGCATCTGCTTGCCTCATGATCTCGGCGATATCCAGCGTGTGAGGCCCGGGGTTCACGGGCACACCGGGATCACCCGGCGCAAAGGCCAGCGGATCACGCAAGCGCTCGCGGAGCCTCGACACCTCAGTTGTCGAGCCCTCCATCTCAACGATCACCCGGCCCGTCCAGCCCGTGTCCGCGGTCGGACGCATCGCGATGTCGCTCCCCTCGGACACGAGTCGCACGACGACTTCGATTCGGTCCTTGCTCAGACTCTCGCCCTCGGCGACGATCCAGATCAGCACGCTCACGAGCGACACAATCACAAAAGTGCGCACGAGCACGACGAAACTCATCTGGCTGCGATCGGGATTCATGACCGATCCTCCGCATCCGCCGTCTCCGCCTCGACCGGCTCGTCAGCGGTTTGGGTATCTGGATCATCGGCGATCGTGCCGCGCAGGGTCTCGGACTGCTCCGCCTCATCTTCCGCGGAGTCTTCAGCGGACAGCTCCGGGTTGCGCTCAAGCCTCGCCTTGAGCTGCGCCCGAAACGCGCCAGACGGGAAACCAGGACTCAGCTTGCCCCGCTCGCAGATGCGGATCAGACCCGATTCCTCGCTGACGATGATCACAAGCGCATCGCACTCCTTTGAGAGTCCTACCGCTGCGCGGTGCCTGGAGCCAAGGCTCGGGTCAGGCATGTCCTCGGGCTCGGCGAGCGGCAGCTGCACACCCGCGGCGTGCACAACCCTGCCGCGGATGATCACCGCAAGGTCGTGCAAAGCCGTCCCCGGATGAAAGATCGTCTGTAGCAGCCTCGCGCTCAACTCCGCGCGGAGCTGCGTGCCACCCTCGGTCAGGCCTTCGAGCCCGACCTGGCGTTCGAGCACGATGATCGCGCCGAACTTCGCCTTGGCGAGGTACGCGCACGCCTCGGTCAGATTGTCCACGACCATGCTGATGTCTTTGGGTGTCTGGCGGAAGAACGGGGTTTCGCCAAGCCTGATCACGGCCCGGCGAAGCTCCGGCTGGAAGATCACGACGAGCGCGATCGCAACGACGCCCAGCAGCCGGTCGTAGAGGAACGCGATACGCCCGAACGAGTCCCCGGTGAGGATTCTCGCCATGAGCGTCACGATAACGAAGAGAACCAGGATGCCCTTGAGCGCCCCGGCTGCTCTCGTGCCCTGCACGAACCGGAACACGAAATAGACCACCATCCAGATGATGGCAATCTCGATCAGCACCTCCCACCAGGGGTAGGTGCCGAGTCGTTCGAGCATACCGGAAAACCTGCTCAGGAAGTCCATAGACAGAGCATACGTCCCCACATGAATGCCCGCACGGCGCAGAGCGACGTACCATCCTGTCATGGCAAAGGTCCGGCGCTACGAGCCCACACCAAACCCCGACGCGCTGAAGTGTCTGCTGGACACCGCGATCAGCGACCGACCGCGCTCGTTCATCGGCGCCGAGCAGGCGGCGGACGATCCTGTCGCGGGCCCAATGTTCGCCGGCGCCAAGCTCCGCGCCGTACTCATCAACACCGATTGGATGACCATCAACAAAGAGCCCGACGCCGAGTGGAAGGACATCAAGCCCGTCGTTGAGCGCGTCCTCGCGGACCTGGGCTGAAAGCGTGCCCGGCCCTGCCTCCGAACGCGATCGCCAAATCCTGCGAAGCCTGTGCAGATGGTTCAAGGCATCCGCCCGCGATCTGCCATGGCGCCACGTCACGAAGACCGGCAAGCGAAACCCTTACCGCTCACTCGTCTCTGAGATCATGCTCCAGCAGACCCAGGTCTCGCGCGTGCTCGAGAAGTTCGACCCGTTCATCGAGCGGTTCCCGACGCTCGAAGCGCTCGCCGAGGCGGATGAAGACGACGTGCTCGCGATGTGGTCGGGCCTCGGGTACTACCGCAGAGCGCGGAGCCTCCACGCCTGTGCGCAGGAAGCTGTCACGAAGTTCGGCGGGCTGCCCGAGTGCTCAGGTGAACTCGAAGAACTCAAGGGCATCGGCAGGTACACCGCGGGCGCGATCGCGTCGATCGTGCACAACCAGCCAGTCCCGATTGTTGACGGCAACGTCGAACGCGTCCTGCTCCGCATCGAAGGCAAGGAACTTCGATCGGGTGAGCCCGCGACAAGGGACTGGTGCTGGCAGCGCGCCGAGGAACTCGTCGAGTGTGCGCACAAGAGCAGGACTCAAGCCGTGTCGCCCGCGGTCTTCAATGAGGCGCTCATGGAACTCGGGGCGCTCGTCTGCACTCCACGCTCGCCGAGCTGCCCTGCGTGCCCGGTTCGAGAAGGGTGCAAGGCGTTCGCCGCGTCGAAGCAGGATGCGATCCCGCTCCCGAAGTCACGCAAAGCGAAGAAGCCGCTGCACAAAGCCTGCCTGATCATCACAAATGAAGAGTCTCGCCTGCTGATTTCACAGCGCCCAAAGGGCGGCTTGTGGGGCGGGCTCTGGCAGGTCCCGACCCTGGAAAGCGACTCGAAACTCCCCAAAGCGGGCGTCGCGGAGCATTTCGGTGTTGCAACAACAGCGATCATCCGCGAAGATAGCTTCATCCACGAAACGACCCATCGGTCGGTAGTTGTGGTTGTGTACCGGACACGCGAAACCGTGCCGGGCCTGGCAGGTAGATGGGTCGGCGCGGATGAAACCGCGGAGCTTGCGACCGGTTCGCTTCAGGACCGGGTGATGCGCCTCGGGTTCGAGAGCGCCAAGGGCCGAGAGTAGGAGAACCGATGCAAAAAGCACCGACGCAGACAACCAACCGCTCGCACCATGCGTTCACTCTGATCGAGCTGCTCGTTGTCATTGCGATCATCGCGCTGCTGATCGGCATCCTCCTGCCTGCACTCAGCAAAGCCCGCGCGACCGCGCAGCGTTCGGTTTGCCTGAGCCGTCAGCGCGACATCGGGGTCGCTTTGCAGTTCTACGCCGACGAGTGGGACGGCTACATTCCGCGTGCGACAGGCTCGCCGCTGCCGCTCACCCCAGCCTGGTCGTTCGTGCTGCGCCCGTTCTTTGATGAAAGAGCCAACACCGACGACAGAAAGGGCGGGATGGCCGGCGCGATCGATCCGGCTGTCGGGAATGACTCGCGGGGCGACCGCTTCGCCGAGGCGGAATACTACCGCTGCCCCGCTCACCCGGGCGATGACGGGCACAACATCCATTTCGTCAACAACTCGTTCGCGTTCTTCAAACCAACCAACAGGGACGATCCACTTGAAGTAGATCCAGACGGCAAGGGCGCGTCATTGCTCAGGAAGGTGCTTTACCCGGCAACAACGATGTATCTCACAGATTTCGCCTACGACACAGACGGTATCCAGCAACGAACCTGGTACAGACGGGGCAACTTCACGCAAGACGTCTCGAACTTCTATGACGTCTTCCTCGAATCCCACATCGCGGATCTGGGCGCTACGTCGGCTTTGGACAGGCGCCGTGTCTCGCCCGAGCGTCACGGCAACGGCACGAACGCGCTCTACCTCGACGGGCACGTATCCGGTGTCTCAAACGAAGAACTCAGCGATCTCAACACGTGGAACGACCGCGACTACATCCGCGAAGTACGCTGATCACACCGCAAGCTTTACGAAGAGCTGGCCTAGTCGTCGTAGGGCGTGCTCGCCGGCGTGCCGGCGGGCATCGAGTACTCGATGTGCCGCATCAGCTCAAGGTTCTTTGACTGGTCTGCCATTCCCACGCGGACACTGATCATGGTCGAGCCCGAACCCACTGCTTTGACGTTTGCCCGCACATTCTGACCTTCATCGCCCCACTTGCCGGTGACCTCGCCTGACCCGGGCGTTCTCTCTTCGCTCATGATCTCGATGTCGCGGTCCTTGAAGGCCTTGATGATCGCGTCGTAGGCGGTGTCCGTGTTGACCGCAAAGACGCGCCGCTCCCGGCCCTCGGTGTACGCCACGCCCCCTGCCGCGCCCGCGGCACCGACCGCCACGACGGCGCACCCGGTGCTGAACGCCGTCAACGCGGCTATGGAACTGACGAGAACGAGCCTTGATGGGCGGATTGAACGCATGGCGCACCTCCGGTTAAGCATCGTCAGGATTCGTCGCCGCCCTGCAGCTTTGCGACGACGGTGAAATCCTCGAGCGTGGACGTGTCCTGGTTGACCTCGACCTCACCCGCCGCGATCGAACGCAGGAGCCTCCGCATGATCTTGCCCGAGCGGGTCTTGGGCAGCGCATCGGTAAACCTGATCATGTCGGGCTTTGCGATCGCGCCGATCTGCTCGGTGATGTGCACCCGGAGATTATTGCGGAGATCGTCGTTTGCCTCAAAGCCCGGCGCGAGCGTGCAGAACGCCGCGATGCCCGTGCCCTTGATCTCGTGGGGCATACCAACGACGGCGGCCTCGACGACCGACTCGTGCGCAACCAGCCCGCTCTCGACCTCCATCGTCCCGAGCCTGTGACCCGAAACATTGATGACGTCGTCGATGCGTCCCATGATCCAGAAGTAGCCATCTTCATCGCGGCGCGCACCGTCGCCCGCCGTGTACACGGGCTTGCCGTCGATCTTGATGGTCGACCAGTAGGTGTCGATGAACCGGTCACGGTCGCCGTAGACACCTCGGAGCATCCCGGGCCAGGGTTTGCGAACCACGAGCAGCCCGCCTTCGTTGGCGCCGACTTCGTTGCCGTCTTTATCAACAACAGCCGCATCGATCCCGAAGAAGGGCAGTGTGCACGAGCCGGGCTTCGTGGGCGTCGCGCCGGGCAGAGGTGTAATCATGTGACCGCCAGTCTCGGTCTGCCAATACGTATCGACGATCGGGCACGCGCCGCCTCCAATGACGTTGTGGTACCACATCCACGCCTCGGGGTTGATCGGTTCACCGACGGTTCCGAGTACCTGAAGGCTCGAGAGGTCGTGTCTCTTGGGGTGCTCCTCTCCCCATTTCATGAACGCGCGGATCGCCGTGGGTGCCGTGTAGAACTGCGTGACCTTGTGCCGAGCGGCGATGTCCCAGAACCGGTCCGCATCGGGGAAGTTCGGCGCGCCTTCGTACATAAGCGTGGGCACACGGTTGGGCATGATGCCGTAGAGGATGTACGAGTGTCCGGTGATCCAGCCCACGTCCGCCGTGCACCAGAAAACCTGGTCCGCATCGGGGACGAGGTTAAAAACGTACTTCGATGTCGTGGCGGTGTAGACCATGTACCCGCCGATCGTGTGGTGGATGCCTTTGGGCTTGCCCGTCGAGCCCGACGTGTAGAGCAGGAAGCTCATCTCCTCCGAATCCAGCGGCACACAATCGCACTCGGCTTCCGCTTCCTGCATGACGTCGTGCCACCAGTTGTCACGCCCATCGACCCAGTCGATCCCGTTCTTGCACCGCTGACGGACGATGACCGTCCTGACCGTGCCCTCGCCCAGAATCTCGAGCGCCTGATCGACGTTGTCCTTGAGCGGCACAACCGACCCGCGGCGCCATGAGCCGTCGCAGGTCACGATCACCTTGCTGTTCGCGTCTTCGACGCGGTCGGCGATCGCCTGCGAGCTGAACCCGCCGAAGATGACGCTGTGCGCTGCGCCGACGCGCGCGCAGGCGAGCACCGCGATCGCAAGTTCGGGGATCATGCCCATATAGATCGTGACAACGTCGCCCCTGCGGACGCCCTTGTCGAGCAGCACGTTCGCAAACTTCGAGATTTCAGCCTGCAGATCGGCGTATGTGAGCCTCAGGATCTCCGGGCCTTCGTCCCCGATGGGTTCGCTCTCCCAGATGATCCCAACCTGATCTCCGAACCCGTTCTCGACGTGCCTGTCGATGCAGTTATAGCAGAGGTTGGTTGTGCCGTTGACGAACCATTTGGCGTCCGGAGCTTCGTACGAGACGACCTGCCGCCAGTGGCTGAACCAGTGCATCTCTTCCGCGGCGTCGCTCCAGAACGACTCCGGGTCATCGATCGACTTCTTGTAGAGCGCCTTGTACTCTTCCAGCGAGCCGATGTGCCAGGGAGCCCCGGCGCTCGCCGGCGGATCAAACAAACGATCTTCGTGAAGGACTGATTCGATGTTCCCTTCGGACTGGCTCACGGGGCGGCTCCTGCGCACCCGTACCGGCCCACCCGGGGGTGCGGCAAGCAGTATAAATGAAACACCGATCTCCGCGTAGGAAGATCGGTGCTGGTGAACAACCTGTTGTCGGCGCCGTCTAGTGCTCCGCGGTCACGCGCAGGACCTCAGCGACGGTCGTGATGCCCTCGGCGACCTTGGCCATACCGTCCTGGCGGAGGCTTGTCATGCCGCGTTCGAGACACATCTGCCTGAACTCCGCAACGTTCGGGTTCCGCGCGATGATGTCTCGCATCTGGTCATCGACCGTAAGCAACTCGTAGATACCCACACGACCCGAGTACCCGATCTGCCGGCACTTGTCGCACCCGACGGGCTGGTATATCTGCTGGCCGATGATGCCCGAGAGCTCAAGAAACTCAGCCTGCTCGGGCGGTGGGTCGCGAAGCTCCTTGCAACTCGTGCAGAGCTTCCGCACAAGACGCTGAGCGAGCACGGCGTTAACCGCGGCGCCGACGAGGAAAGGCTCGAGACCGATGTTGACCAGTCGCGTCAGCGAACTGGGTGCATCGTTGGTGTGCAAGGTAGAGAGCACAAGGTGACCGGTCAGCGCGGCCTGAATCGCGATGTGCGCAGTCTCGTGGTCACGGATCTCACCGACCATAATGACGTCGGGGTCCTGACGCAAGAGTGCGCGGAGCACCTTCGAGAATGTCATCCCGATCTTCTCGTGCGTCTGCGTCTGTGTGATGCCGTCAAGGTGATACTCGATCGGGTCTTCACACGTCGAGATGTTGAGCTTGTTCTTGTCGAGCTGACGCAGCGACGAGTAGAGCGTGGTCGTCTTACCAGAACCGGTCGGGCCCGTGACGAGCACGATGCCGTGCGCCTGCTTGACCTGATTGCGCCATATCTCGAGCGTCGAGTCCTCAAAGCCAAGGTCCTCGAGCTTCACGTTGATCGACTTCGTGTCCAGGATACGCATCACGATCTTCTCACCCACCGCGGCGGGGAGCGTCGAGACACGCAGGTCCAGCTTGCGTCCCTGCACCGTGCACCGGATACGCCCGTCCTGCGGGATGCGGCGTTCGGAGATGTCCAGGTTTGCCATGATCTTGATGCGGCTCGTGATAGCCGCGGCCATCGAAACGGGCGGGTTCATGCTCTCAAAGAGCACGCCATCCACGCGGAGACGCACCTTGAGCTTCTTCTCGCCTGGTTCGATGTGGATATCACTGGCACCCTCACGAACCGCTGACTGAATGATGTAGTTTACGTAGCGGATGACGGGGCTCTCGCCCGCCTGCTGCTCGAGATCGACCGTCTGATCGGTGGCCTTCTCGACCTCGACGTCCATCTCGTCAACATCCTCGAGGATGTCGTTGAGATCGACCTCTTGGTTGTGCTTGTCCTGGTCACCCGCGCCGGCGATCTCGAGCGCGGCCTTGATGTCATGGGTGGTTGTCAGCACCATCTTGGGTGTTGAGCACCCGAGCCGCTGTTTGACTTCGTCGAGCTCGAACGCCGCGTCCGGTCGCGTCGCGGCGATGACCACGCGCGAGCCCTCGGTACGCAATGGGAGCAGTTTGTGATCAGCGCAGTATTGCACACCGAGGCGCTGCAGTAGCTTCCCGTCGAAGCCGCCTTCGAACCCGGCATCGAGGTCGATCCGTTCGAACGAGAGCCCCTGGTGCTCAGCGAGGCACGCCTGCACGACGCCCTCATCGACGCCTTGCTCGATCAGGATCTCGCCCAGCGATTTGCCGGGTGTCTGCGCGAGCACTCCCTCAGCTGCAACGATCTGGTCCTTGCTCGCCGCACCTCGTTCTGCGAGAACCTCACCGAAGGTCTTGTTCACATGTCCGAGCGCCTTCTCGTCGGGCACGAACAGATCGCTCAGCCCGTTGGCGCTCGCGTAGCCGGTTCCGACACTCACGACACCATCGCCTTCTTTGTCCGGCTCCGATGATGGCTCAGAATCCACCGGGGTGATGTCGGTCATCCCGTTGACGGGTTGATCGGGTTCAGATACATCCTGTGGCTCGGGGTGTGATTCGGCTTCCTCGGACTCGAGTGGTATCAGGCCCTGCGAACCGCTCGAAGGAATCGGGCGCGCAAGGTTCATCTCCTCGAACCCCTGCTTGCCGATCTTGAAGACCGGCGCCTGCATGTCGCGCTCGCTGAAATCCTGCTGCGGATCGTCGGAGGATTCAACAGCCTCTGTTTCCTGCGGGAGCTCCTCAGACGCCTCTTCCTGCGCATCCTCGGAGTCTTCGCGGAATGTCTCGGGTGTCAGGATCGGCTCATCGATCTGCTCAACGGCGGATTCATCGCTGAACGAGTCTGCACCATCAGCACCCGGAGCGGGCTCGGGCTGGATGGTCTGGAACCCTGCCTGATCCTGCAGCTGCTCGTGACTCTCGTCACGGGGCTGATCCTCGGGCGTGTGCTCGGGCTGAGATGATGGTTGCTCACCCCCGCCTTTGCCTGATGAGCCCTGCTCGAGCCGGCTGATACGTGCCAGGATGTCGTCGATGCTGCCGTTGGACACTTGAAACTCCTCGCACCCGCCGCGGTTGGCCCGTCAAAGAAGCAGGATCAGTTCGAACCGAGTTCGAGCACGTATGTCTTGCCGTCGGCGCCGAGCGTGACGGACCGATCGTCGATCGAGAGAAGCAGGAACTCCGACTCGACCACATCGCCGACGCGGTAAGTCTTGCCGTCGATGCGCGCCAGCGAGACGCGACCGCGGAGAACTGTGTTCAGCTTGAGACCGTCGATCGTGCGCTGAAGCTCTCGGGCGCGGATCTCCTCGGGAGTCGGTCCCTTGGGCTCTTCGCTGACCTCAGTCTGCGCGACTTCGGTCTCTTCCTCGTCGTTCGTGAGGATTGCCATCTCGAATGGGTTCTTGTTGAGGTCTTCAACCGGAACCTGATTCGGGTTGTCGGTCAGACTCAGGTCGCGCATCAGCTTCTGCTGCTTCGCCTGATCCTGCGAGGCAGCGTTCTCGTCGACCTCGTACTCGATCTTCACCTCGTCGCCCGAGGCGAACCCGACGCCCAGGCCCTGGTCACGCATGAACCAGAGCAGACCGGCGCTCACGGCGAGCACGAAGCCCACGATGATGTACTGCTTGCTCGGCTTGTGCGCATCCACCGCCGCCGCGTCGAAGCCGTCCGTTGCCGAATCGACCTGGAGCTGCTTGAAGGTCTGCGAGAGAGACTGGGTCTGGGGTTCGTCGCCGAACTCCGAGAGCTGGTTGTTGTCGGTATCGGTCGGGATCATGATGTCTGCTCCTCGCCTTCGAAGTAGATGCTGAGCGTGAACTCGGCCTCGAGATGGCCGTCCCTGTCCTTGGAGCGTTCGATCTGGATATCCGGGATCCGTGTGATACGGGGCATCTGCTCGAGCGCCAGCAGGAACTCGTAGAAACCGTCAAAGTCACCCTTAAGCGTCATGTTGATCGGCTGCTCCCAGTACAGCGAGCCCTTGGCGGGCGTGCCCGAAGTCATGCCGGGCTGCTCGAGACCAGACTCGATCGCCAGACGCGAGACCTCGCGAACAATCGTGCCGATCTCTTTGCCCGAAGGCAGACGCTCTTCGATCGCGATGATCCCCTGGCGGATCTCCTCGTTTGCGCCTTCGAGCGTGTCGTTGCGGCTCGTGGCAACCTGGAGCTTCTCCAGCATGGCCCGCTTGTGCTCGATCTCACGCTCAGCCTGCTCGATCTCTTGATTCTGAGGCCTGAAGACGAGCCAGTAGCTCGACAGAGGCATCGCCAGCAGGATGGCGAGAAGGACAACCTCTCGTAGTCCGAATCGCATTACTCGTCCTCCTTCTCGTCGTCACCCTCGTCACCCTCTGCAGGCGCGGGCTCTTCCTCTTCGTTCTCGTCAGATTCGACAACAGGCTCCTCGTCGTCCGACGTTTCGCCTTCGTCTGAGTCTTCTGGATCACCGGCTGCGGGCGCCGGATCCTGGAACCACAGGTTGGTCTCAGGCGCCTCGACCTCGGCCGATTCATCAGCGGTGTCTGTCTCAGCCTCGGGCGTCAGCTCTTGTGCAGACTCGTCGGCTGACTCCTCTGCGGGAGCGACGTCGGCTTCGTCATCAACGACCGGTGTGTTCTGGATTTCCAGCGCGGCCTTCTCCGAACGGATGCGCTCGGCCTTGCGTGCCGCCGTGCCCATCAGATCGAACAGGCCCTCTGGCGACCCCCACTTCGACTCGCTGCTGCCGAACAGAGAAACGCTCGGCAGAGAAGGAATCTCGAACGAGACAGCGTCCTCGCCCGCCTCTTCGAAGCTTGCGTCGCCCTCTTCGAGCACCTCGATCTCGAATCCGCCGGTCCCCTCGGTGCCTTCCTCGGCACCGGTCTCTGCGCCCTCATCAACACTCGGGGGCAGGATCAACGGCATCTGAGGCATCAGACGCTCGGGCGTCCGGACATCGGGCATCTCGATCGGAGCGGTCTCCTCGACCAACCCGCGAGCATCGGCGCCCTTGCGGATCGCGGCGCTCAGCTCGAAGCTGCGGAGCAGCACGCCGTCGATCTTGGATTCCTTGATGAACTTCAGCTCAACCGAATCGAGCAGGTCGCACTGGCGCAGGTTCTCGATGTAGTCGGCGATGTCGTCGTTGCTCAGACCGACACCGACAATGCGGAGCTTCTGGTTGTACTCGGGGATGTAGATCGAGCTCTCGGCTTCTTCTTCAGCCTTCTTCGACTTCTTGCTCTTGCTGGTCTTGCCAGAGAGCGTGCGAACGCCGCCCGAGCGTGAGCTGCTGCGCGAACGCTTGATCTCTTCGCTGTTGAGCTCGAACTCGGTCAGCGTCAGATCGACGGGCATCCGGCTCACCAGCTCGGCGAACAGCACGGACCTGGGCACACGCTCGACGAGTGCCGCGGTCACTTCGGCCTTGGTCACCATCTCGGCGCGCTGCTTCTCCAGCTCCTTGAGCTCCTCGATCTTCTCTGCTTCGCGCACGTACATCGCGTTGACCGAACGCTGCTCGTTCCGCACGCTCATCCAGCGTCGGTTGGTCGCGAAAAACGCGGCGACAACCGCGAGCATCATCACGCCGAACAGCGTCAAACTGAGCATGTTCGCGCGGCGCTCGCCCTTGGACTTCACGTAGTCTTCGGGCAGGAAGCTATCCTGGTCCCACGTGTTCAACGGCTTGGTGACATCGCTCTCGCTCATGAGCTTCCCCTAGGCAACGTGCCCTCTCGTACCTTCCTCAAAGATCCGTCGGGCACACCGACAGCCCCATTGCCGCGGCCCACCCGGGCAGCGGCGCATTGATCTCAACACCCTTGGATGGTTCTTTCCCCGTCTTCTGGATCGCGCCCAGCGGATCACCCGTCTGCACCGCGACTCGGACAGTGCCCGCGAGTCTCCTGCAGAGACCGAGGTTGACCGATTCACCGCCAGTGAACACCGCCCGCTCGACCGGCTCGGCCGGGAACAGGTTCCTGTGGTACCTGATGCACAGCGACACCTCGTCGCTGAGAATCTCAAACGCTTCATCGAGGTCGGGCATCACGCTCGGCGTCTTGTGCGAGCTGACGCTCGACTCCTGCGACCCGCTAAGCGACCCGAGCGACATCATGGGTGCTCGCTGCACACCCGTAAAGTCCGCGTCGGACCGCCTGGCTTCGTGTGCGCGTTGCTCGCTGACCTTCCAACGCGCCGCGAGCGACTTGTCGAGCGCGCGACCGCCGAAGTCGAACGTGCGTGCGAATAGAAGCCTCCCGCCCCTCGCGATGATCGCTTTCGTTGAGCCAAACCCGAGATCCAGGTAGAGCGTCGTCTTGTCTTCCGGAGCGGCGCCGATCGCGCCGAAACCGGCGAGCGAGGCGACAGACTCTGGCTGCATCCCGACAGGCTCGAGCTTGCTCGCGTGCAGCGAACGCATCAGCACGTCAACCGTGGACCTCGCCGCGGCCATGCCGATGACTTCGATCTTGTTCTGGTCCACACCGACCGGACCAACAACCTTGTGGCGGAGCACAAGCATGCCCGGATCGCACCCGAGCTGCGAAGCCAGCGCGATCTTCGTTGAGCTCTCGATCACACCCTGATCGCCCTTGGGCACCTGCAGGTGCTTGCAGAACGTGAGCCCGACCGGGAGCAGGCACACGGCGCGCTTGCCCTTGAAACCCGCGCCGCGGATCAGCGATGGGAGTTGCTCGGTCTGGAATGCGATTCTGGCCGCGGCGTCATCGAACAGCTCGGCGGGTGTATCGAGCGCCGCGGCTGCGACGAGCGATGGGTGCACACCACCCGAGAGCTGGAGAACCTTCAGCGCGCTGGTCCCGAAATCGATCGCGATCGGCCTCGGACCGCCGGGTGCACTCGCCCTGCTGCGCTTCTGCTTGATGGCTGAAAACGACGCACGCGGCATCGACATCCCCGACCTGGCTGCAGTGCCAAACCGCCCGGCACACGCCGGCACGACAGACACCAGTCACTCGAAGCGCATATCGGCGCGGTCATAGTCCCTGTTGAGGTGAGAGCACGACCGTCGAGGTTTCCCCTACCGGCCCCGCCGCGCCAGACCCACCTTGCCCATATTGGACGGTCCGATCAATCGAAATCGATGTCTGAGAACGAGCGGGCGACCTCACCGAGTCGCGCCATCGCACGCCCGATATCCCAGATCTGATGCTCTCGGTCGCCCGCTGTGTTGCTGATCACGCGGACTTCCGCTGCCGGCACACCCGCGTGCATGCAGGCGAGCAGTACCGCTGCTCCCTCCATGCTCTCAGCAGAAGCGCCCGTCCGCCGGCGGATGCGCTCGGCGAGGTCATCGCGCCCGGAACACACCGAAACCGTCGCAACCACCCGCTCCCCATCGAGCACAGGCAGCAACCGGTCCCGAACTGCCTGATCAGGGGGCAAGCCCTCACCATCGTCACCTGCGTAGATCGGAAACCCCATAGATCGGCAGTCGATGAACCCAGCGGGCGTGTCCACGCCCTCATCAGCGAAGACTGACCTGGACGCGAGAACCGCATCCCCGATCTGAAGCCCCCCGCCTGGCAGAGCACCCGCGATCCCGAGGCTGATGACCCGTTTGGGCGGGTTGGTTGCCAATACGGCTGCGGTCTTTGCCGCTGCATTCGACTTTCCTATTCCAGACTGTATTGTCCACAATAGCTCGGAGAGCCTGATTGGTGTCCCCTCGGGAACATCCATAGCGAGTCGGTCATCGAATGCATGGCTCACGGCGGTGACTTCGTTTGCAGCGGCCAGCACGAGCAGTGTTTCGATTGAATCGCCCATCGGTATCGATCCTACCTTACTACATGGGTGATCCACTGAACCTGGACCTGTCGGGCCGGTACAAAGTGCAGAACAAGAACTCGGCCCGAGCGATACCTGTTCGTGAAGGGCCAACCCAGGGGTGCAGTATGACCACGGCTTCCTCGTACCTTCCTCGCACGAGTCAGAGAGCTTTCGTGAAAACGGGCGCTGCCGCGCTGGTCCTCCTCGCCGGGGTTGCGGGCGGGGTGTGGTACTACTCGACGCAGAACACGAACTCCGAGCAGGGCGACACGATCCGCACGAGCGAGATCGCCCAGGCCGCGGTGACCAGCTTCGAAATCTCAACAACCGCGTCGGGCGAGTTGCAGGCGCTCGAGCAGATCGAGGTCCGCTCGCCGATCGAGGAACAGGCGACCATCGTCGAGATCATCGATGAGGGCACGACCGTCAAGGAAGGCGACGTGCTCTGCGTGCTCAACACAGACAACCTCGAGACCGAACTCGACACCGAGGAAGCGGATCTCGAGTCCTCCGAGGCGTCACTCTTCGCCGCCGAGAACGCGTACCAGATCCAGGTCACCGAGAACGAGAGCGCCGTGCGCGACGCCGAGCTCAAGCTCAGACTCGCCCAGCTCACGCTCCAGCAGTGGGAGTCTGGCGACCGCGTCATGAAGCTCCAGGAGCTCGACCTCAACATCGACGAGGCCAACCGCGAGCTGGCACGCCTGGAAGCCAAGCACGAGAAGAACGTCGGCCTGCTCGCCGAGGGTTTCATCAGCAAGGACCAGTATGACCAGGACGAGCTCGCGCTCGTCAAGGCCCGCGCACGCGTCGAGACGGTCAAGCTCCAGAAAACCTCGTACATCGAATACGAGCAGAAGAAGGACCGCGAGCAGAAAGAGAGCGACGTCCGCCAGGCAGAGGCCCAGCTCGAGAACGTCAAGGCCCAGAACGAGATCAAGCTCGCAGACAAGGCAGCGGACAAGGCACAGCAGAACCGCCGGGTTGTCCGTGACAGGGCCCGCGTCGACAAGATCCGTCAGCAGATCGAGGCTTCGACAATTAAGGCCCCGTCCGATGGCATGGCTATCTACGGCACCACGATCATGCAGTCGCGCAACATGTGGAACTCCAACGGCCCGCTCCAGATCGGGCAGAGCGTGTACCCGAACCAGATGCTCTTTGGCCTCCCGGACACGTCGAAGCTCGTCGCAGAGGTTCGCGTCCACGAGAGCCTCGCGGGCCGAATCCAGAAGGGCATGAAGGGCCGGGTGAGTGTCGATGCGCTCCCAGGCGTCGTGCTCACTGGAACCGTCAGAGAAATCGGCGTGCTCGCCGAGTCCGGCGGCTGGCGCGACCCGAACCTGCGCGAATACACGGTCAAGCTCCTGCTCGATGCGGGCGAGCACACAAGCCAGCTCAAGCCTTCGATGCGCTGCGAAGCGGAACTCCTGCTCGACAACGTCGAGAGCACACTCGCAGTGCCTGTGACCGCGGTCTTCAACGATGGCCCCGTCCGCTTCGTCTACAAGCCAAGAGGCGCCGGTTACGAACGCGTGCCCGTCAAGACTGGCCGATTCAGCGAAACACACGCAGAGATTCTCGCCGGCATTGACTCGGGTGACGATGTTCTGCTGCGTAACCCGAGCGCCGGCGAGATCATCGATGAGCCTTGGAACCAGGCAGAACTCGAACTCGTAGGGCTCACACTCGACGAAGACGGCAACCCAGCACGCATGGGCCCGCCCGCTGGAACGAGCGGAGCAAGGCAAGCAAGCTTCACACCAGGTCAGCAAGACGGCGCAACAAAGCGGGAGCAACACCAGAACTCAGGCGAGAGCGAAGGCAAGCCTCTCGGCGACACTGGCGACACTGCTGAAAAAGCAGCACCGACCGAAGAAGCAGCGACCGCATCAACAGATGAGAACGCCGGTGAGACCCCGAGCGAGACGCCTGTGGACAAAGATGCAGAATCCGAGACCGAGGCGATGACGGCGGACTAAGCGATCCGCCTCATCGCACTGTCACTGGGAGAACGCTGCCGTTCCAGCTCGGCCGCATTGTGCAGCAACCTCGAAGCTGTTTCCAAGCAGAAGTCGGTCTTATGGACCGGATAGAAATTGTCCCGGCCGACATTCTGGCCGTCGGCGAACTGCACACACAGCCCCGAAGTCTTGCTCAGATCGATGACCTCACCACGCTCTGTGTTCTCATGCAGACTCGGGTCCACGACCATCACACTCGGTCTGCACGGATCCGTCGGTTCCCAGCCGATCGCCACACAGTCCGTGCCGTCAGACAGCCGGACCTGCGTGCCGGGCGGGTACGGCGGGCAGACCGCCAGCAACGCCTTCATCACCATCGGGTCCAGCTTCTTCGCGTACCGACCCCGCAGCATGCTCGACAGCACGCGCACGCGAGGGGTTACGTTCCCGTTCGCGTCGCATCTGCGCGACAACCTGTCAAACATGTCCGCTGCCGCGATGACGCGCGCATGGATGTGGATGTGCGTGCCGCTGACCACCTCGTAACCGCCGTCCGCTCGCCTGCGTGCCGGAAAGCCCGTCCCGTCGAACGCTTGGTGGTGATGCAGAATCGCGGCGGCTGCAGAGGGCGGGATCCGACCATGCACGATCTGGAAACCCAGCTCTGTGTGCCGCTGCCAATCCAGATCGGACGTATTGTGAGATTCGCGGAAACGCTCGCGCACCTCATCACTCAGCTGCGTGACACCGATGTCGTGCAGCAGCCCAGCAACACCCAGCGGCGTGACGTCGCGCGCGACCGCCGCGGGCATCCGCGAGCGCTGGTGCTCCAGGTACACGCTCATCTTCAAGCCCATCAGGACCGAGATGAACCCGACCGCGCACGAGTGTTCCAACTCCTCATCGCCCATGGACGCGACATCATCCAGGAACACCATCGTGTCTGGGTTGCTGATCAGCGACTCGCTCAGCGACGAAACTGTGCGAGCAAACGCGCCGTAGTCCAGATCCGCATCGACCTCTCGGCTCAGCTTGTCGAAGTACTCATAGACCTGCCCCGAGGCGTGTGCGCGGTGCCTGATCACCTCGGGGGAAGTGTGCTTCAGCAGGAAGTTCAGAGGCGGGTACGAGACCCACAACGACCTAACGCGCAGCTCGCGCAGACGCAGGATCGTCCGGCTGTCCAGCTCGAACCCGGTGCGCAGCAGCACCCTGCTTGGCGAATCCGGATGGAACACCGGGGTTGCCAGCTTCATGCCGGGCTTGGCCGAGATGGTCGATACGCGCAGCACTCTCAGTACTCCTCCGCACCGAGCATCGGTTTGAGAATCGCAAGACTCAGACAAGATTTGTTATCGAGTGCGTGGGTCCGCCCGTTATCCGCCGCCCATGAAGAACATGGTGCCCACATACCCAGCGTAAAGTCCGAGAAGCAGCACGCCCTCGACCCGCGAAACTCTTCCGCCCGCGAGCAGGATCGGCAGGCAGGCCAGGCTCGCGCCGAGCAGCACCCAGAGGTCCCGCGTCCACATGCTCTCGGGCACCACAAGCGGGTGAGGTGAGGCCATCGATGTGATCCCGAGCACGCACAGGATGTTGAAGATGTTGGAGCCGAGAATGTTCCCGACCGCGATGTCAACTTCTCTGCGCAATGCCGCGACCGCCGAGAGCGAGAGCTCTGGCACGCTCGTCCCGAACGCCACGAGTGTCAACCCGATAACCGTGTCGGAGACATTGAGCATCTCGGCAACCGACGTCGCGCCCCCCACCAGCATGTCTGCGCCGAAAATCAAAAACCCGATCCCGACCACACAGAGCACGATATTGACGAAGAAGGGCGGACGGTCGCCTTTGGTCACTTCGGTCGAGAGCTCCACAGCCGCTGCCTGCATCTCCTTGGCTTGTTCGGGATCGCTCTTACCGACCTGATAACTCCGCACCAGAAACGCCAGGAGCCCGGCGAAGAGAACGAACCCACCGACACGGGGAATCTCCGCCGGGATCATGAACAGCATCAGCGCGACGGTGCAAACGAGCATCTGCAAGACTTCGCGACGGACGACCTTGAACTTCACAGGGATCGGGCAGATCACCGCCGTGAACCCGAGAATGAGACAGATGTTGGCGATGTTCGAACCCACAACGGGCCCAATCACGAGCCCGCTGTTGTCGTTGAGTGCCGCGCCGAGTGCAGCACCAAGTTCAGGGGCGCTGGTCCCGAACGCGACGACGGTCAGCCCGACCACGAACGAGCTGACGCCCGCGGACAGCGCGAGCCTCGACGCACCGCGCACAAGAAGCTCGGCGCCGAAGATCAGCGCCACGAGCCCCGCGATGAGTTGGAAGATCGGCAGATACTGCATCAGCGCTGGTCCCCGAGCTGCGACAACAGACGGTATTCCTCCGGGAGCCTCGCGATCAGCACAACGATCGCTCTTCTGCGCACAGGCGCGACACTGCCCGCCTCAACGGACGTGAGCATCGCCTCACCAACCGTCGGCACCGCGGGCACGGGCGGGCCCGCCTCCGCCTTCACCGCCGCGGCCCGTTCCGGATCGATGATCTCCATCGGATCAAAGTCCGGCGCGATCGGAACGAGCACAAGCGCCTCGTCCTTGTGCATCACAAAGCTCGCCGAGAGCTCAGGGAAGATCAGTCCCTGGTCTTCGATCGGGGTCCTGTCGCCTACGGAGAAGTCCACAACGCTTGAGGGCCGCTGCCATCTCTGGAGCTGGACGCACAGCTCGGTCTGCATCTCCGGTCCATCAGCGCCGGGCACGACCCAGCACCTCGTGAGCATCCTGAGCTTTCCCCGCTGCGTGCGCATCTGGCCGTCGGCGAGTGAGAGTAGCTGCCCCGAATCGACGCGCCGGCCGGGAATTGTCTCACGCCAGTCGGGCAGAACGCCGAACCAGTCCTGCTGTTCCGGTCCGACCAAGAGCATGCGCCCACGCGCAAGGTTGAGTTCATCGATCGGGATCGAGATGGGCATGAGCCCGCTCTGGCGCCACGCGGTGCGCTGCGAGTCAAGCATGGGCGTGGGCCTGCGCTGATAGCTGTCGATCATCTCCGCGATCAGGTCGTCCTGATCCTCGATCGCCCAGACACGAAGCTCGAGCCCCTGCTGGTTCCCCTCGACAACCGGTCGATCAAGATCCGGGCGTTCCCAGGGCGCGGGGCCCGGCGGGATTCCGGACGTGCCGCCCCCGCCGCCGCACGCGGTGCAGAGGACGCACAGCAGCAGCGGCAGGAAGTGCTTCATGCGTCCTCTTTGCGGGGCTCACACTTGTTGATCCGATTGATCAGCTTGCGCACAACCGCGAAGTTGTGACGCGTGTGCGTGAACACAAGCCTCGGCCTGTCGAGATGATCGTCCTCTTCGGCGTACGGCCCCGACTGCACGATCGAGCCCGACTTGACGAGCATCGCGAACTCGTCGTTGATCGAAGCGAGGTCTTCCTCGCTGATCGCGTGGTTCATGCGGATGATCAGGTCGTCGCGCACGTACCTGGAGCTGTGGTAGTTGCGGTAGAAGTTGACGATCTCTTCGACGCCTTCCTCGGCGGTTCGGCATATCTTGTAGAGCTGGCGGTCCTCGTCGTTGATCATGCCGTGGCCAAGCAGCTTCTCGGTCACGAACTCGTGCCATTCGTCCCAGTACCGGATGCCTTCGCCCTCGAGCAGTACGATCGGGATCATCGAGCTCTTGCCCGTCTGCACGAGCGTCAGAACTTCATATACCTCGTCCATCGTTCCGAACCCGCCCGGGTAGACCGCGACCGCGTCGCACTGGCTTAGGAACATAAGCTTGCGCGTGAAGAAGTAGCGGAAGTTGATCAGCTTCTCGTCGCCCGCGATCACGGTGTTTGCGGTCGTCTCAAAGGGCAGACGGATCGCGACGCCGAAGCTCGCCTCACGCCCGGGTCCCTCGTGGCCCGCCTTCATGATCCCGTCACCGGCGCCGGTGATCGCCATCCACTGCTTCTCAGCCATCAGCCTGCTGAATTCGACCGCGGCTTTGTAGTCGGGGTGCGTCTCGGGCGTGCGCGCCGAGCCGAAGATCGTCACCTTCTTGATGTCGGGGTACTGACCGAACACCCGGTACGCGTAGCGCAGCTCCTTGACTGCGGCTGCCATAAGCTTGAGCTCGCCCGTGTCGCGTCCATCGGGCAGCAGCTTTAAGGCCGCAGTCATCAGGTCCTGCACGAGCCGGTGGTCGTACTGCTTCTCGTCAACGCCCGAGATTGTCGTGATGAGTTCGCTCAACTGCTTCTGAATCGCAGGGTCCTGTGCACGGAGCTGCTCCTGCTTCTCGGGTGGCGCGGCGCTCTCGTCCATGGGCGTGTTGCCTTCCGGGTCGAGCATCTGCCTCTGGTGGTCGTCGTTTGACAATTTCCTTCTCCTGTGTCCGTTGTGCCGCTTGGTGTTGAAAGACCTGTGTTGGCGTCACTTGCTTGAAAACGAGTATCTGTTTCTGTCTATCGGTTGTTTCGGAGTCGGCGCTGTTTACTGGCCCGCTCGCTGAGGTCCGTCAGCCGGCGATCGCTCGCCGACTGTTCAAAACCGAGGACCCGGCCGATCACCCGCCGCGTCTCGGGCAGGGACTCTACGCGGATATCGGGTACGGCGGCGGTCCCGGAGACTGCGATCGTGACGAACTCGTCCCGGATGGTCTCCAAGAGCTGGCTCACGACCGGAATCCGCCGGGTCGCTCTGGACCGCATCCGCAGATCGAGCTCGAGCTCGGGCCAGGTCGCGGTGCCGTAACCCAGCAGCTCGACGCTCTTGCTGATGAGCGAGATGCCCTCGACGGACACAAGGTTCCCATCGAAGACCGCCTCGACGCTCGCGTAGTCGATCCCCTCGGAAGCGGGGAACTGGAGGTTGCCCGCCTCCACGAGCATCATCGCACCGGGTACGGCTATGACGTCGCCGCCTGCGATCTGGAGTGAGAGCGAACCCCTGCGGGTCTCTTCTTTGCCGACCAAACCCCCGAGCGCGAGCAGGCCCTCGAGCCTGGCGCCGGTGTCTGGTCTCGGGTCTCGCGTCGGCGCATCGGGACGCGCCGAGGCGAAGCCGTCAAGAGCCTCGTTGAGTTTGAGCCCGCTGAAGATAAGCGACGTCTCGTACGCCCGTTCGCCCGGGCCCGCCCAGTCCATCGCGGGGTAGACGCCCGCTCTGCCAGAGATCACTCCGCCGCAGGACTCGGCGAAGATCACCGGCGCGACCAGCCCTCGTGGCTTGCCCGTTGATTCGATCGAGGCTCGTGCGTTCTGAATCGGCAGACCCATCGCGCGAGCGCTGGCAACCTCTACATCAACTTTGTAGGTGGGCAGCCCGGTGTGGTTTTTGCTGAACGAGACGTGCGCCGTCCCGACCGCTTCATCAATACGGGCGCCCGCGGTCAGCGCTGCTTCCTCGAAGCCGAGCGTGCCCTCGAAATCGACCTTGACCCCCTCGACACCGACCGCCGTCTGCGTGCGCAGCCTCGCGCCTTTCGTCCTGATCGAACCGGCTGAGCTCATCTCACCCGCGTCGATGATCTCTATGAGGGGGATCGGCAAGAGCGCCCTGACCTGAGGGCTGAGCATCTCGGCCTCGAAGTCGAGGCTCACGGATGAAATCGTGCCGCCCGAGCCATCGGGTGTTGCCGCGCCTGAGATTGAAGCATCGATCAGGTTTGACTTTGCGCTGACACCTTCGAGCCTCGCGCCGAGCTTGCTTGCGACGACTTTGCCAGACATCTCGTCGAACCGAACCGTGGTGCCGAGCCTTGTCATCTCGCCCCACTTCGGCTCGATGGTGGTCTCGACAAACGCGAACCGGGCGACGCCGACGTTCTCTGCTGCGCCGACCGGTGGTCTCGGCTCTGTCATGCGCACAACTGCATCAAATCCGCCCCGCAGACCGTGCTCGAGGTATTCCTTAGCGATCGCACCGCCCACGATGTCGCGCACTACTCGCTCGGCGAGGCTCGAATCGAACCTGCCGTCGCTGAGTGCGATCTCGAGCATCCTGTTCGGATCACCGCCTTCTTCGTCGAGCCCGAGTGTGCCGGAGATGTGCGCATTGCCCATGGGCTCACCGTCGAAGGTCAGCGTGCCGGATATCCCGTCGGTTGTGATCGCGCGGTAGTCATCAATGAGTATGCGCGCCGACCCGGTGCTGTCCGTCAGACCCAGCCTGCCTCTAAGGTAATCCGCTTCACCCCACTGGATGTTCTTGATCGTGATATCGGAAACAGGGTTGTACCCGTCGGACGTGAGATCCGCCCGGATATCCGCCTTGCCCACCGGGTGGAACGTGTCGCGCAACCAGACGAGCGACTCGCCCGCGCGGTCCGAGACCGAAGCAACCGCCTGTTCGAACGGCAAGTCGAAAAGCACACCATCCGCTTCGACATGCGCGTCGTAGCGGAGCGGCTTGTTGTCCGACCAATCGAGATCCGCGCTCGCGCGCACCTCGATTGGGTCTTCGAGAGATGCGTCGCCGGAGACACCGAGAGCGTTCGACGCGGCGTTCAGACTCATGCCCTGCTCAGTGAGCCTCAGCTTGCCTTCAAGATCGGTCAGGATCACCGGCGGTCGGTCGGGAAGCGCTTCGGGTGTCACCGTCACATTTGCGAGATCGAGTTCGAGATCGAACCCGAGGTCGCCGCTCGGCCTGGTCAACAACAGACCATCGACATCAAAGTTTCCGCCTACACCGAGTCTCTTGAGGACATCGAGCCCCGCCTGCCTCGCCTGGACAACATTCTCGTCATCACCCTGCGCGAACGGCGGCGCAACGGCGAACCTCAGGAGATCGCTCACTGGCAGTTTGTCCGCGATCACGCGGATCGCTGGTCTGAACGCGGTCTCGCCCTCGGGTGTCCGCAGATCGGCGCCGCCCGAGAGCGTGACCACACCACCGGTTACCGGCCTGAACGAGCCCCGCATCAGCGTCGCTTCCGTCTCGCTCATGACGACCACGACGTCGCGCGCGTGGATCGGCAGCGGGAAGTCCGAGAGCACGAGCCCCGCCTCTGGCAACCGCACCTCGATGCGGCGCGTCCAGTTCGAAACTAGGCCCTCATCTCTTCGGAGCCTGATCCCAAGGTCCGCCCTGCCCCTGTACTCGAACACTGGTGTGCGCAGGTGCCGCCTGGTCTCGTTGAGTCGGTTGCGGAACACCTCGATCGTCTGCTCGCTCGCTCCCTGCTGCTCGGCTCTTGCGATCTCAACGATCAGGTCATCGCGCTTCTTCGTCAGCGCCTCGGCCTGCGCTCGCGTAAGCACGAGGCCCCGCTCGACAATCTGCCGGTACCGCCTGTCGTCGAACAATTCATCAACGATCCCGCCGCGGTTCTCGCCTAGTGCTTCTTCGAGCACGTCGTCGATTGGGACGTTGACCGTGTCGATCTGGAGGTTGACGCTTGCGGTCGGTCCGATCGGTTCGATGAGGCCCGTGGCGCTGATGATCGCGCCCGTGCGCGAGACGCCGCGGATCTCCTCTATGCGGATCCGCTGCTTGTCGAACTGCACGCTCCCGGTCATGTTTTGGAACGGGTACGGGAAGACCTCGTACGCGGCGGTGCCGTTGGTGAACGCGAGGTTCCCCCTGTACTCCAGTTCAGCGGACCCGTCCGGACCGGGCGGCCCGCGGGTGAGCGTAACACTCGCGTCAACGATCGCGGTCGGGCTGATGCGTTTGCCGTCCTCGTCGGTCATGAGCGACGAACCGGCGAACTGCTTGAGCCTGAACCCGACCTCGTCGGGCAGGAACGGCACGATGTCCGGGTTGCGCGCCATCTCATAACCGCGGATCTTGAAGTTGCCGTGGAAGGGCGCGTCGCCGCTGAGCCCTTCGTAGATCAGGTTGACCTCGTAGGGCACGTCTTCGAGCAAGCCGCTGATCTCGGCGCTGAACTCGTCGTCGCGGAGCGAGATCGCGCCGGACACCTCACGCATGCGCATGCGGCCCGCGCCGGATTCCTCGTTCATGTTGATGGGCAGTGTGATGCCCACGCGGTTGAGGTGAACCGAAGCGGTCACGACACCCGAAGAGCTCATCGAGAAAATCGTGTTGCTGATCTCGCCCTCGACGTCGAGCATCTCAACAAAGGGTCTGAGCCTCCCGGGCACAGAGGTTGGCCCCCACTCCTCAAGAGTGACACCCGTCAATGAGACCTCGATGCCGAGCCGGTCGATGGTGCCCGCGAGCTTGAGCCCGGACTGTGCGCCGATCTGATCGAGGTCGATCTTGTATGCGTCCTCGCCGTCGGGTCTGAGTTCGCCGTCGATGTTCAATCGCTTGAGGACACGGATGCGGCGCTCGTTGTGCTCGGCGAGCTGGATGCTGCCCCCGATGATCCTGACGCTTGGGAGGGAGACGGGTCCGTCTATGCCGCCGCCCGTCTCGGGCAGCCTGAACGCCGCGAAGTTGACCATGCCGGTGTCGTCGTCTTCGCTGAATCTGACATCGGGAGAGTGGAGTGTGATCGCGCTGAGCGCGAACCCGCCCCCGAACGCGCGAGACCAGTCCACGTCCGCGACGATCCTGCGCACGCGCGCGAGTTCGGCGCCAGGGCCCTCGATCCCCGGGGCGCGTACGCTCACGTTCTCGAACACAACCAGACCCGAGTTGTTGATTGAGACCGAACCCGCCTCGATCTCGACGCCCAGCTGCTGCTCGATCGAGGGCAGGATGAGCCTGCCTGCGTAGCCCGACTTCGCGATGAACACGAGCCCGATCACGAGCAGGAGCGGGATCACAACACTCACGCGCAGCCAGAATATCCGGCGTTTGCCCATCTCCTTGCAGACGAACCGCCTCCTGATTGGGTGGCGCGGTTTCGTGGTGTTGTCTTTCGTCATCCGCCTCTCCGCTGGCGCGATCCACTCAGATACATATGTACCCAGACTATGCGATTCGGGTTCAACCGATGCCAGTTCCATCGGTGGGCAAGAGCCACTCAGGCAGCGGCACGGGCCTGCCCTCTGCGTTCACACACGCGATCTCGCTCGTGGCGATCGCGCACACGCCGTCGTGAGGCACCCGAGGGTCCGAGTCGGGGTCAGGCTTGGAGCCCATCCGCTCTGTGAGCACGACCTCGTAGGTGTGGCGGATCTTGATCCGGCCCGACGCGTGCGCACGGGTCCGGATCTCGACGACGTCGTCGTACACGATCGGCCTGCGGTACTTCACATCGAGTTTGGTGACTACCAGGAACACACCCGCCTGCTCGAGAGCCGCATAGCTGACGCCCGCCTCACGCAGCAGCTCGGTCCTGCCCATTTCGAGCCAGGGGATGTAGCTCGCGTGGTGCACGACGTTCATCGGGTCACACTCGGCGTACCTCACCCTGAGAGAGATCGAACCAACTTCGGGGATCTCGCCGGTCGGAACGAGTTCGGGTTTCGACGCATACTCGGCCGCTTTCTTCATCAGGCGCAAGTCTATCGTTCACGTCGTGTCTCAGAACCGGGATATCCAGGAAGCACAGGCAGGGACGACCGGCTCGGTCTCGATCCGCCGGTTCATGACGGGTGATCCGATTTCCGACATCACAGCCCTGCTGCACCGCGCGTACGCGAGGCAGCGCGAGGCGGGGCTCGACCCGCTCGCCGGGCGTCAGGACGACGCGGTGACTCTCGACCGGATACTCAACAGCGAGTCGTACGTCGCGTTCACCGATGAGTCCGAGAGCCAGATCGCGGGAGTGATCCTCTTCAACGAGCACGAGCAGGTCACGTTTCCGGAGTACTTCCTGAAGGACCGCGTCTCGCACTTTGCGATGTTCGGCGTGGACCCCGCTATTCAGGCCGCGGGGATCGGGGGTCTGCTGCTGGATGTGTGCGAAGCAAGAGCGGGCGAGATAGGCTCGACCGAGATCGCGCTGAGTATGGCCGAGCCCGACAGGGTGCTCTACAGATACTACAAACGGCGGGGCTACGCGCACGTCCAAGACTGGCAGTGGCCCTACACCAATTACAAGAGCATCATCCTCGCCAAGCAGCTCTGACGTTCTCTGTGCGCGAAGAATCGGCGCCACCGGGTGTGCATCCGGTGGCGCCGACGAAGGGAAGTGGAACCTGTCAGGTTCAGATCGCTCTGATTAGCAGCCCGCGTTGAAGTTGTTCACCCAAGCGGTGAAGTCGGTTGGTGTGCACGCGCCGTCGCCGTTCTGGTCGCACTCGGGAGCGTTGTTGTTAAACGCATTGACCCATGCGGTGAAGTCGGCAGGCGTGACCGCGCCGTCGCCGTTGACGTCTGCGGGGCAATCGTTCCCAAGCGGTGTCAGCGTGATGTTGTCGACCTGGATTTCGAAATTGGTGAATCCGAAAAAGAAGCCAGGCACAAATGTCGTGAACGCAACCTCATCCACGCTCGCCAGCACGCTCTCGAAAGTCCGGCCCGGGGGCAGGATGGGCTCGAAGGTTTTGGGATCCTCGTATCCGTAACCGCCCCAGCCCGCGGGGAGACCCTGCGCGTGCGTGTCCTCGACGGTAAACGTGTAAGTCACCCAGCCGTCACCTTTGTCGCCCGTCGCCGAGGCATCAAGCAGACCAAGGTTCAGCCAGACACTCGTCCACGGGTAGCCCTGGTCGTTGGTGTAGTCGCGGAACTCGATGATGAGGTCACGAACAACCTGCTGACCGAAGAAAGTGATGCTGTGCGTACGGATATCGATGGACATCTCGAACGAATCGCTCGTGGTGTAATCACCGAGGAAATCTGCGTTGGTGTTGTTGCGGATGTCGGCACCGAATACATCGATCAGGAGCACATCCATGTTCGCGCCCGGGTTACCGCCGGTGCCGGAGATGTCGTCACGGCCGCTGACCGACCACCCCTCGGTGCCGTTGTCGAAGGTCGTGATCACGCCCTGTGCGCCGGCCGAACCCGAAACCAGGCCGGCGAGCACGATGCTGCCCAAAGTCTTGCTGTTCATGTTTCAGTCCTCATTCCGTTCTCTGTGCGAGCCCCGGGATCATGCACTGTGCATCCCGAAATACCAAAGCCCAGCTTGTGCTCAGCACAGTTTGAGCATATGATGAGCCTGTGTCAATACATAAAATGCAAAAACAATCCGGCCCAGCTTCAAATTCCCCAGTTGCGGGCCCTCAGACGACCCCTGAGAGGGATTCTGCGCCTCTCACACCCGAAATACGTACGATGCCGGCTGCGATGACCGCTTCACTGACCGCATCTCGTGCCGGCTCGACCCTGGGAGCCCAGGATCTGAAAGAACTCGAGCGGTGCCTCCGCAAGGTCCGGAGCGAACTGCTGGCTTTCCTCTCGTCCATGCCGGTCTCGGCGCAGAACGCAAGCGGCCTCTCGAGGCTGCTTGAGGTAGAACGCACCACGTGCCAGAGGATGGTCTCGGCGATCACGGCGCCCTTCCCAGGAATCTCGCTTGCGGGACAGCTGCCAGGCACGCGCGGGATCAGGCTGCTCGTCGAGGCGGCGACCAGGCACGGCATCGAACTCGACAGTGATTTGCTCAACCAAATCGATCAGGCACTTGCGAATTACGAGGATTCCACCAAGCGACTCGGAGGGAGCCGGTCCAAGCTGCTCAAACGCATCGACCGAACGCTCGCCGCGACAAGTAAAGCAGGTTCGGCGCGATCAGACGAAGCCGATCTCGTGCACAGGAAAGCGCTCTTTGAATCGAGCGCCGCACTCACCGGTCGGTTCTCGAATCTCTGGCTCGCGGCACACATATACACCCCCCACCCCGACCGGGAAGGCGTGATCGCGCAGACACGTGCTCACGGGCTTGTTGGCCATTACGCCGAGCGCGACGCGGTGCCGCTGACGTTTCATGTGTTCGGTGATGAGAACGATCCCGAGGACGACCCGGACCTGACGTTCAACGCGCTCAAAGACTCAAACGTCGAGGGTGTGCCCAACGAGCTGCTGACAGAGTATTCAACAAACCCTGTGCCGGTTGTTCACTCCTCGCATCCCGATGAGTTCATCGTCCAGACGATCGAACCCAACCCCGAGCAACCCGAGGCCCAGGCGATCGACCTGATCTTTGCGATGGACGGCGGCGTAACTCATCCTTCGTGCCGACAGGTGAACACCGAGGAGGTCTGGGCGCTCGTCAACTTCCCGGTGCGCAGGCTGCTGCTGGACGTGTTCATGCACAAAGACCTTGCGCGCAAGTGCGTGCCGGGTCTCGACGTTCACCTGTGGCGTCCCGACTTCGCCCAGCACGTCGGCGAGCGCTGGCAGACTCGTTTCCAGAGGCCGCCAAGCCTGCAACTGCTCTCGCACGGCATCGAGCGCGCTCAAATCGATGCATGGGCACGATACACAGAACTACTCGGCGAGCTCTTCGGCTCCAAGGGCTACGACCTGGCTGATTACGTCGGGTTCAGGTGCGATGTGCACTACCCGATCTGGCGAACGGGTTACTGCATCGCGTTTGAGTTTGGGGACAGCGACTGAATCGCTCAATGCACCGGCATCCCCGGCTCGTACTCACCTACTCCGTACTGACGACGCAGCGACCTGACAGCGTTCGCGCCGCTGATCGCGCGATTGAAATGGATGATCATGACAACGAGCGAGAATGGCCAAGCCAGTATGTTGGCATATGGGATTACGGCGATGATACATACCGCAAGCACAAGCCCTGCCGGTGCGCGCCTGACCTGGATGTTCCGCTCGCTGGTGTAAGAGTTGAAATCAACAGCCCATCCCCAGAAGGATTGGAAGATCCAGTACAAGTTGAAGAACGGGATAAACAAAAAGCCTACCGCTTTGCCGGGCGTTGTGCGGGCATCGCCGTCTTGGATTGTCGCCCACAGCTTGTAGTGCAGCACACAGCCCATCACGACCGAGAGTGCCGAGAAGAGCCACGACGAGCACGACAGCCCGAGACTGACAAAGATCAGTTCCTCGTTCTGCGTAAAGATGATCGTGTACGCAGGGACGAGCAGCAGCATCGCAAAGATGTTGGCTCCGAAGATAAAAACAAGAAATGTGGCTTTCGAGATCGGTGTTGAAGGCCCTGGCCCCACGGGACACTCGCCAGCGAGTTCACTGGGCGACGCGGCTTGCACTGTGCTCTGGTCCGATTCCCCTCGCCAGCCTAGTGCCGCGATCGTGAAGCACACAAGGGATACGATGCGGACAACGATCCAGCCGATTTCTAATGCGAGAAACCAGCCGCGATCGTTCTCCGGGTAGATATCTCCTAAGTACACCTGCTCCCAAACATACTGGTACAGGATTGTGTGGATCACCGACCAGAGAAGTAGAGCACCGGCACCGATCGCCAGGAAGAGCGAAGGCATCGTGCGCTTGCCGATGAAGATCATCGCGACGATAAGAACCGCGATGTATGCAAGGAGGAAGGGCGACTGAGAGATGAGCATCGTGACGATGCGTTCACCGAGCGAGCTCTCATAACCGTACAGCAACTCGTCTGACATCTGAGTTCTCCGTCGAGGACAACGGAGGATATCAAACAATGGCTAGGTCATACGACAAAGCCCAATCTTAGAACAAATCTAAGAGCTGGCTACCAATCGAGACACCATTATTGGGTATAGCAGCACACGTATGCGCATATCACAAACTTACTCGCTCTTGCTGTCACCCCTGGCGAAGATGCTCGCGACGTAGTTCAGGACGTCCGTCGCGCTGGCAGAATTAGTTCCCAGTATCTGCCCTACCCGACCTACGAAGGGATTACTGCATCGCGTTTGAGTTTGGGGACGGGGACTAACCTCTAGCCTCTCGATAATATATTGACATTTCGGTAGAAATTGACATACCCTAACTTAACTACTATCGAATCGAGGCCGGTTTATGAGCAATCCACTTTCCGTTCGCGATCCAATTCACGGTTTCGTGGAGCTTACTACAGAAGAAAGACAAGTTGTAAATTCCATAGCTTTTCAACGGCTCAGAGATATTCGCCAGCTCGGTATGGGGCACATGGTTTACCCGGGCGCAAATCATACAAGATTCGAGCACTGCTTGGGCGTTTTACATGTGTCCTCATTGATGTTTGATCGACTCATATCCAATGCCCCACAGGATTGTATTGATTTGCTGTTTCCAGAAACGGAGGAAGAACGCAATAAATTGCGCCGGACACTTCGCTTGGCCTCACTCCTACACGATCTAGGTCATGCGCCTTTTTCTCATAGCGGCGAACATCTTTTTGTGCCCCACGAAAAATCTCTGACCGATCTAAACCGCGCAGATCGACGCAAGCTGCTACGAAAATACAATCATGAAGAAATGACATCCATCTTAATCCATACTTCAGAGATATCTGATTTGATATTAGCTAACCACTGTGATCCTGAGGAAGTTATTTATGTTGCGACTTCAAGAGAACTCAGCAATATTATCGAGCCTCGACGAGATCTTGATCTCGCTAACTCAATTCTAACTGGCGAACTCGGCTCGGATAGATGTGACTATTTACTAAGAGACAGTCATCATTCGGGGCAACCTGCAGGAAAGTTTGATCTTGAACGCCTCATTCATCAACAGACTCTCGTCGAACGCGAAGGGGGCGTGTTTCTTGGACTAAAGTTTGGTGGCTGGATTGCAGCCGAGCAAATGATAGCGAATCGTTATGCTGCATATGCAAACCTCTACTTCCACAAGGGCAAGCGAGCTTATGAGCAACATTTGGTTTCGTTCCTTGAACTCTCACTTCCCAATGGGCGATTGCCGCGAACCCCAGGCGACTTTCTCCAATGGGATGATTCAAGAGTGCTAGCTAGCATTAGAGAAGCAGCGAACGACACTGAACACCCCGGACACCGTCATGCTCTTGCCTTTTCAAATCGATCACACTTCCGTAAAGTCTTTCAAAAGGTAGCTAGTGAACGCGAACATATACCCGCTGAAGAAATAGCCAATTTTGTTGATGATGTACGGAATTCGTTTGGATCATCCGTCTTTTGTGATATACTTGAGCACTCTGCTACCAAGATTAACCGTCCGAATTTGGATGACAAGATCTTGGTGGCAACCGACAGCGGTGCACGATATCTTGATGAGCTTTCTGAAATTGTGAGGGGGATGGGAGACAGCATCTGGCGGCTTCGTGTTCATGCAGACGCAGATGAAGCGAAGGCAGTCAAACAGTATTGTGCCCAAAAATGGGGAGACTTGGGATTGAAGTCCAAGGAGGGGTCAAAATGAGTCAGTCTGCTTGGGCACTTCAAGCTATTCACGAGTTGAGCAAGGTGGGCAGTTGGACAGGTCGAATACATATCCACAAATTGATATTCCTTTCTGACGAATTACTTGATACTCGTTCTCCATTTGATTTTCAGTTGTATCGCTTTGGCCCTTATAGTTTCGATCTAGACGAGATTATCAGTGATTTGAGCACTGCCAAGTTGGTTGAAAAGGAATATCGCCAGCCAGGATATGGTCCCAGTTATCGTCCTGCATCTGCTTGGACCAGTGACGTTTCAGAAAAAATAGATCAGACTATCACAAATTCGCTGGCCAACATGGCAAGTCATATCGGGAATTCAATCAGTTCAGACCTTGAATTGATTGCAACCTGCTGTTGGGTTAATAGACATAACAACATCACTGATGACGAGCAAGTCATTAGTCGCGTTATGGCTATCAAGCCAAAATACAGCGATGATATTGTTAGAAAGCAACTTCAACAGTACAAAGAGCTTGCTAATACTGTGACTACCTAAATGTCTAGTGTCTACTACTCGCTCTTGCTGTCACCTCGTGCGAAGATGCTCGCGACGTAGTTCAGGACATCCGTCGCGCTGGCCTCGTTGTAGCCGAAGTTCTTGATCAGGCGCTGCTTGACGATATCGATCTTCTCCTGCGTCTCGTCGTCGACGACGGACGAGACGAGGTTCTTGAGCTTGATCGTGTCGCGGCTGTCCTCGAAGAGCTTGAGCTCGAGGGCCTTGTGCAGGCGGGCGTTGGTGTTGTACTCGAACTTCTTGCCGTCGAGCGAGAGGGCGCCGATGTAGTTCATGATCTCCTGGCGGAAATCGTCCTTGCGGCTTTCGGGGATGTCGATCTTCTCCTCGATTGCGCGCATCAGGCGTTCGTCGGGCTCCTCGGCCTTGCCCGTGTAGCGGTTCTCGACGGTTTCCTTCTGCGTGTACGCGCGGACGTTCTCGATGTAATTCGAGCAGAGACGCTTGATCGCCTCCTCGTCGGCGCTGATCGCACGCTGGACCTCGCCTTTGATAATGTCCTCGTACTCCTCGCGCACGACGGCGAGCAGCTCGCGGTACTGCTTGCGGAGTTCCTCGTCGTCGATGAGCGAGTGGTGGTCGAGGCCGCTCTCGAGGGCGTTGAGGACCATGAAGGGGTTGATCATCTGCTCTTCGATCGCCTGCCGGCTCACGAGGGCGTTACTCATCTTGTCCTGGATGTAGCGCGGGCTGATGCCGTCCATGCCCTCGCGGGGTGCCTCTTCCTTGAGCTCCTTGACGGAGTCCTCGGTGAAGCCCGGGATGGCTTTGCCGTTGTAGAGCTTCATCTTCTGCATGAGCGTGAGCCCGGCCTTCTTGGGCGGGGTCAGCCTTGTCAGCACGGCCCACATCGCGGCGACGGCGATCGTGTGGGGCGCGATGTGCATGTTGCGGATGCGCTCGGGCCCGAAGTCCTTGCGGTAGATGCGCACCTCGTCCTCGAGGCGGATGTTGTACGGCACGTCGATCTTGATGGTCCGGTCGCGGAACGCCTCCATCATCTCGTTCGACTGGAGGCGTTTGTACTCTGGCTCGTTGGTGTGACCGAGGATGACTTCGTCGATGTGCGTCTGCGCAAACTTCTTGGGCTTGATCGCGTGCTCCTGCGAAGCACCCAGCAGATCGTAGAGGAAGGCGACGTCAAGCTTGAGAACCTCGATGAACTCGCAGATGCCTCGGTTGGCGATGTTGAGCTCGCCGTCAAAGTTGAAGGCGCGCGGGTCGGAGTCGGAGCCGTAGATCGCGATCTTGCGGTAGTTGATGTCGCCCGTGAGCTCGGTGGAGTCCTGGTTCTTCTCGTCCTTGGGCTGGAAGGTGCCGATGCCGACGCGGTCTTTTTCAGAGAGCACGAGCCTGCGGACCCGGATGTGCTGGATGACCTTGGACCAGTCGCCGTCGTAGAAGAGCATGAGGTCGTCGTAGATCTTTCGGCTGAAGGGGTCGAGCTCGCCGACGATCTTGATCTTGCCCGAGTGGTGCTCTGGCTGGTACGTCTCGTTGAGCGCGTGCTCGATATCGGGGCGGGCCTCCTTGGGTACGAGCATCATGGGATCCTGATGCATCGGGCTCGGGAAGGCGTGCGCTTTCTGGGCCTCGCTCGGGTTGCCCTCGATCGCACCGACCTCGCATTTGTCGTCGAGCATCCAGCTGAACGAGTAGAGCGCGCCCTCTTCGGTGCGTGAGTAGGCCTCGATGCCTTTCTTGAGCATGCGGGCGATAGTGGACTTGGCCGAGCCGACCGGGCCGTGGAGCAGGAGGATGCGCTTGTCAGTGCCGTAGCCCTCTGCGGCGGAGCGGAGGAAATCGACGAGCTGCATGAGCGCAAAGTCGAGGCCGAAGACAGCGTCGGCGCCGTGATCGATCTGATCGCTGAAGAAGTGGTAGCGGACACAGTCTCGCTTGAAGAGCTTGTAGTGCTCGTACCCCTGCGCGAGGATAGCGTCGTAGAGGCGCTGGTAGGCGTTTCGCGCTACACCGGGGTTCTCGCGTGCGATGTCGAGGTACTCGCTGAACGAGCCTTCCCAGTTCTGCGTGCGGAACCGGTTTCGATCGATGTTCTGATTGATGAGTGATGCCAGATCGACCGAGTGCTTGCCTTCCATGCCGCGACCCTCCGTGTCACCTGCCACAGCCCCTCGGTGTGTTTACCGAGCTGAGCATTCCTTGGCTGGATCGTCCGAGCGAAGCGGTCAGGCGTACGCCGGCACCGGGGCTGCGCGGGCAGCATAAGGAGTTATCGGGAATCTCAAGGGTGCTCTGTAGCCCCGATTCCCCCGAGGCACTCCTTTCTTGCCTGATATACGCACGATAACCCCCACAGGTTGGCGGGGTTTCCCTGTTTCACTCTCGAAACTCGCGAACTAGAGTTGGTCCTATGTCATTCGGACTCTCAAGAGGAAAGGGATTCGATATCTCGCCGGGCGTGGTGATGGTCTCCGATGAGGAGCTGCCCCCGCTGCCCGACGACGTGATGACCAACCCCCACGCGGGCCGGCTCGACCCTCGCCGGTGGTTCACGCTCCGCGCCGACGATCCGTCGCGTAGGTTCGAGATCGAGATCGGATCGGGCAAAGGGACCTTCCTTATCCAGCACGCGCCGACGACGCCCGAGACCGATTACCTCGGCATCGAGTGGGCGGGTGAGTTCTGCAACTACGCGGCGGACCGGGTTCGGCGCGCGCAACTCGGCAACGTGCGCATGCTGCGCACCGACGCGACAGCGTTCCTGAAGTGGCGCGTGCCGGCGGGGATCGCGGATGTCATCCATCTCTACTTTTCAGACCCCTGGCCCAAGTCCAGGCACCACAAAAAGCGCGTCGTGCAGGACTCGTTCCTCGCCGACACCTGGCGAGTGCTGAAGCCCGGGGGCGAGTTGCGGGTGGTGACCGACCACGACGGCCTCTGGGCGTGGGACCGGGAGCACTTTGACCGCTGGTGCGACTCGGGGCCCTGCCCCGGGCACGAGGGGCCCGTCCCGGCATTCACGGAAGAGGCGTTTTCCAAGCCCGACTCCGTGGGCGAGGGAGAGCTGGTGGGGACGAATTTCGAGCGGAAGTTCCGTGAGGAAGGGCGTTCTTTCCATTCGACAGTACTCAGAAAGCCCGTCTAAGCACGCACAATGCGGGTTTGGGTAAAGAGTGCGGATTATGCGCGGGGATTTCTGGCACTCCCTTAGGCATGGGGTAACTTCCCTATGTGGTTATCTGCCCTTGATGTACCCGCTCGGGTACGGGGCGACAAGTGGGATTCCTTATTACACGTTGAGCGATCGCCCGCGAAGCGGTTGTGTAGATGTGTAACCGGCCGCAAAGTCGGTGGATTTCGCCGTGCTCTGGTGTGGGCCAGAGTGAGCGCGGTCGGTGCGGATAGTGGAGGTACGAAAGAAATGGTACGAACGATAGCAGCAGCATTGCTGGTTACAGTCGCCGGTACTGCCGGCGGTCAGGCGATCACCGGCTTCAGCGGTGGAACGCAATTCGGCGCCTGGGACGCAACCCAGCCCGGCGTCGTGGGCTGGCGCTTTGACGTCAACACCCCGATCATCCTGACCGATATCGGTGTCTTCAACGGAGATATCGATGGGCTGACAGCCAATCACGAGGTTGGACTCTGGGATTCGGCAGGCAACCTGCTCACCCAGGGTGTTGCAGGCCCTGGCGGCACCGCGCTCGGTCAGTTCACGTACTCGTCTGTTGAAGACGTCGTTCTGACCCCGGGCGAACGCTACACCATCGGTGCTGTCTACGACATCAACGATGGCGATAGCTACGTCAGCGGTCCAAGCGTGTTGAATCTCGCTCCCGAGATCAACCCGACCACCAACGGCGTGTTCCCTGACACAGGCGATCTCGGCGGGCTCTTCTTCCCGACGGGTGACTCGACCAACCTGGCCCGACTGGGCACGAACTTCCTGTACCGCCCCATTCCCGCTCCCGCCTCACTGGCGCTGCTGGGTCTCGGTGGTGTTGCAGCCTGCCGCCGTCGCCGCTAAAGCGACTGCTTGATCTTGCTTCTCATTCCAGAGTCCCCGGGCGACGGCCCGGGGACTTCTTTTCGTACAGACGTATACGATCTATCTCCCAACCGGGACCTTCACCTCTCGAACCCGAAAGGACGCGAATATGGCCGCAAGACTCCTCGCTTTCTCCGGCAGCCTCCGCAAGGACTCGTTCAACCACAGGCTCATCGAGTACGCAGCCGACCTCGCTCGCGCCAGGGGCGCTGAGGTCAACGTCGTCAGGCTCGCTGAGTTCCCGATGCCCGTCTACAACCAGGATGAAGAGGACGCCTCGGGTCTGCCCGATACGGTGCTCAAGTTCCGCGAGCTTATGAAGCGGAGCGACGGCTTCTTGATCTCATGCCCCGAGTACAACGGATCGATCTCCGCGGCACTGAAGAACGCGATCGATTGGGCCACGAGGCCCTACCAAGATGAGCAACCTCTTGAGTGCTTCAAGGGCAAGATCGCGGGCCTGATGGCAGCTTCGCCCGGCGGCCTAGGCGGCATCCGCGGGCTCGATCATGTGCGCGAGATCCTTTGCAACATCCAGTGCTACATCGTGCCCGGGCTCGTCTCGGTCGGCTCCGCGCACGAGGCGTTCGGCAACGACGGTAACCTGACGAACGACCGGACGCGCGCGATGCTCGATGGGCTGATCGAGAACACCGTGAATGCCGCCAACGCACTCCACGGAGGCAAGTGATGCAACCAATGGCGGTCGTGTTGCTCTCAGGCGGGCTCGACAGCGCCACCTGCCTCGCGATCGCCAGACGCGACGGGTTCAACGCGACTTGCCTCGCGGTCGACTACGGACAGCGGCACCGTTGCGAGCTCGACGCTGCGCGACAAGTCGCGGCGTCTTTTGATGCCGAGCTGCGTACGGTCCGTGTTGATCTCCGTGCGTTCGGGGGCAGCGCGCTGACCGACGACCTCGATGTACCAAAGGGTCGCAGCGAGCAGGATATCTCGGGCAGCATCCCTGTGACTTACGTGCCCGCGAGGAATCTTGTGTTCCTCTCGCTCGCGGTTGCGCAGGCCGAGGTGCTCGGCGCGCAGTATCTGTATATCGGGGTGAACCAGCTCGACTACTCGGGCTACCCGGATTGCCGAGGGGAGTTCATCGAGTCGTTTAGAGTGGCATCGAACCTTGCCACGAAGGCCGGCGTCGAAGGCAAGCCGCTGCGGATCAGCACGCCATTGATTGATCTCACAAAGGCTGAGATCGTCACGCTCGGCACATCGCTCGGTGTCGATTACGCGCTGACGGTCTCGTGCTACGACCCGACGGAGGACGGTCTCGCGTGCGGCTCTTGCGATTCGTGCCAGCTGCGACGAAGAGGGTTCGACCAGGCGAACCTCAGAGACCCGACGAGGTACGCATGAGCATGCTCGTGGCAGAGACGTTTGGCTCAGTGCAGGGCGAAGGGAAGCTGACCGGCGTCCCAACCTGGTTCATCCGCCTGAGCGGCTGCAATCTGAGGTGCACGTGGTGCGACACGCCCTACGCGAGCTGGAACCCTGAGGGAGAGAAACGCACGATCGACGATCTCGTACAAGAAGCGACGGATTCCAATCTCACTCACACAGTCATCACCGGCGGCGAACCCATGATCTTCAAGGAATTGCCAGAGCTCTGCGCAAAGCTCCGCGAGCGCGGCATGCACAACACGATCGAGACGGCGGGTACCGTCTACCCCAAAGACTGGTCGAACCTGGCGTGCGACCTGATGTCGATCAGCCCAAAGCTCGCCAACTCGACCCCGGCCAGAGACGACGAGCGTGACCCGCTGGGTGTCTGGCACGATCGGCACGACGAGCGCAGGCTGGAATTTGAAGTCCTCAGAAGGCTGACGACAGACTTTCAGGATCATCAGATCAAATTCGTGGTCAGCGATCCGGGCGATCTGGCGGAAATAGAGAGAGTGCTCGCCAAGATTGGGCATGTAAAATCGGGCGATGTGCAGCTGATGCCCGAAGGTGTCACTCCGCGGACGCCCGGGAGTACCCAGTGGGTTGTCAGGGCGTGCATGGAGCGCAACTGGCGGTACTGCAACCGTTTGCACATAGACTTGTTCGGGGATAAGCGGGGAACGTGACGGATCGGCGCCGGCTGCGCATCTCAGCAGCTGGTGTGCGGGTGCAGCCGAGCGGTGTGCTGCGCCAAAGGGAGAACGGATGATGCAGTTGATACGCACTGGAGCCCTCGCGGCGGTGGTCTCGGTTCTGACGGCAGGCTCAGCGCTTGCGCAGCCGAGCGACCGGCAACTCGATGAGAGCCGGTCCGCGGCTCGCAGCCTGTCGGCCGCGTTCAACTTCGCCGCCGAGAAGGTCGGCCCGAGTGTTGTCTTCATCCAGAGACGAGATCTGATCACACCCGTTCGACGCGACATCTTCGGCAGGGTCATCCAGCGCGGCGAAGCGACGTTCCGTGACTCGGGCCTCGGCTCGGGCGTGATCGTGAGCGAGGACGGTTACATCCTAACGAACAACCACGTGATCGCCGACGCCGAGCAGGTCGAGGCCCAACTCCAGGACGGGCGTTCGTACATCGCAGAGATCATCGGCGCTGACCCGGCGACGGACGTCGCTGTTCTGCGCGTCGACGCAGAAAACCTTGTCCCCGCGACATTCGGCGAGTCGGATGATCTCAAAATCGGCGACTGGGTGCTCGCGGTCGGATCGCCCTTCGGGCTTTCCAACACCGTGACCGCCGGGATCGTCAGCGCGATGGGCCGAGAGGGCGTGCTAAAAACACAGCGCAACTCGCGAGGTGACAACCGCGTGCTGTACGAAGAGTTCATCCAGACCGACGCAGCGATCAACCCGGGTAACTCAGGCGGACCGATGGTCAACCTCGACGGCGAGGTCGTCGGGATCAACACAGCCATCTTCAGCAAGGGCGGCGGAGGCTCGATCGGGCTCAGCTTCGCGATTCCTTCATCGATCGTCGAGCGCGTGCTCGACTCGATCGTGGAGTCGGGCACCGTGGAGCGTGGCTGGCTGGGCGTGACGATGGAGGACCTGACCGCAGAAGACCGTGTGATGTTCGGCGACACCGAGGGCGTCTACATCTCGACCGTGATGCCTGAGTCGCCCGCATCGAAGGCGGGCCTCAAGGTGGGCGACATCATCGTCTCGTTCGACGGGCGCGATACGTACTCGGTCAACAGGCTCCGCAACTCGATCGCGCTCACCGGCATCAACAGCCCCACGAAGCTGACGTACATCCGTGACGGCGAGCACTTCGAAGCCGTCGCACAGCTCACCGAGTACCAGACCTACGAACGCGACATGCTGGGCGTTGTTGCGCTGCCCACAGGGTTCTCTGTCCTTCAGCTCAGACCCGAGATCAACGCATATCTCGAGATCCCAAGCGAGGTTTCGGGCGTGTGGATATACGGCGTCGAGCCCGGCTCGCAAGCCCAACGCGCGGGATTGAAGCAGGGCGATCGAATCTCACGCGTCGCGGGCAAACCCATCGAAGACACGAGCGATCTCTCGCGTGAGCTGCGCGGCCTCACACGCGACGGCGTGCGGCTCGACATCATCCGTGGCAACCGCACGGGCAGGACAACCCTGTACCCGAGGCTCTGAAACTCACATAGATGTTCTGAATCAGTCGTTCGCGTGGCTCGCGGTCGTCTCGCCAACAACACCGGCCAGCTGCGCACTTTCTTGAATCTCACCGGCCCACAGCGTGCGAGTAAGCCTTGCGATGTCTGCGAAGATCATCAGGAAACAGGGCAACACGACGAGGATGATGGCGGTTGCGGAGATCAGGCCGCAGCTGATGGTGATCGCCATCGGGATAAGGAACTTCGCCTGGAAGCTCTGCTCGAGCATGAGTGGGCTGAGCCCGAGCACGGTTGTCACGGTTGTGAGCAGGATCGCACGGACACGGGCCTGACCGGCTGCGATGCAGGCGTCGTACGTGCCGAGCCCCGCGTCGCGTTTCTCGTTGAAGAACTTCATGAAGATCAGCGAGTCGTTCACAACAACGCCCGCGAGCGCGACGAATCCGATGAGCGACAGGAACGTCATGCTGTAGCCCAGGATGAAGTGCCCCCAGATCATCCCGAACGTCGCGAACGGGATCGCCGACATGACGATCAGAGGCTGCGTGTAGCTCGAGAAGAGCCACGCGAGAACCACATAGATGAGTCCGGCGGCAACGAGCATGCCGAGCGGCAGTGTCGCGAACGAGTCGGCTACGTCTTCCTGTCGGCCTCGCTGAATGATCTGGATGCCTGGGTACGCCCGCGCGAGTTGCTGGATGTCGGGCGCAAACGCGGCGGTGATCTGTTCCGGGTTCGCACCCGACTGACGATCGATGTCCGCGGTGACTGTAACCGCACGCCGGCGATTCAGCCTTCGGACCGTGGCGTATCCCTCGACTTCCTCGATGTGCACGATCTCGGGAAGAGGTACCGCTTCGCCAGCCGGTGAAATCAGGAACATGCTCTCGATTGCTGCGAGGCTTGAGCGGATCTCGCTGGGAAGCGTCACCCGCACGTCGATCGTTTCCTTGTCGCCCGCGAACTTATAAGGCTCAAGCCCGAAGACTGCGCCACGGACCTGCTGCGCAACCATCGCGGTTGTGAACCCGAGCTCGCTCGCGCCGTCGCGGAGTTCGAGGCGCATCTCGCGCTGGCCCTTATCTGAGTCGTCGATGATGTTCCGAACGCCCGGGTACTCACCAATCGTTTCTTTGACTTCCTCAACGACCCGCGCGATCTGCTCGCCGGAGTCACCGACGACAGTAAGCGTGATCGCGGGTCCCTCGGGGCCGCCCGCGACGCCCTCAAGCCTGAAGCTCTTGATCCCCGGCATCTCGCCGAGCTCGGCCATAACGTCTTCTATGAGGTCGGGCGATGAACGCATGAGCGGATCGCTGTCGCTCTTGTTCTTGTTGTACGCCTCGCGCTGCTCGACGGGCATCACCTCGAGGATGATCTGCCCGAGGTGGGACTGCTGACCGCCCGAACCGGCGCCGTCGAGCGAGGCGAACTCGCCCGCGACGGCCCAGCACTGCTGCACCTCGGGCTGAGCAAGACAGACCTCCTCGATCCGGGTGAGGTACTGGTCGGTGATCTCGGTGGGCGTGCCGATCGGCATGCGGAGTTCGCCGTTGACTGTCTCGGAGTCGTCGGTCTCCATGAAGATGAACTCGACAATCCCGCCCGCGACCATTCCCATCGTGCCGATGACGAGGCCTACCGCTGTCGCGACCGCGATGTACCTGAAGCGGAGCGCCGCGCGGAGCAGCTTGACGTAATGCGGAATGAGAACAGAGTTGAAGAACTTGTCTCGTGCGTGATCGAACCTGGCTTCAACTCGGGTAAGCCAGCTTCGCTTGCCGCTCTTGATGCGCTCGGCCTTGTGCAGGCTGTGAGCCATGTGCGCGGGAAGAATGAACAGGCACTCAATGATCGACACGCCGAGCGCGCAGGCGACGACGATCGGGAAGACCTCCAGGAAGTCACCGATCTGCCCCTGGATGAGAGCCAGCGGGAGGAAGGCGCAGACCGTCGTGAGGACCGTCGCGATGACCGGCCAGCCGACCTGAGTCGTCCCCTTCACCGCGGCTTCGAGCGCGGGCTCGCCCTGTTCGTGGCGCGCGGTGATATTTTCCGCAACAACGATCGCATCATCGACAAGCAAACCAATAACGACGATCAGGCCGAACATGGTGAGCAGGTTCAGCGTGATCCCCGTGAAGTACATGACAACGAGCGTGCCGAGCAGGGACACGATCAGGCCCATCGCAACCCAGAACGAAACCCGCCAGTTGAGCAGCACGACAAGCGTCGCGAACACGAGGATGCCGCCCGTCAGCGCGTTGCGAGTCAGCAGGTTGAGCCTGCCCACGATGAACTTGGCCAGGTCGGTTGTGTAGGTGATGTCTGACCCTACGGGTATGCCGCCCGACGCCGCACGCGCCGCGCCCAGCTCGTACGCAAGCAAGCGATCGGAAGCCGCCTCGACCTTGGGCTCGGTGGTGAGTGTTTCACCCGCTTCTTCCGCGTGCTTTCTCGCCTGGTCGTGCTGACGCTGGGCGTTCATCGTCGCGAAGAACATGCCGACGCGCTCTTTGAGCGAGGGCTCTATCGGTTCGCCCTTGGCGCCGGCGACGTACGCCTTGACCATCTCGGCGATCTCGACCGCGTCCTGATTGCCAACCTTGAAGACGGTCAGCGAGTACGCGGGCACGCCGTTGAGGCGGGAGCGTTTGTCGACATCAACGAACCCCTCGGTGATCTCCGCGACATCACCCAGCCTGACGACCTGCCCGTCGGCGCCGGCTTTGACCACGATGCGTCTGATCTGCTCGGAGCGTTCCTCGGCGCCGAGTGTCCGGATGGCGATGTTTGTCGTCGAGGACTTCACGGTGCCGCCCGGGAGTTCCTGCATCTCCGCGCGAACGCGGTCGGCGATCATCGGGAGGCTCAGCCTGTGCTGGATCAGCGCCTCGGGACGGACCTCGACGAGGATCTCGTCGGTCCTGATACCCGCGATCACGATGTCGCCCATTCCAGGCACGCTCTCGAGGTCGTCGCGGATCGTCTTGATCGCCTCTTTCATCGTGCGCTCGTCTGCATCTCCGAAAAGCGAGACGTTGATCGTGGGCAGGTTGGGTTCGATCTTCTCGACGCGGATCCGATCCGACTCCTCGGGCAGGTCCTGCAGCGCATCGACCTCGCGCTTGACCTCGGCGACCTTCTGATCAATGTCCACGCCTTCTTTGAATTCGATTGAGACGGATGCCACCCCCTCGGCGACCGTTGTGTTGATTTCTTTCACGTCGTCGAGGTTGTCAATCGCATCCTCGATCTTCGTCGCCAGCGCATCCTCGACCTCGTCGGGGCTGGCACCCGGGTAGGGCGCGGTCACAACAACAAGATTCGGGTTGACCTCTGGGAAGAACTCACGTTTAAGTTGGCTGCCGAAGATCAGCCCCGCCGCGATGAGCGCGAACATCACGAGATTCGCAACGACGGGTTTGTGTACACCGAAGTGCGGCAGGTTCACGAGCCACCCCCGGCGTCCTGCGCAGAAGCCGAGGCGGGTGCTCCGCCTGAACCGTTGTCCGGGCTGATCAGCATGCCTCCAACGAGCACATCGAGGTTTGAGACGATGATGCGTTCGCCTTGATCAAGGCCGCTCTCGACCACGGCCCACTCGGTCTCGTCGGGATCGATCGATTCAAACCTGCCGTTGATGTAATGACTCACACGGATGTCCGTGGGCACAACCCGGTTGCCGTTCTGCTCACCTGCTCCGACCATCATGACCCGGTCAGCAGACACGGCTCGTCTCGGCACAAGCACACGGGGCGAGCGCTCGCTTGTCTCGACACGCCCGATGACAAACTGCCCCGGAAGAAGAACCGCTTCGTTCAGGCCCAACCGCGAAGGGTCTTGGGCGACTTCCACGAATACGGTCATCGTCCTTGACGCCGCATCTGCCTCGGGCGCGATGCGCGAGACCTCCCCCTGCCAGTGGGTGTCGACAGGTCCGTCGGAGCGGAGGTTGACGAGATCTCCCTCGCGGATAGTCGCCGCGGCGGAGATAGGCATGCGCAGTGGGATCTCGAGTTTCGTAAGATCAACGATGCGAGCGACCTGGTCGCCCACATTAAGCAGCTCTCCCTCCTCGACATACACGTCCTGGAGGATGCCGTCCATGGGCGACACGATCGTGGCTCGCTCGAGGTCTTCCTGCGCGAGCGCGAGCGAGGCGCGTGCGTTCGATTGGAGCGCCCGGATCTCGTCGCGTCTGGCGGGCAGCACCTCGAGCTGCTGCTCGAGCGCCGCGAGCGCCCGCTCGCTCCGACGCAGCGCCGAGATTCTCGTGTCGATGTCGGCATCGGTGCCGGCGCCACCCTGCGCCGCTTCACGCACACGGTCCAGGTTGCGCGAGTCGATGTCGCGCTCTTCCACGGCGTGCTCGATCTGCTCGCGCAGCCGCGCTTCCTGAGCGTCGGTGTTGTCAAGCTGCGCCTGGAACGAGGCGATGCTCGCCTCCGCTGCCTGCACCCTGCTGATCGCGTCTGCCGAGTCGAGCCGAACAATGAGCTGGCCTTCTGTGAGTTCCAAGCCCGCTTCGATCTCCTCTGGCCTCTCGATGACGCGCGCAAGGAGCTGCGCGGAGATGGTTGACGAGTTCATCGCGCGGACTGTGCCGTAGCCCTCCCAGACCCGGGGCACGCTGACGGCTGTGGTTGTGATCGTCCTGACTGGGATGCCCTTGGATTCGGATGGGTTGCGCTCGGGATCGACGCGCATGCTCATGAGCACGGAGAAGATGCCGCCTGCGATGAGGATGATCAGCACCGCGACACCGGCACGGACGAACAGCGAGATGATGCGGAGCGTGCGGGAGCTTTTGGCGTTCATAGAGCCTCTTGCCTGCTTTTCGCGCGGCGTTATTGGCGCCCCACCACCATGGGACGCGGTTCAGGCGTAGGCCGCACGCCACGCCACGCGAAACCACATCACAATAGGTCACTTATTCGCTCGAGGAGACGGTCAGATTCAAATCAATCCCGAGCAGGAGTGCCCCCAGCTGCGACACGATAAGCGTCGAAACGGTCACACCCACGATATTCAGCAAGACGCCGGCGCGGGCCATCTGAGGGATCGTGAGCCGGCCCGAACCGAAGACGATCGCGTTCGGGGGTGTTGCGACTGGGAGCATGAAAGCGTAGCTCGCCACGATGCCGGCGGGCACCATCAGCAGAACCGGGTGCACGCCCAGAGCCGGAGCGGCAGACCCCAGGATGGGAACGAACGCCGCGGTTGTCGCGGTGTTGCTCGTGAGTTCGGTCAGGAAGATGACCGTTGTTGAGACAACCAGCACGAGCACGATCGGCGGCACACCGTGGAGCCCAGAGAGCGCGTTGCCGATCGAGACATCCAGCCCGGTTGTCTTCATCGCCGATGCCAGCGCGAGACCACCACCGAAGAGCAGCAGGACATCCCAGGGCATCTTGCGCATCGTTGCCCAATCCATCGCGAACTCGCGGCGCGAGGGATTTACCGGGATTGCAAAGAGAGAGACCGCGCCAAGAAGCGCTATCCCGGGATCACCGAGAAGCGTGATGCGATCAGCGATCCAGTCAAATCCGCGATCAGAAAGCAGGTTGGTAATAAACCCCCTGCTGATCCACGCAGCAGCAACGCACGAGAACACGATCAGGATTGTCTTCTCCCCTCGACCGACGTTCCCAAGCTTGCGGTACTCATCGCGAAGGTACCCCTCCGCGCCCGGCACGCTCCCGATTCGAACAGGCAGGGCGAGCCTGGTCAGGATCAGCCACGCGAGCGGGAGCATGCACACCAACAGAGTGATCCCGAGCGGGAGCCATCCGGCCCAGCTGATCTTGATGCCCTGATCGTCCAGAAACCCAACGAGCAAGAGGTTGGGCTGCGTGCCGGTAATCGTGGTGACACCGCCGATCGAGCTCGCGTAGGCAACCCCGAGCAGCAGAGCCGCGGAGAAATTGGGCCCCATACCGCCCTCGTCCTCGTGGAGCTGATCGAGGAGTCCGATGACACTCACCGCGATGGGCAGCATCATGATCGCTGTCGCGGTGTTGCTGACAAACATGCTGAGCACCGCGCTTGCGAGCATGAACCCAGCGATGAGCCTTGTGGGCTTCGTCCCTACCTTGAGGACTGTCGCAAGCGCAACTCGTTTGTGCAGCCCCCACCGCTCGACCGCGAGCCCGAGCACAAACCCGCCGAAAAACAGCACCACGAGCGGGTGTGCGTACGAGGGTCCCGCCTCGCCGAGCGAAGAAACACCAGTGACGGGGAATAAGATCAAGGGCAGCAGGCTCGTCACGGCGAGAGGCACAGCCTCTGTCATCCACCAGAGCGCCATCCAGACGCCGATCCCCGCGACGGCGCGCGCCTCGTGGGTGAGCCCGGTGCGGCCCAGGAGCGCGTAGATAACCAACGCGACTGCCGGCCCTACCACAAGCGCAGGGATACGCACGGCCATCGGGCTGTTCGAATCTGCCATGAACAAAGATTACGCGATCAGGAACCTGCGGGCTTTAGTCCTCGGGGACGTTGTCGCTCGTCACGATCTGGCGGAACTTGGCGCGCAGCTTATTCGTGATCGGGCCTTCCTTGCCAGAGCCGACCTGGTGCGCATCGTCCTCGGTGCTACCGATACGCGTGACACCGATCACCTCGGCGGCGCTTCCCGTCAGGAATATCTCGTCAGCCTCGAAGGCCTCTTCGATCCGCATGTTCTTCTCGTGCACATCGACACCCACGAGCGGCGCGAGCTCGTTGATCACGAACTTGCGAGTGATGCCCTCGAGAATGCCTGCCTCGCTGGGCGGGGTGTAGACCTCGCCGTCCTTGACCAGGAAGATGTTATCCCCCGAGCCCTCGGCGATGAAACCGTCGGTGTTGAGCATGATGCACTCGAGGCAGCCAGCGTCGATCGCTTCAACCTTGGCCATGATGTTGTTGAGGTAGTTCAGGCTCTTGATGCGTGGGTCGAGGCACTCGATCGGGATGCGTGGGCGGTTGGCAACAACGACGCGCATGCCCTGCTCGTAGAGCTCGGGCGGGAACAGCTGGATCTGATCCGCGATGCAGATGATGCCGGGCTCTGGGCACTTGAACGGATGGAGCCCGAGCGTGCCGACGCCGCGGGTCACGATGAGACGGATGTACCCGTCCACCAGGTTGTTGGCCTCGATGCACTCGCGCTGGATCTCGACCATGCGCTCGCGGCTGACGAACTTCTCGAGGTCGATGCGAATGGCTTTGGCGCAGGCGTAGAGCCGATTCATGTGCTGTTCGGACTTGAAGATTTTGCCTTTGTAGACACGGATGCCCTCGAAGACGCCGTCGCCGTAGAGCAGGCCGTGGTCAAAGACGTTGACGGCTGCCTGACTCTTGGGCACCATCTCGCCGTTGACGTGGACCATGATTTCACTCTTCTGAGAAGTGGTCCCAGCGGCCTCGGCCTTTGGATCGGTCACGGCATTGGACATAATCAGAATCCTCCCTACATCGACTCGGCTTCCAGCCGATCACTTCGGAACAACACATTGTATACCAAATCAACCCACCACGGCGGCATATGCAACATACGTAAACGTGCGTGAATATGCCGCGATCTGACGTGAATACGACACGATCATCGCTTAGGTTCGAATTTCTGCCCCCAGATCGCGGGTAGCTCGCTCCATGACGCGCGAAACTTGCGGGTCCACATCCTCATGCCGAAGCGTCTCGGAGGGATGTCTGAATCGCATTCTGAGCGTCACCGATTTTTTACCGGACCCTACCTGCTCGCCGCGGAACGACCCAACGTAGCTGAGTGAATCGAAGTGCTCCAGATCGGATCCCCGGACAAGGCCGTCGATCTCGGCCCAATGCGTTGTCTCGTCGAGGATGAGCGAAAGGTCGCGCTCGATCGCCGGGAACGCGGGGAGCCTGGTCACCGCCGCCTTTGGCGGGTACATCGTGACGAGCGCATCCAGATCGAGTTCCGCCGCAGCAACCGGGGTATCCACGCCCGAGGCTTTCAGCACATCGGGTGAAACAAGCCCGAGCACACCGATGCGGTTGGCGTCGATGACGATCTCGCCGAACGCGCCGGCCGTCCAACCCGGGCACGAAGGCTCAACCGGATTGATGTCCACCTTCGCGTCCAGCCCCCCCATCGCCCGCGCGATGTGCTCGACCGCGCCGCGCGCCGACCGGATCGCCGACTGCAACTGCTCGGGCTTGGCCTTCTTGCCAGGCTGAACACCCTCGGCGTCAAGCAGGAGCGTGAGCTTCCTCCGCTCAACGGTCTCCTTTGAAGGCGATTGCGCGAACACCGCGGACATCTCATAAAGGCGCACGCCGCCCGGAACGCTCACCTGACCCGACGCGTTCGCCTTCCTGCACGTCAACAAGCTCGGGATCACACTCGGACGCAGGACGGGCTCGGACCCGCGCCGATCGTCGTCGACCGCCACGGCTTCGAGCCCCTGCTCCAGCCAGGGCGTCGCCGCGGCGGGTGAGACAAAGCTGAATGTCACCGTCTCGTAGAATCCAAGCCCGGTCAGGACTCGATGCAGTTCCTTACGAGCGCGCTCGGATTCCTGAGGATGCCGAACACGCACATCGATCGTGTCGCGCTCGGGAATCCGGTCGTACCCAACGGTCCGTGCGATCTCTTCGATCAGATCGATCTCACGCTCGAGGTCGGGTCGGAACGCGGGCGGCACGCACTTCAACTCACCCGAAGCTGTGCCGCTTACCTCGACCTCGTGCGCTTGGAGGTAGCGCTTCGCGTCTTCCTGCGAAACCTCGATGCCCAGCATGTGCCTGCAGCGGTCGACGCGGACCGTGATCGGGTCGGTCACTGGCATGTCTCGGCCCTCGACCAAGACACCCGAAGCGAGCTGACCACCCGCGAGATCGACGATCATCTCGACCGCGCGTCTTGCGGCGAAGTCGATCGTGCGAGGGTCAACGATCCTCTCGAAGCGGTGGCTGGCGTCGGTCCGCATGTTGAGCCTGCGAGCCGCGTTGCGCACGACGACGGGGTCCCAGGTCGCCATCTCGAAGACGACGTCGGTCGTGGTGTCGTCGACTTCTGACGCCTGCCCTCCCATGACGCCCGCGAGCGAGGTGGGCTTCTCGGCGTCGGCAACGACCAGATCGCTTGTCACGAGCTTGTGCGACTTGCCGTCGAGCGTGGTCAGGCTCTCGCCCTCGTGCGCGTAGCGGATGACGAGCTCGTTGCCCGCGAGCTTCTTGAGATCGAAAACGTGGCACGGGTTGCCGAGCTCGTGTGTGATGAAGTTGGTGATGTCGACGAGGTTGTTGATCGAACGCTGGCCGACGGCTTCGAGCAGATCGACGAGCCATTTCGGGCTTTGGCCGACCTTCACCCCGCGGACGAGCCTGGCGGTGAAGAGCGGGCACGCGGACGGCTCGTCGTTGGTGAGCCTCAGGCTCTCGGCGATGTCGGCGCCGGTCGCCGGGTCTGTGAACTCCGGCATCTTGAGCGCGCGGGTGGTTGATGCCGAGAGGGCGGCCACGATCTCGCGTGCGCAGCCCACGTGCGAGAGCAGGTCTCCGCGGTTGGAGGTCAGCTCGACATCGAGCATGGTGTCACCAGAGGCGAGCTCGTCGATGCCCTCGACGGGGTACCCCGCGAAGGTCAGGACGTGCTCCGCCTCAGTGGCGGTGACGTCGCCCGGTGAGAGGTAGCGGTTGAGCCAGTTCAAGCTGATATTCATTGGACCAAAGCCTAGGGGACCGCGCGCCGCGGCGGCGGTACACTCCGGCCGTGCGCCGACCCCTGACTACAGCCCTGCCCGCCCTGCTCATCGTCCTCGGCTTCCCGGCCTGCGCGGGCAACACGGGTCAAGCCGACTCATCTGCGGGATGGGCAATAGAAGGGAACCCCGTACCGGGTGACTTTGCGATCGCGGTGACCGTCCTGCCGGGCTCTGAGTCCGACGCCGGGCACCGGCCTGTGCGATATGTCATTCAGCCCGACAGCGTTCTGAGAGCCGCGGTCGGTGCGGGTGTTTCGCTCGATGTGTTCCCTCAGCGAACCAGGCGGCTGACCAGGGCGCAGATGTCTGCGATCTACAGCCACGCGGTGCGCCAGGGCCTCGATCGGGGTCTCGGGGGCGAGCCTCTGACCCGGGGGGTCACGCCCAGGCCCGCTGCGGACGAGACGCTGGTCGTTGTCGAGCTGACCGCGCATGAAACCAGGAGAGCCACGGTCTACCGCTCGGGCGACGAGACGGTCGGAGCCTGGCAACTCGTGAGCCTGCTCGGCGAGTTCGCGAGGGTCCGCTGATGCGCGCGAGTCAGCGACCCGGCGCTATCGTCTGGCATGGCTGATTCCCCCGGCACACCGGAGCCGATCGTCGGCATCGACCTCGGCACGACCAACAGCCTCGTCGGGTACTTCGACGAGCGCGGCCCTCGTGTTCTGGGCGATGAAGCAGAACAGATCGTGCCCTCGGTGGTGCGCTACGAAGGCAACGAGGTTGTCGTCGGCCGCGACGCCCGCGACCGTGCGGTGGAATTCCCGCAGAGCACCATCTCGAGCGTGAAGCGGCTCATGGGGCGTTCGATCGCCGACGCGAGCGAAGACACCGAGTACCTGAGCTACGAAGTGGTCGAAGGGCCCGGCAACACCGCTCGGGCCAGGCTGCCCGATGGGCGCATCGTGAGCCCTCAAGAAGTGTCCGCCGATATCCTCAGCGCGCTCAAGGAGCGCGCATCGACGGCGCTTGGCACAGAAGTGAAGAAAGCCGTCGTGACGGTGCCCGCGTACTTCGACGATGCGCAGCGGCAGGCGACACGGGACGCGGGCAGGCTCGCGGGGCTTGATGTCGTCAGGATCGTCAACGAGCCGACAGCAGCGGCGCTCGCCTACGGGCTCGGCGCGGGTGGCGACACAGAGACGAAGACCGTCGCGATCTATGACCTCGGGGGCGGGACATTCGATATCTCGATCCTCAGACTCACGCCCGCGAAGGACGAGAGGCAGACGAGTTTCTTCCAGGTCATCGCGACCGCGGGCGACACGCACCTCGGCGGTGACGATGTCGATCAGCAACTCGTCCGCGTGTTCCTGGCTGAGATCAGAGAGCTGCTCGGGCTCGACGAGTCGGTCGCCAACCTCGACGCGTTCGGGCCCGAAACACGCCGGGCGCTCGTCGGGTTTGCAGAGTCCGTCAAGATGCGCCTCTCAACCGATGAATCGGCACAAATCCGAATCGAGCTGGGCGAGGGGCGTGTGTACGACCGGACCGTTACGCGCGACGAGCTCGAAGAGATGATGACGCCCTGGGTCGATCGAACGATCGAGGCGTGCGGCAGGGCGCTGGAGGATGCCCGGCGCGCACCGGGCGGCGGGTCGCTCGAGATCGATTCGGTGATCCTTGTCGGCGGATCTACCCGGGTGCCGCTCGTACGCAGGCGCGTTGAGGAGTTCTTCGAGCTCACGCCCTACACCGCGCTCGATCCCGATCGCGTCGTGGCGCTCGGAGCCGCGGTGCAGGCAGGGATCATGGCGGGCGGCGCCAAGGGGATGCTGCTGCTGGACGTGATCCCGCTCTCACTGGGCATCGAGACGCAGGGCGGCGCGCTCGCCAAGCTGATCACGGCCAACAGCACCGTGCCCTCCCGGGCGACTGAGATGTTCTCGACGAGTGTGGATGGGCAGACCTCGATCAAGATCCATGTGCTGCAAGGCGAGCGCGAGATGGCAGAGCACTGCAGGAGCCTGGGCGAGTTCCATCTCTCGGGGCTGCCCCCGATGCCAGCTGGCATCCCGCAGCTTGAGGTCCAGTTCCTCGTCGACGCTTCGGGCGTGCTCTCGGTGAGCGCGCACGAGAAGCGATCGGGCAAGCGCGCGTCGCTCCAGGTCATCCCGAACCACGGCTTGTCACGTGAGGAGATCGACGCGATCGAAGCCGATAGCTTCAGGCACGCGCGCGAGGACATGACGAGGCACCGCGTGGTTGATCTCACCGTCAATTCAAAGCTTGACGTGAAGTGGATCGGCGAGCGGCTCGAGAAGTACGGCAACAAACTCGAACCGGATCAGAAAGCCAAGCTTGAATCGCTGCTTGCGTCGCTCAAGGGCTTCATCGAGAAGGCAGAGGCGGACTGGCAAGCCGTCGACGCGGACGCGTTCTACAAGACGAAGCAAGAGCTTGATGAATCGAGCGTGAGGCTTCAGGAGATCGGGATCGCGGAGAGTCTGAAGGACGGGTGAGGCTGTTTCTACGCGGCTGCACCGATCGCGAAATACTCCTTGATGCCGCCCAGCACACCGTCAGCAGCGATCGCTGCTGTGATGAGTCCCATGACTCGGCTGACGATGCTCGCTCCAACGTCTTTGATCAAACGCTGGATTCTGTCGGCCAATAGCATGCAGCCAAACACGATCGAGATAACGATGAGCATCATGACCGCGGTAGTCGCCTGGCTCGCGATCGATTCGGACTTGTTGTCTGTCAAGACCATCGCTGCGAGGATGCTTCCCGGTCCCGCAATAGACGGGATAGCCATCGGATAGATCGCAAGATCGAGCGCTCTCTTGCGTGCTCGCTCTGCGTCGAGCACCTCGGATTCCGGCTTGCTTTGACCGAAAATCATGTCGAGCGCAAAGAGAAACAGAATCACACTGCCCGCAACACGAAACGCGGCGAGCTGAATACCCATAGCGTCGAGCAGAAACTGCCCCACGAGTACAAAGCCGATCAGAATACCCGCCGACACCGCGCAAGCACGAAGAGCAACTCGCTTGCGGAGAGCCGAATCGACTCCCGCGGTCACAGCAATAAAGACCGGTACCGATCCGATTGGGTCGATGATCGTAAAGAGAAGAATGAACTTGCCGATCAACTCGTCCATGTGCTGAGCATACCTTCGCAGCTACGCTTTGGGCGGCACCCCGATGTCTTCGTTCCAAAGCTCGGGCCGCTCATTGATGAAGTCCTCCATCATCGACGTGCAGCGCAGGTCGTGCATGACCAGGACCTCTGTGCCCTCAGCGGCAAGCCAGTCTTCGCGGCCCTGGAAGGTCATGTTCTCGCCGATCACGATACGGGGGATGCGGTGCAGGACCGCGGTGCCCGAGCACATCGCGCAGGGGCTGAGGGTGGTAGCCATCGTCAGGGTGTGCCAGTCTCGGCGCCTGCCCGCGTTTCGGATGCACACGGTCTCGGCGTGCGCGGTCGGGTCGCCCGACTGGACGCGCTCGTTGTGACCCAGGGCGACGATGACGCCCTCGGCGTTCATAAGCGCAGCCCCGATCGGGATGCCGCCCTCGGCGAGGCTCTTTCTCGCCTGCTCGACGGCAGCGTCGAGCGCGGCGTGGTCCATCTCTTGGCGGGTCATGCTCATGTGTCCGGCTCCGTGGCTGGCGGTATGCTCAAGGCTATGGGCACGAAACACCCCGAGTTTACAAACGCGGTCATCTTCGACCACCCGCTGATCCAGCACAAGCTGACGTGGATGCGCGACCAGACGACGGGCTACAGGCCGTTTCGGGCGCTGATCTCGCAGATCGCGGGGCTCATGGTGTTTGAGGTAACGAGGTCCTTCCCCACGAGGGAGGTCACGGTTCAGACGCCTGTGGAAGAGGCGGTCGGCAAGAAGCTCGCGGGGCGCGTAACGGTCGTCCCGGTGCTCCGCGCGGGGCTCGGGATGGCAGAGGGGATCCTCGAGGTCATGCCCGAGGCGCGCGTCGGTCATCTCGGGATGGCGCGCGACGAAGAGACACTGGAGCCGGCGGTGTATCTGCAGAAGCTGCCGATGGATCTGAACGCGGGGCCCGTGATCCTCGTAGACCCAATGCTCGCGACGGGCGGGTCGGCTTCCGAGGCCGCGGCGATCCTCAAAGACGCGGGCGTGGACGATCTGCGGATGATCTGCCTGGTCGCATCCCCGGAAGGACTTCTTCGTATGGCAAAGGACCACCCGGAGCTGACCGTGTACTCGGCATCGGTCGATCGCCAGCTCGACGAGCGGGGATACATCTGCCCGGGTCTCGGTGACGCGGGCGACCGGATGTACGGCACGGTCTAACGAGGTTCCGATTTGTTTTCACTCGCGTTTGTACTCCTCGCCGGCTTGCTCACGCTCGCTCAGCCTGAACCGGACCCTGCGCTGATCGAGTGGAGCGGATACAAGCGGGGCGATCTCGTTCTAAACTCGACAGGAGCTGGCGTGCACAACGTGCTCGTATTCTCTGCCGACGCTGATCGAGTCGTGCTGTCGGGATCGATGCCCGAGCAAGGGACAGGATTCAACTCACTCGAGCAGCTTGGCGTCAAGACTGTCATCAGCGTCGACGCGGCGCTGCCCGAAGTCGAACTCGCGAACGAGCGCGGCATGCGGTACATCCACATCCCGATCAAGTACTCGGGCATCTCTGAGGACGAGCGCGCAGCGCTGGCGCTCGCGCTCAGGGAATCGGAGAGCCCGATCTATGTGCACTGCCACCACGGCAAGCACAGGGGCCCTGCGGCGGCGGCGATCGGGCTCGTGGGGATCGGCGCTTGCGCCCCAGACACAGGGCTCAAGCTCATGGAGCTCGCCGGCACAAGCGAGCAATACCCCGGGCTGTTCGAGGATGTCGGAGCTGCGAGCAAACTCGATGCTTCTGCGCTCGCGTCGGCGGCGCACCTTCTCGTCGAGACGGCTCGGGTCGAGTCGCTCCCGGGCGCGATGGCGGAGATCGATCGCGTTTTCGAGAATCTCGTTCTGCTTGAGACCAACGGGTGGGTCACGCCCGCTCGCCACCCCGACCTCTCGGCGGCGTCTGAGTCTGGTCAACTCGCGGACCTGTTCCGTGTGCTCGCAACTGACGAGACGATCGGAGCTTGCGGTGAGCAGTACAGTCTGCTCATGGAGAAAGCGCGGCAGGATGCCAGACTGCTTGAACTGCATATCGATGCAGGTGACTGGGTCAACGCTGATAAGACAGTTGATAATCTCCACAACACGTGCCTTGAGTGTCACGGAAAGTATCGCTGAATCAAGAGATGCGCCGGTCCAGCCTGCACGGAGTCACCAGCTCTACCCACGCACTTTGCTCACATCCTGACCGAAGCGCCGGCAGAGTAACCGAACCGATTAGATATCGAGAACAACCTTGATACCTTCGCCCGAGATCATCGTCTCGAAGGCTTCCTTGTACTTCTCGAGCGGGAACTCGTGAGTGATGATGTCGTCGAGTTCGAGCCTGCCAGAGAGCAGCAGCTCTTCCATCTGGTACCACGTCTCGAACATGCGCCGGCCGTTGATCCCAAAGACGGTGCAGCCCTTGAAGATGATGTGCTCGTTGAAGTCGAACGTCACGGGCTTCGCGGGGAGCCCGAGCAGAGCCGCGGTGCCGCCCGCGCGGAGCGCCCTGAACGACTGATCGATCGCGACCGAAGCGCCGGACATCTCCAGCACAACATCGACGCCCTCGCCTCGGGTCTGTTTCTTGACGTCGTCGATCCAGCCGGTGCCCTCGCGGGCGTCGTAGGCCTCGACGGCGCCGAGCTTCTTCGCGAGCGCGAGTCTCGGAGGGTTAATGTCGGTCGCGAATATCCGGCTCGCACCCGCGGCTTTGGCGACCGTGACCGCCATCAGCCCGATGATCCCCGTGCCCGACACGAGCACGGTCTTGGCGCTCACGTCGGCAGCCATCACGGTGTGCACCGCGTTGCCGAGCGGGTCCATCACCGCGGCGACCTTGTCGGGGATCGACTCGTGGACAGGCCAGACATTCTCTTCGGGGACAACGATGTACTCGGCGAAGCAGCCGTCGCGGTCGATGCCGAAGATTTTGGTGTCGGTCGCGATGTGCGCGTTGCCTGTGCGCGAGTTGTAGTCGAGGCCTTTGGTTGTGTGCCCCTCGGCGCTCACACGGAGACCTGGCTCATACTTCGTGACCGCGGCCCCGACCTTGTCGATGATGCCGACGAACTCGTGCCCGGTGACGATGCCGACAGGGATGCGCGACGCTGCCCACTCGTCCCACTCCCAGATGTGCCGATCCGTGCCGCAGATGCCTGCCTTGCTCACCTTGATCCTGACATCGCGGGGCCCGGGCTCTGGGATTGGTCTATCGGACCGGAACTCGAGTTCGGTCCCGGCGTGGTGTTTGATGAGGCACCGCATCTTGCCGGTCGCGGTCGCGGGCTCGTCTTTCGGCTGGCTCTCGGTCTGGGTCTGGATCAAATCGAGCGTCTCCCCGGGCGCAGGCCCGCGACTGGAACCCCCGGCGGCGACGCCGGTTGTATACCTCGATGATTGTCCCGCGCCGGGTGGGCTGGATCAATGATGCGCCGCCAGAACCGGGGCTGGCGGGTCGAAACGCCGTAGACTCTGTCTGATCCATGCCGACCGCAGCCGCACAACCCGAGTCCTACCTCTTCGTCGCCGCCCGAATCGACGGCAAGAAGACCATGGGTATGCGCGCCGCGATGGACGAGGGCGTGCTGGCCAGGGACCTCTCGAAGCAGAAGCTGGTCCTGATCCGATCCTGGCGGGTGCCGGCCTGGCTCGCAGGCAAAAACGACAAGCCGCTCTCATTGAAAGATCAGGCCGAGATGACGGTTCAACTCTCCCAGCTGCTCTCAAGAGGTGTCCCTCTTGTAGAGACGCTTGAGGTGACCGCCGAGGCGGTCTCGAACAAGGCCAAGCCCAGGATCGAGCAGCTTCGTGAACTTGTCCGTCAGGGCAAGTCGTTCTCCGACGCGTCCCGGGAGACGAGCACGTTCGACGAGGCGACCGCGGCGGTCTTCGGTGCGGCAGAAAGGACAGGCGATCTCGCGGGCGCGGCGGACCAGCTCGCCCGGAACGCCCGCAGACGTATCAAGATCAAAGAGACGGCGCAAACGCTCATGTTCTACCCGCTGATCGTCCTCGCGATCAGCATGATGGTGGGCGTGTTCATGCTCGTGTTTGTTGTGCCGCAGGTCGCAGAGGCGATGACCAGCGCGATGGGCCCCGATAAGGAACTGCCTTGGGCGACGCGGACACTCGCCGGCATCGGGATCTTCGTGCGAACAAACCCGCTATGGATCCTGGCTGGGATTGCCGGGCTTGTGGTCGGGCTCTTCCTGGCGAGGCAGCACATCGCCGCCGCGGTGCTCAGGCTCTCGCACATCCTGCCCGTACTCAAGGACGTCACGCTTGCGCAAGAATCGGCGCGGTTCTTCAGCGTGATGGCAGCACTCGCAACAGGCGGCGTGCCGCTTGCGGACGCTCTGGGTGTCGCGAACCAGACGATCCACCACAGGAAACTCCGGAACCAGCTCGACGGGCTCCGCAAGTCGCTCATCGAGGGGGGTGTGCTCCGGGTGCTGATAGACCGGATCGAGGCGTTCCCGATTGGGACGCGTCGGCTGCTGATCGCGGCAGATCGCGCGGGGAATCTGGATACCGCGTTTGAATCGCTCGCCGAGGACCACACGGAACAGGTCGAGAGGCTCTCGGGGAGGCTTCTGGCGGTGCTTGAGCCGCTGCTGATTGTCGCGATCTTTGTCGTCATCGGCGGCATGATCTTGGCGATCATGGCCCCCATGCTCTCGATCTCGCGTCAGGCGTTCGGCTGAGTCCCTGCACGGCTTGCGAGACAAGCCGTGGCACCCTTATCTAACCGTTCTGGGACCGTTCAATAATCGCCCTCGGGGCCGATAGGCTCGCCGCTGCGGTCTGTAGTGAGGGGTTGGGCTCTCGCGCATAGACTTGTTCAGTGATCCCTTGCACTTTCATCTGCAACGGCTCGGATGCAACCTGGTAGCCGGGGAATGGGCCCGGGAATATGAACCGCTCGCCCATCAGACACGAAGGAATAAGAGATATGCAGCCCACAACGAACACACGCAGAAGAACACACGCGCGGGGCTTCTCGCTGCTCGAACTCTCGCTGGTTATCGCGATCATGGGCATCCTGATGGCGGTCGCCGCGTGGAACTTGATCGGCGGCGCCGACGATGCCAAGGTCAAGACCACTGAGGCCAGTATGAAGCAGATCAAGAATGCTCTACAGACTTATCACCTCAACAACAACGCATTCCCTCCAACGCTACAAGCACTCATACCGAGTCCGCTTGAGCAGGGATCGGATTTAGACTCCTGGGACAAACCGTTCTACTACAACCCGACCGGCAAGCCCGGCGCACCGAAAGAGCAGGGTTTCACGCTCATCAGCATGGGCGCTGACGGCATCGCGGGCACCGAGGACGACATCGATATCTGGATCGCGCTTGCCAGGACAGCCAAGTAAGCAGCTTCCTGATCGCACCATTCTCTCGGCGGCGCGGAGCGCCAGGCCATGATGAATACTAAGAAGATACAACCCAGACGACCTATGACCCGGCGCGGGTTCAGCTTCCTTGAGGCGGTTCTCGCCGCGGCTCTGCTGGCCATCGTCGCCTCGTCGATCTTCTCCGTCCTGAGCTACGCGATGAACTCGGACCGGACGGACGAGGCGAGGCTCGGTGCCTCCGAGGTTGCCAACCGCGTCATCATCAGCTACCTCGACGACTCCACGAGCGTCGACAAGCTGCCGGACACGATCGACTACGGCATCTACACCTTCCGCTGGGACCTCGACGAGGACAGGATCCGCATCGAAGAACCCAACCGGAGGAACCGGGTGACCGCGGGCCGGCAGGGCGCGGTCCCCACGGCGCTGACGAACCTCAAGGAGGTCCGCGTGACCGTCTGGCTGGACGACGGCAGGCCGGAGACGCGTGTGCCAGGCGCTTCGCCGGGCGTGAGGCTCACGCGGCTCGTCAACCCGATGGGGTTTGGCAGCAGGGGCGAGGACTCGATGAAGCGCCTCATGGAGGACCCCGCACGGATTTCCGACCTGCTGCAAACGCTGACGGGATTCGAGGACCCGGACGCAGAGGGAGGCGGCTGAGATGACCCGCCGAGCGTTCACGCTGCTTGAGATGATGCTCGCGATGGTCGTGGGCATGCTGGTGCTCGGGACCGCGCTCTCAGTCATGCTGAGCGTCGCGCGCACCGACAGCGGGCTTGCCCAGCGCGCTCAGGAGCAGCACGAGCTGGCGAGCACACGCGTCGTCATCAACAAGGCGCTGACCAGGCTCCGCCCGGCTCCGAACAACACAGTCCGTGACATCTTGCGAGACGGTGCCAGCGACGAAGAGATCGACGAGTATCTCGATATCGTCTACCCGGAGCCGATCGCCGGCGCTGGATTCCGGTTCCAACTCAACGAAACCGACGGCATGCCCAGGCTCGAGGTCGTCAGCGACCGGGTGCCCATCGGGCCCACAAGAGAAGAAGATATCTCAGATTCGGACCGCAACAGGCGTGCGCTGATGACGAGCCAGGAAGAGCAGACAGGCCAGCGGATCAGTTACGACGATCTCGACGGGTTCCGCGGGGCGATCGAGGTGGAGCGTTCCGCGAGCGGTGACGCGCTTCTGCTCTGGTGGGTGCCGCTGCCCCCCACCGATATCCCCGACGGCGCGTGGTTCGACGAGCGGTCGCTCCCTTCGCCGACGCTGCTCTGCGAGCATCTGAAATCGATCAGCTGGACGGCGTTCATCGACAGAGAGAAGCTCAGCCGAGTACGCGCCATCGAGTCCAGGCAGTTTCCCGCGTTCGTCGAGCTCGAGCTCGAGACGACAGGTGGGCTCTACGGCAGCTGGATGTTCGAACTCGGCTGGACACCCGGGCCCGAGGTCGGTGTCAGCGTTGATATCCCCAACGCCGAGGACGAAGACGACAACGAGATCGGGGGTGGCGCGTGAACTGCGGGTACGTCATGCCTGTTGTTGTGCTGCTCGCGCTCGTTGCGAGCCTGACCGTGGCGATCGTCCTGAACCGCGACTCGGTGCGCGCCAGCGCCGCCAACGCGCAGGTGCAGACGTACATCGATGACCATCGCGAGCGTGGGCTCCGCGAGGTGATCGCGCTCTGGCTCCAGTTCTCTGCCAAACAGGAACTCGAAGAACTCATCGCTGACGACGGCGAGGCCTTTACCGTTGATTTCTCGGGCGACAGGACGCTGATGGTCTGGCTCACCCAGTCCCAATCGACGGCTCTCGTGAATCCCGCGGGGCTCGAAACCAAGCAGCCAACGACCGATGTGATGCCTCTGGAGCGCCAGAGAGAGATCGCGGACCTCGTGCGCGAGAACCTCGAGATCGCGGGGCCGGGGTACGCGGATCGGTTCGGCAGGCAGGCCGGGCCTCTGGCGGTCAACATCATGCTCGCCCCGCCCGAGGTGATCCACGCGATGGCGATGGCTGTTGTGGGTGATGCCGAGCTGGTCGATGTGTACACCGCTGATCTCATCCGCCTGCGCGACTCAGAGGACGAGATCACGAGGCTCCAGCTGCTCGACGTCGCCCGCGACGCGGGGCTTGCCGACGACGAGCAGAGCGAGGTGACGGCTCTCTGGACAACAATCCCGGCGCTCTGGAACGTCAGAGCCGAGCTGACCGGGCCCGACGGAGCGATCCGCAAGGCGACGCTCGGAAGATACGAGGCGGTGGTGGTGATCCCTCGCGAGGATGACACGGACCCGCTGGTCTCTGGCAGCGAGCACGCCAACGCGTGGTTCCTGGATTGGAAACGGCTCGATGACGGTGTCGGCTACACTCCGACCGGGAGTGACGACCCCGATCAAGGAGGCAGAGAATGAGCGGCGTCAACAGAACCAAAGCGATCAGAAAGACGCGCACCGCGCAGGTCGCCGGGCTCGCGCTCGTCGTTCTCGTTGGTGGCGCTGTCATGTACGACCCGGGTCTGCCCGAGGCGCCCGTGCAGCCCACGGAATTCGGCGGTCCCGCAGCCACCGATCCCACGCAGGGGAACCCACAGAATCGTTTTTCTAATGAGCCAGAGATCAACCCGGGCATGATCGGCGGAACGCTCGATAGGGTGAACGGCACACGTGTTGCTGAAGAGCCAGAAACCGGCACACCTAAGCCTGTTGGAGGAGAGCAAACCGATACGGGTGGAATCGCAAGCTCCGATGGCTGGAAATATCTCGGCGGCGTGTTCGAGCCCAACTTCAGCTTTGCGCTTGTTGAGATCGACGGCAAGCAGCGGATGCTCCGCAAGGGCACGAGGCTCGATGCGTACGACGCCGAGGTCATCGATGTCGCCCGCGACAAGATCGAGATCGACCGCGGCGGCGTGATCGAGCGGATCTCGCTCGCGAATTCGTCGGGGCAGATCGTGTCGGTGGCGACCCAGCCCGAGCAGGGTGCTGCCGCGACAATCATCACACCCGGGAGAGCTGGGAACCGGGACTATCTCTCAGACCGCGAACAGCAGATGAGCAACATGGCTGATGCCGAGAAGCGTCGAGCCGAATTTGATCGCAGACAGAAAGAGCTAGAAGAGCGAAGAAGGGGCGAGAACCGTTGAGAGGCCCCGCTGTTTATGTTGAGCGCGACCCGAGCGGTCAGCGTCTCGTCGGCCTGCGTCTGATCGGTGATATGCAGGAGGAGCGCTACAGCGTTCCCGATGAGGCGGACTCGCTCGAGGGCGTCAGGTTCGCCGCCGAGTGGCTCCGCGCACGCATCGACGCGACCACGGGCGGCAACATCGGGCTCCTCTGTCTCGATCCCCGCGGCGCGGTGTGCTCCTGGCTTGACGTGCCGGGCTCGGACGCCTCGGTGGTTCGCGCAGCGGTCCGTCAGAAGTCACCGGGCGCGTGGGGCGATTGGTCGGCTATGCCCGCGCTTGAAGCAGCGGAAACGGTCGAATCGCTCGTGCCCGTGGGCGGATCGAGCCTCGAACCGCTTGGCAACAGGGAGCTGGCGAAGACCGGCGGACAGGGTTTGATCCTCGGGCGCAAGAAAGCGGATGAGAACGACGCGCCCAGCACTCGCGCCGCGGTGCTCGCGATGGGCGACCTGCCCGTTAAGCTGCTGATCGATGCGCTCGACGAGATGAAGATCGAAGTCGCGCAGGTGACGAGCCTCTGGCACGCGATCGCGTCGGCGTGGGACCCCGCGGGTGAAATCCGCGAGGACAGCGACCCGCTCGTGTCAGTCAGCAGGGTGGACACCGCGGTCATGCTGGTCGAGCCAGACGGGCATGTGCAGTGGGCCTGGTGCGACGAAGGCGAGCTGCTGGCCGCCGGGTCGGCGAAGATCGAGCCAGACGCGTTCGTTGATGACGAGAAGGCCCGCGCGTTCGGTTCGGGCCGGCTCGCGATGGACTGGCTGGCCTGGACAGCTCAGCTCGGAAGATCACCCCGCCGCGTCCTGTGCCTCGTAGACCATGACGAGGGCCGCACACCCGGGGCGGGCGAGTTCGGGCAAGCGATCCACAAGGTCTGGCCTGGTGCTTCGCTCGACCTGCTGCGTGTGGACGACCCGATCCTGACGACATTCCTTAGGCTCCAGGAGAAGACCGCCGGCGGCAAGACCAAGCGGCGCGCACACGAATCCAAGCCGATTGGCTCTCTGGCGAGCAGGCCGGGCCGAGCGCACCGGGGGATGTACCGCTGGGTCGCGGGTGTGATCCTCATCGGAGCGGTAGCGCTGGGCGTGCTCGGCACAAAGCTGAGAGGTTCTGCGGATGATGCGAGCAAGCAGGCCGCGGACATCACGGTCGAGACCAACGCCTTGATCGTCAGTGAGCTTGGCGTGAACGCCGACCCGGTATACCCGATCCTCTCGCTCCAGTCAGCGATCTCCTCGCTGCAGCTCAGCCAGGACGGGGACGACTTCGATGAGATTCATCCGGTGCTGCTCTCGGTCGATGAGATCGCGGTGTTCCTCGAGTACATGAACGGCGTCACGCTCTCGCGTCTGCTCGTCGATCAGTCGCTGAACTATCTTGAGCTGAAAGCTGAGAGCACGACGGACGCTGAAGCGGCGCCGAGCATCCTCATCAACAACGCCAGATACGTGAACTGGGGCAACCCGTCACTTCGTCAGACAGACTCAAATACCCAAGTCACCTTACAAGGTTATTGGCGTGATCTCGACAAAGAAGAGGGCGGCGAATGAGCAGGGTCAGCGATCAGGACAGGCTGATGATGCAACGCCGGGCCTCGGCGGCTGAGCGGCGCAACAGCCCCCGCATACTCATCGTGCTCGCGATGATCGTGCTGCTCGCAGCAGGCGTGTACGCGCTGCTGGGGTACACGCAGCGCGCCGGGGCGCTGCGGACACTCTCGTCCGCTCAGTTCACGCAGCGGAACGTGCAGAGCCAGCTGGCGACCTATCGGTCGCTCCAGGACCCGCAGGAGTCGGGCGATGGTCCTGTAATCTACGACCGTCTCTCGAGCCCGCTCTCGCTGCTGCAACAGGCCGCACGAAACGCAGAGATCGAACCGCCCGTGTTCGATTCGGAGCGGTCCGAAACAGCGACGGGCTCGGCGCACCGAAGAGTGTTTGTGTTCAAGGAGTTTACGGTCGCCGAGGCGAGCGACCCGATCCGCTGGGCAGCGGCGGTGGAGCAGGATATCGAGGGGATGCGTGTGCACAGCCTCGCGATGAGGCCCAAGCCCGACAAGACGGGCTGGAACGTGACCCTGAGTTTCTCTCGGTTGGAGAAGAAGCAGTGATCAGCAAGCGAATCGGACGAGTGGCAGTTCTTTCAGCCGCAGCGGGCGGCGTGCTCTTGGCGATGACCGCGTGTCAGTCGAACGGCACGACGAACCTGCGTCGGCCCGCGGACATGACCGCCAGGGGCGACATCAACCGCGCCCGCTCGCTGACCGCTCAGGCCGATGATGCGTACCGCAAGCGCCAGTTCGAAAAAGCCGACAGCCTGTACCGCGAATCGCTTGAGATTTTCCCAAACCAGACCGGCGCGTGGAACAACCTTGGAAACGTGCTGATGGCTCAGCAGAACTACGTGGACGCCGAGACCGCGTTCCAGCGCGCGATCGAGCTCGAGCCCGATCGCCCCGAGCCCTACACGAGCCTGGGCAGGCTCTGGCTTGAAGCCGACTACGCGGAAGAATCGCTCCAGCACTTCGACGAGGCGCTCGCGCTCGATCCGAGGTGGCTGCCCGCGATCCGGGGCAAGTCCGCTGCGCTGCACAAGCTCGCCCGCGCGACGCCCGAGTACGTCGATCTGCTCCGCACAGGGATTCTGATCGAGTCGGACGCCGAGTGGCGCCGATTCTTCGACCGCGAGCGCAGCCGCGTCGAGCAGGCGCTCGCGTACGACGGCTGAGTCAGTTACACAATTGAGTCCGAGCTAGGCTCCGCGATCAAGCGGGGCCTTTTTCATTACCGACCGGATACGCCTGTTTCTTAGAGTAATTCCGACGCCAGGCTCGCCAGTTCGGATCTCACGCTGCTCGCGAGCGTGACGTGACCGACGATGCCAACGTCTTTCATCTGCTCGACCGCGTAGCTGAGACCGTTCGATGCGCGGTCGAGGTACGGGTTGTCGATCTGCCCGATGTCGCCCGTCAGGACGATCTTGGTGCCCTCGCCGACGCGGCTGATGATCGTCTTGACCTCGTGAGGTGTCAGGTTCTGCGCTTCGTCCACGATCATGAACTGGTGCGGGATCGATCGGCCCCGGATGTAGGTCAAAGGCTCGAGCACGAGCTGCCCGCCCGCCATGAGCTGCTCGATGCGCTGCTCGGTGGTATGGCTATCGGCGACCTCGTGCTGACCGCCTCGTGTCGAGAGCAGGTAGCTGAGGTTGTCGAAGATGGGCTGCATCCACGCGAAGAGCTTCTCGTCCTTGTCGCCCGGGAGGTAGCCGATGTCTCGGCCCATGGGCATGATGGGCCTCGCGACGAGGAGCTTCTCGAACCGGTCGTCGAGGAAGACCTTTGCCATGCCCGCCGCGATCGCAAGGAGTGTTTTGCCCGTGCCCGCGGAGCCCAGGAGCGTGACAAGCCTGATCTCATCGTCGAGCAGGAGATCGAGTGCCATTGTTTGCTGCACATTGCGCGCAAGTATGCCATAGACCGGTTTGCGTGGGCCGGTGACTGGGATGATCTGATCCGTCTCAGCGAGTCTGCTCGCGAGCCTTCGCGCGAGGCCGGTGTGGTTCGGGTCGCTCTCGTCGTGGAGCACGATGAACTGGTTGGTCTTGATGTCGCGCTTGGTTGTAGAGCCGTCGGGGTTCTCGGTGGTCAGGTGATCGACGAGCCTCTCGATGTCGAGCTGCTTGTCGTGGTAGAGGTCGTCGATCAGGTTGCCGGGGACGGTGAGGTCGAAGTACCCCGTGTAGAGGCGCTCGGCGTCGACTTTCTGGTTCTCGAAGTCCTCGGTCTTGATGCCCAAGGCATCGCTCTTGATGCGCGCCGACAGGTCCTTTGACACAAAGACCGCGGGCTCATCGGCGAGCTTGAGCGCGTAGGCGACAGCGATGATGTGGTTGTCTGGCATGTCCTTGCCGATCGCGGCGGGGCGCGCCGGATCGGTGACATCGACTCGGATGCTTCCCGCTTTACCATCGGCGAGGAACGATGACGGGTTGAACTCCTGCGAGGCGGGCAGATCGCCCCAGCTGACGCCCTCGGTCAGCTTCCCGAGTGCGCGCAGTCGGTCGAGGTGGCGGATGCACTGCCGGGCGGCTCGCCCGATGTCGTCCTCTCGCCTCTTCATGGTGTCGAGCTCTTCGATCACCGGATAGGGGATGACGACGTGGTTGTCCTCGAACACGAAGAGCGCGTTCGGGTTGTGCAGCAGCACGTTTGTATCGAGTACAAAGTGCTTCGGGCCGTGCTTCTTTGCGTCGTTCTGCGTCGCCTCAGCGGCGGTTGTGTCTGACATGCGATCCATCGCTCCGGTCGTCGGCTCCAGCCAACGGATTGTGCCTCAGGGCTCCTCGGCTTGGATCATACCGGATTGGTCGGCGGGCACCAGCGCATCCTCGCCCGACTGCGAAGCGGGCCAGAACGCCGCAATCGAGAGCACCAGACCCAGGGAGATCGCGAGGCCCGTTTTGATGAACGTCGCCGCGACCCGGCCCGCGGCAGCGCCCGCGCCGGCTTTCCCTGACTCCTTCCACGTGCGCTGGGCACCGTTGCGTTCCATGACAACCGCGAGAGCCGCGGCTCCTATGACACCGCCCATGATGGTCCCGATGATGGGCATGAAAAAGACTGTGCCGATGATCGCTCCGAGAATGCCACCGATGAACGCGCCGGTTATCCCTTGTTTCGTCGCTCCCCCAGCTTTTGCACCGACCGCGGAGCTAGCCATCTCAGCAATCTCGGCGAGGAGCACCAGTACGGCGGCGGTGATCACAACCCACCAACCGAAGATATCGGGCGTGACAAGCTTCGCGATGATCGCCACGAGCAGCATGAACCACATGCCGGGCAAAGTCACAAGCGTCAGCACGACGCCGACGAGCGAGCAGATCAGAACAAGTGTTGCTACAACCCAGGTCAAAGGGCGCCTCCGGGCTCAGGAGCCCGTGGGCTCCGGTCTCGGATGTTGTTCCGATTCTTGAATCTCAGATTCCGTATCGCTCTCATCCCCGTCATCGCCCTCGTGCTCATCTTCGTCGATGAGGTCTTCGGGGCGTGCATGGCGGTGCATCGCCAAGTACCACTCCTCGAGCGGCTCGTACTGATAGAGGTCGAGCTTGACTTCTTTGCCGCCCAGCTGCGGGTGCTCTGATTTGATTTTGAGGAAGACGAGGAACTTATCCCACTTGCGTCGGTCGAAGACCTCAACGTCGTCGGGCACGATCGATACGCCGCCCGGCAGGCCGAGGCGCATCTCACTCGGATCCCACGTGTACTTGCGGCTGGCCGTCCGCATCATGTGCAGAAGCAGCAGCCCGCCCCCGCCCAGCCCGACCACAACGAACGCCCACTGGACTGGGATGTCATAGCTGGCAAGAGGCTTGGGCTGTTCGGTCGTGTTCGACCACTCGGCGTCGAGTTCGGCGAGCTTGTCATTCGGGCGATCGCTGATGTCAGAGACGACCCGTTCTTCCGTGAGCCTGCCGAGCACGCCTAGCGAGTTGAGCCAGTGGTAGCGCGCAATGTCCGCGGCTGCCTCGCGCGCTCTGAACGAGTTGCCCGCGGCGGTCTGTGTCAGATCGTTGAGCCTTTCTTCGAGATCAGCCTTGTGCTCACTGGCGGTCATCCCGTCTGGGACACCCAGATCACTCTCGAGGAGCCTCGCTTCGTTCGCTTTGAGCAGGTACTGGTGGAGGTGCCACGATGCCGAGGCTTCGCCCCGGTTTGGGTACGCGATGATGGCGTCGTAGAGGCCGTAGATTCCGAACCCGATGAGGACGACGAGGAAGACGGCCATTTTGATAACCCACTTCCGGGCGAGGCTGGTGGTGTGGGCGGCTGTCTGCTGTGTCGAGTCTTCGCTCATTGGCGCTGCTCCGCTGGTCTGTGTAGGAAGGCCGATACTCTCATTCATTGTCGGCCGATGTGTAGGCGTGGAATCAGTCGTATTCCTTGGATGAGAAGGCGCCGGACCACCATTGCCTGGCCCAGATCCGGCCGCCGGGCGTCCGCATGATCTGATCGAACCCGCCGAGCCTCGCCTCGCGCTTGGGGATCCGGGGATGGGGCTTGCCCGTCGAGAGTGCGTTGGTCAGCCAGACCTCGTGCGTCCGGCGGGCCAGACGACCCCGATCGACGATGGATTTCCTAGAAAACGGGTTGAAGAGCATCCAAGCAGTGTAGCACCGGTAGACGGCGTGTACCCAACCAGAATCCGATTACAAGTTTGCGTGCTTTGTGTATCTTCGGCCTGGTACTGGCATTAGAATCGGACCTGATTCTCGTCAGAGATATGTTGATTAAGAGAGGTGCCGCCGTGATGGATATTCGTGTGTTCCCTTGTGTGCTGTCGGCATGCCTCGCCGCGGGCGCGTCCGCTCAGGTATTCGAACTCGAAGCACAGAACGAGGCGACCATTCTCGACGTCCCGACCCAGGCGATCGGGGACGGCGCGCTCTTCTCGGGCACCAGCAACAACCGCCTGACCAAGCGAGCCATGATCCGCTTTGATCTTTCAGTTCTGCCTGCGGGAGACATCGTCTCGGCAACGCTCGAGCTCACCCCCCGCGCTATCCGGGGGCCGGTACCGATTTCCGCGCACAGGATCACGCGCGATTGGAACGAGGGTCCGGCGCCGGGTCAGGGCATGGGGGGCGGGCTGGGTTCGCTCGCCGGCCCCGACGATGTGACATGGCTCGTTGACGGGTTCGGGGCCAACTGGAACAGCGCGGGCGGTGACTTCGACCCCGTCGCGACGGACTCGGCGACCTTCACACTCCTGCTCACGCCCGGCGGGTTCGACGTCACACTGGACGTGATCGACATGATCGACGGGACAGTCTCGAACTTCGGTTGGATCCTGATCTCGGATATCGAGCCAACGTTTGGGCGGGTTGTGTCCTTCGGAACCGACGAGACGCCCGATCCGAACCCGAAGCTCATCGTCGAGGTGACACCGAACTGCGTCGCCGATGTCAACGGTGACGGCAAGGTGACACCGACCGACTTCACCGCGTGGGTCAACGCGTTCAACAACAACCTGCCCGAGTGCGATCAGAACGGTGACGGCTCTTGCACACCGACAGACTTCACCGCGTGGGTCAACAACTTCAACAACGGTTGTGGGTGATTGACGCTCTCGGATTTCATCGAATCCTGACTGGCTAGACGCTGTATGATCTGCCGTGCTCGCTTCGCAACTCTGCACAAGCTGCGGCTATGAACTCTGCCAAGCCCCCGCGCCACCCGACCCTGTGTACGGGCTCCCGGTCTGCGCGTGCCCTGCCTGCGGCGTCTCAATCGTCCGCCGAAAGCACAGGCTGAGGACTCACCCTGTCGCATTCCGGAGGCTCGACCGCGCGTTCAACCGGATGGCGTTGACAATCTTCGTGATCGTCTGCGTCGCGGGCGCAGCGATGCTGATCGCTGGGCTGGCAACGAGACAGGCCGAGATGCACGAGCGCGCCCCCTGGCCCGCATTCGTGCATGCTGTTCGAAACGCGGACAAGTCTGAGTTGCTTTCAATAGGCGTTCTCCTTTCGATCATCGGGCTCGTGCAACTGCTCTCGGGACTCGTGCTGTGCAGACTTCTCTGGCATTGGAAGATGACGCACCTCGCGCTGGCGTGGGGCGTGCTGCTGCTTGTGTGCTGCACCTCGGTCCCGACAATTCTGGTGCGCATCGACGCGATCCCGTTTGAGTTCGGACCAGTGCTTCGTGTATACGGCTCGATGGTGCAGGTCGCCGGGGTGTGCTGGCTGCTGACCGCAGCGGGCCTGTGTGTGGGCAAGGCGACCACACCCAGCGGGGACGCGATCATGGCGCGACGCCTTCGACGTTCTCTCAGGTGGGCACGCAAACTTCAGAGCAAGAGTCGAGCGGGATGACCACCGAGCACAAGGCAACACCTGTTTCGACGATCATGGGCGACCGCCTTTGCGTGAAGTGCGCCTACAACCTGCGCGGCCAGCCCGTATTCAAGGAAGAGCACTACGGGCTCTACATCGCGCGATGCCCCGAGTGCGGCACGCCGGCCGCGGTGCAGGAATACCCGATGCTCGGGCGCTGGCCCGGCAGAATCAGGGTCTTTGCTGCCCTCGCGTACGCTCTGACAGTTCTGGGCGCACTCCTGACGGTGCTGCTGCTTCTCTCGGCGATGTCCGAGGGGTTGAAGGAAACCGCTGCGGAGCCTCTTGCGATCGAGATCGCTGCGCAGTGGGCGGAGCACGTGAACACCGAGGAAGCGGCGGGGCGCGATCCGTATGCCGGGCGAACGGCGGCCGCGCCCTCGCAGCGCGCCGCAGACGGCGCGTTCGTCGCCAACCGCTGGTACGCGATCGACACGGCGTGGTGGCGCGACCAGAACCGGTTCTCATCGTTCTTCACCGGGCTTACACACACGGCTCGGTCGAGCATGCCCGTGATGGCGCTCATGACGATCCCGATGTTTGCGATGGGATCGGTACTCTCGGTGCTGATCCTCGGCGCGCGCAGGTCGGTGCTGCTCGTTGTGGGCGTCCTTCCGGCGATCATGATGCTCGCGATCTTCCTGATCGCCACGACGATCGATCGGAGGTTGGTGGGCTGGGTTACTCCCAACGAGATCGCCAACGAGAGCATGTGGCTCCCCGCGGTCGCGTGCGTGTTCGTGCTCTGGCTCATCGCGGGTTCGGTCGGGCTCATGCTGGGCAGGCCTATCGCGAGGCTAGGGGTGCGGGCGCTCTTGCCCCCTACGATGCGAGGACCGCTTGCGGAGCTGTGGTTTACGGACAACAAGCCGCTGCCGACCAACACGCGTGCGCCGCGTAAGATTCATCCGGAAGCTGAGCACAAACAGCAATGACTCAGTGAAAGGAAACGCGTGGCGCGCCCGCGGGTCATCATCATCGGAGGAGGCTTCGCCGGCCTGAGCGCCGGGCGGCGGCTCCGCAAGACCAATGCCGATGTGATTCTGTTCGACAGACGCAACCATCATCTGTTTCAGCCTTTGCTCTACCAGGTCGCGACCGCGGGGCTGAGCCCTTCGCAGATCGCTGTCCCCATCCGGAATCTGTTCTCGCGCCGAACGAACGTCGCGGTGCGTATGGAAGAAGTGACGAGCCTCGATCTGCGGGCCAACGCCGTATACACGCAGCGAGGAGCGGAGCGTTACGACTACCTGATCATCGCGGCGGGCACCACCAACTCCTATTTCGGACACAACGACTGGAGCAGGCACGCGACCGGGCTCAAGTCGATCGAGGATGCGCTCGAGATCCGCAGGCAGTTCCTGTCCAGCTTTGAGAAAGCAGAACTCGCGGAAGACATTGATACACAGCGGGCGCTCATGACCTTTGTCGTGATCGGGGGAGGACCGACAGGAGTCGAACTCGCAGGTGCTCTTGCAGAGATCGCGACTCGGAGTCTGCCGCCCGACTTCCGAAACATCGACACCTCCGAGACACGCATCGTGCTCGTTGAAGCGGGGGATCGGTTGCTCGCCGCGTTCGATGAGGATCAATCCGAGCGAGCCAGAAGAGACCTCGTCGGTATGGGCATCCAAGTCATGCTCAACACCTACGCAGAAGAGATCGATGACAACGGTGTCGAGATCAGGTCGGGCGACACGACAGAGCGGATCGACGCCGGCGCGGTGTATTGGGCCGCCGGCGTGAAAGCCGAGGGCATCACCGGGTCGGCGGGCAGCGAACTCGACAACGCCGGCCGGCTCGTCGTTCAGCCTGATCTGAGCCTGTCTGGCTATCCGAACGTCTTCGCCGCGGGCGATATCTGCAAAGCAGTCGATGTCAAAGGCAAGGAGACGCCCGGTGTCGCGCAGGGCGCGATCCAGATGGGCAAACACGCGGCGGGCATCATCGCCAGCGAGATCAAGACCGGCGTCACGACGCCCCCCGACAAACGCCCCGCGTTCAAGTACCGCGACAAGGGCAACATGGCAACCATCGGCCGCCGACGCGCGATCGCGGACTTCGGCTGGCTCAAAATCTCGGGCCTGCCCGCGTGGCTGCTGTGGGCGTTCGTGCACATCGCATTCCTCATCGGGTTCCGGAACAAGGTCGTGACGATGTTCGAGTGGATCTACATGTATATCACCTTCGGGCGGGGCGCCAGGCTCATCACCGGGCAGGGTCGGAGCCCAGAGACAAAGAGCGGCGAAGGAGACGCCTCCGCCAGCGCCTAAACTCTGCGAACACGCGGAGAATCCCCATGAGCACGTTCGACCAGCGCACCGACAAGACCCTCCAAGAGCTCGCCGAAGGCGGGCAGTACAAGCACCTGCAGATGCTGGGCTCCCCCATGGACGCGGTCGTCAGGATGCGGATGGACGACGGCTCCTTCCGCGACACGCTCTGCTTCTGCTCCAACAACTACCTGGGACTGGCCAACCACCCGGAGGTCGTCGAGGCGGGCATCAAGGGCCTGCGTGACTACGGCGCCGGCACCGCTTCCGTTCGCTTCATCTGCGGCACGTTCACACCCCACGAGCAGCTCGAAGCCACGATCAGCAAGTACATGGGCACCGAGGCGAGCTACACGTTCGTCTCGTGCTGGAACGCGACCGAGGCGCTGTTCCCGACGTTCTGCGAGGCGGGCGATGTCATCGTCTCCGACGAGCTCAACCACGCGTGCATCATCGACGCGATGCGGCTCACCCCCGTTATCAAGAAGGGCGTCAAGAAGAAGGTCTACAGGCACTCCGATATGGACAGCCTCCGCGAGAAGCTCGTCGAGTGCGAGCAGGACCCCGAGATCAACGGGCAGGCATGGGTCGTCACCGACGGCGTCTTCAGCATGGAGGGCGATATCGCCAAGCTCCAGATGATCCGCGCGCTCTGCGACGAGTTCGACGCCAAGCTCGTCGTCGATGACTCCCACGGCCACGGTGTCATGGGCGAGACAGGCCGAGGCACGCACGAGTTCTGCGGCCTCGTTAACGACGACGGCTCCGCACAGGTCGACTACTTCACAGGCACGCTCGGCAAGGCGCTCGGAGGCGGCGCGGGCGGGTTCATCGCGGGCCCCAAACGCGGGAGCGAGCTGGTCATCCAGCGTGGCCGGCCCACGCTCTTCTCGAACGCACTCCCCGTCACCGTCGCGTGCAGCGCGAACAAAGCCATCGAGATCCTCATGGCCGAGCCCGAGCGCGTGCAGAAACTCCGCGACAACACGGCTTACGCGCGCGAGCAGATCACCGCCGCGGGGTTCGAGGTCATCGACTCCCCCACCGCCATCTGCCCGATCATCGTGGGCGACACCGCCAAGGCGATCAGCATGAGCAAACGCCTCATGGAACTGGGCGTCTTCGTCATCGGCTTCGGCTACCCCGTGGTCCCCGAGGGCACGGCAAGGCTCCGCATCCAGATGTCAGCGGCGCACGAGCGCGAGCATATTGATGAGTTGGTTGGGGCTTTGAAGAAGCTGTGATGAAAGCGGCACAACACTGATTTCAGTCTGCGTCCCATTTCCCAATTGTTTACTCATACAATCCCAACCAGCCCCTAAAAGCAAGGACCCATACCATGCGCAACAAACTCCTCGTCACCGCCGCCGCTCTGACCGCGATATGCACGGGCTGTTCGCACCACCGTGAGACGGGCACGACCACGCTCTCGGTGGGCGAGTCGCGTGCATGGATCGTCAACGGGCTCGATGTCAGGCTCGAAGCCGAGAACCTCGGGCCGGGCGGTTTGCGGGTGGTCGTGGGCGAGATGAGCCAGACCAACCTCGTCGAGGGTGATACACACAGGGTCACGCTCAACAAGGCCGAGTCCGCGGCTCCGATCACTGTTCGACTGACCGCCCCGGAGGGCGAAACCACTGCGAGTTGGGTGTTCACGGGCCCCAAGGGCTGGGTGCTTACCGAGAAGATCGACTGAATCTGCAAAACGAGCGGTCATCGCGCATCATCCAACGGAAACGCCGGCCTCGAAATAGGCCTGAGCGCCAAACTCAATAAAGCCCGTTCCGAGTCATCGCCCGCGATGCGGTTGACTTTGATCTCGCCGCAGCCGCTGCAGCGGTGGACGATGGACCACTCGCCGTCGGACTTGGCTTCGATGGCGATCGGTTCCATCGGGCTTCTACACGCGCACGCGCGGTCTCCCGGTTGTTCGTCGACGTGCCGGCTGTAGAGGCACGCGGGGCAGTGGTTGCGGTGCTTGGTTCCCCAGGCCTGACCCGGGACGTGGAGTTTGCAGTTGATGCAGGTGAAGCCCTCGGCTTCGTGGCGCCGGCCAGATCGCCTGGCGGGCTTGTGGTTGTTGTGTGACATGTGAAGGATGGCTCGTGAGCACATCGACCGGATAGCCGGAAGGGTGTGCGGGATTCGATTGCATGGATCGAGTGCCTGACGATGGGTCCGCCGGTGTAGAGCGTGCGCGCACTCCTGGCGCACCGGGTTGGCGGAAGATCTACATGGTCAGGCGATGGCGGTCATCAGTGCGCAAAGTAACGGGGCGTGACTGCGAAGTCAACGCCCCCGTGAAGTTTGGTCTGGATGATGTGCCGCGAATCAGCGGCGTCGGCGTGCGATGAGAGCCGAGCCCGCCAGGAGCAGAGCGCTCGAGGCAGGAGCCGGGATCGTGACGAACGTGTCGTACGCGGACGAGCCGCCCACGTTGATCACGACGCGGTCGAAGCTGTCGGCCATAAAGAACTGCGATGCCACGATCGGCTGGATCCGGTTGGCGTGGTTGTTCCCGAATATGACAGACGGGTCGTAGAAGGGGGAGTTGGGATCCTCGAATGAGTCGAACGTGACGCTGCCGAGGAGGATGCCGTTGATGTAGAAGTCGAGACTGGAGTTCTCGCGGACGGTGCCCTCGATGTCGACGATGTCGAGACCAAACGCCGGGATGGGCTCTGCAAACGAAAGGTCGATCGTGCCCGCTGGTCGCGAACCCTCATCGTTTGGCGCATCGAGCACGCCATCGTTGTCGATGTCTCTGTTGTTCTGCGCGATGATCAGCGCTGTGCCGATCTGGACGGCATCGTCAGAGATAGCCAGGTTGCCCCCCGCCCAAGGTGGACCCTGAAGATCGGGGTCGGCGGTCGAGCCGAGGAACTGTGTATCAAAACCAGCGATGATGTCGAACGGGCGATTCGGGTTGGTCCCTGTGATCGTCAGCGCAGGCTCAAACTGGTTTGTGATGATCTCGCCGTGGGCCAGTGTGTTGAAATCAAACACCTGTCCGCTTGCCGGATGTGCGGCTGCAATTACAGCGCACAAAGCGATCCGTCGCATTGCTTTCATATCTGCTCCGTCCCAACCCTGAACGGGTCATAAGACGCCCAATAACACGCACTGGAAAGCTACATCCGTTTAGCAAGAATGCCAGCGGATTTGGTATGCAATGCAAAAAAGCCGCCTTGGCTGCGTCCAAGGGGGATTATTTAGGACTTTGAGATTCTCGAATCGGCAGCGGCGTGTCTGATTCGATCGGATGGGGTCCTATCGGCGCTTGCGTATACCCAGAAGCAGGCCTGCCGAGAGCAAGACTGCTGAGGACGGGCTCGGCACAACGAACGTGTCGTACGCTGACGAGCCGCCGACATTGATGACCACACGGTCAAAGCCAAGCACTCCGAAGTCTGCGGCAGGGATCGGTTGGATCCGGTTGGCGTGATTGTTCCCAAACTGCACGCTTGGGTCGAAGTATGCAGAAACGTTGTCGGTGAATGCGGTGAAGTTGACCGTGCCGACAATATTGCCATTCGAGTAGAAGTCCAGGCTCGACTCTTCCTCCACAACACCCTCGATGTCGATGATGTCGAGTCCAAATACCGGAACCGACGTGGCAAACGACAGATCGATCGTCCCCGATGGCCTTGAGATTTCGTCATCGGGATCGTCGAGGACGCCATCGTTGTTCGCATCAGTATTGTTCTCGGCAATGATCAACGCGTTCCCGATGACGACCTCGGTAGCCGACACCGCGAGGTTGCCACCACTCCAAGGCGGACCCTGCAAATCGGGATCTGAAGTGTTCATCTCAGTCGTATCGAAAGCAGCGATGATGTCGAAGGCTCTGTTTGGATTTGTGCCCGAGACGACGAGGTCCGGGGCGAACTGATTCGCGACCACTTCGCCGTGCACGAGCGTACCAAAGTCATAAACCTGTGCTGAGCCTACACCCGCGCATAGGACAGACACGCCAGTCAGCAGCAATTGTGTCTTCATGATGTCTCTCCCGCCCGATAAGGCGAATCTCTCTCTAGTGGAATCTACTGAATCACAGTGTCATCAGCAACAGAGATTCTTGAAAAGAGAGCAAAATAGAGCCTCACTTGGCTCCAGAATCGCCTCAGCACGGCCTTATTCTGGATCCGAGATCTAGAGAGCGTGCGATATCTGATCAGTCAAATTCATGGGTTCGTCTTCTGTTACCAGCAGGTTGTCCTCGAGGCGGACACCGCCGATGTGGAGCCAGCGATCGACCTCATCCCAGTTGATGCTGTCGGCGAACCGCTCCCGCCGTGCCGGGTCGTTCAGCAGGGGCTCGATGAAGTACAGCCCGGGTTCGACGGTCGTGATGTAGCCGGTCCTGAGCGGGAGGTCCATGCGAAGGAACGCGAGCCCGAAGCGGTCAGACCTCTGCCGGCCTGGAAGGTAGCCGCTGCCGTCGCGGACGCCGAGCCCCACGAGGTGGCCAAGCCCGTGCGGGAAGAAGAGCGCGTGGACGTCCTGCTCGACGAGGCCCTGCGGGTCGCCCCTGAGGATGCCCAGGCTCACGAGCCCCTTTGCCATGATCGCTGCGCACTCGAGATGAAGCTCGCGCCACTCTTTGCCGGGCTTGCACTGGCTGTTGCCGTACTCAAGCGCCTCGCGGACGATGCCGTGGAGTTCGGTCTGCTGCTGCGTTGGGTTCCCGACCACGAACGTTCGTGTGACGTCGGCGGTATAGCCATCGATCTCGCAACCCGCGTCGATGAGCACGAAGTCGCCCTCTTTCACCTCGCGGCTGCCTGGCGCAAAGTGAAGCACGGCGGCGTTCGTCCCTGTACCCACGATCGCGTCGTACCCCATACTCTGCCCGCCGTGGTGGTAGCACTCGGCCTCGAGCTCGATCTGGATCGCCCGCTCGGTCACGCCCGGTGCTGCGAAAGCACGTGCGCGCTCAAAGCCCGCAGCGGTCGCGGCGCACGCCCGCTTCATAAGCTCGACTTCGGCCTCGTCCTTCGCCCGGCGCGCATCCAGCAGCAGCTCGGTGAACGACTCCGATGCGTCAGCATCACTCTCGATCCCATCGAGAGGCCCGCCGCCCACACCGAGCACCGCGACGGGTCTGCCCTCGCGCTCTTTCAGCCAGGGCGTGAGGCCTGAGATCGGTTCACCCTCACGCTCTGTCAGCCCCTCCCAGACGTGGTCGTCCTCGGTCAGATCGGGCGTGAAATCGCGCCAGCCGTCCTGTGGATCGAACGCAAGCACGGCGCCGGGTGTCCGATGACCCGTGAGCCAGTAGTGATCTGGGTGAGGCTTGAAGGGATAGATACGGTCCATGCCGCCCGGCACGGGGATGTGCGATCCCGCGCCGATGAGAACGATGTGGTTGGTATGAAGTGCGCGCTGGGCGCGCTGGCGGCGTGCTTCGATGTGTGTGCTCATGCCGACATGCTATCGGCGCGAGTATCTCAGCGACTCTCTCGGTCAGTTGCGGATCAGGATGAGGTAGTACCTGCCCTCGCCCGCAGACTGGAACAGCCCCGCTGCGAGGTCGCCGTCGTCGAAGATTTCGTCGATCTGCGTCATGTACTCTTCGTCGCGGGTCTCGCCCGTGCCGTCGAAGTGGATACCTACGCCGTAGTCGTCACCGACGTCCTCGGTATCCCAGACGCCGCCGATCGGGGTGGTCCCGATCCAATCGCGGGGATCGATGAGTTCCTCGAACCCGTCGGGAAGCTCACCCGAGTTCGAGTCGGGCGGGAACTCGCCGTTGCGGATCCTGTGGAGCTGAGCAGCTTCAGCAAAGTCCTGCATGTTCGTCACGAAGGCCGCTTGGCGAGTCGGCTCTGTCGCGTTGGCGAAGCTCGGGATCACGACCGCGGCCAGAATGCCGAGGATCACGACCACGATCAGGATTTCAACAAGCGTAAACGCGCTGCGAAGGCTTCTGGTTGCTGCGTTGCGGGCCATCGTCAACCCTCCAATGCCGGCCGCGGAATAGCCGGTCCACAGTGAAGAATCGGTTTCAGACGCAACAAACGCGAGCGATTGACGGGAATCGCACCGGTCTGAGTCCTTACCCGCGGCTTATCCAACCGGTGTTTCCTTCGCCGCATGATCGGAACAGCCCGCACAACACGAGCTGTTCCGAGAATCATCGCCTCGGGTTTCGCCTCGCCGCGGCTTTGGCGCTGTGCTGCGCCGGATTGGGCGGGAAAGGCCCTGAAGACTCACGTGTGATGGGACCCGCATCCTCCACGGGTTTATCCGGCGCGTCCGGCTCTTCTGCGAACTCAGACGTGACATCGAGTGCATCACCGTGTTTAGACTCAGTCTCTGTTGCAACCTCTTGCTGATTCTCAAGCGCGACACGTGAACCGTGCGCAAGACGTGCGAAGATCATGCGTCCGGCGCTTGTCTGGATCATCGATTCGACATCGGCATCGACACGCTGGCCGATCAACCCCGACGCTTCATTCACGACGACCATCGTGCCGTCTTCGAGGTACCCGACCGCCTGGCCGTGCTGCTCGCCCTGCTTGACAAGCTCGAGTGAGAGCTGTTCGCCCGAGCCCGCGATGGGTTTGCACGCGTCGCCGAGTGCGTGGATATCCAGAACAGGCACGTCATGAATGCCCGCGACCCGGGCAAGCCCGGTGTCCGTGGTTACGATCATGCCTCCCGTTCGCCTGGCGAGTTCGAGGAGCATCTGGTCCACACTCTTGGCAGCGATCGCCGTCTCGTCGATCGTCATGTCGAGCAGGGGCTCTCTCTGGAGCTGGCTGATCACGTCGAGCCCGCGCCGGCCCCGCGCCCTTCGGATGGCATCGGAATTGTCCGAGAGCAGCTGTAGTTCGTTGATGATGAACCTCGGCACCATGATCGGCGCCTGCAGGACACCCGTGTGCGCGATCTCGGCGATCCTGCCGTCGATCAGTGTCGACGAATCCAGAAGCAAAGGCCTCGCACCCCGCAACTGCTTGGCGAACTCGACATATGGAATCACGAGCCTGAAGTCGTCCTGCGTCTGCAGCACGGTCGCGATGCAGATGTACGTCAACCCGATCCCGATGAACACCTTCGTTGTCAGCACAACCGGCGCTCGGATCGTGTCGAGCGCGTAGAGCTCGACAACCAGATCGATGATGAGCCCGATCGCGTACGTCGAGATCATGGCTACCACAAGACCAAAGAAGATGCTCACAAGCGTGGATATCTTCTTCGTCGGGGTCATCAGATCCGTCGCAACCGCGATCGCGCCGATCAGGATGGCGAACGCGAGCACGAACTGCCAGGTGCCCTTGAGCGCGATGCCGAAGAAGAACACCCGATCGGGCTCGCCCTCGGCGGTGTCCAGGATCGCCAGCGCCGCGACGGTAAAGAAAATGATAAGGAAGCTGGAGCGGATGAGCTTCAGCAGCGTCTTGCGTTGCCGTTCTACGCGCTGGTAGGGGTGCAGATCCGGGCTGTGCTTGCGATCGAGCATCTCACATGAGTGTACGAGATGAGCCCGGCTGGCGGTTCCCAAAGGCCGGTCTCGGATGCTGCCTACCATGCCCCTCGTCGGACCTGTCGGCGGTCGGGCCCGGTGCACGGGAGGCCCGTGAACCTGGTCAGGGCTTGACCGCAGCAGCCATAAGCGGCGTCTGCCGGGGCGTCGGTGTCCTGGCCGCCGACAGGTCCGACAACATCTCTACGAATAGCTGGACAACAAGCAAAGAGAAACCCGAGCCCAGGTGCTTGTCCCGGCTCGGGCGTTGAAGTCGTGTCGAGATGTGCGATCAGCCTCGGATCATGATCAGCTGGTCGGGCCCGCCCTCTTCACCCGGGAAGTCGAGCATGAGCTTGCCGTCTTCGAGTTTACCAGTGGCCGGATCTGAGTTCTCGCCTTCTTCGGTGTTCTCAGTCATCGTGATGACACCGTTGTCGAGTGTCCAGGTGCCCGTGGTCGATTCGCTTTCGCCCATCATCTGCATATCAACAGAGAACGTCTTGTCCTCATTGATAGACAGGTTGATGCTCATGCCCTCGATCATGGGCTCTGCCATATTTCGCATCATCTGCTTCTGCTCTTCGGTCGCCTCGGGCGGAGCCTCGGCCTCGATCGCCGCGAGCATAATGTCGCGCATCGACTCCTTGTCCACCTGCCAGCTTCCCGTGAAGTCCGCCGCAGTCACTTTGGGTGCGCTCGAGCTGGTGCCCGAGTCGGATGTGCCGCCTTCGCCGCCCCCACAGGCGGTGAGTGTCATAGCCATCGCAGCTGCGATCGAGATTCGAAGGATTTGTTTCATGTCGTGATACTCCTTGTGAAGCATCAGCATACAGAAGCATACCTTTCTCGACTAGTCGGCGGTTCGTTCCATAACCATCACCCCTGATCCGGTATCATCTCCCGAAGGCGCAAGCTCTAGCCTGTTTCCAGACAGCAGTGCAAATGCGACTTCTTGCCCATCAGTCTCCAACAACCTCAGACCAGTTGCGTCTTGCTGCCATTTGCCTTCGATGATCTCAGCCCGACCATCGCCGACTCGAGAGATCATCTTGAACCGACCATCCGGCTCGATGATGATCGACTTGTCCCACGTCGCGTGATTCTCGTCAACCCATGCCACAACCTCGGCGAGCTCCTCATCGCTCAGCGATTCGGGTTCGCCCCCGCTGGCCGAGTCGATCGCGCTGAGCAAGGCCTCGTCCTTGAGTGACACCCGGTCGTACTGCCACGTCCCGATGAAGTCGGTCGGCTCAGGGGCTCTTGCGGCGCACCCTGTGAACAAAAGAAGTACAACCAAACTCGGCACAAGTCGCATCGTGGCCTCCAGTCAGAGTCACCTGGACCCGTACAACAAGACACCGCCGAATGCACAGGATCCAACCGGCTATCGGATCAGTCATTCCTGATGAATTTGATTTCCGAGAGCTCCTCACCGGGCTCGAACACCACGACGAGTGCACCATTTCGGAGCACGGCGAGCACCTCGGTCGCCTCGTTGCCCGTCTCGATCAGCGTGGTGTCCGAGCCGAACCCGCCGGACCCGCACGCGACCGGGATCAGGGCGACGTATAACACAAGTACCGCGAGGGAGAATCTGGACATGCCAAGGGCTCCCTTGGTTCGACCCGAACTCGGACATACGCTCACGTGAGCGTCGTCGGCTTTGGGCCCGGATCGTGACCATGAGTGCTTGGAAGTCATCTCTGATCGGCCTCGGTGTTGCGATCGTCATGATCGCGCTCAGCCTGCCGCTCACGCTCTACATCGCGATCGATCGGGACAACTCCCTGAAGCCGGCCTCGGCGGGCGTCTTCGCGATGTGGATCGCGATGCTTGTGATCGGGGGTGTCGGGGGCTGTGTCTGGCCCAAGATACTGGGCTCTGTCGACAGGCCAGACCCGTCGGATGGGCCCGACTGAGCACTACACTCAGGGCATGTCATACACCGCACTCGCTCGCAGGTACCGCTCGACCGGCTTCGACGACATCGTCGGGCAGGAACCGATCGCCCGCACGCTCCAGGCCGCGATTAAGGCCGACCGTGTCGCGCACGCCTACCTCTTCACCGGCACCCGGGGTGTCGGCAAGACCACCATGGCACGCGTGTTCGCCAAAGCGCTCAACGAGGGCGGCGAAGAAATCGAGAAGGCCATCATGTCCGGGCAGGACACCGACGTGATCGAGATCGACGGCGCCAGCAACAACTCCGTCGACGACGCCCGCGAGCTGATCGCAAACTCCGTCTACAGGCCGATGCGGGGCCCGTACAAGATTTACATCATCGACGAGGTTCACATGCTCTCGACCGCGGCATTCAACGCGCTGCTCAAGACCATGGAAGAGCCGCCCGAGCACGTCAAGTTCATCCTGTGCACCACCGAGGCGCACAAGGTCCCCCCCACAATCCAGAGCCGGTGCCAACGCTACGACTTCCGCGCGATCCCGATGACCGTCATCGCCGACCGTCTCGGGTACGTCGTTGAGAACGAGAAGCTCAAGGCAGAGCCCGAGCTGCTAACCATGGTCGCAAGACTCGGCAACGGGTCGATGCGCGACGCTCTCTCGATCATGGACCGGCTCATGGCTTCCGGTGAGAAGAAGCTCACCGTTGATCTGCTCGAGAGCCTAATGGGTCTCGCGCCGCGCGAGCTCGTGGGCAACCTCATCGACGCGTTCGCCGACGGCGAGCCACGCCAGGCACTCGACGCGGCGGGCCAGCTCGTCGCAACGGGCACCGGACCCGACCAGCTCTTCGAAACTCTCATCGAGAGACTCCGCGATCTGATGGTTCTCTCGGCGTGCGGCCCGGAGACCTCGCTCGTCGAGCTCACAGGCGAGACACGCAAGGAAGAGGTCGAGCGGAGTCAGCAGTTCGACGCCGCGGGCATCGTACACATGATCGCGCTGTGCGAGAACGCCCAGCGTGCCGCCAAGAGCAGCCCGAACCCGAGAGCGCTGCTCGATGCGCTGATCGTCCGACTCGCGATGACCGAGAAGCTCGCCGACGTCACGACGCTCGTTGCGCAGCTCAAGGGCCAGGTGCAGGGAGCCGGCGCGGGAAAAGGCTAAGGGCGCCGGGGAAGGCTCCCGCGTGGACCAAGCCTTCACCGACGCCGCCAGAGAAACCCGATCCGCCCGCTGCGCAGCACACCGGTGAGCCTGCTGCGCCGAGTGTGAGCCCGGTTGGATCGGGCGTCGAGCTCTGGGAACGCCTCCGCACCAACGCGCCGCTGGTCGTCAGAGCCATGCTCGCGGACATGTCGATGGTGAGCCTCGAATCTGGTGTGGCGACCATCGCCTGCGACGAGAGGGTCCGAGTAACCGCTGAGAAGAAACTCGATGAGCTCGGCAAGCTCATGACAAGCCTCGCAGGCAAGCCAGTCAGGTGCGTGCTCGCAGAACAATCGATCCGGCCGAACCGCAGCGAGCAGATTTCCGAAGAGACAACAGAGGGCGGCGACACCATCGAGATCAACGATCCGGTCGTAAAGCACGCGATCGAGATATTCAAAGGCAGGATCATCGAGGTGAAGCCCCTGCCGCGGGCCGAAGGAGAGGAAGGCTAGATGTTCGGCATCAAGAACATGGGCGCGATCGCGTCGCTGATGGGTCGCAAGGATGAGATCAAGGCCGCCGCTGAGGAACTCGGTGCTCGGATCGCCGAGCTGCGCATCGAGGGTCAGGCCGGGGGCGGCGCGTGCAGGGTCGTCGTGACCGGCAAGCAGCGCGTCGAGAAGGTCGAACTCGACCCCGCCGTCTGCGCAGGGCTCAGTGCCTCAGAAGACTCCCGCGTCCAGGCGCAGAGGCTGATCACGGAAGCCACCAACGACGCGCTCGAGAACTGTCAGAACCGCATCCGCGAGATGGTGGAGGCCGAGGTCAAGAGGCTCGGCCTCGAGGACCTCATCCCCGCCGGCGGCGGAGGCGGGCTCGGGTCGATCGGCAAGCTGCTCGGATGACGCGCGCGGGGACGTTCAAACCGATGAGCGGTGTGCGCATCACACTCGCACCCCCCACACCCATCCACGACTCGCACGAGATCGAGTCGTGCTGGGATCAGCTCTGCGCCGAACGCCCTCGCCTCTTCGACGGACCGATCCTGAGCTTCCTCAGCGAGGAATCAGGGCTCATCCGCGCCAAGCGCGACACGTACAAGCACCTCGTCGTCCAAACCGAAAAACCAGAGCTCATCGACCCACCCGTGATGCAGCTCTCGGTCACAGGCGTGCTCATCGCGCACGACAATGAAGATAAGCCGCACGTCCTGCTCGGCAGACGATCAGAAGACACCCGCATCTACGGCTCGCTCTGGGAGCTTGGACCATCGGGCGGCCTCGATCCGCCCGCTCATGACATCACGAGCCTCGACGAGTTCTCCGTGATCCGTCAGCTCCAGATCGAGTGCCAGGACGAGCTGGGCATCAAGGGCGTCTTCACCTCGCACAGCATCCTCGGGCTCATCGATGACCACCTCGCGATGAGCACCGACATCGTCGTCAGGCTCGATCTGCAGCGCAAGGTTGACGAGCTCATCGCGAGCACGAGCAACTGGGAGTACATGGAGACGCTCTGGGTCCCCGCCGACCGTCTCGTTGAGTTCGGCGAGAAGAACCAGACAATCCCGCCAACCGGAGCGCTCATCCCGATCGTCGCGAACATGCTGACTGACTAAGACCGCGCTTAGCGTTTCTGCTGTTTGAAATTCGCGCCGCTGACGACCTCGGCGAGCTTTTTAATGTCGCGCTTCTCGATCAACGCCCGCACCTCAGCGCCGCGCGCATCGGTCTTGGCCAGGAGTGTCTCGGCCTTTTTCCAGAGGCTCTCGGCCTTCTTGCCCTCAGCCAGATACAAATCCGACACGAGCTCCTGGAGCTTGGTCATGGTGATGTTGTCGAGGTTGTTGTAGTAACGCTTGACGATGCCGCGCTGATAGCCCGACAGGTGCTGACCCTTTGCCATCCGTGAACCCTCTTTCGAATTGGCTCAGCCCGATCCGACGAGCTGCGTTCGTGCGAGTGTACGGTAGGTCTCGCACCGAGCGAGCAGCTCCTGATGTGTGCCCTGATCGATGATCCGGCCCGCCTCCATCACAACGATCCGGTCTGCGTTCACAACAGTGCTCAGTCGGTGCGCAACGATCAGCGTCGTGCGCCCCGCGCTGAACTCATCGAGCGCGTCGGCGATTTTTGCCTCGCTGTCGGCATCGATCATGCTCGTCGCCTCGTCGAGAATCAGGATCGCCGGGTCACGTAGGATCACGCGCGCGATCGAGAGCCGCTGGCGCTGCCCGCCCGAGAGTGTCAGGCCCTGCTCGCCAACCGGTGTGTCGAGGCCCTGATCGAGTCTGTCGATGAAGTCGTCGGCGTGCGCACGCTTCGTGGCGCTCGCGATCTCTTCGTCGGTCTTCCCGGCGGAGCCATAGACCATGTTTGAACGGATCGACCCGGGGAAGATGACAGTCTCTTGTGTCACCGCTCCGATCTGCCGGCGCAGGCTCTCGATACCAAACTCGGTGATGTCCTGTCCATCAACAAGCACTCGGCCCGAGTTGAGTTCTAGAAGCCTGGGCACGAGCGAGAGGATCGTTGTCTTGCCCGAACCGTTGGGACCAACGAACGCGACACGCTCGCCGTGCGCTACTTCAAGCGAGACATCAATCAGCGCGGGCCGATCCGCGCTCGGGTATGTGAAGTTCACGCCCTCGAACGCGATGCTCGACTTGTGCCTTGAGAGTTCGGGCAGGCGCGGGCTCAGGCCAGGCTCGGGGTCGAGGTCCATGAGTTCAGCCAGCCGATCCGAGGCCGCGGCCGCGGCCTGGATCTCGTTGACGATCCCCGTCAAGGGACGCAGCGAAGCCGCGGACACCCCCAGAGCGATGAGCACGATCACGAAATGCCGCGGATCAAGCTGCTGATCGATGATGGCCTTCGCCGCGAACACCGCGAGCACAGCAATCACGCTAAGCGCGACAAACTCCGAGATCGGGCTCGAGAGGGCCCGCGCCGTGCGCGCCTTGAACATCTGGTGGATCACGTTCTCGTTCGTCTCTGCGAAAAGCCTCTGCTCATACTCCTCGGCGGTCTGCACCTTCACGACCCGCAGCCCGCGCAGCGCGTTGCCCGCCCGGCTCAAGAGCGCCGCCTGCCCCCTAAACGCACGCTTGCGCGCTTTGCGCACCTTCCGGCTCAGCGTGCGGATCACGAGCCAGAGGATCGGGGCGATGATGAGCGAAACGATCGTGATGCGCCACTCAAAGTAGATCGCGACCATCAGAGCCGCGAGGCCCTTGCCTATCTGAGCCGCGGCCTTGGACACGAGAGCCGTAAAGCCCTCGGCGAGCCGCTCCGTCTCATCGACAACCCGGCGCGAGATGTCCGACGAGTCCCCCATTACCACCGCGCTCAGCGGCAAACTCAAGACGTGCGAGAACGCGCGATCCCTGATCCGTTGCGACGCGCGGTACACCACCGTCAACGCGATGTACTGATGCAAGAACATCGCGGTCAACGCGAGGATGTTGAGAACGGATATCCCAATCATGATGAAGACGATGCTCTTGAACGGATCGGTCGGGAGCCGGTTAACAATACCCGTCGGGACCTGCACAGCCACGGGCCATTCCGCGAGCTTCGTGTTCAAGGTCTCGACGCGCTCCCTCAAACCCGCCGTGGTCTCGGCGACCCGTTCCTCACCGCGAATCTCATACTTCGGGAGCATCGTCTCAAGAATCGGCGCGATGCCCGCGAGGCCAACGCCGAGCCCCGCGCTGGCGATAACCGAGAGCGACAACGCCACCGCGAGCGTCCACCGGTCAACCAGCATCTCTCTGGCAAAGCGCCAGAACGTGTTCATGCGAAGTCTCCGCGTCCCTGCGAAAGGAGATCAGTCGAGCGGCGTGAGCCCGGCCATCACTGTACCGAGCGCCGTGAACCGGTCACCGTTCGGGTTGATCCGTGTCAGGGACGTGAACGTCGTATCTGTGGACGTGATCGTGACAGCAAAGTTCTGGAACGCATCGTTCTGCCCGATCTTGTCCTGGATATCACTCAGGTCAGCGGAGTTGTCGTTGCTGATATCGATGCTTGTCCGCCGGCCGGCCTCGAGCGTCCTGGTCACGACCTCTCGCGATCCGTCATCGAAGCTGACGATGTAGTTGAAGGTGATCGCCGCGCCGGTCGGGTTGTAGACGCTGATCGCTTCCTGGAAGCCGTCCTCATCGTTGAACCTCGCGTCGGCGAAAACATGGCTCCGTGCACCCGAGCTGAGCAGCGATTCGCCTGTACCGCCGTCGTTGCTCGACGAAGTGAAGCCCGCAGCGATGTCGGGCCCGCCGTCCTGAACCGAAACGAGCACGCTGTACGCGCGATCCTCAATGAGCGTGGTGCCCGGGATCGTGCCCAGATCGAACAGTTCGCGTCTCTCGGCGTCGATGCGGTTGAAGATGCTGGTGAGCTGGTTGCCGCTGTTGTCGAAGAAATCGAACCTGACGACGGCCTCGACCGACCCGAGGTTGACAACCGATATCTGACCAGAGCCGCCATCAAGCCTACGCACGTCGGCGAGCGCCACCCTCGGGCCGGCGTCGCCCGGCGCGCCAAGCGCCATCGAGGCGCCGGAATCCGCTCGATTCGAGATATTGAGCCTGAATGTCGTCATCGAAGCCACGATCGGGACAGTCGATGTCACTCTCGCGCTGAACGCGCCCTCAGGCAAAACGCTCTCGCCGATTCCCTCGACATTCACACCGCCTCGGCGGTACGCGCCGAGTGCGCGTGCATTGACAGTCTGCGTCGACTCGCGGTCTTCGAAGAAGAACTCGATCGAGACCTCGCCCTCCTCGCCGGTCAGATTGACCCACGTGATGAACGTCTCGAGGTTCTCGTCGTCGCGCTCGCCGTCGGCGAATGTCCAGACAGTCAGGTCATCGAAACGATCCGCCTCGGCGATCGCCTCTGGGTTGAAGAGCCCGTCGCCCGCAAAGGTCTCGACGCCGTCGATCTCGTCCCCGTAGTCGTTTCGCGTCAGCGTCGCGGTCACGGGCACACTCGTCGCGTCCTCGCTGGCGGTCTGCACCTCAACGGCATACGGGATGAACCCGATCACCCCGTCGATGCCGCCCGGTCCGCTCAGCTGAAGCTGCCTCTGCTCGCCCGGCTCGAACGTGCCGAAGTCAACAACAAGGTCACGGTCCTCACCCGTGGCGTACCTGAGCACCACCTGCACCGCGGCTTCCTCGTCGTTCGTGTTTGTGACCGTCAGGATCTCGTCGGAGCGGTTGTTCTTGTACCCCTCCGAGATATACACCGACTGATCAAAGAACGCGCGGATGCCCTCGGGCTTGATGATCTCGACGTCGAGGATCGTCACGAGCATGTCGTCGGTGATCTGCTCCGCGTCGGCGTCGAACGACTCGGTCACGGGCGAAGACCGAAACGCGCCGCCTCCGAACACCGGGTCGCTGAGCAGACTGCTGAGATCCTCGATATCTAGCTCAGCGATAGCCGTCACGACATCCCACGAGCGGTCGTCGAGCACGCGTCCGAACACGGTGAACCCGCCGTTGGGCTGCACATCGGGCGAGAGCACTTCCTCGTTGTCGGTGAGGTTGAAGTAGAACTGATTCGTCGCGCTGTTGGCCGAGCTGGTTTTGGCCATCGCGATGGTGCGTTCATCGTTCTCGCGACCCACCTCGTCGTCGATCGAGTCACGCGCCTGGTTGATCGTGACCTCGCCCGTTTCGTTATCGAGCCTGTTCCTGCCTCCCTGGATGATGTCGGGCGGGCTGTCCGGGTCGCCGTCAAGAGCCTGCGAGCGCTGAAAGAACACGCCGTCGTACTGCCCGTCACGGATATATGTCAGGAAGTTATCGACAGTGCCGACCGGATCTCCGTTGTCAGAGACAAAGAGCTCCAGATCGAAGTGACCAAACCCGTCTGGCCCCTCCACGTTTGTCTGGAAGCGCACGATGACGTTGTCGATGTTCTCCAGATCATTCAGATCAGGCAACTCGGCCCCGAACAGCGTCGAGAGCAGGATCCTCGATTCGAGCTCCTGGAACTGGTTCTGATCGAAAGCGTCGGCCTGGCCTGCCCCTCGGCGGGCCTTTCGGAACGGATTCATCGGTCGTGCTCCAAACGAACAGGCACCCACCCGGACACGCGACTACGCTGCGCGTCCAGCCATACCTATTCTCTCATCAAAGGATACCCGGCCAGCCTCGATGACTTCACCCCAGACCGACCATGTCACGGACAAGACCCCAGGAAGGCCCGTTGTCGAGGCCGTGGTCCCCGCCTGGAACAGGCCGGGCGACCTCGAAGCCCTGCTGGGTGACCTGGGCAGGCTCGACACCTCCGCGTGCGACCTCCGTGTGCTCATCGTGGATAACGGGTCCGATATTCCACTGGCTAGCGTCCCCGCAGTTAGGGAAAGTGCCGAGAGATCGGGCCTGCGGATCACCTTCCACCAACTGACGACCAACCGCGGCGGCAGCGGCGGGTTCAACGCGGGCATCGAGCAGGCCATCAACAGATCCGACCCCGACTTCGTATGGCTCGTCGACTCCGACGTCAGGCTCGACCCACGAGTCCTCGCCCACCTGCTCAGCGCGATCCAGAACAATGAATCCATGGTCGCGGTCGGCCCAGCGATCATGGACCCTCAGACGGGCGAGGTCTTCGAGTGCGGTGGACGCATCGACCGCAAGACCGCACGACTCCGCGCCGCGATGCCAAACGACGAAGAGAGCGAGATCGATTACGTCGCCGCCTGCTGCGCTCTCGTCCGCGCTGACGCGATCCGTAAGACGGGTAAAATGCCCGACACCTTCATACACAGCGACGATGTCATGTGGTGCCTCGCGCTGACCCATGTAACAGGCGGCACGATCGGCACCGAGCCCAAAGCCCGGTGCGCACACCCCCGCTTCGACCGGTTCAAGACCTGGGCGCGCTACTACGAAGCGCGCAACTGGGTCGGCGTCGCGCAGATAGCCAAGACGGGCCCAATCGCCAGGCTCAAGCGCACCTCGCGCGAGATCGCGCTGGCGATCGAACAAATCATGATCGGCAACGACGACCTCGCGCAGCTGCACATCCGCGGGCTCCGCGACGCCGCGGCTGGCCAGCTCGTGGGAAAGCCCGCGCCCGAGCGCACCAAGTGCCGGCGCTTCTGGCCCTGGCACTCGCTCGACCCCGCGCTCCGCGCGATCATGCCCAGCGCGCCATCCAGCGCCGCGGGCATCGCAGAGATGCACGCCGACGCGCCGGTCCCGCGCAGCCAGCGTCCCCCGATCGGCAAGCTGCTCCGAGAAGTCGGACTCGAACTCAAGCAACGCCCGCCCGAGCCCGCGCGCTCGTTCAAGCAGGCGATGCGGGGCTTCATCCGCCTCGTGATCACGCCCTCCAACTCGTTCGCGTTCGTGCACGCACGGGCGCACCCGCACGCGTGGGCCGCGGGCCGGATTCTCGTGTGCGTCTCCCCGCAGGGCTACCGCATTCACCGACTGCGCTCGCTCGAACGTCTCGCCGCTCTCCTCGGCCTCGTCGCCTCGAGCATCCGCCCGCTCTTCATGCTGACATTCTCGCCGCCCGAAGCGCCACCGTGTGAACCGGTCGCATTGCCGCTCTCGGCTCCCAGGCCCTCTCTCTCGATCATCATCCTGACGCGCGACCGGATCGATCAGCTGCTGCACACACTCAAGATGCTCCGTGAGGACGAGACCGGCAAGGACTGCGAGATCGTCGTCGTTGACAACGCCTCGACCGACGGCACACCCACGCGCCTTCAGCGCGAATTCCCGGATGTCAATGTCGTGCCCACGGGTTCAAACCTCGGTGTCGAGGGATTCAACCGAGGCGTCGCAGCCTCATCGGGCGACGCGGTGCTCATCCTCGACGACGACGCCTGGCCCGACGAGGACGCGCTCACTGGCGTCATCGACACGCTCGCACGCAGGCCCGACATCGCGGGCGTCATGATGCACCGCCAGCACCCACGCACAGGCGATCACGAGTGGCCCTTCTCACGCATCGACACCCGCACGCCCCGCTGGCCCGACATGGGGTCCGGCAACGTCATCCGCCGATCAGTCTGGGACGAGGTGGGCGGCTACGAGCAGGGCTACTTCCTCTACCGCAACGACACCGACCTCGCGCTCAAGCTCCTCGCCGCGGGGCACGAGGTCGTCTTCACGCCCGAGTTCAAGGTCTGGCACGACTCGCCTATAGCCAAGACAAAGACAGCAAAGTGGCTCTTCCGCTCGACTCGCAACTGGGTCTGGCTCTCAAAGCGTCACGGCAAGCGGGGATCCGGACTCGCAGCGATCCTGATGGGCTGGCTCTGGGCGCACAAGCTCGCTGGGCTCGCGCCGACCAAGCACTTCGCAGCCCTCCGAGGCATGCTCGCGGGCGTCTTCACTCGCGCCCCCAAGCTGGAGAAGTCCGTCAAACCCGACGGCAAGGCGCTCGCCAGACTGATCCGCCTCAAGCTCGGTCTACGCTGATCTCAACAAACGGATCGCTCGGTGCAAACCCGACAGGCCGCGTCGGTACACGCACGAGCCCCGAGTCTACAAACATCGCCAGCAGCGCGCGCCACTCCATGTAGCGGTACTCGATACCGAACTCATCGTGGATGCGCTTGATCCGGTCCGACGCGGACTCGGCAAGCTCATTCACCCAGATGTCCGCAGTCGGATCACAGAAGTACACTCGGCAACCAGCGGGCCTGACCGGGTGCACGCCGCACAGGCGATCGACAACAAACGGGCATGTCCCTGCCCTCAAGGCCCCGTCGACATCACCCGCCGCGAGCACCCGCTGCGTCGGCAGCCGATCGAGCGTGAGCGCAGCCTCGAGCCCCGTCGTGTAGAGCCGATGCCCGTACCGCTCGAAGTTGCAGCAGCGCCCCGACGCGGTACACACGGGATCACGAGACTCGATCCGCTCTGATATCTCCCGATGCACATCCCCGATCGCGCGCTCGATCTCGGCCCTGCGCGCAGCATCCAGCCATTCGTCACAAAGCTGTGAGTTCGCGCTCACATCGGCACCTTGGCGCGCTGGATGCGGATCTCTTCGGGCGGGATCACCTTCTGGCCCCGATCGATCCCCGGGCAGCCCGTCGCGACGCCTCGCCAGGCGTGCTCGCTGGACAGGTTCGTCGCCCAGAAGGGCCACGTCTTGCACTGGAGCGGGCGCGACTTGTACACGCCGCACACCGCCTTGCCCGGGATCGTCTTCCGGTCGAGGAAGACGCAGTCGTAGCCGAACTTGGTTTTGCGCTCCTTGAGCGAACGCCCCGCGGGCGTGTCATGCGTGTACACATCCAGAAACTGGTCGTACGTGAGCCCGACTTCCTGCGCCATAGCCCGGCCTTCTTCGTCCGTGAAGTTCACGTAGCCCTCGGGCCCGGTGCAGCACTGGCCGCACAGCGTGCACTCGAACCGCAAGCCGACGTCCTGCTCGCTCGCGTCGCGGAACTTGCCGCGCGGGCCTTTTTTGTCGAACCACTCGGTTTGCGGGCTTCCGCTCACGAGCCGCACGCATTCTCGATCGAGGCGCAGCGCTCCGCAGCGGTTTCACGGCGGCGCGCCAGGTCATCGAGAATGTCCACACGGCGTGCGCGGTCCTCGAGCATGCCCGCGTTGACGCGCACATTCTGACCAGCCGACTTGATGCACGCCTCGGCCAGAGATGCTGCACCTGCGAGATCGCTCAGCAGGTTCTTGTTGCAGATGGGCGCGAGTTTCTCATAGATGGAAAGGAGTTCATTGCCCGCCTCCATGATCCCGGTCGGGACCGTGATTGCCAGATCGAGCGCCGCGTCCCATTTCTCGACTCGTTTTGGGTCGTCCTTGGGCAGGCTCCAGAGTTCGTTAAGCCCCGCGTACGCCTCTGCATCTCGGTCGGCGAATTCGAGCAGGCTCGCGCGGACCTCGGTCAGCAGGCGATCCAGGTTCGAAAGCTGCTCCTGGTGCTCCGCGAGCGACTTGCGCCCGAGCGAGTACGCGACAACCATCGATGCAAGCGCCGCTGAGAGCGCACCTGCCACGCCCGCGGCTGCTCCGCCCCCGGGCACCGGCTCCTTGGAGCCGAGCCTGCGGAGCATGTCGTTCAGAGGCAGCGAGCCGAGCGTTTCCATAGCCCATGTTGTAGCACAGGCGGGCCCGCTGCGCGGGGGCTTATGAGAGCGAACTGAGCAGCGCCACGCCCGCGATACCTGCGGTCAGCACGCCCGAATAGCTGACGATCCCGATCACCAGCGGCAGGGCAAACCCCTGCGCCTTCGGGTGACGCTGCTCGTCGTGCTCGTGGTGAAGAACCTCCTTCAGTGCTTCGATCGTTTCCATGATGTTCTCCTTCTGTCAGAAGCCACCGGGGTGGCCACAATCAAGAGAACCCAAGATGCTCAAAAGTTATTCCATACTAACTTTTAATCGTATTCCCGACCCGTGGGTATATTGCCCCCATGCTCGCTCGTATCGGTGATCGGATATCTGCCTTCTTCCGCGCAACCGCCCCGGATCCGTTCGTGATTGCGGTTCTGCTCACAGCGCTGACTTTTGTCCTCGCGCTCGTCAGAACAGACGCCTCCCCGGGCGATCTCGTCGCGGCGTGGTCCTCGCCGGGTGACGGCGTGTGGAAGTTCCTGGCGTTCTCGATGCAGATGTGCCTGATCCTCGTGACCGGTCACGTGCTCGCGTCGTCGAAGCCAGTCTCTTTCATCCTTGGCAGACTCGCAGAGCTGCCAAGAACGGGCGCACAGGCGGCTGCGATGGTCGCGATCATCGCGGCAGCGCTCGGCACGCTCAACTGGGGTCTGGGACTGATCGCCGGCGCAATCATCGCGCGCGACACCGGCCGTTCGCTCACCAAGCGCAACATCGAGCACCACTACCCGGTCCTCGTCGCCGCGGGGTATCTCGGGCTCATGGTCTGGCACGGGGGGTTCTCGGGTACTGCGCCACTCAAGATCTCGACCGAAGCCGAGATCGCAAGCGTGCTTCCATCGGGAACAGAACTAGACCCGATCTCGATCGGACAGACCATCCTGAGCCCGATGAACATGCTCGTGACCGGCGGTCTGCTCGTCATCTGCCCCATCGTGATGGCGCTGCTCATGCCCAAGACCGGCGGGCAGCGCGCACCGGCTGCTCCGGACGAGCAGCCAATCGAGGAAGCGACCGACATTAAACCGCTTCTTCCAAAGCTCCTTGAGGACACACCAATCGTGAACGTGCTGCTCGCTGTGCTCATCGGAGCGTGGGCGATCGGGTTCTATTTCCCCGAGAACAAGCCGAGCGGGCTCACGAGGCTCACACCGAACGACGTCAATCTCACCGTGCTCATGCTCGGGCTGATCCTGCACGGCACACCCCGCTCGTTCATCAACGCTGTCGAAGAGGGTGCACGCGGCTGCGCGGGGATCATCATCCAGTTCCCGCTCTACGCGGGCATCATGGGCATGATGCATTCGAGCGGTCTGACATCTCAGATCGCAGAGCTTTTCGCTGGCGCTGCCAATGAGCGCACGCTCGCGCCGCTCACGTGTGTGAGCGCTGGGATCGTCAATCTGTTTGTGCCCTCGGGCGGGGGCCAATGGGGCGTGCAGGGGCCGATCGTGGTCGAGAGCGCGCTCGCCTCGGGTGTGCCCCTGCCCAAAGCGATCATGGCTCTGGCGTACGGAGACCAGCTGACCAACATGCTCCAGCCCTTCTGGGCGTTGCCGCTGCTGGCGATCACGGGGGCCAAGGCCCGAGAGATCGTGGGCTACACCGCGATCGTCATGATCTTCGGTCTCATTTGGACACTCGGTTGTCTGTTCCTGCTCTGATTGCCGATCAGGCGGTTAGAGTTCTACAGAGGCACCGTCGCGCGATGAGCACCCTCCCACCGACCCATCGAGAAGACTCGCTCAAACTCCCGGTGCTCAAGATCCAGCTCCCCACGTCGTGCGGCCCGGACTCGCCCGAGTGCGAGCGGTGCGTCATGCGGTTCATCGAACGCCGGAGCGAGAGCGAGCTCGGGAAGGCGATTGGCGACAAGGCCACGCTTGTCATCCCGATCACAAATCTCAAGAGCAAGGCTGGTGTCAGGCGGATCAACCGGAGGCTGCACAAGCACAGGCTCGATGCGCACGCAGAGCTCGCATCCGGTGAACTCAGGCTGAACTTCGAGAAAGGTCTGTGCCCGCTCCACGAGACGACCGGAGCGCTCGAGGGCACGGGCTTCAGGCTCAGGCTCGAAGACGCGCGTATTGAACCTAGGACCGAGGCACTCGGGACAGGTGTGGTCAGCAGGTCGATCTCGAGAGCCGAGTCTGTGCTAGGTCTCATCACAGGCCAGCGCGACCTGCTGCTGACGACGATCGCGGGTGTGCTTCTGCTGGCGGGCACGTCCGTGCACTGGCTGGGCGGGCCCGAGTTCCTTCGGATCACGCTCCTCGCGTTGTGCGCTGTGCTCGCCAGCACGGAGACGTTCCCGGAGGCGATCGAGGACGCGAAGAAGCTGCGCGTGAACGTGGATGTCCTGATGTTTGTCGCAGCCGCGGGAGCCGCGGTACTCGGGCATTACGAGGAGGGCGCGTTCCTGCTCTTCCTGTTCGGGCTCGGCGCGGCTGGCGAGCACGCAGCGCTCGGGCGCGCCAAGAGCGCGGTGAGCGCGCTTGCCGAGATGGCGCCGGACTCGGCGCGTGTAATCGATGAAGACGGCAACGAAGCACAGATTCCGCTCGACGAGATCGAGGCCGGGTCTCACATCTCGCTCAGGCCCTTCGAGCGCGTGCCGCTGGATGCTGTCATCGTGCACGGCACATCACCGATCGATCAGTCGCCCGTCACGGGCGAGCCTGTCCCCGCCGAGAAGGGGCCCGGCGAAGAGGTCCTGGCGGGGTCGATCAACGGCGATCGGCCGCTCGTCATCAGAGCGCTCAGGCCCGCCGGCGAGAGCACGCTCGCCAAGATCATGCGGCTCGTCGAGGATGCGCAGGCGGAGAAGTCACCGACAGAACTCTTCACGGCGAGGATCGAGCGGTACTACGTGCCCGGGGTGCTGTCGATCACACCCGTGCTTGCGGTGCTGCCCCCGCTGCTGACGGACCTTGCGTGGAGCGATTCGTTCTATCGCGCGATGGCGTTCCTGGTCGCGGCCTCCCCTTGTGCGCTTGCGATCGGAACCCCGGCCGCGATGCTCTGCGCGATGGCGCGGTCGGCTCGACTGGGCGTGCTCGTCAAGGGCGGAGCGCATCTGGAGACACTCGCCAAAGCCGACACGTTCGCGTTCGACAAGACGGGAACACTCACCGAGGGCAAGCCGAGCGTGCGCAGCGTGTACGCGCTCGTTGGCGGGGGCGAGCAGAACGTGCTCGCACTCGCGGCGTCTGTTGAAGCCCAGGCCTCTCACCCGATCGCCGAGGCGATCGTCCTTGCTGCTGCACATCAGGGAGTAAACCTGCGTCCGACCACTGACGCGAAGCAGATCGTCGCCGTTGGCGCCGAAGCGGTTGTTGAGGGCAATCTCATCCGCGTAGGCAAACGAGGGGATGCGACAACCGACGAGCGCCTTGTAAACGCTGCCGACGAATCTTCCGCGACCGGGGCGACAGTCGTGTGGGTGCTCCAGAACGATACGCCGATCGGCTTCATCGAGATCGCCGACACCTTGCGCTCATCGAGCGCTCAAGCTGTCAAGCAACTGTGTTCGATCGGTGTGAAGCAGGTTTCGCTGCTGACCGGTGACCACGAAGCCGCGGCTCTGGCCGTGGCGCAGGGTCTGGGCATCACCGATGTGCACGCCGATCTGCTGCCTGACGAGAAGCTCACAGAAATCGATCGGCTCCGAGAAGACGCGTCGGCTGTCGTGATGGTGGGCGACGGTGTGAACGATGCGCCCGCACTGGCACGAGCAGACCTGGGAGTCGCGATGGGGGCAGCTGGCACGGATGTCGCTCTCGAAACTGCTGATGTGGCGCTCATGGGTACCGATCTTGTCCGGCTCGCCGACGGCGTCATGCTCGCCCGGAGAACACGATCGATCGTGATCCAAAACCTGGTCATCGCGCTGGGTGTGATACTGGTGGTCGCGCCGCTCGGCGCGCTGGGCTTTGCCGAGCTTGGAGTTGCCGTACTGCTTCACGAGGGCTCGACGGTGGTTGTTGTGCTCAACTCGCTGAGGCTTCTCCGCTGGAAGCCAACGATGCGCTAACAAAGCGCCCCGCGGGCTCGCCGAAGCCGCACGGGGCAAAGAAGAGGAGTGATTCTGCCAGTAAGTTAGACCCCGCTGGCAGGATTGAGTTCCGGGTTCTGATAAGATTTTTTGTTACGACACCCAGGCAGCACCAGCTGCTACCAAAGCCGACCGCTTTCAAGCGCTCGGACTTCTTCACTCTCACTGTCGTATGGCTCCCAGCGGACCTTTGAAGCGCCAAGGACCATTCCAGTGGACTCCGCGAGATTGAGCTGAGCGATCTGGTAATCGACGACGGCGCGGATCTCGTCGGAGCGAGCGCTCACGAGCCTCGTCGCGGCGTCGAGGACATCGGTCGAGGTTGATCCGCCAAGTTCAAACTGGCGACGTTCTGCAGAGAGTGTTCGAGTGTTCAGGATCACCGCTTGTCTCGCTGCGAGAATACGTTGCCAGTCGGCACGGATCCGGTCCGCCGCGTCGAATACATCCTGACGGATCGTCTGCTCCCGGCCCGCTTTGCTTGCGAGTCTCTGGATCCGTGTGAGCACGCTCCGGCGCAGTCTCGATTCCGCCGCCTGATTGCCGATCGGGACCTCACCGGTGAGCCCGAGCGACCAGTCCTCGAAATTGTTATCAATCGTGGTGTCAAACGAGTCATCGAGGTTGCCCCCGAGTCCGTTGATCGTGTACGACGCATCGAAGTTGAGTGTCGGAAGCGTCTGGTTGCGGTTGAAGTCGATTGTGCTCGCGTCGGCCAGCAGCTGGAGCTCGACTTCGAGCAGGTCCATCCGCGATGCGATGGCGAGTTCCGCCAGTTCATCCGGGTTGAGCTCGTACAGAACGGGGTCGGGAGGACTCGTTGGGAGAATGACAGTTTCGCTATCGACACCAAGCCCCTCGATGTTCATGACACGCTTGATGCTGCGCTGCTGAATAAGAACCGCCTGCTCGGCCCGGAGGATCGCGTCAAGGCGGTCGGCGACACCCGACTGAGCACGGATGAGCTCGATCTCTGCAACCGAGCCCGCGTCGAGCAGTCGCTGGGCCTGTTCGAGTACCTCCTGGGCGACCTCGAACTCTTCTTGTCGGAGTGCAAGCTCTTCTCGTGCGGCGTAGAGAAGCCAATACGCCCGCTCGGCTGTTGCCAGCTGCGCGATCAGCGTTGCCTTTGTTCGTGCCTGGCTGATGTCGTAGTTGATCGACGCAATCCGAAGAGCGTGCGTGGTCGAGCGCCGGCCCGCTCCGCGCAGCAAAGGCTGGCTCAGGCTGAAACGCAGGTCGCTCGTGTACGCGGGGTTGAGAGTCGAGAACGAGTTATTGGTCTCGTTCCGTGTCATCGGGAGCGTCACGTTCGCCGTGCCGCCTGTCAGCAGCGGGATGCGAACGCCGGGCGTGACGAGTTGCTGTTCGGCCTGAGCATCATTCAGCGATGAACTTGTGGGCGTGTCGGTCTGCACCATCAAAGCCCTGAGCGTAAACGCGGAATTGAACGCGGCTTCTTCTTCGCTGACTGACTGCTCCTGGATCGCGGGGTCCACGAGCGCAACCTGAAGATCGAGGTTGTTGGCGAGCGTCGCTGCCCGTGCTTCCTCGATCGACAGCTCGAGCTCGGCGAGCCCATCGAACTGCGACGGCGGCTTCGCGAGATTCATCTCGCCCGTCTCGAGGTCGGGCTGCTCTGCTGAGACAAAGCTATCGATATCGAGCGTGCCCACGTCGCGGACACGCTGAACGGGCAGGCGCTGGCCGTAGTCATCGTCCATCGGCGCGAACGGGTTCCCGATGCAGCCGGTCATCGAGAGACACGCGCCGGCGAGGGTGAGTTGTCGGATAGATGGCTTGGTCGCGTGCATTGATCCCCCCAGAGGCGAACGTAAGAACGTTTACTCGTGACGTAGCGCGTCGATCGGATTCAGAAGTGAGGCGCGGATCGCCGGGAACATACCGAACCCGATACCCGCGGCAGCGCTCAGCCCGGCGCTCAGGGCAATCGCCCAGCCCGGAGCCGCGGCTCCCTCGAGCATCTCGAAGGGCATGTTGCGGACTCCCAGGAGCCCAAGCTGCCCCACCGCGATCCCGACCGCGGCGCCGGCGAGGCAGAGTACGACCGCCTCGACAAGGAACTGCATCAGGATGACCAGCGGGTGTGCGCCCATCGCCTTGCGGAGCCCGATCTCGCGCGTGCGCTCGCTCACGGATACGAGCATGATGTTCATGATCCCGATGCCGCCCACAACAAGACTCACGAGTACGACGACGCCCGTGATCATGGTCATGACAAGCGCGATTTTGTTGAAGTCGTCGATGATGTTCTGCATCACTTGGACATCGAACGTGTCGTCCTCATCGGGCTCGATACTCCGCATCTTGCGCAGAACAAACGTGATCTCTGCGACGACGTTGTCGGCGTCATCGGGGTTCTTCATCTCGCCCTGCGCGAAGTTGATCCATCCGTTCGGGTTGAGGTTCATCGCCGTCGTGATCGGGATGTACATCTCGGTCTGCGTATCGCCCCCGCCGAACATGGCTGCTCGCTCGATCGTCTCAACGATGCCGACGATCTTGAACCGCCTGCCCGAGAGCAGGATGAACTCACCCACCGCGTCGCGGGGGAGGTTGAGCTCCTCGATGGCTTTCTCATTGATGACGCACACGTTCCGGGCCTGCTCGAGGTCGACGGACCCGAAGCGCCGACCCGCGATGATCTCGCGGTTCTCGATGTCGTGCCAGCTGGGCTCGATGCCGACCGTGCTGATCGCTTCGAGCAGGATCTCTTCGTACTGCACGCTGTAGGTGCCGTAATACATCGCGCAGAGCATGTCGAGGCTGTCCACGTGCTCACGGATTGCTTCGATTTCGTCTTCCTGGAGCTGGACCTCGCGCCAGTTGAGCTTTCCTCGCCAGCTGGGCGGGAGCGTGCCGTCCATAAAGACGCGCTTGGCGCCGAACTGCTCGAACTCGGCGAGCACGCCCCGCTGCATACCCGAGAGTGCCCCCATGATGAGGATGATCGACGCGACCGCGACGACGATGCCGAGCGTCGTGAGCACGGTGCGGATTTTGTTGTTGAATATCTGCGCCAGCGCGAGAAGCACGGTCTGGCTCAGCACCCGCAGCAGCATCAGGATCGGTGCGAAGATGATCATGCCGGTGCCGCCTCCGCGAGCCTGACAGCGGTCGCCGCCTTAGCTCTCAGGAATTCCTGATGAACCGGATCGTCCTCGGTCGGGTAATCGCTGACGACCTTGCCGTCGCGGAGCCTGACGATCCGCTTGGCATGCCCTGCAACTTCTTCTTCGTGCGTCACGATCACGATCGTCTGGCCCGAGTCATGAAGCCCCTGGAAGAGCGCGATGATCTCGTCCGTCGTCGTCGAGTCGAGGTTGCCTGTCGGCTCGTCGGCGAGCAAAATGCTCGGGTCGTTCACGAGTGCTCGCGCAACCGCGACGCGCTGCCGCTGACCGCCGGAGAGCTGGTTCGGCCTGTGGTGCATGCGATCGCCAAGCCCAACGCGCTGGAGCGCGACCTTTGCACGTTTCTTGGCGCCGAGCCAGTTGGCCCGCGAGTAGATCATGGGCAGCGTGACGTTCTTGAGTGCCGTCTGCTTGGCGAGCAGCTCGAAGCTCTGGAACACAAACCCGATCTGCTCGTTGCGGACCTTGGCGAGCGCGGCACTGCTCATCTTGTGCACCGGTATGCCGCTCAGGGAGTACTCGCCCCCGGTCGGCTTGTCGAGGCAGCCCAGAATGTTCATGAGCGTGCTCTTGCCCGAGCCTGATGTGCCCATGATGGCGACGTACTCGTTCTCCTCGATGTCGAGCGAGACGCCGTCGAGCGCACGGACCTCGAGCGCTTTGCCCTTCTCGGTGCCAAGCTTGTACACCTTCTCAAGATTTCGGATCGAGATAGTCACCCAGCGTCCGCCCCGCTGTCGGCGACCTCGCCCGATGTTTCAGGCTCGCCCGCGCCGTCGCTCTCTTTGCTCTCAGCGTTGGCGAGATCGCGATCGATCACGCTCGTGTCGTGGCTGAGGTCGCGGAGCACGCTGTAGGGACCGGCGATCACCCTGTCGCCCTCGTCGAGCCCACCCAAGATAACAGTGTCCGTCAGGTCGCTCGACCCGATCGTGACCGGCTTGGCGACGGCTTTCCCGTCCGCATACACAAACACCACTCGCATGAACGTCTTGGTCTCGTCGACATTCGGGTTGCCGACCGAGACTTCTTCGGGCATGTCCTCGATGCGCCTGTCGAGCACAGCCTGGCTGGGCACCTTGAGCACATCCTCAAGAGTTTGCACGCTGATGTCGACGTTGGCGGTCATGCCGTTGTACAGGCGCTCGTTCTCAACCGCATCGAGCAGCACCTCGGCCTCGACGTAGCCCGACCCATCGGTCCACACCTCGCGGTGCAGCTTCATGAACTGCACCTCGCCCGGGAACTCCTTGTCGTTATACGCGTTGAGGTACGCGATCGCGTCCTGCCCCTCGCGGACGAGCGCGACGTTGCTCTCGTCAACACGAGTGCGAACAAGGATGCGCGAGAGGTCCGCGATCTCCATGATGATCGAGCCCGGGTTGTTGAGCGTGCCGATGACAACGAGCTCGCCGACCTCGGCGTTGAGCTTGGTCAGCACGCCGTCGATCGGGCTCGTGATGACCGTGTTGTCCTTGTCCTTCTCAGCCTGGCGGATCTGCGCCTCGGCGATCGCGATCGAGTGGCGGATCTGCTCGAGGTTGCTCTCGGCTCTCTTGTACCTCGCCTCGGCCGCCTCGACCGTTGCCAGCGCGACGTCCTGTGTCTCGTACAGACCGCGCTGTCGGGTCATCTCGGCCCTCGCCTCCGCGAGATCAGCCTCGGCACCAACGAGCCTCGCCTCTTCGGACAGCTTCCGGGCCTCGGCTGCATCGAGAGCCGCGACCAGATCCCGGTCGTCCAGACGAACGATCACATCGCCCTCGCGGACGGCATCGCCCTCCTCGAAGGGGAGCGAGACGATCCTCGCGGACACCTGAGCGCTGATCTCGACTTTCCGTTCGGGCTCGATCGTGCCCGGGGCGTTGATCGTCCGGGTCAGATCCCCGCGGGCAAGCTCGATGACGCGGACCTTGGTCCCCTCATCCTCGCCCTTGTTCATCATCTGCTGGCCGAACTCGCTCTGGGCCAGCATGGGCACCGCGATCAAACCCGCGACGATCAGCAGAACAAAGCCGGTCAGAACGGCCACGATCACCTTTTTCATACCAATTGCCCCCTGCCGATCCGGATAGAGCCTTCGTCAGGCCGACTCTTTCGGATTGTGACATAGGGATTTTCAGCCCAGCCCCAACCCGGTTGCAACAAACTCTACAACGTCATCGAACGGGATTCGTTTCTGCTCGGCCGTATCGCGGTCTCGGACGGTGACCGTCCCGTCGGTCAGCGTGTCGCCGTCGATAGTAAAGCAGAACGGGCAGCCCGCCTCGTCCATCCGGGCGTACCGCTTGCCGATCGACTGCTTCGGGTCCGTCTCGATCTTGCCCAGGTGCCCAAACCGCTTGACAAGCAGCCGGTGAAGCTCGGCGGCCTTCTCGGGCATGCCGTCCTTATTCACCAGCGGGAAGACCGCCGCCTTGATGGGCGCAACCCTCGGGTGGAACTTCATATACACCTTGCTCGGGCGCTCGGGGTCGGGGGTGTACGCCTCGCACAGGATCGCCAGCACGCCCCGGTCGAGACCGGCCGATGGCTCGATGACATCGGGCAGGTACCGCTCGCCCTTGGGCTGGCCGTTCTTGGCCAGCTCGCCCCGGGTCGTATCGAGATACTCGAGCTTGGTGTTGCTCTCGGGATGGTTCTGGTGCGCCGAGAGGTCGTAGTTGGATCGGTGCGCGATGCCCTCGAGCTCGCCGAAGCCCGGGGCGGTGAAGGGGAAGCGGTACTCGATGTCGCTCGTGCCCGCGCCCTCTTTGGCATAGTGAGCCAGCTCGTCCTTGTCGTGCTCTCGCAGGATCAGGTTCTCGCCCGCCAGCCCGATCTCCTGCCACCACTGCATCCGCCAGTCGCGCCAGAAGGCGTACCAGTCGTTGGCTTCCTCCGGGTGGCAGAAGAACTCGATCTCCATCTGCTCGAACTCACGGCTGCGGAACGTGAAGTTCCGGGGCGTGACTTCGTTTCGGAAGGCTTTGCCCGTCTGCGCAATCCCGAACGGCACCGACACGCGCGTCGTGTCCACGACGTTCTTGAAGTTGATGAAGATGCCCTGCGCCGTCTCGGGACGGAGGTAGGCGATGTCGTCCTCGGTCGCGGTGGCCCCGAGGTATGTCTTGAACATCAGGTTGAAGTCTCGGGGCAAAGTCAGTGTATTTCGACGACCACTAAACGGTGATGGAACTTCATCAGGTGGATAAAAATCATCAATCGCTACTTGACCGATCTTAATAGGAAGTACCAAGACAGCTTGCTGCTGATTATTCGACAGAGAAAATAACAACGCACTAGTTTCAGGATAATCAGTATTTGGTCCTGACCATAGAGTGGCTTTCTTTACTCGGAGATTCAGTTCACAATCAAGTACAACCTGTTTTGGATCCTGTGTGATATGGCCAATTGCCTCGGCAACCGATCCAGCAATCACTGTCGAAATAATTTTGCCCGCGTACGCAGGGTTCTCGAGCGCAAGTTGATTCCACTCGACGGAATCGGGCACTGCACCACCAACCGTAAACTCGCTACCATCAATAACGTACAACCCAAACAAATGATCCGCTCGGAACCGCTGTTTCGTCTCTTTGTCGTCCACCATCGGATCGTTGAACCCGCCCACGTGCCCCGACGCCTCCCAGACCTTCGGGTTCTGGATGATGCACGTGTCGACCGGCACGATGCTGACCGGGCCGCCCTTTGGGCCCAGCTTGCCCTGACAGGGGTTCATGACGATGTCCTGCCACCACGCATCTCTCAAGTTCTTTTTGAGCTGGGCGCCCAGCGGCCCGTAGTCCCAGAAGCCGTTGACCCCGCCGTAGATCTCGGAGGCCTGGTAGATGAAGCCCCTGCGCTTGCAGAGAGACATGATGTCGTCCATGGACTTGGTCTGGGGCTGCTGATCCGTCGCGTCTGACATGAGAACTCCTCGGTTAGACGCGATGGTAGAACACGGCCGGCCTGGACGCACTCTGTCATCGGTGGCGTCCTTAGGGCCGGCCGCGGATCGTTCCCCGCCCCTGTAGGGCGAGATGAGGGGGGCTCAGGCGTCCACGCGTTTGCGGCGGAAGCCAGCGATCACGAGGAGGAGAACGCTCGCGCTCGCGGGAGCGGGGATCATGCGGACGATGCTCGCCGAGGAGATATCCACCGGCGTGAAGGACGCGTCTGCCATCCCGATCGAGAAGAACGCGTCCGGGGCAAGGCCCGCGGGATGAAAGTAATCCTGCACGATGAAGTGCCAGATCTCGCCCGGCTCGAAGACGCCGTCGGGCGTCAGGCTCTCGAAGATGAGCGGGCGGTTGGAACCAACAAAGTCGATCCGGAACGCGAGGCCGTGCAGGTCGGGAAACACGCCCGCGTCACCAATCCCGTCCACGTTCGTAAAGACCGTGTCCGGATCACCGACGTAGTACAGGTCCTCGAGAAACCGATCGGTCAGGTTCACGATCTCGACGAGGCTGTTCGGGAGTTGAGGGTTGTCTGTCGCGATGCACGCGGGCTCGTTGATAAACGTCGAGGCATGGCCGATCGCCTCGTCGGGCCTGAAGACAGCGGGATCGCCGAACTCCTCCACCGCGATCTGCGGCCCGTGGTTGTCACACGTCGGGACGTCGAAGTAGATCCCCTCGATTGGCTCGGCGCACACACCGCCGACCGCCATGAGCGCGCAGGACAACCCTGCACATGTGCGTTTCATGTCTGTCTCCTTTCGGTGCTCTGTCCCCGGCCCACGCCCGGGCGACTTGCCGCGGAGTCGCGGGCCATCTTGCAGTGTCACCTCTTAGGCGTACAACGCAAGAGCTATTCAGGAGATTGAAGTCCGCGTGTAGGGAAACACTCACTTTTGTTCGATCTTGGTGACCCAGACAGGGCATACGAGCGCCCGGTTTCTGCGACCAGTTTGCGAACTTCCAGCGCAAAGACGCGGCCGGCCCGGACGCGCTGAGGAGAGAGGGAAGCGCACCCGGGCCGGTCGTCGTGGAGAGAGGAGAGCGAGAGATCTGTCTTTCGAATCCCGGCCGGCGGGTTTCCCCGCGGGCCGGAGCGTGTATGGGTAAGAGTCAGCGGCGGCGACGCATGAGTGCGAGGCCAGAGAGTGCGATCAGCGAGGAGGCCGGGGCCGGGATCTCGGTCCGCACGATGCTGGCGGAGGAGTCGAAGGCGCCGAAGTTGGGCGAGTCGCCCGCGAGGCCCACGCTGAAGAATGCGTCAGGGGCGAGGCCGGCGGCGTTGCCGTAGTCCTGCACGATGAACTGCCAGGTCTCACCGGGTTCGAGGATGCCGTCGAAGGTCATGCTCTCGAAGATGAGGTTCTGGTTCGCGCCAAGCTCATCGATCCGGAAAGCCGGGGTGCGGACGGTCGGTGACCCTGCGCCGAATGCGCCGCCGTCGATGTTGCTGAAGGTCGTGCCCTCGTCGGCGACGTAGTAGAGATCTTCAAGGAAGCGGCCGGTGAGGTTGGTGATGACGACGAGTGCGTTGGGGATGGTCGGGTCGTCGGTCATCGTGCAGGCCGAGAGATTGGTGAAGGTCGAGGCGTGGTCGAAGGTCTCGTCCGGTGCGAAGACCGAGGCGTCGCCGAACTCTTCGACGAAAGTCTGCGGACCGTGGTCGTCGCAACCGGGCATGTCGAAGTAGCTGCCGTCAACCGGCTCTGCTGCGGCAACGCCAGCAGCGGCAAAGAGTGAAAGGGTCAGTGCGGTGCGTGCGGTGGTGATCATGTCTTGCTCCTGATTCTGTCTGCGGTTATCGCCGGAGCATCTCACTGATGCGTCTGTCCTTGGCGTGTGGTTCTCTGTGTTTGCCGGTCTGACTTGGCCGGCCACAGATACATTCGCATCGCGCACAGAGACCACGACACGAGAATCTGATTTTCTTTGATTTACCGTATTTCTGGCTTGTAGCGGGCTACTCGGGCTGTTCGTCGCTCTTGGCGGGCTTGCCGTAGAACACGCGCCGGATCACATCGCCCGGCCCGATCTCCTCGATCGCGCCCTTGGCGTCGTCGTGGATCACCTCGTACTCACGCACCGGCGGTGAAGCGACAAGATCGAACTCTTCACCCTCGGGCGCCTGCGCCAGATCGAGCGAGCCGTTGGCGGTCACGGTGATCACCCACCGACCCTCGCCGAGCGCTCGGTAGACCGCCTTGCCCAGACGCGAGTCCTGTGCTTCCCAGTTCACATCCGCGAGTTCGTCGTCGATGACCATCGCGTCGGCGGGTCTCGTCTTCGCGTCGAAGAGCCGTCGGATCAGGAGCCTGCCGTCAACGACCACGAAATCGACGTAGATTTCCCCGCTCGGGTCGTACGGCGTTTCGAGCTTCGTAACCTCACCCGACGCGTTGCGGACATGCACGAAGAGCTCGCCCTCTTCGACAACCAACTCGGTAACGGCGGTCTTGCTGATGGCTTCGTTGAACGTGCCCCGCAGAGTCTCGTAATCGCTCGCCAGCGCCTGGAGCCTGTCGAGGTAGACATCCGCCGCGAGATCCGCGCGGAGGAGCGAGTAGCCAAACAGACCGGCCGCGACGACCACAGCCGCGGTCAAACCGCGTGAGATCCAGCGGAACGGGTTCATGCTGATCTTCTTCTCCGCCATCGCTCAGTTCCTATCGGCCAGCCCCCGCACGGTTCACCCGAATCGGCCAACCGCCCTCTGGTAGGCTGCCCAAACCAGCATCGGAGGGGTCACATGAGCACGCATACGTCACGAAGGGCGTTTCTGGGAGCAATGGGTCTGGGAGCCGTCAGCGCCAACGCGGCCCTCGCCTTCGGGGCCCGGGCTCAATCGATCGCCGAGGAACTCTCGCAGGTCGCGGGCGACCCCGAGACCATCGCCCGAGACGAGCACTACTGGGCGCGCGTCCAGCAGGCGTTCACCGTCGATCGATCGATCATCAATTTCAACAACGGCGGAGTCAGCCCCGCGCCCAAATGGGTCCAGGAGGCGATGCAGAACCACCTCGACTTCTCGAACCAGTGCCCGCCGCACAACATGTGGCACATCCTCGAACCAAGAAAGGAAACCGTCCGCGAGCGCCTGGGCCGGGGCTGGGGCGTGAGCCCAGAAGAGATCGCGATCACCCGCAACGCAAGCGAATCGCTCCAGATCTGCCAGCTCGGCATCGACCTGCAATCGGGCGACGAGGTCCTCACGACAACACAGGACTACGGCAGGATGCTCACCACATTCGACCAACGCGAGCGGCGTGAAGGCATCAGGCTGAGCAAGATCGCCATCCCCGTCCCCGCGGAGAACGACGACGAGGTCGTGCGCCTCTTTGAAGAAGCCATCACACCGAACACCAAGATCATCCTGATGTGCCACGTCATCAACCTGACGGGACAGGTACTCCCTGTGCGCAAGGTCTGCGACATGGCGCACAAGCGCGGCATCCCCGTCATTGTTGACGGCGCGCACGGCTTTGCGCACATCGACTTCAAGCTCAGCGACCTCGGCTGCGACTACTACGGCACGAGCCTGCACAAGTGGCTCTTCGCGCCGCACGGCACGGGCCTTCTCTACGTCCGCAAAGACCGCATCGCCGAGACCTGGCCCATGATGCCCGCCGCCAAGACGCAGGCGGATGACATCCGCAAGTTCGAGGAGATCGGGACACACCCCGCTGCCAACACACTCGCGATCAGTGAAGCGCTCACGTTCCACGAGGGCATCGGGCCCAAACGCAAGCTCGCGCGGATGCTCTACCTCCGCGACCGGTGGGCCAAGCGCCTGAGCGAGCAGGACCGGTTCATCCTCAACACGAGCCTCAAGCCCGGCGTCGCGGGCGGGATCGCAAACATCCGAATCGACGGCATCACCGCGGGCGACCTCCGCAACTGGCTCTGGCGCGAGCACCGGATCCTGACGGTCGCCATCGACCACGAGCAGTTCGAGGGCATCCGCGTCAGCCCGAGCGTGTACTCGACGATCGAAGAGGTGGACCGGTTCTGTGAGGCGATGGAGATGGCTGCGCGCGAAGGGATCGAGACGTAATCACCCAGCAAAACGCCTGACACAGATCGTGTTGTTCTGACCGCCGAAGCCGAAGCTGTTGGAAAGGCAGACGTCCACGCCGCCCGCATCGGTACAGTCGCGGGGCTCGTTGGGGACGTGGTCGAGATCGCAATCCGGGTCGGGGTTCTTGAGGTTCGCTGTCGGCGGGATCACACCCGTCTTGATCGCCTGCAGGCACGTGATCAGCTCGACCGCGCCCGCGGCCTGGATCAGGTGACCGAGCATGCTCTTGACGCTCGAGAAGGGCACGCTCGGCGCCGCATCGCCGAAGACCTTCTTGACACCAGCGGTCTCGGTTTTGTCGTTCTCTTTGGTGCCCGTGCCGTGGGCGTTGACCCAATGCACGAGCGGACGCCCGTTCGCGTCCGTCTGGCTCGGGTCGATCCCGGCTTGTTCGAGTGCGCGGCGCATCGCCGCGGCGGCGCCCGCGCCCTCTGGATGGATGTCCGTGATCCGGTACGCATCAGCGCTCGAACCGAACCCCGCGACCTCGGCGATGATGTTCGCGCCGCGCTTCTTGGCGTGCTCGAGCGATTCGAGGATCACCATCCCGGCGCCCTCGCCCATGACAAACCCGTCACGGGTCGAGTCGAAGGGTCTGCACGCGGTCGCCGGCTCGTCGTTGCGAGTGCTCATCGCGGTGAGCCTGATGAACCCGGTCATCCCAAGCGGATGGATCATCGAGTGCGACCCGCCGGCGAGCATGACGTCTGCGTCGCCCCGCTTGATGAGCTCGTACGCCTCGCCCACCGCCTGCGTGCTCGCGGCGCACGCGGTCATGCAATTGGAGACAGGGCCCCGGCAGCCAAGCTCCGCCGCGACGTGCGCGATGCACATCGCGGGCTCCTGTTCCAGCTCTCGCGACGCGACGAGGAACTCGGACGCAGCAGCTTCCCATTTCTGGAAATCGATGAGGCGCGTTTCATCATTCCAGCCGGCATAGTTCGATCGGATGAAGTTACCGAGATCCATCCGCCCCTCGCCGGAGCCGAGGTACACACCGAAACGATTCGGATCGACATGGTCACTCGATCGCGGTCCACCTGCCTGGGCCTGAGCAGGGCCGAAGCCGGCGCTGGTCCAGGCTTTGACCGCAGCCGCGAGCGCGTACTTTGTCGCCAGGCTGCCGCACTCATGGGGCTCGGCGCGATCGCCGAGGTGGTCGCTCAGCTTGAAGTCCGAGACCTGTGATGCGAAGTTCGTCGCGAAAGTGGACGCGTCGAAGTGCTCGACTGGGCGGATATTGCTCTCGCCTCTGAGCATGCGCTGCCAGACCTTGTCCAGGTCATCGCCGAGAGGCGTGATCCAGCCGGCGCCCGTGATGACGACGCGGGTATCGCTCAATCCTCGTCACTCTCTTCGTACTCGTCCTCATCGCCCTCGTTCTCCTCGCGGTTGAGGTTGAGCTTGTCGGGGTTGAGAACACGGACGAGACCGTCCTTCAGGCGGCGCTCGGAGAAGTTGATGATGAGCCCGAGTTCGACATCCGCGGCGCGGAGCTTTGAACGCAGCGCGAGCCTTTCGAGCGAGCCGATCTGTCCGGGCCGAGCCAGAATCTCGACGGCGAAGCGCTCCTCGACGAAACAGTCGATCGAAACACCGCCCAGATCGTTGTCCTTGTACACAACCTCGAACTCGGCATCCATCTCGAACTCGAGACCCGCGGCTTCGAGCTCGATCTTGAGCGCGTTCATGTAGATATCACGCGAGAAGCCCGGGCCGAGCGCTTTGTGAACCTCGATCGCGCCGCCGATCACCTTTCGGCTCTTCTCGGTCAGCGCCGGGTCGAGTTCGGAAAGAGGAAGACCGCGTCGTCTGTTGCCGTGATCGTGATCCATTGTGAAAGCTCCTTCTTGGTTGCTAGTGATGCCGTGTTGCGAAGTGGCCCGGCTCCGGGCTCACGATCTCTTTCTACCAGTATCCTACTCGGTCCGTGTCAACACAACCGCCGATACCTGCCCCGAAAGCGAACACGTGCAGACAAGCACGTATTGCAGTTCGGCATCGATCGACTCGGCGGCGCCCGAAAGTGTGCGCTCGTCAGGCCGGCCCGCGTGCAGACGCGCCGGGAGCCTCTGCTCGGCGATCGCCTTCGCCGCCACCGCAGCTCCGAACGCGCCGGCGCCAGAGAACATCTGGCCGACCTGGGGTGTCAGCGTGATCAGGGGAATCTCTGCAAGCCGGTCGCCGAACACCGTTGACAGCGCACCGACCTCTGATTTATCGAGCGATGCCACACCGAACGCGCCCGGAACAATCGCGTCGATCTGGTCGGCGCTGATGCCCGCATCGCGGAGCGCTGCCCCGATCGCGCTGACGATGCCCTCGTCCACCTCGCAGCCAGGCTCGCCCCAGCAGTCCGCGTGCTCGCACACACCGATCAGTCCCGCCTGCGACTGCGCGCTGCCGATACCCGCGATCTCGGCGTAAGCCCGTGCGCCGCGCTCCTTCGCCGCCTCTTTCTCTTCGATCATCATGATCCCGCCGCCCTCGCCCGGGACAGCCCCGGTCGTCGAGTCGTCGTAGGGCCTGACCTGTCTCCAGGGCTCCGGGTCGTCGGCGTCGAGCTCAACGAAGCGCCCGACCTTGGTCATGCGCGCCATGCCCATCGGGTTGACCTTGTTCTCGATCCCGCCCGAAAAACAGACGGTCGCGTCGCCCCGCTCGATGATCCTGACGGACTCACCGATCGAGAGCAAACCGCTCGCCTCGGCGCATGTGATCGTATTCGAGGGGCCCTCGCAACCATGAATGATCGTGACGTGGCACGCGAGCATGTTGGGCAGGTACTTGAGCAACCAGAGCGGCTGCAGGTTCCCGATGCCCGACTCGCCCCACTTCTCAAGCGAGAACTCACCCGCGTCGTCCTTCGCGGTCACCAGCGCCGAGGTCAGCTCGTCAGTCTCGGCGGCGATGAACCCAGCACCGATATGGCATCCGACCTTGCCCGATGGGTGCGTCGTCTCGGCGTCTTCTCCAGCTTCGCGCGTCGTAATGCCCGCGTCCTTGGCAGCCAGCGAAGCCGCGATGACCGCGAGTTCTGTGTCTCGCGCCATGACCTTGGTTGCCTTGCGATAGTGCTTTGGGACGTAGTTTCTCGCGGAGGCGAGCTTGCCACCCTCGGTAACCTCGGCCCCCTGGGCACACGAAAACGTGCTGGTGTCGAACGCGGTGATCGGCCCGATACCGCTGGTCCCCGCGCAGAGCGCCGCCCATGTCTCGTCGATCCCGACGCCGACCGCAGAGACGGCTCCGATTCCTGTGATGACGCAGCGTGGTCGCATGGTAGATGAAACTCTACGCACGTAGAAACGTTCCCCGATGGCCGCGACTTCTCTGCTGGACGCGGAATCGGCACCTCGCCGATAGCCATATCTGCATGCGCCAGCGTTCCGCCCCTAGCTCGTCGATTCTCCCCGATCCCGGGTGGTTCTTTTTGCTGGCCGGGCTGGGCCTGCTCGGGGCCGCGGTGCTGATCCCGGCGTCTGAGGCCCTCGACGAGGCTCGGTACATGCGGGACCGGGCGTTGGCGAGTGAGCAGTTCCGCCTCGACAGGCTCGAGAGGTACGAGGCCTTTATTGCTGCCCTCGACGAGAAACAGCCCGCGCTGATAGCGCACCTGAAAGCGATCCATCTGAATCAGTACCCGGAAGGAATGCGGCCTCTGGGCGTGCTCGCCGAGGATCCGGGGCTAGCGAGCGCGTCGATCTTTGAGAAGCTCGAACCGGTGCTGCCGCCGATGCCCGAGGAGCCGCCCCACCACGCCGACCGCTCGACGCTGGCCAAGCTCGCCACGGGCCAGCCCTCGAGGCTCTGGATGCTGGCCGGCGGCGCGGTCTGTGTGCTGATCGGTGCCCTCCCGCCCGCAACAAGGCGCCACGGTAAGAAAGTTCGGGCCGCGGGCAGCGCGAAACGACCTACCGTCCCGGCATGACCCCCACGCAGGGCCAAGACTCGCGGGCACCCCGGCAAAGAGCCGTGTATCGCAAACACCACAGGCTCACGCACAGCAACGAGTTCAAAGCGGTCTACGAGGCCAGGCTCAAAAAGCCGATCGGCCCGATCGTTGTCTTTGCCCTGCCCAACAAGCTCGGTCACCCGAGGCTCGGGCTCTCCATAGGCAGGAGAGTCGGCGGTGCTGTAACTAGGAACGCTGTCAAACGAAGGCTTCGTGACGCGTTCAGGCAGATCGCAGCGGGCTGGCCCGAAGAGAAAGCTGGACTCGACCTGGTGATCGTTGTGAGACCTCACGAAACCCGGAGCCCGGCGAGCTACCAATCGATGCTCGAATCCGCAATCGATCGGCTCATCAAGCTCATCGAGAAGCAAGCCAAAGAGCCCGAGCCGTGAGCTGGCGGAGCATTTCCATCTTCCCGCTGATTGTGCTGGTCAGGCTCTACCAGGTCACGCTCAGCCCGCTGCTGGGCGGGCAATGCCGATACCACCCAACGTGCAGCAACTACGCGATCGAGGCCCTCAAGGAGCACGGCGCGCTGCGGGGTTCGTGGATGGTTGCGAGCCGGATCGGGCGGTGCAACCCATTCGCCAAGGGTGGCTACGACCCCGTTCCACCTGCCGAACGACGCACACACAAGTGAGTGAGTGTAAACTAGCCTCGTATGCCCGGACCCAAGCCATCCAAGAGGCTCCCAGCCGCCGAACGCCGCAGGCAGTTGCTCAACACCGCGAGCAAATTGTTCGCCGACCAGGGCTACGCGCGGACGACGACCGCACAGCTCGCGCAGGAAGCGGGCGTTACCGAGCCGATCATCTACAGGCATTTCGCCTCCAAACGTGACCTCTTCGTCGCGCTCGTCGAGGAAACGGGCGAGCGAACGCTCGATATCTGGGAAGAGAGCCTCAAAGCCGCGAACGACCCGGCCGAACGGCTCTCGATCCTGCTGGGGAAAAACCCGATGGTCGCGCTGGGTGACGAGGAAGCAAGCGCGTACCGGGTCATCCTGCAATCGATGACCGAGGTCGATGACGACGTCATCCACAGCGCGGTCAACGAGCACTTCCACGCGTTGCACGACTTCCTGACCGCCGAGGTCAAGAAGGCTCAGAAAGCGGGCGAGGTGCGCGACCGGTTCACGGCGGACATGATCGCGTGGGTCCTGATCGACGTCGCGCTCGGATACGGCGTGCTTCAGGCGATGGGCGTCCAGGACACGAACCGCGCTTCCAAGGGACGGCCTCTGTCAGGCGTCATCGCGGAAATATTGCTCCCGAACCGGCCCCGCTGATCCGGTGTCGATCAATAATCGGGGCATGATCTACCTCGACAACAACGCAACCACACGACCATCGACCGAGGCACGCGACGCGATGCTGAGCGCGATGGACGAGCTGTGGCACAACCCATCGAGCATCTACCGCGCGGGGCAGGCCGCCAAGCGTGCCGTCGAACTCGGACGCGCATCGATCGCAAGACTCATCAACGGCCAGCCCAAGGAAATCGTCTTCTGCGGCTGCGGCACGTGCAGCATCCACACCGCGATGGCCGGTGTCATCGCGACGCACAAGCACATCACAAAGCCCAACATCATCTCGACACACATCGAGCACCCCGCTGTCCGCGCGATGGCGCAGCAAGTCCACGAGCGATTCGATATCGAGACACGATGGCTCCAGACCGAACCCGGCGGCCGGATCGATCCGTCGAGCCTCGCAGATCAGATCGACGAGAACACGATCCTCGTCAGCGCGCAGTGGGCCAACAACGAGACGGGTGTCATCCACCCTGTCGCGGAGCTCGGCAAGATCTGCAGAGACAAGGGCGTCACTTTCCACGTTGACGGCGTGCAGTGGGTCGGCAAGATGCCGACCAACGTCCGCTCGGGCGATCTCGAGGAGGCCGGGCCCGCGCACGACGACGATGCTGGGCAGTACATCGACATGCTCAGCTTCTCGGCGCACAAGTTTCACGGTCCCAAGGGCATCGGTGCGCTCTGGATCAGAAGGGGCACCCCGTTTGCGCCGAGCTCGCCCGGTGCGCAGGAGCTGGGTAGACGAGGCGGCACGGAGAACGTGCCCGGGATCCTCGGGATGGCAGCCGCGGCGGAGGGCGCGCTCGCGTTCCTTGAGGACGGTTCCAAGATGCAGGAAATGCGCGAGCACCGCGACCGATTCGAGAAGCGTGTGCTGGAACTGATCCCGAACGCGGTCGTCAACGCGCCGAACGACCCGGACCACCGCGTCTGGAACACGAGCAACATCGGTTTCCCGGGGCTCGAGTCGGAACTGCTCCTGTTGATGCTCTCGGAGCGGGGTGTGTGCGCCTCGGCCGGTTCGGCGTGCTCGAGCGGGAGCCTCGAACCGAGCCCGGTGCTGCTTTCGATGGGCGTCGAACCCAAAGTCGCGCACGGCTCGCTCCGGTTCAGCATCTGCCGCGACACAGACCCGGGCTGCTTGGAAGAAGCGGCGCAGACCGTGGCGGCTTGTGTCCACCAGCTTTCGGGGAATCTACCCGTCTGAGATGATTTCTCCGTAGAGGCCTCGTATTGGTGGTTGGGTGAGCAAACTCCCGATAGCCTTGGCTATGGAAAACGACCAATACGCAGCAACCGCCGACTTCCAGGACTACCGCGACGACGGCCCGCCCAAGACGAGCGTGCTCGCGATCCTCTCGCTTGTGTGCAGCCTTGTCTGCTTCATTCCCGGTCTCTCCGCGATCGGTGCCCTCCTCGGTGTGTTCGGGCTGATCCGTATTACATCGAGCAACGGCAGGATCAGGGGAACGGGGCTGGCTATCGCGGGGATCGCGATCGGCGTCATCGTTTCGCTCATCTGGATCGGCGGGGCGATCGCGGTTCAGCAGGGCGCCAAGCAGTACCTCGAGATGTCCGCAGTGATCGGAGACGTTGACTCGGGTTCATACGACTTGGCGCGCGGCCACCTGACGAGCGCAACCAGACCATTTGCAACCGACGAGGCGTTCGAGCAGTTCAAGGCCAAGTACGAAGCTGATGCGGGCGCATTTGCTGGTCGTCCACAAGGGATCGGAGAACTCTTCTCGAGTTTCGGTGCGCTCGGCCAGTCGCAGGATCCAAACAACGCACCACGCGTCTATCCGCAGCAGGCTCCTGTACCGGGCAAGTTCGACAACGGCTATCGGTGGATTATCGTCAGTATCTCGACGAATGAGCAGAACGATGCCGGCACGTTCCCGGCTATCGATAACGTCGGCGTCTGGCTCTCAGACGACAGCCTGATCTGGCTCATCGACCCCGATGTGCTCGCGGCCGGCAACCCGCCTGCCACCTCGGACGAGTCGGACCCTGCAGAAAGCGAGACTGACAGCAACGAGGAGACGCCCGCGGACACGGGCGGCTGATCACCGATGGCTGACAGCGAGCAAGCCGCAGAACCCGTTATCTCTCTGCGCAATGTCGTCAAAGTGTTCGACGACAAGCGCGTCATCGACGGGCTCACGCTCGACATCATGCAAGGCGAGACCATCGTCGTCATGGGCGGCTCAGGCTCTGGCAAATCCACGACGCTGCGCCTGATGATCGGCTCTCTCGAAGCCAACGAAGGCCAGATCCACATCGCCGGTGCTGACATCTGCTGTGCGACCGAGGACGAGCTGAACGCGGTGCGCAAAAAGATCGGGGTGCTGTTCCAGTCGGGTGCGCTCTTCAATTCGATGTCGCTCGCCGAGAACGTCGCGCTGCCTCTGGTCGAACACACGGAGCTGGACCGCGAGATCATCGATATCCAGGTGAAGATCAAGCTCGAGCTCGTCGGGCTCCGCGAGCACGCGGACAAGTACCCGTCCGAGATCTCCGGCGGCATGAAGAAACGCGCGGGCCTCGCGCGGGCGCTGGCGCTGGACCCGCAGATCCTGTTCTACGACGAACCCAGCGCCGGGCTCGACCCCGTGACCAGCGCCGAGATCGATCGGCTCATCATCGACCTGTCCAAGAAGCTCGGCGTCACGAGCATCGTGATCACGCACGAGATGGACTCGGCGTTTGCGATCGCCGATCGGATGGCCATGCTCGACAAGGGCAAGATGCTCATCGTGGAGAAACGCGAGTGGTTCGAGAAGATCCGCGACACCGAGGGTGCCGATGTCGAGAAGCTGACCGACAATGAGAGGCTGATCCGTCAATTCCTGCGCGGCGACGCGGAGGGCCCGATCACGGACCGCAAGGCGGCGACCAACTATGCCGAGGATCTGCTCGGCGCCCCCATGCCTAGAGAAACGATCCCGAGCGTGTTCTCGACACGAGGCTGAGCGCACCGGAGACCCAAGAAATGCCCAGGAAAGACCGCACCAAAACCAGCCTGATCGCCGGCACCTTCCTGATATTCGGGCTTGTTGGATTTATTGTGATCAGCGCGATCATCTCCGGGGCCGTCGGCAGGCTCACGCCGACCGATGCCTACACAATCCGATTCAGCCTCGAGCAAAGCACAGGCGGGCTCAAGCCCGGGTCTTCTGTCCTGATGGGCGGCCAGCCGGTGGGCCGTGTCACACGCATCGCCTTCGTCGATCAGGAAGGCGTTACAACTGGTGTTGACGTCATGGTCAGGATCAACTCCGACAGAGATCTGTTCGGCGACGCGGTCTTCGCGCTCGAGAGACCACTGGTAGGGATCGGCGCATCGCTCAACATTGTCAGCAGCGGCACGCCGAACGCGGGCAGGCTTGAGCCAGGCTCGGTCGTCCGGGCTGGTCTCGCGGTACCCGCGTTCCTGGCGGCTGCCGGGTTCGGTGCAGACCAGATTGCGCATTTCCAGGAGATCCTCGCCGACACGCGGAATGTCGTGGACCGCGCCGATCGGATCACCGCCGAGCTCGAGGACGATCTCGACGAGGTGCTTGGCAACTTCAACACGTTCAGCGGCAACCTCGCCGAGATCGATACCGACACACTCGCGTCGGACACAGGCAACGCGGTCAGCGAATTCCGGGCGCTCGTCGAGGAATCACGCGAGCTGCTCCGGGTGAACAGGCCACGCGTGGACGACGTGATGAGCTCGGCGCAGCGCTCGATGGCTCGTTTCGAGCAGGAGCATGTCGAGGCGATGCTCGAGACGATCGAGAGAGCCGGCGAGGCGGCGGACAACCTGGCCGAGGTCGCCGAGCAGTCGTCGAAGATCCTCGTGACCGAGACACCATCGATCCAGCGCACGCTGGCCAACGCGAGGCTCGCCAGCGATCAGCTGCGGCTGGCGATGATCGAGATCCGGCGCAACCCGTGGAAGCTGCTGGGTCAGCCGGACAGCAAGGAGCTCAAAGAAGAGCTCTTCTACGACGCGGCCCGGGCCTACGCGACGGTCGCCAGCGACCTCCAGGACGCGGGTGCCTCGCTCGAGTCGGCGCTGGCCAAGCCCGGAGTCGCCAACGAAGACGAGATCCGAGAACTGTCGGACGAGCTGAAATCCGCGCTGGTCCGCTACAAAGAAGCTGAGGTCCGGCTGCTCGAGGTCATGTTCAACGAGTAGGCTCTTTCGTGCCGGGCACAGAACCACCGGCGGACACCCCGATGCGCTTGCTGCCACGACGAAAGCTGATGCCACGCTTCCTCAAGACGCGCCTGATCGTCGCGTCGGGTCTCTGCCTGCACCTCTTCGGCCCCGTGTCCCCGGTCGCCACGCTCGGCGATCAGCCGGAACCCGTGACCAACCACGCGACACTCGAGCACTACGACAGCGGTGCGATCGACGGCGGTGCTCTCTGGACGGACATCACCGCTGAGGGGGCGCCGACCAGAGCCGTGCTGCTGGTTCACGGGCTCGACGAGCCGGGCTCGGTTTGGAACGCTCTCGCGCCGGCACTCGAGTCGAAAGGCCACACCGCGATCAGGTTCGAGTACCCGAACGATCAACGCATCGCTCTCTCGGCAGATCAACTCGACGCGACGCTTATCAAGCTCCGCGCGATGGGTGTGATCGAGATCTCAATCGTTGCGCACTCGATGGGCGGCCTCGTCAGCCTCGACGCGCTAACGCGCGATGGCTTCAAACGGGATCGCTGGCCAACCGTGACGCGCCTGATCACGCTCGGCACCCCTTCGAAGGGATCGACGCTCGCCCCGCTGCGCGGCATCGCCGAGATCCGCGAGCAGTCCATGCGACTCTTCGACGACGGCAAGCTCACGCTCGATGACCTTGGCCGATTCGAAACCGACGGCCAGGGTGAGGCGGGCGAGGATCTCAAGCCGGGCTCCGACTTCCTGACCGATCTCGCTTCACGCGAGGCCCCCAAGAACACACAAATCACCGCGGTGGTCGCCCGAGCATCGACGATCGAACGCGACGACCTGCGCGACAGATTGCTCAACTCCATGCCCGACGCGATCGCTGAGGACGAGGCAGCTGTGACGCTCACTTCAGATTTCGCTAGTTGGGCGTCGCGGATGCTCGACCGAGCAGCTTCCTCGATGGGTGACGGCGTGGTCAGCCAGGCCAGCGCTTCGAGCGAATGGACCGAGGACGTCGTGATCGTCGAGGCGTCGCACCGCTCGATGGTCTCCGAGATCCCCTGCCCGATCAGGGGGGACAACCCGCCCCCGGCGATCGACATTGTCCTCGATCGGTTGCGCTCCGATGCCCGAGATTCTCAGTGACCCCCTCGCGGGTTTGGAAGGTCTTTGATAGACTTCTGTCATGGGTCAGAGCAGGCACCACTACGAGAGCGCGGTTGAGAGCCATCTTCGGGGTCGCCGAATCCCGTTCATCTCGGTGAACGAAGCTCGCAGGACGCTCCTGCCAGCCGATGCTGATCTTTGCGCGACCGAGCCCGGACCCAATGGGGACCGGAAGACCGTCATCAAGTCATTTGACCACGTGATTTACGGCGAGCCCACCAACCTGCTCGTGGATATCAAGGGCAGGAAGGTGAAAGCGGGCAGAACCGCAGCGACGGTGGGCCGGCTCGAGTCTTGGGTCACCGAGGATGACATCCTCGCGCTCGGCAAGTGGGAAACGCTCTTCGGCGAGGGGTTCCGGGCGGCGTTCGTGTTTGTGTACTGGTGCGAGGATCAGCCGCCAGACGCGCTGTTCCAGGAGATATTCGAGCACAACGGGCGTTGGTACGCGGTCAGAGCGGTCTTGCTGGAAGACTACCGCAAGGAGATGGTCCCCAGGAGCAAGAAGTGGCGCACGGTATGCATCCCCACAGCCCGGTTTGAGGAGATTTCGGCGCCGCTGACGTCGAGCCCATCACTCGAGTTTCGGGGCAAAACATATAGGGTTGGTGTTGGTTCGGGAGATGAAGTTCGGAATCCGCGCTTTGCCCCGGCGCTGGCCGCCCGGTAGCATCGTGCCATGATGGCTGACCGTATGTACCGCAGAGCGTTGCTTCCTCTGGCTCTAGGAGCCGTGGTTCTTCTTGCGAGCCCCGCGGCGGCTCAGCCGGCCAACCAGGGCACACCTCAATCCACGATCATGCTTCCGCCCGCGTCGGGTGGTGTCGACGATCCACCCAAGTACCGGATGTACCTGACCGTGCTTGTGATCGGGGTGCTGATACTGGGAGCCAACGCGATCCCGTCCAAGCGGGGTCACCAGGACTAACCGCGGCGAGGCGCCGCCGGAGTCGAAACATGCAAGAGAAACAGGCCAAGCGGGCCCGGCTCGGCGCCGGGCATCTCATCGCGCTCAACGCCGCTCTGCTCGGCGTGCTGGGCGTTGTCTCTATCGCGACCGCGCAGCCTCAGGGCAACCGGGCACGCGGCGACTACGCCATGGTCGGGGGTGAGTTCCTAGGCGGTGGCAGCGGGAACGCTGTCTACATCCTCGACGCTTCCAACCAGGAACTCATCGCGGTCCGCTGGGACACGTCACGAAAAGTGCTCGACGGCATCGGGTACCGGGACCTGAACAACGACTCTAAACAGAGGGCCGGGCGATGAACAAGAACAACAAAGGCCTGAACGTGAACGTCCTCTGGGTCACCGCGGTCGCGCTGGCGGCGCTGATCGTCCTCCAGATCGGCAAGACCAGCGCGAACAACACGCTGCCCTTCGAGCAGCAGGCGCTCGGTGAGATGGTCGACTCGGTGGGTGACTACAAGATCATGACCACCGACGGCGCGAACGAAGAGATTCTTTACGTGCTCGACAACCGCAACGAGCAGTTGCTTCTCTACAAAATCGACCAGCAGAAGGCGCTGACGCTGCTTGCACGCGAGGAACTCGACTTCGTGTTCGCCAGCGCCCGCAGCAAGCTGGGCGGCCGGTAAAGCGCCGGACCCTTAGACACCCCATGTCGATCGTCCCGCTCCCACAGTTCGAGGAAGACCTCGCCGAGTACCTTCAGGAGAAGGCAGATCGCGAGGCGTACGAGCGGCTAAGCGCGCCGTCGACGATGGTTGTGCGCTTCGGGGTCATGCGTCTGATCGGCGAGTTCCCGTACGACGGCGATTCCAAACCTGGGTGCGGCTCCAAGATCGTTGTCCGCACACACCGGGGCACTGAAGTCGGTGAAATGCTGACCAGCACCTGCGAGAACGCGGGCTGCTCCAAGAGCGTCACCCGCAAGGAGATGCTTGAGTACATCGAGAACTCAGGCGGCCAGGACTACCCGTTCCTTGACTCGAAGCACAACAAGTACGGCGTCAAGGGCCGAGCGCTCCGCGTCGCAACCGCTGAAGACATGGCTCACCAGAACGGGCTGCCCGAATCGAGCAAAGCAATCAAAGCCAAGGCGCAGGAACTCTCCAACTCGACGGGGGTGAAGGTCAAGATCGTCGAGGCCGAGCAGATCCTGGGCGGCGAGATGCTCACGGTCTACTACCTCTCCGAGGAGCGCGTGGACTTCGGGCCCCTGCTTTCGGCGCTCAAGAGCGAGTACGCGGACGTCAAGGTCGAGCTCAAGCAGATCGGCGCCCGCGACGAGGCGAGGATCACCGCCGACTACGAACGCTGCGGGCAGTACTGCTGCTGCAAGAACTTCCTGAAGGTGCTCAAACCCGTCAGCATGCGGAGCGCCAAGACGCAGAAGGCCACGCTCGACCCGCTCAAGATCTCGGGCCGATGCGGCAGGCTGATGTGCTGCCTCAGATACGAGGACAAGACGTACACAGAGCTCAAGAAGAATCTGCCGCACCGGAAGACGCGCGTGGGCACGCCCCACGGCGATGGGATCGTGCTCGACTCACAAATCTTGACACAACTGGTGCTCGTGAGGCTCGACGACAGCAGGAACGTCGCAGTGCCCGTCGAAGAACTCGTCGAGCCGGGCCAGACGCCGAAACCCGCGGAGAAGCCCAGCGCCGACCGCGCACCCCCGGAGCGCCGCGAGAAGCGAGACGACGCGTCGGCGCCGACTGATAAACCCAAGCGCAAGCGCCGCCGGCGCAAGAAGGGTTCCCCGGAGAGCACCGACGCAGCGCCCGCTCAGGGCGCAGCCGAGAAAGAGGAAACGCCCAAGGCGATCGGACGACGCCGGAAACGCAAGCCCTCGTCTGGTCAGGAGCAGGCGAGCGCATCTGGTGATGCAAACCCATCGGGCTCGTCAGGAACATTGGGCGAATCCGAGAGCCAAACCGAGAGCAGGCCCAAAGCCAAGCGCAGGCGTCGCCGATCGGGCCCGAAGCCAGCCAGGTCCCAGGGCGAGCAGGCCGGCGGGGCCGAGCAGCCAAAGTCGCACGAGGGCGAGAAGGCCGATGGACAGGCTCCGAAAAAACGCAGACGCAGACGCCGCCGATCGGGTGGTAGCGGTGGTTCGGGTGGTTCGGGCGGAGGTCAGCCCGGCCCGGGCCCGGGCTCCAGCGGCGGCGCGGACTGACCGATCCTGATCTGGCGACCCATCGCATGCCGATCGACCCACGACCCATCCAGGCTGAACCAAAGGGCTTTACGAAGCCGACGGTTCCCGACACGCTGATCTCCGTGGTCATCGCGTTCTCGCTGGCGTTTATCGGCAGGGCGTACGTGCTTGAGCCGTTCGTGATCCCGACCGGCTCGATGGCGCCGACGCTGCTCGGCGCGCACTTCCGTGCGACGTCCGCAGAATCAGGCGCCCAGTGGCCCATCGACAGGCAGCTCACCGACTCGAAGCACGGCGCGCTGATCCGTGACCCGTATACGACGAGCGAGTTCGAGGCCGGCGCGATGCGCCAGCGCGCGGGTGATCGGATTCTTGTGCTCAAGCGCACGCCCCTGTCGCGTCCGATGCGGCGGTACGAGGTCGCGGTCTTCCGCAACCCGGTGGACCCGGGCGAGAATCTGATCAAGCGCATCATCGGGATGCCTGGCGAGCAGATCGCGCTGGTGGACGGCGATGTCTTTGTGCGTCCGGTCCCGCAGAACCCAACGAACAGCCTGACGGCATGGGAAGAACCGGGCTGGTCGATCGCTCGCAAGCCCGAGCGAGAACAGCGCGCGATCTGGCTCCCCATCTTCGACGCGGCGCACCTGCCGAGAACAGGCCCCGTCCCCGGCGCGTGGCCCTTCAAGCCCAGCGAAGACTGGACGCTCGACGGGACTGTGCTTCGCAAGAACACCGAGGGCTCCGCCTCGCTCATCTGGGACAACACGGTCTGGGACATCAGAGACAGGCTCGCGTACAACGACATCGATCTGTACCGCGATCCTCGGTTCGGGCCCGGGCGCGCCAAGGGGTGGCTGCCGCCCAACTACCCGGTGTCCGATCTTGCGATCTCGACAGGATTCGAGCCGACCAGCGAGAGCGATGCGATCACGATCGAGTTGACGACGAGGCAGACAGTCTTCCAGGCGCGAGTCTCGGGTGCGAACGTCACACTCAAGTCACGCGATCTTCTGATGCCCGAGTCCGACTGGACAGAACTCGCAAGCGAGAAGCCGGCGACTCCGATCAAGCCGGGCAAGGCCTCGCTTGTCGAGTTCTGGCACGCCGACCAGTCGCTCTGGCTCTTTGTCAACGATCGGCTGGTGTCGCGGGTCAATTACGACTGGTCTATCCCCGAGCGGCTCCGGCACTCGATCAAGGGCGTGAAGCTCGACACGCTCCTGCCCCTCTCGCGCGGGATGAACCTGCTTTCGTCCACAGAGCAGTACACGAAACCCGAGATCAGGATCGAAGTAACAGGCGGCCCCGCCAAGCTGCACCGCGTGCGCGTGGACAGGGATCTGTACTACCACCCGTACCAGACGACCGACAGCATGCGCGCCGGTGAGCCGCCGCTTGGCACGCACCCGCTCTCGACGGCGACACTTGGCAAGGGTCAGTACTTTGCGCTGGGCGACAACAGCCCGCGCAGCGCCGACAGCCGCGTCTGGGGCGAGCCCCACCCGCTCGTCCAGCAGAACTTCCCCGCGACCGCTGCACAGGGCGTGGTGCCCGAAGAGCTCATCATCGGGCGAGCGTTTGTGGTGTATTTCCCAAGCATCAGCAAGGAAGGACCGGTGCCTGTCCCGGATCTGGGCCGGATCAGACCGATCCGGTGATTATTCTGATTCCGTCTCGCCTTCGAGTGGCCAATCGGATTCGCCGTTGAGATCGGGCCCGAAGTGCAGCCCGTCCCAGTAGACATGGGCCTTCGCGTCGGTCTCGAACTCGTCGTCCCTGCCGTCGTAGCGGACCTCGTACAGCACGCGGATGTACCTGTAGTCGCTCGGATCGACACCCCAGAGGCGCTTGAAGTCCTCGCGGGGGTTGAGATCGAAACGGACCCACTCGTCTTCGACAACGCCGCCCTCGCCATCGTCTAATTCGAGTGCATCGTTGAGGAGCTGGAACTTTCTGTTGCTGATCTTCAGCGGCGGCTTCTCGACACCCCCGAACGTATAGGCGATCTGGTAGTTCCGGTGCTGCCGCTCGGGCGGGAAGTTGCCTGTGACGTCCCAGACGATGACGACGATCTGGACGTACTGGCGCATCGTGCCGCGCTTCCAGTCCTCGACACGTACCCAGCCCGAGAGTTCCTCAGGCATCGCCTCGATGTCCAGATTCTGGATCGCACCGACGATGAGCGAGGTGCTCGTCGGGTTGGAGTCGGAGTCGAGCGTGAGCTTGACGGAGTAGTCGCCGTCGATGGAGCGCTCGTCGGTGCGCTCAAAGCCGCGCCAGTAGGGACGCTCGGGCCCCGCGAAGCTCCACCACTCCGACAGGCGGTGCGGGTCGAGCTCGGCCGGCTCCTCGGCGGGCTCCTCGAAAGAGCCGTTGACGAGCAGGTTGCCGTTCTCGGGCTGACCGGCGAGCGCTGCGGCGAGAACCATCCAAATCATCTTCAATGCCTTTCGGTTCCAGTGTGTCCCTACACCATATCACACATATCCGCGAGTGCCTGACGGGTTTCGTCCGCGGTTCCGATAGCTCCTGTCAACGCGACTCCTCGGGAACCTCGCCTATCGCGCCCTCGCCCTCACCCAGCTTCGCGCCCAGCCCGAGTACAACGCGGTTGGCGTACGCGAAGTACGCTGCCGACTGGGCGGCATCCAGAATCTCGCGATCGGTGATCGACTCCGCCCGCAACGCATCGACATCGCCCTGCGACATCGCCTCCGGGTGCGTGGTCAGCTTCGATGCGTACACAACGAGCGCCCTCTCCCTGCTCGATAGCGATGAGAGATCATCCGCCTTGAGTTCGTCGGCGACCGCCTTGCGGTCTTCGGGCAGCAGGCGCTTCAGCCCAGCCGCGTGGTGCTCCTTGCAGTAGTCGCACCCGTTGAGCCTGCTGACGGCAACACCGATCATCTCACGCTCGGCGCGAGAGAGCGGGCTCGGCTTGTGCATCGACTGAACATACAACGCGCAGTGTGCATCGAGCGATGCGGGGTTGAGCGAGTGGACCTTGAGAACGTTGTCGACGGTCCCGTCGGGGTTGCCGAAGCGCTTGTAGAGCGCCGCGAGCTCGCCCTCCGCCTTGTCTTCCGGGATGATCTCGATGAACGCCAATGCTCTGCCTCCCTAGAGCCGCTCGGCGAGAACCGCGCCGACCTTGTCGAGCGCGAACACGCCCAGCTCCTCGCGCGTGTCGAGGTTCTCGACCTTCGCGGCCTCGTCCGACTCGATGATCACCGCGAACTTCGCGTGCTGCCTGCGCGCATCGCCCAGGAGCTTGCCGATGTTCTTGGTGGACTTGTACGAACGCCTCGCGTGCATGGGCTCGACCTCGTACCGCGCCGAATCCCAGGGCTTGCCGTCGAACCCCTCGCGCTCTTTGCCCCGGCGGAGCTCGGCCAGCAGAGGCTCGATGTGCGGCTCGCCCGCTTCATTGGCGATCACAAACGCCTCCGGGCGCACGCTCGCGGGCTTCTGCGAGACCGCGTCCGCAAGCTCGGGTCCCTCGGGCATCAAACCCTTGTCCTCGAGCAGCAGCCCGAGCACGACGTCGCCCATCCCGAACCCAACCGCGGGCGTGGGCGGCCCGCCGAAGAGCTCGATCAGGTTGTCGTACCGACCCCCGCCCGCGACGGCGCGCTCGCCGTCGGCGATGAGCTCGAAGACGGTGCCGGTGTAGTAAGCGAGGCCGCGGGCGATTGATGCATCAATATCTACGTAGTTCGTAAGTTGCCGCTTTGCAGCCTCATTATGTACATAAGCAAGATTTGCGACATGAACACCTTGAAGAGTGCCATGCGACTTCGCATTCGGTTCTTGCGCATTTAACAGATCAGCTGTTGTGCCTCTTACATATGATTCAACAAAATTTGCTCTCTCATCAAACCTGGTGATGTCAAGCTTCAAACTAGATGCTTGTTCGCGAAATTCCGCAGTACTCAGTTTACTTCGACGATCAATTAGAGCAATTGCGTCATCAATTTTGGAACTAATAACTCCAGAATAATCTAATAGCGATATGAGTAACTGTTTATTATTTAAGCGAAGCCGGATGTCACCAGAACTCAATCCAAGCTCATTACTCAATTCGAGCAGTACCGAAAATGCGTCCGTATCGGATTGGACCGCCTCTCCCCCCATCACATCACAGTTCCACTGCATGAACTCCCTTAGCCTGCCCCGCTGCGGCTTCTCCGCGCGGAAGTACGGGCCCGCGGTGAACCACTTGCATGGGTTCGGCAGCGAGTTCGCCTTCTCCGCGTACATGCGCGCGAGCGTGGGTGTGAACTCGGGGCGCAGGGCGTAGTCGTCGTCGCCCCCCGCTCTTCGGAAACTGAAGAGCTCGCTGACGATGCCCTCGCCCGACTTCTTCTTGTAGAGCTCGAGCATCTCGAACGTGGGGCCGGCGATCTCGTCGAAGCCGTGGCGGATCGAGACACGGCGCCAGGCCTCGGTGATGTACCGCTGGCGGAGGACATCCTCGGGGTAGAGGTCGCGGGTGCCCTTGGGCGGCGGGATCTTGCTGGAGCCTGGCTTGGCCATCGGTTCGGGATTCCTCGGGAGTCTGCGTGCTGACCCGTGAGCGTATCCCGCTGGGCAGGGCTTGCAGTCAGGGCACCCCTATCACAAGCCGTATATATCTAGAAGGGCGATTTTCTCGGATCTACTGGGAACACTCCTATGGATGCGTGCGTTCATTGATTGTGAACAGACGTTCACATCCGTCGCGGAGCCGATCATGACGACCAGGGGCCACAGCCAAGCCAAGCCAGAGGGGAGGCCCGACGCCAGGCCAGATGCCAAGTCGCGGCTGCACGAAGCTGCGCTCAGGCTTGCGACCCTGGACGAATCGGACACATCGGTGCGCGCGATCGCTCGGGAGGCCGGAGTAAGCCAGGGGGCGCTCTACAGGCACTACGCGAGCAGGGAAGATCTGCTGGGCGCGGTATTCGCTGAGCAGATCGAGCCGATGATCGCGCACAAGGAAGGGCTCGTTGCGATGCGCGCACCGATCCGCGACCGCGTCCGCGAGTGGGTGCGGAGCACGTACGACCGGTTCGACCGCGAGCCGGACGGGTTCGCGTTTGTCTTTCTCACAACCCACAACCTGCCCGAGAAGCACAAGCACATCGCGGGGCGACAGAGCGCGCTGCTGACGGAGTTGCTCCGTCAGTGGGCGAGCGAGGGCAAGCTCAAGGACATGCCGATTGAGCTCGCGTCCGCGATGTTTGTCGGGCTCATGCTGAGCGTTCCGGAGCGCGTGCGCAAGGGGTCACTTGCGAAGCCCGCCGCGCAATACACAGACCGGATCGCGGACTCGATCTGGGCTGTTCTTGCTGAAGAAGAGGGCGAGAGCAGCCTGGGTTGAGCATTCTCCTCCGCACACCCGCGCGCGAGAGCGATCGGGTGTGTTTCTTTATCGGATAGCCCGGGAGTGTCATACATCGGCGGTCCGCCGGTGCGCTGTCCATGTGTCCGGATCGAGGGTGTGGGGGCCTCAGCTTTGCATCGTTCATGCAGGAGGAATGCACCTATGAGAAACATCACGACGACAATCTTCGCGCTCGCCGGGGTCGCCTTGCCCGCGACGGCAGCGCTCGGCCAGCCGGTCGAGGTTCAGGTCACGGTCGAGAACCTGGCGCCGACCAACAGCGTCGCGTTTGCGCCGCTGCGCCTCGGTTTCAACAACGGCACCTACGACTCATTCGACAACGGATCCGCCGCCGGGCCCGCGATCATCTCGATCGCAGAGGGCGGAACCGGCGCCGACTGGTTCCCGGCGTTCGGCGCTGCCGACCCAACCGCGACACTCGGGACCGTTGTGCCTGACCCTGCGGGCCCGCTGCTCCCGGGCGGTACCGCGTCGGCGGTGTTCACCGTTGACCCGTCGGTTAACCAGTACTTCACCTTCGGCGCGATGGTCGTCCCGAGCAACGACTACTTCATCGGCAATGACTCGCCCACCGCGTACCAGCTCTTCGACAACAATGGCAACCTGCAGATCACCTCGATCTCGCAGTTCGGCAGCGATGTCTGGGACGCGGGTTCGGAGGTCGACGGCGCGTTCGGTGCAGCCTTCCTCGAGGGCTCGGTCAACGACGACCGCATCGACGAGAACGGCGTCGTCGAGTTCGACTTCCAGGATCTCGACGTCTTCAACGGGCTCACGACCGCGGCGGGCTACACGTTCGACCGCCAGTTTGGCGCTGGCGATGAGATATACCGGATCTCCTTCGAGATCGTCCCGGCTCCGGGGTCGCTGGCGCTGCTCGGGTTGGGTGGCCTAGCTGTCACACGCAGACGCCGCGCGTAACAGACGCAGCGCGATTCCGTAGAAGCATCCCCGGCCTTGGCCGTCCGGAGTGGGCAGCCAAGCCGGGGTGTTTTTGTGGTTTCTGTTTGAGAACCGCTGAGACATGAGCCTGAGGGGCGGACTAGGATTTGTTTGTAGTCACTATCTTGTGATCCACAGGCAGCGGGTCTCATTCCGTGTGACAGGAGATCGATCAATGAAGAAGCAGATGAAGGCGGTTCTGGGTCTGGGCGTTCTGGGAGCGGGACTGGGCGGCTGCGCCGCGACGGGCCTGACCCCCGAGGCGTACGAGATCACCAAGGCCGAGTGCCAGGCGACGGTCACGCACCTCTCGAACACCGAGATCGAGTTCGACGGGCTCGTCAAGAGCAGCCACGCGTGGGCTGTCTTCCCCGGTGAGTTCTCGGGAATTCACTACATCGTGGGCGGCGGCGGCAGCGACGGACTGATCTACAACAACTCGGGAGAGGTGCTCGGCTACAGCAGGCACGCCCGGATCAACCTCGGGCTCGGGTTCTTCGGGCAGTACGCCGACTTCGTGATCTTCTTCCCGAACGAGGAAGCACTGAACGCCTTCCAGGAAGGCAACTGGTCCGTCGGTGGCGAGGCAGGCTGGGGCATCCTGGGCCTGGCCGCCAGCGGTCAGCAGTCCTTCACCGAGGTTCACGAATTCGTCAGCGACCCCCGCTCGGGCGGCGGCGCGGGCGTCTACCTGACCTTTGACAACTTCAGCTACAACGACATTGACACCGCGATGAGCGAGTAATCGCCTCGACGCGGCTCAGGTTTACCCCCCGAGGGGACGACGCCCGGTCGTCCCCTCGGTTCGTTTTCGACTCCCCCGCTTCACCATCAGGCCTGCTACGATCCCCGGCTATGCCCAAGATCACCATTAACGGCGTCGAGTGCGAGTTCGAACAGGGTCAGAAGATCCTCGAGGTCGCCAACAACAACTCCGTCAAGGTTCCTTACTACTGCTACCACGACTCGCTCTCGATCCCGGCGCAGTGCCGGATTTGCCTGGGCGAGGTCTGGGCACCCAACCCACGCAACGAGGGCAAGCTCGAACCCCAGATGGGCGGCAAGCTCCAGCCGACCTGCTCGACCGAGGCCGCCGACGGCATGGTCGTCTACACCGACAACCCGAGGGCGGTCGCCAACCAAAAGGCGGTCATGGAGTACCTGCTCATCAACCACCCGCTCGACTGCCCGGTCTGTGACCAGGCGGGCGAGTGCGAGTTGCAGGACTACAGCTTCGAGTACGGCCGGGGCGTGTCTCGCTTCCAGGAGTCGAAGGTCAAGCAGGCTAAGAAAGACCTCGGACCCAACGTCTACATCTACTCCGACCGGTGCATCATGTGCACACGATGCGTGCGGTTCACGCGCGAGGTCGCGGGCACCGCGGAGCTCTCGATCCACGGCCGGGGCAACAAGAGCGAGATCGATGTCTTCCCGGGTGTGCCGCTCGACAACGAGATCAGCGCCAACGTGATCGACCTGTGCCCCGTCGGCGCGCTGCTCGACAAGGACTTCCTGTTCGCGCAGCGCGTGTGGTTCCTCAAAGGCACGCCCTCGATCGACGGCATCACCGCCTCGGGCGACAACATCACCATCGAGCACAACGAGGGAAGCATCTACCGCCTCAAGCCCCGCACGAACATGGCCATCAATCGCTGGTGGATCACCGACGAGGTCCGCTACGGCTGGAAGCACGTACACGAGGACAGGCTTGCGACCCCCTACCGCCGGCGCTTCGGCGCACTCGACGCGTGCACGTTCGCGCAGGCGTACGACGAGGCAATAGAGGGACTGAAGAAGACGAAGGACGAAGGCACCAAGACGCTCCTGATCGTCAGCCCGATGCTCAGCTGCGAGGACGCGTATCAGCTCGCCAAGCTCGCAGACGAGATCGACCCCGGCGCCGAGTTCGCGGTGGGTCACGTCCCGTTTAGGGGCGAGGACAAGGCGTTCCCGATGGGCAAGAAGCCGGGCGACGAGGGCGCGTTCGTCATGCACGCCGAGAAGGCACCCAACGCCCGCGGCGTGCGGCGCGTGCTGGAGTCGTTCAACAAGGGCGTGCACGACTTCGATGCCGCGGCCAAGAAGCTGGCGGCGGGCGAGTTCGGAGCGGCGATCGTGACGGGCAACTACCCGGGCGAGTGGGCCGAGCAGTCGTTTGCCGATTCGCTAGACAACGTGTTCACGGTTCTGATCGACACGCACCAGCGCCGCGTGATGGACAAGGCCGACATCGTGCTGACCGGCGCGACGTGGGCCGAGAAGGCCGGCACGTTCGAGAACGCGGGCAACATCATCCAGGCGTTCGAGCAGGCGGTCCCTGTCTCCGAGAACAGCAAGCCCGAGGCACAGATCGCGATCGATATGCTGAGTCTGCTTAGAGGAGACAGGTTCGGCGCAGTAGAGAAGACCGTCTCGCGCGTGGACGAGGCGCCGGGGCAGGTGCCCACCTCGGTCGAGACGCGCACGCAGTCGACGAGGCTCTACAACGCCGCCGACACCCGTCGTGAGATGGCGCAGGCCAGCGCCTCGCTCGGCGTGTTCGTTGCAGACGTTGCGATGCCCGTGACCGATGTCCAGCAGGAGCCGGACATGGAGATGGTGGAGCTCTAAGTTATAAGTTCAACGAAATAGTCGTTGGCTAAAGTCGGTTGCCCTTTCCTTTTCATACGCGAGCTTGATGGTTTTGGCCCGGAACCATCTTTGGCAATTACTCGGACAACTCCACGCTGCTCCATATCAAGCAACTTCCTCTTGTATGCTGCTTCGGAGAAAAAATCACTGGGTCGTTCGACCCAGTCGCTGCAAAACAATCTTACCAAAGAACGTCCATGGCTGTTCAAATAATTGACGATGTCTTGTTCCATTTGAACCAAATCGGTTCTCATCTGACTAGACAAATCTCCGGCACTAGCTTGGCGTAGTTCCATTCGCCCTTCTTGTCCGGCCTCGTTTCTTGCCGCCTCCCACATCACATGCTTCATGATCTTAAAGCCCAAAGCATGTTTTGTTGCGTGGATTAGATAGTGACTAGTAGCCCGCCTATCACGGTACTCAACCCGAAAAGGTACAACATACTCCGCCTCTCCTTGATTGCGAATAGCATCTAGATAGGTGTCAACAATCAGTTGCTCACGAGCAACAGCGTCAGCCTGGTACGGCAGAGTATTCCGCAGGATTTCTACACGATCATCTGACCCATAGATCTTATTCAAAGAAGGAGTGTTATTGTTTGTTTGTAACAAACCTGCTATCCGAGAGACTGCACTCATATTAAAGAAAATAAACGCCTCACATTTTGGACGCCGTAAAATATTAGCAATTATGGACATATCTACATCATCTACTCCACAGGGGTCAATGAAGAGAAACGTCGGAATCAACTCGTGCTCTTTTTCGTCAATATCTCTCAGAATTGGGGCAATTGTTTCACAGAATTCTGCATTCACCAACCATGGATCCAGAACAAGTCCCCGTGACTTAACGAAGTTATTGACAGAATGCTCCAAGCGTTGAAAATGATCATTTCGAGGTTCGATGAATGCAGTATGTACCTTGCTGGCTGTATCTTGAGAGCTTGCAATCAGTTCTAAAGCCAACAAAGGTGAACCAGGGACTTCATTTCCACTGTTTTGATCATCATAAGATCCTCTACCTGCAAAGCCGTCTAGGAACAGCATTTTGTCGTTGTATGTCTTTATTATGTTTAGATACGCTGGAAGATACATTCGTAGAATGGAGTGTTTTACCCTAGTTTGCTCAGGGTAATCATCAAAGTGGGTCGCATCAGATTTAGCCATAACAACCTCTTGGAATCTAGCTAGCTAACCAAAGGCATCTGATCCCATGTACGCCCCTCAAGCTCACGTCCCTTCTTCTTCTTATTCACCCCACCCCACTGTTTAAAGAAAAACGGCACATCTTTTTGCTCACATTGTTGCTTGATATCAAGAACCCAGCTTCCCTGCATTGGTCTTGAGCCGGGCCCGGACTCGCCGCCCACGATGACCCAACTGATCTTCCTGAGCGGAATTCGTTTCAGTTCACCGAGAAGCGGCTCGCACGAGAGGAACCGGATCTTGGCAGGGATCCTTTGCAGGGTCCGGATTCGATCATAATAATCTGAATTTTCAACACTCGTGCCCATCCAGACGTGCTCTGGCCAGGGCAACTTGTTGGCGAGCTTGAGGGCTCGCTCAGGGCGTTTGGTCAGAACCTGAAAAGTGTGCTGCGGGCACTCCTCCATGACTTTGAAGACTTCCGTGATGAACTTGAGCGGGACATCTTCATGGAAGAGATCGCTCATGGAGTTCACAAAGATGACCCGACCCAATCGCCAGGAATACGGCAGATCGAGCGTTGAATAGTCAAGGTTGATCTTGCCTGAGAAAACCGGGCGTCCGTTTCGTGCCTTCCGAGCTGTCCCGGCGTATTTCTTCCCGACTTTCTTGCCCATGCTCTCTAGCCGAAGGGCCATCCGGGCCGCGTAGCAGTTCAGGCAACCAGGCGAAACCGGAGTGCAACCCGCAACGGGGTTCCACGTGGCCTGCGTCCATTCGATTGTCGATCCTTGGGCCATACCACACCTCGATCATAAACCTAACACGCCATCCTCAAAATAGCATGACTTGTGGCATATCGACTTGCGAAGGCTTAGTTGGCGAAGATCGGGCATGCATACCGTGAGGCAACGATGAACCTGTTCCTCCCAACCATCCTCAGCATCATCGCGATCATCGTGATCGGGACGCCCTTCACGTACTACTGGTTCCGCTGGTCGGACAGGTGGGCGGAGTCTGAGAAGGGACGCTTCGGGCCCAAGCGCAAGAAGGACAAGGGCGAGGTGCGCGTGATCAAGTCCGACACCGACACCGACGCGGACGCGGACGGCGAGCGGTAGCGTGCCCAGGTACAAGCTCACCATCGCCTACGACGGCACGGAGTTCTGCGGCTGGCAGAAACAGGAGCCGCCCGACCCGGACGACCCGACCCGCCGCACGACGCTGCGAACCGTGCAGGGCGTGGTCGAGGAGGCCGTCCGCGACGTGCTCCGCGAGGACGTGGTGGTCATGGGCGCGAGCCGAACCGACTCGGGTGTGCACGCGCTCGGGCAGGTCGCGGCGTTCACGAGCGAGCCCATCGAAGACAAGGGCATTGGCTGGCCCGAGTCGCGCGGCACGGACTCGCTCGTCAAGGCGCTCAACAGCAAGCTCCCCCGCGATGTGCTGATCACCGGCGCGGAAGTGGTCCCCCACGACTTCAACCCGATCGGGGGCGCCGCGGAGAAGGAGTACACCTACACCATCGAGTGCGGCCCGGTCCGCCCGCTCTGGGACAGGGCGTACGTGTTCCACACGTGGTACGAATTGGACCTCGCAAACATGCAGCAAGCCGCGGCGGCGATGGTCGGCGAGCACGACTTCGCCGCGTTCGCGCAGATCAACCACGGCAGGACCACAACCGTGCGCACGATCTTCGGGTGCCGCGTCGAGCGCGCCCAGGCAGGACACGGCGCGGTGCGGTTTGTCGTGCGTGTCTCCGGCAGCGGGTTCCTCTACAACATGGTGCGCATCATCGCGGGCACGCTGATGGAGGTGGGCCGGGGCAAGATCGCACCGGACGCGATCGGCGGGATCATCGAGAGCAAAGACCGAAGAAACGCAGGGCCGACGCTCCCGCCGCAGGGGCTGAGGCTTGAGTGGATTCGGTATGACACCAACGATTCCTGAATGCACCAACTCGTCACCAAGCGATTGATCATCCGCGAGCCGCTCGAGTCGGATGCGCAGCATCTCTACGAGGGCATCTTCAGCGATCCTCTCGCGATGAAGTACATCGGCGACGGCGCGCCGCGCGATCTTGCGATGGTCGAGGAATCACTCCGGAGGCGAATCGCGTTCTTCAAGGAGCACGGTGTCTCGCTGATGACCGTCACACTGAAAGACACGGGTGAGATCATCGGGGACTGCGGCGTCCTCCCGTACAACTGGGAAGGACCCCAGATCGAGCTGGCCTACCGCTACCGCCCGAGCGCCTGGGGAAACGGGTACGCGAAGGAGGCGGGCAAAGCGGTGCTCGAATCGGTGTGGCGGGTCACCGAGATCGAGGAGCTCCTCGGGGTCACGGACATGGACAACATCGCGTCCCAGAAAGTGCTCCTGAGCCTCGGATTCGAGGATCTGGGAACCACAACCGCCTTTTACGGGCAGGAAGAGCTCAGGCACTTCAGAATTTCTCGCCCGGGTGCATGACCTGCTCTCTATTTGACGATATAGTTGTTGAAACAATTATTTTTGGACCCCATTGCCCCAGACCAAGGAGCCGAATCATGTCAGTCAGGATCAACGAATTGCTCGAGTACGTCCGCGGCGGCAGGATCATGGACGCGATGAAGGAGTTCTACGCCGAGGACACGGTGATGACCGAGCCCGCGTACGGCGACACGGTCGGCCTGACGGCCAACCTCGAGCGCGAGCAGGCGTTCGTCGATTCCGTCAAGGAATTCAAGAACTTCGAGGCCCGCGCGGTCGCTGTCGACGGCGACACCTCCGTCTACGAGAACGTCATGGACTGGGTCGGGACCGACGGCAGCGACTACCACGTCGAGCAGGTCGTCGTCGCCCGCTGGAACGGCGAGGGCAAGATCATCCACGAGCGTTTCTACTACAACCAGGCCTGAGGCGAGTACCGTATCAGCAGCTTGCCGACGCGGATCCTGCACATCTCGACGCGCCTCATCCTGGGCGGGAGCCAGGAGAACACGATCCTCTCGTGCGAGGGTCAGGCGCGCCTCGGGCACGATGTGCACCTCGCGTACGGACCGATCTTCGGACCCGAGGGCTCCATGCTCGAAAGAGCACGAGCCTTCCGGACCGACGACGGACGCCAGATCACGCTGCACGAACTGCCCAACATGGTCCGCGAGTTGAACCCGCTCAAGGACCACTTCTGCTTCCACCGGGATCTCAAGAACCTGATGCGCGACGTGCAGCCCGACGTGGTGCACACGCACTCATCCAAAGCGGGCGTCCTCGGGCGGTGGGCTGCGTGGAAGCACGCGCACGAGGGCGCAAGGCCCGCGGTCGTGCACACGATCCACGGCCCGCCCTTCATGCCCGTCGAGGGCGGGGCGCTCGGTCGCGCGAAGATCGGGCTCACCAACAAAATCTACGAGATAGCCGAGAAATTCGCGGCAAAGCGCTGCCACACCATTGTCAGCGTCGCCGACGCGATGACCGAGCAGTTTCTGATGCGCGGGATCGGCACGCCCGGCTTGTACACGACCGTGCGCAGCGGGATGGAGATCGAGCCCTACCTGAGCGCAGAAGAGGGCGAGTCGCGCAGCGAGATCCGCGGCGAGCTCGGGCTCAGCGAGAGTGATTTCGTCATCGGGACGGTCGCGAGGCTCGCGCAGCACAAGGGACACGACGACATCCTCGATGCGCTCTCAGATAAGCTTCGGGACCACCCGGACTGGAAGCTGCTGTGGGTGGGCGACGGTTGGTGGCGCGACCGGCTGCTCGCCAAGGCGTCCGAGCTCGGGGTGAGGGCGCAGCTCGTGGCGACTGGCCTGGTCGAGCCCGGGCGGGTGCCCGGCATGATCCGGGCAATGGATGTGCTGGCGCACCCGAGTTACCGAGAGGGGCTGCCGAGAACCGTTCCTCAGGCGCTCCTGACTGGTGTGTGCCCGGTCGCGTACGACTCAGACGGCACGCGGGAGGCGTGCAGGCACGAAGAGACCGGGCTGCTGGTCGAGCGGGGCGACATCAAGGGACTCCGGGACTGCGTCGCAAGGGTCTACGACGACCCCGAGCTTCGCACTAGACTTGCTGAGCATGGACGAGACTGGTGTAAAGCGGAGTTCGCGGCTAAGACAATGGTCGCGAGGCTTGAAGACGTGTACCGCGGTGCGATGGTGCTTGCTGGCCGTGCTGGCTGCGCAGGCTGACGCACAACGCCTCAACCTCGGCGGCCCGGACGCGCCAAGGCGCGGCACGAGCCTGCTCGCCGAGGAACTGGCCCAGCGATTTGAACGCGGCGCCGACCGCTTTGCGCCGGCAACCACACAAACCAACCCGGACGAGAAGGCGATCAGGTCCGCCAAGCGTGAGCTCAGGCTCGCGGCTGCGGAACTGGCTCGGATGGGTGACAACGCGGGCACCGACGGCTCTCACCTCGTGCTCGCGGCGATGACGATCGAGCGAAGACTCGAAGAGCTCGACGATTTGATCGAGTCGCCCCGCGATCGGCTCGTAACGCTTGCTCTCGCTGAAGATCTGAAAGAGGCGCGCGTGGACTGGGGACGCGGGGAGCTGCTCACGCCCGAGCAGCTCGATCGAGATCTCCGTTACGCGTTCGCGCAGCTCGCACTGGTGAGCGACTCCTCGCCACAGGCCGAGGGCTGGGCGGTGCTCGGCGGTAATCAGACCGAGGTCGTGCTCGTCGACATCCTGGCGCCGCTCGCCGAGGCTGGGGTTTCGGACGTTGACCTGTCAAAGCTCAACGAGCTCGCCGATCGGCTGGAACTGATGTCTTCATGGCCAGGCTACGCGAGAGAAGCGCGGGCTCGGCGATCACTGATCGTGCTCGCCGCGGACACGGTGCTCAACTTCCCGGTCTGGCTGGCCGAGCCCGCGCGGAACAGGCTGATCACCGACTTCGCCGCGACGCTGGATACCACAGACCCCGAGAGCCGGGACAAGGAGCTCATGCTGCTGATCGCGCAGGGCCGGATCATCGAGCAGCTGACAGAGATGGGCCAGGGCCGACAGGCCGATCGGCTCAGGAGCCGGGCCTCGCAGGCGCTCGCCGAGCGGAGCACACGTGCAGCAGATGCGCTCGCGGCGACTGAACTGGCGGTGCAAACGCTCGACACCGCGGATTGGCTCGGCAACATCCAACGCGACGAGTCACTGCTCAGGCAGGTCCGCATCGCGTGGCGCTCACTCATCCCCGATGTGCGCAACGCGACCGTGAACGCGCGGGATGCGGCGATCAATCTGCTCGTTGACCCCAACAACCTGACCAACCCCGCTGAGCTCACCGCGATCACGACACAGGAAACCCTCGCCTCCGACTTCCGGAGTCTCGGCAGGTTCTCAGAGCGGTTCTCGCCCGGCAACAGCTCGGCGGACAAAGCGAATGAGGCGATCGCAAACCGTCTGCTCGCGCTCGGGCAGGACATGGACGACCCGGCTCTGCGCGAGCTGAGCCTCGGGCTCTTCCGCGAGCTCAACGCGCAGCTGGACCTGTGGGACGAGATCGAGCAACTCAGAGAGCCGACGGACCGCGTGATCGGCGGCCGGCGCAACGACATGTCGCTCAGGCTCCAGAACCTGCAAAACCAGTGGCTTGCGGGCTGGGGAACGCCCGGCGGGCGGGGCGCGGGCGAGGGCGTTGCCGAGGATCTCAAGCTGATGCGCGACGTCATGCGCACGCTCGCGGATGTCAACGCGTTCACGGATCTTGCAGCGATCGAGAGCTGGCCCGGCTTTGAGATGTCTCCCGCCACGCGCAGGCTTGTGACGTACGAACTCACCGGCGCGGTCGACGGACTCGCGAGTGAACTCATCCGTGGACCGAGCGATATCTCGCGCCAACGGACATCGGGCAACCTGATCAGTCTTCGAGGTTCGCACGGACCGGCGCTGCTCGCAGGACGGCTCGCTCGGCTGGCGAATGAAAGCGGCCTCACGGTCGGCGGGCCGATCGGTGAGCTCGGGTTCGGGCCGCCCGTCCGCGAGTCGTGGATGGCCGACCACCGCGACGCGCTCGCGGATGTCTCGTGGTACAGCGCCGAGCTTTCTCGTCAGGTGGCCAACGATCCGGATCTATCGCAGACACGCACGCAGGAAACGCGTGCGCACCTGCTCTGGCGGGCCCTGCGCACGCTGGAGGCGATCGAGCGGGACCAGTAGCAACCGCGTTCGCGTGCGATTGCGCACGCCCTGGGTTATCTCCAGTTCAGATCGCGCTCACCAAAGTCGAGCTTCATCGCTTCCTTGGCCGCGTAGAGCGTGGCCTCGGCGGTCGCGTTGGCGCGAGCCGTACCGGCGCGGATGATGTCGATGACCGCGTCGTCGCCGCGCGGGCCTTCGTACTCGGCGCGCCGGGCCCGCATGGGCTCGAGCATCTCGTTGACCGCCTCGATCACGTGCGCCTTGACGTGCCCGTCGCCCAGGTTGTCGCCCTTGGTGTACCGCTCACGGAGCTCCGCGACGAACGCCTCGTCCTTGATGAACACGTCGGCGTACTGGAACACGGGGTTGATGGAGGGATCGCCCGGCTCGTCGGGTTCGCGGCTCTGGCCCGGGTACATCGCGTTGATCTTCTTCTTCACCTGCTTGGGCGTGTCCGAGAGGAAGACCGCGTTGTTCAGGCTCTTGGACATCTTGTTCTTGCCGTCGGTCCCGATCAGGCGGCCGACCTTCCCGACGAGCGCCTTGGGCACTGGGAAGACCGCGCCCGACTGCTCGTATTCGGTGTCCTCGGCGTGAGAGTCGACGCCGCAGTAGAGTTGGTCGAACCGGCGTGCGACCTCCCGGCACATCTCGATGTGCGCGACCTGGTCCTCACCCACCGGAACAAACTCGGGGCGGAACGCGAGGATGTCGGCGCACTGACCGACGGCGTACATCGGGAACCCGAACGGGTAGCTATCGCCCAGGCCCTTGGTCTCGATCTCTGTCTTCAGCGTCGGGTTGCGCATGACGCGGTTGAAGGGGATGAGCATCGCGAAATACCACGACAACTCCGCGATCGCGGGCACCTCGGTCTGGAGCACGATCGTCGAACGCTCGGGATCGATCCCCGCAGCGAGCCAGTCCTTGACGATCTCGAGCGTGTCCTGGCGGATGTCATCGGGCTGATCGGCGCGAGTGGTGAAGGCGTGCATGTTGGCGAGCAGAAAGTAGCAGTCGTAGTCGTCCTGCATCTTCACGCGCTGCTCGACGCTGCCCACCCAGTGCCCGAGGTGGAGTCGGCCCGTGGGTGTGTCGCCCGTGAGGACGCGGTTCTTGCCGGTGGATTGGCTCGTTGTAGTCATTGGGCAGAGTGTAGGGGAGCAGTCACGCGATCAGAAATGAAACCCCGACATTGATGCCGTTGTACATCGCGTGCATCGCGATGGGGATGCTGATCTTGCCCGTCCGCTCGTAAGCAACACCCATCGCGATCCCGAGGCCGCCGATCGCGGGCAGCACGTGGGGCTGGATCGCGGGCCCGATGTGAGGCCCGACGAAGAGAGCCGACGCGATCAAGACCGCGACCCACCGGTTCCGCACGATCGAGACGACGGCGCTCTGCAGCAAACCCCTGAAGAGCAGTTCCTCGAAGATCGGTGTCAGCACAACGGCGCCCGCGATGACCGCCCAGCGCCAGGCGCCGGTCTCGGGCGCGACGATCGTGTTGAGCGTCTCGTGCGCGATCCCTTCGCCGGGAGGTGTGCCGAGCAGCCTGAAGACGTAGCCCGAGACCATCGTCACCGAGAGCAGCAGCGGGTAAAGCGCAAGCCCGAGCAGCAGACCGGTGAGATAACCCGAACTCGTGAACCGGAACCTATCGAGCGCCCATGTCCGGCACGCCAGCAGCATCGCCCCCACCCCCGCGGCGACACCCCCGAATCCGACCAGGAGCGTGAAGACGCCCTGCTCTGGCATAGTCCTGCCGATTTCCGGATCGACGCCCTGCGCCTGGGTCACCAAGACCGCGGCGATGGCGGAGACAATCAGACACCCGATGAGCATCGCAAAGAGCACCAGCCCCGACTCGGGCGGCGGAGCCTCGGCGGGCTCTATCCGCTTGAACGAGCCCGGGCGGATCGTGTCGCGCTTCCAGAGGATCACGAGTGTGAGGATGCCAAGCGCGATAACGACAGCAGCCAGTATTGGGTGCGTCGTGCCGGGCTCGCTGCTTTCCTGAGCGCTCGCAAGGCTCGGGGCTGCAACAATAAGACCTATGGCCACCATCCTCGACGAGATCATCGAATTCAAGAAATTAGAAGTCGCCGAGCGCATGTCGCGCGTGCCTTTGTCAGAGGTTGAGGCGAGAGCGAGGCAGGTGCCTCCCACTCGCGACTTCGTGGGCAGCCTGCTTGCTCCGCTTGGAGATCTGAAAGCCGCAGTCATCGCGGAGATCAAGCGCAAGAGCCCGTCTGCCGGGTGGATCAGGCCCGAGTATGAGCCGCGCGAATCAGATGGGTTTGCACCAGAGGACATCGCCAGACAGTATCACGACGCGGGTGCGCGGGCGATCAGCTGCCTGACGGACGAGAAGTACTTCGCGGGCCACCTCGGCTACCTCGAGCGCGTGCGGGGGGCGGTGTCCCTGCCCGTGCTCCGCAAGGACTTCACGGTTGATGTGTGGCAGATCTTCGAGAGCCGAGCCCACGGCGCAGACGCGGTGCTGCTGATCGCCGAGTGCCTGACGGACAGCCAGATCAGCGAGATGATCGCGCTCTCAGTGGAGCTTGGGATGGACGTTCTGCTCGAATCCCACGACCGTGCAAACCTAGAGCGGTCGGTCTTGCTGGGCGGGGCGACGCACCCGGACCGGGTGCTCATCGGTATCAACAACCGTGATCTCAGGGTGATGAAGGTCGATCTCGGTCACACGATCGGTCTCGTCGGCGAGGTGCCGAACCCAAGGATGCTGGTCAGCGAATCGGGGATCGGCACTCCGAAGGACCTCGACCAACTCGCGGAGGCCGGCGTCCGGATCGCCCTGGTTGGGGAGAGGCTCATGGCGACCGAATCGCCCGGGGAGGCTCTCAGGATACTCATCGGCCCGTGACTTGGGACCCGAAGTGAGAAGATGGGGTACCGGCAGGGCCGGGTGCCCGCTAGCATAACAGACCCGGGTGGGCTGCCGATCACGCCGACCCGTTCCGCAGGAGACCTAGCAGATGACCAGACGACGCAACGTCGCCAAGATGACCATCGCACTCTGCCTCGCCGCCGGCGCAGCGCACGCACAGGAATCGATGCCGCCGCCTACACAGCCTGCCAGCGAGAATGCGACGACTGGTGCGGCTCGCCTCGATCCGGCAGCGGTTGACGTCCTCAAGAGGGCCCAGGAGCTGCTCGGCGAGACGAACACCGTTGAGCTGACGATCTCATCAGAGATCAATGCGGACACGGGCGTCCTTGCTGCGTTCAAGCTCGGCGCCGACGGCAATGCTTGGCTGAGGCGAAACGAGGCCGGCACATGGACACGCACGATGATCGGAAACGCCGACAATATCGGCGGATCCGAGCAGATCAGCTTCACCGTCATCAAAGAAGGCGACAAGGCCTCTTGGATCGACGTGGAGAACAAGGAAGTCGTGCACGCGGTCGGCAGGTACGCCAAGGGCTCGGTCTACAGCAGCGCCGAGTTGCTCGGCCTGCATTACCTCTTTGCCTCGAGCAAGCCCTACGCGAAGGAGCTGGGCGCCGCCAAGCTCGAATCGCTCGGCACCGAGGTGGTCGAGGGTACGCTGTGCGACGTGATCCGCGCCGAGTACGTCGGCCCGTCGCTGCCGCTCCGCTGGTACATCAGCTCCGCCGACGGCTTCCCCCGCAAGATCGTCGAGGAGCTCATGGAAGACGCGACGCGTGACTACGAGTTCAGCGCTGTCGCGATCAACTCCGAGATATCCGACGAACGGTTCGAGATCGACGCACCCGAGTCGTATGCCGTGCGCAACCTGCCGGAACGCCAGGGTGTAAGCACGCTCCCGAATCTGACGGGCTCACAGGAAGCAGAGCCGAGCCAGACCGCCGACGGCCGTGCGTACGCACCCGAGGTTGGCAAGGCCGCCCCGCCCTTTACTGGCGCGGACATCTTCGGTGAGTCTGTAAGCCTCGGCGACTTCGAAGGCAAGCCCGTCGCGCTCGTGTTCTGGGCGAGCTGGGTCCCGGGTTCGATCGACGTTGTCGACGAGATCGTGGACCTCGACGACCACGCGGGAGATGACGCGCAGCTGGTGACCTTTACGCTCCGCGAGCGCAACCCCGAAGACGCGGTGAACATGCTGCTCGAGCGTGACCGCGAGGACGTGATCGTGCTCACGACCGGCGGCCGGATCAGCACCGCGTACAACATCGCACGCATGCCCGTCGTGATGGTGCTCGACGCAGACCACAACATCGTGTTCCGCGACGAGGAGTACAAGAAGGGCGAGACGATCAAGAACGCCAAGGCGAAGCTCGACGAAGTCCGCTGATCGCTATCGATCCTGAATCGAATGCATAAGAAAGGGCCGGTCCCGCGAAAGGACCGGCCCTCTTTGTGTATGGAATGTGTGCCGGCGATCAGCCGTTGCGGATCGCAGCCTGTGCCGCGGCGAGTCTTGCGATCGGCACGCGGAATGGCGAGCAGCTGACGTAAGCGAGCCCGATGCGGTGGCAGAAATCGATGCTCGACGGGTCGCCGCCGTGCTCTCCGCAGATGCCGACTTTCAGGTCGGGGTTGCCGGTCTTGCCGCCCTCGTACCCGGCCTGCACGAGCTGACCCACGCCGGTCTGGTCGAGGCTCTGGAAGGGGTCAACGGGCAGAACACCCTGGGTGATGTAGTCGGGCAGGAAGGTGTTCACGTCGTCTCGCGAGTAGCCGAACGTGAGCTGCGTCAGGTCGTTGGTGCCGAAGCTGAAGAAGTCGGCTTCCTGTGCGATCTCCTCGGCGGTCAGAGCCGCGCGAGGTATCTCGATCATCGTCCCGATCTTGATGTCGAGGCGCTTCTTGAACTCCATCTCCTTCTTGACCTGGGCGATCACGTCCTCGGCTTCCTTGCGGAGCAGGCGGAGTTCCTGCACCGTGCCGACGAGCGGGATCATGATCTCGGGCATCGCACGGACCTTCTCGCCCACGCACTCGATCGCGGCCTCGACGATCGCACGGACCTGCATCCGAAGGATCTCGGGGTAGGTCACCGCGAGTCGGCAGCCTCGGTGGCCGAGCATCGGGTTCAGCTCGTGGAGCATCGCGACGCGCTGCTTGACTTTGGCCACCGGAACACGCATCGAGTCAGCGAGTTCTTTCTGGCTTTCCTTCTCGTGAGGGAGGAACTCGTGGAGGGGCGGGTCCAAGAGGCGGATCGTCACGGGCAGACCGTTCATCGCGCGGAAGATGCCGATGAAGTCGTCTCGCTGATAGGGCAGGAGCTTGTCTAGCGCGGCCTCGCGGTCCTCAACACTCTCGGCGAGGATCATCTCGCGCATCGCCTTGATGCGCGGGCCCTCGAAGAACATGTGCTCGGTTCGGGTGAGCCCGATGCCCTTGGCGCCGAACTCACGGGCTCGCTGGGCGTCCGCGGGGGCGTCCGCGTTTGTGCGGACAGCCATGGTGGCGTACTTGTCTGCCCAGCGCATGACCTTGGCAAAGTCGCCCGAGAGCTCCGGGGTCACGGTCGAGAGCGCGCCCTCGATGACCTCGCCGGTGCCGCCGTCGATCGATATCTCGTCCTTGCGGCCGAACTTCTTGCCGTTGACGGTGAACGTTCCCTTGGCGGCGTCGATCTGGATCTCACCGGCGCCGGCGACGCAGCACTTGCCCCAGCCACGCGCGACGACCGCCGCGTGGCTGGTCATGCCGCCCGTCGATGTCAGGATGCCGACAGCCGAGTGCATGCCGTCGACATCTTCAGGAGAGGTCTCCTTGCGGACGAGGATGACCTTCTCGCCGGCGTGCGCACGCTCGACGGCTTCGTCTGCCGTGAACGCGGGCTTGCCCACCGACGCGCCGGGTGAGGCTGGAAGACCACGGGTCAGGATGGTCGCGATGCCCTTCTTCTTCTCGTCGAAGCTGGGAAGCAGGAGCTGGACCAGGTCGCCTGCGGGGATGCGCAGGAGCGCCTCCTTCTCGGTGATGAGCTTCTCCTTCACCATGTCGCACGCGATCTTGACAGCCGCAGCGCCGGTCCGCTTGCCGTTGCGCGTCTGCAGCATGAAGAGCTTGCCATCCTCGATGGTGAACTCGATGTCCTGCATGTCCTTGTAGTGTTTCTCGAGCTTGGTCTTGTTCTTGATGAGCTGGTCGTAGACCCTTTTGTTCCATTTCTTCATTTCGGCAACGGGCTTGGGCGTGCGGATGCCCGCGACGACGTCCTCACCCTGCGCGTTGATCAGGAACTCGCCGTAGAAACTGCTGTTGCCGGTCGAGGGGTCGCGTGTGAACGCGACACCTGTGCCCGAGGTCTCGCCCATGTTGCCGTAAACCATCGCCTGGACGTTGACCGCGGTGCCGTTGAGCCCGGCGATGCCCTCGATCCGCCTGTAGCTGATGGCTTTGTCGGCGTTCCAGCTCTTGAAGACCGCCTCGATCGCGAGTTCGAGCTGCTTGAACGGGTTCTGCGGGAACACGTCGCCCACGTTCTTGCGGTAGACCTCTTTGTACTTCTCGCAGAGTTCCTTCAGCCCCTCGGCGGGGACATCGGTATCGAGCTCCGCGTGATACTCCGCCTTGATCTCGGCGAACGCGTCCTCGAACTTCTCGTGGTGCACGCCCATCACGACGTCGCCGAACATGTTGATGAGTCGGCGGTACGCGTCGTACGCGAATCGCTCGTTGCCTGTGCGCTCGGTGAGCGCTTGGACGGATTCATCGGTCAGGCCCAGGTTTAGGATCGTGTCCATCATGCCGGGCATGGAGACCATCGCGCCCGAGCGGACCGAGACGAGCAGCGGGTTGGACGCATCACCGAACTTCTTGCCGAGTTCCTTCTCGAGCAGCGCCATGCCCTTGGTGACCTCGTTCATGAGGCCGTGGGGAAGGCGAGAGCCGCCCTCGTAGTACTTGGCGCAGGTATCGGTGGTAATGGTCATGCCCGGGGGAACGGGCAGACCGATGGAGGTCATCTCGGCGAGGTTGGCGCCCTTGCCGCCCAGGAGCTGCTTCATGGTGCCGTCGCCGTCGGTGCGCTTGGCGCCGAATGAGTAGACCATCTTGCCCGACTTGGCGGGCTTGGGGACGACCTTGCGGCCGCTGGCGCGCTTCACTCGGCCCTTGGCTGCCTTGCTCGCCTTCTTCTTGGATGCTTTCTTTGCTGCTGACTTTTTCGCGACTTTCTTAGTAGCCTTCTTCTTGGCCGATTTCTTCGCGGCTTTCTTGGTTGATTTCTTGGCGGTCGACTTCTTGGCCATCTGGAGGGATCCTCTTGGTGGGGGTGTCTCTCGGTCTCTGGGGCTTGACGCCGGCGCCGCGGGGCTCTTTGGAGCCCTGCGCGCAAACGACCAGATTCTAGGTAGGAAAGGCGCCAATGTCCGGTGAAACCGGCACATACCATTGCACGTGACCCTGATCGACACACGCCAAGCCGGTCCAGCCAGGCCCGACGCCAAAACGATCATCGCGCGCTGGCCCAAGGGCACCCCCCTGGCCGCCTGCATTGCTGGTGATCAAAGCGGCAGGACCAGATATTCGCTCTTTGCGCGACCAGAAGAAGTCCGCACAGCCGCCACGCTCGACGAGTTGAGCCAGTTCATCACGCGTGAGGGCCGTTGTATACAGAGCGATTCCCATTTCGGACCGGGCTGGGTTGTTTCGATTGGCTACGCGGTCGGCCGAGAGATCGAGCCGACCACCGTCGGCGAGGGCTGTATACAGAGCAAAGCACCGGCGATCACCGCCGCGAGAATCGAGTCGGGTTACATCCACGACAACCGGACGGGTGAGATCACCGGGTTCGGTTCCCCGCCGCCGTTGTGCCAGGAGCAAGTCGAGCCGGACAGATACACGATTGGATCTGCACAAGGGCTCGATCAGCGGGATGCGTACACGGACGCCGTGCGCAGGGTCGTGGAGTTGATCCGGGCTGGAGACGCGTTCCAGGTGAATCTCGCCCATCGGCTGAGCGCGGCGTTTTCCGGGTCAGCGCGGGCGTTCGCAAGGAACCTCACCGACACGCTGAAACCCTGGCACGGCTGTTACATTGAGCTGCCCTCGGTTGCCGACTCACCGATCGGCGCGATCGCCTCGCTCAGCCCGGAGCTGTTCCTCGAACTCACATCTCATGGCAATGTACGAACTCGGCCCATGAAGGGGACGCGTTCTGGAAGCACACCGCCGGGAGAGCTTGACCTATCGCCCAAGGACAACGCCGAACTCGCGATGATCGTGGACCTCATGCGGAACGATCTTGGCAGGGTCTGCGGGTTCGGCTCGGTTCGCGTGACCGACGAGCGTTCCATCGAGCCCCACGGCGGGTCGGCCGACTCGCCTTCGCTCTGGCAGGGCGTCGCAACGATCGAGGGCTCGCTTCGCGACGGGCTGGGCGTGATCGACCTGGTCCGTGCAGCGTTCCCGCCCGGGTCGATCACCGGCGCCCCCAAGGTCCGCGCGATGCAGATCATCGACGAACTAGAGCCCTCGCTCGGGTTTGATGCGTCGTTGCCCGCCCGGGGGCCCTACTGCGGCGCGTGCGGCTATATCGGCGACGACGGCAGCGCATCGCTCAACGTCGCGATCCGCACCGCAATCTTCACGGGCGCTTCAAACGGCGCAGGTGAAGTGTCAGGCGGAACCGTCCACTACCCGGTCGGCGCGGGGATCGTCGCGGACTCGGACCCGCAGTCCGAGTGGCGCGAAACGCTGGACAAAGCCAAGCCCTTCCTCGATCTGTGCGGATCAGGCAGCGAAGACAGCGTGCTCGGAACCGAACACTGACTGGAGCTTCGCGTCGAGCCAGGGTGCGATCGTGGGCACGCCTTGCTCACCGCCTTCGAGCGCGTCGATCATCGGGCCGGGCGACATGGTTGCGATGAGCTTGCAGTCGCCACCCGCTTTCACCTCGCGGAGCGCGAGATCTCGCATCGCCTTGCGTACAACGTGGGCGTTCTTGCCCTCGCTGACCAGTTGAGCTGAGGCGGCGCCGAGCGGCATGCGCTTCTTGATCGCCTCGCGAGCCTGTTTCTGCCCCGTGAACCTCTCCCACATCGCGTCATCCATCGGTGTGTGTCGCTGCATATCAAGCGTTCGTTTCAGCTCCTGAAGTCCTCGCTCGAAGCCCGCCATCGCGTTTTCTTTCTCTGCGATGACTCGGCACCGGCTGATGCATGTGTCAAGCTCTTGCTCGAGCATGTTCATCGGTGCGTACCGCTGGCAGACCCAGCCGTTGTTGCGGACGAGCCGCTCGACGATCAGGTTTATGTCCCTGTTGCCCCTGGCTTTCCTGTGCAGCACGCGGAAAATCTGGCTGAACTGAGTGCGCTTGCCCGAGAGCAGGAGCCTTGCGCAGAAGTCGTACTCCTCGGCGTAGAACCCGAAGGACTCGTCGTACCCGCCCAGATCGAGGAACACGTCTCGGCGGATCGCGACGCCGCAGCCCACGAAAACCTCCGGCAGCCCGCCGTCTTCTCTTCGTTCGATCGCGTCCTCGTTCTGACCGAGGAAGATGTCCGCGCTGACCGCGGCGACATCGTCCGGGGCACGCCTTAGCGAGACCTCGAACCCCGAATCGAGCGGCGCAGAATCATCGTCGAGCATGACGAGCCAGTCGCATCTTTCGTCGGCTGCTCTTGCGCCGTAGTTCCGCGCCGAGGCGCCCAGGTTGTCGTCGAGCCGGACGGTCCGGATGCGTGTGCCGCAGGGGAGCTGCTCGGGCAATTCGACTGGCGTCGTCGATGCGTTGTCGACGACGACAACTTCGGCGCCGCCCATGCCGATCTGCGGGCCGAGCCTGTTGATCTCGCCCAGCGTGCGCATGAGTTCTTCGTGCCTGTCCCGAGTCGGAATGATGTACCCGATCATGTCATTGGCTCCACGATTCCCCTGTCATATCCAAATTCCTCGAGCAGCACACCAGCACGCTCGTCGAACTCCTGCATCTGACCAACGGTGAACCAGTTCTTCCAATCCCCGGCAACACCCTTGCGGAAGAAACTCTCTCTGTCTTCGTGACCCGCTTCCCGACCGCCCGAGAGCACACGGAAAGAGGCGGCATCGACGCATGCTGCGACCTGACCGGGCGTCACGCCAACGCCTGAGCCGCCCGAAATGAACCGGAGCATCTCAAGAACTACCTCGTAGGGCTCGGCGAGCAGATCCTCATAGCGAACACACAGCGTGTGCTCAAACAGAGACTTTGCTTCGAGCACCGAGCTGTTCACATCGATCCAGCTGTTGAGTGTCATCTCGTAGATGTGGTCTGGGATGACGCGATCGAGGAGTTGCTGCTCCGCCTGGAGATCTTCCGGCGCAGCCCCGCAGACCCCGCCCGCCCATCGTTGTCGGGCAACATTGAGCGCGTGCGCAGCGGCGCTCACAATAACATCGCGCCCATCACGGATGAGGTGCACCAGCCGGATAGACGCGTCGTACTCGGCAAGCATCTCAAGCGAATGCCCGGCCGTGCCCGGATAGGGCGTGAATTTCTCGCCGTAGAGCGGTTTCCCGGTCTCTGCCGAGCACCGCGACGCGATCGCATCGGCCAGGTCAAACACCAGTTCTCGCCTGAACCGCTCGCTTGGTTTATCAATACCCAGGTGCTGCAAGAGGTGTGTCGCGGTCTGCTCGACCGTGATATGGGGCCCGGTTGGGTTGCTCGGCCGAAAGTGACTACCAAAGAGCCGGGACTCACCGCAGTGCAAGTCTTTGTGCGCACCGATGAGTCTCTGCACCCATGTTGTTCCGCTCTTGTAGTTCGCGAAGAGCACAAACCGGATAGGGCGGCTGTTGATTCTCATGAGACGCGTCTCGCCTGAAGAGACGCATCGACAACGTCGGCGTGCGCAAAGGTCAGGTTCGCAGCGTGGAGCCGCCCGATGAGTCGGCGGATGTCCGTCGCCGAGACGGGCAGGTTGCCCATCCGCCCGGCCTGCACGCACGAAGCCGCGGCTCCGATGAACGCCGCCGCCTGCGCCGAGGCCCCTGATGCCCTGGCAAGCGACGCCGAAGCGAGCAACGCATCGCCGCACCCGAGCGGATCGACCGCGGCTCCCAAGAGCGCGGGCACGTGCTCGGCTTTGAGCCTGGTCGCAAACGGCGCGTCGGATTCCGACTCGCCCGGGATCGGATCGAAACTAATCAGACCCTCTGGGCCCATCGTGACGATCGCCTCTGCGGCGCCCGTCTCCTGCAGCAGGTGCCAGGCTGCGGTTGAGAGAGCTTCATCGAACGAACGCAGCGCACCGCGGAGTTCTGCCTCGCTCGGCGTGAGCAGATCGAGCCCGCGCATCGAGAGCAAGTCGGCTCGGCTGCCGCTGACGTCGCCCGCCGTGAAATCGCAGCGGTTCTTCAGCGTTTTACATACGCGGCGCAGCGTCTGGTTCGACATGAGCCCGAGCCCGAAGTCGGCGACGATGCCCACGTCATCCTCGATCCCCTCGGCGACGAGGGAAACAAACTGATCCTGCTGCGCCGCGTCGAGGACATAGGGTCTGACGAGGTCGACCTTGACCACTTTCTGCGTGCCAACAACGAAGCGCTGCTTCTCCGGGATCGGGCTTGCCAATCTGAGCGCACGGATCTCGACACCGTCTGCCATGAGGCGCCGCTGGAGTTCCGTGCCTTCTTCGCCCTCGGGCAGCGCGGTGATCAGCACGGGCCTTGCGCCCATCGCGGCGCAGTGTCTGGCGATGATCGCCGCCCCGCCGTCGTAGCATCTTGTCTCGAGGGGCCTGAGCGTCAGCATAGGCCCTTCGCCCGCGACGTCGGGTCTGTCGCAGAGCACGTACGTATCTCGGATTGTTTCACCCACGACGACGACGCGCTTGCCGCGAAAGCCGGAGATCACCTCGCCCAGCGCGTCCTCGTCGAGCCCCGGGTCACTCAGCAGGGACATGAGCCTCGAATGGAACGGATCCATCGACTGCCCGAGCGAGTCGATGAGCGCGGTGGAGCTGAAGACGATGTCACCCGAGCTGAAGACGACGCGTCCGCCGCCTCGCTCGACGGCTTCGCGTTCGGTGCGGAACCTCGGGTCGTCGTTTGATTCGTACTCCCGGCCCTTAATGTACACATCCGGGCGCAAGGCTTCGAGCATCTCCATAGCGGTCTTGTTCTGATCGATGTAGACCAGGTCAACGAGATCGAGCTCGGCGAGGTTCTCTGCGCGAAGCTCCTCGGGGATCAGCGGTCGCCCGGCGCCCTTGGCGATCTGGGCATCACCCGTGAGCGAGACAAGCAGGACGTCGCCCATCGCCTTGGCCTGCCTGAGGTGGCGGATGTGGCCCGGGTGGACGATGTCGAAGCAGCCGTGGCAGACGACGAGCGATCTGCCCTGAGCGCGCAGCCGTTGGCGCACGACGAGCAGCTCGTCGAGCGCGAGGATCTTCTGCCCGGGATGGCCCTGGCTCTCTGCCCGATTCATCTCGACCATCTATCGGCCCAAAACCGCGATCAGCAGCAGGATTTGGCCCGCTTTGCCCCCCCTTGCCGATGGGGACCCAATGACCGCTCCCGCGACCGCCCCCACCACGACCATGACGCTCCGGCGGATCATCGCGATGGGCAGCGAGGGCACGCCCTGGGCGTTCGTCCCGATCGCCAGGCAGGCACTCGGGCAGGCCGGCTTCGACCCTGAGCTCTGGTTCCTGCTGGCGGCGAACCTTGCCGACCTCGGGCTTGGCACGCTGGCGAGCGAGGAACTCGGCGCACTCTGCGACAGGCGGCCTTCGGTCGGCCAGATGCCCGCGGCACGTGACCTGCGAGCCAAGATCGAGTCGATGCCGCACGACAGAATCGAACCCGGCGAGCTCGTCGCCAACGCCGAGCGAGCGGTGGACGCACTCAAGGTCAGAGGGATTGATCTCACCGACGAGTTCTCGGCGTGGAAGGCCGGGCTCGGTAAGTTCAGCTGGTTCCGAAGCAGCGACGGCAACATCGTCCGCAAGTCGGGTGACGAGCTTTCGCACCTCTATGACCACCTCGGTGAAGCGAAGCAGCTGGGTGAAACCCACATCGCTCAGGCCAGCTCATCCGATGCGCCGCTGACAATCGAAGGGATCGATCCGCCCTGGATGTTGATCGAGGTCTGCGAGAAGACTCCCCACCTCGCGACTGGATACCAGCCGGGGATCAGGCTCATTCAGACCGATGTGAGCGAGTTCCTCGATGGGTGTGCGCTGGCTGACATCTCTGCATTGCTCTTAGATGAGAGAGTCGATCTGTTCCTGGGCGAGGAGTCGGCGCTCAAGCTCAAGGAGACGCTCGCGCGCGATGCGGGGACTCCGATCGCGGGTCCTTACATGCCGCTGCGGACGCTCCGCAAACCTATGACACCGTCGGCGGCGGATGTGTTCAGGGCGGCTCTCACCGAGCAGGACCACGAACACCAGAGGCTTCTCAAATCGAATCACCTGCGCGATACGGCTCGTGACGAGGGTTGGTGGCGATCACGGATCTCCGACGCGATCGAGGGCAAGGCCGATCCGCTGCGTGTGCTGATCCCCGTGAGCCGGTTCACGACCGTACTCGGGTCGATGTGCCAGGACCTCGCCGAGAGTCTGCGGGCCAAGGGGTGCGAGGTCTGTGTGCTCACCGAGCCCGGCCCCAACCGGAAACTGAGCGTGCTGGCGTACTCCAGGGCAATCGACGGCTTCGACCCTGACATCATCCTGGCGCCAAACCACACACGCCGGGATCTCGAACGAGTCATTACGGGGCACGGGGCGCCCCTGCCCGAGCAGCGTGTGCTGCCCGCGGGTGTGCCGTTCGTTGTGTGGATCCAGGACGCGATGCCTCACCTCCTCACGTTCGAAGCGGGTGCTTCGATCGCGCCGCTCGACGTGGTCATCGGCCACGTGTCTTCGGAGATGATCAACGACCTTGGCTATCCCAAGGAGGCGCTCGAATCCGTGCAGCTCGTCGCGAGCGAGCGGCGGTTCTCGATCAAGAACGTCGATCAGAATGAGCGCGACAAGCTCGCCTGTGATGCCGCGATGATGACTCACCACAGCGAGACCCCCGAAGCGATGCGTGACAGGCTCCTGAGCGAGATCGGGAGTTCACCTGCCGCACGCCGAGCCGTGGAAGCGATGCTGCCCGAGATCGAAGAGATAGTCGCTAAGGTCGATGAACCGCCTGGCACCTATTTTCGCGCGCGGACGCTACTCGATCAACATCAAGCCTTTGACATATCAACCAAGGAACTCCTGCTTCAGAATTTTGTTCTGAGGATTGTTGACCAATCACTCCGACATCAGGCCGCGATGTGGGCGGGCGAGATTTGCGAGGCCCGCGGATGGTCATTCCGAATCTTCGGCAAGGGATGGGAAGACCATCCGACGCTATCGCGCTTCGCGGGCGGAGATCTCCCCCACGATAGCTCACTCGCCGCGGCATACGCGGGCGCGGGTGTTACAATGCACGTCAGCGAATTTAATGCAATTCACCAGAGGATATTCGAGTGCGCCCTCTCCGGTGGGTGCCCGATAATCAGGTGCACACTCAACACCTTAAAACAAGCAAGGCTACCGCTCATGATGCGCATCCTTCGAGAACTCGAACCAGACGATACGTTTCGGATCAACGAACGCAGGGTGTACATGCTGTATGAACCGGGCAAATCGCCAGAAACCGCAGAATACACGAGATTACACTTGCAAACGGGTGGCCAACTAATAAATGGAATGTTGGCGCTGCGAGAGATTTTACCTTACTCGGAGCTAACTACACAACCAGAATCAAACACTTATTCGGTACTGAACGATCTCAGCGATATGTTCTTTGACTCAAAGCACTCGCTCGAGACTACTATTGAAGAAATCAAGGGCAACCCGGATAGACGAGCTCGCGCCAATGAAAAAGTAACCCGGATAACGAGGGCCCAATTCACACACGACGCATTAGCCGAGCGGCTGCTCATGAAGATCTACAAACGTGTTTCCCCGACTGCGGTCTGAGCAACAACGCTTGGTGGCATTTTCTTCGAACTGCTTATATATTGATTGAATATGGACGCCCGCTTGCCGTAGTAGACGCGCACCATCCCAGAGCTGTTGCTCCCAGGCATCGCTCGACAGCAGAACAGCATCTGGGCGCAGCTTACCCAAAGCCTGATCTGGCTTAACAACAGGTAAATCAAACAAAGACCCTATTGCCTTGGGATTGTCGTCAATGAACCCAACTATCGGATAACTGTGATTGGCGATGAAACCACCACTTCTTTGAGTATGTCTTCCAATACCATAAATTACTATTCGCTCATAGCCTTCTGTAGTGAGTAGATTAATATGCCTTGCGAGAATGCCACCATGAGGCACAAGCCCGCTCCACGACACATCAACACCCCACCTATACCACGTGGCAAGCTCTTCGTCTGTTGGGGTGTCCCCTTCTGCGTCGAGGATGACCGCATCGTTGGTAGGCCCCGGCGTTCCAACTGCAACCGATGTGTATCCAGCTTCACGGAGTCGTTCAAATTTCCATTTTCGCTCACCTCTGGGGTCTTTGGTTATAGAGTTTGACCAGTTATATCGAACTCCGGACGGGATACCCTCAAGCCTGACTCCAGCAAGACTTGGTCGCGTCCTGACTTCGCTCCCGAGCACTGTACCAAAGAGCTTCGCGTACCTGAGTGCCATCTTTTCAAGGGAGAGCGCCGCTGACACACGCTGCCACGCTGTGCTGCCGATTCGTTGCAGCCTTGCTCGATCGTCCGCGAGCTCCACGATCCGATGCGCAAGTTGCTCGGGATGGCCTACTGCAGCGGTCACGCCGCTGACCCCGTCTTCTACCCAATCCTCAACGCCGCTTGACACACGGGTCACTGCGGGCACAACGCCCTGCCCCATCGCTTCGAGCATAGTGATGCTCGCGCCCTCGTATTCGCTTACGAGGACCGCGACGTCGATTGTGGGCCAGAAGGACTGGACCCAGTCTGGCGATTGAGGGCCGTGATAGACGACGCGGACGCTCCCGATCGAGCGGAGTTGTTTGCGGAGCGTGGGCGCTTCTGGGCCGTCACCGACGATGTGCAGCTCGGCCTCGACGCCCTCTGCCGCGAGCGTGTGCGCAAGCGGGACGAGATCCATGACCTGTTTCTGCGCCTGCACGATCCGCCCGACGTACGCGATGCGGATCGGACCAGTGTTGTGTACGACACGGGGGGTTTCAGACGCGGGCACGCCGTACGTGATCCGATCGAACGGCCTGCGGCCCGCCTGGGGCCTGAGCCAGTCGTCGATCGAAGCACTCACAGACACGGCAGCATCCCAATCCGGGTAGTAACTCATGATCTCACGGTAATACGCACAATCAGTGTGCGCGATAGCAACGCTTGGCACACCCGTATAGCGCAGCTGCATCGCAACCGCGTATGATGCGTCGTTGTAGTTGGGCAGCACAAGATCCGGTTCGAGTGTCTCAATCGACTGGCGCAAGTTCGCCAGCGAGACATAATGGTCGTCCGTCGAGTCTAGCACGCAGAGTGAGGTGTTCTTGTCAAGAAGCTCGCTGGCGGTGTGCGCTGAGGGTTGATGCATCGAAACGAGCAGTGTCTGCAAGTCGTAACCGAGTTCTGGGCGCGACTCAAACTCAGCTGCGAGACGCTGCGACCACGTTGTCACGCCTCCGATAGGCGATTCATAGAAAGGCACAATGCTCACAACCCGCTTCCGATTCGCCCGGCGGGGTTTGTGCGTCGCGAGTCTGGCAACCGGACGGATTCGTGCCTCGCACTTTGGCTTGTCCAGTTTCGCCAGTTCCGCGATGGCTTCGGCGACGAGTTCGGCAGCCTCTGCTTCACCGGACGACGCATCCAGAAGTGTCAAACATTCCCGCTGCCTGTCCATCTGTTCTCGGGTTGGGTTCGTGAGCTGGCGCAGGAGCCGCTCGGGCGAATCGACGTAACGAGACAAGCCCCGCGTCATGGGTGTGACGCCGCTCGTGTCTTCGATGCTGGTGGCGTTGCTCATTTCTAAGACCCACGCGGCGGGCTGCCAGAGCGGGGTTGGGTGCGGGTGCAGGACCGCGGTGGGTCGGCCCGCGCGCATCGCTTCGACGTGGAGCGTTGAGGCCGAGGTGATGACCGCGGCGGAGTCATCGAGCGCATCCCAGAGCGTCCCCGGGTGGTTCTGCACACCCAGTTCATCATCGAGCCCGTCGGTCAGACGCCAGATCAGTCTCGCCTTGGACCATTGGCTCACACTCTTGAGTTCGCGCAGCGCTTCGAGAAGCCGAGCCCGCTCGTCGCCGTCGAACGCGGGGTTGTTCGCGGTCGCGACAAGAACCGGACCACCGCCCGGCTCCGACATGCCCGTGCGGAACACGGCGTCGATCCTGGGCAGCCCGGTCGCTGCCGCGTGGTTTCCAAGCGCACGGAGCGTATTTGCATCGACGAGCCCTGAGCAGCAGACGAGATCGACCGGCGCGGGCCTGAGAAAGTCATCGCCGACGCGTGGGTTCTGGAATGTGTTCCGGTACTCCGCGAGGCCGTCCATCATCAGCATCGTGCGGGCGCCGATCCGGCGGGCCATCCGAAGCGCCCGGATGCACCTCGGGCCGATCGTGTCTGTCACCACCACTACACGCGTGTCCTCGTGCACGCGTGGGCATAGGTAGGGCTCGCTCTGAGAGCGGACACTCAATCCCCGTGCCCGGAGATGCTCTTCGACCCCCGCGAGATGGTCGACCCTGCCGTCGGATTGGACGACGAGCACATCAGAGAATGGGATGCTCATCTCGCCTGGCATGACGCCTGTACATCGGTCAGATCCCGCTTGCCGGGCCAGAACCCCGCGGATGGCAAACACCCGATCCACAAGCGATTGGGCCCGATCTGCCGATCTTTGATGTATGCCAAACGAAGCCCCGCCGAGCCTGATCCTGCTCCCGGGCGGACTCTGTGTCAGCGGCGTCTCGGCCTGGGCAGCAAGACTCGCAAGCTCGCTCGCCGAGCGTGGCAGCCGGGTCACGCTCGCGCTCTTTGCCAACACGAGCCCGGGCCCATCGCTCGACTTTGCGCTATCCGACAATGTCAGGGTGCTCGACCTCACGCACCTGCCGCCCGTCGAATGGTGCCAGGGGAACATCTCCGCATATATGCCCGCGATCATGCGGGAAGCGCTCGAGCTCAGCCGTGACGAACCAGTCTGTGTCCTGCCCAACCTGCACGGCGACTGCTTCGGCATCGCCGCCTCACTCGCGGTGTCGCTCGGTAACCAGGTGCGCATCGTCGGGACCGCGCACTCGGACAACATCTACGACGAGAAGCTGCTGACGCACTACGAGCCCATGCTCTCGAAGCTTGTGTGTGTGAGCGACACGCTCGAGAGCAAAGTGCGCGACATGCTCACGATGCGCAGGCTCGATATCGCCAACGCCCCGTACGGCGTGGATGTGCCGGACGCGCTGGCCGCGCGATCGCCCATCGCCGATCGACCGATCAGGCTGATCTACGCAGGCAGGTTCGAACACAGGCAAAAACGTGTCGCCGCCCTCCCGCTGCTCTCGGGACTGCTGACCGAGCAGAGCATCGCGCACGAGATGACGATCGTGGGCGAGGGGCCCGCCAAACAGGACCTCATAGAGTCATGCCAGGGCTGCGAGCACGTCACGCTCCGCGGCAAAGCGGATCAGAACGAACTGGCGAACCTGCTCAGCACACACGACGCGTTCGTACTCCCGTCCAGATACGAGGGTTTGAGCATCGCGATGCTTGAGGCGCTCGCGCAGGGCTGTGTGCCGGTGGTGACGCGATCCGAATCCGGAACCGAGCAGGCGATCACGCACTGCGAGACAGGGATGATCGCCGACGTTGCGCCCGACGCGGACGAATACGAAGCCGCGCGAGGGCTGGCGGCCTGCATCAGCAACCTCCTCACCAAGGACACGACAGCGATGTCGGAGCGCGCACACGCCGACGCGAAGACACGGTTCTCGCTGAGCGTGCACACAGACACATGGGCAGACGTCTTGCTGAACGCTGCGAACAGCGAATCTCGCTTCTGGCCCGCATCAAGACCCTGCGCGTTCACCGGGGGCGGAGGACCATCAGGATCAGTACCGACCGGCGGCGCGGAGCGGCTCCGAGAGGTGCTCGCGCAGCTTGCAGGCCGACCGGTCGTCATTCATGGCGGCGGCCGCCACACGCTCGATCTCGCGCCGCTGCTGGCGAATACGGACGTGCGCGCGATCGCGGACGACGACCCGGCGCGGTTCGGAGAGAAACTGCTCGGGTGGAGGATCATCGATCCAGAGAGTGCCGCGATGACCGGCGCAACCGACGTCGTGATCAGCTCCGCGATGCACGAGGAAGCAATCTGGAACCGCCGAGGTGTTTACGAAGAACAGGGGCTCCGCGTGCACCGTCTCTATCACGCGGCTCGGGTCGAGACCAAACCCAGCCTCGCGGCCTCGGCGATCAGCCCCTGACGCCAGAGGTGCTTCTTGAGCGGGCGGAAACGCTTGAACAGCGCATCGATCGGCTCGGGCATTGACCGCTGCTCACCGAACGACAGGAACTCATGAGCAAGCGTTTCGCAGAGCTCGCTATCGGTCTCGACCCGCTCGGCGTTTTCCGTGAGATACCCCTTGTCGAGAATATCCTGCCCGAACACGTCGCGCGAGAACTCGGGGCAGCTTGTCGCGTAGTGACACGCGGACACGCCGAGCGCATGCTCACGCGAGAGCAGCTGATCGGCGGTCATTCTGTGGTCGTGCGAGGCGTACGCCTCGCGGAGAAACCGGATCGACAGGCCGTTGCCTGTGAGCCTGTGGCCGAGCTCGATATCGTCGTAGCCGTAGATGTTGGGCATGTCGGTGAACCCGCCTGCGCACCGGATGGTGTTGAGGCGCGCCGAGAAGTTGAGCCCGAAGAGATGCCTGAACCCGAAGTCGTGCGATCGGTCGGAGACCCCGAGCATGCTGTCGTAGAAGAACACCCATGACGTCTCCGAGACGAGTCTGTCGATGACGGTCGGCGCCTCGATCGTCGCAAAGGGTGAGTGGCCGACAAACGCGGCGCTGTCTCCCGCACTCTCGCACGCCGTGCGGTGCTCGCGAATGAAACCTGCGCCGGGGACAACATCGTCGTTCAGTGAGATGAGTGCGTCGCCGTTGAGTTCGGGCAGCAGCGCGCTGCGGAGGGCGATGTACCCCTCCTGCGGCCTTTCGATGATTCGGAGCGTGCACACGCTCGAATGGAACGCGCTCCTGGCGCGCGACTCTGACTCAGGGTCTGGACCATCAAGGCCGACCACGACCTCGTCGCCCGGGAGCCAGTCCTGTTCCGATAAGGCCTTCATGCACGCCTCGAGCTTGTCGGCTCTGGCACGCGTTGGAATCAGCACGCTGACGTTCATGCAGCCGTTATCGGCCGGCGAGAGACCCGACCTTTGCATTGGTTGATGACTGATCTCGCCGAATTGGCGTTTCGGGTTGTCCGATAGAAGGCTCCAGAAGAGAGAAGACAAGACACGGAGATCAGCCATGATCGACAAGAACCGCATCATCGAGCCGCTGCCCGCGAAGGGCCCGACCACGGAACGCCGCAGGCACACACGCTGGTCGCTCGACCGCGCATGCAAGATCCGCAGGTCTTCCAGCATCACGTTCGAGCCAGCCCGGACTCACGACGTCTCACCGGGCGGAGCGAAGGTCGTCATGATGGGCGAGAAGCGGTTCGCCGTCGGCGACCGTGTCGAGCTGGCCGTGGCGTGGAGCGACGAAGCTGTCGTCACCAAGGGCTCGATGATCGCCGCGCGTGTCGTCCGTACAGGCCCCGCGCTCGACGGCCAGACGCTCGCGCTGCAGTTCGAGCACACGATGAGCCTCGACGGCGCGATGCTCGACCCCGCCGCGTAAACCGACCCCGAGTGTCCGCTAGCTCCAAGGGCAATCGCTCGCCCTGGTCTATCATTACGTTGAGACGTTGCGGAATGTCTCTGCGTGAGAGGAAGCAGCATGCTCTGGCAGCCTTCACTGAACGAGCGGTACACCAAGACGGACCCCGAGTCGCTTGCGCGAGACATCGAAGACCGCCGACAGCGCCTGGGCGACAAGCTCGTCATCCTTGGCCACCACTACCAGACCGACGCGGTGATCAGGCACGCCGACCTCACGGGCGACAGCCTCAAGCTCAGCCAGCTGGCTGCGCGCGTCTGCGACGAGAAACCGGTCGAGCATCTGATCTTCTGCGGCGTCCATTTCATGGCCGAGTCCGCCGACATGCTCAGCCCAGAGCACGTCTCGGTCACGCTCCCGGATCTCTCGGCGGGCTGCTCGATGGCCGATATGGCGCAGCACGACGACTGCGTTTTCGCGTGGGAATCGATCCACAAGGAACTCGCCAGACAAGGGTTCAAGGGCCGGGTGATCCCGATTACGTACGTGAACTCGTCCGCGGCGATCAAAGCGTTTGTGGGCGCGCACGGCGGGGCGTGCTGCACCAGCTCGAACGCGGACACTGTCTTCGAGTGGGCCGCCCGAGGAGGCGACGGGGAACCCGGCGACGACATCAAGATCCTCTTCCTGCCCGATCAGCACCTTGGACGCAACACCGCGCACAAGTTCGGGATCGACGTGGCCAATCACGCGGTCCTCTACGACCCGAAGCTCACAAACCAAGGCCAGCCGCTCGGGGGCATGACGCCCGATCAACTCCGCGACGCGAAGGTCATCCTGTGGGCCGGGCACTGCTCGGTGCACAAGCTCTTCAGGCCCGAGCACGTGGACGAGATCAGAGAGCTGAGCGCACAAGAGACCGACCAGCAGCCCTGGAGTGTGATTGTGCATCCCGAGTGCTGCAAGGAGGTCGTGGACAAGGCCGACGACTCGGGTTCAACCGAGTACATCCTGAAGAAGATCATGGAAGCAGAGTCCGGCACGCGCTGGGCCGTGGGCACCGAGCACAATCTGGTCAATCGCCTTCGGCTCCAGGCCGCCCAGCGAGGTGTGACAGTCCGGATCCTGAGCGACTGTCAATGTCTGTGCACAACGATGTACCGGATCGACGAGCCCCACCTGCTCTGGTCGCTCGACATGCTCTGTGGCATCTCCCCCAGCGGCAAAGAGCGCGAGCCCGGGGTACCCAATCAGATCAAGGTCGCGCCGCAGATCAGGCGCGATGCGCTGCTGGCGCTGGATCGGATGCTCAAGCTGACAGCGCCGACCCCGGCGTGACTAAACGAGCGAGTTGTATGTAGATTGATTACGAGCCGACGTTCGTGCGTGAGTTGACGCTCGGCTTGGCTTCCGTAAACGCTGCGTGGTGGCCGTCCTGGTTCGGGGTGACTGCCGAGTTGCGGCCCGCGGGCTTTGCTTCGACCGTTGCGCCGCTTGTCATGCCGCCCAGCTTCTCGGTCGCGATCCGCATGAGCCGGCCCGCCTTGAACTTAACGGACCATTTGCTCGGGACCTCGACGCGTTCGAGAGTCTTGGGGTTCTGGGCGATGCGCGCTTTGCGCTCGCGGACTTCGAAGACACCAAAGTCGCGGAACTCGAGGCGGTTGCCCTCACCGAGATCGTGCACGACCTCATCAAGAAACGACTGCACGATCTTCTTGACGGTAACGCGCTTCTCGCCCGTCTCGTCGGCGATGCGATCGATGAGTTCTTTCTTGGTGACGGTCTTGGACTTGATCTCGTTGTTTGTAGCCATCGGTCCCCCAACTCAGCCCCGGCCCTCGCGTGGGCGGGCGTCCGGCAAGCCGAACAATGTAGCCGCGTTTCCTCATCCCTGCCACTTGCTAGAACGACTCTAAACAGAGACGCTCTCACAGTTTAGCGACACATCCGTGGCCGCGAAAGATACCCAGACGACCGTAGGCCGGCTGATTCGAGTCTGTCGACCGCCGATCAGAACCGAATCGCGATCCCGCCGTACAAACCGGCGAGTGCGCCCTCGGCCTCCACCTCGTCCGATTCGAGATCGAACACAAGAAGGCGGTACCCGATCTGTGCGCCGACATTCGGCGTGGGCCTGTATTTGAAACCCACCGTGAGATCGAGCGACGACGACGACTGATCGTCAATCTCGGGAAGATAGCCGAAGTTGGAAGAGAAGTCGATCGTGTACTGGTCCTGAAAGTGGATCTCCCACTTTGCGCCGACGATCGGTTCGAGATGGAACATATCGCCTTCGACGGAACCCGGCGTGCCGCCCGCGATGATCTCTGATTCGAGGCTGTAATCGAACGCGCGCACGCCCGCAACAACTTCAACCGCGGAGCTGATTTCAGGAATGCCGCGTTCGTTCGGGTCAGGCTCGAATTCCCACACGCGGTAGCCCGTGCGCAGAGAATACGTGTTGATATCGATCTCTGTGCGAACTGTATCACCCGCAGCCACCGCGAGCGGGCCGAGCGTTCGAGCCGTGCTCTGGACCGCTGCGCCGTTCTGGCTCGCAACCGCACCCAAGAGCGAAAAGCGCCACTTGTCGCGGATGATATGGAATTCGGCGCCGCCGTAGAGAGCCGGGTCGTCGATCGACAGGTTCTCTGTATCGACGAGTTCGGTGCCGCGTGCGTAGCCCACGTCGCCCCCGGGCGAGACAAACCAGACGAACGGCTCGATCTCGTACGTGTACTCAAGGGGATCTGAGGGCTCATAGTCGCCGCTGAAAAACCCGTACCGCCGCTCGCCCGGCTCGTCGGTCTCGGCGTTCACCGCGTCCTGACACCGGGCACCGCCTGCCAGAACCGAGAGCGTGAGCAGTGCTGCAAGACGTTTCAACGTGCCGGGCTCCGGGGCATGGGTGGACCGGCAAGCGTACCGTGCCCACGGAACCCAAGCGATGACGCACGCAGAGAACAAACCCGAATCAGGCCGATCGTCGGCCCACTCTCCCGGAGAGATCAGGCTCGGGGTGGGTGTTGTCGTGCGCGAATCAGCGCTCGAGTTCACGTTTGCCAGCAGCTCGGGCCCGGGCGGGCAGAACGTCAATCGGCGATCGACCAAGGCCCGGCTCCGGGTCAGGCTCGAAGAGCTGCCCCTGCGGCCCGCAGCGGCCAGGAGGCTCGCCACCATCGCCTCTGGCCTCATCACGGACGAGAACGAGCTGATCATCACCTGCGACACCAGCCGCAGCCAGAAGGCCAACCGGGACGAGTGCATCGATCGGCTCCGCGAGCTGGTCGCGCAAGCCATGGTCGCCCCCAAGCCCCGGAAGAAGACCAAGCCCTCCAGAGGAGCCGTCGAACGCAGACTCAAGGACAAGCGGATCAAATCCGAGCGTAAATCCCGCCGAAAGCAGGACTTCGATGGCTGATCTCACCCTCGCGATCGAGTCGAGCAACCCTTCCTCGGGCGGCGAGCCAGGCGTGGCGCTCGGGCTTGTCGAGGCGGACGAGGTCACGCTCCTCGACACTGAGCCCCTTGGCGAGGGCGAGAGGCATGACGACCTGCTCATGCCCGCGATCCAGCGTCTGATGGCCAGAGCCGGTAGAGAACCGTTTCAACTCGACCGGATCGTTTGCTCTATTGGCCCCGGCGGGTACACGGGACTCCGGATCGCGACCTCGGCGGCGAACATGATGGCTCTGGTTTCTGGTGCGAAGCTCTTCGGCGTGCCTTCGGCATGGGTCGCGGCAATCTCCGTCGAAGCGAACTGCCCGTTTGGTGTCGCCCTCGCCTCGAAGGGCGAAAGCTGCTTCCTGACCACTTTCGATGCGTCGGGAACGCCCCAAGGTCCAGGCAAACTCGCTCGCCCAACAGATATCGAAAAGCTCGGGCTCGGAGTCCTCGTCGGGGATCAGTTCCTGTCCAAAGCGATCAGAGCGGAGACTGATCGGCTTGGTCTCCGGGTTATCCCGCCCGAGTTCTCTGCGAAGGCCTGCCTCTCGCTCGCTCCGAGGGCTCCTGAGGTCCGGGTAGGCGAGCTCGTGCCGCTCTACGGGCGGGAAGCCGAGGCAGTGACCAAGTGGCGCCAGCTACACCCCGATTCCGGTGTGTAATTCTGTTTGCACGACGACCACGATCTCGGTGTGAAGTTGGGCAAGTTGGGAACCGACGATCGGTTATGGCGCTGCCCGCACGGACGCGGAGTGTGCGCTGATCGTGAGGGCCAGGCATGGCAGATTCCGCTCAGACCGACTTTGCTCGGAAGAAAATCTTCACCACAGGCGAGGCTGCGCAGGTCTGCAAGGTCAGCCAGCAGACGATCATCCGTTGCTTCGACTCGGGCAGGCTAACGGGCTTCCGCGTGCCGGGCTCCAAGTTCCGGAGGATCCCGCGCGAGGAACTCATCCGTTTCATGAATGCCAACGACATCCCCCTCGACCTGCTCGAGGGGGATGTCAAGCGCATCTTGTGCGTTGATGACGACCCGCAGATCATTGATCTCTTCCGTGATCTGCTCGACGGTGACAGCAGGTTCGAGGTCGAGTTCTGCGGCACAGGCTACGACGCCGGTCTGCTGACCGCGAGCTTCAAGCCGCACCTCATGCTGCTGGACTACAAGCTGCCCGACATCAACGGCAACGAGGTCTGCAAGCGCATCCGCTCGACGGGCGATCTGTCGAGCATCAAGGTGATCTTCATCTCGGGTGTCATCGACCGCGCCGAGGCGGACTCGCTGCTGACCGCGGGCGCTGACGCGTTCCTGAAAAAGCCATTCGACATCGGAGAGCTCATGGGCGCTGTCGAGAAGCACCTCGGCATCGAGGCGCACCACGGGAACAATGGCTCGGCGCGCGGCGGCTGAGCGGAGTGCGCGCATGGCTGAGGGCAACACACCAAGCGAGAAGCAGAAGGTCGAGCTGATCCTCGAAAGGATCGATCAGCTGCCCACACTCTCGCCCATCGCGCAGAAACTCCTCGACGCGGCCAACAACGACGATGTCGATCTCAACGAGCTTGCTGCGCTCATCGAGTCGGACCCCGCGCTCACGGGGCGGGTGCTCTCGATGTGCCGGCGCAGCGACAGAGGTCTCGATAGCATCACGTCCGTCATGCACGCGATCACGATGCTGGGGCTCGAGGCGATCCGCGCCGCGGTTCTGAGCCTTGAGGTCTACGAAATTCTCGCGCCCGCCGATGACGAAGCGGGCGCGTTCGACGGCAAGGGCCACTGGCAGGCGTGCCTCTCGGTCGCGGTCACGGCGGAACTCATCGCGAGTGAATCGCCTGCGGGCGGCACCAGGCCAGAAGCCGCGTTCACCGCCGGGCTATTGCACGGGCTTGGACGTTCGGCGCTCAATATCGCGCTGCCCGGTTCGTACGGCAAGGTGCTCCGCGTCGCAGAGCAACGCGGTGAGGACTCGGCGGCTCTCGAGCGCGAGCTCATCGGGTTAGACCACCATGCCGCGGGGAGAAGGCTCGCCGAGCACTGGGGATTGCCCAAGGTGCTGCAAGACATCGCCTGGCTCTACGACCTGCCCGCCGAGAGCATCCCCGATGTCGAGCATCACGAGTTGATCGGGATGATCGCGTGCGCGCGATCGCTCTGCCGGCGGATGAACCTGGGTTGGTTCGGTGATTTCGGCCAGCCCGCGGACATCGAAAGGCTTGCGCAGAAGTTCGGGCTCGATCATGAGATTGTCGAGGGCGTCTCGACACAGATCCACGAACGCGTTGCCGACCGGTGCGCCGCGTTCGGCATGGAAGAGGTCACGCCCGTCGAGGTGCTGCTCCAGTCGGTCACGCGCGCCAACGCGCGGCTCGCGGCGATGAACCGGACGCTCGCGATCCGGGGCACGCAGGGCATCCAGCAGAAGAGAATCCTTGAAGCCATCGGCGAGTTCTGCGAGGAGAGCCACCACGGCAGCGGGCTGGCCAACGCGATGTCACACATCGCGCGCTCGGCTTCGGACCTGATCGACGGCGATCTCTTCACGATCGTGACACAGGCGGACCGGCGCCAGCACTGGCGCGTGTTCAGGTTCACACACGACGGGCAGCTGGTCAGGTCAGAGGTGCTCGAACCGCCCGCGATCACGCCCGACGGGCGGGCGACGCTCTCGATGCTCGCCGACGCGAACGAAGCGATGAAGCACGGCTCAACGATCATGCCCTGGCTCTGCAGGTACGCTGCGGAAGCGACCGAGCCCGAGGATGTGCGTGTGCTGCCACTGCTGACGGGCGAGGAATCGATCGACAGGCCCGGCCAGTCGGCGGTTCTGCTGGTTGAGAGCGACTTCGAGGAGTCGGTCCGCAGCTCGATCCAGCGGAAGGCGCTGCTCTCGGTCTGGGGGATGGCTGTCGCGTCGGCGCTGCGCCACGAGGACAGCAGAAGGCTGAGCGATGAGCTCGCGGATCGGCACCGTGACCTGACAGCGACGCAGGCCAAGCTCGCCGAGAGCCAGTCGATGGCGCGTCTGGGTGTGATGACCGCGGGCGCAGCGCACGAGATGAACAACCCGCTGACGGTTATCAAGGGGTATGCCCAAGTTCTGCGTACCCGCGTGGGCGACCCGGAACTGCGCAAAATCGCGGAGAAGGTCGGCCAGTCGGCGCAGGAGATCAGCGATCTGATCTCGAGCATGAATCTGATCGCGGACCCGCCCGAGCCAAAGCCTGAGAAGTCGTCGATCCAGAGCCTCATTAACGAAGCGGTGATGGCATCACGCGAACGGACGCGCATGAACTGCGCCTCACGAGTCTCGGTGCCGTCACATTTCCCTGTGGCGATGGTTGATCCGCAACTCCTTAGACAGGCATTGATTGAGCTGATCTGCAACGCGGCGGAATCGGGATCTGACGAAATCATCGAGATACGTGTTCAAATCGATCAACTCGACGACCGACTCCTGCTCATGGTCAAGGACCACGGCCGGGGCATGCCCCAGAAGACAGTCGGGCACGCGTTCGATCCGTTCTTCAGCGATAAGCCGGCAGGCAGACAGACCGGGCTCGGTTTGTGCAGAGCACGCCGCGTCATCGAGCTGATGGGCGGCACGGTTTCGCTCTCGTCCAAGGAGGGACAGGGAACGCGGGCACTTGTGACACTCCCCTCGTGGCGGGTGTCAGAGAAGGACAGAGAGATAGGCAAGGCGGCGTAGTTCGCCAAGCCATGGAAGGCGAGATCGAGTCGATGGGTATGACGCGGAGAAACAACAACAGCGAAGAAGGCGGCCGGCGCAACCGGGTCCGCGCCCGCGCCAGCCAGAGCATCGAGCCGATCCCCGCTGAGCGTCACGCCTCGGCGCGAGCCCTTGTCGTCTCCGAAACCGACGCGACCGCGATGCTCGTGGGCCCCACGCTGGGTGAACTCGAGATCCCGATGGAGTGTGAGTGCGGAACGAGCGAGGCGCTTGTCCGCATCGATTCCAACGACCGGCCCCGGATCGACCTCATCCTGCTCGACAACAGCATCCACGACGCTGACGAGTTCGCCAAGCAGCTCTCGCTTGATCACCCATCGATCGCGCTCGTGGTCATCAGCCAGAACGCGACACTCGACGAAGCCGTCGACGCGATGCGCGCCGGCGCGGTTGATCTGATCAACGCAGCCGACGGCCCCGACAACGCGCGGCCCGCGATCCACGCGGCGCTCGAACGCGCACGCATCGCCAAGCACCGCGAGGACCGGACGGAGCGTCTCCGCACCGTCTGCCGGAAGCTCAACAGCGCACGCCACGAGGTAACCAACCAGGTCTCCGACATGTGCAACGACCTCGTCGACGCGTACCGCGAGCTCTCGGGCGAGATCGACAAGCTCTCCGTCAGCGGTGAGTTCAACGGCATCATCCGCCAGGAACTGGAGATCGAATCGCTGCTGCGGGTCGTTCTTGAGTTCATCCTTGCCAAGAGCGGACCGACCAACGCTGCGGTGTTCCTGCCCGCCTCGGGCAGCGAGTACAGCCTCGGCGCGTACGTGAATGCGGACATCCCAAAGTCGAGCGTGGACTCGCTTCTGGATCACCTCGCCGAGGTGCTCGCGCCGCGTTTTGAGAACCGCCCTGGCGTGCACCAGTACGACACCCGCCGGGAGGTGCACCGCCTGATGGGCGCCGATGCGCACTGGCTCCCGGATCAGACGCTGCTGGCGTTCCCGTGCCACCACGACGACGAATGCTTGGCGATCGTGACACTCTTCCGCGACGATCACGAGCCGTTCAACTCGGAGATCGTGCAGATCCTTGAGACGATCAGCGGCCTGTTCTCACGACAGCTCGCGCGGATCATCCACGTCCACCACCGCCACTTGCCCAAGCACAAGTGGGGCGCGCTGGGTGACGAGCCCGACAACTACGACTTCGATGACGGGCCGGACGATATCGATCTGGCGGCGTAAGAAGCTCGGCAACAGCTCTCACATCGTGTGCTCAGTATGAAACTCGTGCGGCGTGATTCCCAAGAATCTGTCGCACGGGGCAGCATCCTTAAAAGCGGATAAACTCGCATCACGGCCGGCACTGCCCCTATGGGCCGGGAAAGGTATTGGTGCGCCATGCTCGACAGCCTGTTCTCCAACAGCGGGATCTGGTTCTCGATCCCGGCGATCATTGGGACGATCTATTTCCTTGTTCAGATATTCATGGGAGGCATCGGGGGCGATCTCGATGTCGACATCGACCTCGAAGGAGGCGGCGACGTCGGCTTGGGTGATGCACCCGGCGCCGAGTTTGGCGTTCTGAGTGCGCAGACACTCAGCGCGTTCTTCATGGGATCGGGCTGGATGGGCTTCGCGGCTCTGCGCCTGCTCGACTTCGGATTCACCGGCGCGGTCCTGGTCGCGATCGGCGCGGGCGTGTTTTTCGCGTGGCTCATCATCAAGGTCATGCGCACGATGATGAAGCTTCAGAACTCTGGCAACGTCGCGATCCGCGACACGGTCGGGCTCTCTGGCGATGTGTACGTGCAGGTGCCGCCCGAGGGGCAGGGCATGGGACGCGTCAAGGTCGTGCTCGGCAGCCGCCAGCGTGAGTTCAACTGTGTCCAGATCGGCAGCGATCCGATCCCCTCACGCACGAGCGTGAAGGTGACCGACGCGAACGCGACCACAAACACACTTACAGTTGAGCGTTCATCATGAACGCGGGAGGAACCAACTTGATCAACTCGCTCACACTCGCACAGTCTGAGGGCGGCATCGGGGGCATGCTGCTCGTCGGCATCGCCGTCGGCACAGTCCTCTTGCTCTTCCTGGCGATCTTCCTTGCGACGCGGTACAAGCGGTGCCCGTCGAACCGGGTGCTCGTCATCTGGGGTCGCGGGGGCGGCAAGCAATCGGCGCGCTGCTACCACGGCGGCGGTCAGTTTGTCTGGCCCGTCATCGAAGACTTCGCGTACATGACGCTCGAGCCTCTGGTGATCGACATCCCGCTCGAGGGCGCGCTGTCGCTTAACAACATCCGTGTGAACGTGCCCTCGACGTTTACCGTCGGTATCTCGACGGACACGGTGATGATGGCCAACGCCGCTGAGCGTCTTCTGGGGCTCCCGCCTCAGGCGGTGCGTGAGCAGGCGCAGGACATCATCCTGGGTCAGCTGCGTCTGGTGATCGCGACGCTCTCGATCGAAGAGATCAACAAGGACCGCGAGAAGTTCATGGGGCTCGTTAACGAGAACGTGACCCAGGAGATCAACAAGATCGGTCTTGAGCTGATCAACGTGAACATCCGAGACATTACGGATGAGTCTGGATACATCCAGGCGATTGGTCAGCGCGCAGCAGCCGAGGCGATCAACAAGGCCAAGGTTGAAGTGGCGCAGGCGAACCGTGACGGTGCGACCGGTGAAGCGGTCGCCCAGCGCGAGCAGACGGTCAGCGTTGCCAAAGAAATGGCATCGGCGACCGAGGGGGAGAAGGCGGCCGAGCAGACGCAGCGTGTCGCGGTCGCGGACCTTGAGGCGCGAGCGATCCAGGGTGAGGTCGAGTCGAAGCGAGACCAGGACATCGCGATCGCAGAGCGGAACGCAGAGACAGCTGCCGCTGCCAAGCGCGCCGAGCAGAGCCAGCGTGTTCAGGTCGCCGAGGCCGAGGCATTAGCGGTTGACGGCGAGAACACGAGCCGCGCCGAGATCGCCGAGTCGAACGCGAAGCTCGCGGAGATCCGAGCCGAGGCCAAGCGTCGCGCCGACGTCGCGGCGGCGGAAGCCTTAGAGGCGATTCTGCGCAAGGAACGCGAGCAGGAGCTTGCTCGACTCTCGAAGGAAGAACTCGCACCCCAGGAAATCGAGAAGCAGCGGATCGAGATCGCGGCGGAAGCCGAGGCCGAGCGGCAGAGGCGCGAAGCCAAGGGTGAAGCCGACGCGATCCTCGCCAAGTACGAGGCCGAGGCGGCTGGCGTGCAGAAGGTGCTCGAGGCGAAGGCCGAGGGTTACCGCAAGCTCATGGAAGCCGCGGCTGACAACCCGAACGTCGCGCCGACTCTGCTCATGATCGAGCAGCTGCCCGAGCTCGTCCGCGAGCAGGTCAAGGCCATCCAGAACCTCAAGATCGACAAGGTCACGGTCTGGGACTCGGGTCAGGGCGGCAGCATGCTCGAGGGCAAGGGCAACTCCACCGCGAACTTCCTAAGCGGGCTCATCGGTTCGCTGCCCCCGGTACACGAGCTTGCGCAGCAAGCCGGCGTCGAGCTGCCGGGTTACCTGGGCAAGGTCGCCGAGGCAGAAAGCCCTGCACCGATCGAGCAGAAGCCGGCCAAGCCAAGCAAGCCTGCTGATGGCGAGAAGGCGTAATCCAGAAGAGATGCAAACTCACCGGGCCCCTTGCACACGCGAGGGGTCCGTTTGTTTTTGGGCATCAATCCACGCGATCAAACTCAAGCCTGAACGGGTCTCGTTCCTCTGACACAAAGTTCACCGTCGCGACAAGCGTGTCGCCCTCGAGGTCGTACACGATCGCTTCCACATCGCTCTCCGGATCGGTCATGACGAACCGGACGCTGTCTTCATCGATAAGCTCGGCTCTGCCCACGATCGGGCCGTCGACTTCGGATGCCCAGGGTACGAGCGCGGTGTCGAAGTGGCGTAGCCTGTACATGAGCCCATCGTCGGTCTCGGTCAGGGTCATGATCTCGACGAGATCGACCTTCTCCTCTCCTGTCATGCGGAACACGCCCGTCATGTTGCCCTCTTCGGGCGAGAGCCAGGTCTCTTCGACGAGCGAGCCGAATACGTCGCCCCGCCAGCTGCCGGCGAGGAACGACAAATCCTCGATCGCCACGGGCTCTGCTTTGGGCGCAAACAGTGAAGCGATGACGAGTGCTGCCGTGATGAGCATGCGCTGACTCCTTCCAATGCGATATCAGCAGGGACCGGACTGGAGTGATTGGGCGAGCATGAACGCGTTCCCGTCGGGGTCGTAGAACGTTGCGAGTTTCACCATGCCCTCGATCTCCTGCGTCGGCCCGTCGAACCGGACATCCTTCGATTCCAGGCTCGCGCGGGCGGCTTCGATATCGACTATACCAAAGGTCGGCGTGCACCCTGCTGAGCCCTTGGCGTTCTCGACCTGGCTCAGGCCCACGCGAAGACCCTCGGTCTTGGTTGCCATCTCACACCAGCCGATCTCTTCGACCTTGTAGAGCAGCTCAAGCCCGAGCGCGTGCTGGTACCACTGGATCGATTTCTCCATGTTGGAGACTTGTATTGAAAGGGTGACTTCGCCGTCGTACTCGATTGATGACATCTGGCTGCTCCTGCAAGGAATGTGTGGACACACGAATGTATAGCTACTATACTTTCTATACCACCCCGAAGCAAGCACGCCATGGAGTCTGACGCCCAGAACCTGATCAGCCTGTTCCACCGGAAGTGGGCGTTGCCCGTCCTCGCGGAGATGTCACGGACCCGGGGATCGCGCGTGGTCGTGCTGAAGAACAGGCTCGGGATCACGCCCGCTGCCCTTCGCCAGACGCTGGATCACCTGATCGAGCTGGGTTATGTTGTTGCCAACCCGGGGTACGGCCACCCGCTGAGGCCCGAGTACATCCTGACCGCCAAGGGTCAGCATGCCGCCGACGCGTGCGCACGGATCGACGCATCGAGCAAACGCCTTGGAATCTCTGAGTTGGCTTACCGGAAGTGGTTTCTACCCGTTCTCTGGACGGTCGCCGAGGAACCTCTGAGGTTCTCAGAGATCGCCGTGCGCGCCAGGCCCATCACCGACCGGGCGCTCTCTCAGTCGCTCGTGCAACTCGAAGAAGCGAGGCTCATCAGGCCTCTGCCGCTGGAGATCAGACCGCCGGCGAACCTCTACGGGCTGCGCCGCCGAGCCGGCACGATCGCCGAGGCGCTCGGCGAACTGGCGGCGTGATTCAGTCGTCGAAGAAGTCGTCGGCGTCCATCTCGCCAGTCGCTTCCGCCCAGTCGAGATCGTTGAACAGAGGCGAGTCGTCGTCGGACGCGAGATCGACCTCGATCGCGCCTTGGTTGACGGGCGTCAGGCGCTCGCCGTCGGTCGTGTCGTACGCCTTGGCCTTGCCCGCCTGCCTGCTCCGCGCCTTGATGCGGAGCCTCACCGGCACCTCGCCGAACGGCAGCGCCTCGCGGATGCGGTTCATCAGGAATCGCTGGTACATTGGTGAGAAGAGATCTGGCTTGTTCACAACGAGCGTGATGGTCGGTGGTCGTGTGCCCGTCTGGGCGACGTAGTAGATCTTGGCGACCGAGCCCAGCTTGCTCGAGGGGCCCCGCTCATCAACGAGCTTCTCGAAGTAGCGGTTGAGCTCGCCCGTGCCCACGCGTATGCGTGACTGCTCGGCGAGTTCAAACGCGAGGTCGATCACTTCGTTGACATTCGTCCCTTCCTTCGCGCTCATGAACGCGAGGGGCGCGAAACTCAGGCCTCTGAGCTTCGTGCGGAGGTACTTCTCGTAGTGCTCTGGCGTGATGGGCTTGCCGTCCTTGCCGATCGTGCCTTCGACCGCGTCCCACTTGTTGATGACGACAACGACGGGCGTGCCCTGATCGATCACCATTCGAGCCAGCTGGTTGTCCACGTGGCTGAGTCGCTCGGTCGAATCGACCATGAACAGCGCCACGTCGGCGCGCCGGAGCGAGCGTTCGAGCCTGTCCAGCGCGAACCACTCGACCCGGCCCGCGAACGACTTCTTGCGCCGAAGGCCGGCGGTGTCGATCGCGGTGATCGTTCGATCGTCGAGCTGGAAGCGGACATCGACCGCGTCGCGCGTCGTGCCGGCAATCTCGCTCACGATCACGCGGGGCTCACCCGCGAGGTGGTTGATCAGCGTGCTCTTGCCCGCGTTGCGCTTGCCGACGATCGCGAGCTTGAGATCGGTCGGCAGCTCGGGTGTGTTGTCGAACTCTTTGATCAGGTTGTAGAGACTGTCGAGCATGTCGCGACGCATGTAGTTGTTGAGCGACCCGATCATGAGCGGCTCACCGAACCCGAGGCCCGAGAGCTCGAACGCGTGCGCCTCCCACTTGGGGCCATCGACCTTTGTCGCGATCGGAACGACGGGGATGTTCTCGGAGCGGTCGTCCTGGCTCTTGCCGAACTTCTGCTCGCGGAGCATCTTGGCGATCTCTTCGTCGCGAGGTGTCACCCCGGCCTGTGCATCGATTGCAAACAGCACAAGGTCCGCCGAGCCCACGGCCTGAGCGATCTGCCACTCGATCTGCTCGGTCAGCTGCGTCAGGTCCTTGCCCGCGTCGTCGAAACGCTGACCGTCGGCGACGTACACCCCGAACCCGCCCGTGTCGATGATCTCGGCCTCGAGCTCGGGCCCGGCGTTGTCCGGGTGCTCGAGCTTGACGATCGTGCTCACCCGGTCGCGCGTCACCCCGGGCAGGTCGTCAACGATCGAGACCTTCTCCCGGGCCAGCAGGTTGACCAGGGAGCTCTTGCCGACGTTTGGTCGGCCCACGATGGCTATGCGGGGCAGGGGCATAGGCGATGGTAGGTAAACCGGAAGGTCAGTACGATCCGGGTATGCCCTCCATTCTTACCATCGCCGGACTTCTCGCCGCCCTGGTTTCCTCAGAGCCTACCGCTGAGGAGAAAGCCAGAGACATCAACCAGCGGGCTGTCAAAGTGTTCTCTATCGACCCAACGCTGCAGGATGACGACTTTGTGGATTTGAAACCGATCGCGGATGCCATCGGTGATGCGCGGGTGGTCTGGCTCGGTGAGCAGAGCCACGGCGAGGGGGCAGCGTTTCTCGCCAAGGGCAGGCTCGTGCGGTTTCTCCACGAAGAGATGGGTTTCGATGTGCTGGTCTGGGAGTCGGGCCTTGCGAGCGGGCCGCTTGTGGACGAAGCCATGCGTAACCCAGAGCTGACTGCGCTCGAGGCTGCGGAGAAAAGTGTCTTTCCGATCTGGTCGGACGCGGCTCAGGTGCGCCCGACGCTTGAGTATGTCAAGCAGAGCCACAACACAGACCGCCCGCTGACAACCGCCGCGATGGATGCACAGCTCACGGGACTCAAGGCAGACCGCGCGCTCGAACGACTGATCGAAGATCTTTTCGCGCCATTGGGCGCGATGCCGCGTGGCATTCTCGATTTTGAAAGCTCCATTCGGGCATTTTGGACCACGCAATCACACGACGCTGCGAGCACGCTCGTCGAAGATCTCGGATCAACTCAGCAACTGCTCGACGATGCTCGCGATGCGCTGCTCGGGCATCACGAGCCTTGGCGCATCTCGTACGCTCAGCGCGCGATCGGTGATGCGATCTCGTTCATAAAGGTGCGCCGAGAAGTCATTGCCAACGGCGGTAACCCGATGGCTGTTGATAAGGAACTCTTCAACCAGCGCGACCGGCGCATGGGTGACAACATCGTTTTCCTGGCAAACGAGGTCTACCCGGATCGTAAGCTGATCGTGTGGGCCGCAACGTTTCACGGCATCTACGACCTCCCCTCCATCCATTACGATCGGGACCCAGATTTGTACGACGTCATGTATGCCGCAGGCATGACTGCGCACCGGGAGCTTGGCGAAGACCTCTACCACATCGCCTTCGTCGCCGAGGGGGGCGAGGTGCGAAACGTGTTCGGGAACGGTCGCGGCATAATCCCGCCGCGTCCCGAGGCCTCGTACGAGCACGCGATCGGGAATCTGACTCATCCGTTCCTGTTCCTCGATCTGCGAGGACTCCCAGAGGGCCACTGGCTCCGGGAGAAGACTGTCATGGCGCCGCTCGGGAACGAACCGATGACCGCTGTGTGGCCCGATCAGTTTGACGCGGTGTTCTCGATCGATCGTGAGTTTCCGGCATCGAGAGATGCTCTCTACCCAGAAGATGCTGACATTACCATCGAGAAGTGATACAAGTGAGCATGAAGTATCCAGTCATCTGCGGCCCCACCGCCGGGGGCAAGTCCTCGCTCGCGATGGCTGTCGCGCGCAGGCTGGGTGAGATGGGGCACAACGCCGAGCTTGTTTCTGCAGACGCGTACCAGGTCTACCGCGACATGGATATCGGGACGGCCAAGCCAAGCCGCGCGGAACTCGATGCCGTCCACCACCATCTGATCGACATCGTTGAGCCTTCGGAACCCTTCACCCTCGCGCAGTGGCTCGCGCTCGCGGAACAGGCGATCGATTCGATCAAGAGCAGAGGCAACGTCCCGATCGTTGTTGGCGGGACACATCTCTACATCAAGTCGCTCATGGATGGCTTGTTCGAAGGGCCGACGCCAGATGCGGAAATCCGAGCGGAGTTGCAGGCACTTCCGGCTACGGAACTTCGCGCGGAGCTTGAGCGTGTGGATCCCGAAGCCGCGGCTCGTATTCACCCCAACGACGAACGCCGCACGATCCGCGCACTCGAGGTCTTCAGACAAACCGGGCAGACCATCACGAGCCTGCAGACGCAGTGGGACCGAGAGCACCCACGCGATCCGTCGCGGTTCCTCGTCGTGCTCAGCTGGGAAGCGGCGGCGATCAACACCCGTATCAACGCGCGTGTGCGAGAGATGAAGGCAGAGGGCCTGATCGCTGAGGTCAGGGCGCTCCACGACGCCGGCAGGCTCGGCCCCACCGCCCGCGAAGCGCTCGGCTACAAACAGTTGATACACCACTTCGAGGGGAGGCTGACCGAGGACGAGGCGATCGAGCAGATCAAGATCGAGACCCGCCGATTCGCCAAGAACCAGCGGACATGGCTCCGCAGGCTCCAAACCGCAGCGGGCTCGATCACGCTCAGCCCCGCCGATTCTGAGTACGGTTTGATGACACAAACTGTTGTGGATTCAATATTTACAACCTGATTGCGTGTGCTTGCCAAGCCCGGAAGGGGAATATTCGGGTACATGAAAGGCTTGACTCGGGCTGGCGAGGCCGGTTTCGTCCGACCGATCGGGTAGTCGGGCCAGTTGGTCCTTATGACTCCCTTTAGTGCCGACGGCGGAGAGTTGGTTGACCTAAATGGCCAAGAAGACCACCAAGAAATCGACGAAGAAAGCAGCGACCAAGAAGACCTCTAAGAAGGTATCGGGTCGCAAGCCCGCCGGCCGCGGCAAGGGGCTCGGGTACCGCAAGGGCGACGCCGAGGGCAAGAGCCTGGTCATCGTCGAATCCCCAGCCAAGGCCAAGACCATCAACAAGTACCTCGGCGCGGAGTACCTCGTGCTCGCGAGTGTGGGTCACGTCCGCGACCTGCCGAGCAAGGCGCCCAAGGGTGAGAAGCAGCCCGTGCCGGGTGTGGATCTCAAGAAGCGGTTCACGCCTTCGTATGAAGTCCTCAAGGGCAAAGAGGCTGTGGTCTCCGACCTGAAGAAGGCGGCCAAAGACGCGATCGGTTCGGGCGGCGATGTCTGGTTCGCGACCGACCTCGACCGCGAGGGCGAGGCGATCGCCTGGCACCTTGCGCAGGAACTCGGAGTGAAAGCCGGCGACGCGAAGCGTGTGATCTTCGGCTCGATCACCAAGGCCGCGATCGAACAGGCGTTCCACAACCCGCACCCGATTGACGAGGACCGCGTGAACGCTCAGCAGGCGCGGCGGATCCTCGACAGGATCGTTGGCTACCAGGTCTCGCCGCTACTCTGGAAGAAGGTGGCGCGCGGTCTGAGCGCGGGCCGGGTGCAATCCGTTGCGGTCCGCCTTGTGGTTGAGCGCGAACAGGAGATTGACGCGTTCGTGCCGGACGAGTTCTGGTCGGTAACCGGCTGCTTCGCACTTGATGAAGCCAAGGCCCGCAAGTTCGGCCCCGAGTGGTCGGCGCTGCTCTCGAAGAAAGACGAGAAGGGCAACGGCCCAACCGTCAAGGAGCAGAACGCCTGGCTCGCCGGCAACGAGGCGATCAAGGCAGAACTCGTCGAGGTCGGGGGCGACAAGTTCGAGATCGGCGCCAAGTCGGAGCCAGACACAGACCCAGCGGACCTCACCGACCGTGTGCGCGAGGTTGTCGCGCTCGCGGGCCTGAAGGACATCTCATCCGAAACGACCGAGGACGATCGCGCCAAGGGGCCCGCGCGGTTCAAGCGCACAATCTCGGGCACCGCAGACCCATCGGTGCAATACGCGATCGACCGGATCGAGACAAAGCGGACCACCTCGAAGGCGCCTGGTCCCTTTATCACCTCGACGCTCCAGCAGCAGGCATCGAACCGGATCGGGTTCGGCGCCCAGCGCACGATGCGAGCGGCGCAAGGTCTCTATGAGGGTGTGAACATCCCGGGCGAGGGACCGACGGGTCTGATTACATACATGCGTACCGACTCGACGTACATCGCGCCTGAGGCGATCTCGTCGGTGCGTTCGTATATCGACAACACGTTCGGCAAGGATTACCTGCCAGAGAAGCCGAACTTCTTCTCGTCGAGCAACAAGGCGGCGCAGGAAGCGCACGAGGCGATCCGCCCGACGGACCCCTCGCGCACGCCTGACAAAGTCAAGAAGTCGCTGACCGAGGACCAGTTCAAGGTCTACAAGCTGATCTGGGAGCGTTTCGTCGCCAGCCAGATGACGCCGGCCAAGTGGGACTCGACCTCCGTCTACATCAAGGGCGGCACCGACCCGAAACAGCCCGTCACGTTCCGCGCGGGCGGACGCACGCTCGTATTTGATGGTTTCTACCGCGTCACGGGTGTGCCTACGTCAAGCGACGAACAGACGCTGCCCAAGCTCGAAGAGGGCCACGGCGCAAACCCGTTCGCGATCGACCCCACGCAGAAGTTCACGAGCCCGCCCCCGAGGTACACGGAGGCGAGCCTGATCAAAACGCTCGAGTCCGAGGGCATCGGCAGGCCCTCGACGTACGCGTCGATCATCAGCGTGATCCAGGACCGCAACTATGTCGAGCAGATCAATCGACGATTCCACGCGACGGATCTGGGCGAGGTCGTGACGGCGAAGCTCATCGAGGCATTCCCGAACATCATGGACCTCGGCTACACGCGCGACATGGAGAGCCAACTCGACAAGGTTGAAGAAGAACACCTCGACTGGATCGACATGCTCGAGCGGTTCTACGGCCCGTTCGCCGAGGCGCTCGAACGTGCGCACGAGGAACTGCAGCACGCCAAGGCGGAGATCGTCCCCGCGCCCGACGAGTACCGCTGCGAGACTTGCGGAGCTGGCTTGGTCTACCGCTTCGGGAAGAACGGCCGATTCCTCAGCTGCTCAACGTACCCCGCTTGCACCTACGCGGTGCCCTGCGACCGGGAGGGCAGGCCCAAGTTCGCCGAGTACGTCAACATCACCTGCCCGGTGACGGGTCGCCCGCTGATCAAGAAGTCGGGCCGATTCGGTGACTTTCTCGCGACACCGCTCGAAGAAGGCGAAGAGGCGGGCGAGGTCGGGGTGATCGTGAACATCGACAAGAAGGGCTTTGCGACGCCCAAGGCGCCGCCGCCGCTTGAGACGGACATGCCATGCCCGATATGCGAGAGCCCGCTGAATCTCCGCGAGGGCGCCCGCGGCCCGTGGCTCGGGTGCAGCAGGTTCCCGAAATGCCGAGGCAGGGGCAAGTGGACCGAACTCGACGAGGACCAGCAGAAGAAGCTTGAGTTGAAGCTCAAGAACCACCTGAAGGACCACCCGGTTCCGATCCTCCGCACACTGGACGGCAGGGCGCTCACCGATGAGAAGGGCAAGCCTCTCAAGGACGCACCCAAGGTCGCGGACCTATTGATCGATTCTGAAGAAGAACTCGAACGCCTGCGTGGCGTCGCGATTGCCGGCTGATTAGCCGTCAAGCCAATGCACGCGACCAGTGCTCAGTTCATAGATCGCGCCAACGACCCTGAGTTTGTCTGCAGCGATGGCACTGGCCATCACGCTGGATTCTCGTGATATCTTGTGGACCGCTGTTCGGACATTCTCCTCGACGACACGGTCCACGTGGGCATCACAGCAGGAATCCAGTTCTTCCCCGGATGCAGCGGCGGCCTCGATCGCGGGCTTGATGTTTGCGAGCATCCCCGTGACGTGCTCGAACTCTAAGCCATCGATCGCGCCTTTGATCGCTCCGCACGAGGTGTGCCCAAGGACAACCACGAGGTTCGCACCCGCGATCTGCGTCGCGTACTCCATCGAACCAAGGATGTCATCGTTCACAAAGTTCCCCGCTACTCGAGCAACGAATACATCTCCGATCGCCTGATCAAAGATGACCTCGACAGGAACCCGTGAGTCGATGCAGCCCAGGATGATCGCTTTGGGGTGCTGTGCCTTTGCCGATTCCTCGGCGAGCGCGATCCAATCCCGGAGCAGCGGTCGGCGTGAGACGAAACGCTCGTTGCCGGCCTTGAGATCGGCGAGTACGGAATCGGGGGTCAGTGGCACCTGAATATCTTGAGTCGTCACGGCGATTCCTTCCATGAGCGTGAGAGTGGATAAGGCCGAATCTTACCACGCGCACGTGACCGGTAGGCCTTGTCTTATTGCTACAGTTGGGCCGTGGCGAAGCTCGAGACCAGACTCAATAGAAAAGGACTCGCGCGGTTCGTCCCGGCAGCCGTGGGCAACGACTGGTCGCTCGTGGTGATCGGGGCCGCGATCGGCTCTTTCACTGGGCTCGCCGCGATCGGCTTTGCCAAGGCACTGCATTACGTTGAGCATCGCGTCCAAGAAGCACAGAGCGAGCACCTCTGGATGCTCATTGCTGGCCCGGTTGTGGGCATGGCGCTGACGGGCGTGCTCGTCCAGCTGTTCGCGTCGGAGGCCAAGGGTCACGGCGTACCGCAAGTCATGAAGGCGCTCATTAAGGGCAAGGGCGTGATCCGCTGGCCAATCGGTGCGGTCAAGGTCGTCGCCTCGATCCTGACGGTTGGCTCTGGCGGGTCTGCGGGCACCGAAGGACCCGTTGTGCAGATTGGCGCCACAGCCGGCTCGGTCATCGGACGATGGTTCCCGTTCACGCGTGAGCACCTGCCAACTCTCGTCGGATGCGGAGCCGCGGCTGGCATCAGCTCGATCTTCAACGCGCCGATCGCCGGTGTGTTCTTCGTCCTCGAGATTCTGCTCCGCGATTTTTCGGTCAAAGCGTTTGCGCCGATCGTCGTCGCGAGCGTCTTCAGTGCCGCGATCACGCAGGCGATCCTAGGTGAGAATGTCGCGCTATTCGCCACGCCCGAGCAATTGCACGGCTACGAGTTCTCGATCGGTGAGCTGCCCAGCTACGTGGTTCTTGGCCTTCTCTGCGGCGTGATCGCTGTTGCGTTCAACAAGATGCTGCACAAGGGCGAGGATCTCTACGACGCGTGGAAGATTCACCCGCTGATCAAGCCCCTCACCGGCGCGGTCATGCTCGGGCTGCTGGGCATCGGGTTTGTTCTCACGCTCCGCGCCGTGAACGGAGAGGAGACGAGCACCCCCGCGTTCTTCGGCAACGGGTACGAGACGATCACCGGCCTCCTAACGCCGAGCACGTATGACAACGGATCACCGATCGCGCATCTCTTCCTGATCCTGCTGGCGCTTGTCGTGCTCAAGATGGTCGCGACAACACTGACACTCGCGTCTGGCGGGTCGGGCGGTGTGTTCGCGCCGAGCTTGTTCCTTGGCGCAACGGGCGGTGCCGCGTTCGGTTTGTTGCTCGAGCAGGCCGGGCTCATGCCCGAGAACGGGTCACCCGCCGCGTATGCGCTGGTCGGGATGGCCGCGGTCGTCGCCGGTTCGACGCACGCGACACTGACAGCGATCCTCATGCTGTTCGAGCTGACGCGCGACGTGTACGTGTTGCTGCCCATCATGCTCGCAGCGACGGTCGCAACGATCCTCGCCAGCGTGATCGAGCGGGATTCGATTTACGCGTTCAAGCTTCGACGCGAGGGCGTGCTGCTGGGGGCTTCTCGGGATATCTCGCTGCTCAGGAAGATCCCGGTTACGAGCGTGCCCATCGAGCCTCTGCCAAACGACCCGGTCTTTGCCTCTGATCCGCTCGGCAAACTCGTCTCGCTCCACGCGACGTACCACGTTCCGGACTTTCCGGTCGTTGAGCAGGACGGCACATACATCGGGATGGTCACCGGGCACGACATGCGGACGGCTCTCATCGACCGGGAGGCGATCCCGCTGCTGCTGGTCGCCGAGCTCTTGCGGACGGATCTGCCAGTAATCAGACCTGACGAGATGCTCGACGCCGTGGTGGATTACTTCGCCGAGAACGACATCTCGAGCCTCTGCCTCGTCACGGGCGGTGCCAACCCGAGGCCTATCGGATTGATCACGCGTGCGAAAGTAATGAGCCGATACCGAAAGGCACTGGAAGAGCATTAGCCGGTAGACTCCTCATATGAAATACCTTCTCGCACTCGCCGTGACGCTCGTTCTTGCCGGCTGCACCAATGTCTGGCAGGAGAGCTACCAACCTTTCGCGGGTGCTCCTGAGCTCGACAGCAAGAACCGGGTGACCGTCCGCGAGATCCCCTGGAGGCGGATGGAGGCGGCGCTGCGAGAGCAGGAAGAGATGCTCGCCCAGTCCGATGTGCACTGGGAGGAGTGGACCGACGAGCAGCGCCGCGAAGCCAACGGCAAGCTTCTCAAGGCGCTGCAGATCAGCGACGACCCGGACAGGGTCACGCTCGTTGGTGTCAGCTCGTTCCGGACGACCGATCGGGTCACGCCCTGGGACGGCTCGCTCGCCGAGTTCGCGCGAAAGCAAGGCGCGCACTACGCCGTGTGGGCCGACCGGTATCTCGGCAAGGCCGAGACGATCGTGACACGCACGGTCTGGTCGGACACGACCGACTACATCACCTACGAGGACGCGACAGGCGAAGACCGCCGGGCTTCGAGGAGACGCTCGACGTCCACCGATGTGCCGCTGGTCGTCGAGAAGGACGAGACAGGGTACACGGCGTTTTTCCTTCGCGTGGAATGAGTAAATCGGCACACCCCGATCCCGAGTAACCCGGCATGACACCAACCGCGTGGTTCATCGTCGCGTTTGTCGTGGCCGACCTGATGGTGGCGCTCATCGTCGTGCGCGGGTTCACCAAGTCGATGTTCGGCGATCTCGCTGAGGCTTATCCGCCCGTTGAGCCGGGCGATCTGCAGCACGACAGGCGGGCGCAGAGCTTCTCGATGGGGCTGCTCAACTTCGGGTTCTCGGTCCGTATGCGGCTCGACGAGCGGTTCGTTCATCTAGCGCCCGAGCCCTGGGTATTCTGGACAGGCATGCCCAAGGCGAGCATCCCGATCGACAAAGTCAAAGCCACCGGACGGGCGAGGAAATCCTGGATTGCGCACTCGTTCGAGATCGATTCTGACCGGTCGCACATCGAGCTTCGCGGACCCAAATGGTTGTGGGTGATGCTCAATACAGACATGGCCTCGTAGGACCCAGTTCATTCCCACTTGCTGCGGAACCCTGCAAGCTGATCCGCAGAGTAGAAGTGCCGTGCAACCCGGCTTGAGTACATCCTGTCCAGATAGTCCGGGGGCAGAGGCTTGCTCTTGAATGCGCGGTAGACCGCCGCGTACGCCTTCTGCTCCCCAACGTTTGCACGGTTGCTCATACAGAACCCATCAAAGTTCAGCCAATCGCGGATCGCGACTTCTTTCTGCATATCAGCAAGTTCGCTCTGCATGATGAGAAACGTGTTTTTGCCATCTGTGAACGAGTGGCAGCCGACCTCGGGATCGAACGGCTCCCCGTAGCAGTCAACCCCGAATGGCTGCTTGAAGTGGTAATCGAACCACCTGTCAGCAAACTCGTGGTCGTGCGTTTCCAGAAACGTATCGATGTACTCGCCTATCGGCGGTGGGTTCTCAAAGTCGCACATGTGTTCGTGATCAGTGATGTTCTGAAAGAAGGCGGATACGTTTCTCGCAACCGGGTCACGCACGAGAGTGAGCACACCGAAGGGGTACCCCTGGAAATAGAACAGCCTCAAGAACTTCCGAGCTTTCTGGATATGTATGAGTTCGTCGCTGCTCCCCTCAGGAATGAGGACGTTCTTTCGATTGAACTCCTCAAGCTCTGTGTTCATCGCGTGTGTCTGGTACGCGGGGACAGGCAGTGAAGCCCTCATCGCGATGTAAATCGAGGAGCTGCCGACCTTGCCGGGCTGGTGTACGAGCACCGCCTTTGCGGGTGGGGTTCCGAACCGGTTCTCGGGCAGATTACCCCAAGGGTCTTTCTGCTTGCCAAGCCATTGGGGTGACAGACGCCGAAACCAACCGGTCGGTGAGAAGCGTTGCTCTTTGCTGACCATCATTCGATGAGCGTAATGGTCAGGTCATGTCTTCATAAGGCACGATCATACGGATCCAAGAGTCGCAACGCACTCAACGTGAACTAGGCATGGGGCGGCAGCTATCTTAACGAATACAACTGGTTCACGAGTAAAATGAAGGTTCACTCTCCAAGTGTCTTTTTACGACGCAGGATGTGATGATAGTGCTGCGCAAACCTGTGCGCCTCGTCGCGGACCTGTTGGAGCAGCTTGAGCCCGAGGTTGTCCCTGCCCAGCTTGATCGGTGCGCTCTCGCGCTGGATGTAGACCAGCTCTTCCTTCTTCGCCAGGCTCACGACCATGGGCGGCGGGACATCGAGCGAATCAAAAACTTCCATCGCGGCGTGGAGCTGACCCAGCCCGCCGTCGATCAGGATGACCTCCGGGTAAAGCTCCCAGCCCTTGCCCGCCTCGCGGTATCGCCTGCTGACGACTTCCTGAAGAGCTTTGTAGTCGTCGTTGTCGACGGAGTTGATTTTGAAGCGACGGTACTCATTCTTGAAGGGCCTGCCGTCAACGAAGCAGACCTTGCTGCCCACGGTCTCGTTGCCCTGGAGGTGTGCGATATCGAACCCCTCGACGCACCTGATAGGGTCGGCGAGCCCAAGTGTACGCTGAAGACTGGCGAGTCCCTTCTGCGGGTCGACGTAGCCGATCTCAGTTTCGGGCTGCCACTGGTCGCTCTTGTCGGCGCGGTGGTCGAGCTTCTCGATCGCTTTGATCTGATCGCGCAGTGTCGCGGCTTCCTCGAACTCCAGGTTCTTGGAAGCCTCATCCATCTGCTGACGCATCTCGCGGAGCACGACGGATCTCTTGGACCCAATGAACTTCACAAACCGCTTGACATCGGCTTTGTAGTCCTCGCTCGAGATCCGATCGGCGCACGGCGCGGTGCACTGGCCGATCGGGTGGAGCAGGCAGGGGCGGAAGTGCCGGTTCTTCGGGTCGTTCTCGACGATGTCGAGGCTGCACGTGCGGAACTTGAATATCTTCTGTGTGATCTTGAGTGACTCGCGCAGGGCACCGGAGTCAATAAAGGGGCCGAGCACCTTGGCGCCCTTGAACTCGGGCGCGACCTGGCCTGTTCGGTCGTCGATGCCAGATGGATTGCGCGTGATGAATACCCGGGGGAAGTCCTCGCGCTGGCTAATGACAAGATAGGGAAAGCTCTTGTCGTCCGTCATCCGCACGTTGAACTGCGGCTTGATGTCCTTGATGAGCCTCGCCTCGGTCAGCAGCGCGCTGACCTCGGTGTCACACTCGATGGTGTCGAAGTCCACGACCAAATCGAGCATCGGCTGCTTCGCAGGGCCAAGGTCCGCCGAGGGCACGAAGTAGCTGCTGACCCTGTCGGGCAGGTTCTTGGCCTTGCCGACGTAGATCACGACGCCCTTGTCATCCTTCATCAGGTACACGCCTGGCACCGCCGGGAGCGCTCGCGCTTTGACACCAAGATCGCGCAGGCGTCCGCTCTGCGTCGGCTCATCGCTCCTGATCTCTGGTTCGTCTTGCGGAAGCTCGGGCACACAGGATTGTACGAAGGCTACTTGGAGCGAGTTTCGAAATCTTGCTGCACACGAGCGGGCTGTCGCCGGTACCATCTGACCCCCCAGAGCAGTCTTGTGGAGTGTTCATGACCCGATTTGTGCACTATGGATCTGCCGTCGCGATCAGTGTGTGCGCGGGCGGTCTGTGCGCGCAGCCTGCCGAGAATTCCATCGGCGAGGTGCGAAGAACCGACTCTCCCCCGACGATCGACGGCAAGCTGGATGACGGCGTCTGGAATGACGCGTCGGTGCTGACAGACTTCGTGCAGGTCAACCCCGACGAGGGTCAACCCGCGACGGAACGCACAGAGATCCGGGTGCTCTTCGACGATGACAACCTGTACCTTGGCATCCGGTGCTATGACAGCACACCCGACCAGATCGTCGCGACCGAGATGCGCCGCGACGGACCGAGATCGGTCGATGATCATCTCATCATCGTCATCGATCCGTTCGGCTCGCAGCGCGACGGCTACCTCTTCTCGGTCGGACCCGCGGGCCTGAAGATGGACGCGCTGATCGAGGGTGGCAACTGGCGGGAAGCGTGGGACGGCATCTGGTACAGCGATGTTTCGATCGACGAGCAGGGATGGGTTGCCGAGATCGCGATCCCGTACAAGTCGCTCTCGTTCGATCCCAAGCGACCCGAGTGGTCCCTCAATGTGCAGCGCATGCTGCGCAGACTCAATGAAACCTCGCGCTGGTCGGGCGCTCGCCGAGAGATCGGGATCGCGGACCTTGGCGGCGCGGGTGTGATCGAAGGCTTCGAGGGCAACATCAACCAGGGACACGGGCTCACATTCAAACCCTTCGGTGTGCTGACCAGCGAGATCGACGACGGCTTGCCCGAGTTCGACGCAGGCTTCGATCTCTTCTACAAGATCACCCCAGAAATCACCGCGGCGCTCACCGTCAATACGGACTTCGCGGAAGCAGAGGTCGACCAGAGGCGTGTGAATCTGTCGAGGTTCCCGCTGTTCTTCGAAGAAAAAAGAGACTTTTTCCTCGAGGAAGCCGGTGTATTCGAGTTCGGCAACGTCCGCCAGAGCCCGAGGCCCTACTTCAGCCGACGCATCGGGCTCGTCAATGGTGAGGAGCAGCCGATCCTCGCCGGTGCGAGGATCACGGGCCGATCGGGCAACGTGCGCTTCGGCATCCTCGATGTGCAGATGGACGACGACGACGAGCTGGGCAACAAAAACCTTGCCGTGGGCCGCGCGATCGTCAATGTGCTCGACGAATCAACGGTCGGCGTGATCGCCACCAACGGCAACCCGAGCGCCAGAGGCGAGAACTCCCTGGTCGGCGCCGATTTTAGCTATATCAACACGAGCTTCATGGACGACGCAAACCTGCGCGCCGGAGGCTGGGTGCAGGCCACGCGCGACGATCCATCGGGAGGCGAGGAAACGTACGGCTACGCAGCTGGGGGCCGAGCACAGCTGCAGACAGACGACTGGAATATTTTCTCGTTCGTTGCGCAGGTCGACGACCGCTACAAGCCAGGGCTCGGATTTGTCTCAAGGCCCGGCGAGCGCGAGCATATCCTGAACGTCACCCGCACGTTCAGACCCGAGACCGATCTCGTGCGCACAATCGACGTCAACACCGGAGGCGACTTCTACACGAATCTCGGGTGGACCGTGAACACGCTCGAGATGTCAATTGTCGGCGTGACCATCGAGACAGACGATCGGGACTTCATCGCTGCGGACTTCCAAATCGAGCGCGACAAGATCCGCGACCCGTTCGAGATTTCCGACGGCGTCGTCATCCCGGTGGACACGTACCACTGGCTCTTCGGCGAGATCGAAGCGGGCACCGACCCATCGCAACCGGTGGCCCTCGATGCGGGCGTCCGGGTAGGCGAGTTCTACGACGGCACGCGCTACGACTACTCAGGCGAGGTGACCTTCACACCCAACTCTCGCTTTAGAGGGTCCGCCGAGTACATCTTCCAGGATATCAACCTACCCGGCGGGGACTTCGATGTCGAGATCCTGCGCACGCGGGGCACAGTCCAGTTCTCACCCGAACTCACACTCGACACGATCGTGCAGTGGGACAGCGTCACGGACCGAGCGGGGCTTAACTCGCGTCTGAGGTGGGAACCACGGCCCGGACAAGAAATCTTCCTCGTCTACAACGAGAGCTACGACGCGGACGATGATTTCACCTCGCTCGAACGCGAGGCGATTCTGAAAGTTGGCGCAACGATCCGGTTCTAGTCGAAATCCGCACTGAGAGGGAACCTACCCATCCCTCGCGGAGCCACACGAATGAACGCACGCCTGATGCTCGCCCTCGCCTTCACCACACCCGGACTCGCGCTGGCGCAGTCCGACGAGCTCTTCGTATTCGACCTGACCGAGACGGGCAACCCCGGCAACACGCTGATCGTGGGTGGTTCGACCCTGCCCGACCTCGCGCAGGACCTTGCTGACACCGAGGGCGATTTCGCAAGCTTCGACGGCGTCCCCTTCGACGCGATGCTCCGCTACGCGGGCGTCGACGGGGCAATTGACATCACGTACGACCCAACGGGTGGCTCCGGAGGCGGCGCTCTTCTCACCATCAACAATATACAGGGCTACACGGGCCCGCCCATCGTGCTCGACGAGGCCGACGGTGATCTGGGCGATCAGCTCGAGGACTTCTTCCTCAAGGACAACCCAGACATCATCGAGGACTTCCTCTCGGCGATCGCTGAGGAATCGGTCGTCGCGATCACCGACGGTAACCCGCTCGCCGCGACCGCACGAAGCGCCAAGTACAGGTTCGACCGCTTCGGTCTCTTCGCCGACATCAGCCCCGCGAGCAATCAGGTCAACCGTATGTTTGTTGACTCAAACGACCCCGGGCTTTCCGAGCCAGCAGATGATGGCGTGCCCCGAATGGAGATGGGGTCAGCGGTGATCGACCACGGCGGGTTCCTCTCGCGGATTGACTTCCTCGGCCAGTCCGTGGACGCGGGCGATTTCAGCGGCTCGTCCTTTGATCTCACGATGAGCACCGAGATGCGGTTCACCGATCGCTTCTCTCTGGTCTTCGGCCTCCCTGTCGGCTTCCACACCATCGAGGGCGCGGATGTCTTCAATGTCGGGCTTCACCTCGACGCGCCGATCAACCTCATGCTCGTTGAAGAGAGCGCCGAGCAGGGATTCAGTTGGACCGTCACGCCCGGTGTGTCGGGTGAGGCTGTCGTTTCGTACGACTTCGCGGCAGGCGGCACGCTCTACTCATTCGGCATCACCAACGCGTTCCGATATGACTACAAGAAACTCACCCTCATCGCTGCCCAGCAAATCACCTGGCACGAATCGGCGGAACTCGACGTTGACGAGTACAGGATCGACCCCGGCATCGATCAGCAGATTCTGAAAATCGGTGGCAAAGCCTTGTACCGGCTGACAGACGGCGCCGCGGTCTACGGCGGCGCGACGTGGACCGACTTCCTCGAAGACGCCGCGGTTGAGAACTACGTCACACCCATCGCGGGCGTGGCGTGGCAGCTCAAGAATGGGGCGAACCTGACTGTCGGATACGAGGGCGACTTCGGGGACGACTACGACGCGCACGGTGGACGCATCAGCTTCCAGCTGCCGTTCTGATCAGTCCTCAGACAACGCGAGCCTTGACATCATCTCAACACCCACCGCGATCGCGTCGTCGTTGAAGTCAAACCTCGGCGTGTGAAGCTCTGGGAAGTGGTCCGCGCCCTCTGGACGCAAGCCCAGGAAGTAGAAACACGCGGGCACATGCTCGGCGTAGTACGCGAAGTCCTCGCCTCCCATCACCGGTGTTTCGGCGTGGAACACGTTCTTTTCGCCCAGCACCTCGCTCGCGAGCGGGATGAACCGGTCAACCATCTTCGGATCGTTCTTGACAACCGGATAGCCCACGTTCCAGTGGATATCGATCGTGCAGCCGTGCGCCCTTGCGACGTGCTCCGATATTTCACGCACGCGCTCCTCAGCGAGCTTGCGCATCTCAGGAGTCAGCGCGCGGGTCGTGCCCTCGAGCTCGACGGCTTCAGGGATCACGTTGTCAACGGTCCCGCCCTGGATGCGCCCGATGGTGCAGATCGCCGAGTCCACGGGGCTCGTGTTTCTGCTGACGAGCGTCTGCAGGCTCATGACGATCGCGCTCGCCGCGACAACGGGGTCGTTGGCGAGGTGAGGCCAGGCGGCGTGCCCGCCCTTGCCCCGAACGGTGACCAGGAACTCGTCGGTCGAAGCCATGAGAGGACCCGGGCGCGTCTTGACAGTGCCGACTTGCTCGTTGGGCCAGCCGTGGAGGCCGTAGATGCACCCTACTCTGTTGCCGATGCCTCCGCCTGCGCCGCCCTCGAGCATGCCTTCTTTGCAGAACCGCTGGCCGCCGCCCCCGCCTTCTTCTGCGGGCTGGAAGACGAGCGTGACCGGATTCGGCCTGTTCTCTGTCTTTGCAAGGACACGCGCAGCACCGAGCAGGATGGTGGTGTGCCCGTCGTGACCGCAGGCGTGCATGAGCCCGTCGCGTGTGCTCGAGTAGGGCAGCCCGGTCTCTTCGGTGATGGGCAGCGCATCCATGTCTGCTCGTAGCGCGACCGATGGCGCGTCCTTGTCACCCGAGGTCGCGGGGAGGTACCCAACGACCCCGGTGCCCCCTGCGAGGCCTGCCATGTACTCGATACCGAGCTTCGACAGTTCTCGCTGGACCACAGCGCTCGTGCGCTCTTCCTGCCACATCAGCTCGGGATGCTTGTGCAGGTCGTGGCGGATCTCGATCAGCTCGGGGAGTTCAGCAGCGATGCAATCCTTGACGCTGGCAGCGTTTGCGGTCTTCATGGTGAATCCTATCGGCGATCAGAGGCCAAAGACATCTTCGACGAGACTCCGGGCCGTCTCGATCTCGTCAGCCACGGCTTCGAGATCCACACGGGCCGCAGGCTCGATCCTGGCCCTCGGAAACTGCACGTAGAGCTCCTCCGCGGCGAGCTCACGGATGGGCACATTCCTCGAGTCGCTGGCCATGATCAACCGCTCGCCGGCCTCGGAGATCAGGAAGTCGATGAGCTGCTGAGCCTCCTCGGGATTGGGGCCGCCCGCGACACGGGCGACCGTGTTCGGGATCGTCAGCGCACCGAAGCTCATCATCGGGAACACACTGTCGGGCGAGGGCGACGCGCCGCTGTCCAGCTCTGAGACTTCGTAGACCAGATCGACCGGCATCCCCGCGGCCTGCGCCGCCCAGACGTCGTCTGTATCGGTCAGCCCTAGCTCGATCTCGCCGTTTGCGATCGCGCGGACAACCGACGAGTTGCCGTCATAGAGGCGCAGCCCGTTGGCTTCCATGGCTTGGAGCCACTGACGAGTCGGCTCCTCGCCCCAGAGGTGAACGAGCGTCGCGACGTGACCGACCGTTGTCCCGAACGTGGGGCGCGCCATACCGACCTTACCCTCCCACTGGGGTTCGGCGAGATCACGGAGCGCGGCCGGCACCTGCTCAGCGGTTAGCTTGCGAGTGTCGTACGCGATGACTCGCGCGCGGTTTGCGATGCCGTACCACATGCCGTCTGCACCGCGATAGGCCTCGGGCCACCCGCCCGGGATGGACTGCTCACCAGATTCGCTCGTGTACGGCTCCAACACGCCTTCATTCGCAAGGCGGATGGTGTAGAAGGGCTCGCTCGACCACCACACATCGGCGCGGGGTGCGTCTTTCTCGTCGCCGAGCCTGGCGTACAGGCCGACTGTCTTTGTCGCCTCCGTGTCCCCCACCTCGAGCACTTCGATGCCGGTGCGTTTCTCAAATTCTGCAACGACTTCCTTGAGCAGGTAGTCGTCAGCGCTCGTGTAGAGCACGACCCTGGGACCTTCAGCGGTCGAGCCGTCCGCGCTTTCAGCGGGTTCGGTTTCGTTGCTGCAGCCAGCGAGCGATGCGATCGCGATGCCGAGCGAGAGTGTGCAGATCCGCCGCAATTCTGTGCGCATGGGAGGAGCCCTTCGGTTCTTTCTGTTGATAGGAGATCCTACCGCGCCGGTTTCAGGAACCCGCTCGGGGCCGTGGAATCGGGCTTATTCGCCCGAAGAATCGTCTTCCGAGTCGGCGTCGGTCGCAGTTTCTGCGCGATCCTCGAGCGCGCCGAAGTACTTCATCACCGCCGACTCGTACTCGCGGGGCACCTGCATCGACTCGATCGCGTCGGACGCGTTGCTCGCAGCGGACTTGGCACCCATCGCGAACTCGATCCTGGACTCACCACGGATCTGACCCTCGTACACCATGCGTGAGCCGATGATGGGCCCCTGCTGCGTGTTGACGTTCGCCTTGGTGTCATTGAACGAGATGCTCGTCTCCTTGGCATCCGGGCTCGCGCCGTCGCCCTTGCCAGGACCGCCCGAACCCATACCCATCCGCGAGGTGTCGCCCGTGCGCCATTCACCCATGCCCGACCCCATGCCTTCGCTAAAGCCCTGGCCCATCTTGTCCATCTGCTGCTGGGCGGCGTTCATCATCGCCTGCATCGACTGCATGTCGCCCTGGAGCTGCTCCATCTCGCTGAGCATGTCGCCCATCTGATCCATCGCCGCCTGTGCCTGGCTGCTCATGCCCTGCTGGCTCTGCCTCATGGACTGAGCCATCTGCGACATCGCCTGCCCCATGTTCTGGCACTGCTTGCACGCTTCAGCCTGAGACATCGCCTGCTGCATGAGCTGCTGCTTCTGCTCCTGCGTCAGGTTCTGCATCTGCTCGAGCGCCTTCTGGAGCGCTTCCGGATTCGCTGAGAGCTGCTTGGCTTCTTCGGAGCTCATGCCAGCCTCGCGGAGCGCACGCTCGGTCTCCTGTCGCTGCTCGGCGAGCTCTTCCATCTGCTTGGCCAGGTTCTCCATCTGCTTCTCAAGCTGGCCCTGCTGTTCCTCGCTCATCTCGCCCGAGCGCATCTGCTGCGCGAGCTTTGAGAGCTCCTCGCGGGCCTTGTCGAAGTTGCCACGCGCCATAGCGCGGGCGAGTTCCTCAGCAGGACCGGGGCCCGGCTGGCGGAGCTTCTGGAGCTGGTTCTTCATCGCTTCCAGCTTGTCCTTGCCCTGCTCCTCCATCTTCGCTTCGAGCTTGTCCGTAAGCTGCGTGAGCTGCTTCACAGCCGCGGCCTGGATCTCCTCTGGAGTCATGTCCTCGGGTTTGAGCGCATCGTCCGCCGCCTCATCACCAAGATCGATGTCCACACCCAGACGCTTCGCCTCGGCCTCGAGCTCGCGCTTCATCTCTTCGACTTCAACGCTTGCCAGCTCTGCCTGTCCCTCTTCGCTGATCTCAGCAGGAACCTTCCCAAAGAGCGAGGGAAGATCGATCACGGGGACCATCATCAGGATGCCAAGCAGCGCCAACGCGGCGACCGGCGCTGGCCAATATCGGGGCGACTCGACCGGGATGGCTTCTCTCAGGTTGACACTCTGCGCTTTCTGCCCGGCCATCTCGACCGTGGCGCGCGACCAGGCATCCACCTCGTGCTGAACGCACAGCGCTGTCGAGATCGTCTCGCGGAGACCTGCGCGCTCGTCGAGTTGGCGCGCAACCGGACCGCCCTGCTTGGTGCGAACGATGCTCCAGACAACCGAGAAGAGCAATGCGGCGCCAGCGCCGGTACCGACCATCACGCCCCACGTTGTCGGCACAGCGACCACACTCTCGAGCAATCGCCAGGCCACGAGCAAGCCCGCGACAACGGTCAGCGAGACCGCGAAGGTCCTGATCATGTCAATCAGGACCAGACGCCACCAAGCTCTGCGGAGCAGTGTGTTGATGATCTCCACGCGGTCACTCCTTGTGGGCGGCACCGCCCATCACATAAGACACCTCGGCCACCCCCATGGTTCGGGAAGAACCGTGCCTTCGTTGCGAACATTGTAACGAACCCGACGAGAATACCCTGATATCCACCGAATGGGAGACATTTTCGCGCCTGATGACCGGTGCGCGGGCCCCGGATACGCTCTCGGCTCATGGCTGCCGGTGGTCTCGATCTCAGAAGTTGGCTCATGAACGAGGGCCCCGATCACGGGCGGCTCTGGGATCTCAACACCCGGGCCAACCAGAAGGTCCGCTGGGGTCACCAGTTCCACATCTTCGTCGCGACGCTGACCTGCCTGAACATCGCGCTGCCCATGAGCTATATCGAGGTGCCCGCAGCGGTGCTCATCGGGATGCTCTTTGCCAGGCTCTACGCGACGTGGAGGCTCTACCCCGCGTTCCTCAAGCTCCCGATCTTCCTCGCGGCGACACTCTTTGCACTCATGTCCGTCGTCGCGCTCACGTGGTCGGCGGACCCGGCGCACGGCCTCGACGACATCGATTCGCTCCGCTGGTTCCTGCTCGTCCCTGCGCTTTGGCCCCTGCGCCACCTGCGACGGTGGTTCATCTTCTGTGTCACGCTCAGCTACCTCGCAGCGAACACGTGCCAGCTCGTGCAGGCGCTCGCGTTCGAGTTCGGCTGGGAACACCTCGACTTCGACGCGTACCCGGACCGGATCAGCGGCTGGCTCAGCCCGGCGTCCGGGGGCTCGGTCCTGATCGCCGCGCTCGGCTTGCACCTGCCCGCGGCGCTCAAGCCGACCCATCCGCTGCGCTGGCCCGCGCGAGTGCTGTCGGTGATCTCACTCATCGCAGTGTTCGCAACAGGCGCGCGCGGCGCGTGGATCGCAGCGGCTCTGCTCGTTGCCTTCGCCATCGCGTACGCGGTCTGGCAGACTCGGCAGCGCACGAAGATGCTCATCGCCTCGTGCGTACTCGCAATTGTCGCGATCCCCGTGGGCTGGATCGTGCTCGGTGACGAGATCCAGAGCCGAGTCGACGAAGCCAACCGAGAGATCCGTGGCGCGCTCGAAAGCGAGGACTACGCGACCTCCACCGGCGCGCGGATCAACATGTGGATCTGGGGAGGCCGCGCGTTCGCGGACAACCCGTTAGTAGGTGTCGGGACGGGCGGCTACAAGGCCTGGGTGCAAAGCGAACAGGTCGAACATGGCATCGACCCCGAGACACAGCCCATCGCATCACACGCACACGGGATGTACGTCCACCTCGCCGCGACGCACGGCGCGATCGGGTTGCTCATCTCACTGCTCGTTGGGATCACGATCCTGTTCGCCTCGGTGCCGCGCGAAGGCGAATCCGACACGTACCAGGCCGGGCTCTTCATGGGGATTGTGGGCGTGCTTCTGGCGGGCCTGTTCGACACGGTCTACATCAACTCACAGACCGCGGCGGTGCTCTGGCTTTTTGTGGCGCTCTCGCTCAGGCCTTCGAACAAGTATTAGTCCGACCCGCCCTCTTCAAGCGCATCGAACTCACGGGGCGTCATTATGCCGTGCGCATCGCTCCACGGGACCAGATCGACATCAACGAGGCCGTCGATGTATCTGAACCGGCTCGACCACGCATCGGAGATTGCTTCGCTTGTCGAACCCTGCGCGGGCGGGCTCTTGAGCTCGAACCCGTCGCGCACAAGTGTGAGCAGTGCGCCTTCGCTCTCGGACTCGCGCTCGACGGTGATGAGGTCAACCTCGCCGTGCGGCGGGTAGTCGATGTAGGTCTCGATCCCGTCGTCATACATCGCGGTGTAGCTGATGATCCGGTCGCCCGAGCGCGTGATAGCTCTGGACACCTTGACCTCGCTCGGCTTGTCGTAGCCCTCGCTGCACCCTGTCACGCAGAGCGCGATAGCGAATGAAGTCACAAAGAGCCTGGCGTCAGTCATTGTCAGAGATAACCCTTGGGCCTTCTTTGCCGGCGACGCGTTCCATGACACCGTCGCCGCGCTTCTCGTACTTGGTGAACCCGAGGCGTTCGAGGTTCTTGTTCGAGAGCTGCGACTTCTCCTTGAGCGGCGACCAGTTGCCCGCGATGCTCGGTGCGCTGATCGCGCGTCGGCAGGGCTTGCCCGTCTCCGGGTGCTTGGTCAGCGGGTCGCTTTTCATGGACTGGATCCACTCGAAGCGCTCGCCCGTGGGCTCGCCTTGATCATCCAGGATTTCGTAGTCGTAGGTGGGCATGTGCTCCTCCTATCTCACATGAACGTGCGCCCGGACTCGGGGTCCATCAGCTTCCAGCCGAGCTCTCGGCAGAGCCTTGCGAGCACGGGCCACGCCGTCTCTTCATCATCGACCGAAGCCATGAGCTGGTTGACCGAATCCGCCGCGGACGGGACCTCGATCACAAGACCCGGCCCGTAGAGCGAGGTCGTGCCCATCGCCCCCTTGGCGCCGTCGGGCGCGATGTTGTAGGGGCGGAGCGTCCGCTCGAGGCTTCCGGGTGACCCGAGGTCCGCCATGCCCGGCACCTCGGCCTCCGGGTTCTCCGGCCTGAACAGGATGATCTGTCGGCTCGCCACAGAGGCATGATTCGCCGCGCACAGAGGCCAGACCAGCATCGCCAGCCCAGCGGTACCTATGTCTTTCAGATTGACGGTTGCCGTCTGGGTGATCAGCCGTTCTTCTTCCGCTCGGCGACAAGCTCGGCGGCCTTCTCGACCAGACTCGCCAGCGGGACCGGCTTGATCATGTACGCGTCCACACCAATCGCGTCGGCGTACTCCTGGTGACGCTTGCCCTCGTTGGCCGTCACCATGATCACCAGCGGGCTGTCCTCGCGGCCCTTGATTTTCTCGAGCACCAGAAAGCCGCTGCGACCGGGCAGCATCATGTCGAGCACGACGAGGTCCGGCGGATCCTCGTTGCAGTATTGGACAGCGGTGTTGCCGTCCGGAGCAGTCTCGGTCTCTGCACCCTCGGCGAGCATCGCGGCCTCGATAGACTCGCGGATATCCGGATCGTCATCAACAACGAGAATGCTGACGCCTTCGAGCTTGCCGACCAGTGTTTCAGCGCTCATGCCGTGCTCCCTTTTCTAGCCAAGCCAACAGCCAAGTATGCCCCCGATTCCGTCCACGGGCAATGGTCATGCCTGACCCTAGAAATTCGCACAAGGTGCGTGTTCGGTTCTGACAAGCCCGATTTCAGGGCCAGGGCTACATCCGAATAACCCATCTTCACTCGAGCCTGTTCCCGCCTAATCGGTCCAGTTCCTCGATATCACGCATGCTCTGGGCCTCGATACGCTCAACCTCGGCCTCATCCATCCACGGCAGATCCAGAAGCTTCCGCCTTAAAGATTCAGGGAAATCCCTGCGCAACCTTTCGTGTTTCGGGCGGCTTTTCCACACCCTGTGCATCCAGAAATACTGCTCCGGAGCGGTGCGCACCATCTTCTCGATCGAACGCCTGTACCGAGCCGTGATGTAGAACAACGGGTCTGGCTGATCCTTCCAGTCCTCCGGGCGGATGACATCGTGGATATCAAAGCGGTATCCCATCGCGTCCTGCCATCGGCCTTTCGCGTGGCTGTGGAGTTCATCAACACCGTCGGGTCCGCGCTTCGGGCTGCGCACGCCCCCGCCGCAGATGATGCTCGCGTTCTTCTGCATCGCGAGCATGCCGACAGATTTATACGTGCTCGTGAGTCTTCCAAAGAAGGGCACAAAGAGGCCTCGATCGCCCGCGTTCTGGTCGGCGACAAACGCGGGCATGCCCCCTCGGTCGATCGCCAGCGGCAGATCGCGCACGGCGCCAAACTTATCAACCAACTGCATGCCCCTCTTCATGCGCACATCGCGCACCCACTTGTCGAGGGGCTTCAGATCCAGTGGGCGGTACACCGCGTGCACGGGAACGCCCAGAACAGCCATCGCGGTCCCCGAGAGTTCCCAGTTCCCGAAGTGGCCCGTCAGCAGAATCACAGGCCTATTGGCGAGCACCTCGCCGAACGCCTCGGCGGCCTTGCCGAAGCAGGCGTGGCGCACCCAGCTGTCCGCGGAAAGAAACCTCGGGGTGTAGAGCATCTCGGCGCCGAGTTGGAAAAGATGCCCCCACACACCCGTAGCAACATCGTGCACGCGGTCCTCATCCCACTCGGGGAACGCGAACCGCACGCGCTTCTTGCACCTTGCGAGCTGCTTCTTGTTCAGCGGCGAGCGCGCATAGAGGCGACCGATCCTGTCCATCTCGTCGAGCGTGGCTTCAAGCCCGAAGACCTGGCACACCGACATCGCGGTTCGGATCGCCATCGACACGGGTGTCTGCACCCACGGTGGTGCGGCCTGATTGCGCCGATTCTTTGCTTTACCCGGCAATGCCCCGCCCTTCGGCGATCAGCGTGTCCGCGAGCGGACGCGACCGATCAGTGTGTAGAGCCTGTTCTCATTGAGAACCGGGATCGAAGTGCGATGTGCCTTATCGAGGAGATCGTTGTAGCGGTTGAGCTCGTTCTCCTTGCGGATATACATCTCAACGATCTCGATCGGTGAGTTGATGTTGGGCTGAGGCGGGAGCACGGGTGGCTCGCCCAGCACGACAAAGTCGACGTCGCCCTCGAGCTCGTCGGTTGTTGTGCCGCCCCATTCCTCGACGAGCGCGGTGATCTCGCTCTGCTCGCCCGGGGTTCGCCTGCCGTCGCCGTTGGTGTCGAAGTTGCCAGCGACGAGGAACTTGTACACCTTGTTGGGGTCGTACGCCGCGTTGGCGATCACGTCACCCGGGACTACCGGGTTGCCCGTGCGCTCGAAGAGCACCCGGCACCGGCTCGAGGTCTCGCCGACGTTGACGACCTCGACAGCCGCCTTGCCCTGCGGGTAGTTGCCCTCGGCGTCCGGACGGATTTGTGTCTCGTCGTCGTAGATCGCGAAGGTCATCCCGAGGATCACGTTCTGGCGCCGACCGATGGAGATGAAGACCTCGTTCTGGCTCGGGTTTGTGTTTGCGACCGTGCCGTCAATGAGAGCGAATTCTTCCTTGGGTTTGAGCTGCTCACCGCGGCCCTGCTGCTGGAGTGCCGAGACCTGGTCTTCGAGCAGGAGTTTCTCCTGCTGCAGGCCGCGAATCTGCGTGCGGAGCTGCTCCTCGAGCTGCTCACGCTCGCGGCGTTCGGAGTTGAGCTCCGCTGCGAACTGCTGCTCGATGGACTGGAACCCGTCGCGGTACTCTTCGGTGTCGGACTCAAGATCATCGATGCGCGACTGGAGCCGGGCGACCGTTTCGTCCTGCTGCGTCTGCAGCGCCTGCACACGGTCCGCTTCGCGTTGGAGGTTTGTCTGAGCCGCGAGCCTTGCCGCCTCAGCGTCGGCCTTCTCGCGTTCGAGCGAAGCGATGCGCGACTCGAGGCTGCGGATCACACCGAGCAGCGACCCGGTCGAAGCCCCCGCGACGCTCTCGGTTTTGGTCGAGAGTTCCTCGAGACGATCGCTGCCGTTGCCTGTGACGCGCTGGTATGTCTTGTCGAGCGAATCGGAGAGGTAGTTAACGAGGCTCACACCCTGACGCTTGGCCGCGTTGAGGTCGGTCTGGATCGCCGGGTCGGCTTTGTCAACCTCGCGGATGTAATCGCGGTTGTTGGTCTCGGCGTCCTCAAGCTTCTTGGAGTACTCGATGTTGTCGCCGTAAAGGATGATCGTGACGACGAACAGGCCGAGGGAGATCGCGCCGAGGAGGCCGATGGTGATCCCGAGTCCCGGGCTGATACTGGTCCTTGCCGCCATGACACTTCACTCCAGTCGGCAGTCGCGCCGAATTCACCATGCCCGTGCGTCGCGCTCCAACGCGAGCCGAGCGAAGACTCATTAAAGCTGTCCACTTCGGGCCCTATGCCCGGGGCTTGCCGCCGATTCGGGGGCGATCCTTCACCCGCGCCGAGGCGGCGCCACCGGTCCCGACCCCGCGAGGCCGACACCCTTCTAGCGAGTCTCGCCGGTTGACCCCCCCGCGTCAAGCCCGGGAACCCGCCCACAATACGAACCATCGCCGTTTTCTGTTCCCAAACCCAAGATTCGAAAGGGCCTCCGACCCGAGACCCATGGGAAGACCCGAGCGACGACCCGGGGAGATGGGCTAGTCTCTCTTAACATGTTCTTTACAATTCCAGCCCAAGTACCCCTCGATCTCATCACCCTCGGCCAGTCCGAGACGCCCCAAGCCGGCGAACTCGCGTTTGGGGAGGTGGTCCTCCGGATCAGCCTGGCCGCGGCTCTCTGCTTCCTCGTCGGCTGGGAACGCAAGATCGCCGACAAGCCCGCCGGCAGGCGCACGATGGCGCTCATCGGCGCCGGAGCCGCGGCGTTCACGGTCATGGGTGTGCAGATCGCAAGCCAGATCGAGTACCGCGACGGCCTCCAACTCGACCCGACACGCGTGCTCGCGTACATCATCTCCGGTGTCGGCTTCCTCGGCGCCGGCGCGATCCTGCACTCCAAGCGCGGCATCTCGGGACTGACAACCGCGGCAGCGATCTGGGCCTCCGCGGGGATCGGCGCCGCCTGCGGCCTCGGGCTCTTCAAAATCGTCATCGCACTCTTCGGCGTCGTGTTCTGTGTGCTCTGGCTCCCGTGGATGACGGGCATCGTCGGCAACGGCGAAGGTGAGTACGAAGCAGATGAGAACGGAGTAGAGAACTAACCAAAGCGCGAACCAGCCGATATCTGGGTCCGTCTGATAGTCGTTCCGTATTGAAAGACAAAGGGAACGACCAATGCGCACCAAAGCCGTTACCGTTTCTCTCCTTCTCATCGCAATTGTCACGTTCTTCGTGATCCGTTCTTGTTCCGATGACGAACCAGTCCGCGTCATCGATGCACGCGTGGACTACTCCGACACGACAACAGATAAACCTGTCACCGGGCGTGTGCATCTCAGCCAGCCCGAAACACTCGAAGGACACGACACGGTTCTCGTTGCCATGGCGATCGAAGGTGTCCGCAACAAGAAGAACGGAGACCCGTTTTTGCAATTCGAGGCTGAAGCAGCTGCCCCTGTTCGCAACCGGGCGATGCTCGGCGAAGCGGAAGATGTTTACCATGAAATCCAGCGCTGGAGACTCACCAACATCCGCTGGCACAATGCTCTTTTCCGCGATCTTGCGAGCGAGGAGTGCTGGGAACTCATCTCCGAGCGGGGTGTCATCAGCAAGTTCGGCAGGCTCCAGACCATCACGATCAGCGACGAAACTCACAGAAAGACAGGCTCAGAACCGGTCTCGCTGCTGGCTTTCTTCGTCACGCTCAGCGACACCAACGGCGACGAGAGGCTCACAGAGTGGGACTCGAGAGTGTGCATCGTGACCGACGGCGACGGCCGCAACCCGAGAGCGATCACGCCAGCCGACGCGCACGTTCTCTCGGCGAGCTTCGACCAGGAGCACGGCTTGTTCTGGCTGCAAGTCGCACGAGACACAGACAACGACGGCGCGTTCACTGGCTTCGACGATGTCGCCCCGATGATGTTCGACCCGCTCACCGATCTGAAGGCGAGACCGGTAATCTCAGATGAAGCCCGTGACGCAGCGTCAGCGAGGTTCGTCAGCAAATAGTCTGATCTAGACTTCTGAGGTATGACAGACCACAAGCAGGAACCCCACGCTGTCCGAATGACCTGGCACAACCTTCTGTTCCTGCACTGGCGTCTCCCGGCGAGCGTGATCAGGCCTCTGGTGCCCGAGCAACTCGAGATCGACACGTTCGACGGCTCCGCGTGGGTCGCGCTCGTGCCGTTCGAGATGACCGAGACATCGTTCAAAGGTGTCCCGCCTCTGCCCGGGCTCTCGCGGTTCTTCGAGTGCAACGTGCGCACGTACGTTCGCCACGGGGGCACATCTGGCGTCTGGTTCTTGAGCCTCGACGCCGAGCATCTGCTCCCCGTCTTGGGCGGGCGCTGGCTCTGGTCCCTCAACTATGTCCACTCTCGGTTCACCGTCACAGAGGGCGAGCGCACCGACTACGCGCTGACCAGGCGTCCATCGCGCCACTGGCCAAAGGGATCAGCGCGCATCGTCTGGACGCGGGGCGAAGCGCTGCCCACATCCGAGCCAGGCTCGCTCGAGCACTTCCTGACCGAGCGGTACTGCCTCTATACCAAAAGGCGAGGCCGGATCATGTCGGGACGCATCGATCATGAGCCCTGGCCTCTGCGTCAGGCCACGCTCAACGAACTCGACGACTCTCTGATCGCCGCCGCGGGCATCGCGGTCGAAGGCGAGCCGCTCGTGATGATGAGCGATTCGATCGACGTACTCGGCTACAAGCTGAGCAAGTAGCGATCAGGCCTCGAGTCTTGCGACACGGACCACGGTGTCCACGCCGTAGGGGAACCCGGTGGCGTGGAGCGTGACAGAGCCGTCGTCGTGCCTCTCGATTTTGAGGCGTTCGTCGTTGTCGAGCCAGCGGGCACTCGTGTACCGCTCGGGCACGCCCTTGAACATCCTCGCCCCCGCGCCGCGCGGGCCTTCTTCCGGCCAGCGGTTCGCCGTGGGGGTGATCGAGTGCACGAACAGGTCGATGACTTCATCGTCGGCCTGTGCGCCAACCGTCAAACCAAAGTCACGGCCCTGACCACGGACGCCCGTCGGCTTGCCGTCGTAAATAGTGCACTCATTGCCCCCGTGCAGCCTCACCCACTCGCCGACCTTCGCGAGTGCTGCCTTCTCGTAATCGGGCAGCGCGCCCGACGCTTCGGGTCCGATGTTCATCAGCAGATTGGCGCCCGCGCCCCGGCACGCGCAAAGCAGCTCGATCACGTGCGCCGGGGAGTACATGTTGAAGTCCTTCGCGCCGATCCCCCAGTGGCGGTTGAAGGTTCGGCACATCTCGCCCGCGACGTGCTTGGGCCAGCCCCGCCTGTCCAGAGGCTCGGGCTCCGACTGCTCGAACGTCGTCGCGTCGATCTCGGGGTGCCCGATCGCGCCCTCGTTGCCGATGCCGACGTTGTTGATGATCATCGCCTCGGGCTGGTGCTTGCGAATGACGCCGTAGAGCTCGGTCTCTTTCCAGTCGGCGTCAGGCTTCGACCAGTTGCCATCGAACCAGAACCCGCCGATGTCGCCGTACTGCGTACAGAGCAACTCAACCGAGTCGCGCAGATACTCCAGGTACGCATCGAAGTCGCTCCCGAACCTCGCATCCGTCCAGTCGAGCGTGGTGCAGTACAGCATGGGCACAACGCCTTCTGCTCTGCAGCCCTCGCAGAAATCCAGCACCAGATCGCGCTTGGCCGCCGAGTTCGTCACGTCGAACGCTGAAAGCCCGCGCGTGTCATAAAGGCTGAACCCGTCGTGATGCCGCGATGTCAGCGTCGCGTAGCGCATACCGGTTTGGCGAGCAGCGCGTGCGATGGCTCTGCCGTCGAACCTGTCTGCCGTGAACGTCTCGGCGAGCTTCGCGTACTCATCGTTCGGGATCCCGTAATTGAGCTTCGCCCACTCGCCCTTGCCCAGCTGCGAGTACAGACCCCAGTGCAGGAACATCCCGAACGCGAGCGTCTCGAACCTGGCAACGCGAGGCTCGGGGACTGGCAGGCCGTCCCCGCCCTCTGGCTGATCCGCCAACACGATCTGCCAGGGGCTCATAGCGGCCAACCCGGAAGCGCCCAGCGCGCCGATCTTGAGCAGTTCTCGTCTGTTCATCGTAAGCCTCCGCGCACAGCGTACACGGAGGCCATACCCGAGCAAGCCGCAGTGGTCTACACGCCCCGATCGCTGGAACCGAGGTTGTCGAGTTCGTCGCCGTAGCGTTCGCGGAGAGGCTCGACGACTTCCTTCAGGAACCGCTCTGTTTGTTCGACGCTCCGCCCGACGTACTTCATCGGATCGAGGAGCTGATCCTCCGTTAGGAGGTGATGCACGCTCTCGAACGCGGGGTCCGCGCGCAGCCTGTCGATCAGGTCGTTCTCGAGGCCTTCCTGCTTCACGCGGTAGCCCGCCTCCTGCGCGTGCACGCGGATCTTCTCGTGCAGATCCTGCCGGTCGCCGCCCGCCTTCACGGCTTCCATCATGATGTTCTCAGTCGCAAGGAAGGGCAGCTCGGCCATCAGGTTCTTGCGCACCATCGCCTCGTTCACCACGAGCCCCGACGCGACCTGGTGCATCAGGTCCAGCGCGCCGTCGAGCGCCAGGAACGCCTCGGGCAACGAGAGACGCCGGTTCGACGAGTCGTCCAGCGTGCGCTCGAGCCACTGCGTCGCGGCGGTGTCGTACGCGTTGCCCACGAGATTCATGACGAAACGCGTGAGCCCACAGATCCGCTCGCACTTCATCGGGTTGCGCTTGTAGGGCATCGCCGACGAACCGATCTGGTTCTTGCCGAAGGGTTCGTCGATCTCCTTGCGGTTGGAGAGCAGGCGGATGTCGGTGGCGATTTTGTGAAGGACTGAAGCAATTGAGGCGAGGTCGGCAAGAACTACCGCGTCCAGCACACGAGGATAGGTTTGCGTTGTAAGGTGATTTGCGTGGATCGATTGCTGTTCGCGATATTCATCGAGCAATTCGTCCACAGAATACGATGAAGAGAACTGCAATGGATCAACCCGAGCAAAGAACCTCGCCTCAAACTCTGCAACCAAATCATGGTCGTCATTGAACAACGCAAGAAACGATGCTTGCGTTCCTGTCGCGCCGCGGAGTCCACGTAGAAATATCGCATGCTCACGCTCAACAAACAGACCATTGATCCGCTCTAAATCGTTGGAGTGCTGAGCGAGACGCCGGCCAACTGTGACGGGCTGTGCCGTTTGGTAGTGAGTAAAACCCAGGCATGGTTTCTGAGCATGATTACCGGCTTCGTTTCCGAGCGCGATCGTCGCCTGGACAGATTTCAATCGAATCAGCCACAACGCATCGCGGATGACCAACAGATCAGCATTACAAACCACATCCTGGCTCGTCATCCCAAGATGAATGATCGGGCGCGCCTTCGGGCACCGGTCACCCCACGCGTGCACATGCGCCATCACGTCGTGACGAAGCTCGGCCTCGTACTTCGCGGCGAGCTTCAGATCCTCATCCGTCACATCCAGATTCGCCCGCAGCTCCTCGATCTGCTCCATCGAGACCAGCGGCTTGTCCCAGTCCTTGGTCACCTCGTGCTGCGCCTCGGCGACGGCGAGCCAGATCCGGCGCCACGTCTGGAACTTGTGCCGGGGCGACCAGATCCGGCACATCTCCGGGCTGGCGTTGCGGGCGGCGAGGGGGCTCGTGTACGTGTCGTTCGGGCTCTGCGTCGTCATGAACCACGATAGGTCGTATTTGGAGCACCAAAACGCGGCTCAGATGAAACTGATTCGCCCAGAACCAGAAGAACCCCCCTACCGGCGCCAATACTGCGCCTACTCACAAACACACAGACAAGGGGAGGTCGCACAATGTCCAACCAGAGAATCAAGCTCACACTCGCGCTGGCGGCTTCGCTGCTGGCGGGTCACTCCGCATCGCAGGGCTCGGCCAGCGGATCAGCCGAAGGCGCTGCCGTCGCGACCGAACTCCCAGACGGGTTCGAGATCCTTGAGAAGCACGTCAAGGCGATCGGCGGAGAGGTGGGCCACAAGAAACTGCAGGGCGTCCGCATGACCGGGAGCTTCAAGATGCCCGCGATGCAGATCGACGGCAGCATCGTCATCAACGCCAAGGCGCCCGAGAGCGCCGTCGTCCAGGTAGACCTCGGTGGCATGGGCAGCGTCGTTCAGGGAACCAATGGCAAGGTCGTCTGGGCGAGCCAGCCCGGGTTCCAGCCGCAGATCATCGAGGGCGAGCAGGCCGAACAGATCAAGCACAACGCCAAGTTCCACGCCACCGTCGAGCCCCGCAAGACCTACACATCTGCGGAAACCGTCGGCATCGTTGAGCACGACGACACCAAGTGCTACAAGGTCAATCTGGTGACAAGCTGGGATCAGCACCAGGTCGCGCTGTACGAGGTCGAGTCCGGCCTGCTCAGAAAGCTGTCCGTACGCACCTCACCAGACTCCAGCGTCTACTCAAACGAGACCGAGTACGGCGACTACAAAGAAGTCGGGGGCATCCTGCACGCCCACACGCTCGAGATGAACAACAGCGGCATGCAGCAGTCCATGGTGTTCGACACGATCGAGGTCGACCCCGAGTTCGAAGCGGGCCTCTTCGACCCTCCCGGCGCGTTCTGAACAAACTCAAATCGCTCCTCATTTGAAAATCTGTGGATCATGTACAATGGGCCAGGACGGCCCATTTTTCGTTCGTTCCAAAGATTTGAAAGGAGCCATGCATGGCCCCCTTATCCGCGTTGCTCGCCGGTGCTCTCGTTGGAATCGCAGGCGTGCCCGAAGCTGGCTCACTTGCGATGGCCGTCCCAAGCACGCAAGCGCAGACACTCCCCGATGGATTCGATATCCTCGACCGCTGCGTCGAGGCGATCGGGGGCGAAGAAGCGTACCGCATGCACAAGAGCGAGATGATGTCGGGAACCGTAAGCATCCCCGCGCTGGGTGTTGACGGCACCATCGTCGTGCGCCGACAGGCCACGACCAAAACGCTCGTCACGATCGAACTGGCTGGCCTGGGCGAGGTCACGCAAGGCACAAACGGCGAGGTCGCGTGGTCCTCGGAAGCGGGCCAACCCGCCAAGCTGCTTTCGGGACCCCAGGCCGACAGCCTCATCAACGAGGCGAACTTCTACGGCCCGGTCGAACCCAGAAAGACGTACACCTCTGCAAAGCTCGTCGAAACCGTCACATTCGACGGCGTCGAGTGCTACAAGCTCGAACTCGTCACGAGCTGGGGCGCCCATCAGATCGGGCTCTTCGAGGTCGAAACAGGCCTGCACAGGAAGACCTCAACAAGGGCCTCGGCGGGCTCTGAGGTCTTCACCACCGAAACCACGTACAGCGATTACCGCAGAGTTAACGGCGTGAAACGACCGCACAAGCTCATCGTCAACGCGATGGGCATCGAGCAGGCCATCGAGTTCGATGAGATCGAATTCGGCGCCAAGTTCGATAAGAAACTGTTCACTCCGCCGAGCACGTAGACCAAGCTCGTACGATCACACATGCCAGAGCACGCATTCAACATCTCGATGATCTGGACCGGGAACCTGGGAACTGGCACATCGGCCTACGACGCGTACGAGCGATCGCACGAATTCCGCGCAGAGGGTAAGCCAGCCATCCAGGGATCGTCGGCGCCCCAGTACCGGGGCGACGCGTCGAAGTACAACCCAGAGGAGCTGCTGCTCGCATCGGTGAGCTCGTGCCACATGCTGTGGTATCTCCATTTGTGCGCAGAAGCAGGCGTGATCGTGAAATCGTACAGCGACACCGCGTCGTGCAAGCTCAAGCTCTTCCCCAACGGGTCCGGCGAGATCAGCCGGATCGAGCTCAAACCGGAAGTCACGATCGATGAGCGATCCGATGAACGACTGGCGAGGTCGCTGCATCACAATGCGGGCCGGATGTGTTTCATCGCGCGATCACTGAAATGTGATGTCGAGCATCTCCCGGAAATCAGAACCGAGGGCTAACAACCCGCGGACAGGTGGTACGATCGACGCGTGACCGAGCCAAGGGGACATCCAAACGGCGAGTACGGGGACCCGAGCGACGAGGAGTTGCTCGCACGGATCCGCGACGCCCAGTCACCCGCCGAGAAGCGGGACGCATGGGAGCCCCTGCTCGTCCGATATCAGCCGCTGATCCACGGCCTGTGCCGACAGATGCTCGGCCCCCGCGGCGCGATCGAAGACGCCTGCCAGGACGCCCTCGTCCGGGTGATGAGGGGGATCGACTCCTTCGACGGCAAGGCGAAGCTCTCGACGTGGATCTACCGCGTCACGATGAACTCCTGCTTATCCAGACTCCGCAAGGACAACAGGAGAAAGGCCCGAGTGGTCTCAGGAGACGCCCCCACGGGCTCCAAACCGGGCTCCGATGGGTCCAAGACGATGCTGGCCGATTTGTTGCCTCAGTACCGGGAACCGATCGGGTCCTCCCGCGTCGAAAGAGAGGACCAGAGGGACCTTGTGATCGAGGCCCTCGGGCGCCTGGACCCGGATCTGAGGAGTGTTCTGCTTCTCCGGGATGCCCAGGGACTGGATTACGCCCAGATCGCCGAGCTTCTCGAGGTCCGGGTGGGAACGATCAAGAGCCGGATTTTCCGGGCCAGACTTGCTCTTCGGCAGGTCGTCGAGAGTGTGAGAGCGGGGCGGCTCGGGCCGAACGAACTGGCCGAGCAGGACGAGGACTGAGGCGAACGGTTTGGAGACCGACAGCAGACCATGAGAGACCGCGACCGGGACATCTTCATCGCGCTGATCGACGCCGGGCTCGACGAGTCGGCTGTGCTGTCGTTCATCGAGGGTGACTCGTCGTCTGCCGCAGGAGTGATCGAGGCGCTCGGCAAAGACGCCGCGCTCGCCGAGCTTGTCTGGCAACTCCGCTCCGACCGCGACGCGATCCGCGACGATGCCGAGGAGAGGCCGATGCCCGCCGCGACACAGGCGATGGTGTCCGCGGTCCTCGGCCAGGAGATTTCAGACGAGCTCGACGCGGGCGACTTCAAGCGAATCGAAGAGACCGGGACCGCGAGCCGCGAGATCGTCAAGCCAACGCACAAGCAGGCCAAGCCGAGGCGCCCGCGCCAGCACCGGTCGCTCCGTCTGCCGGCGCGCACACCACGCGTCGTCGGCTCGCTCGGCGTCGCGGCGATCATCGTGATGCTCCTGAGCATCGCACTGCCCAACATCGACCTGAGCACGTTCGAGCCCGCCGAGCCATCCACACCGCTCGCGCAGGGCGACACCTCAAACGATGTGCTCGTGGCAACGCCCGGCCCGTCGAACATCAACCCGCTCAACACCGACGAGTCGCTCGCGGACAACTCAACCGATCGGGCTCGCTCGTCGTTCAAGCCTGACAGGGCACCGATCACGGTTAACTCCGCCGACCAGGCGCTTGCCCTGGCGCGCGAAGGCAGGCTCATTATCAGGCTGACGAGCGTTCGCAATTCGACAACCGCGGATCTGAGCAACGACCTAACGACCGGCAGCGGCCTCATGCGGTTCGCATCCATCGACGGGCCAGCACAGAACAACGAGGCGCTCGCGCTGGATCGATCGCTGCCGAAGCTCGAAGAGCCGATCATGGCTGCCGCGATCGACTCCGCTCCGAATCAACCGAGGCTCGAAGCCGAGCGGAACCGGGTCGGCTCGTACATGCTGCGTGTCGAGCCCACCGAGCGTGCGTTCACGATGCTGCTCGCCAAGCTCCGGTCCTACCCGGGCGTGTCCATCGAGCTGATCGGGGCGCCAAGCGCGGTCACCACGCCGGGATCTGCTTCGGACCTGGCTGACCTCGCGAGCAGCCCGACCGATTGGCAAGCGCGGATCACCGTGCCCGTGGTGGTCGACTCCATCAGATAAACCCGGTACCGCTCTTCACCAGCGTCAATTGGCGACGATGTTGACCAGCCGGCCCGGCACAACAATCACTTTGCGCACGGTCTTGCCATCGATCAACCCCGAGATCGTCTCGTCTGAAAGCGCGATCTCCTTCAGCTGACCCTCTGTTGCATCGGCGGGCACGCTCACCCGGGCCTTTACCTTGCCAAGCAACTGCAGCGCGATCTCGACCTCGTCATCGACCAGCATCGCCTCGTCGAAGCTCGGCCATTCTGACTGCGCGACAGACTCGTGGTGACCCAGTTTGTGCCAGATTTCCTCGGCGATGTGCGGCGCAAACGGCGCGAGCACGCGGATGAACCGGCCCGCCTGATCGTGCGTGACACCCGGCTTCAACGCGACGTTTACGAACTCGATCATCGAAGCGATCGCCGTGTTGAGCGACAGCTTCTCGATGTCCTCGCCCACCTTCGCGATGGTCCGGTGCAGCTGTTTCTCAACCGCGCTGTCTGCGGATTGCGCAAGCGAGAGTTCGCCCGTTTCCTCGTTGACACAGAGACGCCACGCACGCTGGAGGAAGCGGTAGAGCCCGACCGTGTCGTCGGTGTTCCAGGGCTTGCTCGCCTCGAGCGGGCCCATGTACATCTCGTAGAGCCTGAACGTGTCGGCCCCAAACTCCTCGATGATGTCGTCGGGGTTGATGACGTTCTTCAGACTCTTGGACATCTTCGCGATCGTCGGGAAGACCTCCTCGCCCGTCGGCGTGTACACGTACGAGTCGCCCTCGCGCTTCTCGACCTCGTCGATCGGGACGAGGCTCTTGTCCTTGCGCTGGTACGCGTGGCTCGTGATGAGCCCCTGGTGGAACAACTTGCGATAGGGCTCGCTGCTCTTGAGGTGACCCAGGTCGTGCAGGATCATGTGCCAGAACCTCGCGTAGAGCAGGTGCAGGACCGCGTGCTCGGCGCCGCCGATGTACAAGTCCACGCCGCCCTCACCCAGCCAGTAGCTGTCGGCCTCGGCGCCAACGAACTCACTCTCGTTCTTCGGGTCCAGGTAGCGGATGTGATACCAGCACGAGCCGGCCCAGCCGGGCATCGTGTTGGCTTCGCGCACAACCTGTGAGTCCGCTGCCAGCTCTGCCACACCGGCTTCGCCCGCGGTGGTACCGATCCAGCCCGTCACCTTGCCCAGAAGCGGCTGCGGGTCCTCGCTCTCTGCGGGCTTGTAGTCCTCGAGCTCGGGCAGCAGCACAGGCAGCGCCCCCTCGCCCACCGAGTGGTGGTTGCCCTCATCATCGAAGACGATCGGGAAGGGCTCGCCCCAGTAGCGCTGCCTGCTGAACAGCCAGTCGCGCAGGCGGTAGTTCACCTTCTTGCGCCCGATACCGGTCCGCTCGAGCCAGACGATGAGCGTGCTCTTGGCCTCGGCCTGCTCGAGATCGTTCAGGCTGACATCGTCGTTGGCGGAATTGGCCGCGTACCCCGCGCCCGCGTACGACGCGCCGGTGTGCCTGAAGTACCTCGCCTCACGAAAAATGCTCTGAAGCTCGGCGAAGTCCGCGACGCCCAGGTCCTCAAGCGACGCCTCGTACTCGCGCTGGATCGTGCCCCGCGCATCCTCGCCGAACACGGGACCCGTGTCCCGCTCGCGCCTTGTGCGCACAGCCTCAAGTACCTCCGGGAAGACCTCGGGCGACAGATTCGATGTGGTCACCAGGCCCAGGAAGTCAGCGAGCACCGACTTCCAGCGGTCCGACGACTTCTCTTCCTCGGTGGCGTTCATCACGAAGTACGACATCGCCAGAATCGTGCGCGGGTATACGACGTCCCTGATGGGCAGTTCGAATTTCGACGCGAACTCGAAGTCGCGCTTGTCGTGCGCGGGGACAGCCATGATCGCACCGAAGCCGTAGCTCGCCAGTACGTAGTCGCTCGTCCAGACCGGCACCTTCTCGCCCGTCGCGGGGTTGACCGCGTACAGGCCCGTGAAGCAGCCCGTCTTGTCCTTGTTCTCGAGCCTGTCCTTGTCCGAGCGGTTCTTGGCCGCCTCGACATACTCCGACAGCTCGCGCACGGGCGTCTCGCCCCGGGGACTCTTGAGCACCGCGGTCACGATGTCGTGCTCGGGCGCCAGCACCATGTACGTCGCGCCGAAGATTGTGTCGGGCCTGGTCGTGAAGACGCGCACCGCGGGCGAGAACTCGGTGTCCGTGTCCGGGTTGTCGAGATCGATGTCCAACTCGAAGTCGATCTCCGCGCCCTCGGAGCGCCCGATCCATTCGCGTTGCTGCGTCTTGGTGCTCTCGGGCCAGTCGAGATCGTCGAGGCCGGTGAGCAGCCTGTCGCCCAGAGCCGTGATCCGGAAGAGCCACTGCTTGAGCGGCTTGCGGAGGACCGGGTGCCCGCCGCGTTCTGACCTGCCGTCGATGACTTCCTCGTTAGCCAGCACCGTGCCGAGCGCCGGACACCAGTTGACGGTCTGCTCGCCGACATAGGCCAGCCGGTGGTTGTCGATGAACCCCCGCTGCTCGGTCGCGGTCAGCTCGTGCCACTGGCGCACGCCCACGGGCTCGCCCCCGAGCGCCTCGGTCGCCTTCTCGCCCTTGGTGATGCGGACCAGCTCGCCCTCGATCGAGACGCGACCCGTGCCCGATTCCATCAACTCGATCAGCTCGCTGATCGGTCGGCACTTTGCGATCTCAGTGTCATACCAGCTGTTGTAGATTTGCACGAAGATCCACTGGGTCCACTTGTAGTAGCCTTCGTCGATCGTCGCGAACTCGCGCGACCAGTCGTAGCAGAAACCGAAGCGCTTGAGCTGCTTGCGGAAGTTATCGATCGTCTTGCGGGTAAATCCCGCGGGGTGTTCGCCCGTGTTGATCGCGTGCTGCTCGGCGGGCAGGCCGAACGCGTCAAACCCCATCGGGTGCAGGACATTGAAGCCCCGCATCCTTTTGTACCGGCTGACGATATCCGTTGCCGTGTACCCCTCGGGGTGCCCGACATGGAGCCCAGCTCCAGACGGGTACGGGAACATGTCCAGCGCGTAGAACTTGGGCCTATCCGCATCGAAGCCCGGCTCGCCCGGATTCGGGACGACGTAGGTGCCCTGCTCGTCCCACCATGCCTGCCACTTGGGCTCAAGAAGGCCGGCCAGCTCGGCTGAGTAGCGGAACCTGGGCGTCGAGTCGTTGTTGTGCTGCTGATCGGCCATGATGGGCACAGTCTAGGAGCGCGCGGTCCGAGTGCGTCTTGGAGTCAATGTATTCAGCCCCGTCTGCCGATGGCCGTTGCATCGGCCCGCTAGCCTCGAAGAGAGACCGAACACCCGAGCCATGCCCATGCACGCCCTCATCCTTAGCCGCGGCACACGGACCGCAAGCCCGACGGGACACCAGGTCCAGGGCTTTCTCATGTTCGAGGACGAGCTGAAGCGCGAGCTCGGGCTGACGACCGAACTCCGCGATGTCGAGACGATCGATGACATCAGAGCCGGGCTCGAAGCCGCCTGCACCGAGGGCACCGGGTTCGACGCGGTGCTCGTCATGCCCCACTGGTCTGACGACGCCAAGGAACTTGAGGAGCTCTTCCGCGAGTACCACGGGCGCGAGCAGAGGCCGAGCCTCGTCATGCTCGACTACTACGCACCCACCAGCTCGCCCCACTTCGCGGTGCTGCCTTTCGTCGATCTCTACATCAAACGCCAGACGCTCAAAGACCGCGAGATGTACCAGCGCGACTACGAGGGAGGATTCATCTTCAGCGACTACGTCTGCGGCCGATACCGCTTCGATCTCGAAGACTGGACCTTCGGCAGCACGCCCGATCCCGCGCACATGCACAAGCTCGTCGCCGGCTGGAACCTCGGCGTGTGCTTCCGGAACCGGATGCTGCTCAACCTGACCAGCAAGCTGCCGCTCCCCTGGAGTCTGCGGCCCATCGAGATCAACCGGCGCGTCGGCTCACTCAACCGCGCTGGCAAACAAGAGTGGTACCAGTTCAGCAGAGGCAAGCTGCTCGAAGAGATCGAGCCACTCGCAAACAAACGCCGCTCCACCGGAACCGGGCGCGCCAGCGCCAAGCGGTATTTCATCGAGCTCGGGCTCAGCAAGCTCACGCTCAGCCCGTTCGGATGGGGCGAGGTCTGCTTCCGCGACTACGAAGCCATCGCGTGCGGCTCGCTGCTCGTCAAACCCGATATGTCCCACCTCGAAACAAGCCCGGACATCTACATTCCAGGGGAGACGTACGTGCCCATCCCCTGGGACTTCGCCGGCGCCCGCGATGTGTGCGAGCGTTATCTACGCGATCCGAAAGCAGCCAAACGGATCATCCGCAACGGGCGCGAGGTGCTCCGTGAGTACTTCAACAAGGGCGGATTCGTGCGGGATGTCGAGAGGATACTCGGCAGAGCACGAGACACAGGGGCGGAGGCTTCCAGCCTCTGCCCTGATACAAACCTGCAATTGGATTAGACCGCTTGTTTCTCAAGGAAGAGTTTCTTTGCCTCACCCGCGACGTAGAAACTGCCCGTGACGAGGATGATGTCGTCCTTCGACACGGCGCGGGCGGCGGTGTTGATCGCCTCGCGGACGTCCTCTTTCACCTCGGCCATTTTGCCGGTGAGTTCGGTGTACCGAGCCCTGAGCACCTCGGGGTCCGCGGCTCGCGGGTTGTCTGATGCTTGCGTGAAGATGATCTTGTCGGCGCCGCGTGATATCTCCTCGAGCAGGCCGTCGATATCCTTGTCCGCAGAGCAGCCGAAGACAACAACCATCGAGTCGTACCTGGAGTGAGCACCGATCGCGCGAACGAGCGCACCGACGGAGTCCTGTGTGTGAGCGCCGTCAACGATCGTCCGAGGCTGCTGCCAGACCACCTCGGCGCGTCCCATCCGAGGCGTCTCGGCGAGCCCGTCGGACACGCGGACCTCCGGGGTATCGAAACCGAGCGTCTTGAGGCGATCGAGCGCTGCGAGTGCAAGGCCGCAGTTGTGCGCCTGGTGCTCACCGGGCAGAGGAACAGCGATGTGCTCGTACTCACCTCGCTCGGTCATGAGACCGACGCGGACGTGAGGGCCGAGGTTCGGATCCGCCTCGAAACGCTGGTTGAACTCGATGTCGTCACCGAGCACGTAGAACGGCGCGCCGACCTGCTCGGCTACCTCTCTGAGCGATGCCAGCGCCTCGTCGTCCTGCGGCACGGTCATCGCGGGCACGTCAGCCTTGAAGATGCCCGCTTTCTCTCGCGCGACCTCGGCGAGCGTCGACCCGAGGATGTGCGTGTGCTCAAGCTGGATCTGGGTCACGCACGTCAGCGACGGGCTGACGATGTTCGTCGCGTCAAGCCTGCCCCCGAGACCGACCTCGATGACAGAGATGTCCACGGCCTGCTCTTTGAAGTGCAGGAACGACATCGCCGTCATGACCTCGAAATACGAAGCCGACCCGAACTCGCTCTCGATCTCAGACGCAGCTGCGATGACCGAGTTGAACGTGCTGGTGAAATCCGACTCGGTGATCGGAACGGTTCCGATCCTGATCCGCTCGCGGACATCGACGAGGTGGGGCGAGGTGTAGATCCCGACCGCGTAGCCGCAACCGCCGAGAGCCGCGGCGAGCATCTCGACCATCGAGCCCTTTCCCTTGCTCCCCGCCACGTGCACGCAGGGCACCGCGTTCTGCGGGTCGCCCAGCTTCTGCATCAGCGCGCGCATCCGGTCGAGCTTCAGATGCTCCGACACGGGCGCGCCTGGGCGCTGCTTCTCCATGTTGGGCAGATCCTCGAGCATCTTTGAAGCCTGCGCGTAGCTGCGCGAGGGCTTCAACTCTGAGAGCGTGTCTGCACCTTGCATAGATTTTGTCCCGGCCTTGCCAGGTTGTGATTTCCGCTTGGTCGGCATCCGGAACCACTGTACACCGCGCGGCCTCTTGTTCCAACAGAACTTGCGCGATGTTGGGCTTCACAGAATGTGGATAAGTCACAACGGACGACAGCTATCAACAAATAACCGACAAACAATCCACGACGCGATGAAATCAGATAGGAGATTCCCACCCGAACAGGGATCGCGACGTCTGGATCTATGCGCTGCCCATCAGTTGCTTCATATCCACAACCGCCTGACGCATGCCGACGTACACGGCCCGGCTCACGATCGCGTGACCGATGTGCAGCTCTTCGATGCCGGGCAGGCCCGCGATGGGCCGGACGTTGTGGTAGTTCAGCGCGTGCCCCGCGTTGAAGCGCATGCCGGCGGACCTGATCCGTTCGCCGGCGCGGGCCACGCGCGCGAGCTCATCCGCCAGAGGCTTCTTTCTGAAATCGCCCCCCTCGGCGCCGAACGCGTGCGCATATGGACCCGTGTGAATCTCACACACATCGAACCCGGCGTGTCTGCACGAATCGATCTGCGCCTCATCCGCATCGATAAACGCGCTGACCAGCAGCCCAGCGTTGTGCAGGCGCTCGACGATGTCGCGCATCGCCGACTCCTGACCCGCGACGTCGAGCCCGCCCTCGGTCGTGACCTCCTGCCTGCCCTCGGGGACGAGCATCACGGTGTGGGGCTGAAGCCGCTCGGCGATCGAGAGCATCTCTTCGGTCGCTGCCATCTCGAGGTTCAGTTTGACTTTCACGAGCGAGCGGAGCAGCTCGACATCGCGATCCTGGATGTGCCTGCGGTCTTCACGGAGATGGACCGTGATGCCGTCGGCACCGCCGAGCTCGGCCTCGTGCGCAGCGCGGACCGGATCGGGCTCTCCCGCGTGAGGGTCCATACCCCGGTAGCGGGCCTGCCGAACCGTGGCGACGTGGTCGATGTTCACTCCGAGCTGGATCATGCCGAATCGTACCGCGTTCTCCCGACGATCAGTCGTAGTCCGCCTCGTTCTCGGGCTCGTTGCCCTGGAGCACGGCCCAAACATCCCGGACCACCCAGCTCATCGCGAGACTCGCAGACCTGGTCGCGCCGCCCAGGTGAGGCGTCAGGTACACGTTTTTGATGTCGAGCAGCGGGTACGTCGCGTCGAAAGGTTCGGGGTCGTGGACATCGAGCATCGCGCACGCCGCGGGGTGCTCGATCATGAACGATGCGCACGCGAACGGATCGACCACGAGCCCCCGGCTCGTGTTGATGAACACGACGTTGTCCTTCATCAACGCGAACTCGTCGGCCCGCACGATGCGTGCGTTCGTGTGGCTGCCGTCCACGTGGATGGAGACGATGTCCGATCGCTGGAAGAGCTCATCGCGGGAGACGGGCCTGGCCCCGAGCCGTTCTTCTTCCGGGATCTCGCGCACATCGTGGTAGATGACATGCATCCCGAACGCCTTTGCGATCTGCGCCACACGCGAGCCGATGCGCCCGAACCCGAGCACGCCGAGCGTCAACGAACCAAGCTCGCGTTCGCCGGTGAGCTGGATGCGAGCTTGCTTCCACGCCTTGAGGTCAACGATCGATTTGTGCAGGAACACCCGGGGCCTGACAACATCGAGCAGCATCGCAAAGACAAGCTCCGCGACAGCCTGCGTGTTCGCGCCGGGTGTGTGCACGACGCGCACGCCCCGCTCTTTGCACGCCTTGAGGTCGACGTGATCGAGCCCGACGCCCGCTCGCCCGATCACGCGTAGGTTCTTGCCCGCGTCGAGGAAGTCGCCGTCGATCTCCGTGTACGAGCGGATGACGAGACCATGCGCGACCGCGAGGTGCGCACGGAAGTTGTCATTGTCTTTACTGCAGCGGATCAACTCGCAGCGTTCGCCTAGCCAGTCGGCGCACCGCTCGTCGAGGTTCTCAGCCTGGATGACCAGAGGCCCGTCGCTCACGGTGTGTCGGGTGAGTCTTGGCTATCGAGTTCGTCGTCGCCCTCGCCGTCCGACTCGGCGGGCTCCATCACCGCGCTCATTGAGCCAGCGCTCTCAGCCATCAAGGGGTCCGGACCAAACGAGTGGATCTGATCGACCTTGAGCTCGGCGAGTTCCTTGTGCGTCGTCATGCACACGGCGCGGCCCTGGCTGTCCACGGTTTTGGCAACCTCGAACGCGCGAGCGACGTTGTGACCAAATATCTTGCTGACCATCCGCATCACGTACTCGTACGTGTGGTGATCATCGTCGAGCAGCACGACGTTCCAGGGCGTCAGGAGGCCTTCGTCTTCCTTGGTCTCGGGCTTGGGCCTGACCTTGGTCGCCGCGGCCTGACCACCTGATTCGGGGCAGTCGGAGCCGAAATGCTCCTCGTTCCATGGCATGTCGCTGTCGAACTGGCTCATGAATGCAGTGTATGCGGGCTCGGTTCCCGGCGTAAGGGGCTTCTGGGGGCGGTTTTTGGTGAAAACCACGCCCTGCTGTCGATAGCTCGTGAGTCCGAATCAAAAAGCACGCGAGCCGCGGGTCCAAGCGGCACGATCAGGAGCAGACGCCATGAACAAGGGTGAACTCATCGAGGCGGTCGCAAGTCAGCTCAACGGCTCAAAGACCGAGGCGAGCAAGGCGGTCGATGCTGTCATCGCCAGCATCACGAACGGCATCCAGAACGACCAGAAGGTCGCGATCTCGGGCTTCGGTACGTTCGTCCGCAAGGAACGAGCCGCCCGCAAGGGTGTCAACCCCGCCACCAAGCAGCCCATGACCATCGCGGCATCGACGACCTGCGGCTTCAAGCCCGCGCAGGCTCTCAAAGACGCGATCTGAACAAGCAATAAGCGCCCAGCCCGTCGGACCCTCACCCCGCCGGGCTCGGGCCACAAGCTACACGCGGGCCGAACTCCTTCTCGGCACGCGAACCAACACACACAGCCCCGACTCGAGCAGGAAGACGGTCGGGGCTGTTTGTTTGTACTGATCAATGTGTCACAAACGCCGCGTCCGCAAGCTCGATCGCCTGCGCCAGCGCACCGGCCTTTGCGATCGTTTCTTTGAATTCCGACTCGGGAACCGAGTCGAGCACGACCCCTGCCGCGGCCTGGACGTGGTACATCCATTCGTGATCGGTCGCGTCGGCGTCCCAGCCCTTGGTGGGAACGACGATCGTGCGCAGGGCGAGCGCGATGTCCATCTGGCCGTCGAGGCCGACGTAGCCGAGCCCGCCGCCGTAGGGCCCTCGCTTGACCGGCTCGAGCTCGTCGATGATCTGCATCGCGCGGACTTTGGGCGCACCGCTGACGGTGCCCACGGGCAGAGCCGCGTGCAGCGCGTCCCACGCGTCGAGGCCCTCGCGGACGACGCCGGTCACGGTTGAGCTGATGTGCATGACGTGGCTGTAGCGCTCGACGACCATGACCGGGTCGCACTCGATCGTACCGGGCAGGGCGACCTGGCCCACGTCGTTGCGCGCCAAGTCCACGAGCATCGCGTGCTCGGCGCACTCTTTCTCGTCGGCGAGCAGTTCCTGCTCAAGCCTCTGGTCTTCCGCGTCGTCTTTGCCCCGCCTGCGCGTGCCGGCGAGCGGCCTGTTGGTCACGACGAGTCTGCCCTCATCGTTGCTGCGGACCCTGCAGAGGATCTCCGGGCTCGCCGCGACGAGGATGCAGCCGGGCGACTGCATGTAGACCATGTAGGGGCTCGGGTTCACCGCGCGCAGCGCTCGGTAGACATCGAACGGGTCCGCCTTGGATCGGCGCTCGAACCGCTGACCGAGGACGACCTGGAAGATGTCGCCCGCGCGGATGTACTCCTGGGCGCGCACGACCGCGTCCTCGTACTGGGCCTGGGTCATGTTGCTCTCGAGCACAGGCATCCGCCGCCCGCGCTCGACACGCCCGGCTGACAGCGGCTTCGAGTGTGTCTGGATCTGCGTGCTGATCTTGTCGAGCGAGCGCATCAGCTTCGCGTAGACATCGTCAACGTCGTCGTTTGGCGCGAGCATCGCGAGCCCGACGACATGCACGAGCTTCTCAACGTGATCGAACACAACGACATGCTCGTGCAGCGCCATGTGCAGGTCGGGCAGCTCGCGGTCGTCCTCGGGGACGTCGGCGAGCTTCTCGGGGACAGCGTACCGAACCGTGTCGTACGCCGCGTATCCGACCCAGCCCCCGATAAAGCACTCGGGAAGCCCCGCGCTCGCTCGGTCCTGGGAGGGCTCGACGAACTCGATGTCGGCGATCAGTTCGCGCGGCACGTGGAGCGGGTTGTCGTGCGTGAAGCTCTCGGAGGCACCGTTGGCGTGGATGATCGTGACATCGTTGCCCCGTGCGATGACCTGCCGCGTCGGGTGGGCGCTCAGGATGGAGTGCCGCCCCTGGCGCTGTCCGCCCTCAACAGATTCGAGGAGAAAGGAGGGCGCGGTCCGTTCGTCCGCCGAGACGAGTCGGCGGTACGCCAAGACGGGGGTCAGCTGGTCCTCGAGCAGTCGCACACCCACGGGGATCGCGAGGGTCTTGCTGGGCGAGCGGGCCCGGTTCTGCTGGGCGAGCGCACGGAATTGTTCAAGAGTCAGGCTGGGCACGCAGCGATCGTAGCGTCTGGGGATACGCTGAAGGTATGCCAAGACGCACGACCCTGATTCTTGCGATGCTGCTCGTCGGCATTGCCCCCGCCGGCGCACAGGAAGCCCCGGCCGAGGCGGCTCAGCCAGAGGGCGAGAGCCAGACCCGTACGATCGACATGCGAAACGCGCCGCCGACCCTGAGGCTCGGCATCCGGGTGCTCTCGCACAGACTGACCCGCAGCGCCTCGCCCGTGCTCGTCGTGGTGGACGACACGGCTTCGTATGTGGAAGCCATCTCGCGCTGGACGCCCGAGGTTATCTTCCCGGTCCTCATCGACGACGGCTCGCAGCGCGCGCTCGAGGACATCGCACGCTTTGTGCGCGCGTACGAGCCAGAGCAGATCGTCCGGTTCGAAGCGGGCGAGACCTTGCCGACCTCGCGTGAGGCGAAGGCGAGATTCATCTCGGAGAAGTTCGCGTCGATCTGGGATATCAAGGACGACGAAGATCTCGAGGCGAGGCTCGTCAGCCACTGGCAGTTCGCGGTGCACGCGCCCCCGGGCGTGGTGGTCGCCGACGCGAACGACCCCGCGTGGACCGGTGCGCTCGCGCTGGCAGCGGGGCACACGCAGCCAATCCTGTGGTACGACTCGGGCGCGATCTTGGGCGGTGTCGACAGCGACATAGGCGAGAACCAGACGCAGGACCTGATCGACTTCATCGAGTTCGAGATCGAGATGCTCGGCCTCTCCTGGCAGGCGCCGGGCGACACAATCGACGCTGTCACGATCGCGATGAACATCCCCGCAAGGTGCAACCTCGCACGCATCCGTGAGCGTAACAGCGAACGCTTTGCGCTCACAGATGTGATCGGCAAGCACCGCGCGCTCACCTCGCCCAGGGACACGAGGCTCCAGCGGTGGGCGTGGGCCGGCCAGCTCATCGGCAACAAGACCGAGAGCGCGTACCGGGCGATGTGCAGCCTCTTCCTCCAGCCCGAGCGCGCGTGGGTCTTCGACGGCTACCCCAACACTTCGCCCTGGAACGCGTACGACGGCACGAAGGTCGCCCAGAACCTCGCACGCGCCAACATCGAATCGACGCTGCTGGATTCGCCCACACAGGGGCTCGACAACTGGCTGACCTCGACGACGCGTCCGATCGACGCGGATCTGGTGTTCGTGACAACCAAGGGCATGGCTTCGTATTACGACCTCGAGCCGGGCCGAGCACACGCGCCGGATGTCCCGTTCCTGGACAGGCCCGTCGCCGCGAGCTTCGTGCACAGCTGGTCGGCGACCAGACCGGGCGATCCGAACACGATCGCAGGTACCTGGCTCGACCGCGGCGCGCACCTGTACGTCGGGTCCGTGCACGAGCCCTACCTGCAGGCGTTCATCCCCTCGCCCGTGCTCGCGCTGCGCCTGGCCGGAGGCATCCCCTGGGGAGCCGCGATCCGCTCCGACGGGGGCAGCCCGATCTGGAAGATCACACTGCTCGGCGATCCGCTGCTCGCGATCGGCGCGCCGAGACCGAAGGCCGAGTTGGTCGAACTCGATGAGTCATCGAAAGTCGTGGACGAGGTCGCCGAGTTGCTTCAAGCCGAGGACTTTGTCGGCGCGGCGCGCGTGATGATCATGCTCGGCCGTGACGCTGACGCAACACGATTGGCTGACGCCGTCCTCCGAGAAAGACCAGAGGTGTTCACGGCCGAGTTCGCCGAGCTCATCGGCATGCCCGCCTTCCGTGTGTACAACAAAGACCTGCTTGTCGCGTGCGTGCTCAAATCGGACGAAGACACGATCGATCGATCGGGCATGGGCGATGCTCTCTGGCACGCCGCAGAATCCAACATCCGAACCGGGGTACAGGCGGAGATGGCATCGGCTCTTGAGCGATCGCTGCGAGGATCACGCATCGCCCGTGACGCTGTCCGGCTCGCCGGCTCTCTAGAAGCAACCCTGGGCGTGCCAGCCCGGAACGCGATGCTCGACCGGATCGCCCGGTCAGTGTCGAACAAAGACACACAGCGCAAGATCCTGAGCGCCAAGCGCTAGCGGTACGAATCGGCTCGGATCGTGCCCTGCTTTGTCAGGTAAACCGACGCGCAGCCGTCGTGTTCGGTCACAAACCACTCGCGCCCCTCGCGGACATGGTCCCATCTCGCGTCGCCCACCCGGCGCATCCCTGTGGACTGCAGGACGATCGGCGGGTCGATGTGTTCAACGAACGCGTACGCCGCGTCGTGTGCGCTGCCGTGGTGTGGAAGCTCGATCACATCGGCGCGCAGATCGTCACCCGATTCCATGAGCATTGCCATAGCCTCGCGCTGGATATCGCCCGTCAGCAGCGCCCTTGCCGGGGTCGATTCGGACTCCAGCATCGCCACGAGCGAGGCGTCGTTCTCGGCGCGGGGGTCAAAGCCCGCGGGCGGGTGGAGCACACGAAGAGACGCGTCGCCTACTTCGATCTCGTCGCCTCGCACAGCGACCCGGTGCTCGACACCCATCCGCTCGAGTTCGCTGAGCACAAACGCGGGCGTGCTTTCAGGATTTGAACGGGCCTGCGCGAGGAAGCTCTCGCCGGTGATCACCGTTCGCACCCGTAGCAATCGAGCCGCGTCGAGCACACCCATGTAGTGATCGATGTTTGCGTGCGTGATGACGATGGTGTCTACGCGAGTCGATCCGAGCGCCCGGCAGGCGTCGGGGATGTCGGTCCTGCCCACGTCGGGGGACCACGAGCCGCAGTCCCAGAGGAGCGCATCGCCCCCGGACCTCACGACGAACGCCGACGCGTCGCCGACCTTCAGCATATGGATCTCGGCGGCGTTCCCTGTCGTACCTGAGCCCGCCCACTGTTCAGCGCCGAACCAGACGAGCAATCCGACAACAACCGCCGCCCAACGCAAGTCGCGGAATCTCGCGCGGCGCCAGAGCCAGATCACACAACAAGTCGCGGCGATTGTCCACGCGAGCGTCACGTCACGCATCGTGAGTGTTGCCAGCGTGAGCGAGTCGAACCAGAGCACCACCTCAGCCGCAGACCCAGTAACGAACCGCAACGTGCCCGACATCAACGGCGCCAGAGGCGGAATGACCACACCCAGCAGCAGCACAACAAAGCCGACCCACATCGACGCGATGATCAGCGGCACCGTGACCAGCGTCGCGAGCACAGCGAGCGGGCTGACGAGACCGATGTGGTACACCACGGTCGGCAGCGCGAGCGACCAGCACGCCGCGGCGGTCCGTACCGGGTTCAGCACGATCCACTTAGCCACATCCGCCCTGCTCATCTCGTCGAGCTCGGGCGTGTCCTGCGACCTGGGCTCGGCCAGCAGCATCAGCCACCAGGTCAGACCGAAGCTGAGCTGAAACCCGAGATCGAACAGGTCGCTCGGTCGGAACGCGAGCCACGCGATAGCGAGCCAGCTGAGCAGCGAGATACGGTCGTGCCGACGACCGAGCGCGTCGGCGAGCAGCACGACGAGCACAATCATCGCGGCCCGGAAGATCGGAGCGCGCATCGGCACGATCGCGACGTAGACCGCCAGCGCTGCGCACACGATCATGGGCTCGATCCACCCTCTGTCACCGGTCAGCCTGATCGCGAGCAGCGCCATAGCCGCGGCGACCGCGACGTGGAACCCGCTCACCGCGAGCAGGTGCGCCAGGCCCACCCTGCGGAACGCACCCGTCACGTCGTACTCGCCCGAGTGCTGACGACCGAGCAGGAGTGCCCGCGCGACCGCCTCCGCCTTTGCGTCACCCTCGACGGCATCGCCGATGATCGATCGCGCACGTGACTGCACCGCGCCGCGCCAGCCCCGGAGCATGCCCTCCGTGCGTGTCCATGCGGAGTTGGACTCTGCGTGTTCGATCAGACCGGGTGAAGTCGTGATAAACCCGACGCGTCCCCGATCCCTGCTGTAATGAGCAAAGTCGCGTTCGCCCGGATTCGCAGACAGGGCTTGCCCGCGAGCGTTGCCCGTGAGGCGCAGGTGGTCGCCGCTATTGACACGGTTTCCCTGCCAGCCGTCCTCGAGATCGACAAACACGCGCAGCCCACCCGACGCGTCGCGCCACTGATCATCGGACCGGATCCGGTGCACGCGGAGTGTGAAGTGCGCCCGGCTGCTTGTGCGCACGTGCTCTGGGATGTAGCCGCTGAGCGCGCCGATTTTCTGACGTGAGAGTTCGGGCGTTGATGTCACGATCCCTTCAACCTCGATGACCATCGAGGGCTCGCCCGCGCCGGGCAAACTGCGAGCCAGCGAATCGGAGGGCCAAGGGCCGAGGTGCACGTCTGCGGCACCCGCGCCGATGAACAGGAGAGACGCGAGCAGCGCCGACTTCGACGGGGTTTCTCTCAGCACAACCCCGGCTCCCGCCGCGATGCACGCGAGTGCGAACCAGAACGAACCGCTCAGGCCAGAACTGATCCCGAGCCAGACGCCGATAGCAAACGCGGCGAACGAAAGGACAGCGCGGTGCCTCGCGAGGAGTTGAGTCGGTGATGGGATGCGTGAGCGCGTAAGCAACGCGGCAGAGCCTCGCGTATCGCGGGCTGCGCGTCAAGAAATCAACTGTTCATCAACAGTTGATTCTTGAAATGTTCACACAAATACGAGTCTCTAGGTTACTTCACGCTCGTGAAGACATCGTCGAACCCGTCGATGATGTCAACCGATTCGCCGCTGGCAGCTGCCTGTCGGCTCCAGCCGTAGTAGAAGTCGCCGCCTGTCCGTTTGAACCCGTTGTCGTTCTTCGAGAGGTACACGCGGTCCGAGCCCGCGGACTGGAAGACGATCGAGCCGCGCGCGATGCGCGGCAGGATGCTCGCCGGGGTCGCATCTGGGTTGGCCGCGGCGCTGGGGCTGCCGAGGATCGCGGTCAGGTGGACCGGGATGTTGCTTGCCTCTGCAAACCCGAGCAGGCTTGTGTTGGCCTGGTCGACCTGCCGCTCGCCAAGCCCTGTGGACCGGAGGTACACGGCGTTCTGCGCCCAGTAAAAGTGCGACGATCCCCGGTCGGAACTAAACTCTGAGAACTCCTCGGGATCTGAAGTCTCTGTCATGACCGGCGCCAGATCGTTCTCCGCCCACGCGAGGATGGGCATGCCCCACGCGTCGATGACTTCCGGGAGCTGGGCATGATCGCTGTTGCCCGTGTCGCCGCCCTCGACGGTCGCGTAGTCCTTGGGCTTGGGTGTGAAGTAGCCCTTGGCGCTCTCGCCGATGTTGACGAGCGCGGGGTCGACCTCGATCTCGCCTGCAGATGTGGGCCCGACCATCAGCGCGCTGCTGCCGGTGAGCCCGCTGTTGGCGACGGGGCCCCCGACAAGGTCGAGCATGATGTTCTGCATCTGCGAGAAGCCGCGGGTGATGTTCTGGATGTCGCCCATCTCTTCAGGCGTGAAGTAGCCCGGGGCGCGGCCTTCGTCGATCTTGAACTGCTCGACGGAGAGTGTCAGGTCCTTGACAAGCGAATCGGTCGAGGCCTTCTTGGCTATCTCGCGGGCGAAGCCCAGCGCGGGGACCGTGATCCCGATGACGACCGCGATGATGGTGATCACGACCAGCAGCTCGATGAGCGTGAAGCCCGGTCGGCGGATGGTGTGTGTTGACGTGAGCGATGCCGCCTCGCGGTTCATAGCCGGACTCCTGCTGGTACTGCCCGGGTTCGTCGCCGGGCGGATGGGCTGCCTGTCTAAGGACACTATTCGCGGCCCGGTGCCGGTGTGTTCTGGACACGGCACCAAACGGATCCAAGTGTCCGTACACCCGTCCACCGACGAGTATACGGGAAATCAGCTAGAATCCTCCATAATCCCCATTCGGGGAGCCCGAAACGGGGATTTTTCGTGTCGAACGCCAGCCAGATCTCAGTACTCAAGCCTTCGGAATCGGCGTACAAAGCCGCTGCCGGAGCGCTGGCACGGGGCGAGTTGGTCATCCTCCCGACCGAGACCATCTACGGCGTGTTCGGTGATCAGGAGAACCAGAAGGCGAACGACGGCCTCATCGAGATTTTCGGCGCAACGCCCGTGTCTCTCGGAGGATGGCACGCTCCGAGCCTCGAAATCGCGCTCGAGCGCACGAATGTCTCCCACCCGTTGCACCGCAGGATGCTGGAGCGCCTGCTGCCGGGCCCGGTTGGGTTTCTCTTCGAATCAGGCAGGTCGGTACGCGTACCCGACAACGCCGCGACCCTTGCGGTGCTCCAGACTGCTCACGACGCTGGACGCACGAACATCATCTCCATCGGTCTCATGAGGGAAGACTTCGGCAAGGGAGATGAGATCGCACCGCTGCTTGAGAACGATTCGATCCGCCAGCAGCTCACCGATGCCGGTGTCACTGTCGTCATTGACGTTGGCCAGACGGTGCTCGGCCGACCATCAACGATTCTCAAGTTCACGCGCGACGGCGGGTACGAGATCACCCGCGAGGGCCCGGTCGGCGAGCGATTCATCAACGAGCAGCTTCGCCGAAGAATTCTGTTTGTGTGCACGGGCAACACGTGCCGAAGCCCCATGGCCAGCGCGATCGCGACGCGCGTGCTGATCGATCAGGGGGAACCGGAAGACCTCTTCGAGGTTAGTTCCGCGGGTACGATGGCCGCCACCGGTGCACCGATGACACCCGAGGCTGCCCAGGCGCTCCGGAAGCTTGGCTACGAACCCGATTCGCATCAGTCGAAGCCCGTCACGGCAGCCGACGTCCAGCGAGCAGACGAGATCTACGGGCTCACACGCTCGCACGTAAACGCCATGAAGGACGCTTTCCCGGGCGCAGCCTGGAAAATCTCGCTGCTCGACCCGGACGGCAACGACATCCCGGATCCCATCGGGCTCCCGGCGAGCGTATACGATGAGACGTGCAGAACACTTGAGTCGTTGATCCGCAGGCGTCTGGTCGAGCCCAGTGCAGGAGCCGAGCGACAGGAACGAGGAGCCGGGGCATGAACGTCGCAATCGGTGCTGATCACAGAGGTTCGGACATCACCGCCCGGCTGACCCAATTCCTCAGCGAGCAGGGGCACACGGTTTCCCGCTACGGCTCGGTCGACGGCGAGCCCTGCGACTACCCCGAAGCCGCGTTCGAGGTCGCCTCTGAAGTCGCCTCGGGCAAGGCCGACAGGGGTGTTCTGGTGTGCGGCACCGGGATCGGGATGTCGATCGCAGCGAACAAGGTTGCCGGTGTCCGGGCCGCGGTTGTTCACGACGAGCTGACCGCTCATCTGTCGCGCGGACACAACGACGCGAACATCGTGTGCCTCTCCGCCGATCTCCTGGGCGACCGCGCGATGGAGAAGATCGTCGAGGTCTTTCTAAACGACGAGTTCGAGGGCGGGCGCCACGCGAGGCGAATCTCGAAGATCAACGCGATCGAAGCCGGCGCCAAGCCTTCATCCGTCGAGGCGTAAGCCCACTTCGTTCTCTACTCGTCTGATGGTTCATGCGGCGCATCGTACACGAGCGTTGCGTTGCCCGCCGTGATCACGATGTGACCATCGAGCAGCACGATGCTCTCGGGCTCGTGCAGCAGCCGAAGGTCTGCGCGTCCGAGCAGAAGCCCGGACCGGGCGTTGAGCAGTGAAAGCTTGTAAACAGATCCTGATTCGAAATGAGGAGAGCCGTCAACGTCGAGCATCGCGAACACCTCTTCGCCTCGGGCGGGCGAGAGCACGCGCTCAGCACCGGCAGCCGCGTCGCCTCCAACCAGCGAGCCAGACTGGTCGAACACGATCATGCCTCGGTCGGTCGCGAAGATCACCTCGCGATCGGCGCCCTCGTACAGCGAGATGAGAGACGACCCGCCCACGCGAGAAAGATCCTCGAGCGGCGCATCGCGGAGCTCGCCCGATTCCATGTCGATCTGCCAGAGCTGCCTGTCCGGGCCCAGCACGACCGCGCGGCCCTGCACGAGCCAGGCGTCGCCCGTGAGCCGAACCGCCGGGTCGTTGATCGCCCAGAGCTGCGTCCTGCGCTTCGGATCGCTGAACACAACACCCGCATCAAGCCCAACGAAGATGCGCCCGGACCTGTCAGTCCGCACCCAGCGGAAGAGGCTCGTGTGCCCGTCATCGAACTGCAGGAGTTTCTTCGTCTCGATATCGTAAGACGCAACGAGCGGGACCACACCCGCGGCTTCGCCCACAAGCGGATCCGCGGGACGCTCGCCCCCGAGCACGAGCACACCTCCCGAGAGCGAGGCCTCGTACACAACAGGCACATCGAGCGTCGCCGCCCACACGGTGTCCCCGCGCACACGGTCGAACACCGCCGAACGCCCGGTGCGCTCGACGAGCGCGACGTGGCGGTCACCCAGCACGACCATGATGTCGCTCAGCCTGCTCGGGCCGTCAAGCGGTGTTTCGACAAGCCCCGTGCGTCGGCGGTCGGGCTCGTCTTCAAACAGATCGCCGAACGGAGGCGTCCGCCAGCGCGTCTGCCCCGTCACCGTGTCGATCATCTCGAAGCTCGCCTCGGCAGAGCCCCCCCAGAGCAGCAGCGCGCTCGATGGCTGAAGCTGCACGAGCGAGACACTCGTCCCAGCCGGGGCGCTGCGTGACCAGATCGGCGCCAGCGCCCCCGGTACATCTGCGGCGACCACTCTCGGATCGAACCCGAGCTCGTCGGTCACCTCGCCCTCGATGCCGAAGAGCGCCAACTGACCCGCTTCCCGAGAGTAGAGCATCAGGTGATCGCGTGGCACGGATCCCCTCGAACTCAGGGGCTCAACGAGTGACCACCCGATGAGCGCCTGACTCATCCTTTCGACCTCGAACCCGACGCGCGGCAAGCGCGAGATCCCCGCAAGACGCTCGGCGAGCAACTCAGATAGCTCCGCCGTCACGATCGGTTCACCGAAGTACGTCAATCTGATCCCGGGGCGCTGCTCGAGCACACGGTCGAGTGTCTGGCTCGCTGCGAAGAGGCGGTCCGCCTCTGCCAGCGAACGAACAAGCCTGCCCGCGATCTCGCCTGTGACCTGCGACCTGGGCTCTCGCCTGCTGGACATCGATCCCAGCGCATCGAGCGCGTTCTCAAGCGACGCGATCGAGCGATCGAGCCGACCATCGGCTGCGTGCGCATCGCTCGCCGCGAGCAATGCCTCGGGCGCGATACGCGAAACCGGGTACCGTCTTGCGAGTGCTTCAAGCGCCTCTGCGCTCGCGCGCTGCGGATCGGATGTCAGAGTGCTGTAGAGCTCGCGCGCCTGCTCGTCGAACTCGGAGTATGCCCGAGGGTGGTCGCGCACAAGCGCACCGAGTGCGTCTCGCGCAGCAAGCTCTGCTCGCTGGCTGTGACGACCCTGCGTGTGCTGCGCCTCGGCGAGTGATTCGTCGAGCAGGATGGACTGGTACGCCTGCGCCGCATCCTCCCATTCGCGCTGGAGCCTTGCGAACCGGGCAAGCTCCATGAGATGACCAACACGCTGGTCGGGCTTGCTCGCGGCTCGCCCGAGGCGTTCGATCAATTCGCCGCGCTGTCTGGGTGAAATCGTCTGCGCTTCGACGAGCGAGCCCCTGCGCGCAAGGTCCGCGGTCAGCATCGCAGAGAGCGACGCGAACAACCGATCGCGCGCGACGCGTGCGCGCTCCGATTCGCCGAGACGGTCGATCGACGCGAGCGCCGAGTCGGCAGCGTCGGCGATCCGCCCCACCACTCCGGCCCTGTACGCGAGCTCCGCGAATGTGAGCGCGATGTCTGGGTCGTCGGGCGATTCCTCCATCCGACGCATCAGCGTTTCTTCAGCGGTCGGCCAGGGCAGGTAGGTGTGAACGAACGAGCCGTCGGCGACGATCAGCTGATCGCCGAGTGCCGTCGGCGCACCCGGGTAATCAAGATCGATGTCCACGCCCGATTGGTCTGGCCTTGCAGGGTCGATCAGCCTTGTGCCCGAATCCGTCGGGACGAGCAATTTGTTTCCCACGAGCCTGACTCTCCCGCGTGCGCGCTCGTCTGAACCGATGATCTCAACGGGCTCTGCCGAGGCAACCTCGTCGATCGGGAGCGTTGTGAGTGAGGCGCCAACGCTGATCAGGCGATCGCCCGATCGGAGGATATAGTCGGGCCAGCCGAGGCTCGACGCCTCGCGTTCTGAGATGAACCCGCCCGTGTGCCTGTTGAATACCTGCACCGAGAGTTGATCCGGCGCGAGCACGATGAGCTGACCGCCGACGATGATCGGCGCGGTCTGCTGCCAGGGCTGGCGGTTCGATCCCGTGTAGCCCTCCTCGCCGCCCAGTCTGCGGATCCAGACCGGTTCGCCCGAGTGCGCATCAAGGGCTGCGATGACGCCCAGCGGGTCAGAGCGGTACACGACGCCCTCGCGTTCGATTGCCAGGTGGGCGATGCGCTCGATTCTCTGGCTCGGCGCCACACCCGCGGTGCCGAGCAGCCTCGACCAGCGGAGTTCGCCCGTGTAGAGATCGAGCCCGACCATGTGCGTGCTCATCACGCGCCGCAGGGGCGAGAACTGGAACAGACTGCACACCGCAGTGTCGCCCACGATGATCGGCTGGCTGCTGAAGTTGGCCTCGTGCCACTCGCGCTTGAGCGCGGAAGGCACAATGGACCAGAGCCGCTCACCGGTATCGATCGAGAGCGCGTTGAGTCGCGGCGCGGTCAGCCTGTTGCGCTGATCCGTCTCGTGCGTAACCGCCAGCACAACGCCCCCGCCGACCGTCACCGCGGACGAGTCCTCAGCGTTGGGCTCGTTGCCTCTTCTGAAGTTGCCGATCGCGGCATCAATCCCCGCGCCGTCGCGATCGCTGTCGGGCGAGAAACGCCACACGCGCTCGAGTGTCACCCGGTCCCACGCGGTCACCCTCGTCAGGTCATTGACGAGCACAAGATCACCCGCGAGAACAGGCACAAGCCAGGGCTTTGGCTCGCCCGAGCTCAGGCGCTGGCCCCGCAAGAGTGAAGCGCCGATGAGGTTGCCCTCGCTGGAGTCGGCGATGCTCGCAGAACGCAAGGGCCTCGGGAGGAGCTCGCTTGGTGAGAACGCGGGACCCTGCTCTGCCAGACCCGCACTCCTGATCGTCGCGGCTCTTGGCCTCTCGACGAACTCGATATCTTGCTCGGTGATCTCGCCCGCGAGGCCGGCTTCGTCCGCAAACCGCAGCGCGAGCGTTCGCAGGCTTTCTTGCCCAGCCAGCGGCGCGATGCGCGCCAGCATGCGCGCGCTCCGCCTTGCGATATCAGAACCTTGCTCCCGGTCCGGGTGGCGATCGAGCTGCTCGATCATGCGCGAGGCGACATCAAAGTCAGCGGACTCGTACAATCGCTCGGCGAGCGTGAGCGCCGCATCGGCGCCGCTCTTCGTCATAAGCAGCGAACGCTCGACGCGCTCGAGCTCGCCCTCGCCGAGCAGTCGCTTTGCGAGAGGCTCCTGCACAACCCGGTAGCGCTCGAGCAGCGATTCGGAACCGAGCAGCGCGTCGTGGATCTCTGCACGGACGGAGTGGTAGAGCCTCGGATCATCCGAAGTCGCGACGAGCCTGTAGGGCTCCTCGTCGAGCAGGCGCTGGATGATCGTGATCGCCTCGCTCAGATTGTCCTGCTCGATAAGCCTCGGCAGCTGATCGAGCACCTGCTCGGCCGTGGGCGAGTCATCCACATACACCGGGCTCTCGTCCTGCGCCAGTGCGCCCACCGAGGGCAACGCAAGCACCAGGGCAAGCAGGGTTACTCGGACCATTGCGTCTCCTTACCGGGCCCGCGCGACCGGAATCAGCTGCCGACACCGCGCATACACACGAGTCTACGGACTCGCGGGGTGCGTGGTTGCTCATGCGGATCGGCACAGACACCGATGCCGGCTCTCATGGCAATGACACTCGACATGCCCGCTCTTGTCCCACAGGAGCGGTCTCTGGGAGCCAGGGTTCTCCTGGTCCTTCAGAGCAGACCCTACCGGGTCATCCTTCTTCTGACGATCGGCTGGGTGCTCGGCATCGCCGACCTCGCGATGACGCTGACGTACCTCATGAACATCGGGATGTTCGAGGGCAACCCGCTGGCGCGATGGGTCATCGCGATGGGCTCGCCCTTCATCGTCGCCGGGTTCAAGCTGGCGACCATGATCGTCAGTTCCTCGATCCTCTATTGGCAGCGGAACCGCTGGCAGGGGGAGGTCGGCGCGTGGCTCGCCGTCCTCGTGCTCGCCAAGCTCACGGTGCACTGGTTCGACTACATCGCCCGCTCGGAGGACATGACGTATGCCATTGCACTCGTCTCGGCTGACCCGACGCAGGCCGACGGGATGTGGATGACCCTCCAGTAACGTCAGCGTGATCGGATCCGGGGCGATACCCTCTTGGCGCATGATCGCCAGAACCGCCGCCGCCGCCGTCTCGCTCGCCTTTGCCGCCCTGCTCGCGGGCTGCTCGAACTACGAGAAACCAACGCTCGCGGTCTCCTCCGCTCGGATCACCCAGGAATCGAGCGAGGGATACGTGATCGATTTCACGCTCGATGCGTCGAACCCGAACGAGTTTGAGGTGCCGCTGGAACGCGTGCGGTACACCCTGCGCCTGGGCAACGACCACGTCTTCACCGGCACGCGCTCCGCCGAGGCAACGGTCCGCCGCCTCGGCACGCAGCAGATCACACTCCCTGCCGCGATCGATCTCTCAAAGTTCAACATGCCGACCGGCGATGTGCCCTACGAGCTCTCGGGCTCGATCGTGTATGTCACGCCTGGCGAGATCGCTGAGCTGCTCTTCGACGCGGGTGTGCGCAGACCAAAGGCGGGCTTTCGCCACCGAGGCGTGCTCGATTTCGAGTCGGGCACTTCTACAACGGTCCAGACTGAAGACAGCGAGCCAACCGAGTGAATCAGACCCAGGCCAGCGGCGAGTGATCCGCCTCTGACACCCGGATGTCGAGCCCGGGCAGATTCGTCCTGAGCCTTTTGGCCAGCACTGGCAGGAAGCCTCTCTCGGTATTCGTGTGGCCTGCAAGGATCAGCCCGAGCCCTCGATCGAGATGCGCGAGCACCTCGTGGTGTCTCATCTCGCCCGTGATGAACAGCTCGACCTCGTTGCGAGCCGCGACCTCCGCGAGTTCGGCGCCCGCGCCGGCGCAGACACCGATGTGTGTGATGCGCTTCTCGTGGTCACCGTTTGGTGGCGCCAGTTTCAGGCGCTCGATGCCGAGGTGCGATTTGAGCTTGTCACCGATCTGCGAAGTCGTCAGCGGCTGATCGAGCACGATCCGCCTGCCCTGCCCGGCGTGGCGCGAGGGCATGGGCTCGAGCGCGATGACATCGATCGCTGGTTCTTCGTAAGGGTGGAACGACTGCAGCGCTTCGACAGCCAGAGCCGCGGCTCCCGCGGGGCAGACCATCTCAAGCCGGATCTCCTCCACCTGCTGAAGTTCTCCGGGCGTGCCGATCGCCGGGTTCGTTGTGGCATCACCACGGAATGTCCCCATTCCGGGCGCGCTGAACGAGCAGAGGTCGTAGGCGCCGATGTGGCCCGCGCCCGATGAAGCAAGGGCATTGCGGACGCGCTCCGCGTCAGACGGTGGGACGTACGTCACGATCTTGCGCAGATCGGATCGGCCAGTGTGGGTCTTGAGCGATCTGACATCGCCCGCACCGAATCCTGAGATAAGCCAGTCGTTGAGCCCTTCCTCGGCAGCGTCGATCGCGGTGTGCGGCGAGTAGACCGAGATCCCAGCGCGGATCGCGCGGTGCACGAGTCTCTGCTTCGTGTCGCTGCACACAACACGAGTCATCGGCGCAAAGATCGGCGGGTGGTACGACACGATCACGGAGCAGCCAAGACGCTCGGCCTCGTCCATGACCTCGTCCGTCAGGTCGATCGTGCACAGCGCGGGCCCGGTCATCTCACCCGATGCTTCGCCGACGAGCAGCCCGACGTTGTCCCAGTCCTCGGCGAGCGAGAGCGGCGCGATGCGCCCGAGTTCTGTAAAGAGCGATGCACGGTCCATGCCTACCTCCCTCGTGCAATCCTAGCAACCCGACAAGCCGCACCCCGGCGTGATACCCTCGACAACGATGAGTAAATCAGTCTCAATCCAGGCACCCGCGAAGATCAACCTTGCGCTCTCGGTTGGCCCTCCCGAACCCGCGAACACACCAGACGCGGGCATGCACCCGGTCGCGTCGTGGATGACCGCGGTCGATTTGTTCGACGACATCACACTCGAGAATGCCGACGAGATCTCGCTCGATGCCAAGTTCGCAGACGACGCCCCGGCGCCCTCGCCAATCGGCTGGCTGACCGGCGATGACCTCGCCGTTCGTGCACTCAAAAGGCTGGGCGAGCACACGGGCACAGAACTGAACGCGAGGATCACGATCCGCAAACGCATACCCGTGGGCGGCGGGCTGGGCGGTGGATCGAGCGATGCCGCCGCGACTCTGAACGCCGCCAACAGGCTCTTCGGGTTGGGACTCGGGCCCGTCGAGCTTCAGGCCATCGGGCGCACGCTGGGCTCGGACATCCCCTTTTTCCTCGACGAGGGCGACACCCCGAGGCCCGCGATCGTCACCCACTTCGGCGAACTCATCCGGCGCGTCGAACTCAGGCCGACCAAGCTGGTCCTCGTCATGCCTGGCTTTGGCTGCCACACGGGCGATGTATACACGCAGTACGACCAAGCACCCCTCACGCTCGACGCTGCGAAGACCGTCGCGCTCGCCGAGCGAGGCGAGGTGGACACCGAGCAGCTCTTCAACGATCTCGCGCTGGCCGCCCAGCGGACCCAGCCCGAGATCGAAACCGTCATGCTCAGGCTGGGCCGGGTCGTGAACGGGCCCATCCATGTCTCGGGTTCTGGCTCGACGCTGTTTGTTGTGACGGACAAACCCGATACCCTCGCATCGGAGATCGCCAACCGCGTCACGGGTGTCCGTTGCGCCGCGGTGACGACGCTGACGGGGACAGGCTCGGCATGAACACAACGGTTGGCGTAGATCTGGGCGGCACGCACATGCAGGTCGGCGTGCTCGACGAGTCGCGCCAGCTCATCGGACGCAGTTCGGCAAAGACGCACGCCGAGCGCGGCGCCGAGGCGGTTCTGGACACGATCGCGGAACATGTGAAGCTCGCGATGCACGACGCGGGCGTGAAACGCGTCGACGCGATCGGGCTCGCAGCTCCCGGCGCGGTTGACCATGAGCAGGGCATCGTGGTCAACGCGCCGAACCTGCACTGGGACGACCTGCCCGCGGCGCACCTGCTCGAAGAACGCCTTGGCACGCCCGTGTTTCTCGACAACGACGTGAATGCTGCTGTCTACGCGGAGCAGCGACTCGGCGCGGGGCGGGGCCATGACAACCTCATGGGCGTCTGGATCGGCACCGGCATCGGCGGGGGCATCATCATCGGGGGCTCGGTCTATCACGGCCAGCGCCGGACCGCGGGCGAGATCGGGCACGTGCTCATCGACCCCAACAACCCGCTCCGCAGGCGCGAGCTTGAGCACCAGTGCTCGCGCACCGCGATCGCCCGCGACATCGCCGACCGCATCAAAGAAGGCGCGGACTCGCCGCTGAACAAGTTCGTTGACCAGGGCGTCCCGATCCCCTCTTCTGAGATCGCAAGCGCGCTCGACGTGGGCGACAGGGTGACGACCGAAGTCGTTCAGACGGCGTGCGGCAAGATCGGGAACGTGGTCGGGTCGATCGTGACCCTGCTCTCGCTCGGCCGGGTTGTCGTCGGGGGCGGGCTCGTTGAAGAAGCCGGGTGTCATGTTGTCGAGCCGATCGAGAAAGCCGCTCGAGAATCGTGCTGGCCCGCGTCTCTCAGGAATCTCGAGGTGGTACCGACGATGCTCGGTGCAAACGCGGGGCTGACCGGCGCGGCGCTGCTCGCAGCGAGACGGATCGGCGAGGCGTCGTAAAAAGAAAGACCCGCCTGGTCACACGCGGACCGCGACGGGCGTGGGAATCATTCTTCGAAAGGGGCCGACCCGCTGGTGTTACGAGATCGAGTCGAGCATGTTGTCGATGGTGCCGGCGATCTTGACGGGCGACTCGTACTCGCCGGACTCGATCTGGGCGCGGACGCGGTCGACGAGGTCCTGACGGATCTCGGTCGCGTCGGCGTTGAGCCTCGCGGCAGCGGAGCGGGCCTCGTCGGAGACATCGACGGTGTCCGAGCCTCGCTCGACGCCCACTCCGGGCTGAGATCGGCTGGTCTCGTCGCTACGACCCGCGGCGCGTCCGATGGCTTCGGTACGCAGAGCCTCGTTACCGCCGGGAATCCTTCCAACGTCTGTCATGTCCGCCACTCCGTTTCTTCTGATCTGGTTGAGGCCGACGCGCAAAGTTTGCCTTACGCGCAATTTCCCACCAAGCCCCATCGAATCCATTCTTACTACTCAGCCGGGCGTTCCCACCACCAGACGTACGGTCCGGTGCCCGTTTGGGACGACATCTTGCGGTTGCTCGCCATCCCTGTGATATACGTATCGTCGGGGTGGTTTGGATTGCTACAAAGTCCCACACAAGCACACAAAGTTGTAATGTACTGATATTACTGTATTTGGAGGGATAACAATGAGTTGGACCCGAGAGTTTTTTTTCTGCTCATCCTCCGCGACAGACACACAAGATGTGATTTCCCGCACTACATGCGGCTTTTCGCGTGTTTGGAAAAGAATCGGGATTCTTTTTTTCATGCTCGCCGTCGCAGGGTGTTCATCTTCCGGCCCAAAGCCCATCCCCGAATCAGAGGGGCAAAAGCTGTTCGGCGACACGAATGGCGCAACTTCGAGCAGCCAGGAATTCTGGACCATCGGACTCAAGCCGTTCGCCGGAAACAACGCAGCGCAGCTCGCGCAAGACGAACTCTCCCGGCTCGTCCGCCTGCCCGGTCTCGATGAGGCGTTCATCCTCGACCGGGGTCAGCGCGTGATCGTCTGCGTTGGTCGACAGCCAAGCCCGAACACCAGAGAGGCGCTCGCTCTTCTCGAGCGGGTCCGCAAGACACGCATCGACGGCGAGCGCCCGTTTGCCAAGGCCTTCTACATCCCGCCGCAGGGCAAGGCACAATCGGACCTCGATCTCAGGTCCGTGCCCGGCAAGTTCGGCGAGGACGCGGTCTACACGCTCCAGGTCGGTGTCTACGGCAGGGCCGACGGCAGAGCACCCACTCGGCGCGATATAGAAGAAGCGCGCGAGAAAGCCGTCGAAGCGGTTGAAGAACTCAGGAGACAGGGCGAGCTCGCCTTCTACTACCACGGTCCGTCGATGAGCATGGTGACCGTCGGTGTGTTTACACACGAAGACATCGACCCGGTCTTTAGCTTCGGGCTGCGGAGCCTCATGGAGCGGTTCCCCCACAACCTGCTCAACGGTCAAGGCGTGAGCCAGACGGTAACCATGAGCGACGGCAGCCGGCAGCAGATCATCCAGGAAAGCTTCCCGGTCCTGATCCCAGAGAACTAAAGCTTGATCAGCAAACGGTTTATCCCTGGATCCAGATCGCCTCGATCCGGGACGCCAGCCAGGTCTCGCCAGTTCGCTTCCACGTGATGTCCCACCAGGAGTGGTTCATGTACTCGCCCCCAGGCCCCTCGACACGGACCCGAACGAGTGTCCGCCCAGTGTTTTTGCTCTCGAGAGCGGCGCGGGTCTCGAGCACCTTGTGTGAGCTGACGAACCTTTCAGGCGAGCCGAATTGGGCCTGAGCGCGCTGAACCGCAGCGATGATCTGATCCTGCCCCTTGATGCGAGGGACGTACCTAGCCGCGACGGACGCCGCGTTGTCCGAGGGACCGAGTGAAACCGAGTCGGTCAGCACCCCTTGCAGAGCGTTGCTGTCGACGGTCGCGACCGCTTCGACGAATTCCTCGGCTCTTTCCGCGATGACCTCGCGATCGGTTGTGACCATCGACGCCACCGCAGGCACGATCACCGCGAGCACGAGCATGATCCCCGCGGCGATCAACGGCGGGTTTCTCTTCTGGCTCTTCATGGCCAGGCTCAGAGCGATCATGACCCCCACCGCGAGCACACCGGTCGGGATGAGCGGCGCTTCGAACAGCAGGCGCTCGAGAATCGGTGTCTCCGGGAGCGTTGGCAGTGCGCCTTCATCGGGGCCGAGTATCTGCATCGTGTGGAGCCTACCAGCACGGATCGCCGATGCAAACCTGTGGCGCAGGAGGTGCGCCTGTGTACGCAGAGGGCGTTGGAGACGCGCCATGGCAGGGACACATCGCACGATCGCGGCCCCGGGCGAAGCCTCGCTGGACGCCTTGGGCGACAGGCTCGACAAGAACCTCGCGGCTCTGGGCGCCACCAACGCGAAGGTCGCCAGGGCCATCGCACAGTCCGAGACACGACCAGATCTCGACTGGACGCTCGGCGGCGACGGGCTGATCTCCTGCTCGATGACAGACACCTGGGGACGCAAGACGGCGCTGGCCAGCAAGAAGAGGCCGGGCGAGGAAGCCGAGCGCTTCGCGCGACGCGTCGACATCGACAACGCGGGGGTCATCGTTGTCAAAGGCTTCGCCTGCGGGCATCACGTCCGCTCGATCCTCCAGCGGGGCAAGTCGTCCTCGCTGATCATCATCTATGAACCCGATGTCGCGCTCATGCGCGCCGTGCTCGAGAGACAGGACCACTCTGGCTGGCTGGGCGACCCGCTCGTCGCGTTCGTGACCGACCCCGACGACGCAGCGGAGATCGGTCAAGTCCTGACGGGCAGCGAGGGACTCGTCACGCTCGGGCTCAAGTTCGTTGAGCACCCGCCGAGCGCCCGCAGGCTCGCCGACAGCGTGGACCGGTTCGAGGCCAAGGTCGCAAGCGCGGTCCGGGGCATCCGGACAAACGTCATCACCACGCTCGTGCAGTCCGATGTCACGATGCGCAACCAGATCATGAACCTTGACCGCTATGTGCAGTCGCAGGGCATCGACGATCTGGCTGGAACGTGCGAGGGCCGCCCCGCGATCGTGGTCTCGGCTGGGCCCAGCCTGCGGCGCAACATCCACCTGCTTGAGCAGCCATGGGTGCGTCAGAAGTTCGTGATCATCGCGGTGCAGACCGTGCTCAAGCCTCTGCTCGCGCGGGGCATCAAGCCTCACTACGTGACAGCACTCGATTACCACGAGATCAGCAAGCGTTTTTATGAGGGCCTGACCGCCGAGGACGTTGAGGGCGTGACGCTCGTCGCCGAGGCGAAGGGCAACCCCGCGATCCTCGACGCTTGGCCCGGCGCGATGCGCAGCCCGAAGGACACGTGCCTCTCGAAGCTGCTCGGCGAGCACGACGACAACCGGGGCCCAATCAAGCCCGGTGCAACCGTCGCGCACCTGGCGTACTACCTGGCGCGACACCTCGGGTGCGACCCGGTCGTGCTGATCGGCCAAGACCTCGCCTTCACCGACGGGCAGTACTACGCCTCGGGCGCAGCGATCCACGACGTGTGGGCGGGTGAAATCAACCCGTTCTGCACAATCGAAACCCTTGAGTGGCAGCGCATCGCCCGGATGCGGAGCAGGCTGATCCCCGCGCGCGACCACCTCGGACGCGGCGTGTACACCGACGAACAGCTGCACACCTACCTGCTCCAGTTCGAGCGGGACTTCGCTGAGAGCGCGCAGTGGGGACAGACCGTCATCGACGCGACCGAGGGCGGCGTCGAAAAACAGGGCACACGCGTCATGCCCCTCGACGAGGTGCTCGAGTTCCACAAGGACGGCCCTGACCTCGACCTCCCGGAAGCAGTGGTAACGAAGAACGCCAAGGCGTTCGAGCGAGCGAAGAAGACCCTGCGCAAGGTGCGGGGCGATGTCTGGAAGGTCGCCGAGATCTGCCGAAAGACGAAGACAGCTCTTGAAGAGATGGCTTCCAAGCACGACGACCAGACGCTCGTGAACACGCTCATCAAGAAGGTCTACAGCTATCGTGACGAGATCGTGAAACTCGAACCCGCGTACACGATCGTGCAGGACCTCAACCAAACGGGCACGCTCAAGCGCGCCAAGGCGGACCGGAAGATCCACCTCGCCGACCAGTCTGCGCTCGACCAGCAGAAAGCGCAGATAGAGCGCGACGCGGAGAACGCCGAGTGGCTCGGCGACGCGGCGGACCTCTTGGGCGAGATGATGGACAGCGCCATCCGGGCGCACGAGGGCAAGGCGCCCAAGATCACGCGCGAAGACCCGGCGGCTCGTGAAGACGATGAAGAGCAACTGGCCACCAAGCAGCGCGTGTGGGCGGTCATCCCGACAGATCCCTGGCGGTCAGACCTCGGTGTGCCGAGGGATCTGTCCACGCCCGTCATCGGCGACACGTCCGCTCTCCGTCTGACTCTCGAGAGGCTTGCGAGCACGAACGAGATCGAGGGCGCCGCGATCGTCACGCACAACGTTGGCGACACCGCAAGAGCCGCGGGCATAGACCCGAGTGGCGGGACGATCGGCAAGCTCAAGATCCGGTTTATCGAGTCCGATGCGGACGCGATGCGCGAACGGCAGAGAGCCATCGCGGGCGCCCGGGCGTTCTCGCAGCGCTCCTGGCGCGGGGGCGTCGCGGGCTGGACCGTCTACGACGAAGTGTTCTACCCAGACGCCACGCTCGAAGCGCTCGATGAAACCGGCGCGGACGCGGCTCTGCTTGTCGGAGCAGACTGGTCGCTCATCGACCCGGCGCTCTGCGACGAGGCGGCATCGCGGTTCAAGAAGTTCCCGCGAACGCACAAGCTCGTCTTCAGCCAGGCGGCGGTCGGGCTCGGCTCGTGCCTGCTCGCGCGCAGCGTCGTCGAGTCGATCTGCGAGAAGAAAAACGAAGCGGGCTCGTTCGCCTCGATCGGTGCGATGCTGGGCTATCTCCCGGTGCAGCCCGCGAGCGATCCGATCGCCGGGACCGGGTGCATCCTCGTCGAGCCCGAGGTCCGTGATCTTGGCAGGCGTGTCACGCTCGACTCCGCAAGCAGACGCACGATGATCGCCGGCGCGTTCGACAATAAATCCATCCGAGAAGCAAACGCGCTCGACATCGCGCGCACACTCGACGCGTCCAGGGAAACCTCCGCGGGCCCCGAGCATCTCGAGATCCAGCTCGTCGGGATCGACGACTCCATGATGGGCGAGGACCTCGCGGTCTCGTACATCAGGCAGGCGATCGAACTGCGCGAAGACGTCGCGATCACACTGAGCGCCGAGCGTTCATCGCAGGATCTCGCCGAGGTGCTCGAGCACCCGGGCGTGCTCCGGATCATCGGTGCCGCCAAGGGCGCTGGCGTGACGGCTCTGCATGTCAGAACCGCCGGGCTCACAAACCAAAACCGCTTGCTCGAACTCCCGGAGTTGGGAGTGGACACGATCAGCTTCGACTATGTCTCCGACGCGCCGTCGACGTGCGAGCTGCTTACTGGCCGTCAGGGTTTCGCCGACGCGCACGCCGCGCTGGCGCAGCTGATCGATGAGCGCAACGACAGGCCGAGACTCGATGACGTGCACAGCCCGTGGGTTGTCACGCGGCTGACACGGCGGGACGCGGTGTATGAGGAGATCGAGCCCTTGTACGACCGCTGGACGATGGCAACCGGCGCCGCGGTGATCGATCCGCTCCCAGATGCCGTGGCGGGCGAACGGATCGAGCCCTTCGAGCTGCCGAGGCTCGCGGCGCGCATCCAGCAGATGACGACACTCACGGTCAAACCCGACCGGTCGACCCCCGACGGTGATCACGCACGCGACGGCATCGAGTCGTGCTGGCAGCGCCGCCTCGCGAGCATCGCCGAGCAACCCGCGGCCGGGCTCGTCGAGCACAAGAACACGCAAGCAGTGAGCTCAGCCTGATGGCCGGCGGGGCGGTCGCGATCGTGCTCGGACGCGCCGGCAGCAAGGGCGTGCCGGGCAAGAACACGCGCAGCATCGCGGGCAAGCCCTGCGCCGCGTGGACCATCGAGCACGCGCAGCACACGCCGGGCGTTGATCTCATCGTTGTGTCAACCGATTCGGACGAACTCAAGTCGTTGGCGCAGAGCATGGGCGCGCACGTCGTCGACAGACCCGATGACCTGGCGGGTGACACGGCGACCGTTGATGACGCGGCTCGGCACGCGATGAGTTCAATCGCGGACTCGCACCCCTGGACTACCGACCCGCTCCTGCCCGTGCTGATCCTGTACGCCAACGTGCCGGTCAGACCTGCGGATCTATCCGAGCGCGCGCTGAAGCTCTTGCGGGACTCGGGTTGTGACTCTGCGCAGAGCTACGAACGAGTCGGCAAGCACCACCCCTGGTGGATGGTCAGGCTCGACGACGAGTCGGGCATGCTCTCGCCCTGGGAAGGCGATGTCCTGAACCACGGCGTGTTCCGCAGGCAGGACCTGCCCGCTGCGCACCTGCCCGACGGCGGCGCGATCGCCCTGACAAGGCGATCGCTTATGCTCGAGATAACTGGTGTGCGGGAAGGGCCCCACGCCTTCTTCGGCAAGGACAGGCGGGGGATCGTCAGCCCAGCGGGCGCCGTCGTTGACATTGACGAGGAAGCCGACGTGGTGCGCGCCGAAATTCTCCTTGGCGGGGGTGTCAGTGCGCATCGGTGAGCAAGAGATCGGCCCCGGGCACCCGCCTTATGTGATCGCGGAGATCGGTGTCAACCACGATGGCGAGGTGTCGCGCGCACTCCAGCTCACAGACGCGGCGGCCGACGCCGGCGCAGACGCGATCAAGCTCCAGCTCTTCGAGACCGACAGGCTCATGAGCAGCGCAGCCAAGCTCGCGGCGTATCAGAAGAACGCGGGCGAGACCGACCCGCTGGCCATGCTCCGCAGGCTCGAACTCTCGATCGAGGAGATGTCGCAGGTCGTCGATCGTGCGCACGAGCGCGGCATTCACGCAATCGCGACCGTGTTCAGCATCGAGTTGGTCGTGGTCGCCGAGCGTCTCGGCTGGGACGCGTACAAGAGCGCGAGCCCGGACATCATCAACAAGCCGCTTCTTGAGGCGATGGCGGCGACAGGCAAGCCGCTGATTGTGAGCACCGGCGCGAGCGAGCTTGATGAGGTGATACGGGCGGCGGATTGGCTCAAGGGGATACGGGATCGGTTGGCGTTTCTGCAGTGCGTGAGCTCGTACCCCGCGCCGGAAGCAGCGCTCGGTGGCATCGGCGCGATCGCGCACGCGACGGGTTTGCCAACCGGTTACAGCGACCACACCCCAGACATCGACACCGCCTCGATCGCGATGCACGCGGGGGCGTGCATGTTCGAGAAGCACCTGACCTACGACCGGACCGCGGCGGGGCCCGACCATGGCGCGTCGCTCGAGCCATTCGCGATGGCTGGGTACGTCGCGACAGCCAAGGCCGGTGTGTGCATCGAGCCTCCCGCCGGTGGTGAGAAGTCGGTGCTCGATTGCGAGCGCGATGTGCGGGAGGTCTCGCGCCAGTCTGTCGTGACAACACAGAATCTGCGCGCGGGGGATGTTGTTGCGCACGAGATGCTGACGATCAAGCGGCCGGGCACGGGGCTCGCGCCGTTCGAGTTGGATGAGATTCTTGGGCGTAAGGTTGCCCGGGATGTTGAGGCGGATGTGCCGCTGTGTGAAGAGGATCTAGCATGATCGGTCCGGGCTGGGCTGGCAACGAGCGAGAGAAGCCGCAGGCCAGCGGCGAGGGGAAGCGCCGTATCGCGATCGTGACAGGCACGCGCGCCGAGTTCGGTCTGCTCCGCCCGGTCATGCACGCGGTGCGCGACCGCAATGATCTTGAGCTCATGGTGATCGCTGCGGGTTCGCACCTCGTTCAGCCGGCCAAGACGTACTACGAGATCAAGCAGGAGTTCGACGTCATCGACTCGGTCCCGATGCAGACCGTGGGGCGCGTCGGGCGCTGGCACGACGTCGAGAGCACGGGCAAAGGGGTCTCGCGATTTGCGCGCAGCTTTGAGAGGCTGCGCCCGGATGTGGTTGTCGTGCTGGGCGATCGGATCGAGGCGTTCGCGGCTGCGAGCGCCGCGAGCATCGGGGGCATCCCGCTTGCGCACATCCACGGCGGGGACCTCGCCGAGGGCGTCGCCGACGAGGCGATGCGGCATGCCATCACCAAGCTCGCGCACATCCACTTCCCAGCAACCGAAACGAGCGCGAGCCGAATCAAAAGGATGGGTGAACCCGCGAGCAGGGTTCATGTCGTGGGCTCGCCCGCGATCGACGGGCTGGGCGGGTTCGACGCGATGGGCGACGAACAGGCGCAGGAATTCGGCGATCCGCGTGTTGTCTTTCTGATGCACCCGATCGGCAGGCCCGACGAGCAGGAGGAAGCTGTCGCGAGCGCAGCGCTCGAAGCGATCGGCGACCGCCCGACGCTGTGCCTGATGCCCAACCTCGACCCGGGCAGGGTCGGCATCGTGCGCGCGATCGAGGCGCACGACGCGCACGTGACTGTTTGTGATCACCTGCCCAGAAGGGAGTTTGTGCCGCTGCTCAAGAGACTCGCCTCGAACGGCGGCCTGCTCGTGGGCAACAGCTCCGCGGGCCTGATCGAAGCGGGCGCAGTCGGGCTGCCCGTGGTGAACATCGGGCCCAGGCAATCGGGTCGCGAGCGTGGGTCGAACGCCGTTGATGCTGCGGGCGAGAACGCCGGTGCGATCGCCGACGCAATCGGGCATGCTCTTGAGCTTGATCGGGGATCGATCACACACCCGTTCGGGGATGGGTCCACGGGGCCCAGAATCGCGGCTGAGTTGGCGGGGGTGAATCTCGTCGATCCGGCGCTGCTCCGCAAGCACTTCGCCGAGGGCTGATTACCGGACGCCTCTGACAAACGGTAACGCCTGCGCGGTTTCTTGGTCTGGTCCGAAAGTCAGCACTTCAGCGATCCGATGACTGATCCGGACACCCGACTGAAGGAGCGACGGGCATGGCTACTGACGTTCAGCAAGAGCAGATCCTCAAGGAAGCGATCAGCGAAATCAACCACATCGCGACGCTGCCGGAGATCACGCTCAAGATCATCGAGTTGGTCGAGGACCCAACCTCCACCGCTCAGGACCTGCACAAGCTGATCTCGATCGACCCCGCGCTCTGCTCGCGGGTGCTGAAAGTGGTCAACAGCTCGTTCTATGGCCTGCCCGGTCAGATCGCCGCGATCAACCGCGCGATCGTCATGCTTGGGCTCAATGCTGTCAAGAACATCGCCATCGCGGCGAGCCTCGCCAAGCTCTTCCGCGGCGGTCAGATCACGCCCTACTTCGCAGCGCGCGATCTCTGGGACCACTCGATCGGGACCGCTTCGGCGACCAAGCTGCTCGCCGAGAAGCTCGGGTTCGGCCTGACCGACGAGGCGTTCCTCGCGGGTCTCATCCACGACATCGGGATGATGGTCGAGATGCAGTATGACCGCAACAAGCTGATCGACATCCTCGACGCGGTCAAGCCAGGTGAGGACGGCGTCCCCACCGGCAACATGCTCGAGAAGGAAACCGAGGTCTTCGGTGTGACCCACCAGGACTTCGGCTCCGCTCTCTGCGAGCGCTGGAAGTTCCCAAAGACGCTCATCAGCGTGACCAAGTTCCACCACTGCCCGGCCGAGGCGCCCGAGGAACACCGCACGCTGGTGTACCTCGTGCACGTCGCCGAGCGGATCGCTGCCGACCACGGCTGCGGCTTCCGCCTCGATCTCGAGAACACGGACATCGACAAGGCCGCGTTCGAGAAGCTCGGGCTGACGCAGGAGAAGCTCGACGAAGTCCGCGAGGAATTCCCGGCCATGCTCGAGAACACCGCAGACCTGCTCGGCTAACACCGAGCCTTACGACATTCTCTTCTCCCTCCCGGCGGCTGCGGCGGACACGGCGCGGCTGCCTTTGTCTAGGGAGACACAGACGAGCCCGTTTAGCGGAGCCGCTGCTGCCAACCGCGCATGCTGTTGCGTTCGGTCAGATCGAACGAGAGCGGCGTGACGGTGATGTGCCTCTTGAAGAGCAGGTCCACGTCTGTGCCGGGCTCGGTGTCGTGGAAGTCGAGTCCGCCCGCTGCCGACCAGTAGTACGACTGACCCGAGGGGCTCTGCCTTTTCTCGAAGCGGTCGATAAGGCCGTGCGTGTTCATCGGGCAGACGCTGATGGGCATCTCCGCGAGCGGATCATGCTCGTCATTGACGTCCGGGCCGTGCTCGTAGGCCTGCACGCTGACGGGCTGACCGGGCGACCCGGTTCCCGCGCGTGCCATCCGCATCTGTTCACGCCCCTCTGGGGTATCGGGCAGCATTTCTTCGCAACGAGGGATGTTGATGCTCAGGCACTCGTGCGGATCGAGCGGACCTGCGGCGAGGATCTTGTCCAGAGCTCTCCTGGCGTGCATCGCTCCGGCGGCAAAGAGCGGCTTGCCCCGACCGAGGTGCATACTGACCGCGATCGAGGGCGGGCCGAGGAACGCGGCTTCGATCGCCGCGGCGACGGTGCCCGAATAGATCACATTGACGCCGCAGTTCGCGCCGGCGTTCATGCCAGAGATCACGAGATCTGGCCTCGAGTCTTCACCGAAGCGTTCCCGCCAGAGCGCGCTGAGCGCGACCTTGACGCAGTCAGCGGGCCTGCCGTCGACGGCGAACCCGTCGAGATGCGCGGCGGGCTCGACCATCAGCGGTGTGTGGAACGTGACGCCGTGGCTCGTGGCGCTCTGGACGGTCTTTGGCGCAACGGTGAAGACCTCGCCCAGCGGATCGATCTCGGCGATGGCTTTGTGGAGTGCGATGAGGCCCGGGGCGTTGATGCCGTCGTCGTTGGTCAGGAGGATGCGCATGGCTGAGCGTATCCACCTCGCCCGGGGTGCGGATCAACCCTGGATGAAGTCGCCGAGGTGCTCGAAGACGGGGCCCAGGTGCTTCTCGTAGTTCTTCCAGCGCGCGATGCGCGAGGTGTAGAGCGCCGAGCGGACCTGCTCCCTGCTGGCGGTGTTGGTGATGCGGTCGCCCGATGTGTGATCGAGCATCGCCTCGTCGAACTCGATGCCGAGAAAGACGCAGAGACCTCGCAGTACAGGCTCGGGCTCCGAGACGAGGTTCTCGTAGTTGACCTCTAGCAGGTCTGGCCTTGCACCGGGAGCGGGCAGGCTCTGCCAGGCGTTCATCAGTGCGAAGTAGTCACGACAGAAAAGCGCGATATCTTCGATGGTGTTGGCCTGGCCGTGCGCGCCGAGCATCCACTGCATGTAATACGACAGGCACGTGTCGCGCGGGTCACGGCGTGTGTGGATGACTCTGCACCCGGGCAGAAGCCTTGCGAGCAAAGGCAGCTGCGCGAAGTTAAAGGGCTGTTTGTCGGTGAGCAGCTCGATACCCGGCTCCCTCTCTGACTCGTAGGATTCGAGCACCGTCTGCGAGAGCTTCTCGCGCAGCTCTGGCGTCAGGCGAGACGGATCGGTGATGATGGGGATCACGCCAGGCTTTGCCTGCTGGATGGTCTGCGCGGCGCGGGTGATCTCGTTGCGTTCGCCGAGCGCCTTGATGAGCGGGTGGCGCGAGAGCATCTGCTCAAGGAGTGACGACCCGCTGCGGGGCATCCCAACGATGAAGACGAGCCCGGACCCGTCAACAGGTTCATCGGGTTGCTGGTCAGTGCTCGCAGTACTCCACGCCTCGATGCAGGCCCGCACGCGATCGGTGTGCTCCGCTGCGTCCCAGGGGAGATTCCTGATTATCTTGGCGCGGTTCTGAAGTTCGAACGCCTCGTCGTATCGCCCGAGCAGGTCGAGCGCGCCCGATGCCCGGGCGCTGATCACGCAGCGAAGACCCGCGGGGACCTTCTCGTTGTCCGCGAACGCGAGAAGATCATCAATGATCGCTTCGGGCTTGATGTGTTTGGGGATCAGCCTTGCGCGTGCTGCGCACGCCCTGGCCTCGTTAAGCTTTGTCCGCTCGGCTTCGGGTGCGTGCTCTTCGTACGAATCGAGCAGCTCAACCGCTTCTGCGCCGCGGTTCATGTCCGCGAGCAGATCGGCCTTCTGGAAAACCGCGGGCCCGAACCAGGGCTTGGCTCGCCTGGCGCGCCGGACGGCTTCGAGCGCTTCATCGAACCTGCCCAACCTCGCGAGCACCGCGGCCTGCTCTGTCGCGGCGGCTGCGTGCCCGGGCGCGAGCCTGGCGACCTGCGCAAAGACCTCAGCGCTCTGCGCGTGCTGGCCGATCAGCATGAGCGATCTGGCGAAAGTGAGAGCTGCGGGCAGGTGACCCTTGGCTTGCTCCATCACGGGCGCCAGCGCCCGGGCTGCCTGGAGCGGCTTGCCCGCTTTGAGCAATGCCTCGGCCTGCCGGGCGACCTGCTGAACCTGAGCTTGTGTCTGCCCGCTGGTCAACCCGCGTCTCCGCTGTCATCGATGAACTCGCCCGCGTGCTCGATGAACGGACCAAGGTGTTTCTCGTACTGCTTCCAGCGCGCGACGCTGGACGAGTAGAGCCCGCTCTTGACCTGGTCTCTGCTCGCGGTCGCGACGACCCGGTCCGACTGTGTGTGATCGAGCACCGCGGGGTCGTACTCGAGTCCCACGAACGCGAGCACCTCGCGCATGACCTCTTCTGGTTCTGCGACAACGCGTTCGTAGCGGACATCCATCATCTCGGGCCGCTGATCCGGCGCGGGCAGCCCGGCCCACGCGTCCATCGTCCGGCGGTAGTCGCGGTAGTACTTGCCGAGCGTCTCGAAGGAGTTGGCCTGGCCGTGATCGCCGTTGAACCAGAGTGTGTGGTACGACACGGCAACATCGCGAGGATCGCGCAGCGTGTGCAGCACCTTGCACCCCGGGAGGATCCTGGCCAGCAGGGGAACGTGCGCGTAATTAAATGGCTGCTTGTCAACGGTCATCCGCTTCCCGGCTGGGGTCGCCTCACGCACGGTCCGCTGAACGTGATCGGCGATCTGCTGGCACAACTCGGGCGTGAGCCTCGAGAGATCGCTCACAAGAGGGAGCAGCCTTGGCGGCGGGCGATCGACCGCGCCCGCGGCGAACGTGATGTCGTTGCGCTCGCCCAGCGGGTGCACATCGGGGTGCCTCGAGAGCATCTGCTCAAGAAGTGACGAGCCGCTTCGGGGCATGCCCAGCACGAAGATCATGCCCGACCCATCAACGGTTGACTTAGGTAAATTGGCTGCGGCTTCGGAAGTCCACGCCTTGACGCACGCGTCTACTCGACGCGAGTGTTGGTCGGCGTCCCAGGGGACCGCACGCAACTGCTTGCAACGTGTGTTCGCCTCGATCGCTGCGTCGTACTCGCCCTGCTTGTCGAGAAGACTCGAGATCCGCGACGCGACGAGTGCGCGCTGCTTCGAATGGATGCGTTCGTCATCGACGTAACCGCGGGCCTCCTCGAGCAGCGGCCCCGGCTCGTAGTGCTTCGGGGCCAGCCTCATGCGTGTTGTGCAGAGATGAGAGAGATGGTGCGGCGTGCGCACCGACTCGGGCGCGTTCCGATCGAACCCGTCGAGCAACTCGGCCGCTTTCTCTTCCTCACCAAGGTCCATGAGCAGTTCGGCTTCGAGCATCGCCGCGCGCGGCTCCCAGGGTGCGGTCTCCCGCGCACGCTGGACGTGGCTCAGGCTCTGATCGAACCGGCCCGACCGCTTGAGCGAGATTGCAAACTCCGTGCGCACACCCGCGTCGCTCGGCTTGAGCTTGAGGGCCTTCTGAAAGACAGCCGCCGCTCGCTCGTGCTGGCTGAGCATCGAGATCGCCCTCGCGTAGATCACGAGCGCTGGGAACACCTTCTCGGCGAATTGCATCGCGGGCTGGAGCGTCGCGACTGCCTTATGGGGTTGGCCCGCGCGCAGGAATCCCTCGGCCTGTTGTGCTCTGGCGATGATCTGCTGCACGGGCGGCTTTGCGGCCAACGCTTTCCTCCTGGGCTGTCATCGGAGGCTGACAGCACACAGAATGAGGATAGCACCAAGCGGCCAAACCCCGGCGCACGAATCGGAATGCAAGTGAATGTCTTAGTCCATGTACGCGCCGCAATGCTGTTCGAGAGGCCCCATAAAGCGTTTGTAGTTTCTCCAGCGCTGTACGCTCGATGTATAGAGCTTGCTCCTCACCTGATCTCGGCTCGCGGTCGGGACAACGCGATCAGAATCGGCGTGGCTGAGAACCGCTTCATCGAACGCAAGGCCGAGGAATGAGAGCACGTCGCGTATGGCAGATTCTGGCTCGGCGACCACCCGTTCGTAGTGCACATCCAGAATCTCTGGCCTCTGACCAGGCGATTCGAGCCTGACCCAGGCATCCATCATTTGTCGGTAGTCGCGGTAATAGCGTGCGATCGTATCAAGGGAGTTCGCCTGGCCGTGCGGGCTCGAGAACCACTGCGTCATGTAAGAGAGCGCGGTGTCTCGCGGATCACGGATGGTGTGCAGAATCTTGCAACCAGGCAGCAGGCGTGCCAGCAGCGGCACGTTAACGAAGTTGAAGGGCTGTTTATCGATCACATACCGCACGCCCTTGGGACGCATCGAATCGAATACGCTGAGCGTTTGCCGAGCAAGTCTCTCACACAGATCTGGTGTGAGCGATGACAGATCGGTAACCATGGGCAGCAAGCCGGGGCTTGGCTGCTGGATCGTCCCCGCAGCGGTGATGACCTCGTTGCGTTCTCCGAGCCCCGCGACATCCGGATGGCACGCGAGCATCTGCTCGAGCAGCGAAGAGCCGCTGCGGGGCATGCCGAGGATGAACACTATCCCGGAGCCGTCCACCGAAGCAGGCTTGACGTGCTTTGCCTCATCTGATGTCCACGAGGTGGTGCAGTCGTGCATCCGCTTTGTATGCGCCTCCTCGTTCCAGGGGACGTTTGCAAGGGACTTTGACTGCGTCACCGCTTTCATCGCATCGTTGTAGCAACCGATCTTGTCGAGCATGACAGAGATCGAGAGCCAGAGCATCGCTCGCCTGCGCACGGGTACTTCCGGGTGGTCCGCGTACATCATCCCGCCCTTGAGCACTTCCTCCGCGGGGATGTGCTTTGGCGCGAGGCGTGTGCGAGTTGTAAACGCCATCGCCAAATTCGATGGGGTCTTGTGTTTCTCGTCGGCGTTGGTTTCAAAGTCTGCGAGCAGCCTTGCAGCTTCCTCGTACAGCCCTGAATCCATCAGGAGCTCGGCCTCGACAAACACGGCCTTTGGGTGCCAGCTCGCCGAGGCACGCGCACGCTTGATCTGTTCCAACGCCGAGTCAAACTCGCCCGAGAGCTTGAGCGCGAGCGAGTAATCGGTGCGCAGCTCATGGTTCATCGGCTGGAGCTTGAGGGCTTTTTTGAAGTAGACGGCGCTACTCTCGTGCTGACCCATTGTGCCGAGCGATTTGCCATAAACAGCGAGCGCCTCGGGTGACTTCCCCGCGTGAGGCATGACAGGGTGGAGTGTCGACGCGGCGAGATGGGGTTTACCTGAACGGAATTGCTCGGAAGCGCGCAGCGTAAGCAAACCGATATGGTGCAACGATGGTCGTCGAGCCATGGTCAATTCCTGCAACAACAAACAGCAGATGCCGAGTTGAATATGTGTTTGGTGACGTGCGTCGACTCATCGAGCGCTCGGTCACTTCTCTTGGCGATTCTCGTCTGTCGCCGAGGAACTATTCGGCTGAATAGCCTTTCGGTTGCTCGTTAGGTGCGTCGAAAGATCAAATTCGTCAATTCGTGAGTGGTTGTGCACCGTTTCCTAGTACTCCGTCCAGACCGAAGCGTGGTTATTCCCTACCACACCCCGCCCGAAGAGCAGAACGAGCCGGCGCCCGCACCCGACCTATCCTGTTATACACCCTGTGACCGAGTATCGATTTCACCCCACGGAGCCAGACCCGTGCAGACCAAGAACAACATCCTCGACGCGATCGGAGACACCCCGCTGGTGAGGCTCAACAAGGTCGTCCCGGACGGCTCCGCCGAGGTGTACGCGAAGTGCGAGTTCATGAACCCCGCCGGGTCCATCAAGGACCGGATGGCCAGCTACATCATCCACAAGGCCGAGGAAGAGGGGCTTTTGAAGCCGGGCGGCACGATCGTTGAGAACACCTCGGGCAACACAGGCCTGGGAGCCGCGATGACCGCGGCGGTGAAGGGCTACAAAGCAGTCTTCACCATGCCCGACAAGATGAGCCAGGAGAAGATCGACGGCCTCCGCGCGTTCGGGGCCGAGGTCATCATCACCCCCACCGACGTCCCGGGCGATTCGCCCGACCACTACGTCAACGTCGCCAAACGTGTCGCCGAGGAAACGCCGGGCTCGTTCTATCTTGACCAGTACCACTCGCAGTGGAACATCGAGGCGCACGAAGTCCTGACCGGCCAGGAAATCTGGGACCAGACCGACGGCGGGCAGATCGACGCGATCGTCGTCGGCACGGGCACGGGCGGCACGGCCAGCGGCATCGGGCGCTTCTTCAAGAAGAAGAACTCACCCACCAAGATCATCGGGGTCGACCCGCTCGGCAGCGTCCACTACCAGATATTCAAAACCGGCACCATGTCCACCCCATACGTCTACAAGGTCGAGGGGCTCGGCGAGGACATCGTGTGCAAGGCGTTCGATCCGACCGCTGTCGATGAGATGTACCAGGTCAACGACTACGAGTGCTTCACCATGGCGAGGAGGCTCATCCGCGAGGAGGGGCTCTTCTGCGGCGGGTCCTCGGGCGGCATGGCGCACATCGCGGTCAACATCGCCAAGGAGATGGGCGCGGGCAAGAAAGTCGTCTGCGTCCTGCCCGACTCGGGCACCAGGTACGTCACCAAGTACCTCTCAGACGAATGGATGAAGATGCACGGCTTCCTCGAGCCCGACAAGGGCCTCGGACTCATCGAGGACATGCTGGGCGATTCGCGCGAGGTCATCACCGCGAGCGAAGCCGACAGCGTCGGGAGCATTATCAACCTCATGAAGAACAAGGGCATCTCGCAGGTCCCGATCATGAACGGCAGCGCCGCCAAGCCCGTGGGCATCGTCCACGAGGTCGATGTCCTTCGAGGCCTCCAGTCGGGCGAGATCACGACCGAATCGCCCGTGCGCGGTGTCGAGAAGCCGATCGGCGGTTTGCTCTACCCGAAGGCGCGCGTCGAGGAGCTTTACGGCGTGTTCGGCCAAGACCAGGCCGCGATCGTGATCGACGAGGGCAAGATCGTGGGCATCCTGAGTCAGATCGACCTGATCGAGTACCTCGCGAAGAAGCAGTAATCAGCAAAGCACCAACCAACGAGAGACGGCAACACACATGGCACACGACCACACCCAAGGCTTCGGCACAAAGGCGATCCACGCGGGCCAGGCGCCCGACCCCTCCACCGGCGCGATCATGACGCCCATCTACCAGACGTCCACGTACGTCCAGCAGAGCCCGGGCAAGATCATCGGTGAGTACGACTACTCGCGCGCGGCCAACCCGACGCGGACAGCGATCGAAGCCAACCTCGCCGCGCTCGAGGGCGCCAAGCACGGGCTGTGCTACTCGTCGGGTGTCGCCGCGACCGGTGTTGTGCTGCACACGCTGAGCGCGGGCGACAACGTGCTGCTCTGCGACGACGTGTACGGCGGGACGAACCGCCTCTTCCACCGCGTCTTCAAGCAACTGGGCGTCGAGACCACGCTCGTTGACATGACCGACCTCAACAAGCTCGAGGACGCGTTCAAGGACAACACGAGGCTCGTGTGGGTCGAGACACCGACCAACCCGACGCTCAAGTGCATCGATATCGAGGGCGTCGCCAAGATCGCGCACGCCAAGGGCGCCAGGCTCGCGGTCGACAACACGTTCGCGACGCCCTACCTGCAGAACCCGCTTGCGCTCGGCGCCGATGTCGTGTGCCACTCGACGACCAAGTACATCGGGGGCCACTCCGACGCGATCGGCGGCGCGCTGCTCACCAACGACGACGAGCTGCACCAGCAGCTCAAGTTCATCCAGCTCTCAGAGGGCGCGGTGCCCGGCATCATGGAGTGCTTCTTGCTGCTCCGCTCGACCAAGACGCTGCACATCCGCATGGAGCGCCACTGCGCCAACGCCAAACGCGTCGCGGGCTATCTCAGCGAGCACGGCGCGGTCGAGAAGGTCATCTACCCGGGCCTCGAGTCGCACCCGCAGCACGAGATCGCCAAGAAGCAGATGCGCGACTTCGGGGGCATGGTCACGATCTACCTCAAGGACGGACTCGACAAAGCCCGCACCATGCTCGAACGCGTGCACCTCTTCGGGCTCGCCGAGTCCCTGGGCGGCGTTGAGTCGCTCATCGAGCACCCAGCCATCATGACGCACGCGAGCGTGCCGCCCGAGCAGCGCGAGCAGCTCGGCATCAGCGACGGGCTCGTGCGCCTCTCGGTTGGTATCGAGGATGTCGAGGATTTGATCGAGGATCTGGATCAGGCGCTGGCCTGAATCAGAGAATAAACCCAAGAACAACCAAACTACCAAATCCAAGAACCGGGATCCAAGAAACGATCATCGCCCGCCTCCGACTTTCTGGAGAGCGCGATGAGTACCTGTGTGGATACTCAACGCACCGAACGCCGTACACAAAATATGGGATTGCCAAAGGTATTCCGATACACGAGATTGTGAGTATGAGGGAGGACAAGAAGCACCCGAGTGGGATCACCCAGAGACTAGGTGATCTGTATCGGTGCTTTTGTAACTTCTTCAGATCAAATTCATAGCCACATTCAGGACAACTAGTCTTGCTAATCCCTCGTAGATCGTAGTGGCAGATCGGGCAGTTTATGGAATAGCGCTCTATGTACGCTTGCAGATAGGTTTGCCCTTCCTTTCGAGACACTCGGTAAGCATACATCAGATCAAGTTAGGTTCCGCTTTGCTCTATTTACGATCCGCTCGGGCTCGTGCGCCTCTCGGTTGGTGTCGAGCATGTCGAGGACCTGATCGAGGATTTGGATCAGGCGCTGGCTTGATGGGAATCTAGACCAACAAGTACCGCTCAACAAATAGTGCTGCGCCAATCACGAAGGGTGACCATATCAGAACAGTCGCCCCTATCTGATATCTCATTCGCATCTGCGAATAGCGGCTTGCAGACAGGATCAAGGCTACAAACAGAGCAATATACGCAGCAGCTAAAAGTGGCCCTAAGAAGTACGACAGAACAAATCCACTAATCAAGAAGCCTACTACAGCCAAGTGAAACATCACCGACCACTTCTGGTTCGCGCGACCCAGCAATTCGGTAGAAATCCCTGCACCACACTCGGGGCATTTATTGTCGAGCAATCCCGTTAGTTCATAGTCGCATTTCGGACATACTGGTGGACACCCATTTTCTTCCAGCCGTGCTCGACCTGTGTTGCTATTACGACTCACTCAACACATCATAAGTGCTAAGGCAGATTGCGTTTCGCGCGCCTCACCGTTCGCTGAGTCTCGGGCGTATCCGATTCACTGAGCCACCGATCAGTCAGCTCAATCACGAAACCTGGCGAGGTCTTCCCCGCGTCGTTCAGCCAGTTGGCAACCGAGTCCTGTACGTACTTGCTGCTGTCGGACTTCAGTGGTTCGAGCAGAGGCAGCGCCGGGGAAGGGTCTTCTTTCAGGCTGGTGATGTGCGCGCACCACACGCCGCGGGGGCGGGTGGCTTCTGTCGCAAACCGGCGCACGTTGGCGCTCCTGGACTTCGTCCACGGGGTGAGCAGCGTGATCGACCGCGCGACATCCTCGATGATCCGGTCGCGGACGCCGAGCCATGCTGATTCGCGGACACCGAAGTGCTCGTCGTCGGCGAACGGTTTGATGCGCGCGATGCGCTTCTTGAGCGTCCAGCCCTTGGTCTCGGTCAGTCCGATCACCATGCAGCACCAGCCCCGGACGGTGTCCGACGGGTGGTCGGCGAAGCGGCCGATCGCGTCGTCACCGAAGTGGTCGTGCAGGATCGACGCAGCGGTCCGCCAGCGGTTCATGAGCCCCATCCTGGGGTCATCCGTCAGAGGCTTGATGCCCTTCTTCCCGAGTTCGGGGGCCGCGTTCAGCAGGAGTTCGGCGGTGTTGATCGCCAAACCCTCGCCCAGGTTGACCGTCGGAATCTCGCCCTTGTTGAGCGCGCGGAGAACGTCCTTTGGTACGTTTTTCGGGCTCGAGGCGCCCTTGCGGTTTGGGTCGATCTTGCTCGGCATCAGAAGGGCCTGCGCGTAGGGTTGATCAGCAGGTTGTCGCGTCCGGGGATGATGACATCTGCGACCTCGATCGCCTCGGCGAAGCTCTCGCGCGCCTTGTCGAGGTCGTGCGCATCGTCGAGCACCTTGCCCTGATCGAGATGCTCGGTCGTCGCGACAGCATCGCCCGTGATGAGCGTGGTGCGCGTGGGGTAGGCCAGAAGCAGGCCGCAGGTCCCGGGCGTGGTACCTGGAAGCGGGAAGAGGCTGACCATGTTCGTCAGCTTGTCCGGGGCGGCCTCGCACCTTGCGAGCATCGCGACCTGGAGTTCGAGTTCGCTGACGACATCAGAACCCTGTCCTTCCTCGTCGAGCGCCTTCTTCAGCGTCATCGCAAGAGGCGTCCCCACCGCCTCGCGCTCGGCCTCAGACACGATCCACGTCGCATCCTCGAACGTGGGCAGCCCCCGGCACGTGTCGGCTTTGAAGCTCGTCAGGAAGACGTGCGTGATGTCCGCGGGCGAGAGACCCGAACGCTCGAGCAGCCGGCTCGCGATGATCTGACCCGGCAGCCCCGGGTCGACAAGGATCGCGGCGTCGCCGTCGAGGATGAGTGTCGTTGTCGCGTGCGGCGGCCGCGGGTCGCGCATCGCGTCCATGGGCCAGAGCGGGTGTATCGCGAGCGAGCCGATGGAGATGATGCGGTCTTGCATGGCAAACGTTAGTCGCCGTTGCCGGCGTCGTCGGCGGACAGCTTCGTGAGCGCGGGGTGGCCGGCGTCTTTCTTGCGGATGATCGCCTCGATCACCGCGGGCGGGCACATCGACGCGAGGCCCTTGTGCAGATCGTCGCCCATCGCGGCGATCTGCTTGATCAGGCTCGAACTCGTGTACGCGAAGCTCTGGCCGGCCACCACGAACGCGGTTTCGAGCCCGGCGACCTCGCGGTTGGTCACGGCGAACTGGACCTCGTACTGCAGATCGGACAAGTTCCGGATGCCCCGCAAGAGGGCAGAGGCTCCGATCGAGCGGGCGAAGTCCACAGTCAACCCGGTGAACGCCTCGACCCGAACGAGGCCCAGCTCGGGCTCGTTGTCACGCATCTCGTCGATGAGCAACTCGACAAGCTCGACCCGCTCGTTGGCTGAGAAGAGTTCGTCTTTACCGGGGTTTCGGCCCACGGCGACGACGACCTCGTCGAAGAGGCGCCTGCCGCGAGCGATCACATCGAGGTGGCCGAAGGTCACCGGATCGAACGAGCCCGGGAAGACGGCGAGGTGCGTGCGGGTCTTTGCCATTGGATGATGGTATCAAACACAACCGGCCCCGGGGACAAACCCGGGGCCGGCGTCATTTCTCAGAGTTTGAGGCGATGGATCACACAGCGGGGGGTGTGGGCAGATCGACCTCGGTCTGGTTCACGTGGTTGAAGTAATTGGTGTACGTGGCGAGCGCCGAGACGGCGACAACCTCGGCGACCGCGCCGTCGTCGTAGCCCGCGGCTTTGAAGTCGCTGATATCGCTGTCGGCGACGAAGCCCCGTTTCTCGTGCAGAGCCGTGGCGAATTTGCCGAGCGCTGTGAGCTTGGCGTCACCGAGATCCCCGCCGGTGCGGGCGGCGATGGTCTGCTCCTCGGTCAGGCCTGCGCCTTTGCCGATGTGGGTGTGGGCGGCCTGGCAGTAGTCACAGCCGTTGCCCTGTGCGAAGACGAGCTGGACGACCTCCTGCTCCTTCGCGGAGAGCGAGGCATTCGAGAGAGCACCGGATCCGTTGAGATAGAAGTTGAGGGCGGCTGCCGAGTTGCCCATGCCCTTGAAGATGTTGAGGTGCTTGCCCTTGAGCGGGCCGTCGAAGATCTCCTTGACGTCGCCCGAGGCGGATGCGGGATCAACAACGTTGAGACGTGCCATCTGAATACTCCTTTTCCTGGCCCGAATCCCGTCCTGAGCCAATCTGGCTCAGGCCCGAGTCGGCCTCTTTGGACCGTGGCAAACCCCGTGTTCGCGGTGAGTATGCCCGGCGAATTCAAAACTCTCGTGAAGTCAGGCGTAACCCTAGCCCCGGGGGTGGTTTGAAACGCGATTCCGACCCGATCGTGGGTATTGGAACTAGAATTGAGGGCCAATACGGTCTGAAATTGGTCAGCCTTGGCGGACGTATGCCGGGCTGATACTGAAAGCACACGGACGACATTCCCACGCATTGCAGGGGACGCCCATGGAACGCGAGATGACCAGCCAGGCCATTGACCGTATGACCGATTGGTCTGAGTGGACGCGCATCGACACCCACTGCCACTCCAATGCGTCCGATGGGCCCGCTATCCGTGCGCTCGGGGTCATCGGGATCCCCGAGTGCTACTCCGAGCCCGAGGCCGTCTACGACCAGGCCAAGGCCCGGGGCATGGACCTCGTCACTATCACCGACCACGACACGATCAAGGGCGCACTCTCGCTCAAAGAGCGCGGCTTCCAGGACTTCATCGTGGGCGAGGAGGTCACGGTCTACTTCCCAGAGGACCGCTGCAAGCTCCACGTGCTCGTCTGGGGGCTCACTCCAGAGCACCACGAGCAGATCGAGTTGCTCGACCTGCGCGAGGACGTCTACGCCTTCTGCCAATGGCTCCGCGAGAACATGCTCCCCCACTCGCTGGCGCACCCGGTCTATATCCAGAACGGCAAGCTCAGCATGTGGCATCTCGAGCGCTGCTGCCTGCTCTTCCGCGGGTTCGAGATCGTCAACGGCGCCCACGCGGGCACGCACCGCGAGAGCATCGAACGCTTCCTTCAGTGGCTCGACCCGGAACGCATCCGTGCGTTCAGCATCAAGCACGCACTCGAACCCGTTTTCGATCAGCCCTGGATCAAGGGCAAAACGGGCGGCTCCGACGACCACGGCCTCTTGAACATCGGACGCACGTTCACCGCGATCAAGACCGGCGCCGACCACAAGATCACCGACCCACGCGCGTTCTTCGACATCTCGATGCACGGCTGCAGCCGTGCGGGAGGGAATGCGGGGCACGCATCGCTTCTGGCGCACCAACTCACGACCGTCGCGAGCCACTACACCGCGCGGAAGCTCCAGCCCGACATGGACGCGGGGCAGCGCTATCTGGCGGGGAAGCTTCTCCGCTTCGCGGGCGTGCCCACGGACATCCCCAGCAAGCCCCGCCTTGCGTGGCACATGGCCAAGCGGAAGCTGCTGCTCGGCAAGCGCAAGAGCCGGAGCCTGCCGATCACCTCGGCTCTCCGCGAAACGATCGCGCCGGTGCTCGCCGAGTACCCGGACCTCCGCGAGAAGTTCAGCCCCGATGAATGGGTCAACGGGTCGGCGCTCAGCGAGCACGAGCGGATGGCGCAGTTCGCTGACGACCTGACCACCGCCCTCTCGCGGGCGATGGCCTCCGGCGCCCTCGACGCGGCGCGCAAGAAGGACAAGAACGGGATCGTCGATCACCTGATCAGCTACACGATCCTGCTGGCGGCGCAGGCGCCGTACGTGTTCAGCCTGTTCTACCAGAACAAGGAGCGCGAACTCGTGGAGCAGATGAATCACAACCTCGCCGAGCCAGGCTCCGGCGCCAGCGCACTCGAGCGCCCGATGAAGGTCGCGCTCTTCACCGACACGCTGGGCGACGTCAACGGCGTGTGCCGCTTCATCCAGAATGTTGCCGAGCAGGCGAACAAGACAGGCCGCGACGTTCAGGTCATGACGAGCACGACCTTCGACGTGCCCGACTGGGACAACATCCACAACTTCGAGCCAAGCTTCGCGACGAGCATGCCCAAGTACGAGAACCTGCAGCTCGTGCTGCCGCCACTGGTCAAGATGCTCAGGCACGTGGACAAGCACCAGCCCGATATGATCCACATCTCGACCCCGGGACCCGTGGGCATGGTGGGCTACATCGCGGCCAAGATGCTCAAGGTGCCCGTGATGGGCGTGTACCACACCGACTTCCCCGCGTACGTCGATCACCTCTTCGACGACGCGGGCTTCACCTGGGCAGCCAAGAAGTACATGTACTGGTTCTACAAGTCCTTCAGCGGCATTTTCACCCGCTCGGAAGATTACATCGACTCGCTCGAAGCGCTCGAGCTCGATCGGAGCAAGTGCTTCAGGCTCCAGCCCGGCGTGGACACCGAGCTCTTCAACACAGGCTTCGAGGACCGCGAGATGTTCGAGCGGCTCGGCTCCGAGGGCTCGCTCACCAGTCAGCCTGGCAAGGCCGACACCATCCGCGTGCTGTTTGTGGGTCGCGTAAGCATCGAGAAGAACCTGCCGATGCTGGTCAAAGTCTGGAAGGAAGTAGACAAGCGCTGCAAGGCCAAGGGCCTCGACGCAGAGCTTGTGATCGTGGGCGACGGGCCTTACCGCAAGGAGATGTCGCGCGAGCTTAAGAAGACCAACACCCGCTTCCTCGGGTTCCGTCACGGCGAGGAGCTCTCCAAGATTTACGCGTCGTGCGACATCTTCGCGTTCAACTCAACGACCGACACGCTCGGCCAGGTCGTCATGGAAGCACAGGCATCTGGTCAGGTTGTCATGGTCACCGACAAGGGCGGCCCGCAGGAAGTCGTGCGCCACGGGGAGACGGGCTTCGTGCTCCCGAGCGAGGACATCGAGCCCTGGATCGAAACGCTGACAATGCTGATCGAAGACAACGAGAAGCGCGAAGCGATGAGCCGGACAGGTCACAGCGCGATGCAGTCGATGACAATCGCCGATTCGTTCGAGCACTTCTGGCAGGAGCACACGCGTGCGTGGCACCGCCATCTCGCGGAGTTCGGCATCCGCCCAATCGAGGGCGGTTCGATCCCTGCTCCGCTGCCTACCTCGCCCTGACCCGTCAGACATCGACATCACGAGCGCAAAGAGAACGCCGCGGCCAGTGTGAAGCCGCGGCGTTCGTACAAATAGAGGAGGAAGAGAGAGATTCTTTTCCGTGGATTCTGTCTAAGCGTTCATTAGGCAGCGCGGCGACGCGTGGTTGTGCGACGCGAGGTGCTCTTGCGCGGGCCGATGCGGCCTGCGACCGACTTGCGTGCCGGGCTCTTGCGGGCCTTGGTGGTGGTCCGCTTCGCGGTGGTGCGCTTCGCGGTCGGACGCTTGGTCGCCGACTTGCGGGTGCTGTTCTTGCGAGCGCTGGTCTTGGGTGCCGACTTGCGAGCCGTGGTCCGCTTGGCGGCGGGCTTGCGAGCGGTCGTCTTGCGGCCGCTGGTGCTCGACTTGCGGGTGGTCGTGGTCTTGCGCTTGGCAGTAGTCTTCGGAGCCGACTTGCGAGCCGCGGTCCGCTTGGCGGCGGGCTTACGAGCAGTCGTCTTACGTGCGGTGGTCTTGCGGCCGCTGGTCGTGGTCTTGCGCTTGGCGGTGGTCTTCGGAGCCGACTTGCGAGCCGTGGTCCGCTTCGCGGTGGTCCGCTTGGCGGCGGGCTTACGAGCAGTCGTCTTACGTGCGGTGGTCTTACGGCCGCTGGTCGTGGTCTTGCGCTTGGCGGTCGTCTTGGGTGCCGACTTCTTCGCGGTGGTCCGCTTGGCGGCGGGCTTGGTGGTCTTCTTCGCTGCGGGCTTGCGGCTGGTGGACCTCTTGGCGGTCGTCCTCTTGGCCGAGGGGCGGCTCGTGGTGGACTTGCGCGAGGTCGACTTGCGAGCGGTGGTCTTGCGGCCGCTGGTGGCGGTCTTGCGCTTGGCACCGGTGTTGGTCCTGGTACGTTTGGCGGTCGTGCGCCTGGTCTTGCTGGTTCTGGTCGAAGCCATGACTGTCTCCATTGCTCCGCGGACTCGAACGGTCCTGCGAGCGGGTTGCTGCCCGGGGATAAAGCAAGGAGAACCCGGGCGATCAAACACGGCCCCGGACACAACCGGCGGCCTGAACATCGAGCCTGCAACACTGCACGGCCCTTTCTGGTCGTCTGAATCGGACCCAACTAGGGTTTACTTGCGTTTTTTCGAGCAAACGGGTCGTTTTTCTGGGGCCTAGCGCAGACTCCGCGCAATTTTGATGGCCCAATCTGCCGACCATGGCAACGATTACACGACCCATTGCAAAGGCAGACCTGTGACCAGTTCGGACCAAAACACGCATCACAACGGCGATCCACAGGATTGGTCCGTTGACAGCTGGTCGAGAAAGCTCGATCCGCAGCAGGTCGTCTACCAGAACAGGGCCGCGGTCGAGAAAGCGGTCACCAAACTCCGGTCGCTGCCCCCGCTGGTGACGAGTTGGGAAATCCAGAACCTCACCGAGCAGATCGCAGAGGCCCAGGATGGCAAGAGGTTCCTGCTCCAGGGCGGCGACTGCGCCGAACGCCTCGACGACTGCAGGCCTGAGAACATCACCAACCGCCTGAAGATCCTCCTGCAGATGTCACTCGTGCTCGTGCACGGCCTCCAGAAGCCGGTCATCAGAGTCGGACGATTCGCGGGCCAGTACGCAAAGCCCCGCTCGAGCCTGACCGAGACCAGAACGGTCGACGGCAAGGAGATCACGCTCCCGAGCTACTTCGGAGACCTGGTCAACGCCGAGAACTTCGAGCCCACACAGCGCGAGCCCGACCCGCACCTGATGGTCCGGGGCTACCAGCACGCGGCGATGACGCTCAACTTCGTCCGTGCGCTGATCGACGGCGGGTTCGCCGACCTGCACCACCCCGAATACTGGGACTTGAGCTTCTTCGGAGCCGCGAGCCTTTCTGAGGATGCGCGCCGGTCTTATGAAGAGATGTCGGGCGAGCTCGCTTCGGCGCTTCGGTTCATGGAGAACCTGGGCGAGAAGACCGTGGACGACCTGACCCGCGTTGACTTCTTCACGAGTCACGAGGGGCTGAATCTCTTGTACGAATCGAGCCAAACGAGACAGGTGCCCAGGCGCGAAGGGTTCTACGACCTGACCACGCACATGCCCTGGATCGGCGAGCGCACCCGCGACCTGGACGGTGCACACGTCGAGTTCTTCAGGGGCATCCGGAACCCGGTGGGTGTGAAGGTCGGTCCGAACGCCGACCCCGAAGAGGTGGCGTGTCTCGTTCGCACCCTGAACCCCGCGGGCGAGCCCGGGCGGAGCGTGCTCATCGCGCGGATGGGTGCACGCGAGGTGAGCTCCAAGCTCGAGCCGATCCTCCGACGCGTCGATGCCGAGGGCGTCCCGGTGCTCTGGGTCTGCGATCCGATGCACGGCAACACGCGCTCCACTCCTTCAGGACGCAAGACGCGCGATGTCCAGGACATCTACGACGAGCTGAGCACCACGATCGATATCCATCACCGCTGCGGCACCCATCTGGGCGGGGTCCACTTCGAACTGACAGGCGAAGACGTCACTGAGTGCACGGGCGGTGCGTCCGGTGTGACCGAGAATGATCTTGAGCACAACTACTCCTCCGCGCTCGATCCGAGGCTCAACTACGCCCAGAGCCTCGAACTGGCGTTCCTGCTGGCCAAGAGGCTCCGAAATCAGAACGGCTCAAACTAAGCAAATACCCTTGGTTTCTGGTAAACTCTAGTGGCACACTCGTGAGGGCTGGGTATGGCACTAGAAATCCGCAAGGCATCCAAAGTCTGCCAGGAAGCCGCGATACCGCGTGACGGCGAAGCCGATGCGCTGTGGATGGTGCTCCAGTTTCATCCTTTCATAGGTGCGTCAGTCATCACCGCCGAGGGACGCTTTCTCTGGGCCAACGCCCGGGCCAAGCTTCTCTATCTCGGTGATGCCGAGGTCGATATCGCGGGCAAGACGTTCTACGACCTCTTCCCGAAGGAGTGGTGCGACGAGCGCATCGCGCTGCTCAAGCAGCTTGAAGAGACGGGCAAGAGCGCGGTGCTTCGGCACATCCGTCGTGGCAGGTCGCTGATGGTCACGTACAACAAGATACCAACGCCCGCACGAGAAGCTTCACGGTACCTCATCCTGATCGCCGAGGCCGACGAGGAAGAGCAGATTCCGGTCCCTGACGAGTACATGGTCTTCAACACGGGCCTGATGAATCTTGGCCCGCTCAACTCGCTTTCGAAGCGCGAGATCGAGGTGCTGGCGCTGATCAGCCGGGGACTCACCACAGAAGAAATCGCCAAGGAGCTCAGCCGATCGCCCAAGACGATCGAGGCACACCGCAGCTCGGTCGCACGAAAGCTCGGCGTGAAAAACCGCGTGCAGCTCGCCGAGATCGCGCGCAAGGCATCGCTAGAAATCAGGCACGCCGACCTGAAACGCATCGGCGACGACCCATAAACAAAGCGTCAGTGAGAATCGCACACAAAAAACCAACACCGTTGGTTATTCCAGATACATTTTCAAGTAGGCTTGAGCAGCCCAGGCATTGCACAAATTTATAGCAACCGAGGGAACCAGTGCATAGCCCCCTAAGGAGATTCCCCCGATCTGCAAGTGTTTCTCTTGAAAGGGCTTGCCCCATGTGCTCAGCGCACTTGTGGAACGTATGAATCGCACGATGAACGCAACACATAACAACTTTGCAAAAGATCCGGGTTCTGCTATCTGTTGCCAGCCAACGGACACTTTGCTCTTTGATCATCCGTTTGTCGCCGCAGCGGTCATTGACTACGACGGCAGGATCCTCTGGGGAAACACCAGAGGCAAGCAGCTCTACTTCAACGACCCCGACCTCGACTACGACGGCAAGACCGTCCACGACTTTCTACCCGATGAGATGGTCATCGAGAGGCTCGGGCTCCTCCGGATGGTGTGCGACACAGGCCGATCGGCGTTCTTCCGCCAGATCCTCGGGGGCAAGTCGGTTGTCACCACCTATCACAAGATGGAGACGATCGAGGGCAATAACCCGAGGGCGCTTATCCTCTCCGGGGAAGCAAGCGAAGACGGACAGCTGAGTGTTCCCGATCACTACTTTCGGTTCGAGACAAAGCTGGTGAACTTTGGCATCCTCGACAAGCTCTCCCCCAGAGAGATTGAGGTGCTCGCGCTCATCAGCCAGGGGCTCACTACAGACAAGATCGCCGAGCAACTCGGCCGATCGCCCAAGACAATCGAAGCGCACCGGAGCGCGATCTCGAGGAAGCTCGGCATCAGCTCTCGGATCGGGCTCTCCGAGGTGGCCCGCAGAGCCGGGCTTCAGACGCACCACGCGGGCATGAAGCGCGTCGATCTCTGATCCAGACAGACGCCAAGTAATCTAAGAATACTTTCTGAAACGCCAGAGCCCGAGAACTTGAACCGCGATGCGGCCGTAAGCACGGCGTGCTCTGCGCTCGTGGGGTTCACTCGTGGCTTCTCTTGCCAGTCGGAAACAGGAATTTTGGAATGAACACCGTTCTTTGCAGGGACGCGATCGCGCCGGCTATCGCTGCGCTCGGAGCTTCGATGCTCCACTCGGGCCAGACCGTCGCGCAGATCGATACACCAGAGTGGCTCTTCCCACAGCGCGGCTTCTGGAGTGACCCTTCGAACTGGTCAGACTCGAATGTCCCCGACACGCTCAGCGAAATCGCGAGGCTTAGCCCAACACCAGAACTTGTAGGCGGCGAACTCACTCTCTCTGACTTCAACGCGTGGGTGTTCCAGTACAACAGACCCTGCGGGCGCTAACCGGAAGACTCTTCTGCCGCGGATCTCCGGTATCGTTCGGCCATCGCGTCGAGCGATCCGGGGATCACGCGGATATCGCCGACGGTGGTGATGAAGTTCACGTCGCCTTCCCATCTCGGGACCAGATGCACGTGCAAGTGCTGCGGGATCCCGGCACCCGCGGCTCTTCCCTGGTTGACTCCGATGTTGATGCCGTGGGGCTCGAGCGTGTCTTCCATGAGGTCGTTTGCGCGATCAACAAGGGCCCAGAGCGCAGCCCGCTGGTTGGCCGAGTAATCGAGGAACCTCGACCGGCTCTCTCCGAGCGCGACCAGGAGGTGGCCGTTGGCGTATGGATATCTGTTCAGAAAGATCATGCCCTGATCTGTGCGCTCGATGACGTGGTTCTCGATGTCGTCCTCGGGTGTGAGCCAATAGTCGCGGATGAAACAGCCAGTGTCTGGCCGCGACTTGCGCTTGGCTTTGTCCGCGTCCTGTTGCTCCTGCACATTGCCGATCGCCTCGATGTACTTGAGGCGCCACGGCGCGTCGAGCTGGCTGGGGCCCTGCCTGCTGTCTTGTCGGCGGTTCGGTCTGTGCGGGTTCTGCGGGTTATCCGGCATGCGTCAAGTGTACATAGGCGGCGACCCGGGCCAATCTCGCGACGTCCGCGGGCCGATATACACAGTAGGAGCACCCCGCGATGAGCCAGATAGAGATTGATTCCACGACGCCTGTCTCGACGATCATGTCAAACAGGGTCGTTACAGTGACGCCCGATGACTCGCTGAACTCGGTCCGCAGGCTCTTCGACAAGCACAAGTTCCATCATCTGATCGTCGTCGATCGCGACAAGGCGGTGGGTGTGATCAGCCAGCGCGACCTGCTCAAGCACCTCAGCCCGTTTGTCGGGACGCTCAGCGAGAAGAGCCGCGACTCGTGGACGCTGGACAAGAGGGTGCACCAGGTGATGACGCGTTCGATCGTGTGGATGGAAGCAGACGCCCCGATCACCGAGGCCGCGCTCCTGATGGCTGCGAACCGGATCTCGTGTCTGCCCGTTCTTGACAGGAAGGGTCACCCGATCGGGATTCTGACCTCCCGAGACGTGCTCCGCTGGGTTGCCGACCGCCTGCTGTCACACCCAGAGGACGGCGCGAAAGCCGCGTAAACCCCGCCCTCGTCGCGGCCGGACCGCTAGACTCCGCTTCGCACCAGTGTTCACAGAAGCGGAGTCTGCAACGATGTTTGAATCGATCACAGTCGGTGGCCGGGGTGCTCCCTCGGCGGTTGTCGTCGGCGTCTACAAGGGCAAGGGCCTGAGCGCCAAGGACAAGTCGTACGACACCGATGGCTCGATCGCCGCGGCGCTCAAGCGTCCCGAGGCGACGGGCGAGTACAAGAACATCGTCGACGCGTTCCCGAAGGGTTCGGGCAAGTCCAAAGCCGCATCACGCGTGGTTATTGCCGGGCTCGGCACGCAGAGCAAACTGACAGTCGGCTGTTTCCGCGAACTCGGAGCCGCGGTCGCCAGGCACGCATCGGGTCTGAAGGCCACCGCGCTGAAGATCGATCTCACCTCGCAGATCAAGGCCGCCAAGCTCGACGAGAGCGCCTGCGGCAGCGCGTTCGCCGAGGGCGTCGGGCTCGTGAGCTGGACGTACGACCAACTCCGGGGCAGCGCCACCTCGAAGAAGAACCTCACGAAGCTCTCGCTCCAATCTGATTCCAGAGCGTTCGCAAAGGGCATGGAACGAGGCCTCGGGCTCGCGACTAGCGCAAACATCACACGCGACCTCAGCCAGACACCCGCGAACATCGCAACCACGACCTACATGGCAAACGAGGCCAAGAAGATCGCGCGTCAGACGGGCATGAAGTGCACCGTCTACAAGGGCAAGCAGCTCGAAGACATGAAGATGACGGGTCTTCAAAACGTGGGTGCCGCGAGCGAGCACCCGCCCTGCATGGTCCGCCTGGAGTACACCCCGGCGCGGGGCGGCAAGCGCAGCAAGCCGACCGTTCTGGTGGGCAAGACCATCACCTATGACACCGGCGGTCTCTCGCTCAAGATCAGCAACGGCATGAAGGGCATGAAGCGCGACAAGGACGGCGGGTGCGCCGTTCTCGGCGCGATGCACGCGATCGCGACCGTTATCAAGCCCAACCACCGCGTCGTGGCGCTGCTGATGTGCGCCGAGAACTCGGTCTCCGACGAGGCGTACCGCCCCGACGATGTCATCGAGTTCGCTAACGGCGTGACCGTCGAGGTGACCAACACCGACGCCGAGGGCAGGCTCGTGCTCGCAGATGGTCTGATCCACGCGTGCAGCAAGGAAGACCCCGCCGCGGTCATCGATATGGCAACACTCACGGGCGGCGTGGTCGTCGCGCTGGGCTCGGCGTACGCGGGCATCTGGTGCGACGACGACAAGCTCCGCACCTCGCTTGAGGAAGCGGGCGAGGCGTCCAACGAGAAGGTCTGGCGTTTGCCGCTTGGTGAGCCCTACCGCGAGATGATGCGGAGCCCGGTCGCAGACATCGTCAACAGCGCCCCGGTCCGCGAGGCGCACCCGATCCAGGGCGCCGCGTTCCTGAGCTACTTCGTAGAGGACGGCGTGCCCTGGGCGCACATCGACATCGCGGGCACGCACGTGACCGACAGCGCCAAGGGCGTCTTCAACGCGGGCCCGACGGGCTTCGGCGCCAGGCTGCTCGCGGAGTTCTTCGACTCGAAGTAAGCTCGTTCAATCCCCATGCACGACGACCTCTACACCGAGATGGCGGCACTGGAAGATCGATTCTGGTGGTTTGTCGCCAAGCGGAACATCCTGCTGAACCTGATCGGCCGCTATGCGCCCGCGCGCAAACCTGGCGAGAAAGGGCTCGCGATCGATCTGGGATGCGGATCCGGGGGCCTGCTGCGGCGACTCAAGGATTCGTTCCCGACCTTGGGTGTCGAGATGAACGAGCATGCCAGAGAGATCTGCGCCGAGCACGGGCTCACCGTCAAGCCGGGCTGGCTCCCGGACGATGTCCCCGCGGAGGACGCGTCGGCAGATGTCATCGTCATGTCCGATGTGCTTGAGCACGTGGAGAAGGACGTCGAGACCGTCAAGGTCGCGGCGCAGAAGCTCAGACCGGGCGGCATTCTCGTCTGCACCGTCCCCGCGCACCCGTGGATGTGGACCAAACGCGACGAGCACCACAACCACTTCCGGCGCTACACGCGCGACCAGTACGAGCGGATGTTCGACATCCCAGAACTCGCCGCGGTGGTCGAGAGCTACTACAACAGCTTCCTCTTCCCGCCCATGGTCGCAGCCCGGCTGTTGGGCAAGGTGCTGAAGAAGGACACCGAGGCGGGCGACATCAGAGTGCCCCCCGGGCCCGTCAACGGAGCTATGCGGCGGGTATTCGAGTGCGAGAAGCAGATTCTCGGTAAGCTAAGGCTACCGATTGGGGCCTCGCTGATCAGCGTGCACCGGAGGGTGTGAGAATCCCCGTCGCGATGGAGGTCCCGCCTCGTGGAGAACGCCCTCGCGGTCAACCCGGCATTGGCAGGCATCGAAGCCGTTCTGGCAGCCCTCAAGAAGGGGTCCAGGCTCGTTCTTGTGCGGCACGACTCGTGGAGCAAGGACAACCTGGTTGATCTTGCCAAGGCCGCCCGTGACCACCCCACCGCGACGGTCGTGGTCGGTCACGGCAGGCTCCACGAGGACTGCACGGTCACAGGTCTTCTGGCAAGGCCCCGCCTGCTCGGGCCCGTTGCGATCCGAGCCGACCGCTGGCCCGAGTTCGATTTCGATCACAACCTGATCAGGCGCGACCCCGTGCTCGACCACGCGGCGAGCTGGCTGATCTGCCTGCTCTGCGCCGGCGCCGGGGGTGAGGTCGCCGCATGCGACACGTATCACCCGCGCAGGCTCCGTCACGATCCGCACGACGCTGACGAGCTGCGCCCCGAGGGACGCGCCTGGCTCGTCAGCCTGGCGACCAAGCTCCTGCCCGCCGAGCGGATCGGTGCGGCGCAGGCGCGCGAACTCTGGAATGATTGGAGCGGCGGGCGATGAGCTGGTGCTTTGTCAGCAGGGAGTTCCCGCCCTTCTCGGGCGGCGGCATCGGGACGTACGCCCGCGCGATCACGCAGTCGCTCGTCGCGGCCGGCAAGAAACCGGTCGTGATCACCGTGGGCGACGGTCTGCGCACAGAAGACATCGAAGAGGGCGTTGTTGTCGTCCGCTTACCCCTGGTCGAGGGAGACGATTGGTCGGCGCCCCACCCGAACGCGAGAACACCGGCAACCGAAGCCGCGTGGAACGCGCTCGGGCCCCACTCGGTGTTCGCGATGCAGGTCGCCGATGTGCTGTCCGACATCATCGACAGGCACGATGTCGATCTGGTTGAGTTCGCCGACACGGGCGCCGCCGGCTGGTTTGCGCTCAACAGGCGGAAAAACCACTGCGCGTACGGCGATGTGCGCATGATCACGAACGTCCACTCCCCGAGCGCGTGGATCGAGCACCACAACCGCCGATGCGAGCCCGGGCGCCAGATGCACGAACTCCAACGCATGGAGCGTGAGCAAGCGCAGTGGTCGGACGCGGTGATCACGCCCAGCGAGTACATGTCTCGGTGGGTGCGCGACAACTGGGGGATCGAAGCAAAGGTGATGCGGAACCCGCTGCCGGCGCCCGTGAATGCTGCCCGCACTGATGAAGAGGGCGGCGTGCTCTTCGTCGGCCGGCTCGAGTACCGCAAAGGCATCGACACGCTCTGCAGGGCGTGGGCGAAGCTCAAGCCCGAGGGTGTCCGCCTGCATCTTGTCGGGCAGGACACACCCGACGAGCGATCGGGCGTGCCGATCGGGGAGAGGCTGCTCAGCGAGATGCCCCGCGAGGCGTCGCTGACCGTCGTCGAGCACGGCAGGATGTCGCCCGAGAGCGTGCGCGCCCTGCAGGACGAGGCGAGCGTTGTTGTCGTGCCTTCGCCCGAGGACAACTTCCCGTACACATGCGTCGAAGCGATGGCCGCGGGCCGGGTCGTGGTCGCGTCGGATATTGGCGGTGCAGCCGAGCTCATCGACGACGGGGTCAACGGGTTCTTGTTCGAATCAGGCAACTGCGAGTCGCTCGCTATCACACTCAAGCGCGCGATCGACATGCGCCCTGTGGATCGGAATACGATCGGCGACTGCGCTACCGACCGGGTGCAGGAGCTGTGCAACGTCACCAAGACCATCATGTCGCGGACCGAGCACGCCGACGGCATCGAACACTGGCGCGACATCCTGAGCGATCCCGAGTGCACAGCCCTGAACACGAACGGCACCCCGACCGATGAGTTGCACAAGCTCTGCGAAGCGCTGACAAACTCGGGGAGTGCGTTCGCGATCGGCTGGCCCCGGGTGGGTAAGCGCATCGTTGCGCACGGGACTCCAAGCTACGCGGGATTGCTCGCAGGGCCCCGCGAGGTCGGGCCCGTCGTCATCCGCAAGCCCTGGCTGGAGAAGCCCGAGATTGCGCAGATGCTGGGCGATGACCCGAGCCTGCACAGAGACGGATGGAAACTGCTGGCTGCGATCTGCGCCATGGGCGGCAAGGGCGCTGTTGTGCCCGAGTGCGTGCTGGACGCGGCCGAACCGGGCGGCGATGCGGTCAACGCGGATGTGCACGCCATGATGAATCCGTCGATCGTCATGGGCGAGCCCGGGCTCCCGGTCGGGCGGGCCAACCGATTGGCCCCGGCGTTCGAGGGCCAGACGGACACGGTCAAATCACGCGTCATGGGCACGGCCCGCAAGCTGCTCGGCGGGTGATCAAAAATCGGCGCGGTTCTTTGTTCGGCGCTTGGCTTCGATTGTGCGCTCAGCGAGCCCTTTAACGAGCCCGTGCACAGGCGAGCCCTTGATCGCCTCGTTCAGCTTGTCCGCGACACGGTAGCGGAGGCCCTGCCGCTCGAGATTGCCAGCTTCCATCTGCTCGCTGAGCATCGTCCGCTGCACACGGGTGTGGTCGCGAGCCAGACCTGGGTGCATCGTGAGCACACGGGCGTGCAGATGCTGCCTGCGCGTCTCGACTTCTGTTCGCAGAAGCGAGTCTGACCTGATGCGGTAGTGCAGCATGAAGTCGGGGATGATCGCACCGTGAAGCCCCCGCTCGGCGAGCGAGCAATAGACGTCCCAGTCCTCGTAGGAGGTCAGCTCTCTTGAGTAGCCGCCAATCTGGTTGAGTGCGTCGCGCCGGAAGAGCGCGATGCAGCAGCCCGCGCAGTTGTGGACGGGCAGCAAATCCCGGTGCAGACCTACTGGCACCCATCCACCGAAGTGGCGTGAGGGCGACTGTCGGAAGTAGCCGACGAGCGCGGACACATAGGCGAGTTCCGGTTCGCGCCGCATCACAGCAACTGCTTTCTCGACAAAGGTCGGACTCAGGATGTCGTCTGCATCGACCGGCAGCACGAACTCGCCGCGCGATGCGGCCAGACCCGCGTTGCGTGCACCCGAGAGGCCGGCGTTTGATTGACGCACAACCCGCACGCCTTCTTTCTCGATCTTGTCGATGAGCGCGATCGAGGCGGCATCGGTAGAACCGTCATCGACAACGATGGTCTCGATCGGCTTGAACGTCTGACGCCCGATCGAGGCGAGGGTCTCGGGCAGGAACTCGGCAAGGTTGTAATGCGGCACGACCACCGATACCACGGGCTTGTCGCCAGACGATTCTCCTTGCACTACAACTGGCACTCGCTCCGATACACCACTCACATGACGCTCAAACTCGGTGACAACCTGCTCGGGGTTGCACAGCTCAGCGATGCGCTGTCTCGCATTCGAAGCGATACCTTCGCGCAGGATGCCGTCGTTGAGTGCACGTTCCAAGGCATCCGCGAGCGCATCCGGGTCTTCGGCCTCACAGAGCAGGCCCGAGTCTTCGTGGGTGATGATCTCGCCCGGGCCGCCTGTGTTGGCGCTGACCACCGTTGCGCCGAGTGTCATGGCTTCGAGCAGGGCGTTTGGGAAGTTGTCCCAGCGCGCTGGGAAGCAGCAGACCCTGGCCGAGTCGATCAGCGGTCCCAGCTCGGCTCGCGACACCGGAGGCCTGAACTCGAAGCGGTCCGTCCACTTCGGATCGACGAGCTTCCGGGTGTGCTTGCGCATCGACCTGCCGAACGGGCCGGAGCCTGTGTCGCCCCCCACAAAGACAAACCGGGCATCGACGCCGCGTTCGAGGAGCCGCTGTCCTGCGATCGCGAGGATGTCCACACCTTTGCGCCGTTCCATACGCCCGAAGCAGAGCACCGTATTAGCGCTTGAACCGGGCTCCGCGCCGCTTGCTGGTCGCAGATCGCTGACCGAATCCAGATCGAACGGGTAGCGCAGCACGCTGCCTGATTTGATCTCGCCCAGGTCGTGCTGCTGCATGAACTCGCGGGTGACCTCAAGCAGGTCGGTCGACGGGCTGAGCACGAGGTCGGCGTGCGCGATCGACTCGTGCTCCATGATGTCGAGGTACGCCGCGTAGTGCGGGTAGGTCGTGTCGTCGTCGAGTTCTCGGCACAGCGCCGAACTCGTGTGGAGCCGGCAGACGAGCGTGACGTTGTCGAACTCGCTGGTTGTGCGCTTGGCCTGGCTGAGCGCGTGCCCCTCGGCCCAGTAGTCGGGGTACTCGATGACGTCGAAGCCGTGCCGATCGTGCAGCCTGCGGATGCTCTTGAGGACCGCGAGGCTGTGCCGGGCGTACGGGTAGTTGTGGTCGAGTCTGGGCGGGCCGTCGGCGGGATCGATGACATGGAACGTGACGCCCGGGTAGTTGCTGCCGCCCCGTTCGAGGACGCCCTCGTGGTTTCGGGTGAGGACGTGAACGTCGTGCCCGGCGTCGGTCAGCGCGCGGGCCCAGTTGGCGGCATACGTGCCGATGCCGGCGCCGAAATACGGCGCGAACTCTCTGGAAACGATGCAGACCTTCATACCACGCTTGGACGACCACCCTTCACTTCAACAACGATAGCATCCGAAGCCGTAGCACCATCCGTTCTTGGAGGTTTGGACGTTGGATCAAAGTCCAGATAACCCCGAGATTCAGCCCCAAAGGAGGCGTGTCCACCCGAGCCTCTGGCTGCTGCCGGTGCTGATCTGGGTGTTTGCCTGGTACTTCCACCTGGGAGCGACCGGCCCCTGGTCGGACGACTGGTTCTTCCAGTTCACGAGCCCCGAGACGGGTGAGCCGCACCGATACGCGGTGATGAACTGGACAACGAAGCACCATCGGCCTCTGCACCACATGTTCATGCCCTTCCTTGAGACGTTCTTTGCCGATGCGCGCTGGTTCGCGGTCTTCGTCTCCGTTGTGGGGCACGGCCTGTGTGCGCTTCTGCTCTGGCTGCTGCTCAAGGGACTCGGATTCACGAGGCTGCCGAGAGACGCGGGTGCGCTCGCCTGGCTTGTTTACCCGGTCATCTTCGATATCCCGCTCTGGGTCGCAGCGGTAAGCACTGGGTATGCACTCGCGCTTGCGCTGCTGGTTCTCCTGGGGTGCATGCGCATCGCAAAGGGAGGCTCTCTGTGGCTGGCAGTACCGATCGGGCTGGCTGCGTACACCGTCTGTGCGCTCAACGAGCAACCGGCTTCGCTGTTCGCTGCGATCCCGATCATGACGATCGCGTGTGCGGACTCGTGGAAAGCGCGTCTGAGGGCAACGCTCGTGCCGACGTTTGCGTGCGTGATCGGTGTTGGTGCGTACCTGGTGCTGTCGATGGGCCTTGTCCCGGGTGTCAGCGACGGGTTGAGCGACGTAGAACGGGGATCGTCGGCGAGGCTGATCACGAGTGGCGCCGAGCTCCGTGATTCCTGGAATCTGACGAGGGACCAGGCCAACAGCGCGATGCTCATGCAGAACGGCTTTCTCCGTGGCGCTTTGAAACTCGGCTGGTCTGCTCTGAAGACAGGCCCCCTACACGCCGGCTGGGGGTTCAGCCTGATCTGGATCGCACTGATCGCATTCGCTGCCGCGCTTCGGCTGCCGAGATTGCGCAGCGAATGCAGGGAGTCGAAGCCGATGCGCTGGCAGGACGCGACGAGACAGGGCTTTGTCGGCGGTCTGCTCGGGCTCGTGGTGTTCTTCGCAGGGCTTGTGCCGGTGCTGATCATCCACGACCAGGACTTCTATACGAGGCTCGCTTGCGTACCCGCGATCGGTCTGGCGATCTGGTTCGCGACGGTACTCGAGATCCTGCTGCGAAACGCGATGCTCAGCCGTCGGCTAGGCGTCGCTGTGCGCATCGGGGTGGTCGTGTGCACAGGTGCGCTCGTCGCGGTGTGGTCGGTCGCGTGTATCGGCATGCAGGAAGGCCTTCACCGGCGTGTGTTGCAGGATCGGAGCGAGGCGGCGCAGCTCGCTCGGCTCGTTCCCGACCCTCCCGAGGGGGCGGTCATTGTGTTCTGCTCGTACAACCACCGTGTTGCGCAGACAGGGCACCCGCAAACGAATCGAAAGTTCCCCGGTGCTGTGAACGTGACATGGGCGACGACTCGGTTCGTTCAGCGCGCGTACAAGCGATGGGATGTACTGGGCATCGGTGTCTGGTACACGTCGCGGCCGCCCGTTCTCTCTGTCGATGACCGCGGGCTGCAGCTTGATCCTGCGATGGTTCATGACACCACGATGAACTTTCTCAATCCCCCGCTGCCGGAGCCTTACGTTGTGCCATGGGACCGCGCGGTGCTCGTTGGGGTGGATTCGGAGGGAACGGTCCACCGGATCACACGGGCAGAACTGGAGCCCATGGTCGCCAGAAGGCATCGGTAGGGGCTGATCCGCGTCTTCAACTCCACGGGAGAGAGGCTCGCAGCCCCCCTACACTCCTACCCGAAGGAGCAGGACCCATGCCTTACACGCTCAAGCCCGACGAAGGACTGGATGTCGACGCCGAGACCACGCCTTATGTCGATCAGATGGTCGACACCGGGGACCGGTGGACGCTCAACTTCGGGCCCCAGCACCCGGCGACGCACACCACGCTCAGGCTCGTGCTCCAGCTCGACGGCGAGCGGGTCGCCCGCTGCACGCCGCACATCGGCTACCTGCACTCGGGCTTCGAGAAGGTCGCCGAGGTCCTCGACTACAACCAGTACGTCACCATCACGAGCCGGACCAACTACCTCAGCCCGCTCTCGAACAACATGGCCTGGCACCACGCTGTTGAGAAGCTCTTCGGGATCGACATCACCCCACGCGCCAAAGTGCTCCGGACGATCATGGCCGAGCTGGCACGGATGCAGGACCACCTGCTCTGCGTCGGCGCCGCGGCTCTTGACCTCGGAGCCTTTACCGGCTTTCTCTACTCGTTCAACCCGCGCGAGAAGATCTACGACATCTGCGACTACATCGCCGGCCAACGCTTCCACCCAGACTGGACCCGTGTCGGCGGGCTCATGCAGGACCTGCCCGACGAGGACACCTTCAAGCTGATGGTCAAGGAGTTCATCAACGACGACCTGCCCACCGCGATCGGCGATCTCGAGAAGCTCGTCGAGCGGAACCGGATCTTCATGGACCGCACCCAGGGCGTTGGCGTCATCAGCAAGGAAGACGCGATCAACTGGTCGCTCTCCGGGCCGCTTGCCCGCGCGTCAGGAGTCCGGCGCGACATCCGCAAGGACGAGCCTTACCTGTGCTACGCGGACAACTGGGACTACCAGGGCGCCGAGGCCGTGAAGTTCTCCGTGCCGCTGGCCAGTGACGGCGACGTGTACAACCGCTTCCTCGTCCGCATCGAGGAGATCAAGCAGGCGCGGGCGATCATCAACCAACTGATCGACAACATCCCGGGCGGGTCCGTCAACGCGTTCGCCGACTCAAAGATGACCAAGCCGCCCAAGGAAGACGTCTACGGCTCCATCGAAGGCCTGATCCAGCACTTCGAGCTCGTCATGAGCAACCGGGGCTGGAAGCCACCCGTCGCCGAGTGCTACGGCTGCAACGAGACCGCCAACGGCGAGTTCGGGTACTTCATCGTCAGCGACGGCGGCAACCGCCCCTGGCGCGTCAAGACCCGCCCGCCGAGCTTCATCAACTACTCGACGATGAGCAAGATGATCGAGGGCCACATGCTCGCGGACATCGTGGCAGTACTTGGTTCGATCAATGTGGTGGCGGCGGAGTTGGATAGGTAAATCCAATGCCCTTCATCAACCTTAAAGTCACCGGCACCCCCACCGCTGAGCAGAAAGCACAGATCGTGCGCGAGTTCACGGACACGCTCGTGCGCGTTCTGGACAAAGACCCCGCGACCACGCACATCGTGATCGACGAGGTCGGCGACGAGAACTGGGGCTTCGACGGCGTGCTGACGACCGAGTACCGCAAGCGGAAATCGAAAGCCGAGTGAACCTGCTTAGCAGCAGTCCGGGCCGCAGCAGCTTTCTTGTGATTGCTTTCTGGCTTCGATGTCGAGACTGACGACGTAGTCGCTCATCGACTCGCCTTCCGGGAGCGCCGCGGCGATCTTCTGGTAGAGCGGGTCCTCGGCGTTCATCATCGCCTCGATGTACTGGGGCTTTGCCGTCATCTGCAGATCTTCGAGACCCGCCTGGTTGGCCGAAGCGCGCACCTCGTCAACGAGCTGAGCGCCAGCGACACACCCCACGAGCGCCTCGATGTCGTCGGCGATCGACTCGGGCAGGGGCCTCAGCAGGGCGAGGTCGGAGATTGCAACCCTGCCGCCCGGCTTGAGCACGCGCGCAACCTCGCGCCACACGCGGTCTTTGTCGGGCGAGAGATTGATCACGCAGTTGGAGATCACGACATCTGCGCCCGCGTCGGGCACGGGGATATTTTCGATCTCGCCCAGCCTGAACTCGACGTTGGTGAGCCCCGAGCGCTGCTCGTAGCTGGCGATGTTTCCGCGCGCTTTGCTGAGCATCTCGGGCGTCATGTCCACGCCGATGACCCTGCCGCTCGCGCCGACCTTGGGCCCTGCGATGAAGCAATCGAACCCACCTCCCGACCCGAGGTCGATGACGGTCTCGCCCTCTTTGAGCGCGGCCAGCGCGTTCGGGTTGCCGCAGGAGAGCCCCATGTTCGCGCCGCCCGGCAGGACAGTGAGATCGGACTCTGCGTACCCCACCGCACGCGCGACATCGTCGGCGGTCAGCGTTGTCGGGCCGCAGCAGCCGCCCCCGCCGCAGCACGAGGCGTCCTGAGGCTCGGCGCTCACGCCCGACCACTGGCCCGATCGCGCGATCTCGGCGTAGCCCTCGCGCACCTTGTCGTGCACATCCGTTGTTGAAGCGGTTTCTGACTCTTCGCAGCAGCCCGGGCCGCAGCACGCTTCCGCTTCGCTGTTCACCGGTTCGATTTTGTGCGCACCCATCCTTGAACTCCTTAATCACAATCACAGCCAGCGCCACCGCAGCACGACTGGGTCTTCCATTGATCAACCGAATCTGCGATCGCTCGAAACCGGTCGGCGATCTCGCTCGTTCTGGCCTCGTACCACACGGTCCGCCCCTCTTTCGAGGCGTCGAGCACGCCGAGCTTGGCCATGGACGCCAGGTGCCTGGAGACGACCGAGAAGTCGATCGAGCAGCACTCGGCGATCTCTGTTACCGAGCAGGGCCTGCCGCACTTGATCAGGCACGAGAGCAGCTTGACCCGCGTCGGCTCCGAGAGCAGCCGGAACAGCTCCGGATCGAGGAACCGGTCCATATCCGCACGCTTCCTGGAGGCCTCTTTCGGGGTCGATATATGCTTGCATGCTGACGTCATAATGCAAATATATAATGGGCACGAGGCAGATGCAAGCCAGGTGGCACAAATTTTTTAGAGCGGCTCAGAACAACTCAGAGAGTGGCAGGCAGGCGGTCGGCGATGTACGCACGGATCTCGTCTCGGACCCTGCGGTAGTGGCTCATCGCCTCTTCCTCGCTCTTGGCGTTCTCGGCGAGCCTGGGTGGATCGTCGAATCCCTCGTGGACGACCCGGGTCTTGCCCGGAAAGACGGGGCAGGTCTCGTTCGCGTGGCCGCAGACCGTGACGACGAGGTCGAGGGTCTCTGGATCGCAGTCCCCAACCATCTTGGAGGTGTGGCTGGTGATATCGACGTTGGCTTCAGCCATGGCCTTGACCGCCAGCGGGTTGAGGCCGTGGGGGTTCGTGCCCGCACTGCACGCGTCGATCGAACCCGGGTGCAGGTGCCTGGCCCAGCCCTCGGCCATCTGGCTTCGGCACGAGTTGCCAGTGCACAGGAACAGCACGCGTTTCGGCCCGTTTGCTTGAGTCAAGCGACACCCCCCAGCGATGCGTCCATCTGAGATCCATGGTACACATCCCGCAGTCAGCCTACGTTCGTTCTGCACCAACTCGCCGACGAGAGCAAGCTTGAACATGACGACATACAACATCTTCACACTGTGTCAGCGCCGAGCCGGTCGGTGCGCCCTCGCCGCGGCTGCTCTGATGACATCGGCAGCGGTCTCGCAAGAAACAGACCACGAAGAACTCGTTGACGATAAACCAAGCACGCTGAGTTTCTTCAGTGACATGAAGACCACCGTGAGTCTCTCCGTGCTGAACGGCGACGCCGACGGTCGGCTCGTGACCCCGAAGGGCGGCGACCCGGGAACAACGAGCCCTGGCCGACCAACGCTCGAAGAGATCGGAATCACGACAGTTACCGCTGCCGAAGCCGAAGTGTTGCTCACTTCGGGCCCGCATCGGTTCAGCACCTTTGCGACCCTGCTCCGGCTGGACGGTGACGACACGCTCACATCGGACCTCATCACCCACAACGTGCTCTTCCCGAGTGGGCTGGATGTCGAGTCGGAGGTCAAGCTCGACTGGTACGCGTTCGGCTACGGGTACGAGTTCGTGATCGAGAGCGAGAATACCGATCAGAAACTCACACTCGTCCCGAGCGCTCACTTCGTGCTCTTCGACTTTCTGTACAGACTCGAGGGCTCCAATGGCTCAAGCATCCAGCGGGCGTACATCAAACCCGGATTCCAAGTCGGGGGCGAAGCGGTCTGGGACACGGGCACCCCGCTCTCGTTGAAACTCAGTGGGCAAGCCGGGCTCCCGTTCGACAGCACAGCCGAGATATGGACGATCGACGCCGTCGCGTTGTTGCGACTCTCCGACAATGGATCGCCCTCGGATTGGCGTGTGTTCGCGGGTGTTGAGTACACCACGATCGACTTCGAGGACACTCAGCCGATCCCGAACGACATCAGCGTCGATCTGGGCCCGATGGTCAAGGTCGGGGTCGAGGTCACGTTCTGACCCCGCGCACTGACACGCCGCTACGATCGGGCATGAATATCCATGGTCTGCCGATGGTGTCCGCGTTGGTGATCGGCTTTGTGTTCCTGCTCGCCGGGTGCAACCAGAAGTACACGGTCGATCTTACAAACTCGACCCGCTCGACCCTCGTCGCGACGCTCGAACTCGAGAGCCTCGGTTCGGGGCAGAAGGTCCTGACCAAGTCGGTTCTGGGCCCGGGCGAGTACCGCACGATGGGTCCTGTCGAGGCGCCGTTTACAGAGCGAGTGCGGATCACGGTCATGCCCGCCGCGGGCGCGGGCGGGTTCAGCGAGCGCCGGAGGCTCGACCCGGGCAAATCGTTTGTCGATGTCGCCGCCGACGACTACGGCGGGGCCTCGCTCACGATCACAGTCCGGCGCGACCCGTAGCAGCTCCAGAAACTCAGATTCGTGCTTGCCTGTGATAGATTGATCTGTGAGACTATGCCCACCATGTCCAGACTCGCCGTCAGTTCATTCCTGATCGTCTTCGCCGTGCTCCTCACGGGTTGCAGCGGCACGTTCGAGGCCAGCGTCGCGAACCAGTCTTCGCACCCTGTCAATGTGCAGCTGACCTACACGAAGTGGTACGGCTCCAAGAAAGTACTCCTGCAAGAACGCCTTGCGCCGGGCGACGCAACAAGGCTCGGCCCGATCGACGCACCCGCCAGCCGGGCGAGGCTCGAAGCGACACCTCTGGGCATCGCGTCGCCCCGCGCAGCGCTTGGCATCAAGAGCGGCGAGACCACTGCGCACGTCATCGGCGTCTTCCTCAGCCGGGGCATCCCGGGCGTGGAATTGCGGGTCGTCGAAACCGATCGCAACTAACGAGAACCGAAAGGCATGCCATGCTGACTCTCGCACTCGCTGCGGCTCTCATCGCCGCCCAACCCGAACAGGACGAATCGACCCCGGTGGTCGAGTTTCCCCACCCGCTCATCACCGAGATTCTCGCGGTCGTCCCAAAGGGCGACAACGGAGACGCCAACGGCGACGGCGCGCGTGATGCGAGCACCGATGAGTTCGTCGAGCTCATGAACCCGCACGACGAGCCCATCGAGATCGGCGGCTACACCATCAGCGACCGGAATGCGGGCGGGCAAGGCGCCGTCGAGTTCACCTTCCCGAGCCTCACGCTCGAGCCGGGCGAGATCGTGGTCGTCTTCAACGGCGGGGACGCGTTTACCGAGAACCTCGGCACCGAGACGGCACCGGCTGCCGAGAAGGCCGAGCGGTTCGACGCCTGGACGTTCGTCATGGAACTCTCGGACAACTTCGCCGGTTTCTCGAACAAGGGCGATTGGGTGCTGCTCTCCGATCCGGAGGGCAAACCCGTGCACGTCGTCAGCTGGGGCAGCTTCAAGGAGGAGCTGCCCGAAGGCGAAGGGCTCGTGAAAGAGACGCCCGCGGACATGAGCGGTGGCAGCCTCTGCAGGTACATGTTCGGCGGACCGATCGTCGGGCACCCGGCACTCGACGGGAAGCTCTTTAGCCCAGGCAAGCACCCGATCGAGGCCCGGATGACGGGCGACAGTCAGGGCCGCTAGCATCTGGCCGACGGCGCCGCACGCGCCCTGGAGCAACACATGGCCTGGATCACCAAGAACAGCGCCGGCGCCACTATCGAACGCCGCGACGAGCCCTACCTCACCGACGAGATGCGCAAGCACCTCGGCGACGAGATCCTCCCCCGCTACGAGACCACCCTTGGTGCGCTCCTGCCCGCGCTCCACGAGATCCAGCATACCTACGGCTGGATCCCCCCCCAGGCGATGCACGAGATCGCAGACTTCCTTCAGGTCCCGCCGAGCGATGTCATCGATACCGTGACGTTCTATGAGGAGTACTGGACCAACCCCAAGGGAGAGCACGTCGTCGCCGTCTGCCGATCCATAGCGTGCGAGTTCTGCGGCCAGGGCGAAGTCACACAGGCCTGCAAGGACAAACTGGGCATCGACGTCGGCGAGACAACCGAGGATGGCAAGTACACACTCATCGAACTCGAGTGCCTCGGCGCCTGCGGCGGCGCCCCCGCGATGCTCGTCGATGAGAAGCTCCACGAGTTCGTCAAGCCCGGCGAGGTCTCGAGCCACATCGACGATGCACCCAAGCACTCGTCACACTGAGCAGACACTTGGCTGAGAAGAACGACAGCATCGTGCGCAACATCGGCCGGTTCACCGGCGAGATCTGGCGGGCCATCAAGTCCCCCGCGAACTCATCCGAGACGCACGAGGTCAAGCGCACAACCGAAACCGAAGAACGCCAGACCGACGACGGCAAGGTCATACTGCGCCGAACAACGATCGAAGAGATCGAGATCTCGAAAGACGAAAGCTAAGAAGATCACTGCACCGCGAACTCAGGCTTGTCTGCCCTCTCACCAGTGACCCATTTGTAGATCTCGAGTGTCTGCATCGCCTTAGCGTGCCAGGTGAGGTGGTCCTCAACGCGCTGCCTCGCTGCGGCGCCGAGTTTTTCGCGGAGATCCTTGTCTCGCTCGAGCTCTTCCAGATGCACGCGCATCGCGCTTGCGATGTGTTGCTTCGAGCCGAGGCTGACCTTGCGGCCGCACTCGTCGGTGATGAGCCCGCCGGGCCCGCCGTAGTCAACAACGACACTGGGCAGGCCCGCAGCCATCGCCTCGACGACGACGCCCGCGCCGAGTTCGCGGATCGATGGGAACACGAACACGTCCGCGCTGCGGAGCAGGTTCCCCACCTCGGTCTGATCGACCCAGCCCGAGAGCTCGACGCAGTCCTCGAGGTTGTGCTCTTTGATGAGCGCCTCGAGCATCGGGCGGTCGGGGCCGTCGCCGATCATCATGAGCTTGTGCTTGCGGAGATCCTCGCTCTCTGCGAATGCGCGGATCGCGACGTCGGCGCACTTGTAGGGCACGAGCCTGCCGACGAAAACGAACGTCAGCTTCTCTGAATTCGTCGGGATGCGTTCCTTGAACACGGTCGGGTCCACCCCCACCTCGGGCAGCAGCACGACACGGTCGTGGCACGACTCGGGCAGGTCTTCTTTCGTGTGCTTGAACCCGGCAAGGATGCACGAGCTCTCGCGGTAGGTCCGCTTGAGGTAGGGCAGGTGCCTGTACGCGTTACGTACATACGTCAGCCACTCGCGCTCGCGAGCCAGCTCCGCCTTGAAGTCATCGGGCCACTTCAAGCCGCCGTTGAGCGGACCGAGCACGAACGGCACGTTCCCTCTCCCGGCGATCCAACTCGGGAGCGTGGGCGACATGGGCGTGATGCGGTGCACCACATCGAACTCTTTCTTGCGGATGCGCTCACCCAGGTGCTTCCAGGCCTGGCGCTCGAACGCGATGTAGGGCAGGTAGCTCATCGCGATGCCCGCGGTCCAGGCGACCTTCTTGCCGCCCCGGATGATCGTGGAGGCCTTGTACATGGGCCCGGCGATGTACTCGTTGTCGAGGTAGACGACCTCGCACTTGCCCCTGCCGTGCTTCTCGATGTTCTCCCGGTTGCGCACGTGCGTGGCAAGCGTGACATCGCACACCTCGCCCAGCGCGAGCGCGGCCTTGTAGCCCACGACTGGGAGGCTCGGCCATTCGGGGTTGCAACTGTCGGCCAGTATCAAGGCGCGCATCGGTAGCTCCGGCGGGGTCAGACAGCACTATTGGCTGCCGGCGCCCCGCAAGTGCGCTATCGGCCGATTCTGGTCTGACATCCAGAATGTGTGTCCCGTTGCTGTTATCGCTCGTTTCAACGAGCTTGAGCCGCGGAACAACACCCTTACTCGATGGTTCTGAAGTAAGTCAAACCCTGGCAGATACGCTCAGCGATCTTGAGCGTATAATACTGCGGCGACCCAAGGGTCCGCCCCTCTCGGAGCCGCGGGACCATTCTGATGCGTCACCGCCCGAGACAGCACCTCCCTGCAACATTGTGTAGTGCCGTATAGCGACCAGGCCACCCGGTCCCTTCCGGACACCAAATCCAACCAAAAGGACACAATCATGCTTCTAAGGCTTTTCTTATGCGTTCTCATTATCTCATCTGCAGTCTCGGCCCACTCGCAAGACACCGCTGACCAAGCTATCCCCGAGCAACTCCGTGATGTATACAAACTCATCACGCCCTCCGCCGGCGACGAGATACTGACGCAATCAGCATCCGGTGGGATTAAATTTTACAGCAAGACACACGCATTCGAATACGTCGGGTTTGAAATCGTTGAAGACGATGAAGGCAAAGAAATCCCCGCTCTGATTGGGGTATTCAACAACGAAACCGGCTTCATCATCTTGCCCGTCGATTTCGAGAATGAACAGCTGTCTGGCTCTGCAATTATGATACTGGATGAAGAAGCGTTCATCGACGACAGTGCCGAAGTTCACAAGATGGGCAACGCAACCGAAGAAATCCGTTTCGGTGTCTCCGGCACGCTGATCAGCGAAGCAGGCGAGAGTGTTCCCTTCGCCCTCGCGATCGCCGGCGGCGCCGGAACCAGCACCTTCAGAATCGAAGGAAACACCGTCTATCTCAACGGCGATCTCGGATCGGGCACCTACCACCAAATCGTTTACCTCACCAAGCACCACCCAGAAGTAGATCGAATTGTCTTTGAGGATGTCCCCGGCTCGGTCAACGACGAGATCAATGTCATGACCGGGCGTCTCATCCGAAACGCCAACTACACCACCGAACTGCTCGCAGATTCACAGATATCGTCTGGCGGCGTGGACCTATTCCTAGCGGGGAGCACACGCATCATCGCCGAGGGCGCACGCATCGGTGTCCACTCGTGGGGTGACCCGGCTGAAGATATTGAGCCCGCAAAGCTGCCCAGATCCCACCCAGCGCACAAACACCAAGTAGATTACTTCTCTGAGATCATGGACAACGGCGTCGAGTTCTATTTCTACACACTCGAAGCCGCCGCGTTTGACGACATCCACTGGATGAGCCAAGAAGAAATATCCGCTTGGAAACTTGCAACACCCTGATTGCTCACACGAATCATAATCGCGAACAGGGTGCAGTTTGTAATCCCGTAACAGCCTTCCCAGCCAAGGCCATTCTCCCCGGTGTCGGCGCGAAGAAGACGTTGCAAATTTGCTCGACGCACGAGTCGAGAGAGATGGTGTCAGCCTGTACTTTATTCAGGGCCACGCAGAGCCAAACGCTTTACGACCCATCGATCATGTCGAACACGCCGCCCAAGACCGAGCCCTCGCCCTTGTTGGTCCGGCTGGCGATGATCACACGGTCGGCGAACCGGCTAAAGGGCAGCGTCTGGAGCCACACCTTCCCGGGGCCGGTCATCACGGCGTAGAAGAGCCCCTCGCCCCCGAACAGCTTGTTCTTGATGCCCTTGACGAACTGGATGTCGTAGCCCACCGTTTTCTCGAACGCGACGAGGCAGCCCGTGTCCACGCGGAGCTGCTCGCCCGGCGCGAGCTCGCGCTCGATGATCGTGCCGCCCGCGTGCAGGAACGCCTGCCCGTCGCCCGACTCGCTCGAGAGCTTCTGGAGGATGAACCCTTCACCGCCGAAAAGGCCCACGCCCAGCTTCTTCTGAAACGCGATCCCGATCTCGATGCCCCGCGCGGCGCAGAGGAACGAGTCCTTCTGGCACGTCAACTCCCCGCCGTGGTCGGCGAGCTCGATCGGGATGACATGCCCCGGGTACGGCGCCGCGAACGCGCAGTCGCGCCGGACGCTGCCCTGGTTGGCAAAGTACGTGATGAAGAACGACTCGCCAGTGACCATGCGCTTGCCGGCCTCAAAGAGCTTCCCGAACACACCACCCCCGCCGCCCTTCATCGAGAGCGAGGTCGCCATCTCCACATCAGGGTCGATGTACATCATCGCCCCCGCCTCGGCGACAACGGCCTCCTGCGGGTCCAGCGTGATGATCACCGCCTGCATGTCGTTGCCGATGATCTTGTAGTCGATGATGTCGGTTGCCATATGCGTGCCTCCGGATATCCATCCTATGGCGGGCACGCTACGAGGGTTCACGGCGCCACTACGGGCAGCCCGAGTTGTAGTTATTGAGCCAGGCTGTGAAGTCGTTGGGCGCACATGAGCCATCGGCGTTCTGATCGCAATCCGGCCCAGAGAGGTTGTACGCGCCGATCCAGGCCGTGAAGTCTGTCGGGCTGAGCAAGCCGTCGTGGTTCGTATCTGCGAAGCAGTCCGGCGCGAGGTTGAACAGGTAGGCCGAACCCGAATCGCTGCCCTGGTCGTCGTCAAGCGCCGCGCCGGCGAGGACCTTGGTTCTCGTCAGTGCCAGAGAAGACCCCAGCAAATCTCCCGGCGAGGCATCGCTCGAGACGAGCTTCATTGCCTGATTGCCCGTCACCGCATCGAACAGGTAGACACTCCCGCCCCCCAATCCGTCTGAGCCATCTCCAAACGCAGACACCGCGACGTGATCGCCAAAGATATCAACGACGGCCCCGAACTCGTCACCGGGCTGGGCGTCGTCGGGAGTCATCCGGTGTAACTGCTGGCCTGTCGAGACATCGAAGACATACACAGCGCCCGACACATCACCGGGGTTATCGTCGGATCTCGTGCCGACCGCGACGAGGCCGCCTGAGATCGCAACGGAGTACCCGAACTCGATGTTCGCAGAGGCGTCCTGCGGGACAAGCTTGTGAAGCTGCACTCCGGTGGCTGCGTTGAAAAGATACGCCGACCCAGAATCGCTGCCGCCATCATCATCTCCGATAGCACCGACCACGACGACCCCCCCGTCGATATCGACCGAGTATCCAAAGCGATCATCCATCGCACCGTCGTTCGGAGTCAGCTTCCCGAGTGAGTCACTGCTTTGAGTGCTAAACAAGAACACCGAGCCGGAGCTAGAACCGTTGTCGTCATCGAAGACTGCTCCAGCGGCGAGATACTGGCTGTCTGCAGCGATCGACCACCCGAAATGATCGCCCTCTTCGATGTCGTCGGGCGTGATCTTGAGAACGCGCGTCAGGTCTGTTGTATCGACCAGATAGAGAGCACCAGCGGCATCGCCCTGGTCATCATCCAAGTGCGCGCTAACGATGAGAAGCCCGCCTCCGAGCGTGACCCGGCTCCCGAACCTGTCGTCCGCTTGGCCGTCGTCCGGAGTGAGCTTGGCGATCTGAGCGCCCGTGTAGGCATCGAAGAGGTATGCCGCACCGGACCAGATACCGTTGTCGCTGTCGCGTGGAGCGCCCAGCGCCATGAGTCTGTTTTTGAGCGCGGCGCTAGACCCGAACTGATCATCGGCGGCGCCGTCGTCTGGCAACACCTTTAGGTCCTCTGTAACGATCTGACCGAGTGCGGAGCCCATCGATGCGCTAAGAGAACAAATCAAGAGCAGTCGCAGGGCAGAACTCATCGGTAACTTCCTATCGATCCTCAGCGTCTGATCACGATCTGGCGTTCACGCACGCTTCCTACGCGCCACACCCAATCCCGCCAGCCCAACAAGAGCCATCGATGCAGGCGCGGGCACAACGAACACGTTCCCCGCGAGCATCGCGTCTGTGTTGTACGCGATGATGTCCGCAAGGCTCGTGCTCTCGATCTCGCTCAGCCAGGGGAGCAGATCCGCGTCATTCAGGTAGAAGAAGCGGTCGCCGTCACGCATGCGCGCGAACTGGTCGGCGAAGATCGCCATCAGCGTTTCGCCGATCGCGGCACCAGGCGCGTGATCCTCGGCCATCAGCCCGATCCACGCATCAACGCTGTCGATGTCGTTGTCGTACGCCTGGGCGATCGCCGCCGCGAGGCTCGTGTCGCTCGTGATGTCGTCGAAGCTGTCCACGCGCTCGAGCCCGAAGTCCTCGCGCATCGTGTTGTAGTCTGCAACGCCGTGGTCGCGCCCTCGCTGGAGGTTCAGCGACAGCAGATCGAGACCGCCCGAACCGGGAGGCCCGAAGAGCATGTTGCGGACATCGTCGATGACCTGCGTGTCCACCTCGTTGGCCTCCTGCCACGCGAGGCCCCGCATGAGGTCCTCCATCACACCATCCGGTGTGACAAGGTCCGGGTTGAAGAAGGACTCGAAGAGGTTGTACGACCCGTTGTCCTGACCCTGCGGCCCGATGAGCAACATCTGCTCGTTCAGCATCGTGTGCCCGAAGCGGTACGCGGCTGTCGTGAACGCGCTCGACATCGAGGGATCGACGTTGCTGTCGTAGCCCGCATAGGCGTCGATCTTGCCGCCCATCATCGAGGGCAGCCAGTCCTCGTACGTGATCTTCTGAATCTCGGCTCCGACGATCTTGCGCGCGGTCTGGTAGATCCGCTCGTCGTCCCAGCCCGGATTCTGTGCGCCAAGCGTGTCGGCCCAGCGGTTGTGCTCACGCACAAAGAGCGTGTGCATCGCGGTCAGCCCGACCTGCTCGTTGGCGCGCACATCGCCGCCCAGGAAGAGCGACTCGTCCGGCGCACCGGTGTCGTTGGCGTTGGGCAGGCCGAACGTGTTGCGGGGCATGAACCCGTCACTCGTCATGAGCAGGCGACCGCCCGAGTGTTCGCGGAGCGTTGTAGCGCGTGTCTCGTTGGAGCCGTAGACCATTGAACCGTCGAGGAAGTGTGTGATCTCGTTGGCGTGCTGGCGGGGGGAGTTGACGCCGTCGATGCAGAGCGAGCGGTTGAAGTGGATCGTCGCGGTGCCCGTGTTCATTGGATCGAACCACGGGTCACCCGCGGGGACCGCGATGTTCGCAGGGTCGGCGGCGTTGGTGCCCACGAGCGCGAAGTCGTGGTCGATGAACTGCCCCCACTGCCAGAACATGCTCGAGAGATCCCGCCCGTTGCCAAGCGGCGCGGTCTGCGTGCCCAGCGCGTTGGAGATCGTGCGCGCCGAGGGGCGGGGCATCATGGAGCCGAGCCCGTCCTGATACATCGCGCCGCTGGCCTCCCGCAAGAGCAGCGTGCCGGCGGACCCGAGGTTGTGGTTGGATAGGTTGTTCCCCGTGCCGTTGATCGAGCGGTAGTCCTGGGCACCGACAGACACAGCCATCCCTGCCGAGAGGGCACAAGCAAACGTCGAACGCATCATCTTTGATTCCCTTCAGTCATTGCGCAGCCGCCTCGCCGAAGGCAGCCGCAACACTGGGAATAAACAACAACCCGCCGCGATGACCAGCGAATCAGGCCCGGATCGGGGTCAAAATCCACATAAGACTGTCCGAAATTCCCTTGGACCGCCCGATCGGGTTGCGTCAGGCTCGGAGACGCCCTCAACAGCCCCGCGCGACGCTAGTATCTGCTCCAACCAACGACCCAAACCCTTCTGGGGCGGAGCATTGTCCATGGCCTGGCAGCCCAAGCTGAACGAAAACATCCTCTGCAAGCGGATCCCCACACCTCCCTTCGGCGAGTTCAAGGACCGGCACATCGTCTCCTACGACGAGTACGTCAAAACCGGGGGTTACGAGGGCCTTAAGAAGGCCATCACCATGAAACCAGAGGATGTGACCAGTGAGGTCAAGACCTCAATGCTCCGCGGCCGCGGCGGCGCAGGCTTCCCAACCGGGCTCAAGTGGACCTTCCTGCCGCCCATCGAGGACGGCAAGATGCCGGGTGATGAGGGCGCCGAGCGCTACCTCGCGATCAATGCAGATGAATCTGAGCCGGGCACCTTCAAGGACCGCCTGCTCATGGATTTCGACCCGCACCTGCTGCTCGAGGGCATCGCGATCTGCTGCTACGCCTGCGGCCTCAACAAGGCGTACATCTTCATCCGGGGCGAGTACCACCACCAGGCCAAGGTCCTTGAGAACGCGCTCAAGGAGGCGTACGAGAACGGCATCTTCGGCGACAAAGGACTCATCAACTCGGGCGACAACACGGGCGGGAACAGGTTCCGCGTTGACTGCTACGTCCACCGCGGCGCCGGCGCGTACATCTGCGGCGAGGAGACCGCGCTACTCGAAGCCATCGAGGGCAAAAGGGGCTGGCCGCGTATCAAGCCGCCCTTCCCCGCGCTCAAGGGCCTGTTCGGCAAGCCCACGATCATCAACAATGTTGAAACCCTCGCGCACCTGCCCAGCATCATCGAAAACGGTGCGCAGTGGTTCATGGACCAGGGTGTTGAGAGCACCATCGGCGGGCCGCCCAGCTTCGGCACCAAGCTCATGGGCATGTCGGGCCACGTCGAGAAGCCGGGCGTGTACGAGTTTGAGTTGGGCATCCCCCTGCGGACGTTTGTTGAGGACTACTGCGGCGGCATGCGGGGCGGCAAGAAGTTCAAGGGCGCGATCCCGGGCGGTGTCTCGATGGGCATCCTCGGGACCGACCAGTACGAAGCCGAGCTCGATTTCGACATCGGGCGCAAGTACAACGTGCTGGGTCTGGGCACCGCGTGCCCGACTGTGTTCGACGAGGACACCGACATGGTCGCGGTGGCGCGCAACATCTCACGGTTCTTCAAGCACGAGTCGTGCGGCCAGTGCACGCCCTGCCGCGAAGGCTCAGGCTGGCTCTACCAGCTCATGTGCCGAATCGAAGAGGGCGATGCTCAGACCAAGGACCTCGACCTGGCGCTCGAGATCGGCACGAGCATGGGCTCGATGCCCGGAACCACGATCTGCGGCCTCGCGGACGGGAACAACTGGGCCCTCAGGACGATCATGAACAAGTTCCGCTCCGAGTTCGAGGCGAGGGTCCGCCCCTCGCACGTCCCGGTAACCGTTACGATCGGTGCCGCGGCCAGGGGCTGAGTGCAACACGGCGGGCCCTCGCCCGTAGTGCTGGTATGACTGGAGAGACCAAACCGATGCGATCCGCAAAGAGAATGCTCGTCATTGCTGGGGCGGTGTTTGCCGCGACGCACGCCGCCTCTCAGCCTCTGGCTACGGGTCCGACCTCCAACGACGAGAAGCTGCCGGGCGTGGAGATCCTGCACGATCGCGCCGATGCGTTGCTCCCATCGGCACGGACCGAAACCGGCGCGGCGTTCCTCGAAGCAACCAAGCGGCTGCCCACCCGTCTCCGCAGGTACCTCTGGGTCAACCAGAAGTTCTCCGTTGCCTACTCCGAAGCGCAGTACGCGGACCTCAGCGAGCGCGAGAAGAACCCGCTGCGGTTCCGGCCGGTCACCGAACTCGCGTACTACATGGGCATCGCAGAGCGTCCGCTCATGGACTTCCTGCCGATCGACCTCGTGGTCCACGGCACCGACATGGAATCACCAGAGGGACTCGCCCGCCGGAAGATATTGCTCTACAACCCACGAGTGAGCACGCAGGGCTGGCTGCTCGCCAGTCTCGGCGCAGATGTCACGATCCTGCACGACCAAGTCCGGATGAGCGGCGTGTACTCGCAGTACAAGGACTACGGCACTGTCGAGAGTGTCATAGATGGCCCCGACGGTTCGCTCAGGTTCATCCGCGCCGACTGGCCGAACCAGCCCGCCGAGGACATGGGCGATGGGTACGACATCGTCATCGTCTCGGACTGGATCTCAGAGGGGCTGAGTATCAGGTCCGCCGTCCCGCCGAGATGGGTGACCCCCGGCAGACCCATGCGTGAGATGGCATCAAGCCCCGACCAGTTCCTCGGAGGCGTCGCCCAAATCCTGGCACCCGGAGGCCGGTTCATCACGTACGCCTACGGCCCGATCGAACCCCGCCGGGCGGCCATGTCGCAGCCATACTCGAACGTCCGGGCCCCCTACACGGCCGAGGCGATCGCCGATTCCGGGCTGGAAGTATTCGTGCTCGACGCCGACGACTCCGACGCGTTTCTGGAGGCCTCAATCGCAACGGACTACCGGGAACCAGCGCTCAACGACGAGGGTATACCCACCTTGATCGCGGCCTACACCATCTTCGTGAAGCCCTCGACCGATTGACCGGGTTAATCGGACCCACGCTCTCGGACCCACGCGTGCATCATTTCCCCGAAAGTCGCCCCACGGGCGTGCCGACATCGCGTACAGTGCCCTATGCCCACCCGGCGTGCGGGTCGGGCTTCACCTGAGCGGCTTCTGTTCCACAATGCCGCCCGGATCCGTCGAACGATGGACGAGAAACCAGAGCCTCCCGCGGAAGACGACAGTCCGGGTCGACCTATGCCCGGCGTGCCCGCAGCGGACGCCCCAACAGCTGGCCTTGCCGACCTCGGATCGCTTTTGAGCAGCGATGAGTTCACGGCTCTCGGTGCGCACACCGAACGCCTCATGGCTGTGCTCGCGCGCGAACACGTCCGAGGCGATATCCGCGTAACGGTCATCGACGACGCCGAGATGAGCCGTCAGCACGAGACCCACAAGAACACGCCCGGCACGACCGACGTGCTGACCTTTGACCTCGCGCCAAACAACGACAGAGCCCTTGATGCGGACATCTTGATCTGCGCCGACGAGGCCCGCCGGCAATCCGGCCAGCGTGGTCACAGCGCGGTCAGCGAACTCATGCTCTACATCGTCCACGCTGTCCTGCACTGCACCGGCTACGACGACGCTGATGACGAGGGCGACCGCGGCGCCAAGGCGATGCACGCGCGTGAGGACGAGATTCTGACCGAGCTCGGTCTGGGCGCGGTGTTCCACACCCAGAGCGCAGGGGATGCGTCATGAGCGCGACATGGGCGTTCTGGATCGGGCTGCTCGCGCTGGTGATCGGCGCGGTGTGCTCGACACTGCAGCAGTCGTTGCGCACACTCGCGAGGTCGAAGATCGACCAGCAGGCGGGCGGCGGCTCGACAAGCCTCCAGGCCAGAGCAGAGAAAATCCTGGAGGACCGAACCGGGCACGCCGCGTCGATCGCGCTGCCACGCGTCCTTGCGAACATCGTCTTCGCGCTTGCGGTCCTGACTTGGGTCAGCAGGCTCAAGCAGCACCCGGAGTCGATCGGCTTCACCACCTCGGATCTCGCGATCGCTGCGGTGATCGCGACGCCGCTGCTCTGGCTTATCGGGTACGTGCTCCCGCTCTCGATCGCGACACACGCGGGTGAGCGGATGGTGCTGGTCTTCTCGCCCCTGCTCCGCGGCGCACACCTGGCGACCGCGCCGCTCCGCAAGGTGCTGGCGGGGATGGACGAGGCGGTGCGCAGGCTCGCGGGCGCGCAGCCATCGAACGGGCACGACGCGCTCAACGCAGAACTCCTGAGCATGGTCGAGAAAGGCGAGGCAGAGGGGCAGCTCGACGAGGCCGAGCGCGACATGATCGAGGGCGTCGTCAGCTTCCGCACGACGAGCGTCGAGCGCATCATGACGCCCAGGACCGAGATCGAGGCGATCGAGCTCACCGACGACCTCGACAAGGTGCGCAAGCTCGTGAAAGAGTGCGGCCACAGCCGGATTCCGGTCTACCGCGAGAACATGGACGACATCGTGGGCATCCTGTACGCCAAGGATCTGCTGCACTGGCTGGGCGAGTCCAAGCCGGGAACGCCCTTCAAGCTTGAGAACGTTGTGCGCGATGCCCTGTTCGTGCCCGAGCAGAAGGCCGTCCGCGAACTGCTGTCCGAGCTCGTCACACACAAGGTGCACCTTGCGATGGTCGCCGACGAGTACGGCGGGACGTCTGGCCTTGTCACGATCGAGGACATCATCGAGGAAGTCTTCGGCGAGATCCGCGACGAGTACGACGAGGGCGAAGAAGACGAGCCCTCGATCAGCATTGACCTGGGAGAACGCCGAGCCGAGGCGGACGCGGCGCTCCGCGTGGACGATGCCAACGACGAGCTCGAAGCCTTGGGCGTCGAGATCCCCGAGAGCGACGAGTACGACACGCTGGGTGGGTTCGTTGTAACCACGCTGGGGCACATAGCCGAGGTCGGCGAGACGATGCAGCTCGAGAACGTGACGGTTCGCGTGACCGAATCGAGCCCGACGCGTGTGCTGCGTGTCACGATCGAGGCGAGAGACGAGGCGCCCGTCGCGGGCCCGGTCGAGGACGCCCCCAGCAGCTCGAGCCCCGCCGAGGGCGAGTGACCCGCTGCTACCATTGGCCCTATGCCGATGCAGCTGTACAACACGCTTACCCGCAAGAAAGAGCCGCTCGTGCCCCAAGATCCGTCGCGGATCACGTTCTACACCTGCGGCCCCACGGTCTACGACGACGCGCACATCGGGAACTTCCGATCGTTCCTTGCCGCGGACCTGCTGCGCCGCTGGCTGGAGAGCCCGCTCTGCGAGCTCATGACTGAGTCGGGCGAGACCCACGCCGGCCCGCGCGTCGTGCGCCACATCATGAACATCACGGACGTTGGTCACATGACTGACGACGATGTCGCCGACGGCGGGGGCGAGGACAAGATGCAGGCCGCGACCAAGCGGCTTCTGGAACAGAAGAAAGCCGGCGCGAGCCACATCGGCGAGGTTGACCCGAACGACCCGAGGCAGATCGCGGACTTCTACGCCGAGCGTTTCCTTGAGGACGCACGAGCGCTGGGTCTGAAGGTCGCGCTTGAGGCGAACGAATCGGAGGCGAAACGCAGAGAGCTCATGCCCAAGGCGACCGAGTCGATCGACGGCATGCGCGGGATGATCGAGGACCTCGCGTCCAAGGGATTCGCGTACCGAGCGGGCGACGCGGTCTACTTCGACGTGCAGAAGTATGATCGCTACGGCGAGCTCTCGGGCAACACGCTTGACAAGATCCGCTCCGGCGCCGGCGGCAGGGTCGCCGACGAGCACACCGCCGAGAAGCACTCGCCCGCGGACTTCCTGCTGTGGAAGGCGGACGCGTCGCACCTGATGCGCTGGCCCGGTCCCGTGATCGGGGGCGAAGCTGTCGGCGAGGGCTACCCGGGCTGGCACATCGAGTGCTCGGTCATGGCGCGCGCTGCGCTCGGCGACGTGATCGATCTGCACTCGGGCGGCGAGGACAACATCTTCCCCCACCACGAGTGTGAACGGGCCCAGTCCTGCTGCGCCACGGGCAACGACACCTTCGCCCGCCACTGGTTCCACGGCAGGTTCCTGCAGGTCGAGGGCGAGAAGATGTCTAAGAGCAAGGGCAACTTCTTCACCGCGCGCGACCTCTTCGCACAGGGGCACGAGCCAGCCGCGGTGAGGCTCGAGTTGATCAAGACACACTACCGCACGAACGCGAACTTCACGCAGCAGGGTCTGAAGGATTCGGCGCGCACCGTCACACGTCTGCGCAAGATCGTGGAAGAGGGCGAGACAAACCCGGGCGACCCGACTGACACGGGCGTGCTCGAAGCGTTCGGGCGTGCGATGCAGGACGACCTGAATATCGCCGAAGCGATCGGCGTGCTCGGCGCATGGCGGCACTCTATCGAGAAACCGACTTCGGGCGATGCCGAAATCGCAAAACAGATCGACCGGGTTCTCGGGCTGCTCGGGCTCGCGCAGAGTGAATCGACCGAGACAGAGATCGGCGAGTACCAGGACGGCATCACGCCTGATCCCGAGATCGAATCTTTGCTCGCAAAGCGTGCTGAGGCGCGCAAGAACAAGGACTTCGCCACGAGTGACGCGATCCGGGATGAGCTTGCCGGGAAGGGCTACGCGATCAAAGACGTCGCCGGGGGCAAGGTCGAGGTCTCGCGGAAGTAGGACGTGACGCCGAGGGCTGCTCAGGCAGCGATCTTGCCGGAGGCGTCGTCGCCTTCGACGAACTCGTACTCGACGCAGTTGCCGCCCGAGGACCGCGCCGATTCGATGGCGTGCTGGGCGGCTCTGTGCTGCACCGAGCCGTAGTTGTCGGTCGGATTCTGGCAATACCCCATGCCCACGCTCAGCGTGACGCTGTGCTCGCCCGACGCCAGAGTGATCGGAGTCTCGGCGACGCGTTGTCTGATCTGCTGCGCGATGGCAAGGCACCCGGCGCGATCTGTGCCGGGAGCGAGCAAGACAGTGAATTCATCGGGCCCGCTTCTGCCCACCGCGTCGATCGATCTCGCCGACGCGAGCGCGCGCTTTGCGACCTGCCTGATAACCTCGTCTGCAGACTCGGGTCCCGCGGACGATCTCAGGCTCTCGTCCCCGTCGACGCGGGCGATGACGACCGCGGAACTCCGATGGCTCTTTCGCGCCTCGGCATGATACAGGAACCTGATCTCCTCGATCGTTTCCTCGTTCCACAGGCGTGTGAGTTCGTCAACCCTGGACGTGTCCTGAGACGCGCTGGCGAGCATCATCATGTTCCGCTGGATGTCGCAGTCAGGCCTTACCCTGATCTCCGACTCGACGAGTGAGGCGAGATCCTCGAGCGTCTTCAGCTCATCGGCGCTCAGGTCGCGAGGTTTGTGATCGATCACACACAAAGCCGCGATGGCACATCCGTTCTGCGCTTTCACCGGGATGCCGGCGTAGAAGACAATGCGAGGCTCGCCTGTAACGAGCGGGTTGTCTTTGAACCGATCGTCCTCGCGCGCATCGCGGATGATAAACGGCTTCGTGTTCAGAATGGTGTGGCCGCAGAACGAAACCGCCCGGCTCGTCTGGCAGACCGCCAGCCCATCGATGGACTTGAACCACTGCCTGTCGGTGTCAATGAGAGAGACTGCTGCGATCGGCACATCGAGCAGCTTGCGCGCCATGCGCATGAGGCGTTCGAACCGGTCCTCAAGCGGCGTGTCTAGCAGCCGAGTCGCGCGAAGCGCCGCCAGCCGCATGGGTTCATTGGTGCTTAGCTCTGGCTCGATCATGCTCGTACCCCGGACGAGGCTGCTCACGGGCGACCTCTGATTCCAAATCGGCCCGCTTGAGAAGCACATAAATTGTGTACACGATTGATGCACCAAAATCCGGGCATGTCCTGCCCCACATGGGGTGAATACAGGTATGAATGCGTGCAAACGCAGCATTGAACTGGGCTTGCGAAGGTCCGTTCCTGCATATCCCCATTCAGGGTACGGCCCCGACGGGTCGCGTACGCTATGGCTCCATGCGAAGACTGCCCGTCACGCTGTGGCGCCACATCACGACCGATCTCTGGAAGCTGCTGCTTCTGACGACTGCGGTGCTGGTCTGCGTGATCTCGTTCGCGATCACGATCAAACCGCTCGCCGACGGGGAGCTCTCGCCCCTTGACGCGATCAGCTTCATGCTCTTCGCGTGCGTGCCCATGCTCGCGTACGCGCTGCCCTTCGCCGCCGGGTTCGCGGCGACGCTGGTCTTCCACCGGATGTCACAGGACAACGAGTTGCTCGCCTCTCACGCCGGGGGTGTGAGCCACAGACGGATCCTTGCGCCTGCACTCTTTACGGGTGTCCTGCTGGCGATCGTTGTCGGGCTGATGTCAGACCAGGTGATCCCAAGGTTCCTCCGCAACATGGAGAGGCTGATCACCGAGGACGTCGCAAGGCTCATGATCAGCAGGCTCGGACAGGGCGAAACCGTCGAGTTCGGCGGGAACATGATCTACGCCGACTCCGCGCAGAGCCTGGACCCCATGGAACTGAACCCGCCTCTGCCCGACGCAGAGAACGTGATCGTGCTCAGGCGGGCAGCGTTTGCAAACCTCGACCGCGAGAACAGGATGGAGGGCGGAGGCACTGCCGAACGCGCCTATATCGTGGTGTACCGCGACGGCGAGATCGAACGCGGCGCAGGGTCCGTCGTCACGCTGGTTGCTGAGAACGCGAGCGTCTGGGGAGACTACGGGTCCGGCGAGAGCGGAAAGCACCAGCAGAGCTTTGCTGTCCCCGGCGCGTTCCGGGACGATCCGAAGTTCTGGTCGTTCGGCGAGCTGCGCGACCTGAAGAAGAACCCGAAATCAATCGCACAGGTTGGGCACTGGCACAAGAGGCTCGCGTTCCGAGCCAGTGCTGTTGCCATGCTCGAGGATGTCAACCGGAACCTTCGCGCCACGGGTGAGGCACAACTGCCCATGTCAGGCGGCGACACGCTCGTGATCAGGGCGGGCGGTCTCGGCCCGATCGACTGGCTGACCAGGCCCATCTACGGCACGGGTGGTCAGCCGGTTGTGGTTGAACGCATCAGTCGGGCGGGCAGCGTCACCAGGTACACCGCCGAGACCGCGGCGATCGAAACAGACCGCGTGGACGAGCTCGCTGCGCAGTTCGTCACAGCGAGGATCAACCTCGAAGAAGTCACGACCAGCACGGGTACGGGCGAGGCCGTGCGGGGCAAAAGGAAATCCCAGACCATCCCGGGGGTGTTGGCCAACGAAGATCTCGTGCTCGGCTACAGCGAAATGAGCCTCGATGAGTTGCTCGCGGAAACGAACTACGGCGCCGAAGGAGTCCCGCGGGCAGTCTCGGACGCGCAATGGAACGGTAAGACGCGCGAGCAGACGCTCCAGCGTGAGATTGTCTCGAAGACCCACCAGCGGGTCGCAATGAGCGCGGCGTGCCTGGTCATGGTGCTCGTGGGCGCCACAGTCGCGATGAAGCTCCGCGAAGCGCTGCCGCTGGCGGTCTATCTCTGGGCCTTCTTCCCGGCGCTCGGGTGCGTGCTTGTGATCAGCACGGGCGAGCAGCTCGCGCAGCAGTCCGGGTTCATCGGCCTGGCGATCATGTGGGGCTCGGTGCTGGGCCTGCTCGGCTACGCGCTGGCGACGTACAAGCAGGTGGCGATGCGATGAGCCTGCTCGACCGGTACATCGCGAGGCAGTACCTGATCAACGTGGTCGCGCTGTTCGTGATCCTGTTCGCGTTCGTGGTGACGATCGATGTCGCGATCAATCTGGACCGGTTCTGGAGGATCGCCGGGGCCCGCGGGTCCGCCGACGGCGATGCTGGGGTGCTCAGGCAGTGCGTGGTCACGGTCCTGCTCGTCGCGGATTTCTGGTGGCCAAAGCTGCTCCAGCTCTTCAACCTGATGCTCGGGCTCGTGCTCGCCGGCGCAATGGGATTCACATGCACACAGATGGTCAGACACCGAGAGCTGATCGCGGTGCTCGCGTCGGGCCAGAGCCTCCGCCGGGTGGTCAAGCCCATCATGATCGTCGCGCTCGGGATGACGCTGCTCGCAGTGATCAACCAAGAGACTGTCCTGCCCCGCATCGCGCCGCTGCTTGCTCGTGACCACGGCCAGGCCGGGCAGCGAAACGTGGACGTCACCAACGTCCCGATGATGCGGGACAGCAAAGATCGGCTGCTCTACGCGAGGCTGTTCAACCCCGCGACCGACACGATCACCGACTTCGAGTTCGTCGAGCGTGACCCGACCGGGGCAGCCCTCAGACGCTCATATGGTCCCGAGGCAACCTGGGATGGAGAGGCTTGGGTCGCCGAGCATGCAACGGTCGAACCGCTCAGCAGCCCGGGCACGACGCAGGTCGGCGTGCCCGTGAGGTTCGAGACCGACCTCGACCCGATCGCGCTTGTTGTGCGCCAGTACGCGGACTACAGCCAGAACCTCAGCTGGAGCCAGCTCGGTCAGCTTCTCGAGCAGACCAAGGGAGGCGACGAGAATGTCCGGAACAGGCTGCAGCGCACCAAGTACGGCAGGGTCTCGATCGTGCTGACGAACCTGATCTCGCTGGTTCTGGTCATGCCCTTTTTCATCGTCCGGGTGCCGGGCAACATGGTGACCCAGGCGCTCAAGGGCGCGCCCGTCGCGATGGTTGCTCTCATCGGGGGCACGGTCGGGGCGACGGCTCCGGTCGCGGGTGTCGCACCGATGGTCTCGGTCTTCATCCCGGTCATCGTGCTCTTGCCGCTGGCGGTCGCGGTCGCGATCAGCCCGAAGACCTGAGCCCCTTCACTCGTATGGGCGCGGTCGTTGTATACATGTATACAAAAACACTCTCGTCTTTGACGCCTCGTTAGGCCTCACTCGGGTTGACTCAACGGGTACACTTAACTGGAATAGCCCCGCTCGGGGCGTGAAAGGGTCTGCTATGGCTTCGGTGGTTTTCTATTTCCAGGTGCATCAACCGTTTCGGATCAAGCCTTACTCGGTGTTCGATGATCATCCGTTCTACTTCGACACCGACAAGAACGGCTCGATCTGCCAGAAGGTCGCCGACAAATGCTACAGGCCGATGAACCGGGTGCTGCTCGATCTCATCAAGGAGAACGATGGCAACTTCCGCTGCGCGTTCTCGATCTCGGGTGTCGCGATCCAGCAGTTCGAAGAGTTCGCACCGGATGTGCTCGATCAGTTCAAGCAGCTCGCCGAGACCGGGTGCGTCGAGTTCCTTGCGGAGACCTCGCATCACTCGCTGAGCTTTCTGTACTCGCGCGACGAATTCGAACAGCAGGTCGACACGCACACCAAGCTCATGCAGGAGCACTTCAACCAGACGCCGGCCGTGTTCCGCAACACCGAGCTCGTGTACTCGAACGAAGTCGGGCACGCGGTCAGCAAGATCACGGACGCCGACGGTAACCCTCGCTTCAAGGGCATCTGCTGCGAGGGGTGGGATCACTACCTCGGGTTCCGCAAGCCCAGCTACATCTACACCCCACCCAGCACACCGATCGGCGCGGGCGGCAAGCCTCTTGGTCTGCTTCTGAAGAACTACCGCCTGTCAGACGACGTCGCATTCCGGTTCAGCAACCGGGGCTGGACGGAGTGGCCTCTCTCCGCCGAGAAGTTCGCGAGCTGGGTCAACAACGTCAACGGCGACGGGTTCCTCGTCAACCTGTTCATGGACTACGAGACATTCGGTGAGCACCAGTGGGCGGACACGGGCATCTTCGAATTCATGCGCGCCCTGCCCAAGGCCGTTTTCGACGTGAACCCCGGGCAGAACCACTTCATCACGCCCTCGATGGCGCTAGACGAGTTCACGCCCGTGGGTGAGTACGACGTGCCGCATTACCTCAGCTGGGCCGACACAGAGCGTGATCTCTCCGCCTGGCTGGGCAACGCGATGCAGGCCAACGCGCTGCACGAGACGTACCGCATCGAGGACGACATCCGCAAGCTCGCGGTCGATACGAGCCTGTCGGCGGACGAGCAGAAAACCGCGGGCTACCTGCTCGAAGACTGGCGCAAGCTGACGACGAGCGACCATTTCTACTACATGTGCACGAAGTACTGGGCCGATGGTGATGTGCACAAGTACTTCTCGCCGTACGACTCACCGTACGACGCGTACATCAACTTCATGAACGTGCTGGACAACGTGCAGGCGCGGCTTGCGGAGTTTGGGAAGAAGGAAACGCTCAAGGTCGGGTCATGACCCGCTGATCTTGCGCTCAAGGATGTCCTTGACCAGCTTCGCGTCCGCGGAGCCGCCTGACTTCTTTTTCACCTCGCCGATCAGTCGCCCGATCGCCGCGGCTTTGCCGGCTCGGATCTGCTCGACCATCTCGGTCTGCTCGGCGATCACCTCGTCGCACCATGTCTCGAGCTGACCCGTGTCCGATATCTGTACGAGCCCGAGGTGCTCGGCGATGGCATTGGCTGACTCGTCGTTACCGATCATCGCCGCGACGACCGCGTCGGCGCTCTGGGCGCTAATGGTGTCCTCGTGCCTGAGTTTCACAAGCTCAGCAAGGCGCGCTGCATCCAGATCCAGTTCCCCGATCGACTTGCCAAGTGCATTGGCGGCCTTGGTCACCGAGCGGATGATCAGGATCGACGCGTGTCGATCCGCGTCCGACGCGGGAACCCCAGAGTCCGGAGCGATCGTGCGCGCCCCGTCGAACAGCGCCGACGCGGCCTTGCTCTCAGCGATCTGCTGCGCATCGCGTTCGCTCAGGCCCTGCCCATCCACATACCGCTTCATCTTCGCCAGCGGCAATTCGGGCATGCGTGCGCGGATGTCGCTGAGCCACTTCTGGTCCAACACCACCGGCGCGAGATCGGGCTCGGGGAAGTAGCGGTAATCGAGCGCATCTTCCTTGGAGCGCTGGAGGACGGTGATCTCTTTGTCGTCGTCCCAGCCCCGCGTGGACTTCATGCCCGGGCCGTGCGTCTCGCCCGACTCGACCCATCGCCTGGGCTGGTGTTTGATCTCATACGCGATCGCGCCGGAGAGCGAGCGGAAGGAGTTGAGGTTCTTGACCTCGACGATGGGCGTGGCGATGGCACTGCCGTCCTTGAGTGTGAGCTCGAGGTTGATGTTTGGCTCGAACCGCATGTGGCCTCGCATCATCACGCCCTGCGTCGCGCCGACGGCTTTGCAGATCGTGCGGGCAAACCTGCCGAACGCGACGGCTTCGTCCGCCGAGTGCATGTCGGGCTCGGTCACGATCTCCAAGAGCGGCGTTCCCGCGCGGTTGAGATCGACCAGCGAGTGGCTCGCTCCCTCGTGAACCAGCTTGCCCGCGTCTTCTTCGAGGTGTGCGCGGATGATGCGCACGGGGTTGGTTGCTGCGCTCAGATCGATGAACCCGCTCTCGTCCATGACAGGCACATCCAGCACACCCTCTGCGCACACTGGCAGGTCGTACTGGCTCGTCTGGTACGCCTTTGGCAGGTCTGGATAGAAGTAGCTCTTGCGGTCCCAGATTGTGCGTTCGTTGAGCCTGCACCCGAGCGCGAGCCCCACGAGCATCGAGAGCTCGACCGCCGCCCGGTTCATGACAGGCAGCGCCCCGGGCAGCGCGAGCACCACACGATCGGCCAGCGTGTTCGGGTGTGACTCCTCGGCGCCGGGCCTTGCGGTGTTCGGCGCGCGCGTGAGCAGCTTGGTCTGTGTCGCAAGCTGGACGTGGATCTCCATCCCGATGATGGGGCGGATCGAGGTGATGTCGTCGAGGGATCGTTGCACGCGTGGATCGTACCGCCTCAATCCCGCGGGGCGTTGCGGGCCGCGTCGATCGCGTTCCGGATCGCGGCTCTCTCGCTCCGCGCGACGTGCAGGGGCCTGGACCCGAGCCGGTGCGCAAGCTCCGCGAGCGTAAGCGGGTGGCCGACCTCGGTCGGCGCGAACCCGAACCTCAGCCTGAGCAGTTCGGCGTGGTCGTCGCTCACAGAGCCCAGACCCTGACGCAGCCTGATGTCGGGTTCGATCCGGTGTTGCCACGCGCAGATGCGCTGGGTGAAGTCCGCGATCCGCTCGCCCGTTCCGATGACGCGGCGTGCCTTGCCGGGCTGGGCCTGGCTCATGGGCTTGAGCGAGAGCCGGTTCATCATGTCACGCATGGCGCGGTCCGCAGCGAGTGAGACGGGCGCCGCGAGCCTGCCGCCCGTGGACGGGTGGTGCCGATCGATCGCGACGCAGGACGCTCTCATGAGTGCCCCCATGATCGCGCGGAGCTTGGTGCCCCCCACCGCCTCGGCCTCGTGCCCGAGACGCGACTCGATCGTGCGCAAGAGGTTCGGCAGCTGAGATCTCACGAGCTCGGCCTTGATGCGCGCCGCCCAGCGGAGATCCGTTTCTACGCGGTCAACATCCGGCGCGTGCACGCCGTGCGCCGGGAGCTCTTCGATGAGTGACGCAGCCCGCGCGCGGAGCGCAACGTACGCCTTGGCTCTGGCTTTCTCTTCGACAGCGGGCATCACCGTCACGGCGCGAGAGAGAGCAAGCAGCTCTGCCAGCCCGGTCGGTCCTTCTTGACCGATTCCTGCTCTCGCGTACTCCGTCTCGACGCCTACTTCGTCCGGCGCCCCATCAAGGCCGTCACGGATCGCAGACAGGAGGTTGCGAAGGACGTTTGCTCGCTCATCGGCAGTAACGCGCTGCACCGCGGGCCTTGGCTTTCCGAGTCGGTCAGCGATCTCTCCCGGCTCGATCGACCGGCGCCACGCCCTGTACGCGAATCTGCGCTGTTTCTCCGTTAATGGTCCCGACTCGTCGAAGATCGGTTCGTCGCTCTCGGAGTCGTGCTTCCGCAGGATCTGGCGGACCGTCTCGTGACCGCGGCCGATTTGTTCTGAGACGAGCAGCGCCGCCTGATTGAGCGTTTTGCCTGTGCTCGCCTCCTCGCGCGCCATCTCGATGACCAGTTCGCGCGTGTCGTCGTCGAGTCGCGTAAAGCTCGACGCAGAGTCGATCACCGCTGCCTCGCGGCGTTCGAAGCTCTGCACCGCTTCCTGCGTAAAAACAACACGGGGTCTGCCCGAGGGACCGATCACCCGCCGAGACAGCAGCCCCTTCTTGCGGTACCGCTCGAGTGTCTTTCGGCTCACGCTCCATCTCGAACAGAGCTCGTCGGGCGAGAGCGCCTGCGGGACTTCGTCGATCGATATCTTCGCCGCGGCGGACAGATGCTCGGCGAGTGCCGCAAGCTCCCCCAGGAGTGCCTGCCCTGTGATCACCGAAGGGCTCACGATGTCCTTGCGGTACCCGGTCACGCGGAAGACAACGAAGTCCTCGGGGTAGTCCTGATCGGACTGGATGTCATCGACGAGTTCTTCGGTGCGCGCAAGATCTCTGAGCAGCGCGTGCTTGGGAGCGAAGCGCAGCTGCTTGGCGAGGTCCTCGATGGCCTCGACCGTGAGTCTTGGAAGGGGCGGCAAGCGGTGGGTCCCCCGGTCTCAGCTCGTCGTGATCGCCGGCGAGGCGTGGACGAGCCCGGCCCGTTCAACAAGACCGCGACTGGCGCACATCTCGATGAACCTTTCTGCTGCCTTCTGCGCACGAGCGTCGTACTCGTAGAGGAGACAGGAGCCGATGTATTTCCTGGCGAGATCGACCGGCCAGCGGTGCTCGGGCGCGCGCGCCGAGACGATGGCGTCGATCCGGGTCCGGTTGTGCCGACGCTGGCGATCAAGGATCGCGCTGGCGGCGGCGACCGACGGGTCCTCCGTGCGGTCAGACCGGCACATCCAGACCGCATATACGAAGGGAAGCCCGGTCAGTTCCTTCCAGGCCTCGCCCAGGTCAAGCTGGTGCGGGTACCGGACCGCCGGGGGAGAGCCGGTCACAACCTTGTCACCGATCAAGAGGAGCGTCTCGGGCCACTCGCCGCTGGCGGGGTCGTCGAGGTCTGCGCCCCTGATGACAGGGATTTGTTCGCGTGCGTCATAGTCGATGAACTCGGGGGTGAGGCCGTGGAGTTCAGCGAGGAGAAGACGGGCCAGAACGACCGATGTATGGCTGTCGGTGTCGGCGTGGACCCTTGAGATCTGGTCGATAGGCACCTGCGAGTAGAGCCGGACTGTAAGCGTGGGCCCGTCGGAGCCGATCATCCCGGCGGGGAGCACGGACATGGGCACGCTCGATCTCGCGGCGTCGATCAGCGAGACCAGTGCGACGTCGACCTCGTTGTTCTGGAGCATCGGGATGAGCCTGGACGGAACTGCGCGGACGAGTTCGGCTTCCTTGAGATCATCCAGACCCTCGATGAGCGGCACGGTGTTGAGGTAACTGACGCAGCCTATCCGGAGGGTGTCCATCGCTCACCAGTGTACATCGCCCATCAGCCGATAGGACTTCCAGATGAGCCCCTCAGAGATTCCAAATCATTGCGACACCGGGATATACCTCTTGGGGGCAGGCGGGCACGCGCTGGTTGTCGCCGACGCTGTGCTCGCGGGGGGCCGATCCATCACCGGCTTCATGGACGACGCAGAGGACCCAGCACTAAAGAACCTCCGGTTATCGGACAATCAGACTCCGGCGCGTCTGTCGGGCCTTGAGGGACTCGATGCCAAATCACTCGCCGGCAAGCCCTGGCTCATCGGGCTCGGTGATCTGGGTCTGAGGAGGGCCCTGATCGATCGGCTCTACGCAGCAGAGGAGGACCTGACCTCGGTCGTCCATCCCCGAACGATCGTGAGCGAGCACGCGGTCGTCGCGGGCGGGGTGTTCGTGGGGCCCGGAGCGATCGTCAACGCCAGAGCCCGGCTGCTCGACCACGCGATCGTGAATTCTGGGGCGATCGTCGAGCACGACTGCCTGATCGCAGAGAACGCGCACATCGCGCCGGGTGCTGTTCTTGGCGGGACTGTGAAGGTCGGCAACGACACGCTCGTGGGACTCGGTGCAAGGGTCTTGCCGGGCGTGACGATCGGTTCGGGGTGCACCGTCGGCGCGGGGGCGGTGGTTCTAGCAGATGTTGCTGATGGCGTGACCGTGATCGGGTGCCCCGCAGTCAACCGGTGATGCTCAGCGGTCATCTCGACGAATACAGACTGCTGCCCCGAACCCAAGCATTACAAGGGTCGCTGGCGCGGGTACCACTGTGACACTCGGCAGCGAGAGAATGGGCAGAAACGCGATCGGCACATCGCCCGGACTCCCATCTGCACGCTGGTATGTAATGATGTTGGCAAAGGGTGAGCCCGCGTACGCGCCGTCGAGCTGGCCGTGAAGAGCACTCACACCTGCGGTGAACTCGCGAGGTGTGTCATCAATGATCAATGTTTGAAAGCTATATATCTCGAGCGCATTGCTGCTGTCGGGGCCATCGGCGTTGTTGAGAGGCGGAAGCACGTTGCTCCCGGACGCCCCTAGAATCTGGTTGCCCACGACCACACCCGGATCTGCCGGCCCAAAGAAGTCACTATCGAACGCCGGGGCAAATCGGTTGTTGAGAATCTGGCTTCCTGCACCATCGGTATGTTCCAGATCGAACGAGATGTTTGAGACAACCGCAAGGATCTCCTGATTCGGATCCGGATTCAGAAGCTCAGCGAAGAACGTCCACGTTACCGTCTCCCCGGGCATGGCTATCTCTTGATCGACCTCAAGATATAAGAGCAATTCCGTTTGGGCCTGCGATGCGCCGGCGAGCAACGAAACCAGAACCGCCGTCTGAATCTGATTCATGAATCAACACCTTTCAATCTCGTTATACCTAAGATATGGCGTGCTTCATAGCTTAAAAATGAAAAGCGATGACTCGGTTTCGCCTTTTACTCGCCTCGGCTTGCGTCGCGCAGCGAGCGTGCCCGATCGAACAGCTCGCTCTCGGCTTCCATCGATTCGGCGGTGCCCGCCTCGGGAAGCTTCTCGAGATCAAAGTGCCAGTCGATCTCCGTCTTAATGCGCCATGGCGCGGCGATCGCGAAGAGATCGATCACTGGGTACTCCCAGATCGGCGCGACCGCTTCTCGCTCGGTCGTGATGGGCTCGTAGCCCTCGCGATTGAGGCGGACATCGTAGACGCCGAAGTAGCGGAAGCCCGTCTCGACAGGGGTACGTCCGATCTCTTCATCGTTGAGCACAACAATCGCGCCGGGTGGTTCGCTGGTGATTGTGATCGTGCGCTCGAGGCAGCCGCCCAGCACGGGCAGTGTCAACGCGAGCAACGCGGCGCACCTCATCGCTTCACTCTCCGGGGCTGATCGCGTTTAACCTCAACCGGTGCGCTCGATCGCTTCGACGAGCGTGTCGCCGCGGGCGCGTACTCGTCGTCGAACTCGTCGCCTTTGAAGAGCGAGCCCAGGTAGACGCGCTTGACCATCTCGTCGTTGATGAGCTCTTTGGGCGTGCCCTCGGCGAAGACCTTGCCCTCGTCGATGATGTACGCCCGGTCGCACACGCGGAGCGTCTGCTGCACGTTGTGGTCGGTGATGAGGAACGCGATGCCTTCCTGCGCGAGTTTCTTGATCTCGGCCTGCAGCTGCTCGACCGCGATGGGGTCCACGCCGCTGAAGGGCTCGTCGAGGAGGATGAGCTTGGGGTTGGTGATGAGCGAGCGAGCGATCTCAAGCTTGCGCCGCTCGCCGCCCGAGCAGGTGCGCGCCTGGTCCTTGGCTTTGTGCGTCAGCCCAAACTGGGCCAGCAGCTCCGCGGCGCGGCGTTTGCGCTCGCGCCTGCCGAGCGGGAGTGTCTCGAGAATCGCCAACAGGTTCTGCTCGCAGCTGAGCCTCTGGAAGACACTGGGCTCCTGAGAGAGGTAGCCCATGCCGAGGCGTGCCCTTTTGAACATGGGCAGGTCGGTCACATCGTGCGAGTTGAAGACGACCTTGCCGCCGTCAGCTTCGAGCATCCCGATGGTCATCCGGAAGCTGGTGGTCTTGCCCGCACCGTTTCGGCCCAGGAGCCCAACGATCTCGGCTCCGTCCACAGAAAACGAGACACCCTCAACGACGCGTCGGTCGTGGAACGACTTCTCGAGCTGGTGGGTCTGGAGCAGGGGCACGGCCATAAGTGTACCCAAACGACCCGGGCGGGCGCGTCTCGGGCGAACCCCCCTGCTGTCTACAGGAACCTGATGGTCATCGGGTAGCGGAAATACTCGCCCTTGTTGGTTCGGACAATCGCCATCACCATGCCCACGATCGCCAGGACATACGGCAGGAACACGAGGGGAATCAGCAGGATGACGCCTAGCCCTAGCGTGAGGAACATGATGATCACGCCGATGATGGGCAGCACGAACGAGTAGATGGAGACGGAGATCTGGAAGTTGACGGCTTCTCTGCCGTGGTCGTCGATGAAGCCCGACCGGTCCTTGCGGGTGAGCCACATGACGATCGGGATCGCCAGCGAGATGTAGGGCAGCACGAAGTGCGCAAGAACTGAGAGGTGCATCAGCATCGCGTAGGTTTTGTCGTCGTCTGTCACGCTTTGTGCGGCGACTGCTGATCCGTTGTATGTTCCCATGCTGTTCATCGGAGCCTCCCCGTCGTGAATGACGTGCATCAGATGAGGCGGATGCACATGGGATAGCGGAAGTACTGCGCCTTGGCCGCTGCTATCCCGCCCATGATGCCGCCGACGATGGAGAGGATTGGCAGGCCTATGTAGAGCACCGCGCCGACGCCGCAGGTCAGGATCGAGATCGGGATCAGGATCAGCCCGAGCAGGATGATGCTGATCTGGAAGTTGAGCGCTTCCTTGCCCTGGTCATCGATGAAGATCGACTCGTTGTTCTTGATCTGCCACATCGCAAGCGCAACGAGCGGCGGGATGATAAAGGTGATGCCGTTGGTGAAAAAGACCGAGACCGACGCGATCAGTGGACCCCAGTGGCACCAGCTCGCGTACGCGCAGTGCGCGTCGGTCAGCCCCGTTGCGTACGCGACGCCCAAGTTCTGGTCGATCTCATAGCCCTCGACCGTCGACTCGGCTGCTGCGCCACCCTCGTTGTCAGGCTTCTGTCCAGACACTGAGCTCCCCACATAGACGTCCATAGAACTCTATTGGGAGTCGGCCCCGGGCGATTGCAGGGAAGATAAATCAAGCCCGCATTCGGGGCAGATCGCCGCTGAAGCGGCCTTGAGGTCGTACTGACACCCCGGACAGCGGGGTCTTGGGACCGGGACGATCAAGATCGAGATCCACCGGGCGTAGACGAGCAGCACGACCCCCGCGGCCACGAAAAAGAGCCCTTGCAGAATGTTCCCGACGAGCCAGGGCTGGTCGTAGATAATGCCGGTGCGCACGTTCGCCGTGTTGGCCCGGGTCGTCTGCCACCACAGGATGGCCGCCTGCTGGATGAGGGGGATGGGCCTCGTGATGAGCACCCAGAGACCGATCAGCCTGAGCACCGCCGCTGCGATCATCCGGTACCGGGCGATGGTTTGCAGGTCTTGGTTGAACATGGCACCCCCTGTCTGGAATCAGACGATACCAGAGGGGGAGAGGTTCATTCGGGGGTTGATTCGGTTGTGATGACTCTGGAATCCGTGTCTGGAGCAGACGGGAGCGGCGCGTGGAAATCTTCGCCGAGGTAGAGGCCGCACTCGGGGCATCGATCGGCTCGGAAGTGTTCGAGGCTGAAGCGGCACTTCGGACACTTCGGTAATGGACAATAAAAGGAATGACTTGCCAGCCATGGTGCGACTAACCACAGCACATACCCACCTGCGATGTACAACACCAATGCAGCCAATGCTGGCCAATTCTCTACAATGCCTCCCAAGCCTTGGTAATCGCTATCGAATTCATAGTAGATGATGTACGTCGCTGTGTTTATGCCGTAAAAGGCAATCCACAACGTAGCCGCGAACCTTACAACACCAGTAAAAATAAAACGCGCACCACGAACCATTGAAGCGTCGTTCATGTCTTAATGCCCAAACAGATTCGTCTGCCCGAACATCCCTTCCTTCTCGAAGTGTTCTATAGCCTCATCGACCGACTTGAACACGCCGTTGGCGGTCTCGGTGATGAAGGGGCTCGGGTTCTTCTCGGGCTTCCAGACGACGTAGACGTCCTTGGCGTGCTCGAAGGCGTGCTGGAGCTCGCGCTCGACGCCTGAGGAGAGGCCCGGGATGCCGCCCGGGAGTTCGGGAACGAGGCTGACGATCATGTCGGCCTGGTCGATGAGCTTGAAGTCGCGCATGTAAATCTGGCCGTCGATGTCTCCGGCGATGTCGAGGACCTCGCGTGTGCGCATGTTGAGCGCCTCGGCGCCGGCGCTGGCCTTGGTGCCGGCCTCCCCGCCCAGTGCGTAGGGCTTGTGCTCGAAGAAGTCCTCGCCCGCCTTGGCCGCATCGACCGCGTTGTCGAGCAGGAGCTTCTCGTCCACGTCGCCCGGGTCGAAGGTGATGAAGTGCTCTGCGAGGATCTCGCGGAACTTGTCGATCTCGGCCTGGATGTCAGGCATGCCCACGACGTGGCTCATCGGGAAGCTGGGATAGACTTTCTTCATCTCGGGGCGCGTCGTCAGGCGGAACATGGTCTTGTACGTCGACTCGTAGCGGCCGCGCGAGAGGATCACGAAGTCAGACCCGGGCACGGCCTGGCTCATCAGCTCGGTCGCGAGGATCTCCTCTTCGCGCCAGACCATCAGGTCCTTCAGGTTCGCATCGACAACGTGCTCCTCGTGCAGTCGCTGATGGACAACCTCGATGTTGTCAACGAGGCAGACGAACAGATCCGGTTTGAACGCCTGGATCTGGTCGAAGTCGAACGCGCTGAAGAGGCCGTGACGCCAGCGGAAGGTCGCGTGCGTGTTGACGATGACGTTCTCTTTGTCCTTGCTCTCGGTGATCGCGTCCTTGAACGCGGCGCGACGGAGCGAGTTGAGCCTGCTCAGCGGGAGGTCGAGGATACGGCCCGGCTTGACGTCCGGGGCTTCCATGTACATCAGATCACCGATGTGGTGGACATCGATGGGCTCGCCCTGCTGCCCCGCAAACGCGGCGACCTCTTCGAGGAAGGGCTTCTTGTCCATGCCGACCTGGCCCGTGAGAATAACTCGCATAGCAACTTTCCTTCTGGGTTCTGTTCGAGGCGAATGCTAGGTGTGGTCGCGCCCCCGGGGCGTAAGGACCGATATTTCAACGGGTTTCGTGAATGGTCTTTGTGATCGCTGCACAATCCGTTAGGCTCCCTTGTCCGCAGAGGGGACTGAGATTTATTGCCGCCGTCGCCCACGGGGGAGCGGGCCGAACAGCCCGCGTGGCCGGCGCGGCTCTACAAGGGAAGAGGGCGGGATGTTGCGTTCTATCGGTCGAGTGATGCTCGTTGCGGGGGGTCTGCACACCTACTCGGCCTTGGCGGACCCGGGCGACACTGTTCTTTGCCCTACGTCCCCGAGCCTCCACGAGATCCCGATCATCGAGGGACGGATGGCCATCGGTCTCTACAACCCGCCGGCGAACCGGTCGGGAATCGATATCCGCGTCCCGATCACATTCCACGTCATCCGGCGCTCAGACGGAACGGGCGGCCCTACCGAGTCGCAGATCGAGCTCGCGCTCGAGTCGGCGAATGCTGTCTGGTCGGAGAGTGGCATCCAGTTCTGCAAACCCGGCGCCACCATCGAACATCTCAGCGACGAACTCTACAACAACACAGACACGCTCGGCGAGGTCGATGACCTCAGGCGCATGGATCAGATCCCCGACACGATCAACGTGTACTTCGTCAACAACCTCCGTATCGAGATCGGCTCGCTCTGCGGCATTTCTTCGTTCACAACAAGCAGCGTCCAGGGCATCGCCGTCGATAACGGGTGCCTCCCTCACGCCGGCAATCCATCAACGTTTGCGCACGAGCTTGCGCACTACTTCGATCTCTACCACACGCACGAGCCGGCGTTCGGGGACGAGTGCACGGACGGCCTCAACTGCGACATCGCGGGCGATCTTGTTTGCGATACACCAGCCGACCCGAACGTCCGGGGTGAAGTCTCGCCTGGAAACTGTCTATGGAACGGGAACGACCAGCCCGACTGCGGCGCGGGGCCCTACACGCCCCCTGTTCGGAACGTGATGAGCTACTCGCCCAGCACATGCCGGGACGAGCTCACACCGATGCAGACAGGCCGGGCGCTTGCGACACTGATCAACCTCAGGCCCGAGCTCGTTGCCAACGGGTGCGACCCGTGCCCGAACATCGCCGACGTCAACGGCGACAACACGCTCACCCCAGCAGACTTCACCGCGTGGATCGACGCGTATAACTCTCAGGTCCCGTCTGCGGATCAGAACCGCGACGGCGCGATCACCCCTGCCGACTTCACCGCGTGGATCACCAACTTCAACGCCGGCTGCCTGGGCTAAGGCCGCTCTACCCCCGATTTGTGGACGCGGATTTCCATTTTTGTGCTGTATGTGTCAGACTGGAGCCCGCCGGGATAGCCGGCAGGGAAATGTCACTCACACGCAATCAATCTTGGAGATGGGTATGAAAGCGAGAAAGCTGATCGGAACTGTTCTTGTGGTCTGCGCGGCGGGCGCGGCGGGCGCATGGGGCGCGGCGAGCGCGCTGCAGCCCGAGAGCGAGCACCCGGGCAAGAAGTATGTCGAGGCGTTCAAAGCCAAGGCCCAGGACCCGGACATGATGGCCAAGTACATGGAGGCCGGGAAACCTGGCGTTGCGCACGAGTTTCTCGCGCTGTTCGAGGGTGAATTCGACGCGGTCAACCGGATGTGGATGAATCCTGATGGCCCCCCGATGGAATCCAAGGCCTCGTGCACGAACACGGTGATCATGGGGGGCAGGTTCCTCAAGTCTGAGTACAGGGGTGACATGATGGGCTTCGCCTTCGACGGCATGGCGCTCATGGGCTACGACAACAACAAGGGGCTCTTTACCAACATCTGGATCGACAGCATGTCCACGGGCATTGCCCCGGCGTACGGCAACCTCGACGAGAGCGGGACTGCTCTCACTATGATCGGGAAAATGGACGAGCCCACAACGGGCGAGATGGGCAAGCACTACAAGCAGGTGTTCAGGCTCGTCGACGAGGACACGCACGTCATGGAGATGTGGGAGATTCTCTACGGCGACCCGTTCAAGGTCATGGAGATCGAGTACACCCGCAAGTAAGCCAGGCCGACCTATTCACGAGTAAGCGAATGCCGGCGCCGGGTCCAGCAGGGCCCGGCGCTGTTGTGCGCGAGGGCCTATGCTGGGAGGCGGGGCCGAGCGGTGCTGGGCTCTGCGGATTCACCAGTGAAATAGTCATCGGAGCACACCCATGGCCGTCCTCGTCAACGCCGACACCCGCGTCATCTGCCAGGGCATCACCGGCTCGTTCGGTGCGATCCATACCAAAGGGTGCCACCACTACGGCACGAGGGTCGTGGGCGGCGTAACCCCGGGCAAGGGTGGTCAGAAGGACGCCAACGACCTGCCCATCTTCAACACGGTCGAGGAAGCCGTTGTCAAGGCCGGCGCCACGGCGACGATGATCTTCGTCCCGCCCGCTTTCTGCGGCGACGCGATCCTCGAAGCGGCCGACGCGGGGCTGAAGCTCATCTGCGCGATCACCGAGGGCGTGCCCGTGCAGGACATGGTCAAGGTCCGCGCGGTCCTCGACAATATGAACGCCGAGCTGCCCGACAGCGAGCAGATCACACTCATCGGCCCCAACTGCCCGGGCATCATCACGCCCGGCCCCAAGACAGGCAGCGGCACGTCTGGCAGCGACACCTACACCAACGCGGGCTGCAAGATCGGGATCATGCCCGGTTACATCAACACCCACATCAGCGAAGCAAAGACGGGCAAGGCGGTCGGCATCGTCAGCCGGTCGGGTACGCTCACCTACGAAGCTGTCTGGCAGACCTCCAACTTCGGGCTCGGCCAGTCCACGTGCATCGGTATCGGGGGCGACCCCGTTCGCGGCATGAGCCACATCGACGCGCTCAAGCTCTTCCAGGACGATCCCGAGACGCACGGCATCATGATGATCGGCGAGATCGGAGGCTCCGACGAGGAAGCCGCCGCCGCGTTCGTCAAGGAGCACGTGACCAAGCCCGTCGCGGGCTTCATCGCGGGCGCGACAGCCCCTCCCGGCAAGCGGATGGGCCACGCGGGCGCGATCATCGAAGCCGACGGCTCGGGCACGGCCGAGGGCAAGATCAAAGCGATGCGGGCCGCGGGCATCGAGGTCGCCGACAGCCCAGCCGACATGGGCCGGGCGATGGTCGCCGCGATGGGCCTTAGCTGATCCGGCTCACGCGTTCTTCTTCGTTTCGATCTCCGCGACACGGGCTTTGAGCTCGCCGATCTCCGGTGCGCTCCGGCTCCGGCCCAGCCTTGACGCGAACGCCCCACCGCCGGTGCCTGCTCCGATGACCGCGATGAGTGCCAGAAGCTCCGCGGGCGAGAGGTTGTCACGCAGCACGCGCGCCTCGGCCTCGGTCAGCCCGAGCCCGCGAAGCTGGCTCTCGAGCGCATCGACCCGCTGGCCGCTCTTGTGTGTTTCCGACTCCACCGCGATGAGCCTGTTGTCCTGCTCGCGGATGCCCGACTGAATACTGCTGAACGTCTCGCCGATCACACCCCCGATCGGCCCGCCGAGCCCCCCGAGGTACACCTCGATCCCTCGCATCGCATCGGCTGCGATCGTCTTGGCGCTCACGGCCTGCTCGGCGATATCGCGGGCTCGCCTGCTGACCTCACGGTTCGATTCTTCGAGCGCATCGATCTGGGCGCGCAGCGACGCTGCGCTGCCCGCGATCATCTCCTCGTGCTGATCCGAGAGCGACGACGCGAGACGGTTGTCGTTGGCGATAATGTTCTCCTGCGCTTGCCACAGATCCTGCTGAGACGCGCAGCCGACCATGAGAACCGCGGATGTGATTGCAACTGCTGACTTCATGTGTATATCCCCCACTGGTGTGTGCGGGGATTGAAACGCGAGCGTCTTCGTTTGTCGGCACCAAGCAGCAGTAGCGCACTCGGTCAGCGCACAAGTCCGGCTCTGCAGCACCGGTTTCGCACGTAAGCGGTGTTACGCGAGGGGCAGATACGATCCGACGGAGCACATCTCATCGTGCACACGCACGAGTTCTTGAATCAACGCATCGCGCGGAGGAGGTCCGACCTCTTCGACGAGTTCGCACACCGCGTACCGCTTCGCTGCTTCTTTGTAGTGGTCGAGATTCCCGGAGTCAGCCGGGCTTTCGCGGTCGTTGACTGCGTTGACGCTGATGCCGGTGCACCCGATGCGCCAGGGCTTCGGCGCGAGCCTCGCTCGGAAGCTCCTCTGGTGTTTGCAGAGGCGTGCGTACATTGGGTCTGCGTTGAGCTGCTCCATGAGCCGAGCCGTCTCCACGGACTCAGGATCGAAGCTTGGGGCGGTGATGAGGTATCGAAGGCCCGCGGCAGTGCGGTAGATGCGCGCCGAGCGGGCGTTGCTTCCCCGGACCCAGATGTGGAACGCCGCGATGTTCGGGTCATCCGTTGGCGCGTCTTTCTTGCTGAACATCTTTGCAAGCAAGCCGGGCTTCTTTCGTGGTAGCAGATCAACATCGATGAACGCGAGACTCGCGGTGTTGAGCACCGGGATGCCGTGACGGTTCGTGGTGATCGCAGCGGCCCTTGCGCCGGCTTCGTTGAACCACTCTCTCTCGATGGGCTCGGGCTTGGTCTGCCGGTCGTAGGCGTACCAGTCGGGCTCGAAGCCCGCGCGGATGTTCTGACAAATCTGATCGCAGGCGAGCTTTACCCGGTGTTCCGCGTCGGCGAGGCTGATGTCAGAGCCTCGGAGCACGGTGCGCGTGACGGGGTAGCCGTTCTCGTCGTCGGCGGTGCAACTTCGTCTGGCCCAGTAGCGCGCGACCTTCACCGCATCAGTCCTGTACCGTCTTCTCGTGCTTGAAGACCTCGCCCGACTTCATCACGAAGGTAACGTTCTGGAGCAGCGTGATGTCCTCGGTCGGGTCGCCGTCGACCGCGATGAGGTCGGCTTCGAAGCCGGGCTTGAGTTTCCCCACGGTGTCACCGATGCCGCAGAGGTCGGCGGCGTTGATCGTCGCGGACTTGATGGCTTCGTCGGCTGGCATGCCCGCTTCGGTCATGTAGACGAACTCGAGCGCGTTTGTGCCGTGCGCACCGACGCCGACGTCGGTCCCGAAGGCGATGTTGACGCCCGCTTCGTAGGCTCGACCGAACGCGCCCTGGATCACCGGGCCCACTGCGGCGGCCTTCGGCTGGATAGCCGGGTTGAACCACGCGGGATCGCTCGATTTCTCGGCGACGAACTTGCCGGCGTGGATCGTGGGCACGAGGTACGCGCCGGTCTCGTTGAAGAGTTCGATGGAAGATTCGTCGAGGTACGTGCCGTGCTCGATCGAGTGGACACCCGCGCGGAGGGCGGCGTTGATGCCGTCGGTGCCGTGGGCGTGCGCGGCCACCTTTCGTCCCATCATGCGCGCGGTGTTGACGACGGCTTCGAGCTCGTCCTCGAACATCTGCTGATCGACACCCGCGGCGGTGTTGCTCAGGACGCCTCCGGTCGCGGTGATCTTGATTAGGTCGGAGCCCTGCTTAACGCGCTCGCGGACAGCCTTGCGCATCTCGTCGGCGCCGTCGGCGACCCCCTCGGACGCGGTGAGCGCGGGCGAGAGGCGTGGGTTGATCCCGTTGGTCGGATCGGCGTGACCGCCGGTCACGCTGACAGACTTACCCGCGGCGAGAATGCGCGGGCCGGGGATCGCACCTGAATTGATGCGGCCCCGGAGCGCGTAGATCGCGGCGCCACCCGAGCCGACGTTGCGCACCGTGGTGAATCCAGCCATGAGTGTCTTGCGCGCGTTGATCGTGCCGTCGATCGCTTCGTGTGTCGGGTCCTCAGTCAGCGTGCGCCGCAGGCGGAGCGACATGGGCGGGAGCTCGAAGGTCAGGTGTGTATGGCAATCGATGAGCCCGGGCAAGACGTACTTGTCCATGAGGTCGATGTGCCGGTTGGGCTCGCTGCCCGGCGCCGCGTCGATGAAGAGGTAGCCGTCGATGACGTTGGTGATCTTGCCGTCCTCGATGATGACGGTGCACTCAGTGCGCGGCGGTGAGCCCGGCTCGTCGAGAAGCGTTCCGCAGTGAAGCACAGTCGCGCCCGTCTGAGCGAGCGAGGCGGCGGCGGTCAGGCTTATCACAGCGAGCGATGCGAGCAGTTTGAGCATGATCTATCTCCGTTTCAATGCGCATGCTACACGACTTTGAGGGGTCCCCGAATCCGGAGTAGCTCGGCCGCGAAGGAGGTTTGTGTCCGGAACGCTGGGATGGGAATGAGAATGCCATGATCAGCATCAGGAAAGCAGACAGCCGCGGGTTCACAGATATCGGCTGGCTCGACGGCACGCACACGTTCGCGTTCGGTCGCTAGATCCCTCGCGGCGACGGCCCGGACCCGATGGGGTTCCGCGGGTTGCTCGTCATCAACGACGACCGCGTCGCGCCCGGCATGGGTTTCGAGATGCACGCGCACAACAACATGGAGATCGTCAGCTACATCGTCGAAGGCGTGCGCGTGCAGGTCGTGTGATGGGCGAGACGCTAGACGAGGACGGTGCCGAAATTCTTGTGTTCGGGCTGTCGTGATGAGGAAACAGAATCCGGACTCCATCCGGGCGATGTGTATGCCCAGAGGGAGTTGTGTATATACTTGTTTCCACAGATGCCGAACCTGCAGGACGAAATTGGGAAGAAACAACCCTTCAAGATGGCCGAGGAAGAGGCGTATTTGAACATACGCCGAACTGCTGCGACGCTTGAATCGGAGTTCGGGCGGCTGTTCCGTCAAGCCGGGCTGAGCGAGGCCACGTACAACGTGCTCCGGATCCTCCGCGCCGCCGGGAAGGACGGCCGGTGCTGGGGTGAGATTCGCGAAGACCTCGTCGTCCCGGTGCCCGATGTCACGAGGCTGATCGATCGCCTCGAGCAGGCGGGTCACTGCGAACGCCAGCGGTGCGCATCGGACCGCCGGAAGGTTTACATACGTATCACAGAACAGGGCAAACGCATCGTGAACAGTCTGGACGAGCCAGTGCAGAAGAGTCTGCGTGGTAAGCTCGGGCACATCGATCCTGACGACCTCCGCGCACTGAGCAGGCTCCTCGAAGCCGTGCGAAGCTCTCAAGAAGCGTAAGCCATCCGATTTCGAGAGATGTGGTTGATGCGTCCCTGCTGATCAGGCGGATGCGAGCGCGAGAGCAGCGCCTGCACGGGCGGATGCGAGCTCGATCGCAAGCTGCAGCGGTGTGCGACCCGCCGCATCGGTGAATCTCGGGTCAGCCCCGGCGGCGAGTAGTGTCTCGATCAGGCCCGGGTCGTCGGTTCGGACAGCCGAGTGCAGCGGTGTTTCGAGCGTGTTGTTGCACGCGACCACGTTCGGGTCTGCGTCGAATTCGCAGAGCACGGCGAGCACTGTGTCGGCGTGGGCGTAGCAAGCCAGGTGCATCGGGGACCAGCCCTCGGCGTTGCAGAGGTTGAGGATATCTGGTCTCTTGAGTGCGATCTCATGGAGCACGCCTGCCATGTTCAGGGCGGATGCCTCCCAGAAATCGGGCTCATAACCAGCGGCGAGGATCTTCCGGGCGAGCCCAGGGTGGCCCGTCGAGAGAGCCATCATCACGGGACTCTCACCGATCTGGTCGGAGCCCAGGCCCTCGAACCCGTCTGGGCCCTCGCGATCGATGAGACGGCCCGCAAGCGTCATATCGCCGGAAGCGATGGCGCGGCAGACCGATGAAAGAGACTTGAACCGGTGTACGGATTGGTCCATCTCGAAGTATGTCCTCGTACCCCACGAGCAACCACTTATACGGTGCGCCCGGCGGACCAGTTGCAGGGAGAAGTGCAAGGAAACCGAGAAGAACCGGAGACGACCGAGAACTCGCTGTGGATAACCCGGTTCGGGGCTAGTCCTTCGGCTTTGGTTTGGGCATCGAGGCCGCCCTGCGGATGAAATCAGCACCGAAACGCTCAGCGATCTCGTCTGTCGCCTTGTCGATTCCGGACTCACGCTTGCGATCGGCGGAGCCGAACAGGTGAAGCTGGGTATCTTCTTCCCCTGAAAGTTGGCTCGCGGTGACACCGATCAGCCTGACCGGGCGGAATGATGCGCTCGCCCATGTTTCAAAAACGTGCTCGGCCGCTCTCCATATATCCTCGGTTCGGTTGGTTTCTGATTCGAGACTCTGCGCCCTGGTGATGGTCTCGAAGTCCCCGAAGCGGATCTTGAGCGTGACTGTGCGAGCGACTCGCTGCTTCCGACGGAGCCTGCGGGCGACCTGCTCGACCTGAGCCAAGAGAATTGATCGCAGCTGGTCATTGTCGGTCAGGTCGTCGCCGAACGTCTGCTCGTGGCCGACGCTTTTGGCGATCCGGTCGGGGATGACTGCGCGATCGTCGACACCCGAGGCAAGGCGCTTCGCGTGAGGCCCGAACGACCCGAGTCTTGACTCGATGAGCTCGTCCGGAGCGTTTCTCAGATCACCGATGGTCCGGATGCCGAGTCTTGCGAGTCGTTCCTGAGCGGCTTTGCCCACGCCGAAGATCGCCCCGACCGGCAACGGGTCGAGGGCCTCGTGCACGCGGTCTCGCTCGATCACGGTCAGCCCGTCGGGCTTGTCCATCTCGCTGGCGAGCTTGGCGATGAACTTGTTCGGCGCGACACCGACGGATACGGTCAGGCCCGTTGCTTCTTTCACGCGCCTGCGGATGTCCTTGGCGATATCGACGGGCTCGCCCAGCAGTCTGATCGAACCGGTGACATCCAGGAACGCCTCGTCAACCGAGAGTGGTTCGACGAGGGGCGTGACGGATTCGAATATCTCGAACACGGCGTTGCTGAGCTCGCGGTAACGCTTGCCGCTCGGGCGCACGACGATCGCGTGCGGGCAGAGCCGAAGCGCGGTCGCGGTCGGCATCGCGCTGTGGCACCCGTACGCGCGCGCTTCGTACGACGCGGCAGCCACAACGGCGCGCTTGCCGGTCCCGCCGACGAGCACGGGCTTGCCCCGCAGATCGGGGTTGTCGAGCTGCTCGACAGACGCGAAGAACGCGTCGAGGTCGGCGTGGAGGATGGTGCGGGCCATGCTTGATTGTTGCGCGCCGGCGAACATCCCGCAAAGCCGGGCGTAACTGCCTTCATGGGCAGGGCCAGACGGGCGATCGCGTACACCCTGTATTACAGCTGCTACCCGGTGGCTGCCGCCACGCTCGCCGGCGTTCTTGCGTTTGTTGGAGGCGGGTTCTTCTTCGCTTACTTCATGCTGGGGATTCGCCCAGACGGAATCGTCCACTGGTCTGTGAACGGCACTTTCTCGCATGACCCACCCAACAAGTTGCCCACGTACATCGAGCTCGGCGACGACTCCGGGCTCGTGCCGTTTGTGTTTGTCAAATCGAACAGCGATCCGCCAGATCCTGACGGCTGGTATGAACTCCAGCCAACCCCGTTATTCGCCGAATCCGTGCCTATCGATCTTGGCAAGCCAGACACCGGCGACCTTTCAAGGCTGGATCTCTCTTTTGATGGTCGCGAGCTTTCACTGATCTCATCCGAAATCACGCACACCGCGGGAACCACGCGCGAGCTTGAGCTACAGATGTTTGAACGCAGCGGCACTCAGTACATCATTACACAAGAAATAAGAAACGGAGCGGTACGCCCGGTTAGCCTCAAGGTCGTTCCAGATGCGATGCAGGTGCTTGGTGGTGCGATTCTCACAATCGTGATGTATACGATCTTGGCGATCATGCCCGTTTTGTTTATCGTCATCGTCACGTACTACACGACGAAGCTGTGTAAATCAGTAGCTGATTCTGTTCTTGAGTGAGGCCGATCACCGGTTGAACATCGGGTTGTCGTCGTCGCTTGACGGGTCCGAGATATCGCCGCCCCCGAAGCCGTCTTCCATCTGGGAGCTGTTGAGGGTCTCGTTGATCCGGTTGTGGAGTTCGCCCTCGGGGATGTTCATGGTGTCGGCGAGATCGGACACGACTTTCATGTACGCGAGCCTGAGCCCCGCGAGGACGGCGACCGCGTCGTCGCTCCCGTCTTCACCGAGGCGCTGGCTGCCCGCGATCTGGACAGCGGTCCCGAGCGACTGAGCCGCCTGCTCGGACCACGCGGCCCACGGGTCTGCCTGCTCGCGCATGTGCGGGGGGAGCTCTTCCGGTCTGCCGAGACGCGCACCGAAGACGACTGCGGGCTGGAACTTCTCACACGCGGCGCGGATCGTTTGCTGAAAGTCACTCATGCACAAGGGTAGCTGGCGAGATTCGCCTAGCGCCCGAACCTTGGCGAGACGGTCAGGTTCTTCGTCGCCGCGGTCGCCGATGGGTCGATCAGCTGCGCCGGATCTGCCGGTAGCACGACGCGGAACGTCGCCCCGCCGCCGTCTGTTTTGTGTACAGAAATATCGCCCTGGTGGTCCTCGACGATGCGCCGGGTCACCGCGAGCCCGAGGCCCGTGCCTCGCATGCCCTTGGTTGTGTTGAAGGGCTCGAAGATCCACTCGCGGCGATCCGCGGAGATGCCCGGCCCGTTGTCGATGATCGAGACCTCGACCTCCGCTCCGCTGGTGCCCTTCGGTTTGGGCTTCAGGTTGCCCTCCGCATCGGGCCTTCCCTTGGGGTGGTAATCCACGCGCACGGTCACCGCGCCGGTCTTGGGCTCGACCGCTTCGACGGCGTTGGACATCAGGTTCATCATCGCCTGGTGGATCAGGTTCGGGTCCACGGGCACGGGCGGGATGTCCGAGTCCACATCAACAATCAACGGCACCTGCCTCGTCTGGCACAAGCCCTCGAGCAATTCCGCGCACTCTTCGATCAGAGGGCCCAGCTTGGTCAACTCGATCTCGATGTTCTGCTGTCGGCTGAACGCGAGCATGTTGAGCGTGAGGCTCATGATGCGGTCGAGGTTGCGTTTGAGGATGCCCCAACCGCCCTTGGCGATTTTGAGGTCGTCTTTTTTGAGGCCCATCTCGACAACGTCCGCGCCGCCGCGCAGGCCCTGGAGGATGTTCTTGATCGAGTGCGAGAGGCTCGCGACGGTTTCACCGATGACCGCGAGTCGCTCGGTGTGCAGCTGCTCGCCGACGAGTTCGAGGTTTGCCATCGCAAGACCGGTCTGCTGACCGACGGCATTGAGCAGCGCGAGCTGGTCGGCGGTGAACGTGTAGTTCACGATCGAACTGTCGATGTAGATCGCGCCGAAGACGCGGTCGCGGAAGAGGATCGGGCTGCACATCGCGCTGCGGATGCCGAGGCGCTGGATGGAGTCGCCCGCCTTGAAGCGAGGGTCGGCCATTGCGTTCGAACTCAGGACCGACTCTTTCTTGACGACCGCGTGCTGGAGGATCGTCTGCGAGAGCTGAATCTTGGCTTCCTCGGCGCCCTTGGGAGGCGTCATGTACTTCACAACCACGGGCCGGGGCGAGTGGTACTTGTCCGGCGCGATCAGGATCACGCCCCGCTCTGGCTCGAACTGGTCGAACACGAGCTCGAGGATCGCCGCGAGCAGTTCCTGCTGATCGATCGAGTCGGTCGCGATCTCGCTGGCCTGCATGAGCAGCTTCAGGTGCTCGTTGGCCGCCATGCGGGGCTCGGGCTCGGCCATGAGCACCGAGTCGTCGTTGCTGGCGAGCGTGCGCTCGATCTCGGCGTCGATCTCCTCTGGGCGCAGGATCTCGACGATGTCGGTCTCGGGGTTGGACTGGACACCCCCGAACGCGAAGACGGTCGCGCCGGCTCGGATCTCGTCACCGATCTTGAGGCGTGTGCGCGAGCTGATGCGGACGCCGTTGACGTAGGTGCCGTTGTGCGATTTGAGGTCGCGGATGTACCACTGCCCCGAGTCGGGCGTGAGCTCGGCGTGCCGACGGCTCACGGTGTAGTCCGTGATGCGCAGCGCCTCCGACGACCGCCCGATCAGCTGCGGCTCGTTCGGCGGGATGTTAAAGGCCTTGCCCTTGTCGGGGCCCTGGACGATGGTGAGCAGGAGCATGGGGGTAGTTTAGTCTGAGACGCGACGCCAGCTGTGAATATCTAAGAACACGAGAGTATCACCAGGCTCGTACCCATACCCATCGTACCAAATCTCCCATGTGACCTCGTAGCACCCTAAATCTTGACCTCCAGCAGCTTCTAACCAAACCAGTGTTGGCCCATAAACACCATCGTTGTTCGCGAGGCCGATTGGATCTGATGAATATCGAACCCTAGATCCATCAAGCTGCCACACACTCTGCGCAAATGGCTGAGTTGGTCTACGAACCTCTTCCTGTAAACCCAGTCGAGCAAGGAGCACCTTGATGCGCCGCTCACTGGGGGCCTTATCTACAGAATCCACCCACACATAAATAATCTCTTTATCAGCGTTGTACACCGGAGTAGCGCTGAGTGACAGAGTTTTACCGCCGAAAATTCCCCGCTCGGCATACTCAACCAACTTAGCCCGTGTTCCATACCCACGCGACAACAATACAGTGAAGTACGTATCTGCAACCGTATTGTTATCTCTAACTCCCGCGGATGTTAGAAATGAAACCTTGGTACCAACAACACTCCAATAGGTAGCGCCAACGTCCCACACTAATCCATGACCATTATGAAACAAACGATTCGTAAAGTCTTGTTTAACGCTATGTAGACTCTTCCCTGGTTTAACGTGCTTGTTTCTTACCAACGGTGCGGCGGCGATCATTAATGTGGTCGGTACCGCGCCAACCCACCCCCGCTCATTCACCCGCGGCACGACCCACATCCCATACCCACCCACCACCATCAAAAGCAGCCAGACGAAAGCCAGCCTCTTGTGTCTGCGTGTCTTGCGCAGGTGACGTGGCTTTGTGTGCGCCTTGCCGCACTCGGGGCAGGTGATGGGCACTTCGCCCAGTTCGCTGAGGTCGTACCAGCACTTTCGGCACCGGCTCCGCCTCTTGGCGCGGTCGCGGAACAGCGCGAGCATCATCAGGATGCCCGCGACGATCGCGATCAGGTACCCAGCCCAGTGGAACGCCCAGTCCGGCATGCCCTCAGCGTAACACGCGATTGCTCACGAACGAGCCGCGGCTTCCTGCTTCACGCTCTTGACCAGCGAATCCCACGTCTTGATCTCGGGCGCGGGCAGACCCAGGCGCTCGCGGATGAGCTTGGTCCAGCCCGCGATGTGATTCGCCTGAGAATGGAACTCGAGCAGCTTGCTGCCCGCGGGGGTGCGCTTGTACCACTCCGCGGCGTCGAGCGATTGCTCGAGACCCTCGGCGAACTCGCGGGGCTTGGAGAGATCGCACACAACACCCAGCCCGAACGCGGGAACAACCCGGCCCGTCCAGCCGGCGGTTGATCCGAGGATGAGCCTGTTCGCCGCGGCGGCGCGGAGCGCGACGTTGGAGAGCCCGATGTGTCCGTGGCCCGCGGGGCAGACGACGTCCATCGCTGAGAGCGACCATGCGAGTTCGTCGTTGGTGAGGTAGCGGTCGAAGAAGATCAGCCGCCCCGCTTCGATGTGGTGCTGATACCTGTTCTTGATGAGCTCGCGGATGCCGTCGCTCGCCTTGCCAGCGAGCAGCACCCGGTCGTTGTCCTTGAGCTTTGCCATGTCGAACGCGGCGAGCAGGATGTCGCACCCCTTGCGTTCGTTGATGGCGCCGGCGACGCCGACGTATCTGCCGTCCTGAGGGATATCGAGGTTCTTGCGCGCCTGCTTCTTGTTGATCGACTGAACTTCATCGACAGGGTCGGCGAGCATGTCGCACGTGTCGCGGAGCTTCTTGCTCAGGACCTTGGCGCCCTCGTACGCGATCGGGTCGACGAAGTGGAGCTTGGTCCAGGGCGCTTTCTCGATCGTCTTGTAGCTGAGCGCGAACTTGACCTTGTCGGTGATGTCCTTGGGCTGGTAGGCGAAGCTGCCGCGGTGCTGGACGGCTTCGGACACCGTGTCCTTCGGGATGACCCGGCCCCCTGGGACCATCGCGCGTGCGCCGATCACCTGCGAGAGCCCGTCGGCGGACGGGACGTAGAGGTGGTCGGTTGGGTGCTTAGCCAGCGTGCCGCGGAGGGCGCTCAGAAGCTGCTTCGCGTTGTCGAGCGGCGAGCTGCCATGAACCTCCAGCTCGGGCAGGATCTCGACGCTGTCTTCGAATGGCTTGATCTGTTCCGCGTACTCGTCGGAGACCTGGCCCTTGCGGGAGATGGCGACCTTGATGGACTCGATGCCCTCGAGGGGTTTGAGCCCAGTGAGCAGGTGCCTGACGTAGGTGTAGCGGTGGCCGCCGTGATCGGGTTCGAAGATAAGGACGCGCATGGGAGAGAGGGTATCGGCGCGACTAGGGTGGTGTCATGTGCGCACAGCAATCAAGAGCCTGCGTGTTTCTCGACCGAGACGACACGCTGATACCGAACAACACACTCCCGCCGCCTGCGGACCCGCACCCGGCCTGGAAGCCCGGGGATCTCTCCGACCCCGACCGGGTAGAGCTCCTGCCCGGCGCCCTCGAGGCGTGTCGGCTGCTGAAGCAAGCAGGGTTCGCCCTCGTCATCGTGACCAACCAGGGCTGCGTGGCGCGGGGCTCGGCGACGGTCGAGGATGTGGAGGCGGTCAACGCGCGCGTCAGCCGGCTGCTCGTGGACAGCAAGGGATCCTCTCTCATCGACGCGTTCTATTACTGCCCGTACCACCCGGACGGCAACGTGCCCGAGTACTCACGCGAGCACGAACTGCGCAAGCCTCAACCCGGCATGCTGCTCAAAGCGAAGGATGACCTCGGGCTCGACCTGTCACGCTCCTGGCTGATCGGGGACATGCCCCGCGACTGCGAGTCGGGTGTGAACGCTGGTCTGTCGTCCAATCGCTGCCTGCTGATCGGCGAGCAGGGCAAGTTTGCTGACGTGCTTGCCGCGGCGAGGCACGTTTCGAAGCACGCCGACTGAATCGCTATCCTTCTGCGATGCCACCGCCCCCCGGATCACCGCTGCGGATCGTCGTTGTCTGCCCGAGCTGGGTGGGCGATGTTGTGATGGCGACGCCCGCTCTCAGGCTCATCCGAAACTCACTCCCTGGGGCCACGCTTGCGATCCTGGCAAAGCCCGGCGCAGCGCCGATGCTCGAGGGGCTTGACCTCTACGACGAACTCATCACCATGCACCCGGGCGGTGTCATGGGGCACAAGCACACCGCGACCAAGATCAGGCACCGCGGGTTCGACACCGCGCTCTTGCTGACCAACTCGTTCTCGACCGCGCTCATTGCGCGCATGGCCGGCATCCCCCGGCGCATGGGTTACGACCGCGATGGCAGGCACCTGCTGCTCACGCACAGGCTCATCGCGCCCAAGGCCGACGACGGGAAGTGGGCGATCGTCCCCGCGGTGGATTACTACAGGCACGCGGCGACGGCACTGATCCAGCTCGGCACCGAGAAGCCGCTCGATGATCTCCAGCCGGCAAACGAGCTGGGCGCACACCGCTTGCCGCCCGCGACGTACATGGAGCTGAGCGCGACCGAGACCGACCGCGCCGAGGCGGACGCGGTGCTGCAGAAAGCCGACGCGTTCGACAGGCCCTACGCGATCCTGAACCCGGGCGGGAACAACCCGGCCAAGCGCTGGCCCGCCGAGCGGTTTGCACAGCTGGCGGATCATCTCGAGAACGAGCACCGGCTTCGCGTGCTGATCAACGGCGGGCCCAGCGAGATCGACCTTGCGCGCTCGATCGCTTCAACGGCGAAAACCGAGCCCGCGGTTCTCCCCGAACTCGGAACCACGCTCGGCTCACTCAAGTCGATCGTTGGGCGGGCGTCGATCCTCGTGACCAACGACACTGGCCCGAGACACATAGCCGCGGCGACCGGTGTCCCGATCGTCACCCTCTTCGGCCCCACCGACCACCGGTGGACGACGATCCCGACCAGGCCCTCGGGCCCCGAGACCGTGCTGCTGGCCGACCCGGAGTTGCCCCTCTCGGAGTCAGCAAATGACCATCCGGAGCGGTGCCGGGTGGACAGGATCGAGGTCGAGACGGTCGTGCGGTCGGTCGATCGGCTGCTTGCTGAGGTCTCCGCAGCGGGATAAGGGTCCGAGAGTGCCCGATCACCGCCCGGAATCGCACCAGCAACGCCCGAAACGGTTGACCGGACGCGGGTCATCCGTACCATTGCCACTCCGAGGGCAACCGCCCTCGGAAAGACATCTCGGGGACGTAGCTCAGTTGGTAGAGCGCTTGCATGGCATGCAAGAGGTCGGCGGTTCGACCCCGCTCGTCTCCACTTTCGATCCGAAGCCGAGACAATCAGGTCTCGGCTTTGCTCGTTTTACTCAGACCCGGATCAGCGCGGCTTCGCCCGAGAGGCCCGGGCCGAACGCGAGGCACACGGTCGTGCCCTTGGCCTTGCTATCCAGCAACTCTCTGAGCATGAACAAAACCGTCGGCGACGACATGTTGCCGAACCAACGGAGCGTGCCGAACGCGAGCGACTCGGCGCGCGTGCGTGTCTCGCCAGAGAGATCAAGCCCGTCGAGCACGCCCTCGATGATCTTGGGTCCGCCCGGATGAATAACCCAGTTGTCGATGTCGCCGATCGTGAGCGACTCACGCTCGAGCCAGCTCTGCACCCAATCTCCGATGCTCCTTTGCAACAAACCCGGAACACTCGCGAGAAGTGTCATCTCGAACCCGTGATCGCCGACGCGCCAGCTCATCTCTTCGTCCGAGTTTGGGAAGAAGCGGGACCCGAAACTCAGCAGCTGCGCTCCGCTGTCGGCGGGCGTCAGAACACACGCCCCGGCCCCGTCTGCGAAGAGCGCGTTGGCGGTCACAGCCCCCGGCCCCGGCGCGTACTGGAAATGGAGCGAGCAGAGCTCAACACAGCAAACGAGGACGTTCCCGCCTGTTGCGCGGCTGATCGCGTCGGCGGTTCGCAAGCCGTTGATCGCGCCGTGACAGCCCATAAACCCGATGAACGTGCGCTGGACATCGCGGGACATGCCGAGCATCTCGATGAGCCTGTGATCCACGCCCGGCGACGCGAGCCCCGTGCAGGACACCAAGACCAGATGCGATATCTCGCTGGGCTCAATGCAGGCTTCACCGAGCGCTCTCTCGCACGCCTCGAACGCCAGCCTCGGCGCGTGCTGTTCGTAGAACGCCATCCGGCTGCTCGTTGTGGGTCCGAGTTGAGCACCTTCTTGCTGACTGCCTTGATGATCCGCGAAGAATGGCATGTGTCCAGAATCTGATGCGACAACGAGGTGTCTCTGGTCCACACCGCTTGCGCTGTAGAGCTTCTCGATTGCGCGTGCGCGCCGCTCGCTGGCTTGCGTTAATCGAGCCGCTTCGTGCGCCGTATCAGATTGCTCCGAAGAGACAGAGGGCACCGCGGTCCCAACTGAACGAAGGCTGCTCACGCGAACCCCTTTCTGCCGACTGACCATCCCACGAGGCGGCCGGCGATGCCTGGGCTTGCTTTCATGGCCACCATCGCTGCCCGCATCGCAACCCAGCTCCTTGCGCTCCGCGCAACCAAGCCGCACCTGCGTTTGTGACGACCGAGTAGCGCAGCACTCGAATTGGGCCATCTGCTCTCGACATGCTGCGTCCCTTTCGCGATCGCATCGGCCAAAATCTCGACCACGCTATACCCGGACGCGAGTGCCCAGGACATGCCCTCGCCCGTGATGGGCTCGACATACCCCGCAGCGTCCCCGACCCGGTAGACACGCGAGGACTGTGCCCGCACACGCCTCGAGAGCAAAGGCGTACCCCGCCAATCCAGGCCCGACACACTCATCGAGTCACCGATCGACTCTTGCATGATCCGATCGATGCACGCGCCAGGGGAGCCCGCGCGACGGACCGACCCGGGCGATACCGCGGCCCCCCAGTTCACTCGGCCCGATTCATCAATCACACACCCCGCGTACCCATTGGTTCCAAAGAACATCGAGAGCTCGCCCGGCCTCAGCCAATCGGGTCTGCGCTCGGCCACCGCACCGAGGCCCATGTGCGACATCCACCCATAGCGCGGCCTGCCCCGCTCTGCAGCATCGGAACTCGGCGATCGGAGTCCAGCCGCCAGAACGATCGCGCCGCACTCGATCGACCCAGTTTCTCCGCCGCGCAGCTCGACGCGGGCCGATGAGTGCGCATCACCGGCGAAGGCGATCTCTGCGCGGACGCCGTCACGGAGATCTGCTCCTGCATCACTCGCGTGGTTGGCGAGTGCCGCATCCAGGGCGTTGCGCGAAACGGCGCGCATGCCCGGGCTGGCTAATGCCGCTTCTCTGCCTGCATGACAGATCCGAGTAGTCTCGATGCTCGGCGAATCCAGTTCATCCAACAACGATCCCAGCTCCGCGCTGTTGAGTGTGTCGATTCCGAGCGTGCTCATGCAGCAGCCGCAGACTTTCCACCGCGGGAATCGATCCGACTCGACGAGCAGCACATCCAATCCGCGCCGAGCCAACCCTGCGGCTGCCATCGAGCCCGCCGGCCCCGCGCCGATCACCACAACGTCCTTCCACCCAGTCATCGATTTGGTTTCCAGCGCAGCGCCATCCTGCTCGGCGGCACACGTCTGAGTTCGAAGCCCGCGAGCCCGGCGTTCTCCGCGAGCGAGGCCAGCTCGTGAAGCGTGAACGCTGATCGAGCGGACTTCACCGCATCCACATGAACAACATCGGAGCGTGTCAGGATCCTTGGAACGACACCCGCGAGCGCAATCCCCACCCGGGTTCGGCGCAGGTCATTGACAACAAGCAGTTCTCGGGTGGCGCTCGACATAGAGGACAACAGTGACAGCGCCTGGTCTTCGGACAGGTGATGCAGAAAGAGCGAGCACATCACGACATCGGATTCGGGCAGCGCATCCGCGGTCGCGTCGAGAATCACCGTCTCGGCGTTCTGATCGCCGAACCGGCGCCTGGCGAGTTCCAACGCTCGATCGCTGATGTCGGTGAGTGTGAACGAACAGTCGTATCCACGCTTTGCGAGCGCCTTCGCAACGGCGTAAGCGACATCGCCGCTGCCGGTTGCGACATCGAGCAGCCGAACCGGACCCGGCGGTATCGCCTTGCGCACCGCGTTCACGATCGGCAGCGCCGCGAGTGAGATCGCGTTGATGCGAGCGAGCCCGCGCAGGGCACGCGCGTGGCGATCGCTCTCAATCGCAGGGTCATCCATGATCTCGGGCGTCAGGACTCTGCCGAGCATCAGACTATCCTAGGGGTTCGTCAACATCAGCAACGAGATCACACCCCGCACAGGCCACGCGAGCGTTCGAATGGCGTTTGTGGAAGCCAGCAGCTTCACCGCGCCGGTATTCAGCCCGGAAGAGAGCTTCGCATGCAGCGCTCTTCAATGTGCTGCCTCTGTTTGCAAAACCAGCGAGCATCTCCTTGCTGAACGCGCACCCGGCTTGCTTGGTGAATGCGACGAAGACGGGCTTCTCGTGCGAGTGTTCACAGATCGACCGACCATCTTGATCCACAGCGCGATCGACCGACTCGTTGAAACTGAGACGGCAGGCAAGCCATCGCTGTGTCCATACATGTGACCGTGATTGCTCCGAATCGTCTTCGATCAAGGCTGTCACGGCCAGACCTCTTCTGCGGATCTACCGCCTCAGCGAACCCGGCACGCGCCGTTCTGACAGGTATCCTTCCGCTGAAGCATCGGTCGGACGCGCGCGAAACACTTGTAGAGGAAATCCGTGCACCGCCTCAGCACCGGCAGCGTCGTGGGAGCGAGCAGCCACCCGAGCCCGATCGCGCCGTACGCCCTGCGGAACACCTCAACGCCTGTCACGATCTCGCCGCTCGCGGTCACACCGTGGATCGAGCCCATCAGCTGCTCGAGCGTCCTGTCGTACGAAGAGGGATCGAATCCCTCCGCAGCGATGTCGACAAACCGGAGCCGGCTGTGCCTGTCGCGCCGCTGGAGCCACGCCGCCTCGCGCTTGCAGAGCGGGCAGTCGCCGTCGATCAGCACCGTGAACCGACCAGGATCCACAACCGACTCGTCCAGTCTTGGTTGAACTGTTGCGCTTTGCATGGATCGTGACTCACTTTCCCTTGATGCCCGCCGATGCCCCCGGTCGCGCCGATAATCGCAGCTCGTTTGTTCTCAATGGACACGGGTTCCTGCTTTCGAGTAATCGCATCGCGCAGCACCACCGCGCGAGATGACGGACCTACAAAGCAGTTCGAGAGAAACCGAATCCGAGATTCAGTGGAACTTGATCGATCCTTTCGCGTTCGAAAGGGCCTCTTTCGCGGCGCTCTCCGAACGGATCATCCGGCCAGTGGTCGAGCCGATCTGGATCTGCGGCTTGCGCTTGTCGAGCTTCGCGGTCACCCAGCCCTGGATGAGCATCGCCTCGAGAGTCTGGAGATAGCCCGCGAGCGTGGTGTTCTCGGCACCCGGCGCGACGTTGCCTCGGATGTGGGACATGAGGTAGGTGTATATCTTGTCGATATCGCCCGACTGCTTGAGCATGTCGTGGATCTCGCCGTACTGACCCGTGAGCGGGAGCACGGCTTCGCCTCTCTTGAAGCAGGGCACGCGGACGATCTCGCCGTTCTGGAGATCGCCGATGACATCCTTCTGCGCGCCGCGCATGTTAAGCTTGAAGACGTTGTACTCGGCGATCTTCATGCTCTGCTCGCCGCCAAGGAACCGGTCAACGAGGTGTCGCCCGGCGTTAAGCGAGAACGACCCGAGCGAAGCCTGCCCCGCGAACTCGGTCGCGAAGCCGCCCTGCGAGAGCCAGCGCCACGCATCCTTCGGCGAGAGCTTGAGACCCGCGTCCCTGGCGATCTCGATGCAGTGGTCCTGCAGATCCGTGAACTGCCCGTTGGCCGCGTACCAGTACTTGGCGAAGCGGATGTGCTGATCGATGTTCTTGCGGTTCTTGGTGTCGTAGCGGTTCTTGACCCACTTCGCGTCCGACTCGTCGCGCTCGATGTCGAGGATCGAGTACGCCGTCTCGCGAGCCGATGAGTGCGCGAGCGTCATGCCCGCAGCGAGGATCGGGTCGGCAAAGCCAGCCGACTCGCCGCAGAGCCACCAGTTATCGCCCACGAGTCGTGACGCGAGGTGCGACCAGTTCTTGGTCGTGTGCACGGATTCCTTGTTGAGCTCGCTCTTGGCATCAGAAAGCTGCTCGCTGATGTCGGGCAGCAGCGAGATCGCCTCGTCATACAGCTCGCGCGGCGGGATGCCCCGCTCCTTGTAATAGTCCGACGGGCAGATCAGCCCAACACTCGCCCGGGTCGGTCCGAGCGGGATGAACCATATCCATCCGAACGGCAGGCTCCGCACGTACACGCGGGTGCCGCCGACACCGATCTCGACCTTCCACTTCGCGTTGTCCCAGTAATCCCAGAACGCGACGTTGCGCAGCTCCTTTGGCGCCATGCTCTCGACGCCCATCGCTCGGCGCAGCAGCCCCGCGTGTCCCGACGCGTCGACGTAGTGCTTCGCCGTGACTGTCTCGCCAGTGCTGAGCTTGAAGCCGGTGATCGTGTCGTCTTGTTTGAGGATCTCGGCGACGCCGGTTTCCTCTCGGACGGTTGTGCCCATCTCCTCGGCGTGGCGCAGCAGGATGTTGTCGTACTCGGCGCGCTCGACCTGGAAGGCGGTGTGCCTGCGCTGGCCGTCGTACTTTGCTGGGCGGGGCTCGTCCTCGAATTCCTCAGCAGGAAAGAAGTCAAACTCCCAGGGCTCGCTCACCTGGCCCCAGGTGTAGCTCACGCCCAGCTTGATCGGGAAGCCCGCCCGCTCAACCTTCTCCCAGCAACCCATCTCGTGCAGGATGTGGCTCACAAGCGGGAGCTGGCTCTCGCCGACGTGCTCGCGGGGGAACTTCTCTTTCTCAAGGATGAGCACCGAGAGGTCGGGGTTGTACTTGCGCAGAAGCGTGGCGACCGTCGAGCCGGCGGGCCCGCCGCCGATGATCGCGACATCGAAATCAGTTGCGCTCTCGCCCATCACCACACCCCCATCTCTGCCCGGCTCCCTCGGACCCGGGCTCTAGAAACTACACGAGAAAGCGAGCGATGTGTAGTGCGAGCACGCCCCGATCGGCGGGTCTCGCGCGCCCGTGGGCGATTATCGCCCAATAACCATGCCCAGCGGGGGCTCGGGCCATACCACCACCCCGCCAGACCCGGACATCTGCAATCGGAGCGGTGGCTGAGCGGCTGATGACGCCGGACTTGAAATCCGGTGAAGGGCTTGCCCTCCCGTGTTGATCACCAGCAGAACCAGGTGCTGCGCGCACAACCATGAGTCATGCGGGGGCGTCTCCGGTTGGATCCAAAAGGGGCGGGAGGAGCTTGCAGCTGGTGGCTCAATGAGAGATGGCGATGTCCAGCTGGCTACACGCGTGATTGTCATTTGAGAATATATGAGGCAGCACATCAGCAACCGGCAGTTGTTGAAACAGCGAAAGCCGTCTTCTGCCTCCCATACTCCAGATCCGTATTCCAATCCAACCAGCTATGGCGTACGATGATTCCCTCGTGCGGGTGTATCTAGATTGGAGAGTGAGAGCCGTGAAGACATCAACAATCGTCCGAGTAGCAGCAGCCGCTTCGATCTCAGCCGCGCCTGTTCATGCGCAGGACCTTGTGGGGCCGACAGACGCCTGGTACGGCATCGATAACCTCGAGGTGACGTACTCGGGCGGCACCGCGCTCTTCAATGTCCGCTTTGATCGCAGGTCATTCAACGACGTGTTCGGAGAGGGAATGCCGGATCTTCCGCTCTCATCCGTTGAAGATATCGGCGCTGCCTATACCGAGATAGCGGCGTTCTTCAACAGTATTCCCATAAGGCAGACTCAGCTGAGACCGATCATCCCAGTGGCCGGGACTCCCGACGTCGTTGACAACCTCTTCCTGCCTATCAGCTACACCGACGAGACGATCAACGGAGTAGTCAACGTCGACGACGGCGGGCCTACCGGGTGGAGGTTCAACCCAGAGTTCGATCTGTTCACGACTTTCACGATCGATCGGGACCAGGCGTTCGTCGGTCCTGACAAAGAAACAGATGCAGTGTGGGCAGTGTTCACGCTCGTCGAGGAGCCATGCCTGCCCGACGTGAACGGCGATGGCTCGGTTACTCCCACCGATTTCACGGCTTGGATCAACGCATTCAACAACGATCTTCCCGAGTGCGATCAGAACGGGGACAACGCCTGCACGCCGACCGACTTCACGGCGTGGATTGCCAACTTCAACGCGGGATGTCCGTGATCAGTAGTGACGCTGAGCTGCATCTGGTTGATCTCGACCGGGCTCTGTTCTCGGCGTGGAGGTTGTCGAGGTACATCGTGAGCGTTGTGTAGACATCTACATCACCAGAATCGCTTTGAATGCGGGTTTGGGGTACCAAATTACACCCCGACCCGACTCGGGCCATACCATCACCCCGCCAGACCCGGACATCTGCAATCGGAGCGGTGGCTGAGCGGTTGAAGGCGCCGGACTTGAAATCCGGTGAAGGGCTTGCCCTTCCGTGGGTTCGAATCCCACCCGCTCCGCTTATTTCGCTATGAGGAGGTCTGATCGATGAACAAGGACCAGACCCTCACGCCTTGGCTCTACCGCAGATGGAAGTTCGACTTCCCCGCGGAACTCTACCCGGCGGTCATTGAACGGCTCCGTGGTCTCCCGGCGCGAGCAGACGAGATCGCGCAACATCTCACCGAAAGCCAGATGAGCGCATCACACGAGGGCGGCTGGTCCGTCAAGCGTCACCTCGGACACATCGCGGACCTCGAAGCCCTCATCACACAGAGGCTCGATGCGTACGAACAGGGCGTCGCGGTGCTGCCCCCCGCGGACATGCAGAACGAAGAAACCGTCAACGCGGACCACGACGACCAGCCGATCGCCGACGTGCTCTCGCGCCTCAGGCAACGGCGTGAATCAACAGTCGCAAGACTCGAAACATACCCGCGCGACTTCTTCGCACGATCGGCCTGGCACGAGAGGCTCGGCATGCAGAAACGCGTCGTCGATACGTGCGCCTTCTTCGCCGACCACGATGACCATCACATGGCGCTCGTTCAGATGCTCGTCCGCGAACTAGGTAAGTAAGAGCCCTATCCCTCCATCCGCGCAAGCCGGCTGGACAGATACTCGATCAGCTTCTTCTGGTGCTCGATCTCCGCGCCGACCTTCTCTTTCTGTGCTTCCTTATCATCGCCCTCGCACTCGCCCAAACTCGTCTCGAGTTCTTTGAGCTTTGCCTTCGCATCGCTGAGTGACTCGCGCACGCGCTCGACGCGCTCCGCATCGTCCGCCTTGTCGAAAATGACGTCCTCTGGGCTCGACTGGTCGCTGCTGATCGACTTGCGGACCCGCCGAGGGATCACTGTCTCCTGTATCTGGCGCTGGTTCATGAAGTTCGGCGAGACGATCTCAACACCCGCGTCGTGCAGCGTGTCGAGGATGTTCTCGCGCAGGTTCGACCGCTGCGAGATGAGCTTCTTCGTGTCCTCGAGCAACCCCGCGGCTCGATAGGTCACCGAGAAATCGCCGAGCTTGCGCACCTGCACGAAACCCTCGATAAGCCCCGTCTCTTCGACCGCCGAAAGCAGCAGTGGCTCGACCCTGCCGTGCGGCACGTCGTACCCGAGGCTCAGATCGCAATAGATGATCGTGCCGCTCGTGCGCACGACGCGCAGCGGGTTGGTGATCAGATACGAGTTGGGCAGCGTGACGAGGTCTCTGTCTTCGGTCTGGATCTCGACGTGGAAGAGGCCCTTCGCGGAGACGCGCCCCGCGTGCTCACCGATGCGGATGAAATCGCCCGGCTTGAACGAACGCACGTGGTACATCATGACACCAGCCATGAAGTTGGCGAAGATCGTGGTCGACCCGAGCGTGATGAGCGCGGCGAAGCTCAAACCCACGAGACCGAGAAGACCGTTTCTGAGCGAGTCGCTGACGGGCAATCCGAGAATCAGCCCGAGGATGAGCACAACGAACAGGACCATGATGATCCCGCCTCTGGTCCGGAGCTGGATGCGCGACAGGTCCTGTCGCTTGCCAAAGAAGTACCATCCGAGCCAGACGAACCCACCGACAAACACCACGAAGCAAGCCGCCCAGATCGCCCATTTCCATGCAGGGTCCATGCTGCTGGCGGCCTGAGCGAGTGTGAGTTCGTTGAGCATGCACACAAGCTACCACATCCCAAAGTCCCCCACTACGATGCCCCCATGGCGCGACGACCGGCAGGACCAACACAGCCCACGCTCGACCCCAAGGGGGCGATCTTCGTCTTCCACGGCAAGGACGCGTTCCTCCGCGCCGACTACACGAGCCAGCTCCGAGACAAGCTCATCGAAGACCACGGCGAGATCGAGACGATCCACTTCGACGGCACCCGCGACGCGTTCGCAGACGTCCTCGACGAGTGCCGAAGCTTCGGGCTCATGCAGCAGCACAAGCTCGTCGTCGTCGAGAGCGCCGACCAGCTCGTCAAGGGCGACGGCAGGCCTCTGCTTGAGCGATACGCGGACGCGCCGGTCGACGGCGCGACCCTCGTGCTCCGGTGCGACACGTGGCACAAGGGCAACGTGGACAAGCTGATCGTCTCGTCGGGCGGCGAGGTGCACAAGTGCGAGGGGCTCGCGCCCAACGAAGCCGCGGCATGGGCCGTCAAGCGCGCCAAGGAACACCACGGCGTCAAGCTCGAACGCGACGGCGCGATGCTGCTCGTCGATCGGGTGGGCGAGCTCGGCCGAATCGACTCGGAGCTCGGCAAGCTCGCTGTCGACGCGGGCAACGGCAGCATCACCCGAGAAATGGTCGCCGAGACCGTCGGCATGACCCGCGAGGAAGAGGTCTGGTCGATCCAGTCGATGATCCTCTCCTCGGGCCCCGAAGAACTGCTCACCCAGCTCCGGGTGATCCTGAACAACACGAAGCAAGACCAGAGCGTCATCACACTCTGGGCGTGCATGGACCTGTGCCGAAAGCTGCACAGCGCGAGCCAGGCGCTCGCGCAAGGCCAGAACCCGGCGAGCATCGCCGGCAGCCTCAAGCTCTGGGGTCCGAGCAGAGACGCGATCATGGGTGCCGCAAGGCGGATTCACCCGGTGCAGGCGGGTCGGCTTCTGAGCCTGGCGGTCGAGGCGGACCGCAAAAGCAAGAGCGGGCTGGGCAAAGCCAATCGCTTGCTCGAGCGTTTGACGCTCCAGATCGCGGGCGGCTCGCGCTGAACATCGCGCGGTTCTTGCGCCGATGTGCGCTCATGGATAGAGATCGCGCAAACTCCAACGAATCTTGGCAGGGTCTGCCGATGCTGGTCCTCGATGCGCCACGGATCGGCGCTCGTCTGGTGGCAGGAGGCCGCGCACTATGGGTGTGGAACACAGACACGGACGTCGGCGCACGATGGGCGCAGCCGGGAGTGTGATGTCGGCAGCAGCGGTGGCGCTGCTGGCAGGCTGCTCGGCTTCGCCCCAGGCGCCCGCCGAGGACACCACCCAAACCACCGATGCCGACGGCTGGGTCTGGGAAGACCAGCAAGCCGAGAACGCTCCGGACGCGAGCCTCCAGGCGCTCATCGCCCAGCAAGCCAAGGACATCGAGGAGTTCCAGAACTCGGGTCAGGAAGAGGCCCTGAACTCCATGCCCGAGCTCGTGCTCGATGCGCCGCCCACAAAACAGGAACGACTCCAGAACGGCCAACGCAGCGCCGTGTCGATGGCTGGCGACGGCGCAGTTGATGTCGTGATCGACGAAGGGCAAGCCACCGACGAGCCGGGCGATGAGATCCGGGTCGAGCCCGAACCCGTGATCTCCAGGTCGGCGCGGATCGCCCAGCTTTCTGCGGAGCTGGCGGGCCTTTTAAAGGAAGAAGCACTCGAGCAGAACGACCCGGCGAGGCCCCTCATCGCGGCGGCGCTGCTCGAATCAGTCGCCACGGGCGTGATCGACGAGATCGACTTGCCCGGGGGCGGCCCGCTGATGTTGACCGAGGCCGAGCGCGAATCGCTCCAGACCATCCGCAGGCTCGCGCTGAGGCTGGCGGGACACGAGAGCGATCTGGGCGGCGACCCCCAACGGATCCGCGAGGTCCTGCTTGATTCGGCAGAGAACCTCCGCGAGCACGCCCGTGTGCGGATCGGGACCACCGAGCTTTGCACCCGGGCGCCAGGGTTCGGCAATTACGTGCCGATCCCTAGACACACGTTCCTGGCGGGGCGGACGAACAGGGTCGTGGTCTACGCGGAGGTCGAGCACTTCGGGCTCAGGCCCGCGACTTCGAGCGAAGCGATGCTCGAAGGGGACACCGTCGCGGCTGAGCTGACCCAGGAGTTGGAGCTCTATTTGAGGTCGGGCGACCCGAAACCCACGTGGCAGCGCCGGATCGAGTGGCTACCCAGGACGAGCAGGCGGTCATTCAGAGACCTCTTCCTCGCGTCAGCAATCGAGCTGCCTTCGACGCTGACGGTGGGTGAATACGACCTGAAGGTCCGTGTGATCGACGACGTGACGGGTGCTCAGGACGAGGCTGTGATCCCGATCAGGCTCGTCGCCGACGCCTCGGCGCTCGACGGCGAACCTAGTACTCCGGTTGATAACACCCCAAAACAGGGTAGTGATTCTTCCTCGATCTTGGTTGGAAGCAGGTAATCGGCCGTCGGAGCCCGATGTCGCAATATCCTGCCAGAACGGCGGTTCGCGAGATTCCAACCGACAAGCGAGCGTGCGCAGACCTATCGGAATCGCGTGTCACGGCGTTCTACGGGGTTTCACGCGACTGGCACAGGCCGTGCACCGATACAGAGGAATGCCCCACTTCGGGGCGAGTAGGAGAGATCTTGATCATCAGCGGGTGTCAAACCGTTGCTGGGCGAGATACGAAAGAAGCGCTGGCCTGAATCGGTTGTCCAACAGACGGCCGAACCCGAACGGGAAAGGCCTGACGAGGAGTTTGGAATGTTTGAACGCTTCACAGATCGAGCCCGCAAAGTCATGGCGCTGGCCAACCAGGAGGCGCAGCGCTTCAACCACGAATACATCGGGACCGAGCACATCCTGCTCGGCCTCGTTAAGGAAGGCTCTGGCGTCGGGGCCAACGTGCTCAAGGCGCTCAGCGTTGACCTGCGCAAGGTTCGCCTCGAGGTCGAGAAGCTCGTGAAGCAGGGCCCAGAGATGGTCACCATGGGCAAGCTGCCCCAGACCCCTCGCGCTAAGAAGGTCATCGAGTACGCGATCGAAGAGGCGCGCAATCTCAACCACAACTACGTCGGCACCGAGCATTTGCTGCTCGGCTTGCTGCGTGAGCACGACGGCGTCGCGGCTCAGGTGTTGCGCAACCTCGGGCTCAAGCTCGAAGAGGTCCGCGAGGAGGTCCTGAACCTGCTCGGCGCTTCGGGCGAGGAAGCCGAGGAGACCACCATGGGTGGCGGCGGTGAGGGCAGCTCGGGCGGCGCTCCCCGCAAGGGCAAGAGCACGACCCCCGCGCTCGACTCGTTCGGCCGCGACCTGACCGAGCTTGCCAAAAACAAGGAACTCGACCCGGTCATCGGCCGCGAGCGCGAGATCGAGCGTCTCGTGCAGGTCCTGTGCCGACGGACGAAGAACAACCCGGTCCTGCTGGGTGAGGCGGGCGTTGGCAAGACCGCGATCGTCGAGGGTCTCTCCCAGCGCATCGTCGCGGGCGAGGTGCCCGACATCCTCCACGAGAAGCGCCTGGTTGTGCTGGACCTTGCGATGATGGTCGCGGGCACCAAGTACCGCGGTCAGTTCGAGGAGCGGATCAAGGCGGTCATGAACGAGGTCCGCAAGGCCAAGAACGTCGTGCTGTTCATCGACGAGCTGCACACGCTGGTCGGTGCGGGCGGCGCCGAGGGCGCGATCGATGCATCGAACGTGCTGAAGCCCGCGCTGGCACGCGGTGAGATCCAGTGCATCGGCGCAACGACGTTCGATGAGTACCGCAAGTACATCGAGAAGGATGCCGCGCTGGCGCGCCGCTTCCAGGCGATCACCGTGGACCAGCCGACGCCCGAGCAGGCGGTCGAGATTCTCAAGGGTCTGCGCGACAAGTACGAGGACCACCACCGCGTGAAGATCACGGACGATGCCCTGAAGGCGGCGGTCGAGTTCTCGGGTCGCTACATCATGGGCCGGGTGCAGCCCGACAAGTCGATCGATGTGATCGACGAGGCCGGCGCACGTGTCCGAATCAAGAGCATGAACAAGCCGCCGAACCTCGCTGAGATCGAGAGCGACATCGAGCGTCTTTCGATCGATAAGGATGAGGCGGTCAAGGCCGCGGACTACGAGCGTGCCGCGGAGCTGCGCGATCAGTCTGAGAAGATGCGCAAGAAGAAGGAAGAGATCCAGGCAAACTGGCGCTCACAGTCGCAGCAGAAGGACGGCGTGGTTGACGAAGAAGTCATCGCGGAGGTCGTCAGCAAGATGACCGGTGTGCCGCTGCAGCGCCTGGAGAAGGAAGAGGCCCAGCGTCTCCTGCAGCTGGAGAACGAGCTTCACAAGAAGGTCATCAGCCAGGACTCGGCGATCAAGGCGATCAGCAAGTCGATCCGCCGGGCACGCGCTGGTCTGAAGGATCCGAAGCGTCCGATGGGCTCGTTCATCTTCGTCGGCCCGTCCGGTGTTGGTAAGACGCTGCTCTCCAAGGCGCTGGCGGAGTTCATGTTCGGAGACTCCGACGCGTTGATCCACCTGGACATGTCCGAGTACATGGAGAAGCACAACGTGAGCCGACTGGTCGGCGCGCCTCCCGGGTACGTCGGCTACGAGGAGGGCGGCCAGCTCACCGAGCAGATCCGCCGCAGGCCTTACGCGGTCGTGCTGCTCGACGAGGTTGAGAAGGCGCACCCCGATGTATTCAACATGCTGCTGCAGATCATGGAGGAAGGCCGGCTCACCGACTCGTTCGGTCGTCACGTGGACTTCCGAAACACGATCATCATCATGACGAGCAACATCGGCGCCGATCTGATCAAGGGCGGCGGCGGGTTCGGCTTCCAGAAGCGGACCGAGGCCGCGGACTACGACAACATCAAGACGATCCTGATGAAGGAGATCGAGCGGTTCTTCCGCCCCGAGTTCATCAACCGTCTCGATGACATCGTTGTGTTCCAGCCTCTGACGAAGGACGACCTGACCGAGATCGTCGAGTACGAGGTGGCCAAGGTCGCCGAGCGCCTGACGCATCAGAACATCACGATGCAGCTCGACCAGACCGCGAAGGATTATCTGATCGAGAAGGGGTACAACCCAGACTACGGTGCCAGGCCCCTGCGTCGCGCGATCGGGAACCTGATCGAGGATCCGCTCAGCGAGATGCTGCTCGCGGGCGACATCGAGTCGGACGCCCTCGTGAAGGTCAGCCGGAAGGAAGGCGCGGAGAACCTCTTCTTCGAAAGTGAGAAGAAGCCCAAGCCCGAGTCGAGCGAGGACACCGACGAGCACGTTGAGGCGGGCTCGAGCACGACCTAACTGGTTCCGAGCGTCCGGAATTGGACGCGATCCAACCCGCCCATCCCACGAGCCCCGCCCCGGCGGGGCTTTTTCATGCTTCGAGCAAGTAAGCCGCTGCCTGAGAAATGAGATTCCCCTTGCTTCGTTTGTGCGGTGTCGATAACTTGATGTCTTGGGGTTTGCTGGTCCGCGAGGGCTGGCGCGAGAGAAAGGTTGATCTAGGCGGCCTCGCCTGAGCCTGATGGGCACGAGTGCGATCTGAACACCGGGTCCCTGGGGGTACGCGGCGGATGGGTGTCGTCGGACAGGACGGTCAAACCTCTATCTCATTCAACACCGAGGCGACTGAGTCTCGGGGGGGCATCATGCGGCGAGGGTCGCGTGACGTCGGTTGCTTCGATTGATGCTCGGAGGCCTAGCGGCATCCGGGCGAGGACATTTGGCCCTGCAAGTACACGGCTGGCATTCACGGTGATCCACACCCAGCCAGACCCTGTCTTGCTTGTCCTACTTCTCACCGCACCCGTCCTGTCATAGGGCGGGTGTGGTTTTTTTGTACTGATACCAAACCGCGGTTATCAGTTTGCCCAAATTCATTTTTGGAGAATGCAAGCTTACCCAGATCAACACATGTAGTTTTTCTCTCATTTTGGGTGTCATATTCGGGACGTGAGGTATGTTCCGGATGTACCGGCGGTTTCATGCTTCCGGTTTGCGGTTCCGTGTGGTTACGGACGAGTGTTAGTGGGAATTTTTTTTACAAGCGGCGCTTGGGGGACACTGTGTGTCCATGCGAAACCTGTGCGCCCCGGTTAGTGGAGAAAGATCATGAACAGCAGTCGTATTTTTGCAGGCCTTCTGGCCGCTGGTGTTGCCGGTACAGCTTCGGCTGACGTCATTTCCGAGACCAATCCCGCAGTCATCGACTGGGGCATGATCGGCACCAGCCAGGTCACCGACGGCCCGGCACAGCTCTACCCCTCAGTCATCAAGGTTGCCGGTGCTGCTGGCCCCATCAGCGACGTGAACATCACCCTGCACAACGGCAACCACACCTGGGTTGCTGACCTCGAGATCACCCTCGTCAGCCCCTCGGGCACCGCCGTCCGCATCCTCGACCTCACCGGCGTCCAGAACGCTGACTCGCTCAACGGCGACATTTCCTTCGACGACTCCGCTTCGATGCTCTTCCCCGATGACGACAACCCCGACGGCTCGGGCGTCATTTCCGGCACCTTCCTCGTCACCGACTACGAGAACGACAACAGCGACGTCCCCGCGACCGCTTTCGGTCTCGACATGTCCGCCTTCAACGGCGAGGACGCAAACGGTGACTGGAGCCTCTACGTCTACGACGAGAACGGCCAAGATACCGGCACCTTCGACGGCTGGACCCTCGACATCGTCACCATCCCGGCACCGGCTTCGGCCGCCCTGCTCGGCCTCGGCGGCCTCGCCGCTGCACGTCGCCGTCGATAAGACAGCGACAAGAAATTGAACGCGGCAGCGTTCAGCTTCACTCTACCTCTAATGCCGCCCTCGCTCTCCGCGGGGGCGGCTTATTGTGCGCACTCGTAAGCACCTGCCGCACAACTCCAGGATACTGTGTTCTTGTAGTGGTTATGGATGAAGCCCTCAGCAGTCGTGACGCGGACAAAAGCATCCCTCATCGCGGCACCGGTCGCGGGGGCCGCAATCCAAGGCTTCCCGTCACCGATCTTTCTGCCGCGATAGAAGGCCATCCTGCGTTGCTGCTGCCCTGAGAGTGCTTGGCGATCGATGTGGCCAGGAGCCTCAAGAACGATGGCGTACTCGAGCGTCTTGCGTGGCCGATGATACAGAACAACAGGTTCGAAGTAACGTAATCACTGGTGCAAACCTAAGGGGCGGGTCATATCTTCATCGCTCGCTCGCCACGAAACAAAGCCCTCGATCGCCTGATACTCAGGCAGGCCAAGCCTGTCATATATCTCGGCAGTAGTACGGTTTCGATCTTCCGCACGCTCCCAGAATTCGCGCGAATCAGTCGGTCCAGGGAACAGAGCTTTATCCTTCTGGCTCTCGTGCTTGAATATCGCGGTCCTTTTGCGTTTCACTTCTCCTGGAGACAGCGGGATTGCCATTTCGATCTCTTCAACACCCCATTCTTGCCACGCCCCACGATACAGCCAGATTTCACAGCTCTCCATCCAAGGTGTATCTGATAGACGTTGGATCGCAGTTGTGATTGCGGCAAGGCATACGCGATGGGTACCGTGTGGATCGGATAGGTCCCCTGCTGCATATATCTGGTGAGGCTTGACGCGATCAAGCAGATCCACCACGATCGAGATGTCGTCATCGGCGAGCGGCTTTTTCTTGACCTTACCCGTTTCGTAGAACGGCATGTCAAGAAAATGGATATTGCCCGTTGGAACACCCGAGTAACGGGCAGCAGCGCGGGCTTCGGTGCGGCGTATGAGCCCCTTTACAAGCTGTAGTTCCGATGTATCAACCTCGCCTGGCTGTTTGTTTTCGATAGATGCTCGCAACCTTCCGACGAGTCCGCTCACGCGATCCTGATCAAAGTGTAGTTCATTAGTGAGCTCTTGCACAAAGTCGAGATGCCGTAACGCTTCGTCATCAAAAACAGCGATATTTCCCGAAGTTTGGTAGGCAACATGAACCTCATGCCCCTGATCACAAAGACGTATGAGCGTCCCGCCCATTGAAATAACATCATCGTCTGGGTGAGGGCTAAAGATCACAGCGCGTTTAGGGAACACATCGGTGCCGTTGGATTCATCGACTCCTTTCCCAGGGACAAAGCACGGCCGATCCTGCTTCCCCCCAGGCCATCCAGTAATCGTTTTTTGCAACGTTTTGAATACTTCAATGTTAATGCTATATGCACTTCCCTTATGAGCAACAAGCTCGCTTAGCCCATGCTCGTTGTAATCTTCATTGGAGAGTTTGAGGATCGGCTTGCCGAGCTGAAGGGCAAGGGAGATAACAGCTTTCTTAACAAGCCTGGCATCGTCCCAGGAGCACCCGATCGACGAAACCGGGCCCAGTAGCCAGGGCGATCTGAAACGAGTCAGCTTGGCACTCGCCGCGGTATCGAGAACGAACATTGCGTTTGTATGTTCTTGAATAAAGCTGGCAGTAACTGAAGTGTCAACCGCGCCTTCGACTGCTTGAGAAACGATTGGAGCTTTATGCTCACCGAACGCCATAAGTACAACACGCCTAGCGTCGAGAATTGTCCCCACGCCCATTGTTATCGCCTGCCTCGGAACGTTCCATTCCCCAAAGAAATCACTTGCGGCATCCATGCGTGTAACACGATCAAGGGTGATAAGCCGCGTACGGCTTTCTCTGTTTGAACCGGGCTCATTGAACCCAACATGCCCTGTCCGTCCGATGCCGAGCAGCTGCATATCCAGTCCGCCCGCCTGGGCGATCATCTCTTCGTACTGTGAGCAGTAATCAGCAACCTCTTCTCGGGATACCGTGCCGTCGGGTATGTGTGTATTAGCCGGATCAATGTCAACATGATCGAAGAGGTGCTCCCGCATGAAACGGTTGTAGCTTTGCAGCTCATCCGGCTGCATCGGCCAATATTCATCAAGATTGAACGTAACAACGTTTGAGAAGCTGAGACCTTCACTCCGATGGAGACGAACGAGCTCGTCGTAAATCGCGGTTGGAGTAGATCCCGTTGCAAGCCCAAGTACAGCATTTTTACCTGCCGCCGCTCGCTCACGGATTAGCGAAGCGATGTCGCTGGCAACATCGAGGCTCGCCTGAGCAGCGGAAGCATAAACAGCTACAGGAACTCGTTCATGTGCGTGAGCAGCAGACGGGCAAGTACGATTTGACACAACACCCTCCTGAGTACAAACCTATGACCAAGAGTCCGAGATTCTTCTCAAAGAGTAGGGGCAAACCAGCTGTATTGCTAATGATGAAACACTGTGTACGCGATTTAGAACAATAGAGTTATGACACAAACGGCACGGTGTGACATTCGGAGTCGATTTTGACGTGCATGATAGAATCCGAACGTGATACACCGGCGTGTCCGATCCGCTATTGAAGCCCATGGCATCCCCACACATACAGCGGGTCCCGAGTCACAAGCTTTCGCGAGAACGCGTCGGCCGGAACACTCATACCGAACTCTCATTCAATACACATACACGAAGCCGTGTTTGTTTCATCGCACTGTCACATTTAGTCGTTCATGGAACATATTGTGATTTTTTTATATGAAAATTCACCACTTCACATGAACTTCTGCATTTATCGGTGATATCGCAATGAAACCACGACGCGCGCAAGCTTGCTGCAATGACGTAGCCATCTCGAAGCGCGCGCAACACCAACTGGGTCTTAGTTTCACGCCTATATACTAATCAAATGAATTTGAGAATATGCACCTGGTGATCTGCACCTAGTATTGCGCCCAACACGCCGCCATCATGGCAATACCTAGAACCACCAGTACTTGTGTAGCCACTATGCACCTTGAACTACAACATCCAAGCAGGATATCGTTCAGCAATATGGCAGATGAGCTCATCGGAATTGACATTGGGGGTACCGGAATCAAGGTGGCTCACAATGACGGATCAACATGGCGTCTTGGTGCTAGTGATCGCTATTTGAAACCATCGCGGGCCACGCTCACCGAAGCACTCAGGAACGCGCTTGCCGATATGGGTTTCACACGAACCAACTCTCTTCGAGTCGGCTTGTGCGTACCCGGAATCGCGTCGCACAACGGATCAATGATTGAACTCGCTGTGAATGTTCCGGGTTTAGTTGGATGGCCCTTTCGCGACTTACTTACAAGCGCAATAGGAACCGAGCCGGATTTCTTTGTGCGTAGCACAGATGCACAAGCGGCGATGCTAGATTGGAGCTATGGGCGCAAAATGAGAGGACGCACTCTCGCGTTGGTGATTGGAACCGGCGTTGGTTTATGGGTGCTCGACGATGGACGACCATTGCGTGTAACGGATAACAGCCCCGGTCATATTGGGCAGATCGATGTAGGAGAATCTCATGCACCAATAGGTTTCGATGGAGGACGCGGTTCTCTTGAAGCTTATGTAGGTGCGCAGGCAATCAAGAACTCGGGCGGCATATCGGCAGCGTTTGCGCCCAAAGAACCCGCTACACTTGCCCTTGCTCGAGCCATAAGAATATGCCATGCAATATACCGACCTGACACAGTGTTGTTGCTCGGCGGTATCGGTATCCGGTTAGCAAATCATCGCGCTTTCGAAGAAGAAGTCAGGCGCGATCTGACCACGCTTGCGAAACCGGGTTGGAAAATCATTTATGGCGACGATGACCACCACGCAGCGCGAGGGGCGGCTAGATTGGCATCGGCAGAAACAGGCGCACAAGCTGACTGACCAACTACTTACAAGTCAACATCTTTGATTCTCTGTCACTGGGTGGCTGACCGTGCGTCTGAAACAGCGAGATCGACGAGACTCGAGCAAATTCGAAAAGACCTCGCGACACCGCCAGCGGGAGTTCGCTCTGTGAGGCCGGTGACCCGTCCCCAGAAACCAGCTCACCTGCTATGCAACGATGTGGCAGGATAGATGTGATTCGGGACACAAGTTCAACTGGTTGCTGGCTTTGCTCGACAGTTCGTGCCAGCTCAGATTCTCTCCGGGGCTTTGGTGTTAACATTCTCTACCCGCACAAATCATCAGCTTTTAATCACTTATTTCACACCTATATCTTCGACAGCACTATCAACCAAGATAATCGATCAGCCACAATAGATCTATTATGATTTCTAATAATTGATTTTATATCACACCTATGGCAGATGACACAGCACACTACAATTCAATCTTTATATCCACACACAACAATCGCTTGAAAACCCTGCCCGGTACCGGGGGTACTCGACTGCCAGCCACCATTCGAGATGTGCTTATTATTATATATCTCTGAAAAAAGCAGTACAGTGTGTATTTCTGGATCGATCAGATTTCTATGGAATCGGACATTTTACCAAAGCCGAACCGGGCGCAACTGATCTAATGATGCATCAACTGCGCACATCATATAGCTCGACCGGCTCTGGGGTGAAAGCCGACGCGAGCTTCAAGGTTACTTTGCTCTCGATAGGATGGGGCGCTGCTGTTGCTTTGCTTTTGCTGATCCTCATAAAGTACAACCAGATACCCGGCGCAATAGCCAAGCCTCCAGCTATTCTCGATGACTCGTTTCCACTTGATGATTCACGATACACGCTGTTTATTGCCGTTCATCCGAAGTGCCCGTGTACATCAGCATCGCTGTACGAACTCGAACGATTGATTGCCCGTTCCCACGACTCGCTAGTGGTCCACGCGTATGTGTACCGCCCAAGCGGTCAGCCGTCTGGGTGGATCGACCTTGAGCCGCTTGCTTCACTTGCAATGCTGGACTCTGTGAGCTGGGAATGGGATGTCGACGGCAAAGCAGCTCAGAAGCTGGGCAGCCTCACGTCAGGCTCGGTAGTCCTGTATGGGCCGGACGGTCAGCCGCTGTACTGGGGCGGGATAACTTCAGCGAGAGGACACGCCGGAGACAACGCAGGGAGCGACTCGATTCTTCAAGTTCTCCGGCATGGCACTGTGAGGCCATCAACCGGTCCCGTTTACGGTTGTGAACTCATCGGCTCTGCAAAGCTTCGGATCACTACCGAGAACAAGGAGTGACCAGTGGACAGGCCAGAACTCCAAAAGCGCGAGCATGAAATACTAAATGAGCAGTTCGCCCACGTCTATCGGCACACCGACAAGATGTTCGCATGGCTAATGGTATTACAGTTCGTTGCGGGTGTGGTTATGGCAATAGTGCTCTCCCCGCGAACATGGCAGGGCGCCAATAGCAATACCCACATCCATGTGTTCGCTGCGCTCACGATCGGTAGCCTCCTCGCTGCATTGCCGATCTACTTGGTTTGGAGGCATAGCGGAACACTGTTCACCAGAACAATCATAGGGATCTCACAAGTTCTCTTCTCAGCTCTCTTTATACACTTGAGTGGAGGACGAATCGAAACACACTTTCATGTCTTTGGTTCTCTCGCATTCTTATCTCTCTACCGAGATTGGAAGGTACTCATTCTGCCGACAGTTGTCGTCGCAATCGACCATCTCGTCCGAGCACTCTTCTGGCCTCAGTCCGTATTTGGAATTCTTAGTTCGGCGCCCTGGAGAGCAGTCGAACACGCTGGTTGGGTCATATTCGAGGACGTCTTCCTTGTATACGGATGCACCCGTGCGACCCAAGAAATGCGGGCTATAGCACACAATCAGGCGCGTCTTGAATCGATGAATGCCGTTATCGAAAGAGAAGTAGAAAGTAGAACTCGTGAGCTTTCGGATAGAACCGATGCACTTCAGTCTGAAATCATCGAACGGAAGATTCTGCAGGATCAGCTGTTGCAGGCTCAAAAACTTGAATCAATCGGTCAACTAGCCGCTGGCATAGCGCACGAAATCAATACACCATCACAATACGTCAGCGATAACACCAGGTTTGTCAGAGATCAATTCGATGAGATCTTGGCTGTTATTGATCGATACGCAGAACAAATCGACCCAGACGCGCCTGCTATGAGTTGGCAAGAGCGTGTGACTGATATTAGGGCAACACTTGAACGGCTCGATTACGATTTTCTTAAGAAAGAAATTCCTTTAGCGCTAGAACAATCTCTAGAAGGCATCAATCGGATAACAAAGATCGTAAGTGCTATGAAAGATTTTTCACATCCCGGATCGATCGATTTTGAGATGGCTGACATCAACCGCGCTATCCGTTCAACGGTTGTTGTATGCAGCAACAAATGGAAACAGTACGCGGATATCGAAATGGACCTTGACGAGCAGATGCCCGCTGTTTCGTGCCTGCTTGCCGAGTTCAATCAGGCTGTGCTCAATCTGATTACGAACTCAGCTGACGCTATCGCAGAGAAACACAGCGAATCCAAAGGGCTTATCACGATCAAGACCGCTTTCACCAGTGAGAATGCTGAAATAACCGTTCACGATAACGGGGGCGGCATACCAACTAGTATCAAAGACAAGATCTTTGATCCGTTCTTCACAACGAAGGAAGTTGGAAAGGGAACCGGCCAGGGACTCTGCATCAGCCGAGATATCGTCGTCACCAAACTTGGTGGTGAAATGCTCTGCGAGAGTATCGAAGGTGAAGGGACAACCTTCACGATCAAGCTTCCAATTGATAGGAAATCGCACGGGGTAGCTGCGGCATGAGTACCGATTCATCAATTCGTATTCTATTTGTTGACGACAACAAATTGATTCTTGATGGACTCAGGCGCCAGTTTAGACGGGCTCGCCCGGAGTGGGACACGAGATTCGCAGAATCTGGACGAGAGGCTCTTGCGATACTCGAGCAATATCCAGCAGATGTCGTTGTTAGCGATATGAAAATGCCGGTGATGTCTGGCGCGGAGCTTCTTAAATCAGTCAAAGACAAATGGCCTTCAATGCACCGGGTTATCCTCTCCGGGCAGACCGACCAGTCGTGCTTGCTTGAGCATATTGGTGCAATCCATCGCTATCTCCAGAAGCCTTGTGATGCTGGCCAGATCATTAGTTCTATCGAGCAATCGCTTAGGCTGCGCAACAATCTACTCTCAGCTCAACTTGAGTCCACAATCGCCTGTATCGAATCGTTACCTGTGATGAATTCGGTATACAGTGACCTGGTCGATGCGATCAACAACGAAGTATCGAATATAGACTCGGTTGCCTCAATCGTGGCCAAGGATCCTGGGCTATCGGTAAAGGTAATGCAGCTCGTCAACTCTGCTTTCTTCTGTTTGCCATCAAGGATTAGTACGATAACCGATGCTGTGCACAGAATTGGGCTTAGAAATCTCAAGACAATGGCCGTGACGATTCGTCTCTTCGATTCTCTTGATACAGGTGATTTACGTAACAACAGCTTATCCTCAATCTGGTCTGCCTGCGCAGAAATAGGCGCGAGAGCCGAAGCTCTCGCCAAAGCTCACAAGCAATCATCCGATGTTTGTACACAAGCGAACATGGCTGGGCTGCTCACGCTGATTGGTCGGGCAGTTCTCTCATCAATCGAACCTGATCGCATGCTTCTTGCAATCAGCAAGGCCGAAACCGAATCGATACCGCTTTATCAAGCTGAATTAGACGTGTTCGGAGCCTCCCACAACACTGTCGGGGCCTATGCCCTTGGTATTTGGGCATTCGATGATATTCTGTCAGATGCTGTTCTATGGCAGGCAGACCCATTCATAAGAATGAATGTAGATATTGGCCATCCCGCAATATACGTACACGCTGCACGTAGCCTGCAAACCCCAAGCAAACTTGTCGAACCCATTCGATTCAATGAAAGCGGATTGGTGTCAGCCGGTTTCGATATGCGATTCCTGCGAGATTTGGAGAAAGCGGCATGAGTTCCGAGTACAAAGTACTGATGGTTGATGATGAACCGAATATTCTATCTGGGTACAAGAGATCGCTCGGCCGAAAGTACGATCTGGTCCTCGCTACCGGTGGACAGGAGGGCCTGACGGCCATCAAAGAACAGGGCCCCTTTGCGGTAATTATTACTGACATGAGGATGCCCGGGATGGACGGCCTCGCGTTCCTTCGAGCTGCCCAAGCAAAGAATAAGCGCAGCGTATATGCCATGCTGACCGGCAACGCCGATCAGCAAACGGCGATCAATGCGATCAACGAGGGGCGTATCTTTCGCTTCCTCAACAAGCCTTGCCCTGGAGAGCAACTCGATCAGACTATTCAGGCCTGTATACATCAGTTTGATTTAATGCAAATAGAGCACAGGATGCTACGAGATACCGTCGCAGGTAGTATCAAGCTCCTTACTCAGACTGTCTCATTATCAGATCCGCGAATTGCACTGGTCAACGAGGCTGTAAGACTAGACACGATGCGAATCGCGCAGACTTTGCAACTACCCAATGACTGGAGATTGTCTATCGCCGCGTCTCTCTGCCTCATCGGGAGTGCAATCGCCGACAGCGGCGGTTCGCTCGGATCACTTCCAAACGATGCACTCAAACGACATGCCCAGATCGGTGCAAACCTGATTCGGAACATTCCCAAGCTCAGCGAAGTTGCGCAGATCATCGAAAGGCAACGCGAAACCGGCCCCATGCCTGACTCGCTCGACATGAGCGATCTGCTGAGTCAGGGATGTTCTTCCCCAAGAATCACGATATGCTCAAGAATACTTCGTATCACCGTAGACTTTAGAATTGCTTGCATCAGCTGCGAGAACGACAAGTCTGCGGCCTTCAACAGAATGAGGACAGACAACCCTGAATACGATACCCGGCTACTTGACGCCTATGAGCTAATCGTTCAGGAGCAAGATCCTGAATCCGAGCTACACATCGTCTATGAGCCTCAGCTGCTGCCTATTCCAAGGCTCGAGCCTGGAATGAATGTTACCGAGGATGTCGTTACAAAGGACGGCAAGATGCTTCTCGTCAAGGGCAGCACGCTTACTGCTGTCGTCATAGAACGGCTAAAAGAACTGAACATCACCAAGCTCTGCACGAAGGAAGTCTCGGTGCTCCTGCCCACGATGGAACAAGACCGGAAAGCCGCTTGAATCAAGGTGGTCTACTGCAATCTGCTCCTCCTCAAGCTTGTAATCCCTGACTCGCACTTGCACACTGTTTGAGGATGTTGTGCCCTTGTAATGGTCACGGACGAGGGCCTCAGATGTAAGGTTCTGGGCATCATTCTCTGCTGAAATCATGAGATTCAGCATCACCTCTTCTATTTCCCACCGAGGACCCGACGCCTCTGCCAGCCTGCAGTCTTTACCTCTTTTCTGGTGCCAATCCACGTTTTTCCGAACAGTGACATCAACCTGCTCGACCACTGAGAGGAGCACCTGGCGACGCTGAGCCACGGATAGCCGCTTCGTCCCGTCCAACAACGCCCGGACAGCACCTACAGCCCTGCTGTGGATGCGTCCCGGGTCTCCTGCCGCGAGAGCGGCTTTGGCTCCTCGCAGAGCGGCCTCAGCCGAATCCAATTTGCTTCTCGTGTCATCCACCTTGGCCGAAAAGACGGCCTTCGAAATCTCGCCATCTGCTCGCATCTCAATCAAGGCATCCAGACGACGAAGACGCTCAGTGCTCTTCATCTGCTGGTTCTGCATTACCTTGAGACGCTCTCGGCCCTAATCGGTGCAAATATTGACAAGTAATTCGATAATTAGGTGCCATAGAAACATGGATGCCTGCACATCTCATAAACGACGTTATGGGATACATCGGTACAGCACATTAACTAAGTCCACAACCAATAAAACTTCTCTGCCTGGTACGCGTCAAACCAGATGTATTGAGCAGCTAGCCGGAACCATTCTTGCTGGTAAAAATATTGGATCTTGATTGCGCTCTAACTCGCGTTAATACGCAGAGGGTTACGTGCAGCGCTCTGGAGCACGTAGCCCCCTGCGAGGTGTTTCCCTCGCTTGTACAAAGCTGCCGTAACACGAAAGGAAATCATTATGTCAGTATTGTTTCGTTATCTATTCTACAGCATCATTGCTTTTAGCGTTACCCATGCCCATACGGCTTATGGGCAGCACAATGATCCAGGAGAGAACGACCCGAACTGTGTAGAACAATGTAGCAATGAGCGGTATGCGTCTCTATTGGACGCATATGACCAAGCGATTAATGATGAGGCTGCTGCATACGACGAATTCTACGAGCTGAGTGATATTGCACAGGCCGCTGCGGATGAGCAATGTGATATCTGGGGCGCGGGTTCGTGGCAGTGCCAAGCATTTCAGGATGCCGTCGAGATCTACATTGAAGGATTACAAGAAGATCTAGACGCCGAGATAGCCGCGATCGATGCCTGGCTAAACACACGACTGGATGAAATTGAAGATGAGTACACAGAATGCCTTGGGAACTGCCCAAATCTTGTGTAATTATTTTAATAATTTAACCCATTATGTTTTTAAACACAATACACACCACAGCGAGTATGAGAGCAATCTATTTGATCTAGCCTGAAAATTGTACTCGTTTACCGCATTGATACCTGTTTCGTAGCAGTATTGCTGTCTCTATATCACATATGGTCATAATGAGTCATGCCCCGGCGGAACTGGACCGCCCTCCGCGTGGTCCAATAGAAAGAACAGCCGTTGAGCTTTGGACGGCCTTTTCGGGCGATGCTGCAGATAACCCATTCGACTAAGAGGGGCCCGCCGGATGGCGGGCCCCTCTGGTCGTGATTAGGCAGCGGTGCCGCTGACTTCTGACTCGGCACGGTCCTTGGCTCTGTGGATCAGGACTTCGTTGTAGGATATCTCTGCAAGGCAGCCGATGCGGAGCAGCTCGAAGAAGCTGAAGCTGTTGGTGTCCTTCCAGATGCCGGCCTCGTCTTTGTACGACCAGGTGAGATCAACGCTGTAGTGTGGCAGCTTGCCGTCCTTGCCCGGGTTCTTCCAGATGGTCGCCTTCAAACTGCCATCGCGGATCGTGTCGAGTGGTTTGTTGATTTCATTGTTCATCGCTTTTTCTTTCGTTTGAGTTGCGATGCCAAACAGCCATCACGGAGAAAGGGTTCCTAGCGGTACAAGCAGAATTACGGAGGGCCCATCTCCTATAGAAACCGTCATTGAAGTTTGCGATCCAAGCGGTGAAATCTGTCGGCGTGCAAAGCCCGTCACCGTCGGTATCGGCTAGGCAAGGGTCGGGCAGCGTGACAACGAATGCGCCATGGCCTTCGCCGCTGACGAACACTACTCCAAATGCGTACTCGCCCCTGTCGTTTAACTGTTGCTCGATTTTCACCGAAAAGAACCAAGGCGTTCGCATATCTATGACGGCCGGTTAGAAATTACTAATCCGCTCGTTGAAGTCGGCGGGGCAGTGACCTGCCCCCCAGAATCTAACCGTTAATTCTGCGACAATACTTGTCGATGGACGCAACTGGAAAGGCAGGTCACAGAGTCTTTCGCTGAATCACGACTGCGGTACCAGCCAGATTAGTTTCATAGCCGACAATCACAAATCCTGCTCGGAGATTAAGTATGATCATCGGCGTGTTGGTAGCCCACGTTCGAGTCTCGATTGCCATATACCCGTTTGCAGAGCACCAACTGTGCTGCTCATCCATCAACTGCTGAGCAACCCCTCTCCTTCGGTAGTCTGGATGAACACCGCCTAGCCAGCTGTAGAATTGAGTGGAAGTAGACCTGTACCCAAGTTTAAAACCGACGAGCCTATTCTTGTCTGCTACCGCTTGAGTGACTACCGGATCGATAACATTCGTCAACCTCGATTTTAGATACGCCGGGTCGAACTGCGTAAAAACGCAGTTGCATAAATTGAGGATTGCTCTTTCAATCTCTGGTGTAATTCGCTCAGTAGTATCTATCGTAATGTAATCCATACCCGCCCAGAATACGAGATTCACGATCTCTAGATAGTTCTATACTCATACCCACCGCAGGATTAAGGAACAGAACTAATAGCTGGTTCAGCGCCCGCTATTCGCCCAGATAACGACCGCCCACGGTTCCAGGTTCAGATTAGACTGAGACCAGCACCTGGACATAGATTGAGGGTGTTGTTGTATCCATATGCCGTCATCGTGATACCACTCAACCCGGGGTGACAGAACTCCAGTTGAGCTTTTCTGCGCACAAATCGGCCTCTGGGATCCGGAAACGCGGATTCTGGTTTCACCCTGAAACAGCAAGCTACGGCCCTGACTCAACAGCAAGTACAACGAGCGCTACTCGCGTGAGTGCATCGTGCGGTACGCCTTTGGGCTCCCTTTGGAGTGTTCACGAAACAAGCGTCGGAGAGATCCGCTGGATGCGAACCCACAGGCATCTGCGATTTGCTCAACGGCGAGATCTGTTTCACGGAGCAGGTGCATTGCTCGCTCAAGGCGTTGTTCGGATATCCACTTCCCGTAGCTCACACCTGTGTGCAATTGGAACTTCCGATGGAAGCTCCTCAGGCTCATGCTGAGCTCTTGGGCAGCCTCTTGGCTCGTGTACTGCGTGGCTAAGTTTTCCTTCATATGGCGCAAGAAGTCGGAGAGGCGCTGATCTTTGCACGCGGGAACCAAGCTCTCTGCATCGCGTTGTGGTTGATCGCCGCCCCGCAGCGGGGCAACGACCAGTCGGCGTGCGACGACATCGGCTTTCTCAGCGCCGTAGTCGCAGCGAACGATGTGCAAGCACAAGTCAATAGCGGCAGCACTTCCGGCAGAGGTCAAGATGCGACCGTCGTCGCAGTAGAGCGTCTCCCGGTTCACGCAGATGTCTGGGTTATGCATGACAAACTCGTCGAGAAACTGCCAGTGGGTTGTCGCGCACTTGCTTGACAGCAAGCCCGTCGCCGCAAGAACGAACACGCCACCGCAGAGACCGACGATCCGAGCACCTCGCGCGTGGGCATCCGCAATCGCCGTCACGAGCTGATTCGGCGGGCGCTGGCGAGGACCACGCCATCCCGGCACGATCACGATGTCGGCATGCTCTAGCGACTCGAGCCCAGCCTCGGCACGGACGCGCACTCCGCCAGTAGCGCGTACCTCATCCCCCTCTGCCGCACAGACCTGGAATCGATACCAATCGCTGCCGAACTCAGGTCTGGGTAGTCCGAAGACTTCCACCGCGATGCCAAACTCGAATAGGCACAACCTGTCGTAAACAAGGACGACGACCCGCGGTCCTGTCAGCTGATGCGTGCCATCCGATATTGCCATGCTGCAATATAAGCACATTGAACTACACTATTGGCATAATTTCGCCGTTTTTTGGCAACCCGCGACCTGGCCCGCAGCTAGGAACTGCACTACTTTCAATTCGCTGGAGGAATCCATGCGGAGGAGATGCACATGCCCGAGGCGGCCAACCCCAATACCCAACGTGGTCAAGGCAAGCAGAGCACAAGGTCACTCTTCAAACTCTCCTACGAACTGGCGAGCCGGTACACGGAAGAGCTGGATGCAAGAGAAGTTGTGCCCGGTGCCGAAGCCATTGCGGGACTCGATGAGTTTCACGAACCGCTCCCGCTGGCGGGAACGAATCCAGAGTCGGTCATCAACATGCTTGACCGTGCGGGCTCCCCTGCCACCGTGGCATCGACCGGCGGGCGCTTCTTTGGCTTTGTTGTCGGAGGCGCACTGCCCGTCGCGATCGCAGCCCAGTGGCTAGCTACGGCCTGGGATCAGAACGCCGGTTCATGGGCGCTTGCGCCCGGCGCGGCGGAACTCGAAACGGTCGCTGCCCGGTGGCTTCTTGAACTCTTGGACCTGCCGCGCGATGCAGCGGTCGGATTCGTCACCGGTTCCACAATGGGCACGTTCTCAGCCTTGGCCTGCGCGCGATCAGCTCTTCTAACGCGTATGGGCTACAACGTCAAACACCAAGGGCTCACGGGTGCCCCTCAACTCAAGGTCGTTGCGACCGACGAGATCCACCCGACCAACCTGTCCGCGCTCGGCCACCTCGGCTTCGGGCTTGATGATGTTCAATACTGCCCGACCGACGACCAGGGTCGCATCGTTCCTACTCAGATGCCCGCGCTCGGACCAGACACGATCGTCGTCCTACAAGCAGGCAACATCAACTCAGGCTCATTTGATCCTTTCGAGGATGTCTGCCAGATCGCGAGGGCCGCCGGGGCTTGGGTCCATGTTGACGGAGCCTTTGGGCTGTGGGCACGCGCTTCGGCATCAAAGAGGCACCTGACCAAGGGAATCGAGCTAGCCGACTCATGGAGCGTTGACGGCCACAAATGGCTCAATCTTCCACAAGATTCAGCGATCTACGCGTGCCGCGATCCCGAGGCGGTCCAGGAGGTCTTCGGCGTCGATGCGACCTACCTGATGCGTGACACGAGACGAGAGCCAAACAACTACGTTCCCGAACTGAGCAGGCGTGCACGCGGCGTCGAGTTCTGGGCGGCGCTGAGAACCCTCGGAAAATCAGGCGTGGAAGACCTCGTCGATCGCAACTGTGCTCACGCACAACAGTTCCTCCAAGGTCTCGAATCGGCAGGCTATGAGATACTCAACGATGTTGTGCTCAATCAGGTTGTGTTCGCATGCGATACTGAAGCAAAGACCAAAGCCGCGCTCGCACGGATTCAATCCAGCGGGGTCACCTGGCTTGGACCAACGACGTGGCGCAATCGGCTGTGTATGCGCATCAGCGTGTCCTCGTGGGCTACGACTACGCATGATGTTGAGCGGTCCTTGAGCGTGATGCAGAGAGCTATTCAAGCTGAGCCATGATCGTTCAATGGCGCAGGCAGGATCACCCCTTAAACACCACACTAATCAGGCTGACCCAAGACATGACTCGAAAGAACGAACTCGGACAACCTATCGGCTTTCCAATCGATGGCTGGACAACTCCGCCCCGCCCGGACCGCCAGACCATTCAAGGCGAACGCTGCTCACTCGAACCACTCAACTCAGATTCGCATGCCTCCGAGTTGTACGAAGCCAACTCGGTCGATTCGGAAGGACGCAACTGGACGTACCTCGCGTATGGCCCGTTTGGTACGGAGGACGAGTACCGCCGCTGGATAGATGCATCCAGCGCCTCAGCTGATCCGCTTTTCTTTGCTGTCATAGACAACGAAACAGGCAGCGCGGTCGGGGTTGCCAGCTACCTCGCGATACACCCATCGAGCGGCTCAATCGAGGTCGGGCACATCAACTTCTCGCCCCGCTTGCAGCGCACACCTGCTGCAACGGAGGCGATGTACCTCATGATGGAGGCTGCCTTCGCCCTCGGATACCGACGGTACGAGTGGCGGTGCGATGCGCGGAACGAGCGATCTCGTATGGCCGCGCAACGCCTTGGGTTCTCGTTTGAGGGGATTTTTAGGCAGGCAACTGTTTACAAGGGCCGTAATCGCGACACGGCCTGGTACTCAGTCGTTGATCTTGAGTGGCCGGCACTGCAAGAGGCATTTAAGCAGTGGCTAGATCCCGCAAACTTCTCGGCTGATGGCAAACAGACTCTGCGTCTATCTGAACTTACGCGACCGATACTCAAATCGATCGGCTAAGCACCCCGCAATATGAACAAGCCAGAGGGTCACTTTGCACCAATCTCTCATTACCAAGCTAGGATCTCTGCATGATGTGGAATCTCATAATAGTGGCTGCGCTTCTATGTAGTCCTCTAGCGAATGCGGGCCAGAAGGAATCGGTTCATCAGTGGTTGCGCGAAAGCGCGATACCACTTGAATCGGCAACTGCCTATAAGGACTTTGTGGAATCGATTGACTCGGTTCGTGTTATTGGTCTCGGAGAAGCAACTCATGGACAGCGAGAGTGCTTCGCTTTCAAGCGGCACCTCACCATGTATCTGATCCAATCGCACAACTTCCGACTCGTCGCCTACGAAGCGAATGCAACCAGGGCTCGCGTGCTCAATGATTATGTGCATGGGCGCACCGACGATCTCGATGCTGCCATGAATGGCTTTGGAATGATGATCTGGATGATCGGAGAGAATCGCGCTTTGCTCGAAGACCTTCGGTCATGGAATCAGACTGCAGACCTTGACGATCGAGTGGATATCGTCGGTATCGATGTACAAGGAGCCGAAGCAGCCGCCAAGCATCTTCACGATCTCCTTGAAGGCGCATTACCAGGACTTGCTCTGGAAGCACGCGCAGTCGCCCAGGACCTGATTGCTGCTCAAAACGCAGCATACAGAGGCGATATAGAACGCATCGCACCAGCACAAGATCGACTCGCGGCGTTTACCTTGCAGCTCTCTCAGAGTTGGGGCGAACTCGCTGCTCTCACGAATCGAGACCACGCCGACGAAGCAATCAGATGTATGCGAGAACTCGCTCGGTTTCCTGTCACCCCTGCAGACCGCGCCATGCGCGACCGTGGAATGGCGCAGTCACTCCTCGACGCGCTCGGCGACCGTCCTGCCGGCACAAAAGCCGTATTGTGGGGTCACAATGGACACATCACCAAAGGTCCATTGCGCTGGATGGGAACTGAAGACACTGGCTGCGGCGGATACTTGCGAGCCGCACTTGGGGAAGAGTATTACGCTCTCGGAGTCGCATTCGGAAGCGGTGGTTTCCAGGCGCTCGATCGAGACACAGAAGGCCGCTGGCTCTTCCGGCGATACCAACATGAAGCTCCACCGAAAGACACTGTCGGCCACACATGCTTGGCCGCGGGTCTCTCTGATTCGATCATCGATTTCCGCGAAGCACCGAAAGATGGTCCCGTGCGCGTCTGGCTCGATGGCGACTGCGGGATTCGCTCTTGGGGCGGCCATGGCGTGCCTGCCGATCCTGACGCGGGCGTTGAACAAGGACAAGGCCTCGCCTGGACGATTCTATCCGCGGACTACGATGGTCTACTATTCCTAACGCAGACGACGAGCGCCGAGCCTCTCGATCGAAGTCGAATCTGGCAATAGACTCTTCACGGTGTACCTTTTGCATTCTCGTTCACAAGAGTGTGTTCACTAGAACATACACAAGTGGTGAGACGACCGTGCCCAGGTGTGGCTAACCGTGTGAATTGTGCTCAATGAGCAACAACAATCCAGAACCGTCTGTTTGAAGTCCTGATTAATCGCCATTGTGTCAGTTGAATCGGGGTGACAGGACGCCAGTGGAACTCTTCCGAGGACAAACAGGCTTCTGGAGCCCGGAATCGCGGATTCTGCTTTCGCACCCCTGACGCCATTGCTTACCGCTTCCGTCTTGACCAAGCTCGGCTTGCCTGATACAACTACTGCGATAGTCGACTATCGCTATAGTCGACACAGGCGCCGCTCGCGACTTCGACGCATCACAGAATCCGCCATTGGAGCAATCAAGATGAAGAAACTCACTCTCCTCCCAGTCATCCTGCTGGCATCGACAGCCGTCGCCATTCCCGCAACCGCCATCGCATTCGGCGGCATCGCGGACCTCCCAGAGATTCGCCAGTCGACGAACGATGCTGGCGACGCAGACAAGCTCTACCACATCGTCAAGAGGCTCCGTCAGGAACTCCGAGATCTACGCGTAGAGGCGGGCTTGCATCCGCACCCGGCCGGGCCGCATGTTGACCCCGAAGGGCATCATGCCAGTGACAGTCCAGAGCAGCGCCGACGCGAGGCGGCTGAAGGCCAAGGCCACGAGGACGGCGAAGGCCATGAGCGCGGTGGCGATCGAGGCCACGGTGAACGCGAGCGGGGCGAGCATGGGCATGAACGCGCGAATCTTCATCGCGCGATCGCCAAGAGTGCAAAGCTCGACCGGCTCTATCCGAACGGTGCTCGCCTCTCACTTCAATACAACCCGAACACGGAAGCCTTTGTTGGCACGGTGACGAATACGACGGGTCGCGCAATGGAAGACATGCGCGTCGAGATTCACCTGTCGAACGGTGTCGAACTTGGTCCGACACGCCGTGAGCGCCTGGCGCCGGGCGCGGCCATCCCCGTCGAGTTGGGCGCATTCGGCGAGCATTTCTCTTCCTGGACGACGCATCCTGAAACCGGAAACGAGCACGGGGCCGAAGGTGAGAACCCTGGGCATGAGGCGCGCGAGCGCGGTGAGCATGACGGCAGAGGCGAACACGGGCGCGGTGCGGGCGAGAACCGTGAACGCGGCGAGCACGGCCGTGAGCATGCAGAAGGTGAGAGCGACAAGCCCATGGCTCCAGGGCTGCACCCGGTCTACAACCAGCTTCGTCTGCTCCAAGGTGAGTTGAAGGCGTTCAAGGCCGATCTTGCCAAGCAGGAATGACTGCCTGATTTCACTTTGTCACGATCACCGCCGGTCCGCCGGCGGTGATCGTGATCGTTGCGGTCGTCCCGCGACATGACTACACTTGTAGTCGTCGCCCCGACGAGAGAGCCTCATCATGACACGCAAGCGACAACTTGGGGATCTTCAACTTGCGATCATGCGCGAGTTGTGGACACGAGGCGAGTCCTCGGCGAGCGAGGTGCATAAGGCGCTGTTCAAGGAGCGGGGGCTCGCAGTAACGACGATCAAGACCATGCTCCGAAAGCTCGAGGAGTACGGATGCGTGACGCACCGCGTCGAGGGCCGGCAGTTCATCTACGCGCCAGCCATCGAAGAAGAAGAGGTGCGCAACGGAATGGTGATCGACCTTGTCAAGCGATTGTTCTCGGGCGATAGCAGCGCGCTCGTTCATCACCTTGCTCGGGCTGGCGAACTCGATGATGCAGATCTTAAGGAACTCCGATCACTCGTGACCAAGAGCCGCCGGAAACGAGGTGTAGAGTGATTGCGTGGTTGCTTGCGTTTCTACTGCACAGCACGATTTGGTGCTCCTTGGCGTGGCTTCTTGTGCGCCTCCGCGCAGACCTGGATCCGCGAACAAGAGAAACAGCGTGGTACGTCGCGATCGCGCTGAGCCTTCTCACGCCAACGATCCAATCGCTTGTGCCAGCTGAGTCCGCGTTCTGGTCGATCGCGATTGCGCAATCTGCCGCCGGCGAGCACGGAGGGTTGCTTTGGGACTCAGGCGAGCACTCGAGATCCGCACAGAGCATTGTGTGGCCGACAGTTGGCCTCATTGCCTGGGTCCTTGTTGCGTCGGCGTTGATTGCAGTCCACGCACTGCGACTGTTCTCGTTTCGCAGGAGCGTACGCCTTCGTGAGGACGTTCAAGATCTTCGAGCACTTCGTGTCCTCGAAGAGTTGAGCAAACGCGCGGACCTCGCGTCGCTGCCTCGGCTCACGGAGTGCCACTCGCTCAATACACCTGTTGCGTTCGGATTCGGTCTTCGACGAGAGATCTGTGTTCCGATCCGAGCATTGCACGAACTCGACGATGATGAGCTGTCCGCGCTCCTCGGCCACGAGGTTGCGCATCATCGACGCGGTGACGGCCGCCGCTCTCTTGTTATCGCCTTGATCCAAGCCGCTTTCTTTGCTCAACCGCTGCTCCACCTGGCGAAGCGGGATATCTGCGTCGCTGCAGAGCAGCAGTGTGATGACTGGGCAGCTCTCCAAATTGACGATCGAGTCGCGATGGCAAGCTGCTTGACGCTGGTCGCCGGCTGGATTCGCCCCCGAGATCGGACGATCCCGGTTCCTTGCATTGGCCGTCGATCCGGTCACCTGGAGACGCGTGTCACCCGCCTCTTGCAGTCACAGGCAAGTTGGTCGCCGCGGCTGCGGACACTGCTCATCGTTGCGGCGCCTCTGATCACCGCGACATCGTTGCTAACACCCACCGTTACCTCAGTCTCGATCGACCACGACATCGAGCATCCGAGCGGCTTCCGTGCTGATCACCATCGGGGCGAGCATGGTGAACACAGGACCGAGGGGCGGCGACACGAGCACTGACCTGGGGTGATCGTCCTCGCACGCCAGGGTGGCGGGCCAAGATTGAACCCGCGCAAATAGAGATGGCCTCGGCAGTTGCCGAGGCCATCGTCAATCAAAGTCGGGGCGAGTGGATTTGAACTAAAGAAGCAGGGCGCGATTCACTTGGGCAATACCGTGACACGTACTTGAACACAGTTTGAGGGATCCTTGGTCAACACTGCCTGCGGCGCACATGAAAGGGGCGGACCACTCGGGTGATCCGCCCCTGGTACTGGTGTTCTCTGAAACCTGTAGTCTTGGGTTTAGTCGCAACCCTTCTGGTAGGCGTTGAACCACGCAGTGAAGTCGTTCGGGGCAACTTCGCCGTCGTTGTTGACGTCAGCGACCGGGGAGTTGTTGTTGAACGCGTCGATCCAGGCGGTCAGGTCCGTGGGGGTGATGTTGCCGTCGAGGTTGACGTCACCAGGACAGCTGACGCGGCCGTCGATGTAGCGTCTGGCGTTCCAGAAGGCGTCGGGTCCGATGTCGAGACCCATGATCCGGCCCGGCAGGTCGTCGGCGGCTGGGTGGATGCCGCCCCAGATGCGTGAGAGTGAACACTGGTCGCTCGCGTCGACGTAGCTTGGCCACTGCAGGGTGACGTCCATACTCGGGCCTTCCTCGAAGACGAGGAACTCATTCTCTGGGCAGTTGAACTCGCCCATGCCTGCCGGGAAGTAGGGCGATCCGGTCATGAGGGTCATAACCTCGGCGGCGGCGCGGCTGAACGTGCTGTGCCCCGAGACATAACCCGCGAACGGGGGCGTCACGAACGATGGCCGCTGGTAGGGCCACCAGCGTTCGGCGAGGATCCAACCCACGCCGGCCTGGTCGGTGTCCGGGTTGAAGATGAAGCCAGGCCCGCGCCACGCGTAGAGAGCGATTTTGCCCACGTTGAACGCGAGATGTGCGTGCCGTTCACCCGGCGCTGACGATTCGGGCGTGATGACCTCGATGTAGCCCGGGACGAGCGGGATGCCGTCGGGGTGGTACGAGGGGCCGTCGGGATCAGACGACTGGCCCAGATCTGCCATGTACCTGATCGCTGAGATGGGTCGGATGTAGTCGTACCAGCCTTTGACGCCCCAAGCGGCGACGGCTGCGTCGTGCATGGTGCCGCCCAGCGTGAGGTATGTCTTGACATCGAACTCGAGATCGTTGAGGATCGGGCCCTCGCCCTGGAAACGCTTCACAAACTCGGGATGGTCTGAGACATAATTGAGGATCGTGAACCAGTGGCCCGGGGGGGTCTCCGAGTCGGGGCCGTCGGCCCAGAACTCCGCGAGGATTCGGCCGTAGTCACCCAATGGGACAATTTGCTCTTCGTAGGGCTGTCCGGTGACGGGGTTGATGTCGTAGCCAACGGAGTTGTCGCCGCCGTCGAGGAAGTCGTAGAAGTCGGTCCAGTTTGCGGGATCCACGAGCGAGGCGTTGCCGATGCCGTTGGGTGAGGCGTCGATCATGGTACCGGTCGCCTGGTCGAGGTGACCGCTCCAGACAGCCACCATCGCGAAGCCCTGCTTGTAATCGTCATCGCCCTCATGGCCGAGCCTGGGTGGGTCTCCCGGGTCGTGGAACGTCACGTACTCCTCGCCGGTGTGCGGGTGGGTGTAGACCGATTTGTCGCTGTCACGCAGCGCAAACGCGTCGACCAAACCCCATTCGGGGCTGAGGAACTGGACCTCGCCCACGGGGAGCAGGTTGCCCGACTGGTCGATGTAGAAATCGAGCGAGAGGGGCTGCCAGCGGTTTGGGCTGGTGAGGTTCGGGTTGCCTGGCAGATCGGGGACGAGTGCGATATTGGCGGGTTTGTAGTGGATGTTCCTGTAGTCGTCCTGTTCGTTGGCGTTGTCAACGAGGCCCCACTGGATGTAGGTCTCGGCGATCCGGTTGCCCAGCGCCGCTGGGGTATCGCCCACGGTTGACGTGTTGTTGACGTCGTAGCCTCCGTCGGCCATCTGCTGGTCGTAGACGGGGAACATAACGTCTGCCGCCGGCGAGTTCTGGAAGCGGTGGCGCAGGATGCGGTACATCACGTAGCTGATTGCTTCGTGACGCGCGGCTTCGACATCGACCGCGGTCTGCCTCTCGTGGTGTCTGTAGGTATCGGCCTGATCGTCATACGCGGCCCACGCGTCCCACATCGCGCCGGAGGTGTGGAACAGGTTGCGCGCGTGCACGGTCGGTCTCGCGAGGTCGTTGCGGATCGAGTCGAGCAGGATGTCGTTCCAGATGCGAGCGATGCTGTGCGGACCGCGGGGCTGGACCACCTCACCGTTGCTCAGGCGGTGCACCCACTGAGCCTCGGCCTGCTGAGGGAAAGCCATGCCTGCAGCCATCGCGAGGGCAAGCGCGGTACCTGTGGACCACTTCATGTTTCGTACTCCCTATCTCTCTCTGTCGACCGTGAGCGCCCAGACCCACCCCATGGATTCTGGACGTTCGAGTTTGCCATTTCGGCCTTGATTCAGGCTGATTCTTGATCCCATTCTGCACCAACAATGCTGGTGACACAACGAAAAACACGCAATCAGCAGCGCCCGAGCGAACACGCCTTATCGGTCTTTGGCGTCGTTCTGGGGCTAGCCCCAGAATTGACCCACCTCGGCGTCTGGAATGGGGTTCGCTGCAGTCGTGAGGCCGCACGGACCGCTTGTTTAGAACGTGTCTAACAGCCGGCGTTGAAGTTATTGATCCAAGCCGAGAAGTCCGTTGGCGAGCAGACGCCGTCGAGGTTCTGGTCGCACTCAGGGAGGTTGCTGTTGTACGCGTTGATCCATGCGGTGAAGTCGGTTGGGGTGACTGCCCCGTCGCCGTTGACATCAGCGAGGTATCCGATACAGGGCGGCTCAACAACCTGAATGACCGAGTTGGCCGGCACGTCGCGGAGGACCTGAACGATGCCGCTAGGCCACTCGATCATAACGACGTCTGCTTCGGTATCGGTTCCGAGACCGAAGTGTGCGGTCCTCTCGTTGTGGCTGAGGAAGTTGCTGCCCCCGTCGATCTCGTGAACGAGTTTTTTGCTGGGCATCGCGCTGTCCGGGGTGACAGTGATAAATGCGTGGATGCCTTCGCGGTTGCTGACCGTTCCCTGGGTTTCGATGCGGAGCCAGTTGTTGTCGTTGCCCCCGTCGTTCCGGTAGAGGACTGGCTGATCACCGCTGTTGGTAATAAAGACGTCGAGGTCGCCGTCCTTGTCGTAATCGAAGGTGAGCAGCCCCTTGCCCGAAGCGGTGTCGGTGACGCCCCTGAGTGTGGTTTCTTCGGTAAAGACGCCGGTGCCGTCGTTTGACCAGAAGATGGTGGGATCGACGTCGTACCCGCCGTGCGAGGCTTCGTTGTAGTGTGGCGGCGCGAAATCGATGCCGTTGGTATGCATGAGATCGAGGTCGCCGTCGTTGTCGAAATCGCTGAATGCCGCGGCCCATCCCCAGTCGCCGTCGCGTACGCCCGCGGCGTCGGTGACATCGGTGAAGATCCGATTGCCGTCGTAGCGGTAGAGGCGGTTGCCGTCGCGGAGAGGCCGGAGCCCGGAGTCGTCGTTGATGGAGGTGACAAACCAGTCGAGGTCACCGTCCCCGTCGTAATCGCCGACAGCCGAGCCCATGCCGAACGTGTCGGTGCCCACGTTTGCGGCATCGGTGCCATCGGTAAACGTGCCGTCGCCGTTGTTCCAAAAGAGCCTGCTCGTCTGGTGGTCGCCCGCGATGATCAGATCGGGGTGGCCGTCACGATCGAGGTCTGTGAATCGGGGTGCGAAGCTCATCGAGTCGAATACCGCAGGGTTATTCGACAAAACAAGGTCGAGGAAGGTGCCTGTGGCGAGCGTGACGTCTGTGAAGTGGCCCGGGTTCGCGGCACCCTGGTTCCTGTAGAGCTTCGAGTTCTGTGGGGCCCCGGTCAGGTTCTGCGAGTCGAAGCGCCACTCTGTTGTGTAGAAATCGAGGTAGCCGTCGAGATCGTAATCACCGAAACCAATGCTGTACCCGAAGTGACGATCGATCCCGAATAGGTCCGCGCCACGCGCGGCGGCTTCTTCAGTAAATACGCCGGTGCCGTCGTTGATAAAGAGGTAGTAGTGATTGACGTCGATCGCGGTGACATAGATATCGAGGTCACCGTCGTTGTCGATGTCGGCGGCCTGAGCGCCGTTGGTGTTGGCAACGAGAGGTGTGGGCCCGAATGCCGTGGTCGTTGCGTCGGTAAAGGTGCCGTCGCCGTTGTTAAAATACATAATGTCGGCATGGCCGTAACGGGTGACGAAGAGGTCGACCCAGCCGTCGTTGTTGAAGTCGCCGCAGCTGGCGCTGCCTGAGTAGTAGGCTTGCTGTTCTTCGCCAGAAACAAGCGTGTGCTGCAGGTGGTTGATGCCGCTGGTCGCGGTTACATCGGTGAAGGTCCATGACTGGGCAGACGATTGACCGACCAAACTAGTGAGTGCAACCAGAACACCTGCGGTGCTCATGCGTGTCGTCAGTCCGTACATCTCTCACTCCTCCCGCCCGCTCAGCATGGGAGCGGGCCAGCCATTTGCTATTCGGCTCGGCGTGTAAACACAGCCTGGGCCCGAGAATCCGGGCCGCCGAGAACATCACCCACACGGCTCAATCTTACTACGAACGCGGGGTTTGGGCAATGAAATCAGGCTTGCCCAGCCTCACAAGCGGGCACACCGAGAGCTGATAACTCACACTTGGAGCGGATATCTATTCGGACCTGTAGGGCAAGTAGTTGAGATAGAGTTCGAGCCGGTCGCGGTACCGCTGCACCTGCGAGGGTGGCGCCATCTCGATGCACTTGCGCTGCCACTCGACGGCCTGGTCGAAGTCGCCCGCCTCGGAGAGGCTCGCGGCGTAGGTGGAGATCGTGGAGATCTCTGTCCAGTTGGATTGCTCGCAGGCGCGGCGAGCAAGGTCAACCGCACGGAAGCCGTCGCGGATCGATGCATCTGGAGACGTCGCAAGAAGCCAGGCGAGGTTGTTGAGTGCCTGAATATCCATCGGATTGAGTTCGATGGCTCTGTTGAGATCGGCCACCGCGTCAGCGGTTCGTCCGAGATTCATGTACGCCAGCGCCCGGCCCGCAAGCGCATCGGCATCACGAACACGTCGCTGCTCATCGGACACGCCTTCGGGCAGCACGAGACCCAGAGCAGCGGAGTAATCCTGTGCCGCGAGATCGTACTGGCCGATCGCGTTCAGGAGCGAACCCCGGCCCGTGTACGCCTCCCAGTAGTACTTCGAAAAGAGCGAGTGCGCACCGGGTTCGACCTCGATCGCTGCGGTATAGGCGTGCATCGAATCCTGGTAGTTGTTGGTGAGCCTGAGAAGCGCGCCGGCCATCACCATCGCCTGCTGGTGCCTGGGTTCAACCTCGACTGCGCTCTGTAGAGCAGCGATCGCGTCCGTGTAGCGGCCCGCATCGCGGTGAATGACGGCCATGTTGTAGAACACCCTGGGCTCAGGGTGCTTGGCTGCGTTGTCTTCCATGAGCCCGAGATGGCTACGCCATGTGTCGTTGCGCTGGTAGGTGGCCACCGACAGGACAAACGTGACAATCGCGAGCGCCCCGATCGCGCCGGCCCGATTGGGAATAAGCCAGAACACCGCAGCCACGAACAGCATCGCAAGCCCGATGATCGGCAGGTACATCCGGTGCTCGTACACCATCTCAAGCGGGATGATCGTTGACTCGACCGCCAGATGCAGCAGGAACCAGAGAATGCCGAACGCGACAAGTGGCGCCCTGCGACTCGCCAGCAAGGCAACAGCGGCCATGCCCACGATGCCGAACATGCTCAGGAGCGTTGTGATGGGCGAAACGAGCGAAGTCGAAGTCGGGTAGTCGTAGATCAGTACGAGCCTTGACGGGGCGGGCCAGATGGAAAGTCCGATGTAGTGCATGACTACACGGGCCTGTGTGAGCACGCGCTCGGACATATCAAACTCGCGCCGGTCGTAGCCCTTGACGAGGAGTTTGTGGAGCGTACCGCCCTCGAAGAAGAGCCCGCTCTTGAACACGAGAACGACACCCACCGCGAGCAGCAGGCATACTGAGGCCGCGATGATTGTGCTCTTCTCAAATTTGAGCTTGTGACCCTGCGCGATCCACTCGTAGAGAAGGATCGCCGCGGGCAGCGTCACGGCATACTGCTTCGTGCCAAGCGCCATTAGCCAGCACGCGAACGCACCGACCCACCAGACGACCCTGGCTTTGGTGTGTGTTCTATCGGCCTCCCTGCCGTAGATATAGCAGAGCAGGCCCGAGATGTAGAACAGCGCACAGAGACTGGTCATCCGTTGAACGATGTATGTGACCGCCTGCGTCTGGATCGGGTGCGCCACGAATACGAGCGCGACGCCCAGCGACATCATCGTGATCTCACCGGGAGTGAGCTCTCGCTTGATGAGCAGCGGAAACAGCCGCCTCGATAGCAGATACACCGCAAAGCCCGCGAGCATGTGGATGATCGTGTTGACCGCGTGGTAGCCGGCGACCTCGAGCCCGCCAAAATAGTGGTTGAGGGCGAACGAGAGATACGCGACAGGCCTCGGTGTGTTGCTGCCCGAAAGGGAGTCTTTGATTGACTCGGCGTTGAACTCGTCCATGTGGACGTTCGGGTTCTCGACAATGTTCTGGAAATCGTCGAAAATGAACTCACCGTCCATTGTGTGAAAGTAACAAACCCACGTGACAATCGCGACCGCGAGCATCGGGAGCGCGAGGTGCTTCATCACAGATACTTTGCTTGGTGTGCCGGCTGTGTTCATCGCGGACGGTCCTGCTGACTGGGTTCGTAGCCGAACTGGTGCATCATCGGTGCACAGACTCGCTCGATCTCGGCAAGATTATCAGCCCCGAAGAACTCATCGGCACGCACAGTTCTGTTCCCTGCGGGCTGGAACTGGTGGTCGAGCATGTCGGTGATATCCGCCTTCCTATCAAGCCTCAGCGTATCCGTGAGTGCGTCAATCTGTGCAAGTTTGTCTGCTGTGAAGTCTTCGTATCGCACGAGCAGTGCTCGGCTCTTGATCTGTATATAAAGCTCTGCGCCCCGGTTCCAGCGATCGGCAAGAACCCCGACATACCCCCTGCCGCTGCCGCCCCACGCTGCGCGGTCCACCGACGGGCTCCCATTGAGACGCTGCTTGATTCTGTATATCAGCGGCAGCTTCCGTCCGGTCCCTGAAATGCCCCTCCTGTTGAGGATGCTCCTGATGTTCTGTCGTGGATCACGCACAACGAATACGACCTGCGAATCCGGGAAGAACGCGGCGATGTCATCCGCTGCGAACGTCATCGCAGGTATCTTGACGAGATCGGCTTCAAACAGATCCGCGTTGCGCTCATAGAACGCGGCGATACTCATCTCCCCTCTCGCCAGCCGGTAGCCCTCGCGCCTGCGGCTTCTTGGAAGATCGATCGTGGTGGTCAGGCCGGCACGAGCGGCGAGCAAGCCTGCGATCGCGGTTGTCCCCGACTTGTGGTTTCCGAGCACGATCACCCGGGGTTGGCGCACAGCCCTTGTCAGGGCTGAATGTATGCGGGGGAAAGCGCCGTGCTGGACGTAACGAGGATCGCGCCACAGGTAGCAAGTCAGGCGGGGCCATCTCGCGGCGAATGCACACGCGGAACGTAGACCGACGCGAACGATGTGCCCTTTGAGAGCGAGTTTCGTGGTACCCGTTATGAGTTTATATCCGGCACGGACAAGCTCTGGTCCCGCCAGCCGTTCAAGCTCGACGATCGTCTCTGCAGGCAACTCACCACGCCAGCGATCGATCGAGGTGGTTGTGAACCCCTCGCGGCGGTCCTCGAACGAGCTGTTCTCCACCGTCGCGTCGAGCATCTCGGTTGTGTTCGGGATACTGAGGAACGAACATAGTGATTCGAAGACTTCGCGTGGTTTCTGGGCGAGTTCTTCGTAGTGAACCGTTGTGATATTCGTGCTGTCTGGCGAGGAGAGGTATTTGCGTGCGAGACGCTCAGCCATGAGCCAGGATGCAACGAAGCGGGCGCTGCCGAAGGGCCGGTAGCTGAGTGCTCCGGTCCGGTTGCGTGTGGCCTGAGAGTGGTACGCCGCTCTCAGATCGCGCCGGGTGATGATGATCCTCGCATCGGGGAATTCGCGCAGGATCGCGGAGATATGGAAAACGTGAAGAGGCGTCTTCTCGCCGACGCGCTTGGAGTCCTGGGTCGTCGTGTGCGCAAGGACATGGCGCATGACCGCGCAGGCGCTCTCGAACCTTGCCGGCGCGCTCTCCGCGCTCGCGCGCAGCTGCTCTCGCCGCCAGTCGTGCTTGGGCTTGGCCCACTCGCGGTTGATCCTGCCGATGCGCTCGGCGATGAACCGGATCAACTCTGGTCCGTTTCTCGAGACCACTTCGCCCCTGGGTGTCCAGAGCCATGCGAGGATCTTGGTCTCAGGCAGGATGTCGAGGTCGGGGTGACGCGACAGCGATTTCTGGAGCAGCGTCGTGCCCGTGCGGTGGCAGCCGCAGATGAAAATCGGGCGTTCGACCGGGTTGGGCGTATGCGCGGTCACGACGAACGCCCCCGCTTCCACGCGAGCAGGTTGCGCATGGGCCATCGCTTGGCGGCGCCGAGCATCAGCTTCCACATCTGTGCGCGCAGGGGCTGCACAACCAGTGTCCGGTGGACCAGCGGCACCTCGTCCGTGTGCCACAGCGTCTTGAACTGCGCGACACCCCTTGCGCTCTGGCCCGAGGGCATGAAGTCGAAACCATCCTTGCCCGCCTTGATGGCGTCCTCGACCGCGGTGTGCAGCAGGACCTTGTTCGCCTCGAATTTCCGGCCTTCGGCGGAAGAAACGAGCATGAGGCCGTGCGAGAGAGAGTCGGAATCGACGACGAGCATCGCACCGATCCGGGTTCCTTCGTGGATCGCCACGCTCAGGCGGGCACTGCCCCTTGGGGCGAGTTCTTCGACGATCGACCTGATGAGCGCCGGCTTGTATCGCGCGACGCCGCCTGTTCTCATCATCGTCTCGAGATAGAACCGATAGAGCGCATCGATCGAGTCGTTGTCGTCGCATATCTCGACGCTGACGCCCCGCTTCCACGCACGCTTGATCTCCTGTCTGCGAATCCTCTTGTAGCTCGCAAGCAGCGATTCGGGCGTAAGCCCATCGAGCGGCAGGATATTGGTCTGGTCAGGGGTGCACTCGAAGCCGGACCAATCCCGCTCGGGCTCGCCCGGGTATCCGACGAGCTGGATCTGGCTGAGATTGTGCGCCTTGCCGAGCTGTTTGAGCAGCGCACGGAGCTTGTCGTTGTCCGGGAGCGTCCCGATCAGTCCGCCGTAAGGGTAGCTGAAGTAGCCCGTTCGGATGCCCGCCGCTGAGACGACGACGCCTATTGCGCCGCTCCGGGGTTCGCCGTCCTCTGTGACGACAAACGCGAGCGATTCGTCGGACACGCCCGCCCGGAGCACAGGCTCCCACGCGCTGTCATGAAAGAGCAGGTGCTCGTGCTCGGCGCAGAGCGAGCGCCACACGTCGCCCGATGGATCGGTCTGAGTGATAGCCCAGGTCATGCGTTTGTGTCGTCGTCTTGGCCGGCCCGGTGCCACTGCGGGTTGTTGCGCCCGGCGCGAACCATGATCTCGCGCATGCCCGCGAGTCTCTTGGCGCGCTTCTTGAGTTCCCTGATCCCTGCGGGGCCTCTCAGCAGTTGGGGCACCGCGGCACGCGCAGCGTTCGAGAGCTTGCGCAGCGTGCCGGTCTGCTGGGCGCCCAGCTCCGTGACGTGGTTTGGTGTGTATCCCAACTGAAGCATCTGCCCGCCCGCGATGCGCTCGATGGCTTTCTGCTCGCGAACAGAGAGCTCGTTCAGGAACTTGCCCTGGTTGCCCGTCATGACGGGCTTGGTCAGGTTCTTCCACCCGATCGCGGCATCGGCGCTGGTCTTGGCTTCCCTGCCCTTGTGAAACTCGAGCATTGAGTCATCGAACTCTTCGCCGATCGCGGCGCAGATACGCCGCAGTTGAGGCTCGGCGTCGGTGATCAGGTCCTCGTAGTGCACAACGGTGATCCGCGCGGGATCCGGCGCCATGCTCAGAAAGTGCAGCGCGTACGCCTGCTCGGCGGACCACATCCTGGCGGCGTCCTTCACCCCACCGGGGTGACCGGGCGATTTCTTCCAGCTCAGCGCCATGTCGCGGGCATCGCGAACGAGATAGACGAAGTGCGCATCCGGAAAGAGCACAACGAGATCCGGCGCGTGCTGCATGTTCCCGTTGTCTTTGATGAAGAGTCGCGATTTGTTGTCGTGCCGCGCCGCAAGGCCATAGAGAGAGCGGACGAGCCCCGGGAAGGAAGGCTCATCGCAGTTCTCGACGACCTGCTCGGGCGTGGGCAGGTGGGGCCAGCCGCGGAGTTGGATGTCAACGACGTGGACCATGTCCTTGGCCAACTGCGTGAGAGCCGGTGTGTCGGTGAGCGGGCCGTAGTTCGGCAGGAGCGGAATGAAGACCTTGGCGAGGTGCGGCGAGTGCGGCGCGCAGAACTGTGGATGACTGTCCATCATCACGCGGATGAGGTTGCTGCCCGAACGCTCTGAACTGAGTAGGAAAACAGGGCCGCTCACGAGTCATCCTTTGCTGCAGGGGTCGACGAGGTATCTTTGTCGGCCTGTTCTGTCTGATCGCCCTGTCTCTGCAGGAGCCAGAGGCTCGGAGCGCCGAGGCCCACGCCCACCAGCATATTGACCACACGCACCAGAACGAGCACGACAGCTGTCTGCGCCGAGGTCACCGTGAGCATCTGGGCGTAGTAGAGGCTGACCATCTCCTGGAATCCGACCGAGCCCGGCGTAAGCCTGATGAGCGAGCCGACGCGCTGTGACGACATCAGTAGAAGAGCGCCGGGCGAGTCCATACCAATCTCGAACGCTCCGAACGCCGCGACTATGCCTACGACGTTGACGAACATCGAGAGCAGCACGACCGCCGACGCCCCGGCGATGAGCCGGGGCGAACCCACGATCATGTGCCAGCCATCGAGGACACGGTCCGTCTTTGTGCGCAGGTTGCCTGCGTTTGGGATGAGCTTGGGAGAGATCACCAGAGCTGCACACCCAAGAAGGATGACCGCCAGGACAACCCCGGCGATGGGATCGAAGGCTGCGCCTCGCGAAGCGAGCCAGCCCATTGCAGCTAGCCCGAGCGCGGCGCTGGCTGCGAGGAAGTAGATGTACAGAGCCGCCATCGTGCTCGCGAAGTGCTTAAACGGGAGCGCGTGGGCCTTCTTCATGTACGCGGCTCGGTACCCCGCGCCGACAGGCAGGATCAGGAGTTGGTTGAGCATGAGACCGGCGTAGCCGAGCTTGAGCGTTTCGACGAGCCCGATCTGCGAGCCCACGCTCCGCAGGAGCTGCCATTGGAACACACCGCGGAGCGTCATGCGCGAGATCATCAGCACGGTCAGCAGCACCACGAGCAACGGGTTCGTGATGCGGAGCGACGAGATGGCGTCCCAGTTTTTGCTCAGGTACCACCACGCGGCGCCGAGCACGAGCGCGAGACTGACGAGCATGATGAGCTTGCCCGCCTTCATGAAGCCGCCCCGATGTCAGACAGGAACCGCTTGGCGGTCTGTGTGATGTCGAAGGTACCGGCGAGCGAGTTCACCTCGGCTGCGTACAGCTCGGGGCCGGTCTGCTCGAATGCGCGAAGCGCTTGCGCCAGCCCATCTACATCCTCTGGCTGGACAACGATGCCCGCCGGTGTTTGGCGCAGCAGGTCGCCCATATCGCCTACGTCTGAGGCGATAACGGGCGTGCCCAGCTGCAGAGCATCGGAGAAAACGAGCGGGATGCTCTCGTTGCGCGATGGGATGAGCAGGCAATCGGCGCTTCGGACACGCGCACGAACCTCGTCGCCGTCGGCGTAGCCCGATATCTCGACGCGCTCGGTGAGGTTGAGCCCTTTGTGCAGCTCACGGACTTCCTGATCCATCGCGCCGCCCCCGATCATGTGCAGCGTGCCGGACCCGCCCTTATCGATATACCTTCGGAACGCCTGCAGGAGCACATCCACACCCTTGACACGGTCGTACCGCCCGACGAACTGGAATCTCGGGCTCTGGCGATCGGTGCCGAGCGGCGCGAGACCGTCTCGAAAAACGGCTCGGCTCGAAGGGAGAAACTCGATCGGGCGGTTTGATATCTCCTCTGCATCGTGTTTGAGCATCAGGCCGTCGGCGTAACGATTGGTTGAGCCCTGGAGCACGTTACTCACAACCGCGCGGAGCATCGGCAACTTGCCGTAGGTCCAGATGTCTGAACCCAGGCACCAAACCGAGTAGGGCACGTTGTGCTCTTTGCGCAGTGCCCCGGAGATGATGCCGCCCGGCACCGCCCACATGGCCAACACGTGATCAACTGGTGATCGCTCGTGCAGGCTCAGCAGCTCGCGTGTGCCAGACTTGAGAAACCGAAATCCCGCAAAAGCGTCAAACGGGTTCCATGGATTGAGGCTGCTGAGCGGGCGGCCTTTGCCGGGCCACTTGAAGCAGTGAACCGTCACGCCTTTGGGTGAGTACGAGCAGCCCTCGCCCTTGTCCTGTGTGATGATGTGAATCTCGTGGTTGTTCTTCGCGAGCTCGTGCGCAAAGTCGCGGACGAAGAGCCCTGCTGCAGCGGCGCCGTCAATCTCGGCGAGGGGGTAGGAGCTTGTGACGATCGCGATCCGCACATCGGCCCCTGTGTTTACGCGTTGTCTGAGATGATCGAACGCACCGCGGCGACGACATCATCGATATCGCGATCGTCCATGCCTGCTGACAACGGCAGACTAAGTGTCTGACGACCAATCCGCAGCGCCTCGGGGCAGTCCGAAGGATTCCAGCCCAGGCTCTGGTAGAACGGGTGCTCGGAGACACTGAGATAGTGCACGCCCGCGCCGATCTGACGCGCCTGGAGCTGTTCAAGGAAACTGTCGCGGCTCACGCCCGTGCGGGACTCGTCGATGAGCACCGGGAATAGGTGTAGGCCGTGGCGCATGTCGCCCTCCGGCTGCGCAGGGAGCGCAATCGGAAGGTCTGCAAGATCATTCTGGTATCGGTCCCAAACATGCTGTCGGCTCAGCCAGTTGGTGTCGACGCGCGCGAGCTGGTGGATGCCGATCGAAGCCTGGAGGTCGGTCATGTTGCACTTGAAGCCCAGCTCGTTGACGAAGTAGTGGCGGTATCCGGTGTCGGAGTAGCGTTTCCACGCGTCCTGCGAGAGGCCGTGGAGTGAGAGGCGTTTGACGCGTTTGGCGTCGTCTTCGTTTCTGCTGAGGACCATGCCGCCCTCGGCTGTGGTGACGTTCTTCGTGGCGTAGAAGCTGAAGCAGCCGAAGTCGCCCATGGTGCCTGCGCGGCGTCCTTTGAATTCGGTCTCGACGGCATGGGCGCAGTCCTCGACGATGCGCAGGTTGTGCCTCTTCGCGATGGCTTCGATCGCGTCCATATCGCAGGGCATGCCCGCGAAGTGCACGGGCAGGATGGCCCGGGTGCGGTCGGTGATCCGCGACTCGACCGAGGCGGGGTCGATGTTCATCGTCCTCGGATCAACGTCGGCGAGCACGGGGGTCGCGCCGGCGTGCAGGATCGCGTTCACCGTCGCGCAGAAGGTCATCGCGCTGGTGATCACCTCGTCGCCCGGCTCGAGATCGAGGCAGAGGATCGAGAGGTGCAGGGCGCTGGTGCAGGAGTTCACCGCGATCGCGTGTGCCTCGCCCCCCTTGTACTGGCGGAAGTTGTCCTCGAACCGAGCGACCTTCGGGCCCGTCCCAATCCAACCCGAGCGGAGCGAGTCAACGACCTCGGCGACATCTTCTTCTTCGATGACAGGTGCGCCGAAAACGAGGAACTTTGTGCGCTTGCCGGAGGCGTCATGTGTCGGGGCCTTGAGCACACCGGGCGAGAGGGGCGAGGCGCCCGTTGAGGTTGCTTTCTCGCCGGTGGCGTTGTCGCGCGCGTGGACGAGGAGTTCCTCGAGGTAGATCCTGTGTCTGACGAGCATGTCACCGAACATGCCAGCGTAGAAGAGCAATACAGAGAGCACACCCAAGGCAACCGCGATTGGCACCATCCACTGGTATGGCTTGATGCTGTAACGGGGCACAGTCACTTTCAGGCCGTTCTCCGCCTCATAAGTCCCGACGAGTTCTGGTATTTGATCCGCAGGCCTCGATACATCCCCGAAGTAGTGCCACGTCAGGAAGAATCCGATCACCAATGCCGGCGTGAGCACGATCGCGGATATCCACCCGAAGAAGCGCCATGGTTTGAAGTCCCGGTAGCTGCTCCAGATGATTTTGCTTGTGTTGATCGCGTAGCGGGAGATGCTGTTGGCGACGCGGCTCTTGCCGAACTCGCGTTCGCCACGGATTTTGAGCGGGATCTCGGCGATGCGCATGTGCTTGAAAGCGAGATTGATAAAGACTTCCTGCGTGTAGGTGAATTTGCCGAGCAGGTTGAGACTGAGCATGGCTTCGCGGTTGTAGCAGCGCATGCCGCAGGACACATCGTAGAAGCGCTGGCCGGCGAGTCGCGAGATGAGCCTGCTCATCTGGCGGTTGCCCCACTTCTTGACGCCGGGCATGTCGGGCACGAGCGCCGGGTCTTTGAAGCGGGACGCGGTCGAGAAGTCGGCATCGCCCGACGCGACGGGCTCGATGAGCTCGGCGAGGTCTTCGGGGTTGAACTGGCCGTCGGAGTCGAGGGTCGCCAGCAGGTCTGCTCGTTCGCTGATGGCGTATCGCAGCGCGGTCTGGAACGCGGCGCCGACGCCCTGGCGGTAGGCGTGGCTGATGACGTGCGCGCCGACTTGCCTGGCGAGGTCCGCGGTGCTGTCGCTGCTGCCGTCGTCAACGACGACGACAGTGATCGAATCGACACCTGGGAGTGATTCGGGGATTCTCCGGATGACGTCCTGGATGGTGGCGGACTCGTTGAGTGCGGGCATGGCCACGACAAGGCGCACCCCCGGGGTGGCACTGGAGCGCTCGCGTTGGTCTTTGGCTGTGGTCATCGCCTTGTCGGTTTCCCTCGTGGAACCGAGCACAGTACAGGCCCGGCACGCACTCTCAAAGCAGGGGGCGGAGAGCCCAACTTATACACCAGTAGGGATGCCGAGCCAGAAGAGCCGGTCCCGGTGTTGTCACAAACGGGTTCTGGGACGCCGAAAGAGTGATTCAAGATCAACCCGAACAAAAACAAACTATTATCAGACGCCAATGATATAAGTGATTGCGCGGCTAAGAAATGCAGATTTTCACAAGATTCACCCTAGATCGGGCTAGGTATTTCGTGTACGGTCTTGTTCAAAGTCCTCCGAAATCTTTACTTTGGGGGTGACTGACGGCTCGGTTTTCACATCGATTACCTGGGTCGTGGAGTGTGTATTGGGTTGAGAGATTACGCCCTGGGCAATGTGTTTCCTGGGCATGGATACAGAGGGATAAAACATGAAAAGTCGCGTTCTGCTTACCGTTGTCGCTGCCGGCGTTGCTACGACCGCTTCGGCTGACGTCATTTCCGAGACCAACCCCGCAGTCATCGACTGGGGCATGGTCGGCACCAGCCAGGTCACCGACGGCCCGGCACAGCTCTACCCGTCGCAGATCACCGTTGCCGGTGCTTCTGACCCCATCAGCGACGTGAACATCACCCTGCACAACGGCAACCACACCTGGGTTGCTGACCTCGAGATCACCCTGGTCAGCCCCTCGGGCACCGCGGTCCGCATCCTCGATCTCACCGGCGTCCAGAACGGCGATACCATCGACGGCGACATCACCTTCGATGACTCCGCTGCGATGCTCTTCCCTGATGACGACACCGATGGCACCATCAGCGGCACCTTCCTGGTCTCCGACTACGAGAACGACAACAGCGACGTCCCCGCGACCGCTTTCGGTCTCGACATGTCCGCCTTCAACGGCGAGGACGCCAACGGCACCTGGAGCCTCTACGTCTACGACGAGAACGCCCAAGACACCGGTTCCTTCGACGGCTGGACCCTCGACATCGTCACCATCCCGGCACCGGCTTCGGCCGCCCTGCTCGGCCTCGGCGGCCTCGCCGCTGCCCGCCGCCGCCGCTAATCGCTTCGGCCCTCTCGGTTAGGGGGTCCGCAAGACGACACTCATGCACACCCGGTTCGAGAGAGCCGGGTGTGTTCTTTTTTGGACCCTGTCGGGTTCCTATGAAGGGCAGGTCCGATCAATTCGGGTTGTGCCACCGCTGGCCCGTTGTTGGCGTCAAACCCACCTCCGTGTAGGAAAACGGGTGGCAGGACCCGGAATCGGGGTTAGGTTTTTGGGGAGGCCACCGGTGAATTTGGTCTCGCCACACATCGACAGCGGACGCCGACGGGATCCCGGCTGGTGTTCGTCTTGAGAGGATTTGAAGAGATGAAAGACCGTGCGCTACTTCTTTGTGCGTTCGCTGCGGGGCTCGCGTCCCCGGTGGCAGCGGATGTGATAACCGAGTCGAACACTGCACCGCTCGAGTGGGGCTTCGGCACGACAGCCCCAGTGACGCAGGGCGAGGCGACGCTGTTCCCTTCGCTTATCACGATCGCGGGCGCAACCGGTGTCATCACCGACGTGAACGTGAACATCATGGAAGGCCAGCACACCTGGTCTGATGATCTTGAGATCACGCTCCGCTCGCCCTCGGGCACGGTCGTGACACTCATGCAGGACGCGGGGGGTCTCGACGACATCGGCGGTGACCTGATCTTCGACGACTCCGCTGCGGAGTTGATAGCGGACAATGAGGCCGGTGCGCTCGTCGTCGGAACTTACCGGCCTTCTGTCTACGGCACTGCTGACACGACCGCTCCGGCATCCGATGGCTCGCTGCTCTCGCTGTTCAACGGTGAGAACGCCAATGGCAACTGGGAGCTGTACGTATACGACGACGCGTTCTCGGACACGGGCTCGTTCGCCGAGGGGTGGGAGATCACGATCGTGACCGAGATCCCGGCTCCTGCGTCGGCGACGCTGCTCGGAATAGGCGGGCTCGTGGCTGTGCGCCGCAGGCGATAAACCTGCTCGTCTTCAGCTTGTTTCAGAATTCTCGCCGCCCGGCACGATGTCGGGCGGCTTTCGTTTTTACTGCTGGGATCCGCGATCGCAGATTGCAAGCGTGGCGGCATCGCTTTGACATACGATGTGAGCGATGCCCGCGATCCTGCGATACATCCTGAGGCTTGGGCCGACCAACCCGGTTGCGGTGCGCCTTGTACAGGGTGGGTCGCGGCGGGTCCGGCACATGTACATCCGCTCGGCGTATCTGGGCGTGATGATCCTGGTTCTGCTCTGGCTGCTGATCTTCGGCCCCAGCACGAGCGGAGGCGTTGCGAGCTACGGTGAACTGGCGCAAGCGGGTGCGAGTTCGTTTGAGATGGTCGCGTACCTGCAGATCGGCCTGATCTGTGTGCTCGCCCCGGTGTTCATGGCCGGCGCGATCGCGCAGGAGGCGAGCCCCCGGACATGGGACATTCTGCTGACGACGCCCATGACGCCCGGGCAGATCGTGTCGGGGAACCTGCTCGGCCGGCTGTTCTTCATTTTGGCGCTGCTGTTCTGCTCGATGCCCCTGTTCGCGCTGACACAGTTCTACGGCGGGGTGCCCGGCCGATCGATCATGGCGAGTTACTTGATAGCGGGATGCGCCGCGTTGGTCGTTGGCGCAATCGCGATCGCGTTGTCGTGCAGCCGGGTCGTGGGCAGGCGCGCGGTGTTCGCGTTCTACGTCACGGTTGTGAGCTATCTGGCGATCACGATCGGCATTGATCGGTCGATGGTTCAGGCGGGTCTCGGCGCGGGCGAAGACGGCAGCGGGGTGACGTGGATGACCGCGATCAACCCGTTCCTGGCGCTGACATCGTTGCTTGAGCCGACGGGGTATCCGAGGGCTGATATCGAGAATCCGGCGCTCGGCTTCGTCGGGAGCTGGATGCTGGCGCGGCCCGTCACGACGTGGTGCGCGGGGAGCATAATCCTGAGCCTGGTGCTGATGGTGGCGAGCACGATCACGGTACGCGCCGGCGGACTCGCGACGATGACCGCTGGCGCGACGGGTGTGCCGATCCACAAGCGTGTCTTCAAGAAGGGCGACAGCGAAGAAGTGCACCGCCCGCCCAGGACGGTGTGGAACAACCCCGTCGCGTGGCGCGAGGCGGCGGCTCGGAACGCGTCCTTCGGGCGCATCCTGGCGCGATGGCTGTTCATCGTGTTCGGTATCGGGTGGGCGTTAGGTCTGATCGCGTTCTATCACACGACCGGGATGACGGCGGACGGGTTCAGGCTCGCGATCGCCATGACGGTCGTCGGCGAGCTGGCGGTGACGGCGCTGGTGGCGATCAACATGTCGGCGACCGCGATCAGCCGGGAACGCGAGGACGGCACGCTCGACCTGCTGCTCACAACACCCCTGACGGCAAGCTCGTACATGAGCGGGAAGCTGCGCGGGCTGATCGCGTACCTGATCCCGCTGATCGCGGTGCCCAGCGCGACAGCCGGGCTTGCCGGGTTCTACTCGCTGCTCAACGGGTTCGGCAAGGTGGACAAAGCGTTCGTGACCGACCGGATCGGCGCGGGTGGGCGGACGTTCGAGGTGCCGATCGTGCTTCCCGAGGCGGGTCTCGTTGTGCTGCTCGTATCGATCGCGTTCATCGCGTTTTGCGTGATCATCGGGCTGCAGTGGTCGCTCAAGAGCAAGGGCACGCTCGGGTCTGTCGTGGGCACTGTGGGTGTCGTGGGCGCGATCGGGGGCACGGTCGGTCTCTGCGGCTGGCTGAGTTCGGACACGATCCCGGTGCTTGGCGCCACGATGGCTTCGCTGACACCCGCCTCCGCGGTGCGCGCGTGCGTGTACCCGGTGCAATCGATGTCCGAGACGGTCGCCGAATCGGGTCTGGGTTCGGCGCGGATCGGGCTCGCGCTGGGCGCGGTGATGGCGTCAGGAATCTATGCCGCGATCGTGTTCGGGCTGCACAAGGCGATCGTGCGGAACTTTGACTTTACCGTGAGGAAGCTGGCGGGTGTGAAGTGATCACACAATTTCAATTCCGACAACACGACTGCTTGGGTCATAGTCGATAACAAGTTCGCAACCATCACGAGCATCTTTTGTTTCCGACTTCACCATAAAGTCACTCGGTTTCGCGAAACGGATGTATAGTGCCGTTCCAGTACGTACATCGTTGTACCATTTTTGTAATAAGCATGGTGTTTTTCAATTATTTCCAACTAGTGCTTCTTCCGCAGCCTAGCGCTCGGGATATCGAGCTGGCCTCTGTACTTGGCGACTGTGCGGCGGGCGATCTCGATGCCGCGTTCTTTGAGCGCTTTGGCGAGCGCGTCGTCTGAGAGGGGCTTTGCGGGGTCTTCGTTGTCGACGATCTCGCGGAGGGCTGCTTTGACGGCGTCGTAGCTCATGTCCTCGCCCGATTCGGTCGCCAGGCCCCCGGTGAAGAAGGAGCGGAGCGGGACGATGCCGCGAGGGGTCTGGAGGTACTTGTCGCTGACCGCCCTGCTGACGGTTGCGACGTGGACACCGATCTGGTCGGCGACCTGTGTCATTGGAAGTGGTTTGAGTGAGGTCGGGCCGTAGTCGAAGTAGTCGCGCTGCGCATCGACAACGACGCGGATGACGCGGAGGAGCGTGCTGGATCGCTGACCGACGGCGTCGATGAGCCACGCGGCGTTGGCGAGGTTTGTCTTGATGAAGTCGCGGTCTTTCTTTTCGAGCGATTTGTCGGTCGCCAGGCGCGCATACTCCTCGTTGACCCGGAGGTTGGCGCTCCGGCGTTCGTTGAGGTAGGCGTAGTACGCGTCGCTCTCTTCGTCGTACTCAATGATGGCGTCGGGCGTGATGACCTCGGGGCGCGACTGGACGAGCTGTCGCGCCGGCGCGAGCGAGAGACGGCGCATGAACTCGAGGGCGTCCTTGATCTCGTCGAGCTCGTACCCGGTATCTGAGGCGATCTTGGGCAGGCGGTTCTGCGAGAGGTCGTCGAGGTGGTCGGTGATGAGCGCGCGGACCCGGGCGAGGGTGTCGTCCTCGGTGAGCTGCGCGGGGTCGGCCTCTATCGCGTCGAGCTGAAGCAGCAGGCACTCCTTGACGTCGCGCGCAGCGACGCCCGGCGGCTCGAGCACGAGCTGCAACGCCTGGAGCGATTCTTCGAGCAGTTCTGGCGTGAGCCCGAGCGCTGGGGAGGCCTTCTGCTGGATGTCTTCGAGGGGGGTGCGGAGGAACCCGTCGTCGTCAAGGTAGCCGATGATTTCGGCGCCGGCGTTCAGGATCGACTCGTCCAGCTCGGTGAGGCGCCACTGGTCGAGGAGCTGGTCGTGCAGCGTGCCGGTGCGCGCGGGGGTGTTCGCCATCGCGTCGGTCTTGGCGTCGCGTTCACCCGCGGAGCTTGAGGATTGGTAGGTGGGTTCTTCGTATCGCTCGGCTCGCGCGGACGAGTCGAACTCGTTCTCGGCGATGTCGGGGACATCGCTCGTCATCTCGTCGAGGTGTTCGAAGGAGTCAGAGTCGGCGTCTGGTGCGTCTTCGCGGTTGATGGGCTCGTCGAAGTCGTCTTCGCGGGTGGGCTCTTCGAGTTCGAGAGCGATGTTGTTCTCGAGTTCCTGCTCGATGCGTTCTTCGAGTTCGGTAAGCGGGAGCTGGAGGATCTCCATCGACTGGATGACCCGCGGCGACAGCTTCATCTGCTGGCCGAGCTTCATGCCCTGTGATTGTTCGAAACGCATTGCCATCGGCGTGCAGTCTACTCCCTGACTTGCTGTCGTCCCTCGATCGCGTCGGCGAGGATCGCCTTGCTTGCCAGTTCCATCGACCAACCCGAGGGGAGACCCCTGGCGAGGCGGGTGATGCGGACACTGCGCGCCTCGAGCTGGCTTGTGAGGTAGAGCGCTGTGCCGTCACCCTCGACGGTTGGGTTCATCCCCAGGATGACTTCTTGGATCGGCACACCGCCGGCGTTTCTTTCGGGGTTGTCGATGCGTTCAAGGAGATCGCGCGCGGTGATGTGCTCTGGACCGATGCCGTCGAGCGGGCTGATGCGCCCAAGCAGGACGTGGTAGAGGCCTTGGTACATCGCGGTCTGTTCGATGGCGATGAGATCGCGCGGCTGCTCGACGACGAGGACTTTCGACCTGTCGCGTTTCTCGGACTCGCAGATCGGGCACGGATCGTGCTCGGTGAGGTTCGAGCAGATGGAGCAGTGGCCGATCGCGGACTTCACGTCGGTGATCGCGCGGGCGAGTTTCTCGGCGGCCTGCTTGTCACCCCGGAGGACGTGGAACGCGAGGCGTTCGGCGGAGCGTCTGCCGATGCCCGGCAGTCGGGTCAGCTCGGCGAGCAGCCGCTCAACTGGTGCCGGGTAGGAGAGCGACCGCTTGGGGTTGGATTCGTTCTGTCCCTTTGTGCTCACGCCCGATGGTATTCGATCGGGCGGTGTATGGACAGGGTTCAGGGGCAGCCGGTGGCGTAGTTGTTGAACCAGGCGGTGCAATCGCCCGGATCGAGAATGTCGTCGCGGTTTGTGTCGGTGAGGGGCTTTCGGGACATAAAGAAGGCTCCGTGCTCGGGTTGTCCCTTGCATCGGAGCCTTGTGGTGCTGAGAGTGATGTGCTTGTCAAACCGATACGAATCGCGCGGTTGGTGTGCGGCTGGGTATCAGCAGCCCGCGTTGTAGTTTGCGATCCAAGCGGTGAAATCGGTGGGCGTGCAGAGACCGTCGCCGTTCTGGTCGCACTCGGGAAGATTGTTGTTGAAGGCATTGATCCACGCGGTGAAGTCGGTAGGAGTCAGCATACCGTCGCCGTTGACGTCGGCAACGCACGGGTTGCAGCTTCCAGCAACAAGAGCGCCGAATCCGTCGTTGATGAAGCACTGGTCCGGACCCCCGAAGAAGTCGGTGAGGAGTGCGTCTGGGAAGGTATCTCCGTCCAAGTCCTGCACAGATATCTGCCCCGGTACGAATGCCAGCGGTTCAACAGAGAGCGGGAAGGGCACGCCCAGAACATCCTGCGCAGAGACCAGGTTGTAGTTCGAGCCCGATAGATCTGTAGCGAGCGCGTAGACGGTATCGTCGGCGTTCGTGTCACCGTCCATGTCGTGAAGAGATTGAACGTAGAACGGGACTGGCAGGCCCAATTGGGCTGCAAACGGGAACTGGAAATTATCGAAGAGCATGGTCGAGAGCACACGGCCGTTGATGTCGTCCCAAGTGAGGAAGTCTCGCGCCATATCGGTCTCGAGTACAAGCTCGTAGATGTGCTGCACTTCGCCCAGAGCCGCGCCCGGGATGCCCTCGAAGACGTGCAGGCGGGGCGGGTCGAGCGTGAGGTGGAGGCGCTCATCAGCGCCGTCGTTGTTCTCGTCGACCAGCAGGCAGGCGATATTCTCGCCGAACGGAGGCTGGAAGTGCGTGACCTGGTTGATCCCCGTGGGACCGAAGAACGACTCGATCAGGAACAACCCGGGGGGCATGGGCGGGATCGGCAGCTGCGGTGTGAGCCCGTTAAACCCGATCGGCTCGGGCTGCGGGAGCAGCGGCTGGGGGAATCCGTTGCCAATGTCGAAGATCATCGCGTCGCCGCCTGGTACGCCCATGAGTTCTACCTGCGCGAGTCCTGCGTCGAGCTGAAGGATGCCAGGGAAGTTCGTTGGGGCGAGTGCCTCGGCGATGGAGCCGTTGAACACAGGGTTCCAGAAACCGTTTATGAGATCGATCTCCATTAGGATCGCGGGTTGGTCGCCGTGGTTCATGACGAGTGGTGTCGACGAGAACAGCCAGAGTTCCACATCTGGAACGGGGCCCGGGAGTCTCTCGTCGAGATAAAAGAACCCTCCCCCGAATCGCGAGAGCAACGGATCGAAGTAGATCGGATCGAAGAACGGCGCTGCGGGCTGGAGTGAGAGCGGATCGAGCGGGACGTGGTAGACAATACCGTCGTTGATGTCGATCAGCGTCCAAGCGCTCTGGACGCCGCTCTGATCGCCGGGTGCGAAGGGCAGCATGAAGATGTCGTTGTTGTCGGTCTCGTTCTTTCCGGGCTGGGTGGCCTGTGTGACCACGGGTGTTGGTTCGGGGAGCGTGTCACCGTCGGTGTCGGTGTAGACGTACGTGCAAATTACGTTGGTGTTGTCATCAACAGCGACGATGGTCAGAACGACCTGATTGGCATCGTTGCGCGTGACTGCTCGGCGGATCACCCGCTTTCCGGCGGGGAGTGTGTAGAAGCGTTCCGAGCCATCAGCTGCTTCCAGCCTGAGTTGGTCAACACCCGTGACCTCGGCGAACTTGATGGGACCTCTGTAGTCGCCTTCGCCGTAGTAACCTTCGCCCCATGACAGTGAGGCGTCGATCAGGTCGTCGAATTTCTCTTCGCGGCGTTCGATGTAGGCCTCGAGCAGCCCGACAGTGCTCGATACAAAGGTATTCCATTCCGGGCCGGCAGTAACGCCGTAGTCCATGATGCACTTGGCGAGTTTGGGGCACTCGGTTGCGTCGATGTCTCCGGGGGCGACGCCATCGACCTCGAACGCAATAGCACTCATGAAGATGATCGTCGCGGTATCCGAGTCTCGCTCGGCGTCGCACTGCTTGAGGTCATCACCCGTGAAGACTTGCCAGACATGGACCATCTCGTTGGCGAGCGTCGAGGCGAGGTTCACCTTCCTGGCGAGCCTGCCGCCGTCGTCGCCTGTGCTGCACATCTTGGTGAGCTGACCCTCGTTGAGGATGACGATGTCGGCGTCGGTCCCGCTTCGGTTGCGCGTGGAGCCGCCGTTCTTGTCAACCTCTCTAACCTGGATCCGGTCCGAATCGAGTTTGTCTCGAAGTTTGTTGATGGCGTCTTGGAACGTCGCGTTGGGATCCTCGTAGTCGATCTGCCCGGCGGCGCCTCCCGGATCCCCGGGCGCGTTCAGCCAGTCGACCATTTTCTTGTCGAGCCGGTTGGCTTTTTTGTACATCTCTTCAACGAGATCGATCGCCTCGCGTACCTTCTGTTTCTCGGTGGAGTTGAGGTTACGGATGGTCGGCGCAGCAAAGCCGAGCGACCCTGCCGCGATCAGACCGATAGCCATCATGCGAACGTAACGTGCGCAGTGCATCTGATTCCCCTTGTGTTCAACGAGACCGACGGGATCTCAACCACTTGGGCATACCAGAAATCACGCACTAACTCAAGTTATCCAACTCGATATCCATCAGAGAAAGTACAGAAAGAAAGGCGGCGTTTGCAGTCTGTTCTGCTGCAAACGCCGCCACGTGTGTTCTAGGGATATATAGGCGAACTGAGTATCAGCAGCCGTTGTTGAAGTTCGATATCCACGCGGTGAAGTCGGTGGGCGTGCACGCGCCGTCAAGATTCTGATCGCACTCGGGGAGGTTGTTGTTGAAGGCGTTGATCCACGCGGTGAAGTCGGTGGGTGTGACGGATCCGTCACCGTTCACATCAGCAAGGTTGGAGCAGGGGTTCTCACACTCGAACGAATTCAGGCTGATTGCATCGATGCCGGCCTCCATCACATCACCCGGCGACGACTCGTTCGCGGTGAAGCGGAGCCTGAGTGTGCTGGTTGCGGGAATCTCGCCCGCCGCACCGACGATCACGCTGACCTCGCGCCACTGGTTGAACGTATCGGTGTGGGTGCGGAGCGTGGCCCAGTTGTTGCCCGCGGCGTTGGTCGCATACTCAACGCGGAGATAATCCTCCGGACCGATCTCGCCAGTCGGGATATCGTTCAGCCAGTAGCTGTAGCTGAGCGTGCCGCCCGCGGAGGCGTCGAAAGCTGGGCCCGTGAGGATGGTTGCGCCGCCGTCGACATCGGAGTTGCCAGCCTCGTTGTCGGTGAGCCAAGCGCGACCCGATCCATCGGCGTCGGTTGTGGGATCGCCTCGTCCCGAGTTGACCGGTACGCCGCGCGTCCACTGGCCGTCGCTTGCGGCTCCTGAGACGGTGTACCCAAGATCGGTTTCTGAGTCGTCCTCGAACACAGTTGTGAGATCAGTTGCAACGACAGTCGAGAAACTGCTCGATGGCGCAAGCGCCGGAAGCGTGAATGTCTCGCCGCCTGTTGTCTCGGCAGATATCCACCAGTCGAGGTTCTCGAGACAGGGCAGTGACGGCGTGCTAAAGCGGAACTGGCCCTGGACGCCGGTCGCGGTGCCCGGGACGGGTGTGATGGTGCCAGACTCGTCGCGGATATTGAGTGTCGGTGTGCTCTCATCCAGCGTGACGTTCTCTTCGTCGATGGTCACAATCACGATCTCACTGCCGGCGGGGTCAACAATGTCGCCTAGACCCGCGTCGAGCGTGAAGCTGAGCAGATCGAGGTTCGGCCTGACAATGACGAGTCCCTGCTGGATGTCAGAGATGATGATGTTGCCCGAGGGGAAGAAGGGGTAGCTGGACCAGGCGCCATCGAAGCCTGTGCCGTCGTCTGCGGGGTACGTATCGATCCAGGCGACCTCGACGGGGTTCTCTGGGTCGCTGATGTCGTGGATACGGAGTCCGGATCGGTAGTTTGCTGCGTATACGTAGTCACCCTTGACATAGAGGTTGTGATCGCGAGCCGTGTTGCCGTTCGACCACGGGCCGACGTAGAAGGCGTTTGCGGGATCTTCGACGTTGAAGATGTGCATGGTGGTTGTGCTGACGGAGCCGCCCTCGTCGAGTTCATCGTTGACGTAGAAGTACTTCCGGTCTTCGCTGAGCCAGCCCTGGTGGCAGTATGCGCGGTTGGGATAGATAACGTTGTCGAGCTCGAACATGTTGTTCTTGTTCGTGACGTCGTAGATTCGGAGACGTGTGTCAGAGCTGCCGTTGCCAAACCCCGAGCAGAGGAACGCGATCTCGCGACCCGCGTAAGGACCTGAGTCGTACGTGACGACCTGCGCGTCGTGAACGTAGAGGTCATCCTGCACTGCCTGCTGCGAAGGGCTGGTGGCCGAGCCGGGTGCTCCGTTTACGCCGACACCGTACGCCCGGAGTCCGAGATCGCTGCTGCCGCCTACGCGGTAGATGTAACCCGACTCTTCGTTCGCGACAATGTTGTGCGTGGAGCTTGCGCCGCCGAAGTTCTGCGCAAAGCCGAGGTTACCGATGGTGCCGTTGTCGGCATTGGCGAGGTTGAACATCTGAATGTGTCCGCCTCCCTCGGTAACGACGTAGGCGATATCACCGATGACCTTGATGTCACGCCAAAGGCTTGTCGGGCTGGAGAAGACACCGATGACCTGGGGGTTCACGGGATCGGTGATATCAACGAAGCCGGTCGCCGATTGGAGTCCGATGATCGCGATCTCTTTGCCTTGCTGCGTGACATAGCCCCAGCAGTCGTTGGCGTCTGCGGAACCGGGATCCAACTGGTTGATCGTGACCTGCCCGAGGAAGGAGATGTTGTTGGCGGGGAAGTTGCCGAACCGGGCATCCATCGAGTCGCCCTTGCCGAGCAAGCGTTCTTCCTCACCGCCCGGATGGGATTTCTTGTGGCCCTTATCGACGGCGGCCTGAGCGGAGCCGGCGGCAAGAACAAGGCCAAGTGTGCCGACAAGAACACCACCAGAGACACGGATAGACATCACTTCTGCTCCCCTTCTTTTCTTCTTCTATAAGATCACGGCCCCCGCCGAGTGCAAGTTCGCACACGATTACCTGTGGTCTTCCACTCAAGATACGGGATATCCGGGCGTGATGTTGCGGAAACTCGGAATTCAGATGCGGTTATCCGGCCCTACACGGGACACATGAACACCATGCAAACAAAGGGCCCCGCTGGCTCGACCAGCGGGGCCCTGCAGTGGATAAATGGGTATGTATTGAGAGGCTCAGCAGCCGGCGTTGAAATTGTTGACCCAGGCGGTGAAGTCCGTAGGCGTGCAGGCGCCGTCGCCGTTCTGATCGCACTCTGGCAGGTTGTTGTTGAACGCGTTGACCCAGGCAGTGAAGTCCGTGGGCGTGACCGCGCCGTCGCCGTTCACGTCGGCGAGGCAAGGCTGCACGCCCCCGCACCCATTCAGGATAACAGTGGCAGTCCCGCTCGTGGCGCCGTTGGCAGCTGCTAAGTCATTAGCGCCATCGCCGTTGAAATCGCCGAACGCAAAGTCACGAGGGCGTGCTCCAACCGGGAAATCCACACCCGCCTGGAATGTGCCGTCGCCGTTGCTGCGCAAGACCTGAACGTTGCCCGCGATGAAGAGGCCTGCGTGGATGTCATCGAATCCGTCACCGTTGACATCACCGAGCGCGATCGCGATGGGGAGTGAGCCCGAACCGGTTGAGATAGACTGGGTCGAACCGAATGTCCCGTCGCCGTTTCCGAGGATGAACTCGACAGCATCGCCGTTGAGGAACGGAATGACGAGGTCTTCGTTGCCGTCGCCGTTGATGTCCCCTACCGCAATACCTTCGGGGCTGTTGGCTGGGTAGCGAGCCAGCTCGGTCAGGTTTCCTGCCCCGTCGCCCGCGAGGATAGCAATCTCACTTGAGAACACGAGAGGCGTGGCTACATCCTGGTTGCCATCATTGTTGAAGTCTGCGATCGCAACCCCGACAGGCCCGCCGGTGACATCGAAGAACGCTTCTGAACCAAATGTGCCGTCGCCGTTGCCCGGGACAACATTGATGGTGTCATCGTCACGGTTTGCGTAGACCACATCTAGATTTCCATCGCCTGTGAGGTCGAGAATCTCGAGCCCGCGGATCTGTGTCGAGAAGGCATAGAACTCGGGCGGGCTTGTGAACGCACCGGTTCCATCATTGATGAGAACCGCGATACCAGGATTACCAAGATCTGGTGACTGAACACCAGCGACGATATCGGCCCAGCCATCTCCGTTGAGATCCGCTGTCTTTACCGGCACCGCTGCGGCGCTGAATCCGGAGACCGTATCGGTCAGGGGCACGACGACGCCCGCCTGGAGTGTGCCGTCACCATTACCGAGCAGGATCGAGACACTGTTGCCAAAGAAGTCACCCGTGACGACGTCGAGATTCCCATCGTTGTTGACATCACCCGTACCGACGCCCAACGGGAGGTCTCCCGACGTGCCTGAGTTGGGTACGCCGTACGAATCAGCGGGATCGCACTGAGCAGCAGCACCGGCTGCGATCGCCAGCGAGAGAACCGAGGAGGCAACGCAAGCTGTATATCTGGTGCCGTATCGGGCATAAACCAAAGAACTACGTGACATGGGATTGGCCTTTCTGAACAAACACGTCTGCTCACTGATCACATACGAGAGGCGGGGATCTCGGCGGTTTCCGAGAATTCGCCTCGCTCCAAACGGCCCGCATCGCGGTGTGCATTGCGGGCCGTAACTTCGTGATGTCTGCGGGGAGCAGCATGTGTTCCTGGCTGTGATGGGCACGCCCGAGTTGAAAGGCGGCCAAGAAGGACCAGAGGGGAGAGTCACGACTCATCACAAAGCTCTGCACCGCACAGAACCATCACTGAATCGAAACTACTGAATGCCTCTTGACGTGTCAAGAGTAATCTAAGAAACTTCATAGAAGGATCTGTGATCCATACTGCTTCTCAGGGTCTCTGCATTGGGCGCTGTGTGGCTGTTTGCCTCTCGATTCAGGAGCGACTATCTTGTGAAATCAGGCCTACCACATTCGTATTTTGATAGGGCACAGGTGAAAAGCGTCACTTCAGGTCACAGGCTGGCCGACGGTCTAGATACGAAGATCGCCGAGGTCTCGACGTCGCTTCAGAGCAGCGTGCGTCCGATCGTGGAAGATCTGATCGGAACCTCGCACCGGCCTGTGACGCTGGCGCGTCGGCTCGGGATCGACAAGACGCTGACTGGGCGGATCATGCGCTCGGTCAGGGCGAATGACCCTTTCGAGATTCTGCACAACGCCCCAGCCCCTCACGGGTTGCGGATCTTCCTGAAGGCGGCAGCGGACGCGGGCGTGGATGAGGATCTCCGCGAGAAAGCCGAGTCATCGATCGCGGATTTCGAATCACTTATCGACGCGTTTCCTGAGGGGCGCTCCGCACTGGAGGCGGCGATCTCCGACTACATCCCAGAGGTGCGCAAACGCAACGAGCGCACTGCGAAACAATCCGTGTACAAATCGATGTCGTATCTGCTCGGATACCAAGCGGAGGCGTCGCTGCTAACCACGGTGATCTCACCATCTGAGCGCAGCGATATGGTCGACACGACTCATGTCGACTCGATGATCGGGCTCCGGAGACTGCGCGGCGAGTCGCCCGTCAACCTGTTCGGTATTCGCAGACACTGTATGCTGCCCGATGCGACAAACTGGATCGAGACGCTGGGCGGAGACCGGGGAATTGATGACGCACATCAGTTTCTGCTTGAGAACTACTGCGGAAAGCCCATCCCGAGCCTGCGGGTGCATGACAGCGCGAATGTTCGGTATTCGGTGCTGGACGCAGAATCACTCCCGATCAATGAGCCCGTAACACTTGTCAACGGCTGGACAATCCGAAACGCAAGCCTGAGGTATGCCGACGACGAACACACACACGAATGGCACTCGTCGCTACTGCGCATCCCGACCAGGACACGCGTTCAAGACTACTTTGTGCATCAGGACGTCTGGCCCGGACCGCCCGATTTTGTGCCGGGCATGCCTGGGCTTGACATCTCAACGGTGCGCACTCCCCAAAGCGGGCCTCAGCACGACAGGATTGACATGGACATGCCGGTTGAGCATCTTGGTCTGGGCGTGCACCAGCCAGGAATTCGGCACAGCACCGCGCCGTGGTATCAGGAGATGCTCGGACACGTGTTCGAATCCAGGAAACTGAATCCAAACGAGTATAGGGCTTACAGGTGTGAGATCGTATATCCAGTCCCATTCGTACGGATGATGGTGTGGTTCAATCTCGCACAGAAACCGCACGAACAGGCGTGAGAATGTGTCCATGCAGACAAGGAAAAAGGCCGCGGCTCACACTGGAGCCGCGGCCTTTGTTTCATGGGATGCGAAACCTACCGGGCTCAGCAGCCGGCGTTGAAATTGTTGACCCAGGCGGTGAAGTCCGTAGGCGTGCAGGCGCCGTCGCCGTTCTGATCGCACTCTGGCAGGTTGTTGTTGAACGCGTTGACCCAGGCAGTGAAGTCCGTGGGCGTGACCGCGCCGTCGCCGTTCACGTCGGCGAGGCAGTCGTCGCACAGGACTGTGCGGATGACGAACGCGTCGATCGCGGTCTCGGCGATGGTTGCGGTGCCAAGGTCCTGTGAGTTGAAGCGGACGACGACCTGGCTCGTCGGTGTGACGAAGTCGGCGACGTTGAACGTACGCGACTCCCAGCCGCCGGTTGAATCCGGCACAGACTCGAGAGTGACCCAGGTGGAGCCTCCGTTGTTGGAGATCTCGGCCATGAAGAGATCGCCGCCCGCGGTATCGGTCACGTCGTGGTGCAGGTCGTAAGAGAGCACGGCGTCGGGTGCGCCCGAGAGGTCGTAGGTCGCGGTGGTAAGCGTCACGATGCCGTTGTCGATGTCTGCGTTGGCAGCGTTGTCGGTGACCCAGCAGAAGCCTGAGCCGTCAGAGTCGGCTGAGGGATCGCCGCGGTTGTAATCGCCCGGCACAGCGCGCTGCCAGAACCCGGTGGTGGTGCCGGCGGACGCGGTCGCGGTCCAGCCCGGATCGGAGTTCATGTCGAGATTGACGATGTCGCTCGTGCCGCTAGCGATGATTGCGGCGAAGGTGGCTCCGTTGGGATTGGTGTAGCTTTCGCCCGACGTGTCGTCTACTGCGAAGGAGTAGTCGACGGCGCTGAAGCAGTCGCCGCCCGGCAGGGAGACGGAGTAGCTGTCGCCTCCGTTGTGGGTGAGCGGGATGACGACCGCGCCGTTGCCGTCGTCGTAGACGAGTTCGGCTGTGGCGGGATCAGGAATGATGGCGCCGTTTGCGGCGATGTTGACGTTGAGGTTCTGCCCGGCGGGGTCGATGAAATCGGGCAGCCCGTCCGGGAAGGAGAAGTTCGGGCCCTGGGGGATGCAGACGCCCTGTGGGTTTGCCAGAGCGTTGACAACGCCCGGGTGTCCGAGCCAGGTGCCGGAGTTGTTGCCACCGCCCGTAGAGCAGCCACCGTGGGTGTGGATACCGATGGCGTTGCCTGTGCCCTCGTCGATAACGGGCGAGCCAGAGTTGCCGCCCGTGGTGTCCATGCCGTAGCCGAGCGCGTTGCCCGAGAGGCTGAAGAACGGGCCCGCGTGGGTCTTCTGAACGGCGTACCAAGTGCAAGGAGCCAGGCTCGATGAAACGGAGCCATAACCGGTCACTCGGGCGTTGGAAGCGGTCGGTGCGTCAAAGTCGAGGGTGAACCAGCTGCCCGAGGCCTGCCACGGCAGGAGTCCGGTGTTGGAGTTGGGGAACGCGCCGAGATAGCCCCAGTCGTTGCCGACGCCGCCGCCGCCGTTGGTCTGCTGCGAAGCGGGATCGACCGCGTACTGGTCTTCCGGTCCGGGGTGGTTGATGCCGCCGAACGAGCAGCTGTTGTCGGAGAGCGGCACGTTGAACTGCACGACATTGATATCGCTGTTGAGTCCGCCGTTGCAGTGACCCGCGGTGAGGAAGCAGTGCTCGCAGTCGTCGATGAGCCACGCGGTGCAGCCGATGGGCAGCGCACGAGCCGAGCGTGGGTCAGACGAGAGGATGCGATCGTCGGTCGGGCCGCAGATCGATTCTTCAACGCTCGGCGGCGTGCCAGCGACGACAGTCGTGATATTGAGTTCGTTGAAGCCCGTGCCCGGGTAGGCGAGGATTTCGACGAGGACGGCGTCGCCGTTGAAATACGCCGAGGTGTGCTGCCACTGGCGGATGGAAACATGGTCGAGATACTGAACATGCCCATCTTCGAGCGACGTGATTCGGAGGTACGAGGCGTTGCCCGCGTCCATGCTGCCCGCGAGTGTGACTTCGTCGAACGTGAGACGGAGCCAGTCGGCGCCCGGGACGGAGACAACCTCGCTGATCACAGCCGTGACCTGGTTGCCGGTGTTCGAGACCTGGCCCGAACTGATGTCGACCTTTGCGTCGAACTGAGTAAGCGGAAGCGGCTGGGTACTCTGTGCGGACGCGGCACAGGCGAGACCGCATGCAAGAACGATCGATGCGATACGAGAAGTGGTCATGATCACATGCTCCAAATACGAAACTGAGTTGATTCGGTCGGCCCCCGTCTGCGCCGCGCGATCCGATACCCGCGGCCACACCCTTCAACAGACATATTTCCGACCGGCTGGACTGGTCCCCCCAGCGGTCTACCCAGACTAACGCATCAGGGCCGATGCACAAAGCTCCGAGCCGAGATCGGGCGAACAATGTCCGATTTGCGCGCAGGACAGCACTTAGGGAAGTGCTCGGTCCCTGATCGGATAGTCACGTCCGAGAAACGTTAGCAGCCGGCGTTGAAGTTGTTGATCCACGCCGTGAAGTCAGCGGGTGTGCAGGCACCGTCGTCGTTCTGGTCGCAGCCCGGGAGGTTGTTGTTGAAGGCGTCGATCCAGGCCGTGAAGTCGGCCGGGGTCAGAGAGCCGTCGTTGTTGACGTCGGCGACGCAGACAGGCGAGCAGCCGCCCGTGCCGCAGAAGATGGTTGCCGCGGCGACACGCGAGCGTGCACCCGTGGAATCAACGACCCACTGGAAGTAGACGGTTTGGCCGTCGAGTTCGGGATCGTCGGCGATGGGCCAGAACGCGCTCACGACCGGTTCGGCGCCGCTGCCCGGATCTGCAGTAAACGGGCCGAAAGTCTCGTCGGGTGTGATGTTGTTGCCCGCCGGCGCGGTGGTCGAGACGTAGAGCGTCATGGATGTGCCCTGAGGCATGCCTGTTGCGCCGACCTTGAACTCGCTGTTGCCCGCGTTGGGCGGAACGCTCGCGAGCATGGTCGGCACGGAGCCTGTGCCATTGGGATCGCCGTTGCCCACGAGCACGGGATTCGGTGGAAGCTCCGAACGGAGTGTCGGGCGATCGAAGGGGAACGTTCCCGCGGCGACGCGCGGATCGAGGAGACCGTTCTCGAGGAACTCGGTTAGCGCGGGCACCTGATTCTGCAACAGGTTGACCGCACCCATGAACGGGTCGACGTTGTCCGGGAAAGGCGGTGGGTTGACGTAGAAGCCAACCGCTTGGTTGAGCGTAGTGAAGTTGCCCGCGTGCATGAACGTGGACTTGAGGCCGACGTTTCGCAGGCTAGGAGTTTTGAACTTGCCGCGGTCCGAGTTGAGTCCTGTGATCGCCCTGCGCCCGTCGTCCCAAGCGATCGGGCGGACGCCGATGTTGCGGAACATGTTGTCGGAGAAGAGCGGCGGCGTGTGGCAGCTGTCGCAGCGGGCGTTCTGGAACACAAGCCAGCCCTGCTGCTGCAGCGGGGTCATCCCGTTCGGGTCGCCAAACTGAACATCGTCCCACGGCGATTGATCTGAGATGAGCGTGCGTTCGTAGGTTGCGATCGCAAACGCGATGCGCCTCGCGGAGATGGCTGAATCGCCGAACGCGGCTTCGAAGAGCTCGGGGTAGGTCGGATCGGTCGCGATCGCCGCGGCTTGATCCGCCGTGAGATTCGTTGCCAGGGCCAACGGTCTCGCGGCCGCGAGTTTCGCCGTGATCTGGCTCCAGTTTCTGTTGGAGTGGGCCATCTCGACATCGCTGAGGGGCGGACCCACGATCTGGCTCTCAAGCGCGCCGCCCATGGCGATCGCGACGGTGTTCGTCTCTGGGTCGATGAACTCGGAAGTAGCGCGACCGTCCCAGAAGAGCTCGTCAGCGAACGCGGCATTGATCGTTGAGTTCGCCGATCGGCCGGTGACCTGACGGAGAATATCGAATGTAGCGTCGACGAGGTAGCCGTTCATGTCATCGGCGTCGACGACACCAAAGGACCCGCGAACGTCATTCCCGTTGCCGAAGATGCCGTCGTTGCCCGGATTCAATGCAGCGATTGGATCGGTCCCGGCTGCTTCGGGGATGTGGCACGTGCCGCAGCTCATGGTGTTGTCGCTCGAGAGCTGTTCATCCCAGAAGAGGATTTTGCCAAGCACTCTTTTCTCTTCGCTGAACGGGTTCTCGGGCGGGAAGTTGACCGGGTCAAGTTCGGCAATGCTCGGCTGAGCAGCCGCGGCGCCGGTGAACGAGTGCGGAACGATGACCGACAAGGCGGCCACAACCAGGCCCGACAACACACACGCTCTCATCTTCAGATCTCCCAACCCCCACGACGCACACACGATCGGGGCAGCTTTTCACCACCCAGATACACGCCGAGTCTAATCCGGAGTTCCCGCATCAGCGAGAAAAGGCGACAAAAAACGCTCCTTTACCGGACACAGAGAATCCGAATGAGCCGCCTGGTCAATCTGGGTTAGCGATTGAGTCTGGCCGGCAGCCCCGAGACTCTTGATCCGAGTAACGCGTGCATGGCCCCTGTATTGCAACCACGGGGCAAATCAGCAGCCCGCGTTGAAGTTCGCGATCCACGCCGTGAAGTCGGTGGGTGTGCACGCGCCGTCGCCGTTCTGGTCGCAGCCCGGGAGGTTGTTGTTGAACGCATTAATCCAGGCTGTGAAGTCGGTCGGAGTGAGCGCCCCGTCACCGTTGACGTCCGCGACGCAGCACGTGCTGTTCGCCGGCGTGCTTGCTGGGTCGGCGGGATCGGCGCAGGCGTCGATCTCGTCCTGGTCGAGGAACCCGTCGAGGTCGCGGTCGATTCCGATGCGGGTCTGGGTGCCCGCTGGTACGGCGGTGAATGTAATTTCTGAGCCGGTTTGTGCAGCGGAGCTGAGCTGGAAGTGCGTAACCGTCTCGGTCGAGCGGTCAGACTGGTACTGCGCGAGCCCGATGTGCGCGAATCCTCGCGACTCGCCGTTGAAGATGCCCTTGGCAACGATGCTGATCTCGCCGTTCTCGGCGAGCGTGAACATCTCGGCGAGCCTGCCGATCATGTTGGGATCAGAAGTGGGCGTGGTGACTTGTTTGCCGACAGCGGCATGGGCGTCCTTGCTCGGGTTGCCCGGAGGATCGAAGAGCCCGCCGTTGCTGCCGGGCAGGTCGGAGCCGCCGAACGCGAGCATGAACGCGGTCATGTCGGCGAGCTCCTGCAGATTCGCAAAGCTGAACGCGGGCTCGGCGAGGAACCGCTCGATGGAATCGACGCTGCCGTCGTGCAGTACACCGAAGCCTGCTGTGTTGAGTTGCTGCGTTGTGTTGAAGCCAGTCTTTTCGTACGTGCTGCGCAGCTGAGGGACTTTCATCGAGACGTTCGTCGAGCCGTCGACGGACACGGTCAGGTTGTGGAGCTCTCCGTTCGGGCCGGGCGGGAGCGGGATGAAGTTCACACCGACGAGTTCGCTGTTGGTGCCCATCCCGGTTGGGAGCGTGTGGCAGGTGATGCACTCGAGCCCGTCGAGATCGCCGAACCGGTAGTTGTTGAGACCCAGAACGGCGTTGCCATTGGGCATGGGCTGCCCGGCGGGCGCGAACCGTCCTGTCGTGAAGTGCCCGTCGAGCGGGAGATCGGTCGGTAGGGAATTGTCGAAGTTGCGGAACGGGTTGGGCGGGAAGTGGATCGTCGAGAGGAAGTCTTCGAACAGCTGCATCTCGGCTGGTGAGGGCTCGGCGTCGTCACCCAGCACGGACTCGAACGCGCCGGAGAATTCCTCGATACCGAACCTGTCCGAGCGCCAGTGGTGAGGCTCCTGCCCGATGATGTCGCGGAGCGTCTGCGTTGTCATCGGGCCCTTCATCGGGTGCCAATCTTCGCAGTTGGCGTCGAGGCAGTTCTGATCGAACGTCTTCATTTCGCCCGAGGGGTCGCCAAGGTCCCACGCGAGGCGGTCGGTGCGCGCATCGATGTGGCACGAAGCGCACGACGCCTGCCCGAGAGCCGAGGTGAGGTGTGTGTCGTACAAGAAGGGTCTTCCCGCGACAATCTGCGCAGGTGTGGGGTCGTACATCGGAATGGTCGCGATCTGCGCCTCGGTGACGAGATCCACGACAGAGATTGACGCGTCGAACTTGTTCATGACATAGAGCCAGCCGCGCGCCTCGTCAATCGCGAGCCCGGTCGGGCCCTGCCCCACTTCGATGGTGTCGTTCAGACCCGCACGCGCGAGGCTCTGGTCGACAACGATGACGTTGTTCGAGCCCATGCCGGCGACGTAGCCCTTGGTGCCCGCCTGGTTCCAGGCGATCGCGCGCGGGTCGCCGAGCGATTTGTCCCGCTCGTTCTGAGCGATGGGTGTGATCGTCGGTCCCGGGATGTACGTCAGGTGCTGGTTGAGATCTGTGATCGAGGGCGCGGAAACCGTGTCGAAGGTCGCGCCGAGCACGTGAACGAATCTGCCGTTGACGTTGGGCTCAAAGCGGATCTCATTCGTGCCGTCGGTCCCGACAACAGTGATATCACCAGTGGCAGGATTGACGCCCAGCGCCATGCACGCGTTCATAAGGCCCGTCTGGTAGGTCACGCCGAGCGAGTTTGCATCGATGATCGCAACGTCGTGGTCAGCGAGATCCCATCCCACGACTCGCCCCGACAGGTCGGCCTGCGCACCGGAGACGAAGTCGGTCCAGTCGACGCCGTTGTCGTCGCGCCAGACGCCGTTCGCGTCTTTCTTGACGATGAGACCCACACGCGGCGCGTTCGGGTTGGCGCCGTTGAGCGTGGGCGAGAACGACCCGCCATCGTTTGGGGGCGGGTTGACCCCGCCGTAGGGGCCCGCCGGGTCGCTGACGACGTTCGGCGGGAACGCGAGCGTCTGCGCGACGGCGAGTCCGCCGCCCAAGATGGTCGAGTCGTTGCCAGATTCAAACACGGCGGCGTACACAATCGAGCCGTCCGGGCTCACCGCGAGTTCGCGCGGATCCTCAGCGAAGATGTCGAGATCGCTGATGTGCGCACCGGTCGACGAATCGAATACCTGCACGGTGTTGGCCTGTGAGCATGTTATAAACGCGTTCATATCGTTGCCCGCGAACGCGACATCGGCGGGCTCGTCGAGTGTTTGGATCGTGCGCACGATGTTCATTGTTGTCAGATCAACGACGCTCACCGAGTCGGAGATGTGGTTGACGACCCACGCTTCGGTGTTCGAGCGTGCGCGCACCGCAACGGGGTCTAATCCGACCGGAATCGAGCCGACCGAGACGGGCATCCCTGATGCGAGCGAGAATATCTCGAGCCTGTTGTCGGCGGTGTTGACGGCCAGCAGCGTCGTGCCGTCGGGTGTCATGTCGATCGGGTGCACGTGCGGCGTTTCGAAGTTGACGAATTGGTCGACCGGGAACTCGTCGGGGATCACCGCCGGCGCGAGCGAAGGCGACGAGGGGATCGATGACGCAAGGCCGACCGCGGCTCCGCTGAGACAGACGATCGCCGCTGCGGTGAGTTGAGCTTTCATTTGTTTCCCCCTACACAAGGCCTGTTCCATGCACAAGTTTGCACGAAGAGCAACCGCCCTGCAATACGCAAGCCGCGAACTGGCTGCACATCGCTCTTTATGGGGAACTATCGGGAGCTATTGCGGGCACCCCGCGTTGTAGTTGGCGATCCAGGCTGTGAAATCAGCGGGCGTGCAGGCGGTGTCACCGTTCTGATCGCACTCGGGGAGGTTGTTGTTGAACGCGTTGATCCAGGCGGAGAAGTCGGTGGGCGTGACCATGCCGTCACCGTTGACATCGGCGAGACAACCGGGTCCCGGCAGCGAGACATCGAATAGATATGCGGCGCCGGCGTTCGGGACAGGGGCGTCTGCCTGGGACGCGCCGACGACACCGATGCCGTCCTCGATCTCAAGCGACCACCCGAAGGTGGCGTTCGGGCTTGTATCGGCAGGGACCATCTTGGCAATCTCGGTTGGGTTTGCCGGGTCTGAGATGTCAAAGAGGTACGCAGAGCCTGCGCCGGGGTGGATGTCGTCGTCGGTGCGCGAGCCGACAACGAGCGTGTCGCCCTGCATGGCAACGGACCAGCCGAAATCATCGGTCGGGTCGCCGTCGCTCGCCAGGAGCTTCTTCACCATGACGGGATTCGCAGGATCGATGATGTCATAGATGTACACAGCTCCGGCGTCGAGCCCCAGGTCGTCGTCGAAGATCGCGCCGACCGCGGCGATACTCCCCGAGAGCGCGACCTCGTACCCAAAGTAATCGTTCTCATCACCTATAGCCGCAGCGACTTTCGAGAGCTCGACAGGGTTGGAGGGGTCGGAGATGTCGAAGAGGTACGCGGCCCCCCCGTTGGGCGCGCTGTCGTCATCCCATCGCGCGCCGATGAGTGCGAGGTCGCCGTCGATGTCCAGCGAGAATCCAAACTGATCGACCGGCTCGCCGTCGGCGGGGAAAAACTTGGACAGCTCTGCCCCGGTCGTGGTATCGAAGAGGTACACCGCGCCGGAGAGCGCGCCGCTTGCGTTGTTGGAAGGCGCCGCGATCGCGGCGAGGTTGCCCTCGATATCGATCGCATCACCGAAATCGTCGAGGAACTCCGCATCGCTAGGGATCAGCTGCTGGAGAAACACGGGGCTTGCGGGGTTGGTCGTGTCAAAGAGCCAGACGCGCGGCGTGTAGTTGTTGCCCGAAGCCCAGTTGCGTGTGCCGACCATCGCGCGGTCCGGGCCGATGCCCACACCGATCACGAGCTGGTCCGCGCCGAACACGGGCGGGAGGCTGAGCTTTGCGAGCTGGTCGCCCGTGCTCGTGTCAAAGATGTACGCGGCTCCCGGCACAGGAACCGTCCAGAGACCGAGCCCGCTGACGATCGCGATGCCGTCGTGGATGTCGACATCGTCACCGAGCTGCACGCCCTCGGTCGGGTCTCCGGGCGTGAGCGGTCCGAGTTCTGTGCCGGGCTGGGCGTGTGCGCCGAGGGCGAGACCGAGCCCGAAAGCGATGGCAGACGACCGTTGTTGTATGACCTGCATCATGTAAAAAGCCTCCGGGGGGTACGCGTCGTGTGTCCGACGCGCGCCTCATCCCGGAGGAGGATGTTGCAGTATTTGAGGCCGATATTCAGCAGCCTGCGTTGTAGTTCGTGATCCAGGCGGTGAAGTCGGCAGGAGTGCAGGAGCCATCGCCGTTCTGGTCGCAGGCGGGGAGACTGTTGTTGTAGGCGTCGATCCAAGCGGTGAAGTCGGTCGGGCCGAGGGTGCCGTCGCCGTTGGTGTCTGCGACACAGTTGCTCTTGATGGTGAGCAGTGCGCCCGCACGGAACCGGTCTTCGCCGAAGACGTGGCTCTCGTTGAGTTCGAACGAGACGACCGAGTCGTCGAGCAGGATGCAGGTGAGGGTCTCGCCGCCGCGAGCGGTGATCGCGAGAGGCGTGGTGGTGAGCTCGATAGGAGCTCCGTCGAGCGTCGCGGACTTGGCGGTGATGTTCATGGTGACGCCTGACCCGTCGCCTGTTGGGCGACCGAGCCTGAAGCCAACCCCTACGAGTCCGCCCGAGAGATTGAACGTGCCGTCGTAAGCGCGGAAGTCGGAACCGAGCGCGCCGCCCGTCATGTTCCAGACAGGATCGACGCCCGAAGCGTTGAGGATCGCGCAGTTGACGTCGAACCCGCCTCCGGACATGTTGACGGTGCCCTTCTCGGCGACGAAGTCTCTACCGATGGTGCCGCCGCTGATGTTGAGGACGCTGCCGATGCTGCGGGTGAACCCGTTCCTCCCGCTCGAGCCGCCGGTGACGGTGACCACCGCGTCGTGGTTGATCTGGATGCCTCCGTCGATGGTGCCGCCAGACTGTTCGAAGGTCGCGTTGTCCTGGATCAGGATGAAGGTGTCGATGTCGCCGCCGGACATGGTGCACGAGGCGTCGTCCTCGACGATCATCGCGGCCTGACCCGAGGCGACGAGCCCGACGTCACCGCCCGTGATTGTGCCGGTCGCGTTGCCCTGGAGCCAGAGCCCGCTGCGTGCGAGACCGCCGTCGGAGAGGTTAAAGGAAGTCGAGCCGGTGCCTGCGACGAACTTGGTGCGGATCAGCTTGCCGCCGTCGTTGATGTTGTAGGTGCCGTCCTCGATGAACGAGTCGAGTGTGAAAAAGCCGGACTCGCCGCCATCGTTGATGTTGACAGTTGCGCCGTTGAAGGTGAAGACGCCGTCTGGCGCGTCGGGGAGAATGCCGTCGGAGCAGCAGACGTTGACCGTTGCGCCGGGGTTGGCCGTGAAGTACGACTCACCCGGGAAGACATCCGGTGGGATGTTGATCGTCTGAGACTGTGCGGCGCCGGCCGCGGCGAGAAGAGCGAGTGCCGTGAGTGCTTTGCGTGTCATCTGGTGTTACCTCCGGTGTTTGCGTTGTAAACCCATCTACAAACACATCCGAGTTTCATCACCGATACACGACAGCCCGAGCATCCCCCAAGACGTGTCGCAACTGCGAAGCACCGCCCGAATCGCCCGGAGGGGCAGATTATGGGCGTCCGAATCGGAAGATGTTGAACTGGGTAATCTCAGCAACCGGCGTTGAAGTTTGCGATCCAGGCCGTGAAATCGCTGGGCGTGCACGCCCCGTCGCCGTTCTGGTCGCAGGCGGGAAGGTTGTTGTTGTAGGCGTTGATCCACGCGGTAAAGTCAGCAGGCGTGAGCGCGCCGTCGCCGTTGGTATCGCCTGTGCAGGCTGGTGTGCTGCACGAATCCCCGGTTGCGACCGCCAGTGCGCCGCCGCCGAGTCCGACGACGAAGCCGCTCCCGACATCGAGCCTGCCGCCCGGCTGTGCGAACGGCGCGCCGACGAGCACACTCAGCACAACAACAAGGTCCCCCGTGTCCGGGTCGGTTGTCGTGGTCATCGCACCGCTCGCGTCTGGAAACACGAAGTCGGCCAGTTCCATGCTGCTCACGGGAAATGCGTCGCCCGCCTCGCCCGACGTGCCCGTGATCAGGAGCTGTCCCTCGAGTTCAATCGGGATATTAGAGAGAGCAAAGTGGTCGCCGGTTGCGTTGTACACACCCGTGATGGGCTGCGCGCCGGGAGACATGCGGAGCGTGCATTCGGTGATGACATAATCGATCGTGCCCTGGGTGAAGTACGCCGCTGTCTGCTGCGGGAAATCAGCAAACGTGATCTCGAAATCGTGCAGCGTCATCCCGCTGACCGGGTTACCCGTGATCTCGACGCTCACACAACCTCCGGACACCGGGCTGCTGGGTGTGGAGGGTGGACAGGCGACTGGAAAGGGAGTCGCCTGATCCCATTCGAAGCAAACGAGCAAATCGAGCGCAGCGTCGATCTTGCCCGGAACTCCCGGGATCGCGGGCATGCTCGTGACCTGAGCCTGGGCCAAGACCGGGAACGTGAGTGCGGCGACAGCGGCGAGTCGTATCATCAGATTTCCTCCGCCGGGAGCGTACAGGAATCTATGATCAGAAACGACCCTTGGAATCAATGGGGAATTGAAGATTGGCGGCCAGATCAGCAGCCGGCGTTGAAGTTGTTGATCCAAGCGGTGAAGTCGGTGGGTGTACAGGAGCCGTCGCCGTTCTGGTCACAGCCGGGGAGGCTGTTGTTGAAAGCATCGATCCACGCCGTGAAATCGGTCGGCGTAAGCGAGCCATCGGCGTTCACGTCGGCGAGACAGGTGTCGACAGACAGCAGCGTGAGCGTGTACGTGCCGAGCACGGGGAGGCCCGCGAAGGGCGGCGTCGTACTGAAGTCTGAGATGGGCTCTGCCGGGATCGTGGCGGGGTTGCTTATGCTGAAGTTCGAGCCGTCCTCGGTGCCCGCGTCGTAGGCCTCAAGCTCGACGACGATCTCGTCAATCCACTCACCGCCGCTGTCGCGGAGACTCAGGCCGTGCGTGCCGACGAACCAGTCGGGGCTCGGGGCAATCATTGTGACGAGTGTGAACAGCGACTTGTTTGAGGGGACGTCGAACTCAAGAGATGTCGAACCCGGAGAATTAATCCCTGCACCAAGGAGCACTTCGTGTGCGGTACCAGCCGATACCGCGGCGTTGACCTCGCTTCTGAGAAGCGACGTGCCGCCCGTTTCAGCCATCAGCTCGATGCCCGGGGTTGCGAGCCCGCCCGGCTCCCAGAATGTCACCGCATCGTTATGAGTCGCGCCGACGATCGGTGAGAAGTGTGCGTTGTTCGGGTAAGCGCCGGGGTGGTTCGAGCTTGTCCAGGTCGCGTCGAATGTCAGTCTGTAGGTCGCGGTACTGCTCTGAGCAAACGCCGAACCGGCGAGACAGACGGCGGATACGGCGAGAGCGGCGTGACGGATCTTCATGAGATAACTCCCCGATCAGGTATATAGCTGAATGCGCAACCCCCCTGCGAGCACAGTGACACACAGAGTGAATCTCGGCTCAGACCCGGGTATTCCCAAACCCAGAAAAAATCAGCACCCGGCATTGAAGTTGTTGATCCAGGCAGTGAAATCGGTCGGGGTGCAGGAGCCATCGCCGTTCTGGTCGCAGCCCGGGAGGCTGTTGTTGAAAGCGTTGATCCAGGCAGTGAAGTCGGTCGGGGTCAGCGAGCCGTCGCCGTTGACGTCGGCGACGCAACTCCCGGTTTGAGTCGCATCACCCGGACCGACGATGGTGTTCGTCGAAGTACCTGCGGGGCTCGAAGAAGACCACTCGCTCGTTACCCAGGTGTATGTCTCGCCTTCGAGCAGCAGGGCGTTGACGTTCGAAGTTCCCTGCGGCACACCGAAGGGCGAGAACCCGTTGCCGAGTCCGTAGTCGAGCAGGTTCGCTAGCGGCTGGCTTGGATCGAACCCGCCCTTGTAGAGGCAGGTGAAGTGGTTGCCCCCACTTGCGAGCACGCTGGTCAGGTCGTAGACGCCCGACTCGGTGACTGTAAACTCGAACACGTGGTATGCAACAGGGCCGAGGCCGGAGATTCCCACAATAGAGAAAGGCCTGTTCCACTGATCGTTCTGATCGGGCTCTGCGGAGTACTGCGTCGTTGTATCGGGTGCATCGCCAAGCAGATACAACGTCGCGTCGTCGATCCGATAGATCCAGTTCGATTGTGAGACATCTGCTGTGAATTCGAACGACCACGCCCCGTTGCCATCGACACCTGCAAAGCCGGATGTGCCGTCCTGCAGAGGGTAGTCGGCGATGGATATCTCCCCGCCGACCGGGTGCCAGAAAAGCGACTCGCCCCCAGGTGCATTCGCGGTGATCTCGACATCAATAGACCAGGGGCCAGTACCGTTACCGAAGTCCCCGGTCTGTACCACAAACTTGCCCATGACCCCAAAGCCGGTCACGCTCTCGGTGAGACCGGAGAACGGCGCATTCATCGATGCGCTCGCGCTCGTGGGTACGGTCACAGAACCGATCGGCATCGAAGCGATGACCTTGTCAGATGAAGACGCTGTGCCCGCGGCGCATGCGACGAAGCAAATCATCAGTGTACGTGTCTTCATCTTCATGTATCGCTCCTTCGTATCGGTTTGCGGCTGATCAACAGCCCGCGTTGAAGTTGTTGATCCAAGCGGTGAAGTCGGCGGGCGTGCAGGCGTTGTCGTCGTTCTGGTCGCACCCGGGAAGGTTGTTGTTGAAGGCATTGATCCAAGCGGTGAAGTCGGCGGGCGTGACGGAGCCGTCGCCGTTGACATCAGCGATGCAGTCGCTGCCTGGCAACTCGAAGGCGTACGTATCCCCGCCGCTGCCAATATCGTTCGCGTGAACGGCCTTGCACCCGACGAGGATGTGCGACCCGTCGCTGCTCATATCGAGCGCGAAGGGGGAGCCGTCAGTGTCAAGAGAATCGATCAAATTGAGGTCGCGGTCGTACACACGGACCTCTGGCTGCGTGTTGGCCGCGTCACCCCACGACGCTGCGACAAAGACTGTGCCGTCGCCGTTCACCTCAGAGGCGATGACAGAGTTCTGAAGCCCACCAGACCCCGTGTAGCTGCTGGTCATCACAACCGATCCGTCTGTGAGGTCGACGATGCGGTGCTCGTTGGTCAGGTAGCCGTCGCCGTAGTCGTGGCTGACCGCAAAGAGTGTGAGCCCATCGCCGCTGAGTGAGACAGCGCCGAACCAGTCCTGCGAGCCCGTGCCCGAGTAGACCTGCTGCCAGACACCCTCGATCTCACGTGCAGCCCTGACGTTGAACCCCCCTGCCGCGATGGCGGACCCGTCGCGTGATATCCTGAAATAGCCGCCCGCCCCGGAAACCGCCAGCGCGTACTCCTCGGTCATCGTTGTGGTGTCGATGACGCGCGCAACCGCCCCCGCGGTCACAACGACCCTGTTGCCCGAATCGTCCATGTCGATCCTGAGCGAGAAACCCGGGATGGTCATCGAACCCAGCACGACGCCGGTGCCGTTGAAGAGGATGAGCTCGGTGTCTGTCCCGTCGTACGCCGTCGCGGCGACACGTGTCCCGTCCGCGTTCACAGCGATCGACCGCTCGGAACACGCTGTGTACTGCGACTGGAACGAGAAGCTCCCAACGGGAGTGTTGCCGTTCGTATCGGTAAACCATCGTACGGTGATAGGGCCCGAGGCAGGGTTTGTTAGTAGCGCGCACCGCGAAGATTCTGAAGCCGCCGCGACACCGACAGTTTCCGGGTTCTCGGCGAGAACCGAATACATAAAGTCAGGCACGTTGCTGCCGGATGTCGTAAACTTGCTCATCCGCTCGTCGTTCAGCGAGTGCCCGACCCACGACTCGGCGCCCCCGTCACCGAGCGCCACGGACGCCGGGATCGACACCGCGTCCGCGTAATGCCACTCGATATCTTCCTGCACGGCTGGCGTGCCGGGTTCAGACCAATCAAGCGGAGAAATCTCCCGAACAGTGGTTGCCCCGTACTTATCCGTGTGCACGACGGCTCGCTCAGCCTGGCCCATTGCGGAGCCCGCCGAGAGTGCAAGAATAACGGCTGCGTGTTTCATCGATAGAACCCTCCGAGTCATACAACAGAAAGCAGTAGCCCCGATCCTACGCGAAAGACACGGCCAGCTGGACACTGATTTCGGAATAAACCAGTTCCTTAACACACCCGCGGCAGGCATGTAAAAACACCGCCCGCAGCTCGTTGTCGAGTCGCGGGCGGCGTGTATCGGCTTGAATCACCGGCGCGAGTGGTCGCCGAGTCTTGAAATCAGCAGCCGGCGTTGTAGTTGTTGACCCAGGCGGTGAAGTCGGTCGGGGTGCAAGCACCGTCGCCGTTCTGATCGCACTCGGGCGCATTGTTGTTGTATGCGTTGACCCATGCCGTGAAGTCGGTGGGCGTGACCGCGCCGTCACCGTTGACGTCCGCGAGGCAGTCGCTGTTGCAGAGCGGGTCGCCCGTGAGATCACACGGGGCGTCGTTGTCGAGGTATGGGAGCATCCAGCTGTTGATGTTCTGCGGGTGGAAGTTGAGGTTGACGTCGCCCGTGCCGTTGCCGCAGAGGTGGCAATAGCTCATGATGGTGCCGGGCAGCTGCGAGCAATCGCCGTTGCCGCAGTTGTCGATGTTCGAGAAGGGCGACTGCTGGTGCGTGTGCGGAGCGCCGAAGTTGTGACCCCACTCGTGGGCGGTAACCATGAAGTCCCAGTTCTGGTCGCTCTGGTCCTGCAGCGGGTAGGGGAAGAAGCCGTTGAGGTTCGCCGAGAGGGCGTAGTCGAATTCGTCGGCACAGATCGCGTTGAGGTAGGCAACGCCGCCGCCGAGGCCCCGCCCCGAGAGGAAGTGAGCGCCGTGGCGCTGCTCGCCGGTCATGTTGGCGTTCCAGTAGTCCTGGAACTGGAAGAGCTGGTCCACTGTGCCGCCGTTCTGGTTCCAGGGGTCTGGGGTGGTCCAGATGCGGAGGAAGGAGATGTTGAGGATGACGTTCAGGTCCTGCTCGTAAACCTCGCTGACGGCACCGACGAGCATCTCGGCGTAATCGGCCGCATCACCGGCGTTGCCGCCGAACAAATCGGTGCGGAACTCGGTATCAGTCTCGATCGCCACATCAACCACGCGGCAGGGCGGGCTGCCCATATGGGCCAGGTTCGGGGAACCCGTGCCCTGTGTTCTGAACTCTTCCGGTACCGGGATCGCCTTGCAGGCAAAGTCACGGAAGTTGATCGCGCCCTCGGGCAGCTCGGCCATGTTGTAGATAACGGTCTCGTTGTCGCCGTAGCTGGGACCCGAGCTGATGACGTACTGCTCGCCGAGCGTGTTGATGTAGCCCAGGGTCATGTTCTCGCTGAACGCGATGTACACGAGCGATTCGGAATCGCCGGCGACCGTGCCGCCAAGCATGACCACGTTGGGCGCGTCCATCGTGCCGTTCTCGTTCAGGCGCAGCGTCGCGTTGTCCTTCACGATGTGGCGGCGCTCGAGGTCGAGCGTGACGCGGGTGTCGAGATCGAGCGCGAAGTCGTGCATGATGACCGTGTCCGCGTCGGCGAGAGCCGTGAACAGATCTGTCGTCTCGGCGATCGCGGTGACGTTCTGCGTCGCAGACGCGGCAACCGAGAACGGCTCGTCAACAGTCACGTGAACAGAATTCGGCGACGAGGCCGCCATCAGGATCATTGCTGGAATCAGATGCATTGCTTTCCCCTTCGTAAAGGCCTACCCCCGCAGGGCCTCGTGGCTAAACAGTGTCCTCTTTGTAAACCGGCTTTAGCAGCCGGCGTTGTAATTCGCTATCCAGGCCGTGAAGTCTGTCGGTGTGCACGACCCGTCAACATTCTGATCGCATTCGGGCAGGTTGTTGTTGAACGCGTTGATCCACGCCGTGAAGTCTGTCGGCGAGAGGTTGCCGTCGCCGTTGACATCGGGCAGGCACGGGTCTGGCGGGATGCAGGTCCCGTCCGGGAACGTGTCGCCGTCGCCGTCACAGATCGTGTCCATGCCCAGCCAGACGGCGTCCGGGATCAGGTTGCAATCCTCAGCCGAGAGGATGACGCAGTTCGACGTCGTCGTGATGCAGCACGCGCCGGTCGGCTGCGGGCAGTTCGTGTCGATGCAGGTCGAGCCAACGCCCAGGAACGTCCCGCCCATGGCCGTTGCCTCGAGCTCTGTCACGTTCTCGATGCAGGAGCCATCGGGCAGGCAAGCCGCGCCGATCGGGCAGAGCGAGCCGTTGCACTGCGAGTCCGCGCCCTGCCATGTACCCGAGATCAGGTCGCACTCGGCTTCGGTGAACTCGATGCAGTTGCCGTTGCTCAGGCAGCACGCGCCGGTCGGCTCCGGGCAGTTGAACCCGACGCAGTCGGTCCCATCCCCCTCGTACACGCCGCCCGCGGTGGCGCACTCGGCAGAGGTCAGATCGAAGCACTCGCCGTCGACGCAGCACGCGCCGGTCTGGGTCTCACATGTGAAGCTCGTCCACGTCGCCTGCAGCATCCAGTCGCCGGACGGGGTGCACAGCGCCGGGAAAGACTGGAACGTGCTCCAGCCGGCCGGGCAGCCAAGCCCGAAGCAATCGATCGCGCTGATCCAGTTGCCCGTCTGCGACGCGACACCAGAGTTGTCCGTCAGCGGGAACGCGTTCTGGTTCTGAGGCGGGGGTGTGATGCAGCCGTTGCCCGACTGCTGGTTGTGCTCGTCGATGCGCAGCCCGATCGTGAACGTATTCGTCCCGCTCGTGTTCGTGATGAAAATCTGCTCCGGATCGCCCGGATCGACACTGAACGCAAGGTTGACCGCCTGCGGCGGGCCGGGCGGGATCACAACGTGCGGCAGGATGATGTCGTCGGACGAATAACTCGCGACAAGCGAGCCGGTGCTTGGCGAACCGTCCCAGACCAGGATCGTCCACTCGGTTGTCGTCTGCACTGAAGTGCCCGCCGTGCCAATGAGCGCCTCGATCAGGTCGATGCGGATGGGGAACAGGCTCGCGGGCAGCGTGTACTGCGCCGCCATGATCTCGTTCTCGACGAACCCGGCCTGAACGAGATAGGTACCACCACTAAATGTCTCGCTCGCGTGCGTGTTCACGAGCTGGCACTCGTCGCGCCCGGTCGGACCACGATCGGGGAGCGTGTCCGTGACTTCGCCGAGCGATGTGACGCCGAAGACCTCGACCTTGGTGAGATCGATCTCGAGAGGTACGGGCTCCGGGCCAGCAGCAACCGCTTGCCCAGCCGCCATAACGAGCGACGTGGTGACAGCAAGCCGGACCGCGTCCGTTGCGTGACGAGTACGCATCAATGCTTCCTCCGGTGTGACCACACCTTCCAAAGACCCATCGCCCCCCGACGATGAAGCCCAGACTAACGGAAACCCGACTCCGTGACGACACTTTTTCTGGGAGGCATCCCCCGCCACAGCCTTTTATCGGCCTTATCCGGGGGTCAATTGAGCATTCATACCGCGCCACGAAGGGCACGCGCAAGAATCGTTTTGGCTTTGGTTGGCCCCTCTAGGGCGGGTTTCGGCACACAATGCCGTCTGAAATGAAGCCGATGCGTCCGGTCGTTAGTTACACCCGGCGTTGTAATTGGCGATCCACGCCGTGAAGTCCGTCGGCGTGTTGTTGCCGTCACGGTTCTGGTCGGCTCTGTCGGCACCCAGGTTGTACGCGTCGATCCAGGCGGCGAAGTCTGTCGGCGTCAGCGATCCGTCACGGTTGACGTCGGCGTGGCAGCTCTGCCCCTGGAACTCGTACGCGCCGAGATCGGTCGGTCCGCCGTAGACGTTGCCTGGGTAGACATTGGGCATGCCCGAGATATCGATGAAGCGAGGGTTTCCGTCCATGTCGAGGGGGCCGGTGATAGGTTCGTCGATGTCACCATCATCGTCGATGTCGTTTTCGTCCAGGGCGATAGCCAAGTTATCACCCGCATCGATCGCGGGTGAGTACGCGGTAAGCTTTAGATCGCCGAAGTCGTCGTTGACGCCCTCGTCGATGTCTGGGGTTGTTGGGTCGTCGCCCCAGCCATCGCCGCCGTGGTCTGGGAGGCGGACGAAGCCGATTGTGTTGTGGTCGGTCGCGATCATGTTTGAGCTGTGCAACTCGGAGTAGAGCTGGTTGTCGTCGTGAATGAGGTTGAATCTCGAGCTCACCGCGAGGATTGAGTTTGTGAGCACTGGGTTGCTGTTATCTGAACCGATAGTTCCTCGCGGGGATTGGTTGTCGACGAAAGCACACGAATCAAATGTTGGGGTAGACCTACCCGATGTTGCAAATACACCGCCATTATACAGCGACCTGTTGCCCACGAAGACACACCCAGATACGTGGTCATGAGACTGGCCTGCGATTGCGCCGCCGCTATCAGTCGCGGTATTGGCATAAAAACGAGATCCAATGACTCGAACGCTGCTGTCTGATGTGGCCATCACTCCGCCTGCGCTCTCCGCGGTGTTCCCGATGAACGTGCAGTTACTGATAGTTGATCGCCCCCGTTCTATGCAGAGCCCGCCGCCGCCGTGAGGAATGCCCTCGTCTTTATCGGTGTTGTATCCGTTGTTGAGAAAGAGGCTGTCAGAAATGGTTGAAACTGCGCTGAATACATTGAGCGGCCCCGTGCCATGGCCAGCGTTGTGTATAAACTCGCACCGCCGGACCAACCCGGACGGGCCACCAAGCTTGAGCGCGCTGCCAAAGCCGCCATAGTTGTCTTCGAAGAGACAGTCCGCGACTTCCACCTGCCCTGTGGCAGACACAGCGCCAGCCAGAGAGGGGGCCGTGTTGTTGCGAAAAATTGATCGTTTAATAGTTATCGTTGTTGCAACGAAGACACCAGCGTTGATGGCAGCACCCATATGACTAGTCGTGTTGGCTTCAAACAAACTATCAAGCACAGTGAGGCTGTCGCCCCGGTACTCAACCCCGCCCTCTGTGTTTGAGCCGATTTGGCTGTTCAATACCGAAAGGCTTCCGCCCGACAATGTGACGGCTCGTTCGGTATGGCCGCGGATATCACTGTCGCCGACTACAACAGCAAGGTCGATAAGCAACGCAGCCGCGGCACTGTCTCTCAGTGTGCTGTTGGAGATTGCGACGCCGGAGCCGTCGGTTTGGCCCTCAATGTATAGCGAGAGGTCATTCGAGTGAAACTCGCACCCGTCGATAAGGATGGTTGAGCGCAGAGCATAAACACTAATGCCATGATCGGATGCACCTGATATCTCGCACCGCAAGAATGAGCCTCGCTGCAGCTCAAACGCATCGACGCCGCGCGTCGCGTCTGTGATCGTCAGGTCCGTCAATGAGATCGACGGGAGAACCAATGCCGGGTCGTCATTGACAACAAGCACTGTTCCATCTGCCTCTCCATCCTCATCGAGATCGCCCGAGAGAACGGTCTGGCCTATTCCGGCGCCAGTGTAGGCAAGAGACTTTCCCCTGCCATCCAGTAGCTCTCGGTAGATTCCAGCGGCGATGACGATCGTGTCTCCGTTGGCTGCCGCATCGATGGCGGCCTGAATCGTGGGGAACTGATCAGGAACGAGCAGGTCGTCGGCGGCGGCAGTCGAAGCGGTAAACACCGTAACACACAAGACCGCTTTCAAGAACATGGCATATCTCCAGCCTGGACCCACACATCTGCTACGCGATATGGGTTGGACTCCGGCGGTCCCGCCTAGTTCCGAAATAGATATATTTTTAGTAACCTAGCAGCCAGCGTTGAAGTTGTTGATCCACGCCGTGAAGTCCGTCGGCGTGCACGCGCCGTCGCCGTTCTGATCGCACCCGGGCAGGTTGTTGTTGAACGCGTTGATCCACGCCGTGAAATCTCCGGGCGTGAGTAGCCCGTCACCGTTCACGTCGGCAGCACAAGCCGACACCGGCGCGATAAGGAATCCGGGGCCCATGACGCGTGTAGAAGTGGTCACGGTTGTCGCGGGGAATGTCAGAGAGGTTGCCCCGAACGCCCCGACCCAGGCGGATGTTGAAACCCGGCTATCAACAACAAGCGAAGACCCCGGTGTTGTATTTGTGGTGTCGTCGCCGGCGATCGTCGCGGCAATCGAGTATGACTTCCCTGCTTCGAGGATGACCGGGCTGATGTCAACATACCGGTGGCTGCCGATACGCTCCGCGACTGTCCCCGCGGGCACCGTCACCGAAGTAATGAGCTGGAAGTTTGAGTCGTCGTAGATACCCACATCGTGGCTCGCCGAGAGCCCCTCTTGACTTCCCAATATGTTCGCGTCGTAGTAACCCAGTGCGCTGACAGTGATGTCCTCGTTCGGCGTGAACCGCGTGCCGAAGACATTCGGGTTGCCCGATCCCCCGTTCGAAGGATTGGGCACGTCCCAAGCCGGGGTTGGCATCGGTACATCAGGAATGAACTCGAAGACCGCTCCGAACCGGAAACTGCTGACAGGGAGTACCGTTGCGGGGAATGACAAGCCCGCACCGCCCCCAGAGTGCTGGTTCAGCATCGTGATAAACGGGTTTGGTGTTACGCGCTCATCGATAAGCGCTCCCATCTGCGCGTCGCCAGCGATCGTGGTCGCGATGACGTACTCCTGTCCCGCTTCTAATTGGCGATTGGAGATGTTCACCATTCTGAATTCGTTCACCAGGGGCGCGCTTGTACCCGCAGGAACCGTCGCACTGAAAAGCAGTTGCCCCGTGTCGGCGTTATAGATGCCAACGGGGTGTGAAACAGCAAGTCCGCTCGGCGAGAATCTCCGGTCATCAAAGTAACCGAGGCGGGTCACCGTGAGATCGACCGACGAGACGAAGCTCGTGCCGGTCACCCCTGAGCTTCCGCTGGTCACTGCCGGAGGAGGCAGAACCTCCCACGAGAGCACTTGACTATGCGCGGCGAGCGAGAGTCCACCGACTATGGCTGCGGACAGAAGGCGGGTCACCATCTGGCATCTCCTGGTGTTCGGCACCACCAGCGTACACCCGGCCGGGCTTGGCTCAAAGCGACTGACACAATCTGAACCGGAACCAACAAAAACCCGGTTTCAGAGGCAGCCAGCGTTGAAGTTGCTGATCCACGCCGTGAAGTCCGTCGGCGTGCACGCGCCATCACCGTTCTGGTCGCACTCGAGCAGATTATTGTTGAAGGCGTTGATCCAGGCTGTGAAGTCCGCGGGGGTGAGAGAGCCGTCGCCGTTGGTGTCGGGGAGACAATCGTTTGCTGGCGGCACGATGACGTAATCAGACAGACTCCCGAGCCTCGCGTCGAGTTCGTCGGGCCCCGCGGCGGACAAACCGAGCAGCCCGAGAATCTCCGTCTCAGACAGGGGCGTGATGCCCGTGTTGTACGCGTCGTTGAGCGCCGTGATGATCGCGTTGCACCAGATGCCCTGGATCGTGCTTTTCGGGTGCGTGCCGTCGTCGACGTACGCGCGGTCCGGGCGTGAGCCGTCGCCCTTGACATTGAGCCTGATGTTGACACCCGCGATGCCCAGGTTGTTGAAGTCCTCGTCATGCGTGCCGAAGATCGCGCGAGAGAGGCTCAGCATGTCGAGCACCGGGAGCCCGCGCTGCATCGCAAGGTCTTCAATCCCGTCGCTAAAGTCGTCGTAGAGCGCACTTGCACGCTGACGCCCGGCAGCATCAGGGAAGTTGCGCTCGACCGACACCATCGCGCCAAAGTCAAACAGGTTCACCACGAGGATCTTCGCGCCGAGCCCATCGATCTCGTCGAGCACCGTCTCGGCCTTGGCGAGCTGCTGATTCACGTATGTGTCGATCTGTGACTGCGACCAGCTGTCGTTGTACACGTCCGCGTATGGCCCGTGTGCTGGCCCGAAGTCGTTGCCGCCCAAGAACACGACCACGTGCGACACGCCGCGGCCCGTGATGCCCGCTGCGGCACCGGTGTGCTGACCGGTCGCGATCGCGTCATCGGTCGTGTGCCCGAACCGCGCCCAGTTGTCCTCATAACCCGAACGCCTCGGCTCGCCCCAGTCGCCCACGCCTGCGTCAGAAGCCGTCGGCCCCATGTCGATGCCGCGCTCAGTGACGAGAATCTCCGACCAACTCATCGAGTACGAGCCGTAGCCCTCCTCGGCGTACTCGTCCGATAGCGAATCACCGATCGCGCCAAGCCTTGTTATGGGCTGCGCAAGAGCGCCGCCCGCAATCAGCGCACACACACCAGCACTCACGCATCGCTTCATCGGACACAACTCCACCGGGCCCACCCCATCCAGAGCCAGCATACAAGCCGCCCGAGGCGTTTCCAGCGTTTTTCGCCCGCGATCGTGTCCGGATCACCCGGCTTCAAACGGGTTTAGCACCCCGCGTTGTAGTTATTGATCCATGCCGTGAAGTCGGTCGGCGTGCACGCGCCGTCGTTGTTCTGGTCGCACTCGGGGAGGTTGTTGTTGAAGGCGTTGATCCAAGCGGTGAAGTCGGCGGGGGTGAGCTGACCGTCGTTGTTTGTGTCAGCAAGACAAACCTGTCCAGCAGCGCGGACCAAGCCGTTGTAGTTCCCGGTCGTCGTGACGAGTGGGATGACCCCAACAAGACTCACCGCGCCCCCTGTGTACGCAACTTCCGCGACCGAGCCCCTCGAAGGCGCAACCCCAGATGTCACTGCAAACAGGCGGGTGTTCTCGAGATGGAGCCCGTTGACCAATCCGTCCAGCTCCACATTCGTGAAATCACCGATCTCGTTCGCCGTGCCCGTATCAGGCGCAACCCTGCGGTAGTAGTTGATTGACTCCATTGGAGCACCATCGACACCGACGAGATCCCCGGTGGCCGGGTCATAGACAACCGCATCAAGGTCGCCGTCGTCCCCCGGGAGCCCGGCCGACATGCGCCCGAGCCTCGTGAGCTCGCCGGTCACCGCATTGACGCGCACGATCTGCTTCGATCGCGACGAGTTGCCGGGCTCATCGTCGATGACCGCGAGCAACCCCATCGCGTCCGCTGTGAGCGCCTCAGCGAAGTCGATCGTCCCGCCCGGCAGACTCAGGATCGCCGCAAGTGTCGCGGCCCCGGTCGATTCATCAACCGTGTACAGGCTCGGGGGCAGAGGCCCGAATCCCGCATCCATCAGATAGAGCGTGCCATCGTACCGAGTCATCGTCAGACCGATCGCGACATCAAACCCCAATGGGCCGATCGGCGTCACGACCCCGGTGGTCGAGTCGACACTCACAAGCTCGTCGGCAGCAAAATCGACCGAAAGGAAGTCCGGGTCTGGAGGACCAAACCCACTCGCGAGAACACCGGAGCCAAGAGACAAAGCCACCAACAGACTCGAAAGCATGAATGTCCTCCTGCAGATACCCAGACTAACTGGGAGCCTTCACAGAAACCACATCCGTCTTTCGATACCGGCCCGCGACACGGATGAACCGTGTTTCAACTTCGGCTGACGCAAACCGTGCGAATCAGCACCCGGAGTTGTAGTTAGCAATCCAAGCTGTGAAATCGGTTGGCGTGCACGCGCCATCGCCGTTCTGGTCGCACTCGGGCAGATTGTTGTTGAAGGCGTTGATCCACGCCGTGAAGTCCGCGGGGGTGAGCTGGCCGTCGTTATTGGTGTCGGCGGGGCACGTGTCATAGCCAGGCAACTGGAACAGCAACACTCCGTTCTCGGTACCTATGTTGCCAGAAACGAGAATCTGACCTCGTTCATTCATTTCGATCGGAAAATCAAACAAAAAGAGATCGCCAACAATTCGGTTGTCCTGCACAGCCGGGTCGTTGCTCACATTGATCGAGTCGCCTTGACGAATGACAGAAATGACCTCATTCTCTGAGTGGTCGTACGCCCAGATTCCGTAGCGATTTGTGTGATTCACGCCGGCTTCGCCTTCAATCAAGAAGGCCACAAACGCGATATCGCCCTCAGAATTGATCTTGAGCTTGCCAAAGGGTCGAAATCTAGCGCCCGGCGTGCCCGGCGCCACAGACCCAGACTGTACAACAAGATGCAATTCACCATCTCTTTCTACCCATATGCCTGAATTATTGATTGAAGTGATTTCGCCCAAAGGATCGACGACTGCGGTAAATGCCACAATTCCCCGAGAGTTGATTGACGGATAGGCAAAATCAAATGTACCCTGAGCAGAACTAATCGGCGCCCGAAACACACCTTCGGGAATCCCCGGAGCCGGCGTGTTCTCCCGGGCAACAAGCTGCATATCCCCATCCCGATAAACCCAAACGCCTCGATCATTTTTTTGATTGATAGAAGGGTGCGCAGATTCGAGCCTGCCTCGCAACGCAAGGTCTCCGATAGTGTTTGCGGTGATGTCTGTAGCCAACGAGTTAAACAGACTCGCACCGTCACCACCAGGAACCGCGTTGCCCTCGTCTAGTACCAAGGCGACACCGCCTTGGTCCAGCACAAACACGCACTCATCATTTGCTACTGTTGTGTCACCTACGTTTCGCTTAAGCAAGTTTAAAAACACTACGCCACCATCATTGGTTACGGATTTGATGCTATTTTCCGCAAACAACGAAGATGTTCCGAAGATAGCGCCCTGTCGGCTTGGCGCGGTGTCTCCAGCCCGCACAGCCAGGTTTACGTCACCTAGTGGCCCCACCCACAACCCCGTAAAGTTATCACTAGTCCAATCTGGTGCAGACTCAAGTTTGGCGGTGAATGCAATTGTGCCGTTAGATCCCACAAAGACTTGGCCAAAGTCATCAAATGCAGCACCAGCAATGCCCGGCACGTCGCTATTTGATTGAGCAATGATTGTGTTTCCTTCCGGATCGTTGTGCACAACGACATTCAACAACCCGGAACCATTTGATGTTGCAAAGGCCCGATACACCAGTTCGCCGGAATCATTCAGCGATAGGTTTGTGTTATACCGTCCGCCAAAAGAACTGTTGAACTGGAGATCCCCAACCGCAGGCCCCTCACTGCCGATTCGTGCAACCAATCGCAAGTTGTCTGGTTGTCCGGCCCAGAGACAAGTGTTGTTGAACTGATTCACGCCCGGGCCAGCAATTAATGCCGTGAACGCAACCTCACCATTGTTATTTAGAACCACTGGGACTTCGGCTGTGCCGAACCGACTAAACACAACACCGTCAGTACTTATCCCGGGGGCCTGTTGTCCTGGTAGGAACACAGTCCGGTGTTCAACCTGGGCATGGCAGCACACGGCTCCCAAGCTTCCCACGAATACAGCAGCAACTCGCGAGACAAAGTCGATCCAATAAAAAAGAGTTTTAGTCCTCATGCTTACAGCTTAGCTTGTAAGCACCACAACGCAAGAAGGCGATGTGTGTAACAATCTAGACAAATTAAGAAGTCATCACCCGTGAATCAGCTTCCCCTCGCTCGCAAGCGCCGCCTCGTGCACGGCTTCGTGCATCGTCGGGTGCGCGTGAACGGTGGTGATCAGGTCCTCGGTCGTTGCCTCGAGCCTGCGCGCGAGCGTGAGCTCGGCGATCAGCTCCGTCGCCTGGTCGCCCATGATGTGCGCGCCCAGAATCTCGCCGTGGGGCAGGCCCCGGATGATCTTAGTGAAGCCCTCCTGGTGCGCCGCGGCGATCGCCTTGCCGTGCGCCTGGAAGTTGTACTTGCCGAGCTCGTAGTCCACGCCCTTCTTGAGACCGTTTGCGATGAGGGCCTGCTCGGTCACGCCCACGCTTGCGACCTGCGGCTGGCAGTACGTGCAGCCCGGGATCACCGAGTAGTCGATCGGGATCGGCTCGTGCTTCTCCTTGCCGTCGCGCCACGCGATGCGCTCGACGCAGATGATCGCCTCTTCTGAAGCGACGTGCGCGAGCCAGGGCGGGCCGATGACATCGCCGACCGCGTAGATACCCTCGATGTTGGTCTTGTAGTCGTAGTGCGCATCAGACTCGGCGTTGCCCGGGACATAGTCCGTCTTGATGTGGTCCTTGACGGTCTCGAGCCCGAGCTTGTCGTCGAAGAGGCCGTCGTACCGGCCCTTGACACCGATCGCGACGAGCACCCGGTCGGCCTCGATGACTTCGCTCTTGGATTCGTCGGCCTTGCCGTCCTTGAACGGGGCGACGGTGACCTTCACGCCCTTACCAGCCTTCTCGACCTTGGTCGTGATGGTCGAGGTCTTGATGTTGAAGCCATCCTTCTTCTTGTAGTGCTTCTCCATCGCCTTGGAGACCTCGTGATCCTCGACGGGGAGGATCCGGTCCATCATCTCGATGACCGTGACCTCGGACCCGAACGAGTGGTAGAAGTAGCCGAACTCCATGCCGATCGCGCCGGAGCCGACGACGATAAGCTTCTTTGGCTGCTCCTGGTTGTACATGGCTTCGCGGGCGCCCCAGATAACCTTGCCGTCGAAGGGGGCGCCGGGCAGCTCGCGCGCAACCGAACCGGTCGCGACGATGATATTGTCACACGTGATCGTCTCGCGGGTCTTGCCGGGCTTTGCGGGCGCGGGGGTGAACTCCTCGTTGACCTCGCAGTCCTGGATCTCGACGGTGCACTTCTTGCCGCCGGTGCGACCGGAGATGATCTTGGCGTTGCCCTCGATGTGCTCGATCTTGTTCTTCTTGAAGAGGAACCCGATGCCGTTGTTGAGTTTGGAGGCGACGTCGCGCGACCGGCCGATGACCTTGTCCCACTCGAACTTGACCTGCCCCTCGAGCTTGAGCCCGAAGAAGTCGCCGTGATCGAGCTTCTCCATGAGCTCCGCGTTGGTCAGCAGGGCCTTCGAGGGGATGCAGCCCCAGTTGAGGCACACGCCGCCGAGCTTGGCACGCTCGACACACGCGACCTTGTACCCGAGCTGCGCGGCCCGGATGGCCCCGACGTAGCCCGCGGGCCCACCACCGATGACGACGATATCGAAGTGCCTGTCTGCCAAGGGAGAGTCCTTTCAGAGGTTGTGCCCGCCTGCCGCGGCGTCCGCGGCCCGCAGGGCCCAATACTAGCGCCCGCCCAGAATCCGGTCGTACCAAGACGGGCTTTCCAAGAGGCCGGTGGATCCCATTAGACTCAGTCCATGCCCATACGCACGACCCTCTCGCTGCTCATCCTCTTATATATGTTTGCGGCTCCCGCACAGACCGAGGACCGCACGCCCAACATCGTCTTCATCATGGCCGACGACCTCGGCTACCACGAACTCGGGTCGTTCGGGCAGGAGAAGATCCGCACGCCCAACCTCGACCGGCTCGCCGACCAGGGCATCAAGCTCACGCGCCACTACGCGGGCTCGGCGGTCTGCGCACCGACTCGCAGCATCCTCATGACGGGCCTCCACTCCGGGCACGCCACGATCAGGGGCAACAAGCCCACGCCGGGCGGCAACTGGGACCCAGAATCGCCCGAAGGCCAGTGGCCCATCCCCGACAACGACTACACCATCGCCGAACTGCTCAAAGAAAAGGGCTTCGCGACCGCCGCCTTCGGCAAATGGGGCCTCGGTGGGCCCGGATCGACCGGACACCCGTCCAACCAGGGCTTCGACCATTTCTACGGCTACCTCTGCCAGCGCGTCGCGCACAACTACTACCCGACACACCTCTGGCGAAACCACGACGTCGATGTCCTCGACGGCAACGACTACTTCTCCTCACACCAGCGCATCGAGGAACCGCTCGAATCCGAAGAGGAATATGACGAACGCTACCGAGGCGAGTGCTACGCGCCGACCGAGATCAACGACGAGCTGGTTAGCTGGCTCACCACGCACATCGAAACGAAGCCCGACACGCCGTTCTTCCTGTACTACCCGACGATCATCCCGCACGTCGCGCTTCAGGCGCCCAAGGAAGTCGTTGATTCGTACCCGGACGAGTGGGACGAGAAGCACTACCTCGGGAACAGAGGTTATCTGCCAAATGCCACACCGCGCGCGACATACGCCGCGATGGTGACGTACATGGACGAGTGCGTGGGCCGCGTGCTGGACCTGCTCGACGAACAAGGACTCGCCGACAACACCGTTGTCATCTTCACCAGCGACAACGGCTCAACCTACGTCAGCGGCGTCGACCGCGACTTCTTCCAGCTCCTAGGCGATCTGCGAGGGCATAAGGGACAGCTTTACGAGGGCGGCATTCGCATGCCCACGATCGTGCGCTGGCCGGGCAACATCCAGCCCGGCACCACCTCAGGCGACGCGAGCTACCACCCGGATTGGTTCCCCACGATCGCCGAGATTGTGGGCGCCGAAACGCCCGCAAACCTCGACGGCATGAGTCTTGTCGAAGACCTCACTAAACCAGGCCACGTACTCAAGAGAGGGTTTATGTACTGGGAGTTCCCGGAAGGACCAGGTTCGCAGGCGCTGATCTTCGGCAATCAGATGCGCTGGAAGCTCATCCGTCCCAGGCTCAAAAAAGAACCGGATCACCACGAGTTGTACGACCTGCTCAATGACCCGAACGAGACACAGAACGTCGCGGATCAGCACCCGGAGCTGGTCAAACAAGCTCTAGAGACCATGCGGAGCCAGCACACGAACTCCGACCTATTCCCGCTCGAAGCGCTCGATCGGCCCTGAGCGCAAACACCCGGCTCTGGCACAACCGATGGCTCCTGCCGAGCAACCCCTGCTCCCCGCTGACCCGCATGGGTATCACGCTCGACGAAGCCCGAGAACTGCCAAGCAGAGCAAAGACCGGTAGCCAAGCCCGCCTACGCATGTAAACTTCTCGGCTGCGCTCTGGTTCCCAACCGTGCCGCTTGATAGTCTCGATCAAGGCCGAGGAGACTACCGATGAACACGCCGATCCGACACGCACTTCTTGCCATTCTGGTTGCCGCCTGCCCCGCTTACGCCCAGCCGGCAGACCTTGACGTCGATGAGACCCAATCCTCGATCTTCCTCGAAATCACGCTCGACACGCCGCTCGGTGCGCAGACCGACGATGACTCAGCCGCCATCGACGGCACGATCACACTCGAACTCGACGACTACGACAACCCCACCATCATCACATTGATCGACTACAACTTCACGTCGGGCTCTCTTGGCTTCGTCTTCGACTACAGCTTCTTGGGAACCGTCACCGCGAATGCAACCGGTCTCTCTCTTGGCCTCCCTGTCGACGCGCAGCCCGCGAGCGGGCCAGTCGATGCCCAAGGTATGTTCACCGTTGACAACGTCCCAAACGAAGTCACCGGTATCGTTAGCGTCGGGGGCACCGGGACCATCGGCGCCCTCGTCGGCAGCAGCACGGTTGATCTCTCAACCGTCGCGCAGGACCCGATCTCTGTCTCGGGCAACATCAACGTCGCCTCGGACACAATCACGCTGACTATCAGCGTCCCGCTTGAGGGCTCGGACACCGATCCGGATACAGGCGTGACCGTCTTGTTCTCGGGCACCACTTCGGTCGTCGCTACCGGGCCCGTCCCTGCCGACGAGTGTGTCGCCGACGCCAACGGCGACGGCATGCTGACCCCCGCCGACTTCACCGCATGGATCAACGCCTTCAACAACAACCTCCCCGAATGCGACCAGAACGGCGATGCCGCGTGCACGCCGACAGATTTCACCGCATGGATCAGCAACTTCAACGCCGGATGCGACTAAAACCAAACAAAATCCTGTAATTCATCCGTTTCTAGCCGGGTTGCCACAAGTCCATCCAGAAAGATGGCTTGGATCGGATCCGCTGTGGGCTGTCGCCCGTAATGTGTGTCGGCAGCATCCTGTTTCGCTTTGGTTGTGTTCACACCGAATCCACCCCTGTGATCGGCCGGTTCTCGGACTGGATTTCACACGACAGGGCCCGTGGACAGGTATGAGCGCTTGCAGAGACCGGGCGGGGCTGTACAAATGTGAGGAGGGCCACCAGTCGCGTGCGCGGCATCGCCCTCTGATGAAGAGTCACATTCACGATAGAGGGGATTTCAACCGTGTCACGTTCACTCAGCACCATTGTGCTCGCCGTCGGTCTCGCGGCTTCCGCCGGAGCCCAGTCCAACCAGCCGAACCAGGGCACGCTCCCTGCGGGCGCCGTCAACGGCCAAGCCGCGCTCCGCATGATCGAAGCAGATCTCGACGCATACGCGGTCGAATACAACCTTGAGCCCCACGAGCTGGCGAGCATCCTCCGCAACGATCTCTCTGTCTACATGCTCGAAGACGGCCGCATGCTTGCGCTCTGCCCCAAAGCGCCCGAAACCCCGGGCTCGCAGGACGAAGAGAGCAACACCCCGAACCTTGGTCGCATGGGCGGCGGCATCCCACTCGATGACTTCATGAACCTCGAGTCCAACCCCGGAGCAGCCAAAACCATCTACATGGACGTCGACGGCCACCACTCCGTCAACAACGGGTGGGGGCACAACATCAACTTCCCCCCGTACAATACAAGCGGCAGCAGCGCGAACTTCTCGGATTCAGAGAAGCAGGAAATCATCGACCACTGGCTCGAGGTTGTCGAAGACTTCAAGCAGTTTGACGTCAACGTCACCACCAAGGACCCGGGCGTTGCCGCCCTCACAAGATCCGGCGGCAGCGACCAGAACTACGGCGTCCGATGCATCATGACCCAGGCCACGAGCGGTTTCGGCAACGGCATCGGCGGCGTCGCGTTCCTCAACAGCTTCAACGACGGCGACGTCCCCTGCTTCGCGTTCAACAAGGGACTCGGAGCCGGTCCCATGACCGTCAGCCACGAAGTCGGTCACACGCTCGGCCTCTCCCACGACGGCCTGGGCGGGCAGTCCTACCACCCCGGCTCGTCGGGCGGCGCACCCAGCTGGGGACCGATCATGGGCGCACCATTCGGCCGCGAACTCGCGCAGTGGTCCAACGGCGACTACCCAAACGCGACCACCGGCCAGAACGACCTCGTCATCTTCCGAAACAACGCAAACGGGTTCAACATCATCGCCGATGATCACCCCGATGTGCTTACCAACGGCACGCCCATCTCCCTGAGCACGCCCACACCAGGCATTCTGGAAACCGAAACCGACACCGACGCCTTCACATTCACCGTCCCCGACGGCGATGTCACCATCAACATCAACAACTTCGACAGAGGCCCAAACGTAGACGCGATGTTCGACCTCTACCGCGATGCTCCCTTTTCATTCATTGGATCCGAGAGCACCAACAACTCTGCCGACGCCGAGGCCACCTTTGCACTCTCAGCCGGAACGTACACCGTCGTTGTTGACGGTGTCTTCCAGACCAAGACAAACGGACCCGTCTCCGATTACGGCTCAGTCGGCGAGTACTCCGTGGAAGTCGCCATCGAACTCCCCCCCGAGCCGGTTGTGATCAGCTACCCCAACGGCCTGCCGACCGAGCTCGACGAGGGCGTCACCACAGACTTCCTCGTCAACATCGACCCGGGCACGTTCACGCTCGACACCGACGAGCTCTTCATCCTCCACGCGACAAACTTCAGCGTCCCGCTCTTCAGAGCAGACCTCGTCCCGCAGGGCGGGAACAACTACACCGCGACACTCCCGGCCGGAGCGTGCGACGACGAGATATTCTTCAACATCCACGTCAACACAACCACCGGGCCCGAGATCATCGACCCGGCAGACCCGAACAACCCGTTCTCGGCCACCGTCGTCTGCGACACCAACGACTGCCTCGCCGACGTCAACGGCGACGGCGCCGTCACCCCCACAGACTTCACCGCGTGGGTCAACGCATTCAACAACAACCTCCCCGAATGCGACCAGAACGGGGACAACGCATGCACACCGACAGACTTCACCGCATGGGTAAACAACTTCAACGCTGGATGCCCATGATCTGATACTGGTTCACCGATCCAGAAACGGACCCCGGCTGACGCCGGGGTCCGTTTTTATGAACCTTTAGGCCCAAGGACCTGAGCGGCCGAAACCAGGAAAAACACGAATACGCGGTTTCCTCCACAGAGGGCACCAGACCCGTTACAATGGAATGACCAAGAGCGACCGGGTGGATTGTGGTGGGCCACCCACACACCGGCGTCGGCAAGACCGACCGGATACACAAAGGTGATGAGTATGAAAGCAATTCTCGCGGCGTGCAGCCTCGGACTCTCGGCGACCCTCGCCTCCCCGATGACCGCCCAGCAAGCAGAGCCAACCAACATCCGGTCCATCGACAAAGCGGGCAAGGTCATTACCGTGCTCTCGCCGCTTCGTGTAGATGAAAGGATCGTCACCAATGAGCTCGTAACACCGCTGTCCTTCAACGACTCTGATTACGAGCTGATCTCAAACGCAGACCGTGTGCACATCCTCGACTTCCCGATCGACCGCCACCTGACCATCGATCTCGAACTCGAAACGTTCGACGTTGTCGCGCCAAACGCCACGCGCGTCGCGGGCACACCCGAGGGCTCAGTCCCGGCGCCCACAGGTGACATCACACTCCTCAGGGGCGAGATCACCGGCATCCCGGACTCGTGGGTCTACCTCGCGATCTCACCCAGGATGAACAACGGCATCATCGATATCCAGGGCACTTCATACGTTCTCTCAAGCGGCTCAGCCCAGAACATGAACAGCCCCGTCATTTACAACATGTCCGACCTCCCCGACGGCGAGATCGACTGGGTCGAGTTCGCCTGCACCGCCATCGCGCCACCCGGCGTCTCACTCATGGGCGACGGCGGCGAAGAAGGCGACGGCAGCAACCCATTCGATCAGCCTTGCAGGATCGTGAATGTCGCGATCGAGGGCGACAACGAGCTCGCCGACCGCTTCGGCACTGCCGACCCTGATGCTGCTCTTGAACTCACAAACATGTACATCGAATCGCTCGTCGGTGGCGTTTCCCAAATCTACACCAGAACCTGGAACATGCAGCTACGAATCGTCTACACACGCGTTTTCGCGGGCGGGGAAGTTGCAAACCCCGACCCCTGGGAAGGCAACTCAACGCCGGGCGCGTTGACTGAGTTGCGGGAGCTGTGGACGTCGTCGGACATCCCGTACGCCGGCAACCAGAGCCCCGCCCTGCCGAACTGGCACGGCGTTCACCTGCTCTCGGCAAGGCCGCTCGGCGGCGGCATCGCTTACCTCAACGCGATCTGCAACCCAGACATCGCCATGGCAGTCTCGGCAAATCTCAACGGCGCTTTCCCCAACCCACTCGTCAACAACGACCCGCAGAACTGGGACCTCGTTGTTACCGCGCACGAATGGGGACACAATTTCGGTGCGCCGCACACCCACGGCCTCTCACCCGTTGTCGACGCCTGTGGCTTCGGCGACTGCTCACTCGCCGAGTTCGGCACCATCATGAGCTATTGCCACACCTGTCCCGGCGGACTGGCAAACATCGAACTCACCTTCGCTGAGCGCATCCTCGGAGAAGGCATCATCCAGTACGTTGCCACGCTCATTCCTGACGAGGACTGTGCCATACTCGACCTCAGCCCAGACGGATGCACAGGCGATCCCAACAATCCGAACGACTGCCCGGGTGACCTGAATGGTGACGGCGTTCTCAATGGCGCCGACTTCACAGCGTGGATTATCGCCTACAACGACGGTGATCTCTCTGCCGACCTCAACGGCAACGGCACACTCGAACCGGGCGACTTCACTGCATGGCTCATCGCCTTCCAAAACGGCTGCGAAGAGTAAGTTCAGACACGAACATCCTGAATTATCCTGGACGGCCCGCCATTCGGCGGGTCGTTTTTTTGGAGCCTGTCCGGATATTCTCGCCCAATCCTCACCACAGTTCTTCGCGCAGGCGATCACCCCAAGTATCTTGAACACTGTTCGGATACAGGCAGGCGGGGTCCTGGCGGAACCAAGGGCCGATTTTGTCCGAATCTTCAGTCGTAGCAGGGGGATAGCTGCACGCAGAACGAAGATGAATCGCCAGGGTTCCGATCTTGTTGCATATTGAATGCGCAAGGGGCCCGAGTAGTCCATGAGTTATCGGCCGCGCCGGGTTTGCGCCGGGCTGTTGGCAGGAGAACGAAGAGTGAATTTGAAATCAACGATCAGTTCTACAGCAATCATGCTCGCCGCGTGCGCTGCATCTGCGGCTCAAAACGCGCAGCATTGGGCCTCGCAGACGAACGGCTTTGATGTCCGCGGTATCTCTGCCGATGGCGCGTGGGCTCTTGTAGACACAATCCCTGCCGAACGCGCCGCGCAGGCATCTTGGGTTCGCCCCGACGTGTTCAACGCCGCCGCGCTCGACACCAACGCTCTCCGCGCGAACCTCGCCGCCGCGCCGTTGGAAGGCACTCCCGGGCACCTCGACAACGCTGTGCTCATCGACCTGCCCATGCCCGAGGGCGACTTTGAAGCGTTCCTTGTGTACGAGTCACCGGTCATGGAAGCCGGGCTCGCTGAGAAGTTCCCAGACATCAAGACATACGCCGGACGGAGCATTGAGAACCCGACCGCGCGCGTTCGCATGACAGTTACCCCAAAGGGATTTGACGCTCAGATCCGCCGCGAAGGCCCTGACGCCTACATCGACCGCTACAGCAAAAACGACAACACTCTGTACACCGCATACTTCAAGAACGACCTCGACCGCCCCGACCACGAGTGGTCCTGCGGCTACGAAGACCACAAGCACGGCGGGCTCGTCGCCGCCAACGAAGACAACCCGTACGACCGCTACTTCGCTCGCATGGCGCCCGTCACCCGAAAGGAATACCGGATCGCCTTTGTGTGCACGGGCGAGTACACACAGTTCCACGGCGGAACCGTCGCCGACGGTCTCGCCGCGATCGTCACGCTCACCAACCGGATGACCGGCATCTACGAAGACGACACCGGCGTAAAGTTCAACCTCGTCGCAAACCAGAACCTGCTCATCTACACCAACGGCGCAACCGACGGACTCAGCAACAACACAAACATCCTCAACCAATCAACGGGCCGTATCAACCAGGTCATCGGATCCGCGAATTACGACGTCGGCCACGCCGTCACCACCTCGTCTGGCGGCGTCGCGTTCCTCGGCGTCATCTGCACCAACAACAAGGGCGGCGGGATGACCGGCCTTCCAAGCCCGATCGGTGACCCGTTCTACGTCGACTACGTCTCACACGAAGTCGGCCACCAGTACGGCGCAACCCACACGTTCAACGGCGACTCCGGCAGCTGCTCCGGGGGCAACAGGACCGCATCAACCGCTTACGAGCCGGGCTCGGCCACCACCATCATGGGCTACGCCGGAATCTGCGGCAACGACAACGTACAGAACAACTCCGACCCGTACTTCCACTACGCAAGCATCAACCAAATCCGAAACCACGTGAACAACGGCAGCGGCAACAACTGTGACGCCGCGTTCGCCTCCGGCAACGACGAGCCAACCGTCAGCGCCGGCCCGAACATCGCCATCCCGGCCAGCACGCCCTTCTTCCTCACCGCCACAGGCAGTGATCCGAACGGCGACACCGTCTTCTACTGCTGGGAGGAATACAACCGCGGGCCGCAGCGCGACGTCAGCGCATCCGACAACGGGTCGAGCCCGATCTTTAGGAGCTTCGAGCCCACCACAAACCCAACCCGCTACTTCCCCGATCTCCTCGATCTCAACAACGGCAACATCACCCGGGGCGAGAAGCTCCCGACCGTCAGCAGGAACATGGTCTTCCGCGTCACAGCGCGCGACTACAACCCCGCAGGCGGCGGCACCGACACCGACACTGCGAGTGTCTTTGTCAACACGAACTGCGGCCCTTTCGATGTCACCAGCCAGTCCTCGCCCGTCACAATCACCGACGGCCAGCTCAACGTGACATGGAACGTTGCCAATACCGACACACAACTCGGCGCATTCAATGTCGACATCCTCTTCTCTGACAACTCCGGCGCATCTTTCGACTACATCCTCGCATCGGCAGTGCCGAACGACGGCTCCGAAACAGTCGCCCTGCCAAACATCATCACCAACTCGGGCCGCGTCATGGTGCGCGCCACCGGGCTGAGCTTCTTTGACATGAACAGCGCCGCGATCACGGTCGATGTCCCCCCCGAGCCGGTTGTGATCAGCTACCCCAACGGCCTGCCGACCGAGCTCGACGAGGGCGTCACCACAGACTTCCTCGTCAACATCGACCCGGGCACGTTCACGCTCGACACCGACGAGCTCTTCATCCTCCACGCGACAAACTTCAGCGTCCCGCTCTTCAGAGCAGACCTCGTCCCGCAGGGCGGGAACAACTACACCGCGACACTCCCGGCCGGAGCGTGCGACGACGAGATATTCTTCAACATCCACGTCAACACAACCACCGGGCCCGAGATCATCGACCCGGCAGACCCGAACAACCCGTTCTCGGCCACCGTCGTCTGCGACACCAACGACTGCCTCGCCGACGTCAACGGCGACGGCGCCGTCACCCCCACAGACTTCACCGCGTGGGTCAACGCATTCAACAACAACCTCCCCGAATGCGACCAGAACGGGGACAACGCATGCACACCGACAGACTTCACCGCATGGGTAAACAACTTCAACGCTGGATGCCCATGATCTGATACTGGTTC
>RHLH01000004.1 GCA_003712165.1 Phycisphaera sp.
GGTCTCACGGTTGCCGGCACCTCGACCAACCCCGTGATCTATGTTACCTCGAGCGATTTTCGCATCGGAGCTGGCCCCGGTGGGGGCAACGGCGATGTGAACCTTGACACGAATTCGGGGATCATCACGCGATTCACCTGGAACGGGAGTTCCTGGGAGGTTGTTGACATAGTTCGTGGGCTTCCGAGATCTGAGGAGAACCATGCGACCAACGGCCTTGAGTTCGCGACGATAAACGGCACGGACTATCTTTTGGTGGCCTCGGGGGGGCACACCAACGCCGGTGGGCCTTCGGTAAACTTTGTTTTCCAATGCGAATACGCCCTTTCGGGTGCGGTCTTATCGGTGAACCTCGACATGATCGAGGGCATGCCGATCTTGAACGACAGTGGCAGGAGCTACATTTACGACCTTCCGACCCTTGACGACCCCACGCGTGCGAACGCCAACGGGATCACGGACCCTGACACCCCTGGCTACAACGGGATCGACATCAACGATCCCTGGGGGGGCAACGATGGGCTGAACCAGGCGATCGTGGACCCATCGGGCCCTGTGCAGATCTACTCGCCGGGCTACAGGAACGCCTATGACGTCGTGCTGACCGAGAGCGGAGCGCTATATGCCACCGACAACGGGGCAAACGGTGGCTGGGGCGGATTTCCGGTAAACGAGGGCGGTGGTTCGGCCACCAATGCCTATGATCCCACGGAGCCGGGCAGCCAGTCGCCATCTGGAGGGGAGCAGATCGACAACGTTGACCATTTGCAGCTGATAACGACCAATATACAGACCTATACGCCGGGTTCACTTTATGGCGGCCATCCGAACCCGACAAGGGCGAACCCGAACGGGGCGGGACTATTCACGGATAACGGGACCACCCAGGTTTTCCGCACGCTGATATACGACCCAGATGGTTCGACCCCGGGATCGACAACGGACCCGAGCATCGGCCTTCCGGCCAACTGGCCCCCAGTGCAGACGGCCAATGCGGTGGAAGGTGATTGGCGCGGACCGACGGTGACCAATCCCGACGGACCGGAAGACAATCCGGTTACCATATGGGGCACGAACACCAATGGCATTGACGAGTACACGGCCTCAAATTTCGGTGGTGCGATGCAGGGCGATCTTTTGGCAGGGCATAAC
>RHLH01000005.1 GCA_003712165.1 Phycisphaera sp.
TGACCTGCTCCCCTGAATGTACCCATTCATAGGTTAGCCCTGTTCACGTTGTGGTCCATTGCGGACCGGGTTGCAAACTCGTTCGGTGTGAGCCCGTCGAGGCTCGTGTGTGGCCGGTTGAGATTGTAGTCGATCCTCCATTTTTCGATGATCTGCCGGGCATGGCGGTAGCTGCGGAACAGATGCTCGTTCAAGCACTCGTCCCTCAGCCTGCCGTTGAAGCTTTCCACGAGGCCGTTCTGCATCGGTTTTCCGGGCGCAATGTAATGCCATTCGACGTTGCGGTTCTGCTGCCAGGCGAGCATGGCATTCGAGGTGAGTTCGGTGCCATTGTCGGAGACGACCATGCAGGGATAGCCGCGCCTTTCGGCGATCGCATCCAGTTCGCGAGCGGCACGTTCGCCCGAGATCGAGTTGTCCACGACGGTTGCCAGGCATTGACGGCTGAAGTCGTCGATGACACACAGGATGCGGAAGCGGCGTCCATCGACCAGCGTGTCCGACATGAAGTCGAGTGACCATCTCTGGTTTGGATCCTGTGGAATGGCCATTGGCGCTCGCGTACCCAAGGCTCGTTTGCGGCCGCCACGTTTTCGAACCGTCAGACGCTCTTCCCTGTAAATCCGGTAGAGCTTCTTCCAGTTCACCGCCACGCCTTCGCGCCTCAACAGCAGGTGCAGGCGGCGATAGCCGAACCGTCGCCGTTCCGATGACAGGTCCCGCAAGCGCTGTCGCAGACCGGCATCGTCCGGCCTGCTCGACTGGTAACGGAAGACGCGCGGCGCAATGCCGACCAGGGCACAGGCCCGCCGCTGCGAATAGTCCTTCATCTCGATTGCCCAACTCACGGCTTTTCTCCTGGAGCCGGGCGTCAGAAGTTTTTTGTCAGCATCTCACGAAGCGTCGATACATCCATCATCTGCTCCGCCAGAAGCCTCTTCAGCTTCGCGTTCTCTTCTTCAAGCGCCTTCAGCCGCTTGGCGTCCGATACGTCCATGCCACCATACTTCTTGCGCCACGTGTAGAACGTCGCGTCACTGAT
>RHLH01000002.1 GCA_003712165.1 Phycisphaera sp.
TATATTTGCACCCGCTTTGCAGTGATGCGGGGTTGTTGAAACGGGAGGTAAATTGGTTTTAGAGGCCAATTTTTTTTCGGTTTTAACGAAGCAAAAGAAGTTCATATACATATTGGGAATACTACGACAGCGTAGAAATTGAACTAGAACCATTTTGACGTCAAGGAGACAATTGTGGGCTTGTGGCATCTGAGAATATATTAAAGATGTTCAAAGCATCACGATGAAGAGTTTGATCCTGGCTCAGGATGAACGCTAGCGGCAGGCCTAACACATGCAAGTCGAGGGGTAACATAGTTTGCTTGCAAACTGATGACGACCGGCGCACGGGTGCGGAACGCGTATCGAACCTGCCCCCTTCAGGGGAATAGCCCAGAGAAATTTGGATTAATGCCCCATGGCACCACGGAGTCGCATGACATTGTGGTTAAAGATTTATCGGAAGGGGATGGCGATGCGTATCATTAGCTTGTTGGTAAGGTAACGGCTTACCAAGGCAACGATGATTAGGGGCCCTGAGAGGGGGATCCCCCACACTGGTACTGAGACACGGACCAGACTCCTACGGGAGGCAGCAGTGAGGAATATTGGACAATGGCCGGAAGGTTGATCCAGCCATGCCGCGTGCAGGATGACTGCCCTATGGGTTGTAAACTGCTTTTATACGGGAAGAAACCTCCCCACGTGTGGGGAGCTGACGGTACCGTAAGAATAAGGACCGGCTAACTCCGTGCCAGCAGCCGCGGTAATACGGAGGGTCCGAGCGTTATCCGGAATCATTGGGTTTAAAGGGTCCGTAGGCGGGCCTGTAAGTCAGGGGTGAAAGGCCACGGCTCAACCGTGGGACTGCCCTTGATACTGCAGGTCTTGAGTCGTTGTGGAGTTGCCGGAACATGTGGTGTAGCGGTGAAATGCATAGATATCACATAGAACACCGATCGCGAAGGCAGGTAACTAACAACGTACTGACGCTGATGGACGAAAGCGTGGGGAGCGAACGGGATTAGATACCCCGGTAGTCCACGCCGTAAACGATGGACACTAGCTGTCGGGACTTCGGTCTCGGCGGCCAAGCGAAAGTGATAAGTGTCCCACCTGGGGAGTACGTTCGCAAGAATGAAACTCAAAGGAATTGACGGGGGCCCGCACAAGCGGTGGAGCATGTGGTTTAATTCGATGATACGCGAGGAACCTTACCAGGGCTTAAATGCAGGCTGCATGGGGCAGAGACGCCCCTTTCTTCGGACTGCCTGCAAGGTGCTGCATGGTTGTCGTCAGCTCGTGCCGTGAGGTGTCAGGTTAAGTCCTATAACGAGCGCAACCCCTGCCGTTAGTTGCCAGCATGTAAAGATGGGGACTCTAACGGGACTGCCGGTGCAAACCGTGAGGAAGGTGGGGACGACGTCAAATCATCACGGCCCTTACGTCCTGGGCCACACACGTGCTACAATGGCCGGTACAGAGGGAAGCCACCCCGCAAGGGGGAGCGGATCTACAAAACCGGTCACAGTTCGGATCGGGGTCTGCAACTCGACCCCGTGAAGCTGGAATCGCTAGTAATCGCACATCAGCCATGGTGCGGTGAATACGTTCCCGGGCCTTGTACACACCGCCCGTCAAGCCATGGAAGCCGGGAGTGCCTGAAGTCCGTCGCCGCAAGGAGCGGCCTAGGGCAAGACCGGTAACTAGGGCTAAGTCGTAACAAGGTAGCCGTACCGGAAGGTGCGGCTGGAACACCTCCTTTCTAGAGAAGAGGGTGTCCGAGCCCGTCCCTGGCCGAGGGATGGTCCTTGTTCTGCCTGCGCTGTTGTTTTTTCCCGATTTGTTTTTTGGAATATAGTATTGGTGAATGCCAAGGGACAGTCTCATAGCTCAGCTGGTTAGAGCGCTACACTGATAATGTAGAGGTCGGCAGTTCGAGTCTGCCTGAGACTACAACGTTCATTGACTGAAATATTGGATAGGAAATTCTGGGTGTTGGGTTACCGTTATATGGTTACTGTTAACTGATAACTGTTAACTGGCAACCGATAAATGGGGAATTAGCTCAGCTGGCTAGAGCGCCTGCCTTGCACGCAGGAGGTCACCGGTTCGACTCCGGTATTCTCCACATTGGCAAGTGGCCACCGGCAATTTATTGCCCTGGTTGGCCGGCCAGAACGTTCATTGACATATTGGGACGTAGCGTACCGCATTTGCGGTATGTGAAGTCAAGCTTTCCGGGCAGTACGTCCGGAGAGTATAGAAACACGTAGTAGATAAGTAAAGAAACAATTTTACTTGTGACATAACATAATTAAGGATTACGAGAGGGCACGTCCACGCGAGTGGACAGTGCGAACAAGCAAGAGAAGGGCGCATGGGGGATGCCTAGGCTCCCAGAGGCGATGAAGGACGTGATAAGCTGCGAAAATCCACGGGGAGCTGCACACAAGCATTGATCCGTGGGTGTCCGAATGGGGCAACCCGGCATGTTGAAGACATGTCATGCCATCTGGCAGGCGAACCCGCCGAACTGAAACATCTAAGTAGGCGGAGGAGGAGAAAACAAGAGTGATTCCGTTAGTAGTGGCGAGCGAACGCGGAGAAGCCCAAACCAACCTTGTTTCGGCAAGGTTGGGGTTGTAGGACTGTGATGTTGGTCGTGTGATGAACCGGAACGCTTTGGAAAGAGCGGCCATAGCGGGTGACAGCCCCGTACGGGTAAAGACCATTGACCATAACAGTATCCTGAGTAGCGCGGGGCACGTGAAACCCTGTGTGAATCTGGCGGGACCATCCGCCAAGGCTAAATACTCCTGGGAGACCGATAGTGGACCAGTACCGTGAGGGAAAGGTGAAAAGAACCCCGAACAGGGGAGTGAAAAAGACCCTGAAACCATGCGCCTACAAGCGGTCGGAGCTGTGCTTGCACAGTGACGGCGTGCCTTTTGCATAATGAGCCTACGAGTTACTTTTACCGGCAAGGTTAAGCACTTCAGGTGCGGATCCGTAGCGAAAGCGAGTCTGAACAGGGCGCTTTAGTCGGTAGTAGTAGACGCGAAACCGTGCGATCTACCCATGGGCAGGGTGAAGCTGTGGTAACACACAGTGGAGGCCCGAACCCGTTGACGTTGAAAAGTCTTGGGATGACCTGTGGGTAGGGGTGAAAGGCCAATCAAGCTCGGAAATAGCTCGTACTCCCCGAAATGCATTTAGGTGCAGCGTCGCAAAAGTTTTATAGAGGTAGAGCTACTGATTGGATGCGGGGGCTTCACCGCCTACCAATTCCTGACAAACTCCGAATGCTATAAAATGATTTGCGGCAGTGAGGGCATGGGTGCTAAGGTCCATGTCCGAGAGGGCAACAACCCGGACTACCGGCTAAGGTCCCCAAATATGTGCTAAGTTGACAAAACGCGGTGGGACTGCATAGACAGCCAGGATGTTGGCTTGGAAGCAGCCATTCATTTAAAGAGTGCGTAACAGCTCACTGGTCGAGCGGTCCCGCATGGATGATGATCGGGCATAAGCACATTACCGAAGCCGTAGACTCCGTAAGGAGTGGTAGGGGAGCATCGTGTCTGCGCCGAAGGTGTACCGTGAGGTATGCTGGAGCGGCCACGAACGAAAATGTAGGCATAAGTAACGAGAAGCGGTGCGAGAAACACCGCCGCCGAAAGACCAAGGTTTCCCCGGCTATGCTAGTCAGCCGGGGGTCAGTCGGGACCTAACGCGAACCCGGAAGGGGTAGTGGATGGGCAACGGGTCAACATTCCCGTACCCGCATATCGACAAAAGTGACGGGGCACCGAGGTTGGTGCGCACTGACGGAACAGTGCGTTGAACCTTCGGGGATAGTACACCAAGGCCACGGCCGCGGTGATAATCCAGCGGAGGTGCCTCCAAGAAAAGCGAGATATGCGGCCCGTACCGTAAACCGACACAGGTGGTCGGGATGAGTATTCTAAGGCGCTCGAGAGATCCATGGTTAAGGAACTAGGCAAAATCGACCCGTAACTTCGGGATAAGGGTCGCTCACAGCAATGTGAGCCGCAGTGAAAAGGTCCAGGCGACTGTTTATCAAAAACACAGGGCTATGCCAATTCGAAAGAAGACGTATATGGCCTGACACCTGCCCGGTGCCGGAAGGTTAAAGGGAGATGTCATTCCTTCGGGAAGAAGCATTGAACTGAAGCCCCGGTAAACGGCGGCCGTAACTATAACGGTCCTAAGGTAGCGAAATTCCTTGTCGGGTAAGTTCCGACCTGCACGAATGGTGCAACGATCTGGACACTGTCTCAACCATGGCCTCGGTGAAATTGTAGTATCGGTGAAGATGCCGGTTACCCGCAGTGGGACGAAAAGACCCCGTGAACCTTTACTATAGCTTCGTATTGACCCTGGGCAACCGATGTGTAGGATAGCTGGGAGGATTTGAAGGGCTGTCGCCAGGCAGTTTGGATCCGCCGTTGAAATACCAGCCTTCGTTTGTCCGGGGCCTAACCCCTAACGGGGGACAGTGCGTGGTGGGTAGTTTGACTGGGGTGGTCGCCTCCAAAAGAGTAACGGAGGCTTCCAAAGGTGCCCTCAGCACGCTTGGCAACCGTGCGCAGAGTGCAATGGCACAAGGGCGCTTGACTGAGAGGCTTACAGGCCGAACAGGTGCGAAAGCAGGGCATAGTGATCCGGTGGTTCCGTATGGAAGGGCCATCGCTCAAAGGATAAAAGGTACTCCGGGGATAACAGGCTGATCTCCCCCAAGAGCTCACATCGACGGGGGGGTTTGGCACCTCGATGTCGGC
>RHLH01000003.1 GCA_003712165.1 Phycisphaera sp.
TATTGGATCCATCCTTACCGAGGCTAAATGTGCCTGCACCGCTAGCTCCATAACTCAACGTCTGGCTGCCTACTTTGACAGAGAATAGAGCACCAAGATTGGCAAAGTTAGTAATGTCTGAGAGATTGGCACTGTTGCTCAATGAGTTCTCAGACAGTACCATCGTCACGACATTCGAGCTGGTCGTCGTTGCACTGGAAACAGATGGTGCTAGGAAGCTATTAGTCGCAGTAAATGTAAAATCTGTTGTCTGGTTCGCATCAGAATCAACTAGGTTATGTGTCGTCGAGCTGGGATCAGCGTTATAGATAATCTGAACAACCTCTTGATCGTTTTGCAGATAATCTGCTTCTGTATTGATCGTAAAAACTAACTTGTTGTTATTGGATCCATCCTTACCGAGGCTAAATGTGCCTGCACCGCTAGCTCCATAACTCAACGTCTGGCTGCCTACTTTGACAGAGAATAGAGCACCAAGATTGGCAAAGTTAGTAATGTCTGAGAGATTAGCACTGTTGCTCAATGCATTCTCAGACAGTACCATCGTCAAGACATTCGAGCTGGTCGTCGTTGCACTGGAAACAGATGGTGCAGCAAACTGATTGGTAACTAATTGCGTAAAACCAGAAGCAAAATTGCCATCCAGATCCTTTAAATGATGGGTGTTAGCACCTGTTGGATTATATACCACTTGTACAAGCTCATGAACATTTTGAATAAAGTCGGCCTCCGAATTAATACTAAACGTAAGTGTAGTACTATTTACCTTGTCCATGGAGAATGTTCCAGAACCGGTGCCGTAGGAAAGGGTCTGATTGCCGATTTTCAATGAAAAGAATGGACCAATGTTGGAAAAATCTGAGATAGACTGAAGAGGGGTTACATTGCTTTTAACAGCTTCCGACATAATGAGATTGATAGAACTGCCACTATTTGTCGACGCAGAGCTGTTAGTGGGAGGAACAACTGTTGTATCAATTAGGTTTATAGTTATAGTATTATCGACGGTGTTAGTACCATCTGAAATCGTATAAGTAAAGACATCAGTTACTCCAGAACCGGCAATATCACCACCACCGTGAACATAAAAAGAAGTGCCATCGGGTTTAAGGTAAAGACTACCCTGGGTTGAGGTAGCTTTAGAAAAACCTTTGTAAATACCAGTTGTCTCAACTGAGGGAAGAGAAACAGCAGACGCAGTCCCAACTTTTATATGAGTAATTGATAAAGATGAATTATCAGAAGCAACACTCAATAGCTGTAGATTAGGGGAAGTAGTCGACTCATCTACGTTCTGTGTGATAGCACCAGACACGGTTGGACTGGAGGAATCGATGGCAGATAAGGTAATGGTTGCAGGTAGTGAAACGTTACCAGCCGCATCAGCAACCTCATATATGAAAATATCTTGATCAGAAGTGGAAGAACTTGCATCAACATAGGCAGCCGTACCATCCGATTTGATATATAATGTGCCAAAAGTTGAAACAACCTTCTTGTATCCTGAAACATTAGTATAAGTTGAATGGTCAGAATTGGTGAGTGAGGAGAAGACTACTCCATTGACAGAATATATTGCGGTAGCGGAAACATTGTCAGTATCATTAGCAATAAGTTTTGGTTGATTGCCGGTTTGACCATCAAAGATCAGAGAACCACCTACTTGGAAGTTAGCTGTATCTGCAACTGCAACAGGTAAAACATCATCGACATCTTGAACATTGATCGTAAAAGCTTGAGTTGCAGTAGAACCGTCGGTTGTAGTAGCTGTAACGGTAATATTATGGGACGTAGCTGTCTCATAATCAAGATCACCAGCAAGTGATATAACACCGGTGGTTGGATGGATTGCAAAAAGACCGCTGCTATTTGTAGTGATTGAATAGCTGGCGATACTCGCACTATCACCGGCTGCCGCATTGGCACTTGCCGTTAAGCCTGTATTCGTACCTGAAGCCAAAGCCTCTGAAATAGCAACAGTGGTTCCACCACTAGTATCAAAAACGGGCGCAGGAGTATGGTTCGTTACGTTAACGACCAATGTCGCTGTATCAGTTTGAGATGTGTTCGAAGTGGCAGTAATAGTTAATGAGTGACTGACGCTAGATAGATAACTTAATGACTTATTAGTAGCAATACTAACATCACCATTTGAAGAATTGATAGCAAAGATCGAATCGTCATTGCCGGAAGTAATAGAATAAGTTATAGAGTCACCGTCAATATCGTTATCTGAACTTGTGCCTACATTGTCAAATGTAGCAATGACAGTACCTGCAGCAGTGCTCTCGGATTTAGTGACAGACTGATCAGATATGCTAGGGCCATCATTAACTGCTGCAACACTGATCGTTGATGTAATTGAACTGGAATTGGTATCACCATCATTCACAATCCACGTCACCGTACGATTGTTCGTATTTGGTGTGTCGGATGTATTGTTATAAGTAACTGACTCTAACGCTG